>NZ_JAFBEA010000004.1 GCF_016908515.1 Virgibacillus halotolerans
ATTTACGTGAATGAGATCTTTTAGACATACAAAAACTCCCCTTAAGGAAAACAGATTTTATTTTTTAATCTGTCTACCTTAAGGGGAGCATATCACTATCGCTCCAATAAGACTAGATAAAGCACCTGACCAAAAGTCATTCAAAAAGTTTCCTCCATTTCAGTCGAATATACTTCCAAGCATACACATTTCATATTGCTATTACTCCACACCCATCAGCAGTAGGTAAGCGTTTGAAATGATCTCTGACATTTTTCCAGCTTCACACGAAGCATACTAGTTTCCCAGCACTTCGCATTCCCTTTAACGAGATTTACACGGTTATTAGTTCCCCGTTACCCATTGTTTAGGATTGTTTAATCAATTATAGTCCATATTTATCCATTTATTAGATATTTTTTATAACCATTCTACTTAAATATTAGAAAACACACTTCCCTGTTAAACCAAATGCCTGACAGAACGATAACCAAAAAAACGCTAGTTTATTATGAATATACCTGCACGGTTAACCATAGGTTTATTTGATGCTACCCCATTAAACCATTTTTTCAATTGTACTTTTTATTTTTTCCTAATGAATTTTAGATAATATTTTATTGGCAGTATTAGTCATCCCAGCAATACTATCCTCTTTACAATATTTCAATAGGTTAGCAATATCAACTTCTTTAACAGTTACTTCTGTAAGGTTGTACTTTTCTACAATTTCCATCCACCTTTCTAACATTTTAGTCTTGCTGTTTAATTTTAAAAGAAGCATTTCCTCAGCTGAGAAGACTTCGTTAATATAATAATTCCAACTTCCTTCAATTAAGTTATCCAATTTTTTCTAAAAGTCCTCTTGAGCAGCATCGGAACACCCGTATTATCGTCCTGTACGCTATTAAATGATACCTTTAATTTACTCATAACTTAATTCAACCCCCATCCTGCAATTTCACTGACTACCAATTTAGCGTCCTGATCATAAAAAATTTAGTGAAGAATTATTCCCAGATATTGAAATGCATTCTTAGCTCTCGTGTAATCGAATGACATCTTTTATGTCAAAAGCAGTCCAACTACTCTAGATATTTGTATCGCAGGTATGAAAGTGCAAAACTAAACTGTTAGGTTGAACCCTCAGTGTAATCCATAAACTTTATCCTTCCTATAGTTCTCAATCATACAAAGGAACAGAATCATATTTTATTCCTCTAACATCATATACACATATATCTCGACATTGAAATAAACCCGGATTAAAGATTGCCAAATTATAACCATCTTTATTCATTGTACTTTTATACTTAATACCTTTATAACCTTTACTTTTTATAAAGTCGGTAATATATTGTGTTGGCAGATAATCAAGTGGACCATCATTCCTTCTAAGTGGCTTTGCTATTTCATTACCAATTTTTTGTGTATTTTCTTTATTAATTGCGTGTAAAGTCATATCTATACCCGAAAAAGGACCTATTTTATCTAAGGCAATAAAATCAATAACATCAATATCTTCTTGTAATTCAAATTCACCAATTGTAACATAATCATATGCCCCAGCTTTTATCTCATGTAACGTAGTTTCTCTATCACTAGCTAAATAAAGGCAACTTATCCCTAATGGATTTGCACGCCCATCCGATGCTTTATTAGAAGGTGGAGCCCCCATTTCACTTATTGTAAAACCGTCTTCCGTTGATATTCTGGCCCTATACAATATAGTACCTCCCTTATAAGTCTTTTTTACATTTCCGCAAAACATATCTAAAACATTTGTATTTATATAATCCGTATGAAATCTATTATTTGTTTGAATTTCTTTAACAAAATGCTCCCAACTATGGGTTTTCGTAATGGAATTACCTTGTAAATATTCATTATCATTTAATTTCATAATACTTATCGGGGAATCGAAAATTTCTGGATACTCATTGTATTTTTCATAGCATATATTCGTGATTAAGGTATAAATTTTCTCTTTATCAATATTGAAAATTCCCCATTTCTCGTATAACTCGTCTTTTAGTAGATTCATCTTCTCTCTTGGGTAATCATCAGGAAGATGATTTGTAGGCAAATATACTTCCAATAATTCATTGAAAACATCTACCAATTGGCCATGTATTGTAGTGTCATAGATATATACATTTTTTCCATTGCAAGTTTTACAATCACCCGTGACATTTAAACTTTTAATAATCGCCTTAATTTCCACATCTTTAAAACACCTATTGCAGCATATCATATTTATTCGACTCTCCATCCAAGTACTTACTTACCAATTCAACATGGTGCATGATTGAAAGTTTTTTTACTGTACCTAAGCCTGGATATGTTCCTCGTTCATAATGCTTTGTGAACTCTCTCATACCACGTGTATCTATGGCTGTCTTAGATTTCCATGCCATGAGCTTTTTTAGAGCTTCATAAAACTTCCCTGCCGGATCATTAAAATCTTCATTTGTATCAGAAACGAAATGTTTAATTCGTAACTTTTGCTCGGAATCCAAATAAACGATATGTATTGCTACTGCATAGGGAGCAAAACCCGATTCAAAAAAGTCCGCCCCTACGATTGAGTAGTCTGAAAATCCAAGGTAGCCATCTTCTTCATAATAAAGATGGTCTTCTGAGAAAGGTTCATCTTCAACTTCTAAATAATCGGCATTTCTTGCCTTCTTTTTAAATTTGTCATCAAGTGAAATTCTATTTTCTTTTGCTTTAATTCTTCTTTTAAAAGTACTTTTATCTGGAATTAAAATATATTTTGCTTTTTTGTCACTAAACTTTGTTAGATAAGTATCGATATAATCACTAGCATTATTTATTAATAATAGCTCATCCCTTTTATTTCCTTCCGACAGTAACTTATCAAGCTCGGCATGGCTATTTTCATTTATTATATGGGATTTAATTATACGTTTATCCTGAAGCGCTTTCATTAAGTTTTCATTAATATTATTAGCCTCAAGACTAGCAAGCTCCTTATTAAAACTACCAACTTGAGGATTGTGAATAACTGCGAAATATCTATTCTTCTCTATAAACAGTCCCATCGTTTTTATTAAGGTTGACGATGGTTTTATTGGTTCTATAATAGGGGTAACTTTTTTGCTCAGTAGATTATGTTCTGCCAATTCTCTCAGTGCTAACAGTTCGAATTGTCTACCTCTTAAATACGGAAAATACATATCTAATACCTCCATTTTTTTTCTAAAAATACATTTAGTTTCTTATAATCGCTTTTCTTGAATTTGGAAAAGTAAACCAAAAACTTAAGTGCATAGGGAGTATCTTTATATTCCTCGATTTCTTTTATATTTCTTTTTTTAAGTTCCTTCAACATATATTTATAAAGAGTATTAATATCAATCTCCTTAAAAAGTTCAAAGCATTCTTTATAGTAATTAACCTGTGTAGTGATAGGAAGTTGACCGTAATGCTTTTTCAAAATGTGTTCAAATTCCTTTTTCCTAAGAAGTTTAAACATTACTGTATAGTCTAAATTTGAATTGTCTTCAACTGGTGCTTTTCTTGTACTTATCGTATTTTTATCAGTTAATATACAGATTCCAACCTTTGTATCCTTCAAAATATCGGTTATTTTTTCATAATTAGATTCACAAGTTACTACGCATACCCGATTGAAGGCTTTGTAATAGTCATTGATTTGTGCATCAAGCCTATCAAAAGTATCTAATCCTGTTTTTATTTCATAAACTGTCGCCTTACCATTTATTAAAATGAAATCAGCCTTAGATTTGTTTATAGGTATTTCTGACAACGCTGTTGTTGTGTTTAGGCTATGCCGCCCAAGTAAAATTTTATTTAAGAGTGTGTTTTTATAAAAATATTCATTCCTGTATTCTTGGGTTAAATATTCATACACTTTATTTATTAAAACTTCATTTTTTGATAGTTCTATGTTATTTGAATAATTTCGAATGCAAGTATCATATAATTTATTATGATTATCATTTATTAAGTCCATAAATATACTTTGAGTAAAAAGTCTATTCAAAATAACATTATTACTTGTACCCACATTCTCCACCTTACCTTATTTTAAATTATCTAATAGTACTATAATACCATAATAAACAGCACATATCCTTTAATAACGTCAATACCTTTTTGAAATTTGTCAACTAACTAATGACTTCTTAAGAATAAGATATTCAAGTTTAAGATAACATTCTCATAAAATCCTATGAATACCTTAAATAATCGCTAGCGAATTAGTCAAAAATCATAATTCATCTAATTTAGTTATTGCCTTCGTGTAGTGTTAATCAAATGGAATTTTCAATTGAAGCCATTGGAGTTCATATATTTCTCTAATTGTCACCGGTGGGCTTATTTAATTTTTAGAATAGCTAGCACTCAATTTGAAGAATTGAACTTATGGTCGTCCATTTTATCATTTATTACCTTTATTCATTTCCTTCGCCGGCACACCAACAACACTAACCTTATCCCCAACATCACTCACCACAACAGCACCCGCACCAACCACGGACCAACTACCTATCTCTTTCTCCGGAATCACAATCGCTCCCGCCCCCACATGCGTTCCTTCACCAACTGTTACAGTTCCTGCTAAAGTAGCGTTAGGAGATATATGGACAAAGTCCCTTAATCTATTGTCATGCTCTATAACTGCCCCACTGTTAATAATACTATGATTTCCAATAACAGTATCGGCATTGATCACTGCATGTGGCATAACAACCGTTCCGCGTCCAATTGCTGCTGAGGGACTAATTATTGCAGTGGGATGGATTAAAGCGATATATTTTTCTAAAGGGATGTTAAACTCCCCAATAAGCTTTTGCCGCACTTTATTATTGCCTATTGCAATACAGAATTTACAATCGTCCACCAAACTTTCAATCATATCGGTATGTGCATAAATAACACCTTCGACAAATTCCTTTTGCTCAATGCTTTGATCCAAAATAGCGTGCAACGTTAGATCATCATGTGCATTCACAATGTCTTGAATAACCTTACTATGTCCGCCAGCACCAATCAAAACTACATTAGTCATTGTTCGTTTTCCTTTCATCATACCCTTTGAATTTCTCTATCGTTGCCTGTCCATCCTGATTAATTCCCTCAGATTTAAAGACCTTCAATACCGTCATGAACAGTATCTTTATATCTAACCAAAACGATTGATGATCTACATACCAGACATCTAGCTCAAATTTCTCTTCCCAGCTGATTGCGTTGCGACCATTCACTTGTGCCCAGCCAGTGATACCTGGCTTCAACTCATGCCTTCTTGCTTGCTCTTTTGTATATAAAGGTAAATATTCCATTAGTAAAGGTCGCGGTCCCACTAGGCTAATGTCACCTTTAAGCACATTAAACAGTTGAGGAAGCTCATCCAAGCTTAGCTTACGTATGATTTTTCCAGTCTTGGTCAGACGAACATTGTCCGGTAAAAGGGTCCCTTCTTCGTCACGCTTATCCGTCATTGTTCTAAACTTATACACGTAAAAAGGTTTGCCATAAAGACCGGGACGTTGCTGTTTGAAAAGAACTGGGGAACCTAACTTAAAACGCACTATAATTGCTGTTATTGCTATAAATAATGAAAGTAGAATAATTGCTATTAAGGACACTATAAAATCGAAACATCTTTTTATTTTGATCACCTTGCCATCCCTTTTTTTCTCTTACGTTATTCCTATTACTTTAGTATTTCTTCAATTCATCGATGATTCCACTGTACATTCTATTATTAGCATCATCAACTGGTGTAAGGTGTTCTAACAAACTCTTAGTCATCATATTAGTATCTAATGTAAGTAACTCTTCTCGTAAGCTTGGAAACTTGGTCTTATGTTTTCCAGTCCAGTTTTCCATTTGAAGTATTGTTTCCGCTTGTTCCATTTCAAAAAAATAAAGTGATATTGCACACAACCCATAGTAATACTTTTGTTGTTTTAATCTTTTCCTGTCAGATCTACTATAAATTCTTGTCCATTTACTATATTTAATCAAGTCCTCTATTAAAAAATATACTAATGTATGTTTATCTGCTTCCTCGCTATCTCCTCTACCAAGTTCAAAGTATCCATAGCCAATAAACCTCTCATAAATTCTTAGTAAATCTAGAGAGGAATATTTAATATTTTCATTCAATTTTTCAATAGTGATTTCTAATAGATCATTTTCTACAATATTATCATGCACATCATGATTCTTCTTCGGATTAGTTTTAATAGCCATATAGTTGGACATAAAAACCATTACATTTGAATACAAATTTTGATTTCTTTGCATAAAATAGCTTTTTCTATCTCTTATAGTGGTTAGAAAATGTGATAAAAGCTGAGCTAAAATAGCGACTATTAAAGTAACCAGTAATGTTGTCAACAATGGATCTTGTGTCGTTGCAATCAATTTAGAATTACCCCCTATTAATTTACTAACTTAAATACGTTTTTTAATTACACAGGTATCAGTAGTAGCATTAGAAAGGACATGGTAATGTTATGTGTTAGAAAGTTTCTAATACATCTCTATTAGCCAAACAACAAAATTGCTTCCATTTAATTGACTCATTGTAATTTAAGTACAACACCTGCTCTTAATCTCCCTAAATCTCTTTGTGATTTTTTCAAAACTTCCCTTTTCTTGAATATCAACAATGTGAAGGTCTGGATGCGATTGCTCTTTTATTTTTCAGACCACTAGTCTTGATATATTAAAATCTTTAATGTTATAAAGTCACGATTTATTCAAATCATTCTATCACTTCATTTTCTCCATATCACACTCTATTAACGAATTTTTAATTCACTTTCTTTAATAACTGCTGATGAATTCAAATCGGATACTAAACTGTGTATAATTTGCTTTTGGGCTTTATTAGTTCTTGGTCCTATTAAAATTTCCATGTTTTTTATAGCCTTTTCATCTAAATCTAGATCAAAAAAGTCTTTCGTTAATTTTTTCGTTCTAAGTTGATCAAATAAATTTATCTGATCTTCTGGTTTCTTCACTTCTTCTAAGTCACGAAATGTCCAGGGGGTAATAAAGAATTTATAACGGTATTCTTTTTGAAACTTCCACTTTTTACTTTTATAAATCCCTAAATCTTTTGTACTTACCTTTTTTTCCGAGCTTGTTCTCTTAACGCCATTTTCAATGCTTGTTTTGTCGTTTTCCGTTAATACTTTTCGATTTATTTTATCATAGTCATCCGTATACTGGACTTGGCAAAGACTAGCTGTATAGGGTGGGCTTAATATGCAACCATGTTCAAAAAGCATTTCATTAGTTAAAATTGGATGAGTTGAGTAGCTTTCTTTAATGTATTTCCCATCAGGTTGAATTTGAGTTATTTTAAATGGATTAATTGGAAGTCTAATTCTAACACCAGTCATATTAGGTGTATATAAGTTCCATAGTGGTATTGATTCCTCAGGGTCATTTGACCAACAGCTAACAAAAGTAAATCTCCCTAGATCCCCAAAATCAACTGTACCTTGCTCCTCTATGTCATCAACTTTTGAAAGACTGCTAAATCGTATTGTTTTATTATTCAATATTAATGCAAGCGTCTCTATGCTAGCGTAATGATAAAGATATGATGGCTTTTCCAAAGCTTCCCTCCTAAAATGTTAATCATTTTTCCTATCAACTTTGTTAGTCAACTCCCCAAACAACTCCATCTGCTTCCCCAAAACCTTCTCCTCATTAAAAAGCTCCAAGGCAATTTCCCTAGACGCAATCCCCATCCGTTCAATTCTCTCAGGATTGTCCAACATCGTCTCCATAGCGTCAACCAATTGCTCACTCGATCTTCTATCAATCAAGAGACCATTCTCTTCAAATACTTGTTCTCTACATCCTCTAATATTCGTAGCAATAATTGCATTCTCCATGGCCATCGCTTCAATAATCGATCTCGGTAGCCCCTCTCTATAGGAAGGAAGAATAAAGACATTGCTCGAATACAACAACTGGCTAATATCATCTCTAAAGCCTAAAGGTATTACTCCTTCTTGATTCATTAATCTTTTGATTTCATTTATCGCTGTAATATCTCTTTCACTATTCGGTAGATCACCAATCAGCAATAATTTTACATTAGAATGGTGTTCTTTTAATTCTCCAAATGCCCTTAGTAATTCGAGTACACCTTTTTCTTCCACCAATCGCCCGATAAAGGAAAAAACAATATCGCTCGGTTGTATGCCTATTTCATTTTTTAGCGCACTAATATGACGATAATCCATTAAATCCGGGTTTAAATTATTTTCCAGATCTACACCATTACTTAAATGAATAATTCTAGATTGATTTAAAAACTTATTTTCCACCGATAACTCATAGTCTTCCTTACTTTGAAGTAGCAACCAATCTGTCATAAACTTTGCTGCATACTTCTCAATATTATAATAAAAATTATACTGTTTCTTCGACATATCCTCATGAAAGTAAAATCCATGTGCTGTATACACAATGTTTTTTACTCCGGCTAATTTAGCTGCTACCCTTCCAAGCAATGCCGCAATTGGCGTATGTACATGAACAATATCGTACTTTTCTTTGCTCATTAATTTGTACAAGTCATAAATTGATTTTATATTTGAAAATATACTTATTGACCTATCAATTTTAATATCATACAAGTTAGGTAGTTCTTTTTCTAATTTGGAAAAGAGACCCGTATCCGTGCAAGCAATATGGGTCTCAAAACCTTTCTTATTTGACTCGATGATCAAGGGCTTTAATAATTTATCTACGGTAAGATCAATCGCGCAAATCTGCAGTACTTTTCCTTTGGCCATTTTACAATCTCCAAAGCTGAATATTATCCGGACAAGCATCTTTCTCTAACTTACTTTTAACATCTACTACGATGCCTTTTCCATGTTTCAGTAAGTGATCAAAGACTTCCCATCCCTTATCTGCATAAGCGTCATGGGGAACAGTATATACCACTGCATCCGCCGGTTTTAGCTCTTCGTATGGAATCAAGTCAATGCCATATTCTCCAAATGCTTCATTTGCATCGGCATATGCATCGGTAACCTGCACTTCTACTCCAAAATCTTTTAGTTCATCAATAACGTCTACAACTCTCGTATTACGTAAATCGGGAACATTTTCTTTAAAAGTAAGACCTAGAATAGTTACTTTTGACCCCTGAATAGGCATATTCTTCTTGATCATTTGTTTCACTAATGATGTTGCAATGAAGTTGCCGACATGATCATTCGTTTTTCTTCCAGCTAAAATCACTTCTGGATGGTGACCAATCTGCTCGGCTTTATGTGTTAAATAATAAGGATCTACGCCAATACAATGTCCACCAACAAGACCTGGTTTAAAGTTCAAGAAATTCCATTTTGTCCCTGCTGCAGCCAATACTTCCGATGTATCAATATCCAACTTATCGAAAATGATGGCTAATTCATTCATTAGGGAAATATTAAGATCACGCTGGGTATTTTCAATTACTTTTGCTGCCTCTGCAACTTTAATAGAACTGGCTTTATAAACGCCAGCTTCTACAACCGAGCCATATACATCTGCCACTGTTTCTAGCACTTCATCATTTTGACCGGATACAACTTTAGTAATGGTAGTAAATGTATGTTCTTTATCACCGGGATTGATTCTTTCCGGAGAATAACCAACAAAGAAATCTTCCCCACATTTCATACCTGACGCCTTTTCCAATACAGGAATACATTCTTCTTCTGTCGCTCCTGGATAAACAGTAGATTCGTACACAACAATTGTTCCTTTAGCTAGGTTTTTACCAATTGTTTCAGATGCCTTTTGAAGTGGCACTAAATTAGGTTGTTTATTCTCCGTAATTGGTGTTGGTACAGCAACAATAATAAAGTCTGCCTTATCCAGATCCGCCGAGTTAGCTGTAAATTCGACAGATGCACTTTTTAAATCATCCATTTCTACTTCATTTGTTTTATCAAAGCCATCTTTTAATTCTTCGATACGTTGTTCATTTATATCAAATCCAATAATATCTCGCTTCTTACCGAATGATACTGCCAATGGTAATCCTACATAGCCTAAACCCACCACTGCGATTGTTCGTTCCATTATAACTTCACCCCATAATATTCTAAATACCAGTCTATAAATTTATTTACCCCATCTTGAATGGAAGTTTCCGGTTTAAAATCGATATCTCTAAACAGATCTTCCACATTTGCATAGGTTTCTGGTACATCACCAGCTTGAAGTGGCAAGAAGTTCTTCTTAGCCGTTTTTCCTAACTTGTTTTCGATTGCTTCTATAAAGTCCATTAATCTTACAGGGCTGTTATTTCCGATGTTATAAACCTTATATGGCGCATAGCTTGATCCTGGATCTGGATTGGCACCAGACCAGTCCGGATTCGATTGTGCAGGTCTTTTAGTCAATCTTGTAATACTTTCAACAATATCATCCACATATGTGAAATCACGCATCATATTCCCATGATTAAACACGTCAATTGGCTCATCATTTACAATTGCTTTAGTAAACAAGAACAATGCCATATCTGGACGCCCCCATGGACCATAAACAGTAAAGAATCGTAGACCTGTTGTTGGTAGTCCATATAAATGACTGTACGTATGTGCAAATAGTTCATTAGATTTTTTGGTTGCTGCGTATAAGCTTAATGGGTGATCGATATTATCACTTGTTGAAAATGGCTTGGATGTGTTTGCACCATAAACTGAACTAGATGATGCGTAAATTAAGTGTTCTACTTTATAATGACGACATGCCTCAAGTATATTTGTGAATCCAACAACATTTGAATTTATATATGCATGTGGATTTTCTAGGCTATAACGAACTCCGGCTTGAGCTGCTAAATTAATTACGATTTCGGGTCTATATTGGTTGAATGTTTGATTAATAGTATCTAAGTCTTCGAGATCTGTTTTCACGAATGTAAAGTTTTCATGGTTTAATTCAGCTAATCTATCTTCTTTTAGTTTGGGATCATAGTAATCGTTTATGTTGTCTATTCCGATTACTCGGTGACCTTCTTTTAATAAACGTCTCGATAGATGTGAACCTATAAAACCAGCTGAACCTGTGACTAATACTTTTTTCATACCTACACCGCCTATAAATGATATAATTCTTCATACTGCATTGTAACTTGGTGAATATCAAAATTATCGATTACACGTTGACGAGCTAATGAACCTAAATGTTCTCTTTCTTTATTAGATAGATTTAATAAGTCAATTATGCCTTTGGATAAGGCATATGAGTTTTTACTAGGAACAACCTTTCCAGTATTTCCAACTATATAGGCAGAATCCCCAACGTCTGTAACAACACAAGGTGTCTCACACGCCATTGCCTCCCCTATAACGTTTGGGAAACCTTCGCCACTAGAAGAAGAAATAAAAACATCAGCACCCGACATTATCACAGGTATATCTTCTCTTCTTCCTAGTAGACTCACATTGTTAATAAGATCATATTTCTTTACTAAATCCATTAGTTCTTGATTGTTATTATCTATATTTGTACCTACTAAAATAGCATGGAATTTAATTCCTTTTTGATTTACTTTATTTAATGCTTTAATAAAATTTTGATAATCCTTTAAAATATTCCAGCGTCCTACATGCGCTATATATGGAATATCACTTTTTCTTCCGATGAGTTTGCTTACTTTGGGTTTAGCCTCAGCATCCGGACTAAACTGATTTAATTCAAAACCATTTGGAATAACAAGTAAGTTCTCATCAAAATAACCAAACTCTTTATGGACTTCTTTAGCCTTAATGGAACAACTGACAACCGTATCAACTTTCTTTGACAGCTTTGAATTAATTTTTGCTACTAAAATTGTAGACCTTTTATTTAAATTTGGATCTAAATTGCTTCTTCTAATTCCCCAAATTAGCTTTCTAGCTTTTGAAAACTTAAATAACATATATCCAAATAAATCAGCGTGATACATCCAAGTTTGTATTACTTCAGTGTCTTTGATATTTTTTTTTGCCTTTTTAATGCCTTTAATACTTGGTCTGCCTTGTTTCATATTTAAACTAATTACTTCAAAACCTAGCTCACGTATTTTTTCACCATAAATACCTTCATCCATCATGGAAATTACATTCGCATCAAACCTATTTTTATCTATATGCTTTAAAAGTTTATAAAGCATTGTTTCCGCTCCCCCCATATTCAATCCTGTAATAATATGGGTGATCTTTTTTTTCTGCATCTTAATCACATCACTTGTTTACTTTATTTCCTTATTTTGTTTCTTAAAATTTGATAACCTTCAATTTTTGAAGGTATGATTATTGAATTAATTCGGTCCTTCAGAACTTTTTCGTATTCAACCGCGCTATTCAGATTATTTTTTTTGATAAAAATTGTAAATGCCGTTAGCCAGCTAATTGTTGCATCAAGTTTATTTACGCTAGACGTCTCTGCTTTAGGCCATAACTTGTAAATTTTTTCTAACGATCTTTCGTTAAAAATACCAAGACCACTTAATGAATTCAAATCTAGTTCCTTGTCAATAAAACCCTTTAAATCAGTTCTCAACCACTTACCATATTCATGTGAAGCAGATTTACCAGTGTCTACAATTACCTTTTTATCATTACGCCCAAATACTTTCCCCGTTCGAGCCCAAGGAATTTCAGATATATCCCCTGGCAACAATGGCAATATGCTTTCATAAAGTACATCTGATCTTATTGATAAATCCAACCCCCATAAATACTCTACAGCTTTTGGAGATGTAAATAACTGGAACAAAGGTTTTTCCATTGCTATAATACTCATCGCGGTAGTTAAATATCTTCTAGAATGATTTCTTTGATATTCTGTTTCCCTATATTGGTATTCTTCACGTCGATGTTGATCGATTGTATTTCTATAATTCATTGAATCTGTTTTCATTTGCGTGTAATGATCTTGTATTAACTCTTCCTTCAACAACCCTAATTTATTTGCATTGCCAAATACAATGGGGGGAACATTCTTAAGTGGAATTCCATTATATTCGGCCCTTCCCAATGTATCACCATAACTACCTGCCAAAATAATATCACTATCTGGATCTTGCGCCACAGCATTCATGGCGTGCAAATTATAGGGTATGATTTCAGCTCCAACCTTTTGAACTAAGTGAAATGTTTCTTTTAGTACATCAGGATTTAAAGGGAAATATTTATAATCCCAATTGTATTTATCGGCAATCTGTTTTGCATACCATACATCACGGCTATCAGTAGTTCCCCAATTATAAACTATTACCTCTCCATTAAAATCCTTATTAATCTGAGTTTCCCTTAATACTCCCGCTAGAATCCTACTGTCCATCCCTCCTGATAAAAGAATACCTACTCGTTTATAATTACCTATAAAGTTCAACGTCTCTTCATATACAATTTTCTTCAGAGTGATTGCCGCTTCTTTAGAATCAAGCATCTTATTACCATGGGGGGGGACATCAAAATAATTCCACTCATTCAATCCCGCATTATATTCTGCCAACCAGGGCGTACGTTTAATGGGTTTTATTAACGTTTTATCACCTATAATATAACTTCTCATTAATATTTCTATTACAGATTGTAAGTCAAGTTCTATATCACCTTTTGGTATAGTTTTCATAATTTCATTAAAGTTCAAATTGAAAGATGGTTGTTCCTTGTAGGTAGAATAATATGGGTACTGACTTCCAATGTGATCCTGGGTATTTATCCAACTAGGCCAATTCATAGTACGCTGATTCTCCTTAATATTAATACAACACTCTAAAGTGTTAATAACACTAGATTTTGATGATCTATTTTTGTGCTGCACCATAATATTGACATTTTTAATAGAAAGAATAACTAATCTTATAACTGCTTTAAACAAACTTTTTCTAGTTCAAAATTGATTATTAACTACATGTTGTTAAAAATTATCATAAGCTGAAATCAAACATTGAAAAGTATTTAAAAAGAGTTTTCTAACCCCTTCCTACGAATTATATACAAAAGTAAAACAAGGTAAAGAAAAAATTGTATAAACCGGGAAATAAGTAATGACCAAGCAGCTCCATAAATACCATATAAGCTAATAAGATAATATCCTGTAATTAAGGTGATTACAGTCGCTATTAGGTTTATAAACGGCTGTATTCGAATTAATCTTGCTGAAATAACAGATAGATTTAGAAACGCCGAAAGAAACCCAAATAATAATGAAAATGAAATTATAATAAAAGAATTTGTGTAAGAAGCATAGTCTTCACCGTATATAATAGTTAAAATAAGTTCACTTTGAAAAATAATAGGGATAAAAATTATTAAAAAAGCAATTATAGCAAAGGTCAAAAATTGTATATTAACATTTGTAAATGCTTTTCTACCTTTTTGGTTATACGCATTCGCAATTCTTGGCGCAGCTAATAAAGAAATTGGAGTAATTAACATATTACTTGCTATCAATACATAATATAACGCGGAATATATTCCCACTTCTTCTATACTTGAGTAATAATCAAGAAAGTATCTTGGGATATTTGTATTCAAGGATCCAATCAATGCAGTAAGACCTAATGGTAAGCCCATTTTCATAAGTTTAAGTGAGCTCCTACCAAATACAGGAGAAACTTTTGTAAATGGTTTCAGATGTTTAATATCATATAATACCAATCTAAGTACCATTACAATTAAAAGTCCTGATATAGAAAGTATAATATTTTGCGTATATATATAGATAAATCCAACAATTATTACAGTAAGGATACCTCTATACAGCTGGGATTTTCCAATTAAGTCAATTCTACTTTGTTTTTGAAAGTACCCCATGCATATATCACTTAAAGACTCTACATATTTCACAAGTCCCATTAGAAGAATAATACTTCTTGTTACACTGTCATTGCTATATATTATCGCAATTGGAATTATAACTACATAAGATAATGTTAAGTGAAGAATTCTACCACCATAATATTGAGAAAAGGTAAATTCATCTTTACTATCTGTAGCAAGAATAGTTCTTAATTGAAAACTAAAAAAGAGAACTATTGGAGCAGTTAACGCTAATCCAAGAGAGTATATACCTAGATCTTCAGCAGAGCCAAACTTTGCTATTATTGTAATGATTAGCCATTGGGATAAAGCATATACAATATTTCCTCCCAATGACCAAGTTAATTTACTTTTAATTTTGATCCCATTAAATTTTTCACTCATTATTTTACACCTTTGCCTATAGCTTCATATAATTTTTCACCGTGAATAATTCTTTCACCTAAATTATTTTAAGTTATCTTTCGAATAAAATAATTTATTGCTTTTGATAGAACAGGCATTCCAAGTATTAATATCAATCCATAACCAATTAAATGATGTCTAATTGCAGTTCCCCAATTAACCGTCCCAAAGGACCATAATAATTCCATTAAAATAAACAGGATCATTAATTGATACGAAAAAGTTTTCTTTAATCCTTTACTTTTTTTCAAATACTTTATTGCAGCAAAAATCAATATAATTCTAAATATATTTTCTATCGCAGCATATATATCCATTACGGACGTTAGTTGCCACGGAAATGGTGCTATCATATAATTAATGAATACTAAAGGCGCTGTGAGTATAACCATATAAATATTATTAGTATTAAGTTCAACCCCATATTGGGCCCTAGAGTCTAAGGAAATACCACCATCTCTATAGTTGTCTACATAAGATGTTATATCTCCCTTTAAGATCGCATCACTTGCTTGAGTTGAAATTCCAAAAACATTTAAAAACGCTATAAAAAGCATTAATACTATTGTGGTTAATAAAATTCTGATCAATAAACTATTAATTCTAAGACTGCCTTTTAATGTTTTATTTAAAGCAATACCTATAATTACAAATGTAAATGCCAATAACCCATTATGAAGCATGCCTAACATAAAAACTACAATAAAAAACTTCACAAACAAGATAAAGCTAAATTTCCCTCTCTTCATCGCCAAAATAAAGTAATAGACAGACATCAAAAAAAATAGAATTTGATAAGGTTCCCTCATTGTTATTGAGGTATAAATAATCATACCTGGTAATAAACCAAAGAAATAAACTAGATAAGTATTATATGTCGAACCATATAAGTTTTCAGCTATTTTCAACAAATAACTAACTGATATAATGAATATTAGAATAGACAACATTTCTCCAGAAAATTTAGAAACCCCAGTAAGATTAAAAACAATAGCTAGATAATTTTCATATAATTGGGATCCGGTATTTATTAAATTTATATCGAAATCATATTGTGAGATATAAGCGGCATTTTTAAAAAAACCACTAGCGTCTGCCCCTGCACCATATATAGTAAAAAAGTTATTGTTTATTAAAGATATTACGGCTTTCAAAAAAAACATAATTAAAATAGCAATAACTGTATTTATATTCTGTACGAATACTTTCTGAGTAACAATATAAAACAAAGTTAAAATAACTAATATTACACCAAACCAGTCTTCTGGTTTCACGGCTATTAATAAAGCAAATGGAGAAATTAATATAAAAAAGGTAAATATATTTTTATTGTTCACTACTTTAATAGTTGAGTTCATTTTAGTCTCTTCCTAATCTATTAATTAAGTTTCCTAAAACACGCCTTTCTAATTCTTCGCGGTCATCAATTTTTGTTCCATAAACACAATCTCCATCAGCTTGTCCTTCAATTCAATCGAAGAAAAGTAATCAAATTGATCAATCAAAGCATCCAACTGCTTTCGGTCCACCTCAACTGTCCGCCCCACATATATCTTATCATAAACCTCTCCAGGCAATATTTCATCCTCGCCCAAGAGTTCCTCATACATCTTCTCACCAGGTCGTATTCCTGCGAATTCTATTGGAATTTCTTCCTCTGTATAGCCTGATAGTTTAATAAGATTCTTAGCCAGGTCAACTATTTTCACAGGTTCACCCATATCCAGGACGAAGATTTCTCCGCCTTTGGCGAGTGTTCCCGCCTGAATGACTAATCTCGATGCCTCTGGAATTGTCATAAAGTAACGCGTCATTTCCGGATCTGTGACGGTAACAGGCCCACCTTTTTCAATTTGTTTCTTAAACAGTGGAATCACACTACCACGGCTTCCAAGTACGTTACCAAAACGTACAGCAACAAAATTCGTCTTGCTATGCTGGGATAAGTCCTGAACAACCATTTCTGCGACGCGTTTGGTTGCGCCCATCACGTTTGTTGGATTTACTGCTTTGTCAGTAGATACCATGACAAACGTATTTACACCAAACGTATCCGCAGCTTCTGCGACATTTTTCGTGCCAATGATATTGTTCTTCACCGCCTCATGTGGGTTAAATTCCATTAACGGTACATGCTTATGTGCCGCCGCATGATAGATAATGTTCGGCTGATGCTGATCCACAATTTCAAAAATCCGTTTACGATCTTGTACATCACCAATCACCGCTACAATTTCCGTGCCACATTCCCCAAAGCTTTCTCGGAGCTCCATATTAATCGTATAAATGCTGAATTCTCCGTGCCCCACAAGCACGATTTTGCTTGGTGTAAAGCGCATCAACTGGCGACATAATTCCGATCCGATTGATCCACCTGCACCGGTAACCATGACCGTATTGCCTGTCACATATTCGGATATCGCATTGATGTCCAGTTCAACAGGTTCGCGTCCCAATAAATCCTCCACTTCGACATTTTTCAAGTGGCTGACGGACACCCTCCCTGTCATCAAATCTTCAATTTTGGGGATCATTTGGACCTTCGCATTTGTTCTTGCACATTGTTCCACGATTTGCTCGAGTGCGCCATTCTTCATCGAAGGGATTGCAATCACGATATGTTCAATCTTTTCGCTGTCGACAATTTCTGGTATATCTTTGACCTTGCCTAGTACAGACAGATTATAAAGCTGCATTTTTTGTTTGGTAAGATCGTCATCTACGAATCCAACTGGCTGCATTTCATTGTTATGTTCATTCTTTAACTGCCGGGCGATCATTGCGCCAGCTGAGCCAGCTCCCACGATGAGCGTGCGTTTTCGTTTTCCTTTGTTTGCTATGTATCGATCCCGATAGATGCGCCATATAAATCGCGAACCACCAATGAAGATAATGTGCAACATCCACGTAACAAGTAATGCCCGGCGATAGATCACAAAATCATTCGCCAAAAATTGCACAATACCCGTTGCAATAATCGACAATGTAACTGCTTGTACAATTGCTAGCAGTTCACCCACACTCGCATAGGACCAAACCTTGTTATACAGATTAAATATAAATGCAAATAAATGATGAAAGATTAAGAGTGCAATTACACTAATAACAATGGCTTCGGTTTTCAATATGGATTCAAAAGGATAAACAATCCATGATGCGACAAAAATCGCAGTACTGATAATGATGGAATCAAGGATAATCAGTAATGTCAATCGGCTTCGATAGGTCAATACGCTCACTCCTTTCTTTGCTGTTTTTTACAAGATGTTTTTGAATTTGTATACTTTCATAATATTGCTGTTTTTCGTTGCATAATGAACGATTCGTGTCGTTCCCACCCTCACATGTATCCACTTGTTAATTAATCGTGCCAATGCGTTCATGGGGCACCATCATTTCTAGTCATAATTGCCAAAAAAAGACACAGGTACATCATACTAAATACCCTGTCATAATATAAGTGACTTTTGGCAAATAAAGTCACAATCCCTGTAGAAAGCCTATGACTTCATTGCGTTTTCGCAGTCCTATCTTATTATAGATGTCACTGATATAATTTTTTATCGTCCCTTCACTGAGAAATAACTTTTGAGCCATTTGGTGATTACTCGTATCTTGCATTAACAAGTAGGCAATATCCATTTCTCTTCTTGTTAAATAGATATAATGATTCTCCAACTTTTCGGCTAATATTTCTTTTTTATCATATTTATATTCCCTTAGTTTCCGGGCAAGAATCCTTGTTGCTTCTCCAGAGAGCACAATCTGATCCTCATAAACGTCACGTATCGACCGAACTAACCGCTTCGCATCCAGCTTTTTTAATAAAAAGCCATCCGCTCCGGCACTGAGTCCTGCTGTGATAATATCTTCATCCGCAAGATCCGACAATAATATAACTTTTACTGTTGGGTAGTTTTCTTTGATGTAGGCGGTCGTTTTAATGCCATCTATTTTTGGCATATACACATCCATGAGCACAATGTCAGGCTGTAATTGCTCCAATTGTTTGAACGCTTCTTGTCCATGTTCTGTCATACCGACAACTTTGATATCTGCTACAGCCGAAATTAAGGCATTTACTCCTTCTCTAAATAGCCCTTGATCCTCTATTAGCAACACCTTTATCATCTGAAAGACCCCTTTTTAGATAAATGTTTGCTTTTCCTTCCCACATTAAAACAATCCGAGAATCTTTTTCTTTTTAATCATCATTGGTTCCATTTTATTGACGGTGCTATTATCAACGAGCAATTGGCTGTTTTCCAAGAAGGTGTAGAAATAATCACTGCCGTAGTGATCCTTCATATAGCGATAAGCTTCCTTCAAGCAAAAACCCCGTGTCGTTGTATTATGTGCATCTGATGCAATAAAATGAGTGAGATTCGCTTCCACCAGCTGGTTCGTGAATTTTTGAATGTTTTTCCCAAATTTACCGATGAGGCTTGCTGCTGTAATTTGTGTGAGAGCGCCCTTCCTGACAATTTCATACAGTTTTCTCGGGTTTTGTATCAATTCCCTGTTTCGTTCTGGATGGACAATAATGGGTGTGTAGCCTGCCACTTGAATATCAAATAACAGTTGCTGCGTATATCTGGGTACACTATCAGAAGGATATTCAACAAAGAGGTATTTGGTGTCGTGTAACGGTTGAATGATGCCACGCTTGATTGCTTCAATCATATCCCCGTTGATGCGTGTTTCTTGTCCTGCGAGTATAGTAAGTGGGATGTCTTCTTTAACCAATAGTTCATTTAAAATAGCCACATTACGAATAATGCTGTTCCGCTCGTTGTCATATTTACCATTTCCGTAATGCGGTGTCGCTATGATCGTATCGATTCCTTGTGTGTAGGCCGCTTTTGCCATCTCAATACTCTCTTCTTCTGTTTTTGCCCCGTCATCAATCCCTGGTAGTATGTGGCAATGTATATCAATCATGTCGGACGCCCCCAGTATTTGTAATTTGCTGTACTTAACCTATTTCCTTTATCTAATTGTAATAATCATCTTTTTTGTAATTTCTTTAAAAATAGGTCGATAGCACTAATACTAGTTTACCATTAATGTCACAATCTTCAAGTAAAAAACAGAGAAACTCCTTGCTTTTATTCGCAAAGAGTTTCCCATTTAGTTGTTACCATAATAGTAATAATAATTATTCGACTTGTCCTTCTCCCGATCGTTAAGAACGGTACCTAGCAGTTTCGCTTTTGCCGGTTCCAGTGCTTCTTTCGCTTTGATTGCAGCTTCCAGTTCGGTTTGCTTACTTCTGATTACAAGTAGAGATCCATCTACAATGTTCGCAAGTACTTGTGCATCGGTTACAGCCAAGGTGGGCGGAGTATCGAATATTATCAGATCATAGGTGACTTTCGCATCGCTCAAGAGCTGCTCCATTCGTTTGGACGCAAGTAACTCGGATGGATTGGGCGGAATCGGCCCACTGGAAATAATATCCAGGTTATCCACTTCCGAGTTATTGGTGGCTGTTTCCAGCGTACTTTCTCCAACGAGCACATTGCTCAGTCCTTTTAAATTATCCAGACGGAACGTGTAATGAACGGTAGGTTTTCTTAAATCCGCATCAATCAGCAAGACCTTTTTCCCTTGCTGGGCATAGACGACCGCAAGATTCGCCGTGGTCATCGACTTCCCATCCGTCGGACCTGCCGACGTCACCAGAATCGATCGAAGTTCTTCATCGACAGAGGCAAACTGCAAATTCGTTCTCACGGTACGATATTGCTCAGAAACTGGTGAACGTGGATTCAGCTTTGCAATCAGATGTCTAACCGTACTATTTTTTTTAGATTGATTCTTTTTACGCGCCATCATAGCCACCTCTTTTCGACCGATTGGGTTGGAAATTATAATGATTCCCGCGGACATCCTCATCTTTAATATGAGAAATCACCCCTAGCACAGGTAGACCCAGCTTTTTCTCGATATCATCCTCTGTTGTGATGGTGTTATCCAGGTATTCCAGTAAGAAGGCAACACCGACACCGACCATCGCTCCAAGGACAATCGCGATCGCAATATTCAACATTGGATTCGGTGCAACTGGGGACGGACTCGGGCTCAGTTCCGCTTCCGATAGTACACTTACGTTTTCGACATTCATAATATCGGCAATTTTATCCTGAAAGATTTCCACTGTTGTATTTGCCAGTTCAACCGCTACTGCCGGGTCTTCATCCGTAACTGTGACGGTAACTACTTGTGAGTTCTCTTCACTGGCCACTTGGATTTTTTCACTTAATGCACCAGCGGAATATGGTAAATGAAGTGTATCGATAACATCATCTAAAATAGCGGGGCTCTTCAGCACGACATTATATGTATTTATCATCTCCACATCGGAGCGAATCTTATCAGCACTATATTGTTCATCCTGATCTTGTTTTCCCTGATTCACGATGAACTGCGAACTAGATTGATAGGTTGGGGTTAATATAAAATAACTTACAATCGCCGCAATCAAAGCTGTGCCTAGAATAAATACAATAATCATCAACAAGCGTTTCTTTAATACCTCAAATATTTCCTTGAGGGATATTGTTTCTTCCATGTTGTACCTCCGTCTTTTTGCTCATAAAATATGATAATAAATCCTATTTCTTGACAATACAATCGACATTATATCATATTCTATTTGGCTTTTGTTTACTTTTTCGAATTTTTATCTTTTTTTGAAGTTGATCTTCGTATGGTTCGGAAGTCCCTCTTTTATGTCCTCTTTTTATGTCCTTTATTACATGCAGATTACAAATGGATTACAAATACGGTAATCATCTATGAAAATTATGGAAATATAGCTATACTGATAGATACTATTAAGTAATTTTGTAGAATAAAGGGGGAAACATCGGTTGGCCAATAAAAAGATTCTCATGTCCGTAACCGCATCGGCAGCGATTGCATCTGCAGTTTTTGTCGCTGACGAAGCAGAAGCAGCATCATATAAAGTAAAAAGCGGTGACTCGCTATGGAATATAGCTCAGAAATATAACACGAGCGTTTCTAGTTTAAAATCTATCAATAAATTGTCGGGCGATCTTATTTTCCCGAATCAAGTGATTGAAACAAGTAAAGGTAATTCATCCAACTCTAATAGCAGCTCTAAATCAAACTCTAATTCCACTAGTACATCTACATATACAGTTAAAAGTGGTGATACCCTTAGCGGCATCGCATCGAAACACAAAGTTTCCCTTAGCAATTTAATGAAATGGAATAACTTAAATACTACATTAATCTACCCTGGGAATAAACTGTCTGTGAACTCAAGTGGCTCTACATCAAGTAGTGGATCATCTAGTTCGAGCAGCAGTTCCAGTTCAAGTAGTTCTTCCAAAACTTACACGGTTAAATCTGGGGACTCTTTATCCAAAATTGCATCACAAAAAGGTGTATCCGTTGCTAACTTGAAAAAGTGGAACAACTTAAAATCTGATCTTATCTTAGTCGGTCAGAAATTGGATTTAAAAGCAGGATCAACTTCTGGCGGATCATCGAATAAGGGCAATAGCTCTAGTTCAAGTTCAGGCAAAACGAGCTCTTCCACCGTTTATGTCGTTAAATCTGGTGACTCATTATCTAAAATCGCATCACGACATGGTGTATCAGTCGCAAATCTTAAAAAGTGGAACAACCTAAGCTCTGATCTTATTCACATCGGCAAGAAACTAAACTTGAAAGCTGGTAGTAGCAGTAATAGCTCGAGCGGCAACAAGGGTGGTAGCAGTAGTTCATCAAGTTCAGACAAAGGTTCATCTACTAGTGCCGGTTATAATGTAAACACACTTATCAGCACAGCTAAAGGCGTGCAAGGTACTAAATATGTATGGGGCGGCGCAACAACAAGCGGCTTCGACTGCAGTGGATTTATCCATTACGCATATAACAAAGCTGGAAAGAGCATGTCACGTCTATCAACAGACGGCTACTTTGACCGCTCACACTATGTGAACAGCCCACAAGTAGGAGACCTCGTCTTCTTCTCAGGCACTTATAGAAGTGGAATCTCACACATGGGAATCTACATCGGAAACAACCAATTCATCCATGCAGGTACTTCAACTGGCGTAACAATCACCAGTCTGGATAACCCGTACTGGAGCCAGCACTTCGATAGCTTTAAACGTTTCTACTAGAATACTAGAGTGACGGACTCCCGGGCAGCTTACGCTGCCCGGGAGTCTTTTTTTGTGGGGGTGTGGGGGTATCGTCAGATCACACATAGATACCCTATGCCTATTTGGTGCTGCTCCGGCCCGATTCGGTGTGCCTCTCTCCCGATTTGAGACTATCCTGGCCTGATTCAGTGCACCTCTCTCCTGTTTTGAGACTGCTCCGGCCCGATTCGGTGTGCCTCTCTCACGATTTAAGACTACCCTGGCCTGATTCAGTGCGCCTCTCTCCCGATTTGAGACTGCTGTGGCCTGATTCAATGTGCCTTTCTCCCAATTTCCTGCTGCTCCAGCCTGATTTGTTTGTATATAGCAGGCCCTTAAATTAATATTTAAACCATCTTCTTCGCTTTTCATCGTTGGTCAATCCAGCTTCTTCCATTAGTTTTGTAGCTACATTTTTCGATTTGAAGTTTAAGAACTTCCTACATTCAGAGTTGTTCATCCATGGCTTAATTAACAATAAATAATCGGCGATTGCTCGTCGGTGCGCATTACGGGATTTATGATTGCATTTTGTGCATCTCCATCCACTGTGCACCCGCGCCATCCCCAACCACCCACACTTCGGGCATTGTACACCCGGCAGTAGATCCTGCACCTTAACGCCGTGGACTGCCATAATATCCCTGTCATATTCCCTGCATCCGCGGAGTAACATGTCGCCTATTTTTCTATGCTGTATTTTTGCTGCGCCACTGCTGGCTACTTCTTCATTTTTATCTAACAGTTTCCTCGGTAATCCTGCGGCATGGGATACCACTTTTGCAGCCGCCTCCCTGTCACCGATCACATTGATAATCGTGCTTGGCTCACTAATTGCGATGAAATAATAGATTGGAATGTTGGAGAGTTGATGCGCGCGTAGCCATTGCTGCAGTTTGAATTTCTGGAGTTCGACCTGGTTAAGCGGGTACAGGTATCCACTTTCTACCTTACCATCATCCCTGATAAACTGTTCAAGGATCGTGTCGAATGTCACCTTACTCTTATAATTTTTACTATCTATGAGGAAGATTGCATATGGTGTGATAATGATCGTATCCATTTGCGCATTACTTCCAGCAATATTGATACACACGTCATATAAAATAGTGAAATCATCCGCCAAAAAGTTAGTATAGTAATCTACCTTTTGCTCCCCAATATAGCCCTTATAACATTTCGATTGCTCATGTTTCGCCTCCTCTAATCTCGGAAAGGTCGGTCGCAAACGGGGTATCATTGCATCATATTTTTGCAAAACAAGTGGTTTCTTTCTCCCTTTAATAATCATAGCAAGCCCCCTTATGGTTCATCTTTTATGTATAGCTTACTATTTTATTAAAAAAGGTCAAAAAGTGAAAATGCTGTTTTCCGAATTTAGATCGATCGAAAATCACTGCAGGTAAACCCAACTTAAAATTTTCATCAAAATATATCGCATAAAAAGGAAATTCATGCAGCCATTGGTTAATTTTAATAGATTTGAAAAGAAGAAATGTCATGTTTTGTTCGTATATTTTTGTGCTATAATTAAATCATAATGGGAGGTGAAACAAATGCAAAAAGAAGATCAGATTTTAGAAATGCTTGAACAGATCATTGGTACACAAGGTGAACATGGCAAGAAGTTGGATGAACATAGCAAAAAATTAGACAAGCATCAGGATATATTGGATAACCACAGTGCTACATTGCAAGAACACGGACAAATTCTGCGGGCCTTGCTATCTGGACAGGAAACATTAAAAGCGGAAGTAGATGGCATGAAACTATCCAACGCAAGAGAATTTGGTGACATTAAAGAAGAACAGCGCATTATCTCGACAAAGTTTGAACTCTTGCGTGAAGACACATGGGCAAACAAAGTAAATATACATCGGATGAAAAATACAATGGGTATGAATTAAACATTACTTTCATTTTTGTTCCCCCTAACATCTCAGATAACACCCCCAAACAAAAGCCATAAAGGTGTGAAAACATGTCACCAACGACATTAGTACGTGAAAAAACAAACGACTACACACATCATGACCAGCTATTCAAACAATTAATCCACCTATTTTTCGAAGAATTTTTAGAGGCATTTTTCCCTGATGTACATCAGCACATTGATTTCACTGCCATCCACCCATTATCCGAAGAAGTATTCACCGACTTATTCGAAGGGGAAAGCAGGAGAGCGGATATCGTCATTGAAACAAAGCTAAAGGGCGCAGAAACACTGCTCATTATTCATGTTGAACCACAAAGCTATACGCAACCTGAATTTCATGAACGCATGTATCATTATTTTAGTCTTTTATATAACAAATACAGAAAACCTATTCTGCCAATTGCCGTTTTCAGTTACGACGAATATCGCAATGAACAGGACACGTTTACAATCGCCTTTCCATTCCTTCATGTATTAACTTTCAACTTTTTAATGTTGGAGTTAAAGAAATTGGACTGGCGAAGCTATATCAAATCAAATAACCCTGTTGCAGCGGCATTGTTAAGCAAAATGGGGTATAATGAAAAAGAGAAAGTACAAGTCAAAAAGGAATTTTTACGAATGATCGCTAGAATGGAGTTAAATCCGGCAAAAGCAAGATACATTAATGATTTCTTTGAGCGATACCTTATTCTAAACAAGATTGAGGAGGAAGAATTGATGAAGGAAATTAACGAACTGGATAATGCGGAGGAAATCTTCAAATTAACCAACTCATGGGAAGAAAAAGGCATTGAGAAAGGCATTGAAAAAGGTATTGAAAAAGGTATTGAAAAAGGCAAAAGAGCAGAGAAAAGAAAAATTGCTTTAGAAATGCTGAAAGAAGGCTCTTCTGCTGATTTTGTTGCTAAGGTGACGAAACTGGATATAGATGAAATTGAAGAGATGAAAGTGCAGTTTAAAGAACAATAAAGTAATCCTATAAATCAGCTTCCTAGCATATCGCTGGGATTGTTTTTTCTTTTTTTTATAAAAAAGAAGGTGGTAGAGCTAGAATGGAGCTCAACCCGGCAAAAGCAAGATACATTAATGATTTCTTTGAGCGATACCTTATTCTAAACAAGATTGAGGAGGAAGAATTGATGAAGGAAATTAACGAACTGGAAAACGCGGAGGAAATTTTCAAATTAACCAACTCATGGGAAGAAAAAGGCATTGAGAAAGGCATTGAAAAAGGCAAAAGAGCAGAGAAAAGAAAAATTGCTTTAGAAATGCTGAAAGAGGGATCTTCTGTTGATTTCGTTGCTAAGGTGACGAAACTAGATATAGATGAAATTGAAGAGATGAAAGTGCAGTTAAAAGAACAATAAAACACTTCATTTAAATATTACTATTAACACACAAGGCATTCATCCCCCAAATGAAATAGGGGGATGAATGCCTTTTTTCATGAAATTGGGCTGTCGACTGATTTGAACTGCTTATCTCCCGATTCGTCTCTCTCATGCGCCTCCCACTACGCTTCCACCAGCATTTTCATAAATTCCTCATACGTACCAGCTTTGATCAGGTTTTGTACGATGCTGGGGCTGTCGATGATGTTCCCTAATAGCTCATACATTGGCTGCAAGTCTTCTTGGCTATTCTTCTTTACACTTAGTACGCAAATAAATTGGACGGGCTTGTCGTTCCAGCTTATTGGCTTTTTCAGTGTGCAGATGGATAAGAATGTTTCGTTGGAATGTGGTGTGATTGGATGTGGGATGGCGATCAAGTTCCCAAAGGAAGTTGGTGCGACCTTCTCCCTTTCGTAGATGGCGGGGAGGAAATCTGGGTCAACGTATCCTTTTTCCAATAGTTTGCTGTGCATAAATGCCAGTGCTTCTTCTTTCGTCGCAAATTCCTTTTGTAAGAATGTGCGCGCTTCCTGGAAGTAAGTGAAAACATGTTGCTTATTATCGATGACGACTTTTTCTATTTTTTCTATATCCTGATTTCCTAAAATAGCATTGACTTCAATAACTGGTACGGGCAAGTTTTCCTCGATCGGGATCGAACTGACGATAAAGTCGATCTCATTTAAATTGTATTGGTGCAACTTGTAATATTCTGTTGTGCCAATAATATCGAGGCTGCTGCCGAATTGGGAGCGCAGTTTATAGTAAATTAATTTTGCCGTGCCGAGTCCGGATGCACAAACAATCAGACAGCGTTTGGCGTCTGATATTAATTTCCTCCGTTCCATGGCAGCGCCGATATGCAGCGTGAGATAGCCAATTTCATTTTCATCGATGATTGTTTTGGTTTGCTTTTCGATGGCTAGGCCGGCGATAATTCCCGCCTCAAATGCCAATGGATAGTTCTTTTTAATATCCTCGATCAGGGGGTTTCTGATATTCATCCCGTATTTATAGCGATTTACTGCCGGTTTTAAATGCAGGGATAGGGCGATAATCAGTTCTTTATCCTCTTTTATTCCTAAATTCAGTTCCGCTTCAATTTGTTCCAATGCATTTGTTACGATGTTAAGAATCTCCTGATCCATCACCTGTTCAACGACTTTTCCCCCGGATGTTGTTTGGGAAAGCATTTTTGTGCCCAGTAAATGAATCGCGATATAGGCGGTTTCTTCTTGCGGAAAGTCAACTTGCAGCTTTTCCTCTACTTCGCTGACGATTTCTTTTGCGACTTGGTATTCTTTTTGTTCAATTATTTCCTTTATTTCTGCTTGATACAGTGTGACATGGTAACCGCTTTTAATTCGTTTATAGGCAATCGCCATATGAATTAACAGGTTGTTGATCGCGATATCGGAGAGGGTAATCTGATGTGCTTTGATCTGACTAATGATAATTGCATAAATGGTATCCAGTATTTCCTTGTCAATGAGATTGAATTGGGAAGCATCTCCATCCCAGCGTTCCCCGATTTTCCCCCTACGATCAAATACATATTCGGCCATACAATAGCGCATCTTAAACTCATTCCCATTCACTTTCAGGCCATAATTGGGTCGTGATTCGACAACGATATCATATGCGGAAAGTACTTTTTTTACTTCGATTAAGTCATTTTGAATGGTTGATTTGCTGACGTATATTTCATCTGCTAAATCATCCAGTTTGATATAAGCGTCATACAGCAATAACCGTTTGATTACGTAGGCGATCCGCTCTTCTGGCGTTTTTGGGACGTTGGCATCATTTGTGATCGATAAAGTTTGTAAATAGTCGCGGAACTGCGCTTCATCGGTAATATGCAATTGATACCCCTGCCCCATGATGGCATCAATGGATGCACCATGATCGGCCAGTAAGGCATCTAGGTTTTTCACATCATCCCTTGTCGTACGTGACGTAACCTGATTAATATTGGCTAAAAACTTACCTGTAATGGGCGATTGAACGGCCATTAATTCTCGTAATATTATTTTCATTCTGGAGTTCAACATCATGTCTTTTCTCCTTTAACTGCGTCTCTCGTTTAACATTTACTGCCGAAAAGGCTCTGATTCAACAGCGAACCAGAACCCTTGCAAAATTCCCATTATACAATAGACAGATGGAACTGTGGCAAATAGTCCATATGTGCTTCCACCATCTCATCCAATATTTCCTTTGCGACCGAATCGGAAGGGACGAGTGGATTAATTGTCATTGCTAGTAAAGCCGTTTGATAATTTCCTGTAACGGCTGCTTCTGCAGCAACCCGTTCAAAGGATTTGATTTGTTGCACAAGCCCCCTGACAGGCACAGGCAATTCACCGATATGGATTGGCTTCGGACCCTCTTTTGTAATCAAACAACTCACTTCCACAGCCGAGTCAGCCGGAATACCCGCGATGGCACCGTTGTTTCTTACATTCACTGGTTGGATATCCTGTTTATCGTTGTAGATGGAATGAATCAAACTGCAGGCTGCATCACTATAGTGCGCTCCACCACGTTCTTCCAATTGTGGGGGCTTGGTCGTTAATGTCGGATCGCTATAAAGTTTAAATAAATCCTTTTCCAACTTTTGCACGACTTGGGCACGTGTTCCATTTTCCGCAAAGTCCTGTTGTTCTTGTTCCAGCATGTTGCTCGTTTGGTAATAATAGCGATGATATGGACATGGCAATACGCCCAATGCTTGGATGAAGTCTTTTTCCCAGCCGAGATCCACGATATTTTTCATTGTCATTCCGGCACCGTTTGTCAATTTTTCGATCACGGTTTCTGTTATGATTTGGCCGTCTAAATACACTTCCAAACCATAGACCATATGATTTAATCCTGCAAAATCAATCCGCACCCTAGTCGGATCTACTTCAAGCATTTCTGCAACACCCATCTGCATCCCAATCGGCACATTACATAAACCGATTGTTTTCTTGATATTACTATACCGCAGAACGGCTTCCGTTACCATGCCTGCCGGATTGGAAAAATTAATCAGCCATGCGCCCGGGCAAAGCGTTTCGATATCTTTACAAATATCTAGGATTACGGGTATCGTGCGCAAGCCTTTGAATAATCCCCCGGGACCATTTGTTTCCTGACCAATTACTCCGTATTTCAATGGAATGCTTTCATCCTTCGCCCGTGCTTCCAATTGCCCAACACGGATTTGCGTGGTTACAAAATCCGCACCGGGTAATGCTGTTTTTCGGTCCAATGACAAATGAATTTTCATCGGTACGCCGGCTTTTTCCACCATCCGCTTTGCCAGTGCACCAACAATTTCCAGCTTTTCTTTTCCCGCTGGAATATCTACGAGCCAGAGTTCGCGAATCGGTAATTCCTCATACCGATTGATAAATCCTTCAATCAGCTCTGGCGTATAGCTCGATCCGCCGCCAATGGTTACAATTTTGATTCCGTCCATTTATATCACTCCCCTATCTGGTATACGTGTCCTGGCTGTGGAGGGACGCTTGCGCGAGAGGTACACTAACTCGCGCAACACGCTGCTCCACTCATGCGGGAGATGCCTTAACTCGCGCGACTGCACCAACAACTCGTGCGACTGCTCCACTTACTCGCGCAACTGCACCATCTACTCGCACGACTGCTCCACTTACTCGCGCGGCAGCACCTCCAACTCGCGCAGCCACGCCCGTGCGCTCACACTTTAAAATCCATTATTCTCCGATACTTCCTTAATCCAATGCGCACTTTTCTTCGGTGTCCGTTGCTTTGTTTCGATATCGACGGAAAAGAATCCATAGCGATTTTTATAGGCATTCATCCATGACCAATTGTCCATCGTTGACCACAAATGATAGCCTTTTGCGTTACATCCTTCTTCGATCGCCTTGTGCAGCCATTTTAAGTGTTCGCGGATAAATTCAATCCGGTAATCATCCTGGATTTCACCGTCTTGTTCAAATCGGCCTTCATCCTGTACGCCCATTCCGTTTTCCGATATAAATGATTCGATATTACCGTAGTTTTCTTTCAGGTTGATCATAATGTCGTAAATGCCCTTTTCATAAATCTCCCAGCCACGGTATTTGTTCATTTTTCTTCCTGGCATTTCATAATTATCGAAGAACCAGTCAGGCATGAATGGACCATATGGATTTGGCAAGTGCTCCTTCGCTTTGACACGTCGTGGCTGATAATAATTCACGCCGAGAATATCTGCAACGCCCGCTTTTAAGAGTGCTTTATCACCTTTTTCCGTGACAGGCAATTGCCCATGTTCGCGTAAAATGTCGATCAGTTCTGCCGGGTATTCCCCTAATACCGACGGATCCAAAAAGCTTCGATTAAAGAATAAATCCGTTATACGGGATGCCTTTAAATCCGCCGGGTTGTTACTTCTCGGATAAGATGGTGTCAGGTTTAAGATAATGCCAATCTGTCCTCCTGCAATGTTACAGGTGCGGAAAGCTTCCACTGCCTTCGCGTGTGCAATCATGGTGTGATATGCAACCTGCGCGGCGCGTCTTGCATCGACAACATTTGGATAGTGGAAATCGTACAAGTAGCCACCTTCAACTGGAACAATTGGCTCGTTAAATGTAAACCATTTTTGCACACGATCCCCGAATAAATGAAAAGCTTCCTTTGCATAAGCGGTATAGGCGCTGACGACTTCCCTGCTTTCCCAGCCGCCTTCCTCCTGTAATTCAAGGGGCATATCGAAATGAAACAGGTTTACAAATGGCTCAATATCATTGGCAATCAGCTCGTCAATCACATTGTTATAAAATGTTACCGCTTCTTGATTCACTTCACCCCGTCCACCTGGAATAAGCCGTGACCAGGAAATCGACATGCGAAATGTATTATGGCCAATTTCTTTCATTAATTGGATGTCTTCTTTATAACGGTGATAAAAGTCAGATGTTGATTCCGGTCCAACATTGTCAAAGAAACGATTGGGTTCTTTTTCATACCAGTGATCCCAGATATTTTTCCCTTTTCCACCTTCATCCGTAGCACCTTCAATTTGTGTAGCTGATGTTGCACTTCCCCACCAAAAATCTTTCGGAAATTTATAATGTATCGTCATTGCTATGCCTCCTATTTGTTACGATAAATTTCGATGATTTCTACTGCTAAATCTCTGACTGTCATTGATGTCATCAGGTGATCCTGGGAGTGGATCAGCATCACATTAATGAGATTTTGTTCGCCATTGGCTTCTTTTTGCAATAAACTGGTTTGGTAATGGTGCGCCTTCCCCAATTCTTCTCCCGCTTCTTCTATTAATTGATCCGCTGCCGCGAAATCTCCAGCCTTCGCTTCCTGGATTGCTTCCATCGCGTTGGATTTTCCATTTCCTGCGTATAAAATAATTTGAAAAGCAACTTCTGTCATTTCGTCCATGTGCAATTCACCTCTGAAGTCTCGTAATTTATTTTTCTGTGATGTAGCGTGCGTATCTATTCTGATTTCGTCTCTTCTTTTTGTTCATTTTCATAATAATTTTTATCTAATATTTTCAAGAACGGCCACCAGATAATCATTACAATAAATAGGTTAAAGGCTTGTAATACGCCGCCCTGCCAAGCATTACCCGTTGCTAAAAATCCATTTAAAATGGGTGGTGTTGTCCATGGAACGATAATTCCTGCTGGCGGCGGAACCAATCCCGTCGACATCGCAAAGTACGTGATCACCGTAATAATCACTGGAGCGACTAGCCATGGGATAAGCACTAATGGGTTCATGATGATTGGAAGCCCAAAGATAATCGGCTCATTCACGTTAAAGAGACCCGCTGGCGCGCCCAGTTTTCCTAATTCTTTCAGTTGCCGGCTTCGACCGATTAAAAAGATCAAAATAATGACGGCCAATGTCATACCGGATCCCCCCATACCAACGAGGAAGGAATCAACAAATTGCTTGGTTACAATGTTCGGTAGCTCTGTCCCCGCCTGGAAAGCGGTCAAGTTTTGATCGTTTAATGCATACCAGATTGGATCAAACACAGAGTTCACAATAATTTGGCCGTGCAATCCAAAGAACCAGAAGACTTGAATCAATAGTACCGCAATAATCGTAGCAGGTAATCCACTACCAAGTACTGTCAGTGGTTCCTGAATGATCGTATAAATGAAATTTTGCACCGTGTCGAATGGTGTGAAACTGAATATAATCCGAACGGCTAAAAATGCCGTAAGTGTGAATGTGATTGGAATTAACGCATTAAATGATTTGGAAACGGCCCCCGGAACACCGGCAGGCATCTTAATCGTCCATCCTTTGCCAACGAAAAACCGATAAAGTTCTGCCGAGATAAAGGCAGTGAAAATACCAAGAAACATACCTTCCGCACCAAGGACTGCTGTTGGTATGACGCCTTCTACCCCATCCAGCACTTGTGGCGTTAATATAAGAAACGAAGCAAACGCAACAACCCCGCCATAAATTGCTTCACCTCCATAATGCTCGGTTAATTTATACCCAATTCCTATGATGACGAAGGTCCCCATGATGCTCAGTGTCGCAGCGGACGCCGGACCGAGCAAGTCCTGGTAGGTGGCAAATGCTTCCTCCCCAATCAACTTATCAAGGAAAGGAAAGTTTGCGATAACAACGAATATCGATCCGAAAATAATCAGTGGCAATGCCACCATAAATCCATCACGTAAAGCGGTTAAATAACGGTTATTATTCAGCTTGTCTGCGATCGGCAATAAAAAGTCCTCTAAATACTGCATAAATTTATTATTCATGATTCTCCCCCGCTCCCTTTTTACTCAGCCATTAACTCTAGTGCTTTATTCAAAACGGCTTCCCCGTCCACTCGTCCGTACGCCATCGCGTCGATAACATCTAGTGGGATGCCAACTTCATCCGCAACCTTACCAAGCTTCTTCTTCATAAAACGCATCTGCGGACCAATTAACAAAACATCCGCCTTTTCCATATCCTGCTTGGCCTTGTCCTGACCCACAGCCCAAATGTTTACTTCAATTCCCTTTTTCTCCGCAGCCTCCTCCATTTTAGAAACTAGTAAACTTGTAGACATACCTGCTGAACACGCTAGTAATATATTTTTCATCAAAATTCCTCCTAGAATTGTTTCATTTATGATTATGAATCTACTATTATTATATGATGTAAACGCCTACAACTACACACATTGATTTTCCGTTAGATGGAGGAAATGATTAAACGCTTACTTGGGGGAGGGAAACGGCGTTGTGGCCCGATTTAGGTACGCACTTTCCCGATTGACCGGTGTTGACGCCCGATTTCGATGCGTGCCCTCCCGATTGGCTGGTACTGGCGCCCGTTTTCGATGACCCAATTGCACATTTCCTCAGGAATCCACAGTAAAATTCATACAAAAAAACGCAACAAAAAATGCTTTTAACACCTGCTTTTTTTTGTTGCGTCATGCTATTTAATCAACTATTATATTGGCTAAACTTAAAATGAATACAATATTTAACGAGTCATATATCATTCATTTCCTATCGCATGGCATCTTCCGTATTTTAAACTCACCTAAACTTTTCTGGATAAAAGCCTTCCGTCAATATTTTTAACCCACGCGTTACGCGAACGTTTCCTGTTGTATCTTCTACTTGTGCGGCGATATAGTTATTGTTTTTAACCGCAGTTACATCCTGCAGTGAAGCGTTGTTGGAAACCAGTTTTTCTAAATCTTCCGGTTCTGTTCCACAACAATACGACATCACAATCACATCTGGGTCACGATCCACCACTTCTTCCCAGCTGGTATCAAAGAGATACTCATCTTCATCAGCGAAAATGTTTTCCCCACCCGCAAGTTCGATGAGGTTATTATCTAAAGAGATGCCGCCTGACACTTGTGCAGATCCAGAGTCACCGCCACTCATTAACAGTACTTTTACGGGCTCATCGACATCGCCAACCTGATCTGTAATATCATCTATTTCTTCTTGCATCGATTGGATGAGTGTTTCTCCGCGTTCCTCCACACCGAAAATTTGTGCAACTTCTTCAATTTCTTTGTAAACCATATTTTCCACTGTTTCTGGTTTCTCTGATTCCGTTACATAAGCATTAATCCCCAATTTATCCATTTCTTCCACTGTACCTACACCATTTTCAGTAAAAGTTCTTTCTGATCCAATGAGAAAATCAGGATCAGCATTTAACAGTACTTCCTTAGATGGATAACCATCCTCCGCTAGAATCGGGACGTCTTTTAATTTCTTTTCATATTCGGGTGGTGTATTTTCAGTAACAATCGAATAACCCACAAGCTTATCCTCCAGGTCAAGTGCTGCAAAGAGTTCGGCCTCTTGTTGATACAATGCAACAGCTCGCTCAGGAGGCTCCTCGAATGTTACATCGCGATCCGCATTATGGATTGTCACAGGATAGGACCCTCCTGCTTCTTTTTCTTTCTGATTATCTGTTTCATTCCCTTGATCTTTGGAGGATGTATCCCCGTTGCCATCACTTGATGAACCGCAACCAGCTATCAGTATTGCGCTAAAAAAAAGGACCAAAATAACAGCTAAGCCATGTAATTTTTTCATGTTCCATCTCCTTCTAATTTTTTATTATTAAATATGCAGCGACTTCCTTTTATCATCTTCACTTGCCTGTAACGTACTGGACAAAAAAGTGATATGTGTCTTGCCTGTAATAGGATGCTTGATAATGCTTGTGTTCACACGAAATACTTCTTGTAATGTTTCTTCCTCTAATACTTCTTCTGGAGACCCGGATTTCACAATCTTGCCGTCCTTCATCACATAAATCCGATCACAATAACTGGATGCAATGTTTAAGTCATGCAGTGCAGCGATCACGGTAATATTTAATGTTTTCACTAAATCCATCAATTGAAGTTGGTGATGAACATCCAAGTGATTCGTCGGTTCATCAAGCACAAGGACCTTTGCTTGTTGTGCCAATGCGCGAGCGATCATCACCCGTTGTTTTTCCCCGCCGGATAATGTCGTAATACTTCTATCACTGTACGCAGTCAAGCCTACCTTTTGCAGTGCCTCATCTGCAATATGTCCATCTCCTATGGTATCGGATTCCATCATTTTTTTATGTGGGGCACGTCCCATCAGTACGAGTTCTCTAACGGAAAAATCAAACAGACCGCCTGATTCCTGGCTAACAACTGCCATTTTCTGTGCCGTTTTTTTAGCGGAGAGCGCATAAATATCTTCATGATCCAGGGTGATTTTTCCGCAATCCGGTTTATTTACACGATATATATTTTTGAGCAGAGTAGATTTTCCACTCCCGTTTGGTCCAATAATTCCCACGAACTCGCCAGGCTTGGCCTGCAGATAAATATCAGAAATAATTTGTTTTCCCTGCATACTGAATGACACATCATCAACATTTAGCTGCATTATGAGCCACCTCCAAACGAATACGAACTTTTTCGTAATAACCAGATGAAAAACGGTCCGCCCGTTAAGGCTGTCACAACACCAATCGGTATTTCTTGCGGAGCAACCAGTAGTCTCGCAGCAACATCAGCCCACATCATAAAAATAGCCCCTAGGAACAGACTAATCCAAAGCACCCTTCTATGATCGGAACCGACCAGCAAACGAACAACATGCGGAATCATCAAACCCACGAATCCGATTGCCCCACTGACGGAAACGAGCACACCTGTCAGTAACGATATAATCACGATTAACAGTTTTTGAAATACGTGAATGTTTATTCCCAGTGTAGCTGCTGTTTCTTCCCCCATGAGCAATATATTAAGCGAACGTGATTGAAACAATAAAAAAATAAAGGTAGCAATAACAGGGATACCTGCAATAGGCAACATCTCCCAGTCAGCCCCGACCAAACTGCCCATCATCCAAAACAAGGCACTATGAACCTTATCATCATCAGGAGCAGATATAACAATAAAATCCGTAACAGCACTTAAAATCATAGATAAGGCGATACCGGAAAGTAATAGACGGGTTGTTGAAATACGTCCACCTACTTGCGCCAGATAAAAAACGGCAATAATCGCTAGAAGCGCTCCAAGAAATGCAGCAAATGAAAGCGCGTATTGGCCAAATATCTGAAAAGCACCTGTCAGTATAACAAGTGTAGCGCCGACAGAAGCACCGGATGACACGCCTAAAATATAGGGATCTGCCAAAGAATTTCTGACGAGCGCTTGGATGCCGGTTCCGGCCAACGCCAGTCCTGCGCCAATGATTGCACCGAGCAGCACACGTGGAAACCGTATTTCCCATATAATATTATATTGTGCATTTGTCCAATCCCCGTTAACGAGATCTCCTAATAAAGGCGTATGCGATAAAGCAATTTCCCAAACGATGAAGGGGTGAATCGTAACCGGACCGAGCGCCATAGCCAATATGATCGTAAGGATAAGAACAATCGGAAGCGCAAACAACAGTATTTTAAAACGTCTATTATATGTTCGACTATTCTCTTTCTCGTTTTTTTCCTTTTTCTTATTTACTGGTTGTTCTAAAGAAACTTTTTCATTCATTGAAATCTCCTTTTGGATAAAGTGAAACTACATGCTTCCTAGTAGCAAAATTCATCTACTTTTTTATGCTTTGGGTAGTACCTTTTTTAAAATATGTAACACAATTAAACCATAATCCATTTCCATCATAATATAAAACTACATTGCTATCAATAGAATATAGGAAAAAATTCAGCTAATTATAAGATACAGAAGAGTTATTATAAGATGTCTGATATCACTATTATATAATATTGTGTTACTTTATGCCGAGTATAATAACTGATTTAAAGTTGTGCACAGTCTAAATTCGCTTGAACAAGTGGCGATTGTGATAAATAGAAGTTATCATTTCATCGGTTACCGCACCTTTTCCGCCTTGTGAATTACAAAGGATATATCTTTATCTGCTTTCAAGTACACAAAAATCCCATTACTCGTCAGGAGTAATGGGATCAAATTCAGCTGTCATCCTTTCACAGATCCGGCCAACAATCCTCTCACAAAATACTTCCCTAAGAAAATATAGACGAGTAAGGTTGGTAAGGCGGCGAGTAGGGCACCGGCCATTTGGACGTTCCACTGGACGATCTGGCTACCGGATAAGTTTTGCAAGGCAACCATAACTGGCTGTTTGTCGCCGGTTGTGATGGTGACCGCGAATAGAAATTCATTCCAGATATTCGTAAACTGCCAAATCGCAACAACGACAAAGCCTGTAATCGACAGTGGGACAATAATAAAACGGAATATCCCTAGGAAGCTGGCGCCATCAATTTTTGCTGATTCGATCATGGAATCCGGGATGTTCGCATAGAAATTGCGGAACATTAATGTCGTAATCGGCAGTCCATACACCACATGTACGAGGATCAATCCCGGAATTGTATTGTACAAATCGACCGAACGCAGGAATTGGATCATTGGAATTAAAATACTTTGGTACGGGATAAACATGCCAAACAGGATAAATGTAAAGATAATATCCGCACCCTTGAATTTCCACTTTGACAGGACATAGCCATTCATCGCACCAAGCAGTGCGGAAATAATTGTCGCCGGAATGACCAGGTAGATACTGTTCAAGAGATTCGGTTTCAATTTTCCAAACGCCTCTGCATAGGAGCTGAAATCAATCGAACTCGGTAGTGACCACATGGTTGCCAATGATACTTCATCGAGCGGTTTTAAGCTCGTGACGATCATGACATAGATGGGCATTAAGAAGAGAACCGCAACAATGATTAAAATGAAATACTTGATCGCTTTTCCGATACTAAATGTTGGTGTTGTCATTATGCGTCCCCCTTCCTACTGCTCCATAAATAAGGAACAATGAATACTGCGACTGCCAGCAGCATAATAATCGCAATCGCTGCACCGTTCGCATAATAATTTCCTTTGAATGTTGTTTCAAACATATAGACACCGGGCACATCGGTAACGAAGTTTGCACCTGATCCGGTCATTGCATAAACGAGGTCAAATATTTTCAATGAAATATGTGCCATAATAATCACAACGCTCATTGTAATCGGCATGAGCATCGGCAGCACGATTTTTCGATAGATTTGAAATTCACTTGCACCATCCATGCGTGCAGCTTCCCGCATTTCATCGGGGATACCACGCAACCCGGCCAAATACATTGCCAGTGAAAAACCAGTCATCTGCCAAACTGCCGCGATAACGACGGCAATAATTGCAACAGGCACACCAAATTCAATGCTTCCCCACTGAAAGCCAGCGAGAATATTCGTATCCGTGTACCATTTTGGTTCGATACCGAATACACTTAAAAACTTATTGAATCCTGTAGACGGGTTCAGCAACCACTGCCAAACAACCCCTGTCACGACGAAGGATAAGGCCATCGGAAACAAGAAGATATTCCGAAAAATCGATTCACCCTTTAGTTTTTGTTCAATCAGAATCGATAAAACAAGTCCCGTCACAATGACAAGGCCAATAAAAAATATCGTAAAAAATAATGTATTCCTTAAATCCGCTTGGAAACGAAAATCATTGAATAAGTATATATAGTTCTTCAAACCGGCAAATGAAAAATCAGGAACAATGGTATTGTAATTACTTAACGATACCCATCCTGTCCAGCCGATAAATCCGTAAACAAAGACAAGAATCAAAATAATCGATGGAACGAGAAATGCGATTGCAGTCCATTGATCCTTGGATATTTTCTTCTTTTGTTGCTTTGCCATCGCCATCAAAACCCTCCTGACTCCGAGGCTTGCTTCATGAAAAAGAGGCTGCCTTTACCTGTAAGGCAGCCTCCAACGCGCAGGACATACCGTTTTTAATCGGCCTCCCTTTCGCTTCAATGTTACATCTCTGGTGCTGCGTTTTGTAATGCACTAATGAAGTTATCGACATCTTTTTGTGTAACGAAAATGTTTACTGCCTGATCAGCTTTTGTTAAAAATCCTTCTGATGCTGCTGAGCCATGTGCAAGACTTGGAACCAATCTCGTATTCTTAAAGTCTTCCATTGCATCGGTTCCATACTCATCATATTCTGATTCATCCGCATCCACCCGAGCTGGGATCGAACCTTTTAATGGGTTAAAGGTATCTTGCGCTTCCGTTGATCCAAGGAAGGTTAAGAATTCCTTTACTTCATCCGGATTGTCGATTCCTTTTGGCAGACCGAATGTATCTGTAATGATTGTAAAGTCATCTTCTGTTTCCGGCATTGTGAAATAACCGAAATCTACATTTGTTTCGAGATCAAGGTCATTGGAGAAATAACCTTTTGCCCAATCACCCATGTTGATCATTGCCGCATCCCCATTTGCTACAAGTTGTGCGGAATCCTGCCAGTTACGGGATGCATGATCCTCGTCAATATAATCAAGCATTTTTCCGAACTTTTCTGCAGCCTCAACGACCCGTTCATCATCAAAGTCAATTTCACCATCGAATAATTTTATATAATCATCTGGGCCAAGGACACCTAATAAAACATTTTCAAAAATTTGTGTTGCTGTCCATGCTTCTTTATCGCCTAATGCGATGGGAACAATGCCAGCATCCTGCAATTTATCTGCCGCAGCAAAAAATTCATCAAATGTTTTTGGGATGTCAATGTCATTGTCTTCAAATACCTTTTTATTGTAAAACATTACATTTCCACGGTGAATATCAACTGGGACAGAGTAAATTTCATCGTCCACGCTTACCATGTCAATTAAATCTTGCGGAAATTTATCCATCCAATCATTTTCTCCATATAAGTCATTGAGCGGTTCCATTTTATCTGCTGCCACCCAGCTCTTGTTCAACTCATCCCCACCATGCACTTGGAATGTTGATGGCGGGTCATTCCCTTGCATCCTAGTCGCAAGTACTGCTTTCGCATTCGTACCTGCACCACCGGAAACCGCTGCGTTTTCTACTTTAATATCGTCATGTTCTTTTTCAAACAGGTCAATCAATGCCAGCAAGCCATCCTCTTCTCCAGCACCTGTCCACCAGCTGAATATCTCTACTTCACCAGTATCTTTACTTTCGCCCGAATCGTCCTTTGAATCACCAGACCCAGACGAATCATCGCTACAAGCTGAAATCACGAGCATCAATGCAAATAAAATAAACAGCCCATATAATTTCTTCATGCCTTTTTCCCCCTTTGTTTGTTACCGCTTACACCCATTATAGAAAGTTTTTTAGGATGGCGGTAAATCTTTTTCTGTACTTTTTTACGAATCTCTTCACTTTTTAAAGATCGCCTTCCATCAGTCTTTTTCAGATAATATAACAATATCTCTGTGGCAAGCATGATGCCACAGAGATATTGCTGATTCCATTTAACAATCTAATGCCACTTTTCAATCAAGTTGTCTGTATTGATTACTAGATCTTGATACGCCTCTTCGGTTATCGATTTGTCTTCTTTTTGATCATCGAGAAGCACTTTAAAACTTCTCATATGTTTAACGACTTTTTCCGCTTGTCCCTTTTCCTCATAATGACTTACAGCAGTCAAATGAACCTTTAAGGCATGAGCGGCCTTGTCACTTGCGAATTCACCTTGTTCCTCATAGTATTCAACCTGCTTTTTCATCTCAGAAGCACTGTCACCAACCGTAAGAATTTTGGTAGAATCACCTGAAAGTCCTGAGGCAGAAGCTTCTAATGTAATCTCGCCGGATTGTTTATCAGACTCGACAATCGCTAAAGCTTTTCCATGAAAGGCTTCCCGCTTGCTATCTTTGTATCTTTCCACACTTGAAGCATTGCCATTGTCCACGCCAACCAGCTCACCTTCGCCAGTTAAATTAAATTGCACAAGGTTTTCTGCATCTGGCACAATGTTGCCTTCACTGTCAACAACGTCAACGGTGATATAGGATAGGTCCTTCCCATCGGCAGCAATAACTTGTCGATCCGCGGTTAATCTTACTTCAGCAGGTTCGCCAGCTGTAGCCACTTTATCTTTTGCAATGACTTGATCATTTTTATCTTTAGCGACAGCTTCCAATGTACCAGATTCAAAAGGTACTTCCCATTCCAGGTACGTATCACCATCTGTTGTTTCTTTGTAAGATGAACCCCACGATGTTTCTTTACTTTCATAACTTCTTTCACCGATTGATTCACCGTTTAAAAATAGTTCTACTTTGTCCGCATTCGTATACGTTAACACTCTAACCTTTTCCCCATCTTCCCAGTTCCAATGAGGTAAAATGTGTACCATTGGTTCTTCTTTCCATTGGCTTTGGTAGTAATAAAATATGTCCTTTGGAAAGCCAGCTGTATCTACTGCACCAAAATAGGAGCTCTTTGCAGGAAATGAATCGTAGTATGGCGTTGGCTCACCAATGTAATCAAAGCCTGTCCAGATAAATTGTCCCGCAATATGCTTTAAATCCCGATCCGGTTTCCAAGCGTCTTCTGCTGTTCTTCCCCAACTAACATAATCATTGTCATAGGAAGATTGTTGTAAATCATCGTATTCCGTACTCTGATTATAGTCATACGGATGCGTGTATACGCCGCGCGATCGCGTCGCGGAGGATGTCTCAGATCCATAAAACTTCCAATCTGGATTTAACTCATGGTAACCAGCATAGTTATTTTCACTGTAATTCAATCCTACAACATCCACGGTATTAAATATTTCTTCAATATATTTGTTGATAGGGGTTACATTTTCTTTATCTCCCCGCGTTTTATCTTCGCCAATCGTGGTCGGTCTTGTCGTGTCTACCTCTTTCACCCAATTCACCAGGTTTTTGGCTGTTTTAACCCCGTCTTCACTGTCTGTACCTACAATTTCATTACCGATTGACCACATAATAATGGATGGCTCATTCTTCCCTCTGTCCACCATTTCCTTGATATCATGTTCTGCCCACTCGTTGAAAAATCTACCATAATCATATTCTTTCTTAGAGTGGTTCCAGCTATCAAAAGCTTCATCTATTACTACGAGTCCTATTTTATTGGCTGCTTCAAGCAATTCCGGTGAAGCAGGATTATGGGTTACCCTTATCGCGTTGATCCCCATATCCTTCATGATTTGCATTTGCCTTTCAACTGCCCGTGCATTCGTAGCTGCACCTAATGCGCCTTGATCATGATGCATGGAAGCACCGTGCAGTTTCATATCCTTGCCATTTAACGAGAAGCCTTCTTCTGAATCAATATCGAAATATCTGACACCAAAAGGGGTATCATACGTATCCATGACTTTTTCGTTTACAATAACCTCCGTGACCAGCTTATATCGATAGGCATGCTCAATATCCCATAACGTTGGATGATCAATAATGGCGTTATCTTCAAAATCTGTCACTTTTCCCTTTTCCAATTGCTTTGCTTTAGACGTCACTGTTGCAACAGCCTTGTCATCCTCATCAAAGATGGTTGACTTCACTTTGGCTTTTGCAGTTTGATCTGACGTATTCTCGACTTTTGTCTTCACGTTTACATCGGCTTTATCCTGTTCATAAGCCGTTTCTAAATCGGGTGTTGTAACAAAAGTTCCGTGTCTCTCTACATGAACAGGATCTGTCACGGTCAGATTGACATTTCGATAGATACCACTTCCCGAATACCAACGGCTACTTGGTTGCTCATTATTCACTTTAACGACAAGTACATTTTCTCTTCCATCTGTATATAAATCATCTGTCATATCATAGCTAAAGCCATTATAACCGTAGGGGTAGGTCCCTAATTCCTTGCCATTCAGATAGGTTGTACTATTCATATAAACCCCATCAAAATCGATGGAAATACGTTTGTCCTTCATAGAAGATGGCATGGTAAACGTCTTTCGATACCAGCCAGTCCCACCATCCAAATATCCACCTTCATGTGTAGCGGCGGAATCAGGGTTAAAATCCAGCTCGATACTCCAATCATGTGGCAGGTCTAATTGCCTCCATGAAGTATCATCAAAATCCGGATCTGATACCCCTTCTATTTTTCCATCTGTTTCTCGCTTAAAACGCCACTGCTCGTTAAAATTGATGCTTCTATCACCATCATCTTGGACTTCGTTTTCAGGTGCAGGGGCATTTTCGTTCCCCTTCTTTGCCTGGAAAAAAGTGGGGTGCATGAAGCTAGTTATGAGCAACAATGCAACCAAGCCGATAATCGTATACATACTTTTCAATTTGAATAACATCCTTCCTTTTGATCATTTGTCGTTCTAGCACGATTAAATTAAATGTGTTATGTCTGATCTGGATGCTTTTCAAAAAAACTTTCCTATGGTTCCCGCATGTACCTCCCCTCTATCTTAAAATACTAGTTATTGTAAATGATAGAACATTTTGTATATTATTGGAAAATAAAACCTGTACTTTTTTACGAATCTCTTCACTTTTTAAAGATCGTCTGTTGGAAGTGCTTTGGGGATTCATGATAATGCTTTTTAAATACGCGACTGAAGTAATTGGGATCCTTGTATCCAATTAGGTAACTGATCTCTTTTAAAGACAGTTCGTTCTCCTCCAATAGTTGCTTCGCCTTTTGCAACCGGACTTCTGTTAAATAATCAATAAACGTCGCACCGAATTCCTGTTTAAACATATTGGAAAAGTAATTCGGGCTTAAACCTACTGTATCTGCTACATCCTCTAGCGTCATTGCCTGCTCAAAATGCTGATGGATGTATGCTTTCGCCTGGTTAATATATTGTTTTGATTGGTAAAATGCTTTCATTTTCATACAGCATAACTGGAGATAATCTTGCCAATCCTGATCTGTTTCTAGCGACTTAAAGGCATTAACCGGCACAGCAATATCCCTTGTTGTGAGGATATTTTTGACCATCATATAGATATCTTCCTTTTCACTTTCTGTCAGCCGCTCCTTATGTTTTTTATAAAAGTTGATTGCTTCCTCGCCCTGACCTTTTTCTACAAAGTAGGCGAGCTCTAGTTGGATTGTTGTATGCTGTTTGTTGCTTTCCTGTCTGAATCCATAATGCCGCTTTTGTGCTGCTGCGAGCTGCAGGCTGGCAGTATAGGCCTCCTGATACGATTGTGGCAACTTTTCCAGTGAGACAGACGGGAATCCAATGCCAACATACATCGCCACACCAAGTTGGATTTGCAGCTTCCTTGCCATGTTTAGTACATCCGACTTTTCCAATTTGATGTCAGATAAGATACAGATTACCGTCATATCTGCTTGTTGCTTTACAATATGTGTCAGGTCGATTACTTTTTTTATTGTGTCTATGTCAACGGATGCTTCTGATTTCACAACCAGAAAGCAACCGCTTCTCATTTGTGGAAAAAGCGTGTGCAACAGGTCATTTAAAGCTTCAGATCCCGGGTCCTTTATTGCGTTTGTCATAAATTGTTCCTGTAATAATGCAGTCGCTTGTTGTTTTTCCCTGTTTTCCGTTTCAATTTCCTGCTGCAGTCGTAATAGTGATTTAACAATTTCTTCCTTCTTTCCCGGCTTTAAAATGTAGTCTTTGATCCCGTACTGCATCGCCTCTTTGGCATAATCAAACGAATCATACGCAGAAACAAGGATAAATTTAATCGCCGGGTTGGCCGTGTTTATTTCTTTAATTGCTTCCAGTCCATTGATACCGGGCATTTTAATATCCATAAAAATAATATCCGGACATGTCGCTGCTGCGAGTTCAATCGCCTTTCGTCCGTTCACAGCCTCACCGACAACTACCATGTTGTTAAAGTTATGCTCGATAAATTTTTTCATTGCTTTTCTCTCTAGCAATTCATCTTCCGCTATCAATATACGCATTGTTTATACCCCCTCTTTCGGTAGCAGCAAGCGAACCGTTGTCCCTTTTCCCGGCTCCGATTCAATCTGCACGACGGCGTCCACTTTATAATGGATCTGCAACCGCCGGATAACATTCGTTAAACCAATCCCTGTGGAATGTCCGACATGATCTACCTCATTCACGGCGAGGGACAGCAACTGCTTCACTTTTTCCGCCGGCATGCCAGCCCCATCATCACTGACTTCCACTGTGACGTGCTTCCTCGTGTCATAAATCCGTAGTGTAATCGTTCCGCCATCTTCCTTTTCCTCGATCCCATGGATAAACGCATTTTCGACAAGCGGCTGCAATGTGAGCCTTGGTATCTCCATTTCTAAACAGTTTTCATCGATATCCAGCTCGAAGCGACTTCGTTCGGAAAAACGGATTTTTTGAATATGAAAATAATCCTGAACCACTGCGACCTCATCCCGAAGTGAAACAGGCTTATCGATCTGCCCTAGGCTATGGCGCAGCAATGTCGCAACGGAATCAATCAGGTTGGAAGTGGCTTTCGCATCCTCTAAATAGGCCATTTTCGATATCGTGTTAAGTGTATTAAATAGAAAATGTGGGTTAATTTGGTTTTGCAGATGCTTTAATTCCATCTCTTTGATTAGCCGATCGAGCTCAGATTGGTCCTTGATTTCCTCCACCAATCCATGGATATTCGAACGCATGTCATTAAATGTATCACCCAACAATTTCAATTCATCATTGGAGCGTACTTTAACCGGTGCGCCAAGCAAATCACCTTGCGAAACTTCCGTTGCAGCGTGTGACAACTGATGAATCGGTTGGGTAATTCCTTTTGAAAACCAAAGCGCAAAAAATATTGCCAGCATAATCGTCGTTAGTGACAGAAAAATAATAAAGATAAAAAAGCTATCATTCCTACGTTGTAAATCCTGATAAAATGTCTGGTAATCGGTTAATTCCACATCAATAATTTCCAATGCCGAAGTTTGAATATAGCTGGACGCGGTGCGTGTTTCTTCCAGGTGATGCGTATATTGTTCAATATCATCGCGTATGAAAAAACCGACTGTCAGCTCACTTTCATGAATAAATGTCTCCATTAAATTAATGTAGTTTTTAATTTCAATTTTATTTGGATCAGCGAACGCGCTTGCTAGCTGGTCTTTAGCATTTTCCAATGCCTTTTTCACAGCAAAGTAATCCGTCTTATTGATCCCTCCAGATTCCATGACATAAATTCTTGTTTGCGTATATAGCTCCTCCGATTTTTGCGAGATGTCGTTTAATAATAGGAAGCGTTGAAAGCTCTGATCATAGGTATTGGTTAATTGATTTGAACTCACAAAGATAGATACCGCTGTAATTTGAAATAAAATAACAAATACTAAAAAGTAGACCAATAGTTTCCCGCGGATCGTTCTCATTGGAGTTCACCACCAGATCGTTGTAAATCCTGCTTTTCGATTATATTTGTTTCTGTAAAAACTTCCCGCTCTAACAAGCCCTTTTCCTGTAATCCAATCATTACTTCCACCGCTTTATAACCCATTTTCTCTGGATATTGCGCGATCGTCGCATCTATTTTATTTTCCTGAATCAGTTGTAATGTCTCCGGCAACGTATCGAAGGCCGTCATATACACTTCTTTATTCGGAGCGATTTCATGCAGTCCTTCTACCATGCCCATACCGTCAAGCGCGCTCGTCCCGATTAAAGCAGTAATTTCCGGGTATTCCTTGAGCAGCGAATACGTTGCCTGCGCTGCGCCGATTACCGTTATGCCCGATTCCTCCGTCGTTGTCAGATGGATGCGAGGATGAGATTTTATTTTGTCTTTAAAACCTGCAATTCTTTCCTGCTGACTCAACGCATCAAGCCTTCCCGTTACAATTCCCACATATTGCTCGCCAGTCGTATTTTCGATCATGGTTTGACCTGCAAGCTCCCCCGCATGAAAATTATCGGTCCCAATATAGGCCTGACGCTCACTGCCTTTCACGTCTGCATCAATCGTAATAATCGGTAAATGACGCTCGTTCCCTTTATGTGCGAGGTCCACAAAACGCTGTCCCTCCACCCCTTGTACAATGATGCCATCCACATTCGCTGAGATCATCCGGTCCAACAGCTCCAATAACGCTTCATTATCCGCCTTTTTCGGTGCCACATATTCCAAATAAATATCGTTCTCCGCAGCAGCCTTGCGCGCCCCCTTCTCAATCAATCGCCAATAATCATTCTCTGTCTCTTCCGCAATCAACGCAAAATGATATTTATATTCTTTCGACGTGGTGGTATCGCTTTCAATATAGAACGTCTTGTACCCGTAAATGAGCATCCCAATGAAACTGATTAGAAAAACAGCAGCCGTAGCTGTATAAATGATAGCTTTCATCCTATCTTCCCCCTAGCATTCACTTTATTTTAGCATGAAGGGAGGGGAATTGTCGTGTAGGTGGGATTGCATGGGTAGAGTGTGGGCGGGGATTCTTTCTTTAAATACGATGGGACCAGAGTCGTGCTGTTATCACCTGAAGAAGGCAATCCCAACGGTTTTAGTATCCGTTTTATGATTAAGGAATTAGTAGCCAGAAGAGAAAAAATAAGTTCCTGCTCGTTTTTTCCGATGAAGATCCGGTACATTGGGGTAAGATCAAAATGGCATTGCGTATATGTTTCTAGTTGTTTCGGAAGCGTGTAAAAAATGGATTGATGTGATTGGGATGTTGCTGGCTGACGGTGAGATTGATGAGCGAGAAGATTCCATTATGAGGTATACTTATGGGAAGGAACGCTTGATGATTCCGAGTATGACGGAACTGCCTGAGCATTTTGCGCCATTGTTGAAACGGTTGTTGTTTCGGGGCATTTAGTGAAAAAGAACTGTAGTGACAGATATAGAATATGATTGCTTCATAATAATAATAGAAATAACCATTAAATACCTGTAGTCAGGCTTTTAAGGGGGTTATTTCTATTAATCATAGAGTAATCAAATAGCAGGTAATATCCTCTGAAACAATCCAGAATTATCTCTAGTAAAATTAGTTTTCCCAAAATATTGTTAGCTTAAATGGACTTCTCCCCCAATAATCTCATTTCCCCCCTTGGTAAATTCAAATCGATACACATTAAATGGAAACACCTTGTTTAACATACACAACATTACCATCTATTAGTGTGAGGCAAACTGAAATATCCTTAATTTCCCGAGGATCTACCATTGTTGGGTCCGCATCCAAAACTGCAAAATCTGCCCGTTTTCCTATTTCAATACTTCCAGAATCCTCCTCATCAAAGCTTAATTTTGCACCTTCTATTGTCATAGACTTCAACGCGGTAAATACATCAATGCATTGTTTTGATCCAAGAATGTTCCCTTCTCTTGTAATGCGATTTACTGCTGCCCAGATTAAAAATAAGGGAGATATAGGTGTTATCGGACAATCAGAATGCAACGTAAACAACAAATCTCGATCAACGGCATCAGCAAGAGGACTAATTCTCTCAGCACGTTCCGGCCCTAAAAATAAACGTTTATGTCTGTCTCCCCAATAATACACATGATTAATGAAAAACGAACCAGCAATATTATGTTTCTTCATTTTATCAAGGTCATCAAGTGTTGCTGTTTGAACATGTTCAATACGGTGCCGATGATCTACACGTGGTGTTTCAACAAGTGCACGCTCATAAGCTTCAAGTATTGACCCAATTGCTCTGTCACCATTACCATGCACGGCAACTCGAAACCCACGTTTGTGAAGGTCTGAAATTTCTTTATTGAATTCATCTTGGTTTTGATAAAGATCCCCATCCTTACTTTCATCACAAAAGTATGGTTTTCTTAGTGCAGCGGTTAATCCTTGAATCGATCCATCTTGAAACATTTTAATGCTATCCAATCGAGCGCGATTATTTGAACGTTCCCTTAACTCATGGTCCAATTGGTCTGCAGTATACCCGCTAAACATCCCATCTTCCCTCAGAAGATTATGCAAAATCATTAACTGGGCATGCATCGGGTTAATTCCTTTTTCTGCTGCCTTAAGATGAACTTTTAAGTCATCGCCTAATATTCCTCCAACTGCTGCATCAGTATTTGTTGTAATTCCCTGGGCTATATATTCGTTGGCTGCTTCTCCAAGTTCATGGATAAGTTCATCCTCGTTAGGTATAGGGGTTACAGCCATAAGAGGAGCCATTGCAGGCCTTTCATAAATCACTCCGTTTAACTGACCACTATTGTCTCGACCATAATGACCCCCCTGCGGATCAGAAATACCCTTTTTTATACCTGCGATTTTGAGCGCCATGGAATTCGCAACACTTAGATGCCCCGATGTATGTTGTATAATGACAGGATGTTCTGGTGCTGCAAAATCCAAATCATCTCTTGTTGGATGGCGACCCTCGGTCAGTAATGTGTCATCATACCCCTGCCCTGTTATCCACTCACCTTTTGGGGTTTGATTAACTTTTTCTTGAATTCTAAAGATGATATCACTAATATTTTGATTCAAAGGAGAACTACAATCAATCAATTTACGGGATTGAGCGTATCCTAGAATATGATTATGTGTCTCGATAAACCCGGGAATGAGCGTATTACCCTTTAAGTTTATAACCTCTGTTTCCTGTGTAACGGAAACAGCATCCCGCGGTGGCTCTGAAGTTTTCCAAATTCCTACTATACGACCATTTGACACCGCAACTGAACCTGCTTTTTGGTTATTTTGGTTTAGTGTTAACACATTGGCATTAATAATTAACAAATCAACATGAACCATTCTAACAATCCTCCCTTAGTTAATAGTATTAAGTACTTCTTGGACACACTATAAATAGTGCACTCTAACGACCAAAGAAATATCCCCAATATACCAAACGGAATTTTCCATTTGAATCTCCTGAGAAAGCAGGAATTCGAAATCCACTTTCCCTAATAATATTTCGGTGATTTTTATTACTTTATTGCACTGGCGGTTTTACCTCGTTAGGAATTCCAGCTTTATATGGTTTCCCATCTATATCTTCTAAAAATTCCTTTTTAGCTTTTTCAAGAATGCTATTTTTGTTTATAAGCAGGTCATAACCTGTTAAAGCCATCGTTTTTGCTGCAAAGTGCATTCCTTTATAGCCAATGGATGAACCAAAAGATGCCGTGGCCTGCCATGAATGAAACTGCACTCCCGCAGGGGCACAGGTTGTAGTGACCATTCCCATCGGTGCAATCCAGCTAATATCCGCGACGTCTGAAGAACCGGCTCCCGTTGTTCCCTTCATATGTGGAAAATAAAAATTTTTCACAGGCAGTATTACTTCAGTACCTCCAGTTATTTTCTGATCATTCCTAACTACGCCCGGATCAATGGTGTTCACAATCTCTTGGGCAAAATTTTGTTCATCCTGTGTAAATTCTAGTACTCCACATTCGTTCATATTTTCCAGCATAACTTCACTTATTGTATTATTCGGCAACATTTCATATACATTTGCGATGATTTCCGATGAGACTTTTGTTTCCGTCATTAATGCTGATCCTTCAGCAATTTTATTTACTCTTCTTAGCATATCTTCTACATGTTCCCGTGAAGATGCCCGTAAATAATACCAGACTGTCGCATCCTCCGGGACAATATTCGGAGCCAAACCACCATTTGTAATCACATAATGAATTCGTGACCCATCTAAAATATGTTCCCTAAGATAATTTGACCCCGTATTCATCAGCTCCACCGCATCAAGCGCACTTCTTCCCGCATGAGGTGCGGCCGCAGCATGGGCTGTTATCCCTTTAAAATGGTATTTTATAGAGACCATCGCTTGCATACTCATGTTTACAACAATGTTAGATTTACCCGGGTGCCATGTCAATGCACAATCCAAGTCGTCAAATACTCCTTCTCTAGCCATAAAGGTTTTACCCGATAATACCTCCTCAGCCGGACAACCATAGTACCGTATCGTTCCGCTTACATTTTCCATTGCCATCGTTTCTTTCAACGCTATAACAGCTTCTACTCCTGCAGTTCCTAATAAATTATGTCCACATCCATGACCTGGGCCATCCAAGACGACTTCCTCTTTAATAGCACTCGCCTTCTGGGAAAGCCCAGGTAGCGCATCATATTCTCCCATTAAGCCGATAATCGGAGTACCAGAACCAAATTCAGCAACAAATGCCGTTGGTATTCCCGCTACAGATGATGTTATTGTAAATCCTTTTTCATGTAAAACAGATTTTTGTAAATCCGATGCGTATGTCTCTTTGTAAGCAATTTGTGGATGATCCCATATTTTTTGGGCTATCTCCGTAAATTCTACATTGTGCTCATCCAGCCATTGTAATATCGTTTTTTTGCCCATGCTTAAGCTCTCCTTTTCTATTAAATAGATTCTTTACACTTTACCAAAGCCTGTGCAGTTGCTAGTTTTGGAAGGAACCAACTTTTTAGTCACACATTTCTTAAATCACGCATTAAAAGATAACAGTGTTGTTTACCGAGTTGTCCGGGTTTGCTTTCTGTTTCCATTCCTGTTGCCGCATTTACATCGACAATAACAACCTTCTTTAACGAATGTATTGAATTTGAATCCTACTTTGTTGCATTCATATCGTATTCTGTTGTGTCCACTTCGACATTCTCCGCTGATCCAGTTACCCCCTGAAACCCTCTCACCTTTTTTGGAATTAAATAAAGAAAAATAAAAGACATTGCGGTAAATATAGTAAGGATAAGTGCTGTACTAGAGAGAGCACTTACCGCATTCCCCCTTGCAGCAAATAAGGCATAGGTTACAATAGCGAATGAAGCCCCTACACGTTGCGCAGTAGTTTCAATCATGTTAAACGTGAATGTAATAGTTCCGAGACGTGAAGGATCTGCTTCTGACAAGACAACAGCTTTTGTAGCAGGACCGGCCAAACCTATACCAATTCCAATTAAACACATGGATATTAATAAATATAAAAAGGAGGTGTCTATAGTTACTACTATCAGCATCCCTGATCCTCCAATAAGCATAATAATACTTAACCCAATCATAAACCGTGCGGAAAGTCTGCTCATCCATCTACCACTTAATAAGTTTGCCACTGCCATTGTTGCGAAAAGTGCCATTTGCAACAAGCCAATAATTGTAGATGACTTCTCCTGTACTCCTTGAACAAAGAATGTTAATACATACATGATACTGCTGAATGTCACGGACAACAGAACAGCAATTATTGATGTCACCCAAAAGTTGCGATTTGTGGCGTATTTAATATCAATCAAAGGATCTTTTTGTTTTTTTTCAACAACAATTAGCAATAAGAATGCGATTACAAAAACACCAAAAGGAGGGAGCAACATCCAAGAGGAAATTCCATAACTGTTAATAAATGTCGGAATTGTTAAGATGCCTAGCAATGTTAATACCACAAATATTACACCCAAAAAATCGAAAGAACCCAATTTTCCTCCCTGTACTGTTGGTACCCCAATGAAAAATAAAAGAAATGTTACAACACCAAGAAATGCGCAAAACCAAAAGATGGATGACCACCCCATACTATCAACAAACATCCCACTTATAACTGGCCCCAATACACCACCTATAACAGAATAAAATCCAAATATACCAAGTGCTTTCCCACGTTGCTCATCCTTGAAGAATTTCCCGACATAGGTGAATCCTGCGGGTATTACCGCAGCTCCAGCCACCCCTTTGATAAACATCCCAAAAACCAACACCCAAAAGAAGGGTGCTAAAGCAACTAAGGATGTTCCAATAGCAAGAAGAGCAGCACCTAAAAGAATGACCATTTTCTGACCAAAATAATCGCCTAACCATCCAAATAATGGTTGAAATCCGGTTAATCCTAAGGCAAAACCTAATTGCATCCAAACTGCATAACCAGCACCTAAATCAAAGTTAGCCAGCATTTTAGGATAAGCTACTAGACCTGAAGCCTCGGCAAAAACAACAAAAGTTACCCCAATACACAAAATATGAAAAGACTTTCGAATTGTTTTCTCTTCCGCCATTAATTTTTCTCCCAATTTAGTGCCTCCTCAAGGTTTAGAAAACTGGGCAACTAAAATGTTGCCCTTTAACTTAAGCCAATAACACAAGCCTTTTCTCTTGTATACTCTAGTATTGAATATGCACCATATCCGCTTTCTTTTAAACCATCAAATGGCAGATCCGTTTCTACAATAGCATAAGTATTCACACATACATTTCCTACTTCATTTTTTTCAACCATACGATGTGCTCTACAAGATCATGTTTCCATACTGCCACGGCAAGTCCATATTCGGTGTCATTTGAAATCTCAATTGCATCTTCTTCAGTGTCAAAAGTATCCCCACCAAACATTTTTTCACAAGATACAAACTATTGACCTTATTATTTTGCGGTATGTCCTCCATCTACAGGCAGGTTCACACCAGTAATGTATGCAGCTTTATCCGAACAAAGCCATACCGCTGCATTCGCTTGGTCTTCCGGTTTGCCAATTCTGCCTAGTGGAATATTACTTTTAATATATTCGGCTTGCTCTGGAGCCTCTTGTGACCACTTTTCTACAGCGGGAGTTAAAGTCATACCTGGACAGATAGAATTTATGCGAATGCCTTGTTTCCCATATTCTAATGCAATTGATTTCGTGAGACCGTTCACTGCCCATTTAGATGCACTATACCCTGCCATATTTTCCGCACCCGAAAGCCCTGCTGTTGAGGAAGTATTAACAATCGCTCCACCACCGGATTTTAACATTGCTGGGATTTCATGTTTGATGGAATAATACATGCCTGTTGCTGTAATCTGCAACGCACGATCCCAATCAGAAGAATCTGACTCTGTAATTGAAGCTGATGGAACACCTATCCCAGCATTATTATGTGCCCAGTCCAAACGACCATACAGTTCAACCGTTTTGTTGATTAATACCACAACATCTTCTTCTGTGGCCACGTTACAAGGAATGTATGAAGCCTCCCCTCCTGCTTTTTTTATCATATTTACAGTTTCTTGACCCATGTCATCGTTAATGTCTGATATAATTACCTTTGCACCTTCTCTAGCAAAAGCTTGCGCGCTTGCTCTTCCAATTCCACTTCCTCCAGCTGTGATAATTCCAACTTTATCCTGCATTAATTCACTCATTTATTTCACTCCTGTTACCATTAACAACAATTATTTGAAGGTATGAAAAAATAATTTAAAAAGAAATAATTTTCAGATAATTTTAATTTTAAAAAATAAGTTCTAGGGAATAAAAGGGCAGCTTTATAACTACCCCTTATTCTATCCTAGATCAATAACACATGTTTTTTCATACGTATATTCTAGAACTGAATCCGTACCATACCCGCTTCCTTTCGTACCACCAAATGGCAAATCAGCTCCTACTATGGCATACGTATTTACCCAAACATTTCCTGCCTCTATATTTTCCACCATACGGTGAGCTTTACGTAAATCACTCGTCCATACTCCTGCTGCGAGTCCATAATTAGTGTCGTTCGCAATTTGTATCGCTTCTTCTTCAGTATCAAACGGTATAGCTACTGCAACTGGACCAAATACCTCCTCTTGGCAAATGGTTAATTCGTTGCTTTCGACTTTAAATAAAGTTGGTTCTACCCAGTATCCATCAGAAAATTGAGGCTTACCCGGTAGGAGAACATCTCCGCCAGCCCGACCACCGAAAACAATTTCTCCTCCTTCATCAAGACCTGTGTCAATGTAGGAACGAACTTTATTATACTGTGGTAAGTTAGCAATTGGCCCCATTGAATTTCCCGGATTTAAGGTATCACCGTATTTTACTGTTTGCGGATCTATCATTTTTTCTTTTATCTTGGACAATGTTTCATCAAATATCGACCGCTGAATAAGAATCCTTGACCCAGCAGCACATATTTGACCAGCATTGCGGGTAAAAATACCGCCTATCACTCCATTAACCGCTTTGTCCAAATCAGCATCTTCGAAGACAATATTTGGTGATTTTCCACCTAATTCAAAAATTAATGATCTAGGAAAGGAAGCAGAAGCATGAGTGATTGCCTCCGCTGTTTTTATCGATCCTGTTAAACTTACTTTATTAACGCTTTTATGACTTACTAAAGCATCACCTATTTCACCGCCTAATCCTGAAATCACATTGATTACACCAGGAGGAAGGATCTCAGCAAGTAATTCCCCATAACGCAATGAAGCAGATGTTGCTTGTTCCGATGGTTTAATGATTACTGTATTTCCAGCAGCAAGTGCATATGCTGCTTTAATTGTGAACGTAAATAACGGTGCATTCCACGGAAGGATCCCCAATACAACACCATATGGTTTCCTTAACGTATAACCAAAGCTTCCTTCTCCCATTTGCACTGTTTTGCCTTGTCCCCCTACTAATGGAGCAGCTCCTGCGGCGTCATACCAAAGCTGTTTTAACACAATGGTGAGATACTGATACTGGTCTAGGACCCAACCGTTATTTTTTGTCTCCAGTTTTAATAATTCTTCACCATATTCGGAAAGCATGTCTCCAACACGACGCAAATAGTCGCTGCGTTCTCTAGCTGAAATAGCCGACCATCCAGGAAAAGCATTACTAGCTGCAGTTACAACATTCTCAACATCTTCTTTTGTACTTAGGGGAATTTTCGACCAAGCCTTACCTGTTGAAGGGTCAATACTATCCATTGTTTTCCCTTTCGAAGAAGGAATCTGCTTTCCATCAATAATATTGTAATAGTGTTTCATATCTTTAGTAGTTTCCAAGCTAAGTCCACCTTTCATTCTTTTTATTTAACAAAGATATATTCTTCACCAATCCAGTGAAGTGCTTTGGCGATTTGTTCATTATAGTACGTTACCGAGCCAAGATAATTTTCAAAATAGCGTGCGCGCTTGAGGTGCAAATGGCAATCCATTTCTTCCGTGAAGCCAACGCCACCATGGATTTGAATATTATGTGATGCAGCACGAATATAAGCATCCGTTGCAAATGATCGCGCGCTATATATGGAAGCTTCCCTGTCTTCCTCCTCATTTTCAAGTGACCAGCTTGCATAGTAACTTAAAGATCGAGACGTTTCCAGTTCCAGTTTCATATCAACAATCGTATGTTTTACAGCCTGAAAGCGCCCGATTGGCTGACCAAATTGCTCTCGAATTTTTGCATACTCAGTCGACATTTCAACTACTTTATCTATTCCGCCAACCATCATGGAGCTAAGTGCAGCATTAAGGTACAACAACCCTTCCTGTAAAATGGACCAGCCATGATGAATTGGCCCAAGAAGTTGCTGCTTTGAAATATTCACATGATCAAATGTTATTTCAGACAGGTGCTTGGTTTCATCTACACATTTTTGCATGCGAATTTCCATCTCTTCGGTTTGATCGACAAGAACTAATGAAACTCCCTCTCTTTCAGATGAATCATATGTCCGTACAACCAAGAGATATGTATCAGCTAAATCTCCGTGTGGTACAAGCTCCTTCACTCCATTTATAACAAATGAATCACCTTCTTGATTTGCTGAACATGCAATTTCATTAGGATTGTACCCTTTTTTCGGCTCTAACCAGGCAAGTGTAAAACTTCTTTCACCTGACGCTATTTCTGGTAAATACTTTTCTTTTTGTTTCTTTGTGCCGTATTTCTCAAGCAATGGTACAACGAAAGCCATGGTTTCCAAATAAACACCCGGCAATAGTGATCGTCCAATTTCCTCAAAAAAGGGCACTAAGTCTACTGGTCCAAGCCCAAGACCTCCATATTCTTCAGAAATATTAATAGCTGTTGCTCCAAGTTCTGCGAGGCCTGTTCTTGTTTTATCCAGACCCTTTGAATTGCCTTTAATAAATTCACGGGCAATTTTGGTCTGGCCGAATTCATCCAAATACTTACGCAAATATCCACGAAACATTTCCTGTTCTTCATTTAAAGCAAAATCCATTTATCCTGCACCTCCATTTTCAGTTAACGTCCCATATCTTTCGGTAAGCCTAATACACGCTCGCCTATCGTATTTCGTTGCACTTCGCTAGTACCGCCGCCAATTGTCTGGCCAAATGATGCTAGGAAATTATCTTGCCAAACGGTATTAGCTGATGCATCTTCCTTCCACAGAACGCCTCTGTGGCCTTGTATGGATACCATAAAGCCAGCCATTTCTTTGGTAAGTTCGCTGACCAATAATTTATCAATAGAGCTTTCCGGACCTGGCTGCCCCTTTTTTAGTGTTGTAGTCAGATTTCGGTAGTAATTTAAAAGTGATCCCCGGAACCGAGTGTAAAAATTAGCCATTTTTTGTTTTACAAATGGATCTTCAATTAAAGGTATACCATTCACTTTATATTCTTTTGTCAGGGCAACCATATCGGTGAAACGTTTCTCAAGTGTGAACAATTCAGCGCCTATCCCCGTTCGTTCATGCAGCATTAATGCAATCATTACCCTCCAGCCTTTGTCGACCTCACCAATAACATCAGAATCATATGCAATGGCATCGGTTAGATACACTTCATTAAATTCCTGCCGGCCATCCATTTGCGTAATAGGTCTTGTTTCAACGCCAGCCTGATGCATATCAAGCAGAAACGCTGTAATCCCACGATGCTTTTTCTCCTGATTATTACTGGTGCGAGCAAGTAAAAAACATTTATCAGCTAAATGACCATAACTAGTCCATACTTTCTGCCCGTTAATAATCCAGTGATCCCCGTCCTTAATTGCACTTGTTTTAATAGCTGACAAATCGGACCCTGCGTTAGGTTCCGAATAGCCTTGACACCATACTTCTTCACCTGTAACTATTTTTTTTATATATTTTTCTTTTTGTTCTTCTGTTCCGGACTGTATCAGTGTCGGACCAACCATATGAATACCAATATAATTTACTAATGGTGGTGCTTCCACTCGAACCATTTCCTGATGATAGATGATCTCTTCCATTAAAGTAGCATTTCGTCCGCCATATTCTTTAGGCCACGCAACTGCTGCCCATCCACCTTCATAAAGCGTTTTCTGCCAGTCTCGTAAAAATGTTGAATACGCCTCTTTATCATTAGGTAAGTCCTTGTTGCCCTCAAGCCATCCCGCTGGAAGATTTTCCTCCAGCCATGATCGTAATTCATGGCGAAATTCTTCTTCTTGTTTTGAAATAGAAAAATCCATTTATACCCGTCCCCCTCTTGTCCGATTGATCATATTTTCCATTTCAGACTACTACTGGAATCCATTGAGGAAGCGCCCTATCTTCCGTTATATCCTGCCATGTCATCTGTACGGACATGCCAATGTAAACATTGTCAGCCTTACAATCTATCACATTGCACATAATCTTTACTTCCGGTACCTTCTCTAATTCAGCTTGAGCAATAATCAATGGTAAGTCATCCTGAAATCCGGGTAAAAATGGTCGATAGGTTATAACATAAGAATAAATAGTTGCCCTAACGTCCTTTCCTAATGCTTCCCAGCTAAGGTTTTGCCCTCCACAATGCACACAACTCGGTCCGGGTGGATGTGCATAATGCCCACAATCATTACATTTTTGTAAAGATAGCTCATGCTGATCTGCCATATCCCAATAATGTTTATTGTCTTCCGTTTTAAGTGGAATTGGTTTTTGATATTCCATTGTTAACCCTCCTATTTTCTAAGAATCATAGCTCCAGCAATGTCTGGTCCGCTCCAACCAGTACATATACCAATCTCACAATCCTCAACCTGCCGATCAGTTTCTTTATATTGATGGCGTAATTGACGGACAATCTCCAATACATTATTCATTCCATGTGTATACCCTTCAGATAACATGCCTCCTGCCGTATTAGTTGGCAGGCTTCCTCCCATACGCAAATTACCTTCAGCAGCAAAATCCCCAACTTCCCCACGTGGTGCAAGTCCGTATGCTTCCAGTTGACGCAATACTACCCAGCTAAAACAATCATAAATGGAAGCAACTTGAATATCCTCTGGTTTCACACCAGCTGACTTATATAATTCTTCTCCCACATAATCAGAAGCAACTTTTGTCAAATCCGCCCAATAATGAGCATTCGGATGACATTGTCTTGGGGTGATGCCCATAATATAAACCGGCTTTGATTTACAAGCCTTCGCTCTTTCTGCTGAAGTAACGACAATGGCATTCGCTTCATCCAGTTCCACACAGGAATCATGAATATTAAATGGATAACTAATATCTGGTGTTTCCAAATACTTCTCCATTGTAAGTGGTTTACCATGTAAAAATGCTTTTGGATTTCGCTGTGCATGTTCATAAAAGCTTAGACAAACATGCCCAAGATGCTCTTTTGTAATCCCGGTTTCATGCATATGACGGGTTGCAAACATCCCAAACCACTGAGAGGGACTTGCAGATCCATATGGAATGATATAGCTTCCTCCAGGCAAAGCTGATTGCAGCATATCCGGATTGTATCCTCTCCCCACACGTTGCCCCGAACTCCCATTCATGGAACGGAAAATTAAAACGGTATTTAACATGCCTGCCTCAATTAGACTAATAGCGTCGCCTATTAACATTTCGGTACTACTTCCGCCCCCCTGTATATCCTTTACGTATTTCGGACGCACACCCAAATATGTTGCTAGATCGTGTGATGTACAAGAGTCATTTTCGTTATAATTCATAAATCCATCAATATCTTGTGCATTCAAACCAGCATCATGAAGCGCAGATCTTGCAGCATCTAATGCCATATGTAGCGGGGTAGTGCCTGAATTTCTCGAACGTTCACTTTCCCCTACACCCACAATTGCATAACGATCAGTTATTTTTCCCATTCGTAAATACCTCCTTTATATCCTGCTTCGAACTCTAAAAAACTCGTAATGTAGCTTTTCCTGTGCCAACAACTTTTCCTGATGCCTTTTCTGCTTGCAGATCTAATGCAATATAGTGGTCACCGGCTTTTTCAAATACCTTTGACACAACAGACGAACAAGTTATGTGATCGCCAGGTTTGGTAACGCTTCCAAAACGCATTTGAAAATGAGAAAGTTCCGCACTGTTTCCAGCGAGTTCCATAACATACTCACCCAGGAATCCCATAACCAGCATTCCGTGTGCAATGACACCATCCATTCCCATTTTTTGTGCGAATGCATCATCTGTATGCAATGGATTGAAATCCCCTGATGCTCCTGCATATTTGACTAATTGCACCTTTGTAACAGGAGGTTTTGTTAAGGACTCAAGTTGTTGCCCTTCCTGTAAGGATGCAAATTTCACTGAAGTATTTAATGCCATCGAAGCCCCTCCTTCATTTAGTAGTTAATTTTCGATAAATAATATTCATGCGGCTAATAGCCACCATTTGACCTTCTTGATCTTTCATTTCGGTATCCAATACTAGGAATTGCATACTGCCGCTTTTCCCTTCGCGTTCATATAGATCATTGACCTTCATTTGACAGTATAGGCAATCCCCCGGTCGAATTGGTTGATAATAGATAAATTCCTGTTCTCCATGCAGCATACGCCGAGTGTCTAGGTCAAGTGGAAGATCTCCACCTGCAGCTGCAATGGGGAAGGTTGGCGGTGCAATCATTCCACCATATGGCGTCTCTGAAGCATATTTTTCATTTGCATATAATGGGTTGTTATCTCCAATTGCCTCAGCAAACCGGCGTATATGCCCCTTTTCAACTTCAAAAGTGAATTTTTCTCCCGATAATCCGATAATGCTTTTATCCAAATCCATTTCATTACCTCCCAACCACGGTTGTATTATTTTTTTCTTCGTGAACAACAAGCATTGCATCTGCTGCAATAATTCCTTTTTCATAAACAATTAGCGGGTTGATGTCCAGTTCTTTTATCTCATCCCCATAATTAGAAACAAGGGCTGAAACTTTTAATAAAACATCGACAATTGCATCAATATCAACAGGTGACTTTCCACGGGCTCCTTTTAGAATTAACGAGCTCTTAAGTTCATCAATCATCTCGATAGCATCATTTCTTGTTATAGGTGCAACCCGGAACGAAATATCTTTAAATACTTCTACAAAGATCCCGCCTAAACCCAGCATAATCACAGGTCCAAAAGCCGTGTCATTGGTAACCCCTACTATTATTTCGACACCCTCTGGAAGCATTTCCTGAACGGATACACCATTGATTCTCGCATTCGGATTGTAATTAACTGCATGTTGGTTTATTTCTTTAAATGCATCTATTACTTCCTTATCATTTCTTAGGTTCAGTTTAATAGCGTTCGCTTCAGATTTATGCGGTATATCAGGTGAGTCTACTTTTAAGACAACCGGATAACCAATATGACTTGCATGTTGAATCGCTTCATTTACTGACTTTGCTACAGCTTTTTTCGTTGTTGGAATACCATATGAATCTAAAATGTTACTTGCCTGTGATTCACTTAACGTTACTCCAGGTGGTAGTAAGTCCTTCAAGTTTTCTTTATTGTTGTTCTGTTCTATTGTTTGATTAACTTCAAGCTTTGTTTTATAATATTTTTCGCTATAGTTAACTAACTTAGCTAAAGCCCTAACAGGATTTAAATTTCCTGGAACAAATGGTATACCGTTTTTCGCAAGTACAGGTGCAGCTTTTGGAACCGACATTCCTTCCAATGGGAATGTTGTGACTAAAACAAATTTATCAGTACTTTTGCATAGTTTAATAAACTCCTCTAATAATGGATTATTTTCATCCCATTCCATTGGAAATTCAGAGAAGACAATAATATCCGTATCAGAGTCATTTATTAGTGCTTTCATTGGTGCAATAAACAGCTCAGGATTGGTAATTGCTGCTGCTGCTGTCAAATCAACAGGATTTGAAGCGCTTGCAAAATCTGGAATGCTTTTTTGTATTTCCAACTTTGTTTTTTCGTTTAGAGCGTGAATGTTAAGCCCATAAGATTCGCACCGATCAGCTTCATTAATCCCTCTTCCACCGGAACTGGTAATAATGACAGTATTTCTCCCTGTTGGCAGCTTTTTGGACAGAAACAGCTTAGAAAATGAAATAATATCTTCATAATCATCTGCGCGAATAATGCCTGTTTGTTTGAAAAAACCATCATAAATCTTATCTGATCCCGCCAATGAACCTGTATGTGAAGCCGCTGCTCTGCTACCTGCTGAACTTCTTCCCGACTTCATAATAATAATTGGTTTATTTTTATGAAGTGCTTGTTGTGCGAGCTTGCGTAACTTTTTAGGATTTTTTTCCCCCTCTAAATAGCCGGAAATCACACTTGTATCCGGATCATAAATCATGTATTCAATTACATCGGAAAATTCCGTGTTGACTTCGTTTCCAACACTGATAAAGTAGTTAAAAGTTAGTCCATGTTGAGCTGCTGCAATGTATGTTAGTACACCAAACGCACCACTTTGTGTAATAAATCCAACTTCCTTTTGATCATTAAAGGGAATATTTGTAAGGCCCGGTGAAAATGTACCCATTAACCCGTTGGTCGTATTTACCAAGCCAACACAATTTGGTCCAATAATACGAACGCCATTTTCCTTGGCTATATCATTCATAAGCTGCTGTTCCTTTAATCCTTCTTTTCCAGCCTCGGAAAATCCTGAAGCAAAGATCACTGCAGTTTTTACTTTACTTTTACCACAATCCTCCAAACAGGACTTTACCTTATCAGCACTTACGCAAAAGAACGCCAAGTCTACATGTTTAGGTACATCTGACAAAGATGGATAACACATGAGACCCTCAATCATTTCGGATTTTGGATTAATTGGATAAATGTCTCCTTTGTACCCGCTATCCAATAAGGCTTTAACCTGCAGGTAACCTATTTTATTTTTATTTTCGGAAGCACCAAGGACTGCAACAACCTTGGGATTAAATAAAGGTTCAAGCGTTAAATAAGAAGTTTGCTCATTAACCATTTTCAGTCACCTCATTTTTTATAACTACTATTGATTACTTAGTTGTAATTATAAATGAAGTTATTTTTATTTCACTAAAGTCATTTTTACTCAAAATAATTTAATTATTAGGAGAGTAACTTTTTTACTATGCAACTGAAACGTTGGTAATACAATAATCAGTAATACTAAAAACTTTTTAACATACAAAACTAACCCGACTTTCATACATCATGACACCGACAAGAAAACTGAATAGTATCATTCAGCATAATAAAATAACCTCATGCTAAATTGCATGGGGTTATGAATAAATTCTCATCCAATCCTCTATTCGGGACTTTATGTTAGTTGAGGGATTCTTCATTCCTCTTTCAATATTACTTAAGTATGATACAGATATTTCTATTTCATCTGCTACTTGTATTAATGTGAGATCAAGTTTTTTACGAAGCTCCTTTATCTGTTTACCAAGGTCTCTTCTACCTTTTTGATTGTCTATTTTTTGATGACTGGTTTGGACCTTTCGTTTTTTTCCAATTGGGCGATATTGTTCCTTGATTAATTCAGGTGGATCAATAATAATAGTAGCGTTCTCCCAGATGCGTGACCAGCCGTTGTTCATCGCTATATCTTCATTCCATTTTTCATACTGCCATGAAGCTATTACACCATCTTCAAGTAATATATCAAAAGCCTTTTCCAACCTTTCTCTCGTACGAGAAGGTGTACGCCCATTCATTTCTAAACCTATTGCATCTAGCAGGGTGCTTATTTTATGAGGTTGTAAATAGTCCCCACCTCTTGCCTGAGTCCTCCATCTCCAGCTTAAATATCTCGTAAGTTTTTTTTCCCATACTTCGTGATATGGATTATATTGTAATGCTTGTATAGGAAGAAAGGCTACTTGTCTTCCCGATCCACGCAAAAAGTTAGCAAATACCTCACCAACCATATAAAAAATTTTTTTCTCTGTTAAATGTCTTTCAATATGATAATCATTGTGGTTAAGATCCTTAAATATAAATGCCCTTCCTTGTAATGCCTTTTGAACTGGTCTTCCCTTTTCATAAACTATTATTTTCTCCAAATTAATCCACAAGCTCTGTATTTTAGAAAGCGCTTGCAAAATTTGCATGCGTTGTTTTACTTCATAACCGCCTCTCCGTCCACCCCCACCAAGTTTTGCTTTCAATCCACGCATGGATAATAAGTCATTAAGGTGAATTTCTACAATATCTTCATGGTGTTTGGCTTTGGATAAATAATAACTACATAATGAGTCAAAAACATCGACATCCAGTTCAGATAGGTCTTTTGCTTGTGACCATAGGTGCTGAATAGTTGTTGAATCTTCACTCGTTTTAATAGGTTTTAATTGTACCGTTCCTTTGATTGACCCTTTGTCTAAAATGGCGGTCGGCCATCGTGTATCATTATAATATTGAAATTTATTATTAGAAATCGATTCTCTAACCGACTGATATACAGCATTACTCATCACTAGTAAATTACCTTGATTGAGCAGCGTCACTGTGATATCCTTTCTGGTTTTGATTATTGCGCTCTCCCTAAGATTAAGTGATTCTGTTATCTTGGACATCGGCCATTTTTCAATATCCATTTCAGTAAAAATTTTTGTAATCCAATCATTCACATAACTATTTACAATGTTTTTAAAATCAATTGCAAACTGCGAATTGTTAGATAAATTATTAGTGATATTTTCATGGAATGAGTCATTTATTTGACTTTCACCCATCTTTTCTAATTTGCTTAAACCAATATTTTTTTCCATATCCTTTAATATTCTGCCCATAAGATACGTCTTAAACCAGTTACAAAAATCGTCCCAAACTTTATAATCCGCTAAAAAGCTGTCATTTTTTAAAATACAATCATACTTTTCAATTAATTTTTCTATAAAGTCATTTTCCTTTAGTTTGGGATGTTCATGTATGGAAGTTGTCGAGTAATCCTGATACTTATTAAGTAAATAGGCTACAATTACTTTTACTATTCGTATAATAAGTTCATTTCTAGCGTTAAGCCTTAATTTAAAAAATAGTTCTTTATTCTCCTGGTATGATTGTTGCCAAATAATAAATGTGTCTGATTTAATAGCACCTTGGAAAATTGGTATATTCGTATTTCCCTTAATCTTATTTTTATTAAGTACTTTGGATAAATTTTGGTCTTGATGTTTTCCTTCTTCATCATAAATAACCAATACTTGAAAGTCATTGATTTTTCGGGACCAATTATTAATTGAGGGGCTATTATTGGAAAGAATATCATCAGTTTCAACAGTATTATTATTTTTCAATATGGATACCTCCGAATATTCTAATTTAAATTATTTTATCATCCTTTATCTACACTACAGATTAAAAGAAATGCATTACGAAAGGCTTAGTTAGTAACTGCTATCGATTACATAGGTTTCCATCAGGTCAAATGATATACCATTTAATTCAAAATAAAATTTCAAACTATTTCATTTATTAAAATAGTACCATATTTCATACAGGTATAACAATGTTAAATAGGAGTTTTCAGAGCTGACGCATAAAAATATTAAAAATCTAATGATTAAATTTTGGTATCCACTTTCTTGACATAGGACCACTACTGCCCGATTCAGGAACGCGCAAGTCCATTTTTGCACGGCTCCGACTCTACCACGAAGCTGACATGTAAATAGGTTGATATATTCTTTCTATTAGCGCTATGGCGCCATTTCCATTATAATATTAATATTAATCCATTTTAAGCGGGTGATTTATCATATGAAAAAACAGCATAGGCCGGAAAGCAAGGCCCATTTGATCCGTCGATATATTTTACTCATGATCGGTGCGACCCTTGCGGCTGTTGCGATTGAATTCTTCTTAGTGCAAAATTCCATCATTGATGGTGGCATCATCGGCATTTCGTTATTGTTAAATCAAATAACGGGAATTAACTTCGGTATACTCGTATTTATTATTAATCTTCCTTTTCTCTACTTTGGTTACAAACATATCGGTAAGAATTTCTTTATCTCTTCTCTTTTTAGTATCATTTTGCTCGCTATCATCGAACCTAATTTGCAACCCTTCAGCCCTGTTACGTCAGAACCACTTCTTGCGACTGTATTCGGGGGAATTTTGCTTGGCGCTGGGGTTGGCATTGTTATCCGTAGTGGTGGGGCACTCGATGGTACAGAAATTTTAAGTATATTATTATCGAAAAAAGTTCCTTTCTCCGTTGGCGAGACAGTCATGTTTTTTAACTTTTTCATCTTTGGTTGGGCAGGATTTGTGCTTGGTTGGGAGCAGGCGATGTATTCCATTTTGACTTATTATATCGCGTCCAAAACAATTGATGCCGTTACCCAAGGACTTAATGATACAAAAGCGGCAATTATTGTTTCCGATGAATATGAAGAAATGGCTGAGGCAATCAATAATCGTTTAGGCAGAACGGTAACCAAACTATATGGAAAAGGCGGCTACCTCAATAATGATAAAGAGGTTATCTATGTAGTGATTATTCGTCTGGAAATTTCCAAGCTGAAAGAAATTGTTCACGAAATAGATCCAGGCGCCTTTACAACCATTATGGATGCCCAAGAAGCCCAAGGTGGAAAGTTTAAATCAGCGATACATTAGATGGTGGGACTTGAACTGGGCGCCCGACTAGTTGAACGTAGCATGACAGAACTTGAGTACCCATCCCATGCCCCCACAAAAAGAGACTTCCTGCAGCAGCAGGAAGTCTCTCCATCTATCAATCTTATATTTTTATACCCTACTACGATCCCAATCCATACATCGCATAGTAATCTTCGATGTTTTCCTTCCATTTTTCCAGGGGTATTTTGTTTACCGGTCCATTATCATCATATACGGTTACGGTTTCTCCGTCATCTGTAATCTTGTAGGTCATGTTCGGATCCACTTCATCTACTTCAATGTTTGAACTGGCCACACTGCTGTCAGGTTCGTCAGCACTGGCTGTATCTGTATCTGTATCTGTATCTCTATCAGACTTTGCTTCAGCTGCTTTTACATAGTTACGGATATCATATCGTTCATTATCTGTTAGATCGTCTATTTGTTTGAATTGTGTCATGAATGTCAGTGCGAGAACAAGTAGCAAAAATGGCCATGCAGCCGTTATAACTTTTTTCACTTTTTCTTCCTCCTGCATGTATTATTTATTTTCTTTGACCTGCGAAATACCGCTTCTGCGTTCGTCAGCTGCCCCATATATTGCATCGGCTTTTCTGTCAATCACAAGTGCCTGGATACCACCGTAAAATTCGGGATCTCTTTTTGGAAATATTTCATATCCGCGAGCCCTTAGGCCTGATTGCACATCTTTATCTAGTTCTGTTTCGGTAGTGATGTCATTACCTTCAATATAAAATCGTTTCGCTGCGATAGCATCTTCCAGGGGTTCATCGAATAATAGATGCCTGATCAATACTTCTGTCATCACCATTGGGATTCTTTTTCCGCCTGGTGAGCCGATGCCGATTGTTTTTTCGCCATTTGTCAAAATAGCTGGACTTGTAAAGCTTCTTGGCGTTTTTTCTGGTTCAATACTATTTAATGAGTCGTCTCTTGTACTGAAATTTTCCATTTGATTGTTCAGGAAAAACCCGCCAACATTGGCGCCAGATCCAAAGAAGTTTCCTAACGTATGTGTCGCTGACACCATTGTACCATCCTTATCAACAATGACAAAGTGTGTCGTATTATCATGGTCTTCTTCATCTGATATCGAATCGTTCACTTCGTAGTCTTCCGATAGCTTGTCAGGTGAGATTGTGTCAGCCATCTCTTTTGTATAATCGTCAGATGTCAATTCTTTTGTATCTGTTAAGTCGGGATGAGGAAATCTCGCATCACCAACATGTTTAATCCGATCATCATAGGTTCGTTTGGATATTTCACCGATCAGATGAATATAATCCTGCTTATTATCCTCGGTCGATGCGATATTTAATTGTTCCGCCATTTGCAGGGACTGAATGAGCGTCACACCTGCAAGTGGTGGTGGTGCGGCGTACACATCATAATGGGCAAACTCCCCATGTGCAGCTTTTCCCTTATTGGCGGTATAGCTGGTTAGATCTTCTTTTTCAAGTTTTGTTTCATGTTCTAAAATTTGTTTAGCGACCTTTCCAGAATAAAATCCATCTGGACCCTTATCTTGGATAGCCCGTAATGTTTCCGCTAATTTAGGCTGTTTCAATATGTCATTCACTTCTATTATTGAACCATCAGGAAAGAATTCCGACAATGCTTCGACATCCATCCGATGGGAACCTTTTTTTAGCCTGTCCACTAAGTGGGAATCTGCCTTGAACCCTTTTTCCGCATACTCAATCGCAGGCGCAATCAGATCTTTCATTTCCAATGAATCTGAACCTAAATCCTTTTTCAGGTCGTCCATTCCTTTCACAAGGCCGGGGATTGCAAATGATTCTGGCTTTGCACCAGATTTTGGTGCAACTTCCCGGTATTCATAGACAGTTGGCTCATCTGCCCCGTTCGGCAAAACCAACATCTCTCCGCCACCGCCGACGCCCGAACCATATGGCTCCACAACGCCAAGCACATAGGAGACAGCGATCGCAGCATCTGCCGCATTTCCACCTTTTTCCAATACATCCATTCCCGCTTTAACAGCTAATGGGTGGGAGGCACTGACCCCGTAGCCATCGACAGAATTGATCGTTTCCGACCCTTCAACACCATAATCCGTATCTGTAGATTCTTCTTTATCGAACATTCCTTGCTTCGCGTAAATAAATAACAATCCTGCAACGACAACAATCGACAAGATGGTAATCAGTTTTTTATTGCCCACGATCAGATCCCCTTTTCTTTAAAACATCGGAATGATCCACTTCCAGGATCAGTTTTCCATCTTCTTTTTTGAAATTTTCTTTTGGTTGATGTTTCGTTAATTGCTTATGAATTTTCATTTGGTAATATTTATTTTTCGTTACATATGGCTGTGCACCACGAATTCGAATCGGGGTGATTTCAAATCGGCCTGTCCCGTCTTTCATGAGATCATATTGGACGACAGCACTATCCTTCGTCCGTGTCCACCCCTGGTCAAAGATGAAATTGCCGAGTCCGTAAAAGATAATCCCATCCTTATATTTTTCCACTTCGGATAATACGTGTGAATGGTGCCCGATGATGGCATCTGCGCCGACATCGATCATGGCTTCCGCTAATTCTCTTTGCCTCGGGTGTGGCTGGTTGTCATATTCGACGCCCCAGTGCATATTAACAAACACAAGATCCGCTTTCTCATTTGCTTCCTCGATCATTGGGAAAATGTTATCTGGTGTTGCCCGTGCAACCCCGCCCCGATAACCGAGTGCTGAAAAGCCTTCAACAAGTGCGTCTGTAAATCCGAGGGTCGCAATCGTCAGACCATTGATTTCCTGGTAATCGACTGCAGATGCTTCCCCTACGTTTTTCCCTGCGCCGACATAATTTAAACCTGTATCCTTGACCGCTTTGATCGTGTCATTTAGCCCTTCTATCCCATAATCCATCATGTGATTATTAGCCAAATTGACTGTGGTGAAGTTCGCATCTTTTAATGCTTGAATCGCCTCGGTATCTGTATGCAGATGGATTATTTTATCTATTTCCTCATAATCCTTTTCCTCATTATTGAGGATTGGATTCTCAAAATTACCTGATGCATAATCCGCATTTTCAAAGAACGGTAGCACTTTCTCAAACAAATGGGCTGTCCCGTGCTTTTCCCTAACGTCTTCCACATTACGCCCAAACATCAGGTCACCAACAAAGGTTGCGGTAAATTGTGAATCCGCGTGTTTTTCCACCTTGGCAACGTCAGATGAAACGAACATTTCATGGCAGATAATGAACAGCACACAGAAGATGAGTCCGATTATCGCGTGCTTGCCGGCGGATTTCTTTTGCCTTTTACCCATCTGTAATAATTTTTCTTGGTACGTTAATTTTCTAGACATATGAACCCTTCCTATATGAGATAATAGACGCTAAGAATAACAAATGTGAGTCCACTTAACAGGAGCGTGCTTCCGATTGTAATAACTGCTCCCTGCTTTTGAATCGTATTCGCAATTAAGCCGGGGACGATAACCCCGATGCCCCTAAACTCAAAGATCTCAAATGGGAGCGTTGGATAGGTATAATCCAGGACGAGTTTCAATACAATCCCCACCGCGAGCATGGCAGCAAATTTTCTCCGTCCGTACAGCAGTGTAATCCGTGACAGGCCATACGTCACAATCACATAGGTTAATAGACTGATTCCGAAAATGACGGCGATAAATATCGGCTGGTCAAATATCAATGCCAGGTAGCCCGGCACAACCATCCCCGCCGGAACAATGCCCGTTCTTTCTGAAAAAAGTAAACTAAGTATGACGCCAAGCACGAGTGCAATATATAAATCTGAACCGAACATGCTATGATCCTCCTATTTCTGTAGTTTCTCGATTAACGGCTCCGCAGCACCGTGAACATTTCCAATTCCATATATGACATTATTAGACGTTATTTCGAATAACGTTTCGTAAATTTCATCTGTTGATTTCCCTTGCAAATCCAGCATTTGATTAACTTTCAACCTACCTGATTTCACCGCGTTCTTAATTGGATCAGCCTTTTCACCGATCAGTACAAGCGTATCTATCGGCAAATGTGGCAACACATCATCCGCAAATTGAATCGTCCGGTCCACACGGTCCTCCCGGCAATTCATCAAGATAATCGGATACTTCGTAGGATAGCCTAAAGACTCCACCCGTTTCCAAATATTAATTGTTGAAGCCGGATCATTCGCAGCGAATCCATTGACAAAATAACCAGTTGATTTTCCCTGTTTGATTTGCTTAATCCGCATTGCCCCCGGATCCGGATGCGCGTTCAGCATCCCGCGATATGCTGTTTCTTCATCTATACCAAGCGCTTCTGACACCGCCAAGGACAGCGAAGCATTTTCCGGGAATATCATATAATCAAACTTACGTAAATAGGACTCGGAAATTTTACTATTATCTGCAACGATCACTTTCGTATTTCTTTTCGTCGCTTCTTTTTTAAAATAATCCACATAAGGACCCTCAGAAATAATCAAGTGCCCATGATACGGAATCGTTGCTGTAAAAGCCTCTGCAACATTATCCAGTGTTGGCCCCATGACATCCATATGGTCTTCCAACACATTGACAATCACGCCAATGTTCGCTTGGACCAACTTTTCCTGAAACACAATTTGATAATCTGGATTTACCGCCATACACTCACTAACCAATGCTTCTGCACCCATCTCGGCAGCCCGCTTCATAACCATTTTCTGCTCATGAATATTCGGCCCTTCCGGACGACGTTTGATTGGCTCCTCCTCTGGGGTATCCCAGTAAATAAGCCGTGCTGAAGTTCCTGTTGTTTTCCCGATCGTTTTATACCCTGCCTCTTTAATGATTCCTGTAATTAAACGCGTCACCGTTGATTTCCCACGGATCCCGTTCACATTCACCCTGATCGGCAAGGCATTTACATGCTTTTTATGTGCATTCCATTCCACAATACCTGCAACCAGCGCAATAATCAGCACAATTGGAATTAATAACATAGCTATATCCTTCCTTTACCATTCATAAAGCAGTCTCTAAGTATGTAGGTCTTTTTCCCCAAAACCCATCAACCGCAGTGTTTAGACACACTTTGACAACACCTAACACATTTTAACATAAAAAAATTATGTTACGAATAAAAAATCATTTCTTATTTAAATCTTAATATATCAGATTATTCTTTCTTGCCAATATCTGAAAACTAGAATCATAAAGTGAAATGATAGATATTTTACCTTATCTATACTATTATATCAGCTTCTTGGATATTGTCGCCTTCCAAATAACGACAGTTGGGTAAACAAGTAATTTGCGATAAAAGAGGAAGCGATTCCAAGTGTGTAGCGAGTGGCTTTCAGTGAGGGGGGCGACTTTTGGCGATTGGTGCTCAACCTTCTGAGGGCGGGACTCACCTTTCGACAATCGGGATCGAGCTCATGCGACGACAGATCAACATTCCATCTTTGCTGCCCAACTTCCAGCGCAGCGCGCCCAGTTCACTTGTTATACGCACCTCCCCAAAATATGGTAAGCTTGCATGCATTACGTCATTTTTAGGTGGTGACCAAACAAATTGAGCTCTAGAAAGATATATATAATCATTGTTCTCATTATGTTGAGTTGGGGGATGAACGTTTCTGCGCTAAAAATTGTTGTTGAAAACTTCATGCCCATTACGATCACCTCATTAAGGATTTTCGTGGCCGCTTTAACTGCGTTTCTTATTCTGATATGCTCGCGCTTAGTGCGCCTTCCGAAAAACTCAGAGTGGGGTTATATTATCGGTGGTGCATTTTTAAGTGTGGTTTTTCATCATTACTTTTTGGCGGAGGGGCTTACGAAAACATCTGCCACAAATACGGGATTGATACTAGGGTTGGGGCCACTTTTAACAGTTGTATTCTCCATGATCTTTTTAAAAAGGAAACCTACATTTATCCAATTCATCGGTTTTATTTTCGGCACTTTAGGTGTGAGTGCGACTGTTTTAGTTGGAAGTGGTGGGCTACATTCTATTAATTTTGGGGATGTGAATATTTTATTCGCCATTATTTCACAAGCGCTCAGTTTCATTTTAATTAAACGGGCTTCGAAAACGATGGATCCACGGCTTCTAACGGGGTATATGTTGATCATCGGCTCCTTTTTACTATTTGCTGTTAGTTTATGGAAAGAACCGAATGGAATTGCTTCGCTTATTGGTGTTTCACCTTCTGCGTGGGTCGTATTTCTTTTCTCAGCCGTGATCGCTACTGGCGTTGGACACATGGCTTATAATTATGCCATCGGCCAGGTCGGACCAGCGGAAACATCTATTTTCCTTAATCTAAACACATTCTTCTCGTTAATTGGTGCAGCACTTTTCTTAAATGAATCCATTATTCCAGCACATTTTATCGGACTTATCCTGATTGTATCTGGCGTCATACTCGGTTCTGGAGGATTAGAAGCATGGTTAATTCAGAGGAAAAGGAAGAAACGATTGTAAAAAAGGAATTGGGAAATCCCAATTCCTCGCCTATCCATTATTCTAGGACATTAACCCAACTTCACCTGTTTACCGGTTTCGATCGATTCCATGCAAGCATCAATCACACGCATATTGGCAAGTGTGTTTTCATAATCGTTATGCAACGCGCGTTCCCCTTGCAAAATAGCCTGCGAAATATGCGCGACTTGATCCCGATATTGGTCTGTCGTTAGCGTTTCCGTTCGCGATACGCCCTCTGTTTCAACGATGACTAGACCATCGCCACCCATTCTGTCCGGTCGAAATGCCCTTGGGACAATGATTCTGCCCTTTATACCAGCAACTTCATACTCGTTCCGGTCTGCAAGCTGGAAACTTGAATCAAATGTTGCGCGCACACCGTTTGCAAATGTGAGGTAGCCGTATGCTGCCGTATCAACACCCAATGTATTTTTTACCGCCTCTGCCTTTACAGTTTCCGGCTCGGCCCCCAGTACATTTCGGATCACATGAATCGCGTAACTTCCAATATCATAAATGCTGCCGCCACCCGCTTGATATTTCACTCTCACGTTCGTTTCCGGATCCTTCATATAAAAGGAATGTGTTGCGCGCATATAAGAAACCTCGCCAATCTCACCTGATGCAATGATCTCCTTCACCCGCGCATGCTGTGGATGGAAATGATACATAAATCCTTCCATAAAAATCACCCCATGTTCCTCACAAGCTGCTTTCATTTCCTTGAATTCCTCCGCGCTCACCGCTGCCGGTTTTTCACATAAAATATGCTTACCTTTTTTCGCCGCTTCGATCGTCCATTTTTTATGTAAATGGTTTGGTAAAGGAATATATATCGCTTCTATCGACGGATCATCCAACAACTTTTCATAGCTATCATACGCTTTTTTTATGTTAAATTTATCTGCGATCATGATTGCCTTGTCCATGCCACTACTACTGGCAATTGCTAAGACCTCCGCATTCGCAGCGCGCTGAAAAGCCGGAATAAGTTCCTTTTGCGCAATACCAGCTGTACTTAAAATTCCCCAATTAACTTTCTTCATCTTAACCCCTCCGATTGTTTGTTAGAAAACCAATACTTTCTTAACTGCTAAAAAATTCATTTTTAATCTGCTCAGTTGCTTCCAACCAGGTCTTGGCCATTAGCATGTTTCCCGCAGCATTCATGTGGACGCCGTCTACCGTCAAATCATAGCCCCTGTTTGCTTCCAGGTATTTTAAAAATGCGAGATGGGTTGGTACGACAAGCGTATCATATTTTTCAGCCAATGCATTTACGATCTGCACGTACGGTTTCAGTTTTTCATTCCCAATGGACGTCGGGTTTTCAACAATAACGGTTGGCTCCATTAAAATGATCTTTGCGTTCGTATTGCTACTTACCTGCCGCAGTAAATCATCGTAAATCCGTTCAAATTCATCTGGTAATATTTGCTTCATAAGCCGGTATTTCAGCTGTCGCCACACATCATTAATCCCAATCGAAATGGAGACAATGTCTGGATTTAAATCAATCACATCTTTTTGCCATCTTGTTGCAAGGTCATTAATGCGATTGCCACTGATACCCTTGTTAAGGATCTCAAAATCACGCTTGGGATAGGTCGTTATAAAATAATCATGGATTAACCTTACATAGCCAGTACCAAGCAGCTCGGGGTCTGCAAATTTCCCCGATTCTGTAATACTGTCACCAATGAAAACCATCCGCATATAGACACCTCATTATAATTTTCAGTTATTATTTATCATAGCACGAATAATAGAATTAATGCGTAAAAGGAATGCCAATATAAAAAAATCCTACTGGTTCATCGGATTCGAATGTATTCGAAATAAACGTGGGGCAACCGTGGCTCGTATCGATATAATCTAAAATCTTTTCATTGACAGAATAAATGATTAAATTTACACTATATTTAGATATAAGATGCCGTATAGCATCAACTACACGGCACCAGCAACTAACTGCATATTAAGCAGGTGACCGACATTTTTGTGGTTTACCTAGAGAAGTAACCGCTAGCCTGGCTGAGGAGCGGTTACTTTTTTTACACTGATACTGAATATATTTATAGGTAACCAGTTTAAGTGCAACTAAAGACTCTGTCTTTGCCTTTCATGCCTGCCAATCACCGAGTTTTCTTTACCAGGCAAGCGACAATTGTCCCAGTTAAAGTCAAGTTAGCAATTTGGATTAATCCAAAAGATGCTAACAGGATTATTGATAGAATAATACTAATTTAGGAATGATTGTTCTGTTTTTAATTATATTCACTCACCTATTTTGCAAGTCCCAGTGGTGAAAAGAGCACATACATTGCCACCACACAAATTACAACAAAAGCGCCACCCCATTTTGCATATTTCCATGGAGTTAAATCAACTTTATGATTGCCCTCTTCAAAGACAAAGGCTTGATCCAACGGTTTTATTTTTCCAATAGTCCACATCAGGATCACATCTATGAAAAATAGGGCACTTAATATATATAAATAATGAGTATCAGGCAGCAACAGGGTCGCAAGGCCATAAGCAACAACATGGAAGACAAATGTCACCTTTGCCGCAAGCGCTGTGACATGTTTGGAATAAAAACCAAGCAAGATAATAGCAAGCAATGGCATACTGTATAATCCGTTAAACTGTTGAACCACATTATATAAACCACTCGGGGCAAAGGAAATAAACGGCGCGATGATGACCGAAATCAAACCAACCAATACCGTAACAAATTTCCCAGCCCTTGCCACTTGCCGGTCTGTTGCATTTTTTTTAAATACCGGTCTGTAAAAATCAAGTGTAAACAGTGTCGCTGTAGCATTCAGTGCACCAACAAATGAGCTAAGGATAGCGCCAAAGAATACCGCTCCAAAAACACCGTAAAGTCCTTCAGGTAATACCGCTGTAATCAGATTCGGGTATGCGTTATCTGGAGTTGACAAAGCATCGCCAAACATATTAAATGCAATAATCCCTGGAAAGACAAGGATCATCGCACTGATCACTTTAAAGAAACCAACGTATATCGCACCTTTTTGTCCTTCTTTCAGATTTTCCCCGGCGAGTGTCTTTTGAACGATTAATTGGTTTGTACACCAGTAAAATAAATTATTAAATAGCATTCCCATAAGCAATGTTGGCCACGGAACAATATCAGAATCCACAGCTCCAATGGAGTTTAATAATTCTGGTGTACTTGTTCGAACTGAATCAAGTCCATTCAACAAATTCCCGCTTCCAAGAATCATCAGACCGATAACGGGAACCGCCAGGCCACCAACGAGTAAACCTATTCCATAAAGCGTATCACTGAATGCACTTAAAGATAAACCGCCGATAAGTAAGTAAAATAAGCCAATAATTCCGATGATGCCTGCAATCAGCGCAATGGCTGTCAGAGAGTTGACACCGAGCATTTTATCCACCTGGAAAATTTTAATGAATACGAGTGAGCCGGAATACAACACTACAGGTAAAAATGAAATCATATAAGTAATTATAAATAATGATGAAACAATTCTCTTGGTGGCAGCATCATAACGAATTTCTATAAAATCAGATATGGTATCCACACCATATTTTAAATACTTCGGCAAGAAGACAAGCGCCAGCAGAACGATTGCAATAGCAGCGGTTACCTCCCAAGCCATTACCTGCATGCCGGCTTCATAACTTTGTCCGTTTTGTCCCACAATTTGTTCCGTGGATAAGTTGGCCATAATAATTGTTCCTGCGATGGTAAATCCCTTTAGGGTGCGTCCGCCAAGGAAATACCCCTCCGAAGTATTTGTATCTACAGAACGACTCCGCTTATAAGCATAAAACCATATCAAACCAATGATGACAATAAATGTTAGTATCGAAATGTAACCCAAAAATCCTTCCTCCCTTAATAATTACCACTTTACGTAATACCGTGCTTGTTTATCGTTATCTATGTGCAATGCTGAAAATTATAATTTTTTACTGTTTTGCAGAATATAACCAATAACATCAAGCAATAGAATAGAGCTAGCTAAAAGAAGATGACACCCTGAAAAGGTTTTTCTAAAGACCTTTTCTGTGCCCACTTTTAGCCAGCCCTTACAATATATTTATATACCACGTCCATTTAACGTTAAACATAGGTGGAGCTTTAAATTTAAGTGTGGAGGAAGAAGGCGTTCAAAAAAATGAGGTGATATAATGGATATGCCTTTTTGTCCTTATGCAATAAGAAAGTATTTATCCTCCTTAACTGCACAAAAAGCACAGGGGTAAGTCTATAAAACCTCCCTTGTGCTTTCTAATAAGAAGCAATCGCTTATTCTATTTCGATAACCCCTACTTCATTTCTGGTAACGTCACAAAGATATCCATTTGGCAGACCATAACAACTTTCTCTTATGTAATGAGCAATATAGTCATCCGATTTCACTAAAAAAATTATTCAAAAAGAGATGTCATCCAATCAAGGTGTAACATCTCTATCGCACCTTTTATAAAGTAAGCTTGTTTAAGTTACCGATATTGACCCTAGCGCTTTCCAAAGGATTACCATCAAAATCTTCTTGTTCTACTACAAACCAGTTGACATCATATGCATCTCCAACACGTAAGAGCGCCTTCATATCAAGTGTGCCTGTTCCTATTTCAATACTTCGCTTTTTGCCATTTTCTTCTTTCATATCTTTTATATGAAGCGATACGATTTGGTTACCATATTTTCTAATGATATCGGTCGGTTCATAACCAGCGTATGTTGCCCAATAACAATCTAGTTCTACCTTTACAAGCGCTGGATCGGTTTGTCCAAATAAAAGATCAAAGCCTGTCTCACCATCAAACGTCTCGAATTCAAAATGATGATTATGATAGGCAAACGTCATACCATTTTCTTTGCAGACTTGTCCGATTTCATTAAACTTCTGGGCGGTCCTCTTATAATCATCCCTCGTTTCCCGTGCCGCTTCAGGTAGTGAAGGACAAATCAGTAAACGGTTACCAAGTTCCTGATTGTATTCAACTGTTTCCTTCAGTTTATCGCCCGTTAGTGCATCAAGACCTGTATGACTTCCTGCTACATCGATTTGTTTATCATTCATTAGTCTTTTCAAACTTTTCGCAGGCGTGTCGAAGAATCCTGCAAATTGAACCCCTTGATAGCCTATATCTGCTACATGACTGACTGTTCCTAACAGATCTGCCTTTGCCGCGTCTCGAACCGAGTATAGTTGTAATCCAAAGTTCCCCATCATCATTCTCCTAACCAAATATAAGATTTTTTATCGCAGATGAACAGTCAGTAGTCTGATTCGTTCATCTAACTTGTGCTGGAGTAAGTTTGATTGCCTCTCCTTTTTCAGCAGATTCATACAAACCATTAATGATCTTTTGCAAAGATACCCCTTGATCTGCCGTACTAATCGGTTGTTCGCCGTTTAAACAACATGCAATAAAACGTTCCATCTGTAGTTCATAATTATCTTTTATCGGAAGATGGGATGGCGTTATATCTATTAATGTTTCATGCTTTTCCTGATACATTTTCAAAGGAAATACATCTGCTCCCCCATTTTCCCCCATCAATGAAACCGACATTTCATCATGTTTCTCTGTATTTGCAGCAAATGCTGATTCCAGTATAATGGATGCACCATTTGTAAAAGTAATCATTCCACGTGCCATGTCTTCAATCGTGAAGTTTTTCCAATCCCATTCTCCTGCAAGACCAACACCTTTTTGGTTACCCAATTTTTGATATGTCACACCGAAAACCGTATCTGGTTCTGGATATCCCATTAAGTACAATGCAGTGTCCAACATGTGTACACCGATATCAATAAGTGGGCCCCCACCTTGAAGTTCCTTGTTGGTAAACACACCCCAGCCAGGAATGCCGCGACGACGAATCGCGTGCACCCTTGCAGCATAAATTTCACCAAGTTCATCTGCATCAATAAATCGCTTTAATGCACCAACTTCCGGTGTATGACGAAAACTCAATCCATAGGTTAATATCTTTCCGTACTGTTTCGCTGTTTCAGCCATTTGCTCAGCTTCCGCTACCGTCATTGCTGGTGGCTTTTCACATATAACATGGCAGCCCGCCTGCAGTGCAGCGATCGTCGCATTGGCATGAAATTTATTCGGTGTACAAACACTTACAGCATCCAAGTTAATGGTATCCAACATTTCTTCATAGCTTGTAAAAATATGGTTAATATCAAATGCATTCGCCATCTTTTCCGCATTATCCTTTACGACATCAGCGATCGCGACAATTTTTACTTTGTTACTGTGTTTCAAATAGTTAGGTATGTGTACAGCTTCTGCAATACCACCCGCACCAATAATGCCAACACGCAAGACGTTTTCCATCATTCATTCCCCCGATAGTTCTTTTAAATCAATTCGACGCTTTTCTTTATGTGACAAAGCCGCGGCTTGATTAATACATGTCAATTGAATGACATCATCTTTTGTAATAGTTGGTTCAGATCCATCCCGCATCATTGCAGACCATTGTTCGATTGGCATCAGTAAGGAGTGCTGCAAATTTTCAGGGTTTATCCACTCGCCATCGGCAAATTGATTACTTTTCAAACGAATCTGTTCCTCTTCAATAAGCAGTGTTCCTTCTGTACCATAAAGTTCTAATTGAAAGGGACTTCCATTGGATAGAAAACTTGTCTCGATAACTCCTAGACCACCGGACTCATATTCCACAATTACTGCTGCATTATTGTCTACTCCCTGATCGTTTTCAGGTAATAAACGGGCATATAAGGCTTTCACTCGACCTGCGAGACGATTTGTTAAATAAATCGGATGTGCCCCAAGGTCTATTAATGAACCTCCACCACTTTGTTCCTTATCAAAGAATCGGTCCGGTAGCCAACCATGCGTTTGACCTTCACTGGCAACGGCGCCATTATGGGCCAATCGGCAGCGAATCATTGTCAAATCGCCAAGCCATCCCTTGTTTAACGCCTTTTGTGCATAAACATAATAATCTGCTGTCAGCCTTGGCAATGAAACCATTAGATGCACCTTATTTGCTTCAACAGCTGCATAGATTTCCTCACACGCTGCAACGGTAAATGACAATACCTTTTCCGTAAATATATGCTTTTTATGATTAGCAGCCGCAATGATAATTTCCTTATGCAGGTTCGTTGGTGTATTTACAACAACAGCGTCAATTGTCGGATTGGTTAAAACCGCTTGTAAATCTTGTTCAAATGGGACGCCTAGTTCATCTGCCCATTTTTTGCCACGTTCTACATGTTCATCCCAGACAAGTTGAACGGACAGATGTTCATTTTCCTTAATTTCTCTTGCATAATCGTCTGCGTGTACATGCCATCTGCTTAATAGTGCAATATTTATCATTATTTCCTCTCCTCTTTTACGCTGTTATCTTATGCTTCATCTTTAACCTTTCTTTGTAAAAGATAAAGCTCTTCTTTTAAATCTTTTACAGTCTCGCCATATGCTTTATTATGGTAGACATTATTCATTTCATAAGGATCTTCTTTTAAATCAAATAGTTCCCATTCCGGTGTTCTTGTTTCATGAGAGGAGTTCGTTGCTCCAAATGATTTCCCATAGTAATAAATCAGCTTATACCGCTTTGTCCGTAGTCCGTAATGTGCTCCGACTTTGTGTGGCTCACTTAAGTGTTCCCAGTAGCGGTAATACAATGAAGTTTGCCAGTTGTCAGGGGTCCTTTTCTCCATGACCGGCCTCAGGCTCGTACCTTGCATATGGTTGGGTATATCTATCCCTGTATAATCAAGCCATGTCTCAGCAAAATCAACATTTAATGCCATATCATCCGTTACAGCTCCAGGTTCAATTGCACGAGGATAACGAACAATAAATGGCATTCTTAATGACTCCTCATACATAAATCGTTTATCATACCAACCATGATCACCTAAGAAAAAGCCTTGATCGGATGTGTACATCACAATTGTATCCTCAGCCAATCCTTCTTCTTCAAGATAATCAAGTATTCGTCCAACATTATCATCAATTGAAGCTACAACACGTAAATAGTCTTTAATATATCGTTGATAATTCCAACTTTTGCGTTCTTGAGATGATAAATTTGGCGGTGGCTCTATTTTCAAATCTGTCTTCGTAAGATCCCGATCTACGCGCATTGTTGCTTCCTTGGCTGCATTTGATCTGTTTGCATAATCATCATTAAAGGTGACAGGCTCTGGAATAGCTATATCCTCATACATATGGGCATGTTTTTCGTCTGGCTCCCATGGACGATGTGGCGCTTTATGGTGACACATCAGCATAAATGGTTTATCTTGGGAGCAATTTTTCAACCAATCTAACGAGATATCTGTAATGATGTCGGTTACATATCCTTGGTAATGTTTTTCTTCACCCATCTCAATCATCTTCGGATCATGATATTCCCCTTGTCCAGGTAAGACATTCCAATAATCAAACCCGGTTGGGTCATGGTCTTTTCCATGACCCAGGTGCCATTTCCCTACAATAGCCGTTTGGTAGTCATGTTTCTGAAGGATTTTTTGTACATTAGGTTTTCGCCCATCTAGATTATCTGCAAGTGTCCTAACACCATTTACATGATTATACTGTCCGGTCAGAATCGCAGCGCGGCTTGGTGCACAGATCGAGTTAGTACAAAAGCAATTATCAAACCGCATCCCCTCATTCGCAATTCTATCAAGCTGGGGCGTTTCATTAATTTTACTATTATAGCAACTCATTGCATGTGCTGCATGATCATCACTCATGATAAATAAAATATTCGGCTGTTTAGCCATTTTTGTTACATCTCCTTTAGGAAAAGTAAACTGCTTTACCCGTTCTCGCAGATTCATAGATTGCCTCTAAAATTTGCGTCACAACAAGTGCCTCTTCCGGCTTTACCGTTGGCTCTGTATCATTGATAATACTTTCGATCCAAAGTCTCGCTTCCAAATCAGCATCATTTTCTGTTTTTCCGTCATAAAAGGCGACACCACCAGCGCCAAGTTCAACATTGGTCGTATATAATTTCCCGAAATTCTCACCATTAATACGTAAACCATCTTTCATATCTGCACCGCCTTCGGTTCCACTGAGAGTACATTTCGCTTCATCCACATCTAATGAGTTTAATGCCCAACTGGACTCCAAGGTAATTGTTGCTCCATTTTCCATCGTAATAAAACCAAACGCAGAATCTTCCACAGTGAATTTCTCCGGGTCCCATGGCCCCCAAGCATTTGCAGCATTTTTATTTTTACCTAGTTTATGATAAACGTTCCCCATGACAGATTTTGGCTTATAATTATTCATCATCCATAATGTTAAATCAAGTGCATGTGTACCAATATCAATTAAAGGACCTCCTCCTTGCTTTTCTTCATCTAAAAACACCCCCCAAGTGGGTACTGCACGACGGCGGATCGCATGTGCTTTCGCAAAATATACTTCACCTAAATCGCCTCTTTCAGCAACCTGGTGTAAATACTGACTGTCTGGTCTAAAGCGATTATTATAGCCTATCGTTAACTTTTTCCCTGTACGTTCTGATGCTTCAACCATTTGCTTGGCTTCTTCTGATGTTTTAGCCATTGGTTTTTCACACATCACATGCTTCCCGGCGTCCATTGCTGCAATCGAGATTTCTGCATGGGAGATATTCGGTGTTAATACATGTACAACATCAATTGTTTTATCTTGTAATAGTTGCTTATAATCTTCATATACGGTTGCATCTTCAGTTCCATAAGCTTGTGCCGCTTTGACTGCTTTTTCTTTATCAATATCACAGAATGCGATAAGTGCCACTTCATTTATTTTTTCAAGGGTTGGAAGGTGTTTGCCATTGGCAATTCCCCCACATCCAATAATAGCTACGTTTAGTTTTTTTGACATTTTGATGTTCCTCCTAAAATTTAATTTGTATGCTTTGTTTTGAACGCTCACGATAAGACACAGGGTTTTTGGGTAAGTTACACGACTTAATCAAATCGGACCTCGGCATCAGATGCACTGGATTCATAAACACCAGCGAGTATTTTCATGATCTCCACCCCATCCTGTACAGGACTAATCGTTTCCCGCTTCCCTTGAACACAAGATATAAAATGGTCAATCTCCTTTTGGAAGCCTTTATTAAAATCAAATGACAACGCGTCAATTTGTGGTGTTGCATTTAGAATAGTGTCATTTTTTTCGGTAATAATTTGCAATTCTGGTTCAACTTCGGCTCCTCCTTGGTCCCCATACAGATTGACATTAATCGTTTCCTCCTTGGCATGTAGTGTAAAGCTGACATCCACCATCAAAGAGGCACCATTTTCAAATCGAATAAGTGCATTAGCAAGATCCTCGACAGTATTTTCTTCCGGATCATAATCTGCCGCCTGATAAAATGATTTGTTTTTAATATTAGATCTGTTGCCTAACTTATTGTAGGTGTTTCCACTTATGGATTTCACTTTTGGTTTGCCCATCAAATACCAACAAAGATCAATTACATGCACGCCCAAATCAATTAATGGCCCACCACCTGAGCGCTCTTTATCAGCAAACCAGCCACCAGGGTTACCAAGTGCACGGATGCACGAAGCTTTTGCATAATAGATTTCTCCCAGATCACCAGCATCAATGAATTTTTTTAATACTTGCGTATTGGTTCCAAAGCGGCGAACAAATCCAACTTGCAGCGTTTTCCCATTACACGCTTCAACCGCCTGTTCAATCTCGTGTGCTTCCTTCACGGTTTTACATAATGGCTTTTCAACTAGAACGTGTTTATCTGCCTGTAAAGCTGCAATAGCGATTGCTGCATGGGTATTATTCCATGTACAAATGCTGACTGCATCAATTGCTGGGTCTGCCAATAAATCCTGATAATTCTTATAGATGCGCCGAGCACCATACTTCCCTGCTTTTTCTTGGGCTCTTTGTTCATTTAAGTCACAAACAGCATAAATCTCCACTGCCGGATTATTTTTATAGGATTCAAAATGCATTTCAGAGATGGAACCTGCGCCTATAATACCAACTTTAACTTTCTCCATTGTACAACCTCTTTCCCACTTTTATATTGCATTCCAGATACGACGAACATTGTCCATACCGATTTTAGATCCTTGTTTGCATTCTTCCAGACCTTCAAATTCAATCGAAATGTATCCATCATAGCCGGAGTCTTTGATAACATGGATCACATCGTACAGGTTGATATCACCATGGCCACTGATGGCGCCCCTTAAATAATTTCCGGAAGCCGTTTGAAACCAGCCTTCACCAGGATTATAAGTAGATGCTGGACGATGATAAAAATCTTTAATATGCACCATGGATGCATCTTTAATATTTTTCTTTACGGCAACCACAGGGTCTTCGTCCACACAAAGGAAATTTCCTGTATCCAGTGTTGTTTTAAAATTTTCTCGATCTACACAATCGATCAAGCGCTGAATTCGGTCACTCGCTTGGACATAGAAACCGTGATTTTCAATACTTGTGACAATCCCATATTGCCCAGCGTAGTCAGCAATGCGTTGGCACGCTTCCACCAATCTTGGTAAATCCTTTTCAAACTGTTGAATCGATGCCTCCTCGGCTGGCTTAAATGATACATCGTGTCGCATCCGTTTAACCCCTAGCGCATGTGCAGTATCGACTTCTTTTTTGACCCGTATGATCTCCCGCTCAAACGCTTCTTTGGTATCTGGTAGAAAATCTGCGCCAATCGCATAATTCGATATTTCAATCCCTGTTTCCTTTGTCTTTTGTATAATTTCTGCAATTAAATCTGGATTATCTGTCAATGTGTATCCCATTGGGACCAATTCAATGTGCTCGCCACCCTGATCGGCTGTCCATGCGATAACATCCAGAATCGACATCTCCCCTGCATTCATTGCCCCTACTAAACTGTACGAGCTCATTCCCAATTTCATTCATTTACCCTCCAGTAATCATTTATCACCATTTGTCGATATGCCCCTACCTGGCTCTTCAAACTAATTGATCTTTTTTTCTGGCCTTATCCTTAATTGGGTAAACCAGTGGTTATGCTTCCTCCCAAAATCGTCTTATATTGTCCATACCAATTTTACACGCTTCTTTGCACTCCTCCATTCCTTCAAATTCCAGTGTTAGATAACCGTCGTATCCGGAGTCTTTAACAAGCTTCATAATTTTCCTTATATCGATATCACCTTGCCCTACAATGGCACCTCTTAAATAATTTCCATTTGATGTTCTGAACCATTTCCCACCACCGGGATCCGCATCAAAAGCACGGAAATAAAAGTCCTTAAAATGAACAAGTGATGCATATGGCAAATTCTTTTTGACACCTACAATAGAATCCTCATCGACACACATAAAATTCCCTATATCTAAAATTGTTTTAAAGTTAGGTCTATCTACCGCCTCCAATACACGCTGAACCCGATCACTATGTTGAACTGCTACACCATGATTTTCGATGGTTGTTGTAATGCCAAATTTCGCGGCATAATCTGCAATACGGCGACTTCCTTCAATGATTTGCGGGAGGCTTTTTTCAAAGTGTGCAATGGTCATTTTCTCCGGCGGTAATGTAAATGCCGTTACATCATGACGCATATGTTTCATACCCATGCGATCCAACAGATCAACATGTTTCTTCACCCGTACAACTTCCGCCTCAAAAGCTGCTTCTGTATCCAGAACGAAATTTGCTGGCATCGAATAGTTTGATAGTTCGATCCCTACTTCTTTCGCTTTATCACGGACTTGATCCGCCAGTTCCAGATTATCTACTAAGCTAAAACCATATGGCACAATTTCCATATGTTCTCCGCCATTGTCTGCAATCCATGTTACTACATCGAGTACATTCATTTCCCCAGTCTTAATAGCATCAAGTAAACTATACGTGCTTAATCCTAAATTCATTACACTGCACCCCTTTTATTTATTATCAAATTTTTCGATGTTATTCCGCTAAGGCACTACCCTTCACAACACGATTGCATTGGCTCAGTAAAAACTCACTAAACATTGAATTTGCCCAAGAAAACCAAGGTCTTGTAAAGTGTTCAGGGTTATCGACGTGAAATCCTTCGTGCATAAAGTTTGTATCCGCATCCGTTTGTTGAAACAGCTGCAAAATTGCTTTCTTTTCCTCATCGGTTGGTGCAGTCATTCCCTGAATAGCAAGAGAGATATGCCAAATATAATACTCTGGTGTATGTGGACTCCCAATTCCTTTGGCAACCTTTCCTTGAAAGTAATATGGATTTGCTTCACTTAGAATAAACTTTCTCGTATTCTGATAGATGGGGTCATCCGTAGTGCAATACCCCAAATAGGGAAGCGCTAGAAGACTCGGCACATTTGCATCATCCATCAAGTTGTAATTCCCAAGTCCGTCTGTCTCATAGGCATAGATCGTCCCGAAGTCCGGGTGTTCTACTTTTCCAAACGTTTGGATCCCCTCATCAATTTCCTCAGCTAATGCCATAGCGGTCTTTTCCAGAACCTTATCCGTAAGAACCACTGAAGCAATTTCGGCCAATTGTCTGAGTACTACAACAGCAAACATATTGGACGGGATTAAATACCCATACTTACATGCATCATCACTTGGACGAAAACCGGACCACGTCATCCCGGTATAACTTACAGGTGCACCATAGCCTGCATGTGACAGCGTGTCCTGCGGCGGACAATTATCCCTTTCAAACAGGTACTTGGAATCTTTTTGATGATTTTGCTCTGTTTTCCACGTTTTAATCACTGTTAACATCGCTTCCTTGAACGGTTCATCAAAATGTGATGTTCTTCCGGTTGATTTCCAAAACAAATAAGCGAGTTGGATAGGGTAACAGAGGGAATCAATTTCATATTTACGCTCCCAGATTAGTGGTGTCATTTCCGTTTTATCGTCATGATACCGTTTACCGTTCGCCGCTTCATTAAAAGCGTTTGCATATGGATCATGGTTAATGAAGGAAACTTGTTTTTGTATAACCCCCTCAATCAAACATGCTATCTCCTCATCTTGTTCAGCCAGCAATAAATAAGGACGAACCTGTGCTGCTGAATCCCGTAGCCACATCGCTGGTATGTCACCAGTGATCACAAAGGTTGTTCCATCTTCCTGTGGTCTTATTGTTGTTTCATATGTATTGGAAAAGCAATTTTCAAAGAGTTGCTGTATTTTTTGATCGTGTGTGAAAGTCGTTTTTACTTCTTCGATTAAAGTTTTCATTGATGCTGGTATTTGTTTCTGCATGCGGATTCACTTCCTTTTCTTTTTTTGTTTCCTACCAAAAAGGGGGCGTTCACGAAGTGCAGTACACTTTGTAAACGCGCTTGTATTATTCTTTTTCAAATCCAATCGACACGATTTCGTATTTCTGGACGGGATATTGAATTTCTTTTTGATCAGCGGGAAATGATGCTACTCTTTGTTCAATAACATTACTGATATAAGCATCACGGCAATTGGCCGGTGATTGGGCCGTAAGTGTTTCCTCACCATCTGCCATGTTAAACCAGCGGACCATCACATCTTCCGACCCCTCGGCAACTTTCAGCGATGATAATATAAGATTGTCAGACTTCCATTGAACAAATCCATGCGTAGATGGTAGCGGCCCTGCTTGTACAGGCAATTGCTTCACTGACCATGGCACTTGAAATTGGTATGCATCTTGGTAACTTTCTGATTTGGCACAGTTCCCCTGATGCGGATAAATTCTAAACGAAACCGTATGCTCCCCTAAACATTGTGCCTCGGGAGTCGTAAAGTGGCCCCAGTCCCCCATTTCACCAACAGCCCGTAACAGTGTCAATGCAATGGTATTTTGACCATCCCGTAAGATCTCATATTCATTTAATCCTTGATTAGAAATGGTTAAGCCAGTTGTATCATTACTCACATCAACAAATGCTTGCTGATGCTGGGAATGATCCGGATTCTTCCATTCCGCTGCAGGCTCATTATAGCGCTCTACCACTTCAAAAACAGAATCTGCCGTATGTGATTCGGTTACAATATTTGTTGGAAATAATGCCCGTAAACGATGATCTTTAGCCTGATTGTTATAGGAAGTCTCAACGTTTAGACCGCTTCCATTCTTTTCTAATGTAACACGTGTTTTAATGGTGATAGGGATTTTTTCTTCACTGCGTCCTGATTTCCTTCCTGTAAACCAGACAACTTCCTGCTGCTCTTTTTCCAGTAAGTCTGATCCACTTGCAGGAATCTCCCACTCATGAATAATTTCAAAAGTGGCCTGGAATGGTGTATCATCTACCACGGTTATCTTCGCTGTTAAATCTTTTGTTGTGAGCGCTGTTTCACCATCTGGTTGCTTATACATATATTCATTGCCGATGTCCCCTGTATCTTCATACACGCAAAGTTCTTCGAATGTATATCCGCTAGCTTTATCCGTGATCGTTAAAGCACCATTTTTCGCAATTTTTACGTTTAAATACCTGTTTTCCATTTCATTATTGCTATGAATCAATGAACCTTCCTTGTTTGCCCCTAAAGCAGGAACCCATGCATATGTTTTATAGCCTGAAGCTGGGATTTCTTCCGCTTCAAATGTTAGGTGAACTCTACGTGCCATATAAGGCTGACGAAATTTATCATTGGGCAAATCATAATCAAATGCAATACCCAGATCTTCTGCCTGACAGCTGAATTGCTTGCCTGTTTCATCAACCAGCATCCGATCACCTAGCGAGAATTCCTTCAGTTCTTGTTTATTTACACCGTCTGAAAAATAGGCTCTTTTGATGTCCAGTGTGATTGAAACAGCTCCAGTACGACTGGCTCCTGTCGTGTTATATACAGCAAATGGCAGTACATCTTCTCCCCATTTTTCAAAGCCTGTCGTGTCAATCTGTTTCGAAATCGCTGCTAAACTATCATCAATAAGCATTTCAGTAACATGTTTGCTTTTCTCAAAGCGTGTAACCATTCCGCGATGTACCTCGTCCACACTACAACCACAAATGCTGTCATGTGGATGATTTTGCATCAATGTCTTCCAGGCATATGCAAATAAATCATGATTATAATCTTCTCCATATAAGTAAGCAAAAGTGGCGAGCGGTTCTGCTACTTTTTCAAGTAATGTTTGGCATTGCTGATTCATCTGTTTAATATAGACACGTGAAGAAGCTGTATTAACGAGTGTTCCCCAACCATCTGTCTGCTGACTGCGCAACTCACCATTAACCACTTTTAAATCTACAGGAAGTGACTTGGAAAGTTCGGCAATATAATCACTGAAGTTTGAATGAACAAAGTCGATATTTTGATATAGCTTCTCTGCTGTTCGAATGGCCTCAGGTAAATCGGTTTGGATTGGCTGATGGTCACAACCATTCATCATAAGCATATGTGGCGAAGATGCATATTTTTCCAGAGAAGCGATGTGCGCTTCCCAATATTTCTCTGCTTCTACTTCATCTGTCGGAATCTCATTTCCATTGCAATACCAATTTGCAAATAAGATACCCAGAACGGATGAGCCATCGGGTGCTTTCCATTGCATTTCGGAGTATGGTGACTCATAATTTTCTGCTTCACTCACCGTATTATTAAATCCAGTGGGCTTTACCCCTCTTCCGAAAATTGCATTGTTAATACCTGCTTGCTTCAGTATTTGAGGTGCCTGTCCAATATTTCCAAATGAATCAGGGAAATAGCCAATTTTCGAGATCCCGCCACCCCATTTTGCCGCATCCTTCATGCCATATTGCAAATTACGAACATTCGCCTCGCTGCTTGTCAGAAATTCATCCTGTAAAATATACCAGGGACCAATTTTGATTCTGCCTTCTTGGATAAATTTCTGAAGCTTATCTTTCATTTCGGGACGAATTTGTAAATAATCATCTAAAATGATGGTTTGTCCATCCAAATGAAAACTTTTATAATCTGGCTCTTTTTCAAGTGTATCTAACAGCTGATCCATTAATTTCATGAGTAAAACATGGTGTTTCTCATATGGCAGATACCACTCCCTGTCCCAATGTGTATGAGAAATAATATGGACTTTCTTTTTGTATTCCAATACTCACCCTCCGAATTCTACTAAAAGCGTTTTGATTTCATACGGTTAGATCGTAAATACGAACCATATTTTTATTATGTTGATTAATCACTTTCTGCCCAGCGGTCATAAGCTGCTTGATTAATTTCAATATATTTTTCAATATTCATTTTTTTAATTGTTTCTACATAATTGTCCCAATTTGATAACGGCTCAACCCCAGTAATGAACTTTGCTTCCATTTGCTCAACATAAGATTCTAAATCTACTTCTATGGTATTAACTTCCTTCTGTTCATCCGTTGTTAAGTAAACAAGTGGAAATGGAACTTCACCAAACGGCGCAATTTTGTTTTCTATTTCTGAAGCTATAAAGTCTTCAAATTTCGTTTTATCTCCATACACATCTGTTTCAACTTTTAGAGCAGGAGCCGCAATACCGTAATCTGGTGTTAATGTTGCCCTGTAATCTTCTGATGAGTCATATCCATCCGGAAGGTCATTTTTTTTCTTCGTTCCTGCTTCTTTGTCATCCCATTCCCAAAGAAAGCCTTCTGGACCCTGATTCAAAAATGCGCCACCTTCTTCCGAATAGAAATAATCTATCCAACGAATCGATGCTTCCGGGTTTGGGTTATTCTCAGTGATTGAAAAGGCACCCCTTGTCATACCAGTGCTAATCGGTACAATCGGTTCTTTGGATTCATCCGTTGTCAGTGGATAAAACATCGGATTGTTCACTGCATCTTCTTCAGGCTCTCCCGTTGTAAAATAGGAAAACCAATCTGGAAATACGCCTATCCGATTATCTTCCCCTTTTGCTTTTTTCTGTTCATCTGATTGTGAGAATGTTTCCGGGTCTAGTAATTTCTCTTCATAAAGCTTATTCATATAGGTTAGGTAATCTTTATATTCAGGTTCTATTGGCGTATATCTGACCTGTCCATCATTCTCTTCAATTCCCCACTCCTTCATGCCAAATGCAGCCATTAACCATGGACGGGAACTATTCATTTTCACATCAAGTAACGGTATTTCATCTGCCTCACCATTTCCGTTCGGATCTTCATCCTTAAACCGTTTTAATAGTTTATAAAACTCATCTGTCGTTTTAGGTAATTCTTTCACACCTAATTCATCTAACCATTTCCCGTTATACCATAGCGGTCCAGTAGCCCAACTTGCTGTTGTTCCTTCTGTTTCTGCATTAACTACCGGCAGGGAATAGATATGCCCATCAACCGTCGTTATTGACTTTTTCACATCTGGTCTTTCTTCTAATAATTTCTTTAGGTTAGGCGCATGTTCTTCAATCAGTTTTTCCAATGGAACTAATACATCCTGTTGCCCATAATCCACTTCCATGGCGGGAGTTAAATCACTTGTTCCTGCTCCATAAATGATGTCACCCACATCTCCACTAGCAAACGCTAAATTTAACTTTGTTTGAAAATCATCAGATGGTGGTGTCACATATTTAAATTGGATATTGGTCATATCCGCATACGCTTTTAGCGTCTCCATGTTTTTCCACTCTTCTATCCCAACTCCTGGTGCCATCATGGTTAACTCTATCTCCTCATCAACTATCGGAAATCCCTCTTTATTCACTTCAGCATTCGCCGCTTTGGAGGCCTCCTTATTGACCTTCTCATCATCTGATCCACATGCTGCTAATAATAATAATGCGACAATAGCAGTTAACAGTAATTTAAACGTTCTATTCATCGTATGAACTCCCCCTCTTTTATTTATGTTCATTCCATCTTGTTAGTGTAAAAAAGTTAAATCACACCTCCCTTATAATCACCGGATTTCTATTATCCAAATTTATCCTTTAAGTGATCCGATCATAACGCCCTGAACAAAGTGCCGTTGTAGGAATGGATATGCCACAATGATCGGCAAGGTAGATACGATCATGACACCATATTTTATAATGGCTGCTAGTTGCTGCTTACTGTGCATAGCTTCGGCCATACTACCTGAAATTTGGGTATTCTCTGTTGTCATTTCCTGCAATACAAGAATTTCCCTTAAGACCAGTTGAAGTGGAAACTTTGCCTTGTCAGACAAATATATTAATGCATTAAAATATTCATTCCAGTGACCAACACCATAAAACAATGCCATAACAGCAATTATTGGAGCAGATAATGGTAGAATAATTTTGAAAAATATCTTAAAATTAGATGCCCCATCAATTTTTGCTGATTCTTCCAATTCCACTGGCACGCTTGACTGAAAGAAGACACGTGCAATAACGATATTCCACACCGCGGCAGCATTAGGTAAGACCAATGCCCAAATTGTATCGATCATCCCTAAGCTTTTCACCACCAAGTACGTCGGTATCAAACCGCCACTAAAAAACATCGTTAATACAAATATCCCCATTAAAAGATTTCTACCCACAAGATCTTTTCGTGATAGCGCATATGCTGCAGGTATGGTAACTGCAAGATTAATTGACGTACCTAGCACAGTATAAAAAATAGTATTAAGGTAACCTCTCCATATATCGCTATTTTCAAAGATAATCTTGTAACCTTCCAATGTAATTCCTTTCGGAAAGAGCCACATTTTTCCTGAGTTTACATCTGCCGGATTACTAATGGATGCACTAATGATGTAGATGACAGGATAAAGAACGCCTATTAACGCCAAGCTAAGAAAAATGTAAATAAAAGTTTTAATCATTTTATCTGTCTTTGTTTCACTTATAGCTGTATTCATAAACGATCCTCCCTTACCATAGACTTGTTTCCGAAGTTTTTTTCGCAATTTGGTTCACAGTAATAAGTAAAATAGCATTAATAACTGAATTGAACAGACCAACAGCTGCCGCAAAGCTATACTGTGCATCCAACAAACCAGCCTGATAAACAAATGTTGCAATCACATTTGACGATTCCATATTCAGCGGATTTTGTAACAGTAATATTTTTTCAAACCCAAGGGCCATAATATTGCCGACATTCATGATCAATAAGATCACCATCGTAGGCACAAGTGCTGGAATATTTATATACCAGATTCGTTGTAATCGTGTTGCCCCGTCAACGATTGCTGCTTCATGATGCTGTGGATCAACACCCGAGAGTGCTGCGAGATAAATAATTGTCCCCCACCCGGTACTTTGCCATACACCTGAGAACACATACACCGTCTTAAACCATTTTGGATCACTCATAAATGGAATGGGATCAATACCTAAAAGCCCAAGACCGTGGTTTATAATACCTGTTGCAGGTGATAGGAAGGCAATAATCATTCCTGCCATTACTACAACCGAAATAAAATGTGGTGCGTATGTTACAGTTTGTACCGTTTTTTTGTATAATCCATCTTTCGCTTCGTTTATTGCTAATGCTAATATAATAGGTAAAGGAAACCCGACGACTAATTCATATACACTGATTCCCAGTGTGTTCTTGATTAAGTCCCAGAAATAATAGGAATCGAAAAATCGTTTAAAATGTTCCAGCCCTACCCATTCACTCCCCCATATTCCTTTAGATGGAATAAAATCTTTAAATGCAATTTGCACGCCATACATTGGAATGTAATGGAAAATAAAAAAATACAAAAATGCTGGGAGTATAAATATGTAGAGTTGCCAATTCTGTAGAATCTTTCTGTTCCTTTTTGGTTTCTTGTTCTTTGGGATGGGATTCATATTTGCCGAATCCATTTTCTCTTCTTCATTAGAAAGAGCCGTTGCTGTACTTGAACTCATATCATTTGCTTCCCCCTCTCTTGTAACTGCTTACATTCTATATTTTTCAGAAAACATAATCAATATGTTAATTTCACTAAAAATTGTCATAATCGAATCACTTACATTGTTTTTGCATATGTGGTATCGCCTTCAATGTATTGCGATATGTCAAATTTGTTCTTATATGTATATTATTACAATAATCCTTACAAACCTTTCTATCACGGCTTCAATCAACCAAAATATCCCCCGCATTTTTACGAGGGATATGGAAAGAGGTAATTTTATTTGTGTAATGTTCGATACTGCCCCGGTGTGATGCCTACAATTTTCTTGAATTTACGCGTGAAATTTGCAACATCTTTATAACCAACTTCCATCACAATTTGCTTGATAGATTGATCACTCTCTGTCAATTGTTTCTTTACATGTGCAATGCGAAGATCTTGTAAATATTGTGTGAAAGTAACACCGGTTTGATCTTTTATAAATCGACTGATATAGGATATAGATAATTGAAATTCAACGGCTATTTTTTCCAAAGACAGCTCATACAAATCATAGTTTTGTTTGATATATGCTATTATATCCTTTCTTAATCTGTCATTATGACTTTCTTTTTTATCGGACACCGCTTTACAAACTCCAATGATTACTGTTTGAAGTTGTGCCTGTAATTGTTCGGTAGAATTAAAATCAACAATTTGTTTAAAGTTATGAATATAACCATCTAAACCTAGCTCAGTAACTGTTTTGACAATCGTATTGATGATATCAAAATAAATAAGTTTGGAAACTTGAATGGATAAATTCTTAGTGGCTAGCATCGTAAACATATTACGTAGCGTTTCTTCAGCCACGATCTGATCACCTTGTTTTAAACTTTGGACAAGTTTTATTTGTTCTTCTTTTGGATAGCCAAGCGCCCGCTCAGGCTGTAAGCTAATATCGTCAAAATAAATGATACTTCCCTGAGGATTTATCGACTTATATTCCATTGCAGCAAGCGCTTCTATATAAGAACGGTTAATCAACTTCTTTTCGTTACATAACGTCCCCACTCCTATCGTAGGATTCATTAATAACTTGTGATGAATATACTGTTGTATCCCAGAAATAGCTACGTGACGCTGTTTATCCGTATTATCTTTTCCTTGATCAATACTAACAACCAGGGCAATCGCATCATTATATAATAAATCAATACCATATGCGGTGACTTCTGGGAGCGAAATACGTGACAGCGTTTCAAAAACTTTATCCCTAGCTGTAATATTAGTTTCTTTAAAGGTACCACTTTCAAAATAGACGATCGCAACGAAAAATGGCCCATCCCGCATTTGAACATTTAACGCATCTAACAACGTCTCTATTTCTTGATTATCCTTGATATCCCCTTTCAACAGTCTAACAAGTAATTGATCCCTGGCAAATGGCTTTTGCAGGTACATTGCTTCATTGATAGTCTGATAGTCTTTGAATACATTTGAAACCGTATTCTGTATCGTTTCTAATTCATTTTCACTTTCATAACCATTGATATGTCTACTGCTTATGATTTTAAACAAATTTCGGATTGGCTTATATTGCCTTCTTCCTAACAGTACAGCAATACTAAATCCCAAAATAAAAAGTGCTAACAGCATCATAATAATTAATCTTTTTGTCTGTTCCAGTTTCTCAAAAAACTGATCTGTATTCATAATGGTTGTAAATGTCCAGCCACTAACGTCAGATGTAACAGAAGCATGGGAATAATTCTTCCCGTTTATGTCGAGATTATCAATTCCCTTATTATCGTTAACCAAGGAAGCTACCTGCTCATCACTAATTTCTTCATCATGAATAGTTGCTGCTACCTGCTCATCATTACCATTTAATATGTAGGCATTTCCATCAAATTCACCTAGTATATCTTCAATAAGATCTTTTATCTCTGCTTCCTCAATAAAATACATAACCGTTCCATAGGGCGATGGGTTATTTGGAGCGATCGGAAATAAATAGGCAATAACTCGCTTGTCATTGTTATTGTTAACGATTACGTTTTCAGCAGGCTTTACTAATGGTAGTTTACTATGGAGATCTCGCTCGATCTGTTCTTTTTCCCAATTATTAAATCTATATTTTTTTTGTAATAAAGCATCAATGGAATAGGATCCACTGGATGAATAGAGTGTATTATCATGATGGTAATACACAAATATTTCGTCAATGATGGGACTATTTGCTTTATATTTCTTTAGTTCTTCTATTGCTTCTCCACTAGTATAGTCTTGGCTCATCATATAAGGTGTCAGACGAGGATCATATGATATTCTCGCTGCCAATGTTTCCAATACATTCATACGTTCATCCGTTATTTTTTTTACCTGTTCCAATTTGCTTAGGTTGGATTGTTCGATTTGCTGACGTAGGCTTGAGACAGAATTATAATAAATAATTCCACTCATTATTAAAAACGGAATAAGAAAGATCAATAAATAGGAGATAATATATTTATATAAAAGCTTCGATTTCATTCTATGAAACATACTCAAGACCCCATCCCCTTTTATCACTTGAGTATTTATATTCAACCAGCAATTTTTTCCTCCACTTTAACAAAGGCACTGCGCGCAAACCATGCTAGTGGAAAAGCAATAAGTGATGATCCTACAAAAACCGACAAGACTGGTACATAACTAAATAAATAATATAATATTAGCATACAGATCAACATCGCTATTGTCTCAAAAGGTCTAGCCAATGCCATGAGGAAAGATTGTTTAAAGTAATAAAAGAATGTTAAATCGTAGCGTACAAAAACAGAGAAAAAGTATAGGAGCGTAATAATGTAAAGAAAAATAACAACTAACAAAATAATATGGATAGAAAAGGACTGAATGAACTGTTTTGAAATTCCCATATCCATATATAAAAATATGCCTAAGCCTATCAATAGAATTCCAAGTGCATTTGATTTAAAGAACTCTTTTTTATAAGTGGTTAAAAACGTTTTAAATATTGGCGCGTCAAAACCATCTTCAAACCATTTGTTAATAACTGAAAACATGGCAGATGTTGCTGGTAGTATGCCGAATACACCTAGCCCTGCGATTGTAAATAGCGTCCAAAGAATATGTAGATACATCATTTTTGCCAGCCAATTTCCCAAACCATAAATCCATCCCAATACACCATTTAAAGCTAACATTATCGTTTCTCCCCCTTATGCAACACATTGCTGATATTTATTCTCTGAAGTTAAAAGAGCAAAGAAATGCGAAAAACCAATCTACATATTAGCAGATTAAATCTCAACAAGTGCTACTTATGCTTTTCTCTATTTTTGACGTAATAGATACATCTATATGTTAACACCATAACATAAAAGCGCTTACTTACCCAATATGTGTAAAAATTAGTTTTTTTAGTAAATGATAATAAACAGCCTCATAGAAAGTTTATTTACATGGGCGATGAAGACTTACCAACTCGTTTTAACCTATATGTTAATTTCAAATTTCGAGATCCGTTTGCGACTTTATTCCATCATAACCAAACCATAGTCACATTTTTTCTTAACCTGGTGTAATAGATGCAACTTTAATCAAAAAGGTATAAATTTGGAGAAGAAGGCGTATTATTACCTTACGCTTTCCTCTCCTTAATAAAGCATCAAATTTAATCTTCCATGTAAACATTTTTCAATAAATAGGTTGGTCCAAATAAGTGTTCTTTCAAGTTTTTCACAGATGGTTTGATGAGAATTAATCTGCCTCGTTGATAAATTGGTGCAATTACCGCGTCCTCCTCAATTAACAATTTCTCAGCCTCCAGCATTGTTTTCCAGCGATTAGCAGGGTCATTTGCATATTTCACTTTTGCATCATCAATTAATTCATCATATTTTGCATTTGAATAACTTGTATCACTTGCATGTCCTCCTGCACCGTCAGAGACAAACAAATCAAGGAAAGTCATTGGATCCATATAGTCCGGTCCCCACCCGGTTATTACCATGTCGTAATTTTGGGACTTCGATTCTTGCAAGAGTACTTTAAATGGTACGTTTGTTACTTCCACTGTTAATCCATCAAGATTTGATTGCAATTGGTTTTGAAAATATTCACTGGTTTTCTTGGCATTTTCCTTGTCATCGTTTAAAAGTTCGAGCGTGATTTCATCCACACCTAATTCCTCTAAACCTTTTTGCCAATATTCCTTCGCCTTTTCAACATTATAGTCCATTAAATTACCGTTTTCTTCTCGGAAGTCCTCATCTGTATCGGGGTTCTTTACCAACCCGTTAGGAATGAGACCACCGATAGGGACCGATCCATTCGCTAAAACTGTTTCTGCATATGCTTCTTTATCAAATGCCATGGATAATGCTTTACGAATGTTCTTGTTGGCCATTGGTGTATCTTTGCCATCACGTTGTTGATTAAATTTAAGGAAAAATGTGCTCCCTTCCTTAAACGTGGATGCGTTTTCATCATTTTGGTATTGCTGTGCATACTCAGCACTTAACTCTGCTGTTCGATCTACTTCATCCGTTTCAAATAAATTTACCGCTGTGCTTGGTTCTTTGGAAACTTGTACATTTACTTCATCCAATTGCACGCTATCTTTATCGTAATAATTATCGTTTTTAACATACTTCCAAGTTAATCCGGACCCATCCCACTCCGTTAATTTAAATGGACCATTTGCCAGCATATTGTCACTGTTCGTACCAAAAGCTTCTCCTTTTTCTTCAACAAATTCTTCGTTTAACGGTAAGTATGTACCGAATGCCAATAAAGAATCAAAGTATTCGACCGGTCTTTCCAACGTAACTTTTAATGTATAGTCGTCCACTGCTTTAATTTTTAAATCCTCTGGTTTCTTATCCCCTTCCATAATTTCCGTTGCATTTTCAATAATGCCAGAAAACATGTAAGCATATTGAGATCCGGTATTAGGATCTACTGCTCTTTGCCAAGAATAGACAAAGTCATTGGCTGTTACAGGATCGCCGTTCGCCCATTCTACGTCCTCACGTAACTTGAAATTGTAAACCTTTCCATTTTCACTTACGTCAGGCTCTCCATCTGAAATAGCTGGAACCGGTGTACCATCTTCGCCAATAGCATAAAGACCTTCCATTGTTTGTCCAAACACAACAAAGCTGGCAGCATCCGTTGCTAGTGACGGGTCCCCCGTTGGGATTTCAGCTACTTCAATCAGGTTAAGGACTTGCTCACCCGAAGCTTCCCCGTTACCTGAATTCTTTTTATCACTACTACCACTTGAATCTGAACTACATGCGGATAGCGTCATTACCACAATCATAGATAACACCATAAAAATATAGTATTTTGATTTTTTCATATCTACCATCCTTTCATTTTTATATTCCATATATATTATACATTATTTTAGTAATATTTTCATTAATTAATTTAGTAAATATATTGTTACTAATGAAATACATTTTAGTTGCTATAATAAATCATAACTATTAAATTGAAACTATCAGCTTTTATCAATAAATAAATCGCAAATGGAGGTTTTTCATCAATGTCAAATATCGTTATATTTTACGATTCAAATTTCCCACTAGATAGCAGTAAACCGAATCACGCCTTCATAGAACATTTACGTCAGGGGACTGAAATTGTTAATGCCACATCGTTAAGGAAAGCGCTATCACGAAATAATGTAAATTGTTTTGTTAGCCTGCATGGCCCTTACTTCCCTAAAGATGCCTGGCAAGCGATTCTCAATCACCTCAAGCATGGTAAACAAATGATACATATCGGTGGCATTCCATTTCGTACCCCCTGCTATATGGAAGATGGTGAATGGAAAAAGGAGCGATCGCAAACCGCCTATCATCAGCAATTAAATATCCATGAAGCTTTACCTGTTCATTCCAAACCGATTACTTCTTTGCAACATAATGGGGACATTCCTGTCTTCCGTAATAAGGAGGATTTATTCACCATTGAAGATACATACAATTTTATATTACATGTAACGAAGACAAGTGCGATTGAAGAAGAAATGGGCTCTGCTGGTCCAATGGATGCACATATTTTTCCTTTGTTAAAAGGATTTTCAAAAACTGGACGGGAAGTTGCTGCACCTGGTGTGTTAATTGAACACACTAAAGGTGAATTTAGGGGGGCACGTTGGCTTTTTATTAACCAAAAAATGACTGCAGCATTTTGGACAGAGAAAGGGGCAAAGGCATTAATGGAATTCGCTTCTTTCGTTGGAAACGGGGTAACCGAGATGTGGCTGAAAACAAACTATGCTACATATGATGAAGGTGAACGACCGAAGATAACGTATCAATTACAGGCATTTAAAAAAGAGATAACCGATTGGACAATAAGTTTTCATGTCACACAAGTGGATCAGGAAATTTTTTCTAAGAAAGAGAAAATCGAAGCCTCCCAGCAATTAAATTCACTCTCTTTCATTGTGCCACTAGATATTAGTCCTGGCTTATATACAATTACATGCGAAGCTGAATCCTGCACAGGTGAAAAGCGCATCCTTCATCAAGCTTTCTGGGGGATGGATAAGACACTCCTCGCATCTGGAGAGCCATTAACATATGGTCGAGACTATTTTGAAAAAGGTGGACGTCCCTTGCCGATTGTCGGAATGACTTATATGACATCAGATGTCGCACGCTATTTTCTTTTCTTGCCCAATCCGCATGTTTGGGATCGAGACATGGCACAAATGAAACGTGCTGGGATCAATTACATTCGAACCGGCATTTGGACTGCCTGGCGTAATATGATGTTTATTGATGGACATGTTGATGAAAATATACTGCGTTCAATTGATGCATTCATTTTATGCGCTAGGAAACATGATCTTGAAGTCACATTTAATTTCTTTTCCTTTACACCTGAAACATGGGGCGGGGAAAATCCATATCTAGATCCAAGGAGCCTAGAAGCACAGAAAAGATTTATCACTGCCATTGTTTCTAGACATACAAAGACGACAAATGTTCATTGGGATTTAATTAATGAGTCATCCTTATTTGACCCTAACCAGACATTTGCTGGACCGCGTCCGCTTCAGGACCCATATGATCGGAAGGCATATCGAGAATGGTTACAGGGGCGACATGGATCGATACGCTCACTTCAGGAAAAGTGGAATATGACACCACAGGAGCTGCCGTCGTTTGATACGATCGAGCCACCTGAACCCAGTGACATCAATTTTGGAATCAGAGATATGATCACCGGAAAAAAAGGATTAAAATGGCTCGACTACACACTGTACACGATGGATATGCATAATCAATGGGTAAAGGAACTTACAGATACAATTAAAAAAATTGCTCCCGACCAGCTCGTTACTGTCGGACAGGACGAAGCGCTCGCAGGCCAGCGTCCTTCGCCATTGTTCTATAGTGAAGTGGTTGATTATACAACGAACCATACATGGTGGTTAATGGACCAACTTGTATGGGATGGTATTTTTACAAAAGCACCAGACAAACCAAATCTGATTCAGGAAACTGGTATCATGTATGTAGAAAGTCCGAATAATCAGGCTAGAAGAAGTGAATATGAGCTTAGAAACATTCTCGAACGTAAATATGCTTACGCCTTTTCCACTGGTGGCGCAGGTGCAGTTCAATGGCTTTGGAACACAAACTTCTATATGAACAATATTAATGAATCTAACATTGGAGCGATTCGAGCAGATGGTACGGAAAAACCGGAAACAAATGTATCCTATGACTTTGGTGCATTTGTCAATGAAACACGGGATTTATTCCATGATCGCGCATTGGAAGACATTGCAGTTGTCTTTCCCTACTCAAATGACTTCTCCAATCGGAAACTGGCATTGGATGCAACAACAAAGCTTACGAGAACCTTAGCATACGAGATGAACCTGCCATTCCGTGCGATAAGTGAATACCATCTCGATGTCCTTGAAAAAGATGCGCCTAAATTAATTGTCGTACCAAGTGCACATAACTTCAGCAATGAAGCACTGCAGATCATTTTAAAAAACGTACAAGAAAAGGGTATGACATTATTGTTTACAGGTCCCATTAATATAGATGAATACTGGAATGAAACGAAGCGAATGGATAATGTTATAGGGGCTACGAGGATAGAAAACATACTGCGGGAAGAATTATTGGAAATTCAGGCCAAACAATATCCAGTTTCTTTTGGAGGAGAAAGAATTGCTGATACAAAAAAGGAATTGTTAACGGCCGGGAACACTGAAACATTAGTCGAAAGGACATATGGAATAGGTAAAGTGATCTGGTCACCGATACCAGTTGAATTAAATGATCGTAGTGAAGTGATGATTGCATTATATGAGTATGCCATAAAGCAAGCTGGAGTCTCTCGTCATCTTGAGTGGTTCCAAGGAGATCTTCCAGGTAACTATGGAAGAAAGCTAACCTTTGCAAATGGATACTTGTTTGTTTTTGTTTCCGAATTCGGCAAAGATAGCAACATGAAGATTAAAGATCCTGAGACGAACAAGATTTATACCTTTCCGCTCGAATCTGAGAGAACCGTTATGTTCGCAACCGATAAAGCTGGTCAGATTACTGCTATTTATCGCCCAGACGAAGTAGAAATTTTGTGTGATTAGTCGTTCCATTATATTCGGGTTTCTTGCCATGGGGTTCAGCGTTCGGGCCGAGGTTCAGCGATGTTCGCATAAAGCAGGCTGTCCGACAATGGACAACCTGCTTATTTTTAATCCTCTAAAAACAATTCCACAACTGGTACGATTACATTCGGTTTTTGAACCGGAAGATCCAACACAATGGATCTGCTATCAATCTTTGTCTCTGTACTTGTAATTATTTCTTCAGGATCAAACACTCTAAAGTAAACTTCTGATGCATCATGAAGCAGTTGCGCATACTTTACTTTTCCAGCTAAACCTTTTAAATGAACATGCCTAAATGGCCATGAGTAGATATGAAGATATAGACGATTTCCTTTTTGTGTATAGCGACAGTCAGCTGGGACTTGATATTCACTATGTGTTGTCCCATAAATCGAACGCGCGTGCAGTCTCATCCACTCACCAATTCCATGCAATCGATCCAGGGAACGCTGATCAAATTCTCCCCGTCCATTGGGACCAACATTCATCAGTAAGTTTCCACCTTTAGAAATGGTATCAATTAACATTTTTAATAACATCTCTGTTGATTTCCAGTCCAAATTATCACGATGATAACCCCATGTCCCGTTCATTGTTTGGCATGCTTCCCAGATTACAGGCAGCCCATTCTTCTTAACAGGTTCATTCGGCTGATACTGCTCAGGTGTTATTACCCCACGATTTAAGTCCAGACGATCATTTAACAGGATATTGGGCTGCAAATCCAATACAAGTTTTTCTAATTCCGCTGCTTTCCAATCCGTCGCACCTTTCCCTTTAGACCATTCCCAATCACGATGCGGATAAGAAAAATCAAACCACAAATAATCTATTTGGCCGTATTCGGTTAATAATTCTGTCACTTGGCCATGCAAAAAATCCACATACTTATTCATATTCCGACCAGTATTGTCCTGTTTATCACGCTGTGGATGTAATCCATCAATCGGAAACTCCGGATGATGCCAATCGATTAAGGAATGATACAATCCAATCTTTAATCCTTCTTCACGAAAAGCAGCTAAAATTTCCTGCAATAAATCTCGTTTAATCGGTGTGTTAGTCACTTTGTAGTCACTTAGCTTTGTATCCCATAAAGCAAATCCTTCGTGATGTTTTGTCGTAATGACCACATATTTCATTCCAGCGTTTTTAGCAGCACGTGCCCATACCCTTGCATCTAATAGGTCTGGTTCAAAGTGCTCAAAATATCTGTTGTACACATCTGGATGGATCTTTTCATGGGTCATGAACCACTCATGGCGTGCACCTGCAGCATACAATCCAAAATGGATAAACAAACCGAAACGATCATGCAGAAACCAGTTTGGATCACCATAGTCCAATGGCCAATTTGCATATGTTTGTTCCTTTGTATTTGTATTCAATGCTTTTTCCCTCCAATGGTTAAAATTATTTTTTAAAAAATTATCGGGATGATTGATAAGCTGTTATTAAACTATTTAAATTGTATCTACTTCTTTTTGCTCATGTGTATAATAAAAGATGTTTTCTCCCCCAGCCAAGCTAAGCCAAGATTCAAAGCGACTTTCACCTTCAAATAGTCGTATTACTCTAGCTCCACGTTCCAATGAACCGTATACATTATACCCAGTTATACGACCATAACATAATGAAATATCGTTTAAAACGCCACAATAGTCATTATCGTGATCGTGACCCGCAAAAGTTCCCATCACATTACCTTCTTCGAGGATCGCTGTATATAATCCGCTGTTAAAGTTTGGCGAAGTAATTTGCTCCAATTTATTACCAGATACTTTTCCGACCTGTAAAACTTCTTTATATTCAGGTAATGGAATATGGAAAAAGGCTAATGCGGGAAGTTGCCGGGTCATTAATTTCTCATACTTTTTTGACTCGGAAACAAACCAGCCCACTTGATCAGTATGTATCCATTCATAACCACCGATATGTTTTGGGGCATATGCTCCGGAATCTAGAAAATACAGCAATGCTTCACTTTTTTTGCCTTCACGGGATTGAATTGTTAATGCGTAATTTCCTATCCCATGTATTTCTTTCGGTCCTTGTTCAGCTATTGAATTCGCATAATCCTCTTGAATCCTGAATAGCTCTTCCCTAGTTATATTCGCCTCTGAATCATGATTTCCGTAAACAATAGCAAACGGAATATCCCATTGAGAGATATGGTCCAATACCCTTCTATAATTTTGAGCTGCCCCCTCGGCCTCACTCCAAATTAGGTCTCCAGTAACTACAATTAAATCCGGCATTTCATTTTGAATGATTTCATTTATTAGATGGAATGTTTTACTATCCGGTTCGTTGCCGTCATCCGCACCTATGTGCAAATCTGTTAGTTGAACGATTTTAAACGAGCCGTCTTTCCGGAATTTTAAATCTCTTTTCATATGTTCTCCTTTCACTCCTTCATATTTTACGTTTAATAGTGCTACAATCATTAGTTATTCTTGCTTGATTAATTGCTTGATTCGTGTTTTTCTTTCTTCTCAAGTATTAGGGGAAGAATCAAAATCGTTACGCATATTGCAGGTCATGATACGATACATTTTTGATATCCTCTCCTTGTAAATACTTATCTTTCTATACCGTTATAATAACACGAAATAAGCTAAATACTCCGACAACAATGCAAACTCTATATAATTTTCTATTTAGTCACCTAAAATTGCACAAATGGTAAGGAAAGCTTTTGGTCTTATATTAAACCTATGAGTCATCTATCATTAAGTTGATATCATCTTTGAAAAGGGGTACTTATATTATGGTATTAGAGGTTATTGCTACAAATCTGACCGATGTAAAACAAGCTACACGGTATGGGGCAAATCGTTTAGAACTAAGTCCTAGTATGAGTGAATTGGGAATAACACCTAGCTTTGGTTTAATTAAAGCTGCGGTCAAAGCTGTCGATATTCCAATAAATGTAATCGTTAGACCGCATAGTCAATCCTTTCAATATAATGAAGACGATCTAACAAGTATGATAACTGATATTGAAATGATTAAAGAATTAGGCGCCAACGGGATTGTTATTGGTGCCTTAACAGATAAAGGTACGGTTGATGAAGAAACATTAAAGCAATTATTGGATGTTTCTGGCGATCTAGATGTAACCTTTCATCGTGCATTTGATTTTGCCAGAAATCAGAGGGAAGCTTTAGCGTGTTTATCAAACTATCCGCAAGTTACACATATTCTTACTGCTGGGGGTAACTATGATGCACCTGACGCGGTAAATGAGCTAAATCAACTTGTCGAAGATGCTAAAGATACAAATTTGACGATCATGGCTGGTCACGGTTTACGCGTGGATACTTTTAAAGACTTTTATAACCAGGTAAAAGTCAAAGAAGTGCACTTTGGCTCAGGGGTAAGAGTAAATAACAGCTTCAGACATATGATCGACAGCAACAAAGTAAAGAGAGTAAAGGACATCCTCCGAGAAAGATAAATAATGTAAATAGGTCTATAGCATAAGCATTATGTATGCCCCTGCTATAGACCTGTTTTTACAATGTAATCCTATCACTATACTTATTGATAAGTTTCTGATTATGATCATCTGCACCTTCTATATTTCCGCTAAGGAAAACCGGGGGTGTGAATCCATTTTCAGCCATTTGGACAATTGCATCAGCTAAAATTCCATTTAAAATGGCTCCGCCAACAACGGTGGAACTTGGTGAAAAGCTTACCTCGACCATATCATGAGACAAGAGTGCATCCCCAATTGGCGCATGATTGTCAATCACAAGGTCAACAACATCAAACAAATATTGACCGTTTGTATGCCTAGATATCTGACTGGATGCATAGGTAATGGAGGTTATGCCAATTACGTATGCCCCTTTTCTTTTTCCAATTTGGGCAACATCAACTGGAACAGGATTCCTACCGGATGTGGATAGAACAAAAAGCACATCTCCAGATCGTATATCCTGTGTTTCCATAAATGTTTTTGCGTAATCATTTTTTCGCTCGATAGTTGAAGATCGAACAGCCCCCTCATGAAGCATTAAGGGCTCATGTAAAATTGGATGAATTGGCACCAAACCGCCAGCACGGTAATATACCTCTTCCGTTAAAATGTGGGAATGTCCACATCCAAATAAATGAATTACTCCGCCTTGTTGAATCGCATCCGCAACCTTTTGTGCGGCTTGCTTCATTTCTTCCTTTTCTTCTTTTTCAACAACTGCCAACAGATTCTTTATTTTACTGAAGTAATTGTCAATCATCATATCCCCTCCACAATCGTAACTATTTCACGTACAACTTCCGGGATTGTTTCGCTGGTTTTTTTGTCTATTGATGAACCAAAAATGTGTGGCATAAAATATTCAATGTCGATGTCTTTAACACCTAACATAATATCCTTTATATTATTAGAATCAATACCACCTGCAGGTTCTACACCACGAATCCCTTTAGTTGCAGCCACTTTGGTTAAATAAATTAATTCCTCAATATGTTGCGTTCCTTTAACGGGCATCATTTTAATACTCTCAACTCCAAGACTGGCGACAATCTCAACGAACATCTCCACTTCCAGCATCTGGCCTGTACACGCTAATTGGATTGTACCCACATTACCTGTTGGTTTAACCAATGCATTAACAACCTGGTCTTTTATATGAGCACCGTCCAAATACCCTTTTGCATATACAGCAGTTTCTAATGGTTGATTGATATGTCCTGGTTGTGATGCAAGCGCAATATCCAATACCTTCTCCCAATTTGCAATATTACCGCCACCACCAAGACCGATACTAATCGTGTCTGTTACCGATTGAAGTGCTTGAACCTTCTCCACTGCCAATGCAACTGTTTCAAACTTATCAGATACAATTCCAGGAACCACATAGCCAGAACCTGCTTCCATAATTGTTGCAGCATTTTCCGCATCACGTGCTAAAAAATTAAATAAAAACTTTTCATGTAACTTTTTTCTCATTTTTTTCACACCTTTACTTCTTACTTCTTACTTCTAGTGGTCAACAGGATTGTTAAGCTTTAATAAGCTTTACCATATTTTCCAAAGCAATATCCACAATATATTTTCCTTTTTCTTCTGTAGCCAATGTAGCGTCCCCTAACACGGCAGATTCCGTAAATTCTTCCCACGGTGTTGGCGTCACATCTGCATGCATTGGTATATCTGGTATATCAGTAATTGCTCGATCCATTTCAACCAATTCCGGCGCTAAATAAAGCATATATGAAGTTTCTATTTCACATGCATGAAAATACGTGCCGTGCGCGGATTTGGTTTCCCGAACTTCTTCTGTTGCCTTATCCATTCCAGGATAGAAGAAATAAAATACACGCATTTGTGGGCAAGTTTCATATAATTGGCGTGCTGATTCTTTTAATGCCGTGCCATTTCCTAAATGGCCATTTACCATCACAAATGTCGTAAAACCTTGACTATAAAGACTTTTCCCAATATCAATGAGCAACTGGATAAGAGATTCGTTACTTACATTAATACTGCCGGGAAAATTACGTAAACTCCATACTTGTCCATATGGTAATGTTGGCAGTACGAAACCATTGACCCGTTCCGCTAATTTTTCTGATAGCCGTTCCGCCAAGAAGTTATCAGTTCCAAGTGGTAGATGTGGCCCATGTGCTTCGACAGCACCAATCGGTAATATAGCGATTCTGCTTTTTTCGATCTTCTGCTTTACATCAAAGGAATTCTGACTTTGAAATTGCATTGTTACTCACCATCCATTTCTTACACATCTAGTCAAACTACTTCTTAAAAGTGAAGCATCGTGCAGGATTTTGAACGAAGAACTTTTCAATTAGTTGTTTGCCGTCAAACCCTTGTTGATCTGCTTCTTCGATAAAACGCGGAATCCATTTGCCAAGAATATTCTCTAAACCTAGTCCGTAGTCATAATGTTTATAATAAGTTTTTCTGGCAGTGTCACCACTCACCAAAATTTGGTCCGCATATCCTTTCTCAACAAGTGCTAAAATACATTGAATTCGTGTACTCTCTGGCGCATATTTAATTTTTGATATACCGTCGAAGGAAAGCAATGCACCAGATCGTGCTATTTTTTCATGGTAGAAAGGATCTGGATTACGATCCATATGTCCAAAGCTAATGTGTTCCAGGTTAACACCTTCACTTTTAAGTAAGGCCATTTGTTCAAGCCCCATCGTGCCTGCTTCTGTATGCGAGTGCAGTGGTGCCTTTGTTTCATGATGTGCCCGCGCTACTGCACGTAACGTTTTTTCTTCCAATGGAGTAATTCTGTTATAGCCTGTTCCAAATTTCACTTGACCACCGGGTATATTTGTACCTTCCAGTCCCACTTCAATTTCCTGGATCACGAAATCGGCCAGTTCATTAATCGTCTTTGCTTCAATCCATGCGGCATACGTAGGATAATCACCAGTGACTTGTTTCACATGTTCAGGAATAGCCGCATCCCATAAAAAGCTCTTATTAAATCCTGCGGTCCCAATGATTGTCACACCTGTTTCGATTCCAATTTCTTGGACTGCTCTTACATCGCGTCCATAGTCCACTGCAGTTGCATCAACAATCGCCTGGCCACCAAGTTGTTTAAAATCGAGCACATCTAATTTGGACTTTTCTTTATCATCGAGCAGTAAGTCATCGTTCTCCTGTTCCATCCAGTACGGAGGTCTACATACAATATGTTCGTGTGAATACGTGACACCCAATTCTTCCGGTTTTATATCTCCTTGAAAAGTTCGAATAAAACTCATGATGATCACTCCTACAATTAGATTTTAGCATCTTTGCAAATAAGCATTGATACTTACGTTTGAAAATGGAAACAAAGGGGCATAAATGTACCCTTTGTATGAATAATCGATTTAGAAAAAGAGTTGAGCTAAGAAACGGATGATCGGTCCAAGGACAAACATATCTGAATCCGCTGCCCACATTGCCGTATCCGGAATTGTGTCTGGAAGCAGCATTTTAACAGTAATAAACTGTCCCCAGGCAACAATGGTAGCGGTGATAAAACCACCCATTAAAGCTCCTCTCACACCACCTGTAACGTTTCCAAAAACGCCTGCAGTTGCAGAGTGGAAGAACAATACAATCATTGTCGGAACAAAAACATAGCCAACTGTATTTCCTAAAATTACTAACCAAATTAAAGCACCTGCAAAGGAACCCAAAAATCCTAAAATAACGGCATTCGGAGCAAAAGGAAATACGACTGGACTATCCAATGCAGGTTTCGCACCTGGAACAATCTTGGTAGCAATCCCTTTAAATGCTGGTACCATTTCACCAATAAACATACGTACACCAAGTAATACAACAGCAATACCGGCTGTAAACGTGAATGATTGTATAATCGCATATACAATGAAGTTCTGTTCACCCGCTGCTGCCACTAATTCGGCCGCTCCCGATGTATCCCTAAAGGATATAATAATTGCACCAACTAAAAACAATAATCCCATCGTAAGGGCTGTAATTACATTAGAATCCCTTAAAAATTCTAATCCTTTCGGGAGCTTTATTTTTTCAGAATCATTTTCTTTATTTCCTAACAATTTACCAGCAAGGGCACTTAATAATGCAACAGATGCTGACGTATGTCCAAGCGCAATATTGTCATTACCCATGATTTTACGCATGAACGGCTGTGTTAGTGCTGGTTGGATTGTCCAATATATTCCCATAATGACGGCTAAGAACAAAACAAGCTTGCCAAAGGAAACGTGTCCAGCGCTTTGAATAATAATTCCGGCGAATATCGTTGTTGTCCAAAACATCATGTGTCCAGTTAAATATATATACTTAAATCTTGTAAATCTTGCTAATAACACGTTTATAACGAACCCGAGTGTCATTGCCAAGGTTACGGCACTACCATATTTAGCGTTAAACCCTTCTTGTCCCATGAAATCACCCAACGGCTGTTCAGAAAGATTAAATACTTCTTTCCATAATGGTTCAAAAACCGTCAAGGCATTAACGATTACACCAGATCCTGCACTAATGATTAAAAACCCGATTACTGCTTTAAAGGTTCCACTAATTGTTTGACTTGCGGACTTCTTCTGTAACAGTAACCCTAGTAGCACGATAAATCCTAGTAAGATCGCTGCTTCACCAAAAACGTTTGTAGCAACCCAAATAATGATATCCATTATTTTCCTCCCTCTATCGTAAACTTTTAGTTTCCTAGCTTTCGATATGTTCCTTTATTGCATTGTTGATTTCACCCATATCAAAGTAATTATTAACAATGAAAACTTTTGCACTATGTCCTTGCAAACTTTCTGCAAGTTCATTACTTGTAATAATATAATCCGCTTCCATACTAGAAGCTGTTGAAACATCGGTATGCTCTACATCTGCCTTTATCCCTTTTTCATTTAGCGCCTGTTCCACATTCATTTTTAAAATTAAACTTGTACCTTGTCCTAACCCACAAACTGTTAATATTTTCATCATAACTATCGCTCCATTTCTAAAATATTTTTTATTTCATCATAACTTGTGGCGTTTGATAATTTCTCCACATTTGTTGTATCGTTTAAAAGACCCGTTAACTTTTTTAACAAGATTAAATGCTCGTCACTTGAAGAAGCGCCTAAACCAAATACGATTTGCACTGGATCATTCATGATATGTCCAAACACAATTGGTTCTTTAAGTTGAATCAAGGATACAGAGGCTTCATTTACGCCATCTTCCGGTCGAGCATGCGGAATCGCAATATGTGGTGCAAGTACAAAATAAGGTCCATTTTTTCTATATGCTTCCTTCATTGCTTCTATATAGGATTCCTCAACAAGACCCTCTTGTAAAAGAAGGTTCCCTGCTGCTTCAATCGCGCTTTCAGCATCTGCAGCTTCCACACCTATTTTTACAATATCCGGCTCTAAAAATCTCATAAAATCTACACACCTATCATTATATTGTTATAATTCTTTATTGGACTGTGCTTTTATCAACTCAACAATATGCTGTTTGTCTGTTGTTTGAATAACACTACACTTTTTCGTGCGGTTGGAGAATAACTTCGTTAATTGTGATAATGCTTTTAAATGTTGCTCATTATCCCATGATGACAATACAATAATGATGCACACGTCTTTTCCTAGAAAGTCAACAGGCTCTGTTACATGTAGCATGCTCATTCCCGTCTTATGTGCTCCATCCTCAGGGCTGGCATGGGGCAATGCAAATTGGTCAGAGATAACAATATAGGGACCATGTTCTTGCACATTCTCGATCATTTTTGCTATATAGCTTTCCTTAATATACCCCTGTTCCAACAATGGTGAAGCAGCATTTTTTATTGCTTCCTGCCAGTCGCTAACTCTTTTTTTAAATATGATTCGCTCTGGTGGTAAGAGCTGATACAGACTCGGCTTTCTCGCTTCAGCATCCAAGCTAATTGGTGGATGAAAGTAATTTCGTAACTCCTGCCGTAACGACGTATCATCATGTACCGTCGCATAGCGGCTAACCATGTCTATTACTGTTTCAGCAGAATAAACTTGTTGTTTTGGCGTTTGTTCAAACAAACTATTTACTTTTTTTAATAATTGTTCTTTGTCCTCATTATTTAAAACTGGATTTACCACAAATACCGGAACTCCCTTTTGTGGCAATGTGATCGTTGAAACAATAAAGTCAACATTTAATTGCATCTTTTCATACTCTCTTAAAGAGGTCACACCTACGATTTCAACATTTGAAAACAATCCTTCCAACTGACTTTCTAGAAGCCTTGACGTACCTAATCCATTGGTGCACACGATTAATAGCTTTTTCAGGGACTTTTCAATTGTTAATCCTTCCTTACGCAGCCATCCGCCAAAATGCATGGAAATAAATGCAATTTCATTTTCATCTATTGACTGATCAAGCAGATCTTCAAAATGGTGTACGACCTTTTTCGTTAAATAAAACACCTCAATATAATTTTGTTTTACGGAGTCACGCAAGGAATTTTCAATTTTAATCCCGTATTTAATCCGATAATAAGCTGGCTTTAAATGTAGCAGTAAATTCTGGATCATTTGCTGAGGCTCATCAAACGCAACCGCAGCATACAATTGAAAATCGGCAACCATTTTCTCAACGACCAAAAGTAATGACTGCATCTCCTGACTTTCCAACTGTGGATGCAAATTGTAATTCACTTTAGAACCAAGTAAATACTTCGCAAAGTAATATATTTCGTCTTCCGGTATAGCCGTAATTCCATACGCTTCAGCCAATTGATGACACAGTGTTTTGGCACCTTCATATTCTTCTGTTGCCTTAATCACTTCTTTTTTAACTGGATCAACATATACCGTATTTCCATAGGAAATTCGCTTTAGAAAGAAGTGAAACCATATTACTAAATCATTTAATACATCATCAGTAAACGCAATTCCAACTTGTTTCTCATATTCATGTAAATATAGATTAATCTGCTCTAACTGGGCGGATTCAAAGATGAAATATGGCTGATATGCCTGATCCATTTTGCTCGCATGAATGAAATCTGTATTAGATAAAATCCCGTACCAACTATCTTCAGAATCGATAGCTGACAAACAATGGAGGAGTACCTGTCTTGTAGCGCCTTCATTTCCATGAATGACATAACCATCCTTTAAATCCGAACCAATTTCTAACTGAAAACCTTTTACTTGCTCTCTCAGTTTTTTCATATCATCCAATACAGTATTTCTGCTTACTTGAAAAAGGGCCCTTATATCCTCTAAAAAATACGCCCCACCTTCTCCAGCAATATGAATGAAAATCCAAGCTCTACGTTCAGCGGGAGAATACTCATAATATGTGTTTCCCATTGTCGGGTAGTCTTTCAATATTTTTCTTTTTGTTTTTTCATCCATATACAAACCTTGTCCTCTGACTTGCTTTATCTCAGTTAATTGGTGTACTTTAAGCCAATATTGAATTTTATCGAGATCATTATAAATGGTACGCCGTGAAACATTTAATGTTTTCGCAAGTGCTTGAACGGATATATATGAATCCTGTTGAATTAGTTGATTTAAGACTGCCATACTACGTTGATCCATCTTATAATTCCTCCTAAATTATTAGTTCATTAGTAGTATGTTCTATTTATAGTATAATTGGGATAATAATGCTTGATAAGACCAAATAGATCACAAGTGTATGTGCAAAATCGGACTGGGAATCAAGAGGGTTCGTTGCTGGCTTTCAAATATGCTCTGTTTTCTGTCAAAAGGTTGCCTGCTCGACAAGTGTTATTCTGATTTTCTCCGTAAAAAAATACCGACCTCCATCCATGGTCGGTATAACTTTATCTATGCTAACTTCTCTACTAATATCTGCTCAACACACCAATCCACTTTTAATGGATCAACATGGCCCGTCTTCTCTTCCATTGCATTTAAAACACCCATGGCGAGTCCATATTTAATCAGCGCTTCGTCTCCTAATCCGCGTGATAAGCCAGCGGCAAATCCAGCGATAACGGAATCCCCAGAACCTACTGGATTTATTGTTTCAACTTTTGGTATGGTCACTTTATATAGTTGTTGCTCATGTTTTACAAGTGCCCCGTCAACTCCCAGTGTGACAACAATCCATGGCACATCAGTAAATAGATTGGATTCCAATGCTTCTATAACATGAGTCTTATTCGGTAAATTTTCGCCAATTAAATCAGCCAATTCTTCCTGGTTGGGTTTTATTAAATAAGGTTTACTTTCGTTTTTCAAAGCATGGTGAAGCAATTCCCCTTTGGTATCAAGCAATACTGGTGTATTTTGCTGAGCTGCCATTTCCAGTATTTTATTATAATAGTCTGCTGCTATACCTTTTGGTAGACTACCAGATATTGTAATAAATTTAGCTTGTTTCATATTGGTTGAGAGCTCTTTTAGAAACAAATCAGCCTCTCTCCTCGAAATGGTTGGTCCACTTTCAAGGATTTCTGTCTGCTTTCCTTCATGGATTACAGCGATACAATTCCGAGTGGCTCCTTCAATGCTGACGAAATAATCACGAATGTTCAACGTGGAGATTTCCTGACGAATAAAATCACCTAAACTGCCACCCAGAAACCCCGTAGCTGCAACATCTTCGCCAAGCTGGTGAAGTACCCTTGTTACATTTAACCCTTTGCCACCAGCCGTCTTAGAAACATCTGCCACTCGGTTAACCGTATCTAATGCAAAAGCACCAGGTAACTTATAGCTTATATCAACAGACGGATTCAGTGTGATGGTTAGAATCAATAAATGTCACCTCTTTTTTTATATAGTAATAGATTGTGTACATTGTTTGCTATGAATCGAGTATGTGGCGGTGAGGATCAACTTCAACGCAATGTCATTACCGCATACCTCCAATACGGCCACCTCTTCAATCAATATCCACTATGCGAAGCAGTCTCTTTAAGTACATCATTTAACTCTGTAATATTGTTTTTACCTTCTTTCCGTAACCACTCTCCTGCTGCTTTTTCGCCTGCTTCTTTATACAAGTGTGCTGCGCCACTCCAAGTTGCTCTTCCGCATAAAACACCATGAAATGCTGCGTTAGCGTCTTTGGCGAATTGCAATGTCTCCTGAAATAATGCTGCGCTTACCCCAGCACTAAGGAAAATATATGGGATATCGCTCACATCGCTTTGTTCCTTGAAAAATACTGCCGCTTCTTCTTTTGAATGAACATGTTCACCTTCACCGTAACCTGCAACATAATTCATATTAACTGGCACTTCGACTTTTAATACATCTACTTTGAATCTTTCATCTGAAAAATGTTTCATAGATTCAATTACTTTATGTGGTTTTACTTTCGCATAATCCTTGCCCTTTGTATCCGGAATTTCTTCAGCATATGTTAATATCTCCAGGAAAAATGGAACATCCTCAGCAAGACATTCGGAGCCGATTCGTTCAACAAATACATCTTTTCGATCATTCACACCGCTATGATCATCGATATCATGATAAATTAATATTTTGATGCCATCTGCACCTTTTTCCACAAGTTTTTTTACAGACCAATCTGGAAGCAAGCTTGGAAAACGCCCCCTCTCAGTTGTGTCATAACCTGTTTTTTCATAAGCAACCAACAAGCCACAACTTTCATCCTTACTTTCAACTGCAGGCCAGCCATATTCAGGGTCCAGTAAAATAGCAGATGCATGGGGAGTTAAATTTTCTGATACCAATTTTTTAAACGATTCAATTTGTTCTTTGGATGTATCTTCTCCCATCATTCGTTTCAAAGCGCCCCTTTGATCAATCGCCAGTGCACTAAAATATCCCTGTTCATTCATTAATTTTTTTAACCTTTTCGTTTTCAATTCACTATTTCTCATGCTTCATCCCTCTTTCTCATACTTTATTTCCCCTGCAACAGCGGTTGTCTGCACTTCCAGGTCCTTATTCAGCACTACATAATCTGCTAGTTTCCCAGCCTTGATGCTACCTAAATCTGCATCTCTTCCAAGACTCACAGCAGGGGAAAGTGACCCACGATGCCACACTTCTGCTAACGACTTATCACTCCATACATGCAGATTTTTAACGCCATCAATTAATTTCAATGTACTCCCTGCAAGTGAGCCTGTTTCGGTTCGGGCTACACCACCCTGCATCACAACCGGGAATTCACCGAGATGATAATCCCCATCTGGCATTAATCCAGCCTGCATGCAATCCGTAATCAGCACGAGTTTGTCATCTTTGACATGGAGTGCAAGCTTGGCGATATCCGGATGGACATGATAACCATCGCAAATCAATTCTGCAAACGCACGTTTATCTGTGAGCGCAGCACCTGCAACACCTGGTTCACGGTGATGCAGTCCTGACATTCCATTGAATAAATGTACATAGTTCCGCGCACCAGCATCCACCGCAAGAATACAGCAGTCATGACTCGCATCCGTATGTGCAATGCTTGCCAACACACCCGTACTACTTACATAGCGAATAAATTCCTCCGAACCTGCTCTTTCGGGTGCCAGCGCAATTTTCACAATCATATTCCCGGCAAGTTCCTGCCAATGATCAAACTCCTGTCTACTTGGATCACGGAAGTAGTCCGGATTTTGCGCACCTTTATGCTTTTCCGTAAAATAAGGGCCTTCTAGAAAAATCCCTTCCGATTGCGCACCAGATAAGCCTTTTTCAACCGCTTCAACAACCGAGATAAGCGCCCGATCGAGTGCCTCCTTATCCGATGTCAATGTCGTTGGCAAAAATCGTGTCACTCCAAGTGATAGCAATACTTCCGACATAGCTTGAATACCATCTGGATCACCGTCCATGACATCGCTACCTTTGAGGCCATGAATATGTGTATCAAATAGTCCTGGCGCAATGGTGAAACCACTCCAATCCATGACTTTTGCATCGGGTGGCACGGTCTCCACAAAAGTACCGAAACGCCCGTTTTCCACACATAGATAGTCAGCAGTATTTTCTTCATTCTCCAGCAAAAATTGATCCGCTTTTATATAGTAATTCATATGCCAAGCTTCCTTTACCCTTCATATTCATGAATCGTAACGCCCTGCACAACCCGACTGATCGCCCCGGTTGGACTCGGATTATCTGGTGTTATACCCAGTTGTAATGACTTTTTCATTGCTAGCACTTGCGCGAAAATAATATATAAAAGTGCTAAACTGAAATCGCTTTGCAGTCTTTCTTCACTGTAATTTACCGGGATCGTCCAATCAGCAAGTTCCTCAACTGCTTCATCTTTTTTCTCCGTTAGCGCGATCACCTTCATACCGGAATCGCCTGCAGTCAATTCCCTTAAGATATCCAGATCATATTTTCTTGTGTACGGGTTCTCTGACATGAAAATAACGACAGCTGACTTTTCATTTAAGATGGACTTCGGACCATGTCTAAATCCTAATGAAGACTCATTTAATGCAACTACTTTTCCAGCTGTTAGTTCAAGCATTTTTAATGATGCTTCATGTGCTAACTGCGAAAGTGATCCTGAGCCTAGATAAACAATCCGATCAAAATCAAAAGTTAAAATATCATCAACCTGGTCTGCGACTGTTTCCACAAGTCTTTCCGCATTATCAATGACTTGTTTCGTTCCATCACCGGTAAATGGTTTTGTACTGAAAATTTGATGTGCTGCGATCATCATACAAGTGAAACTACTTGTCATCGCTAGTGATTTATCATTGGACTTTTCCGGCATTAATACCGTAATACTTTGATCATCATGCTGAATGTTTTGTGCCAGTTGCCCCTCTTTATTACAAGTGATCACCACCTGGTAAAAGTCCTTAATAAGTTTTTGTCCTAAAGCCACTGTAGCCAAGCTTTCTGGGCTATTTCCGGAACGTGCAAAGGAAACCATGATGGTTGGAACATCCGCGAATAAATATTCTGTTGGATTAGAAACGATATCAGTCGTTGCGATCGCTTCAAATTGTACTTTATCACTGTTTTGTCTATTCAATTCCGGTGCAAGCGTGTCACCGATAAATGCAGATGTTCCCGCCCCTGTAAGGATTACGCGTACTTGGTCATGCTTTGCATAAATAGATTCCACAAATTCATTTAATACTTCTTTCTGACTAAAAAGTGTTGTAACTAGTTCCTGCCAGACAGCTGGTTGGTGGTGAATTTCTCCTGCAGTATGTACTGCATTTTTTTCTTCTATTTCTTTTGTTGTTAAATGAAACATATGATATCCTCCTCGTGGTTATGTTGTCATAACCAGTTACTTTATTAAAAAACGCTATTCAACTTTCATTCAATAGCGTCTGTTACGTTAATTCAACCGTGTAATCAAACTTATCTCCACGTGCTACACTTACCGTATATTCAATCAAAAGTTCATCCTGGTATGCGTATCGTTTGATCAGCATCGCCGGGTGTTCTGCATACATCTTCAAGTGCACCGCTTCTTCTTCCCTTGTCATCGTTGCGGAAAAGCGTTCTATCGCTTTGGTTACGCCAACTGAATAGTCATCATAAAAAATGTCGTACATCGGTCTTTCCATTAAATCCGCTTTTGTTAAACCCGAAAAGACTTTTTTCGGTACATAAGAAGTCTCATACATAAGCGGTTCACCATCTGCAAGACGCAGACGGACAAATTGAAATACCTCATCATAAGGATGAAGCCCCATTTTATTGGCCAGTTGTTCCTCCACCGCTATTTCACGGAATGACAACACCTTTGTTGCTGGCTGCTTGCCCATTGCTTTCATTTCTTCGGTAAAACTGTAAAGCTTCACGAGATTTTGATTATATGATTTTGAAGCTACGAAAGTTCCCTTGCCATGCAGTTTGTAAATATAACCTTCCCGTTCCAATTCTTGTAATGCCTGCCTTATAGTTATGCGGCTTAATTCATATATATCACATAATTCTCGCTCAGATGGCAATTTCTCATTTTCAAGATACTGCTGTGTCTTTATCTTTTTAATCAAATCGTCCATCAATTGTAAATAAAGTGGGACCTTATTTTTTTTGTCCAAAAGTTATGATACACCTCCCCGGTGGTTATAACCAGTTAATTTTAGTATAGATGATCAATTTTAAAATGTAAAGGTATATTAAAGAAATACACAGGTGATTAAGAGTTTTGATAATGATCATCCATTATCGCTGAATGGGGACCATCCAACCGCTCACAATATCTATGTAGTTGCTGATTTTATTTTACCATATTGATTGTTAGGTTAATAGAATAAATGTTCGAATTATGAATAAGATCCTTGAATCTACGTTATTCTGTAAATTCAAGGATCTGCTGTCATTTATTGAGGATCCCGCACACAACGAAACCCAATATTTCCAGTAGAGCTATCGGGTGTATTTGAGGTACGGGCAGCTACTCTGTATCTATTACAGTAGGAATAATGGCACAAGTAAGACCCACCTCTTATTACACGAGCATCGCCCGTCTCCGGGCCCTTCGGATTATTACGCCCACCACGTCTGTGAATATTCTTACTAAACCAATCGCTACACCATTCCCAAACATTGCCGGACACATTATATAAACCAAAACCATTCACCGGAAAAGTTTTAGCTGGTGCTGTTCCTATATAACCATCATCTTCCGTATTGGTTTCGGGAAAGTTTCCCTGCCAAATATTACATTGATGCACGCCATCAGGTGTTAGTTCATCCCCCCATGGATACGTTTTCTGTTCCAATCCGCCCCGTGCAGCAAATTCCCATTCCGCTTCGGTGGGCAGTCGCTTCCCTGCCCAGTCACAATAGGCTTTAGCGTCATTCCAGGAAACATGGACAACCGGGTTATCCATCCGAGCTTCAATCGTGGAATCTGGTCCTTCCGGGTGATTCCAATCTGCCCCTTCAACCACCCACCACCACTCGTTTCCTTGTACCTTTTGCTTTACTTTGTCTGCCATTTTCTGGCTAACAAACTGGTAAAAGACAAATGACCAGCCATATTGCTCCGCTTCAGTTTTATAGCCAGTGGCATCGATAAAAGCTTTGAACTGTGCATTCGTTACTGTGTGCGTATCTATATAAAATGGATCTACTTTTATTTTTCGGATCGGCCCTTCCCCATCTGCGGGGAAACCTTCCTTCTGATTAGTTCCCATCATAAAATTCCCACCTGGTATGTAAACCATGTCTTCATATGAAAATGGCTTATCAGAAGCTTTCACATTTGCTTGAGTAGTTAACACCTCTTCTACAATGGTTGAGCGGCTTACCGTACAACAATGCAATTGCTTTGGTTCATTCATGCATATCCCCCCTAAGACAAGGCAACTGCGATAATACCAACTACCATAATCCCTGCCGCTATAATTCTACGTTTACCAAATCCTTCAGATAATAAAACGGTCCCCATAATCGCACCAAAGAGAATGCTTAATTCCCGCACTGGTGCCACATGGCTAACAGGTGTAAAAACCATCGTTGTCAAAATAAGGATATATGCAAGCGGGTTTAAAATCCCGACACCTATTGCTTCTTTTCGATGCTGCTTCCAATCGGATCGAACTGCTTTCCAATTACGTTTGGCAATCGGTGACAGTAACAATAATTGACCAATAATGCTTCCATAGTTGAGCAATAATGGTGGCACTAAAAATACATCCACGGCGCCTTTATCCAAGAGTGTATACCCAGCGATCATCACACCGACAAGTGCTCCATAGGCTAGTGGTATTATCGCATTTGATTGTGTAAAGATGTGGAGACCTCCAGTAATAATAAAGACACTTAAAACAATCAGGGCAATACCTGTTATCCCAAGCGGAGTTAGCCGCTCATCATATAGAAAAACTGCACTAATTGCCACCAGCATGGGACCAGTCCCCCTGGCTATTGGATAGATCAAGGAAAAGTCTCCTATACTATATCCCTTTTGCAAGGTCAATGAGTATACCAAATGAATAACAGCACTACCGGCAATCATACCAATTCCTATCCACCCAATATTAATCTCCTGGTAAATCAATACAAAAGTTACAAATGGTGCATAAATAATCGCACTGACAGCTGTATACAGCCATACAAAAGCAGTGCCGCCTTTTGACCGTTTCGCCAAATAGTTCCATGTTGCATGCATACAAGCTGAAATAATAATTAAACCAAATGCCAGTAACGACATGAAGAGAATCCTCCCACTGAAATGGTTCGCTGTTCCTTTTGTTCTTACATCAATTTATGGAAGAACGTGACGCATTGTTGGACGTACAGTTTGACCAACAATTAACTTTCTCCCGTCTGTGTATCCCTCTTCTCTCCCATTCAATTCTTTAATCAGTTGCTCTCTACGCACTTGAATGCATCGCTGCTGATCATCATTCTGAACAAGATTATACAACTCCTGGGGGTCCTTGTTTAAATCGAAAAATTGTTCTTCCCCCGTTTGCGAAAACCAAATATATTTCTCTTTCCCATCTGTAATATAGTGAAAGGAATCCTGGCCATATTCATGTTCCCCATGGATATACTCCCTCCACGAAACCTCTTTTTGGTTTTGAATCAATGGTAAAACACTACTGCCTTCAACCGTTTTTGGAATAGCTACATTTACTGCATCCAGCAATGTCGGCATAATATCTCTCAGCTCGACAACTTCCTCCACCATCGTATGCTTTTCTATATTCAAATGATTACCCGGATCAGAAATAATAAAAGGAACGTTAGCACTGCCTTCATAGGGAAGTGATTTCCTAAATAAGTGGTGATCACCAAGTAATTCCCCATGATCCGACACAAACAAAATAACTGTATCCTCATAAACACCATATTCCTGCATCGCATTCAGAAAGCGCCCGATTTGATGATCAATATGGGTAATTAACGCATAATAAGCTGCCTGCGCATGTTTCATTCGCTTCTTCGGAACAATTCCTCTATCTGTAACCGGGTTTAGACCCGCACGTTTTTCATCTTCTACATCTGCCCAATCCCCAATCGGCGGATTTGGTAAATCCAGATCACAGTACATATCGTAAAATACTTCCGGTGGATCAAACGGCGGATGCGGTTTGACAAATGACATGTTTAAAAAGAAAGGTTTGGTTGGATCCCTTCGTCTTAGAAAGTCAATCGATTGTGACGTTACCCAGTTTGTTGGGTGCAAAGCCTCTGGCAAATGCCATGGACGGGCAACTGTCGAAGCATTACAATCCAGTCCCAGATCGGTCAAATCCGCATGGGATCCACTTCTTTCTCTGAGCCACGGCAAATAATCATCCGTTTGCTCGAATGATTCGGCTGTTTTTGTATTAAACTTAAACCGGTTATAGTGCATATAGCCGTCATGCAGCATTACATTGTGGAAGCCACATAAATTCCTCGTTGGATACACATGCATTTTACCGATTGCTTGCGTATGATAACCTGCCTTTGCAAATTCACCGGCGATAGTATGTTCATAATCCCAAGGTATTTTATCCTCATATCCGACTCTCCCTGTCGACGTTTGCGACATGCCTGTCAGCACTGAAGCCCTCGCCGGGACACAAGAGGGGGTAGCAGCATACGCATTTTTAAATAAGGCACCCTCTCTTGCCAGTTGATCCAGGTTTGGCGTATCCACTGTTGGATGATCCATGATACTTAAGCAATCGGCACGCATTTGATCGACCATGATTAATAAGACATTCGGCTTCATCTTGCACAACTCCTTTAAGCAAATACCAGATTACTTTACACTCTTTCGAATAACAAGCTTCGTTGCAACAAACACCTTTTTCGCAATCTTCCTGCCTTCCAGTCTTTCCAGCAATGTATCAACTGCGGTTTCACCCATAATTTCTGTATATACTTTTATTGTGCTTAAGGACGGGTAAACATATTTGGAAATGGACATGTCATTAAGTCCAATCACACTTACTCGCTCTGGCACGGCAATATCTGCCTCATGCAAAGCACGTAGGCTACCGATGGCCATAACATCACTACTCGTAAATATTGCAGTCGGTAAATTGTCACCTAACTCTTCAATCGCCTGGGCCATCAAACGATAACCATCTTCTACTGAGAAAGGTCCAACATAAACAAAACGCTCATCGTAGAGGTTCTTTTCACGCATATAATTCACAAAAGTTTTTTCACGTAAATCCTCTAGTGGTTTTGTCTCCCCTTTAAAAATCTCTCTCCCCCCAATAAAGCCGATTTCTTCATGCCCCGTCGAAATGAAGTAATCAATGACACGTTTTGTCGCTCGCTCAAAATCAATCACGACTGCATCAAATTTATCGTCGTCCGGACTATAATCAACAAACACAACTGCTGGATTAATGGCCGTTAGTTCCCTCACCTGTTGATCACTGAACTTCCCAACCGCAATAATTCCTTCAATTTCATTCGGATCAATGTCATCGATATTATTAAAAAAGTAAATGTCAGGATTGATATCAAGCTGTTTACAACGAGCCTCAATCCCAAGTCTTATCGATAAATAATATAAATCGTTAAGTTCTTCCTTTTCTGTATACCAATGAACTACAGCAATCTTTTGTCCCGTATATCGATTGGTGGCCTTTTTACGATAAGACAATTCTTCCGCTGCTTCAAATACCTTTTTCTTCGTTTCATCTGCGACAGATAAACTCGCATCATAATTCAGGACCCGTGATACAGTTGCTGGTGATACACCCGCCTTCTGGGCAATATCTTTTATCGTTGCCACTCACAAGACCTCCTTTCTAAATGAAAAAATATATAAATGTTATCAAACAATTCCTGTTATTATCTTACCATTTATTGATAGGTCTGTAATGACAGACCTATCCTATATAGAAGGTAATAAAGGGCAGTAGAAATACCGCCCTTTTGCTTAACCTAACTTATGTGTATCTATCAAAGCAATTTCCGACTTGTTCGTGCCATGTAATTCGAAAATAATGACTTCATTTTTGCCCTTTTTCAATAATGGTCCAGGTAAATAGAGCGTTTCCTGTGGCCCGATTTCCCAGTAACGTCCCAGGTTAAAGCCATTGACAAAAACATTTCCTTTTACCCAGCCTGGTAATTCCACAAATGTGTCGCCTATTGCCTCAACTTCAAAGGAACCCCGATAAAACATCGGTTGGTCAAACGTTTGTTTAGCCGCCTTTTCAAAGGATAATTTCTCTAAATTGTCCATTGGTAATGAAAAAATGGTCCAATCAAATAAAAACTGCCGTTCAAACCGTACACCTTCAGTAATTCCCTTTGGATCATGCATCATTGGACCATAATTAATCCTTCCCATATTTTCCACAAGCAGATCAAGCTGGATCCCTTCCTCGGGTACTTCAATGATAATCGTATTATTTTCCCAGCGATCGATTACCCCTTTAAATTCCTGATTCACATAGACAAGTGCACGATCACGGACACCTTGTATGGTTAACGGGGCTTTTCCCAGTGGGCCTTTTATGAAAGTACGGTACAGTACAAAACCATAGTCTTGGCCCAGCTTTTCCATTGTTTCCGGATGTATTTTTTGCACAGGTTTGCTAATATTTTCCAAAGTGTCAAACAAGTTAACCGACTCCTGCATTTTAACAATGCCATAGTCCTTCTTAGGAATGGGGGCAGGTAAAACAAGTTCACCCAAATCCTTATGACTGGAAATGGCTTCCCTTACCGCATGAAACTTTGGTGTCAGATCACCCGTCTCACTTATTGGACAATCATAATCATAACTCGTAATTGTCGGTGCATATTGATCATCATAATTGGCACCATTATAAAAGCCAAAATTCGTGCCGCCATGAAACATATAAAAGTTAACAGAATCCCCATTCTTAAGCATTTGCGCAAATGTATCTGCTGCCTCCTGTGGATCACGTGTATGATGTTCCTCGCCCCAATGATCAAACCAGCCATTCCAATATTCCATGACAATATTCGGTGTGTTTGGGAAATGTTCCTGCAATTTCGCAAAAGATTCCTCTGGTTTTGAGCCAAAGTTTACGGTTGCTAAGACATTTTCAACGGTACCACCCTGAAGCATTAAATCTGTAGGGCCATCTGAGGTGAATAGCAGCACATCCATCCCCCTGTTCAACATCGCTTCTTTTATGTAATTTAAATAGTGCTTATCATTTCCATAGCTGCCATATTCATTTTCAATTTGCATCGCAATGATTGGTCCACCATTCGTTTGCAATAAAGGTTTTAGTCTTGCTAGTAATACATCATAATAGTGATCTACTTTTTGCAAATAAGTCTCATCGTATGACCGAATTTGCATATTGCGATCAGCTAGTAGCCAAGAAGGTAGACCACCAAATTCCCACTCTGCACAAATATACGGACTAGGGCGTGCAATAACATATAACCCTAATCGTTCTGCAATCCGGATAAATTCCTCTACATTGGCAATACCGCTAAAGTTAAATTTACCCTCTTTAGGTTCATGAAGATTCCAAGGGATATATATTTCAACACAGTTAAAACCACAAGCCTTTAATTTCAGCAAACGATCTTCCCAGTATTCCGGGACAATCCTGAAATAATGGATTGCACCAGAAATGAGTTGGATGGCTTTCCCATTCATTTGTAGTTCTTTCCCATGTACCGTTAATTTTGACATGATTTTATGCCTCCTATGCTTCTGCTTTTCTATTAAAATAACTATCAATATCAATTACCTTGCCTGAATTACGTCTAGAAGCTTCCGCAGCAAAAGCTAATAAATGACTTTCCAATGAAACAGCAGCAGAGGATTTGCTATCATCACCTTGATCGCTCCTGACTTCACGTAAAAAGTCTCTGACAATCGCTTCGTCACCACCGCCATGTCCGCTCTGCGGTTGATTTAAATGGGTCACCGTTTCATGTTTCGTTAGAAAGTCAAAAACCGATATCTCATTTTCATCCATTTTCCCTCTAATTTCTCCCTTTGTACCCATAATCTGTACGATTCTAGTTTGCTCTCTAGTGAATCCACACATGCTAAAGGTTGCTGTCGCACTATTTTCAAATTCCAGATTTACAACTTGGTGATCAACAACATTGTTATCTGAGCGATACACACACTTCCCGTAATCGGTTGTATTTAATGCATGGATAATTCCTTCTCGAGAATGGTCTGAAGTGAATTTCTTCGCCCAGCCTTTTCCTTCACCCAAATAATATCTGCCTGCATGAAACGGACATTCGTTTTCGATTGGGCAGCCATCCAAACAACGTAATGGGCCTCCCTCAGGGGCATTCGATTCCTTGAAATGCATCAGCGATCCGAATGAACTGACATGCTTACACCTTTGATTCATCAAATACATTAATATATCCATATCGTGGCAGGATTTTTGCAAAATCATTGGACTTGATTCATCACTATTGTTCCAATTCCCCCGAACAAAGCTATGTGACATGTGCATTATTTCCACATTCTCATTCAGCTGAATCGAAACAATATCGCCAATATCACCATCATCTATGATCTTTTTAATCGTTTGCCAAAATGGTGTATATCGTAGTACATGGCAAATAGTTAACAATTTTTGATGCCTTTTCGCCGTCTCCACCATCGAAATACATTCTTCAGGATCAGGTGACATCGGCTTTTCCAATAGTACATGGTAGCCATTTTCAATTGCTGCAATAGTAGGTTTATAATGTTCGCGATCTAGCGTACATACAAAGGCAACCTCTGCATCAATATTGTCCCGAAGCATCGCTTCCCATGATGCATAACACTGGTCATCTGTGAGCGCATGATTGCTGGCAAATGCTTCTCTCCTTTCCTTATTTAACTCAGCAACAGCGACAAATTCTAATTCATGTGGATAGTTATTGGCATAAGGGGCATAGGCTCTCGCCCCCCTATCACCTGCTCCAATTAATATAGCTTTCGTTTTTTTCAAGGTAAACTTCCCCTTTCAATATAGCTTCTAACATGTTATCCTTTCAATCCGCCCATAGACATACCTTCCGTCAGCTTCTTCTGTGTTAGTGCGTATAGTGTAACGGTTGGTATGAGCACGAGTACAAGCCCCGCAAATAACGCTCCCCAATCTGTAGCAAATCGTTGTACTTCCATTAAATTTGCCAGACCAACAGGAATCGTCTTCTTTTCATCACTTGATAATAAAACAAGCGCTAATGCATATTCATTCCAAAATGTGAAGAAGTTGAAGATAACAACTGTTAATATACCCGGTTTTGCAAGTGGAGCTATGATCGTTAACAAGGTACGGAAATAACCACAACCATCAATTGCTGCAGATTCTTCATATTCTTTTGGAATGGAGCGCATAAATCCTGTTAATAGATAAACAGAAAAAGGCAGCGCACCAGCAGCATAAACCACACTAAGCCACAAACGATTATCCAGCATTTCTAAGTTATTCATCATAAGAAACAAAGGAATCATAATATAGACAGGTTGAATAAATAGGCCAGCCATATAAAAGTTGTGCAGAAATCTTCTTCCTTTAAAATCAAATCGCGCCAAAACGTGTGCAGTTGGTACGACTAAAATAAGCAATATAACCATGGATAGCGCTGTAACCAGAAAGGAGTTTAATATATATTCACCCATACTCGCTTCTGTGAAAGCACGAATAAAGTTATCAAAGCGTAGCGCTGTAGGCAACGCCCATGGACTATCGAGTATTTCCTCATTGGATTTAAAGGAAGCAATTATGTTCCAGACAAGCGGATAAACAAATATGACTGTCGCTATTAATAAAATAATGCGCATGATCCACTTTGATTTTTTGCCATTTCCCTGATTATTTTTTGCCATTGTTATCCCTCCTGTCTATTCTGTTTCCTGTTCTGTCAATTTGTTACTAATAAATGCAAGGATAATCGCGATAACAAAGACGACTACTGCGATTGCCATTGCATAACCAAAGTTTGCATTTACAAAGGCCTGCTGATACATATACGTCAGCGCCACTTGTGAAGAATTATTGGGACCGCCGGACGTCATCACCGTAACAAGCACAAAACTGATATTCAATACACCATTAATACTAAAGATAATCGTAATCCGAATAATTTCCCACAGCATCGGGATGGTAATTTTAATAAACTGTTGAAAACCGGTTGCACCGTCAATCGAAGCGGCTTCATACAATTCTTTTGGAATGCTATCCATCCCGGCTAAATACATCACCATATAATAACCAACAGCCTGCCAGACCATCACTAAAGCAATTGCCCACAATACCGTGTTCTTATTTCCCAGCCATGTGAGGGCAAACTGATCTAAACCGATTGCTGTCATAATTTCATTCACAATTCCCATATTCGGATGATAAATAAACGCCCAAAGAATCCCGATAACAACAAAGGAAAGGATACTTGGAAAGAAGAAAATTGTCCGATATAAATGCTTTTCTTTCAATTCGCCAAATGAAAGCATCGAGGCAAAAATGAGTGATAATAACAACGTAATAACCGGTACAACCAACATTAGAAATCCAGTGTTCTTTAAAGACTTAAGAAATACATCATCTTTAAATAGTTCAATAAAGTTGGCAAAACCAACATATTCATCACCGCTGCCAAATCCGGAACTACTGAATAAAGATTTGAAGAATACTTGGGTAACCGGATAAACGATAAATATGGAAAAGATAATCAATGTCGGTAAAATACATAACAGTATGAACCCTTTTTGTCTGTTATCCTTCTTCATTTCATACACCTGCTTTTGTATCCCTGTCCATGTTTACATGGCAAGGTTTAATTGGAAAACTATGTAATACTTTTGAACAACATTAAAAAGAATCAACCCTAATCAGTGCATAGATTAGGGTCTGAACTTTTCTTACTCCATTTTTTCCTGTACTTGTTTATACACATCGTACATCTTATCTGCCCACTGTTCTGTCGTCATTTCTTTATTCATCACACTTGCCGCTTGATCAAATAAAGTATCCCTCGGTTCCACATTGACTCCTTTTGGTACGGGTGCAAAGTTTCCGGATATAGAATACATATCAGACTCTACTGCATTAAATACATTGTACGATGATTCTGATAGACTCTCTTCCACTAAATCTGACGCCCCATCTATAGCCATAGGGGCTTTAGTGATCTCCCCGTTTAATTTGATACTATCCTCTGTATACATAAATCTTAAAAATTCCTTTGCCAGCTCAGGATTATCTGCTTCAGCTGGAATATACATTTGTTCGATCGAATTCAGTGCAAGCTGCTGGTCTTCCCCATCAAAGTTTGGAATACCGAGGAAACCGAATTCAAATCCATCTTCCATTGGGGCACCTTCCATTTCGCCCTCAAACCAGCTGCCATTCGGAATAAACATGGCATCCCCTTTTACAAATGAAGTTTGTGACTGCATATGATCTAATCCGACAGTTCCATTCATTAATCCATTATCCGCTGAAGCAATTTTTTCAAAGATATCTAAAGCTTCAATCGCAATATCTGATTTCCAGAATTCCGGATCATAATTCAACATTTGGTCTAAAGCCTCTTCACCACCAAGGGAATATACTGCAGGGATCAAAATTTCTTCTAAGTACCCTGGATCTGTACCTTGGTAAGTAAATAGGGCACGGTCATTATCTTTCGCTGTATCATTTAAAGCAAAGAAATCATCCCATGTTTCTGGTGTTTCAATATCCTTTTCATCAAATAATGTCTTGTTGTACCAAAGTCCCATCACGTTATAGTTGTATGGCGCAAGGTAAACTTTGCCATCATCGTATGGAGACATATATACGGAATCCAATACACCTGGAAGTACTTTATCTTTCAATGGTTTATCATCATCCAATGCATCGCCTTCAAATACATCAGAAAGGTCGGTCAGTCCGTGTTCCTTAATTAATCCTTGTGTCACACCAGATGGATCTGTTTGGTTTAAATAAACCAAATCCGGTGGGTTTCCTGCAATAATTTCCGGGCGAATTAATTCACCAATATCCGGATTAGAAGTAATTGAAATTTCCGTGTCCGGATATTCCGCTTCAAATTTTTCCGCAAGTTGTTCCCAGTACTTACCGCCATATCCACCTTCAAAAACGGCAAGTTCTAATTCCCCTTCCAGCTTAGAATCTCCTTTATCCTTTGCCTCACCATCACTTTTTTTATCACCACCACAACCCGCTAATACCAAAGTTAAAACAGCTAATAATAATGTCATCTTGCTTACGAACGATTTCATATGACTCTTTTCCCCCTTTTTAAGTGAAATTCTGATGGATTACTGAGCTACTATTGTAATTATTGCACCTCCTTCACTATGATTGTAATAGTAAATTAGAGCCGCCCATTCCCTTTAGACCAGCTCCAACAATGCCTGAGTCCCCTTTTAATTTACTCCTTTGCATTCGTGCTAACGCATGCTTTTGCTCGGATATTACATAATGACTTACCTTTTCCCTTACTAAATCTAGTAAATAAGGATGATGATTCATCACGCCCCCACCAAAGATGATCTTATGTGGGTCTAACAAACAAATAATCGAATAGATGCCATGTGCCAAAGATTCTACTACTTCATTCATAACGCTCTGGGCATTCTCATTTCCATTTTCATATGCCTGGAATAAATCCCCTGTTTTTAAATAAGGTTGTTTTAAATCCTTTTGAGCACGCCGCTCGATAGATGGCCCAGAAGCAGTCTCCTCCAGTGTTTGCACGCCTTTTTTCGATGACTTAGAAAGTACAGGAAACAAACCTATCTCTCCTGCAAAACCGGCGCCACGTACAAATGAACCTTGCTGAATAATAGAACATGATATTCCTGTGCTGACGGTTACATAAACAAACGTAGCATCCTCGGATACATTAGAAATTTTCCATTCTGCAAAAGCCGCCATATATACATCATTATCAATCACGATATTTTCAATAGAAAAGTAGTCTCGTAATCTTTCAACAATCGGAAAGTTTCTCCATGGCAGGTTATTTTGAAATACCGCTACGCCCTTTTCACGATCCACTTTTCCAGGAACTCCAATTCCCATTCCTTCTATCATGCTTATATGCAAAGTTGCATTTGCCAAAACCTGTTCAATACTATTGACGACCTGCATAAACATCTGTTCTTTGTCCACTGTATTACTTGGCACTTCTACACGTTCTACAACATTTCCTTGTTCATTTATAATTACTGTTGCAATTTTGGTGCCACCAATATCAACACCCAATCCATATTTCATCCAGAGTCACCTCATTATATCTTTCTCAGCGCAGCCTATGTTTGCGCTTTCAACATCACACAAAAAAAACAATTAGTAAATATATTTAATAAAACATTTACTAATTGTTTTCTATGATACCATAGCCTTATTTATTTGTCTATAAAATTTTCAGTTATTACGATTAATTTTTTTAAAAATTTACTTACCTAGATTTATTGCCACTTCTTAATCAATGAATCAGCAGCATCCACAAGTGCGTTATAAGCCATTCCATTTTTTCATGTAATGCACCTCATCCATATTCATGTAGATATACGTAGAGAGAGAAAAAGTTTTTCTCTCTCTACTAATCTAGTATTTATTTTTCCCCACCTGTTGATTGTTCGGCATTGAAAGTCCACGCAAGTTCCAGCGAATCGCCTTGAAATTGGTTTTGGTCTTCATCACTATCTTTGAAATTAAATTTAACAACGAGATCATCCGACGAACCTGCTGGTAATCCCTTTTCCCCTATAGATGGATAAAATATATGCTCATTTACTGCTTCAGGGCTCATTTCTTTTAACTCAGCCAAAGTTGTCTTATAAATAACTTCATCTATCTTATCCGCATTATATAAAAATTCCACTTCGATATGTTCCCCAAAATCCGCTGTATTGTCACCCTTTGCATCGGTAACGTCATAATCTGTTTCTAGGAAGACCTTGTCAATATCCAATGAACCACCGTTCTGCAGTTCAAAATCACGAATGACGTAATCCCCTGGCTTAAGATCACCTACATCGATAATGGTTGTAGGTTCAACCGACAGATCCAATGTTCCTGCGGCAAATGTGTTGGTTGTTTCCTCACTGGAACTGAAGTAAGCATATGTTCCTCCGCCTATTAATGCTAACCCCAACGCTGCCGACATGACTCCCATACCAATTTGTTTTTTAATTCCCAATTGAATTCCTCCTTCATATATTTTCCTTATTTTTTATTTGTACTTCCCTGCAGCAGTTAATGCATTTCTAAGCAACAGGGAAGTTTCCAATTTCAAGCTATTGCCATTTCTCCATCAAGGTATCTGTACTTGACTTAAGAGATTGATAAGCCTTTTCAGAAATCAACGCTTTTTCTTGTTGTTGATCAAGCAAAAGCTCAAACCCTTTTAGATGCTTGACAACCTTTTTTGCTACATCCGTGTCCTCAAAACGGGTCACTGCCTCCAAGTGAACTTTCAAAGCATGTGCAGCGTCCCCATCAGTGAATTCTCCATCTGCTTCATACTGTTCAACGAGCGCTTTTATATCTGATGCGCTTGAAACAGGTTTGTCAGAAGATACCTTTTCAATACGCAGATTATCTAAAATAAACGTATTTTCTCCTGTATCTTCATCCAACTCCATGCCATCACTAAAGATCCCAATATAGGTTTGCCCGTTTTCTGCTCCAGTTACTTTAAATTCGGCCGTTTTTGTATCAGTAGATGCTGAAAGTGTTTCATTTTCAGTCAAACCATTGGCATCATCAATCTCTTTCACATCAATTTCCTTGTCTCCTGATATAAAGCGATAGGAGTCTGAAGTTGTTTGGTAATCAAAATTCACTATATATTTCTCGCCTGGCTCAAAATTAAAATGCTGTGGAATCGTCCGATATACTAGCCCACTATTTCCCGTATTCACTTTTACTGACCAGTTGCCATCAATCACATCATCAACCAATTTTTTGCCTGCCCAGCCTTTTTGTGTATAAGGCGCATGTAATTCAGACAAATGAATTCGGTTGTCTTCCACACCTTCTGTATTCCCAATAACAAATGGGTAAATACCCTGTACTACCGTTTCAAAATCTTGTTCAAATACCTCAGAAGACACCTCGTTTGTTAATGATTTTTGAACAATGCGCATATCATCAAATTTGGTGTCTCCTTCACCAGCTTTACGGCTAAGCGTTAATTTAGCTGTATCACTTTTGGCTGTAAAGCTTACTTGCATCCTTTGCATTTTACTATCGTAACCATCATTTGTAGCATGTGAATCCGCCTTAACATAGTTCTTTTGCAGGCTCCGTAAGGTGTAATTGCTTACTGTCTCTTCCCCATTTTCAATTTCTATGGAGGCTTTTTCATCACTATTGTTTTCAACATATACTTCTGCTACATAATCTTTTCCTGGTTCCAAATCCGTAAGGGGACGGGTAAATATTGTATCTTTTTCCGGACTATCCATATGCAAATAGTAATCCCCACTACTTAAATTACGTGCATCTTTTGTTTGATTTGTTCTATTAACCTTTACGGCTTTTTTATCTCCGTCAACTGTTGTATTCTCATCATCGATTGTGCCTGTATTGAATCCCGAGTCATGGATATGGCTATTCGTGCTCCAATCATCTATTTCTGAACCTTCGTTCTCATTTGCTGCAACAATATAAGGTGTAGCTGCTTCAGCTTTCAGTGTTATCTGGTTATCCTTTATGTCCACCTTTTGCATATCTGTTCTACCTTGATCTGTCAATTTGTATACATACACACTGGATGCATCTTCATATTCATCTGGCAGGGTCCAAGTTGATTCTCCACCTTCCAAATTCCAGTGATACAACTTTTCAGAATCAGGTGTTGGTGTGTCAAAATCCTGGTCTGTCCATGGAATTAAATACGTATGGCCATCAAGTACAACCTGACCATTCAGTGTAATGACGCGTTCCCTTGAATTGTCTTTTCTCGTTACGACAACTTTGTCATCATTACTGGGATCCTCCAATTTAATTTCCTTTTCCAAATTGGTTTTCGTAGCATCTCCGTCAGTCTTTTCCCAATTTGTTACATAATATTTTTGTAAAAACTTCGTAGGTAAATTGGTATCAAAAGTCATACGAGTAAAGGCATCAAAGTTCTTATCTGATTGCCATCCTTCAAATCCAGCTAATTCATAGCCACCAAGTAATGGATGATCTGCGGTTCCGCCTGCTTCAGGCCAATTCAATACCCAGGAATCTCTTTGGTGATTGCTTATAAAGCGAAGCACATCCGAATTAATTCCCTTACTTTCTGCTCCACCATAATTTTTATCTGTTGCCCAGTGCTGGAATGTTGAGCTGTTTGCCATGGATGTTCCAAATTCCGTTGACACGCGCCAATCTCTTTCGGCAAATTGTTCAGCTATCCGATTAGACTCCCATTGATCTTGATACCAAACGTCTAAGTAAACAAAGTCGAGGTCTGGTGCAGCGGATTTCAAATCATCCAATCGCTTCGCACGGGTTCCTGACGCCAAATCTTTTATTTTATCAATCGTGTAAGATTGGTCTAACCAACCCCAACCTAGTGAACCCGGATCTTCAATGAAGTCATCGTTAAAAGCATCTGCCTCCGGATAGGTTTCTTGTGCATTAATATGGACACCAAACTCGGAATTGTACTTATGTCCTTCCTCAATCAGTGTATTTAAATCTGCCGCTCCCCCCATACGATCACCAACATCTCCGTAATCGGGATGGGAACTATCATGCCCTTCATTTTGATATCCTTTTAAAAGTACAGCCTGACCTAATCCATCTGTTGCAAGGTTTACCTTTTTTACATTATCCAATGTTTTAAGGAATGGCTGCTGTGCCTGTGATCCAAAATTCATGGCGATACGCGTAGTTACATTGTTATTTACATCTTGCCAATCTGGAATGTCTTGCATAATGTCACGATAGGCAATTGCCCCGTCCTGCCAATCCACTTTGGCATCGTCATTTTCATCTTCAGCGATGGCAATTTTTACTTGTGGTTGATTTGACGATGGTTCAGACATAAATTCTCTCTGGTAAAATAGTTTGTTGGAACCTATTCCCAGTGCTTTATCTTCATTGTCATTTTCATAACGATTCGCGACTAAGTTACCATAACCATCCACTTCAGAACTGGACCATACACCTGCACTTAATTCGTCCGTTGATAAGAAAGCAGTATAATAATTCTTGGATGTCCCGATATCTTCCAGTGAGGAATCAACTGTTACATCCAGATCCCCTGGTTTGGTAACATCACTGCTAAGATTCGTTAATTTAGCATTTGCATCGGTTTGATCGGAATTAACTGAAATGAAATTCATGTCAGCCAATTCTACCGTTTCAATCGTCGCACTATCCGCATTCGCGATTTCTTCAAATTTATATATCGCTTTATTATCATCTACCTTCACTGAAACTTTAAAGGTTGCATCAAGTTTCTCATCTTCATCGGCGACCGTGAGTGTATAAAGTGCTTCACTATCGCTTACCTTTTTATACGCTACATCCGGGTAATATAGCATGTTGTTAACTTTCAAACCATAAATGGGTGTTTCCTGCCCGGATAGGACTTTATCGTCCACATTATATTCAATTATCCTTGGGAATACTTGATCAATAACCACATCCATATACCCCGAACTTAAAGTATCTTTTACTTCGGGGGTATCCGGTGGTTGTGGCGCAGTTATTTCTGTCACATCGACATTTGAAATCGTAATATTTGCAGCTCCACGACTCTTTTCAAGTCCAATTAAGCCTGCTGAATCTACTCCTTCTGGTTGTGTCCAGGATGCTATCTTTTCACCATCGATATATAGGGTTGCTGAATCTTCAATAAATTTAACGCGTAAATGATATGTTTCATTCGCTTTCAATGGCACACCTTTTGTGTTAGACGTCCATTTGTTTGCAGGACCGAATGTTTCACCGAAGTACTGATTGTTCTCATCCGCAGTACCTACATAAGTATATGAAGAAGCGTCTTGTACACGGTAGATAAAACCGAAACGATTCAAGTCAGTATCTGGCGTGATGTCGGCCTCAAAATTACCATTCTTTATTTTATCCATTTTATTGTAGATAACTTTATTTTTCCCTTTAGAAGTAACACCGAAAGTTACGGAACCATCATCATTATAAGTCAGAGAACCATCTCCCTCGGTTATTTCAAAATCTCCTTCCTCTAGACTATCATTGCTAATATCATTCATTTCTTTACCTTTGGAAACCTCTTTTTTCTCCTGGGACTCTTTTCCATCAGTCGAAGCGCTCTTCCCCGCTGCCTCGGCTTGGTAGGACTGTGCGAAATTTGTTACTATTACAGGTATTATGAGCATTATTGCAAAGAGTACAATAAATGTTCTTTTACTAAAATTTCTATTCACTACTCTAACCTCCTAATTAAATTTTCACACCAAATTAAAAGCATTTCTTAGCATTGTTACATCATATCCCCTCCTTAAATATCATTGTTTTTTTGAATCACATCATTTATTAATTACAGTTATATGAATGCGCTTGCAATTATGCTGTGAATCGTTTTCTTTTTAAAATTTATTATAAAGATTCTAGCTTACATCATTATTTAAAATATAGCGTGTGTTAATACGGGGGTGTATTTTGATTCTTTATATAATTGTAATGCTAACTACAGCAAATGGAAGTACTGGCAGTCGTGTTGTTATCATGGGGCGGTTCTCTATTGATGTCTATTACCAGCGTAAATTAACTTTATGCGCGTAATAATCAATGGACAATATTTTACAAATCTTTATAGTGAATATTTTAATAAAACATTTACTAATTTATTGCAATTTACCACACATAAACAATTGTGTCTATAGGGACTTTTTACTATATTCAAAAACCTATTTTAAATTAAAAATGTTATTTTCCATGCTATTAAACCTATCAATTAACTGAAACAATAGAGCTGATTGTAAATAAATTAGCTCTAAAATGGTCAATTTCCATCCAATTCTGGGCCACAATATGTATGGTTTCAGTGCGGAAAGTGCATCATTTCACCTGAAACAATGAGGCGTTTTAATATTTTATCTGACTTATTACTTGTTAAACTAGTCCCCCTTTTTTATGGGTCTTTAGCACAGTGTTATACTTAGTCTTATTGTTTTTTTATTTTTTTCTATTTCAACGCTAACAAAAAGAGAGCCAATTAAGACTCTCTTTTTTAATAAATCTATTAAATTACCGCATCTGACACTTATACTTCCTTCGCCGATGTCCGTTTCCTTAAATCCGCTTCAATCTCTTCCAGACTTCTGCCACGGGTTTCCGGCAGATATTTAATAACAAATATCATCGCAGCAATACCGACTGCAGCAAAGATCAGGAATACTTGTCCAATTCCCAGTGCATCTGACAACATTGGGAAGAATTGTGCAACGAGCAAGCTACCAATTGATAACGCCAGCGCGGCGATACCTGTTGCGGCTCCACGAGCACGCATTGGGAACAATTCGGGAAGCATTACCCATAAGACTGGGCCCCAAGTAAAAGCAAAGAAGATAATAAACATTGTCAAACAAGCGACAATAATCCATGCGCCAAAACTGGACTCCAGACCGATTGTCCAAATAAGCACTGCCATGATAAGCAAGGAGGCAACCATACCAATATTTCCGATTACCAGCAGTTTTTTACGATCAATTTTATCAATAACCATGATTGCGAAGATCGTAATAATCACATTCACTGCACCAATACCAACTGTTCCAAGGATTGCAGTAGAACTGCCTAGTCCTGCTTCATTAAAGATTGTCGGTGCGTAGTAAATAATCGCATTGATCCCAATTATTTGCTGTAACAAAGCAAACGTACACCCAATGATAAGCGTTGGTCGCAACCATGCGGACTTCAACACATTCCATGTGCTATCGGAAATGTCGTTAATCTCAATCATTTCCTGGATTTCTTTATCGATTTGTTCCGGGTTTCTCGTTAATTTCATTACTTTACGTGCTTCTTTTTCACTGCGATGTTCCAGCAGCCATCTTGGACTTTCCGGCATAAACAGTACACCGACCATTAGGATTAATGAAGGGACAACTGCTAAACCAACCATCCAACGCCATGCTTCTGCATCTGCAAAGGCATAGTTAACTAGATAGGAAGAAAGAATACCAATGGTAATCATCAATTGATTTAATGAACCCAGTGAGCCACGTTGTTCTGTCGGGGCCATCTCTGATAAGTATACCGGTACAATCGCCGTTGACCCACCAACAGCTAAACCAATAATTAATCGGCCAATTACAAGCATTTCCATATTCGGTGCAAATGCAAGAACAAGCGAGCCTACTACAAACACAATGGCTATCGCAAACACAAGCCTACGCCGTCCAAATTTATCGGATAGCGGTCCACTGAATCCCGAGCCAAAGATCGCTCCGAACAGCATCGAACTTACTACCAGTCCTTCTGTAAAGCTATTCAGGAGAATATCGTTTTTAATAAATAAAAGCGCACCCGAGATGACACCCATGTCGTACCCATAGAGCAAACCACCCAATGCTCCAAAGAAAAAGATCATCTTTTTGTTAATTTTACCATTCATGCCTTAACCCCTTCTTTCCTTAAGTATAATCACAGAATGCGTTTTCAATAAATTCATTTTTCCGTGATCCTTCTCATGATGTTTTTTGAAAAATAAAGATGAATAAAAATGTAAGCGTTTAGTTAATTAAATTAATTATCTAAGTATAGGGTAACATATTCATCCATTATTTGACCACCCTTTATTCTAAAATTAAATTTCCATAACAAAAGACCCTCCTATCCCCGGGATGGTTATTTTATTCAGGGAAAAGAAGGCCTTCTCATATGATGACCCAATTTATTTTGCAAGTTTTCTTTTTAAGTAATTAATGCTGATTTCTATACTTTCAAATGGTGTGCGCCGGCTGGCATCTTGTTCAACAACCCACCATTTTATGTCGTTACTATTGCCTTGTTCAAGGACAGCTTCAATATCCATTCCACCTGCTCCAAGCTCCGCGAAGAATTGTTCCTGATCTGTTGTCATATCCTTCAAATGCACAAGCGGCATTCTGTCTTGATATCTTTTTATCCAATCGACCGGGTTTTCATTTCTTTTAGCTAGCCAATAAATATCGAATTCTGCTTGGACATTTTCACGCTTGGTATCATCTAAAATTGCCTCGAGCGCCATCCTGCCATCTGCCAAACGATCGAGTTCGAAGTCATGGTTGTGATAGCAAAGTGTGAGCCCTGCTGCACGACACTTTTCTCCAACCTCATCCAGCAAGGTAATCAGTCCTTGATAGGCTGCTTCTGTCCGTGAATCTGGTGGCAAAAACGGGCAAACAATATAACTGCTTTCGAGTATTTTCTGATCCGCTATCACTTGATCTAAATTATTTTTCAAATCATCCAAGGGAACATGACTGGATGCCGCTTTGAGACCATATTCATCAAGTAATTGGCGTACTTCCTTAGCAGTTAGTCCACCATATCCAGCAAATTCCACCCCATCATAACCAAGTTCTGCCACCTTTTTTAAAGTGCCAGAAAAATCACGTGCGCTTTCTTCTCTTAAAGTGTACATTTGGACTGCTATCGGAATTTCCCTCATTATACATGCCCCGCTTCTATTTGAATTTCAAGCACGTTAAAGGCGCTAACATTTTTAGCGCCTTTAGGTTACTATGCCCACCACATATCTGCCGCAGAATCTTTGATATTTACTGCTTTTAAATTTTTCACCGCTTGGCTGAAACCTTCATCAATAGACATGATCGGATCCTCATGCTCAATGCTGACAACATAATCATAGCCATAGGTTCTGAGCGCGCTTATTATGTTGGACCACTCCTGTGAACTGTGTCCATATCCAACCGAACGGAATGTCCATGCACGTGTCTGTACATCAGCATATGGTTGCATATCTGTTAAGCCATACATGTTGACATTTTCCTGATCGATGTACGTATCCTTTGCATGGAAATGATGAATCGCATTCGCTTTCCCAAGAATTTTCACCGCGGCTACCGGATCAATGCCTTGCCACCACAAATGACTTGGATCCAAGTTGGCCCCAACAGCATCATTCGTTGCCTCTCGTAATTTAAGCATCGTATGTGGGGTGTGTACGAGAAAACCAGCATGCAACTCGATTCCGATTTTTACTCCATGCTCTTCCGCTAATTTACCTTGTTCCTTCCAATAGGGAATAAGTTTCTCTTCCCATTGCCATTTTAATATCTCGGAGTATTCCGTTGGCCATGGCGTTACAGGCCAATTTGGATACTTGGAATCTTCATGAGATCCCGGCGTTCCGGAAAAAGTGTTTACAACTGGTACATCCATTAATGATGCAAGTTTTATTGTTTTCACAAACGTATCATGTGCGTTTTTCGCTTGCGCTTTGTTCGGTGAAATCGGATTATCATGACAGCTAAAAGCACTGATTGTTAAACCACGTGCATGCACCTTTTCTAAGTATGCTTTTCGTTTGTCCTCACTTTCCAGCAACGCATCAATCGGACAGAAATTATTACCAGGATTTCCTCCTGTGCCGATTTCCACAGCGTCCAGCCCAGAGTCTTTCACATGATCAAGCATCTCTTCAAATGTTTTCCCTGCAAATAATACGGTAAATACACCTATTTTCATTAAAAATCACTCCTTGGATTGTTGTTGCGCGAGTTTCGCTTCTGGCCGCGCGAGTTCTGCATCCTGCCGCACGAGTTGCGCCTCCTGTCGCGCGAGTTGCGCCTTCTGACGAGCGAGTTCTGCCTCCTGACAAGCGAGTTGCGCCTCTGTCGCGCGAGTTCTGCTTCTGGCCGCGCGATGCCACGCACTTTCTACAGTCTTACGCTCCTACCTGTTTCGCTACTCGCATAAATTGCTTCAATAATGCGGCTTACTTCCAGTGCCTGCTCCGGCTTAACTACTAATTCCGCCTGGCCTAAGCAGCTGTCAACGAAATTTTCCGCTTGCAGCAGTCCTGCTGCTGTTTCATCATGTTCCGCTTTTGCTTCACTCTTTAAAAATGTGCCGTGGCGCGGTTGATAGAGCTCAAATGGGTAAACATTCAAGCCGCCATCCACACCGGATATGCTCAAGTGCATCTTGTCTTCCTTAATGTTTGCTGCCCAGGAACATTCCAATAACAGTGATGAACCATCGTCAAACGTAATATAGCCAGATACATGATCATCCACGTCAAAAGTTTCATGGTCGAACGTTCCCCAATCATTGATTTGGTTGGGCGTTTTACTTAAACGATTATAGGTTGTTCCCATTACTTCCACTGGCTTCGGATCGCCAAGCAACCATAGGGACAAGTCGATCAAATGACAGCCATAATCGATTAAGCTACCGCCACCTTGCAATTCTTTGTTGGTGAACACGCCCCAACCAGGAACTTTCCGCCTACGCAATGCCTGCACTCTCGTAACAAGTGGATCACCAATATCCCCTGCGTTAACGGTATGTTTTGCTACTCGCGCTGCATCCGTATGTCGGTAATGATATGCAATCGATAATAGTTTGCCAGATTTCCTTGATGCATCTAACATTGCTTCACATTCTTTAACCGTCATCGCCATTGGTTTTTCACATAATACATGAACACCTGCTTCAAGTGCAGCCATCGCTATTTCTGCATGGAATTTGTTTGGTGTGCAAATAATCACCGCATCGACTTCCGAGAATAATTCGTTGTAATCGGAAAATGCATGCGGAATCCGGTACGTTGCTGCAACTTCCTGTACGCGAACTTCATTGACATCACTTACAGCGGTAAGTGACACCTTTTCACCTAACTCCAACAATGCGGGGATATGTCTGTTTTGTGCGATTCCTCCAACACCAATAATTCCGATGCTTAACTGATCCATATTATCATCCTTCAATACTTGTAATTTGTTTCGTCTTGTCTGACTCCATTGCTGCTAGAATAACCTCTAGCGACTTCTTGCCTTCTTCTCCATCAATAAGCGGCTGTTTATTTTGCAATATACTCTCTACAAAGTGATCGATCACATGTGTATTCGTCTGTCCCCCATCTTCATTGGATTGAATTTTACCCAGTTCATACTTTACTGTTTCACCATTGGTATAATTGACGATCATCCCGTAGGTCGGGTCATCTTCCAATCTGATTATGCCCTTTTCACCATAGATGACCGTGGAATTGTCTTCTTTCGCATTGTACGCCCAGCTTGCAGCCAACGTCCCGATCACACCGCTTTTCGAACGCAAAATAAATACCGCATTGTCATCCACATCAGTATCATCTTTTGCACTGGTTTCAATAAAAGCAGCGACATTGGAAAATTCTTCACCTAGCAAATAGCGTAGTAAATCCGCCTTATGTACCCCGAGGTCTCCCATCGCACCAATAAAAGCTTCCTCCTTTTTGAAGAACCAGCTTTCTTTCCCTTCGGCACTCCATCCTTCTGGCCCACCATGACCAAAAGCAGTCCGGAAGCTATAAACTTTTCCTATTTCTCCTTCTGCAATTAGTTTTCTTGCTTTCGTATGCGAGGAGACAAAACGCTGATTATGACCAATCATCAATTTTTTATTATTTTCCGTTGCTGCTGCAATCATTTGCGCCGCTTCTTCGCGTGAAGTTGCCATCGGTTTTTCACATAAGACATGATTCCCAGCACGTAGCGCCGCAATGGAAACTGGTGCATGTAAGTAGTTCGGCAGACAGACACTGACAGCATCTATCTGTTCCGATGCCAGCAATTTTTCGTAACTCGTATATGCTTTCGCATGATATTTTCCTGCCGCTTCCTTCACTCTTTCCTCCACAATGTCACAAACAGCAACAATCTCTACATTTGGATTATTTTTGTATTCGACTAAATGACGATGCTGGGCAATACTTCCGCACCCTATCACTGCTACTTTTAACTTTGACATAAGCTTCTCTCCTTTACTTTTTCGAAATTTCCTCTAATGGTTTGGCATTGCCATATACAGGTGTTGGCGTATCAGCATTCGCTGCCCATTTCACGCCATTGCTGATGACTTGCTGTATTTGTTTATGATGATAGGTCGGGTACGTTTCATGACCTGGGCGGAAATAAAAGATCTTTCCCCTGCCACGTTTGAATGTCGCGCCACTACGGAACACTTCCCCACCTTCAAACCAGCTGACAAAAACCAGTTCATCTGGTGCCGGAATATCAAAATGCTCCCCGTACATTTCTTCTTTTTCCAGCTCGATATATTCGCCAATGCCTTCCGTGATCGGATGTGTGGGATCCACTACCCATAAACGTTCACGGTCATCTGCTTCCCGCCATTTCAAATCACAGCCGGTCCCCATCAACTTTTTAAAGACCTTAGAGAAATGCGCAGAATGTAATACGATTAAACCCATTCCATCTAGTACACGCTGTTTTACCTTTTCCGCGACCTCGTCTTGTACCTCATCATGTGCTTTGTGGCCCCACCAAACAAGGACATCCGTCTCATTTAGAACAGCATCTGTCAGTCCATGCTCCGGTTCGTCCAATGTCGCGGTTTGTGTCTCATACCCTGCCTCTTGTAAAAAGCCGGCAATCGTTTCATGAATACCATCCGGGTAAATTGCCGATACCTCGGTGTTTTCCAGTTCATGTCTATATTCGTTCCATACGGTTACTTTCATCGTGATCTCTCCCTATATTTATTTCGAACTATTCCTTCACAGAACCACTCGTTAATCCGGACACAATCCGACGTTGGAAAATCAGTACAAGAATAACAATTGGAATCGTCACAATGACCGTTGCTGCAGAAATATCTCCCCATGGGATAGAAAATTCACTCGTATACATTGAGATTCCCACTGGTACTGTACGCCAACTGTCATTACTATTAATTGTCAGGGCAAATAAATATTCATTCCATGCTGCGATAAATACGAGTATTCCTGTCGTAAATACCCCTGGTGCCGCCAAAGGGAAAATAATCTTTCGAAACGTTTGAAACGGGCTGGCGCCATCGAGTTTTGCTGATTCTTCCAACTCATACGGAATCTTTTGAAAGAACGTAGCCAAAATCCAAATTGACAATGGTAAACTGATTGTGATATATGGAATAACTAAGCCCAAATAGCTGTTGCGCAAACCAAGATCCGTCACGATATTAAACATTGGTGATAATATAGCGACTTGCGGAAACATGGACGAAGCTAGCACAATGCCAAGGATTAATCCTTTTCCTTTAATCGGCAGCCTGGTCAGTGCATAGGCTGCAAACGATGCAAATGCGACAGACAAAAGTGTTGTCACAATCGAAACAACAAAACTATTCAACATGTAGCGCAACAATGGCCGTTGGGTGAATGCCGCAACATAAGAGTCCAATGTTGGATTTTTGGTAAACCAATTAAAAGAGGAAAATATTTCCCCAACAGGTTTAATAGATGTTAAAAACACCCAAATAAACGGAAACATCACCAAAAAGACAAAGATGATCAAAAAGACGTAAAAGCCTATTCCTGCACGTTTATTCATTTTGGTATCCTCCTTATTTTGTTCGTCCAGCAAAGAGTTCTGAACCGATTAATTTAACATAGATAAAGCTGATCAAAGCTACACATAAAAAGACAATCACAGAAAGTGTGGATCCTTCTCCAAAGTTTTGCTGCGCAAACATTGTTTTATATGCGTAGACAGATATCGATTCTGTTGAATTTGCTGGTCCGCCGCCAGTTAAGACATAAATAAGATCGAATACACGAAAAGCATCTAGCGTTCTGAATAACAGTGCTACTAAAATAGATGACTTCAGTAGTGGTAATGTTATATTAAAAAATTGCTGGAACTTATTGGCGCCGTCAACATCAGATGCTTCATATAAGGATCCTGGTATCGTTTGTAAACCTGCTAAGATTAACAACGCCATATATGGCGTTGTTTTCCAGACATCCGCTAGTATGATAGAAAACAGTCCACCATCCCCTGTCGACAAGAGCCAGGAAGAACCCGGTATGATTTTTAATACATCCAAGTAATGCGCAACAATCCCCGATTGACCATCATATAAAAAGCCCCACATCATCGCTGCTACTGCAGTTGGAACTGCCCAGGGAATCAATACAGAAGCCCTGATCAAACCTCTTCCTTTAAATGTCCGATTGATCAATAAGGCGACTAATAAACCGAGAACCAATTCAAAAAAGACAGATATAACAGTGAAAAAGGTCGTATTTCCCAAGGACTGCCACATTCGTTTATCTTTAAAGTACTTCTTATAATTATCGAATCCAATAAAATTGGATTTAAGGATTGCTTCATTGGTTGACCCTAGTAAATCAGCAGTTTGTTGAAAATCAGCTTGTGCGTCTTTATCCCCGCTCGATTCAGCAATAGCAACCAAGTCTTGTTCATAAGACGACAAAGCCTTTCGATAATCTGCCGCAAAGTCATTATCCACTTTCTGATACTTCAGATCTGTATTATTTACAGGCTTATAACGCATTAAAAGCTTGTCGACCTTATCGACTTTTTCCTTAACTTGCTTGTCACTGATCAATTCACTATGATGTTTTTCTATCCCATCTTCTATCTCATGAATGGTCTGCTTATCCTGATCACCAACTGCAGTATCTGCTAATGCATCAAGCTGGCTTTCTATGAAAAAATAATTATCTACATAGGTTTCTAAATCAATATTGGCATCCATCATTTTTTCGGAACGTGTTGGATCATTCAGCCTGTAATCAAACATACTATTCCAGAACGACTGGGCAACAGGCCATAATATAACGACAAAAACCAAAAGAAGCGATGGCAACACAAAAGCATATCCTAGTTGTTTTTCATTTAACTGAAACCGGCGCTTTTTCACGGATGGTCCTCCTTTTACTAGTCTCGTAGTTTTAGAGCCCTATCATAACGAAAGGGATGAAAGGAAAGTGCAAGATGAGCAACTCCCCTCAACTTGCACAATCAATTTCCATAAAATAGATTTAGTCTTCCATTGCATCTTCTATTTTTGTTTGCATGTTGCCTGCTGCTTCTTCTGCTGTAATATCTCCAGTTAATGCTTTAGAAAGTTCAATTTGCATAATATCTGATATCTCCGGATATATCGGAGAAACAGGTCTTGGAATTGCATTTTCCAATACTTCTACAAAATCAGGTTCACTAAATGTAACGCCGGCATCTTGTACTTCTTCGTCATCATATAGATCCACTAATGTTGGTGCACTTCCACCGTCAACAGCTGTAATCTTTTGCCCTTCAGGTCCGGTCATAAACTTAACAAACTCCCAAGCCTCTTCCGGATGCTCGGAATAACGGTTAATCATCGACATCCAGCCACCAAGTGCTGACGCTGAACCATCATCACCAGCTGGAAGCGTCGTAAAACCAACGTTACCAGCTACTTTTGATTTATCTTCATCATTGGAAGATGCTTGCAGATAAGGCCAATTTCTAGCAAATACTGCATTCCCTTCAATGAATGCTGACTCTGTCTCAATTTCCGTAAAGTTTAAAATATTACTTGGGACAAAATCGGAACCGACAATTTCCTGCATTTTTTCAATTGCTTTCACTGTTTCCGGACTATCGACAACCACATTTTCATCTTCATCTAATACCGCTCCACCATAAGCACCGATATACTCAACCGCATTGGTGATCAGTCCTTCATATTGGGAAGCTTGCATCAAATAGCCAAATTCTGTATCCTTTTCGCCCTTAAGTTCATCCGCCTGTTCAATCAATTCATCCCATGTTTCTGGTGGATCATCAACAATATCTGTTCTGTAAAATAACACACCAGCATCGGTGAATTTAGGCATTGCCCATTGTTTCCCTTTAAAATTCCCTGCTTTAACCGTACCCTCGAAATAAGCATCCATATCAATATCATCCGCTTCAATGAAACGGTCTAAATCCAATGCATAATCTGCCTGGGCAAATTCAGCCGGCCAGATGACATCAGCGTCAAACACATCAATCTCAGCACTCTTCGCGCTGAATGCGGTTACATATTGATCATGTTGTTCGCCTGAATCAGAAGGCATCTCCTGAAACTCTATTTTAATGTTCGGGTGTTCTTTTTCAAATGCCTCCGCTAGTACTTCCGTTGCACCGGTCGTATCCACACCACGTGCATAAGTAAGGGTAACTTGTTCATCTGAATTTGAATCCGAATCGTCACTCTCTTTATCATTACCATCTGCTTCTGAATCCCCACTACAAGCCGCAAGTATAACTACTAACAAAAGAATCCAGAACCCGCCAAACAACTTTTTCTTGACCTTCATATTAATTCCTCCCCAAATAGTAGATGATGTAATCGTTTTCTGTAATCGATTACAATTATGATTATAATACATTTACTTTTTAAATACAATCTCTATTATTAATTTTTACTTTCTTAAAAATCCCCCTTCTGAATTTATCACCTGTCCTGTAACCCATCCCGCCTTGTCACTAGCAAGGAATCCAATCAATTTGGCTGCATCACTCGGCAGACCCATTCGCCCCATTAAAAAGTTTGGCGACAGTTCCTGTTTCACCGCCTCCGACATCCAACCGGTATCAGTTGGGCCCGGATTTACTGCGTTAACAGTTATACCAAGCGGTGCAAGTTCTGCAGATAGCGAAAGTGTGAAAGCAGCTATCGCCCCTTTCGTTGCGCCATAGGCTAATTCCCCAATCATTGGACCATGCGCCTGGCCGGAAGTTAGATTGATTATCCTACCGCTTGTTTGACCAATCTGCTTAAACCTTCTAGCAAACGCCACACTAAGCAAAAATGTTGCCCTCATGTTCACAGCATAATGACTATCCAAATCCTCGGCAGTTAGCTTTAAATAGCCGTCCCTTGTAGAATAGGCTGCATTATTGATCAGGATGGCTGGTTCACCTAATTGCTTTAAAACGGCTTCCAGCAAGTCAATATGTGCATTGGATTGCGATAAATCAACGCGCTCATGCGCACACTGAATACCGAACTCTTGTAGTTCTTTTTGAAAAGTATCCGGCCAATCCGGCAAAGCTTCCCAATAGGTAAAAAATATATTCACCCCTTCTGCTGCCAGCTCCCTGCACGTTGCTGCACCAATGCCAGCCGCATGACCAACACCGGTAACAATTGCAATTTGATCGATAATAAACACCCCCACGAATTATTTTATGTTGATTCACGGATAACCAATTCATGATCCAAAATAATACTGTCTGTTCTTTTGCCGCTAATTTTATTAATCAGCATTTGCGCTGACATACTTCCCATTTGATACATCGGTTGCGCAATCGTTGTTAAAGTTGGATATGTCATATTAGAAAAATTGATCTTATCAAACCCGATAACGGCAATATCCTCCGGTACATGCAATCCAGTCGCATTGATTTCCTTTAATGCGCCAATTGCCAGAATATCAGACACCGCAAAAACTGCTGTTGGCCGTATATCTTGATTCAGCAAGTTCTTCATCGCTAGTCGTCCACTATCAAATTCTAGGTTATCGGTGGTATACACCCAATCCGGATAACTTGATAATCCAGATTCCTTTAATGCTCGCTCGTAGCCTTGTTTTCGTTCGCGCGCATATAAAAACTTTTCATTCGAGTTAATCATCGCGATCTTCTTATGGCCAATTTTAATGAGATGCTTAACCGCATGATAGGCGGCCAGTTCATTATTGATCGTGACATAAGAGATAATCCCTTCCTCATCATATTCACTGCACTGAACGAGGGGATATTCCTTGGCAATTTCGGTCAGGTTTTTCCGATTTACGGTAGGATCCATTGAAATAATGCCATCAGCCAATTGATTCCTGATTAAATTAAAGTAAATTGCTTCGCGACTCGGATTCGAATCTGTTTGACACAATAGAATGTTATATCCTTGCTCGATCGCAGTATCTTCAATCCCATTAATTATTTCTGTATAAAAAGGGTTAGAAATACTAGGAATCAGTACGATCAGCAATTTACTTTCCGATTTACGTAAATTACGCCCCAGAATACTAGGCTCGTAGTTTAAATCTTGGATTGCCTCTTCCACTCTAAGTCTCGTCGCTTTGGCTACAATATCGGGATTATTTAAATACCGGGAAACGGTCGCCACCGAGACCTTCGCCTTTTGTGCTACTTCCTGGATCGTCGCCATATCTTCACTTCTTTCTTTCTTTCGTTACAGTGTAAACGATTACATTAATTATGATATAATGCTTATTGATAATTGTCAATATTACTTATGGGATGCGATGAAATTAATATACTTGTTTATAGTTATTAAAGAAATAATGAAGCCCATCATATATACAAATGGGCTTCATTATATTCTACTTATAAGCCGGCAACCAATCACCATGCGCTTCAATTAGATCGTCACATAACGAAACAATATCATCCATTGATAGTTCAGCTGATGTATGTGGATCTAACATGGCAGCTTGATAAATATGTTCCTTCTTCCTTGTCATAGCGGCTTCAATCGTCAGCATTTGCGTATTGATATTTGTTCGATTCAATGCTGCTAACTGTTCTGGGAGGTCTCCAATGTAAGTTGGAGCAATGCCACTTGCATCGACCAAACATGGTACTTCTACAACCGCATTTTTCGGAAGGTTACTGATTAAGCCACCGGTATTTAGCACATTACCGCCGATCTTAATCGGGTTATTCGTTTCCATCGCTTCCATGATGTATGATCCATATTCATGTGTACGTGTATGACTCAGATCTTTATCATGTACCATATCATCGCGCATTTTCTGCCAATCTTCTATCTGCTTGACACAACGACGTGGGTACTCATCCAAAGGAATGTTGAATCGATCGATTAAATCCGGATAATTCTTTTTAATAAAGTATGGATGATATTCCGCATTATGTTCCGATGATTCCGTTATATAATAGCCAAAGCGTTGCATCAATTCAAAACGAACCATATCATCATGTGTTGTCTTTTGTTTTTCCTTCGCCCGGCGTTTGATTTCCGGGTATAAATCTTCCCCATTTCGGTTCACTTCCAACAGCCATGCCATATGGTTAATACCAGCAATTTTGGACTGCACATTGTCGGTTGGCATATCCAGTGATTTTAATAAATCATCCGTACAAACTTGTACACTATGACAGAGACCAACAGTTTTAATGCCGCCATAACGGAGCATCGTTCCAGTTAACACTGCCATTGGGTTTGTGTAATTCAAAAACCAGGCATCCGGGCATACCTCCTGCATATCTTTGGCAAAGTCCATCATCACAGGGATCGTACGCAAGTTTCTAAATAACCCACCAATCCCAACCGTATCGGCAATCGTTTGACGTAGTCCATATTTTTTGGGTATCTCAAAGTCGGTAATCGTACTCGGATCATAACCACCAACTTGGATCGCATTAATTACATATTTCGCACCGCGTAATGCTTCTTTACGATCTGTATATGCTACAACTTTTACAGTGGATTTAAGGTTCTTCTTAATATTGTTTAACATCAACTCTGAATCTTTTAATCGCTCCTGATCGATGTCGAATAAAGCAAATTCAAAATCCTGTAAAGCTGGTACTGTCATACTGTCACCAAGAACGTTTTTTGCGAACACAGTGCTTCCCGCACCTAGGAATGTTATTTTTGACATGTAAATCTCCCCTTTTGTAGTTAATAAATTATCAGTATTTAATGAAAACCATTTTACCAATCCCTTTTGCAAAACTTACCCAGAAGCGTTTTACCCCTTCACAGATCCAGAGGCCAGCCCTTCAATAAAGAATTTTTGTAAGAACAGGAATAAGATAACCATTGGTAACATCGCAATAATTGCAGCAGAAGCCACCATATTTAAGTTATTGGCATTTTCTCCGAAGAAACTGGAAATCGTAACTGTCAATGTTTTTACTTCATCCGATTGTAAGAAGAAAATAGCGAATTGATAATCATTCCAAATGTACACACAGCAAATAATTAAAACAGTTGCAGTAATCGGCTTTAATAACGGAAAAATAATCTTAAAGAAAATACCGATCGTGCTAGCTCCATCTATACGTGCCGCTTCTTCCAATTCCTTTGGTATCGTCGAACGTATAAATCCCGCGTATAAAAAGATCGTTAATGGCATGAATGACGCTACGTTGTTTAACACAGCCACCGTACGCGTATTCATTAATCCGATATCAACAACGAGTTGATAAAGTGGAACAAGGGCTGTCAATGGCGGTATAACCATGATCGCAATAAAAAGAAAGTAAACATACTTATTCAATTTTGTTTGTCTTCTAGCTAAGGGATAAGCTGCCATAGACCCGAAAACAATGAGCAGAATAGCAGCACAAAATGTAATTATTCCTGAATTGATGAGTGCGTTTCCCATATTGGCCTCGTTCCATGCATCGGCAAAATTTCCAAGATCCCATTCAGTCGGGAACACCCATTTAGAACTATAGTCTCCCCTTACCTTTAAAGCAGTTGTAATTAAGATATAAAAGGGGACCGCATGTAACAACGAAATTACCAGTGCAAGCACGGTCAAGGATCGTTTTTTACTTTTACTAATGTAATCCATTACGCTTCCACCTCCTTACTCCTAAAGTAAATGAGCGCTGACAAACTTAGAATCAAAATGATGACCGCCATTAAAACACCCTGCGTAGCCGCATATCCTGCATCCTGTTTGTCGAAGTATAAACTATACATAAACGTGGACATGGACTGTGATGCATTTCCTGGTCCGCCATTGGTAAGTGATATAATCACATCGAACAATTTTAATCCACCGATAATATTCAGCACCATATTAATAGTTATCGAGGGTATTAATAGCGGCAAAGTGATATTTTTAAACCGTTGAAATGGCGTTGCACCATCAATTTGTGCTGCTTCATAATAATCCTTTGAAATACTTTGCAGTCCAGCAAGATAAATAATCATTGCAATTCCCACAAATTGGTACGTATTAACAAAAACGATCAGCCATGTATTTACGCTTGGATTTCCAAGTGCATTGACTTTATCAAAACCTAGGACCTGTAGAACATCATTTAATGCCCCACCTTGATAGCTAAAAAAGAAATACCAAATGTACCCCATAATCAGTGGACTGATAATTACCGGTAAATAGATAATGGTTCGAACAACTGACTTCATACGTATACTCTGATTAAGCAATAAGGCATACATTAAGCCGATAACATTTTGTAAAATGGTACTTCCCAGTCCATATAATAAGGTGTTTTTGACAATTAACCATGTATTAGAATCAAATAACATCCTTTTATATTGATCAAATCCTATATAACTATATGTCTGGGAAAAACCATTCCAATTTGTAAATGAAATCCGAATCCCATCCAAGAATGGATACACAATAAAAAAGCATACGATAATCAATGCTGGAAGATACATCCACCACAAAGAAGTAGTGAAGACCTTTTTTAAATTTAACCGTTTCTTTTCAACTGGAGCGGGATTATTTTCCGTTCGCTTACTTATTTCACTCACATTATCAACTCCATTTCTTATCAGCATTTTATTACTTCATCTCTTACTGATTTCTGAGGCGTATATATTCCTCAGCCATTGTTTTAGAAACTTCTTCAGGAGTTAATTGATCAGAAAGTAATTCCTGTGAAGTTGTTCCCATGACATCCCACATACCACTTGGCAAATAAACACGATCAAAATATGGTTCTACTTTAATATCTGCGTACTTTTCGAAGTAGTCTTGGTAATAATTATTTGCTTTAACATTCGTTAGCCCTGCTGGTAGCCTTGTTCCTTCAGCAACTTCTTTGGCAATTTCCGGCTGCGTGAGGAACTCAATAAACTTTTTGGCCTCTTCCTTATGTTGTGAATCCTTCCACATTGCGACTGTATGTCTCTCTCCACCTATCCAGATTTGCTTATCTCCCTTATGTATCGCCGGCATTGGTTGAATACCAATTTGAATGTCTGGGTTCAATTCTTCGATCATTGGCCCCAACTGTCCGCTTCCCCCAACAATAAAAGCAATTTTATTCTGAGCAATTAAATCATTCATTTCATATTGCTGCGCCGTTAAAATATCAATATTCAGTAATCCTTTATCCTGCATTTCCTTCATTTTCTTTGGTAAATACGTATAATTTGACCAATCTAATGTGCCATCTAATAACGCTTCCTCGTAATCGTGATCAGCATCAGTAATCAACAATGGTGTAGCAAACTGATCAAAGAATTGTGCAAGAGAGCTTTTTTTCGATCCAGGGAACCATAATGGTGTAACTTCCCCTCCACTTTTTTCTTTTACAGTTTCAAGTGCTTTCATAAAAGCATCAAATGTTTCGGGTGGCTCTATTCCATATTCATTTAACAGGTTTTCATTATATGCTAATCCATCTTTAGCTTGGTTTAATGGATAAGCATATACCTTACCATCATCATCTTTCAGTACTGGCTCCAATGCTGGATCTAGATTTTCTACCCAACCCATATCACTTAAATCTTCCACATATTCACCATAACGTTCTTTAGCCCACCCATGTGTATCAAATAGGTCAGGCATATCATTTGCAGCCATTTTTACACGCAACATACTTTCGTACTCACCAGCGGGATAATTTTCTTTGATTTCAATATCCGGATTTTCCGCTTCAAATTTCGCTACTACATTTTTCATCGATGCTTTTTCATCTTCTGTTGTAGCGGTAGAATAATAGACTAAACTTGTTCGATTATCATCTGATGACGTATTATCGGAGCAACCTGCGACGAGCAATGTCAGGATTGATAGGGTAATTAAAAGCATGTAATTTTTTTTCATTACTTTCCTCCTCTTTCTCTCTGAAATCGGAACCAATTTATTTCTTTTTTTAAATCAAGTAATTTGTTGCGAACTTAATGCCTATGATTTATTATCTTTCAATTAAGTTAAATAGCTAGTACAATCATGTTAAGCGGTATCATAATAATTTTCAATGGTAAATATTTAAGAAAGTAGGTAATATATTGCTAATCAATTATGATTATATAAAAGATGAATCATATGGATTTCGTTTCAAGGGAGGTCACCAACAACGTGTTGCAGGTCTTTACGTATTAGGAAAAGAAAAACAGAACAGTACCTCTTACAATTGGGATGGTTTAAACCGCAGCGAACAGGACATCGTTGTTTTTCAATATACCCTTAAGGGTGCTGGCAAAATTAGAATCGGACAACGTACACATGATTTACATCCTGGTGAAGCGTTCTTTATACACATTCCAAGTGATCACACGTATTATTTACCTGCCGAAAGTGATGGTTGGGAATTTATTTACATCACTTTGTTTGGCGATGAAGTTTATCGCTGCTATGAAACAATCACAAAAGAAATTGGGCATGTGTTTGAATTGGATGTCTATTCCCCACCAATTCAAACTATCCTCCATACATTGGAACAAGTAGCTCACCAACAATTGGATGATGCTTACAGCTCATCCGCTACTGCTTATGCGTTTTTAATGCAGTTGTATGCAGCTGTATTCCATACAGCCAAGGAAAAAGCATTACCGGCTGCTATTACGAAAGCCAGAGTTTTTATGGATAACAACTATGACAATCTTATTTCACTAGACGATATCGTTGCAGCATCAGGTCTTTCCAAGTATCATTTCACCAGATTATTTCATAAAGGAATGAATGCTACACCGATACAGTACTTAACGAAATTGAGAATAAATAAAGCGATGGAACTATTGAAAAATGAACAATTAACAGTGGAAGCTATTGCGTTAAAGGTGGGATTCTCTAACGGAAATTATTTCACAAAAGTTTTTCGTTCCTATCTTGGTGTCGCTCCTAGTACATATAGAAACAGTAAAATATTTAGCCCTGTTGATTATTTGATTAGTGATTAATCCACATGCACTTTTAGGTAAAAATACCACGAAGCAGACTTAACGCTTCGTGGTATCCTTATCAATACTTCTTTTAAAAGACGATACTACTATTTACGAAAGGGAACTAACTGAAAAGCATAATGGTATTCCTGGTCTGCATACAACGTAAACTCCTCATGCGTTTTCTGCCCCCAGCTATCATCACCACCAACGCCCATTTGCTTGCAATCTATACGTACTACGGTTTGATTGCTATCTGGAAGTTTGTAACCATGACTCGCTTCCTCAAGCTCAGATGGTGTATATGGCAGGGCACTCAATTCGACTGTAGGCTGACCAACTATTTTCAGTCCTTCCCCTGCTTTATTTGTTAAAGTTGCCCATCTTACAGCCGTTTTATTACCGCATTCCTGTGGTTTTAAATAAGGAACAAATTGATCTTTTACATTCCCGTTATAGATGCCAACTTTTGCTCCCTTTTCCCTATCTATATGATTTTCGTGCGGTCCTTTTCCATACCACGCTAGATTTTCGAATTGATCATCCATTGTAAACATCATACCAACTACTGGTATTTCTGGTAAATCTTCAGCAGGGATCAATCGATACTCCACAGTTATTGTACCTAATGGATTGATCGTATATCGAATCTCACAAATTGATTCATTACTCGTCGGCAACATATACTTTACAAAAACTACAATGCCTTCATCCGTGTTTTCAAAATGAAACTTCTCTAACATACGATTCTGTCCAGCTTCACGCCAAGTTGCACTTTGTTTATCGAGCTCACTGCCCCTATCATTATCTGTCATCGCTCTCCAATAATTGGGAGTCAGTGCACTTTTCAACATCTCTACACCTGCTGATCGATAGGATTTCAAATCCCCAGTTTCTTTGTTAAAAAGAATAAAAAAGTTGTCTCCGGTAACTTGTAATTCCTGTACATCATCTTGATGTTTCAGTTGTCTTGCCTCGATTTTATTACTTTCGCGTGAAGGATTTTGAAGCATAAACTGCTCAAACGCAATTTCATGACCTTCCTCTGCCCATCGTTTTGAATGTTTTAAATGCAAACTCACCGTTAGGATAAGCTCCCCCTTAGCAGCTGCTATATCAGAAGTCTTATATCCAAGTTGAACTGCTTCCGTTGATCCAGGTTTAATGTCTATCGTTTCCTTGCCTGTTAATAGACTTATTCCGTCTTCGGTAATATCCCACCTGCATTCATACTCACTTAAATTGGTAAATAAATTTTTGTTCCAAATGTTGATGATTCCTTTTTCAAGGTTATCGGACATAAATTCAACATTTTGATAGCATTTTTTCACTTCATAGATCTTGGGCGAAACCGCACCATCAGCAAAAATCAAACCATCACCAGAAAAGTTTCCATCATGTGGTGATTCACCAAAATCACCGCCATAAGCCAAAAACTCAATCCCGTCTTCTGTTTTCGTCAATAAAGCCTGATCGCGCCAGTCCCAAATAAACCCGCCTTGTAAGATCGGATATTTATCAAATAGCTCCGTATATTGATAAAGATTTCCATTTGAGTTACCCATCGCATGACTATATTCACAAATGATATATGGCTTTGCATTTTCATCAGCCCCGATCGCATATTGTTCAACCTCATGAGGAGGTATATACATCGTACTTTCAATATCTGACGCTTCTTCTGATGGTCTATAATGGAATACTCCCTCGTAATGTACCAATCGGGAAGGATCCTTTTCTTTAAAAAATTCATGCATTTTTAGAAAGTTGTCCCCTCCAAATGATTCGTTACCAAGCGACCAGATAATAATGGATGGATGGTTCTTATCACGTTGGAACATTGAATTACTACGATCTAATACATTCTCTGTCCATTCCGGTCTACTGCCTGGGACTGTATTTTCAAGCCCTTGTTGCGCATATGCCCAAGTCCCATGTGTTTCCAGGTTATTTTCATCAATAACGTATAATCCATATTCATCACATAGTTCATAAAACCTTGGATGATTTGGGTAATGAGATGTACGTACAGCGTTTACATTATGTTGCTTCATCAATTTAACATCATGTTCCATATCCTCGAAATCAATTGCTCTACCTTTAGACGCTGAAAATTCATGACGATTTACACCTTTAAATACGATACGTTCTCCATTGATCTTCATCAAGCCTTCCTGTATCTCGAACTTTCGAAATCCAACTTTACAACTTAGTGTTTCTACTACCCCACCATTTTCATCTAGTAAACTTATTACAAGTGTATATAAATTCGGATGTTCCGCACTCCATTTCTTTGGATTCTTGATGAACGCAGATCCCTTCACATCGGTAGTTTCTTTTTCGGAAACATCTAACGGTATAGTGATTGGGTTCTCCAATACTTTATCTTTATTTTCTTCATAAAGCATTGCCTCCAACCTCATTCCATTGCTTTCTTGTTTTAAATAATTCAGCACTTTTGCATCGACTCTTAATTCCGCGTCACCATATGTCTCATCAAGTTCTGTATTCACAAAAAAGTCCTGAATGTGGATGAGAGGGGTAGAATATAAATAAACATCCCGGAATATACCACTCATTCTCCAAAAATCCTGGTCCTCAAGCCAACTTGCGTCACTCCAACGATACACCTCAACAGCAAGTTTGTTTTCTCCATCTTTTAAATAAGGTGTTAAATCAAATTCAGCTGGTGTAAATGTATCCTCACTATAACCAACCAAATCACCATTCAGCCAAACATAAAATGCCGATTCAACTCCTTGAAAACTAATATACACTGGTTGTGACTTCCAATTCTCTGGTATTTGGAAATATCTTGTATACTGACCAACAGGGTTATATTTTGTTGGGGCAAAAGGAGCCTCGATATCTTCCGTATCTACCCATGGATAACGTGTATTTGTATATTGCGGATAATCATATCCTTCTAACTGCCAGTGGGCAGGTACTTTAATTTCCTCCCAGTTACTATTATCATAATCCATTTTATAAAAATCTAAATTTCTTTTCTCCGGATTTTCCGCGAACGAGAATTTCCAAGATCCATTTAAAGACTTTTGATAATCGGAAGCATCTCGTTTCCCCTTCAATGCTTCCTCCACGTCTTGATAAGGCATTGAAGTAGCATGTGCCTCAAGCCTGTTCAGCTGAAAAATCTCCGGATTATTATTCCACTCCGGATAGCCATTCTTTGGAGCATGATACTCATACTTTTTAAGTTGTTTAAACATCCATTATCCCTCTTTTTCTTTAATAATCTCTCTTTTTGTAAGCTTTATAGCTTTTTAATTTTCGTATTTGGTAGATCACCGCGATGTAACTTGTCCCCGCTACGGAAAATACACTACTCTAACCTGCTGTTTGGGAACAGTACTATATAGCTCACTCCCCCTATTATGATGGTTGGTTGTAGCGGTGGTCCGTTGACTCCTCTCACCCGGACTGGTAAAGCTATTACGAATGAAATATTTGTCATTTAATTCAGCTAAAACCCTGTTATTGGCAAACACTATTACCAGCAGCCCGTATACACGTAGACTCCTGGGGGAGCTAAGGCATCGGTGAGACCCCGCAGTGCGATAGCACAAGGAGGCTCATCAGCCGCCCCCGGAAAGCGAAGTGTATACGGGCTGCGGTCGACTAGGTATCTAATTTAATTATCTGCGCTACAAATCTAACATAGATAGGAGTTACGTCGCATTTTATAGACCTTGTGTCAAAATCAACATTCTTTTAGAAAAGATCGTCTCGATTAAATCAATAAAGACTTATTTAACAGAGCCCATCATGCCCTCTACAAAATGTTTTTGCATGAAGAAAAACACCAATGCCGTTGGTAATGTAGTGATAACAATAGCAGTCATGATAACACCATAGTCAGGAGAATACCCTGCTCCAAGATTCGAGATAAGCAATGGTATCGTTTGCTTATCTGGTGATTGCAATATTACCAAAGGCCACAAATAATTATTCCAGCTATTCATAAAAGTGATAATAGCTGCTGCAGCATACGTTGTTTTCATCGTAGGCATAAATATTCGAAAGAAGATCCCGAATTCTCCAAGTCCATCTATACGACCAGCCTCGATCATCTCTTTAGGAAACATCTTAGCACTTTGCCTAAAGAAAAAAATCAAGAAGGCTGTGGTTATAGTCGGTAAAAAAGCTGCTGCTAATGTGTCAATCCCAATAAAAGGCATAACTTGTGAAATACTTCCAAACATACGATATAAAGGAACCATTAATACCGCAAATGGAATCATCATAGATAACAGTAAAATGTTAAATATGATATCTTTCTTTTTACTTTTAAACATTTCAAAACCATAACCAGCTAATGATGCAATAAGTAGAGCAAGTACAGTTGTTACAAGCGCAATAATTCCCGAATTTACCATCGCAGGAACGATATCCACCGTCTGAAACAGATTTTTTATATTCTCTAAAAGCTGCGTTCCCGGCAACATACTTCCCCTTGTAACATCAATCGACTTATTCGTCATACTGATAAGCATCCATAAAAACGGGAAAATAGATATAATGGACGCAATCGTTAAGAAAACATAAGCAAATATCCTTTTAAACTTAGTCATTTTTATCACCTGCCACCCTGAATTGTAGCGCTGTAAATAGAATAATCAATATCACAATAACAAAGGAAACTGCTGTAGCATACCCGAAATCCGGAGTATATTTAAATGATAAGTTATAGATATACTGGGATATTGATGTTGTTGCGTTTCCCGGTCCTCCCCCAGTTATATTCATTATCTCGTCAAAAATTTGCAATGTACCAATTGTCGAAGTAATGGAGGTGAACAGGATAATTGGTTTTAGCATCGGTATTGTAATTCTCGTAAATACCTTAAATGCAGATGCTCCATCAATTCTCGCAGCTTCGTATATGGATTGATCCACATTTTGTAGAGCCGATAGGTAAAAAATCATGTTATACCCAGTCCAGCGCCATGTAATTGCAATGATGATCGTTACTTTCGCCCAAAACGGATCAGTCAACCATTCTATCGCTTCAGGAATAATAGAAAACTTAACTAGAAACTGATTGAGAACACCGTCAGTAGCGAATAGATATTTAAAAATAACGGAATATGCTACTAATGAAGTAATTACCGGTAAAAATATTGCTGTCCGAAAAAGCCCCTTGAATTTTAACTTTTTATCATTCAGTAATACGGACAAAAACAATCCCAACACAATCATGACAGGTACTTGTACGAGTAAATAAATAAAAGTATTGGTGATCGCTGTAATAAATGTAGGGTCATGAAATAAGCGTATATAATTATCGAAACCAACAAAACTTAAATTTGCACCAAGACCTGATTGAAAAGACAAAATTAAAGCCTGCGCCATTGGATAAAAATAAAACAACGTGATTACAACAGTAGCTATAGCAATAAAGAACCAACCCGTTGCGTTAATTTTCATTCTATTACTCATTTTTTCACTCCTTGCGCACCTTGAAATAGATATTATTTAACTAAATTATTTTAGTTGTGCATCAGCTTGTTGTTGCGCATCATTCATCACATCATCGATATCTTGTCCATCCAGATATTGTTGCATCTCAGCAATTAAAATATCTTCAATAGCATAAGTATGCATGCCGTAATTTACTCCGATGATGTCATCTACCCAGGTAGAAAAATCAGAAACAATCGCTTGGTCATTAAAGTACTCATCTTCTTTTTTGTACGCTTCGCCATCTGTTGCAGGAGTATAAGTACCAATTGCACCTACATCCGTAACAAGATCTTGGTAGAAGTCTTCATCAGACCCGAATGTACTTTCAAGGAATTCCGCTGCTTTTTCTTTCCCTGGTACATCTAACACATAGAGAGAACTGCCACCCAAGTTAGAAGCGTTGACTGCTTTAGGTACATCTAATTTAGGGATAGGCGCAACTGCCCAGTCTCCTGATTGGGACGCTTCCGCTTTAATGCTTGGTGTTATCCAATTCCCTTGCGCAACACTTACAACTTTCCCATCATTAAATCCTGCAAGCATTTGACTCCAATCAGAAGTAATAATCGCCAGATCTTCATCAAGTATCTCTTTATATACACGGAAAGCTTCTTTCAGCGCTTCATTTTCCGCAAGATTAGGCGTAACGCCATCATCTTCTAAATACCAGGATCCAGCAGTTTGGATCATCATACGTATGGTACCTAGATCATTCGGATCAAGCGTCATCATTGGTTTACCTATTTTCTTCTTTACATCCTTTCCGATCTCGATGAATTGGTCCCAGGTGATATTATTGAAATCATCCATCGTATATCCAGCCTCTTCGATGTAATCGGTTCGCAGATACAAACCAACCACTCCTGTGTCGAATGGTATCCCATAATGTTTTCCTTCAAAGCTTGTCGGTTCAATTTTATAATCTGAGAAGTCATCTATATTAAAGTGATCTGACAGATCATAAAAGGCATCCGGATATGCTTGTAAGAAGCTCTGGGCCCGATAATCCTCAATTAATACAATATTTGGCATGCCCTTCATTGTTCCTGAACTAAGACCGGTGTTTAGTTTTTGCACAATATCATCCTGTGCGTTTTCAATAATTTTCAGGTTAAATTCTTTGTCTTCTGCTGCGTAGGTTTCTTCACCAAGTTCAAGTGCTGCTATATTAAACTTCGGATCCCAAGCCCATGCAGTTATTTCATCATTGTCACCGCTTTCGGATGTTTCATCAGATCCTGATGAACAAGCTGAAAGCAATACAATACCAGCTAATAACAAAATAATTATTTTCTTCATGTCATTTCCCTCCCATTTATTGTAAGCGCTTGCCTATAATTAAAAGACTAACATAGAAAAAAACAAACCCGTTATAATAATTGTTATAACGAGTTTGTACTATTCTTATTTCTTAATATATATAATTATCTAAGATTGTCTTTTTATTGGGTTTTTGTAAAATTATTCGGTTTAATGATAGGCAATCTGATTTTCACAGTAGTTCCTTCACCTAAATGACTGGATAATTCAACCCCATAACCCTCTCCGTACAATAGCTTTATTCGCTCATTCACATTATGAATCCCTATCCCACTAAAGAGATGTCGATTCTTTTTGTTATGCTGTATGATCCGACGCTCATTCATTTCCATACCATCACCATTATCAACTATCTCACAAACTAAATCATCTTCCCTTTCTGCAATAAGTAAATGGATGTGCCCAGACTCCTTTTTATTAAAGGCATGAAAAAATGCATTCTCCATAAAAGGCTGGATAATGAGTTTAGGTAAACCGTGGTTCAAACATTCAGGGGCAATAAAATAGTTTACTTTTATTCGGTCGCCATAACGCCCTTGATTAATAAATACGTAATGCCTCATATTCTCTAATTCCTGTTCTACTGTTATAATTTCATTCGGATTACCAACCGTATTTTCTAATAAAGATACTAAGGCATAAATCGTATCAGCTGACTTTTCTTTGTTTCCCTGCTGAACCATGATATTGATAGATGTTAGCGTATTATATAAGAAATGCGGATTAATTTGTTGCTGTAGCGCAGATAACTCAGCTTCCCTTTGCTTCTTTTGTGTTTCTATCAATTGATTTACATAATCATGCAATTCATCAAGCATGTAATTAAAAGTAGTTGCTAATTGTTTCGTTTCGTCATTCCCATCCACAGTTACATATTGGTCAAAATCGTTTTTTGCCATGTTGGATATTTGTGATACCAGCAATTTTAATGACTTTGTTAATCTTCCTGTTATAAAAAATACAGCCACTACTGCTACTGATACAATAAGTAAACTAATCATAACAATTGATTTCGTATCAATTAGGTTGTTCATTACTAAATCTTTGTCAATCAAATTAACAAGGTAAAAGTCCATAATCGGAATATGTTGAGAGATAACTATTTTCTTTTTCCCAAAGACTTCGAGACTATTATAATTAGATTTATCCTCTTCTTTCTCCTTAGCATACTGAAGTAAGTCCATTTCTTTATGACCAATGAGGTCCTTCTGATTACTCGACGCAACCCGGCCAGACTGATCAATGATAACGACATCATTTCCTGCACTTGTATAACGATCATAAAACCTATTCAGTTCATTTTCCTGAATTGAAATATACAACAGACCATATATACTTTCCGTTTCCCGATCATACAATGGCTTTGATGCAATGATATGGCTCGTCTTCGTATCAAGATTCAAGGGATCATATTGAAACATTATTTTTTTGGGGTCCCTATACGTATTTTCAGTAATAGCACTTTCTTGCAGCAATTCTTTCGATATTGGCCAATTAACATAATTAGTTGAGAACGACCTTCCATTTTCCCCCACTAGAAACATGTTTATTCCAGGAATATCAATATTGGATGTAATTGATGTCATTTGTTCGTTAATATTGTAATATGCTTTGGCATCTGTCTTTGCATCAAAATCCTTTTCTGTTAAAAATGCTTTGATCTTATCACTTTGCTGTACTTCATGAAAGGACATACTAATAACATCAGTAAACGTTTCGAAATTTGTGTTTATTTGATTGATAATTTTGTTATTCGTGATGCTAAAAGTGTCTATAAACAATTTTTCTGATACACGAAATGTATTTAACGTAATTAAAACAGAAACAAGTACAATACTGACAACCATAACAATAAACATTTTTACAAATAAGCCGTTGTTTTTAAACCGATTTAATCCTTTTATCATCTTTTTCTTATTTCCTGCCCATTAAATTTCTTCGATAACTACTTGGAGACATGCCTGTTCTCTTTTTAAATACCTTACAAAAATAGCTATGGTCCGCATATCCTGTCATACCACTTATTTCTGAAATGGATATCTTATTTTCCCTCAGGTATTCTTTTGCCTTTTCAATCCTTACCCTATTTAGATATTCATTATATCCCTCCTGGTAATGTGTACTAAAATAGGAGGATAAGTAGGAAGGATTAAAATGAAAATGATTCGCTACTTCCTTTAATTTCAAAGGCTCCGAATAATGTTGATCAATATAATCGATTAACTTTTCGAAATTACTTCTTTTGTTGTCGTTCGCTTTTAACATTATAATTTCATTTATCTCATCTAAAAAGTTGTATAAACACGCTTCCGCTTCCTTGACATGGACCGAATCATTGATAGATGTAAAATAATCATATTTCTTTTTATCCAATTTTTCATTATCATAATTCAGATTTCCAAGTAAGACAGTAATGTTGAAAATAATATTTCCGAGAAAGGACTTATATTCATCTTCAGTTTTTGTAATATGCGATGATAAATAGGATACATGTCCTTTTAAATAATCGAAGGCATCATCAAAATCCTCATGTTTAAAGACTTCTATAAAACGATTTAAATTAAATGTTTCTTTCTCAGTTATAGAGGAAAAATCATCAAAGAACAAAACTGATTTATCCGGGAAATAAAAGCGATAACTTCTTAATTGCAGTAATTTATCTTGATAGTTTTGTTTGGTTTCACGAATGGAATCATATGGCTTATTTAAAGTAAGAAAAATCCCCGGAATTTTATCTGATAAGCACCTGGTGACTTGCTCGACCACATGCTTTATTCTCAACATTTCAGTTTTTTTAAAGTTCAGGAGGAAAACAGCTTCTTTTTCATTAAAAATAACAGGATGGAAGATCGTTTCATCAAAGTATAGTCCAAGTGTCTCATCAATGTCCTTCTTTACTTGCGTATAACTTGTTCGGCCTTTTTGCACAATGGCAATATCTAGTAAACAAAAGGTGTTTTCAGGAAAAGCTGTGTTTACAATCCTTTCATCGTAATCTACCTCATTTCCCCACATCATACGATCTAAAATAAAGGTAATAGCGTTTGTGTTGCCTTCCACTTCACTAGAAAAATGAAAGTTTGGAATATTATTCGCTGCCTTTTTCAGGGTCTTTAGAAGCGCTTCCCCTTCTAATTTAGGCTTTAATATATAGTCAGATACACCGTTTTGAAATGTAGATCGCACATAATCAAAATTGCTGAAACTACTTAGCACAATCACTTGAATTTCTGGATATTTTTCTCTAATAACTCCAGTCAACGCTTCTCCATCCATGATTGGCATGACGATATCAGTAATAACAATATGCGGGCGTGACTTCTCAATAAGTTGCAGTGCTTCATTACCGTTTGAAGCTTCCCCTACAATTTGAAAACCCGCTTGCTCCCAATTAATATAATGCTTGATTCCCTGTCTGATAAGTAATTCGTCATCAATAATTACAACCTCACAAAGTGCCTGTTTCAACATAAGTATTCTCCCTCCGCACTACATCTAAATAGACAATTTTATTTATACTATTTTTCTGATTTCATATATAACTTTACATAGAGATCGCTTTTTTGTATATAAAATACTATAAAAGGCGAACAATCGTTACTCAGATTCGCAATACCTTTTTTTAATTTATTCATTAATCCTTTGTTGAGTATTTCAATAAATTATAGTACACTAGACTTAATTAAATTAATTAATTAACTATCTTTTAAGCATAATCATGTAAGCGTTCCACAATAATCATAAACACAGGAGGTTCCTATGACAAATCCAAATTTAACAACTGTTTTCAAAGAAACATTCGACACAACCGAGACCCCCCATTTGTTTTTTGCCCCTGGGCGGATCAACCTTATTGGCGAACATACAGATTATAATGGTGGGCATGTCTTCCCTGCTTCCATTTCCTTTGGAACATATGCCGTTGCAACGAAAAGAACCGATCAAAAATTACGCTTTTATTCGATGAACTTTTCGGAGTCCGGGGTTATAACATGTGATCTTGCCGACCTAGCCTATAACGAAGCAGATAAATGGGCAAACTATCCGAAAGGAATGATTCAATATATACGGGGAGCCGGCCACAAGATAGATGCTGGCGCAGATATTTTATTTTATGGAGACATTCCAAATGGCGCTGGTCTCTCCTCTTCTGCTTCCATTGAGATGGTAACAGGTGTACTTTTAGAAAATCTATTTGACCTGGATATCAATCGGATTGACATGGTCCAACTCGGTCAGCAGGTAGAAAATAAATACATCGGTGTCAACAGTGGAATTATGGACCAGTTCGCAATAGGTATGGGGAAACAGGATCATGCAATACTATTAAACTGTCAGACACTGGACTATCATTATGCACCGGTCAAATTGGATAATCATGTTATTATGATTATCAATACGAACAAACAGCGCACACTGGCTGGATCAAAATATAACGAACGACGTCAGCAATGTGAGCAAGCGCTGGCAGACTTACAAACAGCGTTATCTATCCAAAGCCTCGGCGATTTATCAAAGGAACAATTTGACCAGCATAAACAGCTGATCAAAGGTGTTAGCAATCAAAAACGTGCAAAACATGCCATCTATGAAAATGCCCGAACCTTGGAAGCACTGGAAAAGTTACAACAAGGTGATCTGAAAGCATTTGGCAACTTAATGAATGAATCCCATCAATCTCTACAGCATGATTATGAAGTTACCGGCATGGAACTTGATACACTTGTCGCAGCTGCCTGGGATCAGCCTGGCGTTATCGGCGCCCGTATGACCGGAGCCGGATTTGGCGGTTGTGCGATTGCTATTGTTGAGAAAGAGCTTGTGGAAGATTTCAAGCAAAATGTGTACCGCATTTATACTGAAAAAGTTGGCTATGAGGCAACTTTTTATACAGCAATGATCGGTGACGGTGCGAAAGAGACGACAGAAGGAGTGTTATAAATGAGTGTATTGGTTTTAGGTGGAGCAGGATATATTGGCTCTCATGCGGTTTATCAATTAATCGATCAAGGGGAAAATGTTGTTGTGATTGATAGTTTAGAGACAGGACACAAACAAGCGGTCCATCCGAATGCCACATTTTATGAAGGAGACATCCGCAACATTGACTTTTTACGAGGCGTTTTTCAAAAAGAATCAATCGCGTCGGTCGTTCATTTTGCGGCAAATTCTCTTGTTGGTGAATCAATGGAAGACCCACTCAAATATTTTGATAACAATGTGTATGGTACACAAGTTTTACTTCGAGTGATGGTAGAGCACGATGTGAAAAGCATTGTATTCTCGTCTACAGCAGCAACTTACGGGGAACCTGAAGCTGTACCGATTACAGAAACCATGCCAACTAATCCAGCCAATGCGTATGGTGAAACGAAGCTGACCATGGAAAAACTGATGAAATGGACAGAACAAGCGCATGGTATCAAATATGTTTCTTTACGATATTTCAATGTTGCAGGTGCGAGAGAAACGGGAGAAATTGGCGAGGATCATCGACCGGAAACACACCTCGTTCCGATTATTTTACAGGCGGCACTTGGTCAGCGCTCCCATATTACTATTTTCGGAGAGGATTACGATACAGCAGATGGTACTTGTGTCCGTGACTATGTTCATGTAGAAGACTTGATCCAAGCACATCTTTTAGCCTTGGATTATTTAAATGGCGGTGGTAAAAGCGATATTTTCAACCTAGGTAGTAATCAAGGTTTTTCTGTCAAAGAAATGATTGATACCGCACGACAAGTTACCGGAAAAGAAATCCCTGTGATGCCAGGTGACAGACGAGCTGGTGATCCAAGTGTACTGATTGCAAGTTCGGAAAAGGCAAAAAACATATTGGGATGGCAACCTGCTCGTACCTCGATTACGAAGATCATGGAAGATGCATGGCATTGGCATGTTGCACGCCCAAATGGCTATGTAGAAGGAGCTGACAACAAATGATTTATCAGCATATTGCAGAACTGATTCAGCAAGCGACTGAAGCGGAATTGATTGAAGAACGAGATCATATTTACGCCCGGAACCAGGTGATGAACTTGTTAGCGCTGAAATCTTTTCCTGAGCAGGTCAATACTGTCACTGATGATACGATTCCCAACCTACTTGAAAAAATTGTTGCTTATGCAGTGAAAAACGATGTGATCGAGGATATCTTCGATGACAAAGAAATGCTTACAGCAAACATCATGAACTGCTTTGTTGCCCGCCCTTCTGTTGTAAATGATCTATTCAATAAGAAATATGAGCAATCACCGGAAGCAGCAACGGAATATTTTTATGAGTTAAGTAAAAACAGTAACTATATTCAGATGAACCGCATCCGGAAAAACATTCATTTTAAAGCGGACACGGCCTATGGAGAGCTGGACATCACGATTAATTTATCCAAGCCGGAAAAAGATCCCGAGCAAATCAAGCGAGAACGTGAAATAAAAGAAACAGTTGCGTATCCGAAATGTCTGCTTTGTGTCGAAAATGAAGGTTACGCGGGACGGACTGGTCATCCGCCTAGAGCTAATCACCGCATGATTCAGGTGCCATTGCTGAATGAAAATTGGTACTTACAATATTCGCCATATGTCTATTATAACGAACACAGTATCTTGCTCGCGGAAGAACACCGTGATATGAAGATTGATAAAGATGCATTTGAACGATTGCTGACTTTCACAGAAAAATTCCCGCATTATTTTATTGGATCGAATGCCGATTTACCAATCGTTGGGGGATCTATTTTAAGTCATGATCATTATCAAGCTGGACATTATGAATTTGCAATGACCCATGCAAAAGATGCTTTTACTTTTAAACTTGAAAAATTTGCAGCTGTTTCTGCTTCTGTTTTGAAATGGCCGCTATCTGTCATCCGTCTTCACGGTCTTAAAAAAGATCAATTGCTCCAGGCTGCAGATTATATTCTACAAACATGGAAGCAATATTCTAATGAAAATGCAAATATCCAAGCATTTTCTGGCGATACACCACACAACACAGTCACGCCAATTGCGCGCATGCGAGGCGGTATATATGAGCTTGATCTTGTGCTGCGTAATAATCGTACTTCAGAAGAACACCCGATGGGAATCTTTCATCCGCATGCTGATGTACATCACATTAAGAAAGAAAACATTGGACTCATTGAAGTGATGGGGCTGGCTGTTTTACCTGCTAGGTTGAAAGATGAGCTTGCAGGTATTAAACAATATTTACTTGGTAAGGCAAGTGAAGTAGCAGCATACCATCAGGAGTGGGCAGATCAGATAAAAGATGAATATGGAACACTGTCCGATGCCGTTAAAGTAGATGCTATTTTAGAAAAAGAATTAGGTAAAAAGTTCGCCCGTGTGCTTGAGGACGCAGGTGTATTTAAAGAAGAAGATGCATTCAAACGATTTATACAAACTTTAAATGGGCAGGTGGACGTTTGATGAATATAAACGAACAATCTATCTTGGGAAGATGGAAAGAATTTACATTAACTAATGATCATGGTATGTCTGTCAGTATGCTCGACTTTGGCGGTATCATTACAAAGATTTGCGTCCCCGATCGTGAAGGCAACGTAGAAAATGTGGTTTTGGGGTATAAAGACTATAAACATTACGAAGACAACCCTAACTTCTTTGGTGCACTGATTGGGCGCGTTGGTGGTAGAATTCAAGATGCTTCATTTGAAATCGACGGAATAAAGTACCCATTAGAAACAAATGATGGTGACAACCATCTCCACGGTGGATCCAGCGGATTTCATCATGTGATTTGGGATGCGCAATCCTTTCAAACAGATAACACAGTTGGTCTAATGCTCACGCATACGAGTCTTGATGGAGCAGGCGGCTATCCAGGAAATGTGGAGGTCGCGGTTACGTATACATTGAATAACGATAATGAATTAATCTTAGATTACGCGGCAAAAACTGATAAATCCACACCATTAACAATGACAAATCATAGCTATTTTAATTTAAGTGGTGATTTGAAAGATACGGTTCAGCATCACAATGTAACAATGAATAGCTCCTATTTTGTTGAGCTAGACCACGCACTCATTCCAACCGGTAGAAAATTAGATGTTTCGAATACAACATTCGACTTTCGTAATGGCCGTATGCTTCAGGATGGATTTGTAACAGACTCTGAACAACATCTAATTGCTGATCATGGCTATGACCATTACTTTATTTTCGATAATGAAGGAAAAGTTGTTGTGTATGAAGAGAATGCTGGTAGAAGGTTAACGGTCAGAACTGAACAACCTGGCATGGTAATGTATACAGCCAACGGTTTAGCTGATCGATTGGAATTAGCTGAAGGTTTATCCCGAAAACATCTGGGCGTCTGTTTCGAAACGCAGAGTTCTCCAGCATCATTACACAATGATGGATTCCCAAGTGTTATGTTAAAAGCTGAGGATACCTATAACAAGCGTACTATATTTTCTTTTGATGTGGAGAAATAAACATTATTATTTTATCAATATTTCCCGGGAAATGATGAAATTTCCCGATCTCAAAATTAGAAAAGCGTACTTGCTGACAATAAATGCAGCTTGTACGCTTTTTGTATTATAACGTATGTTCAAAAAGGAAGATTAAAAAGACCAACTACTTCTGAGTGCTGACACTAGCGCGTAGATAGTTCGAAGCAGCGAAGTTGAGTTTTTCGGAACGGACTTGAACAGGATGTACTGACTTCTACATTGTCCACACACAGGGATGAATTTAGTAGAAATTCCTTGGCCGTGAACACAGGAATGCTTCTCAGAATTCACCTCGCACGTAAGCAAACCATAACTTTCAGATATACGATGGATCACTTTTATCGTTTTTTTGAACAACCTCTTATATCAATCTATAACGGATCAAATAAATCTACCAATAATAAAGAAACAGCTCCCAATAATGTCGCATCGTCGCCAAGATTTGTTATCGCTACCTCTGTCCGCTTTGCTACTGGGGTTAAGACGCGTTGATCAATCGTTTGTTTGACAGCTGGGAGGATAAACTTCTTACTCTTTGTAACTCCCCCGCCTAAAACGATCTTCTCCGGATTAATGAGATGTATTAAATTCGTTAATCCAACACCGAGCATCTCACCTGTTTCTTGCAGGATTTTAATATATGCTTCATCGCCCGCAAGCGCATGTTGAAATACATCTTTTCCTGTCAGCATTTCAGTTGCTCCATTTATTTCTTTTCGAGCTCTTCCTGCGATAGCTTTTCCCGTTGCAAATGTCTGCAGGCAACCTCGATTACCACATTCGCAAACATCACCATGAATATCAATTGTCATATGCCCCAGTTCACCAGCTATATCCTGCGATCCATGATATAGCTTCCCTTTTATCACGACGCCCGCTCCAACACCACGACCAAGGTTGACCGCAACCATACTCTCCAACTCACCATGTCCACCAAACCATGATTCTCCCAATGCCATTGCCCTCGCATCATTTTCAACCTGAACAATCAAGTTAAATTCTGCTTCTAGCTCCATTTTAATCGGAATATTTGTTAGACCTAAGTTTGGAGCAATAAGTGAAATTCCTGCTTCAACCTCAACAACACCATGCATCGCCACACCAATCCCAATCAATTTATCCTTACTTACTGAGGAAGACCGCATTACCTGATGAATACTTTCTTTCATAATAGCAATAAATTGTTCATTGGTTATCGGCTTGTTAATTTTACTGGCGGTCCGTTCTATCACTTCACCAGATAAATCGGTTAATATACATGCCACACTTTCAGGACCGGCATCGACACCAATCACATAAAATGCAGTCTGATCGATTAGCAGCATCGTCGGTTTTCGCCCCCCTTGAGAAGCACCGAGTTCGCTCTCTCTTACAATCCCCTGCACAATCAGCTCTTTTACAATACTGCTGACTGTTGGTGGGGTCAATGTTGTTTCCTTGGCAATTTGTGCCCTGGAAATGGGTTCTGATGTACGAATTTTGTTTAAAATGATCGATTTATTAACCGATTTCATTTGTTGGAATGTGCCTCGTTGCATGGTATGTCCTCCGTTCGAGTGTTCTATAATACCTTTATTATAACATAGTTAATTAAGTTAATTTATATGGAATACGTATGGAGTGTGCCTACGATCCCAAGATTAGCGCAATATCTCGGATCGTAACCACTACCGTCCGGTTCGGTACTACTACTGTAAGCGAACCCATGCTGTCAGCAAACTCGCCCAACTCATCCCTCAGTAATTACGATACGACGAACTTTCCCTAGGACAAATATATATGCAAGTGCACCGATTAAAGCGACAATGGATACGAAGGCCAATGCAGGCGTATAAGACCCTGTTGTACTAATAATCAATCCAACAATAAGTGGTGATAATGCACCGCCAATATTTGCAACAAAATAAAGGGAAGCGCTTGTCAGCCCCACCATACCTTTTGGTGCAATATCTGCGAGTAGCGCGCCGGTAACGGTGGACGCCATTCCTTGCCCCAAGAAGGCAATGGCCATAAAGAAGATCACAAGGTTTGGTGACATCGTAAAATTACCACCCAAGATTAGTCCTGAAAGCAATAAGCCTGCAATAATCGGCAACTTTCGTGCGATGGCTGTAGAAAAGCCACGTTCTAGCATCCAATCGGAACATCTACCACCAATTAAAGTACCTAAAATGGCTACCATATAAGGGATACTCGCGTATAATCCGGTTTCTAGCATTGTCATCCCTTTTTCATTAATCAGATAGGATGGGAACCATGTCATAAAGAAGAACAAAGTCGTCTGAATGGAAAATTGACCGATAAACATGCCCCATATCTGACGATGCTTCAGTAGCTGTCCCAACCGTTCCCAAGTGAAGGGGTGCTTTTCCTCTGTACCGATCATGCCGCCGCCATCTTTAATATAGTCAAATTCTTTTTGTGTGATTGTTTGATGGTCTTTCGGGTTTCGGTAATATTTATGCCATATCACACCGATAATCAGACCAACAACTCCTGCTGCATAAAAGAGTGCTCTCCAGCTAAATGCGACAATTATCCAGGTAAATACGGGGGTCAAAAATGCCAACCCGATATATTGTGTACCAGTATAAATACCAACTGCTGTAGCTCGTTCCTTCTTTGGAAACCATTCGGACACAGTCCACGCATTTGTCGGAATGGATGGGGATTCAGATGAACCAAGCCCGATCCGGTAAATTAATAATGATGTTACATTTTTTGCTGTCCCAACAAAGAAAGTGAACAATGACCAACCAATAATAGATACAGTATACACCTTTCTCGGGCCAAAACGATCCAAAAAGTAGCCACTGAAAAGCATGGTAAATGTGTAGGCCCAACCAAAGATTGAAAACACAACTCCCATCATAGCAGCATTAATGTGCAAGTCTGCCTGAATGCTTGGCGCAGCAAGGGAAATAATTGCGCGGTCAATATAGTTAATACAAGTAACTAACGAAATCAGAAAAAGAATGAACCAACGGGTATTCCGCCTTTTCTTTATTGCCTGTCCACTCGTTGGTGGTTCTGGAATCGCATCGACATTTTTCAGTAAACCCATCTGTACTTCCCTCCTGTTAGTAAATGCCAATATTTCATATAATTGTGATTATACATGACACTGGGCTTTCAAGTAAGCCTTTATCAACATTTTTTAACTAACTTAAAAAACGGCACAAATAGCAATCAAGTCTGAATGGTTGTGTGGCAATAGAAAAGACGTGAGCTCCAAATGGCTCACGTCTTTTGACGCACTAATGTAATACATAGAACTGGTGCACCCTACTATTTACGAAAGGCAAGTAATCCTTCACTTAATTGTTTTGTAGAATGATATACACTTTTATACATTTCAAATAACTGTTTATACATGCTGACATTCTCTTCATTCGGCAAAAATTCCTTATCAACATGCAAAAATTCATCCGCACATTTCCGCAGTGAATCAAACCAGCCACAACCATATGCTGCAAGCATTGCCGCTCCCATACCTGGTCCCTGCTCACTCGATAGCTTCACAATTTTCGCATCAAATATATCAGCTTGCATTTGCAGCCAATCTTCATTCTTCGTTCCACCACCAGTAGAAACAATCGTGTCTATGACTTTCCCATTTTCGCGGAAAATTTCTATGGATTCGTTCAACGAAAATGTAATACCCTCCATCACAGCCCGAACAAAATCTTTTCTTTCGTGCGAGCCGTCCATTCCAATAAAACTTGCCCGAATCGCTGCATCTGCATGTGGCGTTCTTTCTCCCACTAAATAAGGCGTAAAGAGTAATCCATTAGATCCAACGGGAACGCCTCCCACTTCAGCGACCAATTTTTCAAAGGATTCCTCTTTAGCTAAGACTTCTTTAAACCAACTTAGGCTGTAACCCGCTGCTAACGTAACCCCCATTGTATAATATGCATTTGGTGCACCATGATTAAAGTAGTGTACTTTTCCTGCAAAGTCTTTATCATTGCTTGATTCATAGGACAGAACAACACCAGATGTTCCAATGCTGCAAAGCGTTTTTCCATCTTCTAAAATGCCTGAACCAATGGCACCACACGCATTATCCGCTCCGCCTGCAAAAACAAGTGTTGTCTGAGCAAGCCCTGTTTTCTCCGCAATTTCTAAAGTGACTTCACCTACTTCATCATGTGAAGCTATTAATTCGGGGCAAAGATTAACATCAATGTCCAGTAAGTAACAGATTTCTTTGCTCCATGATTTCTCACTGACATTTAACAATAGTGTTCCCGCAGCATCAGAATACTCCATCTGTAATTTGCCTGTCAGTTTATAACGCAAATAATCTTTTGGCAATACAAATTTATGTGCCTTTGCATATATATTTGGTTCATGTTCTTTTACCCAAAGTAATTTTGGCAATGTAAACCCTTCTAATGCTGGGTTCTTCGTAATGTCCAGCAAACGAGATTCTCCAACCCGATCGTAAATTTGCTGACATTGTTCGGTTGTACGTGTGTCATTCCAAAGAATCGCATTTCGCAATACTTCATCATGCTCATCCAATAAAACAAGTCCGTGCATTTGTCCCGAAAAGCTAATTCCTTCGATATCTTTTGGATCTTGATCAAAATCTTTCATCAGATCAGACAATCCCGCAACCGTTTGATCCACCCAAACTTTTGGATCCTGTTCACTATATCCTGTCTTATCCTGGATTAATGGGTAGGGTTTTGCTATTTCCTGAACAACGTCACCCGCTTGATTTACGAGTAATAGTTTAACGGCACTCGTACCTAAATCAACACCAATTACGTATTTCATAACTGCACCTCTATTCCCCCGCAAAAGCATTTAATAAATACTGATTTAGCGTTGCTTTGATCTTTTCCAATCGACCGGATTGATGTTGAATTTCAGTTAATCCTAAAGCATGCGCTTCAAGCTTATGGAAATCCGCTTTCCCTTGGACGATATCCAATCCAACGCCTTCTGTATAGCTTTGGTAACGATCATCTACAATGTTTTCAAGCACTTTATCATCCACCAGCTTTTGCGCCACTTTCAAACCGATTGCAAAGCTATCCATTCCAGCAATATGTGCATGGAATAAGTCATCCAGCTTAAATGATCCTCTTCTTACCTTCGCATCGAAGTTTAATCCACCCCGGCCGAGTCCACCATTCTTAATAATTTCATACATTGCTAGTGTTGTAGCATGTAAATCAGTCGGGAACTCATCCGTATCCCAACCTAATAATGGATCACCCTGGTTCGCATCAACTGAACCGAGCATATTATGGATACGTGCATAACGTAATTCGTGTTCAAACGTGTGGCCTGCTAGTGTTGCATGATTTGCTTCAATATTAAATTTAAAATGATCCTGCAGATCATAGTTTTGTAAGAATGCAAAACCAGTAGCTACGTCAAAATCATATTGGTGTGTCGTTGGTTCTTTCGGTTTTGGTTCAATTAAGAATTGCGCATCAAACCCGATTTCCTTTGCATAGTCAACAGCCATATGGAAGAAACGTCCTAAATTATCCATTTCCAATTTCATATCTGTGTTTAGCAGTGTTTCATATCCTTCACGGCCACCCCAGAATACATAGTTCTCCGCACCTAACTCTTTTCCAATTTCCAAACCTTTTTTCACTTTCGCTGCAGAATATGCAAAGATATCTGCATTATTTGATGAAGCTGCACCATGAATAAAACGTGGATGTGTGAAATTGTTTGCCGTATTCCAAAGTAATTTTGTTTTACTATCTTTCATATATTCTTTAATCATATCCACGATCGTATCCAGATTTTGATTTGTTTCTTTTAAATTACTTCCTTCTGGAGCGATATCGACATCATGGAAACAGAAAAATGGTACATTCAATTTTTCAAAGAATTCAAAAGCAGCTTCTACCCGTGCTTTCGCTAAATCCATACCCGTAAATTTATCCCATGGGCGCTCCATTGTTGCAGCGCCAAACGGATCTGAACCATCCATTGTAAACGAATGCCAATAAGCAACACCAAATCGTAGGGTCTCCTCCATCGTTTTGCCAGCAATTTTTTCTTCTGGATTGTAAAATTTAAATGCAAATGGATTCGTTGATGTAGCACCCTCGTAATTGATTTTGTTTATGTTGTTGAAATAAGTCATTGTAAAACCTCCTAATAGATATGTAACTGCTTACATTATATCAAACCTTTCTTAGTTTGTCTATTGGATGAACAAAGTTTTTATAATTGATTTCTTGTGGTAAACTTGTATTATTCTCATTAAACACAATCGTTTTCAAAGACAGGAGATAAATCTATGAACAGTTCCCTATACAAAACTTTAGAATGGACTACACGTTTTGCCTACATAAATCTGCTTTGGATCTTTTTTACGATCATTGGTGGAGTCCTTCTCGGATTTTTCCCTGCTACTACCGCTATGTTTGCAATCATCCGTGACTGGCTGAAAGGAAATAACGAGGGCCCCCTTTTTACTACCTTTTGGCAATACTATAAAAGAGAGTTTTGGAAAAGCAATCGATTGGGCGCTTTTATTGCATTCATAGCTGGATTTATTACAATTGATATATTTTTCATAAGTACTAATTCGAATGAAGTTTTAACTTGGACATATATTCCATTGTTTGCATTCATGTTTTTATTTATTTTGTTTCTTTTTTATGTATTTCCGGTCTTTGTACATTACGATCTCAAGGTTATTCAACTGATTAAAAATGCTTTTTTGATCATGTTAGTGCATCCGATCAACAGCTTTATTATTATATTATGTCTTATTTCCTGTTATTACATTATGAAGTTACTTCCTGCTTTAGCATTTATATTCGGCGGCAGCATTTATGCTTTTATCACTATGTGGATAGCTCTAAATGCCTTTTACAAAGTACAAAATAAACAAAAAGAAAACAAGTAGCAAGAAGTCGCTTCCAGTTAATAAACGGAAGCGACTTTATATTAACCTTTTACTGCACTAGAGGAAATCCCTTCCACAACTTTATTACTAAAGAATATGAAAGCAATCAAGATTGGTAAGACACTAATAATTAATGTCGCCCCAATTGCGCCCCAATCCGTCATATACTGTCCAATAAAATTCTGAATACCTACTGTTAATGTTTTATATTTATCCGAACTGATAAATGTATTAACAAATACAAATTCATTCCAGTTATAAATCATATTAATGATCACTGTTGTTGACATTACTGGCATGGTCATTGGCAAAATGATTCGGAAAAACATTCGATGAATGGAACAACCATCAATAATTGCTGCTTCTTCTATTTCCCGCGGTAACGTGTAATAAAACCCAAGTAGAATCATCATCGTGATTGGCAAATTATAAGCCGTATACGTAATAACAATTGACCAAGGATTGTCAATTAAATTTACATTTAGAAACATACTAAACAATGGAATGATCGCGGAATGTATTGGTATCATCAAACCAACCATGAATAAACCTAGCACTGGCCCACTTAACTTCCATCGCATTCTTGTAATGGCGAAAGTAGCCATACTTGCTAATAAAACAGTAAAAATAATCGCTACACCTGTAATCCAAATACTATTCCAAAAGTAGCCACCTATTCCACCTTCCCAGACCTTTACATAATTCTCCCATCTGAATTCCGATGGTAATGCAAAAGGGGATCCAGTAAAGATTTCACTATTATCTTTCAGCGAAAAAAGGAATAGCCAAATGATCGGGAATATCTGAAAGACTGCTACTATCCCTAGACAAAAATAGAGTAAAATATAACCGATGCGCCCCATAGTATGAACCTCCTTTAGTATTGAATTTCTTCTTTAGTAGCTGTGGCTTTCCTTACAATTACAGTTACAATTAAAGTGATGATCAGTAATAAGAAACCGATAGCACTTCCATAGCCAAAATCGTTGCTCGCAAAGGCAAGTTTATACATATAAGATGCCATAACTTCACTAGCACCATTCGGTCCGCCACCAGTCATTACATAAATCAAGTCAAAGTATTTCAATGAACCAACAATGGCTAAGACAATTGTTACTTTTACGACTCCCATAATCAAGGGCAATTTAATTTTATAAGCAATTTGAAATGGTGTAGCACCATCAATTCTAGCAGCCTCTATTAATGACTCTGGTATGTTTTTTAATGCGGCATAATAGATCAAAATATAGAAACCTGCATATTGCCATAAAATCGGAATGAATATTGCATATAAAACAATCGAAGGTTCTGCCAACCATGCAGGTGGATTCTCAACTCCTAGTCCTAACAAAATACTATTTAACATTCCGTTAGATGGGTTGAATATTTTAATCCAAAGCTGCGCTATCGCAACGGAGGACAAAAGCATTGGAATCAAATATATTTTTCTTAATATGTCGGATCCTTTTATTTTCGAAGCTAATATAATTGAAATAGCTAAATAGATTACTAGACTTAATGTTGAAAACAGCGCCAGTAAAAAGGAATGAAATGCACTTTCCCAAAACTTGGCATCCTGAATCGCATTGATATAATTCTCCAATCCAATAAACTCCATAGCGCCAATTCCATCCCACTTCATCAAACCATAATAGGCAGAGAGGATTAATGGAATAAATATAAGTACTGAAATTAATAGGAGTCCAGGAAGAACGTACAATGCAATTATCCACTTGTTAGACATTACCTTATTCATAATATTCAACTCCATTTACTGTGAAGGTAGAAGAGGACAATCCGGCGTTCAGGATGTGTCCCCTTCTTTTTTTGTGAACAAAATTGATTGCGATAAATCCTCTATTCTTCTGTTGAGAGTGCATCCTCATGTTCTTTCGCGAAATCCTCAGGTGTCGAATCTTCACCAAAAAGAGATTGAATCATATCTAAATGTACTTGCGCTACATCTGCACTCATTTGAACATCAGCAAATAAAGTAATATTACTTGCCGCATTTAGGTCATCCAAAACATCTACATACATTTGTGGCAGATCCAATGATTCACCATCCACTTTTGTAGCAGGGATAACCCCAGCATCTGTTACAGACTTTTCTCCCCACTCCTGTACAAAGAATGATGCAAAATCTTTGGCTTCATCTTTTACATCTGAATCTTCTGCAACAAATAATCCAACTCCAGGTCCACCAACGAAACTGTTCATATCTCCCTTATCATCTACTGTAGGAAAGTTAAAATAATCAACAGAGTCCCTAAATTCCTGGGGTACATCCTCGTTAGTTGTATAGTTAGGTAAATCCCATGTAGCGATCAAATACATTGCTGCCTGCTCGCTCATGAACATGCTTTTTGCTTCTTCATCCGATAATCCATTGAAGCCTTTTACAAATGCATCCATATCGACAAGATTCTGTACCTTTTCTGCCGCTTCTATTAAGGCTGGATCTTCAAATGACCCAGATCTATCAATGGCATTATTTAATACCTCGACCCCTCCGATTCTATCCGCTAGATACATATACCAAAGTGAACCTGTCCAACGATCTTTATTGCCAAGAGCGATTGGAGCAACTCCATTATCATTTAAAGTTTTCACTACCTTTTCCAATTCCTCAAATGTTTCTGGTTCTTTCAAATCGTATTCATCAAAAATTGCTTTATTGTAAAATACAGTTGCAATATTTAACTCAAGCGGTAAACCATACGTGTCTCCATCAATTTCATATGCTTCCGCAGTTCCAGATACAAAACTGTCTTTTAAATCTTCTTCAAGAATGTCATCTAAAGTAGCAAATTTATCACCGTTGACATAAGGCTCTAAAAACCCAGCAGCCCATGTCATCCCTACATCAGGTAATTCATTTGAGGTAGACAGTACTTTTAATTTGTCCTTATACTGCTCATTACTCAATACTTCAAGATCAATTTTGACGTCTGGGTTTTCCTCTTCAAAATCCATAATGATATCGCTTACAATTTTGTTATGCTGTTTAGAACTTCCCTCCGGCCATAAATGCATAAATTCTACTGTTTTCTTGCCATCTTTGTTTGCATTATCATCACTTGAAGAACAGCCAGCAACTAGTAGAACAGAAGCAAAAGTTACAAACATAGTCGCAAACGCTTTCTTAATTTTCATATTTAAACCCCCATTTTTTGATTTTAAACCTTTCTTGCTCTCTCAATTTTTAGAATACCAAACAAAACATCGTTTGTCTAGTGGATGAACAAAGTTTATATTTGTGTAATAAAATGATACACTAGACAAAAAGAGAGAAAGAGCTGACCATTACTATGAAAACATTGCAAACGTGGAACCAGCATGTTGTAAAAAAAGAGAATAAATCTTTAGTACTTGAAACAATTATTCGAACCTCCCCTATTTCTCGAGCAAAAGTTGCAAGTTTAACTGGGTTGAATAAAGGAACCGTTTCTTCTTTGGTAAGCGAATTATTAGATGAAAAGTTAATTAATGACTCCGGTCCAGGAAAATCCAGTGGTGGAAGAAGGCCGCTAATATTACACTTCAATAAAACTGCCGGCTTCTCTATTGGTATTGATCTGGGGGTTAACTATATTCTTGGCGTTCTAACTGACCTCGAAGGTAATAACATACAGGAAAAAACCGTGTACTTTACTAATTTATCCTATGAAGAAATTAGTAAAAAACTATTTTCCACTATTGATTATTTGTTTGAGCGTTCGCCTACAAGTGCATATGGTATCGTAGGTATTGGAATAGGCGTTCCAGGCACCGTAAGTAAAGATGGGGAAATTTTGCTCGCACCCAATCTTGATTGGAAAAATATTAATTTAAAAGCTATTTTACAAAAGAAATATAACCTGCCAGTCATTATTGAAAATGAAGCAAATGCCGGAGCCCACGGAGAAAAGCGTTTTGGGGTAGGTAAAGACTTTGATAATATTGTCTATGTCAGTGTTGGTATGGGTATTGGCGTCGGGCTTATACTGAATGGGAATATATATAAAGGAAACAATGGATTCTCCGGGGAATTGGGACACATGACGATTGAAGTCAATGGACTTAAATGCCGATGTGGAAATGAAGGTTGCTGGGAACTTTATGCTTCCGAGCAAGCTTTGCTTAAAAATGCATTGCAGCAAGGTATCACCACTTCTCCTAATAAGGAGATCTCCTTTGAGAGTTTATACAAACTTGCAGAGAATGGTGATAAAGAAACAATAAAACTGTTCGAGCAAATTGGCGATTATTTAGGTGTAGGAATTAATAACATCATTAATACTTTTAATCCACAACAAGTAATCATCGGTAACCGAATTGCTTCAGCACAAAAGTGGATTCAGGAACCATTAAAAAAACGCATGATCAATCAAACCCTTTGGTTCCAGCAAAGAGATTTACAAATTGACTTTTCAGAGCTATCCACTCACTCTGCTGCATTAGGTGTTGCGGCATATGTTATTGAGGCTTTTTTTAAAAATGATACTCAACCTAAAAATGCTATATGATACAGTTTCCCAAATAAACCTATCCCTCTATATCATAGAGAAAGATAGAGGGATAACACGGGTAAAGGATAACTTTATTTGCCAAAACGGTAAAATAGTGTACGATTGTTTTTGAAAACTTTTTTCCCTCCCTCTATAAGCTATAGAATATAACAAGTTTTTTGTAAGCGCATTCCATAGAATGAAAAAGCTAAACTAAAATACTGTAATAAAGGTGGATAAAAATGACAACAATTCAAAATCCAATATTAACAGGTTTCAATCCGGATCCAAGCATCTGCCGTGTCGATGAAGATTATTATATTGCTGTTTCTACTTTCGAATGGTTTCCAGGTGTAGGTATATATCATTCCAAAGATTTAAAAAATTGGCGGCTTATCTCCAGACCCCTTAATCGTCTTAGCCAGTTAAACATGATGGGAAATCCTGATTCTGGTGGGGTATGGGCACCACAGCTTTCTTATAATGATGGGAAATTCTGGTTAATATACACTGATGTGAAAGTTGTAAACGGTCAATGGAAAGATTGCCATAACTATCTTGCCACTTGTAATACTATAAACGGAGAATGGTCTGACCCTGTCTACCTGAACAGTTCAGGATTTGATCCGTCTCTATTTCATGAGGAAGACGGAAAAAAATATTTAGTTAATATGCTTTGGGACCATCGTGTTGGAAATCATAATTTTTATGGCATCGTCCTTCAGGAATACGATCAGCAGCAGCAAAAACTAGTTGGGAAATCCGAAGTTATTTTTAAAGGAACAGACATAAAATTGACGGAAGCACCTCATCTATATCATTGGAATGATTATTATTATTTATTGACAGCTGAGGGCGGGACAAAATATGAACATACAGCAACTATTGCACGCTCTAAAAATCTAAGAGGGCCTTACGAAGTTCACCCGGAAAACCCGCTTATTTCATCGTGGTCGAATCCACGAAACCCACTCCAAAAAGCCGGACATGCCTCCATCGTACAGACACATACAGACGAGTGGTTCTTGGTGCACTTAACAGGCAGACCATTGCCAAAAGAGGATCAGCCGGTTTTAAGTAATAGAGGATATTGTCCGCTTGGAAGGGAAACAGCTATCCAGCGTCTGGAATGGAAAGATGACTGGCCGTATGTTGTAGGGGGCAACCAGCCTTCGTTCGAAATAGACGGGCCAAACATTGATGAAGTAATATGGGATAAAGATTTTGATGAAAAAGATGACTTCGATTCAAAGAAACTCAATCATCATTTCCAATCATTACGAATACCCTTAGGTGAGGATATTGTCTCACTTAAAGATAACCCTGGTCATTTGCGAATTTATGGAAAAGAATCGTTAACATCAAAGTTTACACAGGCACACATAGCTAGACGATGGCAACATTTTAATTTCACCGCTGAAACAAAGGTGTCCTTTAATCCGAATACCTTCCAACAAGGTGCAGGGTTAGTTAACTACTATAATACACAAAACTGGACTGCGCTTCATATAACATGGAATGAAGTAAATGGAAGAATCTTGGATTTAATAACCTGTGACAACTTCTCATTTGAGCAACCATTGAAGGGACAGGAAATCATTGTTCCAGAACATGTTGACTATGTTCACTTGCGTGTTGATGTAAAAACGAATATTTATCAATATTCTTATTCATTTGATGGGAAAAAATGGACAACTATTCCGATTGAATTGTATTCTTATAAGCTGTCAGATGACTATATACATGGTGGCGGGTTTTTTACAGGCGCATTTGTAGGGATGCAATGCCAGGACACTTCAGGGCAAAATCTACATGCTGATTTTGATTACTTTATTTATAAAGAAATTAAAAAGTAAATTATTAAGGGGCTTATACACACAAACTTTCTATTTATAGTTTGTGTGTTTTGTTGTTCTTATTCTCAAAAAACTTAGTTCATTCAATAGACAAACTAAGTTTAAGGTTGTATACTATTTTTAGGTTTGAAAGCGCTGACTTAAAATAATGACTGATAGGAGGATAAAGTCAAGTTTAAACAATAGCGTTTGTTTTAAGAGCGCTTATGATCTAATCTTTTAGATGTAAACGCATTCCTATTGTATCTCTTAAACTTGTCTTTCAAAGTTATGCAACAAAAACAAAATTCGTTTTATATTATTGCTATAACATTCGTAGCTACACTTGGAGGTTTACTCTTTGGTTATGACACTGCCGTCATCTCCGGTGCCGAAAAATCAATCGAAGCTTATCTGATCACCGAATTAGGCTTAGGTTCCTTAGTACACGGAGCTACTATTTCCAGTGCTTTAATAGGATGTATTATTGGAGGTATTGTATCTGGTTTTTTCTCATCTAAATTCGGAAGGAAACACTCACTAATTATTGCTTCCATACTTTTTTTACTATCAGCATTGGGATCAGCTTATCCTGAATTTTTATTTTTCACCAAAGGAGAACCTACAATTGCACTGCTGATTACTTTCAACTTTTATCGTATTATTGGTGGAATTGGGGTTGGTTTAGCTTCGGCAGTTGTTCCCGTGTATATTGGTGAAATTGCACCTGCAAATATTCGTGGACGCTTGGTATCATTTAATCAATTCGCCATTATATTTGGTATGCTAGTCGTTTATTTTGTTAACTGGGGGATTGCTAACGGACAAACACTAGAATGGATTAATGATATTGGATGGAGACTCATGTTTGCATCTGAAGCTATTCCTGCTTTATTGTTCTGTCTGTTTTTATTTTTTGTACCCGAAACACCTCGATACTTAGCGTTAAACGAACAAGACAACAAAGCACTTGCGATTTTAACAAAAATTAACGGTCCAAAAATTGCAAAAAATATTTTAGAAGAAATTAAGCAAACGGTTACTGTTTCTTCTGGAAAACTATTATCATTTGGCAAGACAGTCATTGTAATAGGCATACTTTTATCTGTTTTTCAACAATTTGTCGGTATAAACGTTGCTCTTTATTATGCACCACGAATTTTTGAAAGTATGGGCGCAGCTAAAGATGCCTCGATGCTTCAGACAATTGTGATGGGATTAGTAAATGTCGTCTTTACTGTTATCGCAATACTAACTGTAGATAAATTGGGACGTAAACCTTTACTGATTACTGGATCCATTGGAATGGCTATCGGTATGTTTGGTGTAGCCGGTATGGCCTTTGCAAATATTATTGGCATAGGGACTTTAATTTTTATCATTATATTTACAGCATCATTTATGATGTCCTGGGGCCCAATTTGTTGGGTATTAATTTCTGAAATATTTCCTTATAAAATTCGTGGGCAGGCTGTAGCAATTGCTGTGGCTGCACAATGGGCTGCCAACTATTTCATTTCATCAACATATCCAATGATGATGGAATTTAGCGGTGGATTAACATATGGTTTCTATGGCGCTATGAGTGTCCTTTCAGCATTGTTCGTTTGGAAATTTGTTCCGGAAACAAAGGGGAAATCACTGGAGGAAATGGAACATATCTGGAAAAAGACATCTAGTGAACAGCATCAGATCATATGAGTTTGTTAGTTTATAAAGCGTATAGTCGGAACATTAAATACCAATTTAACCCCCTTTTTGTTGCATTTACAAAAAGGGGGTATAATTTCACTTTTTAGATTAGAATGTGTATGTAAATCAACATACATCACTTAACATCGACTTCACTACCTATATCCACAGCACTTATAATAATTGGCGTGCTCGTTTTCCTTAACGTAATCCAAATCAACTTCGATTAATGACTGTCCAACAGATACTGTAAATGTAACTGCAACATTTTTTACACGCAATTTTTAATTTCATGAACAAATTTACTTGTGATATCTTTAGGTCTTGTGATTGCTCCACCAACAACAGCAGTATATACACCCAATTCAAACACTCTTTTCAGCATCGCTGGGGTTGCCACATTTCCTTCTGCAATAACTGGTGTTTGGAGTGTCTTAACTACTTCCTTTAAAAATACAAAATCATCATCATGCAATTTTTTTCCTTTTGTATAACTGGTATAGCCATGCAAGGTTGTTCCAATATAATCAAACCCTAACTTTTCAGCAGTTACTGCCTCTTCAATCGTTGAGATGTCTGCCATTAACTCTACTTTCGGTGCATTTTTTCTCGCATAATCAACCAATTCCGCTAACGATTTTTCCGGTCTCGAACTAATCGTAGCATCCAGGGCAATCACTTCACATCCACTTTCAATCAACTCATCCAATTCCTTGGTTGTCGCGGTTATATAAACTTCTGAATTGGGATAGTTTCTTTTCACAATCCCAATTACAGGAAGGTCTATTTCTCTTTTTATTGCAAGGATATCGGCTTTTGAATTCGCCCTAATTCCTTTAGCACCACCCTGGTACGCAGCTAACGCCATTTTACTCATAATAAATGAGGAATGAAGTGGTTCATCCTCCAAAGCTTGACAAGATACAATTAAATTACTTGGTAAATACATATTTTCCAACTCCTAGTTAATCTTCTAACACTTCTTCTATTTCATTTTTAATTACAGAAACCTGTGGCCCATAAACAACTTGCACACCGTCACCTTTAATAATAACGCCCTTACTTCCCGTTTTTGACAAGGCCTCTTTGTTGACGGCCTCTCCATCTTTAACTGTTACACGTAATCGAGTTGCACAGTTATCAACATCCACAAGATTATCTTCGCCACCAAGCGCTTCAATGATTGCAAATGGACGCCCTTCTTTCGAACCAGTTTCCGCTTGATTCACTGTAGGTCCGGTAGCTTGTTCATCTTCTCGACCAGGGGTTTTTAAATTAAACCGCTTAATAAGGAATGAGAAGGTAAAGAAATATAGGAAGAACCAAATAATACCTATTGGAATGACATAAATCCAATTCGTTTTAGATTGTCCCTGCAATATTCCAAACAAGATGAAATCAATGAAACCGCCAGAAAATGTTTGGCCAATCGTAATTTGAAAAATATGAGCCAACATAAATGCAAATCCGTCAAAGACAGCATGTACGGCATAAAGCACCGGAGCAATAAATAAGAAAGAGAATTCTAATGGCTCGGTAATTCCTGTTAAGAAAGAAGTTAGTGCAGCTGAAAGCATTAATCCACCAACCACTTTTTTATTTTTAGGTTTTGCTGTCCGGTAAATAGCGTAGGCAGCACCGAGTAGCCCAAACATCATTGTAATAAAGCGACCAGACATAAATCGGGAAGTGCCTGCAAAGAATTTTCCCGTTTCCGGATCGCCCAATTGAGCAAAGAATATATTTTGCGTACCTTGTACCATATGACCGGCAATTTCCATTGACCCACCTAAGCCAGTTTGCCAAAAAGGTAAATAGAAAATATGGTGTAAGCCAAATGGCCCTAACATACGTAGAATAAAGCCATAGAAAAACGTTCCAATGTATCCTGTTGCATTAACGATATCACCAATACTGAAAATAACGTTTTGGAATATTGGCCAGATAAAATACATGATAACTCCTAAAATAATTGCAGCGAATGAGGTTACAATTGGTACAAAACGTGAGCCACCAAAGAATCCCAGAAACTGTGGTAATTCAATCTTATTAAAACGATTATGTAAGATTCCAGCCATTATCCCAACGACAATTCCACCAAACACACCTGATTCTAATGACTGTATACCCAAGGTTACCCCCTGACCAACAGTGGATAAATTATCTGTTGCTAAATTATCCGTAATAATTAAAATGGCATTTATCGTAGCATTCATAACTAAATAACCGATTAAAGCAGCTAAACTAGCTGTTCCTTTATCAGATCTCGCCATGCCAATGGCAACCCCTACTGCAAAAATAACCGGTAGGTTCGCAAATACAATGTCACCCGCAGCACTCATTACCGTAAAAATCGCCTGTAACCAGGCATAGTCTAGTATCGGATAGGCACTTACCGTATTTGGATTGGAAAGCGCACCACCAATGCCAAGCAATAACCCTGCCGCAGGTAAAATAGCAATCGGTAACATGAACGATTTACCGAATTGTTGAGCTTTTCCGAAAAAGTTTTTCATAGATTTCACCCTCAAAGAAAATTATTTTCTCTTATACTAACAAACGCTTTCAATTGTGTCAATATTATATTTTAAAACCCTTACATAAAATGGTATGATGAATCAGAAGAAGTGAATGTAGCACCTGGAAAGGAAAATGAACGGATGAATTTTGAAAATAGAATTCAAAAATTTAACTCTCTATTAACGGAGAACGACAGGAAGATAATTAAGTATCTCTTAGCAAATAAAGATACCATTTTAAACAAAACAATAGTCGACTTATCGGAAGCAATTCATGTATCCCCTGCAAGTATAACTAGGTTTTGCAAAAAGGTTGATTTCAATTCATTTCAGGAAATGAAATTTCACTTAGGGGGGCGACCTACTGAATTAAACAAAGCTGATGATACGCTCGATACCATTTACAACTACTACCAATCCATCATAAAGTCAACACAACAATTTATTAGTGAAGAGCAAACAACTAGAATTGTTTCTCTTATATTAAATGCCAAAAAGGTAGTCTTTTGTGGAATTGGAAACTCTGGTCTAATCGCAAATGAGTTTAACAGTAGAATCGAACGCATGGGGATTAACTCTAACTCCATCACTGACACACACGCTATGCTTATGAAAACATCTCTATTAGGCGAAAGTGACTTATTAATATGCTTCTCTAATACAGGAAAAACAAAAAGTGTTATTGATTCAGCAAAACTGGCACAGGAGAATCACGTACCAACCGTGGTAGTTACCAACTATGATGATACTTTATTAACCAAATTTGCAAACGAAGTGGTCTTAATTTCCAGTTATAAATATATTGATGATGAAAAATTTGTCAACTCACAATTACCTGGATTGTTTTTTTTGGATTTACTAATTTATAAGTTGTTAAGCAATGACAAGTTAATGATAAACTACCAAAAGACATTAAAGGCAATTAATGAACATAGTTAAGAAATAATTGTATTAATTATATCAAGTAGGCCCAAATGGAGAAACTTCATTCAGTGGGATTTTCTTTTCTCCCACTGAATGTTAGTTAAACCAATCGGGCTTGTATGGGCAGTAAAACTGCGATAAATTAGATTCTAAAAAAATAGAGCATTCCTAGGAATGCTCTACTAAAAATAATGTATTTATATGTGAAGAACGTTTACAAAAAAGGTTCATCCCTTTTATTATGGTTTACTGAACAACAATCGTTTCCAAGTCCACCATCTTATCCCAATCTGTAATTTGCTCAACGGAAAGGTTAAGCAATAGTACAGTGTCATGCCCGCCACCAGATTCAATCCATGATTTAATACCTTCTTTAGAATTCGGCTTTGGTTCCCACATTACATTTGCCACTGGTAAATGATGTGTTTCATTCTTTGATGAAACAGCTTTTATAGCATTTACGAGCGGATGATAATGCGTTCCTAAATCTACCACGCTAACCATAACGCCTTCTCTTGCTACGGCATCAAAAACAAGGCGCGCCGGATCTTCTTTATCACCAATACCATCAATTATTGACCATGGAACTTCCTTATTGTGTTGCCTTGCTAAGTGTAGCAATTGTTTCTATAATGACTTTGTTCCCCTAAACCATATTTTTGCTAGAGAAAATATATGCTAATAACTCCGGCAACTTTATCTTGATAGTTAACCTCCTTTATATCTTTTAAACCGTTTTTATCAACTACCATTTCACAGAATTTAAGATTGTTTACGTGTAAACCAATTAGCTATTCCTTGTAAAACGAGTACTAAAACAACTAGAATAATTGACATAGCTGCGGCAGAGTAATATTCTGCCCTTAATATATTTTGAAAAATAGCCAAACTCATTGGAGCCCATTCGGCGGGAGCCATTAATATTGATATACTTGTCTCTTTTATGACGGTAATAAAAACTAATATCGATCCCGCTGCAATACCTGGAAGCATTAAGGGTCCTATAATTGTAATTGCGGCAGTTAATGTAGATGCACCAAGATTTACAGCTGCTTCTTCTATATCCGCCTTTATTGATCTCATGGTTCCTACTGTTGATCTCACCATATAAGGCAGTCTCCTGATAGAGTAAGCGATAATTAATATTACCGCAGTTCCTGTTAATTGTAATGGAGCAGCATTAAAAGTTTGTATTAACGCAATACCAAATGCAATACCTGGAACAATTAATGGAATTGTTGTCATAAAATCTAATGTGCTTGATTTTTGCCTTACTACAAAATAAGATACAAAAGTAGCTACAATAATACTTAATATAAGCGCACCTAGTGCTAGTACGACACTATTTTGTATATTGCCAAGTGAAGAAGTGAAAATTGTTTTATAATGGGCTAATGTGTAGCCTGTGGGTAGTGGATCTTTTCCCCATGTAGTGGCTATAGATTGTATGAAAACCGTAATCATAGCTAATAATGGAACTAGAACAACTAGGCCCGAAAAGACAGATAACGAGACAGTTAACAGTTTATTGTCATTTAACTTTACTTGTTTAGGCTTCCCTGAAACTGAGTCATAGTTCTTTCCTTTAGAGAAGAGATGTTGCAGCCAGAATACGAAGCCTGCAACCGCTATCATAATTACAGTCAGTATAGCTGCTCCACCCCAATTAAAGAATCCAGATATTTCCCGATAAGCCGATACAACTAATAGATTTAAATCCGTGGGAGCTAATATAATTGGTGTTCCAAAGTCAGAAAAACTAACCGCAAAAATTACCAATGCAGTAGAAAGCATTCCTGGAATGACTAATGGAAACGTAACTGTTATAAAAGTAAGCCAGCTTTTTGCTCCCATATTTCTAGAGGCTTCCTCTAAAGATACATCACTTATTTTAAAAGCAGCAACCATTGGCCACAGCGCATATGGAAAAAAGAAAAATATCTGTACAATTGCTATCCCTGTAAAAGAGTATGGGTCAAGTAAAAGTCCATCCCCTCCCATTGATTGATATATATAGGTGGCCCATCCAGACCTTCCAAACATGATAATGAACGCATAACCTGAGATAAAGGTCGGTACGATAAGCGGAATAGTACATAATGCACTAATTGTCTTTTTAAAAGGCATTTTCGTCCTGGCTATTCCATAAGAAATGGGTACACAAATAAGTAATACTACGATAGATACAATAAAGGAGAGAAATAAACTATTTAACAACGCATCCAAATAATTACTGTTTGAAAACACAGCCCTAAAGTTATCAAGTGTTGAGCTTTTAAATTGAGCTATCGTTGTTTGTAGCGTGTCTAAACTTATCAATGAACCGAATAAATTGATCGGCTCATCTGTGAAACTTACTAAAAATACCGAAATCAGCGGGATGATCAAAAACATAATGAAAAATAAGTAGATCAGAAATTTAACAATACCGATGCCGGTTAGACTTTTTTTAAATCGCTTCATATGAGTAACACCCTTTCAGGAGATACACCCAATTTCACTTTAGCACCCTCTTGCAAAATATTATTCCCTGATTCATATGTCGTATCTGCAACTAAATTATATTCCCCAACGGTTATGTCATATCTTACAATCGAACCTAGATAAGTAGAAAGTTTAACTTCCCCCTCAAAGTAATTATCATAATCCTGCGAATTCTTATCTAATACAATGATACTCTCTGGTCTAATAACAATTTGAACATCCTTCTTATCAACATCTGAGGTAGATTTAACCTGTTGGTCCCCAACTTCTACAAACGAAATACCATTTTCTTTACGTATTATATTCCCCGATAAAATATTAGATGTTCCGACAAAATCTGCAATAAACGGTGTTTGAGGATTGCTATATAAATCGGTAGGTGTTCCTATCTGGAGTATTTCCCCATCTTTCATTACCGCTACACGATCTGCCATGCTCATTGCTTCTTCTTGATCATGCGTTACGAAGATCGTAGTTATCTTCAGTTCTTGCTGAATTTTACGGATTGTGTTTCTCATAGTATGTCTAAGTTTTTGATCAAGGTTGGACAATGGTTCATCCATTAATAACACTTCAGGTTCCATTACTAATGCTCTTGCTAATGCCACGCGTTGTTGTTGTCCACCTGAAAGCTCACTAGTAAGCTTAGTAGCATGGTCCGCTAACTCTACATATTCAAGGATATTCATTACCTTATCTTCGATTGCTTTAGAATATTTTACAAGTTTACTATTTAGCATTCTTGTATAAACACCTATTTTTTTAATTGGATTGCTTGCTTTTAGTTGTTTTATATTCAAACTATAGGCAACGTTATCAAAAACATTCATATGTGGAAATAGGGCATAACTTTGGAAAACCATTCCACAGTTTCTCTTATTGGGTTCTACCTCATTAACCACTTTACCTCCAATTTTAATTTTTCCAGTAGTTGGTTGTTCAAAACCTGCAATGCATCTCATTGTAGTAGTTTTCCCACAACCTGACGGACCTAAGAGGGCAAAGAATTCACCCTCTTTAATATCCAACTCTATATTTTGAAGTACAGTTACACCTGAAAAGTCCTTCGTTAGTTGTTCTATTACAACTGCCCCCATAATATCAACTTCCTTTATTGTATTTTAGTATCCCATTCATCTCTTATTCGATCATAGTTTTCGTTTACCCAATCTATATCTAAATCAACCGCGTGATCTTTTATATTGTCTAGTGATAATGGCGTTTCCGATTCGACATCTGGATTGATAGGAATATGGTACCAGCTTGCTAAAATTTCTTGCGCGTCTTCAGTAAGCATAAAGTCCATGAATTTCTTACCGCCCTCTGGATTAGGACCATCTTTAATCAATGTAGCTGGATTAACTAATATTGGTGTTTTGTCTGGTACAATAAAGTCTACAGTTTCACCGTTATTTTGGTGTTCATAAGCCATAAAATCAAAACCGATAGCTATATGTGCTTCGCCCATGGCAGCTGCTTTTGTTGGACCAGATCCTGAGTCAGGTACGGAATTCGCTTGGTCATTTAACTTTTGGAAATACTCCCACCCCGCTTCTTCACCATTCTCCATCATATAGCTTAAAACCATTAAAGTAGAAGTTCCTGATGCAGCTGGATTAGGAAATTGTATTTTTCCTTCCCATTTAGGATCTAACAAATCATCCCATGTTTTTGGTGCTTCCTCCTCAGATACTAATTCAGTATTGTAAGCAAACCCAAGCACAAACATCTCTGTACCAACATAATAATCATCTTCATGTTTAAGCTTGATACCATCTTCAACTACTTCCCAATCTTCAGCACTTTCTGGTATATATGGTTCCATAATACCTTTATCAATGGATGCTTCGAATGGAAGTAATCCGCCTCCACCATACCAAACATCCGCCTGTGGATTTCCTTTCTCAGCCATCATTTTATTAACTAAGACGTTTGTACCTGCATAATCTACGTTAACTTTAATCCCATTTACTTCTTCAAACTTTTTCGCGAGTTCTTTCGACAGGTCAGGTGTCTCAGGTGAATATAATGTAATACTTTTTCCATTACTATCGCCTGAGGAATCCTCGCCTGCACAGGCACTAAGTAAGAACATACTAATTATTAAAAGAGCTACAGTAACTGATAGAGATTTCTTCATTTTTATTCCTCCCTTTCCTATTAATCGAATAACAGAAAACAAAAAAGAGATGACCTAATTAGCCCTTGTAAAAGGGTTAAATTCATCTCTTCTCTTATTCTCCTAGAGATATTCAATTACATAGAATTATAGCAAACGCTTTCATCTAAGTAAAGGGATTATTTAAACTTTTCCTATAAATATGTTTAAATGAATTATCTTCCTATCTCCTCCTTTGTCAAAAAAAGTTTAACTACTATGATGCTTACTTTTTGCAAAATCACACAAGATTTCATTTAGTGAATATTTATAAGGATTAAGTTCATATATAACTGGACCCTGATAATCTATTTCCTTTAATGAGTCAAATAAATCAGCAGCCACATTTTCTCCTTCACCAGGTATTAAATGTAAATCTGATTGTCCGTCGTTATCGGAATAATGAATAGATCCTAGTAGTTTATTTAACCTTGTAATAGTTTCTTTAAGTGACTCGTTCATTACGGCTAAGTGTCCAGTATCTAAGCACGCTTTTACATTTGTTTCCCGAACTAAATTGATCCATTCCTCTACATTAGAAGCAACAACATGCGTATAATTTAATTTGTCTGGAATCAAGTTTTCTAGTAGCAAATCAACATTGTTAGCCCTAGCTACTTCATTCAAATCTCGTAATCTATCTTTCACTCTTGTAAGTGCTTCTCCGCGTTCCTCAGATGACCAAGCAAAGCCACCATGAATTACAGCATGTTCTCCCCCAGCCCCCGCTATTTTTTGTATCCATTCTTTGTTAATAGATAGCATTCTTTCTTTCACTACATCGTCTGGTGCTGCTAAATTTAAATCATGAAAAGGTAAATGAATTCCTATTCTAAGTTCACATTCTTTCGCATAATTTAAATAATCATTTGCTCTAATATGTTCCGCCCAGATTTCAACACCATCAAAACCAACCTCTTTTATTCTTTTGAAATCTGCTATTTCCCCCTGTTGACCTATTGCCCAAAGACTTAACCACTTTTCCATTTCTATTCTCCTTTTTGATTATATAAATAGTTTCCTTATTCCATTAAGTGTTATTGATTAATTTCTTCTAAATTTCTACCCTTTGTTTCTGGAGCCAGGCTTATTGAGATAATTAGACCGATAAGCCCAATTGTTGCAAAGAAGCCTAATGCAACATTGTTTCCCCACCATGCTACAAAATTCGGAAAAACAAGTACTCCTAGAATAGAACCTATCCTACTTACAGATGTTGCAAAACCAGCAGCTCCTGCCCTTATACTTGTAGGAAAAAGCTCTGTTGGATAAACAAAGTTAAGTATTCCTCCACCCATATTAGAAAACAATACGGCAACACTAAATAAAATAACTAGAAATACCAATGTTGGGTTAGGGTTTATCGCTAATAGTATAAGTGCGATTGTTAAACCTGTGAAAGATGTAATAATCAAGGGTCTTCTTCCCCAGTTGTCAACTAGATTCATCCCAATTAATGCACCTATTAAACCAAGTACACTAACGATAGATGATGCAATAAACGTCATTTGCAGTGAACCACCAGTAAAAGCTGCCAAAAGCGTTGGTGTATACATGGATATACCATAATATGCTACTGCATAGCAAAACCAGAATCCACAAACAAAAAATGTACGTTTGAATAACTTTTTAGAAAAAAGATAACTGATTTTTGGCTTTGGTTCTAAATCAGGATCTATCAATACGGAATGACCTGTTAGATTATACATAATTTCCTGGGCTTCCTTTTCCCTACCTTTAGAAACTAGCCATCTAGGTGATTCCGGAAGGCCTATTCTAAAGATAAATATGATTATTGCGAATACCGCTCCCAATAATATCATATACCTCCAAGCATTATCACCAAGCGGGAGCAAGATAATCCCTGATAGGTAAGCCACAACTGCCCCAACAAACCACATCATCCCTAAAAATGTACCTTGCTTTCCTCGGTTTTTACTCGAACTAAATTCAGAAACAAGCGTAGCGGAAATTGGGTAATCGGCCCCTATTCCAATACCAAGTAAAAACCGAAAAAGAATTAATTGAAAGATTGTTTGAGAAAAGGCTGATAAAGCAGCGAAAATAACAAAAGCTAAAAGATCAACAATATACATTGCCTTACGCCCGAATTTATCAGTCAAACTTCCTAACCATGACGCCCCTATAAAAGATCCTATTATTGCAGAAGCAACAATTAAGCTTTGTTGGCCAGCACTTACATCCCACTGTGTTAATATCAACGGCATAGCAACTGCTATAATAGTTAAATCGAAGCCATCAAGAAAAGTCCCGCCTGCCGATACAATCGACATCTTCCGTTGAAATCTTTTTAGTTTTTTTGGATCTAAAGGTGTATCTAAATGTTCAAAGCTCATAATTTATTCCTCCCTTTGGTAGAAGCTCGATTATTAAAAACCATGATAGAATAGAGCTAAAAACAAAAACCCCTTAAAAAGATCAATGAAACGCACATACAATAATTGTATGAGTTTTCACCAAACTCTTTAGGGGTTCTCTTATTCTCCACCCAATATTTAATTTTCCTTACCAAACTGCAAAAGAAATCGTTTTCATTATAAGTGTATTTTATAGAATAGATATATGATTGTCAACACTTCTATCAAAATTTAAATCTAGAGATTCAATTACAGTCAACAAAGTAGCTACACCAGTATTCACTTCTTTGTTTGAAAATGAGATTAAATTCTTTTCCATTTACCTGCGTTTCATACCTTTAATAATGAGAGTATTTTATATGCGATAACTTGCAAATTGCTGAAGTACCGATAGTTTTACTTGTATTTGTATATGACTTATTTAATTTTTTATTGATGTATTTTATATTAGTTACCTTACCTTGCTTAATCAGCATAAATAAGGAGCATGAGATCATGATTTCTAAAAAAACAGAAATGTTAATATCCCATACTCCTATTTTGCTGAACCATCCCTTTTAACTATTTATCTTCTACCACAATATAAACAACCTTAACCGGTCCATGCACTCCAACAACAATATCCATTTCAATATCCGCACTGTTACTAGGGCCCGACATGATATTAATTTAATACATGAAGCAATGTCTTTCCCATCTGCAACCTGCTCATGGATCTTCTTCGTAGCTTGAGTCATTCGCGGTACAATTGATGATTTAGCTACAATAGCGATATAAGTCGTTGGCAGCAGGCTGACCGAACGAGCTCCAATCTAAATTTTTATATGCATAATTGATTTGTCATCACTCTTTTTTAATCTTGGAAAACGTAAACAATCGGGATCATTTTGTTCCAAAGCATTTAAATAATCAACATAACCATTTATACCTACTAAAAATGTTTGTCGTACAATAGTTTCTATTGTATCGATTGATTTTTCCCGACCCCTTTCTTCATGCATAAATAATCCATCAGAGAAAATAATTATCTGTTTTAAATTCATTTGATTTATTTTGCCACTTTCAAAAAAAAGATCAGCTTCTGCACTTCCATCTAACACAGAATATCCTTGCAGCGTATTGATATTTTCTTTGTTTTTCCTAATCAATGGTTCTATTTTTTTACGAATTTCTTCATATTGATCAAATCCTTCATCGACTGCGATAGACCACTTTTCTTTCGTCTGATCATCGAAGAAGGAAATTTGATCCCTGGTCAATAATCTATAGGAACCATCCTCGTAAATGGCGACAATCATACAATCACCGGATTGGACATATTCAATATGCGTTTTACCTATCCTTATTAAGGCTACGCCAGTTGTCCATAAATGGTCTTTTAATGATCTATTAATTCCTTGATTACTCATTTCTTGTCCTAAAGTATTATTTGCTTGAATCAAAAGTTCTTCAAGCGTATTACTACGGGATTTGTTAATTCCCTCAAAAAAGCTCTTAACAATTTGTGATGCAAGCCTTCCACCTGTTTCACCTTTGTTGGATCTGTAGGGAACCAATGATGTCGCTCCATCTGCAACTCCGTAAATTCTTTCTTTTTCATTGATAATCAATGCATCTTCATTCCACTCATTTGATCCTTGCACACTAACAGATTCAACTTTCATTCATTTCCCCCACTTTATTGAACCATTTTGGGTTATTCATTTAAATAAGCGAGTTTAATTTATTTTTAATGCCTGTATTTTTTTGGTCATTAACTGGTAGCTATCTTCTATCTGCTGTTCAGAACAATTCCCCTTTAACTCATAAACTTTTAGTGGTACAGCATCAATCACTTCTAAGAATGAATCAAAAGTTACATTATCTCCACTATGAATATAAGGGCAATAATGGTCTACTAAATCAATCGTTTCATGGATATGTACACCTAATATTTTGTCTTTCATCTGCTGAACTTCATTAACATTATCATATAATCCCATACTTTCCATAATCATGCCATGGCCAACATCGTACCATAAATAGACTGGAGAGCCTTTAAGATTATCAATAATTTGGTCCGCTTCTTTCAATGTCGGAATTTGGTAGCACCTTGCACGGGTTTCGATTCCAATTTTAACATTTATATTTTTTTTAACGATAAAGTCAGCAGCTTCTTCCAGACTATCTTGAATTCTTTTTGTATATATCGGCGCCAACTCATTGCGCCGATGTAACATTTCATTCCATAAACTTTGATATTCCTTTGAATCTTTCCCTTTTTCTCTCCATATGTTCTTTAATTCTGTATCAATATTGTAAGAAAAAGGAACTTCCCCCGGGTGTACAACAACGCCTTTAGCTCCCAATCGATCTGCATATTCAATACTATTTATTAAGAGATCCACTGCTTTTTTGCGTTTTTCTACATCATCAAAGCCTAGCATTGGAGTGTCTGTCCCATAATCTTTATCTTCATAAAAAGGAAAAACATTATGGACACTGGATACTTTGATTTCTCCTTTATCAATCATTGGTGTAATCGATTTTAACATTTCTTCAGGCACATTATAATTTAATTCGACTTGACCAAAACCTAGCTCTTTTATTTCATTAATCATTTCTCTCCCGTTGGTATGTCTCTTTGTATTCCAAGATGTTGAAAAGGAATACCCCTTTTTATATTCCATTAAATTTTCCTCCCACTATCATGAAGTCAAACTACCCTACTTCTAAATTATTATCTATCTACTACCTTTCATTATTATTCTCATCATAATTCTTATCGTATGGTAGTATTCCAATTGTGTCTTTTCTTATATCTAACGTGATTTGATCATCTTGTTTATAAACACCATTACTTATATGATTATAATCTTCAAATGTAATACGCTGCTGTCCTATTTGTATTTCATACTCAACGAAGGAACCAAAATAAATCGCCTTTAATACCTTTCCTTGGTATCGGCCATTCTCATTTACATACCAAAACTCAGGTCTAGCCATACAATGTACTATGTTATCCCTTTTAAAATTATGATCATCTTTATTATCCACATGCATCGTATACCCTTCAAAATCCAATGTAATTATGCCGTTATCTATCGATTTAACTGTCGCTTTTAAAAAGTTTGCTTTCCCCATAAAATTAGCTACAAATTGACTGATGGGTTTTTTATAGATTTCGGTAGGCGTTCCGACTTGTTCAATGTTTCCATTATTCATAATAACAACCTTATCCGAAATAGCCATCGCCTCCGTTTGATCATGTGTAACATAAAGACTGGTTATATTTAAATTCTGTTGTATTTTTCTGAGTTCTTCTCGCATATAAACCCTTAACTTTGCATCTAAATTAGATAATGGTTCATCAAATAATAGAACTTTAGGCTCTGTCACAACTGCTCTTGCAACAGCTACTCGTTGTTGTTGCCCACCGGATAAATGGGATGGTTGCCGGTCGATTAATTCATCTAATTGCATTAGCTCAATAACACTTTTTACCTTTTTATTCACTTCATTTCTTTTTAGACCTTTTATTTTTAAACCATAGGCAATATTCTCGTACACCGTTAAGTGTGGGAATAAAGCATAACTTTGAAACACCATTCCTGTATCTCTTTTGTTAGCAGGTAGATTTGTAACATTTTCATTTCCGATGACTATAGCCCCATCTGTAGGTTGTTCAAATCCTGCTAACATTCTTAACGTAGTTGTCTTCCCACATCCCGACGGTCCCAATAAAGTTACTAATTCACCAGCTTTAATTTCTAAATCAATATGATTAACAGCAGTCTGTTCTTCTGATCCTGCGTTTGCCGGGAATACTTTTAACAAGTCATTCAGTTGTACTGGCAAAGATTTTATCTCTACTATAGACATATTTTTACTTCCTCCTTTTTGCTGGTCCAAGTTTATTAACCACAAGTTGCAAAATACCTATTGCTATCAATACAATAATGATTAAAATCATCACATATGCAGCTGCAGCTCCCATACGACTACCTTCTACTTGCGATAAAATTGATACTGTTATTAAATTCCAATGTACAGATACTAAAAAGATAACTGCACTAATTGAAGTCATTGACTTGACGAAAGAATATACAAGTCCCGAGAATAATGCAGAACGCATTAAGGGTAGAGAAACTTTAAAGAAAGTCTGTATTCCATTAGCTCCCAAATTTGTTGATGCCTCCTCTATAGAAGGATCAACTTGTCTCAAACTATTAGTACCTGCTTCAATTCCAGTTGTAATATTACGAACAGTAAACGTAATAATTAATATGAAAGCAGTTCCCGTGAGAGCCAATGGTTTCTCATTAAAGGCTAAGATAAAACCTATACCTACAACAGTACCTGGCACAGCAAATGGGAGCATCGTTGATAACTCCAGTAATTTCTTTCCAATGAATTGTTTCCGTATAATTAAATAGGCAATAATCATTCCTAATATGGCTGTAATTGGTGTTGATATTGTTGCAAGTAACAAGGAATTTTTTATAGAATCAAAGCCTAATGTAAAGACGTATTTGAAATTATCTAATGTAAACGTGTGATCAATACCCCATACTTTTACTAATGACCCAAAAGCTACTGAGCCATAAAACAAGAGAATAGTTCCTGTTGCTAATATACATAAAACGAAAAGTGGGTAGACAATATACTTCTCATTTATTTTTATCGTAGATTGGCTTGGCTTACCCGTCACAGTTACATAAGATTTTTTACTAAGCCAATATTTTTGAATAAGAAAAGCGGTAAATGCTGGAATTAACAAAGCTAGGGCAAAAAAGGCACCTGAGCTTAGATTGTACATACCAATGATTTGTAAGTAAGCCTGAACTGCTAAAGTCTCGTAATCTCCCGCTATAATCATCGGATTTCCAAAATCTTCGATAGATTTAATAAATACTAACAGTAATGCACTAAATACACCCGGTAATGCTAATGGAAATGTAATTGTTTTAAATACTTTCCATCTAGATGCTCCCATATTAAGTGCTGCATCTTCTAAGGACGGATCGATGGACTCCAGAACCCCCCTTAAATTCATGTAAGCTATTGGAAAAAATGCTAAAGTTTGAATAAATATCAGACTACCCATACCATATATATTTGAATTCGCTAAATGAAATATCCCATTTGAAATCGCACCATTTTTTCCAAATAATAGAATCATTGAAAGTGCAATAACAAAAGGTGGAGAAATGATCGGTAATAGTGCCATCAAATGAAAAAACTTTTTCCCTCTCATTTCTGTTCTTGTTATTGCGAATGCAAATAAAAATCCAACTGCTGTCCCTAAAACTGCTGATATAATGCCTAAGCGAATACTGTTCCATAAAGCTCTTAGAAATGCATGGTTTGTTATCATTTCTTTAAGATTAGAAAGACTAAATCCCTCTTCTCCTGATATTGCTATCTTTAGCACTTGAAATATTGGATAGACTGCAAAGACAAAGAAGAATATTAAGATTAATAGTATAAGTGTTAACAGAAAAGGCTGTTTCGTTAATTGTTTAATCTGCTTCCCCTGCATTTTTAGGCTTTTTTTTATTCCTATACGTATTGCTGTCATAAATATTTAACACCCTTCCTTTACAGAAGAAGGAGAATAACTTAATTCCTCCTTCTACAATTTGAGATATTAGTTAATTATTGCGCTTCATCCTCACTTCCGATTTCTTCCTCAAACTTATTTGTTATTTCTTTTCGTACTTCTCCAGCCCAAACAGCATCATACTCAATTAAATTAAGTTCATCCAATGGTGTTGCTCCTTTAGGGATCTCAGCATCCTCATTGACTGGAAGACGATAGTATCCACCTTTTGAATATGTTTCCTGTCCTTCTTTACTAACAGTCCAATCAATAAATGTTTTTGCATTTTCTAATTCTTCTTTCGGTCCATCTTTAATAATCGCCGCAGATCCAACCTCGTAACCTGTCCCGTCTTCTGGATATGAAATCGTAATGGGATATCCTTCTTCCATGGGAGCTAAAATTTGTTGCGCGAAGCCAATTCCTACAGCTACTTCTCCTAATCCAGCATCCCTTGCAGGTGCCGCACCAGATTGTGTATATTGTCTAATGTTTTTATCTAAACTTTTAAGATAGTCGAACGCCTCGTCCTCTCCTTTTAACTGAATAAGTGTAGCTAAAACAGTATAGGCTGTTCCTGCTGACGCAGGATGGGCAACGCTTACATTATCGGCGTATTCTGGTTTTAATAGATCGTCCCAACTAGTTGGTGGTTCAAGTCCGTTATCCTCTAACCATTCAGAATTAGAAGCAAAACCTAACGCTCCTACATATACAGGTGTCCAATCCCAGTCACTATCTGTATATTCCTCTGGAATGAGATCCGCATTTTCAGGTTTATAGCTTTCCAATAATTCAAGCTCAGATGCTGCGATTAATGTATCAGATGGACTACCGTACCAAACAGATCCTTGAGGATTTCCTTGCTCAGCCTGTGCCCTTGCCAATATTTGACCAGCTGATAGCCGTACAAAGTTTACTTTAATTCCAGTTTCTTTTTCAAATTCATCAAAGTAATATAAAGCCTCTTGTTCAGGTAATGCTGTGTATACTGTAAGTTCATCTGATTTTGATTTACCTGCTTCGGAACCGCAAGCAGTCATTGCAAGACTTAAAATAACCATTGAAATAATCAATCCTAACTTTTTAGCCATCTAATCACTCCTACAATTTTTTAATAAAAACAGCTTTTTATAATATACTGTTATTTCTTGCCATCTACGGAAGAACCATTAATACTCATTTCAATATAATTACATCGGGATCTGTCGACAAGACTTCCTCACAATAAGGGGTGTATCTAAAACCTCTGATTTGGGAATATATTCATCATCCTTCAACATATTTAGCAGCATGCTAGCTGCCTTTTTACCCAAATCTTTCCATGGTTGGGACATAGTAGTTAAATTAATCCAATGTAGCCTGGATAATTCTAAGTCTCCAAAACCGAGTATGCTTAGTTCATCTGGCACTTTTATTCCCCGCTGTTCTAACCTTTCCAATGCCCCTATTGCTAATTGATCGCTAGCTGCAAAGATTGCAGTTACATTAGGGGCTTTTTTTACTAGTCTTTCTAAAGCCATTGCACCTTGTTCCATAGAATTCTCTTCCGTATTTTCTATTTGATAGGTATCCACCCCTTTCTTATTTTGAGTATCCAGAAAACCTCTTTGTCTTTCCCTACCTGCAAAGGCATATTCAGGCATACTGATAAAACCAATGTTTTCATGACCTAGTGAATATAAATAATTCATAGCAGTACAGGCACCTTTATAGTTATCTACGTCTATAAAAGGAACATTTAAACCTGAAGGCGGGCGACGTCTAAGGAATACTACTGGTATACCAATTTGCTTTAACCATTCGATCATATCCCTATCAACATAGTCAGGTGTAACTATTAATCCATCTATTTTTCTTTCCACAGAACTGATAAGAAATTTTTTTTCCTTTTCAGGTTTTCTGCTTGAATTCCCATATATTATTTGATAACCTGCTCCCGAAAAAAATTCCTCCACATCGTTTGCAATTGAAGAAAAGTATAAATCTGTTATATCCGGAACCATCAGTCCGATAGTAAATGTCTTTTTTTGAATTAAACCCCTGGCTAATGCATTGGGTGTATATTTGAGTCGCTTTATCGTTTTCAATACTTTTTGCTTTGTATCAAAACTAACTTCAGGATGATCATTTATTGCTCTGGAAACAGTTGAGACAGATATATTAAGTTCTTCCGCAATGTTTTTAATTGTAACCATATAAAATTATCTCCTTTTCGTTTTCCGGGAACGTTCCCGGAAAAAGTATAAAAAAACAAAGCGCTTTTTTTCATTACCGTTAGCGCTATCATTTTGGGACAAAAGTACATTAATAAGTAGTTTACTTCAAACTTTCACTTTTGTTAAAAAACATAAGTTGCCAATTTCATAAGTTTGTTGATCAAACAAACTCAAACTTGATTATTTTTCATTATAAATGATAACGCTTAATATATCAATCACTTTTTGATTATTTTATAAATTTGTTAAAAACTGAATGTACATTATTGCTATGAATTCAGTAGTCTTATATGGTGTACCTAATTCTGCATGGTAACTTGGCGGTCCAACTCGTATTCATCGGATCACTCACCATTCAATTCACCAAGTCTCTATACACAGGATAGTGATTAATTATAACAGTAAGAATAGAAATCATGAGTTATCTTTTTAAAGAAATGATAACTCATGCTCTATTCTCTGAAAACCATCTTCTCACTTAACTGGTATGGTACATCATTCAACTTTTAGCACCTTTCCCTAATCTATCAACTCACTTCATCCCCTTCTCCACCAAAAACTCCTCATTATATTGCGCTGTTTTGGTCACATTATTATTTTTCCACCATGCCCATAGAGATACAATCACAGTCAAGAAAGTAGTTACTCCGGCATACACTTCTTCGTTTGAAAACGGGATTGGGTTTAAACCAAATATGGTTAGCACAAGGTTTATTAGGGCAACAATCAATGCAGCTGTTCTTGCTATTGTAGCTTTATCCATCATTCTTCCCTCCCTATAAAATTCTGCCTAGAGCTAGTGCAATAAAAGCGGTGACAATACCTGTCGTTACAGCGGATATGATTGCTTGCGCTATTTTCCTTTTTATCCACTTTGTGTCTTCTTTTATATCATTTAATGTTTCATTAATAGTAGATATCTCCTTATCATGAAGTAAATTTTTAACCTTTAAATTTTCAATTGCATCATGCATATCCGCCTGATCGGCCTTGAGCTGGGGGAGCTCCTTCATAATTTGTGCATGCGCATTTTTAATTTCCGTAATATCCTTTTCCATTGATTCCATCCAAGTGTTCATGTCGCCACCCCTTTATGACATATTGGACATCTTCTGGATAATAGAGTGACGGAGTTATTTATCTTTAAATGCCCGCCACTCACCTTTTATTTATCAATAGCCTCTGATACTTAGTATGGTAGCTTAATATTATTTACAATATGCTTACCAAATTGTTGTGTTTTTACTTTCGAAACAAATTTATTTGTGCACTTCGATGATTCTTCTTTATCTATCGTTGAGAACCTTAATACGCCAATACGATCAAGTGGATAACTGCAATCATGAACATACAAATCTGCGCCTGATTCGTAGAGTACATACAAGTTGTCCCCTTTTCTGGCAAGTGTTTCCACCAATGGCGGAAGCACCATCGTTTTCGTTTGATTGACACCATCTAGAAACCACAGCGGGACATATTGATCTGCGAAGTTCACATAAGTGTGTGGCTCTTCTTTCAGTGGATTCTTATAAATATATAAATGGCTGTCTGCCGTCCTCCCGTAGGACTGGCTTAATATGATCTTGTCATCTGTAACAGCAATATCTTGTATTCTATATGGAATCGATAGAATATAATCCGGTACATATACGCCATCACCGTTTGTAGGTTTATCTGTTGGAATCAACCCGGTATCTGGATCTAATTGATAACCAGTAATCCATCCTTGATGTGTGACATTATTTCGGTTTTTCAAGTGATGGCTTTCTCTCGTTTCATAAGATCCACTAAAAGCAAATTCTCCTACCCAAAGAACTCCCTCATTCACCTTTGTAAAAGAACCGCGTGCTTCTGTTGGAATAAAGGCTTCAAAGGAAACTGCGGATTCTGTTTCTGAATTATATACTTTTTCTAATGGCATGTAATAGAGTCTGTGACTGGATGAAACAAATAGATATTTGTTACTTACAGTTACACCTCCGGCATGCTCTGTATATGGCGTACCATCCATATTGTTTAAGTGCAGCGTTTTAACAAGTTTATCTGTCTTTGCATCAACGATTGTGATGACACTTGGATTATCACTCACTCGATAATAAGAAACAATGAACCAATCTTTTTCTTGCAAATAGGTAAATCCTTGAGGAACAAGGTCCTGATGCAAACCTGGTATAACAAATCCTGGTTCACTTAATTTAAAATAGGACTCATATTGAAGCTGTTTTTCCCTGTTTACATGCACGTTTTCTTGTGTAATACGTTCTGTTTCAGCCATTGATACTGCCCCCTAATCGTTTAATAGTTAATGAAAATAATACCGCTTATCCTTCCAGATCAACACCTACGAGAGAATTTGATGTATCCAGCAGTGGCAAATCAGCAAAGTTATTTCCTGTCCGAACCAATTTAGTCACTGTCCTTGTAATACGTAATCCCTCTGTTGCCTCCTCATCCGGATCCTGATAGCAAACATTATTCGTTAACGAGACACGCGCCACATTATTTGTAATACGAATATGTTGTGCGTCTAACACATGCTTTCTATTGGCATTTAAGATATTATTGTTGGAAACGACCACCATACTCACTTTATCCGTTACATTTATGCCACTATGGTCAATATTTTTCAATTGGTTTCCTGCAATGGTTACCTGTTCAACAGCATCTTTCATTACAATACCTTCTGATTTAATGTCACGTAGAATGTTACTTTCTACTGTGAACAGTTGGCCATTAGAACCAGAAATGCCGTAACTGTTAATGGCAGAAATATTATTACCGGTAACATTGACCTTTTCTGCGTTGTTCATATAAATTCCCCCACTGTTGCCTGCTGCATGTGAAATAATATTTCCTGTTACAGTTACATCCATAATTGTTCCATTAGCGTCTTGACCGCTGATACTAATACCAGGTGAATAAGACAGTCCACCCCATATGCTGTTATTCGATATAACATACTGTTCACACGGCTGACTTTGATTCGTCTGATTACCTTGATCATCTTTTGTATCCTGGGGTTTCGATAATAATGGTGGATATATACCCACCGCTCCTCCACAATTAATAAAACTGTTGTTTGCGACAACGACACGCTTCCAACTGTAAGATCGAATCGCTTGTAGTGATATATCTTCCATCATATTGTCTGTAATGATAATATCCTCATGCCATCTTCCAATCGTGGCTGAATGAGAACCAATCGCGCGTCCCCAAGGACCTTCTGTCGCTGATTTCCCAAAATAACATTTCGTAATGGTAATTTTTTTGCATGGTGTATAGTCATACGCACCAAAAGGAGGGAAAACACCTTCTTCCCGAGCAAGGTCAATTTGGATCGCTTCCGAAAACTCCCTGCCTCCCGGATCTTTAAAACCTAAAAATTTACAATTAGAAACCGTTACATTCCTAGATGAATTAATTTCAATCGCGTGGCTGCCAGGAACGTTCTTTATGGTTAAATCACGAATCGAAATATATTTACCATGGCCAATTGAAAAAGCGATTGCTTGTCCATATTCAGCAGCGTTTTGATCCCAAACACCACCAGATATTTCAATATTTTCTTCTCCCTCATAACCGTAATAATTTTTATCACGATCACCGTTCATGATTAAATAACCTTCATGATCGCGAATGATTCGGGCATTCGGATTTACACGCAATGCCGTATTTGAATAAATACTTAAGTGCTCAGAAATAAGATAAGTGCCATCAGGGATGATAACTACTGCACCATTGGCTGATAACTTCGCCTGATCCAATGCTGCTTGTATTGCCTCTGCATCTGATGACTCTCCGTCCCCTACTGCCCCGAAATCTTTCACATTGTGATAAGGATATTCAGCACCTTCTCCCTTGTCCTTACAACACATAAAGTTAAAATCAACTTTTTCCCCAATCACTTCAAACCCCATTTTAATTCCTCCCTCTGTATATTTAGTAACGTTTTATCAGGAACGATCCATTTGCACCTTTCATCTCCCCTTCAAGTGGATCATGATCTTTTCCTTACTTTATAGCTCAGCTGGCAATAGATTTAACAAGTAATAGGAGATAATTAGTTAGGATAACGATAAATGGCTTGCCTCCCGTGATAGCTTTTCCCCTTGCTATCGGCATGATATAATGCACGATGACCAATCAATACGCCAGTCCCTATGTTCAGATCATGGTTGAAAACCTCACTTGATAGTCTTCTTTTGTATTGAGAGTCACTCATCATTGGATATTCCACCCGCGACATCTTGTCTGGATGGTTATCCGTCAGCTCTTCACGAAGCAGTAGTGTCCCTAGCGCTTCTAATGAGCGATTGTTCATTCGTTTGCCTGTTTCTGATACGTATTTATCCGTGATCATCTTTATTGTCGCAATTAGTTCTTTCCGGGAGATAGACGCGGCATCAAGGTATAATTGGTTAATTAATCTATTTATAATCTCTTTGTCATTTCCCTTAAAACTTATTTCATCAATACATATCCGACTTTCTTTCGTCATTTTGTTCCACATCCTTTATTTGACCAAACTTCATACACGCTCGCTATTTTTCTTATCCCTGCTTTAACCGCCATTTCAATTGCTTGTTGCGATATATCTAAGATTGCTCCAGCTTCCCTTTGTGTCAGGTCTGCTGTATATACCAAACGAAGCACTTCCCGCTGTTTGTTCGTTAAGTTCGCCTGTTTTATCGCTGTTTCTAAATCCGTTAACAGTACAATAGCGCCATAATCCCCCATATATTGTTTTGCCTGAAACGCGTGAAATTGTTGGAGTAAAACCTTTATATGAAGAACATGCTTGTTTACTGTCAAAACATCACCCCTCTTCATGGAGATATAACAAGTTATTAATTAAAAATTCAGCATTTTTATGTTTTAGTAGTACTTTAGTTTTACATAACCTTCCATTGACATATTGACACTACTTTCGTATAATGCTTAAAGATCTTAAAATTACGATATCTGCCTTGTCGGCACTGTGAAATAGTCTGTAATATCACCACTTTGATTGGCGTTAAAGTAGGTCGATATTTTCCTAATACGACGTTGCACAGTTTGATTATCTATCCCTAAGCGCTTGGCAGCATCTAAAAAAGAGTTAGAAACCGAATAAGCTATCAGTGCTTCGCGGCATTTCTCATTAGCTTGTTCGTATAATGTTGCGATCAGTTGGCGCTGATCGCATTCTTTTATTAAATAATCTATCATCTCTTGCTCAGCATCTGCAGTAACCGATTGGATATACATATTCTCGAAAATATCAACGTGTTGCCCATTTTCATCAACATAGTAATTAAATTGAACCTTCAGCTTCTGATTTTTCCTGTAAATATCGATGCACGCTCGCTTGATTTCCCGAGAAATTTGATGCAAGAAGTCTCCTTTTTGTCTATCGTATCTATTGGATACATCATAAATTTTCCAATAGACCACACCTTCTACATCTTGCCTGTCCAACCCATACTTCCTTGACATCCCATTAATTTGTTTCTGGTTAAATTCCCTGCAGCATTCCATAATTTCCCTGAAATTCTCATTACTTGAAGTCTTTTGATAGGTGACTACTAAACTATTCAATTTTGATTTACACATTGTTATCCTCCTGTTTTTCCTATTTACTTCTATTAACGTAATTGGAATAGTAGGTTGCGTACTTTCTTAACAATTTGTAAACAGTTATGTGTCATTTCGAGATAAAACGGTGTCGTTTGCTTGGAAACAGGTACTTTAAAAGACCGATGTTCTAAAAAGTTATACTTACCTATTACTATAAATAAGCCTTTTTCTGGGATGTGCATGGAGTAGTTGTGGTTAAATCAAGATGGAATAACTACGAGGTTTTAATTTATAATTAATAAAAATTATTCGATATATTCAGTATAATTTCGTCTTACACTTTTTACAATACTTCCCAAAAAAATCACCCTTTTGCATTAAAATACAAAAGGGTGATTTTTACGCTTATTCAATTGGGGAGATAGCCGTGATATTTTGGCCTAAAACATAATACCATCAACCACTTATCTCAACAGTATTAACTTTATCTATTTTCGTGATTGCATGATAAACATCGGATGTTCTTCTTTCATAATTAACCCTTACATTTAAAGCAATTAAATAAGAGCCTTCCTTTAAATCCTTAATACGTGTATTTTTCACTTCCATATCCATTTTCTCTATTTTAGTGATAACTTCCTCAATATCCTCGCGGTTACGTAAATTGACTCTTAATGATAGCTCTTTCGAACGTAGACTCCGTATGCCCATTCGTTTAATTAAAGATGGAATTAACTCCACACTGACCAATAATAGTGAAACGCCTGCGATGGCTTCAATATAAAATCCAGCACCTGTTGCAATACCGATGCCAGCAGCTCCCCAAATCATGGCTGCAGTCGTTAAGCCGGTAATTGTATCATCTTCTCTCCTTAAAATAACACCCGCACCTAAAAAGCCGATGCCGGAAACGATTTGCGCGGCTAGTCGTAGGGGATCCATTTGAATCAGAATATAATCTGAGTTAGGGAATAAATAGGCAGACTGGATAGAGACAATGGTTAATAAACAACTGACAATCGCTATGACCAAACTTGTTTTTAGCCCTAAAGGTTTTCTTTTGAATTCACGTTCAAGACCAATAGCCAACCCCAAAACGGCTGAAATAACAAGTCTCAGCAGCATTTCCCAATCAAACATCTCCATGATTGCTCCCATGATTAAGTTCCCCTTTCCAACTTCACAAAATGCCCTTAGGAATATTGACTTCCTTTATTTAGATAAATGATATCTTTAATACTATCCATGGTATATGTTGGTTGATCATGAGATTCATTCACCATGGTCTTTTTTGTAATCCCTGTTAAAACAAGGATGGTTTTTAGGCCATTCTCGTTTCCCATACGGATATCCGTTTCAAGTCGGTCGCCTACCATGTAGCATTCCTCTGGTTTTAACTTCAAAACTTCATGAACAATAAACTGAGCGGTGAAATCGGATGGTTTTCCAATCACATAATCAATCGGTTGGCCTGTAGCACCTTCGACAGCTCCAATTATTGCCCCACAATCTGGTACCTGACCACCATAAACTGGGCAAGTTCGATCAGGGTTTGTAGCTACAATCGTTGCCTTATTTTTGAACCATGCTTGATACGCAATATTTAACTTTTCATAAGTAAATTGCCGGTCCCAGCTCAGTACCACAAAATTTGCTTGATCTGGGTCGGTCGTCGTTCGAATGTTTTCATTGCTTAGCTCTTCAAAGAGCGGATCTTCACCAACTACAAAGACAGCATCATCCTTTGTAAGCCGTTCTTTTAAATACTTAGCTGTTATGTAATTAGAGTTAATGATTTCATTTACTTTCACATCAATACCTAACTTCTTTAACTTTATCATGTAATCATTCCGGGTGGAAATTGGTTTGTTGGTTAAGAATACCACCTTATCTCCATTATCTCGTAAATGTTTAATCGTTTCAACTGCTCCACTAATTAATTGGTCGCCTAAATAAACCGTTCCATCTAAATCAAAAATATATCCCCTGGTCATTTTTACTACCTCCTTGATCAACGTCTATTTATGGAACTTCATATTCCTAATCGGACTAAAAAAACAAGCTATTTAAAAGCCTGCTGGACAGACTTTTAAATAGCTTGGGTTTTCTCCTCGTCTCTTTCCCATGCAATTTTATGTTTTTATAATGAACATCGAATCTAGAATCTTTCCATTATATATTGTTATGATCATTTTGAAGTAAATAGACCAGATTGTTTGTAAGCTAGTGGTTTATTTGTTACCACCCCATCTACTCCCATATGCTTGTATTTCTCCCCAACCGTTACGTCGTCTACCGTATACGCAAAAACTTTGTAATTTCGTTGATGCGCTTCCTTAAGCATTTCTTCCGTGATGTAAAAATAATTTGGATGGATGCTGTATGGATCAATACCACTATTATCGATATAATCGAATAGGTTTATCAGATTCATGTGGAAAATAAATCCAATTTTGATATGTTTATCTAAATCAGCAACCTTTTTCAAACTATGGTGATCAAAGGAAGAGATCCATACACGATCATTAAAATCGTATTTATACACAAGCCGAAGCATCTCCTCCTCGATATTTCCCTGTATGACTGGGCCATTTTTAATCTCAATGTTAACCGTTACATCACTTTCTTGTAAAAATACCAAGACTTCTTCCAATGTCGGAATACGTTCTCCTACAAATTCATCCCCATACCAGGAACCGAAATCATATTGCTTCAGTTCCTCCAAGGTCAATTCGTGTATATATCCAGTGCCGTTACTTGTTCTGTTAATCTTCGCATCATGACAAATAACTGGTACGCCATCCTTCGATAAACGCACGTCAAGCTCAATACTATCGACATTTACCTCAACAGCCTTTTTAAAAGCTGCCAGTGTGTTTTCCGGACAATAACCGGATGCCCCTCGATGTGCAACAATTTTCATAAGCAACCCTTCTTTCTCCATCTATTAATTTACTCATTAATTTCCTGTTATCTTTTCGTATTTTTCAATCGCCTTTGTTGTTTTATCTGCTGCATCTGTTAAAGCTTCTTGTGGATCGGCGCTTCCATCGTAAAGTCTTTCAATCTGATCCTCAATCGTTTGTCGCATTTCTGGAATAATACCAATTGCAGCTCCTCCTGTTTCAGGTATCGGTTCCGTTGCCTCCAACTGTTCTACTGGAGTCTTTAATTGTGGCGTTTCTTCATATGCATCTATTAATATTTGCTCATCTCTGGCATCACTGCGTATTGGGAAATAGCCAGTATTTACGGACCAAAACGCCTGATTTTCAGCAGTCGAAAGAAACTTCAAAAACTCCCAAGCTGCTTCTTGTGCTTCCTCTGATTGATTTGCCATGATCCAGTGTGAATTTCCTCCAATTTGGGCACCCTTTGGTTCCACACCATCTGGATGCGGCAAAAATGCTGTACCTACTTCAAAATCAGAATCTGCAACATAATCTGCAATATGGGCAGAAGATTGCATTGTAATTGCTACTTCGCCAGTTTTAAAGGCCGAACCATAGTCATCCAAATCACGTCCATAGTTTGCATTCAAATCCTTCTCATGTAAATCCTTTAGCCAGTTCATAATGTTTAATCCTGCTTCACTGTCAAATGCAGCTGCGGTCGCTCTTTCACCCTTGCGCCCATTATCATTATTTACCACTAACTCGCCTTGATTGGCCATTAATTCCTCAAACAGCCAACCATAAATTGGGAAGGAAAAACCATAACGTTCAATCTTATCCCCATCTTTAACGGTTAATTTTTTTGATGCTGCTTCTATCTCACTATACGATTGAGGCGGATCATCCGGATTCAATCCTACTTCTTCAAATGCGTCTTTGTTATAATACATAATCGCATTTGAAGTACTAAATGGCATCGAATATATTTTATCGTCAAATGTATAGTAATCTATCGTGGCATCTTCAAACATACTCGTATCATAGTCTTCCTCATCCATAAAATTTTGAACAGGTACAATGTCCGCCGTGTCGATCATTTCTCTATTTCCTGTACCAAATAACTGAACAATAGATGGTGCTTCCTTCGTCCCCTCTACCTGTTTTAGTTTATTTAATGCCTCGTCATATGAACCTTGATACAAACTATTAATTTCAATTTCATCTTGACTATCATTAAAGTTATCTACCAATTCCTGTAATGCTTCACCCGCATCACCACCAATAGCGTTCCAGTAGTCAAGAGCAATTTTTCCATCCTTCGTAACATCTTCTTTTTGCTCTGATTTTTTCTCTTTTGAGCCACACGCCGCCAACGAAAATACCATTATCAGGACGATAAGAGCCATTCCCAGCATTTTGAAACGGTTCATTTTCTCCACTCCCCTTAAAATATTTTTCTAGCTATAAATCAGAAACTATTGGTTTTCAGCATAACCCTCCCCGTTTCACAGACGTATATATTATCATTCATGTTGTTACCCTTTCAGTGACCCGGAAGTTAATCCTTTTTGTAGCATCTTCTGACCCAGGAATATAATTAATAACGTCGGTAAAATAACGAGTACCACTGCAGCCATTATCATCGGCCAGTTATTGGATGTTTCTTCTGCACGCATCATTTTCAACCCTACTTGAACGGTTCGTACACTATTATCGTTTGTAACGAGTAGCGGCCATAGATATTCGTTCCATGATGTCAAGAATGTATATATTCCCAGTGTCGCTAACATCGGCACGGAAACAGGGAGTACCATCCTTAAGTAAAAGCGAAAATGTCCACAGCCATCCATTTCTGCCGCTTCCTGCAATTCCTTTGGGATGGTCATAAATGATTGCCTTAACAAAAATATTCCAAAGGCACCTGCGAATTTCGGAATGACCAATCCTGTAAAGGAGTTCAGCCATCCTAAATCTCTTACTGTCGCAAAATTGGGGATAATGGTTGCTTCCCAAGGTATCATCATCGTTGCAATGACTAAAAAGAATACAATATTAATCCCTCTGAACGGTAGGAACACAAATGCATATGCTGTCAAACTACAGATAATCACCATACCAATTGTAATAAGCCCTGCTTGAATTAAACTATTCATTAAAAACTTAACAATTGGAACAGCTGTTGCAGCAGCAACATAATTATCAAAGTGTAATGAAGATGGTAACAATGACCCTGAAAATACATCTTTTGAATCCATAAAACTAATGGATACTGCGTAAAGAATCGGCCCCAAAACGACAATAGAAGCTAATATCAAGAAGGTATATACAAGTATTTTTTTTAACATTATTGATAATGCACCTTCCTTTCGCCGACTTTAAACTGAATCAGTGTAGCAATTAAAATGATGACAAATAATATCATAGCTTGTGCACTAGCATAGCCTACAGCATGGTTAACGAACGCATCTTTATAAATAGAGTACACAATTAGATTCGTCGAACCGGCGGGTCCCCCTTTTGTCATAATATCGATCTGACCAAATGACTGAAAAGAGTTAATAACGCCAATAATAATGACAAAGAACAAGGTGGGTGACAACATGGGGACTGTGATTTTACGAAATCGTTGGAAGTAGTTGGCACCATCGATTTTAGAACTCTCGTACAAATCCTCTGAAATATTTTGTAGCCCACCGAGTAAAATGATGAAATTAAACCCTAGGTGCATCCAAATGGTTGTAATAGATATAGAGATAAGTGCAAAACTTTTATCTGTGACCCAGCCAACACCTGACATTCCAAATATATCCATTACGTTATTCACTAACCCAATACTAGGATTAAACAAGAACAACCAAATCACGGCAGCTGCTGCCGATGAAACACCCAGCGTTGACGAGAATGCTACTTTAAAAAATTGTGATCCTCGTAATTTTTCGTTTGCTAGCACAGCTAAAAACAATGATATAAGTATCGTGGGTATAACTGTATATAAGACAAATAAAAAGCTATTCTTAAAGCTTAATAGAAACTCTTTCGAATGAAATAAATCAGTATAATTTTCAATTCCATTGAAGAAAATCGCGTCCCCTCTTGTATCTGTTATGAAGAAGCTTAGATACAATGTTTTAAACATTGGATAGAAAAGAAAAACAGAAAATACAATGAGCGCGGGCAGTAAATACCATATTCCTACGGGAAATTTTGACTTCTTTTTATTTATAGATGTTTTTGCCATGAATAACACACCCCTTTAAATTGCTATACTTGTACTTTTAAGTATCGTATTCCTCTAAATGAATAAAATACCTAAACCTTTTTCTTAATTTAGTTTCCACATGCTACGCTACTCTTGTCTTTGATCATTCGGAATATCCTTTAGACTTTCTATTACGACCTAATAACCCTGCTATGCCAAATTTAAGAGGCTTCAGTAGCTCCTATTTAAACATAAACTTAGCTTCATTAATTAAAATTAACAAATATTTAACTGATTTTACAGAAAAATCACAAAGATAATACATAACTTGTTCTTGGTGTTACTTCAAACACAAAGAACCCCAAAAAGCCATTGGAAAGAAATATAAATTGCATATTCCTCCAAAACACTTTAAGGGGTTCTCTTCGTCTCCACCCAATATTCAATTTATGAAGCATGAATGTAGTTGAATGATACCGCTTTCAATTGCTGTTAATTACACTATACAACACATCATATCTATAGTCAATCCAAAATTGAATATTCTTTTTTAAAACACACAATCTGCAATTACAGGAAAATGATCGCTAGGAAAAACCCCTCCTGGACAGTCGGTTACGATCTTTATACGGTTTACCACAATCCTTTCCTTCACTAAGATCCAATCGATACGCTGGTCCCCACCATCTTGGTAGATGAAATCATTTTTTGTTCCATTCGTTTGATTGATATGTTCTTGTGCCAAATCCCATGTGTCCGTAAATAAGCCTTCCTTCGTCAACATATGAAATGGTATTGTCTTTATATCTGTATTAAAGTCCCCCGTTAAAAATACCGGAATATTTGGTTCCAATTCTTTTACTTTCTCACAAATTAAGCCCGTAGCCTTTATTCGCGCCACCTCAGAAATATAATCCAAGTGGGTATTCAAATGATAAAATATTTTTCCACTATGTTTATCTGCGAATTTTGCCCATGTTACCATACGTGGCAGCTTGTTCCCAAAGGACATAGAGCCAATCAAACGCGGCGTATCTGAGAGCCAAAAGTGATCATATGCAAGTAATGTTATTCGATCTCTTTTATAAAAAATAGCCATGTAATCATCATTACTTCCACCAAGTCGTCCTAGACCAATCCAATCATAATCAGGTAACAAGTGCAACAGATCTTGAATTTGCGTATATAAACACTCCTGTGTGCCAATCACGTCTGGGTCTTCCCTGTCTATTACTGAACGAATTAGATATTTTCTTTTATTCCAATCGTTCGCTGGATCATTGTCAATATGTAACATGTTGTACGTCATTATTTTTAAAGCACTCATATGAATTCACCTCTTCTCTGTTAATCATAACACCATTAACTTAAGTTTCTCAACATTGTAAACTATGATATAATTAATATCAAATTAGATTTTGAAAGTAGGGTTTACATGACTAAAATAACTGACATGGTTCAATCCCAAGTTATTGCATCTATTAAAAAGGAAGCGGATATTGAAAAAGCTATTCAATCTGACGCCAATATCACTTTCCTTCTCGCAGGAAATTTAATTACAACAAAAGATTATATAGATCGATTAAAAGCAGTAAATAAAATTACGTTTGTGCATATCGATTTTATCGAAGGCCTGTCAAATACACCAAGTGCAATTAAATATATAGCGAAAATGTGGAAACCTGACGGCATCATTACAACGAAAAGTGGTTTAATAAAATACGCGAATGAAGCAGGATTAATGACCATTCAACGCATTTTTCTTATTGATCGAAATGGACTAAAAAAAGGGATTGATATAGCACATAAGTGTAAACCTCATGCAATTGAAGTACTTCCAGGAATCATGCCTACGATCATAGATGATCTGACAAAACAAACCCACCTACCAATTATTGCTGGTGGTCTAGTAAGTAAAAAGGATGAAATACTTAATGGATTAGAAGCCGGGGCATTAGCTATTTCTACAGGAGATCCGAAGTTGTGGAACTTGGGGTTATAAAACCTTAATAGTATAATAATCTACCTATACAACAGCATCAACTATTGTATAGGTAGAAGAAATATTTAACTGGTACACCGATAAACCCATATTTTTATTTTACATGATATTTATTCCTGCAAAATGCTGTTTATTTTTCCCTCCGCTTCGTCCAATACATCTTCCACACTTTTTCCCTGGATAAGATTTTCGATCGATTGTTCAATTTGCTCGGATATTTCCATTTTATCTATTGATGGGCCTGCAGTTGCCTCTGTTGGCTTCGTATTATTTAAGGCATCATATGCTTTTTTAAACTGTTCATGTTCATTATAAACCTCTTTTAGCGGTGATATTTCAGCCGCTTCTGGCGTGACTGGCACATACCCTGTTGATGCGGCCCATTCTGATTGTACTGCTGGGCTAACCATATACTTAATAAATTCCCAGCCAGCATTCTGTTCTTCATCAGTGCCTTGATTTGATATCCACAGTTGACCACTTGCTTGGTTTACACCTGTCCATTCTTCTCCTTCTGGTACAGGTAAAGGAGCTGTTTGAAATTCAAAATCAAGCGTATCGAGCCATATACCTGTTACCGCGGAGGAATCCAAATACATCGCTAATTCCCCTGAGGAAAAAGCGAGTTGTGTATTGGACCATGTTCTTCCATAATTACCGAAAGTCCCCGCCTTATTCATCCCATCTATCCAATTATAAATGTCATTACCAGTTGGTGAATTTAAAAACGTCTCTGTTGGTACTTCACCTGAACGTCCATTATCATTATTAAATACCAATTCATCTTGTATCGCAAAAAGGTTATAAATAAATGATGTATTAATCGGAATAGAAAATCCCTGTACTTCCTCTGACGTTAAAGATTTTGCTGCTGCTTCGATTTCACTGAATGTTTCGGGTGGATTATCTGGGTCTAATCCAGCTTCTTCAAATAATTCAACACTATAAAACAGCAATGGAACGAAAATGTTAAATGGCATTGAATTTAATTTGCCATCTAAGGAGTGATTTTTCACTACGGATTCATTCAGTTTTGAAAGGTCAAAATCACTATCCGTTTCAATCATTTCTTCTATTGGTGTAATGTAACCACTTTGGCTATAATAGGCTGTATCCCTATAGTAAGATGCGTCTGCCCCCATAAATACAGTGGGTGCTGATTTCGTCGATCCTACTGTACTCATTTGCTGTTGCACATTATCTTGAAACGATGCTTTGACCTCGATAGAATCGGATTGTTCATTAAAGTCCTTAATTATCCCTTCTAGTGTCAGCGCATTGTCTCCATCTAAACCATGCCAGAATTCAACAACAACTTTCCCATCCCCAGTTTTCTCCGTTACTTTAGCATTACTGCATCCGAACAAAACAAGACCTAAAACGATTATCAACACCAGAACTTTTCTCAACTTACTCAGCCCCTTTTATATTTAGACTTTTAGTCTATTAAAATAATGTTCGTTTAGAAAGGCCAATCCTAACTGTTAGGTCTTTATTGTTTCGCATTTTTTAATTTCAAACGGATCATTTTGTTCCTAATTAGCGATTACTCCTGTAATATACTATTTATTTTTTCTTCCGCCTCATTCAATACATCTTCCACATTTTTACCCTGTATCAGGTCTTCAAAGGATTGTGCAATTTGCTCGGACACTTCCACCTTTCCTAATGATGGACCTGCAGTAGTTTCTGTTGGTTCTGTATTATTCAGCGCATCATATGCTTCTTTGAACTGTTCATGTTCACTATAGACTTCTTTTAAAGGAGAAACTTCTGCTGCTTCTGGCGTAACGGGAACATATCCTGTTGATGCAGCCCATTCAGATTGTACTTCCGGACTTACTAAATATTTAATGAATTCCCAGCCAGCTGTTTGTTCTTCATCGGTAGCTTGGTTTGATAACCACAGTTGCGAACCACCTTGGTTTACACCAGTCCATTCTTTACCATCTGGCACCGGCATAGGAGCTGTTTGGAAATCAAAATCAAGTGTATCGAGCCATATTCCTGTTACCGCGGAGGATTCTAAATACATCCCCAATTCACCTGACGAGAAGGCTAATTGTGTATTTGACCATGTCCTGCCATAGTTTCCAAAGGTACCCGCCTTATTCATATCATCTATCCACGTGTAAATATCTTTACCCGCAGTTGAATTTAAAAGCGTTTCTGTGGGATCTGCACCTGTTCGCCCATTATCATTATTAAATACCAATTCATCTTGTATCGCAAAGAGATTATAAATAAACGACGTGTCAATAGGAATTGCAAATCCATGTACATCCTTTGATGTTAAGGTTTGTGCAGTCTTTTCAACTTCACTAAATGTTTCAGGTGGGTTATCGGGATCTAATCCAGCCTCCTCAAATAATTCGACATTATAAAATAACAAAGGTACAAAGACATTAAATGGCATAGCATTTAATTTCCCATCCAGGGAATGGTTTTCTACTACTGCTTCATTCAGATCTGAAATATCAAATTCACTATCTGCTTCTATCATCTCTTCTATAGGTGTTATATAACTACTTTGACTATAATAAGCTGTGTCTCCCCCCATGAACACAGTAGGTGCTGAATTTGTCGATCCTACCGTACGCATCTGCTGCTGCACATTATCCTGAAATGAAGGTTTTATCTTTACTGAATCAGATTGTTTGTTGAACTTTTTTATAATACTATCCAAAGTCTCGGCATTATCACCATCTAAATTATGCCAAAACGCTACGACTGTTTTTCCATCTTCGGTTTTGGCTGTCTCTTTTGAATTACTACATCCCAGCAACACCAGACCCATAATGATTATTAACATTAGCGCTTTCTTCAATGTAATCAGTCCCTTTTGTAAGACTTTTAAATTTAACCATTACTCCTGTAACAAATCATTTATTTTTTCTTCTACATCATTTAATACATTTTCCACTTTATCGCCTTGAACAAGATTTTCCAAAGATTGAGCAATTTGTTCCGTTACTTCTAGCTGTTCAATAGATGGCCCTGCCGTAGCATCCGAAGGTTCAGTTTCTTGTAAAACATCATATCCAACTTTTAACTGTTCATTTTCATTATATGCCTCTTTTAAAGGGGAAATTTCTGCAGATTCTGGTGTAACTGGAACATATCCTGTTGATGCAGCCCATTCAGATTGTACTTCTGGACTTACCATAAACTTAATAAATTCCCACCCAGCTTCTTGTTCTTCCTCTGTGGCTTGGTTCGATAACCAAAGCTCTGACCCTCCTTGGTTTTCACCTACCCACTCTACATCATCCGGGATAGGAAATGGCGCTGCTTTAAGTTTAAAATCAAGTGTATCAAGCCATATCCCAGTAACCGCTGAGGAATCTAAATACATTGCTAATTCTCCGGAGGAAAAGGCTAATTGTGTATTGGACCAGGTCCTTCCATAATTTCCAAATGTTCCAGCCTCATTCATGTCACTAATCCAGTTGTAAATTTCCTTACCAACGGGAGAATTCAAATAGGTTTCAGTAGGCGCTTCACCAGATCGGCCATTGTCATTGTTATACATTAATTCATCTTGTACAGCAAAAAAATTAGTGATAAAAGATGAATCAAGTGGTATTGAAAAACCTTTCATATTTTCACCAGTCGTTAATGTCTCGGCATCTGCTTGAATCTCGCCAAAAGTTTGTGGCGGATCATTTGGATCCAGCCCTGCTTGTTCAAATAGATCCGCATTATAAAACATTAACTGTACGGAAACATTAAATGGCATGGAATTCAATTTCCCATCAATAGAATGATTCTCAACCACAGCTTCATTCAATGATGAGATATCGAATTCACTATCTTCTTCCATTAATGCTTCTATAGAAGTAACATAATCACTTTGACTATAATAGGCAGTTTCCCGTCCTTGCCCCATAAAGACTACGGGTGCAGAATTTGTTTTACCTACTGTACGCATTTGCTGCTGCACATTATCTTGAAACGATGCTTTAACCTCAACTGAATCGGATTGTTCATTAAAATGCTTGATTATTCCATCCAGCGTCTGGCCATTATCCCCATCAAGACTATGCCAAAACTCAACAACTACTTTTCCTTCCTCTGTTTTTGTTGTTTCACTGGTTTTACTGCTACAGCCTGTCATCGCGAGACCTAATACAACAAATAACACAAACAACTTTCTCACTTAACCCATCCTTTCATTATTAAATACTGTCTAATTAAAAACTATTTTTCATCCTTTAATCGATCCTGAGAGTAATCCTTTCCTAATATATTTTAATCCAAAGAAAAGAATCAACAATGTCGGAACGAGGGCGATAATTGCTCCAGCCATAACGATTGGCCAGTTATTTGATGCCTGAGAGCTTACCAACATTTTTAAACCAATTTGGATAGGGCGAACGCTATCATCACTAGTCATAATAAGCGGCCACAAATAACTGTTCCAAGAACTAATGAAAGCAAATATACTTAGCGCACCTAAAGTTGCTTTTGATAAAGGCAATGCAAAGGATAAATAATATCGAAAGTAGGAACACCCATCCATTTGTGCCGCATCCCACAATTCCTTGGGCATTGTCAAAAAATGTTGTCTAAGCAGGAAGACGCCAAAAGGTGTTACCAACGTTGGAACAATTAAAGCCTGATAGGTGTCTAACCATCCTAAATTTATTATTGTTACATGGTTAGGTATAATGGTTGATTCAAAAGGAATAAGCATTGTGCTTAATAAAAGTATAAATAAAAAGTTTTTCCCCTTAAAAGGAATAAAAACGAAAGCAAAGGCCGCTAAACTGCACAGTATGATTTGCCCAATCATTACAGATGTCGCGATCAATAAACTATTACCCAAGAATTGAAGTAATGGTATTCGCTCTGCAGCTTCTTTATATGCATCAAAACTTGGCTTTGATGGTAATAAAGCAGCATTATTTATATCACTCGCAGACATAAAACTGACGGATATAGCATAGAGAATTGGTGCAAACATAATAAATGCACTAACGGAAAGTAGTATATAAAAGATGATTTTCTTCATCATTGATAATGAACTCTCCCTTCCCCAGCTTTAAATTGAATTAACGTGACGACCAAAGTAATAATAAATAACGCAACCGCCTGTGCACTTGCAAATCCATAATTGCCATATATAAATGATTCTCTATAAATAGAATAGACAATGAGATTTGTTGCCTCACTCGGACCACCCTCAGTCAGAATGTGGATCTGTCCAAAGGACTGAAAAGCATTGATAAAGTTTATAATGGTTACAAAAAATAAAATGGGACTTAGCAACGGAATCGTAATCTTAAATAAACGTGTCCAATATCCCGCGCCATCTACTGTAGCGCTCTCATATAAGTCAACCGATATATTTTGTAATCCACCTAATAAAAGAATAAAGTTTAAACTGAGCCCCATCCAAACAGTTGCCAGTGCTACTGAGAACAGCGCCCAATCTGGAGAGGTCAACCAACCAATACTTGGTATCCCAAAAAACCCCAGCATATTATTTATTGTTCCAAGTGTGGGATGAAAGAAAAACAGCAATATTGCCGAGCTTGCAGCACCGGATATTCCTAATTGTGAAGAAAAAATCATTTGAAAAAACTTCGTACCCTTTAATTTTTCATTTGCAATTACGGCTAAGAATAATGAAAGAATAATCGTAATTGGCACTGTATAGAGCACAAATATAAAAGATACTTTAATACTATTTAAAAATGATGCTGAACTAAATAATGCAAGGTAATGCTTCAACCCAACGAAGTGATCAACAACACCCCCATCTAAAACATCAGATAAGCTAAATTGAATCGTTTTTATAATAGGATAAAACAGGAACACCCCTAATAGTAAGAATGTAGGGAGTAAATAACTCAGCCCCATACCAAATAATTTTATTTCCTTGCCTATATTACTTTTAGTTTTCATCGACTCTTCACCTCTTTTGTCTATATTAAAATAAATGCGCGCTAATTAATCTAATGTTCGGATATTGTAGTCATCAGTTTTCCTAGTCCCTCTAATTCAACTACCATTTCATCTCCATGTTTCAACCAGTTTTTTTCAGATTCTTGTGCGCCTAAAATGACGCCTTCGGGGGTTCCTGTTAAAATAATGTCCCCAGGTACAAGTGTCATATAATGAGATATATAACTGATGATTTCATCGCAATGAAATATCATATCCTTTGTGTTGGATTTTTGGCGAATTTCCCCATTAACAGTGCAACTTATTTCTAATTGATTTGGATTGTCAATCTCGTCGGACGTTACTAAATAAGGGCCAATTGGGCAAAATCCATCTAAGCTCTTTCCAAGCAGCCACTGATTAGACCTAAATTGAAGATCTCGTGCTGATAAATCATTAGCAGCACAATACCCAAACACATGGTCAAGTGCCTTTTCTTGTGACACTTCTTTTGCCTCTTGACCGATAACAATAGCCAATTCCGCTTCATAATCAACCTGCTCAGAATCACGTGGAAGTGTTATAACATCTTTGTGACCTGCAAGTGAATTATTATACTTATTAAACAAAATAGGAGATGTAGGGACTTCACTATTTGATTCCGCTGCATGTTTCCGATAATTTAACCCTACACACACTATTTTACTGGGGGCTATGACACATGGCCCCAAATTGAGTTTGTCTTCTTCTAGAAATTCACATGCCTCTTCTCCTTTGAGTACCTTCTCCTTCAACTCTATAAGCTCGCTCAATCCATTTTCAATTATGGTTTGTGAATCAATAATATCCGGCATTGCAGCTGTTACATTTAAAATTCCTTTTTCAGTTTTTATTCCTAAGTTATTTCCATTTTCTGTTCTTATCGTTACCAAATTCATTACAGTTCTCCTCCCTCTTACACCATTTAAAATTCACTTGCATTGGCAAGATGCCCACCATCAATAACCAATGTTGTACCAGTTATATAAGAGGCCGCATCTGACGCTAGAAAAAAAACGCCGTTTGCAACTTCTAGGACAGTTCCCATACGTTTCATTGGCGTTTTATCTGTTATATTTAGAGATCCTTCTTGTTGTTTTAATTCACGATCCAATGGTGTTTCAATAAACCCGGGTGCAACAGCATTCACTCTAATACCATATCTGGCCAGCTCCACTGCCATCGATTGTGTTAACAGGTTAATACCTGCTTTGGATGTATTATAATGCGCTAACTTTGAACTACCCGAAAGCCCATTTTTAGAGGTAATATTTACAATTGAACCCGCGATGTCCTTCGCTATCATTTTTTTGGAGACGATCTGACTTAACACAAATGTTGCACGTAAATTAATATCCATTATCAGATCCCAATTAGATATAGATATATCTACAAAGGATTCACGCAAAGCCAAGCCAGCATTGTTAATTAATACATCCAACCCATCCCAGTAATCCCATGACTGTTCAATAGCTAAGCGAAGCTCCTTTTCTTGGGCTATATCACATACTATAGCGTGTGCTATTCCTTTTTTCGATTTCAACTGAATTATTGTATCCTTCAAGTTTTTTTCATCTTTATCCAGCAGAATAACACGAGCGCCTTCTTCCAAAAATTTTTCTGCGATACCTCTTCCAATTCCACTTGCTGCTCCCGTAACCAAGACACGCTTATGATTCATTTTCATCCCCCCCAATAACAACTTCCTAAAATTTGATTCCTAAATATTCATGAATAAGTTGCAAATAAACATTTATCGTCTGTTTTAATTCACTGATTTCTACATATTCTGTTTCACTATGTGCTCTACTTTGATCAGGGCCGTAGCAAATAGCAGGTATATTCATACCTTTAACAAAAATCCCAGCATCTGTAACAAGTTTTTTACCAACTAACGGCAACGCTATTCCTCTGGTTTGCTTTACTGACTTCTGAAGTGCTTTGACAAGATCATGCGCTTTATCGATTCGATAACCGTCTCTCACTTTTTTCATTTCCAGAGAAATACTTACCCCATACTTAGATGCCAATTCATTTAATATCTGTCTCATTTGATCTTCCACTTCGTCGTAAGATTCTTCTGGGCCATATCTTCTAACACCTTCTAGAAATGCTTTATTGGGCATTTGATTATAGAAGTTTCCGCTTTGTACATTGCCAATAAAATAAGAAGCATTACCAATATCCTCTATCTGCTTACGCTTAAGGGACTCATTTTCCTTTTCTAACGATTGAATAACCGCTGCTAGTACTGAAATTGGATGTGGTGTGCCATCGAGCGTAAATAATTGGTGACTTGGCTCCCCTTCTCTCTCGATCCTTATATTAAAGGTAGCCGAACCCAATTGTGCAACTGTGCAATCATAGGTTGCGCCCTCCATAACAACCACAGCATCGGCATTCAAATCCAGCTGCTCCGTCAAAGCAGTTAAATCCTCTCCACGCCCCCCTGGACTTTCATGCATACTGTTTGCAATAATAATAATTTCTCCATCTATTTCTAACTCGGCCTGTTTGAGGACTCTTGCGACTTCCAAAATACTGGCCAGAGAACCTTTCATATCACATGTTCCTCTTCCATATATTTTGTTTCCCTCTACATGTGGAGGAGTATGCCCCAATGTTATTACATCCATATGACCATTAAAAATGATCGTTTTTCCGTTAGGATTTGTATTTCCTTGATATCTTGCAACAATCGTAGGGTTATTTGGAATAAACTCATACACTTGAACAGTGAATCCCGAGTTCTCTAATAAAAGTTCATATTGATTGGCTATTTCTACTGTATTACCAGCAGTATTCTGAACCTCAACTAGTTTCAATGTTTCATTAATTACACGTTCCAAATTAACAAGTTTAAATAAATTTTCCATGATTTCCCCTCTCCATTGATTACCATGTATGAACATCCGGAACTTCTATAGGTGTTCCACCATTACGAATTGATTCTTCCGACAGTATACCTGGTAACGTAAATTCTAACGCCTTATAAATATCGATTTTAACTGGCTTATTTTCACGAATACATTGGACAAATTCTTTAACCATAAAGTAATCTGCCCCCCAATGGTGGGATCCTTTTGCTTCCTCAGGAAAATGGATCAATTCAGGAGGAAGGAAATCAGCATAAAAGTCTGATAGTGACATCCATTTTTCACTGGACGCTGCATAATCTTTCAACCATACCCTGTGTTCCTCTCCTGGAACCCTAGGTGATTCATAGCATCCTTTTGTTCCTTGTAAGCTATAATAACCCATGTTATGTGGTCTATTCGATACCATATCTAATCGTATATTGATCAAGGCGCCCTTTTCTGTTCTACATAACATCAATGTGCTATCATCGTTTTCATATTCTGGCACAGTATGTGAACCAGAACCTAGGCAATTCACATATTTAACACGATCGTTAAACCAATCTAAAGTAGGACCAAGGCTATGTGTTGCATACACACTTCCACGTTTCGTAGTAATTTCCTTTCTTCTCCAGGTAGCTTCACCATGCTTATCATAATGAAGATAAGTTACATTATGCAGATATTCACCCTCCGCAAAATAAATCTTGCCAAACACACCAGCTTCAACCATGTTACGAACAGCAACATTTTCTCTTATATAACAGTAGTTTTCTGCCATCATATACTGTGCATTGCTTTTTTTGGCGGCTTGCAGTAATGCCCGGCAATCTTCCACGGTAGTCGCGGCCGTAACTTCAGAAAGAACGTGTATATTCTTGTTTAGCGCTAATATTGCCTGTTGTGCATGCATCTGTATTGGCGACGCAATCACGACAACATCAATATCACAATTTAATAGATCCTCATACTTTGTGAACGCATGCATTACTGGGTGTTCTTTACAAAAGCGATCAACAGCCTCTTTATCCGGATCCATAACCGCTACGACCTCTGCATCATTAAGCTTACCGAAGTCTTCAAAAAAGTGTTTGCCGCGATTTGTTCCCGCAATACCAATCTTTAACTTATCCATACCATATCTCCCCTTAGTTTTCGATAGATTGTCTTTTTTCCCATCCGTCAGAGAAGAGAGGTAAAAAATTATTGGAGTTATATGGATGTTGCTTCACCACATCGAGATTTAATTCCGCTCCCCATCCCGGACGATCACTTACTGTAATATAACCATCCTCCACTTCAATTGGATGGTTTAACAATTGCTGTGTCCAATCAACATTAAAGTCATCAAAGACTTCATGTAGATAAAAGTTAGGTGTTGCTGTATTTAAATGTGCACATACTAGCGAACAAAGCGGCCCTTGTGCACTATGAGGTGCAGTTACGCCGTTATTTGCATGCGTCATCGCAGCAACTTGTTTCGCTGATGTTATACCTAAATATTGCGGTTCTAGTTGGATGATATGAACTGCATTATGTGCTAACAATTCCGAAAACTGTTCGCGACAATAGTAATCTTCCCCACAAGCGATTGGCACTGGGCTACGTTTAGCAACTTCTACCATCGAAGATATCTTCTGTGGTGGCACCGGCGCCTCGAACCAAGTTGGATGATAAGGAAGCATCGCTTCTGCAAACTGTAATGCAGTATGCACACTAAATCGATTGTGTCCTTCTATTAAAATATCAACATTCTGTCCCACCGCCTCCCTTACAGCAGCAATATTTTCAATCGCATAATGAAAATCCGGACGATCAACGACGCGCCAAGCGGAGCCAAATGGATCAAATTTCAGCGCTGTATATCCTTTATCAATAACTTTCTTCGCATTTTCATAAAAGTTATCTGGTGTACTTGCTGTCCGATACCAGCCATTAGCATAAGCTCGCAATTTAGGATGACACTTTCCACCAAGTAGTTTATAAACAGGAACCCCTAAAGCTTTTCCTTTAATATCCCAGCAAGCGTATTCTATACCAGAAAGAGCAGCTCCTTGAATTTGCCCACCATCTGAAAAGTAATCACGGAATAAGCTTAATGAAATATTTTCAACATCAAAAGGATCTTTTCCAATTACTAATCTTTTTAACTCATGAACTGCAGCCTCGGTCGTCTTTGCAAAACCATTTAATGTAGCTTCTCCCAATCCAGTTATCCCTTCATCTGTTTCCACCTGTGTAAACACCCAGTTTTTCCAGTTGTTTCCTACAATAAATGTTTTAACATCAGTAATCTTCAAGTCATTCACGCTCCATCCTATTCATTAGATTAGTATAGTTCTCGTAAAACGAAGTCTATCGCTTCCAAAGTTTGATCAATGATTTCATCTGTATGGCTATAACTAATATGATTTCTCTTTAAATTCATTGGCATTTTAAATATTCCCTTTTCCAATAGCTTCTTACGGTAGGCAACATACATTTCTCCGTCGTTTTGCTTTAAATCGCCATAATTTCTAGGTAACGTATCCATGAAATATGTTGTCCATACAGAACCAAAACCGGTTACGATTGCATTTATACCTAGACGTTTATGAATATCTTGTATTCCAGTTCTCATTTTGTCACCTAAGCGAAAAATATGGTCATGTACCGGTTCTTTTTCCATCATTTCAATTGTAGCTAATGATGCAGCAGTTCCTACGGCATGCCCATTGTAAGTTCCGGCAAACCAAACATCACCGCCCGGTTGCGTGTTATAACGAGCCATATATTTTTTCTTACCCGCCACAGCCGCCATTGGATAACCATTTGCCATTGCTTTCCCCAACGTCGTAAGGTCTGGTGTTACATTGCATATCTTTTGATAGCCTCCCATACCGTGACGAAATCCCGTAATCACTTCATCAAATATAAGTAGTGCATGATAGTCATTACAAAGCTTTCTTAATCCCTGTAAAAAGCCATCATCGGGCAGAACACAACCGATGTTATGGGGTATCGGCTCAACAATAATAGCTGCTACTTCACCATTATTCTGTTTCAAGGTCTGTTCTACATCTTCAAGGTCATTAAATCTACATACGAGCGTATTATCGATTGCCTCCTCTAGCATCCCTGCAGACCCCGGATCTCTTTTGCCAATTTTATCCCAATCACTGAGCATGTTACGTGCTACATAATCGTGCCAGCCATGATAACAACCCTGGAATTTAATTAACTTAGGACTATCAGTAACCGCGCGCGCTAATCTAATTGCATGATACGTAGCTTCTGAACCGGAATTGCAAAATAATACTTGTTCTGACGACGGAACATACTCACATATTTTCTTTGCTAACGCTATCTCTAGATCTGTCGTTCCTACACCAAATAAATCGGTACGTTCTATTGCTTCAATAACTTTTTGATTAACGTAAGTATAGTTATGGCCTAATACGAACGGGCCAAAAGCTGCTTGATAATCAATGTACCTATTCCCCTCAACATCAGTAATGTATGGTCCGCTAGCCTCTTTGAAAATGAGATGGGGTTCTACATTTCTAATTGACGTATGCACCCCGCCTGGAGAATAAATATTTGCTTCTTCATACATCTTAGCGTTTTTATTTTTGGTCATCATGATAACCTCCTATGATTTATATGTTTCATCATTAAATTGAACCGAGACTTTTCGATATGGAATGTGCGGTCTCTTGCACCCTTTTGATCAAAGTCTCACTCGTTTCCAATTGCAGCATCGAAGTATGGCCAGCAATACTTACTGCACCAACAACCTCACCATCCGCCCCACTAAATACTGGAACGCCAATGCACCGAACACCTATCTCACCTTCTTCATCCTCTAATGCATATCCTTTTTCCTTTATGGTTTTTAAAGATTGTTTAAACTCCCTGTTATCCGTGATCGTATTTGCAGTATGTCTGGTTAACTTTTTTTCGGCCAAGATCTTATCCACCACATCTTCTTCTAAGTGTGCAGCAATTGCTTTACCCAAGCCGGCAATATGAAATTCAGATCTCAAGCCAGGAAATGTGGAGAACTTAATAAACGAATCTGGCTCTTCTTTTGCAACATATAATAATTCCCCTTCATCTAGGACACCTAAATGAACGGTATATCCTGTATCTTTCATTAAATTTTCAATGTATGGTTGAGCAACTTTTACAATATCTACTTTAGATATATAAGACATTCCTAATTCATAAAGTTTCACACCGATTTCATATTCACCTCCTTTATTTTTCTTAACAATGTCGTATGACTCTAGTACACTCAATATCGTAAAAACAGTTGCTTTAGATAATTCCAGATGTTTGTGTATCTCGGTAACCGTATTTTTTCTTTGGCCTGTAGCAATTAAATTTAATATCGCTATAGACTTCTCTAACGCAGGGACGCTATATTTTTTCATTCTTTACGTCACCCTTCCTTTTCCAGCTATAATATTGTCAATTAATTTTGTTAGTTAAATGAGTATATATCTGATCGTTTCCCTTTTCATTTTAGCCTTCTGTTAAATAGAGGAATCGCTCACCCGGAGACATTATTTTAAACTTTTGGTTTGGGTAATGTTCATAAATGTAATGCACAAAATATGCTGGGTTTTCCGTATTTGACTGAAATAGGTCATAATGAGCCGGTATGATAAGATCAATTTTTGCAGCCTGTGCCAGCTCAATTGCATCGCGAAAGTCCATATTCCCTTGCACTCCTTGTGTTGATCTATACCAATCACTTCCATTAATCGGTAAATATGCAACACCAATCCCATGAGGACGTAGGTATTCAACTAATTGATCAAATACAACTGTATCTCCGGCATGATAGAAAACTACACCATTTATTGCTAAAACATAGCCAACGTAATAATGTTCACTATTCTTATCCAAAAGGAATGCTTCATGCTTCGCTGGAATAGTAGATATTGTAATACCATTTACTTTCAATACCTTTGAAGTCTTTGCTGAATAAATCCTACTTGTACTTATTCCTAATTGCTCTAGCGTGCTTACAGATGGCGCTGGACAGACAAATTGAGCATATGGCGAGTTTTCAGCAATCCCTTCCAATGTTTCAGGATCAAGGTGATCTAAATGGTCATGTGAAATAAATACAATATCTGCATTTTTAATTTCCTCTGGATTTAATGGTGGATCAAAATTCCGATTTAATAAACCTGCTGGTTCTACAAGTTGATTATCTTCAATATAGTTTGAAAGATAAGGATCAAAGTAGCATATTAGATCATCTGATTTTAGTACTAATCCAGATTGCCCTAAATGCCAGATCGCAATTGCATCGTCATTTACTTTTGTTCCATTGATCTGATCCATCAGCGACTTACCATAGCGATATATATGCTTTTGTGACAATTGAATCCCCTCTCATGATTGTTCTGTATAATAAACTATATTCCGTATGATAAATTATATGTTAATCAATATATAATTTAATTTGTGTATGCAAAAATTATGGAAACGAAAAAGGCCATGAGATGTGTCTTCTCATAGCCTTTTTCATATTTCCTTTTTATCATTGCATGAAATAAAGGTTTATTATACTTCCTTTATAACCTAATCGCCTTGTTCTTTTCACTAGATTCATAAGCAGCTAAAGCAACTTCCAAAGATTTCAACCCATCGTATCCAGTGATTGAGGGGTTTTTATTTTGTTCCACACATGCAACAAAATCTTTGACTAAATCAACGTCCATATTGTTACCGAATGGTACATGTTTTAATGGCTTCGTACCACCTATGTACATTCGGTAATGTTCTTTTAAGGCATCAACATGTACTGTTTGCTTTGTACCAATCACCTCAATGGTTATATCTCCCCACGTCGGGTAAGCGTTAAACTTTGACCAACTAGCATCATGTGTGGCAGTAATGCCATTATCAAATTCCAATGTCAGAATCCCAGCATCATCAATGTCGATGTTATGGAAATAAGAGTCAACAATCCCGTGTACTTCGCAAACTTCCTCTCCGGAATACCAACGCATAATATCTACCATATGTACGGTATGATCTAATACTGCGCCACCACCTGATTGCTCCTTATCAATAAACCAACCTCCTGGATTTTGCCCACGATTTGTAGTACGAAAAGCAACTATTTCACCCAGTTCTCCATCATCAATCATTTGCTTTAATTGCTGAATGGGGTTATTAAATCGGACAGGGTAAGCAACTTGTAAAATAACCCCATTTTCTTCGCAGGCACGAATCATTTCTTTGGCATCTTCGACTGTTGTTGCAATAGGCTTTTCAACCAATATATGTTTTTTCGCCGCAGCTGCTTTTAGTACCATTTCTTTATGTCGATTGTTTTCACTGCAAATAATGACAGCATCCATTTCTGTTTTCAGGAAATCACTTTGATTAGCGACGTATTTTGTATGATACTGTTCAGTAGCTTTTAATCCTCTTGCTCGATCATCGTCAAAAATGCCAACTAATTCCACGCCCGAAATATCCTTCAATCCATCTGCATAACTATACGCATGCATATGTGCAAAACTCATCATTCCTATCTTCATCTGTTCACACCATCCTTTAGCAGTTTGCGGCATTTTTCCAAATTGACTAGGAGTTTTTGATCGACAGGATAAGATTTATTCAAAATTGACGCTGCTTGGATCTTTAACGAAAGAGATGTTGTCTTATTGTCTTCAGAAATAAGTGGGCGCATTTCATCACTGTTAAATTCTAGAATTTGTTCGATACCATTCCACTCTAATTCAATCTGGTTTTTATTTGCTAGCGTATATTCCACATGTGCCATCGTTCCGTTGCCAAAGTTTAATGTCACAATAACATGATACGGTTTAACATGGTTGTCTGTCCGCTTTGCGTATGCGCTTTTAGGGTCTCCAAATAGCGCGGTGATTACAGCAATATCTTCCACAAGCAATGATTCGTCTTTATCCGTTTTTGTTATCCTTCGATACCGGAACACACCCTTAGGTTTATTCTGTGCCCCAATTATTTCTCTGGCCTTTTCAAAGAAAGGATAGTTTTCCAATTCAAAATAAATGTTACTATTTTCTTTTTCCTGGACATCCGCTAACAATGAAGATGGAACATAGATATTATTTTCGCCGTATTTCACTTTATGAAGATTGGATAAAACTACTGCTTCCTGCCCATAAATCTGATTATCAAACTTCAGCATATCCGGATCTGCGATAATTACATTTGCCATATCTTAATTATCCCCTTTCTACTAAAAAGTTTTGAATGGCTTTCGCTACGCCATCCGCTTCATTCGTCTCTGTAACCTGGTCTGCTACTTGTTTCAATCGATCATCCGCATTTCCCATTGCTACCCCAAGTCCAGCAGCTTGGATTAATTTAAAATCATTCAGATTGTCACCTATTGCCATTACGTCCTCCATGCCAATACCCAGGTACGTACAAATTTTTTGTACACCCATTTTCTTAGAAATTCCTTTAAACGAAAACTCTAAGTTAACAGGGGAAGAACTCGTAATTTCTAACGTATCAGTACCTTGAATACGCCTTTTTAATTGATTGATTACTTGTTGGTCATCATGCTTGATACCAAATTTCATCCAATCACGATGGAACATTGCTTCCGTCCAATTCTTCTGATTGGTGAGACCTTCTACACTGTAGCCCCAGAAGGAAGCTCCTATCTCTATCGCCAAACGATGTAACATATGGATATTTTCTCTACTGATAAAATGGCGGCTCAAGAGCTCTCTATCTTTACCCCATATCTCTGCACCATTCACCAAAACCATCGGCGAATCCATTTTTAATTCTTTACGAAAATCTGCAACCCTTTGAAGCCCTCGTCCCGTTGCAAAGATAACAAAAACGCCTGCCTCTATTGCTCGGGATATCCATACTTTTGATTCCGCTGTAATGCGTTTGTCTTTTGTAAGTAACGTTTCATCTAAATCAAGTGCTAACAATCGGTACTTTGTCAATTTACCTCTCCTTTTATCAAAAATTAAATCACCAAAATGCGGCGACGAAAAAGGTTCCACAACTATAAGTCGTTAGAATAATGATACATTAATATCAATTTTCAGTAAATAGTTCTTTATAGGGACACCTCTAAACAAAACATTCCATACTTGTATATCTACAAGTCTATCTGTACAATTGATTCTTTATCGTACATACTTATCTAGTATATAGTATTAAAAATCATACCACTAACTAGGGGTGAAATTTATGGGACATATTTGTTCAAGAGAATTTAACTGTGAAAAGGAATTAACCCTTGCTGTTATTGGTGGCAAGTGGAAGATGCTTATTTTGTGGCATTTAGGAAAAGAAGGAACACAACGGTTTAATGCGTTGAAAAGGCTCATGCCTGGAATCACCCAGCGGATGTTGGTGAGTCAGCTCCGTGAACTAGAATCCGATTTTATTGTTCATCGTGAAGTATATCCTGTTGTACCACCAAAAGTAGAATACTCACTGACAGAACGCGGAGAATCATTAATGCCGATTCTAGCGTCTATGTATAGTTGGGGCATCGAATATAAAGCCTTTATAGATGAAAAACTGGCTGAAGAAGACGAAATTACCGTGAACGATTAATCTTTCCAAACCATGCACAGCAAATTTGCTGTGCATGGTTTTTTTAATTGTGTCACTCGACTTTCCACCTTTACAGTATACTTTTTAGCACTATGTGGGAATAAAGTGCGTACTATCTTTTATATCAACAGACCTTTAGAATAGGATCAAGTTAGAAAACTACAATAAGGGGAGAGATCATATATGAAATTACAATTGGCATTAGATCTAGTGAATATTCCAGAAGCAATAGAATTAGTCAATGAGGTGCAAGAGCATATCGATATTGTTGAAATTGGCACACCGATTATCAATAAAGAAGGCCACCATGCGGTAAAAGCAATGAAAGATGCTTTCCCATCATTAACAGTGCTTGCCGATGTGAAAATTATGGATGCTGGTGGTTATGAAGTAATGAACGCATCACAAGCCGGTGCCAGTATTGTCACAGTACTCGGAGCTACAGATGATGAAACAATAAAAGGCGCTGTAGAAGAGGCAAAAAAACAGGGATCCGAAATTCTAGTTGATATGATTAATGTAAAAGACATTGAGCAGCGCGCGAAAGAATTAGATGCACTGGGTGTTGATTATATCTGTGTCCATACAGGCTATGATCTACAGGCAGTTGGGGTAACGCCATTCAGCCAATTGACAACAATTAAAAATGTGGTAAAGAACGCCAAAACTGCGGTAGCAGGTGGCATCAAGTTAGAAACGATTCCTGAAGTGATTAAAGCACAGCCGGATCTTATTATTGTAGGGGGCGGAATTGCGAATCAGGATAACAAAAAAGATGTAGCTGCTGAAATTGAAAAACAAATTAAAGAAGCAATGACGGTATAATGATGCCGAAACAAACAGTTCGGTATACAGACGAAATTCTAAAAGAGCTACAGCGTACGACAGCATTAATCCGTGATGAAGAAACTGAACAGCTTGTAACTGGCATCTTAGAAGCAAAAAAGGTGCTCGTCGCTGGTGCGGGACGATCCGGTTTGATGGCCAAATCATTTGCAATGCGTATGATGCATGTCGGACTTGATCCGTATGTTGTAGGGGAAACCGTCACACCCAATTTGGAAGCAGATGATATCTTTATCGTAGCATCCGGTTCGGGGGAAACAAAAAGCCTTGTACCCATGGTAGAGAAAGCGAAAGGTATTGGCGCAACAGTTGCACTCGTTACCATTTCACCTGATTCAACCATCGGAAAAATGGCGGATATCACCATAGAAATACCCGCCCAAGCTAAATCAGAAACAGGAAACAAATCCATCCAACCGATGGCCTCTCTTTTCGAACAAAGTCTTTTACTCGTTTACGATGCTGTCATTTTAAGCGTTATGGAGAAAAAAGGTATGGATTCAGAGACAATGTATGGCAGGCATGCAAATTTAGAATGATTTTTGTGATGGGTCCCGCATTTGTGAATAACGATGCGGGACATTTTTGGATACATCTTCCTCAAGCATCCAGGCGCTTCCTAAAAGCCCTACCCCTATCCCAATTCCGGGTAAAAGATAACTTTCCCAAAATTTTCTGTTCGGTTGATTATTTTATCAAATGTCTCAGGACCTTGTTGTAAATGTAATCGGTGGGAAATGATCGGTTTCACATTTATTTTTCCAATTCCCATATAATGTACGGAAGCGTTCCATTCTATACCGGGGAAAGGAGCCGATAGTGCATTCCATGATCCTAATATCGTTAATTCATTTCTTACGATCTTTTCAAAATAGAATCGCGCTATATTTATATCTGCATATGGAATACCCATAAACACAACTTGCCCGCCTTTTTTGGGTAACGCCAGTACCTGCGCAGATGTGATCGGGGATCCCGCTGATTCAATGGCAACATCAACACCATATTCGATCTGCTCATGTGCAGGTTTTTCCAGTGAGTTGATGACGACGTCTGCCCCGACTTGTTTGGCCACTTCTAGCTTGGAGTCATCTATATCAATCGCGTAAACTTTCTCCGCGCCGAATATTTTTGCCCATTGAATGGCAAGCAGTCCAATATTACCACAACCCATAATCGCTACTTCAGCCCCCGGCTGGATATTCGTACGGTAAAAACCATGTGCAACAACGGCTGATGGCTCAACCATTGCAGCGGTATCGAAATCAACAGTATTTGGAATTGGAATGACATTTTCGGCTGGTAGTTTTACATATTCTGCATATGCGCCAGGACGGTAAGCGCCAATAACATGCAGATGCTCACAGCGTGATAATTCACCCTTCCTGCAGCTTGCACATTTTCCACAATAAAAGGTCGGACAGCCTGCTACACGGTCACCAACTTTGATCGTTCCAACATCAGTACCAACTGCCGTCACTTCCCCGGAAAATTCATGTCCGAAAGTCACGCCTTCCACATAGGGACCTAATTTGTTGTATCTGGAAATATCAGAGCCACAAATCCCGACAGCTTTTACTTTAATGATGACATCATCTGTCGCTTCAATAACTGGTTCAGCGGTTTCTTCAAAACGGATATCTTGTTTACCATAAAGTTTTAGGGATCTCAATCTCTACCACCCTTTCTTTGTTGCCTTTTCTTAATTCGCCGATTCGTTCCCAACCTTTTTTTTGCTGAAAATAAGTTTATATAATGCAAAGCCTACAATAAGCGAGTTGAAAATCATCTGATATTCAAAATAAAAATCACCTATTGCCCGCATTGGCCCTAACATAAAATCCAGAAGTGTATTTACCATTATCTCACCCTCATTTTCTGACACCGTGATTGATATTGATGTTACTTTTCCTCTTTATCTCAATCGACCGGTGTTAACAATACTTTGATCGCTTCTCCGCTTTTAATGGCCTGATATGCTTCTTCCCACTGTGTAATATCAAATTCATGTGTCACCATTGCCTTCGCATTTACACTGCCATTATTCATAAGTTCAAGAGAGGGTTCCCAATCTGTAGGCTTTTGACTTCTACTTCCACGAACGACAATTTCTTTTTGAATGACTTTCTCCATATCAAATGAAACGTCGGCTTGGGCGAAAATTCCCACCTGGCCATATTGACCTTTTTTACGTAGTAGATCCAGTCCTTGTTTCGCAGCGGGTACCGCTCCGGAACATTCGAATACAACATTCGCACCGTAACCGTTTGTCAGGCTGTTCACAAATTCTTTAATATCTGCTTCCTGTGTATTAACCACGTAATCAATTCCTAATTCTTTTGCTTTATCCAAACGAACCCGGTCATTGGTTAAACCTGTAATAATAACGGTTGCTCCACGACTTTTCGCAACTTGTGCAGTAAACAGACCAATCGGACCAGGTCCAATCACAACGACAATATCACCTTCATTTATTTCTGTCTTTGCAACGGCATGGTGCGTACATGCCAGCGGCTCAGTCATTGCTGCCGATTGATAATCAACATGTTCCGGCAGCTTATGCACACTTGCTGCACGTGCAATTAAATATTTCGCAAACCCACCGTCTTGCTGTGTACCAAGACCTTTACGATAATTACATAAGTTGTAATCACCTGCTCGGCAATATTCACATTCCCCACAAATATAGAAAGTTGTTTCTGATGTAACGCGATCACCAAGTTGGAAATTCGTAACACCTTCACCAACGGCCACGATTTCCCCGGAAAGTTCATGGCCTAATGTAACAGGCGCCGCAACTTTGTAATGCCCTTCATACGTATGAATATCAGAACCACAAATTCCTGCATACTTGACTTCGATTTTCACTTGATATGCGCCGGGTTCAGGTACTTCTTTATCCTGAATTTCCAGATTTCCAAACCCTAGTTCTGTTTTCACTAATGCTTTCATGACCATTCCTCCATTCAAGCCAGATTAATTAAATAAACTAAACAATTTAAAGATGATCCAGTTAACGATATTACCTCCTTGGTCAATACTCGAAATACGTGCTGATCCTTCAGGCATATCAAAATTAGCGTTCGCTGCCATTTGTGTAAACACTGGTGCAACATCTGTCGCTATATAGAGTGAAATCGCAATCATAATGGTACCGACAATAACAGAATGAACAATATTCCCTCTCGCAGCACCAACAATAAATGCGACGATAAATGGAATGGTAGCTAAGTCACCAAAGGGAAGCACAGCATTACCTGGTAAAATAACTGCCAGTACAACAGTAATTGGCACTAAAATTAATGCGGTTGAAATAACTGCTGGATGTCCAAGTGCAACCGCCGCGTCTAGCCCAATATAAATTTCTCTATCACCAAATCGTTTATTTAACCATTCACGTGCAGATTCCGATACAGGCATTAAACCTTCCATCAGGATCTTCACCATGCGTGGCATTAATACCATAACAGCTGCCATGGCCATCCCAATTTCGATGATGTCTCCAACGCTATATCCTGCTAGCGCACCGATTACGACACCAAGGAATAGTCCAATGAATATCGATTCTCCGAAAATACCAAATCGCTTTTGAATCGTATCCGGATCCGCGTTCCAGTTTTTTAACCCAGGAACTTTTTGGACTAATTTCACTAGAAAAATACCTGGCGCATAAGAAATCGTACTACCAGTCGCAATAGAGACACCCGGTAATTCATAAAACTCGCTCATCATCGGTGCAGTCCAATCCGCAACCTTTAGTGCAACAATTTGGAAGATCACTGCTGCAATCAGACCTTGAATAATACTTCCAGAAATCGCATAGACCATTGCTGCCATAAACGTATAATGCCAGAAGTTCCAAATATCGACATTCATCGTTTTTGTTGTTTTCGTTAAAAGCATGACGACGTTTACAACGAGGCCAAGCGGAATAACAAATGCCGCTACAACGGACGCCCAAGCAATGGAGGATGTTGCAGGCCAACCCACATCAATCACATTCAAGCTAACACCCAAGCGTTCAACCATCCCTTGTGCTGCAGGCCCCAGGTTATCAACAAGCAAATCTATTACTAAGAAAATACCAACAAATGCAACACCAATTGTTAAACCGGAACGGAAAGCTTTTCCAGGCTTCTGTCCAAAAAATAAACCTAATAAAAAGATGACTATCGGTAGGATTACGGTTGCCCCTAAATCTAGAAAGGCTTGTATAAAGTTAACAAATCCTTGCATGGTTTATCCCCCCATATTTATATGGTGAATCCCGATCTCTTCTAATAGAAGAAATCGAGACACAATGATCTTATAATGCGTGTTCAAAAAGGAGGATAAAAAGGACCAAGAAGTTCAAGGCAGCGTAGCTTTGAGTAGCGGAACGTATGTTATTAATACGTGAGCAACGGAAAAGCGAGCTAACGAAGAAATTCGATGTGTCATTTTTACCGGACTTTTTGAACAACCTCTAACACTTATTTTTTCAACTCATTCAAAATCTGCTTCTTCGTATCCTCAACGCCAATCCCAGTCAAGAAGTTTCTTGCATTAATGACAGGGAATGGGTATTCCTTTTTCGTCATGGCCGTTGTTACTAATAGGTCTGCTGTATCCTCATAAGAACCAACTTCAGTGATTTTAATTTGTTTCAAATCAAGCTTCAAATTATGTTCCTTTGCCATTTCTTCAATCGCACTATTCACTACTGTTGATGTTGCAATTCCAGCACCACATGCTACTAATACTTGTTTCATTACACTTCACCTCCTTCAAATGATAGATCCAATTTCTTTGCTAATAGCTTTTTAATGTTTGCCTTGTTGTCCTCATTTGCTAAATAGTTTAATGTGGCTTCATCCTGAAAGATTTGCATCAGACTTTGAAGCAATGTTAGCTGGTCATCAGCCCGATCCATCGCCAGCATAAATATGATCTTCACTGGTGTCATCGTCTCCTCATCACCCATCACACCAAAGCCAACAGGATCTTTTAAAATAGCAACACTTATCGCCTTTTGTTTCACATGCTCCACATCCGTATGTGGAATGGCAACCGAAACGCCCTTTGTCGGCAGCCCTGTTGCAAATGCCGACTCTCTGGCAACAATTGCTTTGGTAAAGCTTTCTTCAACGAGGCCGCTTTCCTGTAAGTTTTTCCCCATGACAGTTAATACTTCTTCTTTCGTTGTTGCTTCTAAATCTAGAAGAATAATAGATTCATCCAAAAAAATTCCACTCATATGCTGCACTCCTTACCCAGGTTGTTATTTACGCCATTGCATATTTTTTTATAATTGTATAAATAGCTTCAATCGAAGCTGCATCAATAAGTTCATTACGATCTTCATCTGCCGCAGCTAATTTCAATAATTGCATTAATGCCTTTAAATGCATCTGCTTATCAACTGCTGCAATAATAATGACTAAATGAATCGAATAGTCTTCCGTAAAAAATACGCCCTCTTCTAACCTTAGTAGACTCATCGAAACTTCATTGACACCCTCATCAGGCGCAGCATGTGGTATTGCAATATTTGGCCCAATCACAATATAGGGGTCCTTGTCATAATGATCGGTCATCGCTTTCACATATGCTGGCTCAATCTGTCCACCCTCTATCAATGGCTGTGCAGCAACTTGAATCGCCTCTTCCCAAGAAGTCACAGCTTGTTTCAACGTAATCCTAGCGGGCGTAATTAAATCGCTTAGTGTAACTAAAGCGCGGGAATCCTCCTGGTTGATTACAGATGCTGTATCATCACGTTGAATATAGCGTAATAAGTCTTTTGATAACTGCTGCTCATCCTTAATCGTTGCATGGTTTTTGATAATGTCCATCACTTGCTCCATATTAAAATCAGACGGAATATAGTCATACAGCTCGAGCATCACTTGTTTCCGCAAACGAGCCTTTTCTTCCCGTTCCAGAAATGAACTCGTAATAAAGAGTTTCTTACTTGTTTCTAAAGAAACCGGCGAGAATACGATGTCATAATCGAGTTGATAGTGATCAAATTCCCGTATGGACAGGGAATCAAGAAAAATAAACTCTGGAAATAGTTCTCTCAATTCACTAAGCATCAGCCTCGAAACCGATACACCATTCGGACACACAACAAGCGCTTTCACTTTTTCCTGAATACGGTCCCCCTGCCTTGTTAACCATCCACCAATTAACATTGTCAGGAAGGTTGTTTCGTTTTCAGGGATTTTCGTTCCAATTAAAGCTTCCAGTGGCCCTGTCGATTGTTGTACCAAATGATGTAATTCCTTAAATTCATCACTTACCGCATGTGGGGCTTCATTTACTTCAGTTAGATGATATTTGATACGATAATAGGCCGGCTTTATGTGCAGTAATAATTTATTTAACAGTTGCTCCCTATCTTGTAAAAATATTACAGCTCTCTTTTCAAACAATCGCAGCATGTCATCAATTGCCTGCATCAAATTTGGTATTGCCTCTTCCGTTAAAAATGCTGACCAATAAACGTTCGCTGTAAGCAGATGGAGTGTAATAAAAAGCCGCTCTTCCACCGGTATAGATTCCATATCATATAAAATTTCCTCTGTGGCATGGTACTCTTTCGTATCTGATAACTCCTCGTACTTAATGTAAAATGATTTGATCATATGACCTTGCTTAATTCTTTTGATTACGAGTACCAAAATATAAGGCATCGTTGCGATCATTTCATCCGTAAACTTCAAATTCAATTTCTTTTCAACTTTGTCAATCCGACTACTTATTTCGTTTAGTTCCATTTCATCAATCACAGCCAGCTTACAAATACGCTCCGCACCATTGTTCATCTCTAAAATCTTCGTGGTCACATGCATGAGTAATTTCCTCACATGAAATTCGTCGCCTTCCATCAGATATCCTGACCGTCTGGAGTATCGTATGGATAAGTCATATTCAGCTATAAAATCCTGTACCTGCTTTAAATCACTCAGAATTGTATTTTTACTAACCTCCAATTCACTTGTGAAATGAAATAATGAGAGTGATTCGTTACTTAAGATCATCATCACGATCATGTACATTCTTTGTTCCTCAGGTAAGATGTTTTTATCCTGGGTCAAATCCTGCTCGATATTCAAATTCGTAAAAACCGTCTGATCGATCATGAAATAACCCTGTCTGGTTCGTTCAATGACTGGCAGATTCCCTTCCATCAACCAATCATTTATTTTGTCCATGCTATAACCAAGCTGTCTGCGGGTAATATGATACTTCTTTTCAATATCCTTACTATTCATGCTCGGATTGCTTAATAATGTTTCCAGAATTCTATTACTGCGATCATCAAGTTTCATGATAACCCCTCTTTCACTTTTAATTGTATCACCGAATAGCATCGCTAAGAATACGCTTTCATCGCAATCCACTGAACAGATTATGTACATTACTTTGTTTTACAGTTGCAAATGCGGTCCACGCTACACATCTTTTAACTTCAACTGTAGCATTTCTATTTTACTATGGAATCTTACCCTGTCATATTTAATCTGTATTTGACGATAAAGCCAATTCTATGTTTATCAATTTATTTATGTGACAGCCGCATCTATTGAAACGATAACCAGTTTAACTACATTTTGGGCTTTTGCAGATATGGCTAACGCACTGATGATGATTCCGAATTTAATTGCCCTACTTCTCTTATACAAAGTCGTTGTGAAGGAAACGAATGACTGCTTTGCAAATCCGGTAACGAGAGCACAGAAAATCAGTTAAATTAGCGTACCTAAAAAAGACTTCTATGACGATTCATAGAAGTCTTTTGTGTTTATCCATATGAGATTGATAGACCTAATCTATTATCAGGCTTTTCATCCAAAGAACAAACGCTGTAATTACCATCCATAAATAAACAGATCCATAGAGGACACGTTGTAACAGGCCACCAGGGAAATCTGTAAATATAAGCTGGAAAAATAAAAGTATTAAAGCAGCTGTTGTAAGTAACACAAAAAAGAAAGTCCAGCGCGCTAATTTGGGCATTTGCTTACGAATCGCAAACCCAATCATCATTAAAGCTGGGATTTGTACAACCATCCCCGGAAGTGAACCTAGTGTATGCCAAAGAAAATTTATATCGGCGGGAAAGATTCCAGAAATGGTATAGCTAAGTCCATAGATGACAAGTAAAAACGTGGCGATTCTAGTTTGTCTCTGATTCGGCCAAAATTGGTGTAAAGAAATGGCCCCAACAAATATGACAATGCCTGTGATTGCAAACGTCCAATTCATCAACAAATGATACGGTGAACATATTTCATAAGGTGCCAGTGGGTATGTTTCCCTTCCACATATAGTTACTCCGAGATCACTCATAGGTTGTGCAAATATACTATAGTAGGAAGTAGTTGCCCTGATGACAATATACTCAAAAACAAAGTATAAACTTAAGGCTATCCAGCATATAAAGCCAATTTTTGCGGTCATTGCACGTTTGTTTCGCAAAAGAAGGGTTCCACAGAGTACGATGATGGATAGTGCTGACATCCAGAAATAAGTGCTCATTTTTCAATCTCCCCTCTATCTAAACCATTCCTTCACAACGCTACCCTTGGATTGAACCTTCCTCAACCCACTGGATTTGTATCTTCTGATCTCCTTTCAACCATCGAAGTAATGGCCGATCTTTAGATACGATCCTGCCAACTACATTTACCTTTTCATCTGCAGGTAAATCTATTTTTGTAATTTGTATCTCCCCCTGATACCGTAAGTAATCTTTATTATCGATCGTTATGGAACCAATAGACCTTTCAACGCAATGGTAAGGCAAAATTTCTTCTCCCCTAAAACCGGAGTTTTTCCTCGAATCCACAGATCGAAAACAATCGCGAGCACTATCGGGACGATTTTTATGGAATCCCTCTATACGATTTAACATTTCTTGACCAACTTCTTTATGAGGTACTGCATGCAATAAAACTTCCTGATCTTTATACGCATTAAACTGTGCTAAGGTTTCATCATTTATCGCCATGTCACCAATTAAAACTTTATCAACATGTGCTTGCTTTTGAAGTTCTATATATGCTGCAAATGGTGAGATATGCCGATGGCTTTCAATTGTTGGCAAGCTTTGATAAAGTGGTCCTCTCAATTCACCTTCACCAGGAATAAATGCCATAATGGTCAAACCAGCTTCTTTTAACCATTTATTTTTATCAGTGAATTCATGAATATCCAGTCCTGTTTCCGGCCTTGGATAAAAATTATGCCAGGCTTCGACTGCGTCTGTATTTAATCCCGCAATTTTCAAACGTTGTAATCCTTCCTGTGTAATTGTGCTTGCATTTAAAGCGATTTTCATTTTATGTGAGAGGGCTACAATGGTTGATTCCGGTACACCATAATCAATACGCAATCCCGTTAGTCCCCAACTCAACAGTTGTTCCGTATGAGACCAATTAATACCAAGCTTTTCTAAAGAAGCAGGAGAAATATCTGCAATTAGCTCCATATTCAATTGTGAAGCTAACTTCCCAAGATCTTTTAGCTGTTTTTCATCATTCGAATTAGCATCTTCAGGTATATGAAGTGATGTAAAAATAGAACGAAAACCATTTTCATGCATTTTTCTTATATATGCTTCTTGATCAGAAACCTTTTTATCTCCTAGATAGATTGAAATTCCCAACATAATGACCTCGCACCTTCCATATTAAAATTGAAAATGGGAGATTGGAATATCCCCCATTTTTTGTTGCTTGACTGTTTTCGTATTTTTTTCAACTGTTGCTTTTCTCGCTGGATTCGACTGCCCAGCGCCCCATTTAATCATTACAAATAAGGATCAGACACTTTATCTTCACGGCGTTATTTGCGCAGTAATAGTGTAGGAAATACACGAAGACTCCTGCTGGAACAGCGAAGACGATGAGACCCCGTAGCGTTCTTTGCGAGGAGGCTCAACGCGAGCCAGCGGAAAGCGAAGTGTATTTCCGAAGCGTAGATAAGCGTTCAATTTATTATGTTGTAATTTATACTTACTTTTAAGATTCATTATATAGAAAAGACAACAAACTTCTCGGTAGGACGAACTCAGGCTGCAGTCCCAATCTTTAGAGGACAGACCTTTGCATATAAGGGGTGAACAAGGTACCCCTTGATTTTCTTATTAAATATTATCCGCCATTTCTTCTTTAAATCCAAATAAATAAGTGAATATAAAACCAAATACATAAGCAATTACTAGACCAATAAAGTAACTGAAATATTTACCATCTGTAATAAGTGGAATTAAGGATAAACCGGATACACCAATGCCTGCAGCTGCCGTTTGCATCACTGCTTGAAACGCTCCGCCAATTGCGGCTCCAAGGCTTGCTGTAATAAATGGTCTGCCCAAAGGCAGTGTTACCCCGTACAATAATGGTTCACCAATACCTAAGAATCCTACTGGTAAACTACCTTTTATAATATTTTTTAAGCGTTTATTTTTTGTCTTCACATAAATAGCAACTGCCGCACCAACTTGTCCTGCACCCGCCATCGCTAAAATGGTTAATAAGGCTGTACCGCCATATGTGTTAATCAATTCAAGATGAATTGGCGTTAAACCATGATGTAAACCAACCATCACCAACGGTAAGAAAAAGCCAGCTAATAGTGCACCAGCAATCACTCCACCAGTATCAATTAAAGTTGTTAATCCCTGTGTAATGCCATCTGATAAAACACCTGCAACTGGTATCACTGCATATAAGGAAACGATACCAACAAAAAGCACGGTAATTAAAGGTGTAAAGATGATATCGACTGCAGCAGGTATTACTTTTCTCACCCTTTTTTCAACAAAGGCCATTAACCAAGCAGCAAATATAACACCAAACAAACCACCTCTTCCAACAACTAAAACTTCCCCGTAAATCGTAATATCCTCTAGCATTGGATTAAACAAGAACATCCCTGCGATGGCACCAAGTACTGGCGTTCCACCGAATTCTTTTGCTGTATTCCAACCAACTAAAATAGCCAAATAGGTAAAGATACCGCTTCCAAGTAAAAGCAAAATTTTCATCCAGGTTGCTTCATCATTCGCACCAGCATTTAATGCAAAGTTAGCAGCACCATTTATGATCCCAGAAGCCACAAGTCCTGGAATTAACGGAATAAAGATGTTACCTATACGACGAAGGAAGTTTTTAAATAGCGTTTTGTTTTTTCTTTTTATATTTTCCTTCTTGATTTCCGCTTGTTCTTCAAAGGTAAGTTCTCCCACATCGGGTTCTGCTTCTTCCCCTATACCAAGCCCTGTCAATTGGCTTAATTCTTCTGCTACCCGATTGACAGTTCCAGGGCCAATTACGATTTGCAATGTTTCATCAGCAACAACACCCATGACACCATCTATTTGCTTCAGTTGATCATAATTTGCTTTCGTATCATCTTTTAGAGACAATCTTAAACGTGTCATGCAATGTGTCAGTCGTTTCAGATTGTCCTTTCCCCCTACTTCAGCTAAAATCCCCTTAGCCATCTCTTTTTCTTTTGCCATGTCAAACCACTCCCCTTTATTTTGCTAAAACATTTCTTACAAATCCATCTCCTTCTGCTAACTTTACTACTGCTTCCTCGTAAGGACATTGTAGTAAAATCATCACAATTGCTGTTTTGACATGATGATTCGCCTGTTCGAAATAATCGTTTGCAGTGTCATAATCTACATTTGTTGCTTCCATAATAATTCGCTTGGATCTTTCTTCTAATTTGTAATTTGTTGGCTTCAAGTCCACCATGAGATTCTGATACACTTTACCAATACCAACCATTGCAGTAGTAGATATCATATTTAATACAATTTTTTGTGCTGATCCCGCCTTTAATCTTGTTGAACCAGTCAGTACTTCAGATCCTGTGTTAAGTTCAATAGCTACTTGTCCATATTCACTCATTTTTGCCTTTGTATTACACGTAATGCTGACCGTATTCGCCCGCTGACTATTTGCATATTGTAATGCACCAATCACATACGGTGTACGACCACTTGCTGCGATACCAATTACGGTATCCTTTTCCGTTACATTAATTTCTTTCAGGTCTGATTCACCCAATGCTGTATTGTCCTCAGCACCTTCAACGGCATTCGCAATCGCTTTCATTCCACCGGCAATAATACCTTGGACCATATCCGGCGAAGAGCCAAAAGTCGGTACACATTCCACAGCATCCAAAACTCCCAATCTACCACTGGTTCCAGCACCTATATATATTAATCTCCCATTATTTTTAAAAGAGTGTATCGCCATCTTAACTGCTTCTTCTATCTTGGGTAATTCCTTCTCAATAGCTGCTACCATACCTTTATCTTCTTGATTCATCATTTTTAAAATATCTAAAACTGGCATCTGATCCAGATCCATCGTATTTTCATTTCTTGTTTCCGTCATTAATTTTTCCAACAAAACATCATCTCCTTCACTATATATATTAACCTCTGTTGAAATTAAATGTCAATAAATATACCAATTTTACCGACATTTAATTTCAATAAAGGCAAAAAAACTATTTTCTTCCTTTCAATACTTCTTCTTTTGTTGATTCATATTGCTCCATCACTTCACCCCGTAGATAATTGACAATTTCGTAAACCGACTGTATTCTTACCTTAATTATTCAATTTATTATTAAATTTCGTGATTTGAAATAATTCAGGTTGGGAGTTGCATACATGAAGCGAGAGATCAATGTTTGGTGGGCACTATTACCACTTGTCGTAATGGTTGTTGTGATGATTTTAACTGTAGTTGTTTTTGAACAGGAACCACATATTCCATTAATTGTCGGTACTGTTGTAGCTGGACTGGTTGCATGGAAGCATGGATTTAACTGGAAGGAAATTGAAGAAATGATGTATAAAGGAATCAAACTAGCACTGCCTGCGATTGTGATCATTATGTTGGTTGGGCTTACGATTGGAGCGTGGATCGGCGGTGGAGTAGTCGCCACAATGATTTATTATGGATTGAAGATCATCTCCCCATCCTTTTTTCTTGTAACGATTGCCATTATATGTGCTGCTGTATCACTCGCCATTGGCAGTTCCTGGGCAACCATGGCCACGATTGGGGTAGCTGGCATGGGAATTGGGATGAGTATGGGAATTCCTGCTGCAATGGTCGCCGGTGCTGTTATATCTGGAGCTTACTTTGGTGATAAAATGTCTCCTTTATCAGACACAACAAACCTAGCATCCGGTTTAACCAACACTGACTTATTCGTACATATTAAGCATATGTTCTATACAACCATTCCGGGGTTAGTGATCGCCCTTGGGGTTTTTGCCTATTTGGGTAAAGATTTTGGTTCAAAAGGTTTCGTATCTGAAGATATAACAAAAATGATCACTGATTTACAGGAGCATTTTGTTATTTCACCAGTATTATTGCTTGTCCCGCTTGCGGTTATTTTGCTTGTGGCGTTAAAGGTTCCCGCAGCACCCGCGCTATTCGTCGGGATATTACTTGGATTTTTATCGCAAACATTTATTCAAGGGGACTCCATTACATTCGCAATGGAAGCATTACAAAGTGGCTACAAAATTGAAACATCCAATGAGATGATTTCCGAACTATTTAACAGCGGTGGACTCGATTCGATGATGTACACTGTTTCCATGGCAATTGTTGCCATGACATTCGGTGGTATTCTAGAATTTTCTGGTATGCTGCAAGCAATTATGAACCAATTGTTAAAAGTTATCAAATCTACTGGATCGTTAGTTGCTTCTACCGTTGTTGCTTGTTTTTTTACCAATGCAACTTGTTCGGAGCAGTATGTATCCATCGTTGTTCCGTCACGCATGTTTGCTAAAGTATATACCGAGAAAGGTCTCCATTCGAAAAATCTATCACGTGCACTGGAAGATGGTGGTACCCTAACCTCTGTATTCGTTCCTTGGAATACATGTGGTGTGTTTATTTTAGCAACACTAGGTGTGAATGCATTTGCTTATGCACCTTATGCGATATTAAATTTTATCGTACCCATTATTTCAATCATTTACGCTTTCACCGGATTTTCTATTGTAAAATTAACCAAAACAGAACAAATGGAAATACTTGCTTCTCAAGCAGAAGAGGAAGCAATCGGCTAATTAAAATTACTGACAGGGAGGAACAATTTTAAAACCTTATCTGCCAGATATATGTTGAAAATCAAGGTCAACACCAAGGCTAATCCCACTAGATACTTTGTATTTTAAAGGGGATTAGCCTTCGCCTTGCTTTCAAATTGGAAGGAATTTCTGGTATATGCTACTAATTATACCCCTTTCTCGTCTTACTTTGCGTTCTATCAGAAATAGCCAGTGTTAGCCGGTCAATGATAATTGCGATAAATACGATACTAATACCTGCTTCAAATCCTTGCGCCACATCAATTCGATTTAAAGCCGATAATACTTCCAAACCAAGACCTTCCACGCCTACCATGGAAGCAACTACAACCATCGCAAGTGCCATCATCGTTGTTTGGTTCACACCAGTCATGATTGTTGGCAGTGCTTGAGGAATCTGTACCTTCCTGAGTAACTGCCATTTCGACGAACCAAATGATAAACCAGCCTCTACTACTTCTTGCGGAACCCCACGAATCGCCAAATTCGTTAGACGCATAATTGGTGGTAGTGCATAAATAATCGTAGAAAGCACACCTGGAACAAGTCCCAAACCAAAGAAAAAGATTCCTGGAATAAGATAAACAAAAGACGGCATCGTTTGCATCGCATCAAGCAACGGTTTCATAACGGTTTCAAGTCGATTACTAGAAGCCATGATAATCCCAAGGGGTAACCCAATAATGATGGTAATAACCATACTTGCAATGACAATGGTTAATGTATACATCGTCGCTTCCCACAATCCAAACATACCGATTAAAAATAAAAAGGCACTATAAAGAATACCCGACCAAATGGATTTATATTGGCAAGCGAGTAGAAAAATGACCAAAATAAAATACCACCAAGGAACCCATAGGAGAAAATCATTCAAATTAACAAATACCCATAGGAGTCCAGTTTTAATCGCATCAAAAAGTCCTGTCCAATGAACGGTTAACCAACTGACAATAATATCAATATAATTTCCTATATGGAAAGTTAGTTTCTCTGGAAATGCAAACATACGTAAACCTTCACCTCTCTTTCTTACCTACTAGTCCAATGCTGCTAATGCAGCTTTAACTTTTTCAGCAATGTCTTCTGGAAGCCAATCCGACCATACTGCTTCATTATTTTCTAAGAACCATAAAGCCGCTTCCTCTGGCGTTGCCTCATTATCCTGCATATAAAGCAGTGCATCCCCTGTTAAAGCACTCGAAGTTTCATAGTTACTTAAAAACGCTGTAATTTCTGGTGCCCGTTCTGTTAACTCTTTATTTGCTACAATGAGCGCTGGGTTTTCAGGAAATTCAGTGCCAAAATTCTCATTAAAAACCTCCTCATCATATGCTGGTTCTTCAAGACGTGTCATATCATACTTACTCAAGGTCCATGTTGGTGACCATTGATAACCAACCCAAGGTTCAAAATTCATAAATGCTTTTTCAATCGATGCAGAGATCGCGCCTGCGGACCCCGGTGTAAAATAATTATAATACGCATTCAAACCATACGTATTAACTTTCTCCTCCAAAATATCATGAATAACGGTTCCACTTTGCGTACCAATGATCATACCTTTAGACGGATCTTCGGGATCTGTAAATAGCTCTGGATATTTTTTCAAATCCTCCACTGTTTCTAAATCAGGTGCCATTGGTTCAATTCCGTTCTCTGGATCACCTTCGATAACAAATGTTGGTACAAAGAATCCTTGATCATCGGTTACAAGATTTGTTGAAAGTTCGACCACCTCATCAGCAGCCAGCGCCTCCAAGTATGGTTCCTCCATGTTGTTGTACCAAAGTTCCATATAAACATCGATTTCACCTGTTGTAAGTCCTGTAAATGTCGCAATAGAAGAACCGTTTATAAAGTTAACAGGATAATCATAGCCATTTTCAATAATAAATGCTGCGATAAAATTATGTACTTGCATACTATCCCATCCACCATCAGCAATGGAAATCGGTTCTTTATTTGTAACATTCATTTCATCCTCTGACACATTGCTGTATATTCCTAACCCAATTAAAATAACTAACATAAAAGACCAAATATATCTCCACTTTTTTCGCATTTTCTTTCTCCTTTCCAAAGTAAGTGTATCATTTTAATTGGGTTAAGTAATATTAATTTCCACATTTGTAGTTATTTTGATATATTTGACAAATATAATATTTGGATAGTACTGATTTGTTATTAAACAATGGAATTTAAATTTAGCCATTAAAAACTAGGATAAATTACTGCCCCAGTATTGTCTTAGAGAAAAACATTATCAAATATGTCTTTTTTTGCTATGGTAGAATAGATATTGGATCATTTATTGTTAGAAGAATGTGACTGCTATGAATTAAACTAGGAAATACGGGAATATATTTGCTTAAGCACGAGCAATATTTCAGTGATAATCAGCTCATTAAAATTACTTACAGGAAGGAACTTCTATCTATGAAAATAACAGAAATTGAAATATCCGCGATTAACTTACCACTTATCGAACCATTTATCATCAGTTATGCACGATTAGATACCATGCCATCTATTATTGTTAAAATAACAACCGATACGGGAATTATCGGGTATGGTGAAGGGGTGGCTGACGAACATGTCACTGGCGAAAGTCAAGCAAGCACGTTTCACATACTTAAATCAACACTTGCAGCCCAATTGCTAGGTGAGGATCCAATGCAGATGGAGCGAATTCATGATGTCATGAGCAAGGCAATTTTTGGCGTTCCAACAGCAAAGGCTGCCATCGATATTGCTTGTTATGACATCATTGGAAAAGCATTAGGTGTGCCTGTTTATACGCTTTTAGGTGGACGGTATCATGAAGAATTCCCGATTACACATGTACTGAGCATCGGGAAACCGGAGGATATGGCTGCGGAAGCCGCGACCCGCGTGAAACAAGGGTATCGTTCTTTTAAAATGAAAGTGGGAACGAATATGTTAGAAGATGTTAAACGGATTCAAGCGGTTCGCGCCAATGTCGCTGAAGACATCGCTATTCGCGCGGATGTGAATCAGGGCTGGCAATCCAGTTCCCAGACACTACAAGCGCTCAACATGTTAGACGGTGTTTCACTGGATTGGTTGGAACAACCTGTTTCCGCCGATGATATTGACGGAATGGTCGAGGTAAAATCAAAGTCACCCGTTCCAATGATGATCGACGAAGGCTTGCGTGGTTTCCGGGAAATGCGAGAAATCATTGCGAAACGCGCAGCAGACAAGGTAAATATTAAGCTGATGAAATGTGGTGGTATTTATCCAGCGATGAAGCTTGCACATATGGCTGAAATGGCTGGGATTGATTGTCAGGTCGGTTCAATGGTAGAGTCATCGATCGGTTCCGCTGCAGGGTTTCATGTCGCCTTTTCAAAAAAAGTGATTACAAGTGTCGAATTAACTGGTCCACTTAAATTTTCCAAAGATATTGGGAACCTGCATTATGATTTCCCGTTTATTCGATTAAATGAGCAGCCTGGATTAGGAATAGACATCGACCAAGCTGCACTGAATGAACTAACTATAAAAAAAGAGAGGGTGTGCTTATGAGAAAACAAATTGCCACGGGTGCACTGCGAGATGAACGCGTTATTCAAATAGCGCATTTAACGATAGCAGACTTGCCTATTATTATGCAGCTTCAAACAAAGGTGAAGCAGACACTGGATACGGATGCATTTTTATCTCCACTGAGTGAGGCAGAATTTACGCGCATTTTAACCGGAAATGGAATCATGGTTGGCGCCTTTGTTGATGAAAAAATGATCGCCTTTCGTGCGATGCTGATACCCGAATTGGATGCAGAACATCTCGGGATAGATGCTGGTCTTTCTCAAGCGGAATTGCCTAACGTTATTTACTCAGAAATTTCCAATGTTGATCCGGATTATCGTGGGAATGGCCTGCAAAATTATATGGGAAAATTACTAATGCGCGAAATTGATCGTCAGCAATTCCGTTATGTTTGTGCAACGGTTTCGCCAAACAATATTCCAAGTATTAAAGATAAGTTTTCACTTGGCTTACAAATCATCGGATTAAAGAAAAAATATGAAGGCGTGCTGCGGTATATATTTATGAAGGATTTAACTGTTAACTACAAGGACAGTGACTATGATGAAATGCAGCTGGTCCCAGAAGATGATATTAAAGAACAACAGAAATTGATTCAATCAGGTTTCCGAGGCATCCGGCTTAAAAAAAGTGATGGGAAATGGTATATCAAGTATGGAAGGTGACTGTCTCCCAATTTTGGGCTGCTGATGTGCGAGTGCGGGCCACTGACGAGCGACTCGGGACGCTGACGCGCGACTTCGGGCGCTAACGCGCGACTTCGGGATGCTGACGAGCGACTTCAGGACGCTACCGTGCGAGTTCGGGCCACTAACGCGCGACTTCAGCTTACTACCGCGCGAGCCCGCACTCATGCATCACGCAAAAAAAAGCCCCTCCTGCTTCTCAGCAAAAGGGGCTCACATTATGCTATATTATCCACGTAATGCCTTAATCTCTTCCATTTCCTGCATCACAAGCTTAATCAATGGATGATCTGCTCCCAGTTCAGAAACAGTTTGCAATGTTTTCTCGTATCCTTGTTCGTTAATCAGTTGCTGCAATTTGACTGCTTCTTCATCCTGTTCATTTTCATATGCTAATACTGTTGCAATTACTTTTGCAAGGTAAACCGGCTGCTCGCCCGTCACATCCATATAGACAGTGGCTGGTCGGATTAACCGATCATGCGCCCCTAGCTTACGAATGGGACCACGGCCGACCCTTGTTACTTCATCAGAAATGTACGGGTTTTTAAAACGCTCAATAATCTTATTAATATAGGTTTGGTGTACTGCTCGATCAAAATGATAAGTTTGGATAATCGCTTCGCCAGATTCACTTAACGCACCTCTAATGATTTCCTGTACGCTGGCATCGTCCATTGCTTCTTTAATCGTTGTATACCCCTTGTAACGGCCGATATATGCCGCCGTCGCATGTCCTGTATTAACGGTAAACAGTTTTCGTTCGATATATGGTGTAAGATCTCTTACAAACGTTATCCCATCAATTGCTGGCTTTTCGCCTTTGATCGCTGTTTCATCAACAACCCACTCATAGAATGGTTCAACCGATACTTCCAGCGGGTCCTCGTTTACTTGATTCGGAACAATTCTATCAACAGCAGCATCAGGGAATCCAAACGCATCATTAAATGCTTGTTGCTCTGCTTCTGCTACGTATTCCATTACTTTTTCTTTTAACAACGTGCTCCCACCGACCATGTTTTCACATGCGATGATATTCAGCGGTTGCTGCCCCTTTTTCATGCGTTCTTGCAGTCCTTTTGCAATGAGTTCAGCAATCATCGGTAAAATATGTGGTCCAACAGCGGCGGTCACAATGTCTGCTCCCACTATCGCTTCAATCACCTGATCCGGATGGTTCACACTATTGATGCCGGAAACATTTTTCACTGTCAATGTTTCACTATTTTCCGCAGCAAGTACGACATTGTATTGCTGTTTTTCATTCAATTCCTGAATCACAGCCTCGTTTACATCCACAAATGTTGTATGGTAATTTGCCTGGTAAAGCAGGGCACCGATAAAACCACGGCCGATGTTCCCTGCGCCAAAGTGTACTGCTTGCATTTAGTTCACCTCATCGAAAATACGGATGATTTCTTCTTTTGAAGTTGTATCCAATATTTTTTGGATGTTTTCTTCCTCAGATAGGACGATGGCTATTTTAGATAGTACTTCCAGATGTTCGTCACCTTTTCCGGCAATACCGATAAGTACTTTCACGATATTTCCATCACCAAAATCAACGCCTTCAGGTACTGTAACAACCGAAAGTCCAGTTTCTTTGACTAAGCCTTTTGCTTCCTCTGTGCCATGTGGAATCGCAACTTGGTTCCCCATAAATGTGGATGTTAGTTCTTCTCTTTCCAACATTTTTTCAATATAGTCCGCGTCAACATATCCGTTATCTACCAGGATACCACCTGTATAACGAATCGCCTCTTCTTTATTGCCTAATGCTACATTTAAATTAATATTATCGATGCTTAAAACTTCTTTTGCCATGATTCATGCACTCCTTATAGTAAATTTTTTTCTTGTAAAAACTGATGAAATTCTTCGGACAGGAATTGTTTAATCATTGCTTCATCCCCCGATTCGAACAATGTAATACTTGTTTGATCTTGTATGATGACACTACTTAAATAGCTCAGTACTTCCAAGGCTTCCTGATGGATTGCCTCAGGAGCGAGCATGATCAGTAATGTATCTACCTTCGTTGAAGCGCCATCCATCCCAGCGACTGTCAAAGGTTCCCGTAATCGATAGATTGAAAAATGGGGCTTCGCTATATTATCTGAACGCGTATGGTAAAGTGCAAGCGACGTCCCCGGAATCCCAAGACCACTTATCCTTTCCCTTTTCAGCAGTTGATTCAACACGATTTCGTTATTTGTTAGCCATCCTTCTTCTTCCAATTGGTCACAAATCATACTTAACATTTTTTCAATACCATCCGCTTCTACCAATTGGGTGACACGAAAGGCTTTTAATATACTTAAAATGGCTTCCGTATAGTTCTGAATGGCTTCTAACTGGGTTGTAAAGTTTTCACCTACTGCATGTGCTTGTTTCGGTTTTACTTCCTGTTTCGCCTCGGTTGCCTGGTAGGTCAGTTTCCTTTGTCTGATGGCTTTCTTAATTTGTTGCACTTCCGCCTCTGTTAGCATTGGTGACGCAAGGATATATTTTCCATCAAATCCCTGTAATGGGATCGTCGATACGATCAAGTCATAAGTTTCCATATCAGCATTGCTCACATCAAACATCGATGCATTGTCTACCTGTTTAATCTCTGGTACTACCTGCATTATTTTGTTTGCCAACATTTTCGCGGTGCCAATACCACTGGAACAAATAACGAGCGCTTTTAAGTTTAATGCTATTTCACCATGCAAGAGCATCGCCGCAAAGTGGAGCACAAGATAGCCAATTTCGTCATCAGGGAAATCCAAATCAGGAAACGCTGCATGTGCCCCTTCTTGAACAAGATGAAAAAGGTCATCATAGTCATTCCTGATTTGCTCAATCAGTGGGTTGCTAATATGCATCCCTTGCTCCAATCGATAGATCGCTGGTTTCAAATGGGCAACCAAATCATGAAGCAATGTCGTGTTATCCGAGAAATCCACATCCAAACTTTCGCCAATATACCGGATCAATGCTTTTGCATGTAAACGGATATCCAAATCGGCATCCGCCTGTACTTGTTGGGGATTCAATCGCAACTTGGCTCCCAGTAGATGCATCGTAATATACCCGATTTCATCATCCGGAATATCCATATGCAGCGTCTTTTTTAGATCATGAATCATTTGCCCTGCGATCTGGTATTCCTTCGTTTCTTCGATTTGCTTTAAATAAACCGGATCAAATGTAATTGTATCCCCTTTTTGCAGTCGCTCAATAGCGAGCGCAAGATGGACAACCAGACCAACATGGGCGCTATCCGCTAATTCATACGGTAATTCTGAACGTGTTTGCTCCACTCTTTTTTCAATCACATTAAGACGATCCGGGTTTACGAGCCCTAATAAACGGTCGGAAATCACATTACCTGTATGCTTTGACTTTTTCTGGATATTTTCTTTTATCAAAGATACAAAATCAAATGGATCCAAGTGCTGCGTAATTAAATAATTAATCGCAGCGCGTTTATCTGCCTCATCGCCCGTAATTTTCACTCCATACCCTCTTCTTCTAATCAGGGTGAGATGAAAATCGGCGAGCGTTTCTTCGATTTGCGTCAGGTCATTGCTTACCGTTGCAATGGTAACTTTCAGCTCATCTGCAAGGGTGAACAGCTTGATTGGTTCGTTCGTTTCAAAAAGTGTCGAGAGCATAATCGCTTGCCGCTCCTCCGGTGTAAATTCCACGAACGATGCACTGGAAAGTGCCAGTTCCAATTGCTGCTTATTCGTGTTTTTTCCAATCATCCGGAGGCCAACCCCAGCTTTTTTTATGAGCTCCAATTGATAAGGGGCAATCACTTTTTCAATACTTTTCAAGTCACGGTGGATGGTTCGTTCACTTACTTCCAGCTTTCCCGCAACTTCTTTTACTGTCATTTCTGCATCTGCATGTAGTAAAAGCTCTATCACTTTCCGTTCGCGACCAGGTATATACATACTGTTCACCACTTAAAACATTATTTTTTAAGCCGATCGATCAACGCATCGTACGCCGGACTGTTTAAGAAGTTTTCCACTGATATGTGCTCTGCCGTTGGTAATTTAGCTTTCGCACGATCGGTTAAATCTTTATGCGTGATCACGATATCTGCATCATCTGGTATGTCATTGATCGCCTTGTTCGTTACAAATATATCGATACCCGCTTTTTTGAATTTATTTTTCAGTAACGATGATCCCATTGCACTCGAACCCATTCCAGCATCACAGGCAAAGATAACTTTATGGATATCTTCTGATGCTTTCTGTTCTTCTGCTGGTTCGTCTGTATCTGCTTTCGGCTCTTCTGCTACTGTACCCGTTTCAGAGTTTTTCAAGCGATCGACCAATTCATCATACGCTGGACTGCTTAAGAAATTTTCCACCGAAATATGTTCAGCTGTTGGTAACTTCGCTTTCGCACGATCGGTTAGGTCCTGATGCGTGATTACGATATCCGCATCGTCCGGTATGTCATTGATCGCTTTATTTGTTACAAATATATCAATATCTGCCTTTTTAAATTTATTTTTCAACAATGATGATCCCATCGCACTCGAACCCATTCCCGCATCACAAGCAAAAATAACTTTATTGATGTCGTTGGATGCTTTCTTCGCTTCAACTGGCTCCGTTGCTTCTACTTCCGTTTCTTCTTTTAACGCGCCAGCTACGGAACTTTTCTTACCTTTCATTGCTTCCATTTTACCAGTTGCTTCCGATAAATCCTCGTCCGTTGCTTTACTTGTTCGTAAAATAAACGATGCAATCAGGAAGGATACGATTGCCGCAACAGCAACTCCCGCGATGACTCCAAGGTAACTGCCTTGTTTTGTCAGTGCCATGATGGAAACAATACTACCTGGTGATGCTGGAGCAACCAACCCTGCACCAAACAATTGGAACATGAATACACCACTGACACCACCACCCATTACAGCTAAAAGTAATGCTGGTTTCATGAGCACGTATGGGAAGTAAATCTCATGTATCCCACCAAAGAATTGAATGATCGCGGTCCCCGGTGCAGATGCTTTCGATGCACCTTTACCAAAAATAGAAAATGCGATTAAGAGACCAAGCCCAGGTCCTGGGTTTGCTTCAAGTAGGTACAAAATAGATTTCCCTGCAACTGCAGTCTGTTCTGCCCCAATTGGGGTCAATATACCATGGTTAATCGCGTTATTTAGGAACAGCACTTTCGCCGGTTCAATAATAATATTTGCCAGCGGCAGTAGTCCTGCATTAATAATGACCTCTACCCCTGCTGCTAATAAAGTATTAAACGCTACAACTACAGGTCCAATTCCATATAAGGAAACGATTGCCAGAGCCGCAGCTAAGAACCCGGCCGAGAAGTTGTTATAAAGCATTTCGAACCCGGATTTAACTTTATCCTGAAACACTTGGTCGATCTTTTTCATCAAATACCCAGCCAATGGCCCGATAATCATCGCACCTAAAAACATCGGTATATCTGCACCGACAATAACACCCATCGTTGCTGTAGCACCGACGACACCACCACGAATATCATAGACCATTCGTCCACCAGTGAATGCAATTAATAGTGGTAAAAGGTAGGTAAGCATAGGATCAACCATGGATGCCAGGTCCGCATTTGGTATCCAACCATCTTCAATAAATAAAGCGGTGATAACCCCCCACGCAATAAAAGCACCGATATTAGGCATAATCATTCCACTTAAGTAACTGCCAAATCGCTGCAATTTCGCACGGAATCCTTTGTCCGCCATATAAAAATCTCCCCTCGAGTATAAAATATTTTTTAAATAAAAATGCGCAGCAAAACGTTGCCTATCATCAGGCAACGAAACAAACTTCTTAGATGTCATGATGACTTTCGCAGCACACCATTTTATTTCCTATCCTTATTTTACCTCGCTTTCGCTAGCCTATTCAATATAATCTAAACAGCAATTTGGCATAGAAGATGTTGCCATGATTTAATAAGTATATGAATAATACTATTGTAGAATTTCCTGTGCATTAAATTTACGCTATATTGGCTAAAAACTGCTAGATCAGCCTTTAAACCTGTTTCTTCATCGTATAAAAAGGGAATAAGATAAAATATATACAGGAAAGGATGAAACCATTGGAAAAGTTATTTCATATCACAACAAATCATCACGCTGAAATGGTAGATATCACGACAGAAATTGAAGATTGGATTGTGGAGGCTGGTGTCAAAGATGCTATGTTGATTGTTTCCTCGTTACATACGACGGCTGGAATCACAGTAAATGAAAACGCCGATCCTGATGTAAAAACAGATTTTCTTATGCGGCTTGATGAAATTTATCCGTGGCATCATCGTAAAGATCGTCACGCCGAAGGAAACACGGCAGCACATTTGAAAACAAGTACCGTTGGTCATGCACAAACCTTGGTTGTTTCTAATGGAGAATTGGTACTTGGAACATGGCAAGGCATCTATTTTTGTGAATTTGATGGTCCGCGCAACCGGAAATTTCATGTGAAAATGGTATCCTAATCAGTATGCCGTTGGACGCACCCTATTACTTCAAGTGTAATTTACCATTACAGAATTGTTATTTTTTTGAAAAAACATATGTTGACATACAATTATAAAATGTGTATATTATTAAATAACAACTAAATTAATGAATCAATTCTTATCCAGAGAGGTGGAGGGACTGGCCCTTTGATACCTCGGCAACAGGCTTTTTTAGTACTGTGCCAATTCCTGCTCGTGTAATAACTGAGAAGATAAGAAGAGTGAAAACAACCTATGTGTCCTCTTCTATTCTTGAAGAGGACTTTTTGTTTTTCCTGCTGATTGGACGTCCATAAGCAGCATTCAATTATTAGGGGGCATGTATGAATAAGGTAAATGAATTAAAAATGAAACACATTCAAGCCACTTTGGAACAACTGGAGTATGGATCGGTTAGCATTACCGTACATGAAGGTGAAATAACACAAATTGACACAACAGAAAAGAAACGTTTTGCACTAACAGGAAACAACAAACACAAAACAAAATAAGGCAGTGCCCATTAGACAACTAAAGGCATCTTTTTATTCGGGAACCCCGTTTATCAAGTATGCCTTTTTTATTTCGCCTAAAAAAGGAGGAGTGATAACGATGGATTTATTAGCTGCATTGAAGGAACGCATCCTCATTGGGGACGGGGCAATGGGAACATTGCTTTATTCCTACGGGGTGGATCGTAGTTTTGAGGAACTGAATCTAACACATGAAGAACAAATCACACAGGTCCACCAATCCTATATAGATGCAGGTGCAGATTTGATCCAAACCAATACATATGGTGCGAATTACCTTAAACTATCTCGCTATGGATTGGAAGACCACGTCAAAAAGATAAATACAGCAGCCATTCGCCTAGCGAAGAAAGCGGCTGGAAACCAAACCTATGTACTTGGAACGATTGGAGGCATCCACGGAACCCAATCCTTACTTGGGACAAAAGAGGAAATCAAAAGAAGCTTCAGGGAGCAATTGTATTGCATGCTGCTTGAGGATGTCGATGGACTTCTGTTGGAAACCTATTATAACTTGGATGAATTAACGACTGTTCTGAAGATCGCACGGGAAGAAACGGACCTGCCAATTATCACGAACGTATCCATGCATGAGGCAGGTATTATGGAAGATGGCACCCTTTTACCTGATGCATTAAAGCAATTAGATGATACGGGAGCAGATGTTGTCGGAATCAATTGCCGACTAGGACCTTTTCATATGATTGAATCATTAAAAGACGTGCCAATACGACAGACATCATTTCTGGCAGCATATCCAAATGCCAGTTTGCCCGCATACCACGAGGGCAAGCTCATTTATGAAAATGAACCCGATTATTTCGAGAACTGTGCAAGGGATTTTCGTAATGAAGGTGTCCGTCTGATTGGCGGCTGTTGTGGCACGACACCTGCACACGTCAAGGCGTTGACAAGAGGTATTAAAAATTTAAAACCATTAGCCAACAAGCAAATTAGCCCAAGGCCTGATCCTGTCCAAATAAGGAAAACCGACTCGCCTACTGAAACACCTTTACAAGAAATTGCCCGTAGGCGTCATTCCGTCATTGTGGAGCTTGATGCACCAAAGCATTTGGATACAGGCAAATTTTTAGAAGGTGTAATGGCATTAAAAACAATTGGTGTCGATGCCATCACACTTGCGGATAACTCATTGGCAACACCAAGGATAAGCAACCTTGCCATCGCATCAAAAATTAAAAATGAAATCGGGATCAGACCACTCGTTCACTTGACGTGTCGAGATCGAAATCTAATTGGTCTACAATCCCATTTAATGGGACTGCATACATTGGGAATTCATGACATTCTGGCGATTACCGGGGACCCAACTAAGATAGGAGACTTCCCTGGTGCGACATCCGTGTTCGATGTCACTTCTTTTGATCTGATTCGCTTGATCAAACAAGGTAATGAAGGCCGTTCCTTTTCTGGAAAATCACTTCGACAGCGAACACTTTTTCAAGTCGGGGCTGCCTTTAATCCCAATGTGGCTAATTTAGATAAAGCAGTAGAACGAATGAAGAAAAAGGTGGATTGTGGTGCAGACTACTTTCTCACCCAGCCAATCTTCAGTGCAGAGAGGATTGAGGTACTGGGCGAAGCAACGAAAGACTTGGACACACCCATTTATGTAGGAATCATGCCACTTACATCTACCAAAAATGCGGAATTTCTCCATAACGAAGTTCCCGGGATCAAGCTAACGGATGATGTCAGGGGGAAAATGAACGCCCAAGCAGGTGATCCTGCACAATCCGTCGAACAGGGCATTGCGATTGCTAAGGCATTAATTGATACGGCATTGAAACATTTCTATGGTATCTATTTGATCACACCATTCATGCGGTATGACATCATCACACAGCTCGTTACCTATATACAGGAAAAGACGCAATCGTACACAACCGAAAAGGTACAGCTGATGACACAACAAAAATAATCATATCAAGCAATTAAACCGAAGGAGGAAATATAAAAATGACAAACATTATCAGTTCGAACGTAGGCTATCCAAGAATCGGGGAAAACAGAGAATGGAAACGTGCACTAGAAAAATTTTGGAAGCAGGAAATTTCAGAGACAGCATTACTGGAGGAGACAACGCAGCTAAGGCTAAACAACCTGCAAAAGCAGCAAGATCTAGGTGTCGAACTCATACCTGTTGGTGATGCTTCACTCTATGACCATGTATTGGATACATCTATCATGTTCGGTATTATACCTGAGCGGTTTAAATACGATGGCGGCGAAGTCGATCTGGACACCTATTTTTCCATTGCTCGTGGCACCAATGACGCCGTTGCATCTGAAATGACAAAATGGTTTAACACGAATTACCATTACATCGTACCTGAACTCAGGCATGCAAAACCTACATTAACTAGTAATCGCCCACTTGCCTTTTATCAAGAAGCCAAAGATAAAATTGGCATTGATGGCAAGCCTGTCATTTTAGGTCCGATCACATTCTTGAAGCTTTCAAAAGGCTACGAAGAAAAAGATTTCCCCACCCTTTTACAGCAATTTCTGCCTTTATATATTCAAGTGCTAAAGGAATTGCAAGCGGCGGGAGCATCATGGGTACAGATCGATGAACCAATTTTCGGCACCAATTTGTCCGAAGAAGTCATTACTGCGGCTAAAAATGTCTATGAGCAATTCAGCAAAGAAGCACCCAAACTAAAGCTTATTTTACAAACTTATTTTGGCGAAGTTGTAAATTACGAAGCAGTCAAATCGTTTCCCGTGAAAGCAATTGGTCTCGATTTCGTCCATGGGAACGCACTAGAATTGATCAAACAGCAGGGTTTCCCCGAAGATAAAGTACTTGCTGCTGGAATTATTAATGGGCGAAATGTCTGGTTATCGGATTTAGAATCGAAACTTGACTTGTTAGAGACAATCCGTACACATATAAAAAGTGAAACAATCATTGCTCAACCTTCCTGCTCCCTGCTGCATGTGCCAGTAACAATTAAACCGGAGGGAAATTTAGACCCGGTAATCAAGGATGGGTTAGCATTTGCCGATGAAAAGATCAGTGAAATTGTCACGCTGGCAAAGGGGTTGAAATCGGGAAAACAGCAGATACGCCAAGAATTAGCAGCAAACAAACAAAAACGTATACAGTTTACACAAGCATCAGGACGTACCAACGACGTAGTTAGAAGAAAGATAGACAATCTAACACCCACTGATACAGCACGAACATCACCATTTGCACAAAGGATTAAAAAACAAGCGGAGCAGTTGCAACTACCACTGCTTCCCACAACAACGATTGGCAGTCTGCCGCAATCTGCCGTTGTAAGACAAACAAGAACCAAATGGCGTAAGGGCGAAATCACTGCGAATCAATATGAACAATTCATTAAGGATCAAATTAATAAATGGATAAAAATCCAGGAAGAAATTGGACTTGACGTACTTGTGCATGGCGAATTTGAGCGGACAGATATGGTCGAATACTTTGGTGAAAAACTAAATGGGTTTGGCGTTACGCAATACGGCTGGGTACAATCCTATGGTTCCCGCTGTGTGAAGCCACCACTCATTACTGGGGATGTTTCCTACAAAGAAGCAATCACCGTAAAGGAGAGTATCTACGCGCAATCTCTAACAGATAAACCTGTCAAAGGCATGCTCACTGGACCGGTAACTATATTAAACTGGTCATTTGTTCATGACGATGTACCGCGCCAAACTGTACAAAATCAGATTGCTTTTGCACTTAGACAGGAAGTTGAAGCACTGGAGGAAAACGGCATTAAAATCATTCAGGTCGATGAGCCTGCATTAAGGGAAGGTCTTCCATTGGACAAAAATAGATGGCAGGAATACTTGGATGATGCGGTATATGCATTCCGATTGACAACAGCTTCCGTCCAGGATCAGACGCAAATCCATACCCATATGTGCTACTCAGAATTCCAGGAAATATTTGCGACAATTGATGGATTAGATGCGGATGTCATTTCGATTGAAACTTCCAGAAGTCATGGGGAGATCATTTCCACATTCGAAGAAAATACGTATGAAAAGGAAATCGGGCTTGGTGTATATGATATTCACAGTCCAAGAATTCCAAGCCAAGCGGAAATTAAACAAAACATTAACCGCGCATTACAATCCATTTCCCCTACGCTGTTTTGGATTAACCCAGACTGCGGGTTAAAAACGAGAAACGAAGTAGAAACGATTGGCGCATTAAAATCAATGGTAGAAGCAGCACACGAAATACGTAAAGCGCAATTTGCTAATCTGAAGCAATAGAATTGCCCGTACGCTGTACAACAAGAATAAATAATATGAAAAAACTCCGGCATCATTGACCGGAGTTTTATTCGTATCATTCCTTCATTTTCTCTGGTAACGCATGAATCGATTCGATAAGCAGATTCAGTTTTCCCTCAATACGGTGCAATAAATAAAATGTCACCACAATCGGAAAACCGACCTCTGTCACGACCGATAACCAGGTCTCCATTTAAATTACCTCCCATCTAGTAATGTTTGCTTGAAGCTCAGATGTTGTGGTTTCACGAGTTCGAGCTGCTGCGGCCCGAGTTAAGTCAGGTCTCTCCCGATTTCGCGATGCCGACGCCCGATTTGACAGGGTTCTCTCCCGACCTCACGATGCTGACGCCCGAATTGAGGCGTGGCTCTCCCGTTCTCACCGCCCCGGCGCCCGATTCGTCTGCCGTGCCAGCATTCCCTTCTAACCAAAACATGACCAGCGGCCACGCCACTGGTCATGTTTCTGATTATTTTCGTTTCACTTAGTCCAATTCAATTTCTTCCACGATGTTTTCTACGATGCGGGCACTTTTCTTAGCGACCAAGTCTCCACCACTGGATGTAAAAGCATTCTGTGCGATAATCTCATCCATCGCAGCATTCACTTCATCAGGATCAACGGGTTCTACTGGATTATCCAGTGCGTATGTTACAATTTTCCCGTCTTCGTTTTCGAATTTAAGTTCAATCTTTTTCATAAATTGATCTCCTCCTTTCTCTTATTTTCTTCTCATTAACCCTCCGCAATACTAGTGCTGTCTTTACGACTGATCGTGTAAAGCGGTCGCTCCTGCAGATCCGCAAAAGCTAATGCGACTGCATACAACTGATCGGCGTTTGCAGATGTTTTAACGTTGTTGAAATTCTTTGTTTTGTATACAGGCTTACCTGTAGACGTATCGTTACCATCGTTAAATACCAACTGCAGCTGGGATGTTAATATTTCTGCCACTGCCATGTGCCTCACCTCCCTTTCACCACTACAATCGAAAGTAGGTCAAGAAAGGGGGCATCAAACGATAAAAATAAAAAAACCAGCACATTTCCAGTGCTGGTCCTTTCACGATCTTTTCAATATAATACGAATCATAAACTCAAATACTTTAAAAATACGCTTGATCCGAAATGGCTCTTTCAATATCCTGTACAACCACTCCAAATTTAATTTAATCCATCCTTCAGGTGCGCGCTTCACCTCGCCAGCCAGGACATCGAAACTGCCGCCGACCCCCATGAAGAGCCCCTTGGAAAATTTATCCTTATGCTGATCAATCCACAATTCCTGTCGCGGTAATCCGAGGGCAACCAGTACAATATCTGCATTTGATTGTGCGACATCCTCCACAACTTTCGGATCATCGAGGTCAAAAAAACCATGCTGACGACCGGCAATGTTTAGATTAGGGAATTTCTTCTCCATTTCCAGAACCATTTTTTCATTTATATATTCCTTTGCCCCAAGAAAATAGCAACTCATCCCCTGGTCTTCAGCAAAATCCAGTAAATCAAGCACCAATTCAATACCCGTAATTCTTTCCTGTAGCGGCTGCTTCATATATTTTGCTGCAAGCAGGATACCTGCACCGTCCGGGACCACATAGTTTGCCGATTCGACGATTCTTTTATAGGCAGCGTCTTCTCTTGTCTTCATTACGATTTCCGGATTTGCGGTCACGACAAAGGTCTTTTCTCTTTTATCTAATCGAGGAAAAAGATGATGATTTAAAAAGTCTTTTTTTGTCGTATTTAAAAAGTTAATATCCATTATCGACACTGTTTGATTGGAATCTACCATGTTATTGCAACCTTTCACATCTTTACATGTCTAATATTGACTAATCTTACGAAATTGTAACACAATTGTTATTTACGAAGAGCCCAATTCATAGTACAATAAAGAATAGTTTTCATACTTCAGGTTAAGTTTTTTATTACTGAGAATAGGATATCATTAAATAGTTCTTTTTCCTATTCTAATTGTGCCCGAATTCTAACTTTCATTCATATATAAGTCAAACACGACAAACTAAGGGAGATTTACTTTTATGTCAAGCAAAAATCCGTACGGGACACGCGTTGTCCAAAAAAAGAAGCGGAAATTCCGTAAAAAACTATACTTTATTCTGATCCCTATTCTCGTAGTATTTGTAGGTGTATTATCCTACGCTACCTACCTATATGCAAAAGCAGATTCGGTATTATCCGATTCCTACGAGAGCGACAGAGGTAAATCGGAACTGCGGCAAAATGCTGTTGATCCAAATATTGATAACGTCTCTGTTCTCATTATGGGTGTAGATGCAAGTGATGTTCGCGCGAATGCGGAAAGTTCCAGAACAGATGCATTGATGGTCGCCACATTGAATAAGGACGATAAAAGTGTAAAACTGTTGAGCATCCCACGTGACTCTTATGTTTATATTCCGGAGGTTGGCTACGAATCAAAAATCAACCATGCGCATGCATATGGCGGAACAAAGGCTGCTATTGACACCGTTGAAAATCTACTCGATATTCCAATAGACTACTATGTGAAAGTGAACTTCGAAGCATTCATCGATGTTGTCGATGCTATTGATGGCATTGAATATGATGTCCCTTATGAATTTACAGAACAGGATTCCACAGATAAAGCGAATGCGATCCATCTAATGGAAGGCGAACAAAAACTGGACGGCGAACAAGCTCTTGCCTTGGCCCGGACAAGGAAGATGGACAGTGACCTTGAACGTGGAAAAAGACAACAGGAAATCATCAAAGCAATTGTCCAAAAATCGGTATCCGTCAATTCTGTTTTAAAGTATGATAATATCATTGAAGCAATTGGCAGCAACATGACAACAAATATGACCTTTTCTGAAATGAAAAGCTTCATCTCTTACGGAACCCAAGGAAAGAATTTAAACTTTGAAACATTGAGTTTAGATGGTGTTGATTATCAACCAGGGAATACGTATTATTGGCAAGTCGATGAAGATGCGCTGGCAGAGACCCAGCAACTATTGAAAAACCATTTAGATATTGAAGATACAAGCCTAACAGAGGATAACGATGACGTTGATTCCAACAGCTTGAATAGCGCAGAAGACGAAAATAAACCTACCAATTGAAATTAAGAAAAGCTGCTGACCATGATGGTTAGCAGCTTTATTTTTATCAGTTTGTCCACTCAATGTAATTTCACTTTAAGGTCTATGACGTATCGCATTATACAGGTTTGTTAACGGTTTAAAGTCACTATTGATCATTTCCAGGTTTTCAATGAGCGCCAGAAGCACAAACATGGCAACGAAGAAGATAAGTAATGAGCCCCCGATCGTTGTCATCGAAAATAAGATACCCGATAAACTGAACATCAAGCTTAATGCATACATGACTAAGACCGTTTGTTTATGTGTGAAGCCAATTTTGACCAATCGATGATGCAAGTGGGCACTGTCTGGACTTGAAATTGGCTTTTTATTTATATATCTTCTAACAATGGCTATCAATGTATCCGAAATCGGAACCCCTAGGATAAATATCGGGATAATAAACGAAACAATCGTTACATTTTTAAACCCAAGTAGGGCCAACACAGCAATCATATAGCCTAAGAAAAGCGCACCAGTGTCACCCATAAAGATTTTTGCCGGATAGAAATTGTAACGCAAAAATCCAATGGTACTAAAAAACAGGACCAGCGCCATAGTCGTAACGTACACATCCCCCATCATCATTGCCATCCCAGCAATGCTGAGTAACGCAATCGATGAAACACCTGCAGCCAGCCCGTCCAATCCATCAATCAGGTTAATCGCGTTGGTAATCCCAACGATCCAGAAAATCGTAATAACGGAGCTCAGAAAACCAAATTCAATCTGCCCGCCAAATGGTAAGTTGATGAATTCAACTTGTAGACCACCCCAAAAAACGACGAGACAAGCAGCTACAATTTGCAGGATAAACTTGGTTTTCGCTGATATATCAAAGATGTCATCGACAAATCCAACACCAATAATGAGAATCCCACCACAAATAATCGCAACATGGTAAGGACTTTCCGGTTGCAAAATGATTAACCCGATAATAAAACTAGTGAAAATTGCGAGACCACCCAGTGTTGGGATCGGGCTTTTGTGCACCTTTCGATCATTCGGTTTATCGGTTATATTTAGTTTTTTTATATATTTAATGGCAATCGGTGTAATACACAGTGAAATGATTGCCGTTATCGAGGCTAAAAGTACAATATGAATCACTTAGCCCACCTCATTTTTTATAATGTCATATGGAATGTATTTGAAAAGTTACATTCCTGTGTTGTCTTTCATACTTAGGTATACATTATAAACGTTTTCGGCAAAATTCTCTACTGTAAATTTAATCGAGGCATGTGCTTGTAGCTTCTTCCCTATTAAGGATAACATTCCCCGTTTGTATAAAAGCAATGCGTCCTCCATGGCAGCAGCGATCTCTGAGACATTACCAACATCTACTTTCCAGCCGACAGATTGATTTAAAATTAATTCACTAACGCCACCAACGTCCGTTGCAATAACCGGCGTTTCGGCCCTGGCAGATTCTAATAATACAAGTGGAAAGCTTTCACTAACTGAAGTTAACAATGTGATATCCGCCAATTGGTAAAAACAATCCACATCATGCCGGTGTCCCATAAAGTGAACATGGTCTCCGATACCAAGTTGAACAGCTAATCGCTGTAACTCCTCCTTTAAAGAGCCTTCTCCCAGCAGCACAAGCTGACAATTGGGCTGTTTAGTCATTAGCTTAGCAAATGCTTCAAAGGCCACAGGATGTCCTTTAACACGTTCCAGTCGGGCGACCATCAGAAAGACAAAATCACCTTCTGCAAATCCGAATTCTGCTTTCGTATATGCTTTCTCCGTATTTTTATGAAAATCAATCCCATTTAATGCTGTAATAATTTTGCCATCTGACACCCCTGCATCCTGTAAACAGGTGCGAAATGGTTCGGAAATTGCGATCAACTTATCCGCATGTTTAATCGCACCAACATTTAATTTGCATAGAAAATTACCATACATGCCCTTCCCCATAAAATCGAGTAGTGGGTTGCTGTGTATGGTTACAATCCATTGGAATGGAACGATCCTTCGTAAAATATTCGCATACACATTGGCACGCGGTCCGTGTGTATGTACAAAGTTTATTTTTTCCTGTTTGATATAGTTCCTTATTTTACTAATTAAGGGAACGCTCATTTTCATGTTGTTGGCAAAGTGAACCGTCTGAATCCCGGCCGCTTCTGCCCGCTCCATCAGCTCGCCTTTTTCCAATACGCCAAGCACAAATTGCTTACGATCCAGCTGCTGAAGTAATGCGAGAATATGATGCATTCCTCCCCCAGTTTCGTTACCAGCGTTTAAATGCAAAATTTTCATAGCGCAAGTCATCCCTTTGATTTCATGATGTAGTAAATTAATATAACCAACTCCATCAAGATATATAATCAACGGGTGAATATTTGCCCGTAACATGTCCATAATTGAAAGTAGATATACGAGAGACGCAAGTTGGCGCACCGACCGCGCGAGTTGATGCACCTGTCGAGCGAGTTGATATTATTTTGTTGTTAGGATCGTGATTTTATATGGGAAATGGGATGGAACGAAGCGATCGGTTTATATTTTGGCTCATTATCATCCAGCCGATAATTGATTTGATCACATCTTTATCCAATCAATTCAATATACTAACCATTGGGGCTTTATCACGTAGCCTTATCATGGGCGTTTTATTTGTCTATATAGCGGCTTATTTCATTCGAAGACAGCGAAAAATGCTTTGGCTGTTTGTCGGTTCCTTTGCAGCAATTCTAATCACGTTCGTTATTAACTTTTTACTAAAAGAAAATTACTTCCTGTTTCAAGAAGTAAACTTTGCTTTAAAAACGAGTTATTATCTGACGATGATCTTTCTTGCGATCCTGCTGATTAAACGCAACAAAATAAGCAAAACACTACTATACCAAGCAACCAAGGTCATCAGTTTAATCGTCGGTACTAGTTATTGGCTGGCCATCGTAACCCATTCAAGTATACAGAGCTATTCCTATGATAGTGTCGGCTATTCAGGCTGGTTTTTTGCTGCAAACGAATTAAGCGTGATCGTCATTATCCTGCTAGGTTTATCCGTCAGCAACTTGTTATTTGATAAAACGTTCACCGCTTGGCTGGCATTTATATTTATCGTCAGTATGTTGCCGATGATTGGTACAAAGACAGCTTTTTTCGGCGGCTTATTCATACTAGGTCTATCGGTGATTTCCTGGTTGTTACAATGTAATTTTAAGATTTGGCAAAATAAAAGTATGCTATTCATGCTAGTGATTGTCGTATTGTTGTTCTGCTTTATTCCCTTTTCACCAATCGCATCCAACACGGCACAGATCGGCGCTCAAACAAATCAGGCGCCCGAACAAGACGTGATACCCACAACAGAAAATGAGGGCTCCGTTTTCATGCGTAAGCTGTTAAGCTCTCGAAATATTTATTTTCAGAACACCATAGCCGACTACGAAGCAGCGAACGGATTACGAAAAGCTTTTGGACTTGGGTATGCTGGGGATTATAAACAAGAACCCAAGCTAATCGAGATGGATTTCTTCGATCTCTTTTTCAGCTATGGAATAATCGGGATCTTCTGCTTAATTGCACCGTTGCTTTATTTGGTCAAACAGGTTTTATCGGCAATTTTGCCAATCAATATAGAAAAGATGACATTGTTTATCACGCTAGGTATTTGTTTCGGAATCGCATTTTTAGCTGGTCATGTGCTCTTCGCACCATCTGTCATGACATATACAGCAATACTTTTTGTCACGTTAGGGGTGGGGAAATATGACAATGGTGAGCATCATCGTACCCGTGTATAACGCGGAAAACTACTTACGCCATTGCGTAAATAGTATCAAGGCACAAACATATAAAAATATAGAAATTATCCTGATCAATGACGGATCGACAGATGGCAGCGGAGATATTTGTAATGAACTCGCTACAACCGATGCGCGGATACATGTTATTCATCAGGAAAATAGTGGCCCTGCCCATGCGAGGAATAGGGGATTAGAGACGGCAGTTGGCACGTACATACAATTTGTCGATGCAGACGATACGATCCAACCAACCATGACAGCGCAATTGGTTGGAGCCATGAAAGCTGGCACCGATCTCGTTATCTGTGGATATCAATCGATTGCCATGAATCGGACGACGACAACACATCTACCATCGATTGCAGGCATCTACCCAAAGAAGGCATTTATACAACATGTTGGTGCGCTTTACAAAGACACCATTCTGCCATCCCCATGCAATAAACTGTATCTTCGTAATCTGATAAATGATTATACGATCCGCTTCATGGAAAGCCTGCGATTAGGGGAAGACCTGCTATTTAATCTTGCTTATCTTCATGTCTGCACAGCCGTCAACTTGATCAAGCGCCCACTCTATAACTATGCACTGGTCGAAACATCGATAACAAGAAGTTTCAACAAACGTTTGTTTGAAAATCAACAGATGTTGTTTGACAACGTCCGTGCGTTTTTAGAACGGGAAAATCAGTATCACGGAGACAATCGATATTTTCTGGAAGTAATTTATATCAATAGCGTTATCAACTGCCTGAACAACTTATTTCATCAACATAGTCCCCTAACCGCCAAACAAAAGAAACAACAAATAGCCGCGATCGTTGCGGATGATACTTTAAAAGAAAACGGAACGCACTTTAAGGGAAGCCGCCAATCACGATTCGTTGGACGTCTAATTAACATGCAGTCGATTGCTGCCGTCTATTGTTTCTTTAAGGCCAAGCGCTTTTTACAATATCGAATGCCTGCATTGTTCTATTTATTAAAAAAGGCAAACTATTGAAGGAAGGGCGGAGCAGATGAAACAGGTCATGATTTACGCATATACCCGGTTCAATTTCGGGGATGATTTATTGATTCATACGCTATGTCAGCGTTACCCGGATACAACCTTTATCTTACATGCACCTAAAGCATACAAACACACTTTCAAGCAATTGGAAAATATCCGCATCCATCCAAGTGACACACTGTTTGCCCGCGGGATCCGTTATATCTTTAAAAAGTTACAGCTCGAGCCCTTCTACTATCGGCTACTGGCAAATGGATGCGATGCAGCCGTACATGTTGGCGGTTCGCTGTTCATGCAACAGGCCGATTGGCAGGAAAACGTTCAGACAACGAAAGCAATAAGCATTAAGGGGAAGCCCTTTTTTCTATTGGGAGCAAACTTTGGGCCATACGTAGAGGCAGATTTCTATCGTCAGCATAAGAAAATATTTCAAAGCTACACCGATATCTGTTTCCGGGAACAGCATTCCTATGATTTATTTAAAGACCTGAACAATGTTCGCAAGGCAGATGATATCGGATTCCAATTGGATAAAATGGACACGGCCCAGGAGGATAAATCCATTGTCATCTCAGTCATCAAACCGTCCATTCGCAAACACCTATCAGGATATGATGCGCTCTACTACCAAAAAATGCGGGAGATTGCGGTTTATTTTATCACGAAAGGCTACCACGTGATATTCATATCCTTTTGCGAAGCGGAGAAAGATGATGAAGCAATCGAAAAGATCGCGCAAGGCATCCCAGCCGACTATATGGAGCATATTAGCAAACATTTTTATCGGACAAATATAGAAGCAACACTAAAAATCATCGCCCGCTCCCAATGTGTTGTAGCAACAAGGTTCCATGCAATGATTGTTGGCTGGGTATTCCATAAACCCGTCTTCCCGATTGTTTATAGTGACAAAATGACCCATGTACTCGAGGATATCGCATTCAATGGAGGCACAAAGGACTTCACTCAGTTGGAAGAACTCGCGGCTGAACAGGTATTTAATCATTTACAGACGGATCCAATCGATGTCTCAAAACAAGTTAACAATGCAGCCAAGCAGTTTTTGAAGTTAGACGCTTTTTTGCAGTAAAGAAAGTATAATCCTATTTCTTTCCGCTCACTGGTTTCGCAACGTCAATACTAGCACGTCCTGTGCGTCGTAAGTGCAACAAAGGCTTGGCGATAAGCCAAGTTTTCTAAAAGGGGTAGACAATTTATGGCGAATGGCGAGAAATTAATGAAGGATACCATGTTATATGGTGTAGCGAATTTCGGTTCTAAAATCATCATGTTCCTCATGCTGCCGCTGTACACCCATTACTTCACACCTGCAGAATACGGCCTATGGGATCTCGTTGTCACAACCGCTACCCTACTAGCGCCGTTTATTACATTCGAGCTGGTCTCCGCCGTCTACCGGTGGCTGCTCGAGGAGAACGAAACAGAAAATAAAAAAAGCATCATCACAACCGGAGCCGTAACGATCTTTCGAAACTTGATTATCTTTAATTTGCTCGCGATTGTTGTCTTTCTGATTGTTTCCATCCCATTCGGGTGGCTAGCACTGATCTATATCAATGCAACTGTCTTCAGCAGCTTTATACAACAGTGCGCGCGTGGGTTGGGATTTAACAAGCTGTTTGCACTCATTGGCATCATCCAAACCGTCATTATGGTTGCCTTCATTCTGCTGTTTATCTTTGTTTTCGCCTTCCGAATCGAAGCTTTTTTCTATGCTTCGATCATCGCTGCCATGGCTGTAATTATTTATGCTTGGAAGGCCATGCAATTTAGCCAGTATATCGCCCTCAGCGCTTATTCGAAAACCAGACTAAAATCCTTCCTTGTTTATTCTATTCCAATCATTCCCGGTGCTGCGAGTTGGTGGGTCATGACGATGTCGGACAGATATTTTATTACCATCTATTTAGGTATGGACGCCAATGGTATTTATGCCGTAGCAAATAAAATTCCAGCAATCCTCTTGATGATTAATACTGTATTCCTGCTTGCATGGAAGGATAGCGCTATTTTAGAATTTGATTCCAAAGATAAAAATGACTATTATTCCAACGTCTTCCGGCATTTTTTCCGATTAATGGCAACCACTGTGATTTGTCTGACACTAATAACAAAGCCTGTATTAGCGGTGATGATAGCCGACACCTTTTACAGCGCTTGGAAATATATTGGCATCTTGTTGCTCGGTACACTGTTTAATGCATGCGCACTATTTTGGGCTGCAGGTTACCATGGAGCAAAAAGAACAAACATTATTTTCATCACGTCAGTCATCGGTGCGCTTGTAAACGTTTTGTTCAATGTTGTTTTTATCAAAACGATCGGATTGTATGCCGTGGTGATTTCCACGTTCACCGCCTTTCTTGTTACATGGCTCATTCGCGTGTTTTCCGCCAAGCATTATTTTGTAATAAAGATCCATTACCAAGATATGGTTATATTATCACTTCTGATGATCATCGCCATTATCATCCCATTTATTTTCAATCAAGTCGGCTTGGCTGTCAGCATTTGCTTGAGTATTTTTCTTTTTATCTGGTATAACTGGAAACTACTCAAATTAATATGGCATCATTTCGCAACGTATCGCGTCAAACCGAAATAAATATAAAACCGCAATACCATTCCAATAATTTGACTATCAAGCCTTTCATCGGCGCTCGCGGATTGAGATTCAGCGCTTAGGTCGTATGGTTCAGCGCTCAGCTCGGATCCTTCGGCGATTAGGTGGATAGGTTCAGCGCTCATCCCCGGATCCTTCGGAGATTCAAACGTGGTTTTTGCATAAAGCCTTTCAACTAAGAGAAACAACTAGACGCAATCCTTTCAATCTCGTGTTAGTCGTAGTCAACCTGTTAGTTTGCGTATGTACATTCATATGCTTTTCCAATATCAAGAACATCTATCTAAATTAAAAAGTGAGATAAATGCGCTACCGCAGTCTTTTGAAGAATATGGATTTCCATACCGGGAATCGGCGATAAGATTGCGACAGTCTCTTTATACTGCTGTGCAATGCGGTCTTGCAAAAAAATGAAATAACATATTCATTTAAATAGCCGGTTTTCTGAATGTTATTTGGTTATTCTTCACATTTACATATCTTAAACCAGGTTTTGTCAGCATCTTCTCTCAAGGGTTATTAATAAAACAAATTTTTATTGATTAGCAAATGAATGAGTAAAGACTTGAAAAGCTCACAAAACAATTGTGAGCTTTTACTTTGTGCTTGTTCAATATTCTTTATAGACCTACTTCATTCGCAGCATAAGTAGCAATCTCATCACTGAATCCTTCAAATTTTAATTGTTCTATTAATCCGATTTTTGAAAATGCAGTATAATCTAAATAGTCTTCCGCCATTTTTACTGCTTGTTCTTTCCAATCGACATCGATTCTTTCTACTGCATAAGTAGCATACTGATTATCGAAACCTTCGAATTCTAACTGCTCTATTAATCCGCTATTTGAAAATGCAGTATAATTTAAGTAATCTTCCGCCATTTTTACTGCTTGTTGCTGTGACTTCGTTTCTGTATCTTCTTTCTCCTTCTTCTCCTCTTCCTGCTTAGCTTTCTCTTCTTCCGCTTTCTTCTCCTCTTCTTGCTTAGCTTTCTTTTCTTCCGCTTTCTTCTCCTCTTCTTGCTTAGCCTTCTCTTCCTCTGCTTTCTTCTCCTCTTCTTGCTTAGCCTTCTCTTCCTCTACTTTCTTCTCCTCTTCTTGCTTAGCCTTCTCTTCCTCTGCTTTCTTCTCCTCTTCTCGCTTAGCCTTCTCTTCCTCTGCTTTCTTCTCCTCTTCTTGCTTAGCCTTCTCTTTCTCTGCTTTCTTCTCCTCTTCTCGCTTAGCCTTCTCTTCTTCTGCTTTCTTCTCCTCTTCTTTCTCTTGCTCTACTTGATCGTTATTATCAGCACTTTCATTTGTAGGTGGTACAGTTGCTCCAAATAAAATGAAAAATACTACTACAGCAATCCCAAAATACATCGCCACAGACTTCCTATTTCTTTTCGCTTTAGGAAGCCAGCTTAAAACAATATTAGGTTTAATTAAACCTATCAGTAATGCCAAAAAAGATATTAAAAATAATATTAAAAATAAATTCTCCATCCCTTATCCCCCTCATAATATAATTATACAGTGCTCATTAGTAAAACAATTATATCATTTGTAATTCAAAATACCTATGACTTTTTAACCTTAATCATTAGAAAGATATGGGTGGTAACCACTTGTCATTCAGTGTTAAAGAGTATGTCAACATTGGTGCATTCTTATGACTGTAATCAATTTGCTTTCATCTTCATAACCCGAAGTATAAATAATTATGTTATCATTTACCTATTCATGGATTGGAGTGAGTTCATTTGACAATCAATTTCGCCCATCGTGGCTCATTAACAGAAGCACCAGAGAATACGATCCCGGCATTCCAAAAGGCCATTGACCATGGCGCAAAGGCAATTGAATTAGATGTACAATTAACTAAAGATAACAAATTGATCATTTGTCACGACCATAAAATATCGCGCTTTAACAAAGATGTTTCTGGCCTAATCAAAGATTTTACATTAGAAGAAATTAAACAAATCGATGTTGGAAGCTCTTTTAGTGATGCATTTACAGGTACCACCCTAGCAACGCTTGATGAAGTATTGGAACTTTGTCCAAAGGATCTGTTATTAAATATCGAAATTAAAAATATTCCCGTGATTTATGACGACATTGAATACCTATTACTCCAATGTCTATCAGACCATCAACGCATGGAGCACGTCATCATTTCTTCATTTGACCATGTCGCACTACAAAAGGTACAGGAAATCACCCCCAGCATGCCACTGGGAATGTTATTTTACTATCGCATTTTAAACGCATGGGATTACGCGAAAAACAGTGGGTTAAACATTACGAGCATACACCCTAACAATGTGTATACCAATCGAGACTTTGTAAAGAATTGTAAGGCTTCAGGGTATCAGGTTTATCCGTATACGGTGAACACGTTGGAGCGGTATGAGGAATTAGTGGATTATGGTGTAGATGGTGTGTTTTCAAATGTGCCGGAGATATTTACGAGCGTTTAAGAAGCCTTGCGGGCGCAAGGCTTCCTTCTTCTTAACTTCATAAATATAAGTTAAATTGCGATCTATTTACCTAACAACCTCTATCTTCTTCGTTTTCGCATCATCATATAAATAACAATAGCTAATAAAAATACAAGTACACCCAAAACCATATATTGAACTAGATTACTATCTTTTTCAGTTCCCTCACTATGTCTCTCATCCGCATAAACGTCGGATTCATCACCCTGTTCCTGCTCGAAATCTGTTAAAGGAACTGCATAGACATTAGAATCCTGACTGCCTACAAATAACGTGTCATTCACAATGATAGGTCCGGCTGGGGCCAGTACACCATTTAATTTCTTTTCACCAAGCTGTTCACCTGTTTCAGCATCCAATGCATAAACAAACCCTTTTGTATTAGAAAAATAAACAATACCGTCTTGGGCAACTGGAGGAGCCTTCATCACCTCATCTTCAAATTCCCACAGCTTCTCGCCAGTTTTCAAATCATATGCATAGAATGCTTTCGTAATCGGACTACCCACATAAATATTTCCTTCATAAATCATAGGTGCACCTGATCTATTATTGGAAACATCTTCCCCTACGCCAAGACTTTCTTTCCAAACGATTTCACCAGATGCTGTATCCATTGCATACATGAAATGTTCGGCGTTTTCACCATCCCCTGCCTTTTCCAGTGCTGTTGTAACGACAAGATTATCACTCGTTGCTGGTGGAACATCATCAAGCCCTGCATAGGCTTCCGGTATTTCTGTCTGCCATTTAAAATCATCATTTTCCAAATCATAGGCGGAAAAAGTATATGGTTCTGGTGCCCCTCCTCCAACATAAAGTGTATCTTCCGTGATATTCGGTGCAGACATACTTATCGTTGAACCAATATATGCTTGATGCAGTACTTCACCTGTGTCGGGATCTAATTTGAATAGGTTTCTGTCGCCTGTTGCAATATATACTGCCCCATCATGATAGGCTGGCGTAGGCATCACTTCACCATCCGTATTATATTTCCATAAGATATCACCGGAATCTGCATCTAATGCCATAACGCCATTTTCACCTGTACCACGTATGCCGTCTTCGCGAAAGAAGCGATTCCCAAACCCAACATATACTTTTCCATTGTGGTAAATCATTTCTGAATGAATCCAGTTTGGTGCCTGATTTTCCCATAACTGTTCACCACTATGTACATCAAACGCATGTAAATCGCCCGATTCATGGTTTCCAATAAAGAGTTTATTACCAACAATTACTGGAGTCGCTCTTACTTCGTCTGTAGTCTCATAAGTTTGATATGTTAACGGCTCAGAACCGTTATCAAATACAGCATTTTTATCACTTTGCATTCGATATTGGTGCCATTCTTCAGGACCAAAGCTGTCCGCAGACACAATGTAAGGAGACATAGATAATATAAAAACAGCAATAAAAAGTACATTATTTCTTTTGAACAATACCTCACCTCTATGTAATACGCATATTTAGTAACCTTACTCTATCAAATTTTTCAATTATTTTAAAGTAACGTCATTTGAGTGCAATAGGTAGAACTTAGGTTTCTATTCAAATTGCTTTGTGACTTTTTAGCGTTTCTCATCTTCTAAAGGTTAATATCCATCCACATTTATGAAAACTTTCATATTTGGTTCATATTTTGCGTAAGTTAATGTATCTATTGATTAGTTGACATGCGCATTTAAAACACAATAAATAGGCATACCAGTTGAAAATTTAATTTCATTTAAGGGGATGATCTAATTACGGCTGCCTTAGAATACAATTTAAAAGAGGTGTAATTACAGTTTGGTTAAAAAATATGTAAAAAGCAAAAAGCTTGGTATTCATAATGAAAAAAAGCTATTTGGCATTGGCATTTTATATCTTTTACCAGCACTCATTCTTTTAGGTGTCTTTCTCTTTTATCCAATGATTAAAACATTTTATTTTAGTTTCAATGAGGTTACAGGTGGCGGTTTGGTCAAAGATTTTGTTGGATGGGATCACTATATGAAACTATTGCATTCAGCAGAATTCAGAAAAAGCATGATTGGTACCTTTTTATTTGTGCTTTATACTGTACCCGCGGAAATCATTATTGCATTATTTTTTGCCGTGATTGCAAGTGAAAAGCTAAAAGGAATCGGTATTTTCAGAACCATCTTCTCATCCACTTTAGGTGTATCTGTTGCGGCAGGTGCTACTATATTCTTATTTTTATTCCATCCATCACTTGGTGTATTGAATAACATTCTAGGATTTGTTGGCATCGACGGTGTGGAATGGTTAACAAGCTCCAAATGGGCGTTATTCGCCGTTGCCATCACAACCATCTGGATGCACATTGGAATAAACTTCATTATTTTATTAGGCGGTATTCAAAATGTCTCCGCTGAATTATACGAAAGCGCCAAAATAGATGGTGCAGGCTACTGGGCTAGATTAGTTAAGATTACCATACCGATGCTGTCACCCGTATTATTTTTTGTAACGATTATTGCAGTGATAGGGTCTTTCCAGACATTTGGACAAATTGATATTCTAACTGGCGGTGGACCTGCTGGCTCAACGAATATTATTGTTTATTCTATTTATCAAGAGGCCTTCTCCTATGGTAATTTTGGTTTTGCTAGCGCACAAGCAATCATCTTATTTCTAGTCATATTAATCGTAACCTTCATACAGTTTAGGGTTGGAGAAAAGAAGGTGCATTATCAATGATGAAGAAACTTTTATTATACACACTTTTAATCATCTCAAGCCTGATACTTTTCTTTCCACTTTTGTATGCAGTATCCGCTAGTTTTATGGAACCACAGGAAATCTATGCAGGAAAGTTGTTCCCATCAGCGATAAACTTCGATGCTTATAAAGAAGTATTTGAAAACATCCCCTTACTGCACTTTTTAACCGTAAGTTTTTGGATGTCTTTCATCGTCATGATTGGTCAACTCATTGTATGCAGTCTATCTGCTTATGCTTTTGTCTTCATTCCTTTTAAAGGTAGAAATCTGATTTTCTTTATATTCCTATCTACGATGCTGATACCTTGGGAAGCTACGATTATCCCAAACTTTCTAACTATCTTACATCTTGGGTGGCTCAACACCTATCCTGCTTTAACATTTCCATTCTTCGCCTTACCATTTGGCATCTTTTTATTAAGACAGCACTTTTTAACGATACCAAAAGAATTATGGGAATCTGCACAAATGGATGGTTGTACAAGGTTCCGTTTTTACTTGAAATTCGCCTTACCATTATCAAAGTCATCACTAAGTGCTTTGGGAATATATGGATTCCTAACTACCTGGAATCAGTACCTATGGCCATTACTGGTAACAAACGATGATACGGTTCGCCCTGTGCAAATCGGGTTAAAAATGCTCATCGCAAATGAAAGTTCCTCTCAATGGAACATGGTAATGGCTGCCGTTGTAACGATTCTTTTACCGACCATCCTACTACTATTCATTGGGCTGAAATATATTAGAGAAGGATTAACCGCAGGGGCGCTAAAGGGATAAAAATATGAAGGGGGAAAATGTATTATGAGAAAGTTATTAGTCACTTTATCATTGATGTTGGTCTTGGTTTTCACTTTATCAGCATGTAGCAGTGACAAAGATGACGCCTCATCCAAGGGTGACACGGAAGGAAAAACAAACATTACATTTTGGCATGCAATGAGTGGCAGTAATGGAGATGCATTACAAGAAATTGTAGACAAATTTAATGAACAGTCAGATTCCGTTTCCGTTGAAGCGATATTTCAAGGCAGCTATGATGAATCATTAAATAAACTACGTGCTGTTGGCGGCTCAGAGGAAGCACCAGCTATTGTCCAGGTTTTTGAGATTGGAACCAAATATATGAGTGAAAGTGACTTCATCACGCCAATGCAAGAATTTGTTGATAAGGATGACTTTGACACTTCTATTTTAGAGCCAAATATTGCTTCCTATTATGAAATTGATGGAAAACTAAATTCGATGCCATTTAATACGTCGAATGCAGTCATGTTTTATAACAAAGACATGTTCAAAGAAGCCGGCATGGATCCGGAAAATCCGCCAAATTCATTTAGTGAAATGAAAGATGCTGCAGAGAAGCTCTCCGATGGAAAGGACACCTATGGCTTCACTATGGCAACCATCGGCTGGTTTTTCGAACAGCTAATGGCTAACCAGGGTGCACTTTACCTGGATAACGATAACGGCAGGGATGGAGACGCCACAGCATCACTCGTTAACTCGGAAGAAGGGTTGAATGTCTTTAACTGGCTGAACGATATGAACAAGGCGAAGACATTCAGGAATTATGGCAGTGATTGGGAAGATCCTCGAGGTCCATTTTTCGCAAGTCAAGTAGGGATGTATCTTGATTCAACGGCTAATACAGCAGAGGTCATTGATAATGCGCCATTCGAAGTCGGAACAGCCTACCTGCCTGTAGCAGACGGCATGGATCCACAGGGGCTTATTGTTGGTGGTGCGTCATTATGGATTACGAACCAAGTATCTGAAGCAGATCAAGACGCGGCATGGGAATTTGTTAAATTCATGACAAACCCTGATGTGCAAGCGGAATGGGCTGCGGCCACGGGATATTTCCCGATTACACCCGCTGCATATGACGAAGACGTTTTAAAAGACGTTTATGATGAATTTCCGCAATATACGGTTGCTGTTGATCAATTAGAAAACACAACTTCAAGCCCTGCTACAAATGGTCCATTAACGACCATTATGCCTGAAGCGCGAAAGATCATTGAAACTGCTTTAGGTGAAATGTATGAAGGTAAAGATCCACAAGCGGCACTTGATGATGCAGCTGCAAAGATTCAAGACGCACTTGATTAGCCTTAGGATAAAGCGAGAATGAGAATAATATACACTATTGGCCTTTTGTTGATGATCACTTTAACGGGCTGTCATAGTTATACACCAATAGAATCTCATGAACAGCCAGATAACGAAAAAGTGAAGCAACAGCAGAATAATCATGCTTTGCTTTCCCCTGATCGGATTTTAAACATTGCACATCGTGGCGCTTCTGGATACGCGCCTGAACATACGTTGGAATCTTATCATGCAGGTGAAAAAATGATAGGTGACTATATTGAAATAGACTTGCAGATGACAAAAGATGGTGAGTTAATCGCTATGCATGATGAAGATGTATCAAGAACAACAGACAGTGAAGGAGCCGTTCAGGACTTTACTTTGGATGAAATTAAAACACTCGATGCGGGCACGTGGTTCAACGAGGAAAATCCCGAATTAGCGCAACCAGCATTTAGTCATGCCAAAATCCCAACCTTAGATGAAATCATAGACAACTTTGATGAAGAGGCAAATTATTATATTGAAACAAAAACGCCTGAAGAATATCCAGGTATGGTAAAGGAGTTAATTTCTACATTAAAAAAACATGAACTGATTGGCCCTGATACACCACAAGGGAAAGTGATTATACAATCCTTTAGTGAAGCCAGTTTACATGACGTTTATGAGATAGATTCATCTATACCTTTGATACAGTTAATTAGCTATCAGGATACTGCCAAGATTACTACAACCGAACTCGATAAAATTAATGTATATGCCGTTGGTATTGGCGCTAACTATACGTACTTAACAAAAGAATATGTTGCAAAAGTGCGAGATGCTGGTCTGCTTTTGCATCCTTATACGGTAAATGAAAAAAAGGATATGAAACAGCTTATTGAATGGGGCGTTACAGGCATGTTTACGAATTATCCAGATAGGTTGAATGAAGTGTTAGGAGAGATGAATAGAGACTAAAAAAATTATAGGATAAGCAAATATTTATGTGCTTATCCTATAAGTTTTTGATATAGTGTTTCGGTATATGATGTTAAATTACCTTTAGTATACTAAAATGTTGCCTAATTTAGCTGTTCAAGTTCCTTTCCTTCTAAATGATTATTGTGAATCCATACTTGTTTTCCGTCCAACAAGCCACGATACCAAAGGTTCTTTCCAACCTTCACTGTTTTATCTACTTTGAACTCTCTGTTTTTAAATGATTCTAAGTCAGCATAAACTTGATTTTTTTTTCCCCCCCATTCACGACTATAACCAGATCCAGATCCTTTTAAATAAAAAAGCTTAGAATCGTTATCTATCGCCACATGGATATGACTAGAGACTTGTGATGCCTTTATCCAACCTAGTACACCATCTTTAGCACTAGGTTCATTGCTTAATAAATAATACAACTCACCTTTATAAGTTGCTTCCTTTTTAATATAAAAAACATTATTCTTATAACCTTCAGATGACTTTTGTTCTCCCGTTTCTCCAAGTGTAGAATTAATAAAAGATCTACCCGATTTAATATGACCCAGACGACTGGTTAGTTCTTCTATATAATTGTCATCACTTTCAAAAGGATGATGACTATCAATTCTCGCTTGGTTTATTTCAGCTAACGGATCGTCTGGTAACTTCTCATCAAATTCTAATTCAAAGCTTCTGTATGCTTCCCTTTCTTTCTTGGACATCTTTTGCCATTGTTTTAAAAACGCTTCATATTTTGGAATAACATCCTTGACTGTCCCATAATCTTTTACCTTTCCAAACTCTAACCATAAAATCTTCTCACAGAACTGCTTCATTTGACCGATTGAATGACTGACAAAGATCATTGTCTTCCCTTGTTTTTTAAACTCTTTCATTTTATTCAAGCTTTTTTCTGCAAATGCTTTGTCTCCAACTGACAATGCTTCGTCGATAATTAGGATATCCGGATCTACATTTACTGAAATTGCAAATCCTAGACGAGATTTCATCCCACTGGAATAGGATTTTACTGGTTGATCAATAAACTTCTCCAGTTCTGCAAATTCAATAATATCAGGCTCTAGTACCTTGATTTCATCTTTATTAAATCCTAACATCAACAATTTTAATTCAATATTATCTCGACCAGAAAGATCACCCTTTAACCCTGATGCCACAGCAATTATAGAAACCTGACCGTTAACTTTGACTGTTCCAGACGTTTCGGGAACAATTCCCGCAATAATATTCGATAAAGTGGATTTACCGGAGCCATTTATACCGACAAAGCCAACCACATCACCTTTTTCTGCTTCAAAACTAACATCTGTTAAAGCATAAAAGTCTTCCCCATAGCTTTTATGAGTAATCAAATCTAATAAACGATCCTTTGTATCGTTGAATAATTTATATTTCTTAAAAATATTACTTGCAATTATTGCCTTTTCCATACGATCACAACCATTTATAAGTAGTCAATAAAGTGTCTTCTGAATTTCACATGCAACATTGAACCAAACAGGAACAGAACAATTACTAAGGCCCAAAAATACAACGTATATTGCCAGTGCTCAATGAAATACCAATCTAGCCCAAAAAATGCAGAACGATAACCCTCTATTAGATAGAAAAGCGGATTTAATTTCATCAAATTCATAAGAATTGGAATATCACTTAACATCGTTATTGGCCATAATACACCCGATAAATATAACAGCATTCGTAATGTCGAACTTATAAACATATGAACATCTCTTATTATTGTCGATAATGTCGAGGTTATAAGTGATATAGAGAATATTAAACAAAAAGCAGCAAAGATAAAATATATAAATTGCAAATAGTATACAGAAGCAAAGTAACCCATAAATTGAAAAATGATTATAGAGATAATCAACATAAATAAATGAATATAAAACTTCGAAAATATTACATAGTTAGGAATGACGCTCATTGGAAAATTCATTTTTGAAAGCATACGTAATCGACTGTAAATAGACTTTGATCCCTGTATTGTTGATTGAAAAAAGAAAATCCATAAAAAGAAACCGGCTAATAGCCAAGCGAAAAACGGCACTTCCATTCCACCTAAATGAATTGGGTCTCTATGTCTAATTGTATCAAATACAAACCAGTAAATAAGAATTTGTATAGACGGATTAATTATTTCCCAAGCCATTCCTAAATAATTATTACGATTTTGACTTTTTAATTCATATAGCGAGAGTCTTCTTATTAAATAAAAGTGATCTATTTGTTCTTTAATAACTTTAATTGCAGATTTCATGAGTGTATCCTTTCACCATAATTCTATATAATATTTATTAGTTATGTAAATGTTAATTATACAAGCAAGCACTATAAAAGACAATAAATAGTAAGGCTTACCTCTTTTAGATAAGCCTTACTGATGGAGTGGATGTATAACTCTAATCTTTGATTACATCAAGCCAACGCTCTTTATATTTAACTTCACTAAATGTATCATTAACATGTAGAGCATTTTCAGATAGATTATCGCGAAGATCTCTATCTTTCATGACCTCAATAATTTTTTCAGCAAGCTTTTTAGTATCACCCTGGGGAACTATAAAACCATCTACCCCATCTTCAATAATATCCTCTGGTCCATATTTTGTGTCGTATGATATCACCGGGGTGCCTACTGACATACTCTCAGTTATCACCATAGCAAATCCTTCTTGCCTTGAAGTAAGAATGGAACATGTGGCTTTTCGATAAGCCTCTTTTGGTTCAGTAGTATATTTTTTTAAATATACGTTATTCTCTAGTTCAAGTTTTTTTATTAAACTTTTTAGATCGCCTTTTAGGTTTCCATAACCATATATATAGTACTTAGCCTCTGGTACCTTTTCAACTACGAATTTAAAAGCTTTAATTGATTCATCTAATCTTTTATCTTCATGATAACGAGCCAAGGTTACAGCTAACTTTGAATTATAATTCAACTTATTCTTACTACTTGTTCTTTCATCTACCCCACTTGCATGTGGAATTACAACAAATTTGTCATTTTTTCCATATACAGATTCTACATCATCTTTTTGCTCTTTCGTTAAAAATACGACTTTATCCAGTTCTTTTGTATTTTCAAAGAGTTGTCTATAGCTATTTTTGATATTTTTTACATCATCGAAAGGTTCTTTTATATGATTGGTATGAATGACTTCAATTTTTTTTATATTATCATGTTTAACTTCTTGCAGCATTTTATGCAACCCTCTTAATTCACATGTGACTACAGGATAGGCTATGCCATTCAATAAAGAATTTAACCATCTTTCTTGATATTCATATAAACTTTCCAATTCAATAGGTTCCTCCTTGAAGATCGCTGCACGCCCCTCTTTACCCGTCTTGGAATTAATATGAACACTTAGAAAGCAAAAACCTTTATTGTCAAAATATCGATCCAATCGTGATTTGTTTGTCAATTTATCCATTTGCCGAATTCTAACCAAAATGCCCCTTTCATCAAACTCTTCTCTTCTTAACCTATATCTATCAGCATCCATATAATCTACAAACTTTAAAGTGCCATCTTGGTTAAATCGTTTGTATTTAGTGTATAAACCATTTTCATAGTAACGATACGAAGGTTCTTCTTTCATGTTTTCGACTGGAAATTCTACAAATCCTCTCTCTTTCACTAGGTAATTATACTTAGTTTTTGAGTTTTTTGGCTTTCCTTTATTCGGTTTTATATCTTCAAAAAAGTTAACTACTTGGATATTTTTTGATAAGATCTTTTTATCATATAATTCTTTTATGATTTGCTTATGGTTTTGTTGAAACACAATTGTAACAATTATAACCTTTTCATATTCTTTTGCTAGTACATTTGCTCTTTTTATCGACGCCTTGGTAACTCCACCTCTTATAACATCTAATGATCTAACGAGAAGCACAGGAGTAATTTTAGTCAATTTTATAGCCCCTTTCAGAAATAAAATGAATAATTATTATTTCATTCAATATATAGTTTTCCCTTTTCTAAAAATTGATTTACTACCCGTTCGGATGCATTACCATCTTCTAGATAACAATATTTATTATAAAACGATTCAAATGTTAAAGGCAATTGATATTTATCATCTCGGATCAACTGTAAATAACTTATAATTTCCCCAGTTGTCTTCAATAGCGGTCCAGGAGCTTCTTCTTCAATATTGAAATAAAATCCACGAAGTTTATTTCGATACTTTTCAATATCATATGTAAAGAACAAGATCGGTCTTCGCAAATTCGCATAATCAAAAAATACAGATGAGTAGTCAGTAATTAAGACATCGGAAATTAAATATAAATCACCAATGTCATTATATGAAGACACATCATATACAAAGTTCTTATAAACACTTAAATCAAATTGCTCTGCCACTAAATAATGCATCCGAAGCAAAATAACAAAATCATCGCCAAATTCGACTTTTAGCTGATTCAGATCTAATTCCAAGCTAAACCTGTAATTTCCCGTACTATAATAATCATCATCACGCCATGTTGGAGCATATAAAATAATTTTTTTATCCGGAAGTATATTTAACTTATTCTTTATTCCCTTTGACTTCAATTCATTATTGTCTGTGTATAGTATGTCATTTCTAGGGTAACCACTTTCAATAATTGTCTGTTTAAAGTCAAATGCTCTTTTAAATATTTCTGTAGAATATGCGTTAGGAGATACTAAGTAATCCCATTTACTAGCTTCATAAATGAAATTCTCCTTATATGAATTCGTATTTGTACCCGGCATATGAACCTCATTTATATCCACCCCTAGTTTCTTTAATGGAGTTCCATGCCATGTCTGAATATAGATTGTATGTTTTGGTTTTGGTATCCATAAAGGCAATCTGCTATTAACCACCCAATACCTTGCCGTCCCCATTTGATATATCCATTTTAAACTAAAGCGAATTAGATAATTATATCCATTTTTTTGGAAATTACTGAGATATTTCCGATCAACACTCCAATATAATTTGTAATCTGGATACTCTTTTTTTATATATTCATATATGCTTTTTGGACTATCACTATATTGCTTTCCTAAAAAGCTTTCGAAAATTATTGTTTTTTTATGGGTGGGTAATTTACCTGCTGCGTAAAAAAGCAGCTTCAACATTTCCTTTACATATTGACTTCTTTTAATTTTCATAAGAAGTGTCTTAATTTTCACTCTAGATTCACCTCATACTATACATCTTTTGAATTCGTTCAACTTCTAATAAATAGATAGAAAAACATGGATCACCTAAGATCCATGTTTTATATTTCACGATATCAATTCATCTTAAAAACAGCTTTGACCGTTTTCTCGGCTGCATGCCCGTCATCCCATTGACAAAACTTATTATAAAATTTTTCATAAGTTTCCTTATAGTTATTTTGAATACCATCAATATTTGCAACAGCATCAGCTACTTCATCTGTCGTCATTAATAATGGACCTGGGACTTCTTTCTCCATATCAAAATAAAAACCTCTTAATTGATCCCGATATTTCTCCAGATCATAAGTGTAAAATAATATTGGTCTCTTCAAATGCGCATAGTCAAAAAACACGGAAGAGTAATCTGTAATTAAAATATCAGATGCTAAATAAAGTTCTGCAATATCATCATATCTACTATAGTCATACACAAACCCCTCATATTCAGATACGTCCAGCTGATTCGCTATATGATAATGTGTTCTTAATAAAATAATATACTCATCACCTAGGTTTTTTTGCATTTTATCTAATTCTAAATTCAATGTAAACTTATAGTTTCCTCTTGAATAAAATTCGTCATCACGCCAGGTTGGTGCGTATAAGATTGTCTTCTTATCAAGTGGTATCCCTAATTTATCTTTAATATGCCGAATATCCTGTTCGGTATTTTTTTGATATAAAATATCATTGCGCGGATAACCAAATTCAAGCATTTCCTTATCAAATTTAAAAGCACTTCTGAAAATATCGGAAGAGTACTGATTTGGCGAACTCAAATAGTCCCATCTGCGTGACTGTATATAAAAGTTCTCTTTATATTTAGGGTCAGCCGAATAAATATCCTTCTGATCAAAGACTAACGTTTTTAATGGTGTTCCGTGCCAAGTTTGTAAGTATATGTTACCTTCTCTTTTATCTAAAGATTTAGGTAATCTGATATTGCTCACCCAATATTTCGACCTAGCTAAATAATAGTAATAACGTAAGCTAAATCTTTTGACTTGTATTGGGTCCCCCGGGATTTCCTTCTTTTCTCTTACACTCCACACGCATTTATAATCCATCTTATTATTCAATATATACTCGTAAATATATTTAGGACTATCAGAATAAGACTTGCCTAGAAAGCTTTCAAAGAAAATCAGGTTTTCCTTCATTTGCGTTTTCATAAAGAGTCTTCTATACATTAGAATATAAAATTTTCTCTTAGTTTTTATACCATTACGTATATCACGTAATAGATGGTGCCTTGAACTTACCTTTTTATATCCATCAAGTTTTCCATCAACTAATTTATTTACTTCACTTTTTAGTATCCGACCATATTTGTTCACTATACTAGGGTCAACGCGCTTCATTGCACTAGATAATTGATTAAAAATATTTTCTACGCCGTCATCCTTTTTAAAATAGGTTACTATGTTTTTTCTGTAGAAATTCAAGAATCGTTTATCCAAAAAGTCATTGGACAACTCATCAAGACTTTCATCCTTCAATTCATTATATATTTCTAAAAAACTTTCAATTTTAATCTTTTCATCATATTGAATTAATGATGGATTTGAAACAGGATCATTTCTCCTTCTTCTGAAATATACAGCTTCTTTAAGGAATGGCACCTGTTCTGTGTGCATTAACGCTGGAATCATAAATGCCAAATCAGAATATACCTCTACACTTTCGGAAAAAGATAAGTTTTTATCAGATATAAACGCTTTGCTAAACAAGAAATTTAATGAAGACATATTCTTTATTAATTTGTATCTGTTATTTTTAAAGATTTTAACTTTAAATAACCCATCTAATACAATTGCAAGGCCGCTACTAAAATTCGTTGTCTTCATCTTTCCCCGTATCATATTATTATCCTTAATATGTTTAACTAGAATTTCCAAAGTTTTCTCAGGAAGATAGTCATCACTGTCAAGAAAATATATAAAATCTCCAGTAGATTTTTCAATACCGAGATTACGGGCCGCGCCAACGCCTCTTCTTTTTGATTGGTTATATAACTTAACATTGTTATTTTGTTCAGATATTTTATTCAGTAATTGCGTACATTCCTCGTTACTATCATCATTTATTAACAGTATTTCAATATCTTTATAGGTTTGTTTCATTAAAGACTTCATACAATCTTCAATATATTCTTCTGTATTATACACTGGTATAATAACTGATATCTTTCCCATAATTGCACTCCTTAAAAAAACATGTAAAAAATAATCCAACTCATTATATCATATATTATTAAAAGCTTCATTATAAACTTGAAAGTAACATTTTATCGCTCTGAAATAGTACATTAATTATAGAACATCCTTGTATACTTATTATTGTCATATTTTGATTAACTTATTCTCTATTACTATTATATTCACTCTTCCTTTATCATCGTCACCTCTCTATTGCAAGTATTCAGCAGTTGAACGGGATAATGCTAATTATTCCGTTCGGTCGTTGCCAGCAACCAACAGAATTTTGCTGATCGGTAGGCTCTTGAACTTGTATTTAGGAGGAATTGGAAAACCTCCCAACAAGCGATTTGCAGCATTTTTTTATAAGAAAAACCTTACACCCATTGTTTTTATGGGTGTAAGGTGCATTTTTTTACTAGTAATCTATTTATATTCTGGAATGTCAAGAACCATATTATAACTATCTAATAGGTTATACAATTCATACATTCTTGTTGTTTGCTTGCTTGCCCACCCAATATCTGTAGCATATTGATGGGTAGCATAGCCATTACTTGCCGCAGAAGATGGATTCCAACGCATTTTATACAGAGTATCTTGCCCTACTCCAAGATAATTTTTACCTACAAATTCAGCTCCGCCTTTAATTGCCAATTCTGGTGTAAACCATCCAGCATCATAGGCATACTTTGAGCCACATTCCAATGGACAACTATCATTGGCTCCTATTCCATACATATTGTATACTGTTTTTCCGTTATATTTCACTCCAGTTGCTAGTTTCGAAGAACCGTTTCCTGTTTCTAGCAAAGCATGTGAAATGAGATATATTTCATTGACACCATACTTATTAGCACCGTCAGCAAAAGATTGAGCTCTGCCTGCTAAAATTCCTTTGCCTTTAAGTATTTTTTCATTAATTTCTACTACATTAATATTGGCGCTCTCCGACAATTTCAAGAATTGTAATGAGTTCTTAAGATTGCTTGTGAAATTTGAAGGATTTATATAATACTTCAAATCATTTGTATCAGGGATTACCCAACCAGATGTATCTCTCACATAATACCATGTGTATCCATCCGATCCTTTACTATTTGCTTTTAAGGTTAGTACTGTTCCATTATTAACCTTTCCTCCAGTTAAATAATTCGTACCAGGGCCTCTCCTTAGATTCCAATTATCTCCATTTACCGTACCTTTTCCATTTTTAATACTCAAAGCATCTTCTCTTATCCAAAGTTCATATCTTTTATCTGTTTGAGGATTAACAGCCATTTGAATATCAGCCATCCTATTTAAAGTTAAATTATAATTTGTATATGTGTTTATAACTTCTTTTAATGGCGACTTAGAAAGATATGATCCATGTATCCACACAGTCTTTCCATTTAATACTCCGCGATACCAAGTGTTGTTTCCTACCTTTTCAGTTAAGTGTATTTTAAAAGTATTACTTTTGTATTGTGAAAGATTATATACTAAATTTTCACTTCCGCCCCAAGCTGTATCATAGGCTTTACCTGTTCCTTTTACATAATACGTTTTAACTTTCTTATCTACACCCACATGAGGATGAGTGGACAAATCCTGGGATTTAACCCAACCTACTACATTCTTCGTACTACTTGGTTCCGTGCTAATTAAATAATATAGTTGACTACCTACATTTGCTTGTTTTTTAATATAATATACTGCATTTAAATATTTAGTAGAATTCATTGACGAGGATTCATCACCAATGTTCTTATAAATTTTTGCCCCGCTACGAATATGACCCAATCTACTCGTTTTACTCTCTTTTACGGTGTTTAGATAACTTGAATGAATCCACACCGTTTTTCCATTCAACGTACCACGATACCAGGTGTTATTTCCTACTTTTTCAGTCAAATGTACATTAAAGACTTGGTTCTTGTATTTCGAAAGGTTATAAACTAGATTTTTATTGCCGCCCCAAGCAGTATTATAGGCATTTCCAGAGCCTTTTACAGTGAAAATCTTTGCTTTTTTATCGACTCCTACATGGGAATGAGACGATAAATCTTGTGATTTTACCCATCCTACTACACCTTTCGTGCTACTTGGTTCAGTACTAATCAGGTAATAACTTTGATTATTTACTTTCGTTTGCTTTTTAATATAATAAACTGCGTTTGTGTACTTACTCCCTGCAGTTAGGACGGTAGATTCATTACCGATATCTTTATAAATCTTAACTTTTGAATTTCGAATATGACCTAGTTTACTCGTTTTACTCTCTTTTACGATGTTTAGATAACTTGAATGAATCCATACCGTTTTCCCATTCAAGGTGCCACGATACCAGGTATTATTTCCTACTTTCTCAGTTAAATGTACATTAAAGACTTGGTTCTTATATTTCGAAAGGTTATAAACCAGATTTTTATTGCCGCCCCAAGCAGTATTATAGGCATTTCCAGAGCCTTTCACAGTGAAAATCTTTGTTTTTTTATCGACTCCTACGTGAGAATGGGACGATAAATCTTGTGATTTCACCCAACCTACTACACCTTTGGTACTACTTGGTTCGGTACTAATCAGGTAATAACTTTGATTATTTACTTTCGCTTGCTTTTTAATATAATAGACTGCATTTATGAACTTATCTCCAGCCTTTTTTGAAGCGGATAAATCATTAATATTTTGATAAATGTCCACATTAGTGCTGCGAATATGACCTAGTTTGCTAGTTTTACTTTCTTGCGCTACAGCAACAGTTGATCGCATGAATAATCTTGCATCAGACTTCACACTATTAGAATTTGTTTCATCTTCTTCTGTTTGCGCATCATCTTGAAACTCTTTCTTAACTTCATCATCTTTAATTTCATTAGATGTTTCTGGTTCATCTACAATGTCATTTGTTTGTGTATCTGACTCCATATTTTCATCATCTGAAGCCGCGGATTTTTGTTGTTCATCATCTTTAATTTCATTAGACTTCTCTGGTTCATCTACACTATCACTGTCATCTGTTTGTGTATCTGACTCCGCATTTTCACCATCTTGTTGGTTCTCTGAATCATCATCTTCTTTTAAGTTACTTGCTTGAATCCATACTGTTTCGTCATTCAATATTCCACGATACCACGTATCGCCCCCAACCTTTTGGGTAATATCAATATTAAACTCCACGTTTTCAAGTTCTGCAAGGTCATATACTATATCTTCTTTGCCGCCCCAAGCATTATTATATGCTTCGCCAGAACCATTAATAAAAAGCGTTTTTTCCTCCTCATCTACTATTACAAAAGACTGTATCTCCAAATCTTGCGACTTTATCCAACCAACTTGACCTTTTTCATCACTTTCTTCATTACTGATCAAATAATAGAGTTGATCGTCTATCTTGGCTTGTTTCGCTATGTAATAGACCTTATCCATATAGTTACTTTCAACTTTTTCTGAAAGAGATAAATCATTGAGGTCTTCGTATACCTTCACGTTTGCATCAGTTATGTGCCCCAATAAGCTCTCTTCACTTTCTTCAATTGAAATTTCCTCTTGATCTTCATCCATCTCTTCCAATTGCGGGTTTAATGTATCAGTTTTTGCTTTTTCATCTTCTGCCAAAGCAACATACGGACTAATTAAACTAAAAGTCAATAAAACGATTAAGAAAATAGCTGTTTTTCTCATTGATAACCTCCGAGTTTATTTGTTTAATACCACATCTTTTAATCTAGTAACTCCTTTCACAATAATATAAATCCAATCATAGGATAGGTAATTCTTATATCGGCTAAGACTAATAAAAATTTAGCTCAATTTATGTTTTTATATAATAAATTTGATAGCCTCTGGGGAAAAATACCTGTATTAATAAATATCCATTTATAGTATACTATAGATAAAAGTATTTTGTATCAAATTGATAACTCGTTGTTACATTCCTGTAACTAATGTATAGTATTATATATAATATAATCGTAATAAAACTCGGAGGTATTATTAATGAAAAAAGTAATCACTTATGGAACATTTGATTTGCTCCATACGGGACATATAAATATTTTACGCCGCGCTAGGGAATATGGTGACTATTTGATTGTTGCTATCTCTTCTGATGAATTTAACGCCATTAAAGGTAAAAAAGCATATTACACTTTTGAACAACGTAAAGCAATTCTGGAGGCCATTCGCTATGTCGACGAAGTTATACCGGAAGACAACTGGGAGCAAAAAGTGCAGGATGTACAGAAGCATGATGTTGACGTTTTTTTAATGGGAGATGACTGGGAAGGTGAATTTGACTTTTTAAAGGAATATTGTGAAGTTGTGTATTTACCACGAACAGTAGGAATTTCAACAACGAAAATTAAAAAAGACTTGAATATGAACAATGGCTAGAGAACTTGCAATTACGTTGTATTTATTTGTTATTCGTATTCTCTTTAATATATTTAAATTATTTCCCCAAAAGAAGAAAACAGTTTTTGTTGCTTCTTTTGGGGTTAATGTTTTATACACCTTAAAGGAATTGGAAAAACAATCAGATGAAAAAGTTGTTATTCTCAAAACTTCCAGTTGTAAAATGACCTTTAAAGGTGCTCCCAATAGAAAACAACTACATTTTAAACCGGTAACCCCCATAAATTGGGGTAAATCCATTTATCATTTAGCAACTTCCAGCACTATATTTGTTGATAATTATTACGGTTTTTTAGCCGTGACTGATTTCAGACCCAATACAAAGTGTATTCAATTATGGCATGCGGCCGGCGCAATCAAACAATTTGGGCTTAAGGACCTCTCTATAGAGAATCGACCAGCAAAAGCTTACAAACGGTTTAAAATGGTATACCAGCGATTTGACTATGTTATTGTAGGTTCGGAGAATATGGCTGATATCTTCCGTGAAGGATTTGGTATATCCAAGAAGCAAATTTTACGAACTGGAATACCAAGAACAGACTTCTTCTTTGATTCATTAGCAAAAGAAGAAGTTGGAGAAACTCTTAGACTGCAGTTTCCGATGATCAAAGAAAAGAAAGTCATACTCTACGCTCCAACCTATCGCGATAATGAAATGAATGTATCGGAACTGAAAATGGATATTGATAAGATGTACAAAGCATTAAAAGATGATTATGTATTGTTTTTACGTCTACATCCAGCGGTATCAGTTACCATAGACAACCATTATCCTGATTTTGTTTTCAACGTTTCTACTAATTATAATATCAATCACTTACTAGTCATCACGGATATACTTATCTCGGATTATTCATCCATTCCGTTTGAGTTTGCTATATTAAATAAACCAATGATATTTTTTGCTTATGATATTGATGAATATGCGGAAACAAGGGGATTCTGGGATAACTACGATAAGCTTGTTCCTGGCCCTATCGTTGAGAACACAAATGATCTAATAACCATCTTAAAAACGAATGATTTTGATATGAAAAAAATAAATGATTTTTCGAATGAATGGAACCAATATTCAGATGGAAAGTCTAGTGAAAATTTAATTAAGTCTATCTATACAAATTTTGAAGAAGAACGAATTGTAGAACATAATTAAAAGCCTGTAATTATTTATGAAGGCTAAATTTATTTTTCAGATTCTACGTCCCCCCTTAAAGTCACTTTAGCTAACTATTATGATAATCAATATAAATAATAGAAAGAGGATTTGTTGAAAATGGATATCCAACAGAGTGAAGTAAAACCTCAAAAGAAATACTTTTATGAAATAAGTTTTATTCGCGCTATAGCCTGTATGTGTATCGTAATGGTGCATGTTACAGCTGGGTTTTACCATGAAAATGATCAAACCTTTTCATGGCTAACTCAATTTTTTAACCAAATTTCTCGTTATGGCACTCCTGCCTTTGCAATAATTAGTGGGTTTTTGCTGTATAATCAGGTCGTTAAAAGGGGATTTAAGTTTAATTATTTCTTTAAGTCAAGAATTAATAAAGTGATCATCCCTTTTTTAGTATGGAGTGTAATATATTTATTATTAAAGTGGAGTTATAATAAATTCGAGTTCCCAAACTTTACTTCTGCTGACGAAGTAAAAGATTTTATTTATTTCTTTTTTACTGGTAAAAGTAATTATCATCTTTACTTTATTGCAATTGTAGTTCAATTTTATCTTCTCTTTCCAGTACTACAATTCTTTAAATCTAAAAAAAATTTAATTCTTTTTACATTAGTAGCATTTTTCATTAACTATTTTTTCGTTACTAATACTATTAATATCGGACATGGGTTTTTCAATAAGTTTATAAATGAAAGAGTATTCTTCTTCCATTGGGCATACTACTTTTTTCTAGGCGGCTTACTCGTTTACTATTGGGAACGAATTATGGTTTGGGTTAAGAATAACACCATTTTCAGCATAACATTAGGCATCGTAGTCATTATTAGTGGTATATTTGAGTACCTTTTTGCTGAGGGGATAGAGTCAAATAGACCAATGAATATGATAAGTCTACCCTTACTATTTATCGCATTCGCAAGCGTATATACTGCGTTAACCTTTTGGCCCAAAACAAGAGATTTTATAGTGAATATAGGAAATTATTCAATGGGAATATACTTGGTTCATCCATTTATTTTATTCTTTTTGCGTAATCATGATTTATTTAAAGTCTTTTATGATAGAACTAGATACTTGCCCTTAGTATACTTGATCACCTTTTTCACATCCATATTAGTAGTTAAAGTAATTCTGAAACTTCCTTTTGGAAATTACATAGTAACTGTCGTAAAATCAAACAAGAAAAAAACTATTAATAAATCACAGGAAATAAGTGCTTAGTATAAAAAAACAACAAATTATGCACAAAACCAATAAATGTTTAAAATGATTACATCCATCTAATTGAACCCATTGCGCCATAATTTTAATCCATATGAAACAGAACTGATCCATTCTCCTATATATTAAAGAAGCACATGCGTGCAATTTTATTATATAGGAGGTTTTTTATGAACTTTTTACTTGAGGGCTACAATACCTTTTTCTGGTTCTCCAATCGATCTTATTATCCGCGATTGCATTAAGAAATAATGATTTATTATTTCTTAAATATTTGATAAAATCAAATTTAATCATTATCAGCATTCCTTTCAAAGTCCTAATTTGATTAGACGCCAATACAGTAGAGTAATTTTGGTAACTAGCAAGCCTTTTGGTGTACAGGGTTCCGTACTTTTACACTGCATTACTATGTATTTTTATTTTGCCATATACACTATCCTCTTTTTAGCTTAAGTGATCATATAACTTCCATGTTATTTTCTATGAAGATTATCGCACAAATAAACCAGATTGAAAATGTGCGAACTATTTAGATTAAGTCAATATATAGAAGATAAGATAAAAGAACGCTCAACTACATAATGCCATGTAGTTGAGCTTTTTTAACACCTCAATTTTTAATGATAGTTAATTTGTTTATCATTTCACCATCCAAGGAAAAAATAAAATCATATGCCGAGCCATGATATAAGGTTTTGTCTGCTTGTTCTATTTGAGGATCACCAAGGTCATCAAATAACTGGTTTGAGGAACCATTCAAGGTAATTGTAAATCCAACCACTCGATCATTAAAATACTTATATTTTGTGGATTCAAATGATTCTACCTCGTCCTCAGTTTTACCTATCATAGGAAACACTTTTTCTAAAGTTGGGTAAGACTCAACCAATTTATCAAACCCATTCTCTAATTCCGGGTCATTTATCTCTCCTGAGACAACGTCCATCACTTGGCTGCTAATCCAGCCTTCTTGATGTGTGTTTTTACCGATAATCTTTAGCCAATCAACGTCTTCAAATGCCTTTCTCTCTGACTCCTCAACAACAAATGCTTGCCCAAAACTAGCAACACTTGACGCTTCACTATCTAAATCTGGTTCAGTTCGTATATATGCACTGTCAACTGTGACGTAACGGATATCCTCTTCTCTTTCTTCTAGCTTGTCCTCTTCTGTTACTGTTTTATTATCACTTATATGAGGGTCAACTTCATCAGAAGCTGATTTCTCTGATTTATCGGCTTCGATATTGAATAGTAATCGCGGATTATCTACAAATATTGCTCCACCTAAAAATAATAATGCAATAATTAGAGACGTTAAAGACCACTTTAATATTCTCATATACTTACGTCGCTTGTTTAGATAAATGCGTGAAGGGTTACTTGATGCTATTTCATCACTTTCCTCTTCGTTCACCTGTAAATTTTCTTTCTCCCTTAATTTACTTCTTTTTTCCAACACTAGCTGCTTGAAGTTCTTTTGTTCTTCTTTCGATAATGCGTTAAATTCCTTTAAAAACTTTTGATACTGCGGAAGAATGTCATCTGTAGTTCCATAGGCCTTTATTTCTCCCGCTTCAAGCCACATTACTTTTTGACAAAACTTCTTCACCTGTCCAATGGAGTGACTAATAAAGAAGATTGTTTTCCCCTTTTTTTTAAACTCATTCATCTTATCCATACATTTGTCTGCAAACGTTTGATCTCCAACAGATAATGCTTCATCAATAACCAAAACATCCGGATCAACATTTACCGAAATGGCAAAACCTAAACGCGACTTCATTCCACTTGAATAATTCTTGACTGGTTGATCAATAAAGTTGTCTATATCCGCAAACTCGATAATATCTGGCATTAATGCATTAATCTCTTTTTTATTAAATCCAAGCATTAAGCATTTTAATTCAATATTATCCCTGCCTGATAGTTGGTTATTTAGTCCCGAAGCTATAGCGATTAGTGCAGCTTCCCCTTTGATTTTAATTTCCCCAGAGGTTGATGGAACAATACCAGTAATAAGATTTGATAATGTTGACTTCCCTGCACCATTAACACCAATTACTCCTATTACATCTCCTTCATCTGCAGTAAAATTAATATGTTGTAAGGCATAGAAGTCCTCTCCATAATGATCAGGGACAAATAAATCCTTAAGTTTTTCAGAAGTGTTACCATACATTTTATATTTTTTTGTTACATTTTTGAAAATAACTGAATGATTCATTGTTTCTCTCCAAGTTTATAGAAGTCATATTTCATCTCATTACTTTGATAGACATTTTACAGTATAACTATACCAAAATTAGTATGCTTAATCGACAAATTATCATGATAATCTTTATTCCAAATAGACACACTATACATTTTTTATGAATCGTTAACATTCATATTAGCTCACTTTTTTTATAATTGATTCCATGTGGTCGCTGTCCAAAATGCATCTATTGATCGAGCTTACATGATGATCTTTCTATCCATTTTTGCTATACTCTTTAAGTAAGTTTTAATCAAATCTACCTTTTACATCATACAACACTCGGTAACAATCTTCTTAAAATATTTTTTTAAAGGAACTTTCATGACATCTAAAAACCTGGAAACTATGTAGAAAACCAGTATCCCTATCTTAAAAAGACAGAGATAGTGTAGAGAGACATGGTATAACTGACTAACAAAAAATCATCAATTATACTAATGTTTAATAATTTAATTAACAATCCTACTAAACAAGCTCTTCTAATTGGATTTAAGTCGAAATTGCTATAACGAAAATAAGCTAGGGTATTCATCTTAGTAAAAGTGGATAGACATCCAGTAAAATCAGGTGATATTTTAATTTAACCTCACTCAAAATAAGGTTAATTAGAGATTAGCCCGCTTCAAGTAATTGAAAGTCTAGTAAACAACAGAATACAACATATAAATATAGGAACCAAATAATCCAGATTTAAACATAGTTGGATTATTTGGTGTCAATTTTAAATCAATACTGCTCTGTGCTTTGTTGATATAGATAAAAGGAATTTAGATATAAACTCTTTAACGAGGTATATATTCAGACGGTTTCTCATTTATTATTCCGTAGCGATATAAGATCGCTTCAGAAATTCTGCGTGAAGCACACCCATCTCCATAAGGGTTTACTGCTTTAGCCATTTTTTCATATACATTATTATCAGTTAAAAGCTCCTTTGCAGTTTGATAGATCATTTCTTCTTCTGTACCAATTAATTTTAGCGTACCAGAATCAACCCCCTCTGGGCGTTCTGTTGTATCTCTTAATACTAATACTGGTACTCCCAAGGAGGGTGCTTCTTCTTGAACCCCCCCCGAATCTGTTAAAATTAAATGCGACTTGTTTGCGAAATTATGAAAATCGATTACATCTAGAGGTTCTATAAGGTGAACTCTTGAATTATCTCCTAATATTTCATTAGCAAGCTCCCTAACAACTGGGTTCATATGGACAGGATAAACTACCTGAATATCTGAATGATCATTAATCAATCTTTTAATAGCCCGAAAAATATTCTTCATCGGCTCTCCGAGGTTTTCACGCCTATGGGCGGTTAAAAGAATTAATTTGTCCTTACCGATCTTCTCAAGAATCTCATGTTTATAGTTTTCTTCAACAGTTGTTTTCAAAGCATCAATTGCAGTGTTTCCCGTTATGAAAATAGTTTCTTCTTCCTTATCCTCAGCAAGCAAATTTTGTGCCGCCTTTTTCGTTGGAGATAAATGTAAATCAGCAAGCACACCTGTTAATTGACGATTCATCTCTTCAGGGTATGGGGAATATTTATCCCACGTACGCAAGCCGGCTTCTATATGCCCAACCGTTATTTGGTTATAAAATGCTGCCAATCCCGCTACAAACGTAGTGGAAGTATCACCATGCACCAAAACAATATCGGGTTTTGTTTCTTTCATGATTCTATCTAGACCTACTAGACCTTTTGTTGTGATATCGATCAAAGTTTGGCGATCTTTCATCATATTTAAGTCATAATCCGGTTCAATGGCAAAAATGTCTAACACTTGATCAAGCATCTCCCTATGCTGACCAGTAACTGTCACAATAGATTCGAAGTGTTCCGGTTGCTTTTCTAATTCCAACACTAACGGGGCCATCTTAATCGCTTCTGGTCTTGTTCCGAAGATCGTCATTACTTTAAGTTTACTTTTTACTGTCATATTTTTTTCAATTGAATTCAATTTGTAATCTCCTTTTTATAATTTCTTAAAAATATATTTATAGAAATTGAAATGCTATCCATACCCAGATTACATAAACAGCCGTACTCTAGAGACAATCGTTTATTCTCATACTTAAAAACTTCAATTAACGTTAAATTGATTCAAGGATGGAGTTCGTTATTTTCATTACAATATTTTAATCCATTAATCTTTTTGATATAAGATCCTTGTATACTAAATCATCGAGTTTGGATAAGTACTCTTTATAATACCCGGTTTGGTAATGATTTGGCGAAAAACCTAAAGGGAAATTTTCATCACTGAAGTATTTATTTTTCGGCAATTGAATTACTCTTGTTTTTGGTAATAACCTTAAAAATTCCGACTCTAAAATAGAAAATATTACATTATACTTTTTGATTTCTTCCAAACGTTTACCCTTAAACTCTATTAAATTTTCCTCTTTATCATAATATTTTTCAGACATCCTGGCCTTAGTTAGGATAATTTTATTTTCCGGAATATATTTTATTACTGATTCTGTGAATTTTTTGATTGCCGGTCTCCACATCTCCATAAAAACTTTAAAATCATTGTGATTAATAATTTCAACTTCGCCTTTATATTTATTTAAAAATAATTTACTGTTAGATAACCTTGGAGTTACTGTAAGTATTGTACCGTTATTAAACCTCATTAAATCTAGTACCGCATCAGCATAAAAATCAATTATTAAGTACTCAGGATTAAGATTTTGCAACTTCCTAAAAAAGTTCTTCTCACTATCGTCCTTAACTACATTTGCCTCGGATTTATTTAAATCACTCAAACTTTCATCTGGGAGTTCTATTGAAGGGGTAAATAAACCAATTGTTGACTTATGAAAGCTTGTTAAAACAACATCATACTTTTCCTTATAATCCGGATTGAAATAATGATTTGAATAAAAAGGCAATCGACTATAACATGAACCGTGTACTGCTATTTTCATTTGGTTAATAGGTCTTTTTTTATTAAAGCGAAATGATAGTGTCCCCTTTTGAGTTTCATAAAAACACATATCGAATTTATCATTTATACTGTATGTATTTGGTTCTACAATACTATCAACATTCAGGTTATTTTTATATACAATTCCTTGATCATCTTTTACATCAAAATAAAAGTCATATATAACATCATCTTGCATATACAGTTCATTTAACTTTTCCTTTGAAATACCTGCACTTATGATGGCATCATACATATTCAAGGAATTCACTCCACCTTTTTCTGTATGTTGAATATCTAAATAAATAAATCCACTCATATAATTTGAATCGAATTTATCCAGTCTCGGAACCATATAAACATTATTCACCGCTATATTTAATGGTAAATCCCGTACTTCTATTTTAATCATTACTTTTCCATCAAAAGTTAATTGTTTTACACCATTAGAAATCTCATTAGTCTTTTTCATTATACAAAGACCATCACTTGGATCCATATCAAATTGAATTTTTTCATAGCCTACAGTAAAAGTCTTACTAATTTGCTTATTCGCCGTTATCGGTAATTTAATATCATGAAATTCTCCTTTAATAGTCATTATTGATTTGAATTTATCAAAATTAAGATATTTTATTAAGTCATTTGATTCAACTAGGAACTGTACACTATAATCATTTTTGGTAACTAATTTAAGTTCTATTGCATTTTGGTTTAAATCCACATCATTAAAAAGAGGTTGTAAATATAACCTGACATCTAAGGTTCGAATGCTCTCTGATACTTCAAAACCTAATAATGCTTTATTATCATTAACTTTTATATTTTCTAGACTCAAATTAATATGGGGTTTAATTCTAATTGATAAATTACCCTTTTGGTTTTTATAAGGTTGAAAATAGAGTACCTTATCTGAACTTATATATTTATCGAACCTAACTTTCGGCCAATTTTCCAAAGACAAATATACTTCATTACCTTCATTGTTAACTAAGTATACATCAAACAAACTGTTTACCTTATTTAGTTTAAAAATCGGCTGTAGATCAATTTCCGAATAAAATTGGTTGCCTTCATGTTCTAAGTTAAATGTATACTCACTTAAAAATTGTACACCAATATGAGTCTTTCTTTGCTTAAAAACAATATTTAATTCTTCATCAAAATAGCCACCAATTATCATTTTACAATTAAGGATATCAAATCTCGCTATAGTCACATCTATCTTCAATTATTGCACTCCTTTATAAAATTTTATCTTTTATCATGTAATTTACAATTCTCTCGGTGTTTTTATTATCATTAAATTGATTAATATCCAAATATTTCTTTGCGTATTCACTCTCTAATAAGTATTCATTACTTATTGCATTTTTCACGTAATTAATTAATTGATCTGTATCGTAAGCTACTGGACCTGGTGCATTATTTTTATTTACTGGAGGAGTAGCGCCATAATTATCTATTAAATATTCCTTATCTTCCCAATAGAAAATTGGATAAGCACCTCTATAGATTGAATCATAAATTGCTGAAGAAAAGTCGGTAATAAAAATCCTTGCTACTTTAAGAGCTTCAGAAGGATTTAAACCAAGTAGATGTCTATATTCAGGTAGACTCTCATATACATACTGGGAAAATTTATTGTGCGAAACAATCAATAATTTATCTAATAAGCCGGCGCCTTCGAACTCTTTTATCACTTTGATTATAGATCTATAGTAGGACGTCTTTTCTATATCACCACTATAAATTAAGCCTTCTTCCCAATATCTGTATGTTGGCATATATACTATTTTATCACTTTTCAAGTCCAAGTTAGCATAATCAAATGTAGCTAATCCAGAGTATATAAGATCGAGATCATCATAACCCATTTTATAAAATTCCTGTGCTTCTAATCTTGAACTAACTACATTTTTAAAGATATTATAGGCAGCATACTCCTTATAGAAAATTTTCCCAAGTGGATTTTCTACAGGTTTAGCAAACATTATACCATGTTGTAAAAATATTAATGGCACTTCTTTAAGTTTATCTGTGATCAAATTATTATAGATCCGGTCATTTATAACATGATTAGATAAATCGCTACTAATATAATAATCGGCATTAAAAATATTTAAGTAATGGCGATATGAGAACCTTGGTATGATGTCTTTTCCATGCTTCAGCTTCATGTTCTTGTACATATCACAATTCTTATCTAAAATAAAATAGTTTTTCGAAGTAGAATAGTTTTTTTCCTTTACCTTTTCAAAAACACGAAATCCAGATTCATCAGCCTTTGATGCCTGTTTCTCAAAGTATAGATTTACATTATAGTTTTTATTTTTATAAAACTTATTCGAAACAAATTTAGCAATTTTAGCTTTTAATTTATTTAACTTTGAATACATCTTTGAATAAGGAACAATTGTATACATAACATTATTGTGAATGCTTGATCTTAAAACATGGATTTTCTTTTTATTTTTTTTAGTCGAATATACCTTTGAAGGCTCTTTTCCATTGTTCATAGGGATATTGTGTAAAATAAATTTCTCATTACCTACAAATAATGGGTAGTGCACTTTTGATTCAAGATCCATTTTTTTTACATTGATTTTAAAATATCCAAACTGTTTTATGAATTTAACTCTACTGAATGGTCTTTTGAATTTCGTAACCCTGTGATAAAAGTCTGAATTATATAAATAATCGTATTCACCATAAGAATTATAAGCATGATGAACAAACCTTCCAAATAAGTAGATGTTTTTTCCGAATGATATTGAACGAAGATAACTTTTATATTGAGTCACTTTTTGGGGAGTGCTTTTGGTTAAATATACTCCATACATTTTTAAATAAATATAATATCTCGTTCTATTAACAATAATAACCCCTAATAAATTGTCATCTTTGAAATGCAAAAATTCAGCTTTTGAAAATAATTGTATTGTTTCACCTTTTTTTAATTTAGATAAGTCAACTATTTTATTTCTTTTATTATATTCTACTAATATTTTTAAATCCTTCTCATTAATTAAATCAAATAAGATCCCTTTTGAATTTGCCACGATATCAAAAATTACCTTATTAAATATCAGTTTCATATTTTTCTTATCATATTTTATTATTAAATAATATTTACCATATTTACATATTGCCAATAATCCATTATTTAACTTATCTGATTTATACTTAATATTGAAATTACTTTTTCGTGAACTTACCAAACCATCATATGTAAACATACTATTCTCAACATATAAATTTAATGTTTGAATATCTACTTGCTCTATATTTATTAATTGTGTTCTTTTATTAACTTCGATTTCAAAGACACTTTTTGTTGTATCTGGCTTATCTGTCAAGAGATAATTTAATAGACAATCTTTTATATATACAAATATTGACATGTCTTTTCCCGTATATTTTAATAAAACTTGATCTTCTAGCTTAATACTATCAAGCATTTCTTCCTTATTATTCGTTTGTTTTTTTAAAAGTACAGTATATGTTTTATTTAGATCTTTTATATAAAAAGTTATTTCATCTTTTGTTAAATCTACAACCTCTATTCCAGTATTATATATCATTAGATTTTTTGTCTCAATTTCTGTAACCAAATTCATTCATTTCACCCCAAGATTTCGATACGTAGTAAATTTGAACTATCTTTTTATAAATAACTTTATTAATTATAGCAGAACTTCGACATTATTTGTACTAGATTTTACTTTTGCATCTAAATCTGTCCTCAGCTTTTCTACAATTTCTATAATTGTACGCCTCCTATTTTTTAGAAACGTTCGATGACGGTGCGCCGTTTAATATTGCTTTCCAGAATTTCGATCCTCAGACTGGCGCAGTATATCTACAAAGATCTATTGTAACTTTTATTTTATAAATCTTTTGGCCTTTACCCTCATTGACTAAACAATCATTTTGATATGATAGATAGAAGGAGCGACTTATACTTTAACATACACTACTCCTATTTTATTAATTATACTCAACCTTCTCTTTATAGATTCGTTTCTCCCTACTATAGAGGTTTGCTATACTTGTTTTACTCCACTGTAAACCAGCATATAAGAGGTACGCTAAGATAAATACCATTGGTGTAAATATGATATTCCATACCAATGTTTCTTGTACATTCGATATTCCTAATCGCTCAAGGATGATTGGAAATGATTTTAACAGAAATACATGTGCCACATATATCCCCACCGCATTTGCGCCAATTTTAGACATCATTGATTTTTTTCCTATTTGACTATATTTTATGACCATCATGAATAGGATAATGGTTAATGGAACCGTAGATAAATAGTAATTTTCAGCATCACCATGAAATACCTTTAATGTAAGATAGCCTTCAGCAATTTGCGATAAGGAAAAAACAGACAATAGTCCAATGTAAAGGAAAATCGGAATTTTATTTGCTGCGGCTTTCACTTCCTCCACATAGTTCCCAAATATTCCACCAAGTGCAGTATAAAACAAGCCAAAGAATAGCGCATCACGCGTATTTATACTTACCTCATGAAACGCTGAATAAGATTGTCCAAACAATCCATAGATATTCAACCCTAGACTTATAACGAGTAAAATTGGCAGTAGCTTTGTTTTGGTAAAGATAAATAGAATGATCATTGACCAAATCAAAGCTAATAGAAACCATAAATGATACTGTGGTGATCCTGCTCCGTAGTAAAAGATATCCCATATATGAAAGCTTGCCACGTATTCTGTAAACATGGCTGTCAGTGCTTTGACTGTCTTTTCTGTTTCAATAAAATTTACTCCTAGTTGAAACAGAAAGTAAAAGATAAACCAGGCAAAATAAAGTTTAGTCAATTTTATGCTGTACTTTTTAAAATAAGCTAACTGTTGCTTCGTAATTTGCTCATTTGAATGACCTTCTATTTTAGACTTAGCTTCGATGCTATTGATTTTTTGAACAAATAAATAGCCGGATGCAACAAAAAAGAACGGCACTGCAAATCGTGCAAATGTATTAATAATAAAGTTGATATCATCACCATCTATCGATCCAACCTCAACACCGCTTACTGTTTTCGAATGAATTGCTACAACAGCAAATATCGCAAAGCATTTTACAAAGTCAATACTATAATTACGTTCCATTGCTTTACCACTTCCCTTGGTTGCCTGGCTAATCAATCATCCACGTTCATTTATCCTATTTAAATATCTTTATGCTCTTGTTGATATTTATTCGGTAAGAATATCATATTTAGTGGGTGGAGGAATGATTCAATTTTTTCCAGAGGAAGGGTTAAGGATACTGGACATCATAAATAAACACCCCAAAAGTTAGATTTAAACGCTAACCTTTGGGGTGCAGTACATTTAGGGCATCCCTTGTCATCCTTTTATTTAGTTGGCAAGTCTTCGATACTATCAATATCCATATATTCTGGTACAACAAAACCTTGTTGGGCACCTTCTAAATTAGGACCCAAATCATCGATCTCGTCTTTATATTGCTCATAGTAGGAAGCTGCACCCACTGGGAGCCAGGCGATTAACATTCCATCTACTTCGCCTTCGGAAAGTGATTCAAATGCGATCCCCATATCGAGTGGGGTCAATTCGACATTGTAGCCCAATTCCTCAAGAACAAGTGCAACAACATTTGTTGATGAAAGTTCTGTATCCCAGTTAACATAGGCCAGTTCGATTGTCTCATTATCGACTGGTTCAATCCCTTCCGTCCATGATTCAATTTTATCTGGATTATCTTCGATCCATTCTTCAGCTGCTTCGCGCGGTTCCACGTCCTCATCTTGTCCGAATTTCGCCATAACCTCATTCATGTCTTCTACTTCCCAGTGGAAGTTGTCTAAAAGCTGATAGGCTGACGGCTGCTCGTCCTTCAGACCTTGCCGAACCATCGTATGTATATTTTCAGATGCACCCAGCGTTTCTTTTGGATCCTCCAAGAATTTCAAATCGTATTCGCTAAACATCCAGTGTGGTTGCCAAAGTGTAACAACGATCGGTTCTTCATTTTCAATCGCATTTTGCAATTCCGTAACCATTGCTGGTTCTGAACTTGGGGTTAGTTCTAGATCCAAATTGTATTCGTCAACTGTGTCTTGTGCGATATTCATTGTTCCAGATCCCGGCTCAATCCCAACGATTTCTGTGATTTTAGCTGCATCATTATTTTCTTTTTTCGCATTTTCATCGTCGGATTCTCCTTGACATCCCACTAAAACCAATAGAATACTTATACCTATAAACGTTATCCATTTCTTCGGTAATGACGTCATTGTGTTTGAAACATCCTTTCTATAATAGAAGATTTACATACACTGCTTTGCTTTGTACTAAATTGCGTGCCGAACTTTGTCGGTCAATAGTTAGTATGGTAATGCAGAACAAATGAAAGCGCAACGCTCATTATAGCCGTTTTCAGCCAATTTAATGGGTTTATGCTAATCAAAGGGTCTCAAGGACATGAATCATCAGAATTCCGCCCGTGTTTGAATATTCAAGTAATATGTTTGTGCGATTTGCATATTCTTTAAAAGAAGGTGCGGTCATAATTAATAACCTGTATATAAGATCAAAGAAGCTACCGCGAGAGATCGTTTCAAATGACCTCCCAGGGTAGCTTCTTATTATTTTATTTACTTATCATTCCCAGCCGCTTGTACCGCTGTAAATGTCCATTCCAATTCTAGTGAATCACCTTGGAATTGGTTTTGATCTTCATCATTGTCAAGGAAGTTAAATTTCACAACCAGGTCATCTGCAGCTTCTCCTGCCGGTAAACCTTTTTCGCCCATCATTGGATAGAACACATGTTCATTCACCGCTTCTGGAGTCATTTCTTTCAACTCTTTCAGCGTGGTCTCGTAAATCACTTCATCCATCTTGTCCGCATTATATAAAAATTCTACCTGAATATGCTTTCCGAAATCATCCGTGTTATCACCATTGGCATCCGTGACATTGTAATTCGTATCCAAGGTTACCTTCTCAATATCCAGCGATCCACCGTTTCCTAATTCAAAGTCGCGTGTGACGGAATCACCTGGTTGCAACTCACCCACATCAATAATGGTTGTGGGATTAACGGAAAGATCCAGCGTTCCCGCAGCAAATGTATTGTTCGTTGTTTCACTGGAACTGAAATAAGCGTACGTTCCTCCACCGATTAATGCTAAGCCTAGTGCCGCTGACATGACGCCCATGCCGATTTGTTTTTTAATACCCATTTTACTCCCCCTTATATATTATTGAAGCCATTGAATCGCGTATTCATTCCAATTAGGAAGGAATCCTCTCCCTGTAACAATCTAGAACAGGGAGAGATTAAATTTACTGCCACTTCTCGATTACAGAATCAGCATTTTTATTTAGCGCATTATACGCCTTTTTTGACACAAGTTTGTTCTCATGCAATTGATCTATTAATTGTTTAAAGCTTGTCATATGTTTAACAACCTTATCTGCTTGCGCTTTATCCTCGTAATGGCTTACAGCAGTTAAATGGGTTGTTAGTAAATGAACATCTGTTTCGCTTTCAAATTCCCCTTCATCCGCTAAACTTTCCACTAGGTTCTTCATTCCAGATGCACTAATGTCCTCGGCATCATCCACTCCATAACTTAATAAGTTTGTGAAGATACGATATCCACCTGGTACCTGATTTGCCATTTGACGGTAGAATACTAAGTTCGTATAAAGATAAGTTCCTTCTCCATAATCAGCCATGAGAATACCACCATCAAACGGGTCTTCATTAGGATCTGCCATACTTACAAAGGTCTCATATCGATCATCCCAGTTCATAGGGAAGTAGAGTCCTCTCTCTTGCACCCAATTATCCCAATCATTATCTGTAATCTTGTTAGGAAAATTAAATAATTTATGATCTGGTTGCGTCATGGTAACATCAGCCGCTTCATCCGTTACACGCCATTCTATCGATGGCATTCCGAGCTCTAATGAATAAGGTGGGGTTTCGTTTGCATCCCATTTGTCACCTGGTTTATGGTATTGGACAACTACATGTCCCCCATTTTCGGCATATTCTAGCAAGCGATCATTATTTTCAATAAGGTCTTCACGTGATAGATTTGCTCTAATGCCCGTTACGATTGTATCGTATTGGTTTAAATCACCAGTGTTTAAATCTTCTTCCGTTAACTTTGTCACATCAAATCCTAAGCCCAATAAATAATCAGCCACATCATCAAAACCACTTTCAATATAGCCTACCTTTAGGGTATCTGGTTTCAACAATTCAAAAGCTACTCCATCCATTGTAGATGGATATTGGAAAAAAGAATCTTTGATATGGTCATAGCTTATTTCCTGAACGGTTGTATCAAACTCTTTGTTATCTGATTCAGCAATCGCATCAATTGAAAAATCGCCTTCCTCCATTTCATCAGGAGGAATGATTTTAAATTCAGCCGTTTGTTCCTCTAAACGCTGTTCGAAGCTCACATCCACTTTTTCTGGAACACTTGTCCATCCTTCAGGAAGATTGAGCGAAACAGATGCTTCTTTTTCACCTTTATCGTAATTTTTCACTTTTACTTTAACAGGATATTCGCTTTCGATATCAGCTGTATTCACTACAATATCTTTTGGTTCCGTTGTTATACCTAACTCTGGTAATACAGCAATTGTTTCATCTAGTTCTAATAGGTTCGTTGTCTTTGTTCCTTCTTCCTTAAATGTGATGCTGGATTGAATCAACGCGTCATCATATGGATGATAGTATTTTGCATCCTTTGGAACATGTACATGAAAAGTTATTTCTTTTGATTCATTTGGTTCCAACTTTTCGATATTAGATTCATCATCAGTATCAACATCCCAGTCTTCTGAAGTAAATAAGGAAGCATCAATTTGATTGATCGTTTGCGTTCCATTGTTGGTGATCGTCATCATGATTTCAGCATTTTCACCTTGCGTTACTACTTCGGATTCAAGTATTGTTTCTACATCCAGTCCGGATGCAACAAGGCTAACTTCCTGTAGTTGCTCTTTCTTTAACTCCAGTTTATGAAGTATCTCGTTTTTAACAGCGTCATCGATATCCATTTCTTTCATTTTGTCACTTAATTGTTGTACATCACTTAAAGCTTGTTGAGAATTGGGTAATATCGCTTCCCGATTTGGATATAGATCAACAATTTCATCTAGATTTTGTTGTAAAGCCTCTAAATCAGCACTGATATCATCTTCAGATACAATGGCTGACCATTCATTGAAGTCATATGGTATATTCGCAAAAATACCATCGTCCCCATCAGCATCATCAATCGTTTTTTTCAATTCCAAATTTGCTTGTCTCGGTTCAACAGGTACATCATTTCCCATGCCCTGACTCTTATGCAGATACCTTGATTCTTCTCCAAGTTGCGGATAGGACATTTCATAAATAGGATCATAATCACCTATTTCAATAGAGGTTGTTGCCGTTTCCGCTGATTCAGCTGGTAAATAGAGTTTTTTAACCTGCCATACGGATAATCCTTCTTCCTCTATTTGTTCGGGAAAAACTGTTGGATCTGCTGCATCTTCAAAAGCCCGTTCACTTAAAATACTCATTGCTCTGTGATGCCCATGTTGATCTTCTACATCTCTAAATGAAGGCATAACGACATCCGGTTGATAACCTCTTATAAAACGAATAAGCCGTTCATATGTTAAATCTTCTCCCCATTTTTCTAATGTTTCCTCAGGGGATTTTGAAAAACCAAAATCATAAATGGGATCTGAAGTAGTCTCACTTAAATGGTATGCTTTTACCCCATTGATTTTAGCAGCTTCAACCATCTCATTAGATCGAATAATACCAAGTGCGTCGCCAAGTTCATTTCCTATTTCGTTTTGTCCACCCTCACCGCGATTTGCAATCAGACTAGAAGTTTTAACTCCTAATCCCCTAGATAAATAAGCTAACAAATCACTGCGTTCGTCATCCGGGTGTGCGCCAGTATTTAAAAAAGTTACTGTGGTACTTAGTGGATTTACTGCGTTCCACAACGCTACATCCGGATCCTCTTTTTCCTTTGCTAATCCTTGAAATGGAAGTAATGTGACAATCAATAGAAAAGATAAAAATAAAGAAAGATGCTTTTTCACCTTGTAACCCCTTTCATTTTTTTATTTCGTTAATAAGTTTTGATCTCTACTCCTTTCTGTTGACTCATTGGTTAGTTAACGTTACTAACTAACTGTAGGCAAGTCTACGATATTACGATAAACTTTATCATTATGACAAAACAATGTAAATAGTACAAAAATACTATTTATTTTGATTAAAATGGAAAAATATATTTTGGGCGATGACGGATAAAGTGAAATTCAATCAGTAGGAACCTTTTTACTACCCGCCGGTATACAAATAATATCGAATCACTTATTACAATCTTTTTAAAATTAAGCCTTTACAAAGACCTCATCTTCATTTATAATAATTTCAACAATCTAATTAGTAAGTAAAGTTTACTAACTACTAGAAGTACAAACACCATGTGTTTAATTAGAATTTAATTTTAAGGGGCCTGTTTAATGCAGAAAGGAAATGCAGCTTACATAAAAACAATGAACAAAAGACTTATTTTAGAGTGTATAAAGGCTGGGGATGCGATATCCCGGGCTGACATATCTAAACGACTTTCGTTAAGCAAACCAACTGTATCAACGCTTGTTAGCCAGTTGCTGGAAGACAATTTAATTTATGAGTCCGGTAGTGGCCAGGCAGCCAGTGTTGGAGGAAGAAAGCCTGTTAATTTAATGTTTAATCCAAAACAATCATACATTATAGGAATAGATATTGGCGGTACCAATGTCAGCCTGGGGATTGCTGATCTGAATGGTGATGTATGTGCTTTCCGTGAATTTCCCACGCAACAGCATCTAGAACATAATCTATTTAAGGAAATTAAGCGCTGTGTAGAATCTATGAAAGATCAACTAGGGATCGATGATTCAATAATACTAGGTGTCGGGGCAGGCGTACCAGGTGTGACAAATGTAGCCGAAGGAATTGTGAGAGAAGCACCTGCTTTGAAATGGAAACGTTTTCCCATAACGGAAAGGTTAAAAGAAATTTTTGACTTGCCCATCCATGTAGATAATGATGTAAACATTAATGTACTGGGAGAACATTGGAAAGGAATTGGGAAGGATAGATCCAATTTAATTTATATTGCAATTGGCACTGGCATCGGCAGCGGTATTATGATAAATGGAAATTTATATCGTGGGAGCAATTATAGTGCAGGTGAAATTGGTTATTTAGTTACCGATCGCGTACATGCGAAGGAATTCTATCCAGTTTATGACGGCTATGGGTTCCTAGAAAGCATTTCAAGTGGATCTTCAATAAGTAACCAGTTATCAAAGAAAATGAATAAAACAGTTACTGCTAAAGAAGCTTTTGATCTATACAACAAAAAAAATAAAGACGCAATCGAAACAATTGATCTTGCGCTTGAGAATCTAGCAATTGGACTTGCAAACTATGTATCTTTATTTGACCCAGAATTAATTATTTTAGGAGGTGGTGTCAGCGGGTCATTTTCTATTATACGTAAGCAGATCGTAGACATCATGAAGCGCTATACGCCTGGAGAATGTGCAGTAGTGCAAACGACGTTTGGCAAAGAAGCAGGAGTCATAGGGGCAGTAGCATTATTTCTAAAAGAGCATGACACGTTATTTAATATTTAAACGGGGGGTAATTTTATTGAAAAAGAATTGGTTCATTTTATCAACGTTAGCATTTATTTTAATTCTTGCTGGTTGTATGGCAGGGGGATCTGATAAAGAAGACGATAAGAGCAGTGCTTCTGGAGAAGATAAAGATTTAGAAGAAAAAGTTGTCGTTTATTCCCCACATGGGACAGATATTTTAGGCGATTTTCAGGAACAATTTGAAGAAGAATATGGGGTTAAGATGGAATTTCTTGATATGGGCTCCCAAGAAATATTAGACAGGGTTCGTTCCGAGGAAAACAATACACAGGCAGATATTTGGTGGGGAGCACCACAAGTTAACTTTAATCAAGCAAAAGAAGACGGTTTGTTAGCCGAATATAAACCATCTTATGCAGATTCACTAGATGAACTGTATCACGATAGCGATTGGATGTGGTCAGGAACATCCATGACACCTCAAGTTATTTTGTACAATACAAAAGAAATATCTGAAGAAGAGGCTCCAAAGGATTGGGATGACCTTTTAGATCCGAAATGGAAAGATGAAATTATTATTAGATATCCATTGGCATCTGGTGGAATGCGTACCATCTTCTCAGGGATAATTTACAACGCTTATAAAGATGCAGAAGATCCTGAAGAAGGATATGAATGGTTGCGTAAATTTGATGCCAATACAAAGGAATATTCCGGTAATCCAGAGATTATGTATAATCAAGTCGCAAAAGGTGTTGGTAACTTATCTGTATGGAATATGCCGGATACAGTTGAACTAGCAGAAGAAAAGGGATACCCATTCGGTTATACCATTCCTGAAAGTGGTACTCCCGTTCTTACTGAAGGTATTGCAGTTATAAAAGATGCACCACATCCAAAAGCAGCAGAAGCATTTTATGAATTCGTTAATACACCAGAGGCTACAAAACTATTGGCGGAAAGATACTATCGCATCCCTACCCGTGATGATATTGAGGACCTTCCAGATTGGATTACGGAAACAGAAATAAAGCCGATGGATATGGATTGGGATTTAGTTGAAGAAAAAGAAGATGAATGGATGGACTATTGGGATAATCAAATTAAAAGTACGGATAAAGATAAAAGCGATGAAGAATAGAACCTAAAAAAGGAATATTATATGCTTGATCGTCATGCTTATGGCGATCAGCTTCCTTTTATAAGAAAGTGGGGTTGTTGTTTTATGTCAACAGTAAACTTATCTAACATTACGAAAGCATTTGGTAGTGTAACAGCAGTCAAGGATTTAGATATACTCATTAAAGAAGGCGAATTTTTTACATTTTTAGGTCCAAGTGGGTGCGGAAAAACAACAACGCTCAGAATGATTGCTGGTTTTTACTTCCCTACCAAAGGAAAAGTTAAATTCAATGACCGGGATATGACTTCCGTGTCTCCTGAAAAAAGAAATACCGGTATGGTTTTCCAAAACTATGCCTTGTTTCCCCATATGACAGTTTTTGAAAACGTTGCCTTTGGGCTTAAGGTGAGAAAAGTTAACAAAGCAGGAATAAAAGAAAAAGTTGGAGAAGTACTAAAAAAAGTACGTTTAGATCAGTATATTGATCGTCAGGTTAGCCAATTAAGTGGTGGTCAACAACAACGTGTAGCTCTAGCCCGCGCACTCGTTATTGAACCAGATATTCTATTATTAGACGAGCCATTAAGTAATTTAGATGCGAAGCTACGGGACGAGATGCGTGCAGAAATCCTACGATTGCAGCGTGAATATGGCATCACCACAATATATGTTACCCATGATCAGGTAGAGGCATTGACAATGAGTGATCGGATCGCTGTGTTTAATGCTGGACAATGTCAACAAATTGGGACACCAACGGAAATTTACAATAAGCCTGTAAATGACTTTGTAGCTAAGTTTATTGGGGAAACGAATCTTTTACCGGTAACCTTTAAGGAGCATATAAATAGCCAATCATTATTTCATGCACCGGATATAGAACAATCCATATTCGTTAATCATACCGAATTAAATATAGCAGATTACAATGAAGACGATCAGCTTTATATGTCGGTCCGTCCAGAAACAGTGAGAATCGACGAAGCTAAAATAAGTGGGAATAACGTATTTACTGGCGAAGTGTCACTTGTACAATTTACTGGAGAGGCTGTTCACACCTTTGTAAAAATAAATGATCAACTAACAATAAAAACAACTGATTTGAATCACGGGCCAAGTACATATTTAAAAGAAGGAACTGAGGTTAATGTCCAACTGCCCGAGGATCAAATAAGAGTAATCCCAGAGGTAAAGGGGTGACGAATACATGTTAAATGCAGAAAAACGAAAAACGATATTGTTGTTGATCCCCATTGTCTTGGTTTTAGCCGGATACGTATTATATCCTACAATAGCAACACTATTTGAAAGTTTTAAGAAGAATGGGATATTCACTTTAGATAATTACCATGATTTCTTTGGTTCAAAAGCACCTGCAAATTTTGAGGCATTATGGAACTCTGTCTATATTTCGGTTTTATCTGTTTTCTTTAGTGCTTTAATTGGTATCCCATTAGCCTATATTTTTAATCGTTATGATTTCCCAGGGCGGCAATTCTTTTCAAACATTGCTATTATGCCGATTGTTCTTCCCTCTCTTGTAGGTGTTATGGCATTTATGTTTCTATACGGGGAAGCTGGATTAGTTCCCAATGCTATCAAAGATTTATTTAACCTTTCAAAGGTTCCTTTTAGTGTAGGCGGAATCTCAGGTATCTTGGTTGTCCATGCTTATACGATGTATCCTTACTTTTATATGACTACATCGTCTGCATTAAATAATATCGATCCTTCACTAGAAGAGGCAGCGTATAACTTAGGATCTAATAAATTTAAAGTGTTTTGGAAAGTAACATTTCCATTGTTAACACCAGGATTGGTAGCTGCCGCCTTGTTAGTATTCATGGTTTCCATGGCTTCTTTTAGTGCTCCATTTTTATTAGCTGGGGGATATAGGGTATTAAGTTTACAAATATATTTTTCTAAAATCAATGGTGATTTAGAAATGGCAGCAACACAATCCGTTATTTTATCCGCCGTTTCGATTTCCTTCTTACTCTTTATGCGTTGGTATCAAAGTAGAAAAGATTATCGTATGGCAAGTAAAGGTATAGGTGCCCACCGAAGTGAAGTGAACAATCCAGTTTTAAAATGGTTTATGGTAACGATCGGTATTGTGGCGATGATTATCTTATTATTACCACATGTCACATTGCTTATGTTGTCGCTTGTACCAGAAGGATCTTGGACATGGCAGACATATCCACAGGCATTTAGCTTTGAAAACTTTAGGTTGTTATTTGATAACCCTAATATTTGGGAACCGGTTAAAAACAGCTTAATTATGACATGTATCGCATGTATTGGTGTGTTTTTCTTCGGCATCATTACTTCGTATGCACTTGTCAAACGTAGCTTTATAGGAAAAAATCTATTGGATATTCTAGTCATGATTCCTTGGGCTTTACCTGCCACAGTTGTCGGTATGAATCTCATATTAGCGTTTAATAAACCAACACCATTTTCATTCGGTCAGGTTCTCGTTGGGACGTTCTGGATTTTACCACTTGCTTACTTTATACGGTTTATTCCATTGGTAGTTCGTTCAACTACCGCTGTATTAGAGCAAATGGATGATTCACTTGAAGAAGCTGCACAAAATCTAGGAGCAAAGTGGTTTTATACGTTTAGACGCGTGGTAATCCCGATCATCATGCCAGGCGTTTTAAGTGGTACATTACTTGCTTTTGTTCAGGCAATTGGAGAATTTCCGACCTCCGTTCTATTATACACACTGAGTAATAGACCGATATCTATTGAGATTATGAACCAGTTGCGCATGTTTAATATGGGGCAAGCCGCCGCATACGGCATGATACAAGTCGGATTAATATCAATTGTTATGTTTATCGCTTACAGATTCTTTGGTGTTAAAACAGAGAATACATTATAGAGGTTCAAGACAATTAATAAACTACTGGGGTGCTATTATATGCGTACATTAAAAGAACAATTCGAGAAAGAAGATGGGGTTACATTTCCAGGTAAAACATTTATAGATGAACTGTTAAAACCTATATTCTATGACCAAAAGGAACATTTATTTGACGCGATGTTTATGATCCATAAAGCGCACACTACTATGTTAGGAGAACAAGGAATTCTAACGGAAGAAGAAACGAGTCAAATACTAGCTGGTGTAGATTATGTGGAAAAACTTGATCGGAAAGACATTGAGTATTCGGCCGCATATGAGGATTTGTTTTTCCTTATAGAATCTCAAATTGGTGATAAAATTGGCGATGATTTGGCTGGAAAAATGCACATCGCTAAAAGTAGAAATGATATGGGAGAGGCAATGTATCGAATTGTCTTGAGAGGGTATTTAAATGACGCAATTAAAAATGCTGAGCAACTGGCCGAAGCTATCCTTTATCAAGCTGAAAATCATGTGCATTCGATCATGCCCGCCCATACCCATACACAACCTGCACAACCAACGACATTCGGGCATTATTTAGTCGCCATCTATGACAATTTACAACGAGATATTCATCGATTAAAGCAGTCTTACCATACCGTCAATCAATCACCCATGGGTGCCGCAGCAATAACAACAACAGGCTTTCCTATTAATCGGGAACGCATGGTAGAATTACTTGGTTTTGATGGATTGATAGAAAACGCTTATGATGCCATCGGGGCTGGAGATTATTTAATAGAATCTGCACAATCCCTCATTAGCTTAATGACAAACATAGGACGTTGGCTTCAGGAGTTTTTGCGAATGACTTCAAAGGAAGTAGGATTAATTAAAGTCTCTGATGCTTACGTTCAAATAAGCAGTATTATGCCCCAAAAAAGGAACCCTGTATCTATCGAGCATTCCCGTGCAATTGCCAGTAGTGCATCAGCCGAAGGGATGGCCGTCATTCACATGATTCATAACACCCCTTATGGGGATATCAATGATACTGAAGACGATTTACAACCCCATTTGTATGCAGGATACAGAAAGGGCATTCGTGTATTGCGGTTAATGCGCGCAGTAATTTTGACAATGAGTTTCAATAAAGAGCGCGCCTACCAGCAAGCAAGAGAAAACATGATTACCATTACTGAACTTGCCGATGTATTAGCACGTGACTACAACATATCATTCAGAAAAGCACATCAAAAAGCAAGTGTTGTCGCCACGAAGGCTGATCAAGAAAACAAGCAACTCTATGAAATAAGTTTACATGAAATAAATGATTGGTTAGGTGATGTAGATTTAACTGCCAAGGACTGGCAGGAAATTATAGATCCCACCTATTTTGTGGAAAGAAGAAGTATTACTGGAGGCCCTAACCCTGAAGTAGTAAAGAAAATGATTCAAAAGAGAAAATGATATGGATGCCTGTGGCTGATAAGCAATTCACAGGCATTCCTTCTGATTAAATAAAAAAGCTATCTCGGAAAGTCACTTCTAATGACCTTACGAGATAGCTCTATTTTATTTTTATTTACTTATCATTCCCTGCCGCTTGTACCGCCGTAAATGTCCATTCCAATTCTAGTGAATCACCTTGGAATTGGTTTTGATCTTCATCATTGTCAAGGAAGTTAAATTTCACAACCAGGTCATCTGCAGCTTCTCCTGCTGGCAAACCTTTTTCACCCATCATTGGATAAAACACATGCTCATTCACCGCTTCTGGAGTCATTTCTTTCAACTCTTTCAGCGTGGTCTCGTAAATCACTTCATCCATCTTGTCTGCATTATATAAAAATTCTACCTGAATATGCTCTCCGAAATCATCCGTGTTATCACCATTGGCATCCGTGACATTGTAATTCGTGTCCAGGGTTACTTTTTCAATATCCAAGGATCCACCGTTCCCTAGCTCGAAATCGCGTGTGATGGAATCACCTGGTTGCAACTCACCCACATCAATAATGGTTGTGGGATTAACGGAAAGATCCAGCGTTCCCGCAGCAAATGTATTGTTCGTTGTTTCACTGGAACTGAAATAAGCGTACGTTCCTCCACCAATTAGTGCTAACCCCAGTGCCGCTGACATGACGCCCATACCGATTTGTTTTTTAATACCCATTTTTAAATTCCTCCTTTAGATTTTAAATGCTTATTTATTTTGTATCCGTATTCACTTCTTTTTTCACAGGATCAATTTTCCGGAGTGCGCGCCAGATCGTAACCCCAGCATAAATAATCAGGAAAACACCTGGGATAACAAGGAGTAATGCAGCACCTTCGCTTGAATTGGCAAAGTTCATCACATAGCCAACATAGGGAATTGTAAACCCTGTATAGGTTCCGATAATATTTGCTGCGTTTACCGGGTCCCGATCTGCTGCGTCATTGGCATCTCCCTTGGTTATATACTGATTTCCTGAATCATTCACTTCGGTGATTCTATGTGTAATCAGGATATCTTCCTCCGTTTGGAATGTAATGACATCGCCTTTTTTAAAGCCGGTTGGATTCTCGACAGCTTTAATCGAGATAATCGAGCCGGTGTGGATGTCTGGCTCCATTGATCCGGACAATACAGTTTTTAATTGATAACCGAATAGACTCGCTTCCCCACCTGAAGCCTTCGTTGAGATGACAAGGAATAAGGTCAGTATCAGCACAATAAATAATACGGTTGTGATGAGATTACTCAATACTTTTAACACATGCTTTCCATTCATCTGTGTCTACCTCCTGTCCATACAAGGCGCTTCCTTCAAGTTGTTTATCATTCTTCTTCTTCTTCTGCGTCATGATCTGCTTCCTCATCGTCACCATCAGACTCTTTCTCCGCTTTCTCTGCTTCTGTCTCTTCCTTTGAATCAGATGTTTCTGATTTTGTCTTTGCTTCCTTCTTGTTTTCGCTGTCTTCTACTGCCTCATCGTCTCCTTGTGATTCAGAAGCTGCTTCGTCCTTTTGTTCCGCTTCTTCTTCTTCTGCTTGATCTTGTTGTTCTTTATCACTGTCCGTGTCACTGTTCTCCGATTTTCCATTGTCTGAATCCTTATCATCTGCTTGATCATCTTGTTCTTCATCGTCTTCCGATTCTGCGTCTTCATCATCAAATGATGCAGCCATTGAAATACTGCCATCTGCCGTGGTTGTGTCTGTAAAATACGCGGTTGTCGGTGTCGCCGCCTGGGAGACAATGAAAAATAGCAGGTAACAGGTGGTGAATATTCGAAACAAGATATGTCTTTTGTTGTTATGGTGCTTTTTTGTTTGGTAGCAACGTCTCAAGTTACCGCTCCTTCCAGTCTTCGTTTGTATGTTTCCTCGGAACAGCACCATGCTGTTTCCGGGAATTTTCAAAGCTTTATTGCCATTCTTCAATCAAATAATCTGCGTATTCATGCAGTGTTTTTGCGGCTTTTTCCGAGATTATTTCTTTATCCTGTTGCACGTCTAGCAACTGTTTAAAGCTGTTCATATGTTTAGCGGCCTTATCGTTTTTCCCGCTGTCCGCATAATGACTGATAGTTGTCAATTGCATGTCCAACATATGCGCTGCCTCTTCATTGGTGACTTCACCATCTTCCGCGTACTGTTTGACCAGCTTTTGCATTTGGCCAATACTTGCCTCCTGCTCGATGGTTACCTTCTCCGTTGTTTCGTGTCCGCCTAGGTCAACCACTTTGAATTCAAATTCATTTTTCCCGAGTTCTAATTCGAGTTCAATGTCGTTGACCGTTTCATTAAATCCGTTCATGCCATACGGCTCAGTTTGTTCGTGTTTATACACCTCGCTATCATCGACATACAGCTTAATTTCGTCAAAATTATCGGTGATGGCTGCATCCACTTTGATCGTATCCGCGTCCGTTTTCTCATCCACTTTTACTTTCAGTGTTGCTTTTTCTGAATCGACAAAGTATCTGCGACCGATTTCTGCCTCGTTACCAGCATTGTCGACTGCTTTGATATGGTGGAAAAAGTACCCATCTTCATCATGTGTCAGTGTATACGTAAAATCGTAACGATCTTTTGCTTCGTTATAAACGAGGTCTGCTTGTTCCCCATCGATCGTTACTTCTTTGACAGCCGATTTGTCGGTTACATAGCCTGAGAATACTACTTCTCTAGCTGATTCAACACCTAAAAATTCTGGTGTTTTCAGGTGCAAATCCGGTGCAGTTTCGTCTGTTGCCTCGGTTGCATCTTCCTCTGTTTTATTTCCGGCATAATCAACCGCTATGACGGTTAATGTTTGGTCTGGCTTTAACTTTTTCGATAATTGGTGTTCGGTTACGTCTTCTGCATAAGGTTCATCAAGAATAGACTTCCCATCGATTTGTACGTCCCAATAAGCGAGCCCGCTTCCACCTTTGTTATCTGCTGCGTCGACTGTAACTTTTTGTTCTTTTTCATCAAAATCCGCTTCTAAATCCGGTGCAGTTGTATCGAGTACAACTGGCATATCAAAGGATTGCCAGTTGGCACCTTCGTAATCAATGACCGATTCAACCTGCAAGTAATATTTTCCTTCCGGTGCTTGTTCCCCTTTGATCTTACCATCCCAGGCACGGGAGGAAGATAGAGAATACATTGGTCCCTGTCCACCATCATAGTAGCTCTTATTGATATGGGATTCAGTTGTAATCGTGCGTACCTTTTCCTTGTTTTCATCTAATACGTTAAATTTCACTTCCTTCGCATTTCTTAAAAAGGAAAGAATCATTAATGCATCATCTTGAACGCCATCCCCGTCTGGTGAGAAGGCAATTTTCTCCGGATCGATTTCTCCTGTTTGGATGTCTTCACCAAGAAAATCATATTGCATGGCACCATCCTCATCTTCCCCTGCAGACGTGACAACACCTGTCATACCATAATAGGTATCTGCATCCCATAAAGGATTATCCAAGATTGGAGCACGATCCCAGTCACCTTTAAATCCAACATAGGGTACATGTAATTCCGGATTCGTGTCTTTTGGATCTGTTAATGTGACAAAACCTTCCAACCAATAGCCATTCGTAAACTGTTCGGTTAGTGCTTCGTCCGCTTCACTGACATCAACCGTAACTGTAACGGTTGTCGTGCCACCTGCAGGTACTTCGACCGTACTTACAGCTTCCCCGTTCACGGTAGCCATCTCGTCCAGATTCATGGCACCGAATTCGTTTGGTGCAACCAATACATCGTCCCCATTTTGTACGGGTTGGTCCGTCTGTGCATTTGCTTTTACATCATAGGTAACTGCTTCATCGGTATAGTTCTCGGCAGTCAGCTCAAAGGTGGCTTCATTGTCTGTGATTTCTTTAAGCGCTACTTTCGCTTCGTTCGTTTCTGCTTCCGTAACGATTACCGGTGTTGATAAGGCTTTATGAAGCTGCATCAAGCCCGCACCTTGTCGACGTGGTGACACAAATGCGTCATCCATTTCCACTAATTTTCCGGTGTTCATCATAATATTTTTCGCCTGGTTAACACGGTCCGCATTTTCCAATCCAAATTCCTCATCAACATACTGGAGAACGAGTGCGCCGCCACCTGCAACGTGTGGTGCTGCCATGGATGTACCGCTCATCAAGCCGTATTCATCATCGTTTAGCGTTGATAAAATTTGTCCGCCCGGTGCTGTGATTTCCGGTTTGAAATCCAAGTTCGGGGTCAGCCCCCAAGAAGAGAAATCACTCATGCTCCCTGCGTCTGGATTATCAATCGTTGCAGATTCACCTGTGAAATCCAATGTGACTTTCTTGCCGTCTTTCAGTGCTTCTGCAAGCTTGTCGCCATCATTTTTCAGCATGAACAGCTGTGGGATTTCGATTTCATCTTCGGTAGCCATGTTGATAATACCATCTTCATTATTGTAAATAATCACACCTTCTGCGCCAGCATCCTGGGCATTGATTGCCTTTTCCGTAAATGCATTTTCTCCCCGCTGTACAAGGGCGTATTTACCTTTTACGTCTTTATCTGCAAAATCCTCCGGTAGGCCAAGCCCTGCTTCAACCACATCAAAGGAAGTTTGTACATAATCGGAAGGATCGGTATTTCCTGCAGACAGGAATGGTGCATTGCCTTTTTCCTCATCGATTGTATATTCCACGGCCTCCACTTCAATGTTCGTATTTTCAAATGAAGCGACCTGTAGAGAGTCATACGCCAGACCCGGGGAACCGCTTACACCATAATCCGGATTGGACGTCAATGGATAATAAAATCCATCTCCAAATAATGCAGAGTTCCCTGCTGAAATCGACATGAGGACACCATTGTCCACTGCACGTGTCACTGCTTGTTGTTCTGGTGACGTCTCATCCACAAATCCAGCTGGAGAGCCTAGACTCATGTTCAATGCATCTACACCAAGTTTAATTGCATCATCGATCGCTTTAATGTAGACATCCCCATAGGTGGATTGCATTTCCGGGTCATTTCCGAAAACTTTTAAAGCGTAAAGCTGTGCTTCCGGTGCAATTCCCATGATACCGCCGTCGTCCTCATCTCCATTGGCACCCACTGTTCCGGCAACATGCATGCCGTGCATCGAAGCGCCTTGAGCAATGTCGCGGATTTCGTCATTTTCATCCATATAGTTATAGCCGTAAGGGACTTTGTCTGAATAGAAATCACCAGGCAAGTCCTGCTCATCAATTGTCTTTTCGATAGAGGACTTGGAATGTGCTGCCTCTGTACCGTCAGAAAGTACCATGTCACGGTGCCCTGCATCGATGCCGGTATCAATAATACCAACTGTCATGCCTTCCCCTTTGTAGCCATAATCACGCCATGTTTTCTGTGCTTCGACCAATTCTTTACTATATTTCATTTCCGGTTTAACCTTCGGCTGTTCGTACTCATTTACGATGTGCACTGTTTTTACATCGGGGTTTTTCCTAATCAGCTCCAGGTCTCCCTGATTTACTTCGGCACTAAAGCCATTGACGACTGCTGTAAATTCTTGTAAGTATGTAGCTTCTATCTTATCCGTTTTCATTTTCTTCTTGACGGATTGCTGTTTTGCTTTTGCTGCCTTTTCCAGTTGCTGCTTTTCGTTTTCTTTCAGACTATGAAACATCACCCCTTTTTTTGTAGCTTTTTCTATCGGTGCTGCTTCTTCCATCTCAACAATGATCCTGACTTCTTTATCGGGATCTTCGGTTTCCCCCAGTTTTTCAGTGGTAGGCTTCTTCTGTACTTCCTTATCAAATGTCTTTCCCGTTGTGCTCGCACTGGCGTATGAGAAGTTACCTACGGCTAGTAAAATTGCGAGCAACAATACTGCAATTCGTTTTAACATTAAAATCCCCCTTATACGATTGTCAGATACCTTCAGCCTCTCTACTCCTCCCTATTAATACATCGAGACTCAATATTCTGTTATATTTTAATAGTATATAAATTTGATAGAATCGACCAGTGCCTATAGACATGGGAATATAGGCATGTTTGATGGAGAAATTTAGGTATTTAAGATCATTTGGTACATAGGTGGTTTTGAGGGTGGAAGGTGATAGAGAGATTCCAATTAAAAAAACTAGACTTCTCCAATGGAGGGTCTAGTTTTTTCAATGCTTGTTTCCTGTTATTGTTACATCATTAATCCTGGAATTAACGCGACGATAATAAGTCCAACCGCAAGGATCATAATAAAACCAGCAATCAGGATGGTTAAAAATCCTTTCCAATTAGATATTTTATGGGCGGCACCAATGGCTTGTGACGCGATAAAAATTGACCAGATCGTTATGAGCAATCCGATCATTGTTGCGAATGCATTCAACAATATCATCGGTGCGGATAATGGCGGTGTTATCGACGTGAATAGATCCCCACCAAAAATGATTGCTGACAACGGCCAGGATATGACCATTCCAACAACGACTGGAATCATGCACCATGCATAGGCACGACTGATGTCCAGCCAACTCCCCTGTCCCCGAAAGAGCTTCCCTATCCAAAAGACGAGTGTACTCATTATGGCCCAGGACGCTGCACCAAAGAGAATTCCACGAATCAAACTCATAACAATAATATGTGAGAGTGAACTGAAATCACCAGCCCCCATATTAAGGGAAAAATTCAATGCCGTATCTAAACCTGCCAAATAAATAAGCAATATGACCATGCCTGTATTTTTTTGCTGAATAGCTGTTTCGATGGTAGCTCTGGGATGTAGCCAGATACTGAGCCACGGACTTTTGTTTGTTCTATTATCTGTCATCAGACTTGTGCTCCTTTGTTGTCTCTTATTGTTTATGCTTTTGTTTTTGTTTCGCTTTTTTGCGTATTCCTCTTAAACGGTCCACAACTGGTCTTTTACCACCCATAACCAATCCCGCTAGCTCCGCAAAAATATGTAGTAGAACGAGCACCAACAGGGTGACGACGAACGACGTGATAAGCGATGCATTGGAAAACACGATCGCCATGATCCCGAATAATGCACTGAATGCATAAATAACAAGTACTGTTTTCCTGTGGCTGTATCCCGCTTCGATTAACCGGTAATGTATGTGTTTATTGTCTGCCATCATGATGCTTTCCTTGTTGGTTGCCCTGCGAAAGATCGCAAGCATGGTATCAAAAATAGGCACCGCTAGGACAATGACCGGGATAATAAAGCTGAATAACGCAATATTTTTAAATAAACCGAGCATCGAGATTGCCGCGATCATAAAGCCGAGAAAATTGGAACCGGTGTCCCCCATATATATTTTCGCTGGGTAAAAGTTATGATACAGGAAGCCAAGATTCGCCCCGATCAAGACGATACATAAATAAGCCGCAATAACTTGCGCGTCAAATAAAGCCATCACGAACATACTCGAAAGCGCGATCGTCGATACTCCTGTCGCCAGTCCGTCCAACCCATCGATCAAGTTGATGGCATTGGTAATACCGACTACCCAGAAAACCGTGATCAGGACACTGAAAAAGCCCAAATCGATCATGCCGATAAAGGGCAAGGTGATCCGTTCAATAATGAGACCGGAAGAGACAAGAAACGATGCAGCAACAAGCTGTCCAGTCAGTTTGATGACTGGTTTTATGCTATAACGGTCATCCAACATTCCTGTAATGATAATCACGATCGCACCCGCTAATATTTCTGGTATGTGTGGGTGACTCGGATGTAGATAAAGGGCGCCCAAAACCGCACCTAAAAATATGGCTAATCCGCCCATTCTTGGTGTTACCTTTGTATGTATTTTACGATGGTTAGGCAAATCAACCACCTTCATTTTTATCGCCAATTTTTTCACTGGATAGGTAAGTACAAAAGCGGATACAAGTGCAATGATAAATGCGATCGCCAAATCGACATAATTAAACATAATATTCTCCTACTTATTCATTGATAGGTTCGTAGCTGAATGTTTTATCGATGCACATTCAATTACCCTAAATTATAGCGAAACTTGGCATGCATTAGCAAATAATATTGCAAATTGCTGGATTTTATATGGGAGATTTGCTAATGGCGGGTGGTTCGGCGGATGCCGGCGTGGGGTTCAGCGGTTGGTGTCGGAGGTTCAGCGTTTATGGGGCAAGGTTCAGCGCCCGGCGCGGGGTTCGGCGTTCCCGATGCCAGGTTCAGCGCTTACGGCCCGGGGTTCAGCGTTTGGGGCACTAGGTCCAGCGCTCACGGCCCAAGGCTCAGCGATCGTGGATGGAGGTTCAGCGTTCCTAGCCCAAGGTCCAGCGCTCAGCGCGGGGTTCGGCGTTCCCAGTGCCAGGTTCAGCGATTACGGCCCGGGGTTCAGCGCTTGGAGCCCAAGGTTCAGCGTTTATGGTGCAAGGTTCGGCGATCGGCGCGTGGTTCGGCGTTCCCGGTGCCAGGTTCAGCGATTACGACCAGTGGTTCAGCGTACAGCGACCGGGGTCCAGCAGATTCAACTTTTCCCAGTTTTTTCACCGTGACAGGTGGGGTGAGCTATGTTAATATATTGGTTGGTAATTATAATTATCTGAAAAGTGAGAGGTTGATTTTATATGGGGAACGCATATATATTTGTCGCTGCCGCGGCCATAGCAGTTATTTCTATTTCATTTATTTTTAAATTAAGCATAGACACGATAAAGGAATATCCGGAAGAAAAGGATTCCGTACAAACTAAGTTTTTCATCTGGCTTGGTGTTAGTGAAGTGATCCCTATCATTTTAATTGTTTTTGGATTTACAAATCTCGATACAGTAGCAACCATTGAAGATTTGTATATTCCTGGACTTTTCATTATTGTCCTGATGGGATTTGCTGCACTTTTCATTATATTACAGCGTTCCGTTGGTGTCCCGAAGGATATAAAGTTGTTCGTAAATACCTTCTCCTACATCGCCCTAGGAATGGCTAATGCTATACCAATTATTGCGCTCGTATCTTTATTATTGATGATACCATGAACCTTTGTGGGGACAGTCCCCGTGAAAAAACCCCCAAAAGGATTGACTGATATGCTCCCCTTAAGGTAGACAGATTAAAAAATAAAATCTGTTTTCCTTAAGGGGAGTTTTTGTATGTCTAAAAGATCTCATTCACGTAAA
>NZ_JAFBEA010000005.1 GCF_016908515.1 Virgibacillus halotolerans
GAAAGGCATCGGTGAGACCCCGCAGTGCGTAAGCACAAGGAGGCTCAACAGCCGCCCGCGGAAAGCGGAGTGTATACGGGATGCGGTCGACTAAGTAACCTGTTTCCATTATCAGTGCTACAGATCCAACATAGATAGAATTTATGTCGCAGCTTCTCTTTTTTGTAAAAACCAATACTTTATTTTATAAGGTTGTTAAAAGATTTATTAGAAACATTCTAGGTTTAACTCATCTAACGCTTTGAACTTATTTTATTGGTGCGAAAGTTGAGTTATTGTGGTTTAATCTCTACCTTTCCTTCTGTACCTGTCTGTCTCTTTGCGTCCCTAACCCCTTTATCGATATCAACAAATCGCAGTAAAATAATACCACCGATAAAAAAGACCACCAAAGATACAATCCCCAATCTGCTTGAACCCGTTAGCTGGCCGACGAGCGCAAATAGAAATGGTCCAAAAATAGCTGCGAACTTCGAGGAAATCCCATAAAACCCAAAAAATTCAGCGTGTTTATTATCTGGAACCATTCGCCCGAATATGGATCTACTTAAAGATTGGGCCCCGCCTTGAACCACACCTACACAAATCGCAAGCAAATAAAAGTGTAATGCCGCGGACATGAAATATCCTAAAATAACGATTCCAACATAAGCATAGAGGGTGATCAGCAGCGCTTTTTTTGCAGTGATTTTTTTCGCTAACCAACCAAAGAAAAAGGTGCAAGGAATACCAACAAATTGTGTGATCAGCAACGCTGCGATCAACGAGTTCCCATCAATTCCAATGTCTCTTCCATAAATGGTTGCCATCTTAATAATGGTTGAAATCCCATCATTATACATCCAAAATGCCAGTAAGAAAATTAATAATTGCTTATACTGCTTTAACGCCTTAAACGTTGTTGCTACCCTCGAAAACCCGATCGATACATAGGATTTTTCACGTTTGACCGCCGTTTTTTTCTCTTCTTTTATATTTCTGAAAAGCGGTATGGAAAAGATAAACCACCAGACACCTACCGAGGCAAAGGACAACTGACTTGCTACAGATGCATTTGGAATACCGAACCAGTCGTGCTTTAAAATCATTAATATATTTATTGCCAGAAGAATGCCACCACCAATATAACCCCAGGCAAAACCATCTGCAGATAATTTATCCATTTCTTCCCCTTCAGCGATCTCTGGAAGAAACGCATCATAGAAAACATTCCCACCTGAAAATCCAATTGTACCAACGATTAATAAAATAGATGCGAAGATATAATCTCCTTCACCTACAAATGCTAATAAAATACTCGCAATGATCCCCATGTATGTAAAAAACCTTAAGAATTTCTTCTTAGCCGCAGAGTAATCACTAATTGCTCCAAGTATAGGTGCCATGATAGCCACAATCAAAACCGCAATCGATTGCGAATATCCCCAGTAACTTGCAGCCAGATTTTCATCAAGCCCAGCGGCTGCTACATCATAATAAAAGACTGGTAACACAGCAGCCATTATGGTTGTTGCGAATGCAGAATTACCAAAATCATATAACACCCAGCTTAATCTTGTCTTTTTATGACCCTCCATCCCCTCATCCCCTTTTTATCAGCATATCGACACAACAAAGAATTTAGCACCATCTTTTTAAACTTAAGGCTGTTTTGTTTTATAAAAGATTGTTGTTAATGGTCAGCGTGGACCCCAGAACGGAGTTCGAGGTCGATGACGTCGGAGTCCCGGGTCACCCTAGAAAAACGAAGGTATTCGAGCCCTGGACGGAATAACAACAATATATACGAAAAGAGAAAACTTAAAAAGCCTCACCGGGTACCAGGCAAGGCTAATTACTAAATAAATTATTCCCAGACAAAATGTTTATATGTTTCACTTAATTGCATAAATGTAGCTTTATCACTTGAATCAATGGCCTTGTTAATTGCTGCTTCCAACTGTGATTTATTCCAGTTAAAGCATATTTCATCCAATACCAAACGCGAGATTAATTTTACATCATAGGAGATTTCTCGTTTAGCCTGTAGTTGCTTTCCTTCATATCGATAATAACGATAAACTATCTTTTCTTTTTTCATGGAATATACCCCCTCTTTATTCCTTTCCTCTATTATCCTTAATCTTTGGAACAATTGCAACACATAAACTAAAAATTTGCATTATTTTATTTTTTATTATCTAAAATGGTTAATGCAATAAGATGTATGATGGTCATTATTTTTCCCATACTAAACTTACTTTGGTTTCCCCAATACATATACCTTCGAGCCTGTTTGTTTCTCTAGACCCACCAACAGTTGGTTTGATAAGATAAGGCGGTACTTCATTTCAGAGGTTTGTTTATTCCCTCTGAATGTGAGTTGAGGCCCACACGTTACTAAAGCATTACTTGTTCGATTTCATTGGAGGAACTTATATGAATTATTCTGATAACCTGAAAAAGGGAGAAAAAGGTGCTTGGCTCAGTATTATAACTTATATTATATTAGCCAGCGCTAAATTAATTATTGCTGATATGGGAGATTCCGCTGCCCTCAAGGCAGACGGCTTAAATAACTCAACAGACGTCATTGCTTCGATTGCCATATTAGTCGGCTTAAAAATTTCCAGAAAGCCGCCAGATGCGGATCACCATTATGGACATTATCGCGCTGAAACCATCGCCTCTTTGTTTGCTGCATTTATCATGATGTTTGTCGGGGTACAAGTTATTTATGACACATTACAAAAGATGTTGACAGGGCATGTTTCGCAGCCAGATATGTTAACTGCTTGGACTGCTATCATCTCTGCGGTCATTATGTTCCTTGTCTACGGATATAACCTAAGACTATCCAAACAAATTGAAAGTGGCTCGTTGTATGCTGCAGCACAAGATAATCGATCAGATGGCTTAGTAAGTATTGGAGCATTTATCGGGATTGTTGGGGCACAATTTGGCTTGTTTTGGTTGGATCCACTGGCGGGGCTAATTGTAGGTATTATTATTTGTAAAACAGCGTGGGATATTTTTAAAGATTCAACACATACATTAACAGATGGATTTGATGAAAAACAAATTGAAAAAATAAGAACCACTATTTCCAAAGTGACAGAAGTTAAAGAAGTGGTAAGTGTAAAAGGGCGCGTTTCCGGTAACCAGTCATTTATTGATATTACAATTCTTGTCGATCCCAATTTAAACGTGCAACAAAGTCACGACATTACAGTTCGCATCGAGAAGTATCTTGCAAAGAAACACAGTATTAACTATGCGCAAATTCATATTGAACCCTATCATGAAATTGATTCACATTAAAAAGGCTATCTGGGTAGGTACTGACCCAGATAACCTTTTTTTTCCCTATTTATTATAAAGTGACTTCGTTCAGTGGAGGTTTTACTGCCCGCCAAACTATGATAAATGAAGCAAATCCAGAAGTGCGTCAATGTGCTTCCAGCCATATGCGGTCTCCTGATAACGGCCATCCCCAATTGTTGTAATTTCTTCGCCTACCGGTTCTGCATGATACCGTTCATAAAATCTGCTTGATGGGTTTTGTTTGAGCACCCATACCAGAATTGACTCATGACCTAATTCCTTCATTTCTTTGGCAAAGGCATTTAAAAGACGCGCTCCTAAACCTTTTTTCTGAAATTCATCTAATAAATATATATTATAAATCTCACTATCATAACCAAATCGTTTTGTTCGTTCCGGTCCTCCGGAAACAAACCCAACAATTTGTTTCTCATCGTAAATGACAAAAGTACATGTACCTTTTTTCTCCATGCTTAAAACCGCTTCCCACAATGCCCTGCGGTTTTCATAGGTGATATTGGACAAATCTTCTTGATCTAGCAATTCACTGTATGTACTTTTCCAGCTTTTCACATGAATCGTTGTAATCGTGTCTGCATCTTCTAATGTTGCTCTACGAATTGAATACATTCGTTTCCCCCCTAGCTCGTACTCTTTTCTCTACTTCTATATCAAGTTAATAAAAAAACGGTAAGGATTGCACCAATAACTACAAGAATAACATTCAAACCAAGGTAGGATAACACGATGGCAACACCGCCACCAAGGAGACCAATGTGTGGCTGATCCGGTTTAACAGATAAAATACCCGGAAAAATGAGTGCACCTAATGCTGCATAAGGAATTGCGTTTAGCCAATTGTTTACCCAGTCACGAAATTGCAACTTGTCTACGATAAACGCGGGAATCATTCTTGGAATCATCGTTACAAGAGACATGCCAATAATAATTAAAAAAATCATGTCCGATCCTCCTTTAACAGATGAATCCCACTCATACCACCAAGAATTGTTCCAAAGACGATCGCCCAGCCTGAACCCATACCAATTTGTATACATAGCGCATTGATCAGCATTGCAAGAATCGCAATGAGGCCAACTTTATGCTCTTTTTTTATCGATGGAATCAGCAGTCCAATAAACATTGCATATAATGCAATTCCCATACTTTGGCTGACTTTATCTGGAATAACTTCTCCCAATACGCCCCCAAGAAAGGATCCAAAAATCCATGAAAAATAAGCAGTTAAAAACAGTGCAGTATAAAACAAAGCACCTTTTTCACGCTTTGCTTCCTTGGGATGTAATGCAGATACTGCAAACGTTTCATCTGTTAATCCTAATGATAAAGGAGCTTTCCAATTTAGTCCAATGTCACGTAAGCGGTTCATAAATGATAAACTCATAACAAACTGCCGAAAATTCAATACAAAAGTAGCAATAATTATTTCCATTGCACTCGCCCCGACTGCAATCATATTTGCTCCCATAAATTGACTTGCCCCAGCAAAGACGAGGACACTCATTAATGTCAGTTCTGTTAATGTCATACCGGATTGTTTTGCTAGTACACCATAAGTAACAGCGATCGGTAAATAGCCAAGCATAATTGGTAAACCTGTTGTAATTCCTTTTCGTATCATATGTATCGATTGCGATTTTTTTTGATCCGCTGCTGCTTTTGTGGTCATTGCCCGTGCTCCCTTCATTCGAAAATTCTAATCATTATAACTTATATTACAACATATACAAAGCCTTTTGCATTAAATAGGGTAACCACAATAGTTCAGACTGGGAATCATTATGCCGCCCCCTTTTGAAAAATAAAAATCCCTCGGTACAGAAGCGGGGAGACCTTGTTTGCAGATAAAATGTACTGCACAAAACAAAACCGGCCATTCGCCTAAAGACTTGGCGAATAGCCGGTTTTCTAATAGTACATTAAACTGCCTTTAATCGAATAGATACCGCTTAACTACTTCTTTGCGCTTTTGCTTCTACTTTTTCCTCTTCCATTTTCTTACGGAACCGTTTTGTCTCATAAATAATAACTCCTGATAGTCCAAGTAGTCCGATTAAGTTTGGAATTGCCATCAGTCCATTCAATACATCCGCAAGTGCCCAAACAACATCAAGCGTTGCTGTTGCACCTACAAAAATAAATAATACAAATACGATCCGGTAACCCTTAACGGCTGCAGGATTTTTGAAGAGGTACTGGAAACATTTTTCTCCATAGTAACCCCATCCTAAAATGGTTGATGTTGCAAAGAACACGATACCGATTGCGACAAGAATGGGGCCAAAATCACCAAGAAAGGTACCCCATGCAGTTGCTGTAAGTGCTCCTGCTTCAATAGAAGTATCTTTCCATTGACCAGACATCACAATGGTAACACCTGTAATCGAACAAATAACAAGTGTGTCAAACAGGACCTGTGTCATGGAAACTAAAGCTTGTCGACCTGGCATATCCGTTTTAGCGGCAGCCGCAGCGATTGGTGCTGAACCAAGACCAGCTTCATTGGAGAATAACCCACGAGCTACCCCGAAACGAATAGCTGCACCGATGGCACCACCAACAGCTGCTTCACCAGTGAATGCAAATTTGAAAATCGTGGCGAATGCTTCCGGAACAAGATTAATATTCATAATCACAATGATTGCTCCCGCAATAATATAGAATGCGGCCATGATTGGTACAAAGAATGAAGTAACACGGCCAATCCATTTAATCCCACCAAGAATAGTCAACCCTGCAAAAAGGACAAGGGCTACTCCACTTACCCAAAAAGGGACTGAGAAAGTACTGTTTAATACATCAGCAACAGCTTTTGATTGTGTTCCATTTCCGATACCAAATGCAGCGAGCGCACCAAATACTGCAAACAGAACACCGAGCCATTTCTGTTTTAAACCATGTTCGAGATAATACATGGGCCCGCCAGCCATTTGTCCATTGGCATCTTTAACACGATATTTTACAGCAAGTATAGCTTCACCGTACTTTGTTGCCATGCCGAAAAACCCAGCCATCCACATCCAGAAAACCGCACCAGGTCCACCGAGAACAACAGCTGTAGCAACCCCGACGATGTTACCAACACCAACAGTAGCAGCCATCGCAGTCATGAGTGCCTGGAAGTGAGAAATGTCTCCTTCTGATTTCTTATCCTGATTTCTAGAAAAAACCAATTTTAATGCATAAGGTAATAATCGTAATTGAATAAAGCCGAGTCTCACAGATAAAAAGATACCGGTTCCAACTAGAAGTACAAGCAGGGGCGGACCCCAGACAATATCACTCATCTTACCCAAAAAATCTTGTAAACCCTCCATCTTGTTTCCCCCCTGTATATTACTTTTTTAGCGATAATAATCCGATGCCAGAAGCAGATTTCATTGCTTCATTATGGAGATAGATACGAAATACTTAGGTATCACATTTGAATATGAACAGATATTTTTCTCAGGTACTTTCTGACAGTACTCCTTTCTTAGCCTACCATTTTTAATTCAGGCATTATTCAGTATGTTTTCAGTATTCCAAAGGATACATGGAATGTCAAGAACAATCTTATTGCAAGTCTTTCCAGTACCCCCTCTTATTTGTTTGGAATATTTTATTGACAAACAATTGGTCCGCGTTGTATAGTCAATGAATACATTATAAATGATATATGATTATCCTAAGAATGCATTTATAGATTATTACCGTGCAGCAGTAAGAGACAAAGTGGCTGGTGAAAACTTTGGCAAGTAATCATTGAATTACACATTCTATTTTTATGGATCTTTTTGATAAGAGGATGAAGTAATTTCATCAATCAGGGTGGTAACGCGGAGTAGAGCTTCGTCCCTATTTAGGGGCGAGGCTTTTTTTATGTAATAATATTGTACATGCTAATGAGCGTGAAAAAAGGAGGAAGACTTATGTTTCCAATCAAACCAAAACATCAACCATCACTCATTGAATCAGTGCTATTTTTTGTCTTTATCATCGGTTTAATCAGCTTTTTTATTATTAATTTAGATACTGTACCACACATTCCTATCCTTATTGGTGTTTTCTTGCTTGTAGCGTATGGCTTGATCAATCGCATCTCATTTAAAGAACTGGAGGATGCAATGGTTGCCGGAGCTAAATCGGGTATGGGCGCCGTCTTTTTATTTTTATTAATTGGTGTCTTAATTAGTAGCTGGATGATTAGTGGAACCATCCCAGCATTAATTAATACAGGGTTTTCCTTAATTGGTGGTACCTGGTTTTATGGCATTGTTTTTGCGGTAACTTCTATTATTGGCGTATCGCTCGGGAGTTCATTGACGACAACCGCAACCGTTGGTGTAGCGTTTATTGGAATGGCAAGTGCGATGGATGCATCTTTGGCAATTACGGCCGGGGCAATCGTATCTGGAGCTTTTTTTGGTGATAAAATGTCGCCACTCTCTGATACTACAAACCTTGCATCAACCGTTGTTGGTGTTGATTTATTTGAGCACATCAAACATATTAGTTTAACAACGATACCAGCATTTATTATTTCCTTTATCTTATTTGTTATCTTGTCACCAAATCATTCCATGATCTTAAGCGGCATCGATGAATATCGAGCAGCTTTAACAGCAACCAACCTGATCCATTGGACATCGTGGATACCGTTAATCATTTTAGTTGTCTGTACGATTTATAAAGTATCAGCATTTATTGCGCTGGCATTAAGTAGCTCCGTAGCTACATTATTTGCGGGTATGACAAGTGGATTGAATTGGTCGCAAATTTGGTCGACTTGGTTTAATGGTTACCAGGCAAATACGAACTTTAAACCTGTAAATGAATTACTGACAAAAGGCGGTATCGATAGCATGCTGTTCACAGTTTCATTGGTCATTATCGCCCTGGGATTTGGTGGTTTACTATTCGTAACCGGTATTATTCCTAGTATCTTATCTTCTTTTCAGCAAAAGCTTAGAAAAGTACGATCGATCATTGCTTCTACAGCTGCTACCGCAATCGGGATCAACGTATTGATTGGTGAGCAATATCTATCTATCATGCTTACCGGGGAAACATTTAAAAGTGTGTATCAAGATGCTGGTCTTTCTAAAAAAGCCTTGTCCAGGACATTAGAGGATGCTGGCACGGTTATCAATCCACTTGTGCCATGGAGTGTCTGTGGTGTGTTTATCGCAGATGTATTAGGTGTTTCGGTCCTTACTTATTTGCCATTTGCCTTCTTTTGCTTATTAAGCCCGGTAATTACTGTTCTATTTGGTGGGAAAAGTGCAATGAAATGAATTTAAAAAGGCAGCCCTATTTTTTAGGGACTGCCTTTTATTGTGTAAGGAGAAATATACGTTGACATACTATACCGATCATTCTATCGTTTTAACGAGCTCCCGCAGGCCTTCAAGCAATCGAGGGGAAGGTCTACAGAAAAGGGACTCTGGCAGGACGTGAATATGATTATTTAGAATTGCTTTCATCTCATTCCAGCCTGGTCGTTTCTTTACTAATTCGGGATTCATCTTTTCCTCTTTCACACCAACCCAAACCATACAAATATGATCCGGGTTACGATGCTTCACATCTTCCCAATCGGTTTGCACACTTGCCACGTTTTTATCCGCGAAAACATTTTCAGCACCGGCAAGTTCACTTATTTCGGTTAGCCAATTCAAACCACCGGGAGTAAATATAGGCTTTGGCCACCATTCCCAATATAATGTTGGCTTATCCGCCTGCATCGATGCTGTTTTCCGAAATGTATCTACCTCTTGTCGGAAATCTTTAGCTCTTTCTTTCCCTAAATCACTACATTCCAAAGCGTGGCCAACCTTTTCTATATCGTTAGCGATTTCCTCCAGCGCGTTTGGGTTCAGAATAAAATATGGTAGCTTCCTTTCATCCAATGCTGCAATGTTTTTTTCCATGCCGGGTACACTTAATGAAGCTAGAACAAGATCAGGCTGACATGCAGCGACTTTATCCATATCAATAGAAAGATCCGGACCTAATTTCGGCAGATTTAGAACTGATCCAGGCCAATCCGAGTAGTTATCAACACCGACTAACCAATCCGTTTTTCCTAAGTATGCTATAATTTCCGTATTACTGGGACAAATCGATACGACACGCATACAGCCTCTCCCACCTCTACTATTCTGCTTTATCCTGGTCAGTCGTTAACAATGGACCATCTTTCGTAATCACGATGGTATGCTCATATTGCGCTGAACGACCTTGATCGATTGTTCGTGCTGTCCAACCGTTATCATCCATTTGGCTTTTCCAGCTACCTTCATTAAGCATCGGCTCGATCGTAATAACCATGCCTTCCTTTAGTCGTAAGCCTTTGTTTGGCAATCCAAAATGAGGAACGTGGGGTTCTTCATGTAGTGTTGGTCCAATACCATGACCAGTAAAGTCACGTACAACTGAAAATCCTTCTGGTTCTGCATACGATTGGATGGCATGTCCAATATCGCCAATCCGTTTACCAACTTGTGCCTGCTCAATCCCTATATATAATGATTTTTTCGTGACATCCATTAAATGCTTGGCTTTTTCATCCACATTTCCAACGGCATATGTCCAAGCGGAATCTGCCAAACCGCCATTGAGATTAACAACCATGTCAATCGTAACAATATCCCCGTCTTTTAATTTTTCATCACGTGGGAAGCCATGGCAAATTTCATCATTGATTGAAGCACATATTGCATAAGGATAACCGTTAAATCCTTTTTGCTCTGGTGTCGCGCCATGTTTTGCTAAAAACGCTTCCGCAAATGTATCCAGTTCTAATGTTGTTACTCCTGGTTTAATTCTTTTTGCAATTTCCTTATGACACTGAACAAGCACATCGCCTGAAGCTTGCATCAATTCAATTTCACGTTTACTTTTCCTTGTAATCATCACATATCTTCCTTCCTTATCTTTCTATATCGAAAATCACGTTCCTTTAAAATATCCAGTATAAATTGTACCATATAGTTTAATTTCCTGCATGGGAACGGGTTCGTCTCATGCAGGTAAGTTAAAGTTATTCGTATGCATTTAAGCATCAAAAAATGCAGAGGAAAAAATCACTCTGCATTTTGAATTAGCAACATCCGCCGCCGTATCCGCCACCGCCACCTGTATATGCGGTACCGATAATGATTAGCAAAATAAATAGGACGACTAACAGTGCAAATCCACCTGAGCCGTATCCAGCTTCACCTCTACCCATAATAATCCCTCCCCATCTTCCAGATTAATATACTTTATGCAGGCGTTGGGATAGTGGGAGGGCGTTTGCGGATATTTTAGGAATACGCATTGATTGATTTGGCTTGAAAAGCGCGGACAGAAGCTAGCCAGTGGCTTATACTGGGGCCTCTAACTTTTTTAAAAAGTGGAAAGCAAAGTAGCAAGGATATTATAGATAGTCTTCCGCACGGTACATTTTTCCATTCTTCAAATTCGCGTCATCTGTAAGAATATCGACAAGTGCAGCACCGACAATATCGGAATCCTTAAGTGAATTATTTTCTTTATATGCTTTAAATGTATCCACCTCAGCAAATTGTTCTGGAGAATTCGTTCGGATTTTTTCCTGCATTGCGGTATCCATAATGCCAGGATTAAAGGCAATTACTTTGTTTTCTGTTTTCAGCGTATCTTGTTCTAATGCAACTGTTTGTGTGTACATATTCATACTTGCTTTCGTTGTACAATAAGCACTCCAGCCATACGCTGGTCTATCAGCGGCACCTGAGGTAACGATCGCACCTACCAATGGCACCGCAAAGTCTGCTGTCTTCTTCAAAAATGTGTTCATTAGCACCATTGGTGCAATTGTATTTACTTGTACATGATGCGCCAGATCACGATTGCTAATATTCATGGATTGATCAACCGGATCCACAACTGCAGCATTATTAACCAAATAAAGTGTGCTAATGTCATCTTTAAAAATATGTTCACTAATATGCTGGCATGTACTTTCAATTGCTGTTACATCACCAAGGTCACACGAAAAATGTTCGTATGTTGTATTATTTTCTTTTGCAAGCCCCGCTAATTTAGCATTTGCGTTACGGGAAATACCTACCACATGAATCTCCTGTTCCAAAAAATACCTTGCTGTCGATTCCCCTAAACCCCGCGAAACACCAGTCACAATTGCATATTTCATGGACTCATCTCCTCATATAGTATATTTTGCATATACAAAACAGATACCCCAATTCCCCTAAAGAGAAACGGGGCACCTTTGCCTAAAATACAAGATTATTTCATCCAAAAGAGCGGATGAATCGGCTGTTTATGTCTAAATCCGCTTATTTTTCAGTAACTTCATTCCAATAGTACACCAATGTTTCCATTCCTTTATCAAAGCTATCTAAGGGGAAGCTTTCATTTGGTGAGTGCAGTCGATCATCAGGGGTACCGAACCCTAACAATACAATCGGTATATTGTAGATCGCTTCGATCCACTCGACTACTGGGATAGAACCGCCCATTCTTACATAGACAGTTTCCTTTCCAAACGCTTTTGTATAGCTTTGTGCTGCCTTTTCAATTAATGGATGGTTTGGCTCCACCTTATATGCTTTTGCAGATAGTTTTTCCTTTTTCACTTCAACAGTTACGCCAGTTGGTGCAACTTTATTCACATGATCCTCAAGCAATAATTGAATTTTTTCTGGGTCTTGTCCAGGTACAAGGCGACATGTTATTTTTGCTGTAGCAGTAGATGGAATAATTGTTTTGGTACCTTCTCCCTGATAACCGCCATACATGCCATTGATTTCAAAAGTTGGACGCGCCATCGTATGTTCTTTCGCCGTAAAGCCTTTTTCAGAAGCTGTATCCGGTGCACCTGTTGATTCCAGATAATCTTCTCCTTGCACTGCAGCAATTAGCTTTCTTTCCTCATCTGTTAGCGGTTCTACATCGTCATAGAAGCCTTCTACAGTAATTACTTCTGCTTCGTTTTTCATCGATGCCAAAATATGATTTAACGCCATGATCGGGTTTCTAATTGCCCCACCATACATGCCTGAGTGTAGATCATGATCCGGACCTGAAACATTGATTTCAATTCCGGTAAAACCTTTTAGGCCGTAAAGAATCGTCGGTTGGTTTTTTGCAACCATACCAGAATCTGAGATAACCGCAAAGTCCGCGTTAAATTGGTCTTTTTTGTCATGAAGCACTTCATATAAATTTTCACTGCCGATTTCTTCTTCCCCTTCAATACAAACTTTCACATTGAGTGGTAACTTACCTTCTGTTTTCATGAAGGCTTCGAATACAGCAAGGTGCATAAATACTTGTCCCTTATCATCACTGGAACCACGTGCATATAACCTTCCATCCCTTACTTCCGGTTGGAACGGGTCACTATCCCATTGGTCAATTGGATCGACTGGCTGCACATCGTAATGCCCATAAAATAAAACGGTTGGTGCATCTGCTCCAGCCTGATTGTACGCAGCATAAATGAGTGGATGCCCACCTGTTGCCTGCTTCTCTACTTCGTCAAAACCAATCTCATTTAAATACGTAACAATGAAGTCTGCCGCTTCGTCAATATCTTGTTTGTTTTCGCTATTGGTACTCACACTGGGAATCGACAAAAAGTCATTTAATTTCTGTAACAATTGATCCCGGTTTTCTTTTAAGTATGCTAAAGCTTTTTCGCTCATCGTTCATGCCTCCAATGTATTTAGTCTCTCTACTTATTTTACCATACTATTCAGCCTAAGAAACAGCTTTGGGGTCAGTCCCCCGCCACGCTAACACTTTACCACTTTAGCGCAGCGGGGGACTGACCCCAAAAATTCACTATTCCAATGCTTGCTGCAAGTCTTCAATCAAATCATCCACATCTTCAATTCCAACTGAGATACGAATTAATCCGTCTGTGATGCCAAGTGCTTCCCTTCTTTCTTTCGGAATCGATGCATGTGTCATTTTTGCTGGGATGGAAATAAGACTTTCAACAGCACCAAGACTCTCCGCCAAAGTGAAGTATTGCAATTTACTTAAGACTTTTTCTGCTTGCGCCAAGCTTCCTGTGTCAAAGGATATCATCCCGCCGAAACCGGGATAATAAATAGTAGACACCTTTTCATGCTGTTCTAAAAATGCTGCGATTGCTTTCGCGTTTGCTCCGATCGCCTCCATTCTAAGTCCCAATGTTTTCATGCCACGCATCAGCAGCCAGGCATCTTGTGGTCCAAGGATTGCACCTGCAGCATTTTGTATAAAATGAATGCTTTCAGCCAGATCAGCAGTGCGGACGGCGACTAACCCAGCTACAACATCACTGTGACCACCGAGGTATTTGGTTGCGCTGTGCAACACAATATCCGCACCCAAATCAAGTGGCTGTTGCCAGTAGGGCGTGGCAAATGTATTATCTACAATTAACAGCAGGTTATTTTTTTTAGCGATTTCTGCCATCTTTTCTAGGTCGGTTATTTTTAATAATGGATTTGTCGGGGTTTCGATAAATAATGCTTTCGTATTCTCTTTAATCGCAGCCTCCACTTTATCCGGATAACTTGTATCGACAAATGTGTTTTCTAATTCAAACTGCTTAAACACTTGGGTCATTAAACGATAGGAACCACCATATACATCATCTGTCATTAATATATGATCCCCTGCCTGAAATAGCATCATTACTGACGTCATCGCTCCCATTCCAGAACTGAAAGCAAAGCCAGACGTGCCATTTTCCAATTCTGTAATCATCGTCTCCAGTGCGTGCCGCGTTGGATTCCCTGTACGGGAGTATTCATATCCCAGGTGTTTCCCCGCGCGCTCCTGCTGATATGTGCTCGTTTGATAAATGGGAACTGAAACAGCACCTGTTTCTTTATCTCCTGTAATTCCTCCATGAACCATTTTGGTTTTCAAGCGCATTTTTCATTCTCCTTTATAACCGATTAAAAAATTTATTCAGAAGTCTCCCCTTCCAAATGTAAGTTGAACAAATTGTTTTTTTATGGGCAGTATCACCTACCTATAAACTTCGCGTATTTTCCACTTTTGGGCTGGGAGTTTTATTGCCCGTTAACCCACGAAAAATATTTTTACTCATATAGCGATCACTACCATCCGGAAAGACCGTAACAATGGATGTGCCAGTTTTTGCCTGCTCTGCCTCCTTTAAGGCAGCGAACATTGCCGATCCGGAAGAACTGCCAACAAGTAACCCTTCTTTTTCAGCCAACTCCTTGACCATTCTAAATGCATCATCATCCGGAATAACATGGATTTGATCCATATAATCCCTTTCCATAAACGCTGGTAAGAATTCCATCCCAATTCCCTCCGTTTCATGCGGTCCAGCTTTACCACCAGCAATAGTCGATCCCTCTGGTTCAACAATCACAGTTTTAACATTGGGATTTTTTTCTTTAAAATACTGGGCACACCCCATAAAAGTACCACCAGAACCCGCACCGGCAACAAATACATCCATATCCCCATTTAAATCTTTCCAAATTTCCGGTGCTAAGGTTTGATAATAGGTACGCGGATTGGCGGGATTTGAAAACTGCTGTGGGGAGAAGCTGTTCGGGATTGTTTTCAATAATTCCATTGTCTTCTCCACGGCACCAGTTATCCCTTTTTCCTGCGGTGTATGCACAATTTCAGCACCTAACGCTTTCATAATTTCTTGTTTTTCTACACTAAACTGCTCCGGTACGCAAAAAATAACAGAAATATTTTTATTAAGCGCAGCGAGTGCTAGACCGATACCAGTGTTCCCAGCCGTTGGTTCAATCACCGTTCCACCTTCTGTAATCGCCCCCTTTATCAAAGCATCCTCGATTAAAGCAACACCAAGCCGATCTTTGACACTTCCACCTGGATTGAAAAATTCTAATTTGGCGTATAAACGAACGCCAGATGGGAGCGGAAACTTTGTGATTTCAAATAAAGGGGTCCCACCAATTAATTCACGAACAGATCTATAGATCGCCATCGGCCTCTCCTTTCATTTCTGTGTCTTATCTTTTTCGGCTACAATTAACCAAACAAATTCATTCATTTGCTTGAAGGTTACTTGAAAGTTATTTATTTCAAATAAATGCCTCATGACATTTACTTTCGGATAGTATTCTGTTTTTAAATCAACAACCAGATCATCAAATCCGCGATCCGCTGCTTTCTTCATCAACGCTTGTTTGACCGATTCAGATTGAAACATCGTATCAGCAAAAACAACCTTCCCATTGTCAGGTAAAAGGTCTGCAAACTTTTTAATAGCTTGCCCTTTTTCATCATCTGTTAAATGATGAAACGCATAGGTGCTAACAATGGTTTCTACTGTTGATGGTAATTTAGGAAATGTAATAAAATCTCCCGCAAGTAATAATAGTTCAGGAAATTTCTCCGTTGCGATCTTCCGCATCGCAGCTGAAGGTTCAATGCCAATGACATGATGTCCTGCATCCATTAATTTTCCTGACAAATTACCAGTCCCCACACCAAATTCCAATATTACACCAGTTGAATAATGTACCACTTCATCTAAAATGCCTTCATAATTAGCAAAAACGGCCTTATATTGTGGGTCGTTTCCAGTAACACTCTGATCATATGTTGCCGCCCAATCATCAAATAGCGTAATAAATTCTCGTCCCATCTCCTGTTCAACTCCATTTTTATTAAGCATAGTAAAATGCTATTAATAGTATGAATTATATGTAAAAGAAAATCATTGGTTACTATTCAATAAAAATAAGCGGCCCACCATAAGTGAAAGCCGCTCATTATTTTTAAAACTTATCTTCTGTTTTGTGGAAATAACCGTTCAACCATGTTTCCAAATTCATCGAAGAATCCTTCAATCGGCTGTCCGTTGTTCATTTTGTCCACATAGTTATTTGTTAAGTTTAAGAAATCAGGATCTGTTGAAACATATACATTATCAATATTGTTGTCAACTGACTTTACGATATCACCAATTTGTTCTTTTACTTCATCGGTAAGTTTGTCACCTTCGCGATTTCCATCATTATCGTCGAAATTATTGTTCATGTTATTATTATCGTTATTCGTGTTTCTGTCACGATCTTTATTTTTATCCCGATCTCTGTGATCCGCATCTAAATCAGCTGCTACATATGCATTGTTTTTTGTTGTAAGGACATATGCATGATCAATATCGTCGACTTCTTCTGTAATACGGTCTGCTGCTTCTTCCGCAACATCATAGCTTGTATCTCGGTTATTCACATTATTTACGTTATTGCGATTGCCGTCCTGGTCTCGTTCTGAATTACGGATCAATGTATGATCACGATCATTCGTCATGCCGTCACCCGTATTATTATATCTTGTGTTTTCGACATTATTATTGTTCCTATCTGTTCTTCCTTCTTCATTTCGGTCCGTCGTTCCACATGCTACAAGTGCCAAAATAAGCACCGTTAAAATGCTAAACAGTTTCCATTTCATTTGCTTTATTCCTCCTTAACTATTTTGCTTTTAGTATGGTTCTGGAGGTCATTATTATGCCTTTAAGACAACAACCTATTTATGGTAATCACACCATTTTTGTTTTAGACAATATATATATAAGACGGGAATGATAAGAAGGAACTTCACTTAATAAAGCTTTTTAAGTGTTAGTGGTGCCGAATCGCATAAGGAGGGAAATAATGAATATACCTGATTATGACAAAGCGCTATACTATACACTTTGGGGACAATGGGACGATCTGTTAGTGCTTATGGTAAGAACCAATGATGATATGTTGTCCAAGAAAATCCAATTATTTTTAAACGATTATCACTATTCGATGGACCAATCAAAGGTTATGGCTGCCCACGATAACCTGCTTTACTATATAGACCACGCAATGAAATACGAACCAGTAACGACAATGGAGATATGACAAAAAGGAGGTGCCAGTTGTGCACCTCCTTTTTTTATTTAAGTTGTTTTTTGTATAATTTGTTGCTATTCCAAACTGCGTTGCCTTTTCCGCAGGCCAATCAACGATTACAAATGTGGTTGGGCATTTTGACTTCAAGGCGTTATTTGCATAATAATAGCATAGGAAATACACGAAGACTCCTGCGGCTCAGCGCGAGCCCGCGGAAAGCGTAGTGTATTTCCGAAGCGGATAAAAGTTTCATTACTTAGAAAAAACAACATTTTTTAGAGAACAGTCTTCACTTATGTTCTGGTTTATCCGTATTATAAAATGTATTAATAATTGCTTTATCGTTCTCATCCAAAAAATCATCTTCATCTGTTTCCATAATAGTAGTCGCCATTACTTCATTCATTGGCTTATTCTTTTCTTTTGCCTTTTGCCGTACTTTCTCTGGAACTTTAAAGGCTGCGACTGTCCAGCTGGGGTTCGCCTTGATAAAATAAGTCCTTAACTGATCAAGAATTGAAGCACCTTTTTCTTGATCGTCCGTTACATAACTAACCCCTACCAGCATATGCTTTGCTTCATTGACTAATCCTGTATCTTCACTCTCATGCATAATCATTTCAATAACCGTTTCCAGGTGTTCATGCTGAAAGCCTGTGAGATTGTCCACAATCTCTGAAGCCTCCTTATTCAATGGCTGCATACTGTTCACCAAGAGTGACTCGTCAATTTTCAATTCAATACTTGGATTGATGTCCACATTCACATATGCATAAGTTTCTTCCTCTCCTACCAATAAGTAAAATGGGATTCCCAATACCAATAGAAAGCATGCAAGGGTAAGTAAACGAAGGGGTCTGTTTAACTTTCGCTTGGGAAGAAAAAATAACGATGCGCTATGCTTCATTAATGGATCGTACTCAATCTCAGTACCTACGTCGACCCCCTTAATTGGAATGGCTTTTTGAAAGGTTCCATCATTCGCCATAACGATCATATATTCTTGATGCAACTCCATTACTATTCCTTTTTTCACTGCCCCACCCCCTTCAGATAATCCTTGAGATACACAAAATCTTCACTAAGGACAATAAATATAGCGATGATAAATTTCCGGTTTCGTTCCAGTGTTTTTTTGCTTACATCTACCCGCTTCACCAATTCCTTCATTGGTAGCTTTTTTTTATCGCGTACGTAAGTTCTAAGCACTGGATCCGCAAAAAGTGTTCTTGCCGTACGAACCGCGGAATCACGGGCATCCCGGTGCTTAGGTGAAACCACTGTTAGCTCCGTTAACGTCAATTTATATTCACGAAGTTTTTCCTTAAATTCTAAAATTTCTACCTTACGATACCAGGCGTCCTGTTCCAGTTCATACGCTTTATTGACTGCTACTATTTCAATCGGGTTTTCCATTTGTTCTGCATCATACATTTCATCAAATGATGTCGTAGAAGGTCCTTTTTGAATAAAGCGAATATAATCTATCACCTTGCGCTTGATAACAAGCTTGGCAAAGGATAGGAAAGAACTGCCTCTATCGGGAGAATAAGCAAGTATCGCCTCATTAAATGCGGACAAGCCAATACTGAACTCATCATCCCGTTTTGGATCAATGTATCGTTTACAGACTTCTGAAACACATTTTGCAATAAATGGCTGATATGATTTCAAAAGGTGATCTTGCACCATTTGATCGCCCTGCTGTGCCAAAGCTATCCTATCTTCTAAAGGTAATTCGCTTAATGACTCATGCGTCATCTGGAACACCTCCAGCTATTATAAAATACGATTTATTTTTACCTTTTTTGGGTGTAGTTTCCAAGTAACACCATTTATTATATGTTTTACAATTTCGTTTTATATATGTCATGGATGAATCCACCATCTTTTTTATTTATATATATCTTGTCTAATGTCAATATGCTTTATAGTATCCTAATCTCAGGTTTGATGCCATCTCAAACCCATTACAATTCATTTAAATTCCAATTACTACCGCCAAAAACAAAGATTGATATTATACTTTTCAGACTTGTCCTTAAAAACGACACAAAAAAATGCCTCTAACAAAATTAGAGACACTTTTACCTGATTTTTGAACAACCCTATTAAAGGCTTGGAATGATTTCCTCCATGGAGTCATATTCTTTTGTCAGTTTCGCTGCTTCTACTGTCGTTTTGATATAAATATCTCCCTCATACCAGTCGACAGATTCAATTGCATCTGTATCAAACACAAACCATGTCGGTTCCATATAATTTTCACTGCTCGCAACAACGATATAGCCTATTTTCCAGTATTCATCATCATAAATCATATCAATAACTTTTCCCAGTTTGCCGTTACTCGCATGGACTTTATAGTCCATAGTCTCGTCTTCACTGCGTAAATCATATGCCTGTTGCGTTTCCAACTGTTGATTATAGCGCGTTTCTTTCTCAGTCATTTCATCATGTTGAAAATTAGCTAATGGCCTATCCTGTGGACCCCAAAGCATGTTGCCGGTCCAGTACCGATTCCAACCATAATAGCCGGCAATCGAATCTTCTATATCCTTAGAAATAGCATCTTCATCCGGAATTTCCGGACTGTTGCGAACTGCTTCTTTGTCATATTCAACTTCCAAATAGTCGCTTTCATTATTCAAGTTTACAAATGACGTTGGTGATAAAAGCACACGCCTGCCTGGCAACCATTTTCTTGTATCAACGACGGCATAACGAATGGCCCATTTTTGATCATCAAAATATAAATCTTTTATCTTACCCATTTCTCCATCGACGGCATCAATGTTGTACGTTTTCAATTGAGATGTAAAATAAAACATGATTGATCGCCTCCTCAAGACGTTACATGTTTATACCCGATAATTTTTCCAACGAAACAATTCAGTTAGAGAACCTTCCTACTACCTCGAATGGATGAAAGTAGGCCTTTTTCGTTTTTGAATAATGTACAAGTGGTGCTTTTTCCATTACAGTTTGCGGCATATATTCATTTTTTTCAATATCATATGACGCGTCCTGTAACAACCAAGGTGAATGGGTAATCGGCCCCTTTAAAATACGATTGCTTTGCAATGTGTACAAGCAATATCTTTCTGTAAGCCAGTATGTTAAAGTGTTTTCCTTTGCATGATAGGTATGTGGATAAGGACAATAGGTTGCCTTGAATATCTTTGATGTTCCAGTATTACGACGTCGGCTTGTAAACAGTATCTCCTTGCCGGTTCGTAGCATTTGCATATTTGCATAATAATACGGGAGAGGTAGCAATACATTGGCGCCGAAAGCTGTTAGAAAATTAGAGGCATCAAGCGAAAAGAAATACACACCAGGTTCATCATAAAAACGCACATAGGTCCTTACGTTGAGTTCCACATAAGTACCAAGGGAATAGGGTACCATTCGTGGGCGATTTTTACTCGTACGAAAAGGTATCACACCGATCCATGCTTGTCCATTATAAGTTTCCAGCTCCAGCGCCTGAGGAACATAAGGGCGCAACAGGTCATGGGGAACAGGCCAATGGATAAACAGTAAATCATCCCATTGCTGTTCTAACATCCATGGCCATTTCCGTTTCCACATGATAAAATAGCCCCTTTCAGCTACCTGTTGTCATAGTAATAATCAATCGGCACAAACAAACCAACTTTCCCATACGTTTCATGGTTTAGTGTTGCAAAGATGACACCGATAACCTCCCCATTATCATTGATAATCGGACTGCCACTATTGCCGCGGTATACTGGTGCGTCAATCATTACGACAGGTTCTTCCCAATCAGATAAGTTTGTATAATCAATGACCGTTCCCTTGTTAGCGATTCCTTGAAAACGTAGTGGGTTTCCAATAAAAGATATCGCTTCATCCGTTTCAAAGGTTGTTTCTTTTGCCAGCTTTAAATGAGGAAAATTTTCCGCATCTACTTTTAAAACAGCTAAATCGACTGCTGGATAATCCGCTGTCACTTTCGCCGTAAATAATCCCTCATCAGGAAAAGCGATGGTAACACTATCTTCCCCTTCAATCACATGATGATTCGTAATAATTGTCCCATCCGCGGATATCGCAAAGCCTGTTCCCCTACCATCCTCTGTTTCTACCACAACGACTGCCTTTTTATGCTCTTTTACATCTGCCTGTCCGGATAATTTGGCGGATGTCATTAAAAAGTCAATCGCCGGAATGGAAATCGTCTGCGGCAATAATGCAATTAAATTCAAAATAAGTGCAAGTGAAATAAGCCAAAACGTCCATTTGGGAAATGGACGCTTCGGCTTTTTATCTTTTTCCAGTCTTGCTTTTTCTAACACCTTTCGCCGACCTTCCTGGACCAGTTCATACATTTCATCATCGTCTATATCTTCATATAAATCCTTATCAATCATATCTTCGGCTTTATGTTGCTCATCCTCTTTGTGCATAAACTAGCCACCCCACACCTTTATACAGCATTTTTAGCGCTTCCCTGCTGCATTTGATACATTTGATATGATTAGCGATTACACTGATTTATTTCCAATGTCTTTCCTACGCTAACATATGATCATCGATCTAGCTTATAAGAATAAACGTTCATACTTTTGTGCGTTAAGTTTATTTATGTGATGTTTGTGTGAGGTTTTACTTTTATGAATCTCACACATCCATTCATTTTGACTATTATAGCATAATATATGAGACGTCGTGACGCTTGATACCTCACTTTCTTTAGAATGTGCCGTTATTTAACCTGCGCTGTAATTCTTTGACAACGGCAGATGGTTTGCTCAATTTGCTATCTTGTGTGGTGCCTAAATATTGCTGTAACTTTTTAATCGTATTAGGCCCCAGCCTTCCATCTTGGCTTGAACCAACCTTTTTCTGTAACGCTTTAACCATGGGACTAGAACCACTGCCATAAGTTACGCCTATAATTCTTTGTGTTACAGCATTATTAGGCTGATTACTTATCATGCCATCTTGTTTAGTACCTAGTGATTTTTGCAAGGCTTTTGTCGTACCTTTCCCCCATATGCCGTCCACTTTTAAGCTAGACTTACTTGACGATGTTTTACCGCCTAACTTGCCATACACCTGCTTACCAGCCAATCCATCTACATCTAATCCGTAGTACGATTGGAATCGTCTTACAGCATCTTCTGTTTTATCTCCGTAGTAAGCATCGATGCCGTTGTTTTTAGCACCTTTTTCTGGATAAAACGGTGGATTGTTAGTTGCCAGTTTTTCCTGCAATTGTTTTACTGGCTCACCATATTCCCCGTTACCTAGTGTTTGGCCCGTCCAGTTACCAGATACCTTAGTCCAGGTCTGCTTTGATTCTTTGGTGATCTTTTCTGGTTTAACTGTAGGTGCAGTGGGCTCAATAACTGTCATGCCACCTTGAATATCACGCTTAAACTTCGTACGAGATACACCAAACGATGCCAGGTATGCATATGGGTCAGTATGCGTTGTGCCACCAATATATTTGCGTACCCAGTCATGTGATTTGATGCCTTTACTCCCCAATTCAGATCCTGTATCTAATGTTTTCGGTAGTCCTGCATTATCTGCTAATTTTCGTAACAGCCAAACATATGCCCCGTAATCCTTTTTAAATGTTGCCGGATCATTTGTGCGCGCTAATTCAACATGGGCGTATGAATATGGGTTAGCTTTCGGACCTGCACCATATTGAAACTTACCAGGTTCCGCTAATTGTACGATTCGACCACCGCCACCAACCCAATGTGACGTAAATGCAGTCCGCCAATTATTGGTCATATATTTGATTTCACTTTCCAATGATCCCGGTCCGACGTTATTCGGGTTCCCTGATTCGTGAGCGATCACCATATAAGAGGCAGTTAAAGCTTTTTGATTTAATCCAGGGATGATTCGCTTTTCAATTTTATATTCCATAATAAAACCCTCCTACTATGTTATATAAAAAAAACAGCTTGCCCGATTGGACTAGCCGTTTGTACTAGATCATGTATTATTTTTTCAATTCATTTTCTACGTTTTTTATTTAATTCATCCTTCATTTGCAATAATAAATTAAAAGCCCTTATCCCACCTGGCGTGATCCGCCCTTTTGCATTTGATACATTTGATAATATATACCTTTCTCCGCTATCAACTGATCATGATTGCCTTGTTCTTTCAATGTACCATGTTCCAGTACAAATATATTATCCGCCTGCTGTATGGTTGATAATCGATGTGCAATCACGAGTGTTGTTCTGCCTTTTTTCAATACGTCCAAGGCGTGTTGAATAATGCTCTCCGTTTCCGTATCGATGTTGGCAGTTGCTTCGTCCAATATAAGAATCGCTGGATCAAATGCGAGTGCACGGGCAAACGATATTAATTGTCTCTCTCCCAACGAGAAAGTGCCTCCTCCTTCGGTAACCTGCTGCTCATATTGACCTGGTAATTTTTCAATAAAGTGATCTGCACCGACAGCCTTCAATGCCTGAAGAGCAGCTTCCTGCGATATCTCCGGATCATTCATTGTCACATTGGAAATAATCGTTCCGGAAAACAGGAATGGATCCTGAAGGACAATGCCCATATGACTTCTCACTTGCTGCCGGGACCAGTCGTTTGTACTGTATCCATCGATCGTAATCGAACCTCTTTGTGGGTCATAGAAGCGAAATAAAAGATTCATGATGGAGCTTTTCCCTGATCCAGTATGACCAACAAAGGCGACGGTTTGCCCAGCCTGCACCTCAAAGGAAATGTTTTTAAGCACATATTCATCCGCATTATAAGCAAACGACACATCATCAAATAAAATGGTTCCCCGGTATTTAGCTACTTGATCATTCACAACATCTTCCCCATCATGATCCATTAATTCAAATACGCGATTTCCTGCCACTCGTGCCTGCTCAATTAACGGTAGCTGGTTGACAATATCTTCTAGCGGCTCAAACAATCGGGTTAAATAATCCACAAAAGCATAAAGAACACCAATCGATATCATACTGCCTGGTTCTAGGGAAGCTGAGCCAAAATACCAGATAAAACCAACGAATGCAAGATTACGGAATACCGTAACCAAATTATAGGACGTTAATGAACTCAGTCTAATCAGTTTGCGTTGATATTTGAAATTATGTTCATTCACTGCTTCAAAATCTGCTTTGGTTTTCTTTTCCCTGCGAAACGCCTGGATGATCGTCATGCCTTGAATCGATTCATTAATACTGGCGTTCAACTCACTAATCGTTGATCTAATCACCGTATTGTATTTTGTCCCAAAGTGCTTGTAAACCTTCATCCAGACGATAATCAACGGGATGATCACTAAGCACATAAAGGCAAGCTTTGTATCCAAAATGAATAACGCGACCAATATACCGACCATATAAATCACACTTGTTACGACAATCGATAGGACGCGTTCATACAAATCACGAATTGCTTCCGTATCGTTGGTAATCCGTGCGACAATCTTTCCGGCTGGCTGATCCACATAATAATTAATCGGAATACGCTGGGTATGTGCAAATAAATCCGTTCGCATCTTTTTCACAATTTGATTCGATGATTTCTGCAGCAAAAACGTTTGATAAAACTGGAAAAAACCAGCGATAATCAACAAGCCCATATAAAGTCCTAATAAATACATAATCGGACCTTGTTCAGGCTGGAAAAATGGGTACATCTCCTTTAAGGAAAGTTTTTCTCCTGTAAAAGTACTTGTTCCGTCAGCTGTTTCAATCGTGATGCTATTACCCTTAGCACTACGCTTTCCTTTTAATGGTACTGCCTCATTCACAAAATAATAGGACGTGCCAATTTGAAAAATAGTAACAGAATCTCCTATCTGTTGATCGACTTCTGTTAAGCGATCAGTTCGCTTATAAAAGCCATCTTGATAGGCAACCGTATGTTTATCCTGATCAGCCTTTACCTCCTGCCAAGTGCCCTCGACACCCAATATATGATCATCAATCACCGTTTTTGCAATGAGTGGACCAGCGAGTTCGAGTGCCACAGCAACAATCAAGCAGGCTATCCCTATCAATATTCCTTTTTTAAACTGTAAGGCGTAATTAAATAATCTTCTTTCTGTTGATGATTTCATTCACGTTTCACCCCACCCGCTTCAAGCTGTTGTAATTCATATTGTTCTTTGTACCAACCATCCCGCTTCATTAATTCGACGTGCGTTCCTTCTTCAATAACTTCGCCATTTTCCAGAACGATAATGTGATCTGCATGGGTAACCGCTGACATACGGTGCGCAGCAATAAATGTCGTTTTACACGCTCGTTCTTTTCGTAAATGTTCAATAATTTTCGCTTCTGTTTTCCCATCCACAGCAGACATCGAATCATCTAAGATGAGAATCTCTGGGTCTTTAATAAAGGCACGTGCTAAAGCCACACGCTGCTTTTGTCCGCCAGATAACGTTACACCACTTTCACCGACTTGTGTATCAAGTCCTTTCGGCAATTGCTTGATATCGTCTAAAAAATGAGCAAGCTCCATCATCCGATAAATTTCCTGATCTGTGGCGGTTTCTTTGCCAAATTGAATATTTTCTCTGATCGATTTGGAAAACATCATTTGATCTTGTGGTACATAGCCGATCCAATCTCTAATTTGTTCTAACTTTATCATGGTTAAATCCACACCAGATACATTTATTTCCCCTTCAAATCCGGGATATTGTCTCAGTAGTAGCTTGAATAATGTCGTCTTGCCTGCACCTGTTTTTCCCACTACGCCAATCGTCTGCCCTTTTTCCACATGGAGATCAATCTTGTTAAGTTGGTTCGTTTTTGTCGATGGATAGGAAAATGACACCGCAGCAAAGTCAATCGCGTCCACTGCAGATACCTTCGCAACATGTGGAGCATTTGTTACATCCGCCTCATAATGCAATGTTTCATTCACTCGGTCCAATGAAGCATTTCCCCGTTGCAGGATGTTGATCAATTCACCCACTGCAAACATTGGCCAAATTAACATCCCCAAATAAACATTGAATGTGACGAGATCTCCTAAGGTAATGTTATTTTCAAATACTTGTAATGCCCCAAAGCCTAATCCGATCGTATAAGATAAACCAACAAGAATCGTCATGGTCGGTTCAAATAACGCATCCACCCTGGCAACCGCAATGTTTTTCTCGTAAACATCCGTTGTCATTGACTCAAATCGTTTCATGTCTTGACGTTCCTGTACAAACGCACGAATCACCCGCACGCCACGAATCGATTCCAATACGTCATTATTCATATCAGAAAACGCTGCCTGTGCTTTCATAAAGCGTGCATGTATGGCTGCCCCGTACTTGTTCATCACAATTGCCATAATTGGTAAAGGAATTAATGCGGCAAGCGTCAATTTCCAACTGATCGTGAAGCCCATCATCGCCACAATCATCAACATGAAGATACTGGAATCCACCAACGTCAATACACCAAAGCCTGCAGTTAGGCTTATCGCCTTCAGATCGTTTGTACTACGTGCCATTAAATCACCTGTACGGTATTTCTCGAAAAACGGCGGACTCATTTTTAAGAAATGGGACATTAGCCGACTTCGCATCCATTTTTCCAATATAACGGATCCACTAAAAAGCGTATAATCCCATAAAAACGAAATCGCATAATGAACGAATGTAAGTACAAGGTAACCAGCAATCATTGCAGTTAATAGCTGCATTGTTAATGTTTCATATTGTATTTTATCAATCGCAAACCCTACTAATTTAGGTGGGATGAGGCCAATTGCACTGGCAATGATTAATGCAATAATAGCGAAAACATATCTTTTCCAGTAATATTTAAAAAACCACTTTAACTTATTAAAAACCTGAAACAATCCAATCACCTTCTAATCTTTTTTGAATACGCTCTTTTCGTAAATTTTGTTGCTTTTAATTCTCGCAATTGATAGAAACTGTGACGTCAGATACCGCTTTGGAAATACACTACGCTTTCCGCGGGCTCGCGATGAGCCTCCTCGCTCGCAAAAAACGCTCACTGTGGGGTCTCATCGTCTTCGCTTTCCCGCTGGAGTCTTCGTGATTTCCTTCACTGGTATTGTGTTTTGCAACTTATCGCATTCATTCATTGATTTTATTAAACAATAAATATGATTATTGATTGGAGCGGAGGACAGTCGACTCCAGCGGGAAAAGCAACAGCTGAAAATCCCGCAGGAAGCGTTCCTTGCTTCCGAGGAAGTTGAAGCGTTGCCCGCGGAAAGCGACTGTCCGCAGCGGAAATCACATGCTCTTACGTCGTAGCCTATAGATTTTGTTTCTAAAACAACAATCTTTGAGAAAGGAGCCATAAAATGAAAAAAATGCATACGCCTGTGACGGCGTATGCATTCATGTAGGCGCTTTTCCTTTTAGAAAACGCCTACGCTATACATGACAAAAGGTCACAGACATATGTGACCTTTAAAAGTGTTTAAGTAAGTTTAAAATCCCACGGGAAACAAACTTTTACTTTCAATGAAGGTCACCTTATTTATATCATGCTTGTGCGTTTTCGTTATCTGAATGATTTTATTCATGATCGTGACCTCCTTTCGATTTTTTGATTCTTAGTAATTATAGTGTTTAGAAAATTCAAAGTCAATACCTTTTTTAAGAAAACTGTTGTCTTCGGTTCGTCGAAACAAGCTAGGCAAGATACCAAAAGCGAGGAACGAGCTAAGAAGAAATTGATACTAAACCTTAGGAAAACGAGCTTATTTCCGTCGCGGCATGGTAAATACTGAATAATAACCATCTATACGAAAACAGCCCAAAAAAGAGAATCACAGCTGCTACTCCTGTGATTCTCCATTTAATTTATTCGATTAAACTTTATACTTATGATTAAGACCAAGCTCAGCCATCTGTTCAACTTTCTGAAAAGGTATATTGGTAGCGCGGGAAATTTCCTCAATGGATACAAGTGGATGTTTACTGATAAATTGACGAACCTGTTCACTTTCATAAAGACATGTTGTACACATTGTGAATGGACTACTTTCTATTGATTCGTTACACAATCGGCAATGACGAACGAATGCTTCCATCTCCCCCACCCCTTTATCAAATTGTTATGGATAGCATACAACATTCGACAGAAACAAACAATACTATTTTTAAACTTTTCTAAAAATGAGTCTTTGGACATAGGTATTTAACTAATAAAAATACACAACCTTTCAATATATACATACTACCTATAAAAATGTGCAAACTAATATCAGTGAAGAAAATAGATACAGTACTGAAGGGAGAGCGATAAAAATGGAAAAGCTTCTGTGGAGCATCGCCCTCCCCGGCTTCGGACAACTGCTTAACGGTAAATTTCTTAAAGGGACATTATTCATCCTCTTAGAATTCCTCATCAATGTTCAAGCAAATTTTAACGAAATCATTTTATTGAGTTTTTTAGGACAGACCGAAGCAGCCATTCAACAAGCAAATTATGGGTGGCTTATGTTCTATCCCTGTTTATATTTCTTTGCCATGTGGGATGCTTATAAGGATGCGGGAGGCGGCCAACAGGCTTATTCTTTTCTCCCCTTTGTTTTTACAACTTATTTTGTTACTGTTGGCTGTATCTATTCCCCTGTTTTTAGGTTGTTTGGTGTGTTTTTAGGTCCTGTATGGTTGCCAATATTAAGTGTGATTCCGGGTTTATTGGTAGGTTTTCTAATCAAAAGAATCGCAATAAAAAAGCTGACCTAGTTATCAGCTTTTTTTAGCTAACTTTTTCAAAACCATTTTTCTTTGTTAACCAATCACAAAAAATAAAAATAAGTGCATAGACAGGCACAGAGTAGACGTATCCCCAACCGGTCATGACATAATAACCGGTCCATACAAAAATTGGTTCACCTACAAATGCGGTAAGTAAACCATGAAATATCCCTTTTTTCCAAGAAGCAATATGTGGCTTCGTTTGAATTAAAAACATAATGGTTACAGGCATTAAACTCAAATGATATGGGAACCATCCTTGAAAAGTGGGAGTGAAATTATCTTTATAATACCATAAACCAACTGCTGATCCTATATAGCACAAGATAACGGAAATCAACATGGCAACTACCCCAGCATACAGAAGACGGTGGGTACTTTCTTTTTTTCTATAAAAAATCCAAAATAACCATGCCCCCAGTGATATAATTAAAGATATCCACCAAGCCCAATGCAAAAAAATATCATGAAGCCACATTTCAAAGTATTTATCGTGAAGATGCTGATATTGGCTAATTAAGCTTTCCAGACTTTCATTCTGTTTTATTTTGTCCATTTGGATCTTCCTCACTGTTTATTTATTCAGCTTTCGCGAGCGGTTAGACTTTATTAGTATAATAACTAAATTAAAAATTATGTAACGTGCGATAAGATCACATGAAATTGAAAAAAAGCCGATCAATAGATCAGCTTTTTTGCTTGTTTTTTGCTAATTTTTCTCGATTCTTTGTTCCTGGTGGTTGTTCCAGCCAACTATTTTGAATCATGATATCTGCCCCACTTTTCGCCAGTCGAGAGACTTCCAAGGAAAGCCGTTCATAATTAATCATTAAATCACTTCTTTGACTAGCAGCTGCGGAGGTGGCGTAATTCCCTATTCCCGCTGACATGATCAGTGACATATGAAACATCGCTAATTTATCAGAAAATGTTCGTGTCGTGGAATCGCTCAACCCTACATCCGGCACCTGAGGCGTTTGAATATTGTCATCTATTAATGTTGTAGTAAAAATCTTAATGTGTTTTTCTGAAATATCCTTCCCACGAATCATAAAATCCTGCACTTCCTTGGTTGGAGAGGTTTGGGCAAATCCTAAACATAACTTTATCCCAATGGAATTTGTCATCACATTCATATAGAGGTGGGAAATTTCGACAGCGTTTAATGGGCGTTTTTCACTTAGTGGATTCAAACCACTATAATACTTTTTACTGTCTACATAATCTGTTACTTTCGGTACTTCAATATAAGGATGTCTGGCATTGACTCCTTTTGCAAGTGCAATTTCCAGTGATTGGTTGTAAAGTGTGGCTGTTTCGTTTAAGGATTTTGTAAAGTAATTCCGGATATCTTCTCTGTAACTCATGGAAACAAATCCACTATAAGATAACATGCCTACTTTTGCCATGTGATTGACATACGTTAAACAAAAAACATCTGAAAAAAGCCATGGAGCATTCATGTTCACATCCTGTTCAGTAAACCCGGATGGAACAGCAAAATTTTCCTGTTCAAATATAACAAGTAATTGTTCTAGATGTTCGAGTGTAAGATCATAGGTGTATTGAATGACCGGTTTGATATCCGGGTCCTCGATATACTTCAGCATAAATCCCAGGACACATTTAGACATACTATCATTCATATAACCAGTCCAAAGTGAAGCAATCTCAGACGAAGTTAAATTTATTTTCTTTTCATTCACGACAAAACCTCCACGTAATAGTAATAAGTATATGTTTTACCTAAATGCGGCATTTTACTAAAGAAATAGATGGTATTTATTGGTAACCCTAGTCTTACTATTTAACCTTGTTTTTCGCCCTAGTTTGCTTTGCGTCCATTTTCAAGATAAGCCACTTAAACCCGATCCCCATTACGATATAAATAGGAAATGAGTAAATATATTGCCACCCGTGTAAGGTATAAATACCCATCCATACAAATAATGGTTCCATAACAAAGGAACCACCAACTGAAAAAATAACATGGGCAATGAAATAAGATTTCCATTTCGGGAATAACTGATAAATAAGCATATAGGCAACTGGTAATAAAGCTAAATCAATGCTACTAAGTGATGGCGTCATTTGAACCAGCTTATAACCATATGACCATAGGACAAGGGAATAGCCGGCCGTATCGAAGGTAATCGCTAGTATTATAGCAAGTGTGCCCATTAAAGAGATTTCCAGTAACCGCGTTTTATCAACCACTTGCCACCAGATAATCCATGGAACAATAGATAAGACGAGGAGAAACCACCAGTTAAAGGAAAACAAAACATGCTCTATCCAATAATGATAATTAGCTTCTAATAGATGCCTTTGTATTTCAGTAATTGTTTCTATATCGACTGGTTTGATTTGATTGATCATGATAATCCTCCAAAAAGCGCATTAAGATTGTGTGAAAGTATCATCCATTTTAGCTACACCTAGTGCAAAGTTTTCCCTTAATATCTTCTCCACCATTGGAACATCACGCGTATTACAATCAATCATCAAGATGAGTTCGGAGACTTTTCCCCTCATTTTCCTTTGTTGTTTACGTGTGCTTTTGTTCATCATTAAATCGATTAGGAATCCGATTAAGAAGCCAACAAAAGCGCCAATAAGTCCCCAAATGATCGGCCCCAAAGTGAGCCTGAATCCAACACTTGCTCCAACCACCGCGAAGGCAGTAGCCAAAACTGCACCGAGATCCATTAAACTCACCCCATCTGAACCATGGATCGAATCAAACAGTTTTCTGTCTTCTGTTCGATTATTCAGCGGGACAGCCAATATATTTTCTTTTGGAATGTTTCTCATTTCTAGTTCCGACAATACTAATTCCAAATCTGTTGTATGTTCAAAGGTCGAGATCACATGCATTTTTTCACCTGTCTTATTTTTGGGATTGAAGGGTAATTTAAACGTTGGACTTTGATAACGCCTTTTTAAAAAGTCTTTCTGTTCATCGTTAAATAATTTATTGTTTTCTACGGTATTAACATAGGAATCATAGATCGCGAAGAAATAAACAGAAGGTAAAAATAAGAACCATTCAAGACAAATAACTTGGTTCGCCTGACTTATTTGTCCAAAAAAGAGATAATAAACACCTACATGTACATGGGAAAAATAGACGATAATAATCCACCAACCTAAAATATAGAAAGCACTCATAATACGATGAATATAGAGGTGCCCTATTCCAGGCATAAAAGCAGACCATAACACCGAAACCCAGGGCTTTGCTTTATCAAGATAACTAACTCCTATGGCTGTAAGTCGAAAGTTAATAATGGGTGCGTTCTCCCTATCCGCCAAGATAAACACTTTATTCATATCAACTGTCGTCCGATAACTGTCCCAAATTGCGTATAAGTATGTAGGTATGTAAAGCAGCATCCATCTAGGATCAAGTACTTCTTTGGCCAGTTCAATTTGGCCACTAAATGAATAAATCATCGCAACATTAATATTAGCATTGACATTAATCACAATTTCCCATATAAACAATAAAAAACCACGAAGGTATTTTGATAGAAGCAAATGACCGAAACCAGGAAGGGCAGCTGACCACCATGCGACGATTAACGGATGTCTTAAATGGAGTTGTGTCGTACCCAGTATACTTATATGCGCCTTATATCGTCTGGCTCTATTTGTATTTTGATAATTTTGCAGGGATATCTCTCCCTTCCTCTTACACATTATGCACACCATGAAGTACAGTTATACTTATTCCAATGTAGCGAACTAAAGCTTATAATCATAATACAAAAAGATACAAAAAGAACCGGTAATCTGGTATATTTTATAATAATCGATAAAACGATAAAACATTACTAACGAAAGAAGTGTGAAGCAATGCGTTTGGAAGAAATGTTGAAATATAACGAGGAATTCGTTGCAGGGAAGAAATATGAAGCATATAAAACCGACAGTATTCCAAATAAACGGATGGTCGTCTTTACATGTATGGAATCAAGATTGGTGGAGTTGTTACCGAAAGCATTAAACATTCAAAATGGCGATGTGAAAATGTTGAAAAACGCGGGTGCCATTATCCGCAAACCGTTTGATAGTATCATGAAGAGTATTCTTGTTGCCGTTTTTAATTTAAAGGCAGAAGAAGTGGTTGTCATTGGTCACCATGATTGCGGCATGTCACACGTGGATACGAATGCATTAGTACAGACCATGAATGATAAAGGGATTGATGAAAAAACATTACATACACTGGAGCATGCAGGAATTGATTTTCACGAAGAATTTCACGGCTTCGATACTGTAGAGGAATCGATTCAGCAAAGTGTTGACATCATTCGCAATCACCCCTTGCTTCCAACCTACGTTAAAGTACATGGTCTGGTCATTGATCCTGGGACAGGTAAGGTCGATATCGTTGCTAAAGATCAATAACTGCTTATAAAAAACTACCGTCATTTTAAAATGATGGTAGTTTTTTTATGATGTTTTTAATAAATACAGGAATCCCCTTATAATTTATCGACTTTTTCACATACTAATCATTACTCGCTAAATCGGCCGAGGAGGTTCCTATGCGTAAAAATCGAAGATCAAATAAAAAGACAGACAATATTTTCCCAATAAACATAGATGAATTAGAAGCACGTTTACAAAAAGAATTCAAAAATAGTCCCGATCTATCCTTCTCAAAATATGAACACCACGGGAAAAAAATTGCCGTATTTAGTATTCCATATCTTGTTGAGGCTTCTATGATAGAGGAAAACTTATTAAAACCTTTATTAAATAAGGACATCCCATGGACCACACAAACTATTTTAGATGAAATTCCTCTAAACGACAGCGAAACCATCACTTCATTTCAAGAAATTCTGCAAAAGTTAATCATTGGAACTGCTTTTGTTTATGTTGAACAAGCTGAAGAAGTCGTTGCTTATTTATTATTAAACAAAGAAAAGAGAAGCCTTGATAAAGCTGAGACCGAATCTCTCGTGCTCGGTCCCAAAATCGCCTTCACAGAATCTTTAATAACGAATTTAAATATTGTGCGTTGGCGGATTCGCTCAACAGACCTTGTAATGGAAGAATTAAAGGTTGGAAACTCACTTCCACGTGAAATAAGAATTGTTTATATGAAATCAATAGCGAATGAAGCCGATATTAATACGATGCGACAACGAATCCAGGACTTAGACGTGGATGAGATTGAAGACAGTGCTGTATTGCAACAATATATTGAGGATGATTCGTTAAGTATCTTTCCCCAATTTGATTCAACTGAACTACCCGATCGTTTTACCTATGCAGTTAGCCAAGGAAAAGTAGGGGTGCTCGTTGAGAACAGCCCTACAGGATTTATTGGTCCATCATCCCTCTTCAGTTTTTTGGAGTCCACTGAAGACTTATACATGCGTTGGGGTGCTGGTTCTTTCTTACGATTCATTCGATTTATTGCCATGTTTTTTTCGATTATTATCACACCTGCCTATGTAGCAGCCGTAACTTATCAATTCGGGATCATTCCAACACAATTACTTATTTCGATTGGACAATCGCGGGCTGCGGTTCCTTTTTCGCCGATTTTCGAGGCGCTACTACTTGAATTTTTAATCGAATTACTACGAGAAGCCGGTGCAAGGCTACCGACCAAGGTAGGTCAAACAATGGGTATTGTGGGTGGTATCGTTATTGGTCAGGCTGCAGTAGATGCAGGTTTAACAAGTAATATTCTCATTATTTTTGTAGCGATGAGTGCCCTTGCATCATTCACATCGCCAAGCTATTTGTTAGGTACAACCATTCGTGTCGTTCGTTTTCCTTTAATTATTTTAGCTGGAACACTTGGGTTAATTGGAATTGTATTTGGGTTATCACTATTAATCATACACCTAATCCGACTAACTTCATTGGGACGCCCTTATTTAACACCATTGTATCCATTTCAATGGAGGGATATGGACAAAGTTTTCTTTCGTCTACCTATTAACATAACAAATAAACGGGCAAAGTCGTATCAGCCAAAGAAACTGATTCGTTTTTCGGGTAAGGAAGCTAGCAAAAAGCGAGATATTGACGAGTAGGTGAGCGAATGAATATCAATGTTACAATCAACAAAAGTCTGAAGATCCCTGCATTTTACTTATTTTTCATTATCCACGGTATCCAAACTGGTGTTGGCATTATGGGTGTACCAAGGTATATTTTCTCAAAAGCACATCAGGACTCGTGGATTTCCATTTTGCTGGCGCTTATTTTTATGATTATCGTGGCTTATATTATGTTACTTATCCTTAAACAGTATGAAAACGCGGATATTTTTAATATTCAAGTTGATATTTTCGGTAGTTGGATTGGAAAACTATTTGGAACCGTCTATATACTGTTCTTTGCTGCTACACTAATTTCGGTTATATTAACCTATATCCAAGTTATACAGATTTTTTTATATCCTACTATCCCTTCTTTTGTGGTTACAGGATTACTCATATTTTTGGTTATCTATATTGTATCAGGTGGTATTAAAACCCTTGTCGGAGTCACTTTTATTTTTGTTATTTTATCACAGTGGATACTAATTTTAGCATACGATCCTATTTCACGAATGGACTGGGCTCACTTTTTACCAATGTTTCAAGCATCTATACCTGATTTGCTTCAAGGAGTAAAGGCAACTACTTACAGTGTAACAGGGTTTGAAATATTATTTGTTATTTATCCTTTTATCAGTAACAAAGAAAAGGCTAAATTGCCAGTAATATTAGGTTTATGCTACACCACATTCCTTATTCTAAGCACTACAGCTATTTCGATTGGCTATTTCAGTGCACGGGATTTAGGAGATATAGAATGGTCTACCATCACTTTATTTAAAAACGTATCCTACACGTTTGTTGAAAGGCTTGATTATCTTCTTATAGCGGAATGGATGATGATTATCATACCAAATATCGCCATATACATGTGGGCCATCACGATTGGTATGAAGCGACTATATAAAATCCCCCAGCGTATAACTTTATATACGACTTCCTTTATTGTATTAATTGTTGCTACTGTCATTAAATCCGATATTTACATTAATAAGCTGACAGATACTCTTTCCAGCGTAGGTTTTTGGCTTATATTTATTTATCCATTCGTATTACTACCACTTGTAATACTCAAGAAAAAATGGCGAAAACGAAAAGGAAGTGTCTGATGTGAAATATAAACAAATCATTTGTTTAGTAATGCTAAGTATTCTTCTTGTTAGCTGTATACCTACAAGGGATATTGAAAAGTTGGGGGTCATAAATACTGGCGGTGTAGACAAATTAGATAATGACCTAATAGAAGTAACATCAGAGATTTTCCATTTTGCCAGTCAATCCAATGATTTAACCAGAATTGTGTCTGGTAAAGGTAAAACCATTAAAGACTCCGTAGAAAATGCAAGTTCAAAATCAAACTTCACATTAACAGCCGAAAAGATACAGTTGGAAATATACGGAAAAGAAACTGCGAAAAAGGGCATATTACGATATATCGACACATTAGATCGCGATGCGAGTCTACCTGACTCCATGTATTTAGCCATCAGTGATACATCAGCAAAGGAATTATTATCAACAGATAGTGAGGACATCTCCCTAGATATCGGACAATTTCTACATGGATTAATTGAAGAGAATTCAACAGATCACCTTTTCCCTAGGATAAATTTCCAGGATTTTCAAAGCAGCTTTTATGACATTGGAAAAGACCCTTATCTCCCATTATTTGAAATAGAAGATGGCATACCAATACTTGCAGCAATTGCCATCATGCAAGATGATCGGTATGTAGGACGAATTCCTATCAAGGATAAATTATATTTCAATCTGATGAAAGAAAATATAAAAGATATGACGATGGAATTAGGCCTGCCTACGAAACCATTTGAAAAATATATTGAAAAAGAAGAAAATATCTCAAAAAGAGAAGAAACCTTACACACTTCTTATAATATATTGAAAGGCAGTTCAAAGACCAAATTAATCGATCAAGAAAATTTAGTTTTTGAAACAGACATCAAATTGCGTTTAAATTTGATTGAAATGACGGAGGAAGTACTTATTAAAAATGAAGCGGTTATCAAACTTTTGGAAAAGGAAGTTAACAAAGCAGTAAAAACCCATTATGAAGAACTTTTAGCACAGCTACAAGAATGGAATGCAGACGCTTTTGAATATGGATCCGTTTACCGGTCTCATAAAGATAAAGGTCATCAGCTCACCCGTAATGAATGGCGTGAAATGTTTCCAGAGATTACAGTTAATTTTAATGTTGATGCTAAAGTTGTCTCCCATGGTGCGGCGGACTAATATAAGAATAATAGTAGCGTAAGCACAAGATCCGCTTACGCTACTATTATTCTTGATATGCTTCGTCCCCCTCGACCTCATCTGTAACTAGGCCAGATAGTACGTGGTTACATAAAATAAATGTCGAAAGCTACTTTTTAAAATTACAAATTTAAATTGATTGCATCTTACTCCTAAACTTGTTACGATTTAATGGTTCAATAGGTGAACTATTCACTCCCTGAACTATATAAATATTAAAGGAGGTCATTCTCCAGTGGAATTAAAAATACTGATTGACCGATACCAAACAGCAATAAATACCGTGACTCGCAGTGTAAATAATACTTTAAAGAACAAAGTACATGCTGATATTACGACAGATCAATTTAGCACCTTGCACTACATCCATACACATGATTCATCTACAAGCACCGAAATTGCGCAAGCATTTGGCATCGGAAAAAGTGCTGTAACTGCACAAATCAATCGCTTATTTGATAAAGGTTTAATCGAACGAAAACGCGATGAAAAAGACCGAAGAATCGTCTATTTGAGTGTAACAGATAAAGGCGTTGAATTTATTGACTTTACAGAAGTCGAACTACATAAAGTATTGGGCAAACATCTATCCCATTTTGATAAGCATGAAATCCATACGTTTATAGAAGCATTGGAAAAGTTAGCAAAACTAATGGAGGAATAGAAAGGGGTTTACCATGAAGCATATTATTAAATTTCGTTGGGTGGTTGCAGCACTTTGGGTTATCATCACCGCATCACTATTTATATTTGCACCCAACTTGCAGGATTTAGTTGCAGAAAAAGGCCAAATAACTGTTCCCGATGGTTATTCCTCCCAAGAAGCACAGGAATTGCTGGATAAAATGTCTACGGATGACAGCAAGAGTGACACCAGTGCTGTGCTTGTTTTCCATGATGATAAAGGATTAAGCAAAGAGGACAAAGATGCTGTATCACAAGCCATTGACCAACTGGAGGACAACAAGAAGCAGCTTGGTTTATCCGATATACTAGCATTCACTGACGCTTCGGAAATTGAAGATCAAACCGTTTCTGAGAATGGCACAACGATCTTAGTTCCATTTGATGTATCGCTCGAGAATCAAGAAATTGATGCATCGCGTGACAAGATTTATCAAACGGTAGAAAATATTAAAGTAGACCATTATATAACGGGTGAAGATTATATTCAGCAGGATATTCTACAAAACTCGGAAGATGGTTTACAGAAAACCGAACTTATTACGGTGGGATTAATATTAGTTATTTTGTTCATTGTATTTAAATCGTTTGTTGCACCACTTATCCCATTATTAACTGTGGGAATCAGTTATTTAGCAGCACAAGGGATTGTGTCTATTTTAGCGGATACAGTTAATTTCCCGTTATCCACGTTTACACAAATCTTTATGGTTGCAGTCATGTTCGGTATTGGAGCCGATTACTGTATTTTACTAATCAGTAGATTTAAAGAAGAGATTGCTAGACATGATACGATCCAAGAAGCAGTTATAACAACCTATAAATCTGGTGGAAAAACTGTATTATTCGCTGGATTAGCAGTGTTGATCGGGTTTTCTACAATTGGTCTTTCAACATTCTCACTCTATCAATCTGCCGTAGCAGTTGCTGTAGGTGTCGCAGTCGTGCTCATTGCTTTAACGACACTCGTACCTTTTTTCATGGTTGTACTAGGAAGAAAACTGTTTTGGCCATTTGATAAAAATGTTGCACATAAAGAGAGCGGCATTTGGAAAGCTGCGGGTACTTTCGCGTGGGGTAGACCTGTTATTGCTTTATTGATTGTAGCAGTAATCACTGTCCCCGCGCTGCTATCTTACAATGGTGATACATCCTATGATTCTTTAGCAGAAATCGGGGATGACTATGATTCTGTTATCGCGTTTAATTGGATTGCTGACAGCTTTGGTCCCGGACAAACGATGCCAACAACCGTTGTTATGGAAACCGATAAAAAAATTGATTCTCCAGAGGCATATCAGGCCATCGAATCTATTTCCCAGGAAATAGCGAAAATGGATGGCGTTGAACAAGTTAGAAGTGCCACAAGGCCCGCCGGAGATGTGATCGAAGATTTTTTAGTTGAAAATCAAACAGAAAAACTAGCCGACGGCATTGATGATAGTACGGAAGGATTATCACAAATTCAAGACGGCTTACAAGAAGCGGCAGATGAATTAAAAAGTGCCCCCACGGAACTGGCGGATGCCCAAGATGGTGTCAGTGCATTAATGGATGGTACCCAATCGGCAAATAATGGCATAGGGGAAATGAATGAAGCCTTGAAGGAAATTCAAAACGGTATTCAATCTGGTTCCCAAGGTGCTAATGAAATTAAATCAAATTTGCAAACCATCAAAGATAATTTAGATGATAGCATTTCTGGTAATAAAGAATTACTGGCTGGATACGAAGCATTTACGGAAGGAGTTAGCGGTGTTGGCGGCCAGCTGGATGACGAAGATAATAAACAAGAATTAGAGCAATTAAAGCAGCAAATTAAAGAAATGCAAGGTGCCCTGTCAGGTGCTAAAAATAATGTCGACAACATGTTTGACACGGCGTTAGAAGCCAATCCTGAACTTGAAGCAGATCCTGATTTTCAGGAAGCCTATGGGACTGCTAAGGGACAAATTGACGGTGTGATGGATGGCGTGAATGAAGCGGAGAATCAGCTTGCAGAGCTAGAGAATTTGGCTAAAAGCGCCCCTGAACTTTTAGATGAGCAGGTGCTAAGCCCGCTTCATGAATTAAACGATGGGCTTCGTTCATCCATTGAAGGTCAGGAACAACTTTCCAGTGGAATTGGTGAACTAATTTCCGGCGTTACTGAACTCCAATCCGGTCTAGATCAAGCTGCAGATGGGCAAAGTGAAGTTGTCAATAATATTCCGAGTCTACAGGATGGCTTATCTGAAATCTATGGTGGACAGAAAGAACTAAAGACGGCCTTCGCAGATATGCAGGATCAGCTTGGTGAACTATCCGACGGACTAAATGACAGTACGGACGGCTTGCAGGATATAAACGATGGTTTAACAGAAGTGGAACGTTATCTTGGTGATTATAAGCTTGATTCCAATGATCCGATTGTCGTCATTCCGGAAGAAGCTTTAGATAATGAAGACTTTATGGACGGAACAAAACCGTATCTTTCGGATGATAAAACAATTACGAAATTTGATGTTGTCTTAACACATAATCCTTATTCAACCGAAGCAATACAAATGATTGATGACATTGAAGATCAAGTCAATGATGCTAAAAAAGATACTTTGTTTGAAAATAGTGATCCTAAACTAGGTGGTATCAGTAGTACAAACAATGATTTACAAAATATCTCTGATGCTGATTATTCCAGAACTGTACTCTTAATGGTTGCAGGCATCTTCATTATTTTGGTTATTTTACTAAGATCGCTTGTTATGCCCTTGTATTTGATTGGTTCATTAATATTAACTTATTTCACATCCATGGCTGTCGCCGAAATTGTGTTTGTTAATATACTGGGATATGACGGGTTAACATGGGCCATTCCTTTCTTCTCGTTTGTGATGCTCATGGCGCTCGGTATCGATTATAGTATCTTCTTAATGGATCGGTTTAATGAAGATCGAGATGGTAATGTGAAAGATGCCTTGTTATCGGCAATGAAAAATATGGGAACCGTCATTATTTCAGCTGCAGTTATTCTGGGCGGAACCTTTGGCGCGATGCTTCCATCTGGTGTGCTATCACTATTACAAATCGCAACGGTTGTACTAACCGGATTATTCCTTTATGCATTTGTAATGCTACCACTATTCGTTCCCGTCATGGTACGGTTATTCGGAAAAGCAAACTGGTGGCCATTTAAACACGACAAAAAGGAAAAATGATCTAGCAAAGGTTAAATCGTTCCAAAAATATCAAGTAAGTAAAAAGCACAGAAATTAATTTCTGTGCTTTTTTAAGTTATGAATGACTCCTCTCCTCGACCATCAGTGCTCCATTATTGAATAAAAAATAGTTTTTTGATGACAATCTTTTTAATTAGTTACCAATTTTTTTCAATCCCACTAAAAATTATAACAATAATACTCGAAGCATTTAAACAGCTGGTAAGCAGGAATAGCCCCCGACTGATCAGTCAGGGACTTCCTTTTTGAGTAATTCACTCTATTAAATTCAATGTCTATCTTGGTTCCGATTCCACAACATCTCCATTTTCATACACATCATAGAACCCGACCGTGCCAGTCCCTCCGTCATCAATTAAATCTTGACTTTGTGCTTTCAAAGAATAAAACACTTTTCCATTTGAGTCTTTATAGAGCTCACCATTGCTACTAAACACTAGATCATCATTATCTAGGGATTCCTCTGCATAAGCGATCGCTGTTTCAACTGGAAACAACTCCGATTGATATGCTTCAAGTAATACAGTCCAAGTATCAACTCCGACTATTCCGTCCTGAGCTAGCCCATGCTCAGCTTGCAATTGACGAACTTGTTGGTCTGTGTGCGAACCAAAAACCCCATCAACTCCTGTTTCAAATTCAAAGTAATTTAACATCACTTGAATAAATTCAACTTCAAAACTTTGGCTCCCCTGTTTGACGATCGGCTGTTCTTCAGCTGGCCAATTTAATATCGCTTCATATCCTGTTGGTATGTCTGATTCTGATAGTTGAACCGGTTCATTGTCTGTGGCTGCGTCTACGGGCTGTAAGGGAAGTGCCGCAATCACAAGAGCAATTGCTGGTATAACAGCTAATAATTTCTTTTTCATAACTAATCATCCTCCTTTTTCCATTTTTTAACACCCACATAATCTCATCTTTTACTAATAACTTCAATATATTTATAGGAATTTTAAGAAAATGATATATTTGATAAACCATTTTAACTTTCGAAATGTTTTTGTTATAGCTTTGAAATAAAGTTTGATCATTTTGGTTTGCTAAGGATTGTTAATAATAGCTACATGTTTTGATAATTGTTACAACAACTAACTATTTAAATTCTACCTTTACAATTTCTGGTTCCCTTCCTTGCTTAGCAAGGATGACATTAGCTTCATAATCATTTTTCCGTTCTACAGATATATTATCTGATAATTTAGTTTTCATAATATATTTATCATCGTAATTAATTCTAAGGGTAGGGTCGGGGAAATCTATTTTCTTATTTGTCCATCTGGCCCTATTACGTAATAAGGATACAGGTTATCATTCCATTACCGTAACTGATTGTGGAAGACCATGATTATTTATAAAATGATCCTCTTTAGTTTTAAAAATTTTAGTTAGAATTTAAATAATCTAAGACAATATTCACTTTTTCCTCAACAGAATAGTCCCCTTCAATCCTTAATATTGGACAAGATAAGTCTTCCATCCAATGTTCGTGTAAAGTTTTACTTCTAACTTCCATACCTGCATTATCGTATAAAGAAGCCCACTCTAAAAAACTTTTTGATTGGTCATATTTGTTACCACTAGCTAATATTTCATTTCCATACCTCTGAAATTCCCTCTGTTGTAATCTCTCAAGTCTTATGTTTTGCGGAATCCACAAGAATATAACTAGGTCAAAATAAGATTTAAATTCGTCCCCCCAACCACATACAGCTCCTGACAAAATCCAATTTTCATATAATGATAAATCCTTTTTAAGCATTTTTCTTCTTTCAGTCACTTGTCTTTGATCTGTAAATTTCTTTATCCAAAAGTAGTCATCTGTATCAAGTTGTTTATGAGGTAAAACTTTTGATAATGAAGCCCCAAGTGTCGAAGTTCCTGACCCAGCAGCTCCTAATATATGAATTTTTCCGTTCATTTTTTCTCCTCCCATATGACTTCTTTGAAGCAAGATAAGTTCTAATAATACAAACACAGATTAGAACGAAAAAGAGGTTATGTATCAAAGTTTGAGATACATAACCTTTAACAGTGCAAAATCAACTGCAGCAAATAATTCACCTGTACATAAACTTGATAACTTATTTACTAATTTTTTTTCGTCTACTTCTCATTTTCTGCAATAATTTCAATCACACGATCGCGCGCCTTCTCGCTTTTATATTCTTCCATTGTATCAGTCATTAATGATGCATACTCTTTCAATTGACGAAGCTCTTCCACCAATTTTTCTTTGGTCAATGATTCCTCTTCTAAAATACGAGCATAACGCTTTTCAGCAAAGGATTTGGCATTAACGATTTGATCTCCCCTACTTGCTTGTAATGATAGTGGTATAAGCAGCATCGGTATACGCAATGCCAGGAATTCAAAGATCGCGTTAGATCCAGCTCTGGATAGTACGAAATCCGTTGCAGCGAAAATATCCTTCAGTTCTTCATTCACATAATCAAATTGCGTATAACCTGTTTCCTGATGTGTTGGATCGGTTTTACCTGTCCCACAAATATGAATAATTTGAAACGTAGATAGAAGCTCCGGCAAACAAGCACGCACTGTTTCATTAATCTTCTGCGATCCGCCACTACCACCCATAATCAGTAATACTGGCTTATCCTGGGTTAATCCTGCGACCGTCAACCCTTTCGCTTTATCACCTTGAAAAAGCTCTTCACGGATGACCGCACCAACATATTCAGCCTTTTTTTCTGGAAGGTACTTCACGGTTTCTGGAAATGTCGCTAAAACTTTCTTGGCAAAAGGAATGGCAATCTTATTCGCAAGTCCGGGAGTGAAGTCAGATTCATGAATGACAACTGGAATGCGGCGCATTTTTGCAGCCATTACAACTGGTACGGAAACAAATCCACCTTTCGAAAAGATGACGGTTGGCTTACGTTTCCCCATAATCCGCCATGCCTGCATGGTGCCTTTGATTACTTTAAATGGATCCTTTACATTTTCAATCGACATATAGCGCCTAAGTTTTCCGGTTGATATCGGGTGATAGGTTACATCATCTAGTTCAGCAATTAATTTCTTTTCAATTCCATCTTTCGAACCGATATAATCAATTTCCCATCCTTGTTCTTGATAAACAGGGATAAGTGCGAGGTTAACAATAACATGCCCCGCTGTTCCTCCTCCAGTAAAGAGGATGCGTTTCTTTTCCATATATTGAACTTCCTTTCTTTCGCAATCGTCCATAAAACGGTATAATGATCTTTATGTGTAAAAAGAGATAGCTTGTAGCTCTTCGCTAACTATGTAAAATTGTAATAGATTATCAGAGAAAAAGGAAGCGGGAATATGTATGAAACAAAAACAGTCAGAGAAAAATTAAAGTTATTCAGTACTATTTTACTTCCGATTCTAGTTACGCAGGTCGGTATGTATTTAATGAACTTTTTTGATACAGTGATGTCGGGCCGGGCTGGTGCTGAAGATTTAGCTGGTGTAGCAATCGGCTCAAGCCTCTGGGTACCCATTTTCACAGGTGTCAATGGTATTCTTTTGGCAATCACGCCGATTATCGCACAACTAACAGGCGCAAAGGAAAATGACAAAGTGCCGAATAAAGTACAACAAGGGATTTATTTGGCTATAGGATTGGCGGTTATCATTTTCTTTATTGGCTTCTTTGCACTGAATCCAATTTTACAAGCAATGGATTTAGATCCAGCTGTCCGTCATATCGCAAAATTTTATCTCGTTTCATTAAGTATTGGAATTATTCCTTTGTTTATTTTTAATACGATCCGCTGCTTTATTGATGCGTTGGGGCAAACCCGTATATCCATGCTGGTCATCTTAATTTCTTTGCCATTGAATATATGCCTTAACTACATATTTATTTTCGGCAAATTTGGGATCCCGGCATATGGTGGGATTGGGTCAGGAATTGCAACAGCGATTACGTACTGGCTCATATGCTTTATTGCTGTTGGAATCGTTTATAAAATCCCCCCATTTCGGGAATTTAAGATCTTCTCCAATTGGGTGAAGCCTTCTTTACACGTTTGGTGGGAGCAATTGAAAATTGGGATTCCCATTGGTTTTGCTATCTTTTTTGAAACCAGTATTTTTTCAGCGGTAACGCTATTTATGAGCGTCTATAGCACATACACCATCGCCGCACACCAAGCGGCAATGAATTTTGCTACCTTATTGTATATGATCCCCTTAAGTGTGGGGATGGCGTTAACCATCACAGTTGGTTATGAGGCTGGTGGCAAACGATTCCTCGACGCCCGCACCTATGGTTACATTGGAATCAGCAGTGGCATATTTGTCGCCGTGTTTGCTGGTCTTGTGCTATTTATCTTTAATGATATTGTAGCAGGGTTATATAATTCAAATCCGGAAGTTATTGCGCTGACAAAACAATTTATCTATTTTGCCATATTTTATCAACTTGCAGATGCCTTTGGCGCTCCGATACAGGGCGCATTGCGTGGCTATAAAGATGTGAATGTTACATTGATCGTGGCATTGGTCTCTTACTGGGTGATTGGGTTGCCAACGGGGTGGATATTAGCAAATTATACCTCACTCGAGCCTTTTGGATATTGGGTCGGTATTATTGTTGGCTTAACTGTTGGTGCAGTGGCATTATTATGGCGCTTGCTATACCTACAGAAAAAGTATGCACGCATGAATACGAAAGCATCCGCACTGAAATAGTGTGGATGTTTTTTGCTTGGAAGTTATCGGTCTAAGCGTACATGGTCGGATACAGCATCTCCCCTCCTGCCAAAAATGTTTATATTTCCTTTATATGAGGAACATATTCACTAGAAGGAGCGCGATAAAATGAGTAACAATTTTGACCTTTATATAAACGGAAAATGGGTTACAACCAATGAAAAACTGGATGTATTAAATAAATACACACAGGGAGTGTATGCACAAGTTTCCAAGGCTAGCGAACGCGAAGTAGACCAGGCCATTGAAACAGCAGAAAACGCGTATAAAACAATGCAACTGTCCCCTTACAAACGCTATGAAATTTTAAATAAAGCAAAAGAACTTTTGCGTGCAAAGAAAGCGGAATTTGCGGAATCTATTATGATGGAAGCAGGTAAACCAATCAAACAGGCACAAACCGAAGTGGATCGATCCATTCAAACACTGGAGGTTTCTGCAGAGGAAGCGAAACGAATTAGTGGGACCGGGATACCTGTAGAAGCTGCACCTGGTTCTGAAAACCGGATGGCGTTTACCATTCGTGTTCCAGTCGGTATTGTTGGGGCGATCACCCCATTTAACTTTCCATTAAATCTCGTCGTTCATAAAATAGGGCCTGCACTTGCGGCGGGTAATGCAGTGGTATTAAAGCCAGCAAGTGCCACTCCAGTAACTTCCTTACGCTTAGCAAAATTATTTGAAGAAGCTGGATTACCAGCAGGCTTATTAAACGTAATTGTCGGTTCAGGTTCTACAGTTGGACAACAAATGCAACAGGATAAACGAATTTCCACCTATACCTTTACCGGGAGCGCCGAAGTTGGTCTGAAAATAAAACAAAATACGGGATTGAATAAACTAATCCTGGAGCTTGGAAATAACTCGCCCGTTATTGTGGATAAAGATGCGGATGTAGATAAAGCCGCGACAACACTTGCAGTGGCTGGTTTTTCTTATGCGGGACAAACCTGTATTACACCACAGCGATTGTATGTACATGCATCCATCAAAGCTAAATTCCAGGAAAAACTAGTCGCAGCAATGAAAGATTTAAAAGTCGGCGATCCTAGCGATGAAGACACCGTTGTCGGACCAATGATCACCGAGGACGACGCGAAGAGAGCGGAGCAATGGGTAAAAGAAGCGAAGCAGGCTGGTGCAAATGTAATCACTGGTGGCAAACGTCAAGGTGTAATGTTTTCACCCACAGTTATCACCGACGTAACAAAAGATATGCGTGTTGTCTGTGATGAAGTCTTTGCACCGATTGTCAGTATTATTCCTTATCAGGATTTAGATGCTTGTATTAATGAACTAAACGAATCCCCTTATGGCTTGCAGGGTGGTATTTTCACGGAAAATCTAGACACAGCATTTTATGCAGCAAAAAATGTACAAGTCGGCGGATTAATCATCAACGATTCTTCCCAATATCGTGTTGATCTTATGCCATATGGTGGCGTCAAAGATAGCGGATCGGGTAAAGAAGGCCCTAAATATTCCATCGAGGATATGACGGAAGAGCGATTGATTGTGTTGAACTTGAATAAATAAAAACATCTTTATGCAAAACAAACAAAGACACTAATTCTTGTGGGATTGCTAATGAGAACGTAACAAGGGGAGCACATATTTTTCACGATATGTGCTCCCCTTCTAAGTGGTTATTTATTTTGGCTTTTTCCCCAAAGATTGCAACTGCATTGCGGGTTCCCTAAAAACTTTGTTGTTTTTGACACAAATCTATAGATAGCGGCATAAGAGCATGTTGATTTCCGCTCCGGCCAGTCGCTTTCCGCGGGATTTTCAGCTGAGACTGCGCTAACTCGTCCCACCATAAAGACTTGTTGCTTTTCCCGCTGGAGTCGACTGCCCTACGCTCCAATCAACGATCAAAATAGGGTCAACGGTATTTTATCTTTGCGTCGTAAGTGCAACTAAGACTCTGATGGATCATCTGAACCAAGTTTTCTTTTTTAAAGCAATTGATAAATGATATACCATTGCAAAATCACAATACTAGCGGAAGAAATACATGTAGACTCCTGCGGGAAAGCGAAGACGATGAGACCCCACAGCGAGCGTTCTTTGCGAGTGAGGCAGACTAAGTACGCCACGTCCTGTGGCAACGCCTGCACTAGCACTTCCTATGCGTCGAAGGCTCATCGCGAGCCCGCGGAAAGCGTAATGTATTTCTGTAGCGGTGGTATGTTACGTCGCAGTTTCTATCAACTGAGAGAATTAAAAGCAACAAAACGTACGAAAAGAGTTTTTATTTTTTTACAAGAACAGACCTACAATGGTTGCTGATAGGATCGATGCTAGTGTTGCGCCAAGTAGCAATTTCATACCAAATCCTGAAACGCTAATCGCCTTTTCACTATCAATACCTTTAACCGTTCCAGCGATAATACCAATGGAGGAAAAGTTCGCAAAGCTTGTTAGGAAAACGGATACGATACCAATCGTTTTCTCTGACATGACACCAAGCATATCCTGAAATTCCAACATCGCAACAAACTCGTTAGTGACAATCTTCGTTCCCATAACAGAGCCCGCCTGAATGACTTCACTAGGTGGAATACCCATTAACAAACCGAGTGGTGAAAGGATATAGCCAAGAATTTGCTGTAAGGATACACCAGCAAATACCAATTGAATGACCCAGTTTACTAATTCTAAAGAAGCGATAAATGCGATCAACATTGCTGCAACAATGAGCGCAATTTTCCCACCTTCAAGTGCGCCATTTCCCATTGCTTCAAAAATACTTTTTTCATTCGAAATATCCTTCACATCCACATGATCTTTTTCTTTCGGAACCCGAACTGGTGCAATAAAAGAAGATACCATTAAAGCACTGAACATATTCAATGGTAATGCGACTAATACATACTGTGGTGGAAGCATTTGTATGTACGAACCAACAATAGCCGCGGAAACGGATCCCATTGCAGAAGCACTTACAATATATAAGCGATTATTATCCAAATGATGGAACTGTGATTTAATCGCTATTAATGCTTCCGATTGTCCAAAAAAGATACTGTTAACGGCATTAAATGACTCGACTTTCGGCAAACCGGTAATTTTTGAAATCAGTCCACCGACAAATTTAATAACAACAGGTAATATTCTCAAATAAGTCAACACGGATAAAAGCGTAGCGAAAAAGATAATCAGCAAGAGCACATTAAAGAAGAATACGCCGCCTTCTCCAACCTCTATACCACCTACGACGAAATTTATTCCTTCCATTCCAAATTCGATTAATTTATCAAAACCTGCAGATATACCATTTATTACAGCTTGACCTATTTTTGTCGTAAACATAAACCATGTGATTAAGAGTTGTGCAACTAACATAATTCCAATGCCTTTATAATTGATATTTTTCTTATCATTCGACATTAAAAAGGACAGTCCAAAAACGACGATAACAGCCAGAAGTCCAAGAAGTATACTCACAGATGAAGCCTCCCTAATTGTTTGTAACGATTTTCATTTCCCTATTTCCATTGAGAATTATACCAAGTTGTCAGATGTCATTCAATTGATTATTTTTTCTAATTTCATTATATCTATTCCCTAAATCTACACCTTTAATATGATTTTGGAGAATAAAGTAAAAAATGAATGATCCTGTCAAGATCATTCATTTTTTATCGATAAATTGAGACTTCATTCAGTCGGAGTTTTACTGCTCGTCAAACTGCGATAAACTTATGATTTGCGAACAATCAATGTGCCGGGAAAAAGATCATTTGTAACACGAAAATTACGCCAAATACATATAAAATCCAATGCACATCTTTTCCCTTTCCACTCACCAATTTTAATAGTGGATATGTAATAAAGCCGATCGATATACCTGTAGCAATACTCGATGTTAATGGCATGGTCAGGATAATTGCGAACGCAGGAAAAGCCTCATCAAATGATTTCCAATCAATTCGCGCCAACCCATGCATCATAAAGCATCCTACAATAATTAAAACAGGAGCCGTAATTGCGGGAATATCAGCAATTGCTCCGATAATCGGTGTAAAGAAAATAGATAATGCAAACAGACATGCGACAACAACGGATGTGAACCCTGTTCTTCCTCCGGCAGCAACCCCTGATGTGGATTCTACATATGCTGTTGACGGGCTTGTACCAAACATGGAACCGACCGTCGTTGCAGTTGCGTCTGCTAATAATGCCGACTTTGCACGTGGCAGGTTACCATTTTTCATAAATCCTGCCTGTTCAGCAACACCAATCAATGTACCTGTCGTATCGAACATGGTTACTAACAGAAAAGCAAATACAACCGTGTACAGACTGTTTGAAAACACACCACCGATATCCATATCAAAAAAGACTGGGCTGGGTGGAGCAGACATAAATCCTTCAAACTGTAAATGACCAGTAAAAAAAGAAATGATTCCTGTTGCGAGCATTCCTAAGAATAATGCCCCCCTTATATTCCAAACATAAAGGATTAATGTAATAAATAGTCCTGCAATAGTTAATAATGTCATCGGCTCATGTAAATCACCGAAGCCAACGATGTTTGCTTCATTCGGTACAACAATCCCCGACATCCTCAATCCTAGAAAGGCAATAAATAAACCAATACCAGACGTAATACCAAATTTTAAAGCAGGAGGAATTGCACCAATTAGCGTTTCTCGTAATTTCGTAAGACTTAAGAGAATAAAAATAATACCTGCTAAGAATACAGTTCCAAAAACAATCTGATAGGATAAACCTTGTGTAGCAACGACACTAGCAAAGTACGCATTCAATCCCATACCAGGTGCAATAGCAATCGGATAATTCGCAAATAGCGCCATACAAAGTGTACCAATTACTGCTGAGATAACTGTCGCCATAAACACTTGATCAAATGGGACACCAGCAGCACTTAATATTGCAGGGTTTACCACTATAATATAAACCATTGTAAGAAACGTTGTAACACCTGCTACAAACTCGGTTCGTATATTTGTCTTATTTTGTTTCATTTTAAAGAATTTATCCATCAAAACGACCCACTTTCCATATTATCAAATCAACCATATCTATATTATTCGCTTTTAAATGATTTTGCAATCATGAAAAATAGAATGTAAGCAATATATTTGCTTATGCAAGTCATTATTGCTCAGTAAGCACCTTCTCTTATATTTTCTCAATAACAAATAAGCCCCGCTTTGACTTCCATCAAAACGAGGCTTACTATTTTTTGGTTTAACCTTCTAGCAATAAATCGTATGGGTCTTCCAGTAATTGTTTGATGCGAACAAGGAATTTAACAGCCCCTGCGCCATCCACAATACGATGGTCATAAGACAATGCCAAATACATCATTGGACGAACTTCAATCGAATCATCCGGCATAACCATGGCACGTTTTTGAATATTATGCATGCCAAGGATACCTACTTGTGGTGAGTTAAGAATTGGTGTCGATAACATCGATCCAAATGTACCACCATTCGTAATTGTAAACGTACCGCCCTGTAAATCGTTCATTTGCAATTTATTATCTTTTGCTTTTGTTCCCAGATTAGCAATCTCGCGTTCTACACCTGCAAAATCCAAACGGTCTGCATCACGGACAACAGGTACAACTAGTCCCTCATCTGTCGAAACGGCAATACCGATATCGTAAAATTTCTTCAATACCAGTTCTTTATCTTGAATTTCCGCATTTAACAATGGGAATTCTTTCAGTGCACCAACAACTGCTTTCGTAAAGAATGACATAAAGCCTAGTTTTACACCATGCTTATCAATGAACTTTTCCTTTCGTTCACTACGAAGTTTCATCACAGCAGTCATATCCACTTCGTTAAATGTTGTCAGCATCGCAGTTTCGTGTTGAACATTCACAAGGTTTTTCGCAATCGTTTGGCGACGGCGTGTCATTTTCACACGTTCAACCGGTTTGCTGAATTCCGTTGCCTCAGGTGCTTTGCTTTCTTCCTGTTTAGCAGGTTTTGCTTCTTTCTTGTCATTGATACCTTTTGCTGTAGCTTCTACATCCTCTGGACGAATTCGACCCAATGGATCGCGTGGGCTGACCGTATTTATATCAATGTTAAGTTCCCGTGCACGCTTTCTCGCTGCAGGTGATGCAACAACATCAACCGAATTATCGCTACTCGTTTCTGTTGTTTCTTCCTGTTTAGCCGGCGCCTCTTGCTTCTCTTCAGTTGGCGTTTCTTTTGGTTCTTCTTTTGGTTCTTCCGAAGCATCACCACCAGCTTCTCCATTTTCATCTATTTTACCAATGACATCGCCTACTTCAACGTCGACGCCTTCTTCACTTACGATTTCAGTGATAACTCCAGCGTAATCTGAATTAACTTCAACGTTTACTTTATCCGTTTCCAATTCAACAACTGGATCACCTTTTTCAATTTTGTCACCTTTTTTAACTAACCATTCAGCAATTGTTCCTTCAGTAATAGATTCTGCTAGCTCTGGAATCTTAATTTCTTTCACTGGAATTTCCTCCTTTTGACGGGTTTATTGCAGCTTGTACAAGCTCATTCTGTTCTGTTTTATGGACGTTCGGCACACCAACTGCTGGTGATGAACGGTCAGGTCGACCAATATAACGTAATGTCTGACCTTCTTGTAGGAGATCACTTAAATAATCCTCAACAAAGGTCCATGCACCCATGTTTTGTGGTTCTTCTTGTACCCAAACGATCTCTTCCAAGTTCGGTAGTTCTTTTAGTACTTTTTCTAAAGTCTTTTTAGGAAATGGATAAATTTGTTCCAATCTTACTGCACGAAGCCAATCTAATTTTTCCTCAGATTCATCAATGGCCTCTTCAATATCAACCATTACCTTTCCGCTGCCAATAAGTAAGCGTGTTGCATTTTTCTTACTCACTTTTAAAAGCGGTTGGTCACGTAAAGGTTGGAACTTCCCTTCCGTAAATTCCTTCGCTGCCGATGCGACACGTTGATTACGCAATAAACTTTTCGGTGTCATTAATATCAGTGGTCTAGCCTCTTCACGTCCGCGCATTGCAGCTTGTCGGCGCATTAAATGGAAGAATTGTGCAGACGATGTAACGTTTGCAACGATCCAGTTATTTTCTGCAGCACTTTGTAAATATCTTTCCAAACGGGCACTGGAATGTTCCGGACCTTGACCTTCATAACCATGTGGTAATAACATTACCATGTTAGACTTCTCGCCCCATTTAGCACGGGATGCAGCGATAAATTGATCAAAAATAACTTGACCTGCGTTCGCAAAATCACCAAACTGCGCCTCCCAAATCACCAATGTATTTGGTGACTCTACACTGTATCCATATTCAAATCCTAATACGCCAGCCTCTGATAGTGGGCTGTTACGAATATCGAAGGATGCTTTTGAACCTTCGATCCCATGCATTGGACTATATTTTTTATTTGTATCTATATCGTGTAATACGAGATGGCGATGCGCGAAGGTACCTCTTTCCGTATCCTGACCTGTTAGTCGAATCGGAATACCATCATTGATAATAGATGCGTATGCTAACGCTTCACCTGCGCCCCAGTCAGCTTTATTACCTTCTTCTAAAACATCTTTACGACGATTTAAGATCTTTTCCAGTTTTTTGAAGGCATTAAATCCTTCCGGCCGGTTTAATAGATTACTATTTAATCTTTTTAATGTGTCCAGGTCGACTGTTGTTTCAAATTGATCCAAACCGTTAGCCAATACGCTTGGCATATTAGGTGAATCAACTTGACCTGTATCATTCTCTTTCATACTATCATATATTTGGCGTAAACCATCTTCCACATGATCAATGATTTGCTTAAACTCATCCTTTTCAATAACTGCTTTATCTTCAAGTTCTTTCGCAAATACATTGGCTGCAGATGGATGTTTATCAATATCCTGATATAATTTTGGTTGCGTTGTTCTCGGTTCATCCATCTCATTGTGACCATAACGACGGTAGCCAACCAAATCAATTAAAAAGTCTTTGTTAAATTTCTGGCGGTAATCATAGGCAATCTTTATTGCTGATATACATGCGATCGGATCATCTGCATTCACATGAATGATTGGTATTTCAAAACCTTTTGCCAGATCACTCGCATACCGCGTTGAACGACCATCTTCCTGATTGGTTGTATAACCAACAAGATTATTTGCAATAATATGCAATGTGCCACCAGTGTTATATCCCGGTAGACCGCTTAAGTTTAACGTTTCGGCGACCACGCCTTCCCCGATAAAAGCAGCATCTCCATGAATTAATACAGGAATTGCTGTGTTTTTATCTTGCTCAGGGTATCCGTTTGCAGCTCTATTATCCTGGGCTGCCCGGGCAAAACCTTCGACAACTGGATTTACAAATTCCAAATGCGATGGATTATGCGCTAAAATAATACGTGTCGTTGTTTCATCATTATATTTAACATCTTTCGTTGCTCCAAAGTGATATTTCACATCACCTGTCCATCCATAGTTAATCCCCATGGATCCTTCAGAAGGCATCAATTCCTTATCCGGAGAATGATGGAATTCAGAAAATATTTTATCGTAAGGTTTTCCCAACACATGTGCCAATACCGATAGCCGACCACGGTGGGCCATTCCCATCATGATGTTCTCGATTTTGTCAGATGTTGCATATTTAACAATTTGATCTAGCATTGGAACCATTGCTTCTAGCCCTTCAATGGAAAAACGCTTTTGACCAACAAATGTCTTTTGCAGGAAGCCTTCAAATCCTTCGACATGTGCCAGACGCTCCAGTAACTGCTTCTTCTCTTCATCTGTTAACGAAAGACGCGCTTCACCTGCTTCGATTAATTCCAATAACCATTTACGTTCGTCATCATTGTTCACATGATCATATTCAAATGTAATTGTACCCGAATAATATTTCTTCAGTTCCTTGATTACATCCAAACCATTTTCGATATGACTTGGCGCATTTTCCCATAACCATGACGCCGGCATGTCCTTTAAATCATCATCCATTAATCCATAGGCCATCGGATTAACCAAATCAGATTCTCTTTCTTTCAGACGACCTACAGGGTAAATATCCGCCTCTAAATGCCCATAACGACGAATAGCCTCAACAAGTTTCATTGCAGAGGTCAGTTTTTTAATATCATTTATTGAATTTGTTTGGGTTGTTACCTGGATTGATTCTCCTTGGCTTAACCATTCCGGTGCACCATGTTGATCGAACATTTCCTTAATAGATGGATCAACTGCTGCCGGATCACTTTTGTATAAATCATATTGTTCTTCCACATACCCCATGTTTGGACCATAAAACTGTCCCCAGAATCTTTCTTTAGATTCTTCATTCTGTGCCACGTTTGATACCCCCATTAGATGTTAACTGCTTCCGCTGTAAAAACGGTTTAAAATAGTTCATTTCCATTATAGGACCCACATACATCTTCATCAACTAATATACCCTATTTTAAGAAGTGAAACAATATATGTGCCGGCTTTTCCGTTTAAAATGCCCTTATTAATTGCGACTGAATTTTCCGCCTTTATTTTTCAAGACGTTTTTTGCTTATAATATAGCTTGAATGGTTCACATTAAGTCATAAATCCGTTATAATAGGGGCATTAATCAAATGTACGCTTTTTACATACAGAATCATGAGGAGGATATTCATATGAATTTAGCTTTACTAATGGGAGTAATCGTTGTATTTATTGTATCTATGTTCACTTCCGCCTACGAGGCAAAACCTGGCGTTCCTAAAAAAAACCAATAATAGTAAGAAGGACAGTGTTTGCGCACTGTCCTTCTTTTTTCTGTATAAAGCAACAATCTATTACGCAAAGCAGACTTTTTTAATCCAATGATGGGAAATTCTGCTGCCTCAATGCTTCATATATAATAATTGCTGCTGTATTTGATAAGTTGAGTGAGCGTACCTTGCCACTCATATGAATTCGCAAACACTTATCCTCTTTGCCTACGAGTAATTCTTTAGGAAATCCATTTGTCTCTCTACCAAACACAAAAAACAAATCCTGGTCCACATTACTGAAATCATAATCGGTATAATGTTTCGTTCCAAAGTTCTCTATATAATAGAAATCCCCTTCTGCATACGCATCATATAACTCCTGAATGGATTGATATTCACGGATATCAACATTTTTCCAATAGTCCAATCCTGCCCGGCGCAGCATTTTATCTTCCGTCGAAAAGCCGAGCGGGTGGATGAGGTGTAGTGTTACATTTGTCGCCAAACATGTTCTGGCAATGTTCCCTGTATTGGCAGGTATTTCTGGTTGGTATAATACAACATGTAAACTCATTGTGCATTCTCCTTACAATTGTTCTCCGCAGCGTTACTAAGTTAAGTACCACCAAGCTACGAAATATAGTATACCACTACTCATCCCCAATCCGGAAAAATTTATATTGAATATTTGGTGTCCATGCTGATGAATCCTCATATGACCAATAACGATTTCGACTATTGTCTGTATGTGCATTAACAAGTGGCATCCCATCTGCATCTTTCGCAACAACGATCGTATTGTGATCCCACCTGCCATCTCCCGCAAAATCATAGCAAATCACATCACCTGGTATCAATTTCTCTGGACTTTCTATCGCTTTTCCTTTAAGTCCTTGTGTGGAACCACTCAAATACCACCTTAATGAGTGGGCAACTGCCCAGCTAAAGCTCCAATTATCCTTTTGATACCACCAGCCCTGATCCCTAACTGGCATTCCGCGCATTGGTGCCCCACCAGCATGTAGGCATTGTGAAATATAATTCGTGCAGTCCACTTCAAACACCCTGTAATCCGGATTATAACTGTTCCACCAATGTTCAGCATATTTCACAGCTGCTTGTCGATCATAGGTAAATCGTTGTTCTATGTTTTCCCGCTGCATCAGATCTGGTGCAACGACATTTTTTGGTCTGTCCTGTGATTCATACTGCAACTTTTTATGATCACATATTTCACCATGCGCCACACGAAACTGGTAGGTGGAAACATGCTCTTCCAAGTGGAACTTTTCTCCTTGTTTCATTAAAAAGGCAACATGCAATAAATAATGATAATAGGTTTTGTTGTCATAACGAAGGCGCTTGAAGATTTGACCGTCCCCTTGAATCCGAACAATTTCTGTATCGCGCTTTTTACACAATTCTTTTTTCCTTATCCACCAATTATCCCCATCCCGGTCGTTTTGAAAAAAAGCCAGCCAGTCTGCTTTCATTTTCTGCAAAAAAATCCCCTCCATAAATAAGTATATGAAGGGGAACTTGTGGAAAAACCTATTATCATTCATTATTTTCATGTGCAAGCAAAAATTCTTTTTTATCTAATCCACCATTATAACCAACCATTTTTCCGTTTGAGCCGATCACACGGTGACAAGGAACAACGATGGAAAGCGGATTTCTATTTACAGCACCGCCGACTGCACGAACTGCTTTCGGATTTCCAATTGCCATAGCGATATCTTTATATGTTCTCGTCTCCCCGTATGGAATCCCCTCATGCAACGCCTGCCACACTAGTTTCTGAAAGGGGGTTCCATACAATGTAATTTCAAAGGTGAATTCCCGCTTACCTGTTTGGAAGTATTGATGAAGCGATTCTTTCACATGTTTTACTTTATTAGGATCGTGAATGAAAGAGACTTCCTTAAAATATTGTGCGATCCACTTGTTCGTTTTATCCTGGAGGCGCGCAATTGTCCCATAATCGATCCGGACCACCTTTTCCCCATCACTCATGATTAATAACCGCCCAATCGGTGAATCTGCTTCATCATAAAAAAGTTTATCTCCCATCAGCATGTCCCCCTTTGAAACCTAATTAGCCGATTGCTTTTCCTGAAAATCAAGTCCTTTTTTCATTTCAAAAATAACTTGTTCATCTGCTTCTTTTTCCAATGCTTGTTTAATTGCTGCAAATGCTTCCTCCGTACCTATTTTACCAATTGCCCAGGCAGCCGTTCCGCGAATTACCGGTCTTGGATCTTCTTCCATGACAGCAATCATTTCATCTAGTGCCGTTTTATCCTTGTAATGGCCAAGTGCGAGGAGTGCATTACGCTGCAGTGGCTTTTTCCCGCGCCATGAGCCGGATAAATGCCCAAATGTTTCTTTGAATTGTCGATTGGAGAGCCGTAACATGGGTTTCAGCTTAGGCTTTACAACCTCCGGATCCGGTTCGAGCTCCGGATGGTTATGAAAATCGATCTGCTTATTTCTTGGACAAACAACCTGACATGTATCACAGCCATAGACACGGTTTCCAATCTTCGTACGAAATTCATCCGGCAAAAAGTCCTTTGTTTGTGTCAAAAATGCGATACAACGCTGGGCATTCAATTGTCCGCCCTGCACAAGCGCTCCTGTCGGACAAGCATCCAGGCATTTTGTACATTCACCACAACTATCCTCCAGCGGTTCATCAGGTATAAATGGGATATTCGTAATCATCTCCCCCAAATACACATAGGAACCAAATTCCGGTGTAATAATAGAGGTATTCTTACCACTGAAACCAATCCCAGCGCGTTCAGCAACCGCCCGGTCAGACAATTCTCCTGTATCGACCATCAATTTATTTTCTGCATCCGGAAACTTATCCTTAATAAAAGCTTCCAGTTTCTTTAAACGTTCTTTTAAGACCACATGATAGTCTATTCCCCAGGAAGCACGGGCAAAAATCCCCCGCCTTGCTTCTTTTGTACTTCTTGGCGGATCCTCCATTCTTGACGGATAAGCAACAGCAATCGAAATGATCGATTGTGCTTCAGGCAGCAAACGCTGTGGTTGCGTCCGTTCCTCGATTGAACCTTTTTCAAAACCGGATTGATATTGCAGCTCCTGTTGGCGTTTAAGCCGTTCTTTTAATTCGCCAAATACATCTGCTGAGGCAAAGCCAATTTTATCTATACCAATTTCTTTACTATATGCAATAATGTCCTGCTTCAACTGTTCGATCTGCATGAACACACCTTCTTTAGAATTCTGTTGTTATATATCAATTAATAATAAGCATTACCTTTAAATTAAAACTTTGTTAGAAAACTTGGTTTTTCACCAATCCTTTAATGGCGAAAGCCTTAGTTGTACTTATACAGTAGGAATGTTTATACTTTACTATTTGCCATAGAAAAACGCAATGCTTCGAATGCTAAGTTTCGAAACACTGCGTTAAGACATATGTATGGAGCGGGTGATGGGAATCGAACCCACATCATCAGCTTGGAAGGCTGAGGTTTTACCACTAAACTACACCCGCATTTTCATTTGACGTTGTTTTTTTAACGTATTTTTAATTATAGCAAGTTCTTTCAATTAAATCAATAGATATTTTTACTTTTTTCGACATTTTTCTTTTTCGGACGAACTTACATGTCCTAACTGAAGTAGATTTTTATAAAATAAGATTGAATTTATATACTGGAAAGTAACCCGATCATCCACAAATGAATAAGATATCAATAGGGATTGTTTTATAATTTATAAAAGTGTTAGAAAGCTAAAATAAAACAGGCAGTACGTGCAATGATATATATGCTTTTTCCCCAAAAACATGTGGAGGTGATTAGGATGAGCGACGGTTTAGGGCACGACATTCTCTTAATTACGACAACACTTATTTTTATAAGTTTTGTTCTGGGAGCGACCCGTGATGATGAGGTAATCGGTGAAGATAATGAGCTTGAAGTTCCACAAATCTTTCTGTAACAGGAGTGGGTCCTATGAGTCGCAACGATAAAAGTTATCAGGATCAATCAGGTGGCGAAACTTTTGATGAATTTTTCAAAAAATATAAACTTTCTCCTCAGCAGATTGCCGTAATTACCGCAATTTTATTTAACGTATTGGAAGTAAATGCCGTATTGATTGATAAAGATCAATTGGTCGAAGTCAGCCTGATTGGTTCGCTGAAGCGAAAAAGCAGATTAGACAAATTACTCGATGAGATAAGTGACATGCCTGTTAAGGACGTTTGGAACGCATTGAATGACAGATAGCCCCCATTTACACGCAATAACAAGTTATCACCTGATTACATTTTCATTAATCAATAGATAAATACGAATTAGATTATTTACATTACCATGAATTGCAGATAAACTGGGATTAGATTAAGGAGGAGAGTAAATATGTCTGTTTATCCAATCATCATGGCACAAAAAAGTTTTACGCATAAAGATAATTTAAATTATCCATTTGAAGAGCGTGGTTTACAGTTTGGTGATGGTGTCTATGAAGTCATTCGAATATATGATGGAGCCTATTATTTGCTTGAGGAACACGTCGATCGCCTATTCCGTTCCGCTGAAGCCGTTAAAATTAAACTTTTATTTACGAATGAAGAATTGAAAGCATTACTACTGGATTTATTGAAAAGAAATGAAATGAAAACCGATGGAAAGGTCTATTTACAAGCAACCCGAGGATCGGCTCCACGTGATCATGTTTTCCCTGCAAACATTCCAGCAAATTTCTATGCCTATGTTCAGGATCAACCACGTCATTCTGAAAAATTAGAAAAGGGTGTAAGCACGATCACCCAACGTGATATTCGCTGGGAAAATTGTTATATTAAAAGCTTGAATCTTTTACCAAACGTACTAGCTAAACAAGCAGCAAAAGAACAAGGCTGTTATGAAGCAATTTTGCACAAAGACGGTGTGGTAACAGAATGCAGTTCATCCAATGTTTATCTGGTGAAGAACGGTAATATATATACCCACCCTGCTACAAAGGGAATTCTGCATGGTTGTGTTCGAATGCGGGTAGAAAAGTTTGCTCATGATCTAGATATCCCATTCATTGAAGAAGGCTTTGCTGTAGAGGATATCGAAATGGCAGATGAATTATTTTTATCCAGCAGTACATCCGAAGTATTACCTGTTATTAAAGTAGATAATCAGCAAATAGCGACTGGTAAACCAGGTGCAATTACAAGGAAATTACAAGAGGCATATGAAGCAGATGTGAAACAAAGACAAATACAATTTACGAAATAAATCGCTTTTCATTTTTTAAGCGATCGTTTTATATGAACATTCATTTAAAAATATCTCACAATTCACTTCGTTTGCTTTATTCACCGAACATTCATAGAATCATTTTAATTATCAAGATAAGATGGGGAGATTAAAATGAAAGCCAATGATCAATATATAACGATTGTTCGGGAAATCGAACATAAATTATATAGAAAGTTGACTGTTAAAGAATTGAATTTTGTTAATTGGATGGTAAATAAAGATCAGTTTAACATGAAAGACTTTAAAGATGCATCCAATAAAGTTATCAATCTCGAACAGTGGTATCGAAAGAAATATCATACGCCATTTTCATAAAGTGAAACTTCATTTAGTAGGGGTTTTACTGCCCTTAAAACTACGATAAACGCTTTGAACGCTACTAATTAAGCCAACGATTAACCATATAATCACTTAAAAAGAAAAGGCTGGTCAAATCCTTCACCAGCCTTTTCATGATCATGCTTTTATCAATAACAGGTTTACATATCAAACATATTTATCTGTTTTTGAACTTCAATCAATAGATTTCTTTTTTCTAATTCTGCTTCAAAAAGTGCAATGAAATCTTCACTGAACTTTAGCTTCAATGCTTCCTTGTATGAATCTGCCAAAATTTCATTCGATAAATTATCCATTTATATTCACCTCCCTTGTAATGTTTTGTCTAATTTCACCTCCTTCCGAATACAAAAAATCATATCTACTGATATACTTTGTAGCAACTATATTGCTATATGAATAATGTACCTGCGCACTTATTAGCAGTTCTTAAATCCAATCATCGGAATCAAGCATCCTTATTTTCAAGCAACCAAGTGAACTGCAAATAGTTTACCAATCTAATTGATTCGCAACCCGAAATAGTTTAGAATGAAACAAAGTTTAGAAAATTGAACTAACATAAGGAGGCTTTATCATGAACGATTCAAAACGCGCAATAACGGCGGAGGATCTCACTAAAATTGATGTTTTTAGTGATCCGCAATTTACACCTGATGGAAAGGCATTTACGTATGTTTCCACATCGATTAATGATAAAAACGAGTATGTATCGCATTTATTTTTTCAAAATTTAAACGATGATACAGCAAGACAGTGGACCTTTGGTGAAGATAAAAATGATAACGTGCGCTTTTCACCGGACAGAAAACAGGTTGTCTTTCAGTCTTTCCGAAGCGGATTACCGCAACTATGGTTACTCAACACAGATGGCGGTGAGGCTAAACAGCTTACCGCTTTTAAAAACGGTGCAAGGAATCCTAACTGGTCAAAAGATGGGAAGTTCATCATATTCAGTGCCTCCCTTGAAGCTGATGATGATGTAAAAAATCAAACAGAACAAACCAAAGAAGAACGGCAGAAGGAAGCGGAGGAAAAGAAGAAACAGCCCCTGATTGTTAATCGATTAAACTATAAATCGGATTCCAGCGGATTTCATGACAGCAAGCGTACACAACTAATATTATTTGATGTCGAAAATGCACAGTTCACACAATTAACTACAGCCGACGCCGATCATGGCTATCAGGATATTTCGGTTGATGGGAATATTGTACTTTTCGCCGCGAATCTAAATGATGACGCAGACTATGAGCACACCAATGATCTATATACACTTAATAGGACAACAAAAGAAATAAAGAAATTCACCAATGGAAAAGGTGTTTATTTTAGTGCATCCATTTCTCCAAGCGGAGAGAAAATTGCTTGCTTCGGTCACGAATATGCATACAGTAATGCAAGTCTAAACGAATTATACGTATTCGATGTTGCTTCAGGCGAACGAATCACACTCAGTGAAACGTGGGATATCGAACTTGGCGACGCAATGATTGGTGATACACGGTTAGGGCAATCGACCACAGGCCCTGTTTGGTCAAATGATTCGGATCGATTGTTTTTTATTGCGACAGATTTCGGTGCCACTGGTTTATATCAAGTAGGCCTTTCTGGTGAGCTGGACGTCCAGTATAAAGACGATAATCATGTGTTTGGTTTTTCTTATCATGCAGCATCAGAATCCTTTGTTCTTGGCATCAGCACACCGACAAATCCATGTAACTTTTATTTATTGAAAAAGAATACGGCATTGACTCGTCTAACCAATGCGAATGCAACATTACTCGCGGAAGTTTCCATTGCTGAGCCAGAAACATTGACCGTTACCGCTGACGATGGCTGGGAAATACAAGGCTGGCTGCTAAAACCCTACGGATTTGAAGAAGGTAAGAAATATCCATTTGTCCTGGAGGTGCATGGCGGTCCACATGCGATGTATGGACAAACCTTTTTCCATGAATTGCAATTAATAGCCGCAAAAGGTTATGTTGTTTTATATACCAACCCACGCGGGAGTCATGGCTATGGTCAAAAATTTGTTGATGCCGTACGTACCGATTATGGTGGAAAAGATTATACCGATTTAATGACGGCCGTCGATTACGCACTGGAAAACTATCATTTCATCGATCCGGATCGGCTTGGGATTACCGGTGGAAGCTATGGCGGTTTTATGACGAATTGGGTCGTCGGACATACAAACCGTTTCAAAGCCGCAGTGACACAACGTAGTATTAGTAACTGGCTGAGCTTTTATGGTGTTAGTGATATCGGTTATTTCTTTACCGAATGGGAACTTGGAAAAAGTTTACTGCAAGATCCTGCCAAACTATGGGAATTCTCCCCATTAAAGTATGCCAAAAACATTGAAACCCCACTGCTTATTTTGCATGGTGAATTAGATTTCCGTTGTCCAATTGAGCAAGGTGAACAATTTTATGTCGCATTGAAAGAAATGCGCAAAGACGTTGAATTTGTCCGTTTCCCTGAATCTAGCCACGAATTGAGTCGGAGCGGGAAACCAGAAATGCGGATCGAGCGCTTAAACCATATTTGCCGCTGGTTTGAAAAGTATCTATAAAGTGAAATCGCATTTTTGGAGGTAAGATTTCCACTGACCATTAGCCTGCAATAAATGTATAGAAAAAGCTGACGCTTGGCCGCGTCAGCTTTTATTCCGTTCGCCTGTAAAGTCTATCATCTGCAATACTGTTGATCATCCTGTATCACTAATCTATATATTTCGCTAGGAATGCGTTCATTTTTTTCACGTATGCATCTTGATCAATAACAAATGCTTCTCCATGCCCTGCATGATCAAAGGTGATTATTTCTGCTTCGCTTTTCGTATTTTCATATAATTCCTTTGCCATTTGCGTGGGTACAAATGTATCCTCATTCCCATGAATGTATAAAATCGGTACTTCCGCTTTTTTCACTTGATTCAATGACGATGCTTCCGTTAACGAATACCCTGCCTGCATTTTGGTCACAAGGCTAGTCGTTGGTAGGATCGGAATTGCGGGTAAGTGAAACATGCGATCCATCTGATAGGCAAATAAATCATATACACTGGAGTAAGGGCTATCTGCGACAACTGCTTTCACATTTTCCGGCAATGTTTCGCCACTGGCCATTAACACTGATGCAGCCCCCATTGATACACCATGAAGCACAACTTCAGCGGAATCTCCTTGTTTCTCTATCAGCATATTCACCCAATCAATTAAGTCCAATCGATCATCCCAACCAAAGCCAATATAATCCCCTTCACTCTCACCATGGCCACGCATATCTACAGTCAGTATATTATAGCCTAACTCTTCATAATAGTACTCGCCATACAATCCCATATCCTGTGCGTGTCCAAGATAGCCATGCGCTAAGACTACCGTTTTTTCTGTCGGCTCTTTTGCTTCCAAATAATAGCCTTGAAGTTTTAGCCCATCATAGGAAGTCATTTCCCATTGTTCGAAATCCTGCCTATCCGTCCAATCGCGCCAATCTCCATCAAGAAAAACATCCATCGCCTCTGCGGAAACTTCCAAATCTGCATTTCCTACTAAGAAATCTTTCACATTACGTTTAATTGCTAGATTATAAAAATAAAAGCCAGCAACAATATCTATAATAAATAGGACAATAATGAGCCCTACACCAATTTTTATCCATAATTTCTTTTTCAAAGCCGTCACCTTCCTTAGAAAACTTGGCATACACCAAGCCTTTAGGCGTATCCCCTAGTTGCACTTTCTTACTGCTAAAAAAACAACTTCTTTCTATTATACAGGAAAAAACCATTTGTGACGGCACCAAATCATGGTAAGTTATGAACAAATAGCTTACTTCTTTGCTCATAACGCACACTTATCCAAAGTGCCAAATATAAGATACACCATCATTAAATCATCCATTAATTCGAAGCATTATATCGTTGATTGGCACGAAAAGCGTCCGCCTGCAGTGGAAATCAACGGTTTTTACACATATACAAATCATTCGGTTTTACACCCAGACCTTCATTCTGGCAGTCAGTAAAAAAATCTCAAGCAAAAAGGCGGGCAACGCTGTAGTGCGTTTTCCGCACAGCATTGTCCGCCTTTTACCTTATAAACCTAACTCCTGTTTTACTTCCTTGATTTGCTCAATGTGACGCAATTCATGGTATCCAACAAAAGGGATCCATTGCTTCAAGCTTACCTTGCCAAAGGCAGGATGTGGATATGCTTTCGCTTTGAGTTGTTCCTCATCTGCTTCCTTCTCCAATTCTTTCAATCCTTCATGTGTACCAGCTAATCTTTGCTTTAAATCATCTGATTTCAAAAAATCATCACCTGGAACCGCGAAGCCCGGTGCCTCTACTTTCACGTCTCGGTTTATCGAATGCTCGATTGGTTTATTTTCCACATGCTCTATTTCTCCAGATATCAATTGATCTTTTATTGTTTTAGTAATGGCGCCTTCCATCAGATATAAATGTTCCATTATCTGTTTCACTGACCATCTATCAGCAGAAGGCTTTTTATTTAAATCCTCATCAGACAGTCCTTCTACGTGATTTAATAACTCTGTACGTGCTTGTTCATTGATTTCCATTATTATCACTCCTACGTTATGTTTTCCACATAATCACAGTGGGAAAACCTCATTTCCTAATGAAATAGACCAGACTCCCGAGATTTTTTCATTAATTTATTGCTTTGTTTATTTAATATTTTCTTGAAAAATGCTCCGAAAAGTACGACGGCCAGACCAACGGCACCTAAGAATATCATGTCGTGAAATACCCTTTCCCAGACGATACCGCCAACAGTTTCCCGCATTAGATCAATCGCATAGGTAAATGGTAAATATGGATTAATGATTTGGAAAAACTTCGGCAATAGGACAACCGGATAAGTTCCACCCGATCCCGCCAATTGCAGTACAAGCAATACAATTGCCATCGCCTTGCCGACATCTCCAAATACAGAAACCACTGTATACACAATCGTCATGAATACCATGCTGATCAACAGTCCAAACACCACAAACCAGACGGGATGGGCAACATCCACATGAATTAAAAACATATCCCCTAGGGTCACAACCAGTGTTTGCAATAAACCAATTGTCAGGAAGGTGAGTAAGCGTCCAAAGTATACCTGTTTAGACGTAAACTTCTCTTCACCTACGACATCTGTTGCCAATAGAGAAATTAGCAGTAAACCACCTACCCATAACGATAGCACCGTATAGAAAGGTGTCATCCCTGTTCCATAGTTTTCAATCGGGAAAAGTTTATTTTCATGCAGCTCCACAGGTTCAGCAAAGAAACCCCGCTCTGCATCGGGATCATTTTGCAGGAGATCAATGATTTCATTGATGTCTGTTTCACCCTGTATTTTTCTTATTTTATCTGCCAACTCTTTTACCTTATCATTGACATAAGGATATTCACCGAGTATATCCTCCAGCGTACCTTTTCCTTTATCAAGACTTCCGCCTGTCCGAGCCAAGATATCTTCCACCTCAGGGATGGTTGATTGTACATCTGTTAGAATTCCCCTTGCGTCTGACAATGTCTTTTTTGCACTTCCAATTTCATTTAGGACAGTAGGCTCGATATTTTCATTATATTCTTTCACAAACGCATCAATTCGGTTGCTCGTGTTTGTAGAAAGTTCTTTTATATTGCCTAATATATCATCCACTTCTTGTTTTTTATTATCAATAAAGCTATCCAGTTCCTCAGTATTATCCTTACCTTCTTGTAATCCTTCCTTGATCTGTTCCAGTTTTTCAATTGCGTCTTCAATCTTCGCTATTTGTTCTTCTTTATTTACAATATTATTGTTTTCTTTACTCTCTTCTTTATTTTCTTCTTCATCACCGTTTTCCTGATTTTCGTCAGGTTCCGGTTCAGGCGTATCCGCAGACTTTATTTGTTCTAACACGCCATTTAGTGCGTCTTCGACCGCATTAATTCTTTCAATGGAATCATCTACCTTAATTCCTAACGCTTCTTTTATTTCTTTCCCTTTTTCAAAGTCAATATCAACGTTATTTACATCATCCAGAAAATCATTAATTTCTGAAGCGGTATTTTGTGCTTTCTCTAAATCCGCTTTAATCTTTGGCCCCATTTCATTGATTTGATCTTCCGCTTCTTTTAGATATCCAGTCGTGTTATCGATCGTGTCCAGACCGTTGTTAATTATTTCTTCCGCTTTCGGTATTTCTCCTTGGGCACTTTTAACAATATCCTGTGCACTACTTGCATCAGATAATGATGTTTCCAGTGTTTTATGAATTTCTGGTAACCTTTTTTCCATTTCAAATACGTAATTTTCAAATCGCTCGATATCCGGAAGTTCTGCCTCGATTTCAACACCGATCTCATTAAACATGTCAAAAATAACACCATTAACAGTCGATATAAAATTACTGCTAATTTCATCCACGATGACAGTGGCGCCTTTTTGCGTTATCTTCGGTGCAATCGCGTTTATTTTTTCATTCACATAGTATTCAACATTTGCCTTTTCCGGATTATCTGAAATAACTGTTCCCAGTTTCTCCGAAAAGTCTTTCGGAATAACGATAACAGCAAAGTAATCCCCATATTCTACTTTGTCCATCGCTTTTTTCCGATCAACAAACTGCCAGTCCATAGAATCATCATCTTTGAGAGAATCAACCAACTCTCCCCCAACATCTATGTCTTCATCACGAACCGTTGCCCCTTCATCTTCATTAACAACACCGATCGGGATTTGATCTGTTTGTCCATACGGATCCCATGATGCCGCAATGTTAAACCAGGCATATAAAGATGGCAATAGAATAAGCCCACCAATTAATATTGCAGCCACCCAATTCGTTCCAATGTTTTTCCAATCATTTGTAAAAATACGCCAGATGTTCTTCATCTTTTTTTAAACATTCCAATCCTGATTATTGATAAGTAAAAGTGCAAGCGAACAAAATAGAGCCTGATTTTTTATACTTGATTCACTAATAACAAAAATGAATATCCATTCATTTATTCGCAAAAAATATAGTGTAAGTATAGATTATAGCAACATTTGTTAGTCAAGTCTATTTAGAACAGCATGGTTGTTGCCCACTCTAACTAAAGTAAACGCTTTACGATCCGCTCCGATAACTTTCCAAGCTTTATCGTATCCATATTACAAAATAAGGTCAAACCAAACTTTCTTTCAGGTATCATCGACACAAAACTGCTTACGCCTAGATATTCGCCAGCATGTGCGACCATTTTCATTCCATCCAGTTGTTTAATCTCCCAGCCCAATCCATGACTAAACCCTGCTTCCCGTCTGGCGATTGGAGCTTGCATCTTTGCCAATCCTGGCGCAGATAAAACATTCCCCTTGCCATGCATATGGTTCAACAAATAGGTAGCCATGTCATTCACAGTTGTGTATATAGCGCAGGTTGGAGCGCCTAACCTGTTATTCAATGCTGGTACTTGCGTTGGCTCACCAATACCTTTCATATAGTAGTTGCCTTTTTCTTCATCAGGAACATCAAATGTTGGATTGATATAGGTGTGTTCCAATTGCATCGGTCGTAAAATATATTTACTAACATACGTCTCCCATGACAATCCGCTCAATTTTTCTAAAACATCCGCTGCAATAACATAGGCATCTGTACAATAGTTCCAACTTTCACCAGGTTCATCTTCCAGACTAGTATTTGCAAAATATCTTGTTATATCCTCCCTCGTTTCCAGATCTGCAAGTTGACCGTCCATATCAGGAAACCGTTCAAAGATATGTTGGTATTCCGGCATATCTTTGGAAAATGTATATAATCCCTTATCCAACAGCGTCACAATCCATATATCATTGGGAAACCCTGCCGTATGACTTAAAATATGTTTCGTTGTGATTTTATCATAAGCTCCATTTTTGGTACGAAAATAAGGAAGATATTTAATAACGGGAACGTCCAAACTAAATGAAGTCGTTTCTTCCAAATGAACAAGCGCAGTCGCTGTAAAGTTTTTTGTAATGTCTGCAATGGGAAAAAGCGTATCTGCTGTCGCTCTTGCAAATGGATTATCTACACTTACTGTCCCAAATCCTTGCTTATAAATAATTTCCCCATTAGAAACAATACTCATAGTGAGTCCCGGTATGTTGTGACTGCTTCTATATTGGTTTAATAAATTCGCTATGTTTCCGAGCTTTTCTTTCATCGGTTTCCAACCCTTTCCCTGTATGTTCATTTTGCTACGCTACACTTAATCTAACATATATGAAAAAGGACTGACCACGATGAGCAGTCAATCCACTTTCATTAAATATGGCGTTTTTCCATCAAATGCATGCCAACTCCCATCAGTACCACTCCCATTAATAACAATATACTGATCGGATAGAGCAATTCCTCCAGCGAATAACCGTATACCGCGACACCGTTCAATACTTCCATTCCATAGGTTAGCGGATTAATCTTGGACAGGGCTATTAAAATCTTTGAATCCACAATTTCAATCGGCCAAAAGGCCCCACCGATCATCGCCATACTGACAGCCATTAAGGGTAAAATCGCACTGAATTGCGGCTGATTTTTGACAATGGCTGTAAGGAAAACAGCCAGCGCTACTACCGCAAAGACATACGGGATCAGTAATAGCAATGTTTCTGCAAACCTGCCATTGAAATCTACACCTATCCAAAAACGAAAGATAAGAAAAACGAGTAGTACTTGTAAATAACCGGTCAGAAAACTATATATTAAGTTGCTGACATACATTTCCCATTTCCTTACCGGAGATAATATGAGACGATCCCAAATACCATCCTCTTTCTCCGTTAAAATAGGCAGCACACTATAAGAAACCGTGTAGATCATAAAAAATAATGCAAATCCAAACAATCTTTGAAACGTATCATCATAAACCCAAGTATCTGTCCCTCTGAAACTTCCGGTATCCATTGAAAACACCGGTGCTTCCATTGCAGCTTGTAATTCCTTTTGTACGTCTGCTTTTTCTTTCTCTGTAACTAGACTTGTGGCTGCAACAATTTGCTCCTGTTGCTCCCTGTTCTCATAAGCCTGCTGGACTATTCGTTTAATCAGATCTGCGTTAAGGGATTCTACACCTGTCAGTAGCTGAAAATCATTCTCCTCCAATTTTACGCCCATTTCAGCCTTATCATCAGCGATCTGATCTGTCATTTCCTTTTCTGACATCCAGTTGAAATCAATTGTATCTGATATAGTAAGCGCTTTTCCGATCAGACCATCCTGAATGGTTTCATTCGCAGCATAAACAGGCACCTGCATTTGGTTTTCATCATCTGCTCCTCCCACAATCCATGCAAACCCAAGTGACATCAAGGTCATCAAAATAAACAACCATGGGGTGCGTATAAACGTTTTAAGTTTTGCAAATAAAATTCCTTTCATGTGGTCAACCCCCTTTTTGGGAAGCTCATTGCTGCAATCAAGATGGCAACAAAAGCAAAGATAACGAGAAAGTAGAGATGATGACTAATCGCAGAAATGCCATCACCACGTAAAACAGCCAAATATGCTGACATAGCCGCACCATTTGGTGTTAAATCACCTAACCTTTGAAGGAATGCGGAGGAATCACCCACTGGGTAAAAACTTCCGCCGATAAAGGCGAGTAAACTGACAATGATAATCGAAAAGAGTGACAGAATTGCTTCTGTGTTGATGCGAAAACTAAGTGCTGTAAGTAATACGCCTATACTACCAACAGCAATTGCATATGCAAGCGATACTGCTATAAAAGGCAGCAGATGCGGCCACTGCACGCCGTAAACCAGCCAGGAAAAACCATAAATGAGCATCAATTGTAAAAAGGCAAAGAGCGATGTAGAAATCAATATGCCTGCAAAATAGATCCATCGTGATACATTTGCCAGGATGATCCTATCAAATACATACATTTTTTTCTCAAGAAATGCCATGCTACCAATTGTTGAAGCAATAAACAAGACATTCATTACTACCATCCCAATCGCATAATAGCCTTGTGCAGAAACTGGTTCCTGTTGATTAAATGGAATTGTTTCGCCTGCAAATGCATCCTTATCTATTTTTATAACACTGGAATCTATCCCTTCTTTCCCGATAAATGTATTTAATGTGAGCTGTTCTTGAAATTGTTGTACTACATCCTTAACAACAGAAAAGCCAATATCTGATCCTTCATTCTGGAACAAATGTAACATGGGCTGTGACGGTTCATCGAGAAACATAAATGCCAGTGCATCATACGTAAAATTTTCTGGTACTTCAAGGAGTGCATCGTAGCTATCATCACTCATTACAGCTTCCTTCTCCGCAGATTTCACTTCACGCAATTCAACCATTTCTTTTAATTCCCCGCTGCCAAAAACCGATTTCTTTAGCATCTGTATGGGTGTCATTTGTTCCCGATTTGCTTGAATTTCTTCCATAGCTTCCTCAGGCAAACCTTTATCTTCTAATTTTTCTAAAAAGCGGTCCGTTTGCGCTTCCTCGTCCTCATGCTCCAGTATGCCAACCTTCACATGGATAGCTGGTGTGGTATCATCATCCATCATCCCCGCAAGTGCAGTACCTAATATGGCGATTAATATTATTGGTAAGCCAACCAATAAAAGCAATTGCCGTGGATTGCGCAATAATATCAATCCCTGTTTTTTTATAATTTGCCAAATCATTTCTTCCTCACCTCTAATCCCTCAAAGCTCTGCCAGTCAGATGAAGAAAAACATCTTCCAGCGTTGGCGTTTTTATATCAACGGAATTCAGCTCAATCCCAGCATCTTCGGCTATTTTGATTAAAGTAGAGAACATATTTATTTCTTTTGCCACCATAATTGTAATTTCTTTTTCTTCAGCAATTACACGATTGATGGTTGGATGCTGTTTTAACTTTGAGATAAAGGAATCATTCAATCGGTCTGCCTGGATAGAAATGGTCTTCTCTGCAGAAAGAATTCGCTTGATTTCATCCTTCGTTCCTGACGCAATTAAATCGCCTTTATCCATGATATAAATCCGGTCACAAAGAAACTCAACCTCTTCCATGTAATGACTCGTATATAATACCGTCATCCCCTTTTCCTTGTTTAGCCGTTTCACCGTTTCTAAAATATAATTCCGTGATTGCGGGTCAATACCGACAGTTGGTTCATCCATGATGATAACTTCTGGTTCATGTAATAAAGCAGCACCAATATTGAGGCGTCGTTTCATCCCGCCGGAAAACTTTTTCACGATATCTTTACGTCTATCTGTCAGCCCGATTATTTCCAATACTTCATTTACTCTTTGTTTAAGCTGGGCGCCGGTTAAACGGTATATTCTTCCAAAGAAGTGTAAATTCTCTTCCGCTGTTAAATCATCATACAACGCAACTTCCTGTGGAACCATGCCGATGACTTTTCTAAGCGGGGCAGGCTTTTTTATAACACTTTTGTTATTAAACCGCACATCTCCTTCCGTTGGTTCAACCAACGATGAGAGCATGGAGATTGCAGTGGATTTGCCTGCACCATTCGGACCGAGCAATCCGACAATTTCGCCTTTTTCAATAAACATATTCAGATTTTTCACCGCATAAAATTGTTTATATTTCTTGGATAGATCTACTAATTCAAGCATTTGTATCGCCTCCTGTGTTCTTAGCTTACGATGATTGGGACCCTTTGCATACTGTCTGGAGTCACTAATTGATAAAAATATAAATGACCTCCGTCACTTATTAATAAATATACTGTCAATAAAAAAGACAGTTTTCTAACATATTGTTGTTTTTACAAAAATATGGATAAATCTTTATTAGCGATAGAAACTACGACATAAGAGCATGTTGATTTCCGCTGCTGGTAGTCGCTTTCCGCGGGCAACGCTTCAGCTTCCTTGCCCCGCCAAGAGTCGACTGCCCTCCGCTCCAATCAACCATCATAAAAGTGGATAGCTGATATGTGATTGAATTAACAAATAAATGTTATGAAATTGCAAAGCGCAATACCAGCGAAGGAAATACGCGAAGACTCCAGCGGGAAAGCGAAGACGATGAGACCCCACAGTGAGTGTTCTTTGCGAGCGAGGAGACTCAGCGCGAGTCCGCGGAAAGCGTAGTGTATTTCCAAGCGTTATGTTACGTCGCAGTTTATATCAACTGCGGTGGAAATAACAATAAAGCTATGCGAAGAATAATCAAAAAAAGCTCCCTGCATGAGCAGGAAGTAGTTGTGATGAAATAGGTAATTATTTTTTTAGTTGTCACCAATCCCGTGCTTCACTGCAAAAATCGCCAGTTGCGTTCGGTCACGTAGCCCTGTTTTTTGCAGGACTTGTGTCAGATGATTTTTGACCGTGCCAATCGATAAGAATAGTGCATTGGCTATTTCCTTATTTGTCAGCCCTTCCCCAACAAGTTTGGTAATCTTTAATTCCCGGGAGGAAAGATTAACTTCCACTGCAGGTTTCTCTGCATGCTGCAATAATCGTGGCATTACTTTTGCTGCAACCTCATCATGAAGCGTTAGGCCACCTTTCATACAACTGTGTACAGCTTCAATTAACTTATCCGGTTCAGCAGTTTTCAATAAAAATCCATTCGCCCCTTCCCGTAAAGCCTGCAGTGCATATTCATCATCATTAAATGTCGTTAAAATTAATATCTTAATATCCGGCCATCTTTGTTTAATTATCCGTGTTGCTTCAATTCCGTTCATTACCGGCATCCGAACATCCATCATAATAAAATCAACCATATATCTTTCCAGTATTTCGACTGCCTGTTTTCCATTTTCCGCTTCATGCGTAACCTTGATACTTTCATCTTGTTCCAGGATTACTTTTAATCCTTGTCTAACAATCGTTTGATCTTCAACGAGTAATATCCGCCACATGGTATCCCCCCCTTTAATCAATTGGTATGGTTCCATTTACAACAAAGTGCTTTTCCGTTTGATAAACATTCAATGTTCCTTTCATCTCTTCCAAACGACTTTTCATATTTGTCAGACCAAATCCAAATGTAAACGCCTTGGAATAAAAAATCGCATTCGTTATTTCAAATGAAATATCTCCCGTTGCAGACTTTCCAAGCGTAATATGTACTTCTCTTGACTGGGCATGGCGCATGGCATTCGTTAATGATTCCTGGATAACCCGATACAATATAACACTTTTGTCATTGGAAAGCGGGACAGATAGAATACCCTGCTTCATCGTAAATTGAACAAACATATGGCTTTCCGACTCCAGTTTGCGGATCAAATGAACAACCGTCGCCAATCCCTCTGTTTCCTCTGTCTGAAGTGCTTTGACCGCTTGCCTTGTTTCCCCTAGACTTTCCCTTGCCATTTTCTTCAGTTCATCATAATCGATATTTTTATTTTGAATTGCCAGCATCTCAAGCTTCATCATTAATGCGGTTAAGCGGTGACCGACAGAATCATGAATATCTCGGGCGATTTTGGTTCGTTCTTCCAAACGGGCTTCACGTTCTGCTACGTTGTTCATTCGTTTCAAACGCCGATACTCTCCCAAAAGCTGATCATGGATTTCCTTTTGTTCATTCCGTTCGTTGATCATACGGTTGATAATCAGCACCAGGAAATATAAAAACAGACTAATCAACGTCATCTCAAGAAACGGATCACTTTTCATATATGTCATCCAAATCGAGAGAATCAGATTTAACATACCATACAGCAGCAGTTGTTTTTCCCGCAAACGAAAAGCTGCTTCTGTCGTCATATATAATAATAGCAATATCGTAATGAAGGATTCGTTAGCAAGGACAAATCCATGCAAGAAAATAAGTATAGATATCATCACATAAAAAACAAATCGTCCTTTTTTTATAGATGAAAGGAAAAAGAACCCCATTGTAACAGCAAAACATAGGATACTTAATGATTTTTGTTCACTTTGAAAAATAATTAATAGTACCCACAAAATACTAAAGATAGTAAAACGGGTCCAGAAAATACGCATGTTTACGCCTTCTTTCTTTCACTAGCATACCTTATCACACCATACTAGGGATAAAATACTTTTGAAATATAAAGTGGAACCTCATTTAGTGGGGGTTTTACTGCCCGTAAAACTACGATAAAGAAAGGCAAATAGCAGCATGACTGTATTTACCTTTCTTTTCTAACACCTCAGCAATTTGGGCAATCTATATTTTACGTATACGTATTTTCCAGCTAGCACCCGTTCCGATACTATATGCTTTAGCAAATGATCCTTGGTTTAATGCGATTCCTAATTTATCAAGTGAATTGACATAGAGAAGTGGTTCTCCCAAACGGCTCTCTGCAAATGAACGTCCATATCTTACGTTATTCTTATATACTTCCTTTGCATTATGGATGATCGTAACCTCTAGTCTATCTCCATATTCAATCTTCGCATCAAGAAATAACTCCCGGTTAATATTGGTCCAGAGGTTTCCAAATCGTACGTCAAGGATGTCGATATTGCCATGAATCGTTTCTTCTGTGATAAATGCTTCAGGATTCTCTAACTGGACAATATCTTCCACCTTAATGGATGGTCCCACTTCCTCAAATGAGATTACATTTGCTGCCAACCGAGCAGCAGTGTATGCATAGACATCCCGACCATGAAACGTATAGGATTCACCGGAGTTTGGAAGGCGATTGACTTTTTCATCGATAATACGAGCTTCAACAATCCCGATATGATCTTTTATATGTGTTAATGTTCCATTATCTGGTGTTGCGATATATTGATTGTCTGATGTTTTCACTACAATACTTAAGCGCTCCGTTCCAACTCCTGGATCAACAACGGATACAAACACAGTATCTTCTGGCCAGTAGGTAATCGTTTGATACAATCGATAAGAAGCTTCCCAGATATTAAATTGTGGAATGTCATGTGTTAAATCAAAGATACGAACGGATGGATCAACAGAAATAGCAACACCGTACATTGCACTGACTGCACCATCACTAACACCAAAATCAGTTTGAATAACTAAATTTTTACCCATGAAAAGACCTCCATTGTTTGTAATTAAAAAAACCACGCCATTATCGAATAAACGATAAGGACGTGGTTGGATTGACGTGGTGCCACCTTACTTCGCTATATGTTCACACATACAGCCTCATCAAGTACCGAGTGTCTATAGACACTTTATACTGTGGTATGGATAACGAGTACCAAATCTCGTCGGAACCTACTGATATCAAATGATACGTTCAGCACGAAACTCAGGGGCCATTGTTCAGATTTATATCTTTGCTCCTTCTCAGCAATCAGAGCTTTCTGTGAAAAATAACTAAATCTTACTTTTCCCTTCAACGTTGTTCAATAATGTTTTCTTTAAATTATTGCTAGTATACAGAATAAATACAAATAAATCAAGTTTAACTTTAGATCGAATTGGAAAGAGACTGTAAAATTTATTCCTATTAAGAATGAGAAAAAGAAGTATTTTATAAAGATGATGATAGTTTTTCTATATTTTCCTTATAGTGTTACACCGATTTGATTTATTGGAATTAGTATTATGATAGTTGTCTAGGGACGGTTCGTTACTTTTCATGATCACGTATAAACTCAAAATCTAAATACTGTGGTTCCCGTGGTGTAGTTTTCTTCTTTAAATGCTTCTTCTTCCTTTTTTTAGTCCCATGTCTATCTTCAAGAAAAACATCTTCCATCCCTTTAATCACAAAGTTAAATGAGAGAATCACAAGTGCAAAGGCCATGGCAGGGCCAAAAAAAGTCCAAGACCAGCCGTGCAAATGTTCAAATCCCTCACCAACGATTCCGGACCATTCACTTGAAAGAGAAATGTATACTTTTTCTGTCGTATCAGTATCAAGTTTCTTCTCCAATGTTCCACCAAACAAGACATGAAAAAAGCCAAGATGAATTAACAAAATCAGTACCTGGACAACTTCTTGCATGAATTGGATCAGTAGACGTGGTCTCATATGAGGTAGCACATGTTTTCTCAATATATGAATAGGGCTGCCTCCAAGTGTTTTCGCGGTTGTAATAAATTCTTCCTTATATACTTGGTTGATTTGATTACCAATCAATAAAGAAGTGGTTGGAATAGCTACAACCGTTAATACAAACAATTCAAACACAACTTTTTGCACAAAACTAAATTCATCTTCAAAACCGAATGGTATCATCATCACATCAAAAAGGAGCACATAACAGACCAGTGCTGTCGGAATATAATAAAACCCATTCACCAACCCACTAAAATACTTGTTCAGTTTGGGAAGGTAGTTTCCTAAAATCAGTCCAACAAAGGATGAAATAATAACTCGTAAACCAGCTACAATGACAGCAATACCGATTGTATATTTTGCTCCTTGTATTAACACGAAGAACATCTGTTGTCCAGTCGGATCCGTCCCAAGAGGAGGCACTTCAAGTGGGTTAAATGGTCCACTTGCAATAATCTTCCCCTCACCATTGTACAAGAAGGTTGTCACCGGAATCTTGCTGTGAAAAAATATCGCATGAATCAAACTAGATGATACGAGTAAAATCAAAAAGATAAATCCAACTAAAAATAATGGATGTTTGCATAATTTTTTTAACCGGCTTTTCGCATACATAAGTTAAACCTCCACCTGCCTGCCGGTCGTTTTTTCAATAATAACCTGTCCAATGGCCTGCATAACATAAATTGGGACAAACATAAACAACATGCCCACCATCAATACTTCTGGCACAAAATGATCGAACATGAAGCGCATGATCCCATCTACTTTAAATACATATTCAACAATAAGCAGATTAGACAGCATAAAGCCTATTACAGACTTTGCATGTAGAAAGATATTTATAATGGCATTTCGTAATACATGGGAAAATAAAACCTTTTGTTTTTTTAAACCTTTTGATCGCGCAACATCTATATATAATTGAGAGGCTTCTTCCTCAAAGTCATAAATCATGATTCGATAAAAAAGCAATGTCGGCATGATGGTAAGTACAATAATTGGCAGGAGAAGGATTTTTTCATCACCAAAAGCCGCGATATTAAAAATTAAAATGTTCGTATGCTTATAAATAAGAATCACAATAACCATAAAAAGTCCGACTACGAGAATGTCTGGCATAGATTCTCCAAGAAAAAGAAGAAATTTAATTTTTTCACGTACTTTTTCTGATAAAAGCATTGTGAAGAAGGTTAATACCATAGCCAGTAAGAAAGAAATAAAAAAGGCTGTGAAAATTAAGGTGATGGAATATCCCCATCGTGCCCAAAAATCGGGAAACAATGCATACGTTTCCTGACCAATACTATAAGTTAATGCATTCGGATGAACAAAGCTTGACACGATCGTTCCTACTGTAGATATGTAAGCAGGAATGTCTACTTTTATTCCTTGGAACAAAGCAGGAATTGCTGCTATAAGGACAATGCCAATGGTTGTCAATACAAATTTTAATAAAATTCGATAGTAAATACGCATACGTTACCTTCCTTTACATTGCTGTTTACCTTATATACTTTTAAACTACATTCAATATTTGATTTCAAGATGTAAGGAAGAACAGTCTACACAGCCTGAACTAACAAAACGTGCTTTCTACGACTAAAAACCAAGAAAATCTCACAGAAAAGCAAGCACGTTCATTAGCCAAATTAAAGGGCATCCATCCATTCACTCATTCTTCACTTTATTCATTCAACTAGACTGTACATTTAGCACAAGAAGAGAAGCGACTTTTTTATTGAAGCATTGCACCGGTTAGCTCTAGTGAAACAACAAAAAGTTAATCCCAAAACTGAAGCGTTAGCATCAACCATAGTATTGCAAATCCAAAATTAACAAAATAAACCTTTTTATTTTCTCCTTGAAAATAACTTTCAACCCCATCTATAATTGAACCTATCCCTGCCAAGATGAAGATTAACCTAAAAAAAGAAAAATCAACACCTTTGATTGTTCCCATTACCAACAAGATCACCATTGTTGTCAACATTAAAATCCTTATCACAATAATTGGTTTTGCACTTTTCTTATTGCTTCTTTCTTGAAAAAATAACCCCACTATAAAACACCGCCTTGAAACAATTTAAAGATAGTGTAACATTATGCTTCAACTAAACTGCAGCGTTAATTGAAGAAATCTCCTTCACAAATACTGTATTTATTTTAACATAAGTATTCCGAATAAATTATAATAATAAGAAAATAATATAATATAAATCTCTTTTGGAAACTAGGAAGTAATGCTTTAGTTCAAAATGCAATCATATAACTGCTTTTGTATCTTGATAATTTAGCTCGGAAGGGTTCATTTCCATCCTTCAAGTCACATAAAATCAACTTCTGTTCCGATTGCTATTTTACCTAAATGGATTAAATGTTCAATTGAAAATAATTGACAAAAAATATTTTTTATGCTATAATTTACAGTTAAACTATTTACGTGTATAATGAGATTCTCCTGGCCGGGGGAATCTCATTTTTTATTGAAGGAGGACACTTTGATGAAACAAAATAATTTTAGTTTAACTGCTTTAATATCAGCTTTCGGTAGAGCTTATCATAGTAAATATGACACACCTAAAATTTTTGATGATTTTATCGCAAAAGATCTAATTAATAAAAATGAATTCTCAGACATTAGTGAGAATATGATTCAGGGAATACAATTTTTCAACAACGATATTGCTCAAAGGTTTCAAGATAACCCTGACGAAATTTTAAAATGGATTACACAAGTCCAGCTTTCTCCAACACCATTGGCACGTGCCGCATATTGCGAAAAAGTATTACTTCATGAAGTTACCTTAGGATCTGAACAATATGTAATACTCGGATCCGGATTGGATACTTTTTGTTTTCGCTACCCAGAGTTGAAAAATAAAATAGAAATATTTGAAGTTGATCATCCTACGACACAAACATTTAAAAAGGAACGGTTAACAAACGCCCAATTAGAAATCCCAGATAATCTCCATTTTGTTCCAATGGATTTTACCAAAGCATTTTCTTATCAAAAACTAATGAATAAGGGATTTGAGAACAAGAGAACATTCTTTAGTCTTTTAGGCGTTTCTTATTATTTAACGAAAGAAGAAAATACAAGATTGATGGAGAATTTGTTCGCTGATGTTCCAACAGGTAGCTCCATCGTTTTTGATTATGCAGATGAGAGATTATTTGACGTGAACGGAAAATCAAACAGAGTTGCCAATACGGTAAAAATGGCGGCAGCAAGTGGCGAGCCGATGAAGTCATGTTTTTCTTATAATGAAGTTGAGAAAATGTTAGATGCGTGCGGGTTATTTATTTATGAACATCTATCACCAAGTGATATTGATAAAACATACTTTGCTAATCGAAATGATTACCTATCGGCCTTTGAAACGACGCATTATATACATGCTGTAAAGAAATAAAATACCAAAAAGCTATCACCCAATCTCTAATGAGAGTTGGGTGGTTTTTATATGTATAAGAGCTTTCCTAATTAAATGGTAATACGTTTCATCTATAGTATTTTCAACTAAATCACAGTATTCCATTTGTCCCCCTAAACTTCTTCATATGGATTCCAATATCAAATACTACCAATGTTAGACAGTTAACCCCTAGGCTTTATACCCTTAAATCTTCTTCTGTTTCCATTAAAAATTTTTCATCTGCCGCTATTACCAACTTATTATAAAGTTCGTCATACAGGGCTTTTATCTCTATGAAGCTACTAGCAAATATCATATAATACTGGCAAATCATTTAACTGAAACCCTTGTGTTTTCCATGGTGTCACTTATAGTCATCCCACATTAAGCCAAATACATCATGGTCTACATACTTATCGTATAACCACTCAGAAAAGTTTTTCAGCATGCTCTAATAAACTCAATTCGCTATCTTTGTTAATCGTATATGTAAACATAAAACACCTCCAAAATCTTAAGAATGAAAATTCTAAATTCATTAAAGTACTGATCGTAAAAGAGGATCTATTCTGATATCTAAACTTTAAGCAAAACCTTTCCTTCATAATTACGACTTTCAATTAGTTGATGTGCTTCTGCTGCATCACTTAAATGAAATATTTGTGCTATCCGAAGCTTAATCTGTTTTGAGTCAAATAGTTCTATCACTTTTTCCGCAACAGGTGTTAATCTTGCTGGATGATGTTTTCTCGTTGTGCCTAAGCTAAACCCCTTAACATTTCTACAACTACTATGAACATCGCTTGTTTTAAAGGTACCTGCTTTACCACTACTATTACCGAATTGTACAAGTGTGCCATATAATGCTAAGCAGTCCAAACTCATACTTGTAACATCACCAGCAACTGAATCAAAGATAATATTTGCTCCTTGATTATTTGTTTGCTTTAAGGCTTCCTGTGTAAATGATTCATAAGTGCATACAACATCAGCGCCTAATTTTTTCACATAATTTACTTTATCTATATTCCCAACAGTAGCAATAACTTTTTGAACGCCAGCTAATTTAGCTAGTTGAACAAGCATCGAACCAACTCCGCCAGCTGCACTATGTATAACAATAGAATCAGATGCTTTTATTTGCCCAATTTCATGTAAAAGAATATACGATAACATGGATACAGTTGGCATTGCTGCAGCTTGTTCAAATGATAGACTATCTGGAATCTTAAAAACTAATGGTTCATTTGCAATAACATATTCTGCATATGAGCCGCTTTTAGGAAAAGCAATCACACGATCCCCTATTGAAAAAGGCGAATTTGCATTAGATTCTACAATGGTTCCCGCAGCATCCAAGCCCAATATGAAAGGAAAACTTTCTTTTCCTTTATTTCCAATACGTGTTTTTATATCCGCATAGTTCACACTCGTAAAAGCTACTTTGATTAAGCATGCTTTATCTTCTATTTTTGGTATCTCAATATCTGAATAGGTAAGTACACTCGCATCGCCAAATTCACTTTGGACTACAGCTTTCATTTTTAAAATCCCCTTTCCAAACCCGCCAAACTGCAATAAAACTTTCTGATCTATTGCACTCGTATTATAACTACATATAATATATGTTAGCATAATATTACGAATCCTTATACGCTATTTTCACATTATAAAAAGACGATCATTTTGATAATCGCCATGTTCAATATTTGCATCTGTTACTTTAAGTTCGTTAATTTACGATTCCTTGTAATTGCGATGCTTTTCTTAGTCTCTAGTTCAAGTACATACCTTTACAACATTACTTTAAATATACAATCTTCCTATTATTCAAACCATTCATACTATAAAGTACCTAAGAACATTGTACCATTTCTCAAAAATTACAACATTTACCATTTTTTATGTAGTATAATAAGAAGAACAGATTGGACGAGGTAAGCTTGTTAAAGCAGTAAGAGCAAATGGAAATTTAAATGTCTTTTACTTGGTCGCTTAAGCCCTTCATGAAAGGGGTTGAAAGCTCGTGATACCAATTGACAGCACACTTGAGTTGATATTTTTGTTCGCCACACTCGTCTTGTTAATTGTGAACAGCAAAGAAAAAAAGTAATTCATCCTAGAATTGTAAGACATACGGGATAATTACTTTTTTTCATTCCCTGAAACAAAGCTTCCGCGCCTTGTTCCTATCTGCCGGAGTCGTAAGTTGCCGCTTATGACTCCATTTTTATTCTATGCTATTCATTTTAAAAAACAACTAAATAAAGTCCAAAATCTGTTTCCATGCCTGTACTTTTCCATCGAAGGTTTTGGTGTAACGACCCGGTATTGGGCTTGTGGATGGCATTTTCACGACATGGACATTTCCCAGTTCACTTTTTGGAAAACTTTTCATAAACGTTTGATAGGATTTGGTGCCATTGCAAGCGATCATTTGAATGCTGGGGTAATCATTAAGCAAACCAATGATATCATTTGGCTCGTCCGCTGTGATATTCATATCTAAACTTCCTTCACGATAACAAGCACCGATGGAATCCCATAATGCGATATGATGCTTTTTTACAAAAGAAAGCTTCTCATCATAATTTATGATTTTTTCCTGATCAAAAAGTGTAAATAAAATGTCCCAAAAATGATTACGTGGATTCCCGTAATATTCTTGTTTTTCTAGTGAAATACCGCCTGGCATGGAACCAAGGATTAACACTTTTGGATTTACGGGTAATACAGGTTCAAATGAAATCAATTTCTTAGTCACTTCTTATCCTCACTCTCTACGATATGATTAGCCCCCATGAAATGAATACCATTAAATGTAAGGCGGTAAACATCCGGCATCTTAAGCGATTCCCAGAAGAAATAGTCATACCTCGGGTCAAAATAATTCATGATCAACACCATGATATTACCATGCGTTTCAATTACAATGTTTTTCCCGCTATATTTTTCTAGTATATCATATGTGGCCCGAATGCTTCTCTGTTGGGCAAAAGCATTCGATTCTCCACCCTCCCAGGAAAATTGCCAATCATTCCACAATTTAGTGATCGCCGCTTGAAAATCAGTAACAGCGTTTTCTGCCAATCTACGTTCCTTAAATTCATTTATGATCTCGATCCTTTTATCATAATAATCAGCGACACCCTGTACCGTTTGGATTGCTCGCTGATAAGGACTTGAAATGATATGATCCATTTTTTGATATTGAAGCAGTTTTGTAACATGTCTTGCATCGCGAAATCCACGTGTAGATAACGGACGTTTCCACTCATCAGGGGTGTATATGGAATGTGCATGTCTTACAAGATATAGATTCGTAAGCAATGGCTTGCCTCCTATAAATTAAACTTCAATTTGCTTTATCACTCTGGCAGGATTTCCACCTACAAGCATATTATCCAATACATCTTTTGTTACAACGGCACCAGATGCAATAACAACATTATCTCCAATATTTACGCCAGGGTTAATGATCGCTCCCCCACCGATCCATACATTGTTACCGATCGTAACTGCCTTCCCATATTCTGCGCCTGTATTACGCTCATATGGATTTAGCGGATGTGTAGCCGTATAAATGTGAACGCCAGGCGCAATAAAGCAATTATCACCAATCGTTACGCCACCTTCATCCAATATGACGCAATTATAGTTTGCATAAAAATTCTCACCAACATGAATTGTATAACCATAATCACAACGAAAACTTGGTTCTATGTATAATTCTTTTCCAGTTGAACCAAATAATTCTTTTAAAAGTGTCGTTCTTTTTTCTAATTCCGTCTCCTTCGTTTGGTTAAACAATCGCGTAATACTTCTTGCAAGATTACGTTCCGCTTCTAATTCCTGATCAGCCGGATAAAATAACTCTCCGCTTAGCATTTTCTCTTTTTCTGTTTTCACTTGACAGTTCTCCTCATTTATCTATTTACTTAAATTTGTCTTTTATATACACTACATACACCCGAGTAACCTATGTATTATTTAACGATTTTCATTATAACATAAAAAGAACTGCGTTCATCTAGTGTCATATTGGCAGTGCTGCTTGCATCATGTTAAACCCACCTTTTCAGAATTAGCTTCCGTGCACTTTTTGTTTGTAAATTGGATTTTCGTGGTATATTATACATAAAAAGATTAAGCAAGCGTAAAATAATAAAAACCGAAGATACGCGAATATCCTCGGTCAGCAATGAGCCGCTCACCCTTCAAGAGGGGTCAGCGCTAGTAAGGAATAGACCTCACTCGGCTGGTAAACCTAAGAGAGGTCTATTTTGCTATAAATAAAATATATCCATATTTTATTTCTGCATAAGTGCAACTAAAGCATTTCGCCTGAAGACATGGCGAATGCCAAGTTTTCTAAAATGGATAAAAACACTATCAGCAAAAAAATATATGTTCCTTTATGAATCCTCATCTTTCTTTTCTTCGATACGCGATAATCGCTCATTCCTTTTAAACATTACTACAACCGCACTTATAACCGCGACGATAATTGCAATGATCATGAGAAGGAAAATAATTTGAAATATCATGCATGTCTCCCATGTTAATTCCTCCAACTATATCCATGCAGAAAAACCTCCTAACACGTTTTATCTTTCCGCATAATGTGCTTGATAAACGCCATACACTGATCCGCAATTAATTCTTTATCATTATCAAGCGTTGCCACATGATAACTGTTTTCTAAATGAACGGTATTTTTATTCTCTGATGAAATTGTATTGTAAATTTCCCTCGAGTTTTGAGGTGGTACAACATGATCAGCAATGGAAGAAAATATCAGTGCTGGTGCTGTTACTTTATGAAGATTTGTTCTGACTTCATCTGTTAACTTCAATAGTTCTTTCATCGATTTCACTGGTGTTAATGGATATGCAAGCTCTTCGACACCGGGCTTCAGGATATCTGATCCAATCCCAGCTACAAATCGCTCGCTTCCATCAGCGATTTCTTCGTAGTAATCTCTCATCCCAGGTAAATCTATTGCTGCGTTAATCGGCATGATTCCTGCAATTTCCGGATACTGTTCTGCGAGATAAAGTGTTAACGTTCCACCCATTGACAGCCCTGCGACAAAAATAGTTGTACACGTTTCTTTAAGCTTTTCCACCCCCGATTTCACGTCCCCTATCCAATCGTTGAATGAAGCTCTTTCCATATCTTCTTGATGTGTCCCGTGGCCAGTTAATCTCGGTCCATAAACCGTATATCCCGTTTCAGCAATACGTTCACCTAGATATCGCATACTTTGCGTCGAACCGGTAAAACCATGAATGACCAAAACGCCTACATCATTTCCTTGGTAATAGAATTCCTCTGCATATTCAATTATTGGATGATTTTCCTTCATAAATGGATGCCCCTCTCGAAATTTTGTTTTTTTCATTGTATATATTGCTGCTGCGCCTCTCCAATCTATAGAATATCTTTTTTTAATAAGCTTCACAGCGAGGTCGTATAGCTTTTATTCAACCCCAACCTTTCTCCTCACTCCGAATCCAGTAATATTTTATAACTTGGGCAACTAATCACCAGATATCTCTACTTCCTCATCGATAATAATCCCTCGCTTCACATAGTCAATAAGTTTACTTGCTTCTCTTTCTACACGCTCACGACCAAATGGATAATTAAACCAATTGCTCTTCTGGGTTGTTCGATCATCAACGGTACATAATGAATAAGTAATCCAGCTTGGCATGTACGTTTTCAGCACTAAATGCATGCGCCGCATGTGAATCGCTGCTGTTACAATAATAAGTCGATTGATATGATGCAGATCGTATGCCCTATCCAGAATCAGCATGGAAGCAAGTACATTTTCTTTTGTATGTCGCGATACTTTTTCAACCAGAATATCATTTTTAGGTATACCAAGTCTCATTGCTTCATTTGCTAGCAACTCAGCTTCTGTCAAATTAGTTCCTTTCCAAATGACGCCACCAGAGAACAAGATTTTATTGGCTCTGCCCTCCTTATATAATTGAATTGCTTTTGGTAATCGATATTCCACTGCCCTACTGCTTCCGGGAACAAAGATACAGTCTCCCGATTTATAATTATCATCTAAGTTATTAAAAAGTAATTCTGTTCTTTGTCGATCAGAAAGCTGCTCGGGCTGCAACTGTGAAATCTTCATCGTTCTTCCTCACTCCTAATCACGGTTTCCGTCTCTTTCTTTTTTCTTCCTAGCTAAGGTCTGTCTATACCAAGCTTCAATTGGCTCTAATACTTTATTCAATCTGGGTGATAACTGAATGGACCTGAGACTACTTATAAAGAAGTACCACCAAACCAATAAATACAAGTAACCTAAAACGATAAATAAAGCCCATGGATCCTTTGAACCAAGTTGGGCAAACAAGTATTGAAATTCATTTAGCCCCTCTGTCCTTCCTACAGTATAAACAAAACTGACCATTGGCACGAGCAATGAAAGTATAATCGTTATCGCTGACAGAACACTATATCTTTGTCTAACCCAGTTAATAACGCCACTAATTAATGTTGAAAACAATATAATATAATAAATAATCCAAAACCATTTTGGCAACGTTAGCAACGCTCCTCACTCCTGTTATATATTTTAAGTTGGCCTGTCTTGATCTATAGCCTCTCATCTATTTTACAATATATTTGGATGCTTTTGTTAATTCTCTGCAGAGATATTGCGGAACCGCCACATATGTATCGATTAAGTTGTGTTTTATCATGCTGCTTGTATCCATATATCCTTCCAATACTAAAAGTTGTCAGTCTATATAGTAATTCGGCAAAATTCCCTTGCTTCCTTTATTTTATGTAAATAAAGAAGCACTCCATTATAAAAGAATTAATGGAGCGCTTTGTTCAGTCCTTTTCTGTTAATTTGTTCCACTGCTTAAATTCTTTAATATATTATAACCGAAGAAAAAGATACCAATTACTGTTAATGCTCCACCAATCGTCGCAATGGGAAAGAATACTTCTCCCCATCCTAATATCCCACCTGCAATCGATATCATCATTACTGGAAGTCCAATATTATGGAGCCAGAAATGGATTTTTGCAGCCGTTGTTTTTCCTAGTGCAGGGACTAATATATAAATAATACCAGCTATCGAAAGGGACATCCAGCCCAATAAATTAACATGAACATGTACTGTGGCTAAATCAAACACATGAAATGCGGACATGTACAATCCAAACGTAATACCAATCATAAAATAAACAACTGCGATCTTAATTAATTTTACGCCCATTTTTATGCCTCCCTTCTTATATGCCGTTACTTATTATATGAAAGGGAGCAGTTCTCTTATGTTAGTTTCATTGATTTCCCTTTGACCGGAGAGCTAAAATCGTAAACTTCGAGCGCTTGACAATGAATTTCGAACAATGGGTTGATTTCAACAATGGAAGGTATTCTAAAAGAGAAAATTTTGATATGATAGCAATAAGTTTGAAATATCAAACAGGATGCCCGGGGTGATTTAGTGAAAGCAATTCTAATCGGTATATTATCGGCATTATTTTTCTCTGTTACATTCGTATTGAACCGTTCCATGGAATTAGACGGTGGGAGTTGGATTTGGAGTGCATCGCTTCGGTTTATATTTATGTTGCCAATATTATTCATCATCGTAGGATATAAACGTAATGTAAAACCGGTTATCGTACATATGAAAAAAGCGCCACTTGCCTGGATTGCGTGGAGTACGGTAGGGTTTGGACTATTCTATGCACCGCTCACATTTGCAACTATCTATGGTCCAGGTTGGCTTGTTGCCGCAACTTTTCAACTGACAATCATTGCTGGATCACTGCTCGTTCCGTTTATGGATAAAAAAGTGAAACAACGTATCCCCATTCAAAGTGTGCTCGTATCCTTGATTATTCTGGCTGGCGTATTTATTATGCAATTTGAACATGCTGCGTCCGTTCCAATGAGGAGTGTTGTGCTTTGTATTGTACCACTTATTATATCAGCATTTGCTTATCCACTCGGTAATCGGAAGATGATGCAAGTTGTTTCAGGTGAATTGAACACTTTCCAACGTATACTTGGTATGACAATCGCTTCGATGCCCTTTTGGATTATCCTTTCTATCTTTGGGATCATTGTAGACGGCCTACCAAATTCGGGTCAGATGTTACAAACTTTTATTGTTGCGATATCTTCTGGAATCATTGCGACAGTGCTATTTTTCTATGCAACAGAAATGGTGCAACATGATAACCAAAAATTAGCTGGCGTGGAAGCCACCCAATCTGGGGAAGTCGTTTTTGCTTTATGTGGCGAATTATTACTATTGAGTGCCCCACTGCCAAGCACTGTTTCTTTTATTGGAATGGGACTCGTTATCATTGGAATGATCTTGCATAGTATTATTTCGGCGCTGGCTAACCGGAAAAAAATGCAGATCTATCAAAAGGTTGCAAATGAAGATTAGAAAAACGATTTGCATCGACATGGAGGTTGTCACCGTGGATTTAAAAGATGAACAAGATGTGATTGCTTTAATAGCTAAGGATCAATGGATGATGGATATCCTGCAGGCAGCGAAAACATTAGATTTGCCTGATTGGTGGATTTGTGCAGGTTTTGTACGATCTAAAATTTGGGATACGTTACATCAATTTGAGGAGAGAACTCCGCTACCTGATATTGATGTCATTTACTTTGATGAAAAGAATATGAGCGAGGCAGAAGAAAAACAGCTGGAAAAAATATTGTGTGAAATCATGCCTGACATTCCATGGTCCATAAAAAACCAGGCAAGAATGCATTTGCGAAATAACGTAGATCCCTACTATAGTGCAGAAGACGCAATTGGGAAATTCCCAGAAACCGTAACGGCTCTGGGAATCCAGCTTGATAAAAATAATCAACTCAGACTAACTGCACCACACGGGGTAAAGGAGGTACTAGCAATGCGCATTCATCCTACCCCGTGCTTTAGAAAATCAGCACAATTAATGAACATTTATCAAACACGAATCAATCAAAAAAACTGGGAGAAGCACTGGGATTTGATCCAATATGCTGGTGAAAGAGGTCCAAACTAAATCGAGCGCCTCCATCGGATTCGCGAATGCAGTCTCCTCATTCCCATTCCAAAAATTCAATCCGGTTTCCAAATGGATCTCTTACATAAAAACGATTCGCTCCTGGAAGGCGTTCATCCACAACAAAATCCACATGTTTCCCATGTAAGTAGTCTTTCATCGCTATAATGTTTTTTACACGGATTGCTGGATGAGCTCTTTTGGCTGCAATAAAAGGATCCTCGAGTCCAACATGGATATTTACTGATCCCAGCTGGAACCATGCACCACCCTGTTTCCGTAATAAAGCAGGCTTCTCGATTTCCTCAAAGCCAAGAATCCCACAATAAAACTTTCGCGCGCGTTCTTCCCCACCAACTGGAATTGCCAGATGTACATGATCAAGCCCTTCATACTGAAATGTCATCCAAACCCTCCTCAAAGTTACTATCATTCTATTCTTTTTCCCGCAATATGTATAATACTTTACACAAATAAACGATAAAACATTTACTTATACAAAAGGGACCAGTTTCTATTGAAGAAACTGGTCCCGGTTATTTGTAAAAGATACAGGCCACAATTGCCGTATTTTTAATAAAAAGTTTTAAACCACCACTTCTCCAAGTGGGTGTTTGCAGAAAGCTTCTTGTCTTCCGCTGCATAATGACGGCGCGACATTTCGCTTTCAATGTAAAACTCCCTATTCATCTGTTAGAGGTTAAAACTTAAATTCATACGAACATCGTAGCTTGTAAATTCATTATAACCCTTCCGCATAAAAACTGCAACGAAAAATACTTCCTATTTTTATAATTGTGCTATTTGCTCACCTATTAACCCTTTGTTTGCTTCTTTTTCGCCCGCTGCTCAAGCTGGGACTTTGGCTCCTGATCTGCTTCATCCTCAGCGTATCCTTGTGGATTCACACTCGTACGGACCCGCGTCTCATTCCAATTATCATTCTTTTTTGGCATTAGAATCACCTCCAGTACATAGCGTTTCCTGTTTAGCTCGGATTATGATTTTCCAAGCTGCTCGTATTGATCCCTCAAAGCACGTTTCAAAACTTTTCCGCTCGGATTCTTTGGCATATCCTTTATGAACTCCACATGTTTCGGTACTTTATATTTTGCTAATTTCGCTTTACAGAAATCAATGACATCATCCGTCGTTAAACTTTTCCCCTCTTTTAAAACGATAATTGCAGTCACCGCTTCGATCCAATAAGCATCAGGAATACGAATTACCGCTACTTCTGATACACCATCTATTTGGTAAATGATTTCTTCCACTTCTCTGCTCGAAACATTTTCACCACCTGTATTGATCATATCCTTTTTACGATCAACAATCGTGACATATCCCTCATCATCCATGACACCAAGGTCGCCACTGTGAAACCAACCATTTTTGAATGCTTCAGCCGTTTTATCCGGATCATGCAAATATCCTTTCATTGCATGTGGCGTTCGATGAACAATCTCTCCGGTTTCTCCCCTTGCCACTTCCTGATCATGTTCATCCACAATTTTTGTTTGGACATTTAATGTAGGTACGCCGGCAGACCCTAGTTTCCGCAATTGATCTTCCGGTTGGAGTGCCGTTGCAAGTGGGGCAACCTCCGTTTGTCCATAAAAGTTCCATATACGTGCATTTGGCAATCGTTCGGCCAATTCTTTTAAAACTTCCCGTGGCATAATCGCTGCACCATAATAACATTTTTCCAGTGTCGACAAATCCCGCTTATCGAAATCTGGATGACGTAATAATGCGATCCAAACTGTTGGAGGACAAAATAATTGCGTTGCTGCCTCTGTTTCAATAGTTTTTAAAATCAATTCTGGGCTTGCTTCTCCCAAAATAACCCCGCTGGAGCCTAAATAAACACTTGGTCCCAGGAACACATGTAACTGTGCACTATGATAAAGTGGCAGTGCATGAACGGCCACATCCTCTGCCCCCATCTTTCCATCCACAATGCTGCTGACGTATTCACTAACAATACTCTTATGAGAGAGCATGACGCCTTTCGGACGTGATTCAGTACCACTTGTATACAGCACCTGTGCCAAGTCATCATCAGCAATTTCCGCTTCAACAAAAGCAGTCGATTGGTCCGCACGAGCCCCGGCTAATGTTATCCAGGAAGGATCGCTTGATTCCGAAGTATTTATCAAATATCGTTGTTTAATTTCCAATCTTCCAACAGACTGATCGAGGATTGGCGCATATTCTTCAGAAGCAATGAATCCGCTTACTTCAGCGTGTTCCAAAATATACTGCACATCTTCCATCGACAACATATAGTTGATAGGGATCATCACAGCACCAATCCGAGCCAAAGCGAAATTAACGACAACAAAATCCAGACTGTTTTTGGACATGACGGTTATCATATCCCCTTTCTTCATGCCATCCGCTAAAAATGCCCGTGATGTCTGATTGACCATATCATCTAATTCTGCGTAGTTAACGCGCTCCTTTTGATAGGCAAACGCAAATTTTTCCGGCATTCGATCGCGTGTCCTTGCCAATAGATCACCTAGTGTATTACGCCGGGCGCGTGACAACGTTTGATCCAGTTCATCATTTACATGTGATTCCGTTTGCATTTTTACCACTCCTCCAATAGATTTTATAATGGTTTCCACACTAAATATTCTATTTCTTATTTTAATTCAGATAATTAAATGTGGCAAGCTTATATAATAAGAAAATCCAAGAAGACCACTTGGTCCTTATAGATCCTCTATCAAGTAAGATGTCCGCTATGGGAAGTCGCTTTCCGCGGGTGCCTCGGCAAGGGGTATGTCGACGTTGCCCGCAAAGGGCGGTTTTAGTCGACCTTCATCAATGCTTCCTCGAAAGCAAAGAACACTTTCTGCGGGATCTTCAGTTGTTGCTTTTCCCGCAGGAGTCGACTTCCCTCCGCTCCCATCACCATAGCGGAGGAAATACACGTAGACTCCTGCAGGAAAAGCGCAGTCGCTGAGACCCCGCAAGAAAAGTGGGATTCTTTTCTGAGGAGGCTCAGTGCAAGCCTGCGGAAAGCGTAGTGTGTTTCTGGAGCGGTAGGTATATTGGCCGCCATTCATTTATACTTTTACATGTAATAAAGCCTGGAGTACCATTCCCCCAGGCCTTATCCTAATCTGTAAAAACTACTTTTGTATTTCCAATCATATCGTGAATCCCTTGTTTATCCGTATTAAAAGCAACAACGAGGTAAAGAAACATGGTAATAAAAAACACACGTTGGATAAACCTGCCTATCACTTCTCTAAATAGCAGATCCCCCCACTTCAATGGTTGATGATCCCCACGAATTACTTTTATTCCAAATATCATCTTTCCTAGCGTCTGACTAAAATACTTGGTCATTAATAAAAAATAGACATAATAAACAACTGCTCCTATGATCCCTGTTACCGTCCAAAAGCCGATATCAATTGCTTTACCGTCATTTATAAATTGAAACGGGATGAGCAAAATACCGCTTATACTAAAGATAACAATTAAATCGGCCAGGTATGCCCAGAACCGCATCCAAAAACCTGCATACCTTGTTTCGCCAATCGGAGGCGTGTTTTCCGATGTTGTATATACAGTTTGTTCTTCACTCATAACGGTTCCTCCCTACTTGGAATATAAATACATGGCACGTGGTGCACCTGAGTCCCTTAATAGTTCTTTCATACCGACTAAATCAGATTCCGAACCAAAAATATTTTGCACTTTTCCACCGATTAGTTCACTAATAGGGGAATTATTCTCATATTCGATGACAGTGGCATTTTTCAAATCATAATCGTCCTTCATCATGGCAATCGTATCATCCATAGAACCTAAATCATCAACTAAACCATTTTCTTTTGCTTGGGTTCCAGTATAGACACGTCCATCACCTAACTGCCTTACTTCCTTGTCTGATAATCCCCGTCCATCAACAATTACTTGTACGAACTCATCGTAAAGCTCATCAATCATTGTTTGCAAAATGTCACGTTCATCATTCGTCATTTCACGATTTGATGACATAATATCCTTGAATTCCCCGCTTTTTATTGTATTAAAATCAATGCCAAGTTTGTCCGCCAATTCCGCGTAATTCATGCTTTCCATAATGACACCAATGGAGCCGGTCAATGTGGCTGGATGGGCTACAATTTTATCAGCAGGAGCAGCGACGTAATAACCACCTGATGCTGCTGTATTACCCATGGAAACATACACAGGCTTTTCATATTTTTCCTGAATTACTTTGATTTTATCATGGATTTCCGCACTCTCAACAACACCGCCACCAGGCGTATTCACTTGTAAGATAATGCCGTTTATTCCACTATCTTCCCCTGCTTCTTCAAGCATTTCCAAAAATCGTTTATGATTATATCCATTTGAAGTCAACAAACTACTGTCGGAACCACCCTGAATGACTCCTTCCAGATTTAATACAGCGATTTTCTCCGTACCCTTTCCGTTATCAATGATTTTTTCATTAAAATTCTTTTCACCCTGGTTAAATAGTTTCGAGAAGTCAGTAGTTGCAATCGACGTTGTCAGTTGAAAGCCAATTGAAATAACAAATAAAACCGCAGCAATAACCAACGCAATCCAACGTTTTTTATCCATATATGTTCCTCCATTTCATGTATCGTCACTTATAAGCATATACTTTTATCGTATGGTTTCCTAATCTGATTTAATTGATACAGATTTAGACTAAATGTAAAGCTTGTTGCTTCGTTTGGACCGTTTTAATTTTGGCGGGAAATAACCGTGATCGTAAATTTTTCCTTTTGTCATTTGACATTTCTCCAAAAATTGGTCAAGGAATCCGGTTTGATAAGTTTCCATTGCTTTCATTAAAACCTTTGCCGCCACCCTAGCATCTTCCAATGCGTGGTGGTGTTCAAATGTAATACCATGACTTGCTGCCAGTGTATTTAGTTTATGATTGTGCAAATCAGGCCAAACCTTTTTAGCTATATTCACGGTACAAAGATATTCCATTTCAGGATATGGCAGGTGAAAATAATCCAACGTTTTTCGCAACACACTCATGTCAAAACTGGCGTTGTGAGCAACGACTACATGATGCGCCAAATATTTATGTAGTGTCGGCCATAACTCCTTAAACGTTGGGGCTTCCTGCACATCTTTTTCAGTAATGCCATGAATATAGGTGTTCATTGATTTGAACGCCATTAGCGGGTTTATTAAACTATAAAACTCATCAATAATTTCGTGTTCATTGGCAACAACAACACCAATCGCACATGGACTATGCCGCTGTTCATTGGCGGTTTCAAAATCGATGGAGATAAAGTTCATTGCTGATACGCTCCTTTCCATTAGCTGAACTACATACAAAATCACATATTATTTGCATGGTTAATAGGATACTAATGATTTACTTTCTTCATTATACCAATTTACCTTTATGAACAACAATAAAAGAATATAGGGCGTGCTACTTACGATCTGAATGATCTGTACACGTATTTAGTAAGAATCACAAGGAGGAATGGGCATGACAATAGCAATCATACATGGGTCCAGTCGGGAAAATGGGAATACGGAATATTTAACCTACCAGGCTATTTCAAAAGAACGGGGAACACATATCTATTTACGGGATCATACGATACATCCGATTGTCGATGAACGACATGCAGACGAAGGGTTCCAAGAGGTCGAGGACGATCATAAGAAACTGATTGGTCAAATCCTCACGCACGATGTCATTGTTTTTTCAACACCGATTTATTGGTATAGCATGTCAGGCCCAATGAAAATCTTCATTGATCGCTCATCACAAATTATGCGGGATCCCGATTATGCTCATTTTAAGCAAGGGATGAAGGGAAAGAAAGTTTATGTTATCGCTGTTGGTGGCGACCAACCGCGTATAAAAGGATTACCGCTTATTCAACAGTTCCAATATATTTGCCAGTATTACAGTATGTCATTCGAGGGATATATAATCGGAAAAGCAAGCAGACCCGGGGATATTAAAAATGATAAAAGCGCATTGGAAGCTGCTTCCAGCTTGTTGCAGGATCGGTAACATAACGAAAAAAAGCGGGGAACTGGATCAATCACTGTCCCCCGCTTTTTCATTTAATCCAATTCTATTTCTACTATTTCACCTGTGTTCATATTAACAGCAACTTCATACTTTACACCCTGTGCTGTTACAATATCCACTTCATATACTCGCACACCTTTTTCCGTATCCATTTCCACTTTTACGACTTGCCCAGGCACCTGTTCAAGCGCAATATTCATTGCCTCTTCAATTGTAATCTGGCGATGAAAATGCTGCCCGTTATCATAATTCATAGGATTATTCCATCCTTGGTCCTGTTGCCATTCCGGTTGTTGGTGATACGGATTTGGTTGTTCTTGATATGGATTCGGTTGTTCTTGATACGGATTTGGCTGTTGTTGATATGGGTTTCGCTGTTGTTGATATGGATTTTGATGATTCCAATTGCGATGCATATATCATTCTCCTTTTAGGTTAGTAAACTCATTCATCATTCTATTCGTTTGCCTATGATAGGTGCCCTTCCTTCTGGAAAATAGGCAAAAATCCAATATTTGTAGTTTTAAATTTATATGAACGGGTAGACACAATATAGGATATTCTAACTGGCTGTTTTCATATACTGATGGGACAAACTCAAGGTGCAGTCCCCATCTTTTAGAGAACAGCCTTCTATAAAAAGGAGATGAAAAAAATGTCTAACGAAGTATATGGTCCTTTTCCTTCTGTAGACGAAGCAGTTGCCTTGGTGGACGGATTACAATTAAAAGGGACAACAGCTGATGATATTTCTATCTTCACAAATAAAGATCATATGGAGGAACTAAAGAAGCGGACGGCAGTAAAGGTGGAAACAGATAAATCCGATTCTGATGAGGTAAAACAGGATACATTGATGGATAAGGTAAAGAATATATTCGTTCATACGGAAGATTCAACATTGAATATGCATGACAAGTTAGTTCATTTAGGCGTTTCCGACAAGCATGCAACAGTCTATATGACAGCTATTGAAGCTGGTAAAATATTGGTAGTTGCAGATGATAAGGTACGAATGGGACATGATCCGCTGTTTGATAGCGACTACGATGGGTCATTAAGTGTACGCAGAAACGTATAATTTTTATATAAAGTCGATTTATATTATACTAATTAAGCAGGGATGTAACTATAGAAGACACCTCTGCTTTTTTTAATCTCTTTTTATTGATGAAAAAGGAAACATTCACCTATTGTTCAATGGTAAGTTATAAATTCGTCATAAAAGAGGCGTTCAAAATTCTTATTTAAGGGTAAGATAGATAGTAGGGTTAATTCCATAAAACATAACTTGAAAATGCTTATGCTCAAGTGTGCACGTAAGAAATTTTATTTTAAAAGGAGGGTCACCCTTGCTAAGTGGGGATTCAGTACTTAATAGTCGGTTATTAACCGAGCTTACGCTATCATTTCACATTATTTACGCAACGATCGGGGTCGGTGTACCGCTCATGATCATGCTTGCGCAATGGGTTGGAATTAAAAAAAATGATGAACATTACATTGTACTCGCAAGGCGCTGGGCACGAGGTTTTGTTATCACCGTTGCGGTTGGTGTTGTAACAGGAACCGCAATCGGTCTACAACTATCATTACTATGGCCGAATTTCATGGAGCTTGCAGGTAATGTGATCGCACTGCCACTATTTATGGAAGTTTTTGCCTTTTTCTTTGAAGCAATCTTCCTAGGGATTTATTTATATACGTGGGATCGTTTTAAAGATCAGCGCAAACATTTATTACTATTAATTCCTGTTGCAGTTGGCGGGGCTTTTTCTGCAGTATTCATCACGATGGTCAATTCATTCATGAATGCGCCAGGTGGATTTGAACTGGTCAATGGAGAACTTATCAATGTAAACCCGCTTCTCGCCATGTTTACAGCCGCTATGCCAACAAAAGTATCACATGTTGTTGTGACGGCATTCATGACATCCGCATTCATACTTGCAGCAATTGCGGCGTTTCGTTTGTTAAAAGGATCCGATCATGTTTATCACAGAAAGGCACTTTATCTCACGATGAAAGTGGGACTTGTCTTCTCTATCGCTGCGGCTTTGATTGGGGATTTCTCCGGTAAATATTTAGCTGAATATCAACCGGAAAAACTAGCTGCTGCCGAATGGCACTTTGAAACGGAAGAAGCTGCACCACTTGTCATGTTTGGTTATTTAGATGGCACAGAGATAAAGTATGCCTTAAAAGTTCCATTCGGACTCAGTATACTGGCACATAATGATCCTCTCGCGGAAGTAATTGGGCTGGATCAATTTCCAGAAGATGAAACACCACCACTTATCATCCACTACTTCTTTGACACGATGGTAGCTGTTGGGATGATCATGATTGCAATCTCACTTGTCTTCTGGGTAGGTAATTTGCGAAAATGGACATTTGTTCATTCCAGGCCTTTTTACTGGATCATCGTTTTAGGTGGATTCTTATCTGTCCTTGGTATCGAGGCTGGTTGGTGGATGGCTGAAGTTGGCAGGCAGCCATGGATACTCCGTGGCATTATGACCACTTCTGAGGCAGCAACCACCAGTGATCATGTCGGATGGATGTTTATATTGTTTGCATTATTGTATCTGATTTTAGGCGTCGGTACAGTCGTTGTACTGAAACGGATGTTTAGAAGTAATCCAGTTGAGAAGGAACTTCTGGAAAGATATCCTAATAAAGGTGGTGAAGAGACATGAACTTAGAAATTCTGGGAATTATGGTACTCTGGACATTTCTATTTGGTTATGTCATCGTCGCTTCAATTGATTTTGGCGCCGGATTCTTTAATGCGTACAGTGAGTTCCGGGGGAAACAACATATACTTTCTAAGATCATTCAACGGTACCTTTCACCTGTTTGGGAAGTTACCAATGTGTTTCTCGTATTCTTTTTCGTTGGGATCGTTGGATTCTTTCCGAGTACAGCATTTTATTATGGTACAACACTGCTTGTCCCGGTAAGCTTCGCGCTTATCCTGCTTGCAATCCGCGGATCTTATTATGCTTTTGAATCATACGGCTCTCAGGGGCACAAAGGGTACGCATTTATGTACGGGATGGCCGGAATATTGCTTCCTGCCTCGTTTTCCATCGTGCTCACGATATCGGAAGGCGGGTTTGTATCCATGGTCGACGGCAACCCGGTTCTCGATTATTGGGAATTATTTAGTAGCCCATTAACATGGAGTATCGTAGTACTGAGTATTATTGCCGTATTATATATATCTGCTGTTTTTCTCACTTGGTATGCAAATAAGGCCAAGGACGTTGAGGCAACAAACTTAATGCGGAAATATGCTTTAATTTGGGCATTACCTACCATCGTCACTGCATTAGGTATCATTTATGAATTGAGCTTTCATAATCCCGAACATTTTACACGGATGGTGGATCTATGGTGGGTATTCGGATTATCATTCTTGTTGTTTATTGCAACGGTAGTACTCATTTGGAAACGAAAAAAATACGGACTCGCCTTTGGTTTATTGATAGGTCAATTCGCGCTCGCATTTTACGGATATGGTGTCTCGCATTACCCATACCTGTTGTATCCTTATTTGACGATTTATGACAGTTTCACAAACGATGCCATGGCCATTGCGCTCATTGTAGCATTTATAGCTGGACTGGCGTTGCTGATACCTTCCTTGTACTTGTTGATGCGACTGTTTTTATTCAATAAGGATTATGTGAAAGGTAATAAGAAAAATAAAGCCTAAGAGGTGACTTGAAAATGGATAGTTTTATGTTATTTGTCGCTCCTTTTATTGTACTGATCGCAGGTCTCGTTATTACATTTTGGATCGCTCCTAAAGATGGGGCTGCCCGAGAAAGAGATAAATAAAGATGGACCCAGGAATCCTGGGTCCATCTTTTTGTTTCAAAAGTCTTTTCCACAACATTGAAATGAACAATTGTATATTTGAAGATAGGTGTGGAGCATGACATAACTCTCCGATTACCGCAAATGGAATACACTCGCTTTCCGCGGGCGGCTGATGAGCCTCCTTGAGCTACGCTCTGCGGGGTCTCATCAAGGCCTTTTATCCCGCTGGAGTCTCGCGTATTCCATTTGCTAAGATGTTTTTTTATTTTCAGTGGTTTGCTTTACTTTTGATGTCGACATCTCAACTTATTCTAAGTCCGAAGTATACACAAACAGTTATCATTCATTAATTCGGAGCACTACATCGTTGATTGGAACGGAAGGCGGCGACTCCGGCGGGAATAGCATGAGCCTTGAGACCCCACAGTGAGCGAAGCGAACGAGGAGGCTCAAGCCATGCCCGCGGAAAGCGTCCGCCTGCAGTGGAAATCAACGGTATTAGCACACATCCAAATAGTTCGGATTTACACACAGATTTCAAGTGACGAAGTTGACTCAATATTTCACCGTAAAGAACTTCGGATATTTTCCACTAGTACGTCCTGTACGTCAGAGGCTCATGGGTCTCCTGCGTGTATTCGTGCAGTGGGCTGAATGACACAATCTATGTGAAAACAGCCTTCTTTTAAGACATAAATACACTTTGTTCGATTTGTTTCAATTCGTAGAAGTATCCTTGTTTATCCATCAGTACGCTGTAGGTTCCTGCTTCAACAATACTTCCTTCTTCCATCACGATGATTTGATCCATCTTCTCCATACCTGTCAGACGGTGGCTCACAAGTACGAGTGTATCGTCTTCCGCTTGGTCGAATAGATGACGGTAAATATGGTCTTCCGTTAATGCGTCAACAGATGAGGTTGGTTCATCCAAAATCCATAGTGGCGCATCTTTTAACATGACTCGTGCAATTGCTAAGCGCTGTTTTTCACCGCCAGACAAATTCTCACCTTTTTCCAACACCTGATCAGATAATGATAGGTATTCCAGTTGTACCTTATTAAGTACCGCTTCCAGTTCATCATCACTTGCTGTGTCTTTCGCAAGCTGCAAATTTTCACGTAAGCTGCCATAGAAAAAGTGGTTTTTCTGTAAAACAACGTTCGCTTTTTCCCAAATGCTTTCCTGTGGGATGTGATTCATTGCAATGTCACCCATTCGTATTTCTCCCTGATCAACAACACTAATCTTTAATAACAGCTGTAGAAGCGTTGATTTTCCGGAACCGCTCGGACCGACAATTGCTGTTTTTGAGCCTGCCGGAAGGGATAAAGAAACATTTTTAATCGTTTGCCTTATTTCTTCCGGAAAAGAAAAGGAAACATCCGTCATTTTTATTGCAGGCGCCTGACCAACTGCTACCCATTCCTGCATGTCATCAACCGTCTCGTCTACTGCATCTTCATCTTTACCGACAACGGAAAAGAGTCGATTTGCTGCCTGCCGACTATCCTGCAAATGGATCGGAAATGCAGCCATTGGCGTGGCATTTTCAAACACAGTCAATGAAATCATTAGAAACATGGCCAAGAAAATCCCATCCATTTGGCCATCTGCAACTAAATAAGCACCAACACCGAGCACCGACCATGAAACAATCAAGGAAACCATTAAGTTAGCGGATTGGCTAAAAATATGATGGACTCCCTCCTGTTGCTGTTCCTCGATATAAGCTTGGGAAACCTGTTTCAGCTGTGCCTCTTTGTCTTCTAGCTGCTGGTATATTTTCAAATCACGATATCCGTACAGAAACTCTGTCACTTCTGTAGATAAATTCCCACGTCTTTCCCGTACTTTTCGATCCACTTTCCCCTGCTTTAACGCGAAGAAAGCTGGCACGATAAAGGTCGTTAACAAAAGACCTGCCAATAAAATGAACGCAACGTGAACAGAGTAAACCGATGTAAATAATATCGTACTTAAGAATACCATGATCAACACGATTGGCGGATAGAAAACACGTAAGAAGAAATTTTGTAGTGTCTCTACATCACCAACAATCCGGGCTAGTAGATCTCCACTCCGGAACTTTTGAAAAATCCCTGGAGCTAATGGTTCCAGTTTTTCAAAAAAGGAAACGCGTAAATTACTTAACATCGTAAAGGTTGCCCGATGGGAAAAATATCGTTCCCCGTACCTACTAAATGCCCGGATGAATCCCAACATTTTCACAGACGCTGTAAGTATGATCAAAGCATATAGTGGCGGAGCCAAGGCAGCTTTTGAAATTAAATAGCCACTGGCCGCAAATAGACCAACAGCTGCTATTCCGGTCACAAACCCGAAAATAATCGACAGTAAAATGTCCTTTTTCTCCATCACAGTGAGTTTAACAACAAGTGCTAAATCCTTCATTGCGTATGTCCTCCTTGCTGTACAGTTACCATATCTCGATATGCGGCTACATCATTCATTAACGCCTCATGGGTTCCCACCGCATGCAATTTCCCAGCCTGCAGGAAATAAATGTTGTCCGCATTGGCAATGGTATGGAGACGATGTGCAACTGTAATGACGGTTGATGCTTCACCAAGTTCCTTAATCGAACGTTGTAAAATACGTTCCGTCTGTAGATCAAGACCAGTTGTCGGTTCATCAAACACAATAATGGAGGGCTTTTTCAAAAAGGCCCTTGCAATCGCTACACGCTGTTTTTCTCCACCGGAAAGGCCCCTGCCCGCTTCACCAATAGCTGTATCATAGCCATTTTCAAGAGAACGAATCAGTTTAGCGATCCCCGCTTTCTCTGCTGCTTGCTCGATTTCTTCTCTCGATGCCGCCTGTGTCGCCCCAATTGCAATATTGTCCGCTATCGTTCCCGAAAACAAATACGGATCCTGAGAAATATAACTTAATTGATCAAACCAATCTCTCTCACTAAATGACGAACGAGATTTACCATTAATTAAAATTTCACCATCAGAAAGGGGGACAAGCCCAGCAATGACATGCAGCAAAGTTGTTTTGCCAGCACCGCTTTTTCCCACAATCGCAATTTGTTCATAGGGACGGATTTCCGCACTGATATTGGTTAATGCAAAGGCATCCTCCCCATATGAAAACCCTGCTGCTTTCAGTTCAAGCTGTGGCGGATTTCCCTGTGTATTTAAACTGGCTTCTCCCCACGAAACATCCTGTTCACTTTCAGCTAATTCATCTTGAATTTTCTGCGCTGCTCCCATACTGCCTCTCCCTGTATGAAATGCATTACCTAATTCTTTCAGCGCCACATAAAATTCAGGCGCCAATATGAGCATGAAAAAAGCGGTGAAAAATGAAATATTTTGAAAGACAATTAATCTAAGTGATAATTCAAGCGCGATCAATCCAATACTGAGCATCGATATAAGCTCCATCATCAATGTGGAGACAAACGCAACTTTTAAAACTTCCATCGTTGCATCACGGAAATCCAAACTACTTTTACGAATTGCTTCTTTTTGACGATTTGCTTTACCAAATAGCTTCAAGGTTGTCAGCCCTTGTAATGTATCGAGGAAACGTCCGGAAAAAGCGGCCATTTTATCTAGTTGTTCTTCCGACTTCTCTTTTGTTTTCCCGCCAACAATAATCATAAATATAGGAATAAATGGTGCTGTTACTAGAATAATCAATCCTGTATACATATGCTGCGTAAATGCAGTAATCAAAATAATAATCGGAATGATCGACGTTTGGATTAATTGCGGGATATAACTGCTGAAATAACTATCAATTTCATCTACCGCATCCATCATCACACTTACCTTCTGCCCGGACTGTCCCTTAATAGATGCCTGGACAGGATTACTTGAAAATTTATTTAAAAGGGATTGACGTAAATCACCCTTTACTTTTGAAGCCATTTTGACACCGGTCCGTCCACTTAAATAATTGAAAGTAGCTCTTGCAATAAGGACTACCAACAATCCAATCAAGGCTGGTACAACCTCCTGAAAAGATTGTTTCTGCAAAAAGACTCGATCAACAATTGTAACAATAAAGTAAGCCTGCCCGATAATAGCTAATCCTGAAAAAAGCGCATAAATAACTAGTTGGATCATTCTATTTTTCTGCGCAAACGCCATTTCCTTTAATTGAGCCAATGCTGTATGCCTCCCGTAAAATATCTAACTTATGTGAAGCTCTTCACTTAAATATACATGATGGAGGTTATACAGTAAACGAATAGCTTCGCAGTTAACACAACTGTCATTTTTGTCGTTATATTTCTGAAAATGGGCAGCCCTATTGGCCTGCCCATTTTCTTATCAACAAGTGTCACTTCTTCCGCACGTTCATGAGGATATACACAATAATTGCCACAACGGCATATGCCATGAAGAACACCAGAAATCCCCATAATCCGGCCACTGCGTCGGCAAATTCCATATTTCCACGATTGGTAATAGCCTGTTGTAATTCAATAGCAAATACCAATACCACCATAACTGTAAACGTATAAATAAATGATATTACCGCAATACTCCATTTTAATTTTGCAACCAGCTTAAAACAAAAATAAACAATGAAAAAGGTAATAATGCCAATGATTCCGATCACCCAAAAGTGAAGTTGCTTATCATTCAGGTGCATGCCAAACACATCATTTATCCTATCATGAATATTATTTACAATCTCCGCTAAAAGAATAATAGCTTCCTTCATCATATCCCCCCTTATATGTATCACATTCCCTATTTTACTATAATTATAGGATTGCCGCGGGTAATATTTTTTCCAACAAAGTATAGACAGCTTTGTACATGCCTTCGTGGGATTTGATATACTGTAAAAAGTACACTAGGGAGAGAGGAGCCACGATCAATGAATAAAACAACAAAAGAAATCTTACTTATTATTATTGGATCACTTATATTTGCAATCGGGATTAATTATTTTGCAATACCAAACCGCTTATCTGAAGGTGGCGTCATCGGGATCACCGTTGTAGCGTATTATTTATTCGGCTGGTCCCCGGGGCTCGTTAACCTTGTCCTCAACATGGCGCTACTTGCCGTCGGTTATAAACTATTTGATAAGCGGGTGACTTGGTATACGGTCATTGCTATTGTCTTTTCATCGCTATTCTTGCATTTTACTGCCGGATTATACGATGAATTAAATGGTGATACACTACTCGCAGCACTATTTGCAGGCTTGTTTGTTGGCGTTGGGCTCGGCATTATCTTTCGTGCTGGCGGGACATCCGGTGGCTCCGCAATTATTGCCCGGTTGGCAAATCAATACTGGGGCTTAGGTATTGGCAAAGCCATGCTAATCATTGATATTGTCGTTATCCTCGGATCCGTATTCATTATTGGACAGGAAAAAGCAATGTACACGTTAGTTTCCGTTTATATCGGTGCCAAACTGATCGACTTTGTTGTTGAAGGGGTAAGTGAACGCATAGCTGTGATGATTATATCCAGTAAACCCCAAGAAGTATTAGACCAGGTAACCAATAGTATGTCGCGTGGACTAACCGTTTTAGATGGACGGGGCGGCTATACCGGGGAAAGCAAAGAAGTATTATACATTGTCATTAACAATCAGGAAATCGTTAAGCTGAAAAAAATTCTTGAAGAAGTCGATTCCAATGCGTATGTAACGGTCCATAATGTGCAGGAGCTTGTAAGAAGCGGGTATAAGAGCGGCAAATAAAAAGTAAGAAAAGGCCTCCAAGGAGTAAACCTTTTCTTACTTTTTTGTTTGCACATTTTCTTTTATCAACTATTAAAAGATGCTCCTGTCTTTCATCTCCCTCCATATGTTCCACCAGAATTGTTACTGATATAACCTTCTTCATCCACCTTTTACCTTTTATGAATAATCAAGGATTAATTGGCTATTACTATAAAGTGAAACCATTTAGTGGGCATTTTATTTTACCCTATTGAAAATCAATTTGGCGTGTGCAGATAGCTACATATTGCTTACAACATATATGAATAAATACATGAATACCTAAGGAGGTTATGGCAAGTGACTAAGAAACATTCGGATGATGATGGACACAAAAAGAATACTTCGACGGAGGATTCAAAACCTCTCCAAGACCCTAGCCGACGCAAATTTGTCAAAAATACTGGGATGATCGCTGGAGGTGTTGTCGGCGGTTCATTACTTGGTGGATTATTAACGAATGAATTCAAATCTAAATCGAACGAAAACCCATCCAACCAGGAGCATAACGAAAGATTTCAGGAAGCAAGACAGTTTTTTTCGCGTTACGAGGATTTCCTTGTTTTAGCGGCCGCTACTGAACGTATATTTCCTAAAGATGATAATGGGCCCGGTGCAATTGAACTTGGCGTTCCTTACTTTATTGATAAGCAGCTTGCTGGTCGTTGGGGGATAAACGGCAGAGATTATCGCCACGCTCCTTTTATGCAACAGAGTTCAAAGAAAGTCGATAATTCGAATGCGCAAGTCGAACAATTAATTCTCAATAGAGGAGAAATTTTTATCCAAGGGTTACGGAAAATGAATCAACTCAGTGAGAATCGATTCAAAACTACATTCGATAAAGCTGATGAGGATCAGCAAATAGAAATATTGAAAGACTTTGATGACGGTAAAGTAAAAATGAACGGTGTACCTTCTAAAAGCTTCTTCATCCTGCTTCGTCAATCAACATTGGAAGGCGCCTATGCAGATCCTTTATATGGTGGCAATAAAAACATGGAAGGTTGGAAGATGAAAAACTTCCCCGGGGCTCAGGCTTCTTATGCGAATGTAGTTGAAGAGGATGACTTCGTTAAAATGGAGCCAATGAGCTTGAATGATTATCAACAACATTAATCCGATGACAGGAGGTAAATAAATGGTAAAGAAACTTGATAAAGTAGATGTCGTCACTGTTGGATCTGGTTGGTCTGGTGGCATTGTAGCAGCGGAACTAAGCAAAAAGGGATACCAAGTCCTTGTACTAGAAAGAGGTCAATATAAAAAACAGGAGGATTTTGTAGGTACCAAGGATGAACTCCGCTTTTCCTTGCGTTATGATTTGATGCAAGACTTAAGCAAGGATACCATTACATCTAGAAATTATATGGATGAAAAGGCCTTGCCCGTGCGCAACAATGACCAAGCAAGACTTGGCTCCAATACTGGTGGCGCCGGCGTTCACTGGAATGGCATCAGCTTTCGGTGGTTGCCCTATGATTTTGAAATTTACAGTAAAACTGTTGAACGCTATGGGAAGGAGAAAATTCCAGATGAAGTAACCATTCAAGATTGGGGCATTACATACGACGAATTGGAACCTTACTATGATCGTTTTGAAAAAACTGCTGGTATATCCGGTGAGGAAAATCCAATAGGTCCCAAGCGTTCAGATAAATATCCAACTCCTCCGATGAAAGATACAACAGCGATTCGTTTATTTAAGAAGGCAACAAAAGAACTTGGTTACCACCCTTACCATATGCCGTCTGCCAACGTTACAGAAACATATGAAAATCCCGACGGGGAAACGATAAATGCATGTATGTATTGCGCCTTTTGCGAAGAATACGGATGTGACTTTGGTGCCAAGGCCGACCCAATTATTACTGTTTTAGCTACTGCGGAAAAAACAGGCAACTATGAGATTCGAAATGAAGCTACAGTTGTCCGCGTGCTGCATGATGGTAATCGAGCCACCGGTGTCGTTTATGTAGACACGAATACCGGAGAGGAATATGAGCAGCCTGCAGATCTTGTTGTGCTCGCTGGATTCGTCTTCACAAATACAAGATTATTGCTTCTTTCCAAAATTGGCCGTCCCTATGATCCTACGACTGGAAAAGGTGTAATCGGCAAAAATTTTACCGGCCATTTCAGCAACCTCTCTACTTACGTAGGCGCTCGCGGTTACTTTGAAGACAAGAAATTCAATACCTTCATGGGTACAGGAGCACTGGGAGCAACGATTGATGATTTCAGCGGGGATAATATGGATCACACGGATTTGGATTTCCTTCATGGTTTTGAGGTGCACTACAGTCAATTGGGAGCCAGACCGATCGCTAACAATCAGGTTCCAGAAGGGACACCTACCTGGGGAAAAGAATTTAAGGAAAAATCCCTGCACTACACATACCGGAATCTATTTATAACACCGCAGTCAGGATACACGCCAAAGAAACATAACTATATGGATCTTGACCCAACTTACAAAGACTTCTTAGGCAATCCGCTCCTACGCGTCACTTGTAAATATACCGATCAGGACCGTAATTTAAGTCGTAAAGGGATTTCAATCTGCAAGGAGATTATGGAAAAAATGGGTGCGGATATTGTTGATACGGATGAAATATCTGATGATGTGGAATTCAATCATGCCTATTATACCGATCACTTCCTAGGTGGCGTGATCATGGGAAGCGATCCAGAAACTTCTGCTGTGAATACTTATTCCCAAATGTGGGATATGGAAAACTTATTTGTCGTAGGAGGCTCCTCTTTTCCGCACAACAGTAATTACAATCCAACTGGAACCATTGGAGCATTTGCCTATCGTGCAGCAGATGGAATGATAAAATACCTCGATAATGGAGGCGGATTGGTGGAAAAGGGTAAATAAAATCAAAAACATAGAACAACAGGGGGAAGCGGTCTGTACCACTTCCCCCTGTTGTTTTCACATATCATGCCCACTATCTTTAATCTAAATCGATTACTTTCCCAGGATTTAACAAATCCTTTGGATCCAGCGCCGTTTTAATCTTACGCATCACATTTAGTGCCGCTCCGTGTTCTCTTTCCTGATATTTTTGTTTTCCTACACCTACCCCATGCTCACCAGTACATGTACCACCCCTGATAAGTGCATAATCCACGATTCGCTCATTGACTTCATTAGCCTTTTCAATATCTGTTGGATCGTTGACATTAATCATTAATAAAATATGATAATTACCATCCCCAACATGACCGACAATGCCGCCCACAAGTCCAGATGCTTCAATCGCTTCTCTTGCATCTTTAATCGCACCTGCCATTTCAGATATAGGTAGACAAACATCTGTAACCATTTGCTTTTTACCCGGGTTTCCATGGATATACGCATAGGCTGCATTATGACGCGCTTCCCATAAACGATTTCTTGCTGCAGTATCTGTTTCGAAAGACAGTTCCTGGCAATGATAATCGTTTACAATTTCACGAGTAAAATCAACATCCTGCTGTAAACCTGCTTCATTTCCATGAAACTCGAGAAACAATGTGGGGACTTCTTTGTAATCTGTTTCACTATACAAATTAATTTGCTTCATCGAATGTTCATCAACCAGTTCTACTCTTGCAACTGGAATACCAGCCTGCAAAATACCTATGACTGCATCCACCGCGTCATGTACCGTATTAAATGCCGCTCTTCCTGCAGCCGTATGTTCCGGAATACCATACACCTTGAGGGTCAACTCTGTAAAACATCCAAGTGTTCCTTCAGAACCAACAAAAATACCATTCAAATGATAACCGGAGGAAGATTTTGCAGCTAAATTTCCTGTATGAATAATCGTCCCATCCGCTAACACAACTTCTAAGTCGCGGACATTATCGCGCATGATACCGTATTTTACAGAAGTTGTTCCACTTGCATTTGTTGCTGCCATTCCCCCAAGCGTAGCGTCTGCACCGGGATCAACGGAGAAAAACAAACCATGTTTTTTCAACTCTTTATCAAGTTGTGTCCGGGTCACCCCAGGCTGAACCGTAACAAGGAAATCTTCTGCCTTCACTTCTAAAACCTTATTCATCAGGGAGAAATCTATCATAATACCTTGCTCATAAGGAATCATATTCCCTTCCAGACTGGAGCCTAATCCAAATGGAACGACAGGCGTTTGATACGTGTTCGCCAGTTTAATCACTTCACTGACCTCTTCCGCATTTTCCGGAAACACAACAACATCCGGTAAATGGGGCGTATGATAGGATTCATCTCTACTGTGTTGCGCGAGCACCGTTTCGTTCTTCGTTACACGTTCTGGTGTAAGTACCTGTTGTAGTTCTTCAAAAAGTTCCATATGTAAAACATCTCCTTTTTTATTATTTCACCATGAATACCCTTACATACACCTCTGCTGAATCCCATAAAAAGCTGTTTTCGTATACTTTATTACTATTGATATAAACTGCACTGTAATAGTTGATTTCCGCTCCGGTCAGTCGCTTTCCGCGGGCAACGCTTCAACTTCCTCGGAAGCAAAACCCACTTCCTGCGGGATTTTCAGCTGGGACTGCGCTAACTCGTCCCACCATAAAGACTTGTTGCTTATCCCGCTGGAGTCGACTGCCCGCCGCTACGGTAAGCATTCCTAAACTGCAATAAAGCAATTGATAACACATTGCTATAGTAACAGCGTAGGAAATACACGAAGACTCCTGTGGGAACAGCGAAGACGATGAGACCCCACAACGTTCTTTGCGAGGCAGACTAAGTACGCCACGTCCTATGGCAACGTCTGCACTAGCACTTCCTGTGCGTCGAAGGCTCAGCGCGAGCCCGCGGAAAGCGAAGTGGATTTCCGAAGCGGTAAGACAAGAAACCCAATTTGGTCGCAAGTTATACCTGTTTTAAATATTTATTACTAAAAAAAAGCAACAATTTTTCGATAGGACGAACCCAGGGTGTAGTCCCAATCTTTTAGGAAACAGCTTCATATCTTGAGTAATATCCTACTTTTTATTTTATCATAAAATCTTAATAGTCGCATTCGCTTTACTTTTGGAAAGTATTCAATTATTACTTGACATTATTCAACAACACATATATGCTATGAACAATATAAAGTTCAGAAATAAAAATTAAATATGTAATTTCTTATCCAGAGAGGTGGAGGGACTGGCCCTTAGATACCTCGGCAACAGACTGATCACAGTACTGTGCCAATTCCAGAAGCGTAAAGCTTGCAGATAAGAAGAGCATTAGCCTTGGTGCCAAAACCTCTTCTTATTAAAAGAAGGGGTTTTTATTATTATAGGGGATATTATTAAACCCCAGCACAACATATTTCAAGAGGAGGAATATAGAAATGAAGCGGACTTTAGCAGAACGTTTACAGGATGGACCAGTAATCGCGGGAGAAGGGTATTTGTTTGAATTAGAACGAAGAGGTTATTTACAAGCAGGTTCATTTGTACCGGAAGTGGCACTTGATAATCCCGAAGCATTGAAGGAAACATACAGGGATTATATGAAAGCAGGTTCGGATGTGGTGCTTGCCTTTACATATAATGCCCATAGAGAGAAAATGCGTATTATCGGTAAGGAAGCATTGTTAGAGCCACTGAATAGAAATGCCATTCGCTTGGCAAAAGAAGTAGCCAAAGAGCATCCAACAGAGGAGGCATTGGTAGCTGGTAATATTTCCAATACAAATCTTTTTGACCCGGAAGATGCTGCATCAAAGGAGAAAGTAAGGACCATGTTTGCTGAAATGGTGAAATGGTGTAAAGAAGAAGAAGTCGATTATATAAACGGTGAGACATTTTATTACCATGAAGAGGCTGTCATCGCATTGGAAGAAATTCTCAAACAGGATTTACCTGCAGTTATTACATTAGGTCTGATGGGAGAAAACATTTTAAGAGATGGTTATACCGTTGATGAATCTTGTAAAATACTATCTGAAAAAGGTGCGCTTGTTGTTGGCATGAACTGTTTCCGCGGACCCGCAACAATGCAGCCCTATATCGAGGACATTCGGAAAAATGTGGATGGCTATGTAGGTGCGTTACCTATTCCTTACCGTACATCAGAGGAGAATCCAACATTTTTCAACTTACCTGATGGTGGATGCAGCTGTCATTTACCAACAGAAACTACTTTCCCAACTGCGCTGGATCCACTGTATCATAACCGCTATGAGTTAGCAGAATGGGCAAAAGAAGCAAGCGCAATCGGCGTAAATTATATCGGACTATGCTGTGGTGCTTCACCTGCTATGCTTCGCGCTGTAGCGGAAGCAGTGGGAGTCGAAGCAATTAATTCGAAATATTCCCCTGATATGGAGAAACATTTCTTATTCGGAAAAGATGAAACACTAAAAGCGCACAATTTGGACTACCGGACGAAGGCTTAATCAAGGACTGTTTTATCGCAGCTTTGGCGAGGCATAATAAAAACAAGGAAACTTTAGATGCAACGCTTCGATCTAAAGTTTCCTTGTTTTCCTATATTTCCTGTAGCTTTGTCTTTAATTCTTGCAGTTCCTCTTTCGTTAAGGTGACACCTTTACCCATTTTAGCTTTATCTGGCGCCCAGTCCCTTAGATCATATTTTGGGTCCCTACCATTCCAGCTCACGAGGTTAAGCTCCTTTGTCCAACCCTTTGGCGATTCTGACAAGACTGCAACTGTTTCAATGATCTCATACTTCAGCTCTGCCATCATATACCTCCTTAACGGGGACTGTCCCCTTGCTAATCTCGTGTTTGTCCATCACCTTGAATGATAATTTTACTGGAGGTTAGTGCTTGTAATCCCATTGGACCTCTTGCATGAAGCTTCTGTGTGCTAATGCCAATTTCAGCACCATAACCGAATTCAAACCCGTCCGTGAACCTCGTGGAAGCATTATGATAAACCGCTGCTGCATCAACTTTTTGCAAGAATGCTGCTGCGTGTGCATCATCCCTCGTAATAATAGCTTCAGAATGCTTCGTACCATATTGATTGATGTGCCCAATGGCTTCTTCCACGTTTCCAACTACTTTTATCCTGATAGACAATCCGAGAAACTCATTATACCAATCTTCTTCTGTCGTTGCATTTACTTCGGGAAAAGATGCACAAACTTTTTCATCACCATAAATCGCCACACTGTTTTCCTTTAACTTTTCGAGTAACTGCGCGCCATATTGGTTAAACCATTTTTCATGAATGAGCACCGCTTCAATTGCATTACAAACAGATGGACGCTGCATTTTCGCATTTAGCACAATCTCCTCAGCCATTGTTTGTTCCGCTGTTTCATCAATATAAACATGACAATTCCCTGCCCCTGTTTCAATTACAGGTACCGTGGATTCACAAATAACCGTATCAATTAATTTCTTTCCACCTCTAGGTATAAGTACATCCAGATAATCATTCAGTTTAAATAGTTCTTTTGCAGTCTCTCTGCTTGTATCTTCAATTAATTGAACAGTATCAACTGGTAACGCACTTTTGCCCAGTGCATGATGAATCGATTGGACAAGTGCCATATTAGAACACTTAGCAGAAGAACTTCCTCTTAAAATAACCGCATTTCCGGTTTTCAAATTAAGTGTCGCCGCGTCAATCGTTACATTTGGTCTTGCTTCATAAATCATACCGATTACACCGATGGCAACACGTTTCTTTTGAATGAGTAAACCGTTGTCTTTTTCAATTTTCTCAAGTACTTCGCCAATTGGATCTTTCATGTCAACAAGCAAACCAATTGCTTGTGCCATATCGTTTATCCTAGTTTCCGTTAACAAAATTCGATCAAGCATAGCATCCGTAAGCCCATTTTCTTTTCCAGCTTGAATATCCTTTGCGTTTTCCTCTAAAATAACAGCCTGATCTTTCAGCAATTGTTCTGCAATCAAGCCCAATGCTTTGTTTTTCTGCCCTGTTGTTACCCCAGCTAGTAAATAACTGGCCGTTTTTGCCGCCTGTCCTTTTGCCTTTACTTCACTCATCATCACTTTATCCATGATCTGTCCTCCCTTTTTATTCACATGCATGAATATATTCAATCGATCGGTTAGAAATGTAGGTTCCATCACCCTCACCTTGTAAAATCTTCACTAATTTTCCTTTACCGCTACCAATACCGATAAAAATAGGTACACCAAGTGACGTTGCAGTTTTAGCAGCTTGTAATTTTGATTTCATACCGCCTGTTCCGAATTTGGAGCCTGATCCATCTGCAGCCTCCATCAATTCATCGGTAATTTCCTCCAAATAATCATACCTTTTTGCAAAATCATTCGTTTTTGGATTTTTATCATAAAGTCCATTAATATCTGTTAAAATAATCAGTTGATCCGCATGAACAAACCCACTAACTAATGCGGACAGCATGTCATTATCACCAAAGGTCAGTTCATTGATCGCAACCGTGTCATTTTCATTAATAATCGGCAAAATTCCGCAATCCAATAGCTCTGTAATCGTTGAAAAGGCATTTCGAAAACGCTCCCGATTAGAAAAGTCATCCCTTGTTAATAACAATTGTGCCGGCGTAATATTTAATTCTCGTAATTTCTCAAGATAGCACTGAATTAATAGACTTTGCCCGACAGCAGCTGCTGCCTGCTTCCTCTTTACTGTATTTGGTATAGAAGTGTAGCCTAAACTGGTGAATCCCGCCGCAACTGCACCGGAAGAAACCAGTATCACTTCATAATCTGCATATCGAAGCGTAGCAAGTGCATGAATATGATCATCTAAACGCTCATGATCAATTTCACCTTTCGCATTCGTTAGAGAACTACTACCAATTTTAACAACGATGCGCTTTTTCCCCATTCTGACATGCTCCTTTTATGAATTTATATGCATTAAAGTTTATTATTATACATAAAAATGTATATTTATTCTTATTATTCTCATCTAACTACCTTATGAAAGATTTGCTCATACCGTGTATTTGCATTCTTAATTTCACTGATAGGGATGTATAACATTTATAGGATATCAGTATAAGTACAACGAAGGCTTTCGCCATGAGTACTTGGCGATAAACCAAGTTTTCTAACATTTGTATGTATTTCATTCATTATGCATAAAATATTCCGAAATGTCAACTGAATTATTAATTTTATCACTGCGGCATTACTAAACACCCCGTATCTTATCTAAAATGAATTCGAGGTGCGTTAGTCACTTATCCTTGTTATTCACATACAAGTATTTGCCTGGAAAATGTCCCTTTTCTTGTTTCACAACGATCTTTTATTTGAAACCCTGCGTCCTGTATCATTTCATCGATGGTATCAATGGTTACCACAACTACTTTATCTGCGATTCGGCGCGCATGTTTTAAAATAGACAGCTGCGCTTCCGGCGAAGTATGTGTATAAACATTATATGGCAAATCAATAATTGCTACATTATAATGGGTTGTAATATCAGCGATTGCACCTTGACTTACATCCCCTTCATAGCCAAAGTGAGCGATGTTTTTCCTTGATCCGCTTGTCACTAATGGATTGATATCACGCCCAACAATATCAATATTCATGGACAATGCCTCCACAAGCACATTTCCAATCCCGCAGCATGGATCAATTGCTGAAATTCCAACAGGATTTGGTACTGCAATATTCGATATAGCCCTTGCCACCCGTGTGCTGAGTGCTGTGGAATAGCTGTGTGGTTTTTTTTGGTGAAGAAGCCAAATTGCTTCATTTTTAACAAGCCTGCCAAAATACAAGTGATCGTGTAAGCGAATCATACCAAAATCATAATCCGGTTGATGTAAATCAAATTCTCCGGGGATTTCCCAGCCAATATCCCGCTCCATTTTCATGCGGGCCCCATAGTTTAATTTTTTTTCGTCTTCTAAACCTTTAAAATTAACATATGTCACCTTGAATGTGGATGTACCAAGCTGAATTTGTTTTACCTGTGCTAAAATTTCATCCAAATTTGCACCATCATACATTACTTCAATTCGTTCCTTCATAAAAGGGCTTCTGCTTGGATCGATCCCTATGTCGCTCTCAATAAATTTCTTTTTTGAATCAAATCCAAAAAATGCGCGCATCTCAAGAAAGCATAAATCCTGCTCCTCTTCTGTATATGCGTACGTATATATAAACGCAGGTGCCTGTAGATCATTCGTCAAATTTCGTCCCATCCTTTTTCATCACTGTCAATAGCCGTCCCATTATAGGTAACGGCTATCATTAGTATAGATGCTTATCACCATTTCAGCAATTTTATCTATCAATAATTCACGATAAATTCCTCGTCAATCAAGTACCTTTTTCCTAGTCTTTATCCAGAAAACCAATACGGCTAGGATCAGAACAAAGCCTAAATAACCTGTAATTGGATAAACAGATCCTACCAATGTAATGAACCCTACAAAACTAGCTCCAAAGGCGAGCAAGCCAATGATCACCACACTGATTTTAAACCTTGGTGTCTCCGGCTGAACAAAACGAACCGTGAAGGCATATAACATGCCTACCGCCGTATTGAAAATCATCCCAAGCAGCGCTATCGACATGAGGAACCCCATCACTGGTGATACTTCAGTAGCCAAAAGCAATGTTGGCATCTCCGCGCCCTGGATCTTATCTGCATTCATAAATAATCCTAAATTAATGAGGAAAAGCAACAGACCAAGCCCAATACCACCTAATAAACCACCGCGACTGGCAATTTTCTCATTTTTTACCGTACCGCCAATAACTGCTAACATAGAAATACCTGCTACAATGTTATAAGATACATATAACAGCCCACCCACAAGCCAATTGGGAGCACCTGATGGTTGTGTCATAGCGATCGTTTCCAGTTCTCCCAGGTTCGCACTACTTGTAAATATAGAATAACCGGTAATGATAAAAATCAATACAAGCAGCAATGGTGTAATCATACTAATAATTGAAATGACATTTTTCACATTTAAACACAGTGTTGCAATCACCAATAGGCTAAGAAAGAGAGCTCCAATCATTGGCGATATGTTAAATTGCTGCTGAAAAATGGAGCCACTTCCTGCGATCATCACTACAGATACACCAAACAGGAAAAAGGTCACTAAAATGTCTACTACTAAACCGATATACTTGCCACATATCTTATAGATAACTTCTTTATGTGAGGTTGTTTTTAAACGGGAGCCCAGTTGCATGATTTGCATACCTAAGAAGGCAAATAAAAATGTTGCTATACCTGTTCCGATGATACTGTACCAACCAAAGCTCGTGAAGAATTGGAGCACTTCCTGTCCAGATGCAAAACCTGCTCCAACAATTAGCCCAATATATGCACCTGCAATTTGCAAAACTTTCTTCATACTTGCTCCCCATTTCAATTAAATCAAATATTAAGATTATTTATGTAAAAAAGAGGGAATATTTATCCGAGGCCACTGAAAAAGTGGTAGATTTTCAAAAATCTTGTCTTTTCGCCTTAATCTAGCATCTCGAATATACGGAGACTCCTGCGGGAAGTAAGAGATCGACGAGACCCCACAGGACGTTAGTCCGAGAAGGCTCGACACTCGCCCGCGGAAAGCGCAGTATATTCGAAGATGCGATGGTAGATCCACATATTATAGTGCTATATTTAACTTTTTCAGTGGCCTCATTTATCCCTCACGTCTTTTAAAATTCAAACACTTTCTCTGACACGGTGAATGCTTTTAGTGCGTCCCTATCAATGTCATAACCGATCCCCGGTTTATTAGGAACTTTAATGATCCCATTATCGACTGTGACCTCAGGTGTAATGATATCTTTTTCCCAATACCTTGAAGAACCTGCCGTATCACCAGGTAATGTAAACCCGGACAATGTTGTTAAGGCAATATTATGCGAGCGCCCAACACCTGCTTCAAGCATGCCGCCACACCAAACCTCTATCCCCCGCTCCAGGCAGTAATCATGAATGCGTTTCGCCTCCGTAAGCCCACCAACTCGGCCGATTTTTATGTTAATGATTTTACAGCTGCCCAATTGGATCGCTTTTCGTGTATCTTCAAGGGAATGAATGCTTTCATCCAAACAGATCGGTGTTTTCATCACAGCTTGAAGTTTAGCATGATCAACAATATCATCATGTCCCAATGGCTGCTCAATCATCGTCAGGTTCAGATCGTCCAATTGTTTCAAGTGCTCGATATCTGCTAACGTATACGCTGAGTTTGCATCAGCCATGATTGGTGTGTCTGGAAACTGTTCACGAACTGCACGTAAAACATCCACATCCCAGCCAGGTTTAACCTTTATTTTAATACGCTTATATCCTTCCTTGATATAGTGTTCAACCGTATTTAACAAGTCTTTTACTGTCGGCTGAATGCCAATACTAATGCCAACATCAATTTCTTTCTTTTTCCCGCCAAGTGCCGCTGCCAGGGAGATATTCTTTCTTTTTGCATAAAGATCCCAAATTGCACCCTCTAAAGCTGATTTAGCCATATTGTTTCGCTTAATTGGTTCAAAAAGTTTTGACACATCGTCCGGATGATTCACTTCATTTTCTTGTAAAATTTTTATTAAAAAGTCTTCCATGACATGTAAGTTTGTTTTCACTGTTTCTTCACTATACCATGGACTTGTGAAGGCAACCGACTCTCCAAATCCGCTGTTTCCATCGGTATCAATCGCTTCTATTATATAAAATTCCTTATCTTGCATCGTACCAAAACTGGTTGTAAATGGATCTTTTAACCGCATCATTAATTTTCGTAATTTAATTTGTTTGATTGGAATCCCCAAACTCAAAACCTCCACTTTTTACAATTTTCATTTCGTAAACACATAGTAATTTACTTTCCCGGTATGACCCCGGATAAGATCGCTTGCCTGATAACCATTATCAAAAAGGGTGTGAAATACCTTTTGCGTTTCCATTCGCCACTTTTTAGCTAATTTAAAATCCATTTGTTTTATTTCCTGGAAATTAACTGGTATTGCCATGAACAAATAATCCATTGTTTGTTTCATCTTGGAATGAAAGACATCTGTAATCAACGGATAGCCTTCCGGTGTTATATCCAGTAGTAATTTTGCTTTATCAAAAGGGAAGTTGCTTTCTTTATTATTTTTACTTAGATTCCATTTAATATGAATTCGATCTGTTGGTAATCCTTGATTCAATTCATCCTTCATGACCCCATAATAATTCTCTTTATAAATGGCTCCAGAAGCTCCTAATTTGTGCAAATTCAGATAGGCATTTCTGCTCTCCAACGGATCAAACGTCCAGGTAATCATTTGATAGCCCTTATCACGTGCAATTTCCGCTTGTTTTAACTTCATCTTTACACCAAGTCCACTCGTTCGATAAGCTGGTAAGATTCCGAGCATATGGGAGCACAGATAGGCAGATCGTCCATCAAAACCGGGAAAGCTATATAAAAAACCAATCATTTCATCATCCACAAACGCACCCAAAATAATACCACCATTATTTAAAGCTGTGAATGTTTGATGTACTGGTGTAGCCGGCATTTGCCAGACTTTCGTTTCAACTTCCTGCATCCGCAACAATTCTTCCATTGTGGTAAGCGAACGAATCATTACATGCTCTGTCATCAGGCTTTCCCCTCTCTTTCGTAAAATGCAGCGGTTCTTTGTAATGCACTCGTCACTATTTCAATTGCTTTATGCTGTTCGAATAATGATTGAATATATGCTGTTGTCTTCTGTCCTTCCCAGCTTATTTTGGGATGACTATGTAAATGATTAAAAACCGTTTTAAGGTAAGGTGTTAGTTTTTCAATAGTAGTTTTCATAATAAACCCCTCCTATGCAAAAAAATCCTGCCCTTTAATGGAATCAAACAACGCCGCCCGCTTTTGAAATTGATCTGGCTTTTTCAATGTGATAGCAGAGACAATACTGTTTGCCAGCGACAATACAGCAGGTGCTATATCGAGTGTCGATTTCACCTGTAATTGTACCGGTAAAACAAGGCTCGCATTGGCAGTGATCGGAGAAATTGGGGAATCAGTAAAAGCAATTACGAAAGCTCCCTGCTGTTTAGCAAGCTTTGCAACATGAATCGGATCCACCGCATATCGGTGAAATGAAAAAGCAATAAACACGCTTTTCTCTGTCAATTCACTGATCCGTAATAATACATCATCGACATTCGGCTGATATAGACGTGTATTTCCTAATACAATGTCCAATGAAAAGGCGAACCAGCTTGCTAACGCATGGGAGGATCTAACCCCTGAGATTAGCACGTGATCTGCGGCAGCTATTTTTGTAACGGCAGTTTCCAGGTGCGCTTCCGGTATTTGCTGCATTACTTTTTGTATTGCTTGTAAATCGTTTCCCATCAAGCCTTTAATTGGCTCTGTTGTTTTCTGATCAACTGATTTCGTTTCCGCATAATCGGATAAGCTGCTTTTCTGAAACAGATATTGCTGTACCTCTTCCTGTAGTGCGCTATATCCCTTGTAACCAAGTTTTTGACAAAAACGAATCACGGTCGTTTCGCTGACACCCATTATTTTCCCAGCTTCAGCAGCGGAATGAACAGCAAATATTTTCGGCTCCTCATATACATATGAGGAAATCTTCTGTAAATTATTCGTAAAAGTTGATTGCATATCGTTTATCCGTTCATAAATATGCTTCATACCGATCCCTCACAATAAATTAAAGCATTTGCTTCACAAGTTATGTATTTAAAAAGCAAAAGCTTTATAATTTCCATTTATCCTATCATATTTGTTTTTATTTGGCAATGTTGAATAATGATAAACTGCTATGAAGCGTAAATTTATTAACCACTATCCTCTGTTGTTTTAGGGGAATCACCCTTATCCTGCATAGAGCCAAAACTAGTTGTAAATGAATTTTTTTATCGCATCTTTAGTATACGTAATTTTATTCGTTTGATTGGAACTGTCATATTAAATGACCTCCCTTTTTCTTTAGTTGAAATGTAAAACCAGTAAGATTAACATAAAAATGCCTCCCCCATCCGTAAAATCTTTGTTTACGGATGGGAGAGGCAACTGAAGACATCATCTGGAATTGGCTTATCTAAATACTTCGTTATCTACGGTTCTTTATCGCTTGAAATACATCCATATTGTCGTCTCCAATAGATTCTTTTTCGTTCAATTACAGCAAATCGTGTTGCTATTTAATATACCAATTCAATTCTAATTTCCTTACTTAAATAATCGCTATCCTTCGATGGTTTTTCATGGACAACCCAATTTTGTGACAACATTTGTTTAAGTTTAAATAATTGTGATGCGTCAAGCCGTAAGCCTGCAATACCTTTATCTATCAGTCGATAATCTTGTTCTTCGACTTTATTAAATTTCAATTGTAACAACCGCTGTACCCCTTTGAAAGTAACAAATTTCACTTCATATCCATTTAAAACAATCGATTTAAATGCATCCTTGTTCTGGTTAGCAAGTTTAACAAGGTCATTAAAATCAAAATTAGCATTCAACGCCTTCCACTGACTAACGTTTCTCTGCTCAATTTGAGTAAGTATTTCTTTATTTGACACACCATTACTTCGAATTGTTTCAAGCATATAAGCTTCCATTAATGAAATTTTTTTTATCGCCATTCATGCGCCCCCATTCAAAATCTTATTTTAACGAAGCAAGTTTTCGGACCCGGCTTCGACCATTCCTTTCTCAATAGGAAAGAAGCACGCTACCTCGTGTTCCTCGTTTCCCTTTCTTTCCAACTGGGGAGTATTTTCCTTACAGTAATCTCGCGCTATTGGACACCTTGTATGAAAAACACAACCTGTAGGCGGATTTGCTGGTGATGGCAACTCTCCCTTTAAAACAATTCTTTCACGTGTTTTTTCCTTTCCGGGATCAGGTAACGGAATTGCAGATAATAACGCATTTGTATATGGATGCTGTGCATGATTATAAAACGATTCACTATCAGACCGCTCCATCATTTTCCCTAAGTACATAACAGAAACCTTATCGGCAATATGTTTAATAACTGACAAGTCATGGGCAATAAAAACATACGTCAAATCAAGTTCTTTTTGTAAGTCTTCAAATAGGTTAATAACCTGGGCTTGAACGGAAACATCCAGTGCACTTACCGGTTCATCACAAACAATCAATTTGGGTTTTAACGCTATCGCGCGTGCGATACCAATCCGTTGGCGTTGCCCTCCGGAGAATTCATGTGGAAGCCGATCGTGATATTCTGGTTTCAGTCCAACAAGATCCATTAATTCCTTTACCCGTTGTTCTATATTATCGGTCATTTTATATGCTTTTAATGGCGCTGCAATAATCTCACTTACTTTCATTCGTGGATTAAGGCTCGTAAATGGATCCTGAAAAACCATTTGTACATCTCTACGCAATCGGTGCATTTGCTTCGCGCTATAATTTAAAATACTTTCCCCTTCAATTAAAATATCTCCCGATGTTGGCTTTTCCAATCCTAATATTGTTCTAGCAAGCGTACTTTTCCCGCATCCGGATTCACCGACAATACCAAGTGTTTCACCTTTATTAACCGATAAATTCAAACCATTAACAGCTTTTACATTTCCTGTTGTTTTTTTGAGTACGCCTTTTTTGATCGGGAAATAGACTTCCAAGTCTCGTACTTCTAACAATGCCTCAGACATTACTGCTCGACTCCTTCCCGTTCAATATCCTGAATTTCATGTTTTCTTTCCTCATATTCTGATTCAGATAAAATACACGCAGCGCGATGTCCATTTCCTCTGTCAACTAATGAAGGATCCACTTCTAAGCATTGTTCTGTCACAAATGGGCAACGTGGACTGAAATTGCACCCTTTGGGTGGATCTACTAAATTGGGCGGCTGTCCCTGAATGCTTTTAAGACGTTGATGAATGTCGGAATCAAGACGTGGCAATGAACGTAAGAGCGACCATGTATAAGGCATAGAAGTATGATAAAATATATCTCCCGTAATTCCTTCCTCTACAATTCTGCCTGAGTACATAACCAGTACTCTATCCGCCAGCTGCGCAACAACCCCTAAGTCATGTGTAATAATAATAATTGCAGTTCCATATTTTTTTTGGATGTCTTTCATGAGTTCAAGTATTTGTGCTTGAATCGTAACATCCAAAGCAGTCGTTGGCTCATCAGCAATTAATAATTTAGGCTGACAAGCTAATGCAATTGCGATAAGAACCCGTTGTCTCATTCCTCCTGAGAATTGGTGGGGATAATCATTCAGACGACTTTTTGGATCTGGAATTCCAACATCCTTCAACAACTCCAATGCCTTTTCCTCTGCATTTTGTCGTGACATGGATTGATGGGTACGAATTGCTTCCATTAATTGATTGCCAATTTTAAACACAGGATTCAAACTGGACATCGGATCTTGGAAAATCATCGCTATCTCATTCCCACGAATTTTACGCAGTTCCTTCTCTTTCAGATCAAGCAAATTACGATTTTCAAAAATAATTTCGCCTTGTGGGTAAGTGGCTGGTGGTACTGGGTTCAATTGCATTAAGGAATGTGCGAGAACACTTTTTCCGCTTCCAGATTCCCCCACAATACCAACGGTTTCTCCTGCTTTCACATGAAATGACACCCCATCAACAGCCTTAACGATACCGCTGGCAGTGTCTAAATGTACTTTTAAATTCTTCACTTCAAGCACAACAATCACTCCCAATCTATCTGCCTTATGCGTACTTTTGTTTTCTATTTCTAAACAGTTTTTTTGTTGATTTTTTCTGGTTTTTCTTATGCGGATCAAACGCGTCCCGTAATCCATCACCTAGCATATTCAGGGCAAGTACAGTAATGACAATTGCCACTCCCGGAAAAATGGAAAACCATGGTGCAATCGTAATATACACTTGCGACTCCTGTAGCATCGTCCCCCATGTCGGCGTCGATGGATCTATACCAACTCCCAAAAAGCTAAGGGCAGCTTCGGCTAGAATTGCCTTAGCAAAAATAAATGTTCCCTGCACAATAATTGGTGATAATACATTCGGTAAAATATAACGGAATAAAATAACCAGATCACCAGTCCCGGTTGTTTTAGCAGCTTCTATATACTGAATATTATTCACCTGTAATACTGCTGAGCGAACGATACGTGTCATTACTGGCCAGAAGGCAAATGTGAGGGCAATGATGATATTCGTAACATTACCACCAAGAGCGGCAACCAATGCTAATGCCAGTAGTAATGCCGGAAATGCTAACATGCCATCAATAATACGCATAATAATAAATTCTGCCTTTTTATAGTAACCGGCTATTAACCCAGTAATAGTCCCTAGTACAGTTGATAACAGTGCAACAACAACCCCAACAAACAAGGTGACACGCGCCGCTACGATTGTTAGCCCAAAGATATCCCTTCCAAAATGATCTGTACCGAACCAATTTTTTCCGGATGGACTTAACAAACGCGCTTCTGGATCAATATGGGTAGGCGGAAATTTAAGCCACAATGAAGCTGTAATCGTTGCAACTATTATGAGTAATAATACACCTGCTGCCAGTAGATTTCGTTTGTTCTTAAACATAATGAAATCTCCTTTTATTATTTATTCGTTTGCTTAATCATAGCGTATTCTCGGATCTAAAACGGCATATAAAAGGTCAACCAACAAATTCACCAACACATAAATTGCAGCGATGAATAGAATAACACCTTGTATCACCGGATAATCTCGACGGTAGATAGAATCAATTAATAGTTGACCAATACCGGGAATCGTAAACATCGTCTCAATAATAACTGTCCCGCCTAACAAACCCGCAATTGTTGTACCAATTACAGTAGTAGTAGGGATGAGTGCATTAAAAAACACATGTTTCATTAATACAATGCTTTCCTTTACACCCTTTGCTTTTGCAGTCCGTGTGTAATCTTGGTTTACGGATTCTAGCATCCCATCCCGTAACATTCTGGCGACCAGTCCTATTTCAACTGCTGCTAAGACAAATGCAGGCAAAAACAGATGGTAAAACCAATTAATTGCTCCTTCCGCGACCGGTATATAGCCGGCAACTGGAAAAATAGGAATGGCAACACCAAAACAAAGCACCATTAACATTGCAAACCAAAATTCCGGAATAGATACACCAAGCAGTGAAATTGAAATAAAAATTGGATCCAAAGCTGTATTTCGTTTCCAGACCACAAAGATTGCCGTTGGAATTGCGACAAGTAATGTTAAGACCAGCGAAATAACCATCAAACTGAAAGTTGGTCCTAAATGGTCTATAATAATTTGGGTAACCGGTTCAGATGAGTATACCGACTGCCCAAGGTCACCAGTTAACACATTCCCTATCCAACTGAAAAATTGAACGACCATTGGTTTATCAAGACCAAGTTGTACTTCTAATTGTTCAATACTTTCCTGGGAGCTATCTTCACCCAGGATAAGATAAGCAGGATTTCCAGGCGTTAGATGAACGATCAAAAAAACGATAATACTGACAATAAGCATTACAGGTATTAATGATAGCAATCTACGGATTGTGTATTGCAGCACGCTTTTTCCTCCTAACTGAATGGATTAATATCTATCATCCAACATGTATGCTAAAAAGGTTACTAAAATTAAGTCACTCATCCATCCAAGTATTCCAGAATCGTTGACCAACCCAACTATCGTAATCTTTTATTTTATCGCTTTTTATATCAAACGATGTTTCGTTAGCCACTTTAATGAATGGAAGCTCATCATTAACAGTTTGATTCATTTCAGCTAAAACTTCCTGTTTCTGTTCCCCAGTTTCCGCGATACCCCAGTCATCAAGTAAATCCCCCCAGCGTTCACTGTTATACCAACCGCTACTCGCGGTATCCTGAACAAGCATGCCTAGTTCACTAGGAGAAAAACGGGTTGACCAACCGATCACAACCAAATCCCAGTTTGCAGGGTCATTCCACTTCTCAAGATAAGTTGCCCATTCATATGATACGAGTTCTACAGCAAATCCTACTTCTTCTAATTGTTGTTTAGCAATTTGAGATATTTTTTTATAATTTTCGTTGTTGTTGGAGTACATAATTTTTATTGGTTTACCGTCATAGTCTGATTCTGAAAGCAGGCGTTTTGCTTCTTCTTTATCATATGCTAAATATTGGTCTAACCCATCCTCTGAATAAAGCTCCTTCTGGTCAGGGTCAAATAATGCACCATCTAATTTATAAAATTCCTTATTACCATACGTTGCTTCAGCAATTGCTTCTTTATCCAGTGCATGATTCAATGCTTGACGTGCTTTTAAGTCATCAAACGGCGCCTTAGATTTATCTGGGGTAATCGTTGAATAGCCATTTATATACGTTATCGGATCAATATTCGGGGTACTTTCGATTACATCATAAAGATCTGGTGGGATCGCTTGTGCATAATCATAGATTCCTGTCTTCAGACCGTTAATCATGACTTGAGGATCTTTTACAATCTGGAACTTAATTTCATCCAAATAAGCTACTTTCTTACCCGATAACCCACCCCAGTCTGTTTCTTCGCGGGCGCTATATTCTTCAAAACGTGTTAAATTAATTTCTTTTCCCCTATCCCATTTTTCAAATTTATAGGGACCTGTTCCGATTAGTTGCTCCGGTTTGAGTGGTTGTTCTCCAGCATCTTCAGCAATTTCAGATGGAATGATCATGAGTGCTGATTTGGGGGCAGACATATCAGATAGAAGTGCTTCATACACTTCCTTCAATTTGATTTCAACTGTATAGTCGTCATTTGCAGTAACACTATCTATATACCTATTAGCAATTGTTCCCACAGAGGATGCCTTTCTCCAACGTTCAATGGAAGCTAGTACATCATCAGATAGCATCTCTGATCCATCATGAAATTTCACACCCTCACGTAAGTTGATGGTGTAAACTGTTCTATCATCACTAATTTCATAACTATCGGCAAGCATTGGCCTTGTTTTATAATCATTATCCAAAGCGAATAAGCTTTCAAAAATATGCCAGCCAATATCTCTTGTAGGTGTAGCACTCGTATACATCCAATCTATTGTGTCTGGTTCAGAGGCATAAGCTATATGAAGTGTCCCCCCTTTTGTCGATTCACCTGGGGATTGTTCATTAGCTGTGTTATCTTTTTTGCTCACGTCCTCACTGCTGCAACCGATTAAACCTATCATCAGGAAAATACCAAATATCGCTAATGAAATTTTATTATGTTTTTTAAAGTTCACTTTAATCCCCCTTAATTTGTTTACGAAAATCTATGTATCTATTAATTTCTTTAGAAACCCTTTCCTTTAATGCGCTTTAAAACCAAAAAAGACTTCCTTCTAAATACAAGAAGAGAGCCTTTTTGGTGCTCTCCTTATCTATTGAACATGAATTAATGCTCACTGGAATTAGCACGGCACTTTATAGTCGTTGCTAGGTTTCATCGGGCCAGTCCCTCCACCTTTCTTGATAAGAGATAGTATTTAGTTACTGACAATTCATACATTACAAGTTTAGTTATACCATGTCAAGAAAAAATAAAAGTATTACTACCAACTAACTACGGTTTATTTTTATAGTTATAAGAGGGCCATAAAGTGTTCATGATTATTCGCTTTTCCATGTGTTCCAGAAATGAGGGCCGACCCAGTTTGTGAGATCCTTCACTTTATTATTCTTTACATCAAACCTGTTAACATTTGCTACTTTAATAAATGGTAGTTCATCATCAATCGTTTGATTCATCTCTGTTAAAATCTTTTTTTTCTGCTCGCTTGTTTTAGCAATTCCCCAACTTTCTATGTGGTCCTCCCACCGTTCACTTTCATACCAGCCACTTCTTGCTGCATTCACCTCTAACATACCGAGCTCGCTAGGCGAGAAGCGGGTTGACCAACCAATGACTACTAAATCCCAATTTTCTGGATCCATCCATTTTTCTAAGTAGGTGGCCCATTCATAAGTAACCAGCTCCACTTTAAAACCTACATCTTCCATTTGTTGTTTGGCAATTTGGGCGACTTTTTCATATGCTACGTTATCGTTTGAATACATCATTCTTACCGTTTCACCATTATAACTCGAAGCTTCGAGGAGGCTTTTCGCCTTTTCTTTGTCATAAACTAAATAATTATCAGAACCCTTTTCTGAATATAGCTCTCCTTGTTCTGGCGTGAAAAGCGCTCCATCAAGATCATAAAATTGTTCATTACCATACGCCCCTTTTGCAATAGCCTCCTTATCTAATGAATAATTGAGCGCTTGACGTACTTTTAAATCATCGAACGGTGCCTCAGACTTATCAGCTGAGATAATTTCGTAACCATTCATATATGTGACTGGATCCATAGTCGGATCAACTTCAATTGTGTCATACAAATCCGGTGGGATATTTTGCACATAATCATATAATCCTGTTTTAAGGCCATTCACCATTACTTGTGGATCTTTAACAATCTTGAATTCAATTTCATCAACATATGCTTCTTTTTTTCCGGTTAAACCTCCCCAATCCCCTTCTTCACGAGCTACGTAATCGTCAAAACGGGATAAAACTATTTCACTCCCTTTATCCCATTTGTCAAACTTATAGGGACCTGTTCCTATAAGTTGCTCCTGTGTTAGTGGCTGGTCATCAGCATCTTCAGCAATCTCCGCAGGTATGATTATAAGTGCTGATTTTGGCGCGGCCATATCAGAAATGAATGCGTTATAAACTTCATTCAATTTAATCTCTACAGTATATTCATCAATAGCTTTAACCTGTTCAATGTATTCGTTAGCAATCAATCCTACTGAAGAAACTTTTCTCCAGCGTTCGGTCGAAGCAACTACATCTTCAGCCGTTACCTTGGAACCATCATGGAATATAACATCTTCACGTAATTTAATTGTATAAGTAGTTTCATCATCACTAATGTTATAATCCTCTGCAATCATTGGCTTTGCTTTAAAATCTTTGTCTAACGCAAATAAGTTTTCGAATATATGCCATGCAATGTCTCTCGTAGCTGTTGCGGATATGTACATCCAATCAAGTGAATCTGGTTCGGATCCAATAGCAACTTTAAATGTACCTCCGTTTGTTGGTTCCCCCGCAGATTCCTCTCCATCCATAGCTTCATTTTTATTAGCACTTTCTTTATTACACCCAATTAAACTGATGACCAAGATGAAAGCAATTAAAGTAAATGTAACTCTAATTTTCAATTTCATTTTCCTCCCCTTTCCCCTTAATAAAACGATTCAAAATCTAACCAGATTATTTATCTATTTATTACTTTTTAAAACAAATAATGAGAAACAATTTTCACAAATGCCTTTTCAATGTTAAGTAGTGCCCGTTCATCAAAATCGAATTTAGGATGATGGTGGGGATAATGCGTAGATTCACTTTCGTTTTGCGCCCCAACTCTGAAATATGTCCCAGGCTTTTCTTGTAAATAGTAAGAGAAGTCCTCTGCTCCCATCGATGTTTCCAGATCAACAGCAGCCCCTTCATTAAATGTTTCCTGAAATAGTTTTCTAACAATATCTGTCTCTTTCTTATGATTAAACAATGCGGGGTATCCAAGTAAATAATCAATTTTATATGTAGCCTGAAACCCTTCTGTAATGCCTTTTAAAATCGAATGGATATGATCCTTTACATCTTTTCGTATTTCCGAATCAAATGTACGGACAGTTCCTTCCAGTCTTGCTGTATCTGGTATCACATTAAACGCATTACCCGACTGAAAAACGCCTAAAGTAACGACAGCTGATTTTAGCGGGTCAATTTTTCGACTTACTATTTTTTGCAGTGCACTGACAATGTCACTCCCGATCACAATCGGATCATTGGATTCATGTGGTCTTGCCCCGTGCCCACCCTTTCCTTCTATAATAATTTCAAACTTATCTACAGCTGCCATCTTATACCCTTCACCAACAGCAACTTTTCCTAGCGGTATTTCTGAAGCGAGGTGGGCACCAAAAACATAATCTACGCTGTCCAAAACACCTTCTTCTATCATAAATTTTGCTCCACCAGGTGGTGTCTCCTCTGCAGGTTGAAATATAAAATAGACCGTGCCTTTTATATGTTCCTTAAATTTACTCAGTGTTTGTGCTGTCCCTAGTAAAGCGGAGGTATGCCCGTCATGTCCACAAGCATGCATCACCCCGGGATTTAGTGATTTATATGCCACTTCCTTTTCATCATCAATCGGTAATGCATCGAAGTCTGCTCTTAATGCGATCGTTTTTCCCGGTTTACTACCTTTTAATATCCCGAGAAGACCATTCCCACCAATATTTGTCTTAACTTCAAGCCCAAAACTCACTAATTTTTCTTCAATAAATTTCGCAGTTTCCTTTTCTTGAAAGGAAAGCTCGGGGTGTTGGTGTAAATATCTTCTCCAACTAATGATTTCATCAAGGTTATTATTTAATTCAGTTGTTATTACATCCAAAGTGCTGTTTGTCTGATTCACTGACATTGTTCCTATCTCCCCTTTCATGAATTTATTTTTAAATATTGTTTGAATACTAAAAATTCCCTCCTTAACAAATAAGAAGAGGGAAAGTCCATTGATTTATTCTCCTCTTATCTCTTGAACATGACTTGCTTGCTCACAGGAATTAGCACAGTACTTGGTAGTCTGTTGCCTGGTTTCATTGGGCCGGTCCCTCCACCATTCTTGATAAGAAATTTATTCATTTATTATCAATACAATACAAGGTAGCAATCGACCTGTCAAGACATTATTTACATTATCCCTACCTGATAACTTTAGTTTTGTGTGAGATGGTTAAAAAGCAGAAATTATTGCTAGTGTTCGAACATCCTGACATACCTATAAATTTTCTTATTTATCTTGACATTCAGTTTAAACACCTGTAGAGTATATTCTAATAACTAAATAAATTACATTTTTTCTTATCCAGAGAGGTGGAGGGACTGGCCCTTAGATACCTCGGCAGCAGACTTTAATGTACTGTGCCAATTCCAGAAGCTTCGTGCTTGAAGATAAGAAGAGAAATAAGCAAAAAATGCTAAACCTCTTCTTATTCTAGGAAGTGGTTTTTTTATTTTTAAGAGCTAAATATAGACATAAAAGGATGATAAACATGACAAAGAGAGACATAGAAACAAGATTGGTACAGTTGGGAAATAAAAGTGATGCGAAAACAGGAGCGATTAATCCACCCATTTATTTATCAACGGCCTATCAGCATCATGGACTTGGTCAATCAACCGGATATGATTATACACGTACTAAAAATCCTACCCGCACCTTATTAGAAGAAGGCATCGCAAACCTGGAATCCGGTGATGCTGGTTATGCCTGCAGTTCCGGCATGGCAGCCATTCAACTGGTATTTTCCCTATTCCGTTCCGGTGATGAACTGATTCTGCCAGAAGATATATATGGCGGTACATATCGCTTACTTGAACATTATGCGAAAGCTTATGATATTCAAACGACATACACCGAATTTAAGGATCATCAGGAAACGGAACGATGTATTACGGATAAGACAAAGGCGATATTTATTGAAACACCCACAAATCCTCTGATGCAGGAAATCGATTTAAAGGAAGTTGCGGCACTTGCTAAAAAATATGATTTGTTACTCATTGTTGATAATACATTTTTGACGCCTTACTTACAGCGTCCAATCGAGACCGGCGCTGACATTGTCATCCACAGCGCAACAAAATATATTGGCGGACATAATGACGTTTTGGCCGGACTTGTTGTCGCTAACGGAGAATCACTTTGTGAGAAACTAGCTACCTTCCATAATGCTGCTGGTGCGGTACTTTCTCCCTTTGACTCATGGCTTTTGATAAGAGGATTGAAGACTTTATCATTACGGATGGACAAACATGAAGAAAATGCGAAAAAGGTTGTAGCGTTTTTAAGAGATGAACCGACTGTTGAAGATGTCTTATACCCCGGCAAAGGTGGGATGCTCTCCTTCCGACTGAATGAAAGTGAATGGGTTGATACATTTTTACAAAACTTACAGTTAGTTACTTTCGCGGAAAGCCTTGGTGGAGTTGAAAGTTTTATAACATACCCAGCAACACAAACCCATGCAGATATTCCAAAAGAAGAACGAATCAGACGGGGAGTGAGTGATCGACTGCTTCGTTTCTCAGTAGGTGTAGAAAAGGCAGAAGATATTATCGCAGATTTGAAGCAAACTTTAAATAAATTAGGAAAGGTGGAACAAAGTCATGTCTGATTATCATGATAAAATCGAAACGAAAGTAATCCACGCCGCAAAAAATGCGGCCCTTGAAACAGAAACAGGTGCAGTGAATGTCCCTATTTATCTATCATCTACATTTCATCAGGAAAGTTTCGATAGCTTTGGTCCATTTGATTATAGTAGATCCGGTAACCCAACAAGAGAAGCATTGGAACAAAGTATCGCTGACCTAGAAGGCGGTGAAAGAGGATTGGCATTTGCTTCAGGAATGGCTGCCATTTCTTCTGCTTTTATGCTTTTATCTTCTGGAGACCATGTGCTCATTTCCCAAGATGTGTATGGCGGAACCTATCGCTTTGTGACTGAAGTATTAGATAAATTCCAAATCACACATACGTTTGTTAACATGACAGATTTGAATGAAGTAGCTAATGCAGTTCAACCAAACACAAAAGTCATTTATATCGAAACACCATCCAATCCTTGCATGAACATTACGGATATAGAAGGAGTTATCAAAATAGCAAAAGCCAATGATTGCTTAACATTTGTTGATAATACCTTTATGACGCCACTTTATCAAAATCCGATCAAGCTTGGTGCTGATGTTGTACTACATAGTGCAACCAAGTTTTTATCTGGACATAGTGATATTATCGCTGGTTTAGCAGTAACAAGAACTGCAGCACTTGGGGACAAATTGGCATTTATTCAAAATTCCTTTGGATCCATTTTGGGGGCACAGGATGCTTTTCAATTAATCCAAGGCATTAAAACATTAAATGCACGTCTGAGTCAGTCTTCACAAGGGGCTCAGAAACTAGCTGAATATTTCCAGGCACATCCATTAATTGAAGCAGTCTATTATCCAGGGTTAACCGCACATCCCGGACACGAAATTCACGCGAGACAATCTAGTAATGCTGGTGCTGTGCTTTCTTTCCGCTTACCAAATAAAGCAGCAGCTAAAGCATTCGTAGAACATGTTCGGATTCCTGTTTTTGCTGTAAGCCTTGGGGCTGTTGAATCGATTCTTTCTTATCCAAACACCATGTCACATGCTGCAATGCCTAAAGATGAGAGAGAAAAAAGGGGAATTACAGATGGTTTACTACGTTTATCTGTCGGCCTCGAGCATGTTGATGATTTAATCAAAGACTTTGACCAGGCTTTGGATGTTGCAGTAAAACAAGCAAAGGAAGCAGCTGTGATTTCGTAAAAACGATTGTTAGCCAAATATAAACTTGTTAGGAATCACATGTTTAGGAACTATTATATTAGAAAAACCAAGAAGACCACTTGGTCCTTATGGATCTCTATCAAGTAAGATGTCCGCTTCAGGTAGTCGCTTTCCGCGGGCAACACTTCAGCTTCCTCGAAAGCAAAGAACACTTTCTGTGGATCTTCAGTTGTTGCTTTTCCCGCAGGAGTCGACTTCCCTCCGCTCCCATCACGTGGTAATCTAAGGTAGCCCTCCTTCTCTCAGAAGTAAAAAGCGAGCATTTTTTATTAGTTTATCTTTTAAATCATATAAGAATAGGCAAATGTCAAGAAACACCCATCACCAGAGCGGAAGAAATATACGGAGACTCCTGCAGGAAAAGCGTAGTCGCTGAGACCCCGCAAGAAAAGTGGGTTCCTTTTCTGAGGAGACTCAGTGCAAGCCTGCGGAAAGCGTAGTGTATTTCTGGAGCGCCTGTTATTAAATACGCTCATTATTTATATACTTTTGTATGAAAACACTTGTTAATTTTTCATGATAGATGGTGGCTCGCGCTCTAGGCAAGCCATGATGGTTTCTTAACTGCTAAAAAAGCGAACAGCACCAGGCTCTGTTCGCTTTTTTATAAATTTTATTTTGTTACCATTTGTAAATCAACAGGGATAAAATCATCAACCTCTTCCCCGTTCGCAACTTTCCCAGCGGCTTCTATCGCACTTTCACCAATAAGCTCAGGTTGTTGCGCAATGGTTGCATCCATTCTCCCATCTTCCACTGCACTTACTGCATCATCTGTTGCATCAAAACCAACTACGACGACATCATCAAGCATACTTTTCCCTTCCAATGCTTCTATTGCACCAAGTGCCATTTCATCATTATGCGCAAATACCGCATCAATTTCTCCCTTACTTTGAAGAATATTCTCCATTACAGATAAGCCCTTTGTTCGATCAAAATCAGCAGACTGATTCGCAATAACTTCCATATCATCCATTTTATCAATAATATTATGGAAACCTTTTCCACGTTCACGCGTTGCAGAAGCGCCAGAAACACCTTCGATTTCTACTAATTTAGCTTTATTATCCAATTGCTTCGCAATAAATTCGCCAGCCATTTCACCACCAGACTCATTGTCAGAAGCAATGTGTGTAACTACTTCTCCTCCCTCCGCACTTCTATCAACTGTAATTACTGGTATATCTGCGTCATTTGCCAATTCAATTGCAGATGAGACCGCATCCGAATCTACCGGATTGACTAAAAGCACGTCAACTCCTTGTTGAATTAAATCTTCTATATCACTTAACTGTGTTGATGGATCGTCCTGTGCGTCCGATGTTACGATCTCATACCCTGCTTCCTTTGCCGAATCCTCTGCACCATCACGTAATGTTACGAAAAATGGATTGTTTAATGTTGAAACAGAAAGACCGATCTTTATATTATTATCTTTTCCGTTCTTATCCCCATCCTCACCATCTTTTGATGTTCCAGGTGCATCAGTTGAACACGCTGTCAAAACTACAAATAATATTGCAACCATACTACAGACCTTTAACCATTTATTCATTTCTATTCCTCCCAAAATTATATTATTTCATCAATACGAAACTACTATTCTTTTATTTGGAACGACGATCAAGCATAACTGCTAGTAAAATAACGCCACCCTTAACGATTTGCTGATAAAATGAGGATACGTTTAATAGATTTAGTCCATTATCAATTACGCCAATAATCAATGCACCAATCAATGTTCCTACAATTCTTCCCCGACCACCAGCCAAACTTGTTCCACCAATAACAACAGCTGCAATCGCATCAAGTTCATACATACTCCCTGCTGTTGGCTGTGCAGAGTTCAAGCGACTTGTAATAATAATCCCTGCTAACACGGATAGCATACCTGTAAGTGAGTATACCCAGATTTTCACACGATCCGCTTTAATTCCAGATAGTGTAGATGCCTCTTCATTACCACCAACTGCATAAACCTGACGTCCAAATACTGTATTCCTTAGAATAAAAAACAAAATAACGAAAATAATCAACATTAATATGACTGGAAATGGAATGCCAAATACATACCCTTTACCAATCATTTCAAATGTGAAGCTATCTGATAAACCTGTTATGGGTTTCCCATCCGTATAAACTAAAGTTACACCACGGAAAATAGTCATTGTAGCAAGCGTTGCAATGAATGGTGCAACTTTTCCCTTTGTAATGATAATCCCATTTATCGCACCCAATGCAAGTCCAATTAGCAAACCAATGAAGACTGCTAGGAGTGGATCCATTCCACTTGTTAATAATCCAGCTGTTAGTGCACTACCCAACGCCAGAAGGGAACCGACGGATAAATCAATTCCAGCGGTTAGTATAACAAAAGTCATACCGAATGCGATGAGCGCATTGACAGATACTTGCCTGAGCAAATTAAATATGTTGCTTAGTGTAAAGAAATTATCACTCAAAACACCCAAAATAACCATAATAACAATTAATCCTATTAAGGGGCCGATTTTTGCCATGTTACGTGTTAGAAATTGCTTCATGATTTACTTCCTCCTGTCGCAGCGGTCATGACATTTTCTTGGTTTGCTTCATCACGATTTAAGAATGCTGTAATTTCCCCTTCGTGCATAACCATGATTCGATCGCTTACACCAAGCACTTCTGGGAGCTCGGATGAAACCATGATGATGCCAACGCCGTTTTTTGTAAGTTCATTCATAATCGTATAGATTTCTTTTTTAGCACCGATATCCACACCTCTTGTCGGCTCATCTAGGATAAGTACTTTCGGTTCAATCCCTAACCATTTTGCGATGACCACCTTTTGCTGGTTTCCACCACTTAATGATTTGACATCCTGTTCACCGCCTGTTGCACGAACTTGAAGCCTTTCAATCAAATCCATCACCATTTTATTTTCCTTGGAATTTGAAATCACACCATTATTTGACACCGTTTTCAAATTGGTTAATGCAATATTTTCGCGAATTGATGCCTCTAAAACCAATCCCTTTGCCTTTCGATCTTCTGTTATAAATCCAATTCCCATTTTCACTGCGTCTCTTGGATGTTTAATTGATACATTTTCACCATTCAATTTAATGGTGCCGCTATCTTTTCTATGGAAACCAAAAATAACTTCCATTACTTCTGACCTTCCAGCGCCCATCAACCCAGCTACACCTAAGACCTCCCCTTCCTTCACATCAAAGCTAATATTTTTGAATAAACCCTTACGTTCTAAGTTCTCCACCTCAAAAATAACTTCTCCTATTTGATGTTGTCTTTCCGGGAAGCGCTGTCCTAGTTCACGACCAACCATCATTTTCACAATTGCTTCAAAGGAAGTATCTGCAATATTTTCTGTTCCAATATATTGACCATCACGTAATATTGTAATCCTATCGCAAATTTTGAAAATCTCTTCCATACGATGGGAAATATAAATAATGCTAACACCTTGTTTTTTTAGTGAATCCACCACCTTGAACAGACTTTCGATTTCGCGGTCCGTTAAAGCTGCAGTAGGTTCATCCATTACGATTAATTCCGCATTCGTAGCCAATGCACGAGCAATTTCTATCATTTGTTGTTTTCCGACTGAAAGATTTCCAGCCGTTTCATCAGGATGAATATTTGTCACACCCAACCTTTTCAAACTCTCTATCGTTTGTTTTTTCATCGCAACCATATTCATTATTCCTGTTTTACCGTAGGTCAGTTCTTTTCCAAGAAACATATTTTGCGAAACAGTCAAATGCGGGATAATATTCAATTCCTGATGAATAACAATTATCCCTTTTTCCTCGGCCTCTTTCGGATTAGTGAACGTAGTTTCTTTGCCATTTACCTTTACTACACCGGCATCCTTCTGATGGATACCTGTTAATACTTTTACAAGTGTCGATTTACCTGCACCATTTTCGCCCATCAATGCGTGTATCTCACCATGTTCCACTGCAAAATGAACTTGTTTTAACACTTGATTTCCGGAAAAAGATTTATCAATATTCGTCATTTCGATAAAAGGGGTTATTTTACCCAACTTCCTCACCTCTTTCTTTAGAAAAATTGGCATTCACCAGCCTTTGGGCAAATTGCCTTCGTTGCACTTATGCAGTAAGAAAGTAGTTATTCTTTTTTAACTGCTAAAAAATTACACCTGCATGCAGAATGACGTTCGCATAAGGAGTTGCTTCTCCAGTACGGATGATAGCTTTTGCTTCTTTTAGTTTACTTTTCAATTCTTGATGTGGGATATACGTGATTGGAATATTATTGTATTGCCCCTTGGTTTCATTGTGTAATGATTGGTTGGTATCCTTCATTTCATTTGCTAACGTCATTTTTTCCAATTCCATATCTGTGGTTACTGCTTTCAATACAGAGGTGAAACTGGGTGTACCTATCGTAAGTGATACATCAATACATCGTGTATCCTCAGGTATAGGCAATCCACAATCCGCAATAATCACTGTATCTGTATGACCAAGCCTGGCGAGTACTGCGGCAATATCTCGATTCAGTATCCCTGACTTTTTCATTTTATGTGCTTCCTTTCTTGAATGAATTGTTCCACCTCTTGTCTTGTTGGCATTCCCCCTTGTGCACCAACCTTTGTAACGGACAATGCAGCTGCTGTATTTGCAAAATCAACAGCCTCTCGGATTGATGTTCCTCTGCCGATCTCCGTCGCAAGTGCACCATTAAATGTATCTCCTGCTCCGGTTGTATCTTTTACTTTCACATGGTGGCTGGGCAAAAACTGCTCTGCTCCATCATCATAAAAAGCAACACCGCGTTCCCCTTGCGTTATAATCAGCTTTTCTTGAATGGATTTAAATAATGGGTCATCCTTCATTGCATCTGCTTCAATTTCATTTGGTGTTAGATAAGCAACACTTGTAAACAATACATCAGGTAAGATTTGATATGGAGCAGGATTCACAATCACTGGCACATTGTATTCACTGGCGATTTTCAATGTATGAATAACTGTTTCCATTGGTATCTCCAACTGTAGTAAAAGCACATCACTTTGGCTAATCAGATCCCTGTGCTTATCCACTAAATCTGAATCAACATGTTCATTTGCTCCCGGAGCAACAATGATGCGATTATCATCCTCGGATAGGATTATATTCGCTATCCCGGTTGGCTTTTTCAAATCTGTCATCATACCTTTAACATTAATTCCTTCCGATTTTAAGTGATTCAATAATGTCATGCCAAATGAGTCATTGCCAATGGCACCAATCATGTTTACATCGGCCCCAAGCCGTGAAGCAGCTATGGCCTGATTTGCCCCTTTTCCACCTGGATAAGTTGCAAATTCATTTCCAAGAACTGTCTCTCCCTGCATTGGCATTTTCATCGTTGTTATCGTTAAATCCATATTGATACTTCCAACGACACAAACAACTGGTTTTTTATTCATTCATGTCCCTCTTTCGTTTGGTTGATTGTCTTTCTACTAATTGTACTGAGAATGCTTCATTCTTTCTTGACAATTTTTGATCATTTATTTGCTCGATAAGCATTTCAGCTGCCCGTGCCCCCATATCATAAATAGGTTGTTCCATTGTTGTCAGTGATGGGGTTGCCATCTCTCCCATTGTGATCCCATCAAATGCGATAACTGATAAGTCATTTGGCACATGTATTCCTAATGATTCTGCCGCTTTCATCGCGCCAATACCCATCACATCATTTGCTGCAAAAATGCCATCTAGTTCTGGATGGTTCATAAGTAATTCCGTTGCAACATCCTTCGCTTTTTGCAAGTTAAATGACCCTGAAGCAACATAACTGGGCAAAAACCAATCTTCATCACTAACAATATCCAAATATCCTTGCAGGCGATTCTTTGCGTTGCTTGCATTTATCGGACCGCTTATATGTGCAATTCGCTGACAGCCCAGTCCTATTAAGTATTCTGTTGCTTTTCTTGCACCTTGGTAATTGTCCACCGTCACAGTCGATAATTCGGAACTAAAAATCCGATCGAGTGCGATAACAGGTACATTGATTCTTTTAAGTGATTCCGCAGTAATCGTACTGGAAACAATAATAATCCCGTCTACCGATTTTTGTTGAAGTGCATCCATATAGGTAAGCACCTTCTCCAAATTATCATCGGTATTACAGAGGACAAATGTGTAATCGTTCTTGTTTGTGATATCCTCTACTGCCCTAGCAAGCTCAGGGAAGAATGGGTTCATTATATCTGGTACAAATAATGCAATCATTTTGGAACGCCCCTTAAAAAGGGCACGTGCTACATCATTTGGCCGATAATTCAATTGTTCAATTGCTTGGTCCACACGCTTTTTCGTGTCAACATTCACGTAACCATTACTATTTAGTACTCTGGATACTGTCGCAACAGATACACCAGCAACTTTGGCAACATCTTTAATGGTGGCCATTTACAATCACTCTTTCATTTCCCAATAGTTTCATATATATTTTTAAATAATGATGCTATATGTAACCCGTTACATATAATGATAAAACGTTTTCAATACGCTGTCAAGGTTATATTTTTTAAAAACTTAATTGTCACCAAGCTTTTGGATGACAGCCTTAGTTACACTTATACTGGTTTCCCATGAAAGTTATACTTTCCTATCAGTGTAAACTCAGCCTAATGCTTTCCTATACCTCAAAATAAGCTCTTGCATTAGCTTATATTTTCAAACCTGCCAGACTTGCTATATAATGAAACTTTATAATGAATGATAGGAGTAGTGAATGATAATGTCTAATAATATAAATGATAACAATCGCAGTCGTTTATTAATCAAATGTCCTGATGGACCTGGTATTGTGGCAGCAATTTCAAAATTCTTATTTGATCACGATGCAAATATTATCGAATCAAGCCAGTATACAAGCGATCCCGAAGGCGGAACGTTCTTTATCCGGATTGAGTTTCACTGTGAAGGACTTTTGGAAAAACGTGTTGAAATGGAAAACAACTTTGCGACACTTGCATCAACGTTTTCAATGGATTATCGTTTTTCCTATGCTAACGATAGAAAGCGGACAGCTATTTTCGTTTCAAAAGAACCATATTGTCTGATGGAGCTGTTATGGGAATGGCAAAGTGGTGATTTAGAAACAGATATTGTTGTTGTCATCAGCAATCATGAATCTGCAAGAAGTATTGTTGAATCGCTGGGAATTCCTTTTCATTATATACCAGCGAATAAGGATATTCGTAAGCAAGTAGAAGCGGAACAGATCGATCTAATGAAGAAATATCAGGTTGATTTACTCGTCCTTGCCCGTTATATGCAAATTTTAACGCCGGAATTTGTTGACCATTTTCCCGATCAAATTATCAATATTCATCACTCGTTTCTTCCGGCGTTTATTGGTGCACGGCCATACGAGCGGGCATATGACCGCGGTGTAAAGCTAATCGGGGCAACGTCACATTATGTAACAAATGATTTGGATGAAGGTCCGATTATTGAACAGGACATTGAGCGCGTCGATCATCGTGATCATGTCACTGATTTAAAGAAGATCGGTCGGAAGGTAGAACGACGCGTTCTGGCACGTGCCGTTAAATGGCACCTGGAAGATCGCATCATTGTCCAAGACAATAAAACAATTGTATTTCATTAATAAGAGAAGGCTGTTTTCGTAAGTTTTGTTGCTTTTTAATCCTATCATTTGATAGATACTGCGACGTAAGAGCTTGTTAATTTCCGCTCCGGGCAGTCGCTTTCCGCGGGTGCCCCGGCAAGGGGTATGTCGACGTTACCCACAAAGAGCGGTTTTAGTCGACCTTCATCAATGCTTCCTGCGGGATTTTCAGTTGGGACTGCGCTAACTCGTCCCACCATAAAGACTTGTTGCTTTTCCCGCTGGAGTCGACTGCCCTCCGCTCCAATCAACTATCTGAAATAGGGGGCCGGCTTGTTATCTTTGCGACATTATTACTAACAGACAGGTGCATTAAACGCCCAGCTTCAGACGTGACTAAAAGACTTCTTCTTTTATAAAGCAATTGAAAATGGTATAACATCCATACACTAGCGGAAGAAATACACGTAGACTCCTGCGGGAAAGCGAAGACGATGAGACCCCACAATGAGCGTTCTTTGCGAACGAGGAGGCTCAGCGCGAGCCCGCGGAAAGCGTAGTGTGTTTCCGGAGCGGTATGTTACCTCCCAGTCTATAGATTTTGTGTCACAAAAACGTTTTTTGAGAAAAGAGCCTAATAAAAAAAACGGATGATATGCGCAACTGCTATCATCCGTTTTTTTATCCTATTTGATTCTGAATTCCTTATGACGCCTTTTCCGCGGAAAGTTTCTCTGCTTTTCTCTCAGGGGTCATATTGAATAAAATATTTAATGCGATTGCTGTCACACTGCCAGCAACGATGCCATTACTTGTTAAAATCTGTATGCTAGATGGAAACTGTGCGAACAATTCCGGCACAACCGTTACCCCCAAGCCCATACCAACCGAACAAGCGACAATCATAGAATTAGCCGATGAATTTGAAATAACATCACCCAACATTTTAATGCCTTGGGACACGACCATCCCAAACATTGCGATCATTGCCCCACCCAATACCGCAGTCGGAATAATCGTTGTTAATGCGGCAATTTTAGGTATAAAACCTAGTACAACCAACATCATACCTGTTACTAAAATTACTTTTCGTGATTTGACACCTGTCATTTGCATCAGACCCACATTTTGAGAAAATGCTGTATATGGAAAAGCATTGAAGATTCCACCAAGTACAATGGCCATGCCCTCCGCACGATAGCCCCGGGCAAGGTCCGCTTCGTTTAACTTTTTATCCGTTATATCACTCAGTGCAAAATAGACACCTGTTGATTCTACAAGCGACACCATGGCTACCAATATCATCGTTAAAATCGCTGACCAGTGGAATGTGGGCATTCCAAAGTAAAAAGGTTCAACCATATGAAATAACGATGCTTCAGATACCGCAGCAATATCCACCTTTCCCATCAAGGCAGCTACAATGGTTCCGATTACCAAACCGATCAAAATAGAAATGGCACGCGTAAACCCTTTGGAAAACCGGTAGAGTAGAATAATAAATAATAACGTTCCAAATGCTAAAGAAATATTGGAAACAGAGCCGAAATCACTTGCCCCTTCTCCCCCACCCATATTATTAATCGCTACAGGGATTAAAGTGATACCAATGATGGTTACAACCGAACCTGTAACAACAGGCGGAAAAAAACGAACCAATTTACCAAAAAACCGTCCAATTAAAATGACAAATAATCCGGAAACGAGAATTGAACCATAAATGGTTGAGATTCCGTACTCGCCACCGATTGCTATCATCGGCCCTACTGCTGTAAACGTACAGCCGAGCACCACAGGAAGCCCAATTCCGAAAAAACGATTGCGCATTACCTGCAAAATCGTCGCAACACCACACATCAAAATATCAATTGCAACAAGATAGGTGAGTTGATCCGAAGTTAATCCCAATGCACCACCAACAATCAACGGAACCAATATGGCCCCAGCATACATGGCAAGTACATGCTGAATTCCTAATGCCGCTGTTTTCATAAGGTTGGATTCTCCTTAAATGTAACTTTTCCTCCAACCAATGATGCAATAGACGCCAGCGATTCTACACGAACACCACGCTCACGTAGTTGATCGCCACCATCCTGAAACGCCTTTTCGATGACGATACCGATACCAGCAAGAGTTGCACTTGCTTGTTCAACAAGATCCATTAATCCAAGTGCTGCCTGTCCATTTGCAAGGAAGTCATCAATAACAAGTACAATATCGTTATTAGAAATAAAATCTTGTGATATTGAGATTTCGTTCGTTTGTTTTTTTGTATAAGAATATACTTCTGTTGTGTATAGATGATCGGTTAACGTAAGTGATTTACGTTTTCTTGCAAATATGACAGGGACACCCAATTGCAAGCCAGTCATAACAGACGGTGCAATACCGGAGGACTCGAGAGTGAGAATTTTTGTAATTCCCGCATCTGAAAAGAGGCCAGAAAATACTTCACCGATCTGTTGCATTAAAACCGGATCAACTTGATGATTTAGAAAAGCATCCACTTTTAAAACGGAATCGGATAATACTTTTCCCTCATTTAAAATCTTTTGCTTTAATTGTTCCATTTTATATCTCCCTCTCTATTTTTTGATTTCAGAAAAAATCGGTATTCGCCAAGTTTTAGGTGAATGCCCGCATTGTACTGATGCAGAAAGAAATAGGCACATACTTTCTTTACTGCCAATAAAAAAAGGCCACAAAATTTGCTTCCACTCTACTATGAGAGAAACAATATTTTTCAGGCCAGAAAAATACAGAATAAACTGAATTATATACATCACCAAAAAGGCAATTATACATCCAATTGTTCCGCTCATAGTCAGTCCATTTACGGTAGACCGGTAGAAACTTGCAGACCTTATTTCTGCGATTATATGATCATATAAAATTATAATGTTATTAGTATAGCACTTCGCCACTCGATTACAACCCCATAATGAATTAAAAAATCTTTCAAAAAAGTCGGTTTAAAACATAGGAACATAAAGAAGGGGAAGCATCTTCGTAGATGCTTCCCCTCTTATATATTTGAAGTTGTTATATTATTTTACAATTGTTACTTTAACTGCTTTATTACCCCAGTTAAGTGCTTCGTTTTTAGTTGGAAGATGAACGTCAATTTTATTTCCTTTAATTCCGCTACCAACATCAGCAGCAGTTGCATAGCCATAACCTTCAACATATACTTTTGAACCTAGTGGAATAACTGATGGATCTACAGCAATTACTTTAGCATTTGGATTTGCATTCAAGTCTACACCAGTAGATGTAACACCTGTGCAACCATCACATTTAGCCGTGTACGCTGTTGCTGTTGCATTAATTACTTTTCCTTCTGCTTTATCTCCAGATTCTTGTTTAGCAGGTTCTGCTTGTTTAGTTGCGTTTGTTTTCGAATTATCTTTTTGAGCATTTTGTTTAGGTGCTTTTTGTTCAGTCGATTCTTTAGATGCTTTTTCTTCAACTGGCTCACTTGCTGGTTCTTCAGCTGCTTCTTCTTCAACTGGCTCTACTGCCGGTTCTTCAGTTGTTTCTTCTTCAACTGGCTCACTTGCTGGTTCTTCAGTTGTTTCTTCTTCAACTGGCTCTGTTGCCGGTTTTTCAACTGTTTCTTCTTCAACTGGCTCGCTTGCTGGTTCTTCAGTTGTTTCTTCTTCAACTGGCTCTGTTGCCGGTTCTTCAGCTATTTCTTCTTCAACTGGCTCGCTTGCTGGTTCTTCAGTTGTTTCTTCTTCAACTGGCTCGCTTGCTGGTTCTTCAGCTGGTTCTTCTTCAACTGGTTCTACTGCTGGTTCTTCAGAAACTTCATTATTTGTAACGGGTGCTTCCTTTACAGGGGCGCCGCCGTTAATTGTCAGTACTTGACCAATTAATATAAGATCTGTTGTAAGATTATTCGAGTCTTTTAATTCCTTAACAGTAACACCCAATTTATAGGCGATACCAGATAATGTGTCACCTTTTTTCACTGTGTATTGTTCATCATCTATAAGTAGTATTTGATTAGGATGTATAATAGTAGATTGTAGATTATTGACATTCATTAATTCTTCTACTGTCGTGTTCTGTGATCTAGCAATCCCCCATAAAGTATCACCTTTATGTACTTCAACTTCTGCTGCTGAAACGCTAGATACCGTTACACCAGCAATAAGAACTCCTGTAGCAACTGTAGATACTAACTTTTTTATCAATTAGATGTCCCCCTATTTTTCCTCAAAGTCTATCTATCTTAGCACACTTTTATAAAATTAGTGTTTCAAAATCATTACAAATATATTACGATCATTTCCATTCAAAGTGAAACTTCATTTGAAAGTGGAGACTTTACTGCCCGCCAAACTGCCGATAAAGTGAAAGCAAAATAAACATCTGAAAAATGCAGGCAATAACATGTATCTGTATAATAGATATAACATTAAAATAATCATTAAGGGAGCCACTACTCATGTGCTTAATTAATTTTCAATTACATAGGCATCCACATTATCCATTAATTGTCGCAGCCAATCGAGATGAAAGTTATGATCGACCAACAGCGCCTGCCGCTTTTTGGGAAGATGAACCCAATATTCTTGCAGGACGTGACTTATTACAATTTGGGACCTGGCTAGGGATAACAAAACAGGGACGTTTCGCGGCACTAACCAACTACAGGGATCCCGCACATATGGAACCAGGAAAGATATCTCGCGGGGCTATAGTTAGGGATTACTCAACGCAGGATGTTTCGCCATTAGCCTTTATGCAATCATTACAGGAAACCAAAGATGATTATACCGGATTCAATCTTATCGCCGGTAATACGCAGCAACTATTACATTATAATAATGTACAAAATGAAATAACCGAAATCATCGCTGGAACACATGGATTAAGCAATGATTCATTAAATACGCCTTGGCCAAAAGTAACGAAAGGAAAAAACTTATTAAAATCATATGTAGCTGGAACAGATAAACTACAGATAGATGAGCTATTTAACATCCTTTCCAATACAGATAGGGCTATGGACGAAGACCTACCAGATACAGGTGTAGGATTAAATTTGGAACGACAATTATCCCCTTTATTTATCAAGACACCCCTGTATGGCACACGCTCGTCTACTGTTTTACTGATCGACGAGGATAACCAGGTTACATTTGTCGAACGAACCTATAATAAGGGGAGTTTTTTAAAAGAAAGTAAGTTTTCCTTTCAGATCAACTGAAATTTCTAATAGACATTTTCCAGCGTATTGCTTACATGGTATAATAAGTGAACATTTATTTTGAGGAGGTTTGTGATGAGAAGAAGTTTTTCACCATTACATAAAGGGTGGCTGTTCATCATTGCCATGGTACTATTGACGATGATCGTAGCGGGCTGCGGAACAACTTCAGAGGATGATCAAACTGAAGAAGGTGCTTCGGAAAGCTCAACTGAACAAACTGCATACCCTGAAGACGTTGAAGAGAATCCAATCGTTACGATGACGATGGAAAATGACGAAGAAGTAACGATTGAATTGTACCCTGATGTTGCGCCAAATACCGTTGCAAATTTTATATCATTAATTGAGGACAAGTTCTATGATGGGCTAATTTTCCACCGAGTTATTCCGGAATTTATGATCCAAGGTGGGGACCCCTCCGGTAATGGTACGGGTGGACCCGATTATTCTATTAAAGGCGAATTTAGTTCGAATGGATTCGACAATGAATTGAAGCATGATCGCGGCGTCCTTTCCATGGCCCGTTCACAGAGTCCAGATTCAGCTGGCTCACAGTTCTTTATTATGGTCGCAGATTCTTCACATCTTGACGGGGATTATGCTGGATTTGGAAAGGTAACCGATGGTATGGATGTCGTCGATGCCATTGTATCCGTTGATGCAGACGATGCCGATAAACCAGTAAAGGATCAAAAAATCAAAAAAATGGAAGTCGATACAAAAGGATATGACTATCCAAAACCAGAAGTTCAATCATAACATTTAAAATGGTTGCTTGTCGCTCGAGTTTCGGTACTTGTCGCTCGAGTTTCGGTACTTGTCGCTCGAGTTTCGGTACTTGTTGGCGCTACTGGCGCGCCAACAAGTACCACCCAAACAGGTATACACTCTATGAGTCGTCCGAGTTAGGTAATTTTCCATACGTTAACAAAATCAATGTTGCAATCGGTCCTAATAATAATGAAATAAGAAACCAGTTCATTCCACTTCGATTCTTGCCCTGAGCTAATCCCGCATTAATTAGCGATAATGTACCCCAGCCTACAAAATATCCTTCATCCATCGGATCAGCTCCTTATACTTTCAATTTTTTTCATTCTATGACATGCCCTTTCATTTCAGAAGTTGGGATTTGAGTACGTGTACGATCGAAAAATCAAGTTACATCCTATCACTGCACGGAATAAACATGATTGGTTTCTAGCTCCAAGCAGTTCAATTGCCCACCATATACAGCTCCACCATCAATGCCAATGATATTATTCTTTCCATAATAGACACCATGGTTGCCTTTACCATGAAAATAAGCTGTCGGGGTATGTCCAAACACGACCGTTTTCTCTCCATGATAGCCATGATGAAACGGTTCGCGAATCCAAATTAAAATGAGTGGATCTGTTTCCTCCACAGGGATATCCGGATCTACGCCTGCATGAACAAATATATAGTCATCTGTTTGATAATAGTAATCCATCTTTTTAATGAAGGAAACATGCTGTCTAAATGTATCACTATCAGGAATCTCCATCTTTTCAATCGATGAATCATAGCTTTTTAGCGTATGAATCGCGCCGTTTTTCTCCCATCTTTCCCATGCATCAGGATCCTGATCTGCTACAGCTACCATCATTTCGTCATGGTTCCCCCTTAATACGATAGCGCCTTGTTCTTTCAATTCCATCACCCTCGTTAATACCCCGCGTGGATCTGGTCCACGATCAATATAATCTCCGAGCAAAATTAATTGATCCGTTTTCACATCATAACCTGCCCTTTCAAGCAACTGATCAAATTTATCAAGTTCCCCGTGTATGTCACTAATGACTAACGTTCTTTTCATCACTATCGCTCTCCCACCACCGTATACTTTTTATAAGTTCTACCATTCATATTATCATTAGTTTGTAATCGCGATCAAAGATTTTACGGAAGAATTTAAAATACGGCACTACACGGAAGTTATGGGAAATTTTTTTGGACCGAAAACCTCTTTCGCTAATGTTCTAGCAGTATTAACACTGACACTCATACTGCTGTTTAAGAAAATACGGTTCAAAATCTATTCCTAATTATGTCTTTTACTAATCATCATTTACATACCAATACCCGCTCTATTTCTTGACCGATCCATAGAAGGGTTCTTGAACATACCTAAACAAAAGAGATGAAAAGAGGACGCGGTTAAGGAATATTTAGGTTACCACTACTCATTAACAACTCTTTTATTTTTCCGTTTGCCCCCTTATTTCTAAGATAGCGGTAGTATAATACAGATAGAACCGGCTAAAAACCGTACTATAACAACTCACGAATGTTAACGGCACTTGATAAGTAGTGAACAATAGTGATATATTAAATACCAGTGGTAGTGGAAAATGTGAATCTATACACAAAAAGAAAAGAAGTATCATGTGAAACAATACACAAAGTAGGGAGATGATACGTATGGGATCTGAGCAAATTAGAGCAGATCACACACAAGGCAGTGAAGATGATTATTCTTTAGACAGAGTACCACGTGACAAAAGGAACATGGGCTGGTTCAGTATTACAAACATTACTTTTGGCATTGCAACTGCCATTTTTTATTTTCAACTAGGAAGTGTCATGGCACTTCAATTCGGTGCTATTAATGCTATTATATCCGCAGCTTACGCAATCATCGTAGCAGGTATCATGGGCACAATTATCGCTTATTTATCTGCTAAATCCGGAATGAACGTGAATTTATTATCTAGGGGCGGTGGGTTTGGCTACATAGGTGCATCGCTAACATCTCTCATCTATGCGTCGAATTTTATCATGTATTGTGCCTTTGAAGGTATGATACTGGTATTTGCAGTTAACGAATTTTTCCCCGCTATTCCAACATGGTTACTGATCGTTGTCTTTGGAACAATGGTTATACCTTTAAATTGGTTTGGTATCAAACAACTGGATAAACTACAAAAATGGTCTTTGCCATTATTTGCTGTTTTTTTAGCAGCTGCAATTGTTGTATCATTATTCAAGACTCCGATTTTCGAGGGTCACTTTTGGTCATATATGCCGGAAGGGGTTCAAGTCGGCGGAACCGCTTTATTACTTTGTATCGGGATGCAACATGGAATTATGGGGCTTACGATGTTACTGGCTTCCGACTATGCCAGATTCCTTAAGCCAAAGGATATAAAGGGCACGATTGCAATCGGATTCATTCCACAAATTTTCTGTTTTGGAGTAATGGGCGGTCTTGGTATTTGGTTTGGTGTACTATTAGCAGAACCGAATCCAGGTGTTTACATTGTTCAATTGCTTGGAATTGGCGGTGCGTTATTTACACTGCTAACACAAATAAGAATTAATGTAACGAATATTTATAGTAGTTCACTATCGCTAGCCACCTTTTTTGAAAACGTCTTTAAATTTACACCAGGTAGACGATTTTGGGTTGTTGTTGCAGGTCTAACTGCAATGGCGTTAATGCTTGGCGGAATCGTTGATCATTTAGATGCTGCATTGACTTTCCAAGGCGTATTTTTAATGGCTTGGGCAGCAATATTAGTCAGTGACGCCTTAATCGTAAAAAAATTATTAAAAATAGGCCCTGCCTATTATGAAGCCAGGCAAAAGCATTTGTATCAATGGAATCCTGTTGGTGTTGTTTCATTAATCATCGCTAGTGGGTTAGGTACCATTGCCGCACTCGGTTATATGGGATCGTTCTTACAAAACACTGCCGCATTCTTCGCAGCAATTCTAGCTGCTATACTAACAGTTATTCTGGCAATTTATACAAAAGGTAATTATTATGTAAAAAGTGAAAATGACGATGTTCCAGTGGAAGATCATATCGCATAAGATTCTTCGGATATAAGGATTTTCAAATTTCCCCGGCACACACCCGCCTAACGGCAAGCATTTATTACATCCACCACATGATGGATCATCTTTCGTGTTAATTCATATTCACGCTATCAGCTTTACAGGCTTTCCTGACGTTATTCCGATTTGCTATTTGGAATTTCGGTCGGGAAGTCATGTAAGGCTTTTTTTATTTGTCATGATAGATGGACTTCATTAATATCATTGAAATAGGGAGTTTGTTTACCCTAGGAAGGGGTCTTTCTTGTGGCCACAAAACCACCTATTTTGATGCCAGGAGATACAATCGGTGTAGTTGCTTTAGGTAGTCCACTAGCAAAAAGTGTAATTGATGCTAGAATTGAGGTTTTACGAAATATGGGTTTTAAAGTTGTCGTCGGCAATTTTGTTTATGCTGCGGACGGTTTTTTAGCGGGGACAGATCAGCAGCGCGCATTTGATCTGATGCAGATGTTCGATCGATCGGAAGTAAAATTGATCTTGCCTACGAGAGGTGGCGTTGGTGTAGCTGGAATTCTTCCCTTTTTAGATTTTCAGTTCATCCGGCAAAACCCTAAAATCATTTCCGGCTACAGTGATGTGACCGTTCTGCTAAACACATTATATGAATATGCGGACTTGATCACCTTTCAAAGCCTCATGCTGATAGACTTTAATTTAGGGATGCCAAAATATAATTTCGACCAATTTTTTGCTGCTGTTTCTACCACGCCAGCGACAAGAATAATAGAAAATCCACCAGAAATGCCGCTTGTCAGCGTTGTTCCTGGAAATGTTACGGGTGACATTGTCGGAGGGAATCTGACGTCCTTTGTTGATACCATTGGAACCCCCTTTGAAATAGATACAAAAGAAAAAATTCTACTAATCGAAGAAACACATGAACCAATAAATACCGTTTATCGTTACCTTGATCGATTGAAGCTTGCTGGAAAGTTTGATGATTGTGTTGGCATTGTTATGGGACAATGCACAGACTGCGCTGCGGCTTATGGCAAAACATATGACGATCTCATCAATGACTTTATTGTTCCGCTTGGAAAGCCACTTATGACAAACCTTGCGACTGCACATGGCACGTATAAAGCAGCAGTCCCCATCGGAGCGTCCGCTAACTTAGATACCATGAATAATACATTAACCATTCTTGAGCCAACTGTTTCAGCAGAGTAAAAAATAAAATTAAACTGGACTTCAAAATACTTTTATTTTCTATTCACTCCCATGTACTATAGAATATATATAATTAACAATTTCACGAGGCAAAACGGAGGAATTCGATGTTCAAAAACCAATCGGGTCAAGTCAGAGCAGGCTGGCTCATTTTATTAGCCGGCATTGCAATGTTTTTGGTTCAAACAATCTTTACAATACCAGGAATTATTTTACTAGTTATGACTGAGGCAGCTAACATGGTAAATACATCTACTTCTGATGTGATGGCTACGCTTGATGAACACCCCTGGATAACGTTGTTCATTCAAGGTGGTGGAACAGCCGGTGGCATTTTGATTACCTTGCTGCTATGGCGCTTTGTTAATAAAATGTCGCTAAAAGAACTCGGCATTAGAGGTTCAGGAAAAGATTTCGGCTTCGGGTTACTGCTTGGCGCTATCTCGATAACGATCATTTTTATCCTGTTAATGATGACAGGCAATGTAGAACTCATCAATGGCTTTTCTCGTCCGGAATTTACAGCATATACACTAGCATTTGCTATAATGTTTATTCTTGTCGGTTTCTTTGAAGAGATGTTTTTCAGAGGTTATGTCATTTCAACCATGTTAAGCAGAGGCAACAAAAAATGGGTTATCTATGTCGTTTCCGCTTTGTTATTTAGCATTGTTCACGCCACAAATCCCAATGTGAGTATGATCGGGCTTATTAATATTGCCTTGGTCGGCATTTTATTCGCTTATATGTTTGACGTCACCAACAGTCTTTGGTTGCCAATTGGATACCATATGACATGGAACTATTTCCAAGGAAATGTATTTGGCTTTGCGGTAAGCGGAACAACACCACATGGCATTTATAATGTTTCCACTGCTGTTGGAAACAAATTATGGACAGGCGGCGCTTTCGGACTGGAAGGTGGACTAATGGCAACCATCCTCATTTTGGCCGGTTTTATAGCAACCAATCTTTATGCCAAAAGAAAAGGCGATATCCAGGAAGATAGAATGTTGAAAGGTTAATTTCGTTCAACAAGCAGGATACACGGATAGAGACGCCATTTCGTGTATCCTTTTCATCCTGGAAAGAATTAGTGCTATTTAAATCCAAACAAATATTTCAATCTATATATGTGGGAAGCGAGTAATCTTCCAACCAAAGAGATAAATTTCATTACAATTACCGTGAAGCGCAACGCATCAATATATCGTTTGTAAGTTGTTCTGGATCTTCGCTTTCAATTACTATTTTATCAAATTCATGTCCTTTTAAATCAAGGATCACTACTTTGTTGGCATCATGATAAGATAAAAAACATTTCTTCCCATCCATAACAAAGTGCCCCGCTTTATAGCCAGCTGTAGTAATGCCTGTTCTTTTTATTGCTGTCCAAGGAAACTTGAAACTTCCAGCCTGTACTTCTTCAATCATAGTGTAAGGGATTTTTATTTCCTTCCTTAAAGTCGCTACCGTCATCCATCCTGAAACATTCAATATGAAAGCACTATCATCCAACACTACTTGAACACTCATCTTTCATCAACTCCCTATCACGATTCCTTTATTCTTATTTCTATCGAGGAGCTAAAAACCCTTTCTAAATCTATATTTTCTTTATTTCTTTGTAAAAAAACAGATTGAACCACGTTCTTTTTTTAGCCTTCTTTCGCTTCTTTTTAAGCTGACTCCTATATACGGATGCCTGCATCTGTCTTCTTTTTTCTTCATATTCGTACTTAATAGCATACTCGTTAAAATCCATTGTGATTACCCTCCTTGATTTAAATTACCATGTCGACTTTTCTTACTTTCAATGATGGCGTTTTTGCATGCCGAAAGCCTGATAATCTATGCTCTCTGAGAACAGATCAAGGGAGGTCATTGGTGAAATTATATAAAAAACATCTATTTTTTATATACATACTTTTGAAATACGCCCTTTTAATCTATCCAAGCACTACTGTTTCTTCCTAATAAACACATTAAACCACCATCTTTTTTTAATTGGTGTCATTCGCTCGTTTTTTGTAAATAGAAGCGCTTCTAATTCTTCTTTTCGCTTTTCATATTCATATTTAAAAACATATTCATTCAGATTCATTATCTCCCGCCTCCAGGATTTATTTTGTTTTCAACATTCATGTTACAGGTTGAAGACCCCGTCGTCGTCGGCATTCAGTATGAAAATCGGCAGTAATAAATCCTACTTTCAAAATAAGACTTCTACATCTTTAGACTGGGATTCTAAACATTTTTGACGCGAACTTATTTTCTCGCATTCTCAATCATATGAACGGCTTACTATTTCGGTAACGACTTTAGTAACCAATTCGGTCAAACTGGTTTGATAAATCATTGAATACATGGAACCACCATGGAGTGAGTTTCATACTGTATTTGAATAATTGAACACGCAAAAAAATGCATACGTCTATGACGCATGCATTTTTACGTTTATCCCGGAAGACAAACCTATCCGTATACACAGTAAAAAAAGGTCACAAACATATGTGACCTCCGACATTTAAGATGAAACTTTATATCTTAAAATATACGCTCACTTCTCATGGAGATCACAAAAACTATGAAGTTACATTTAGAAAGTTGAATGATGTTTTTCATATTAGCGACCTCCTCTCGTTTTTTTGGTACCTTGTTATTATAGTGTTTAGAAAATTCAAAGTCAATAACTTTCTTAAATAATTATTCTCTTCACGACGTTGACTTGATTAAAATAGCATTTCACGCATAGGATGTGCCGGTACCGGCGTACTGTGTAATTATATTTTAAAAACAACAAAGGACCACCGCCATCTAAATTAGAAATTGGCGATAGTCCTTATGCTATTCCTTACTTTTTCACTTATTTGCAGCTTCTTTTGAGCTCGCAGCCTCTTCCATAGCCTGATTTCGCTCATCCTTTTTAAGTTTAAACGGTGCATAAATGAGCGCAAAAATAAGGAACAAGCCTAGGTAACCTATAAAACGATAGAGGTTAGATACAAGATCTGTAAAACCAACAAAACTGGCAATAAAGCCAATGACGCCCGTAACGATAATGACAATATTTGCCTTTTTCGTACGCATTTCCATAAATCGTGCAACAAATGCATAAAACATACTAACCGCTGTATTAAAAATCATCCCGAATAAAATCAATGCCATAAATATTCCAAGCATTGGAGAAATATCATCAATTAGTTTCAACATTGGCATCTCAAAGTTTGCAACAACATCGATTTTCGAGAAAATAGCCAGGTGGCTAAGAATGATCAAAACACCAAGTCCAAGTCCACCAACAAAACCACCTAGTGTTGCCGTCCTTTCGTTTTTCTCCGCCCCACCCATAACCAGTGACATGGCAGCTCCAACCGCTGTATTAAACGACACATAGTTAACTGCTGAAATAAACCAATTTGAAACGATTGAATCCTGTTGTTTAGCAATCGGGTTAAGTTCGGTGAATGACAAATCCATCGTCAACAGACTGTATACACCGATAAGGATTATGGCGAGCACAAGAAATGGTGTGATACTACCAATAATGGCAATAACTTTATCCACATTTAGCATGATCGTTAAAACCACCAAAATGGTCATGATTGCACTACCAATGAATGGCGCTAACCCAAATTGTTGATGTAATGTGGATCCCGCTCCCGCAATCATTACAACACCGACGCCAAATAGAGTAAATATGATAATATAATCTACCACGACCCCAAGATAGGGACCACTAATTTTATAAACAGCTTCTTTATGCGATGTTGTCTGGATCCGACTTCCAAGCTTTGTCAATGTCATACCTATGTATGCAAACAATATCGTTGAAATAATTGCTGCGAGTGTCCCTAAATGTCCAAAGCTCGTGAAGTATTGTAAGACTTCCTGTCCCGAAGCAAATCCCGCTCCGACAATAATCCCGATAAAAGCGCTGCCGATCTTTAAAATTTTAAACATAATATCCCCCAGGTGTATTCTTGTTTGTTTTATTCCTAAAAATATCGGGAGCGAACTGTCTCAGGCAGCCCGTCTCTCTTGGATTCCCCCTTAAGAAATAGGTACTTTCTCAAAACGGTCGAAACGTAATGGAGCCACTGGTATAATAGTTTCTTTTTCCTGAATCAATTCTTCTACAAGTTTTCCTGTTACTGTGGCCAGACTAATGCCATCTCCTTCATGTCCTGCAGCAATATAAAATCCTGGTATCTCGTCAACAGCTGAAACAATTGGTAAATGATCTTCTGTAAAAGGCCTGAACCCTGCATACGCCCGAATCATTTTAAAGTCATTCATCTTAGGATAAAAACGCAACGCTCTTTTTGCGATTGTTTCTACAACCTGAATATTAACCTTGCTATCATAGCCAACAAATTCCCGACTACTGCCAAGTAAGAAGTTTTGGCTTTCCGTCGGTTCAAGGACCAAGGCAACACCATGCTCTGTTGTTCTTTCATCCGCGATACGTTCACGGCCAAATTTATTCATTAAATAACCAAATTCCATCACATTCCGCATCATTATCGGCTGCTGTCTTGATCCTACAAGAATATGTCCTTTTCTTGGTACGATCGGAATATCCAGGTCAAGCATTTTCCCAATAAATGGTGCCCACACGCCTGCCGCATTAACTACCTTTTTAGCTGTAATTGTTCCATCGCTTGTCTCAATGGTGAAATCATCACCTTTTGAAATCGCTGTCACTTCTGCGTTAGTGCGTACTTTAAGCCCGTATTGCTTCGCCTTATCGACCAGAGAGTAACAAAATAAATAAGGATTAATCAGTGAGTCCGTCTCACATTCCAATCCACCAGGGATATCCTCAGCAAAAAATGGGGACTCCTGCCGTATGTCTTTAGGGTCAAGCACATTAAATTTCAATCCGCCTTCACTCTGTGTTTTCACCCAATCTTTTGCAGCTTGCATTTCATCATCATTATCACATACTAAAATACTGCCAAGTGCACGATATTCAAAGGGCAATTCGAGATCCTTATTTAAGTCTACCGTTAGTTCCTGGCTAACCAGTGACATTTTACTATCAAATCCCGGATCCTTGTCAACAATACTAATATTACCATCACACTTGGACGAGGTACCACTTGCGATATCATTCTTTTCAATTAGCGTACAATCAATTCCTGCTTTTGCTATATAATAAGCAGCCGCACAACCAACAATTCCCCCACCAATAATAGCTACCTCCGTATGATTTCCCTTTGTCATATGTCCCATCTCCTTCACACATTACAATTTCCAACGACTAGTATCGTATGCTGGCAATATATTTAATACTATTCTATCATATATGTTATAGTAGTATTAAATTGCTTGTCAATTTTTTAGTGAAATAAATGTAAGCCATTACATTTCTAATGATTTTGTACGAGGAGGAATTATACTTATGGATCATACGATTATATGCAGATGTGAAGAAGTAACATTAGAAGACATTAACAATACAGCTGAAAAATATGGCTGTTCTGCCCGTGAACTTAAATTGCGCACAAGGGCTGGGATGGGTTATTGTGGTGGACGGACATGCCGACCAGCTGTGGATGCAGTTGTACAAGAAGCTACAGGAGAGGAACCGGGCAATAATTTACCTTTAAAGGTACAACCGCCTGTCAGACCTACATCTTTAGCAACATTAGGGGGGCAGCATCAGTCATGAATCAAAACCGAATAATCGATCACCCTGTGCTCGGTCATCTAGAAAATAAAACACCGGTCACTTTTACATTTGACGGAAAGACGTATGAAGGCTATGAAGGTGATACTGTCGCTTCTGCGCTGCTTGCCAATGGTATTCGCCAATTGCGTGTTCACGAAGAAAGCGGTTCAACACGAGGAATCTATTGTAATATTGGCCATTGCTTTGAATGCCGCATGACCATCGATCAAACTCCTGGCGTTCGCGCTTGTTTAACAGAACTAACACCAGAAATGGTAGTGGAAAGTGGAAAAGTGCAACCAACGCCATTTAGCCAACCAGAAGATATGCCGCAAACTTATGCAGATTTCACTGAAAAGCATACGGATAATAAGGAGGGCGACCCAAATGCGTGATATTGTTATTATTGGTGCTGGCCCTGCTGGCTTATCGGCCGCAATTGCATGCAGGGAATGGGATTTGGACACCTTAGTAATTGATGAATTTCCTAAGCCCGGCGGCAGACTGGTGGGACAGTTACACCAGGAACCAGATGGAGAATGGTGGAACGGGATTAAAGAAACCCAAAAGTTAGTAGACAAAGCGGAAGCATTTAATACTGAAATCAAATGCGGTGTATCTGTCCATCATATCGAAAAGGTAGATAACGGATTTGCTGTACATACAAATCAAGGCGTAATCGATACAGAGAATCTTTTGGTTGCAAGTGGAGCCGCCGAATCTCCTGCTCCACTGCCAGGTTGGACACTTCCTGGCGTCATGTCGATCGGAGCTGCACAAGTCATGACAAATGTACACCGGGTTCGGGTTGGGAATAAAGGAATTGTTGCGGGCGTAAACGTACTATCAGCTGCCATTGCACGCGAACTGCAATTAGCTGGCGTGGAGCTTCACAGCATGGCACTTCCGGCGGTCAATACTGTCACAAAAGATGCTGGTAACCCTAAAAAGGTGATGGATGGATTGGTACGGATTGCCCATCTAGCACCGTCAGCATTTCTAAGATTTGGCAGCAAATTTGCCAAAGCAGCTTGGATACGCAACTTAGCTGTTAATTTTTATCCAAAAGGCGGCGTGAAGATGTGGGGAATGCCGATCCATATTCGTAAAGCCATCGTTTCCATCAATGGTACAACGCAAGTGGAATCGGTTACCGTCTGTAAAGTAACTGCAGATGGAGAGCCTGTGGCAGGCAGCGAGGAAACGATTGAAGTTGATTTTGTTTGTATCGCTGGCGGTCTATACCCACTTGCAGAACTTGCTGCGGTCATTGACTGTCCTTTTCAATATGTAGAAGAACTTGGCGGACATGTACCTGTCCATAATCAACAAATGGAAACACCTGTCGAAGGACTGTATGTTGCTGGGAATATTACCGGTATAGAAAGTTCAAAAGTAGCAGGTGCACAAGGCACGCTTGCCGGACTGTCCATCGCGAAAAAGAATGAAAAAAGTAATGCCGAATTAGATATTAAAATCGCAGAAGCGATGAAGCAAGTGAAAACAATCCGAGAAACAGCATCCATTCAATTTCATCCAGGAATTAATGCAGGACGCAAAAAGGTTGAAAAAGCTTATCAAGCATATGAGCAAGCAAACGCATAAACAAGGGAAAAGCGCATCGGGCGCTTTTCCCTGTTTTTATTTTGACCGAAGATGTGCCCTGAATCTCCATCCTTGCAACGGACGTAAATGTGAACTTCGGCGAATGACCCTAATGACTGCTATTTTCTTCTACGATTTCTCGCAATGATAAAAACAATCCAACCAATGATAGCTAATAATATAAGACATACTCACTATAAATAGAATAGATAACTCTATTTTCTCATTTTATGTATAGACAAAACGCAGCAAGAATGGTTTCATATTAAGTGAACTTTAGCAATCACTTATACTTTTCCAAAAGTCACAGATGCAAATACGTTAATCGGTATTTGTGAGGATATGCTTTCTTTACTGCCAAGAATGAAGAAAACTAACCTTTCAGTGTCATCCATGGCCGATCCCTGCGCCATTCTACATTTACCGGTGTAACAAAGAAGTTAGATAGTCTTTCACTCGTTAATACCGCTTTGCTCTCCCCATGATCAAAAACAGTTCCGTTCCGAAGCAGTAATGTGTGAGAAAACACTGGCAAAATTTCTTCAATATGGTGCGTTACAAAGACAATCGTTGGTGCGTCTTTTTGCATTGCTAATTGATTAATAGCTGACATAAGATCTTCGCGTGATATGAAATCAAGACCATTGGTCGGCTCATCCAGAATTAACAATTCCGGTTCTGCCATCAAACCTCGTGCAATCAGGATTTTCTGTCTTTCTCCTTGGGAACACGTTTGATACGTTCGCCCTGTCAAATAGCTGCAGCCAACTTGTTCCATTATTTGAGCAGCTTTTTGAAAATCAGTCTCTGTTGGGTCCTCATACAATCCGATGGAAGCATACTTTCCGCTGACAACAACATCTTCTGCATATCCTGTCCCCTTGATCCTTTCTTGGAGCGAGGAACTGACCCACCCAATCGATTTCCGTAATTCTCTAATATCTGTTTTACCAAATGGCTGATCTAGTACGCTTACCTTTCCTGTCGTTGGCCAAATATAGCCATTGATCATATTAAGTATGGTTGTTTTGCCTGCGCCATTTAGTCCAAGTACAGCCCAATGCTCCCCTTTTGCCACCTTCCAACTTACATCAGATAAAATTGTTTTCCCCTGTCTCTTCCATGAAACGTCCTTTATATCTATTACTTTAGTCAATCGCTCTCGCTCCCCTACACTATTTTACTCTTAAGTGTAATCATACTAAATTTTCGGTGAAATAAAAAATCAGAAGACTTATATGTAAACGGGGACAGTCCCCCACCATGCTATTGCTTTAGCGTAGTGGGGGACTGTCCCCATCTTTTATTTGCTTTCTATTAATTTTTCTTCCATTTTTTCAAATTGATCTTGTACGGGTTTATCTGGATTCGTTGTTAGTAAACTAACAACGATAACTGCGAGTAAACTAAGTAGGAATCCTGGTATGATTTCATATAGATAGTCGGATAATCCCGGAATGGATAGCCAAATAATAACGGTTATACCACCAACTAGCATGCCTGCTAGTGCTCCCCATTTCGTCATCCGTTTCCAATACAGACTTAATAATACAACTGGTCCAAATGCTGCCCCAAAACCGGCCCATGCATTCCCAACAAGATCCAAGATCGTATTATTTGGCGAATAAGCTAATACTAAACTAACAATCGCAACCGCCAATACTGCTAAACGTCCAATTAAAACCAATTCTTTATCTGACGCTTGCTTCCTGAAAAATGTTCGGTAAAAATCCTCAGTAACAGCACTCGAGGTAACGAGTAGCTGTGAGGATACTGTACTCATAATCGCAGCTAGAATTGCAGCTAGGATGAAACCAGTTATCAACGGGTGAAATAATACTTCAGCAAACACGATCAGAACCGTCTCCGGGTCTTTAAGTAGACTAGGTTTATCGGCAAAGTAAGAAACCCCAATTAGCCCTGTCAACATTGCACCAGTGATGGAAATAACCATCCAGCCAATCCCAATTCGACGAGCAGTCTTTAATTCTTTAACAGAGGTAATTGCCATAAACCGGACAATGATATGGGGTTGCCCGACATATCCAAGTCCCCATGCCAAGTAAGATATAATTCCCAACACCGAGGTGCCTCTGAAAAAATCCATTAATGAAGGATCGATTCTTTGAATATCATCCCACACAATATGTGGTCCTCCGACATTTGTAAAAGCTACGATCGGAACTAAGACCAAGGCAATAAACATAATGATTCCTTGTACAAAGTCGGTCCAACTAACTGCTAAAAATCCGCCGAATAAAGTATAGGCTACAATTACGCCTACTGTTACAAACAAACCTATTCTATAATCAAGACCGAATGCACTTTCAAATAATTTGCCACCTGATACCATTCCTGCAGAGGCATATAATGCAAAGAAAACAAGGATAACAATACCTGACACAAGCCTTAACATGTTGGATGAATCCTTAAACCTGTTTTCAAAGTAGTCTGGTATTGTAATCGAGTCATTTGCAACTTCTGTATACGTTCTTAATCTGGGTGCCACGATTAAATAATTCAAGTAAGCCCCAACGGAAAGACCAATAGCCAGCCATGCACTGGCTAGTCCAGTAACGTACATAGCTCCGGGCAATCCCATAACCATCCAGCCGCTCATATCAGCCGCACCAGCAGATAGCGCTGTAACTGCCGGACCTAAGCCTCTTCCACCTAACATATAATCCGATAAATCAGACGTTTTACGATAAGACCAATAACCTATTAGTAGCATGCCAACCATATAAATAGCCAGCGATATAAATACTCCGACTTCCACAAGATCGCTCCTTTTAATTCATTGCGTTGTAAAATTATAATTATCTTACGATGATGCATCATTCATTTTAGCGGTGATCAAACGCAAATCGCTATTTGGTTTAGCGAAAAAGTGTCAACGGTTATATAAGTTACCATTCTATCGGAGCGGTTTCAAGTAATATCAGGATGATCAAATGGAAGAAAACAATGGCTATGTACTATTTTCATCACGATGAAAACGCCTGCAAAAAATATAAAAGAGTTTAAATTCCTAATAATAAAATATTTATTTATTATATTTTAGAAACTTTACTATTCTCCTCACTAAAAGAAAATCTAGCTATCTATCATTTAAATAGATAACTAGATTATATCAATTAATTCACACCAACCGCATGATACGCTTGTTCTACCGCTTTTACCTGGTCAGAATCAGTTCCATATAAGTCTACTGCCGCTTGAATTGCTGCTTGTCTCATCATGCTAAAGTCGGAACTACTTGTTAAATAAAGTGAAAGTGCGCGATAATAGATTTGTTCTGTTGCCTCACGCCCGACACCTTTTACCGTTACCCCGTAATGTTCTCCACCCTCAGCCATTAGATATGCAGCCTTGTTATTGATACTACTATTGATATGAACGCCGCCATTATCTAAATTCCCAATATATCTTTCGCTCCAGTGATCTGGAGAATAACCGCTATCCGTTCTTTCATCTACAATAACGGATGGATCTTCCATGGAACGTAATGCAATGGAACCATCTGCCATGATATTTTCTCCAATTAGCCAGTCATCCCTATCAACCATTGCTCCAAATATATCTGCATAGGATTCATTTAATGCACCAGATTCATTTCGATATATTAAACCCGCTGTATGCTGGACTACTCCATGAGACATTTCATGTGCCCCGACATCTAAACCTGCAGCAAGCGGATGAAATCTTATTCCATCCCCATCACCGTATGACATTTGTTGACCATTCCAGGATGCATTGTTCCAATTATCACCAACATGTACCGCAGAAACTAATTTTTGACCATTGTCATCAACAGAATCACGTCCAAATGTATCTTTAAAATAATCATACGTCTTAGCAGCATTTACATGTGCATCAACAGCTGATCCATCTTTGAACATTTTATTTATGCTCGTTACATCAACATTTACATTGCTTGTTGCATCATAGGTGACGATATTTTGCCCCCGTGTTTCATCAAGAAGCCTAAACATTCCACCAAATAGCTGCGCTTCCAATTTTCTCTTTTCCCCAAATACACCCTCACCAAATGCCGTTACCTCATCTGCAGCATTAAACTTATCAACTACATTTCCATTAGTTGCGTCAATGAAATAATGCCAGTAACCAACTTTAGGATTTGTCGTAGAAGCTGTTACAAGATAGGTTGAATAAAATGCATTATTATTTTCATAGATATATGGTTCAGCATTAATTTCTCCATCATACTGATCTACCTTACCAATTACTTTTTCAAGATTATTTTTAAAAACTTTTACTGCTTCATCCTGCGAAATGGAAGCAGTTACATTTATGTTTTTATGATCTAAATTTGAAACTACCTGTCCAAAGTAGGAAATAACATGGTCATCATTACTTAATGATATTGTCTGATCAGACCCATAAATTGGTATCCCTTTATACTTTTGAACAAGTTTAAAATGATGGGTTCCTGTTTCCTTGTCTGCTGTTTCATCAATAATTTCAAAGTTTACCTTGGAATCATCTCCCTGTATCTTAAACTTCTTACTATTGTTATCCATATAAGCAAGTACGATTTCTCTTTTATTCAATCCTTTAGGCGCCTTCCAATTTCCAATCATGTAGGAAGGGGTATCGTACGCCTCATTATATTCAATCTTGTTTTCCTCAGCGTTCACAGCAGTACCATGGGTCAGCAATCCTAATGCAACAACCAAGGCCATACTAGAAGAAAACAATCCCTTATTAACTTTCAATGATATCATCCTCCCATTTTAATTCCTTATTTTTATAGACACCTAACGATTTTCACCAGCTGATTGGGTTGCATTAAATGTCCATTCTAATCCAAGGCTATCTCCTTGATACATATTTTGTTCTTCTCCATTATCAGTGAATTCGAATTCCACCCAAAACTCATGGTTTTCACCAGACTCAAGACCGCCCTTTTGCTCCCATAATGGATCCCAAATATCACGTTTTACAACATCTGGATCCATTTTTTGCAGCTCATATAAAGTAGTTTCAAAAATGGGCTCACTTTCTTGATCCCAATTCCATAGGAAATTAACTTTTATATGTTTGCCAAAATCATCATTATTATCACCATTCAAATCTGTCACAGTATACTTTGTTTCCAAATTCACATTTTCTATTTTCAAACTTCCGTCATTAGATAAAACAAATTCACGTAGCATAGTATCACCCGGCTTAAGCCCATCGATATCAATAAGGGCAGTCGGGTTAGCTGATAAATCCAATGTTCCAGCAGCAAATGCATTATTTGTCACTTCTTGATCACTGAAATATGCATAAGTCCCACCACCGATTAATGCTATACCTAACGCCGCTGATGCCATACCTAAACCTAATCTTTTCTTTATCCCCATCTTTATTTCCTCCCCGATTCCATTTTGTATAAATTACTAAATACATATAAATTCGTCATGTTAATACCGAAAATGAAACCAAATGACATTTATCCTCCTTTCAATTTACTTTTTTTCTGTAAAAAAATGGCATTCTTTCGCCTTTATTATAAAAATAGATTGGCGCCAAATGCCTGTGGTTTTCTGTAAGATTAAACTGTTATTACCACTATAATAGAATGCAAGTAAAATAGTTGTCAGATTTTGTAGGTATAATGGATGTTTTTTCAAATTGATAGTTAAGCACCATTTATTAAAATCTATTTACTAGGATAAAAGTCTATCTAAAAAATAGCAGACAGATCTTAAAGGTTGCGCATAAGCCATTTCTGTATTTTTGATATAATGAATTTTTTTACTATATTTCTCTATTAAACAAAAAAATGAATCAATAAGCCTAGTCGCTATTTTTCATACTCTAAAACAGTGAACAAATAGCTTTTTTATCTCTATATTTTTAACGCATTGTTATCCAGACTCCTTATATAGTCATACAAAATAAAATGAACTGTGTCTTATATCCTATCTTTATGAACATGGAGCTATCATCTTTGAACTATAAAGTGAAACTTCATTACTGGAGGTTTTACTGCCCGCCAAACTGCAATAAAATAAAGCAAAAATAAAAGACCTTCAACCCAATAGTTGAAAGTCCCTTTGATTGTAAGTTCTATTTAAATGTTTTCGTATTTTCAATCCAGTTAATAAAATTATCTATAACCGTATCGATAAATTGAATCGTTGGTTCATCCGTTAAGACACCATTCTCATCTATTTTGTCATGTGAAACACCAACAAACACTTCATTTCCAGGCAATGTAAGTGCTGATAATCCCGGAGAGTTAAGGATCTGACGTAGATGCATTTGCGCACGTGCTGTTCCTAATAAGCTCTTGGAAGCTCCAACAATCATAATTGGTTTCTTCACCATGACCTTATCCACTCTTGAAAGCCAATCAATTGCATTTTTTAGTACCCCTGGAACGGAATGGTTATATTCAGGTGTCACAAATAAAACGCCGTCACTGTTAAGTATTTTTTCTTTTACTTCTTTGACAATTGCAGGTGGACTAAACTCTTCATCCTCGTTAAAAAAAGGAAGCTGATCGATTGGCAATTGCTCAATCTCCACCGTTTCTTTATACCTGTCCTGCATAAAGTTAGCCAATTTTTTGTTATAAGAATCCTTACGTACACTACCAACCATTGCTACAATTTTCATTAACTATTTCCCTCCATATCATTACAATTATACTTTTACAACCGATTTGTTAAGTATAAAGCAAAATGAAAAATAATGTAAAGTAATACAATTACATAAAGTAACAATTCAAGACTGGAAACAAACTATCCTTACCTACAGCTACCAGCCCTCGATTACCTAAGTATAATGGTTCGTTATTAGATTGTATAATCATTCAGTATTTTATTTTTATTCAATAATAAGATAAACTGAAAACATGTTGGATAAGGAGTTGAAATCAATGCCTATTAATTTTCATGACCCGAAAAATAAACTGACCTATTCAACACGAGAAGCGGACAGGGGTTGGAAGGAATTTTTCGCAGGATTACTGAATGATGATATTCAACACGCGGTGGATATTGGTTGTGGTGGTGGTATTTATTCCAAAGCGTTATTTGAAGCCGGAATTCCTGCTGTAACTGGTGTGGACTTTTCAAAAGTAATGGTTGAAGCAGCGAAAACAAACTGTGTGGATTATAGTCAGATAGATTTCGTGATGGGCAATGCTCATCACACTGGATTACCTGACCAATCGTATGATTTCGTATTCGAACGTGCAATCATTCATCATTTAAACGATCTGTCATCATGCTTTTCGGAAGCATCTCGACTGCTAAAACAAGATGGAACCATTTACATCCAGGATCGAACGCCAGAAGATTGCTTGCTGGAAGGAACCAGCAGCCATATTAGAGGCTATTTCTTTGAGCTGTTTCCCCATTTGAAAGAAATAGAACGACAAAGACGGCATTCCAGCATAGAAGTTATTCAAGCGTTAAACAGTGCAGGTTTTACGAATATTGAGGAAATAAAACGATGGGAAATCAGACAGAAATATACAACTAAAAAGGAATTAATCGCAGACATAAAGGAGAGAACCGGGCGCTCTATCCTTCACGAATTAACAACGCAGCAGCTTTCCCAGCTTGCAGCATTTGTTGATCAACGACTTCCAAAGACTGGTGAAATCATTGAAAAAGACCGCTGGACAGTTTGGGTAGCTCGTAAAAAATAATAATGACAGGGGATTAGGTAATATGAATAGTGAATTTGTGGGAATCGATCATGTGCAATTAGCAGCACCTAAAGGTAGTGAGCCAGAAGCAAGAAATTTTTATGGTAAAGTACTTGGATTAACAGAAATCCCTAAGCCTGATAATTTAGCCAAAAGGGGCGGTGTTTGGTTTGAATTAGGGAAACAGCAATTACACATTGGCATCCAACTTGATTTTTCCCCGGCAAAAAAGGCCCACCCTGCTTTTGAAGTAAGCAACATCCATACACTTCGTGAAAAACTGCAGAAAAATAATGTCCTGGTTATTGAAGATGAACCATTAGAGGGAGCCAAACGATTTTATGCCAATGATCCCTTTGATAATCGGATTGAATTTCTGGAACGACTTTAAAATTTATTTACGCCATGAAATTTAAATTCATATGCGCACATAAAGTTTAAATCATAATAATCCATGTGCGCTTTTTCTTGTTTCCAATAAGATTTAAATCATTCGATGATATCTCAACGCCATGTAATCCTCCCCTTCTACAACACCATATTCAAGTTGTTCATGTACACAAAAAAAACCTTTTGCCTCATAAAAAGGAATGCCTTTATCATTATGCTTGGTTACAGACACCCATTGCTCCTTGGCACCATACTCTTTCAATTCCTTTGTCACAGCGTCTAATAACATGGAACCCAGACCTTCTTTTCTTCTGTTTGGATCCAGGTATAACACAAATAGCTCCCCATGATTTTCACTGATCATTCCTCCCCCGCCAGCGCCAACGACCATGCCATCATCTACCGCAACGATCCAACCATTCCACTGTCTATTGGTAATCGTTATTTCTTTTAAAATCCGGTCATATGTATAAAACTCACGAATCATTCTATTAATATATTCACTGGAAAGAAGCTCGCTATATGTCGCCCAGTAAGCATCAATACACACTTTAGCGATGCCATCAATATGTTCCTCATTTGCTTTTTGAATGGTTATCACGCTTATCGCTCCAATTCCTTTATATTGTCTAAAAATCATATTATTTTTCAACCCAAAATACTTCAGAAAATCGTCAAAAAGGATTATTATTTTTAGTGTAACACTTTTATAATATTTGCTGGTGTAGCACAGTTGGCAGTGCACTTCTCTCGGAATGAAGGGTAGGGGGTTCAAATCTTCTCACCAGCATCAATTATAAACGTTAATATAAAGCGATTCTTGAACATTTCAAGGGTCGCTTTTTATGATAAAAAACCCCTTTATGCCGACATTTTGACGGCGAAACCCTTAAGTTTAATGGTTTTTGTTGTTTTATATTGTTACATAATTATAATCGATTGTATATCATTTCCATTGATAATTAATTCTTTACTGCATATAAAATGAAATGTCTTTATCTTCATTAACTTCAATTTCTCATTGACATAATCAGTTTCTCTCTCTGTTTTATCGATTGTTTTTCTGATTCGTTTGAGTTCTAATAATCGATAATCCTCTTCATGAGCCATATCTCTGAACTGCTTCGCCTAAATTCCTATATTCAGCCATCTCTAGATTGTGCTTTTATGTGCGATTCAAATTGTTCGTATGCATAAGCAACCTTATAACTTGTAGAAGAACCTTCCATACCGCTAGATTCCGAAGCTACTTCACTCAACGTATCATAAAAACTTTCAACCCACATCACCTTTTGAAGTTATATGATTGCAGATAATTTTATTTCAATTTGCATCCATAGGTGATTAGCAATGAAGAAGTCTTCGAAGTCCTCCATGATTTCTCTTTGTGTTTCAGTGAAATACTTTGCTCTCAATCCATGTTTTTTAGCTATACTGTTCCGTTTGGTAGAGTGGTTCTTGGAATTAGGGTTGCAACCTTTTCAGAATTAATTGCATCCTTTTTTGTTGCATCCCTTTCCACTTTTCAGTGTGCCTAGCTTCAAATCATATTTTTCAGCTAAATCTTTTAACGTAATCTTAGATGTTTCCCATTCATTTCTGATATTCTCCTAGTTCACCATTTACATTCAACTCCACCTCCAATTGTTTTTCAGGTATAAAAAAGCACCTGTTTAGGATGCTATAAACCAGGTACCCATTCTCTTATTTCTTTCAGTATTGCATATGCCTTCGTAGAAATTTTATTTCTTTCTAAATAATCAATTCCTTTCAATGTGATGCTCGGATCTGTTGGTTTATACTCTGTATAAAAACGATCTACAAAAGTAATGGGTGCTAAACCAGATATTAATCCTTCGTCTACCATCATCATTAACACTCTACAATACCTTGAATATGAAACGTTTAAGGAGTCTTCATTGACTTTGCTAAAGTCTATTATTTCATCATCCAAAGAATCGTTTGAGTATTTAAGTACGGCCAAAATGATATCCTTGCTATCTTTACTCATAAATTCCATCCTCCCCCTCAATTTCAATATACAACAAAGGGGTATCATTTTCTAAATAAAAAAACGCCGCAATGGTTGCCTATTATTTTACACTTAATATTTATTTGATTTCTTCAACAGTTAAATCATCTCGTATTGAAACAGCATATTCGTTTCTTATTTCATTTCTCTTCGATATCATTGTTATAGATATAAGTGTTTACAAAGTATTAAAATAATGTATTATGTAATTATCCGGATTTATTCGGTACTATTTTTATAACGTTATAGCTCAGTTGGATAGAGCGTCTGTTTCGCAAACAGAATGGCGGGGGGTCGAGCCCCCCCAGCGAATATTATCCGAGGTTCTTCTTAAAGAATCTTGGTTTTGTTTTTGTTTTTGTTTTTTATATTTTAAATATTAAAAAAGCACCGAAATGGGCGCCTACTTATTTAGAACCATTGCTCATCCTCTTTTATAATTTTCCAAGCAACTTAACACTTAGATTTGAATCAATGGAATTGGCTACATCTAAAAAACTTTATCCATCCGATCATTATCTCTATCAATCAATTAAATCGCGAATATTTACGATGTGCCGAAAGAAGTTAGTCATTTGAAAAAACTTTAATGCAACGATCATCATGTCGTTTTAATTATATGTACCATCTAGTACTATTTTACTATCTTCGATTTTAGATTAAGAAGTGATCTTAATATGGTTTTTTGGAAAGATTCAATCAAGAAACAAACCGCTTTTGAGGTTGTTGGAGGAAAGAACCTCTTCAAAAAGTCGTCAGCAAATATGTACAAAATGATATCTCAAGAAAAAGAAAACGGTGAAGGGGTAGTGAAAGTTAAAGGTAAACTATACTATTTCTTAGGATCACATAAGGAAGAGAAACACACAAGAAGTGCAGGTAAAGCTGCTGCAGGTGCTATCGTTGGTGGCGTATTGACGGGTGGGCTTGGAGCTATAGCCGGCGCTGCTATTGGTGGTAAGAAAAAGGATGACTCTTTATTTTTTATGGATTTTATGGATTTCGAAACTGAACAAAAATTTACCGTACAAGTTAAACAGTTAAAGGGTCATTTCCATGCCGTAAATGATTTTAGAATAGCAAACATACAGATTGAAGAGGATGACATGGGCCTAAATGCAGCAGATAAACTCATGAAATATAAGAAGCTTCTCGATGCAGAAGCAATTACACAAGATGAATATGATAAAAAGAAACAGGAATTATTATAGAACTTTTAACTACCTTGAGGAGGTTTAATTATATTTAAGAGATTATCTTATCTATTATTATTAGTGTTACTTACTGTAGGTTTAGCGGCATGTGGTGATGATATTGAGGAAGTCGATGGTGCTACAAAAGATAACAGCAGTGAAACTAAAGATGAAAAAGAAGAACCTAAATTAAGTGATACCGAATTAGAGATGAATGATTATGAATCTTTAATAAAATAAGCAGAGAAAATTACTAGAAAATACGACGACAAACAAGTTCTTGCTTTAGAAATAGAATTTACGAACAATAGTGATAAGTCAACGAGTCTTTGGATGGCATTAGCATCAAGGGCGAATCAAGAAACCGACACAACGATAGAATTGCTTGATGGAGCGAATGGACAATATCCGGACGACTATAAAGCAGATCTTGTTGAAATGGGAGATACTAACGTTAAGAGCGGGGCAACTGTAGATGCAGTAGTAGGGTTCCAAATCAAATATGCCGGTGAACCAGTTCAATTAATAGATTCTAACGGCTCTGATAATCCGGAAACATTTGAAAGAATCGTGGAAACATCAGACAAATAATAAATTGAAAATTGGTGTGCATTTAATGGTACACCCTCTAATAAATAGATTTAGAAAAAATAAAAAAGTAGGTGTTAAAATTGAAAATCAAAAAACCAAGGTCCCCTCTTTCAAAAGCTAAATCTAGTGTAAAAAGAAAAGTAAAAAAATCCGTTGTTCCTGGATATGGTAAGGGTGGAGGAACAGCTTTAAGTAACCCTAAGAAATACATTAAGAAAAAATCGTTAGGACAACCACTTTCTAAAAAGAAGAAAAAAGGATTTTTTTCATTGTTTAAATAAGAAAGTTTTGCACAACTATAAAGTAATTTATAAATGAGTATTATATGAAATGATGGTTTGGAAGGATGGCGTACATTGCCTCCTGTTAGTTCACGAAAATGGAAAACCTTATAATCCCACCTCCATACAACACTGATGGAAAAGATTTATTATCCCATAAACTAGAATACATCAATATACATGCACATAGACACACATCCGCAACGTTGCTTATAAATGAAGGGGTTCATGGTTCATGCCAAAAAAATTCTGAACGATTATGATACGTTGACATACAAATCACGATGAACACCTATGCCCATGCTCTTCTACAGGCAGATGAAGTAGCTACTGATAAATTGGATTCTACAATAACAGACAGAGTTGGAAGATGAATATCTTTCGCCGATCACTTTGTCGTTTCCCGATTATTGGTTTTGAAATGGGGTCAGATGTGGCTAGATTAATCGTTTTGTCTTGAGATTAATAATACACTAATTCACTCGTAATGAAGGGCCGGGGGTTCAAATCCTCTCACTAGCATTAAAACAGAAACGCTCTAAGCCTTGACATAAAAGGAATAGAGCGTTTCTGTTTATTTTACAGTTAATATTTTTTATTAAAGTTTAAACTGATGAATTAATTCGTTCAATTCTTCGGCTAATTTGGCAAGGTCGTCTGAACTACTTGCGACTTCTTCCATTGAGCCTGATGTTTCTTGCGATGAAGCAGATACCTGTTCAATACCTGCAGCAGCCTCTTCCGAAATAGCTGCAATTTCTTGAATTGAACCATTCATTTCCTGTGTACCAGCGGCTATATCAGCTAAATTTCCGGCGACACCACGTATGTTATTAACCATTTGACCAATAGCCTGTTGTATTTCACCAAACGTGAGTCCAGTCATTTTTATTTGATTCGTTCCATCTTCAACCTCTTTATAACCTTCTTGTAGTGTTTCTGTTACATGACTTGTTTCATGCTGAATATCTTTAACAATGCCCGTGATATCTGTTACTGAGTCAGATACCTGTTCTGCCAACTTTCTTACTTCATCAGCAACAACAGCGAATCCCCGACCATGTTCCCCAGCACGAGCAGCTTCAATTGCTGCATTTAATGCTAATAAATTTGTTTGCTCAGCGATATCATTTATGATTGAAACTAAATTCGATATTTTATTAGAATGTTCATTTAACCCTTCTACTTTTTCTACGGTTTCACGGAAAACCCCATTAATCTTAGCCATTTCTCCCGCGGAAGATTCCATAAACTTACTTCCCTTATTTGTCATTTCAAGAACAGCACTAGATGAACGTGTAATGTCTCCCCCTTTTTCATCTGCTTCTTGAACCTTATTCGTGAATAACCCCATTACATTTGATAGTTCACTCGTCTGGTTTGCTTGCGATTCGGATCCCATTGCCAATTCTTGCATGGTTGATGCGATTTGTTCCGAACCGGTTTTGACCTCACTGGCAGATTGCGTTAACCCTTCACTTTGACTGTTAACTGTTTCTGAAACAGTATTAATTTTATTTAGTAACCCTCGTACTTTTTGATTCATTTGGTTTGTAGATAAAACTAATTGACCGATTTCATCACTTGATTTTGTCTGTAAATCATCTTGACTTAAGTCACCTGCAGCAAGTTGTTTCATTCGAATTGTAATAGCAGAAATTGTTTTTAACATATATTTTAAAAGAAAGAATACTAAAACACTAAGAATTAAACCAGCTAACCCAAACAGTAATATCATCGTATTCGTATAGGAACCCAGACTAGCTAAAGCCTCTTTCTGTGGAATAGAAGTTGCAACGGACCAACCTGTCGTCGGAACCGGCGAATAACCGATATATTCTTCGCGATCATTAACCTGACTTAGACTTAGTCCTTTGTCGCCTTTGATCATTTTCTCACCAATGTTACCAAGGTCACCTGACATGGACTGAAGTTTTGTTTCAAGGATAAGCGCGTCATTTGGATGATAAAGAATTGTTCCATCGTCAGAAAGCAAGAATGAATAGCCATCGTCGCCCAGTTCATAAGATTGCATCAGTTGTGGTAATTCATCTAGAAATAAATCTATTGCTACAAAGCCGACTGGTTGACCATCCACTTGAATTTGTTTCATGACACTCAAAATAACTTTTCCAAATACTTCATCCATATATGGCTCTGTGAAGTAAATATCATCCTTATCTAAAGCTGGTTGATACCAGGGTCGACTCGTAATATCAAAGTTTTTGTCCGATAATAAGTTGTCATTTCCAATCAAAAAATTCGCTTTGTTGCTAGCAATCCAAGCCATAGCAATACCATCGTCCATTTCGATAATTTTATCGAGTGTCTTCATTATTCCTTCATAATGGGGGTTTTTCTCTACTTCACTTCTCGACTTGGCCGTATCCAATAAATTAGCAACCTCTTGATTTGTTGCAAATTGCCTAACAAGTGCACCCTTCTCAGCAAATAAACTATCCACTTGACCTGCTATCGCGTCACTTTTTGTTGAAAGCTCTATTTCTGCACTTCGAACCAATAACGATTTGGTATACGAGTATATCACCGAACCTGTTATAGAAAGTATAATAACAATCGTTAGCATCAATACCAGAGATACTTTTGTTGAAATGCTATTGCGAATCCAGCTAAAGCCTTTGATATTTTTTGTTTTATTCATTTATTCCACCTCTTTGCTATTTTTATTGATGTTGATTTAGCTTTTGCTCCATCCCTACTTCTACATGAATCCCTTTACTTTATCGGGTCTTTTGTACTATTTTTAAGTGTTTTTCAAAAATAAAATAATTAATCTTGTTGATGCATCAAAAAGACGCAATTTAGCAGATTGAAGAAAGGAATTTATTTATGAGACTCAAATAAAAACAGGACTCGGGACAAATGCCCGAATCCTGTATAATAAACCTTATCCTTTACTTCTTTCTAACACTATTTTATACTGAAAAAGTAATATGCTTCATTGGAAATAGCCAATAAGCCAAAATGATTGATAACCAGCTTTTAACATATAAGTACTACCAAGGTCCTTGCCTGATATGGGATAAGGGACGACGGTTCAAATCATCTCACCCGAACTATTCCATGGAGAAGTACCCAAGTCCGGCTGAAGGGGATGCACTCGAAATGCATTAGGGCGGTCAAACGTCGCGTGGGTTCGAATCCCACCTTCTCCTCCATTCTTCTATAGTTTTTTACACCTCACTTTTTTCTTGCAAACCCATTCTCTGTTTTACCATCGTGATAAAGTTAGTATTCTCTGTTTGAAATTCCTTTGCTTTAACAAATCCAAACTTCCCGTATAAGTGTATCGCTCTTTTATTGAATGTTGCTACGGAAAGGCGTATATCGGTACCTGGAAAACCTTCATGGATCGAGGATAAGATGTATGATAAAAATGCTGAACCGTTGCCTTTTCCTGTAAGCCCTGGCTTCATTCCAAAACCAATATCTATCTGTTCTTCTTGATACACACCACACTGATTACCGGCAGGTACTTGCGCTGCAACTCCTACACAATAGAAACCGATCAAGATACCTTGCTGATCAACTAAGACATAGTATGTATTTTCAAGCATTTCCTTGACAGCATTATTTGATAACGCATTATTATAAAAGTCATATGGTTTAGCGTACTTCCAGTTCAGTATTTCCTTCGTATACTTTTCGGTCATGTTTTCAGTAAAAAGCTCCATTATTTCGCCTCTATTTTCATCTATTCAATTTATGAATCAACCTAATAATAAAAGCTAAGCGGGTTTTGCCATTCGTTTCGCTTTTTTACCATTCACCTTACTTTATATTTGACCATCATCGTATTTCTTGGGACGACTTCTTTTTCTAATCAGTTTTCTAATCAAAGGATAAATGAAAACTGAGATGATTAACCTTCTAATTATACGCTGCATCATTATTTCCTCCTTGTTCAGGATCTGCGGCTAAGTTACCGTTTATAGTAAGGATGTGCTTTAAACAGGATACAGCATTATGGCAATTCATTCCCAGCCGCGCGATAAATCTCGTACCATTCTTCTCTACTTATTTCAATATCAGAGGCCTTTGCAATATTTGTTAACCGTTCTAGATTCATCGTTCCTATAATGGTTTGGATTTTGGCTGGATGACGCAAAATCCAGGCAACTGCAATTGCAGATTTGTTTACGCCTTTTGTCTCTGCAATTTCCTGTAACTTCGTATTAACTTCTGGAAATTTATCATTATCGATGAATACACCTTCAAATAAACCATATTGAAATGGTGACCATGCCTGAATGGTCATATCGTTCAAACGACTATAATCCAGAATGCTGCCGTCCCGATCAATGGAACCATCCCATTTCATATTCACCTGCAATCCTTTATCAATCATTCCAGTATGCATGACACCGTATTGCAATTGGTTAACGATTAAGTCCTGTTCAACATATTTTTTTAACAGCTCTATTTGCATCGGGTTTTGATTACTTACTCCAAAATGATTTACTTTACCGCTTTTCTTTAAGATGTTGAAAGTCTCTGCTACTTCTTCGGGTTCAACTAGTGTATCTGGTCGATGAAGCAACAGTACATCGACATAATCCGTTTTTAAACGCCTTAGACTTCCATCAACCGCTTCGATAATATGTTCTTTGGAGAAGTCAAAGAATCCTTCTCTTATTCCCGCTTTTGTTTGTAAATACATTGTTTCCCGAACAGAAGGGTTCATCCCAATCGCATTGGCGAATACTTCTTCTGATTTTCCTCCGCCATAGATATCTGCATGATCAAAGAAGTTAATTCCGGCTTCTATCGCATTGTTAATCACTTTAGCCGCATCTTTCTCTTCTAAATCACTTATTCGCATACAACCTAAAGCAATATTCGATACTTCTAAACCACTTTTACCTAATTCCATATATTTCATAGGTGCACCCTCTCAACTTTCATATGTTAGTCTGCATTTTTTTCAACGTAATCCTGTTCTTCTTCCTGGCTTAAGATACCGGTTGCCTTGCCCACCGTTCCACCTTGCAGATCCCAAATCACATTGTGATCGACATCAGCATCAGCAAAATTACCATCCTTCCACTTCTCTAAAATAGACCTATAAGCATCTTCATGTTCCACATTTACTTGATCCAAGCCATCCAATAACCACTCGATCCGGTCTGGATGAATTTCATAAAACCCCCATTTTTTATTAGCTTCTACTTTTTGATGGGACATTCCATGGATATATTCCTGATACATTGCATCTGTTAAACCATCCATCTTCGTATGCTCCCCAAATGGATTAAGACCTTGTTCTTTAAATTCAGCTAAGTCTTCTTCTGTAATTGTTCCTTCTATTTCAGTTCTTTGTTCCTCCAACTCCTGTCTTTCCTCATCCCCAGCCTTACCCGCTTTCGATGTTATATCCATTGTCCCCTTTTCATTATTAAGCCATTGATAGCCACCCCAAAGGAAGGCCCCAATGAAAAATATACTAAATAAAATGACGATGGACCATTTTTTCATACAAATCCCCCAATTACACGCACATAATCTAAATACAATTTTGTTCACCCTACTTACTTATTCTAGAAAAGACAACAATATCCTGCCTCACGCTCAAAAAAATCGCATATTCAGTATGATACGCTGAACGCTTCTAATAGAAAATATCGACCTGTCTAAACGGCATGTTTATCATTTCCAATAAAAACAAAACCCGTAGCAGAAAATAGTATCTGCTACGGGTTTTTGAGATCATGCTATAATAGTTTCCTTTTCCGGATAATCAAAATTGTTCCACCAGCTATGAGTAAAACACTACCAATTAAGATCGATAAATACATGTTTGTCGCAGTAATCGGTAACTTAGATCCACCAATAGCATCTTGATTACCTACTATGCCGTTATCGGTATTATCATTGTCATCGTTTTGAACTGGAATTATTTTATCTACGTCATCTTTTCCACTACCTGGCTCTTCAGGTTTGCTAGGCTTTTCTCCCACTTCTTTATCTGCATTTTCTCCCCCCGCTAAATCCAATTGCGTTAATACAGGCTCATGATCACTTGCGCGTCCATGCATTTCAGTGAAATCTGCATTGATATGAAGTATATCGATGTCTGCATCTTCTACTAAATTATCCGATACAAGCACATGATCAATAACTTGTGAGTTGCCTTGATAGACGTACGAATAACGTTTTTCCTCAGGGACGTTTTCAATCATATCTGTTAATTCATTTCCTTTTAGTGCTGCAAGTGGATTCGAAAACTCAAAATCGTTCATATCACCGAGAACGATAATGTTTTCATCTGGATTATCTGCCTGAACATCTTGAACAAAACCATTCAAAATCCGAGCTAACTCCATCCGTTGAGCCTCACTGGCTAATTCTGGCGGCTGATTTTTTCCAAACACAGGGTCATCGCCCAATTTTGAATTCAAATGATTTGCGACAACCACAACACTATCGCCTTTAAATTCAAATTGTGTTGCCAGCGGTTTTCGTGTACCTTCAAACCATTCATCTAACGGAGCTATACGACCTGGATTCAATGTCAGACTACCATTTTCATAGCCAACTGCTTCATCCGCTGCACCATCTTTCGCTTCTGCAAGGGAAACTCGTGCAGGATTATACAGAAAACCTACACGGATATTTCCGTGTGGTGCACCGCCGTCTTCATTGTAGTTTGGATCAATATTAACATACGCATACCGAGGACCATTCGCCTCTTCTATTACATCGATCAATCTTTCATAGCTTTCAGATGCATCGGCATCTTCCGGTCCCTCTTCCTGGCCATTATTGTCCTGAACTTCAATGATTCCAACAATGTCGGGGCTTTCCATATCTTGAACAAATGCCCGAGCAATATTTTTCGCCTTATCATCTGGTGTTTCACCAGCACTTGTATTCGCAGAAAAGTTCTCCACATTATAGGACGCAACGGTTAATTTATCCTCGTCCTTTGCAATATCGGTTGGTGCCGGTTCCGTATCACCTTCCACAAATACATCTTCGACCTCATCCAAATCAGCGTAAACTTTGTAGTTTGAAAACCCATAATTTACAACGCCCGTCATCGATTCCGTAAACATATCGCCCGTTTTCACAGCGAAATCCCTTGCTTCATCGTTTGGATATAGCTTGAATTGAATCGACTGTGCATTTGGCCCTTTCTCCCGCAAACGAATACCGCCATTTATCGTATCTGTTTCAAATTCTTCTGTTGCGACGACCAGGTCCCCATGTTCTTGAGGGGCTACCGCTTTTGATGGCGCAACTTCAACACGCATGCCTTCCATACTTTCCCAAAAGTCAATCGCATAATTTTCCGGTTCAAAATCATCAAAGCCATTCTCACCAATTACTTCTGATGGAATATCTGAAGAGGTAATCTTGATCGGTTCTGGCAATGCCACATCACTTTCTAACACTTCAATGCTTCCCCCTTGATCATCACGCGCATTGATTTGCGTTACAGGTAAATCTGTTTCCGCCTTTTCGTCGTAGCCATCAATGTAATATTCATCCACCATACCAGTCACACTAATCCTATCCCCAATTGCCACATCTTCAGCCTTTCCCGTATAAATGACAATTCCTTCCGATGTTTTAGGATCACCGTCATACTTATCTTCAGAGCTTTGTATGTGAAAATAGTTCGATCCTCTAATATCATACTGATAGGTGACAATCCCTTCGACATCATTGACCACACTATCAATCATCGGTGATTCATGACCTTCACCCTGAATATCATGAATTTGAATTCCCGCCTCAGCATCATATACTTTGTATATAAATGTACTTACTTTACTTGGATTAAGCCCTTCTTGCTTCGCTACTGCTTTCACTGTTAGGTCTTCATCAACAACAATTGGTTTTTCATATACTTGCCCATTTTCTTCTGTTGGTTCCGAGCCATCGGTTGTATATATTATTTCGGCATCTACAGTCGTTGTAGTCAACTCTACTTCCGTTCCTGAGGCAATTGTCCCTTCATTTGGTGATGCGGAAACCGGTTGTACCACCGATGTGTCTTCAACGACATCTGATTTATCCCTTGGAATCATTTGATAGTCGTCATCGAACTGTTGAATAATTCCTGTGATAGATGCATAGTTTCCTTCCGAGAGATCTAGAGAATTGTTTTCATCCCGTATTAAAAATTCAGTTCCATCTGTAACTACATAATTTGTCCAACCCTCCCCATTCTGTGTACCCTCTATCGTTACATCTTTCACAGTAACGAGCTTGGATTCATTTTCCTCCTGATTGACTGCCTCACCAGTCAATTCAACGGGATCCGGGACGCCAACTCCCGCTTCTTTTTCTTCCAATTCCGCAGCATTCAGTTGTAACAAGCCATGATAATCTTGTAAATTTCCACTTACCGTTATTTCGTCCCCTACTTGCGCATCAAGAGAAGTTGGTCGTACAGCAATTGCCCCACTTTTATCTTGAATATGGATCGTATTTTTCAGCCTCGCGGTGACCGTTCCTTTCACCATTGCTGCACCAGTTCCCTGTACACGTGCTTCAGCAATGGTCATCAGTTCCAACGGGTCTTCCGTTTCATTGTCATCAGAGGTAAAGACAATTGCCGTCGTATCTTTTAATCCATTTCCACCAAAGTATTTTTCTAAATCACCTGTCACTTGCACCGCGTTATCCAGATTATCAGGGTTTGATTTTAATCCAAAGCCATCACGAAAACTGCCAGGTACTTGAACAAAAACCATTTTGTCTATATCGGTTTCTTCTGGATCATTCGCCATAGCAAAATTAGTATCACTATTGAAATCTGTTCTAGATACATTTTTTTGACTGATAACATATCCAACAATATACCCTTCTACCGTATCAGTATCTCCATCATTATCTTTAGCAATAGCATCGTCCACTGAGATAATGTCTTCTGCAGCACTTACAATACTTTCTGACATCGGTGTCAACAGACTTAACAATAAAAAGAAGATCAAAACAATACTGGAATTCCTGCTTAGCTTCTGTCGCTTCATTCATTTCTCCCCCTCTATTAAGTGGCTATCTTACCTTCTTTTTCCTCAAGAACAATACGGTCCCACCAGCAACAACCAGAATACTTCCAATCAAAATGAGTGAAAACATATTCGTAGCTGTCTTTGGCAATTCTGAACCATTTGGATTGCCATCTTCTTTTATAGGCGTTTCACCTTTAAGATCGGTAATACGGTCTTCTATTTCAGGATCTACTTGCCCATTCAAATCCTCAACCATATAATCCCGCAGTTGCTCCCAGTCAATTTCACCGATATCCTTTACACGACCATCCGCATAGGCCTTGGCAAATACATCAAATCCATCGCCGCCCTGAGCGGTAAAACCATTCGTTGTAATTAAATAGGTCTTCCCCTCATCGATTGGCTGGTAGTCATCACCTTGTTTCATTTCCATGGATTTGATTCTGGAGCCAACCTCTTTTGTGCTATCATACGTATATCTCATCCCAGCTACATGCAAGAATCCGCCACTCTCCGCTGGTTCTTGACTTACACTGTGTTCCAAGGCTTGTTTTAGCTCAGCACCTGTCAAATCCACGATTACAGGATTGTTGCCAAATGGCAGTACACTAATCACTTCGCCAACTGTAATCGGCCCTTTAAGGATTGCTTCACGAATACCTCCGCCGTTTTGCAAAGCAATTTCAGTATCACTAAACTTTTCCTTTGCTTTTGCTAGCATCGCGTCTGTTACCAAATTACCAAGCGCCGTTTCCGTTGCCCTGACACTATCCTCACCCGGGTTGTCTTGACGTGGATTAGGCAGGTCTTTCAACGCTTCAGCACCTGTCTCCTCTGTCATAATTTCATCCACTTCATCAGCATACGGTTGTAATACTTCAACCGCTTCAGGATCTGCTTCTTTATCAGCTACTTCCAGTAACTCCCCAGTATGATCAACTACAACACCATCTTCATCAAAGTTGACATCCAAAGTTCCAAGGTACTCGGCATATTGAAACGCTTGCACAATGACTGTTGGATCCTTTACTTCGCCTTTTTCATCCCTATCCACAACAACAGGTTCATCCAGCTGTGTATGAGAATGCCCGCCAACAATTACATCAATACCATCTACCTCTGCCAGTAATAAATCATTTCCCACCACAGGGTTACTGTCATAACCGATATGTGTAAGTGCTATAATTTTGTTAATACCTTCATCTTCGAATTCCTGTACAGCTTCTTCTGCAGCATTTTTATAATCACTAAATGTAACATTTACAGGGCTGGCAATATCTTTTGTATCTTCTGTCGTCAACCCAAATATTCCTATTTGCTCTCCATCAACTTCTTTTATAATGCTGCTATAAATTTCTCCGTTGTCTGGTTCATCAACTAATGTTTCATCACGAACCAAATCTTTCATAAACGCGTCTCCAGAAAAATCTATATTGGAACTAACAAAAGGAAAATGAGCTTTCTTTACAAATTCAGATAGTGATTTGTGGCCATCTTCCCGATCACCAAGATCAAATTCATGGTTACCAAACACCATTGCATCAAAATTCATCAGATTCATCATTGCCAGGTCAGCCTGCCCGTTGAACGCATTAAAATACATTGTTCCCGAAAAGACATCGCCCGCATGAAACAGGAGCGCATCCGGCTTCACCTCACGCACCTCGTTAATTGCAGTTACCATTCTTGTCATGGGCTCTACATGCGCATGTGTGTCATTCATATGCATGATGGAAAGTGTAAAGTCTTCTGTGTCCGCATCATCTGCAGCAAATGCAACGGGAACAAAGATAAAAGAAATTATCATTACAAGTACCGTCATTATCCCCGCAAATTTGCCAAACATTGCCGTGTTCATAAAGTGCATCCTCCCCAGATTTTTTAGATAATTAAAAAGATATAAATTCCTAGTAAAAATAAGATCTAGATGATTTGTGATTATTATGAATATAGTAATTATAAAAGAGACAGCAGCTATTTATAAGAGGAAAAAGTCCTGTTTACAGGAAGTTGTGCGTAGGGATATCGTTATCAAACGATGGAATTTTGGGGATGATAGAATACGTTTCTCTAAATATATATTTCGACGTACCTCCGCAAAATCCTTTAAAAAAGGTACAATTCTTTTAAGGAATTGTACCAGGTATTGATATCGAAAACTTATATGTTATTTCGAAAAGGTTTTATACACGCGCATATTCCAGTGTTCTACTATTTCAAGATTACTGGATATCTTTTTTAAACACAAAACTAACTTTACTGTAATCCATTTTTTCTTCATAAAATCGATGTGCATCTATGCGCTGAAGTCCAGATGACAAAGCAACACTTTTATAATCATGTTCTTCAGCCCAATTATGTATGTAAGTCAGCAGTTTTTCACCATAACCTTTTGAACGCTCCAATTCGTCCGTAACCAAATCACAAACCCAGACAAAGCGCCCATAATAGAGTGTTATCATCGGTTTATATCCGGCAACTGCCACTACCTTTTCACCGTGGTATAATGCAATCATTCTATACATATCTACTTCTTTAGCTTCTTTCACTAGTTCTAGATATTCATTTTTATTTAAGTGGGTTCGCAATTGCTTCATTACTGAAAATGCTTCAAAAAGCTCCTGATCAGATTGTAATTGTTTTATAATCAAATTATTGCTCAAACTATTCTCTCCTGTCTAAACCAACTTACTTGCCTGTTAATGGTGATTGACTTTTTCCCTTGTCATCTTTCTTAAAGTAATTGGAATAAATGATTTGGAACCTAGAAGTAGATTCGTATTTTCGATTGATTTATGTTGAATTTAGTTATTATAGTTTTTATCGCCTTTTTCCAAAAGTGAAAACAAGATCAGAAAATATATAGATAATAACGAAACCAACAAAAATCATAATCCAAACACTATTATTACTAAAATTGTTAAAAATTTATATCAACCTAAGGTAGTGAGAATAAGCTTTATCAATAAATTACACTTATTCATATTTGGTAAATTCTCCTCAATTCATTTGTTCTTTCCCATAATTTATTAAAGAATTACTTCTTTAAATTTTCTATTGCTGCAAAATCCTCCGCCGAATCCTTCTCGATCATCCCATCCCTCATATGAATAATCCGATTACTGTATGCCGCAGCTTCCTGTGAATGAGTAACTTGCACAATCGTGATTCCTTTTTCCTGATTGATTTTACGAAAGAGCTCCATGATTTCAGTTCCTGATTGGCTGTCTAAATTTCCAATTGGTTCATCCGCCAGTATTAGCTTTGGGCTTGCAATCAATGCTCTCGCAATGGCAACTCTTTGTTGTTGTCCCCCAGATAATTCACGTGGTGTGAAGTTTTTCCGTTCTGTTAAACCAACAATCTCCAGGATGTTATCCAAAGTTTGCTCATAATCCTTCTTCTTTTTTCCATCCATGGTAATGGGCAATAATATATTTTCGACCACTGTAAGATTTTGAACGAGATTATAAAATTGGAAAACAAACCCCATGTTCCGGCGCCTCATCACACTTTTTGATTTATCGTTCATTTTGTTAATATTACTTTGGTCAAAAAATACACTGCCAGCTGTTGGGGCATCCAGACCACCCAATAAATAAAGCAAAGAACTCTTCCCACAGCCGGACGGCCCCATAATCGCAACAAACTCACCATTTCTCACTGTAATTGAGATACCTTTCAGCACCGGAACTTCCCGGTTGCCAACGGAATAACTTTTATATAGTTTATCGGTTTCAATAATATCCGGCATGTCTAAACACCTTCCCCTTTATGGTTACTCATATCTCAGTTCTTTGAGCATATTCATTTTCAGGACTTTTCTTACTGTAGCGAAAGAAGACAAGGTCAGTATGACAAAGATAATGCCACATAAAATACCGTATAAGGCAAAATTAAAGCTCAGTTCTACCCGTAATTCAATCGCATAGAGTAATTTTCCCAGGACAATATTCATGAATAACCCACCAATAAATCCGATTACAGCTACTGCAATAAAGGTTGTCATCATCTCATAAAGTTGCATTTTAACGACCTGGCCTCTACTCATACAAACAGAATAAAGCACAGCATACTCCTTTTTCCTTTGTAAAAAAGAAACAATCAGATTATTGGTAATGCCCAGTAACCCGATGATCATTCCCATTAAGATAATCAGGGTGATGCCACTAATCAATGTATCAATGGTTGCCTTTTGACTCGCGAGCTTTTCGTCAAAGGTTGTAACTATAGCATCTGAATCCATTAATAATTCCGATAGTTCTTTTTTCACACTTTCAACATTGTACCCAGGCTGCACTTTTACACCAATTTGATTGTAAGTACCAGCAAAATGATCCTTGAAGTAATTTAGGTTCAGTAAAGCGGTTGTTCTGCCTGGACCGTTTCCATAACTGTCGATGAATCCAGCAACAACAACATTCAGATCTTCTTTATTTATGTTTTTATCTTTTGTGTCAACCTTCTGTAACTGGATTGTATCCCCAATTCCTACTGTATATCGCTTTGCCTGGTATGCATCAATAAGAATGCCATCAGGATAACTTTCTATTTCTGATTTAGCATCATCAATAAAAGTTATCCCCGAAGTATGTTTATCAAATGCTTCAAAATCCTCGATGCCTAGCACACTAAATTGTTCCATGTCACCTTTGGGATGGAACTTTGCAATGTCGATGTAATCTAGGCGATAATCAGACACCCCATCTACCTGCTTAACGTCTGTATAAAAGGAAGGGTCCTCGTTTAAGTTATTGATGCCAATATCATAATCCTTTTTGATTGCGTCACTTATATAATCATTTAACCCTTTCGTTGTCGTTCCAACAATCATTAATAAAATCAGAACAATAATCATCATACTGCAATTATTTGAAACAATCTTGTTGTTACCGATATTTTTTATCCCCAGCAACATTTCACCATTTGTTGATCGTTCAAATAACTTACTGAGCCCTTTCGCGACCAGATTTAGTAAAGCTGGAACCAATAAAATCAATGATATAATAAAAAACAAAACAGATAAAGCACCATATAATAATTGGTCCATTGTGTTGATATAGTACAAAATAAAGGCACCTATCAATAAAACGAGCCCCAAGAAAGATGACATCTTAGATCGTTTTTGTGCGGTTTGCGTTGTATTTAAAATAATTTCTTTTAACGGTTTTCTATTCATACTTACGATATGTATCATGCCAACACATACCGGAAAAAACATTCCGAATGCGACCGCTATTCCTACATAAACAGGAGAATAGCTTACCACTGTCTCCAATCCAAATTCCTTATATTCGTTAAAAACATCAGCAATGGGCTGGAGCAGAGCGAAAGAAATGGCAATGCCCAAGACCGTTCCAATCATGCCATATACTAAAAATTCCATTCCAAGCAAACCATTCATCATGCGTTTACTCGTTCCAATGCTCCGGAATGTACCTACTATCGGCATTCGTTCGGAAACAATGATTTTAGATAACGACAATATAACATAAGCACTGATCAACACAATAATTATGATAGCTGCCATCATTGCTATTTCAAATGTTTCTTCGTCTCTATCGTTTGAATTCATTGTATCTGACTTTTGTATGGAAAAATCCTTGTTGTCACTGGCTAACTCGTCGATTGTCTGGTCAACTCGTTCATCCGGTACCCTTAGCAGTGTGCTAGTAAATTGATTTTCTGTTCCATACATCTCATTCACTTGTTCCGGCGCTGTAACTAAAAGCAGTTGATCTATTTCCGAGTAATAGATTCCATTTGTTTCACTGATAGCGCCTACTTTAAAATGATATGACTGCTCATCTACTGCAACTTTTACCGAATCACCTATATCTAACCCATAATCTGTAGCTGCCTTTTGACTAATGATTGCGCTGTTTCTGTCTAATGTAAAATTATTTTCAGATTTTATTGGAGCGATTAATGCCATCTGTAGGGCCCGTTCATAATTCATACCTATTAAAGAAACTTTGACACTTTTACCGTCCATATGGCTTTTGCCCGTCGTCATAACCATATCGTTCTGTGACTGCATCTCAAGGCTTTTCGTATCTAAATCCGAAGACGCATAAAAAGGGCTATTATCGTCTGAATCCTTGGTAATCACGATATTCGAATTCCCGTAGGCTCCTTGTACCATCGTTTGATATGTATCATTTATGATTTTATTCAGACTAATTCCGATAAAGATAATTGCCGTGGCAAGTAAGATCGTCAATATAACAATTATGGTTCTTAGCTTTTTCTCCACGATATTACGCAAAATATGCTTTATGATACTGGTCATATTGGATCCCCCTTCCCTTAGCAGGCATGATTAATCATTACAGATTTATACTAACAGTCTGATTGTAATGGCCAATGTTCCCCACCGCTCTTCTTGCTCCGATGAATAGATTTGATAAGTATCTTTCAACATCTTATCTATTGACTGTCCTGTAGCATCTAAGTCGTCAGCTGGAATCGTTTCATACATATCTTGAAATGAATCATATCTTTTTAGTTCTAACACTTTGGTCCTTAGGGTCTCTGTTTTATCCGGCATTTTTATGAATTCAATCATATCACCACAGCTTATCTTTCTTCTTTTTTCATCATTCAGACGTACTTCAACTGTTTTTTTTCCTGATTTGATGGATTGAAAAGGTTGCTCATATAATTTCATTGTATGTATCATCGTTGAACTCCTTTCATTTTTTTATGGATAAAGTTCAATAAAAATGCTCTGTCCCCTTCAAATGAAAGTGACAACTGCTTTATTTCATTGGTTGATTTCCATCCAATTTCATAAATTAAATGATCCGGATCCTGAATCACAGGCATACCGCCAATTACCTCTACCTCAAAATAATGAACTTTTACCTCTATACCTTGTTCGACAGATTCTTTGATAAACAAGGCCTTAACGATTTGCACATCATAGCCGGTTTCTTCACTGATTTCTCGCATGCAGCATGCTTCAAAAGTTTCGTTTTTTTCCTTCTCACCTGAAGGGATAGACCATCGTTTTCCTTCTTCAGGCAACCCTTGTTTTACCATAAGAATTTTGCCTTGATCATTTATACAAATCCCAGCCGCTCCATACCATTTTTTCAATTGCATCCTCCATTCACTGATTCCCTTTCTCCTTAATAAGATTCGCCATATTCAGTTAAATCCCTGCATAAAAGAAAAAACCATTTCCGATTCATCCTTTTAGTTATTTTACTTCCCACCAAACTGTGATTAAAAAAGAGCGTACAGATAGCGGTTGTTTAATTTATTTCATCGTGAATAATTTGTCGAACCTTGTAATAAAAGAACTACTTTTGCAGAATCTGTTGAATTATATTTTAAAAGAGCGCATAATGATTTCCGTTGTGTGCTTTTTCTGAAAAAAATAGCGAAAGGAAAGAAAATAGATGTCCCAATTGACGGAAATAACCAGTTACGATCTATCAATAGCCATTTTACATAAAAAGGAGGAAATGATTAAAATCGGAATGATTTACGGATTGTCTGATAAGCGGACACTAAAATGTAGTCAACAGCTAGACAACCTATTAAACCAATATACGTTTAAGAAACAGCAACGTTTTGCGGGTTGATATGTCGGCAAATTGCGGGACTGCTGCTCTAAGACAGCAGTCCATGCACTGGGTCTATTATTTTAGATTGGTTTCACCCTCCTTCCCTCTGTTCTCCAGTCATTCATTTGAATTGTTTAAACATCTCTTCACTTCATTTATTTCTTCTGATATGTAATCCAAGGTATACAAGGTGAGAAAGGAAATGTCTTAAACACCTCCATGGCATAATCATCCGTTGTATCAAACTTTCTCTAATAAAAAAATGAGTCTATCTGGCCAAACCGTTTTAACAACTGGTGCAATTGCTTTCTGTTTTCATCCTTCTGAATGCGAATCAGCATCATAATCTTCCTTTCATTCGAATCACTTTACCATCGAGTTCTGATCCAATCTCTACCATTCCATTTTTCAAATAAAACTTCATCGCCTGTTTATTGCCAGGTGCGACTCGCAAATGATATTCATCCAGATGATTTTCCTTGAAAAAATTTAGTGCATATTGATGCAGTTCTTTCCCCAAACCCTTTTCGCGTTTCTCGGGAATTAAATAATACAGATGAACGTATCCAATATGCTTTCCAGTGTATTCCCGAGTAGACAGTTCCAGCTGCCCGATAGCTTCATTGTTTTCTTTCACCAAAACAAATCCATTAGGAAATACTTTTATCTTTTCTTCTAGCCAATTCATGTAATCATCTTCTTTCCCAAAGGCAGAAGCATTACCAAAACTGGCTACAAAGGAATCTTTTCGAAATAGGATAACTGTTTTTCGGTCTTTTTCTATGTCAATGTTTTTAAAATGGAGCATGTGTATACACCCTCTTTTTTATATTTGTGATATAAAGTGAGGCTTTGTTTCCCCATTTTTGCATTCGCAATGTATGTGCATTTATTGTCTTTTAGTTCACTTTCTTATGGCTATTCCTAAACTATAAAACACCTATCCTAATTATACTTTATAATAGTCAGATATTAAATCCTATTATTTTATAATTCAGTTATGTTAGATTGAAATGAAATTAAAAAAGAAGCCTATCAACAAAGTAGGCCTCTCCTTTCATTATAAAGACGTGGACATTTATTCCCCTAATTTAATATCCGCTGCGTCAGTAATAATTTTTGGTAAATCAGTATTGTCATGAAAGCCCGAAAACTGATCCGATTTTGGTCCGTATGCATAAACTACATTTGCCACTCCAGTATGGTTACTACTTGTCCAGCCGATACTTGCCCTGTCACTGATGATTGAGTTAATGGCGTTGGCAGTATTGTCAGCTTTTTGTATCTTTCGGGCTTCTTTTTTGGTTAATTCAAAATCTGTATACGTTTCGATTACTTCGTTGGCGTTAGAACGGTCTTTGTTTAATTTCGATGCCATGTGATCACCAGTTGCTGCTACACTTCTCAGCACCTCGGGGTTTGCATCAGATGATCCGTTCGCACCAACTGTCATGCCGCCAGTTTCATGATCCCCACCGATGACAACAAGTGTTTCACCATCTTTTTCCGCAAATTCTATTGCCTTTTCAACTGCTTCTTCAAAAGCCTCAACTTCATTCATAGCCCATGCTGCATCATTAGCATGTCCTGCCCAATCAATCTGGCTTCCTTCAACCATGAGGAAAAAACCATCTTTGTCTTCTTCAAGTACATCAATTGCACTTTCTGTCATATCAGCCAGGCTTGGCTCTTCCGTATCCGCACGATGCATTTCAGGCGATAGCGCATCATCTGCAAACAGACCAAGCAGCTTATCCCCTCTTTCAACATCAATGTCTATATTTTTCTGTAACGCATCACGTGTTTCAATAAACTTGTAACCTTGTTCTCTAGCTTGTTCAAGCAAATTAACTTCTACTTGATTTCCACCTTCAAATTCAGGCAAGAAGTTATTTTTCCCTCCTCCAAGTAGCACATCTACCTCGTTGGCAACCATCTGTTTTGCGATTGCTGTCTCATTATCTCGATTATCAACGTGAGAAGCAAATACAGCCGGAGTTGCATGGGTAATAGTGGAGGTGGCCACTAATCCAGTAGACATATCTTCTTGCTGCGATGCTTCCAGAATTGTTTCCAGTTCATTTCCTTCCGTATCAACACTGATCATGCCATTATTCGTTTTTTCTCCTGTTGCCATCGCAGTTCCTGCCGCCGCTGAATCCGTGATATTGGAATTAGCGGAATGCGTTGTATACATCCCTTTCAAATGTTGATCCCATATTGCATTTTCCCCTTTGTACATACGATAGTTCGTAGCATAATCGGCATTAAAGCCATCCGGGATCATATAGATCACATTCTCAATTTTTTTATTCTCTTTTTCGACCCAATCTGTTTTTCCTTTCCCAGTCCCATCTGACTTTCCAGCTTCTGCTGTCCCCATACTCGTTCCAGTAAATACAAGACCAACACTAAGTGCAACAACCCCAATTTTTTTAATCAATCCATTCATCTCTCCTCTCGATTTTTAAATCTATTACAAGCATAACGGATAGATATTAAGAGAGAGTTAATCTATTGTAAAGAGTCTGTTAACTTTTAATATGATGTTCCAAATGATTACTTTGACAAAATGATGTGTAAGCTGTATGATAACCTATAATTAAAACATCGAATAAATTCGTTGACGAGAACGAGTATGCATGTATTCTGTCCCACAGAGAGTTGGTAGCCTTGCTGAGAGCCAATGTTCAGTTCATGTCTGAAAATCCTCTCCGAGAAGGAAAGCTGAAGTTCTATTTAAGCTTTTCCGGGAATCCGCCGTTAAAAGGATCGCGTATGATCGTACGTTGCATGAGTGCTGGATAATCGCCTTCAGGGGATTTCCAGAATCAGGGTGGTAGCACGGGTAAAACTCGTCCCTATTATAGGGACGAGTTTTTGTGTTTTTTATCAAGGATAAATGAGGAGTGTAGTGATGGAAAAAGTAGATATGAGCGAGGGTCCGTTACAACGTGAAAATCGAGTAAAAGCTCTCTGGAAAAATGAAGATACATTTAACAAATCCATCTCCAATCGAGAGGGAAATGAAACGTATGTGTTTTATGAGGGGCCACCCACAGCAAATGGCCTGCCCCATACTGGTCACGTTTTGGGACGTGTGATTAAAGATTTCGTTGCACGATACAAAACCATGCAAGGATATCAAGTCATTCGTAAAGCTGGTTGGGATACACATGGGTTGCCAGTTGAACTCGGTGTGGAAAAGAAAATTGGTATCTCCGGCAAACAAGAGATTGAAGCATATGGTGTGGAGAAATTTATTGAAGCATGTAAGGAAAGTGTTTTTGACTACGAACGTCAATGGCGTGTTTTTACAGAGGCCATCGGTTACTGGGTTGATATGGATGATCCATATGTAACACTTCGTAACGAATATATTGAAAGTGTCTGGTATATCCTGTCTACGATTCATCAAAAAGATTTATTATATCGCGGACACCGTGTTGTTCCGTACTGCCCAAGCTGCCAAACATCCCTAAGCTCCCATGAAGTTGCTCAAGGCTACAAAGATGTAAAAGATTTATCTGTTACAGCTAAATTTAAGGTACAAGAAATGAATGATACGTATTTTTTAGGATGGACAACAACACCATGGACCTTACCAGCCAATGTTGCTTTGGCTGTTCATAAGGAACTGGATTATGTGAAAGCGAAGCAAGGAGACGATGTATATATCATCGCGCAAAACCTGGTAGATAAAGTATTGGATGGCCATTACGACATCCTTAGCAATCACAAAGGAAGTGAGTTCGTCGGGCTTACCTATCAGCCGCTGTTCGATTACGCAAACATCAATCGGGCTTATCAAGTGATTGAAGCTGATTTCGTTACAGATGAAAGTGGTACCGGAATCGTTCATATCGCACCTGCACATGGGGAAGATGACTACAATGCGATTAAAACGAGTGAACTGGATTTTTTAAATGTAGTTGACCAAGCTGGGCGCTATATCGATGAAGTTACACCCTTGGCTGGTGAATTTGCGAAGGATTCTGATGTAAAGATCATTAAAATGCTCGCAGAACGGGATTTATTATTTTCAAAAGAAAAATATGAACACAGCTATCCACACTGTTGGCGCTGTGACTCACCACTTATTTACTATGCGATGGAAGGTTGGTTTATTAAAACAACTGCCATCAAGGATACAATCATCAAAAATAACGAATCCATAGACTGGCACCCCGATCATATGAAGCATGGACGCTTTGGTAATTTCTTGGAAAACATGGTGGATTGGAATTTAGGACGTAACCGGTATTGGGGAACACCATTAAATGTATGGATTTGTAAAGACTGTGACCATCAATATGCACCAAATAGTATCCAAGATTTGAAAGATCACGCTAAAGAGCCGCTTTCAGATGACTTAGAGCTACACAAACCCTATGTGGATGAGATCAGCCTTGTTTGTCCTGCCTGTCAAGGTGATATGGAGCGGACAAAAGAAGTGATTGATGTATGGTTTGATAGTGGCTCCATGCCATTTGCGCAGTACCACTATCCATTTGAAAATAAAGCGTTATTCGAAAAGCAATTTCCAGCAGATGTGATTGCGGAAGGAGTGGACCAAACGCGTGGCTGGTTTTATAGCTTGTTAACAGTATCATCTTTATTTACTGGAAAAGCGCCGTACAAACGCGTCCTTTCTCTCGGTCACATCCTTGATGAAAATGGCCGTAAGATGTCAAAAAGTAAAGGTAATGTGCTTAATCCAATGGAGCTCGTGGAGGACTATGGTGCGGATGCACTCCGATGGGCATTGCTTGCTGATAGTGCGCCATGGAATAATAAGCGCTTTTCAGCTGGTATCGTTAGCCAAGCAAAGTCTAAGCTTGTTGATACCTTAGTAAATATTCATGCTTTCTTCACGTTATATGCAGACATTGATCAATTCAGTCCAAAGCAACATGCACAGGGCGAAAAGTCGTTACTGGATAAGTGGGTTTTATCTCGACTTCATACGGTTACGGAGCAGGTAAATCTCCACCTTGATAACTATGATTTTACCGCTGCAGCAAGAGAGCTTTCCATTTTTGTAGAACAAGTGAGTAACTGGTATATCCGTCGTTCCCGCGATCGATTCTGGAGCGAAGGAATGAATGATGATAAATTAGCTGCTTATCACACACTATACGAGGTATTGAGAGTAACGAGTAAATTACTCGCACCATTTATACCGTTTATTACGGAAGATATTCATACCAACCTAACTGGAGATAGTGTGCATTTAGCCAACTTCCCTGTAACTGACGAAACACTTGTAAATAAAGAACTTGAGTCAGAAATGGATGCTGTACTTCAAGTGGTCGAACTTGCTCGGCATACACGTAATGCATCCAACATTAAAACGAAGCAGCCACTTTCACTGCTAACAGTTGTTGGTGAAAAACGATATACGGACGCTTTATCTAAATACAGCTATATTATTGAGGAAGAAATTAATGTAAAAGCAGTTCACTTTCAAGAAAGTGCTGGAGATGCAGTTCAATATGAAATTAAAGTCAACTTCCCAACTGCAGGGCCGAAACTAGGCAAACAAGTAAATATTGTTCAAAAAGCCCTAAAACAGCTGTCTGTTGAGGCAGCAAAAGATGTTGTAGCGCAAGGTTATTTTGAAACAAAATCGCCATCAAGGGAAACTTTACGGATCGAAAAAGAAGACCTTCTTATTAGTCAGACGACCCAAAAAGGAATGGAAATGGCCTCCAATGCATCCTTTGCTGTCTTCTTAGATACCACGATCAGTGAAGATTTACGTAAAGAAGGAGTAGCCCGTGAAATCATTCGTGCTGTCCAACAACACCGGAAAGAATTAGATTTACCAGTTGAAAAACGTGTAACCCTAATATTTGATGTGAGTGATTCAATGAAAGAAATAGTTGATCAGCATAAAGAAATTTTAGAGAGAAACTTATTGGTGAAAGATATCTTATTTAGTCAAAAAGATAATATGAAATATGTAGAATTAGATGAAGAATCAGTAGGAATTGAAATTATCGCCTAATCCTAAATGCTGTCACTTAGCCATCCGATACAATGTTCCATTGTGAACCCGTATCGGGTGGCCTATTTTGTATGGGGAAAGAATACAGTCCATTTAATACTGGAACTGGGCCTCGACCATAGCATTAACCGTAATTTCCCCTGGTTCAATTGGTGTTGAATTACTGTTTTCCATCACAGCAAAAGTTTTATAAGCCGTTGGGGAATCATTGATTATTTCCATGATTTTCGTTGGGATGGGATCATAATTCACTTCTAATGTTTCAGCGATCGTTTGCGCTTTTGCAATCGCATTCTTTAATGCTGCACTTAAGGCTTGTTGGTAGGGAATTTGGTTATCTTCCATAGAAAAATGGATATCCGAGACCCGATTCACGTCGTTTTGAACAGCTATATCTATCACCTTACCTGCTTGATCGATGTTTGTCATTTGTACCGTGATGGCATTCGATACTTGATACCCCCTAAATTGTTGTTTCCCATCGATGTAATCGTACATGGGATTGATATTGTATGCAGTCGTTTGGATATTTTCTTTGGGTATGCCTAATTGCAATAGTGATTGGATAACCTGATTCATTTTGCGGGCATTTTCCTGTTGTGCCTGACTTAGTTGTTCATTCTCTGTCACAGTACCTAACTGGATAGTCACTTTATCTGGTTCAAAAGAGAGACTTGCCTCCCCTGTTACAGTCATCATGCGTTTCATATCTTGTCTATACTGATTCGTCATTGGATAATACATGATCATTCCGCCTTTTTAATTGGTCATTTGTCTTATCGTATGCTAAATGCAGTGATATGTTTAGCAATGGTTCGAATAAACTTTTACAAATTCGTTTAACTTCTTTCGGCTGATGCACACTGACATTGTGACTAAACCCATTTCATTGATCGTAAATAAATATACAGTAGATTTTCCGAATTATCTATGTTAGTATGAAAGCAGCTTCATAATGAATGGGCATTCATTCAGTGTGAGCACACAACAAGCTAACATTTCGATGTATCATTAGATTTTACAAAGGGGAGAAGATCATGTCACTAAAGGGGAAAACTGCAATCGTAACAGGCGGCAGTAACGGAATGGGGAAAGCCATGGCAACTCGTTTTGCTACCGAAGGGGCAAACGTAGTCATTACTGGGCGAAATGAAGAACGACTTGCTGACACAAAAAAAGAGATTACAAAAGAAGCCAATGCAGATATCTTAACCGTACAAATGGATGTCCGAAACCGCGAGGATGTAAAACAAACGATCGAGGAAACTAAGAAAGCCTATGGTAGCATTGACATTTTAGTAAACAATGCAGCTGGAAACTTTATTTGTCCTGCAGAAGAGTTATCGCCAAATGGCTGGAAGTCTGTGATCGATATTTGCTTAAACGGTACATGGAACTGTACACAACTTGTTGGCCAGGAAATGATTGAACAAAAAACAGGTGGCGTTATGCTCAATATGGTAGCAACATATGCTTGGACCGGACAAGCAGCTGTTGTTCATTCTGCTACCGCTAAAGGTGGCATTTTAGCAATGACAAGATCACTTGCAATCGAGTGGGGTAAATACGGTATTCGTTTGAATGCAATTGCACCGGGTGTAATTGAAAATACCGGTGGTTCTGAAATATTGTTTTCATCGGAAGAAGCTGTCCAACAGGTGAAAGAAATAAATCCGCTCGGAAGTGTAGGTCAGTTGGACGATATTGCTGATGCTGCCACTTTTCTTGTATCTGATCAATCCCGCTACGTAAACGGCGATTGTATGACCGTTGATGGTGGTCAGTGGATAGCAAATAACCGATTTATGTAAAGAGAGGATGGAAAAAATGAATGAACTGATAATCGATACACAAGACGGAATTCGCACACTCACACTAAATCGTCCTGAACGTCTGAATGCTATCAATGATGCACTTAGTAAACAGTTAGAAGATGCATTAGCACAGGCATCACAGGATGATACCGTTCGCGTTGTCGTTATCACTGGGAACGGACGGGCTTTTTGTACCGGACTTGACCTGACAGCAGTACCTTCATTTGATACCCGCCATGAGCAATTAGATGATCTGGGCTGGGTCGGACGTCAAGCACTTGGAATCGTTCACTGTGATAAACCCGTTATCGCGGCGATAAATGGTGTTGCAGCAGGTGCTGGATTTTCTTTAGCACTTGCTTGTGATTTATGCTTCATGTCGGAGAGCGCCATTGTGAAGACTGGCTACATCCATCGTGGACTAAGTCCTGATGCAGGTATGAGTTACTTTTTGCCACGGTTAGTGGGGCATGCACGGGCAACAGAAATGATCTTTACTGGTCGCGATGTCAATGCGGAAGAAGCAGAACAGATTGGGCTAGTTTGTAATGTGTTTTCTGATGAAACATTTCGTGAAAGTACTCTAGATTTTGCCGAGGGATTAGCACAAGGTCCCCCCGTTGCGCTTACACTTGCAAAGCGATTGCTTGTAACAAGCTCGGAAGCCGATTTACCAACCATTTTAAAACAAGAGTACGCTTCTATAAAGACTTGTTTTGGAACGGACGATGTAAAAGAAGGCGTTCAAGCATTTTTAGAAAAACGTAAACCTTTATTTCGAGGGAAATAACACGTTATTTTAAATAAAATCTAAGTTTTTTGCTTGACAGCATTATTGACAATAAGCCATTCTATATCTCTTTTATATAAAATGGCTTATTTATTTGGATACATTTCTTGAAGAAAGCGCATGGATTCGTTTATTAAAGCTTTTAATATTTCAATATCAATATCAGCTATTTTGTTGATGTACACACACGCTTTTCCCGATGTATGTTTCCCGAAATCCTTTAATAATTCCTCCCTTGTGGGTTCACCTGTTGCAAAGTACAAACTGATTTTGGCCTTCCTTGGTGAAAATCCAACGAGCGGTGCATCTCCTTCATGACCAGATGCGTATTTATAATGGTAGGCACCAAATCCGATAATACTTGTCCCCCACATTTTCGCTTGATAACCTGTTGTTTCAGTAAAAATGTCCAATAATTGATATGCATCTTCTCTTTTTTTAACATTTTCTACTGCTTCAATAAACGTTATAACACTATTGTCATTTTCTTTTGTTTTCAGTTCGTATGTCATTGGTAAATCCTCCATCTCTTTGCTTATGGGGACAGTCCCCCATTGCTTTACCACTTTAGTGTAGTGGGGGACTGTCCCCTCACCCCACCTTCAAAGCCATTCTCACAGTCTTCAACATATGTCCTTCAAAGTCATCATCAAGTTCTTCTGTCACTTCAAAACCTTTTGCTTCATAAAAGGTTGTGCCAATTACATTGTTCTTTTCCACACTCAAAGTGACTTCCTTGACGCCTGTTAACTGTTCGATACCAGCATTCAATAATGCACTTCCAACACCATTTCCCTGATATTCGGGATATAAATAAAGGGCTGCTAATTCTAGCCTTCCCTCATCGGAAACAGGAGAATAGTTAGCAAACCCTATCACTTTTCCTCCCACTTCCGAAACAAAGATATGCGTGTTTTTCAACCGGCTTTTCAACATCTTATGACTGTAAGCTGCCTTTAAAAAATTATCTTGTATTTGTAGTGGAATTATGTCTTTATATGTTGCATGCCAGGTTCTCCAAGCAACATCCTGTACTTGGTTGATATCTTTTTTCTTCATTTTACGTATAATAAAGTCCATGTCATCACCTTTTACATTTATTTAGATATCAAGTTAATGCCATTTAATCGCAATGACACCGGAGACGCCTTGAAGCAGTTTAGTTACTTCATTTTTATCGATATTTTTATTCCGATCCAATTTTAATGCGATAACATATCGTTGCGCTTTCTTTGATTGTTTCACTTTCACTTCATATTGTGTGACGGTTATTTTTTTCTTTGATAATTGGTCAATCAATATTTGTACATTCTCCTCAGATACTGATTCGATAGTTAGATTATACATTTCTGGTATCGCAAACTTAAATACTCTTTTTAAAAACTCTAAACCGATTAAAACCAACAATGTCCCAAAGATAGCAACCTCATACATGCCACTTCCTACCGCGAGGCCAATGCCTGCTGTTGCCCAGATTCCTGCAGCTGTAGTTAGGCCATGAATGGATTGACGCTGTACCAAAATCATTCCTGCACCAAGGAAACCCACACCACTTACGACTTGTGCGGCAATACGACTTGGATCCAATACAATATCGTTTTCAGAGAGCACATCACTAAACGCATATTTGGAAATAATCATGATGATGGCACTGCCTACAGCAACTAGGAAGTGGGTTCTGAGTCCTGCCTCTTTAAATCGTTTCTCTCTTTCCAGTCCAATAGCTGATCCCAAGACTCCCGCTAATACAATACGAATTAAAAGCTCATAATCCATTTTGAAACACCTTCCCGCTTATACCGAGCTTATTCTACAACACATATTTTTATTTCTTATAGGAGCATTTTTTATTTATTTTATATCTCTAATTGTGAAAAATCCAATAATTGGATTGGAATATTCACAGAGGGATCACACACCGTAACAAATAGTAAACATTAATAAAACTTGCAGTGCTTTGGTCATTATTCACTTACCCTATTCCGTTGCAATGAGGGCGGACATGCCAAATTATATTCCTTGGTCTTTTTATTAATCTCCTTGATTACCTTACGTTTCTCTTTTGTGTCTAACGTACTGAGATTTTCTTTCAATCCATCGATTTCATTTCCCAGCTCAATCCATCTTGGCAGTATATGATTATCTTTCATCGTTTTATAAAGTTGCTTTTCAGCGGGATTCATATAATCCTGTCCAAGGTCAAGCGGCTTCCCTTTACCCGGAAGATCATCAAAATGCCCCTCTCTTTCAGCTTTCTTAATAATTTCAGACATATGGTCCTTATACTGCAACCTTTCTTCGATCTCAAATACAGCTTCTCTTATTGGCTGTTTCCACTCCGTTTGTAATAAGGAATATACAAGTGCATCGTGCGACTGATTATTTTGATACAAATAGCCTCTCAGTTTCCCTTCAAGCGTGAAACCTGCCTTTTTCAATAATTGATTTGACGCCGTGTTCGCAGGATAGGTTATGGCGCCCATACGAAATAGATCCAACGTTTCAAATGCGTATGTTAAAACTGCTTTCACTGCTTCTGTTGTATATCCTTGTCGCCATTTTGCTGGATGTAGATCAAATCCGATTTCTGCCCTTTTGTCTCGTAATTTAAGATTATTTAAGCCAACTGTACCAATGAATTCCTTTGTTTCTTTTAAAACAATCCCCCAACGTAAACCTTGATTCTTCTCAAATAATGTTTGGAATGAATCAATGATTTCTGCTGCTTCCTCTCTGTTTTTCAGGCTTTCAATTCCATAATATTTCGTCACCCCTACCTGTGACATAATATCAAAGTAGCTCTGGTCATATTGATGATCTATCTGAACAAGCTGAAGACGTTTGGTTTCAAGTATTGGAAATTGTTTCATGAAATCGCATCCTTCTGTATTTAATGGAATATAAAACCGTACTACAGATTAACACCTGACATATCTATCCATTCCTTAACGTTTCTTCTTCTACTTTGTTGTATAAAAATCCTGCCGAATATCGGACAACTTTTTGGCCATTTTGTGAACTTCGAGCACTTTAGTTGTGAACTCCGGCGCCCTTTCCGAGAACTTCCTGCACAGAATGATAAACTTCTAAACTAGCTTCCTCCTCAATCCCAATAATCCGGATCTGACATCCGGAGCTCTTCCACTGCATCATCCAGATCATCAGGTGTAATCACATAAATGGGATAGTCTTTGGCGGCCTGGGCTGCTTCATGAAAAAATCGGTTGCTTCCTGGATGTTCATCGTCCATTAGCAGTAGACTTGCCTCACTTTTATCCACCAGCCACATATTTTTCGCCTTAAACTGGAACGCCCCTTTATAGTCCCCCTGATAAATGGGCTTATAAAAGTCAGCAATCATCGTTAGTTCCTGATACTTTTCCTGCAACGGTTCAGGCCAGCGGCTTTGCTGGTTTTCAAATGGTGGCATAATAGCGATCTGGATATCATAGTTTTCCTTCAAATCCATTACCACTTCTACTGTCCATAACTCCACACCCATTTGACCGGACACTAAAATCCATTCTAATCCTTCTTCAATAAAGCCAATTAACCGCTTTTCAATCGCAGCTTTTATAAACGCTATACGTGGATCATCTTCTTTAAAAATACCTAATTCCATTGGTTTATAGCCTGTTACAGTTAAAATTTTCATATGTATCCGTCACTCCTATCACTTATGCAAAAAGATGAAGGCTGGCAAATATATGCCAGCCTTCTTCATGTTACCACCATCTATTCGGTTTGTTCCAATGTTTTGGACCTTGGTTATTGTTGCAATTACAGTTGTTGTTATGATTGTGGTGATGATGGTTTCCATGTCCCATGCCAGGGTCCATTTGGCCACCCACTTGATTACCTGGTCCATTAGGTGAGCCTCCGTATACATCTACACTGTCACAAGTATTCTTAACAGAAGTTGAGTGCGGGAAGACGTGCTTATTCTTCACTAAGTGATGATTCATGACTGTAGTGTGGGACGGATGAATATGCTCCACAACACTTTCTGTGCATTTGTGCACACAATCGTACTTTGTCGGATGTATCACCGGTGACTGTTGGCAACCACATCCGCAATTTGATCCATGATGATGTCTCATTTGAAATCCCCTTTCTTGTATAGGTTCACTACTAACCTATGATAAAGAGGTAAGGAATGTATAAGCTAAGTACCTATTTTAATTATATTTATCTATTTCCTTCAGGTTAATAATGGGCCAACAACCCTTTATTCATTGCAATTCGTTCACAAAAGAAAAATATGATGAGCCCCAGTGCAAAGTAAAAGATGGCATTGAATCCTAAAATCAAGAAACTTTCCCAGCCAATATGGCTGATTGTCACCCCATCAATCATTACGTTTCTTACAAGATCCACCCCTTTAACAAAAGGGAGATAAGCAAACATTGGAGCAACTGATAGCGGTATAAACGTTAATCCTGCCAATATAAATTGTAATATCTGCAGAAAAGCCTGCACCTGCTTAAGCACAATAGATATTCCAGCAATCATAAAACCAACACCAAACATGCTAATCAAAGTCAGCATAAGGATTGGCAATATAGTAAGCACATCAATGTTCAACCATTGCCCAGTTGTAAGCATCGAAACATATAACAAAGCAACAATAACAATAAAGTTAAGTACTGTGGATGAAATAAGACGCGTTACCATAATCCGCCAAACCCCCATTGGGGACATACATAACTGTTCCAACGTACCCCGCATTGCTTCATTGGTTATCTCCCAGCCAATATTGTTCATCACCATCATTGCTAAAAACCAAAAAATATAATTCACAATCGCGTATTGTATATTAATATCCTGTGTACTGGGATCCCCAATTAACTGAATGCCAGCAAACATCCCAAGAAAAATAGCATAAAAGGTGACAATCATTGCAAGTGTATTTGGCAAATAACGTTTTAATTCGATATACTCTTTTTTTGTGTTTGCTTTAAGAAGATTCAGCCAGTGCATCCCTCTGCCCCCTCCTTTACGATTTTCATAAAAATTTGCTCAAAGTTAATCGTGCTGCGATCTATAGATTCAATAAATGTATTTTCCATTTTTAGCACATCAAATAAATCATATATTTCTTCACTTTTCACTAAATCAATTTCTAATGTGGATTGTATGGTGTCTGTTGTGTATTCAAGTTGAGGGAATTTCTGAAGTAAGCATTGATGCTGTTGATCACTTAATAATCCGCCAAGTGTTATTGTATATGCACGAACTTGAAATAAGCGCAATAAATTTTCTACTTTATCATTCGTAACGATTTTTCCTTTGTCGATAATGACGGTTCGATTGCATAAATCCTGTACCACATCCATATCGTGGGAACTGATAATAATTGTCCGATTGTCATCTTTCACAATACTTCGTAACAGGTCACGTACTTCATAGCCTGTCTCAACATCTAAACCAAGTGTCGGTTCATCCAATAAAATTACTTCACTGTCCGCTAGCATAGCTACCGCAATTGCTAACTTTTGTTGCATGCCCCGGGATAGTCGATTTACAAGTTCATGTTGTTTTTCCTTTAGGCTAAACTTTTTCAGCAAATCTTCTATCTGCACCCTAACTTCTTTTCGCGACAAGCCCCGATTACCTGCGAAATAATCAAGATTTTCCTTTACGGTTAGCCGCCAATAAAGATTGCGGTTCCCTTCAAGAACTGCGCTAATGTGGCGCAACGCATCTAACCGTTTCCTCCGACTATTGATACCGTTGATCACGATCGATCCGGAATCCGGTATCAGCAGACCACAAATCATTTTTATTGTCGTTGTCTTGCCCGCCCCATTCGGTCCAAGTAAACCAAGAATTTCTCCCCGATTTACAGTAAAAGAAACGTCGTCTACTGCATGCACAAATTCCTTTGACCTTCTTTTTTTGTATGACTTTTTAAGGCCTTCTACTTCAATAATCGTGTCCATATCCTTCTTCCCTTCCGTTCAAATATTGTGAACTCAAGTTCTATACTAAATGCTACATGAAAAATACCACCTCTTCTACAATCTAAAGAACGAATTCATCTCAGCCTTCAGATGGAGAATTGGGGACTGTCCCCATATATAGGTCCATCATCAACATAGGTATGGTATTCTCCCGATTCTCCCATTGGACACACATCTTTTTCTAATATATCCGCTATAAACGAAGCATCTATAAGACGTCCGCACCAGCTTTCCGGTAGCTTCAACGGATCCACCTTAATGACTTTTGCTTTAAAACCAAGCGAAACAAATTCACGTAACAGGTCAACCACATTTTCTTGAGGACGCCAAAGCGGGTATAAAGGCTCTAATCCTGCCAAAGTAGCAACTTGTTCTCCCCAGTCACGATGCCCTTGTAAATAAATATCACCGAATGCAATGCCATCTACACTAAACTTTTCTTTGATCTCTTTTAAAGCATTCACGAAGTCGCTCTGGTATGTACTAAAATCCGTCTCAATAAAATGCACTGGAATATTTAGGCGTTGAGCCTGTACTTCAATCCGATCTAATTCCTCGTTATGTGCAACAGTCTCCATGCTTTCTTGCCATACCGTTGTAAGCAAACAAACAACTTTTATACCCTTCTGCTGCAAATAATACAGTGCTAAACAACTATCCTTTCCACCGCTAAACGATAACGTTACCCTTCTAGTCATGTTCTCCCCCCTTTCAAACTCATATCCGCTGTAAATGGGTATCCTTAAAATCTGTCGGATATTTTAATCCATATCCAAACGTTCGATCCATTCCTATATGGGCAACAGATATTAAACCAATGGCTAAAAACATGTCATTTGAAAATGTTAATCCAATTAGAATAAGCAAAATTGAAAATACGTATGTGTGTACCATGTTGTAAATAATTGCACCCACTTTTCGGTTAAATGCATACCCAATCATCCATAGATCTGGAATAAACAAAAGCAGAAAAAATAACAACCAGCTAAACCCATTCCCAGCATAAAAATAAATACTTATAACAAGTACCATAAAACCTTCTGCATGCAATAACAGTTTATTCAAGCTAAACACCTCCACGTTACCATCCATTCTAAAACTGTACACTAAAACGATGAAATCTATGAATCCCAGTACCATGCCGTACAACATCCTGTTTCCGCAATTCTATAACCGCTTCTTGTACTTCATCTAACAAGCTAGCATCCATTTCCAAATCATTATGCCCACCATAGATTTTAGCTACCGCTTTCATTCCAGCTATTTTCTCCAAGGAGTTTACGAGATCGATAGGGTTAGTTGATGGGTAAAATGCATAGATCGGTGTTCCAGTATACAGTAAATCTCCCGTAAATAAATATCTCTTTTTTGTATCAAAAATACAAATATGCCCTGGGGAATGTCCTGGTGTATGATAGATAATTAAACTTCTTTCCCCTAATTCAACTATGTCTCCATCTCCCAACAATCCCGTCGGCTCTCCTTGATATGGTTTGTATATATTCGGATTAAATGTATCCGGTACAGGTATCGTTATATTACGCGCCATATCCTTTCTGATTTGTTCAAGCGGAAGTCCTTTGATTCCATGCTTCAGCCAGTCCGCATCCGCTTCATGTACATATATCGTTTCGAATGCATCGTGACTTCCGATATGATCAGCATGAACATGTGTGGTAATAACGATTATCGGTAATTTGGTCAACTGATCTGTTATTCTTTTTATATGATCAATCCCAAGTCCTGTATCAATTAATGCAGCGCTTTCTGCTCCGATCAGCAAATAGGAATGTACCTGCTCCCAATGTCCATATTCGCTAATCGCAAACGTGATATCATCTATTTTTTCGACAGTAAACCAAGCATCTTTGATTTGCATAACGTTCTCCTTCCTTATATAGTTTTCATTATATTCCAATATTTAAGTGTAGTCTATTCAAAAAAACATCATAGAATGAGTTCCATGACGTTTTTTTGATAATTAATATTGGCCTGTTACATTACATGCTTTCATTTTCACGCTCATGCTGTTCTTTTAATAAATCGCGAATTTCTGTTAGTAATGCTTCTTGTGGTTCCAGTTCCTCTGCTTCTTCCTCATCCTTATTCCGTTTTAATTTCATGACCAAGCGGATAAATAAGAAGATCGCAGCTGCGATGACAAAGAAGTCAAATATAGATTGGATAAATTCACCATATAATATTTCTGCGCTGCCAAATGTATATTTTAATCCGGTAAAATCTACCCCACGAAATAGCATTCCTACTAATGGTGTGATAATATTTTCGACAAGTGATGAAACAATTTTCCCAAAAGCTGCGCCAATGACAACGGCAACTGCTAGATCCATCACATTTCCTTCAAAAGCAAATTCTTTAAAATCCTTCCACATACAAGCAACTCCTATCTAACTGTTAATAACTTTTCATGATCTTAAAATTATAATCATAAACAGACTTAATGGCAAACTTTCGTTTTGACGGCTAAATTTTAGGGTACATACTAATAGATGAGTTGATTGCTCATCCAATTGTAACAAAACAAAGGAGTTTTAATCATATGCGAAGCGATTTAAAACATTATATAAATGGAGAATGGATTGAATCAACTGGTTCTGAAACAACCGAAGTTATCAACCCAGCAACTGAAGAAATTATTGGTCGGATTAGTTTAGGTACAGAAGCGGATTTGGATAAAGCTGTACAAGCAGCACGCGCAGCATTTCCCTCCTTCTCACAAACAACAAAACAATATCGAATCGAATTACTAGAAAAAATTGCAGATGAATATGCAAAACGAAAAGATGATCTCATAAAGGTGATTACGGAAGAACTAGGTGCACCCCTTTCTTTATCTGAGAAAGTGCATTATTCCATGGGGTATCATCATTTTAAACAAGCTGCGGAAGAACTTAAAAACTTTTCCTTTATTGAAAAACGTGATAAATCTACAATTATGAAACAAACCATTGGTGTTAGCGGGCTAATTACACCTTGGAACTTCCCAACCAATCAAACTTCTACCAAAATTGCCAGTGCGTTTGCAGCAGGTAGTCCAGTTGTCTTAAAACCAGCAGAAGTAACGCCATATGCGGCAATGATGCTCGCTGACATTTTCGAAGCGGCTGGTCTTCCTAAAGGAGCCTTTAACCTTGTGAATGGTTCTGGCGAGGTAGTAGGCAATGCCATTAGCTCACATCCGGACATTGATTTCGTTTCCTTCACTGGTTCCGGTGCAGTAGGACAGAAAGTGATGGAAAATGCTGCGAAAACAATTAAGAAAGTCGCACTTGAGCTTGGTGGTAAATCACCGCTAGTTGTTTTAGAAGATGCGGACATTAACAAAGCAGCAAAAACCGCTGTCTCCCACATCTCGATGAACACGGGACAGGTTTGTACAGCAGCTACACGTATTCTTGTTCCAAACGCCATAAAAAAACAATTTGAGGAGGCTGTTAAAGAGAATTTAGCAGATTTCCCTGTCGGCGATCCACAAAAAGAAAATGTTTCCGGTCCACTTGTTTCCCAGAAGCAATGGGATACCGTGCAAGGATATATTGAAAAAGGCATGAATGAAGCAACATTGCTCGTCGGGGGTACAGGTAAACCCGATGGCCTCGACAAAGGTTATTTTACCAAGCAAACTGTTTTTACCGATGTTAAAAACGACATGGTAATTGCACAAGAGGAAATATTTGGTCCAGTCATGTCGATCATCACCTATGACACGATTGATGAAGCGATTGAAATCGCTAATGACACAGTTTACGGTTTAGCTGGGTATGTAGTCGGTGAAGACCCCGAAACACTGCAAAAAGTTGCAGCCAGTATTCAAGCCGGACAAATTACGGTGAATAACGCGAAAACCGATTATTCCGCGCCATTCGGTGGGTTCAAGCAATCCGGAATTGGCAGAGAATGGGGCGACTTCGGAATCGAAGAATACCTTGAACCAAAGGCAGTTATGGGTATGCCTTCTTAATGTAAAAGATAAAACCGGGCAGATTAAATCTGAATCTGCCCGGTTTTATTATTTTTTCGATTAATAATGAGAAAAAGTTGTGACCGCTAGTAACCCTTCTCCTATTAAATATGGGCAGGACCGAATATAAAGGGTGATATAATCACCAATACCCCCACAGCTATGTAAAGAACGCCAAAAATCCTTGCAAATCGTTTTTCATCCCCGTACATATTTGCCCACAAGAAAATAGTCACTAGGAATAATGCTCTTTTCGTCAAAACCAAATAACCTAAGTACATAATAAAAAGTCCGAGCAGCATAATCAATTTGGTTCCCATTCCATTACTCCTTCCTAGTACGTCTACAAACAACCATACGAATGAGACAAGAAAAAGTTTCATTTCGAATATCAATCTAAATCTTCTGCCTTTATATGGTATAATTGATCTGAACGCTTTTTAAGCAATGCTTACAACTATAATTTAGGAGAGATTTGTATTGTTCAAAGATGAACGCTTTAAAGGGCTTTCTGCTAATGATTTAAAGCGTGATTTAATTGCTGGTGTAACGGTAGGTATTGTTGCAATGCCACTTGGGATGGCCTTTGCTATCGCGTCTGGAGTAAATCCTGAATATGGGCTTTATACAACTATTATTGCGGGGATATTAGTCGCTTTACTTGGTGGATCCAGATTTCAGATAGCTGGACCAACCGGTGCATTTATACCAATATTGCTTGCCATCGTTTTACAATACGGCTATGAAAATTTATTAATTGCCGGATTTCTAGCAGGTATTATGCTGATGATTATGGGTGTATTTAAATTAGGGAACTTAATCACCTATATTCCCCGTTCCGTAACAATTGGATTCACATCCGGAATTGCTGTCATTATTTTCAGTGGACAAATTGGTGACTTCCTAGGTTTGGAAGGGCTGGAAAAAAAAGAATATTTCCATGAAAATATGATACAGCTATTTAAAAATGTATCAACGATCAATGGATTTAGCGTCTTAACAGCAGTGATGGGGATACTCATTATTGTTTTCCTCCCCAAGTTCTTCCCACGGGTACCCGTTCTTTTAGTGGCACTTATTCTCCCAACCATTATTGCCGTCATCTTCTACCCGGGAAAATTAGCAACAATTGGTACAGCATTTGGTGGGATTTCGCAATCACTGCCTTCCTTTAAATTTCCGGCCATTACGTGGGATAAAATTCTTATGTTATGGCAACCTGCTTTCGTTATTGCGATGCTCGGTGGAATTGAATCTCTGCTATCCGCAGTTGTGTCGGATGGCATGACAGGAAAACGACATAACTCCAACCGTGAGCTTGTTGGACAAGGGATTGCCAATGTGGTCACACCGATGTTTGGCGGCATTCCTGCTACGGGTGCGATCGCTCGTACAGCTACCAACATTAAAAGTGGCGCAGTCAGCCCTTTTTCCGGGATTTTCCAAGGGATATTCGTGTTAGTTACTTTATTATTATTTGCGCCATATGCATCCAACATTCCATTGGCAAGTATGGCTCCTATCTTAATGATTGTTGCATTTAACATGAGTGAATATAAATCATTCTGGCATATATTAAGATTCAAATCGAGTGATTCACTTGTTTTGGCAGCGACATTTCTTTTGACCGTCTTCGTCAATCTTACTGTTGCAGTGCAAATTGGGCTTTTACTGGCAATGGTCTCATTTATTAAACGAATGAGTGAAGTATTTGAAATAGAGAAAGTCATACCTGCATTGGCAAAGGATGAAAATAGAGAAACAAGCGAGATTGAATCGAAGTGTCCGCAGCTAGCCTTTTATACCGTAACCGGGGCTTTATTTTTTGGAGCGGCAGATAAATTTGAAACCATCATCACGCGCTCCATCAACAAACGTCCGACAGTACTCATATTAAAAATAAGGCATGTCCCAATGATTGATGCAACGGCTGAAGCAAACTTAGGTTCCTTGGTGAAAGATTTTAATAAAATAGGTGGAACGGTTTTAATTGCTGAAGCAAATGAAGCTGTCATTAAAGTGCTTCAAACTAGTGGATTGTATGAAACTATCGGCAGCGAGCACTTTTTCAATGATTCCACAGATGCCATTGATTATGGGTTAAAAATCATTAACGTAAAAAAATGCCCGATTTGTTCGCACTCCGGGCGTACAACTTGTAAAGTTTTTCAGGAAAGTACTACATTAGATAAATAAAATTGCAAAAGCCAGCATCCACTTACCAGATGCTGGCCCTTTCTAATTAAAGCATAGATGGGATATCCGAAACGGCTGTCGGAAATACATAGGTCACTTTTTTCAAATCAGCTGTTGTCAAATTCAGTTGAATAGCCATGGCAAAATAATTGATTAGTTCTCCGGCTTCCCCACCAAGTAAGTGGGCACCTAAAATATGATCCGAATCTTTATCTATGATTATTTTTACTGCTGCGGTGTCGTCATTCGTATGTTTATACGTGAACCACTCCGCTATATCCATGTTGTTCACTCTGGTATTGTATCCGGCATCTTCAGCCTGTTGTTCTGACATACCTGCCATTGCAAGCTTAGGCGTTGTAAATACGACAGATGGCACTCCCGTGTAATCTGCTTGGTGTTTGTTTCCCTTTAAAATGTTATTGCTTACAGCTTCCGCTTCCAACTGTGCGACAGGTGTTAATGGTGCACCCGGTGTGTCCGCAACATCTCCTGCCGCGTAGACATCAGGGTTACTTACACTTTGTAAGCATTCATTTACAGTGATACCTGCCTTCTCATAATTCACATTTCCCTGTTCTAGATTTAATCGATCTACGTTTGGTGCACGCCCCCCACCATGTACGACAATATCACCAGCAAAGGTTACTGTTTCCTTATTTTTTTCCGCCTTCACCGTAAAGCCCTGCGTACTTTTTTCAATTGCTTTCACAGATGTGTTCAAATGTACGTTAATTCCAATTTCCTCTGATTTATCCACAAGTCGTTTTACTAAATCAGGGTCAAATGCCTTGAGCGGGGATTCTCCCCGTTGAATAATATGAACCTCACTTCCCGCTCTTGCAGCAATGTGGGCAAATTCAAAAGAAACATAACCACCACCAACAAAAATAATCCGTTCAGGTAATGACTCCATTTCAAGAAATTCATCACTATAGGTAAGATATTGTTTCCCTTCGATTGGTAATGAGACTGGATCGGCACCAGTCGCGATCACGATTTTCTCCGCTTTAAGAATCTGACCATCATTAATTTGTATTTCATGCGCACCTACAAATGCTGCCTGTCCATGAAATGTTGCGATACCAGATTCTTTTAAACCTTTTTCCGTTGCATCCGGAACCGGGTCCGTAAATGTTCGTTTAAAATCAATTAACGTTTTCCAGTTTACGCCACTCTTTGAATCAATACCTTTATGCCGCATTCGCATATTTTGATCAATCAATTCTGTCGCACTTGTCAATACTTTCTTAGGTATACAACCACGTATTGGACATGTACCGCCATATCCGCGAGAATCAATAACTGCTACATTCAGACCATCATTACGACATTTATTTGCTATCGCTCCCCCACTTGGACCGGTACCAATTACAATCACATCAAATTTCTCAGACATTACTTAACACCTTCCTCTTCTATTTACTATTTTCCCTGATGTTTACAACTTAAACAAAATTGCTTTTTTGGTAAGGCATTTTTTTTAGGTGAAAAAAGGTTGATTTGACGCGATAAAAACGTTCCTTGCGTAATAAAAAAAAGTTTTTTTAAGAAAAGGTTTATATTTTTGATTCTATGTGGTATACTAAGATTAATTATTGATGTTCGTTTGCAATATACAAGATCGTTGTAACAGCTGTTAGTGGTTATCGTCTTGAATTATGAGAACAAAAATAGTAATAAACGTGCAATAAGCACATGGAGGCAAATATATCATGAATAATGGTACAGTAAAATGGTTTAACGCAGACAAAGGTTTCGGTTTCATCGAAGTTGAAGGTGGAGACGACGTATTCGTACACTTCTCAGCAATTCAAGGCGAAGGTTTCAAAACTTTAGACGAAGGTCAAGCAGTAACTTTCGAAATTGAAGAAGGCAACCGTGGACCGCAAGCTACTAACGTTGTTAAACAATAGTAAGTAGTAAATAAAAGAGGCAATTCTCACTTTGTGAGGATTGCCTCTTTTTATTGCTTTCAATAAGTAATAAAGCGACCCCAGCTTGGCGGTCGCTTTAAATCATTCGGAATATCCGGTATTCGCTCTTACTTTCACTTCTGCATAACGTTCCATGTCCGCTTCTTTAGAAAACTTAGTACCTATATACCCTCCGAGAAATCCTAAAGGCACAGAAATCAACGCGGGATTGTCCAGTGGAAAAATGGGATCCCCGACAAACAATGCCGCCCCCTCAATAGGTGAGAAAACGCTCGGACTAAGGGACACTAGGATTAATGCTGAAAATAGACCAGTTAGCATGGCCGTAACTGCTCCAGCCGTATTAAATCGTTTCCAATAAACCGTATAAAGAATCACTGGCAAATTAGCACTTGCCGCAATACAGAATGCAAGGGAAACAAGAAATGCCACATTCAATGATTGTGCAAAGAGCGCCAATAAAATAGCAAATACAGATACCGCTAAAGATGCATAGCGTGCCGCCAACATTTGCTGTTTATCAGAGGCTTTTCCTTTTTTTATGATTTGCCCATATAAATCGTGTGCGAATGCTGATGCGCCTGATAATACGAGCCCTGCAACAACTGCCAGAATGGTAGCGAAGGCAACAGCTGATATGAAGGCAAATAAAATGTCACCGCCAAGTGCCTGCGCTAATAATGGTGCGGCCATATTCCCGCCAGGATTTGCTGCAAGAATTTTTTCATCGCCAACAAATGCAGCTGCTCCAAACCCAAGAAACAATGTTAAAACGTAGAAAATACCAATCGTCCATGTAGCAGTAATAACAGAGCTCCTTGCTGTCTTAGCGTTATTAACGGTGAAGAAACGCATGAGAATATGTGGTAAGCCTGAAGTTCCGAGTACCAATGCAAGCATTAATGAAATCGTACCTAATGGCTGTGTATACTGTAACCCCGGCTTCAGATAATCGGCACCATGACTTGTAACTGTTTTAACTTCAGTAAACATCGTCGATAGATTGAAATTAAACTTTAACAAAACGAGAAAAGAAATAATAACCATTCCAGCCATAAGCAGGATTGCTTTAGTAATCTGAACCCAGCTTGTCGCAATCATTCCACCGAATAATACATAGACTGTCATCATGACACCAACGATAAGTACCGCAATCCAATAATCAATGCCGAATAACAATTGAATAAGTGCTCCTGCCCCAACAAGTTGCGCGATCATATAGAAAGTAACAATTGTAATGGTACTGAGTGCAGCCGCTCCTCTTACCTTTTTCGCATCAAAGCGGGAATTAATCATATCTGCCAGTGTATATTTCCCTAAATTTCTTAACGGCTCTGCAACTAGAAATAACACAACCAAGTAAGCAATTAAAAATCCGATACTATAAAAGAAGCCATCAAATCCAAATAATGCAATCGATCCAGCAATACCAAGAAAGGAAGCAGCCGACAAATAATCACCTGCAATAGCTATTCCATTTTGCCAGCCTGTTAACTCGCCTCCAGCCGTATAAAAGTCACCAGTAGTTTGCGTGCGTTTGGCAGCAAAGTAAGTAATAACAAGTGTTAATAAAACAATTGCAAGAAAAAGAACAACAACAGTCACATTCATTTGGTAGTGCCCCCTTTCTTAAGCTGATCTTCAATGATTTGATCTGCCTGCTTATCAAAGGTAGCAGCTTTTTTTACATAAATGGTACAGAGCACCCATGTCATAATAAATTGAGCAAAGGCAAATAGCCATACCCAAGATATGTCGCCAAATGCCGGTTTGTTAAGAAAAGTGGTGTAAGATGTTAGTATGGGTAGCAAAAAGTAAAAAATCATAAAAAACACTGTCAAAGGTACAATGAATTTTTTCTTGTTATGCATTAATTTTTTAAACTGGTTGCTGTTTACCACTTTTACATAATCAGGCTTCTTTTCATCATGGCCTTCCATCTGCTGATTTTCATTACGCAAAGTAATCCCTCCTGTACTGTGGATCTATCCCGTTTTCTCCCGTAAGCAGATAGATCCCAGTTAATATCACGCATGATTTCATTTGCATCTAACCTATTTTTCCATTGTCGATAGATCACCTGTTGGCAAATCGAGATCCCATGCCTTTAGTACACGACGCATGATTTTTCCACTTCGCGTTTTTGGTAAAAAGTCACGTACTTCGATTTCCCTTGGTGCTGCATGTGCTGCAAGCCCCTCTTTTACAAACAAGCGAAGCTCCTCCTCTAGTGCAACTGTTTTAGAATAGCCATCCCTTAATGCGACAAATGCTTTTATAATCTCGCCACGAACAGGATCCGGCTTTCCGATAACTGCTGCTTCTGCAACCGCAGGATGTTCCACGAGTTTGCTTTCCACCTCAAATGGGCCAACCCGTTCGCCAGAAGTAGTAATTACATCATCATCTCTTCCTTGAAACCAGAAATAACCATCTTCATCTTTTGATGCAAGATCACCGGATTCGAACCAACCTTCTATTGGAAAATATGCTTTAAATCGCTGCTCATTTTTCCATACTTTACGCAACATAGATGGCCAGCCTGCTTTAATACATAGTGGTCCCATTTGTCCCGGTGGAAGTTCATTTCCTTGTTCATCCAAAATGGCTGCCTCAATCCCTGGAAAGGGTTTCCCCATGGAACCTGGTTTAATTGGCATGGATGGATAATTAGAAATAATAATGCCACCAGTTTCCGTCATCCACCAATGATCATGAATTCGTAACCCATAAACCTTCGTTCCCCAATGAACCACTTCCGCATTTAATGGTTCACCGACACTTAAAACATGCCTCAATGAACCGAGATCGAAGTCATTCACAGACGACTCTCCAACTGACATCAATCTACGAAATGCTGTTGGTGCACTTAGCCAGACGGTGACCCCGTACTTCTCGATTGTTCCATACCAATCCTCAGGGCTAAATCGACCACCACGAATTAGGTTAGATGTACCATTCAGCCACGGACCGAAAATGCCATATGAAGTCCCCGTTACCCAACCCGGGTCTGCCGTACACCAATATACATCCTCTTCTTTTAAATCAAAAACCCACTTAGCTGTTTGATATTGCTGAATCATCGCATTGTGGACATGCAGGACACCTTTAGGCTTTCCCGTAGAACCCGACGTATAATGCAGGATCATCCCATCTTCCCGGTCAACCCACGCTATCTCCAAATCATTGGATGCTTCTTTCATTACTTGTTCATAGTTGTAAAAATTCGTATGTCCATCCTTATTCGGTACATCTCCATCACCAACTACAATGATATGCTTTAAATTGGGAAGTTCGTTGTAAGGTACGCGTGATAGTAAGGCCGGTGTCGTAATCAATGCGGACGCATCGCTATTTTCCAGGCGATCCCTAACTGCTTGCTCCATAAAAGCTTCAAATAGTGGGCCGGATACTGCCCCGATTTTCAATATCCCCATCATACTTATATAAAGTTCAGGTGATCTTGGCATAAATAAAAACACCCGCTCTCCCTTTTCAATCCCAATCGTACGTAATACATTTCCGAACTGATTAGATAACAATTTCATATCCTGAAACGTATATTTTTCATCACGTTCCAGATCACTATAATAAAGTGCAACTTTATTTTTCCTCCATGTATTTGCGTGACGATCAATCGCTTCATGCGCCATGTTTACCTTCCCAGTCTCATGCCATGAAAAATTTCTCTCCACATCTTCCCATGAAAAACCGGCGTATGCTGTGTCATAATCCGGCATATTCGCCTGCTCCCTGATTGGAGCGATCATTTTATTCACTTGCATTTTCCCCCTTTTAGACAAGCTTTTTTGAAAGCGCTTACTAAAAGTATAGTTGATTACTCATTCGCATGGGCTTTTTTGGTTAAATGGTAGCAATTAATGTTTGAGTAGCCGAAAATTAACCTTTAATGGTTTATCTCAAATAGGGAGAAGAGCAATTTTCGTGCCGCTCGACTTACTGGAATAGTCGTCTGCTTCTTATCTCTTAAGGTCACATTACTTGTTCCATTGAACCATGGCGTAATTTCCTGTATATGATTAAGGTTGACCAAGTAACTCCGATGTGTTCTAAAAAAGGTAGATCCTTGCAGCTTTTTTTCCAGTTCTTGCAGTGTCATACGACTTTCGATCACTTTATTATCGGTATGAATTTCCAGCATCCTTTTAAATGGAACTGCATAATAGATAGAATCTGGTGATAATACAACCATTTTATCACCATCATCAATGAGTAACTTCGTTGTGGTAGGTGACTTTTGCTGTTTTAAATGACGCTCTACCTTTGTTTCGTCAGACTCCATTCGTTTATTAACCCGTGTCATTGCTCGTTTAAATTGTAGATCATCATATGGTTTTAATAGAAAATCGACAGCTTCTATTTCAAATGCTTCCACCGCATACGCATCAAATGCGGTCGTAAATATAAATAACGGCGGTTGGATATAGGCCAGTTGCGTAATCTGCTTCGCTGCCTCTATACCTGACATTCCTGGCATGTGCACATCAAGAAATATGACATCCGGTTCATGTTTCAGATATAGCGACACCAACTGATCCCCTGTCTCGGCGCTAGGGCAAAGCGTGACATCCGGCTCCTTTTCCAGTAAATAAATCAACTCTTCCATTGCCAATTGCTCATCTTCTGCGACCATTACATGCATTTTCATTAAAAGTACCTCCCTTTTCTAGTGCACCTACCCGAATGGAATCGTAAAAACTACTTCACTTCCATGAGTAGGTAAATTGCGTATATGTAGTGAAGCTTCTTCTCCTAATAACCGAACGAGCCGCTGATTAACATTGTATAAGCCTGTTCCCCCCTCATTAGAAGTAGAGAGAGGCATACGACCTGCACGATCTAGCATTGTTTCAGAAAAACCACAACCATTATCACGGACAATAATTTCAACATAAGATCCCTGCTTTTGGATGATGACTTCCACCTGCCCTCCCTCGGCCACTTGTCCCAAGCCATGCTGAACACAATTTTCAACAAGTGGTTGGATCGTGGATGGTGGGATTAAGACGTCCGACAGCGCTTCTGAATACGAGAAATGGACTTGTAAACGATTGGAAAATCGAGCTTGGATAATTTCCATATATGCCTTTACATGTGCACATTCCTTTTCCAGAGGGACAAGTGATACCGAAACCAAGCTTAGATTGAACCGCATATATTGTGCCAGCTGTACCGTGATATGACGCGCTTTATCGGCATCTCTTCTAAACAATGCCGCAATTAAATGAAGCGTATTAAATAAAAAATGGGGATTAATCTGCGCTTGAAGGTTTCTCAATTCTGCATCCCGAATATGCAATTTCAGTTTTTCGGCTGCAATTGTACGCTGTTGATTGGATATCAATTGTCCTAACCCTTTCGCTAATGTAACCTCAACTGGTCGAATATGCTGTGATTTCTTGAAATAAAACTTAATCAGTTGGATTACGTCATTTTCACCTATAATCGGAATAATAATTGCAGCTTCTAATGGGCAGTTTTTATTTCCACATTGAATTTCCGAATGGGAATGGGCAATTTGCATTTTTTTCGTATAAATCGCTTGTTGCGCCACAAATGTCGCGATTTGATCTCCTTCATGGTGGTGATCATCGCCTAACCCGATATGGGCCAGAACTTGCTGATCATTGGTGACAGAAACAGCGGCTAATTTTAATCGGTCATATAACAAACCTGCAATCCCTTTAGCCATATCACGCACATCATCCTTTTTCAAAAAAGGCAATGCTTCTTCAGCAATCGTTAGTGCCTGTCTCGTAGCTAGCGCAGCCTCACTTTCCTGTTCACGTAATACAATACCGATCATTGCAGTAAAAATAGCAATGGCGATACTGTTGGATAATACGATTGGTATCCCAATCGTATTAATCGTAGCAATCATTCCTGGTGGCTGTGTATCAAAAATTAGCAAAAACTGCATATGTAAAACAGGTGGAAATATACCAATAAATAAGGCTTTAAATGGTGAAATAACCCGTTCGTGCGAAAAGAAGCGGGCAGTTAGCCCCGCAAGTAAGCCAGTTATTGGATTCACAAGACTGTTTGCAAGAAAGCCAATTCCACCGATTCCAAAAAGATGTGCCCCGGCAATGAGGCCTGCTCCGAATCCAACAACAGGTCCTCCTAATAAGCCCGCAATTACAATCGCGACAAGGCTTGAGCTTACAGCCATTTGCCCCTCTTCTACTCCCCAGACAAGATCATGGTTAACCACAACATTACCTTCCATGACCACTCCTGTCATCGTGCCTGCGATGCCAAAAATGCCAAACATACATGCATGTATAATCGCCATTTTCATACTATATTCACGGTAAAGTAATGATCTGAATCCAGGAATACGTGTAAGAACAAATGCAAGCACTAATAATAATCCCAACCGTTCAAATAAAATCAGCGTCAAATCCATCAAGCGCCATCTCTCCTCGTATCAATCCCTGTTTGAGCTTTGATAAAAAATGCTGCATACGTATTATTGCTTTGGGATTTCTCACGAGACAGCATTGTACCTGCAAATGCACCTAAAAATCCAATTGGTATCGCAATAATCCCTGGATTGGACAATGGAAAAAGAGCTTCTCCGTGAATCCATCCTCCATCAAGGTTCATCATATGTGGACCAAACAGCAATAACATCATAGAAGCAATCAAACCGCTGGCCATTCCAACTATCACCCCCGTTTGATTAAAACGCTTCCAATAGATGGTGAAGAGCAATACTGGCAAATTACTGGATGCCGCCACTATAAAAGTTAATGAAACTAAGAAGGTAACATTAATATTTTTCAAGCCCAACGCGAACAATGTTGCAGTGATGCCAACTCCAAGTGCCGTCCACTGTGCCGCCCGTAGTTGTTCTTTTTCTGTAGCACGTCCCTTTTTAATAATATGATGGTATATATCATGTGAGAAAGCAGTTGTAGCTGAAATGACTAATCCTGCTACAACCGCTACAATCGTAGTAAATGCGATCGCTGAAATACAAGCAAGAAGAAAATCTCCCCCTAACGCTTCAGCTAACAGTGGTGCTGCTAAATTTCCTGTAGGATCGGCCACAACCAATTGATCCCATCCAATAAATGCAACCGTTCCCATACCAAGCACCAACGTAATGACATAAAACAGACCAATAATCCAACTGGCTGTAACAAGCGAGCGTCGTACTTCTTTAACATTTTTAACGGTATAAAAACGAATAAGAATATGTGGTAATCCTGCTGTTCCAAATAATAATGCAAGATGAAGTGAAATCGCTTCGACTGGATTGCTAAGCATATTACCAGGTAGGAAAAATTGATCCGCTAAAGGTGTTCCAATCTTTACTTGGCCAACCAACGCAGAAATGCTCCAATTAAAACGGGATAATACAATTAACGCAAGTAGAAATGTACCAGACATAAGCAGTACCGTTTTAACGATTTGTACCCATGAAGTAGCGTACATACCACCAAAGACTACATATATCGTCATTAAGCTTCCAATAATAACGACCGAAGTAGAATAATCAATATCTAATAACAAACGGATTAGCAGACCTGAGGCAACCAGCTGTGGAATCATATAAAGGATAGAGATAACAAATGCACCAACAGCCATCATCATCCGTATCTTATCGCTCGGAAATCGTGCACAAATCACATCACCAAGTGAATATTTGCCTAAATGATGCACAGGCTCAGCAATAAAAAATAATACAATCAAATAAGATACTAGAAAACCGATCGAATAAAAAAATCCATCATATCCATTAAGCGCAATCGTCCCGACAATGCCCAAAAAGGATGCGGCACTGATGAAATCTCCCGCGATTGCCATGCCATTTTGTATACCTGTCAAACTACCAGCGGCAGTATAATATTGATAGGTAGTTTTCGTATGTTGTGCTGCCCAATGCGTAATAATTAATGTACATATTACGATACATATAAAAAACAGAAAATATGTAAGATTCACTTCCTATCCCCCTGCCACTTATTTAGCGCTTCTACACAAAAAACACACAATTTTCAAATTTTTAAGCTTTTAAAATATGCGTTTAGCTCGCATTAGGAAATAGCTTAATAGAAATCGTAACCGAACTTTTAATATATGTAAAGACATGCGAATAAAAAAACCCGAATAACGGGTTTTTTCACTGTCCATTATTCGGGGAACTTTACTACTTTTTAATGATTAAACGCATTGGTCAAATCAGGAACGATTTGTTTTTTTCTTGATACAACACCTTTAAGCAATGCTTTGTTATTAACCAGTTTAATATCAAAGGCCTTTTCAACATTTTCCTTTGCATTACCCTGTGCCAAAATCTCTGAATCATTGTTTAGAATATCTGTAGCAGCCAACAAGAATAGCTCCAAGCCTTTTTCTTCAATTACCTTGTTCATTTCTGCTTCTATTTCAGCTTGTTTTTCATAGATCTTATTTGTATCCACTGTATTTACTTGAGCAATTTGTACATTTGCTTCACCCATAGCAAATACTTTAGCATCCATAGAAAGTAATTCAGCAACAGACTTATCGCTTAAATCTGCACCAGCCTGCAGCATTTCCATTCCATATGTTTCCAAATTAACACCAGCAATCTCAGCTAATTCATATGCAGCATCTACATCTTCCTTCGTACATGTTGGTGATTTTAACAACAATGAATCAGAAACAATTGCCGATACTAATAATCCTGCGATCGTTTTGGAAACTTCTATACCATTTTCTTTATACATTTTGTTCAATATCGTTGCAGTACAGCCTACCGGTTCAGCACGGAAATATAATGGTTCCTTTGTTTCGAAATTGGAAACACGATGATGGTCAATAACTTCTGAAATGCGAACATCTTTTATATTATCAACGCTTTGTTGAAATTCATTATGATCAACTAAAATAACATCCGTTATGTCACTGCCAACCTCTGCAATCATTTCTGGTGCATCGACACCAAAATAGTCAAGTGCAAACTGTGTTTCTTTATTAACCATTCCCAATCTTGCTGCTTCCGCATTAACGCCTAGTTTGTTCTTTAAGTCCGCATAAGCTAATGCAGAACAAATCGTATCTGTATCAGGACTCTTATGTCCAAAAATTAATGTTTTACCCATGTTATTCTCCCTCTCATGCAAGTATAGCTAGTCCTTTTATTAGATTACCATATTATATAAAAAAATAAAAATACTACGCAATGATCCATCCACATTCGTATTTTTCATCCCCCTTAAGAACATGTCATTTTACAATTGACCGATTTATTCCTATGATTGGTATGTACTTTATATTTAATGGAGGTTATAAAATGTCAAAACAATTTGATTTAGCACGTAATGGGTTACTTGGTTTTGTAAATAAACTGGATGAAAAAATCGTTGATATTCAGCCCGATCATTTCAATAACACACTGCGCTGGCACACGGGACATGTTCTTGTCACAACAGAATCACTATTATTTGGTTTTCCAAAGCAATCTGAGAATATCCCGGAAGCTTACCATTCCCTTTTTGCAACGGGGACAAAGCCTGCCGATTGGGAAGTAGAAGCACCAAGTCTTACGGATCTCGTAAAATATTTAGAGGAACAACACGAACGGGTTAATGGACTGTCAGATGCATTTTTTGCAGAAACGCTTCCATATACATTACCATTTGGAAACTTCAAAACATATGACGATATTTTTGCAATGATCCTGCAACATGAAGCGGAGCATCTGGGACAAATGAAAGCAATGCATCGAATCGTTTCGGAAAAGTAAGCCGATGAAAAACATTATTGTCATTGGTGGTGGCGTTCTAGGCGCTGCCACCGCTTATCAACTAGCAGGAAAAGGTGCTAGCGTCGTGCTCATCGATCGAAATGATCAAGGTCAAGCAACGGATGCAGCGGCCGGAATCGTTTGTCCTTGGCTGTCCCAGCGTCGAAATAAGGCATGGTATCGTTTAGCAAAAGGTGGCGCCGCCATTTATCCAGATTTGATCGAGGCGCTCGCAAATGATGGAGAGACCGAGACAGGTTATAACCGTGTAGGCGCAATCAGTATCCATACGGATGAAAAAAAGCTGATCGCCATGAAGGAACGTGCAATCAAGCGACGTGACCAGGCCCCTGAAATTGGTGAAGTTACGCTACTCAACACAACACAAACAAAGGAAATGTTTCCACCCTTAGCGGATGGTTACGGTTCTGTCCATGTTAGTGGCGCTGCCAGAGTCGATGGACGTGCACTGCGACATGCATTAGTGCAAGGTGCAAAAAAACGTGGAGCTACAATCATTCATGGTGATGCAAAGTTAATCTATCATGGCAACCAGATAACCGGTGCGGTTGTTCATGACAGTCTAATTGAAGCAGATACTGTTATTGCCACTTCTGGAGCATGGATGGATGAACTGCTGCAGCCATTGGGTGTTTCATTTAATGTAGTCCCACAACGTGCGCAAATCATGCATTTGCAGGTAACTGATTATAATACAGCAAAATGGCCAGTGATCATGCCACCGAATGATCAATATATGCTTAGCTTTCAAGACCAACGAATCGTCATTGGCGCAACACATGAAAATGAAGCTGGCTTTGATCACCGGGTGACTGCAGGTGGTATAAATGAAATTTTAACAAAAGCGCTCCAAGTAGCTCCTGGACTCGCTTCAAGTACTGTTCTAGAAACAAGGGTAGGTTTCCGCCCCTTTACTCCCAATTTCCTTCCTGTACTTGGTCCACTTCCAGGTTTTGATGGCCTATTGATCGCCAATGGTCTTGGTGCCTCTGGATTAACAATGGGACCTTATATTGGTAGTCAATTGACCAAGATCGCTCTTGGAGAAGAACCTGATATCGATATTACGGATTATGATGTTGCCAATGCACTGAAATAGTACAGATCTTGTCTGGTCTGTGCTATTTTCTTAGCTTTTCACTCCTTTCTATCTATTTACCAATAAAAAATTGTATAATATATTTACAGATAAAATACATTTTGGTACGCTTGTACTAATGATGAGGGAGGTTACCACTATGAAAGGCAAACTGGCTGTTGGGATTATTGTACTACTTACAATTATTGTTCTAGCTTTTTCTTGGTTATGGTTGCAAAATATTATTGATGACTATGATATCGAGCGTTCAATATCAACTACTATCGAAGACATTTTTTAGTGATGCAAAAAATGGGGTGGTTCATAACTTCTATTCTTTTGTTCTTCTGGTCTTTGTTCGCTTATCGTGTATATTGCATGAATAAATACAATTCTTATCTTTTTAACAGATAACGCTTTGATAATCGCTTCAACCTTGGATAATTCACTTTGAACCGGATGATTAACTTTCATAGTTGGGATCACCTAGCACTTTCAGTTATCATTTGGAGTGTATATTTAATCAAAGAAGGATATAAATGTGGGTTAAACTTATAATTCGGAGATACAGCATGTCGTTCAAAGTATGGAATAATCTCTTGAACTATCTTCTGTGTTAATTGCTGGGGTATATGATAGAAGCCACTTAGCGTTGCATAACTGTCATCCCCCATAGGCAGTAAGAGACCCGTTAACACCTCACCAGACTTTGGTAATTGCAATAGCTCACGCTGTATAGATAACCTCCTTATTTTCCCCTCAAATACATCACACAGATAGTAAACACAGGCTTCTTCGTCTTCAGGTTCTATCACATAGTAGAACCCAGCATTAAGCTGAAGCCAGCTTACTAACACTTCTTGCACTTGTCTACGCTTCTTTTTCAATTTGTGTTTATTTTTCTGTAAATAAATTTGATAAATCGTTTTCTGTTCAATCCCTATAGGTGAACAAAATGTCCCCCACCAAACCAGTTGTGGGAAAATAGCTTCTTCCTCTTCCTTTGAAATGTTCATCTCAGCAATTAATACTTCAATTAATTCCAGGATTTCCTCATTATAGTCATTAACCAAAAAGAAAAATAGCTCATCAAGCACAGCAAATAATTCTTTACGTAGATCATGCATGAAATCTGATTGTGATACCATTCGTTTTTCCTCCTTTTTCATTTTTATCATTCTACCACGGAATAAAATTATCTGCAGAAGCCATAAATTCATTTCAAATATAAAGGAGCTATTGAAAATACTATTTTCTTCAGGGGAAAATAGTATTTTCAATACGAATTCATTACTAAATATGCAATTTCTATGAAAAACAAAGTTTCCTGTTTATAACGATCCACGCATATCGTCACCACTTAAATATCTAGATTCTGTATAGGCAATCAATTCTGTTAACTTTATATATGAAAACTGAAATATGGGGCTTTGAATAAATGTAAATATAATGGTAAATAAAAACACAGGACCACCAAGAAAAAAGCCAATGACTAAGACTGAAGTCTCTGTAATTATTCTAACCCTGCGAATTGGCGCATTCAACTTTTGTGCAATCGATAGCATAAAGCCATCGCGAGGCCCTGAACCAACACCAGCCGCATTATACATGCCCCCACCAAATCCCATGAATACAATACCTGAAATTATCACAATCACATCTGTCCATGTGTAATTTGCCATTGGTAAAACATCCAGCCATAGGAACAAATCAACAAATACCCCAATAAATATGGCATTTAGAAATGTACCTAGTTTTATATACCTTTTATCAAGTATCCATGACACAACAATTAATAGGATTGAAATAATAATTGCCCATGATCCAATGGATAGACCAATCATGTTATGAAACGCTACATTTAAAACATCCCATGGGTGTATGCCAAGATGCTGTACCCTTATGGTGAGACTAATGCCAAAGCTGAAAAGAATAAGACCTAATGTGTAAACAGACCACCGTAAAACCTTCCTCAGTTTCATCAACCCTCTTTCATCTTTCCTATAATAAAGCGTATTCACTGTATCTTTAATACTAACAGACTTTGTTTATTCATCTAACATGTTTGCAACATTCCTAATCAAACGTTCTTTTCTTATCCATTTTATTCTAAACTTATTGTTATGATTTTCTATATTAGAAAACTTGGCGTTCGTCAAACTTTTAATGACAGTGCCTTCGTTGCACTTATGCAGATAGGAAAGTATAAACTTTCCTATCTGCATAAAAAAGCAGGGAACCAAGGTCCCCCCCCCGTTATTATACTTAATGATATTTCTATTGTCTCAGTACTAAAAATTTCAGTTTGCGCCTGCTATGTTGCATTTTACAAATAGATATCTTAGGAAGCTACAGTAATATCCGTATCAGTATTTTTTTAAAAGACTGTGACATAGTACTTCATTCATGTAAAACTCAAATTTTCACGCAAAAAAAATACGCTATCTAAGTGAATAGATAGCGTACTCTGTATTACAATAAGTACCAGTGGCCGGGATCGAACCGGCACTCCCGTGAAGGAACGGGATTTTGAGTCCCGCGCGTCTGCCAATTCCGCCACACTGGCATAGTGACACGGCTTAAATCCGTTAGGCAGTTCGCTTTATCCGATCTAACTTCGTGTGATCCGACGTTTATCCGGGAAAAGCGCGTAAATGTATAATATCACGGTGACTGTTCGGTGTCAACAATAAATCGTATTAAGAGATCAATTCCGCAGTACCTTCGACATTTGCGTCCGACATCATCCGCCTAATTCGATCGACACGAGTCGGATTTATTCCGTAGAATTTAACGACTGGGGGCAGCTTTCCGTTCTTCCGATATAGCGATTGTAACTCGGAATATGTGGCGACCTTTTCCCGGTTAACGGACATCCGCTGGTAACGATCAACTTCAATAAACGTCTTCCTTCCTTCATATACGCAATTAGCATCCGGAGTAAATACGACTTTTCCTTTCTTACTTCGGTACGACATCTTCTGTTCTGTACGCCAGACCTCCGGCATCTCTAGCGACAGATACGCTTCATTCGTCAGCAATGTATGCTCGATGTAATCACGGGCGGAGGTTGGGCTGTAATCGTCGTCTAATAGGTACCTCCCTTCCTTCGTTAATCCGTATATCTTCTGATGCCATCTCACGGACTTTAGTAATCCATCGTCCTCTAGCCGCGCCAATATACGATTCGCGTTCCTCACCGCACCAAGTCCGCATGCTTCCTGTAACTGCGACCTAGTTGCGTAAGTCATCCGATTCAAGCGTGATAATATCATCATCGTCCTTACGTGGAACTTCTGCTGAAAGTACACCGTCATTTCCGAACACCCTTTCCGTATCTACTCGATATTTACTTAACCTCTCCGCCATTTCTCCGTCGGAAATGTACGGTACTTGTACTTCCTGGCGATCAATCGTGCGGTATATACCTCGACCTGGATGCGGTAAATACTCCGCTCCATTTTCGTCAATAGCTACGCGACTGGCGAGTTCTGACGGCAACCGGAAAGCTACTTTCGCGTCGGCATTCTGCTTAACTGCGCGGGGCAACGAATCGCCAGTCGGATATTGTGTCGCGTGAATTAATCGCCACCCTAACGCTCCTGCTACGCGAGTGATCTCCGCCATAGCCGATTGACAGAAACGCATAAGATTCTTTTCTTCCTTCGACATAAATGGCTCAGGCGTAAGTTGCGCGGCTTCATCAATAACGATAAACGTCCGATGCCTAATCGGAGTGTCAACGATATTCGTGTAGCCGTTACGCTTAAACTCCGCCATCGTACGTTTCATTTCGTCCTTTAACCTCGTAAATATTTCCGCTGCATCTTCGGCGTCAGACGCGACCGCCTTAACTTGGCGCAGCGATTCGTATTTACCGAATTCTAATCCGCCCTTTAAGTCGATCATATAAAACGAAACATCGTCCGCCTGATGTTCGCAAAGGTACGTCATAATATTCTTTAGGAATATCGTCTTACCTTGACGCGTCGATCCGGCCACCGTCATATGCGGAGTCTTATCGAAGTCGTGAAATAACCAACCGTCAAGTGTACGTCCTACTGGCGCTAGATAACCGGCACGTATCGGCACTTCATCGTACAATACACGGTCTGTGAGCGTCTCATTATACAGTTTAATACGTAACATACCCCCGTCTAGTTTGACCGCCACAGGCACGCTAAAAGCGCTTGTAATGGCGTTGGTGATCGACTCTGATAGCGTCTTACCTAACGGCAATGAGTAGACGTGTTCTACGTAATTATCTCCGTCGATGTACCCGTGATATTTCGGCTGCTGCGGTTTTAGGTTTCCGTAGATGTCGCGATATTCCCGAAGGAAGTTGTTACGTCGGAATATAACGGACAGGCGCTTTTTGTACGTCATCTTGCGGTCAGGAAGGAAAACGGACGAGGCTATTAATATAGCTGACGAGTATGCAATTATCGAAAACAAACGTACCACCTCCTATACTTATGGATGTTCCAACGTGTATTCCGACGACTATTCCAGGTCGACGACCATGCGGGTATAGTTAGTTGGAATATGCCAAACTTGCGATTGAAGCTGGAACGACAATGTTTCGTCTATTCCACGTTGGTATTCCGTCTGGCTCTTACACTATATGTATATAAGCTGGGAATGTTCTTTATTACTCTTTTATTTTCTATGGGGCGGATTTTTTGAGGAGTGGTGTGGAGGATGTAACTCTGTACTTCTTATTATGTTTTATTACTATACTTATAGTATGTCCGTTTGCGTCGCACGGTATACATAAAATAAATAAAAAATCCCCGCCCGAAGGCGAGGAGTATTCCGTACTATTATAATTTACCTGCGTTCAACCTGCGCTGTAATTCCTTCACCATTACGGAAGGATTCGATACTTTTCCGTCAACTGGCGTTTTAAATCGTCGTTGCATCGCTTTGTACGTATCCGGACCGAGATAGCCGTCAGCCGTGACGCCAACTAGCGCCTGCAATGCCTTAACCATCGGGGAAGGTTTCGATATCTTACCGTCGACCGGAGTGCCGAAATAGCGCTGTAATGCTTTCGTCGTAGCCGCGCCCCAATAACCGTCGACTTTAATGCTTGCCTTCTTAGGCGTCGATTTAGCCGGCGCAGATGTCGACTTACCATTTAGCTTGGCGTAGGTCGCTTTGCCCGCCATTCCGTCCGCAGTCAAGCCGTTCATTGACTGAAACCGACGTACCGCATCTTCCGTATCATCACCATAATACGAGTCTACGCCGTTATTCTTAGCGCCCTTGTTCGGGTAGTACGGAGGTTTGTTGTTCGCCAACATCGTCTGTAGCTGCTTTACGGGGGCGCCGTATTCTCCGATACCTAGCGTCTGTCCCGTCCAGTTTCCGGTTACCTTCGTCCACGTCCGTTTAGGCTTCGATACAGTCGCCGGCTTTGTCTCCGTATTAGGTGCGGAAACTGTTCCGCTAGATGGAGCTTTACCCTTGTACGCCTTAACCTGCGTCATAAACTTCGACTTATCTAGGCCGCTTCCGGGGCACGTCTTAGGCGCTTTTCCGTTAATTAAACATTCACGGTGGAATACGCACGGCTTTCCTTTGGTTACGTGGATGTAATGACATACCGCTAAAACGGAGTCTAATTGACTTCCGCCTAATATATCGTTGCCTTTGTCGAAGTTACCGATCGTCTCGAACATAAACGGATGGCTTGCGCTTGTTCCGTTATAACCGGTAGCTGACGCAGGCATCATCGTAATATTACGTCCAAGTACGATTTTACCGTCCTTGCCAATCGTTATATGCTGCGCAACATCCTGCCATCCGTTGGTGTTAACGTGGTAATTCCGCATGTTACGGTGTAAGTCTACTGTCGGCTGATTATTACTATGGTCAGGCTTATACGTGTGGTGAACGTGTACTCGACTGATGCTGCTCGATACGTATGATCCGTAATTCTTATCGAGCCAATCGACGAAATCTTTACCGTTGTTAAATACCTTATTTGCCGTCCAACTCATAATATCGTCTCCCCTTCGTTAAAATTTCGCAAATAAAAAAGACGCCGGTTAGGGCGCCTTGCGTTTATCTCTTATTCAACTTTAGATAACCAGTTAGTTGAGTATGGGTTATTCTTCTTCATCGTCAATGATTGGCTCTATTGATTCAGATATTACGACTGTCCCTTGAATATCTTTTACCACATATTCATTTCCGTTATCATCAACCCATTTGTCTCCAACTTCGATATCACCCAACATTATTACCCACCTTCTCCACCATAAAAAATAACTTGAATATAGGGGTTCTGACAGTTTGGTCGCCTTGATTTCGATATCTAATTTTAATCGGCAAGCTGTTGCTTAAAACCGATGTGTCTCTGATAGTCTCTACCATCTCATAGATGTCAGACGGGGTTACATCTCCTGTATATGCCTGTTGCCTTCTACCAGGTATGGTTCCCCTCATAAACTGCTTACTTTCCCCCTCGATGCTCATTATAAAGTTACTATCTGATTGACTTTCTCCGTGATATATCCAAATAAGATGTTTACCTGTTGAATCTGTGTTTCTGTAAGCAAAGTAACCAAACCTTTTTAAAGTCCAAATTTCTCCGGGTTTGGAATAAACATCAAAGACTTGATCTTTTCCAGGTTCAACATCGTTTCCCGCAACTTCAACTTCAATAAAGTTCTTGTTTGGATTAACAAGAATACCATCCTCAACATTACTCCCAATTACTTGAGTATCAAACGTACCATCCAACCGTTCCAATATGTCCGCCTGCGTCCGCTTAATCTCCGCCAATTCCGCACTAACATCCGCATCCTTTACGTTCTGCACCTCCGGAAAATTACCGACAGTCACGTCGCCTTGTTCCGGTTGATTTACGACATTAACGTGAAGCGCCCCGTTCGACCCTTCCGTAACCTCGAACTCACTCCGACCTGCTACCTTATGCTGCGGAGCCGGTCCGTCCAACGCCCGCTTTAGTCTTGCGTTTATATCCGCCATCTTATCGCCTCCATACCGCTATTTATCCGTTTTCTTCCGCTCTTTCATATTACGCATATGTGCGTCTGCCTTCTGCGCTTCCTTCGTGACGCTGTTATTCTTCCACCACGCCACCAGCGCTGCCCCTGCGTTAAGTACGACTGTTACCGACATCTCTACGTCAGCCTCTGCGAACGGCAGTACGTCAAATCCCGCTAGTTGTAATGACGTGTTAACTAACGCCAATACTAGGACTGCCGTACGGATGATTGCGCCTTTACTCATACTCCGTAATTTGTTCGCCATGTTATCGTCCTCCCCCCTATGAAAAATTCGCCTAACCTCCGAAGATAGACGTGATTGCTATTCCGATTATTCCTGCGACAACAGCGGTAATCACCGCCGTTATAATTGCTCCGGTTATCTTCCGCCGAATCCAATTCGTATCTTCCTTAATCTCGCCTAGTGACTCCTTGAGCGCGCTTATTTCCTGCGCCTGCATCTGATCGCTGAATTCTAGCTTCGTAATGTCCGCTTTAAACGTAGTCTGATTCGCCTTTACCTGCGACATATCCTGCTTTAATTCCGTGATGTCCTGCTGTACGCGGTTTTGCCACTCGTCCATTTCGCTCACCCCTCCGGTGTTTCCGTTTGGCATCGTTCGACCCCCTACTATCTCCGCCGTCTTCCGTATAGTGTAGCAACCGACCGCAAAGGACGACCCCGTGCGGTTCGGCTAGGAGGAGCCGTAAACTCCTCCGCTATTTACTTCGCGGACTCTTCGTCTGCTTGCGCGTCAAGTTCCGCAACCTTGTCCGCCTGTACCTTCTCGAGTTCCTTCTGCGATTCTTGATACGCGATAGATACCGCGAGTTTTTCGCCTGTAAGTGCGCCCACTTCGTTTTGTAACGCTTGGATTAGCGTGTTCTGGCGGCGTAGTTGCGTGGTTAATTGTTCGTACGTCGGTTGTTCGTTATTATTCATTATTTATCCTCCAATAATTCAATTCTGTTCGTCAGCTCCTGGTTACTTTTCACAAGACTTGCTACCACGTCGTCCACAGCAACGTCAAGCCCATTAATCCTGTATGCGGGCCTACCCTCGTTCGTTGTTCTTAATAAGTCTATTTCTCTTACTAACTCAGTTCCTTCGTTCTCAGTAGGGCGTAGAGAAAGCAGTGAAAATGTTCCGGACGCAATCGCTTCATTTCCGTTAGGTAATAAGAATCTATACGCTTTAATAGGGCGATAACTTACTGCATCTCCGCCGCCCATTTCGTTAGTGGTAATGCGTACCTCACCAGTTGAGGTTCCAATATAGAAGTTCGCCCCGCTATCATTGACTCTTATAGAGTTTCCGCGAATATGCCTTGCTCGAAAATCTCTGAACGACGGACTCCCATTATTATTACCGTTCAAATTGGTTACTCGGACCTCGCCTTCACCGCCGGAAGTCATAAGATATAAGTTAGTAGACCTGGTTTGTAAATCTCCTATAAGATTACGCGCAGATATGTCATAGGTAGCGTTCATATACCCTGCGGAGAAGTCACCAGCGTTAGGTGTCCCGTCTCCGTCCGTTGCATATACGGTTGACCTCCCGGACGCTGATTTCTTAAATCTCACGCCACTACCAAACCCGGAACTAGGCGATCCATAACGGATTACACCGTCAGTATCGCTGGGACTAGTGTGATCCTTTACGTAAAATTGAAATACGTTATTACCTACTCTCCCTGTCTCAGTCGGGCGTAAGTTGATAACGCCTCTACCGGTCCTTATGTCGACGTCTTTGTCAGCATCTAATATAATATCACGATAGTTTGTCCGTATTCCTATAGTACCCCGGTTAGAAAACAGCGACATACCTCTCACGGTACTGTCGTACATGTGCGAAAAGAATTCGATAACACCAGAACCACTGTACTCCTGATTACTACTTTCGTCATCATATCCCCGAATAAACGTTGATATCCCGTGATCCGAGTAGTAAAGTCTCTTATCTTCGTTATAGTTTTCCGCTAATAAGTAACCGTTACGCATCTGTATTCCAACTTCGTGCTCTTTCGTCTGACCCCACCATGTCCTAGTATACGTACCGTGCGCCTCAAAGTGGTCACCACTCATATAGATGAAATTTCTGCCTGACCCGCCTTGTATCGCTACTTGATCTGCGTTCAATATTCCAGCCGTAATAACATCGGCAACTATGCCATCCCCCGTCATCGCAGTCCTAAACGTATTTCCTCCGTCGTTACTAATCCCAATTCCTGCCGAATTAAGCAACGTCAGTAAATTCGGGTTACGTTTATCGACCGCAAGTATGCCGTTTATACCGAATGACAATTCCGTCTGCGCGTTCTGTAATGCTCTAGTCGCGTTCCTTACGGCATCGTCAAGTACGCTAAATGGTAACTTGCGGCGCCCCTCGACTAATTCGTTAATCCGGTCAACCGCCGTACTCATATTCGACTGATGGCGTTTAGTCAACGATTCCGAACCGATTGTCAGTTTCATATCGACGACATTACCTCGCCAATCCTTCGTCACTGAAACGTCAATAACGCGGACTTCTTCGTCTAGTCCGATCCTTTCATCGATAACAAAAACACGATCCCCGAGTTCCGGCTGCGCTAATGCGTAGCCCTGACGTCGTAAATCGTGTATGTCCGTTGTAATGCTTATCTTTAGTGATTCGTCAACTAACGCCTTTAGTCCGCTGTCCATACGGGAGGCGGTCGAGATACGTCCGTCTTTGATCGGAGGCGCGTGGCGTATTCCTAGTATCTTCGCTAGAGGAGACGTATATTCCCGTATTAGTTTGGCGTCCTGCCAGTCGCTAGACTCCCCGTCACCTTCGCCCTCATTTCCGTAATTACCGTATCCCTTGGCGTACGTCCAATACTCATTAGCGTCGATCTCCTTGACGATGTTTGACGCGTTAAGCTTATATCGGTACACGAAAGATGTATCCCGTCCAATCTGGCGCTCGATGTAAACGGTGTTTCCGACGATGCGGAACTCCGCCTTATACCTATCTAAAGCCCGCTTAAACGTTTCTAACCGCGACTCCCCGGCGCCAAATCCTTCCCACTCGACCGCATCAAATACGTCGGATAGGACGAAACCGAACGGCATGCCTTCGAATATCTTAGTGAACGCCGAAATCGCCGTCATGTGTTCGTTGTATTCTTCGTAGATACGTTCATTATCCATCGTATCGAAGAATAACGGTACCGCTTTGATGTCGACGTTTAATAGCGACCCCTCGCCTTTCTTCTTCGCGTAGATTATTTTGTGTACGACGTCATTACCGTCAATTACCTCCCACATCTCCGCGATGTCATTTATGAAAGTTGCGTTGACTTTCGTCGGGAGTACGCTGAAAGATATTGACTGGTTTCCATTAAGTTCGAGATCGTGCGTGATGGTCGCTTGCACCGGAAACTCTTCACCGTTTAAGTTACGGACGTACGAGACATTGTCCACTTGTATCGGTGGTTCCGACTGACCTCCTACCTGGAATACTGGGGTTATAAAGTTATTCTCGATAATTTCTCACCTCTTCTCCAAATAATACTACTAATCTACTGATTTAATATCTTGTATTCTAAAAAATTGACCTGTTCAGATAACTCTTGTATTGATTTTATTAAAGGTGCGATTAATTCCTCATACCCTAAAGAGTGGACGTCCTGACCGCCACCTATTTTATGGTCTTGATACCCCGCGAAGTCGATACCTATATCATCTATTACTTGTTTAACCTCTTGCGCTATTAACCCTTGATGTTTACGTGTTCCAGCGCGGCTTCCGTCATTTTTTAGATTTACGGGGTTGCCGTCCTTATCGTAGTCAATATAAGCCTCTCGAAAGTTAGTTCGATATTGTACGGGTCTTAATTTATTAATGAAATTCAAACCTAGTTGGGTGTCCTCTATGTCAAGTTTATCCCTCCTATCACTTCTAACTTGCAGAGGATTAAATGCCGTAGGTGTCGCGGAACTGTTACCTAGTTGAATTTGGTTACTCGCTGTTACAGATGAATTCTGGCCAACTCCGGTGATATTTGAAAGACCATCCATAGAAGAATTATTTAGAGCGTTGTAGCCTAGCGCCGTTATACTAGTCGCGCTCTTAAGCGACTTTGCGGAGTTATAACCAACTGCAACGTTATTAGATCCACCTGAATTATCTTGGAGGGACTGCTGTCCGATAGCGACATTAAAATTACCTTGTCCATAACGCATAGCGCTCGCTCCTACGGCCACATTGGAAGTTACCGCTCCACTTGTGTTACCCATAGAAAATCTACCAATCGCTACGTTATCCGATAACTTCTTGCTTGTATCAGTCATATCGAAACCGCTTAAGGCCTGGTATCCCATCACAACATTAAAAGAACTGTGGACGACTTTTTGCATAGCGTTATAACCTACAGAAGTGTCGCCTTGATTGTCAGCGTTATTCTCATTCGCCCTATTGCCAATCACAACAGAATCTTCTGACTTAACACCATTATATAAGGCCCCTTCGCCTATTGCAACGGTGTTAATTCCATTGAAAGCCTTCTCTAACGCATTATAACCGACAGCCGTACAGTATGTTGGGGTAATCGTCCACCCCATCGCGTTTCTTCCTAATGCCGTGTTACCCTTGGCGTCTGCGCGATTAACCGCCTTAAAATTAGGGTCCTCAATTGTACCTGCGTACGACCTCCACTCTGGCCATACATCATCTAAATCGTCAGTCGGGCGCCATTCGCTAAAGTAGGAATGAGTATCCGTGACATTGTCATCACCCATCGTCAGCCCTGCGTTGCTTCCTATAATAGTATTTCGCTCGAGCATTGCGGAGTCCCTTCCAGCATCAGTACCTAGCACTACATTTTGGTAACTCCAATACGCTCTCTGCATTGCGTTGTGTCCGATAGCGATATTCTTTACTGTGCGATCTTGGGCGTCTTTTAGCGCGTTATTTCCGACAGCAACATTACCGTAATTCCTATCGTCTAATCTCTTCCCTGCGTTTATCCCTAAGTCCGTATTATTTAACCTTATATAATCCTGCCACATACTATTAACTTCTAGGGCTTTATCATCTAAAGTCATTCTATACCCTTCCACTATTAACGTAGCCCCATCCCCGTATGACTTCTGACTTGGAGAAACGTCTAAAATGTAGACCCCAGGAGGGAAATACAAAACTCTTCCTATTGAATCCGCACTCAATACAGCATCAGTGTCATTAACCTCTCCATCACCTACTGCGCCATGCGATTTTACGTTGGTTGTTAAATCTTCCAACTTACTTGTAACGTCCTTAAAATTAGTGTCTATTTTCTCATTCAAACGATCATCAATTTCATTAACTGGGCCTGTATTGATTTCCTGTATCTCTAGCCAGCCCTTTCCATTGAACCTATATACTTTTCCTGTATCACGTACCATTCGAACTTCCCCCTCAAGGGATTCGTCAGGTAATTCGTCCAACGAGTTGACAGGCTCTTTCCATTCTAGCTTTGCCCCGTCTACTATCTCACTATAAACTCTTTCTGTAATTAGACCGGCTATATCATCTACTCCTCGGAATAGATACTCAAAGTTGTTATTTATGTCATTTCTTGTTACTCTGTCCCACAATGAGTCAACGATAAATCGTTCCAAATAATCTCCCCTTTCTCAGAAGTAATAAAACCTAAAATCAAAATCTATATTAATACCAGCCGCCCCTAAAATTGTAAATTCGTTCCATCCGGGGCTTATTTGTAATACTCCTCGATTGGTTTTGCGGGGATCGATAACTAAGTTATTAATTGTTACATTCGCGCCATTTATTGAAATTATTTGATCATCTTTAATCCCTTCGTTTATACGAATACTTGTTCCGTTTGTCTTGTTCTTCAATTCGATATAACCGGTAGACTCCTCGGTATTTTTAATTGTAATCTTCATTTCCTGCATGAACGGGTGTATTCCGACATTACCGGCATTGAATACGGGAAAATCTGTCCCACTAAACGTGTAATCCAGCGTTTTGTCATCGGACTGTAAACCTATCCCGAATCCCCATAACTCCGATTCTGACGATATGCCATCGCGTTGAATATCCTGCGTAGTCCCGACGCTCTCCGCATAAGGTAAATCCACCGTCTCAAACGCCAACTCTCCGAATCCATATCGGAATTGTTGCTCGATATTAAATTCGCCAGCTATCCGCACCTTATACCTCTTGCCGCTAATCAGTCGGTTATCGCCCGTCTGATATTCCGCGCGCCTAATCTCGCGTATATAAAACGGCTCTTGCGATATAACTAACGCAAACAACTCGTCCCTTAACAGCGGATAATCCGCCATGTCGTTCGCTTCCATATAAAAAGGAACGGTGATCGGACGCTGACCGAAATCAGCGCCATAATCTACCGTTCCTGCTCGTCCTTCCACCGTCCCATATAAGCCCGTTACCGGAATACTGCCGACAATAAAGTCGCGCACCGTTACGTCATATTCGGACAGTCGGAAGGAGTCTCCGTTCATTTTCGTTATTTGTACGTCCATTAGACGTTATTCCTCCTCTCGGACGGCGCTTCGTTAGAAGTACCGTCGTACCGTCGAGTCTATCGCGTTCTTTCCGTTAACGTGCGGAGTTACCGCCTCACCGACGCGCTGTCCGTCCATCTCGACGATCATCTGCTTCTGCTTGCGCAGTTCGTCGCGAATTTCCGACAGTACCGCAGAGTCGTTATTGTCTCCGCGATCTAGTTCGTGACGCACAGACGCGTTAAATCCGCCCGCTGACATCGCACCTTGTGGCGTAACATATCCGACATCTATTTGCGGAGGATCAATCATCGCTGCTTCCGCGAGTTTGCGTGATGAATCCGCGACTCTCTTCGACATGCCTGCGATACCTAACGCCAATCCTTCGCCAGTATACTCACCCAACTTCATAAATACGCGTGATGGCGAGAATATTTTCAGGAATTTCGTAACGCCTGTTACTGCGCTGGATGCTGCTGATTTAGCCGCCGATGCTACGTCCTTCGCCTTACTATTTATTCCTTCTTTAAGTCCGTTAATAAGGTCTCCACCTGCGGTAACCATGTCGCTGATTTTTTCTTTAATTCCTTCGACTAACTTACCGACAATTTTTCCGCCGACAAGAAGAAGTTCCCCGAATTTCTCGATGATACCGTTTATAAAATTAGCTACGGACTCCCGCGCTGATGAGATCATGTTATTGCGTTTCTCCGTAATACCCGCGACCATCTTAACAATTATCTCTCCGCCAGATTTCGTAACGTCGCCTAGTTTATCTGTTATTCCTGAGAGGAATGACTTAACCGAATCCCATCCAGCGCTAATTACGTCTCCGGATACTTCTAATATTCCGGAAACAAGCTTTCCGAGAATGTCTACACCGGCATCGAATAATTCTCCGCCCATGCCAACAATTGCATCAGCTAACTCGATGATTAAGTTTATTCCGGCTTTCCATAATTGCGGGGATATCTCAATAATTCCTTCTATCAACGCCATTAAGATTTTACCCCCAGCCGCTATTATCTTCGGGAGTGCATCTATAATCGCCCCGACCAGCGCCACTATAATTTGTAATACCGCATCAAGAAGTGTCGGGATTACCTGGATTAAACCGTCAATCAACGCCAATAGTATCTGGATTCCTGCGTCAATCAGCGCCGGAAGTGCGTCTACTAGAACGCCTAACAAAGCGACAACAATTTGAATAGCAGCGTCGATTAACACCGGTAGTACAGAAACTATTCCTTCGATTAACGCCATGAGAATCTGGATTCCCGCGTCAATAAGGACCGGAAGATTATCGACAATTATCTCAATGATAGATGTTACAAGTAAAATGATCGCGTCTATAATCGCAGGAAGTGCCTCGACAATTCCGTCAACTAATGAAGTCACTATCGTTATTCCTGCGTCAATTATCGTCGGTAGCAAGTCGACTATCGTCTCTATGATCGTTGAGATCAGCGTTATCGCCAAATCTATAATCATCGGCAGTAATTCGATCATTGCGTCAATTAACGTAGTGATAATCATAATCCCAGCCTCTATAAGCATAGGAAGAGCTGCGACTAGCGTATCGAATAATGTGGTAACAATCGTTAACGCCGTATCTATAATTAACGGAATTAATTTAATAATTGTCTCGACTATTGTAGTTAGCAATAATACCGCAATCTCGATAATCATAGGTAACGCATCAACGAGCGCGCCTACCAGCGTAGTGACTATCGATATCCCGACTTCTATGATCATAGGAAGCAGCGTTGATAGCGTATCTATCCACGTTGTTAGTAGTAATATCGCTGTATCAATGACCATCGGTAATGCGCTAGTGACCGCCTCAATCAACGTCGTCACAATCGACATGCCTAACTCGATAACTTTCGGAAGATTACTCGTAATAGTTTCGACGTATTTTTCGATAATTCCGACCGCCGATTCTATTACTTTAGGTAGCGCCGTAGATATACCTTCGACGAACGACTCGACCGCTTCTGTTCCCGTTTCAATAATCCCGGGAAGCTTTTCCGTTAACGATTCTATAAAGTCCGTCATAGCTTGCGTACCTGTCTCGACTAACCCCGGAAGTGCGTCCGCCATGCCCTCGATAAGGCTTACGATTATTTCCGCTCCCGTAGTTATTGCAGACGTAAGCATGTCCGCTAGATTTGTTATAAAGGCGGACGCCATGTCGCCCATATTCGATATAGCTTCGCTGAACTCTAACTCGCCTTTGAATACCTTAATCATATCCGTAATAATATTCGTCTTGGTCGTTAGGAATATAAGTACGCTAATTAGTACGCCGACCCAACCGCTAAGTCCGGCAATTATCATCGCAACCGACGCAACTGGCCCCGCCAACCACTTAAACGCCTCGCCCAACGTAAATCCTTTGTCGGCTAATCCGTCGAAGAATCCTACGACAGTATCGCCAATTCCCGCTAGTTTTTCCATAGTTGTCGTGAATAACTCGATGGCTTTCGTCTTTAACGCCGAAGCTAATTCCGTCGCTTTAATCGCCATCTTACCAAGCCATTCCGCAGCCGATTCGATTGCTGACGTCGCTAGAGAACCGACGAATTCCGCCATACTTACATAAGCGTCCCATATAGACGACGCTAATTCGGTGAAAAACGTGGCTAGCGATTTTATTACAGAAACATACGCTTTAACGTAGCCCACCGCTATTGCCCCGACGAATTTACCGACTGCTACCGCTGCTTTTCCGATAAACACCGCGACAGTCGAAAACACCGTCCATAGTACTTTCATTACCGCTATATACCCGTTAACATAGCTGACGACGAGATACTTGATAAACTCGCCGATTGCTTTTGTTGCCGGACCTATTGCGTTCCATAACGCCACAAATGCCGCCGCTAATGCTTTTCCGATAAATACTGCGAAGTCCTTGACGGCTACTGCCGCTACAGTTACTCCCGTTGCTATTCCGGAAAATACCGCCTTGACCGCCTTGTTGAACCAGTCAAATTCGTTATATGCGAATACGACCGCCGTGACTAACGCAAGCACCGCTAACGCTACTGCCGATATTATTCCGAGTGTCGCCGCCAATGCTCCGGCTGTTACTCCGAGGGCTGCCGCTATTGCCGAGAACCCTGCGACTACTGCCGGTATAATAGCGACTAGCATGAGTAGAGGTCCAAGGAATAGCAATAGTACCGCTATTACCGCTGTAGTAATCGCCATATACGACTTAGTAGCGTCTGATAACGAGTTAAACCATCCGACTACTTTCGTCAGAACCTTAGTTATCGCCAATATTGCCGGCATTAACGCACGTCCGATCGAGATAGCTGCGCCTTCTATCGCTGACTTAAGTAGGATTAAGGCTCCGTATAAGTTATCGAGTTGCTTCGCAGCTATCTCCGCGGCAGTACCTCCGCTATTTTCTAGTTCCTTCGTAAACTCGCGCATGGTATCCGGTCCGGCTTCCATTAGCGCAATAAATGACGCCGCTGCCCTCGAGCCCACTAGCGTCTTGATTGCCGCTATCTTCTGCGCGTTACCCATACCTTCCGTACCTTTCGTAACCTCCTCGACTATATCCGCAAGGGACTTCATATTACCGTCGGCATCCGTTACCTCGATTCCGAGTTGCTTCATTAAATCCGCTGCTTTCGGAACAGGTCCGGCGAATCGTTCGATCATCGACCGTAACGAGGTTCCCGCCATGGACGCTTGAATGCCCGCATTCTTTCTCCTTATAAACCGCCGTTTAAACGGTTACTCACCTTTCAGTGAGGATGGGACTATATCTTCACCTTCGACATCCCTCGTTAAGGTGTTGTGCGCTCGTGCGCGTTTCTGCTTAGATTAGCCTTAGCTTACTCCGCATAGTCTCTACACCTTCCGGTCGTTTCCTTCCGGCTTGGCACGGTATTAACTTACTAATGGGTGGGATTCTAAATAAACTCTTTAATCTGATCCTTATTGTTAAATCTATTACCATACGTTTTATGAAACTCCTTGTGGCAGTCAACGCAAAATGTTATTCCATTACCAAGTTCCGTCCTTAACTCAGGATGTGAATGAAAATTAAATATATGATGTGCCTCAATCCGCGACCCGACCTTGTTACATTTACGACAAGTGTATCCGTCTCGTTCATACACACTACTTCTCCACGCCCGATACTCAGGGTAATCTCTATTTTCGCGTCTTTCTTCATCTGTTAGTGTCGGGTTGTGGATATGGCTCATGTAACATTCAGATGAGCAGAATTGGTTTTCGTTTCTTTTCACCTGATTAGTTTCTCTTATAAAGGTGGTTCCACAATAAAAGCAAGTCACATCTTTACTAGAATATCTGTGGTGATCCTTTCCCTTAGACTTACTATTGAACTCATTCCAACAGGATCTATTACAGAAGTTACCTACTTTAGACCCCTTTATTTCATGTTCCTTGCGTCTAAAAACATCTCCGCAATTTCGGCACTCTAAGTCTATTAATTTAGCACCTCTGCTGCCTCTCACGGAACAAGACCGGGAACAGTAGATAGATTTATGGCGTGTTCTGAATGTATTACCGCAATACTCGCAGTCCTTGCTTACCTTCATAGTTTCCATTCGACAATCCCTAGAACAATACATTTGTGTCTTTACTTTGCTTTCGTATCTGTCCCCACAGTATACGCAATCCTTTTTCCCCATTAATTTAGCCTCCACCGTTTTCACACAATAGTTTATGCTGCCAATTTCTCAACAGCCGGGCAATGCGATTGCTTACCCAATAGTCCGGACGCCGCCGCCATTTCTTCGAGAGAATACCCCGCAGCCGCCGCTTGTGGAGCAACGTATTTCATCGTATCTCCGATCATATCTAGCGTGGTATTCGAACTCGTGAACGCCTTCGTCAGTACGTCGGCGACTCGTCCGGTGTCTTCCGCTTGCAGTCCGAAACCTTGAAGAATGTTTGACGCGATGTCGGCGGTGGTTCCGAGGTCCAGTTGACCTGCCGCTGCCATATCGAGAAGGCCCGGCATCGCTTTTATAATTTCATTGGATTTATATCCTGCCATTGCTAAGAATGCCATCAAATTGTTATCGTAACGGCTTTTTATCCGCTACCTCCGGGGATTTCTCCGCATGATTGTACGTCTATTCGTACACGGTTCGGCATACATTTTCGCTCCACCCGCAGAAGGCTTCATTACGTCGGACACTCTTGGGCGGGTTATTGCTTCCTTAACGCTCACCGCCTATGCTCTACGATACTGCGTGGTGTCGCAGTTATCTCGGTATTAACGTAATATCTATTAAGATACTCCAGCCTCCACCGATATTGCCCGATTTAAAGACGGCAGGATTCTACCGTCTGCTGCCTCTGTCATGATCTTATAAGTAGGTTCTTTATCCTACTACTCCGCATTTCCACGGAGGATGGGACTATATCATAACCCTCCTATTAGGGAAGGGTTGTGGGCGCTCGTGTCGCTTCATAACCTACGCCACAAGGCGCTAAGGTCGTGTGCGTTAGTCTCTACACCTTACGTCGATTTCTCGTCCGTCTTGGCTCGGGATTACCACCGCCACTAAGCGCTGAGGCTTCCCCGAATTCACCCACTGTTTTTGGCTGCGAGTTACCCCGCAACTGGCCAATTTATTTTAGCCGAATAAACTGTCGTCTCGCCGAGATGCTTCGCAGTATCCGTCAGTTGCTTAAATTCCTTATCCGTCGCACCACTTAGCGCCCCAACTCGCGACATCTCTCTATCGAAGTTAGCCGCTGTCTTTACTGCCGCACCAAGTCCGACTGACAGTCCGACACCTGCGGCAGTAACTACTTTCCCGACTTTCCCGATAGCGTTAAACCCCTTCTGCGCGTCCTGCGTAAATCCTTTTAGCTGACTTCCCGCTTGCGAAAGGGATTGCGATAGACCGGATATATCCCCGCCTATCTTGATTAATATATCGTTCATATATGGCTTACCTCCTTTCTACGTAATTTCGAACTGAGATAACCACTCTTGCGTATGTTCCGTTTGCTCGACCATACTTTCCGTTTTCTTTCTCGCCAATTCTTCGTCAACTGGACGCTTAAATAGGTCCGTAATCTTAGGTCGCTTCGCACGACTCGCCTTCTCTTGCATCATGGCGGTATCGGCGGCGAATTGGTAACGGTCGTACGTACTTTCCGTCTCCGCCTTCATTATTAGACCGAACTCTTTCGGTGTCATCCGCATAATGTCGCCGGGCTGTATACGTAAGTAACGCCAACCGTCGAAAACAGCCTGATCTACGAAACTTAATTCGCTAGTTTCTTCAACGCTTCCGCTGCTTCCGGACTCTCCGCTAGAAGTTTCTCCGTCAGCTTCCTGTAGAAAAAACTGTCCGTAACTACCTCGTTCGAAATACGCATCATATCCGACGCATCAAGTTTCTCGTCGTCGAACGCCTTTTCGATCGCTTTCTCCACTTTCTTATACGTGAATTTTTCGTCAGTATGGAACAATCCCGCGTGTACTACGTGGGGGAAGAACTCCAAGTCCGCCATGAGCGCTTTTCCAATTACCTCCATTTGACCGCCTTGAAGCTGTCCATTAAGATATTTAACGCTCGGAAACGTCAACTTTAAATCGTACTCTTTACCGTCAATTTCGAATGTAGCCATAATATAATCTCCGCCTTTTTATAAGATAATTAGAAAAGCGCCCATGTAGGACGCCTTGATTTCCGTTATTTATTATTATTACGTTATTCTTGCGTTGGCCAAGGAACTTCGATAGTAGCGTCATCGGACATTTCAAAAACGATATTATCTCCGTCAGAAGTAGCGCCAACTACGCTAACGCCGTTCGAACCGCTTGCGCCGGTTTCACCCGTCGGACCCTGATCTCCGTCAGAACCGGGTTCCCCTTTAGGACCTTGCGAACCTGCAACGTCAATAAGATCATGAAAGTCGCTCTCCGTCGGGACTGCTCCCGTTACAAACGTTTGTTTTAGTTCTTCTTTTGTCGCCAAATATAACCCTCCTATTAGTCTACTTTAAAGGTGTCTCCGATAGATGCCTCGCCAATGCTTTGCCCTTCGGATTCATCTCCGCCATCCGACGGGTCTTCGATGTCACTTTCCGGAGCTCCTTCTGGTACTTCCGTCAATGTTTCTTCGGAACGCTTACCGTTTAATGATCCGTCTAATGTGTACGTCGCATACTCGCCATTACTGAATGTACGCTCGAAGTTAGTAATCATATATAGACCGGACTTAGCTTCCAATGTACGCGTATTAATTTCGTAAATTTTAACGAACTTCTTATCGTCCATTGCCTCGTCAATATAATCGACAGTCTCGTCACCTTCGGTAATAATACCCTCCAAGCTGACTGACTGCGTTACCTTACCATAATCCGATCCCGTTTTATCCTTCGTGTCTAACTCGATCTCGTCCGCTGATTTCGTACTTGATCCACCTGTCTGGTTAAAAAAGCGTAATACGTTATCGCTTCCACCCTTCGGAATTGACACCGCGAAAATAATTTCGTCTCCTCTGTACTCTACTGCCATTAATAAAACCTCCTTGTTATTTGTTCGACTTCAATGTCGAAGTAAACCCGGTGCTTTCCGGATTCGTCGTTAACCGTGTCGTCCATAATCGGGACAATACTTACCGGTCTAACGTAAAAAGACCCTACGACTGGCGCAGGTGTCTCCGTTGTATCTAGTAGATCGAATTTATCGAATAAAAATATCCGATTTAATTCGCTCTGTATTCGTGTCTTTTCGCTTTCTGTCCGCGCCCTTAGTCCGACTTGATGCCGGTATGTCGTCTCGACAGCCTCGCGTCCTTTCGATATAAACGCGTTATTATTCTGCATCTGCTCGATGGTTACCACCGGCAATGTTCCCGGAAGTTTTACGCCTTGATATATCCACACGACAGAATGCCCCGCAGACTGCAAGTGCGCCATAATAGACGACGTTATTTCGTGCTGCATCTAATCACCGCCCCGTCTTCTTAATACGGGCTACTAGCGCGTTCTTATACGGATCACGATTATTCCACACGGATTCCCGGAAGAACGCCTTTTTCGTGGAGTGTTCGTACTCTTGTCGTCGAGCATACGGAAGATTCGATCCATACGACCACTCGGCGTCTCCGTGCTTTTTGACGCTTGCCGTAATCGAGTTACGTAACGCTCCCGTATCCACAGGCGCCTTTTGAGCGCTTTCGTTCGCCATCTTCTTAGCGTATGTTCCCGTTATTTCGTCTACGTCTTTTCGGAGCGTCCGGTCGCTCAACTTCTTAAGCGCTGCGTCTATCCCCGTGACTTTTACGTTTAAATAAGCTATATCGTCCGCCTCCCTAAAAACTCGACGCGGTTTCGTTCGCCGATACCTTTCTTGGATTGCGCTAAGACCGTATATTCTCGTTCGTCGTACGTTATGTTCTTTACGTCACCAAAAATGTCGTATTCGTCATCAGCGAAGTCCACCCGCATAAAATACGGGATACTTACGATATCCTCGATGCTGATACTAAACTGAATATCGCCTTCTTCGACTTCTATTCCGTTAATGATAAGTCGGTTAGCTCCCTTATTGATCGCTGTTATCTCGGTAACAACGCTCTTGACTACTTTGTCATCCGTAGTAGGTTCAAGAGGTTCGCCAGTCCACGGGTCTTTTTCTCCGTCTATTTCCCAATAAATCGTAATATCGTGCCGACGATTTTTGACGACTTCCTTACGTGTTTGTTTCATAAATTCGATATCTTCGTTTGTAAGCATTAACCTCCGCCTCCTTTACAGATAACGCTCGTCAAGAACGTATGAGATGTAGCTTGTACAATTCGGATGTGGCGACAATATTTCGTCATCTGACGGCTTAAATATCCCCGCTCCCTGTCCGTACCAATCCTCGTTAACCAACTCGTAACATTTATGCCGAAAGTGGTCTCGATGACCGCACGTACCATCGTGAAACTGTACCCACTTGACACTACCGCTCTGCGACGCGTTATAGGCCGTCCCTTTACGGTAAGCCGTGTTTCCTTCGGTAACCGCTAGTCTACGAATCTTCCACGTCTCGTTATCGTGGACTTTTCGTATCTTCGGAATCATCTGCGAAACACTTTCCCCGCGAATAATGGAGGATCGAACAACTTGCGTTAACTCGTCCCTCATTCCGCCGGATAAGTCCCACACGCGATCGGATAGCTGTAGTAAGTCGGAACCTCTACGATTCTTTACGCTAGTGGCGATTCGTTCATTCGTCCGCATAATGAAGCCGGCCGTCCACGCAACACCAAGCGCTGTTACGATCTTGGCTGTCGTCCATTCCGCTGTATCCTCGATAATCTTATCGAAAGATTCCGAACTGTCTTCGCGTATAATCCGCTCGATTCCGTCCATATCCCGCATAACCCTGCTAATTCGCCTACGATCGATAATCCCGTCATTGTCCGCATAATCCGCTAGTAAGTACGACATCTCGCCCTTTACTCGTCCAATGTTCCGGATTGCATCCGCCTGTTGTTTTTTATTTAATGTGGCATAATCCTTCGTCATCTTCGCAAGCATACGGTCAAGTTCCGTCTGACTACGCATTAATCTCGATCCAATCTACGCATGACCTTGAAGTACGAGACGATATCCTTCTTCTCTTCGCGCTCGTAGTCCCTACGTAATTCTCTCGCTAGTTTGCGGTAGCTGTCCGCTAACATTGACTTGTCGACCGATTCTTCTCCGTCCGTATATTTAAAATAATGTGCGACTGATATAGCGATCGTCCAAGCCCCTTCGGATTGTGCGTACAGCATAACGAGGGTTACCTTTCTATCCGGGATGTCATCCGATGATGACGGCGACACTCCGTGGGCGATTAGTGATTCGTCAATTAGATCAGTAGCGTCATCCTCCGTAAATCCGGGGACACCTTTAAAACGTCTATATAGGCGCTTTTCTAAATCCGCCTTAGTTACTCGTACACCTTCGTCCGCCATCGTTGGCATCCCTCCTTATGATTTAGTCGTAGGCTCCTTAGCCTTCGCGGGTTTCTTCTTAGCTGGCGCTTTAGGCGCTGACTCCTTATTAGCCGGCTTGGGTTTAGGTAATATTCGTACGTACCCAATACCCTCCAAATATTCCGCGCTTTTCCCTTCTACGCTTATAGTCGATCCGGGAGCGTGTCCATCGACGATCGCTCCGGTTACTTCGACTTTAATTTTCGCCATTTAATCGTCTCCTTACGGTGTAAATACGTCAGCATGTAGTAGTAGGCTAGGCGTAGTAATTACCGGGAATCCTGCTGCGTGTGCCTCTACAACAGATCGAATCGGTTGGCGAAGGTCTTCCGCAAGTAGAACAATACCTGGCTTCATATTATTTTCCAAAGTAGGGCCATAGTAGAATTTACCAACTTCCTTAGAGACGAATACGACACGGTTTACTGGGAACAACTCTTGTCGAACAGTTTCTCCTGTGTGGTCGTCAACGAACACGTTAAATCTCTCAGTGATTACTTTGATTGCTGGCAGTCCGTACGCCCCTAGCACTGAGGATAACTCATCCGCATTTACCCTGGTAGCGTTTTCTGGGCGGCCTGACTCAGCTACGATTACGGCATTTTTTAATAATAACGCTTGCGTTTCACGCGTCATTAGAATTAAATCCGCTTGCTTACCATTAGATTCGATATACTTTTCATTCCACTCTAGCAAGTCACCAATGACATCATGATCCGCTTCCGCCCAATCATTACCAGATGTTAGCGCAATTTTATGGTCTTCTGGAACCTTGTAGTCCACGTTGATTTTGACCTTGTTGCGGTCATAACTAAACGTACCTTGCGCGATTGCTTGTAACTTAGATACACTCGCTAACTTTTTAACGTTCTCCACTAGCTTAGAGTTCTTCATTACTAATCGATCCACTATTGCTCTAGTTTCATCGTTTGTTTTAGCCTGGTGAAGAGCCATCAATTCCTCGTAAGTCATAATGTATTTGTGACCCATTTTCGCTACCTCTCCAACACCTTTTGCAACTTCATCGCGATCCATTACCGGTGGTTCTGACCCATACCCTACAAATCCTGCGATCGACGGATTCGCCTTAAAGATGTCATAAGTAAAGTTAGGGGAGAAAATTTGTTCATCTTGTAAATACTCATCTGCAAATGAAGGGATGACGTTCTCTACCGTTGCGTCTACCAATCCTTTCAATACAGGTTGTTGAAACTCTTCTAATTGCGTAATACCGTTAGCCATATTAAATTCCTCCTAATAGTTTGTGTTTTTATTATTTGTGTGATACATAACGAATCATCGGTGTAAGTGCTTTGAACTCATTTGATACTTCGTCGGCTAATTTAGCTTCATAAACACTACCTCTAACAATAACGGAACCTGCGATTAAATCGTTTTTACCGTCATTTGTAAAACCGTATTCTAGTACGCTGAACTCGTCGAATCCTTCTAAGCCCGTGGTTCCTTCTTCTTCGTCACCAGTAATGTCAGCCACAGGTTCAAACTTGCCTGTACTCGTATTACGTGCAATTAACTTCCCTGCCCCGATATCTCCCGTAGGGAACGCAGTAGCATCCAAAGTAGCTCCCGCTTCTAAATATTGTAAATGGTCTGACGCTAAAATCCCTTTTCCTCCGCTGAAATCAGTTACCTCGAATTTCGGTGTGTAAAATGGCATTAAAATTCCTCCTAGTTTTATTTTTTCTTATTAAATACTCTTTCGTACAACTCTCTCCCGTAACTTGACGGGTCGGCTGACTCCGCTTTATCCCTCGCACCATTTCCGGCACTAGGATCGACGTATGTCGGCTTTGGAGCAATAACCGCCTTCAAATCTTCGATAGACTTCGCAATATCTTCGTCAGTTTCTCCGACAACCGTATTACGGAGTAATCCGATCTGTTCCGCTGTATATCCCGCCTGTGTCAATAACGTATCTTTCTTCGCGTTAAGCACGTCTGCTTTCTGCGCTTCTAAATCGGCCTTATATTGCTCCGCCAGTTTCTTGTAGTCCTGCGCTTCCTCCAAACGTTTCCGCTCGTCCTCCGCCTGTTGCTTCTCGATATTGTCTAACCGTTCTTTTAGCGCATTTGCTTCGTCGACTTTCGCCTTAAAACGGTCATACGGTATCTTTTGTTCCGGAGTAGTCTCGGCTGGTTGTTCGGTAGTTTCCGTCTCCGCAGACGCTTGTTCGCCGTTAACTGGATCCGTAACTGGTAATTGCGTTTGTTGTTCGTTTGTTTCCTCTGGCATAAATATCGTCTCCTCTCGCTTAACGCCCGACGGCGAAGTTTTGTTCCGGATAGTTTAGCGACTTTTCGGTCGAGGTATTACGCTTCTGGTTCGTTGATTAACGCTAATAATGCGTCAACCTGTTCCTGCGTGAATTGTGGTTCCGCGTCTTTACCGGGCGGTCCGGTATCTCCTTTAGGACCATCCGGACCTCTTGCGCCATCTTGTCCGTCATTTCCCGGATCACCTTTCGGACCAACCGGACCTGGTTCGCCAGGATCTCCCTTCTCTCCGGGGATTCCTCCGGTTTTGTTACTGTACATCGGTTCTGCCATCGTCATCACCTCCGATCGCTTCTTCTCTGTATGGATCGCTGTCTGATCGTTGTCGACTGCGTTCGCTTTCGATTTCCTGTACCTTCGCTTGTACGTTCTCTACGCCTAGACGCTCGATTGCGCCTTTCGTTGATTCGAAACCTGCCGCAGATTCTAGGTCGAGTAGTTCGACTAGTTCCTTACGGTTATCCGGTAACGGTAATACGAAACGCATCTCATTCGTATATTCGTCGCCAATTTCTCGGATGACTGGCTTATCATACGCAAACTTGTCCGAATCTGTACGCGCCTGTAAGTATCGGATTGACTTCTCGTGTAACTCCGATAAATTATATCCCCACGACAACCAATGCTCTTCGGTGTCCGTGATAATATCGTGAAACAGTATCTGTAACGCCTCACCGTTAAGTCCTCCGAAGTTAAGTTCTTGCGGAACTATTTGCGGTAATCCGCTAATCTCGTGCATTGCCGCCTTAACTCGCGCATACTGATCCTTAAATGCTTCGCGCCAACGGAATCCACTTTCGACTTTCTTAATATCCGGAGTCTGTCCGTCGGTATGACCGCGTGCCTCTACGACTGCGCCCGGAGATACTTCCATTTGTTCCGCTGTTCCGACTGTCGCGTTTAATACCGCAGTCATTGGGAACATTTCGAATTTAAGCGAATCAATTGCGTCCTCATTAAGCTGGTTAAGTCGATCATTCTGCTCGCGTAGGTCGCTGATCTCGGATTCCCCTAGTGATTCCGCCAATAGTTCGTCCACAGGGAACGTTTGAACAGGAAGGAAATCTAGTCCCATCGGCGATAGCTTGACGACTGTTTTAAGAAGCTTCAAATCGGATTCGCGTAGTATCGTTTCCTCGAGCCATGCCTGACCGTCAATTAAACGAAATGACTGTAGCTGTATCGCGTCTACCTCGTTACCTTTAACTTCCCACTTGCGCGCCTTAACGAAATGCGCTCCGATTAAATCCTCGAAGTCATCATCGGAATAAACCGGAATAAATTCGCTATCCGGTCGGAATATCCACCGCAACTTACCCGTCTGCTGATTGAATACGATCTTACATACGACCCTATCCGCAATAAGACGATCCCGCGCAGCTTGCGTCAATCTTGCGCGCATCTTATTTTCGTCCCATAGCTTGTACAGAAGTTGTTCGTAATCCTCCGCTCGGCGGTTCTCCTTGCGTTGTGCATCGCTTGGCGTATATCCTTCCGCTATCACATCGGCGATATCGTCAATCTGCTTACGTGGAACGCTGATTCCGTGTGTCCCGCCCATCTGCCACCGTGCCTTACGGTCAACGATCGCCTTAAAATAGTTCGTGGCGTAACGCGTAGGCTTATAGTCGAATCCCGGTGGGCGCTCGAGTTCCTTCGCCTTGACGAGTTGTCCCGTGCGAGGATCGATGTGCTGTTTTCCGGAATAATAATCGTAATTGGATAGCTGCTTCTGAATACGTTCGAATGTTTCGACTCCCAACGCCTGTTGAAACGGTGAAAATAAAATATCGTTCATATCGTCGGGCGACAATAAATTATAATCGCCTATAATTCCTCGGTATCTTTTCGCCATCTGTCCGCCTCCTTTCCTGGTATCTTTCGTATTACCATCGATTCATGTCGCACTACCATCGATTCATACGCTTAACTGTCCGAACTACCGCGTCACTTTCCGCCGAAGCATCTACCGACATTGTTAACGAGTCCGGCAAATCGTCGTGACCGCCCTGTCCGTACCTCTCGAATTGTTCGAGTAGTAGCGAATGCTTTCTGCTGAATTGGATCGTCTTGTTTTCGACCGAAGGAAGCATCGCCTCGATTCGCAACTCTTTCCTTGTCCGCTGGAATATCTTCTTTAGTCGTGTGTATGACGGATAACCGGCGTTTGCTAGTTCGACCTTTAACATATCCGCAAAGAATTCCTGTGCCGCCTGCGCCTCAACCGCTACTACATCCGGCTCCCAATGAAGCGTCATCTCGACTATCTTCTCGATAAATGCGTCAGGCTTAACTCTCTCGCCGTACGAATCCACAACGTAAACTATTCCGCTTTCCTTATTACGAGCGACAACGGATATAGCCGAGTAGTCTCCGCGTTCTTTCTTACCCATCGCAAAGTCAACGCCCATCGATATCGTGTGTTCCGCGTGATTGAATGTCTTGTCCGGATGAAGGTCGTCCCAATACGTAAATGTTTCCGGATTAAATATCATCGACTCTTCATCGACCGGATTGTTCATGTACTCCGTGTTAAACGCCTTACTTCCGTTATCCCATTTCCATTTCATCAGCTTATACAACGGCTGTACGTCGTTCCATAAGACGCGCGATCCCGCCAGTAATTCCGCCTCATGATCCTTATAGAATGCGTCAGCATCCGCTTTCCTGTCCGGATTATCACGATCAACGTAAATAAGCCGACATTGTTCCCACAAGTCAGCGTTAGTTGGTTCGTCAATAATGGCGCGATAAATCCGCGTCTCAAAGTCCGACCGGTGATACAATACCTGTATAAGTAACGCGTCAAAGTGTACCGTCGTTCCCATATAGACAATCGCAGTACGTTCGCCTTTAGGGTCGCCTAACGGAACAACCGTCTGACTGAACCAATTACGTAAGTTAGCGCGCTGTTCTGGCGTAGAAGCGTTACCGCCTGGTCTAGCGTCCTCCAAATCGTCACATACGATTAAATCCGGTCGCGATCCGTTCCAGTTACGTCCACGCAATGCCTGTCCAGTAGATGCCGCCTCGACTAATGCAACTTGGCGCTTTCTATCTCCGTCTTGATACCACGCGATAAATGACTCCGAGTTATCCTGTGCGTTCGCCTGATCCTTTGGCGATAACAGGGCGCCGAAGTCATTCCGTAGCTTATCGTTATACTTCATCTGATTACGTACCCATTCCATGTTACCCTTCGAAACTGTCGGAGTCTCTGAGATAATCATTACGTACTTACGGAGGCGATATACGATCTGATGAATCGGGAATGCCTTCGATAGATACGAACTCTTCGCATGGGACCTGGGAGCAGCTACCGCTACCTGCGCGTTTACTTTCTCCGAGGATACTTCCGACATAATCTCGTTAATTTCCTTATGGAATTCCGGAGACTCCGATTTATCTGCGACATCAAATCCGTCCCAGTTACCGTCGTTTCCCGGGTTACCTGCTTCGCTAAAATATTCGATCGCAAACTGTAAAGTATCCATCTCACAACGTTCAATCCGCCGTAGACGTTCGAGTTCTTCCGCCTTCTCGATGTAATCAGATGCAACGTCCGGGTCACTTAATAGATCGTTCATGTCCGGATACTTTTCGTCGAGCATATCGATATACTGTACATATACATCGATTAGTTCCCGCCGTTCGGCGCCGGAAATCCATTTACCGTTAACAAATGCGATAGTTATCGTCTCCCTTCTCGTGTACCTTCGATTGTATTGCGTTACTATTACGTTGACATACGTCTAATCATCGTTTTAAGGCGTGTTACAGCGTGACTGTGCGTTCTTTGGTGTATTCGCCTACGACATCGACAAAAAGACGCTCAATGGCGTCTGTGTGCGTTTATGTATTACGTTGTTTGCGGGGTGCGTCCGAATAGGGTGCGTCGGGTGGCGAAGGTGTACGTAAAAAGACGAAGTGAAAATTTGATATCCGCGGTTAAGGTGTGCCTGGCGACGGCGCCACGGAATAAACCGCCCCGCCCCTCTTTGTTTCTCCGCCCGCTTTCCGGAATTCTCGGATTTCCTGTTTCGCCGGTTTCCCTATTCCGCATGTATATCGTATTCATCGTTATACATTATAGCTTCCGATAATCTTTAATATGTTAACTGCCGAATATTCCGTCAATGGTCGTAACCCTTACGCATCAACGGTTGGTCAGCCTCCACTGTTGTCGCCAACTACTTCCGCTGTTATGCATCGACATACATACGCTATACTGTACGCCATACACTACAGTTACGTTAAGTAACCGAACACTTCCGCTGCATAAAATCGTGCATAACTGACGCCTTGCGTTACATAATTACGGTGCTACATCGCTGCAGTCTGTCGCCACCAGCCCGACAGTACGGCGCACAGGAACCGGTAGTACGTCAAAGCATTCCGACCCTCACGCGCCAGAGCCTCGTGCCTGGTGTACGGAGCCTATCCGTCACTACATACGCTACCCTACCGGCATCCCTATACGCCACCACACGGCAGTACCTCGCCTGCATTCCGTCCCTATACTACGCTACCTGTATTACCCTACGATACCATATACGTCACTACAGCGCCAGTGTGTACGTCACTATATTCGGTACAGCGCTAGATACCACGCTATCAGGTACGTCACATATACGCCACTACAACGCTGTATACGCCTCTCTATACAGTACGCTATATGTACGTTACCCTATCCGGCACTACGTCGCTGTACGGCGCTATAAACAACGCCTGTAGTACGTCACCTGTAGCCGACTGTAAACCGTACTTAATCCGGTTCCTTCTATATAATGTCCGCCAACTAGTCCGGCTTTACATTACTACCATTTTCTAACCTACTGCGGAACTTCTCGATCTCCGCCTTCATTGCGTCAGTATCTTCCGCCTTGGATGCCGTTTCTATCTCGTGCTTCTCCGTCAACATTCCGTGTGCCTGTAGCAATGTACGAAATAAGGCCGCATTTCCATCGTTTATAATATGATTCGGAATCGACTCCATAATCTCCGGCATAGTGTCGAGAGTATTACGTACAATCTCGTCCTTTAGCGCCTTATTAAAGTCGTCCCTCTTACGCCAATCTACGAGTGCCTGACGGCTTACTCCGACCTTATCAGCGACTTGTTGGTACGTTAGTCCTCCACGTTTAGGTAACGCCAGTATCGTCACAGCAGCGATCTGCTTCTCGTTTAACTTCGCCATGTTATCGCCCCTCCCCTCCGTTGCTGTTCCGTATTATTTCCTATATCCATAATATGCGAGTACTCCTCGTACGTATACGGATAATATTGCGTACTTTATACGCCTATATGTGCGTCCTGGTAATCGTCTTAACATCGGAACACCTCCGCTTGTTATAACGCCAATAACCGCCTGACCTGCGAACGTTGGGCGCCACAAGTAGACGGTCTTGACCTTTCTCTTTTCTTTAAGATCTGACGCACTTGACCTATCGCACTATATCTCTTATCTATTGGCGATAATCTTTTAGCGTAAGCGATCTATCTTTTGAAATCACTCTCCCGAGTTAACCGTACTTTGGTTAATCTCGGTATTACTTGACCTTGTTCTCTCTTTCGCTATTACTTCTATATACTTACTTATCGATATACTTAACTATCTATATACTTAATACGGACTGAATCCGCATTTGCGAAGGGCTGAATCCGCCATTGCAAAGGGCTGAATCCGCATTCGACCTCGCTAGCCCGCGCCACTACGCCATTTGTCCGATAGCTTATATTCCTGCAACGGCTTGCCTCCGTACCTGTTCGGGACATCACGCGTCTCAATAAATCCGTACTTTACGAGCCGATCTATGCACGAATTAAGTCCGTCCTTGCCGATGGATAGCTCCGCCATCATGCGAGTCTTTGTCGTATATGCGTAACCCTTCTTGCCGTTATCCGCACCTTTTCCGGCATCGTCCGAATACTGGATGTACATTACGATGTAGATAAACACCGCAAAGTCTCCGTACCCTAGATCGTTGTCCTTATCGAAAAATACTCGCTTTATTCCGTTATCAATCGGAGTATGATTCGTTAATTTACCGCCCTTTTCGATCATATACTATTCCTCCGTTCACTAAGTTACTTCCCGTTAACTATTCGCCTGTATGCGACCTTTACCGACGTCCAATCGTCCCTCAGCGCGTGCCTGCGCCTTCCTAGCGTCATATTCGTCCAATAGGCTACGTAATCCGTCATCACGCTCAAACACCCACATACGGTTGCCTGTGCGGCTGTGCGTAGTGGCGTATTTGTAGCGGAGCCCGTTCGCCTTTAAGAAATGCATTAATGTCGTAGAGTAGCAGAAAAACTCGTTCACATAATCGACCTCCGTTAAATTATAAGTAGTTTATAGCTTGCGTAACGCAGCCAAATCCGTTCCCTCACGACTCTCACCTGATAACTCAATCGCCGTCCAGTCGTCAATATTACTGTCTATTCCGGTTATCTCGAGGAACATGCGAGGACATATCGTTCTAGGTCGGTCGTCAGCCGAAAATGCAACGCCCAGTTTAACGGGTTCACGTATCATATCGAAAAACTCGAGTACGTCCTCATTTTCCAGAATAAACGTCATTTTCGCCTTACCATCGTCGTAGATGAAGTCCAAGTTATTCGGAAATCTTACGCCATTTAACGTTGGTTTTGCTGCTATTCGATTACTCATCGTCTTCACCTCTACCGACATCTAACTCGCCATTAATCTCGGACATAACCTCGTTTATTTCTCTAGCGCAGTTAATTCCGCACTCCTTCAGTGTCCGCAACTCCCGTAAATAATTAAGCAGTAAACTCGATCTTTCCCCGTTAAATTCATTCGTCTGTTCGTTCATCTTCGATCATCCTCCTCGTATTGTGTGCGTGCCGTTTATATTTAACGTCCGAGTCACGCCTTTCGGGCGGTTTTAACGCAAAAATAAAGACGCCTGCCACGGTATAGGAGCGTTTTATTGCTCGATGTGACAAGCGCCTATTTACGGAGGCAGGTCGGCGTATCCTGTATCTCTTGTAACCGATCAACGGCTGTACTACGCACCCGCGCAAAAGACTTACGTTGACACGGCGTGTCGGGAACCTTTCCGCCCTCCCCGTTGTTGCTACACCTTTACGGCATCATGGTCGGCGATGGTACACAGTTTCCGGAACATTATACGCCTTACCGGCAAGGCTATCGGAGCCGACCGTCCGATATTATATCCGCGAGCCTTTCAGTCGATCACTTCGCTGAGTTTGCCCGCGAATATCGCAGGTATTATCCCGAGAATATGTGAATCGTTCACGTTTTCCGAAAGGGTAACCGTCTAAATAACGGTAATATCGGTAAATTAGTGTAGATTAATCCTTACGTTATAATTTCGTTTGACAAACGCCGAATATTTATATACAATAAGACAAACGGATATAAGGAGGATGTATTTATGGATTTGTTCTCATTGACTAAGGAAAGCTCCCTGGTAACTCAAGCAGAAGATGTCATCAAGGAGATGTTCCCGAAGTTATTAAAGCTAATAAGTTATGATATAAAAACCGGTTTACCTTATGCCTTTTTGAAGCAACACGATACAGAAACCCACAACGTCGCAGGTGCGTATGACCATAAAACAAATACCTTGTATATAAGCGCTAAGGCGACAGTTAACGACTGCATCCACGAAATAGGGCACTGCATTCATTACCAAGTATTAGGTTGCAAGGAGTTCCCTTTGCCCCTAGATGGCAAGACGGAATATGCCCACGTTAACTTTAAAGAAGATTTTGCGGAGGCATTTACGGATTTATGCTCAAAGGGGAATGTAATAACTGATAGGGATCGGGAGATGTTCGATATACTAAACAGTGTAACAAAGGTATAGATGCGTTATTTTTATACAACATCTATACCAATCCTCATACTACCGCAAACTCCGCTGATTCTGGCGCACCTTTCGCATGTAATCCCGTGTCCTTGGCGCATGATCTACGTCATTAGCGTCGTAACTCTCCGACCACACAAACGGAGCCTCCGTACCTTTCCGTCTATCTTGCTGACTTGCGCTCATAACCGGATACTCCACGATCGTCATTTTATCCGGATGGCTCCACCGTAGGTATTCGTCCATACATAAGTCCGCAAGGTTGTGAAGCAACCCCGTATCTTTAAACGGAATCGGCACGGTTCCCGGCGAACGTCCCTCCGCCATCGCTTGCGCCACCGCCTCGTCATATTCCTCCGCGTGAGCCAACGCATACCTGTCCGTAGCCTGACGAATCTCGTCCATCCGTTGCGGTAACGGAAGCGCTCCGGCTTTGGTGGCGGTGCGTATGCGCTCGTAGTCCACTTGTAGTCGCTCTTTGTACGTTAATGTCATTTCGCCATCTCCTCGTCTAGTAACTGCCATCTATCGTAAACCGCGTCAATCCTACGCTCCCCATTCGCCAATACCTCGGAAAGCGTATTCTGCCGCACACCAAGTCGCCCAGCCGCCTCTGCCTGCGTCAATCCTTCGCCGTATATGAGCGTTAGAGCCTCCGTCTGACGACGTGTCAGCCTGGCGATACTTACGGCTCTATCGAAGTCTAGTAACACGTCACATGCTCCGTAATCACCGGCATATCGTCGGGAGGATATTTCGTAGTATTGGCGGAGGATGCTTCGGGCTTGTGAGCGTGGTTGTTTTGTACTTGTATTTGCGCCTGTATTTTCTCCCATATAATCGCCGCCTTTCGTGATAACTTCGCCTAATCTTGTATAAAACGCTTGTCTTTCGCCAATACTTCGTGATATACTGACTAAAATCGCAATATTACGGAGGTTTCCTTATGAATAACGACAATAGTACCGAAGACATTACGCCAACAAACGCCACAACATCGTCAATACTCGACGGATTCGAGTTCGTCCCATCCGACGGCGTTCCCGCAATCAATCTCGACAAGCAACGCCGTTTCTATGTCAACTCGTCCGCCCAGAAGCTGCTCGGCATCCGTCCATATCAACGCCTAGCCATCCTATATGATCCGAGGGGCCGCTGCCTGGCGATCGCTCGACCGGAGGCTGTCGCCGATATGTCCGATGCCGCTACGTCTAATTACAACGTGGACAAGCGCTACTATATGAGTGCGCGCAAGTTTGCGGCGATGTACGGATATGACTCCGATAAGGCTCCGTACAGCTTCGAATATGACCGCGGGAGCAGTGACGGAAAGGTGTTCGTGTTCCGGTTGCGTGGCGCCGATAAGGCGGAAGGTTAGCGTTTGGATTCCTCCGCCTCTAGCCGCTCAATCGCAAATTCCAAGTATTTCGCTGCCTTGCGTAAGTCCTCCGTCGGTGTGTCGTGCTTATGCGGTGCGCGCGAGATATATTTGATCGCTGTACCCGCGCAGTGTGCAACGAACCCATCGTCGTACCCTTGCGTTATCTCCTCGATAATTTCGATAGTTTCGAAGCGTCCGGAATTGTAATGCGGAGGGTGTGAAACTACGTCGGTTACTTCAACGGCAGCCGATGAAATCCGCTCGAATGCGTCCTCCAAATCTAATACGATATACCCGCTTAGGTACGTCATTAGACGTTTTCCAGTCAACTGGTTAGCGCGTAATAATCCCGTATCGCAAGTATTTATTACTTCCGCCGTAGCCTCGACTTCATCCCCGTTATATCTCGTAATCTTAATGACATCCCCTACGCTAAATCCATATATATTCGTCATTTTAACGTCCCCTTTCGTCATTTACGTCCCATATGCGCCTTATATACCGCAACCAACCGCCTTAACGACTCCATCTCGTCTGCTGCCATTACGTCGGAACATTGCGAACCACTCTCGACCAATCCCGCAAATACCGCGTCTATGCCTGCGGTGTCGTCCGGGTCAATTGCGATGAAGTCCCGGAGGTAGTCCGCCTTGTATTCGTAGTTGAATGGCGGTAATGTGAACGATGCTTGCGGACCGTGTTCGCCGTGACTACTCATCGGCACTACCCGTAATAACACGCGCGACCGTGCGTCCATCTAATTTAACCGATATTTCACTGTCCGTTAGCTTTTCCGCAAATTGTGACGTAGAAGTCAGCGCCTGCCCCGCCTTGTAGTCAGCGTCGTTCACGCGCTTCTCTAGTTCCGCAACCTTGCGCGTTAGGCGGATTACGAGGTCTACTAAGTCCGGCTGGGATTCCGTCGGTGCGTCCGCCGTTGGTTCGTCGATTACCGGCTCGAGTACGATATACTCGTCGTAACTAATATATCCGATATTATTCGGGCCGTTTTCTGTCTTTGCGGAATTAACGTAGACCCCCGAATTACCTACCTCATCGACTGTAAGTACGTCACCGACTGAATATTTCCCACCCGTCATTACCGCACCGATAATAAGAATATTCCCGCCAATCTCCACCTCAATATCTTCGACTAAGCGATAACGCTCGCCATTGTGCCGGATGATTCCCGTTGGGGATAGCGTTTTGTAAAAGGATCGAGTATATTCTCCGTTATATTCTCCCGCCAATGTATCTACATTTACGTCCCCATCGTCGTGTGTTTTAGTAACCTTGCAGATACGTCCAGTACTGCTTACTACGTAATCACCAACGCGGGCTCTCCCGCCTCTCGCGCCAATCACCGCATATTCCCGCTCGATCCCGCCTAATTCCTCGTCTGCGATGTAGTGTCGATTTGATTCGCTAATGCTCGTACCCATATTATCGCTCCCTTTCGAATAATCAGGTTCCATTGTCGATGCTCCCGCAAGTATTTTCATAGCACGGTCAAATAGTCCTATATCGTCGCCGATTCTATCGTGTCTAATCAATTACCGTCACCTCCGCGTCTTGCCTGCCGAACTCTACCGCTTCATCCGTAGATTCCACTAGAATGTCTATACGCCCATGTCCGATATTTCCTCCCGTATCTTCCGCCACCGCCTCAAACGACTGTCCTCCGGTACTAACGCTTACTGTAGAACCGAGTGGAATCTGCGTAGGATCTACCGCAATTACTCGCTTACCTTCGTGATATATCCCGCCAGTTACGTCAATTCCCGTAGCAGTGACGCCTGTACATCCGGTATCACAATGCGCCGTATAAGCCGTAGCCTCCATCGTCATAGCTTCCGTATGTCCCAAAGGAACAACGCCAGACCTATCAGCGCCAGTATCACGATCACTGCTACGGCTAACATCGATGTCAGTGCGACCATTCTTCCGATTACTTGTATCGCTATATCGAGTTTCTCCGCCATCAGATTCCGCCTCCTTACGTTTGTCTAATTCCGTCCGTAGTTCGTCGTTTTCACGCTGTAATTTCTCTATATCGTCCGCTAGTGCATCGTACAAGTCCTCGGTAACTTCGACTTCCGCCTCTAAAGATTCGTTATCCTCCACCAACCTGTCCGCCTCTGCCTTTGCGCCAGTTTTATCGTCGATGTACGCCGGGTAGTCCGGAGGTTCTTCGAGGCAGGGCGCAAATAACGTACAGGCTACCGCTAGTTCTGTGATTAGTGCGATATTATCCGTCCTTTCCGACAAGTGCGTCGATTGATTCCGGGAAGTGTGGGCGCGCTAATTCGAGTACAGCCTTCGCATACTGCTGAAATTCGTATTGACTATCAGATGCCAGTCGCTGATTTAACAGATGGCATACCGCCTGTAATGATGCCGACCAATACCATCGAATATACATCGCATATGCCGGTAAGAATAGTCGCGCTTGCTCTGGAGCTACTCCACGAGCCATTGCCTCCCCGTATAACTGCTCGCCACGTAGTATATAGTCGAATAGTTCCTCGGTTAAATACGTTCCTTCCGACTCGTCAATGGGAACGCCACTGCCTTGCTTCGAGTTCTCCGGCTTACTTCGCCATTCGTCAGCATAAGGGACGTGAAATGTCGGTTCCTCCGTGACATACCGTCTACTTGACTCGTTGTGCGCATTGAACGAATGGTCGCTACCTATGACGTGCTTATGCCACTGCCTGGCGATCATTAAAGGCGCGTATATTTCGAATTGCAGGAATGCATGGCGGAAAGGACTCGAATGCCCTTCTCTCGCCAAGAAGGCGATTAATCTACGGTCACCATCCGTTAATTCTTCCGACTTTTTGTCGTAGCTGACGCGCGCTGCGTTTACTACGGATAAGTCCGTACCCATTACGTCATGGAGGATTACGTAACCTGTATCGTCTAACACGTTGATTTTATTCGTCAATTATTCGTCCTCCTTATTCCGGTAATGATCGATTAAAAATTTTATAAATAATCCGTATATATCAAGCGACTTAAGCACCTTACCGATTCCCCAAGTTATCCCTAGGCACGCAATCGCTAATACGCATATTGTTCCGGATAAGATAATCGTATAAGCTACGAAAGATACGATAGCACTGAACATCTAATCGTCCTCCCTTACGCCACTGCTCCCGAATCCACCGGTACCGCGCTTAGTCTCCGTCAAATCCCCGTCAATCTCAACGGCGGATACTTGCGGTAAGTATTGGACGACTAGTTGGGCGATGCGGTCGCTTTTGCGGATAAGGCAGGAGTGGGAAAATACAAGATCATCAGACTTGTATATGGTACCGTCTTCGTTGGTAATGATGTTACCTTTAGGGCCAAGAAGTACCCTGCTATTAGCCTTCTCATACATTGGAATGAAGTCCGCTTTATTCTCTACAATAACCCCAATGTTTCCAATATACTCGTTATCAACAGTACCGAGATGAACTTGAACAAATCCCCTTGATGTGATACCACTTCTCGGTCTAACCTGCGCTTCCATACCCTCCGGCAACTGTACGGCAACCCCCGTAGATACAACCGCAGTCTCTCCGGGATGTATAACAACGTCCTCTGCTGCGTACAAATCAAATCCGGAGTCTGTTGCGTGGGCTTTCGTCGGGATAATCGCGTCACTTGTTAGTCGTTTAAATCCGACAACAGGCTTATCGTCCGCCAATCTCCTCAGTACCTCGTGGTTATCCCGTATAGTTTCCTCGATTAATTCCTTGCCCGTTGTAAATTTCGCCATATTACTTCGACTCCTTCTCGATATATTTCATCGCGTTACTCCGCGCCTCTTCTAACGTATCTCCTCCGAATACTTCCGTACCTCCGTCTGGATTCCTCACCTCTGCGACATATACCGATTCACCGTCTACCTTCGCAGTGTATACGGATATTTCGTAGGATTTGGTAGCCGATTCGCTGTCCGCCAGCATGTCCTTTACGGCGGATAATATTACGGCTAGTATTAGACATCCGACTCCAAACCGGCTAATCTCGAAGCCACCCGTAAAAGCAATGAATATTCCGATCCACAGTAACGCTAGTATTCCGTTTGCTATTCGCATGACTTCGACTCCTTCCGCATAAATCCGAAATCATTGTCCCGCAATGTTGACGCCAGTACCTTCGCTATGCGGTTCGCCTGTTCTTCCGTGTGATCATCGAAACCTGCTTCGAACAATATTCCGTGTGTCATTTCGTGAATCAACGTATCTAGCGTCTTGCTTTCGCTAAGGGATTCCTCAAGGCTTATTGCAGTGTTTCCGTAATCAATTTCGCCCCAATTTCCTTGACCAGACGCCAATCCACTTACGGAGTTTACGGCGTAATCGTTCGCTCCTATTCGAAGTGATTTTGGCAAGTTTTCCATTACACCGACTCCTTTCTGGTAATCTCCCGAATAGTCTCGTCAACATTATCGGCATGATTACTGAACCAACCACGGTAATTCGTCTCTAGCTTATGACGGACAGCCCGCTCACCTTCGAAATGCTTCATATAGATATCGAACGGAGTCATTCCGGCATACCGTCTTAACCGCTGATTATCGACCTGCTTATTTGATCCTGTCGTGACAATCTTCGAAGTATCCGTTGGACGCGTGTATACCGTTCTTAATTCGTGCAAGTCGAAATTCTGCGCCTCGTCGATAATGATGAACGACCTGTCCCACGTAATACCTCGTGCATATGACGATGTTAACGGAACAACTTTCGGTATATTTCCGTTATCTGTTGACGACCATTCCTCGAATGTTCCGGGATTGACGTATTCCAACGCCTCAGCCAGCGGTGACATGTACGGTGCATCCTTCTCTCCGTTGTCTCCCGGTAGGAATCCTTGATCGCGGACAGGTACGGCATTTCGGATATAGATGATGCGGTCGTATTCCTCGTTTAGTACCGCGTAGGCTCCGGCGAGTACCGCAAGGACAGTCTTACCTGTCCCCGCAGGACTTTCGCAGAATACGCCTTGTACGAGATCGGGTGACGTCCACAGCGACTGCATATATGCATACTGGTGTCGGTCGGATAGTACGTTGAAACCTCGTTCGTTCAACCATTTCCAGCGAATATCTCCGTATTTGTTTCCCATCGAATCGCCTCCGTTTTAATTATTTGAAAAAGTCGTGGTCGAAATCCCGGTCAATACTGCGCTTCAACTTTACTATTCCGATGACATACAGCGTTAATACGATAACGTATATCACTGCGCTTATAATTAGCGGCAGGAATACGAGCCACCAACTCCACGCAATAACGCCTATTAGCTTCAATACTACGAATACAATCGTCAATACTTCTAAAATACCCATTTTACCGCCTCCGTTTGTTTTAGTGATACTTCCGATAACGTTTCGTAACCTCGCGCTCGAATTCGACTAAATCACGTAGTTTCATGTTCTTCTTATCCGCCAGTTTCTTCGACATTTCTTCCAAATAAGCCGCGTACACTGCTTCGTCTGCTAGGCGTTTTAATTCCGCCTCTATCTTATCTGCGAGTGAGGCTGATTTGGACTCCGCCTTTCTTACGAACAGGTTCCGTAATTTACGTAACATGTTATCACCGCCTTATACTTCTATATACGCAGATTGTCCGAGGAGTTAGGCGTTTTAATCGAAAATAAAATCCTCGTCATTACGCTTCACATACGACACACAATTTATCTTTACTAAACTGCTGCGCTGCGTTTGTACTATGCTGATAGTACAACGTCTTAACTCCGTTCTTCCATGCGAATAAGTACAAGTCGTTAATCTCTTTCGCTGATACGTCCGGATTAATCATAATATTTAACGATTGGCTCTGGTCGATGAACTGCTGCCTAATCGCTGCTTGGTCGAGGATTACGTACTGGTCGATTTCGCTGAACGTCTTGAATACGTCACGCTCATTATCCGTCAAATATCCGAGATGTTGCACGCTTCCGTCATGATCTCGAATATCGTTCCACGTTTCGCGATCATCTTTGCCGTATTTGGCGAGTACCTCCTTTAGATAAGGATTACGGATAGTCGCCTTAGTTTTCGCTAAATCCTTTACGTAAGTGTTCGAAAATAAAGGCTCAATCGATTGCGATACCTGTCCGAGAATGAATGCGGAACTAGTCGTCGGTGCAATCGCCATTAGTGTGGCGTTTCTACGTCCATAACCTTTCAGCAACTCCGGCTCCCCAAACATTTCCGCTAGTTCTTCCGATGCCTTATATGCTTTATCGTGTATACGTTGGTGAATCCATGCGTTACGCTTCGTCGCTTCCATACTTTCGAACGGAATCATGTTCGACTGTAAGTACGAATGCCATCCTAACGTCCCTAATCCGACCGCTCGATGCTCCTTAGCAAAGTTGTACGCCTTCTCCATGAAGTAGAACGCCTGTCTCTTTTCTTGTTCGTCTGAATCTCGCATGTCCTCTAACTTCGTGATAAACTCCGTCATTACCGCGTCAAGGAAGTACACCATTGTCTCTACTGCGTCTGTATCCTTCCATTCGTCATAATGTAGTAAGTTCATTGACGATAGACAGCATACGAACGAGTAATCTTCGTTAGTTGGTAACGTTATTTCGCTGCATAAATTACTGTGATTAATCGTCAGTCCTTTATCGCGATATACGTCAGCAGCTTCGTTATTTACCGTATCCTTAAAAAATATATAAGGATAGCCCATTTCTACGCGAGACTGAATTACCTTCGCCCATGTCGCACGCTTCTCTACATCTCCGTCAACCATCTCTTGCATCCACTTATCTGTTACCGTAACAGCATGCGTCAGTCCTTGTATTGCGTTACCTTCTGTACCAATCTTTAGAAATTCATCAATGTCCGGGTGTTCTACTGGAAGATAAGGCGAGAACGAGCCTCTACGTACTTTACCTTGACTAGCAACGTCCATAAGAGCCTCGAACAACTCCATAAAGTGTACTGCGCCTGATGATTCGCCATTATCCGTAATATTAGAGCCACGTGGTCGGAGCTTTCCGAAGTATCCTCCTGTACCTCCGCCTAGTTTACTCATCATCCCAATTTCGCCCGTTGCTCGCATAATGTCGCCCATATTATCTTGTATATCGATTGAATAACAGCTTATCGGCAACCCTCGATCTTTACCGAAGTTCGCCCATACTGGCGATGATAACGAGTAATATCCTTTCGACATATAGTCGTAAAACTTGGAGGAAAATCCATCGATACCGAGGATAATCTGTGCGTTTTCTGCTATCTCTTTAATACGTTGTTCTGGCGAGGTACCCTCCGTTAAGTAACCTCCGTTTAGGAAATCTCGGCTGTTTTTATTTAGCCAATCGAATGGCTTTCGTTGTTTTTCCGTCATCTATTTATCCGTCTCCTTTTCATATTCAATACTGTTAGACTCTAGGTAATCGTTAATCCCTGCCAATTCAGATGATGTAACTTTGAATGTATACGTAACAGAAGTTATTGGCTTTGGGTTTGGCTTTTCTATTTCGTGATACGTGATTCTTTCGATATTATCAATCCAATAAAGCCTATCGCCTACATCCTGTTTAGCGCTACCTATCTCAGCGAATACGTTGACATCGTAAAACTTGTCTCCGATCTTGCAAGTAAAGTCTGCGTAGTCTTGGTAATACCCTTGTCCGCACTCCATGTAATCGCGTGCAATATCTTCGAAATAAACCTCGATATCTCTAACGTCCTTTAGCCATCTATTATCCTCGATTACGTCGTATTGTTCGATTAAATATTTCTCCATAATTAACTGCCCCCTAAAATAAGTCATCCGCTCCTATACTTCGGCTGCGCTTCGTGTAATTAACGCTCCTCTTCACGAAAAAATCTACATGTTTGGTGGTTGAGATTTCATCATCAAACCAGTCCGTTTGTTCTACGATCGTCTCATCTACGTCGAATACTTCCTTATACCCGATACTCTTCAACGAGTTATTCAAACGATTCTTAACGAATTCCTTAACGGTCTCTTTCGGAAGGAAGTCTAAATCGCCCTCTTCGTAAATCCAGTCAATAACGATTTCCTCGGAACGATAAGCTTCGCGGCAGGCGTCCATAACTTGGCGCTCCATCTTATCGTCAAACCATTCCGGCTTTTCTTTGCGGATAATGTTAATCAATTCTATTCCAAATAGACCGTGAATCTGCTCCTCTTTCGACGTCGCTTCTATTACGTTGGATACGCCTTTAAATAGATTCCGGTGTTTGTTGAACGACATAATAATAAGGAATTGCGAGAACAGCGATACATGTTCGATGAATAGCGAGAATAGTAGAATCGACAATGCGTAGTCCTTATCGCTACCTGTTCGCGCTAACGCTACGCTATCCGTTAAATAATCTACCCTCTGCGACAATTCGGGAATATCCTCGATCTTTTCAAACTCGTTATTTAATCCGAGTATTTCTAGTAGATGCGAATATGCGTCATGGTGGCGGACTTCCGACTCCGCAAACGTATATCCGACCGAGCCTATTTCCGGCTTAGGCATACGGTGGTAAAGGTCGCCCCAGAACGTCTTAACCGCTACCTCTACTTGTGCTATCGCGAGCATAGCGTTCTTAATTGCGTTCCTTTCCGCGTCTGTTACGTTAACCTTAAAGTCCTGTATATCCGATGTATAATTAAATTCCGTATGAATCCAGTATGAATGCCTTATAGCGTCCTTGTACTCCGACATCTGCGGATACTCATACGGCTTCAAGTTAACCCTTCGCTTGAATATGTCGGGACTTCTATCTCGATTACGTAATTCTCGGTAGATAATGTAAGCTTTAGCCGTTTCTTTATATTCAGACGCAAGCAATATGGTCTCAACTAAGTCCTGGACGTCCTCTACCGTAATAGGCTCGTCCGTTCCCTCCGTTCTACCACGGACCAACGTCATAACATCTTGCGTTAGTACTTTCGCCTCTTTATCGCCAAACTCGCCCGTCTCTACACCGGCATTGCGGATAGCTTGCGTAATCTTGCTCGCATCAAAATCCACTGACGATCCATTACGTTTCTTAATCTTAGTTTCCGTCAAATAATCGCTCCCTTTTCGTTGTTTTAGTATTCGTCCGCTTGCATCTCCTCTAATATCGCCCGTGTCTTCCGTATCCCGACAATCGCCGTTATCTCTTCGTCATCTAATTCGGACATCCTTGCGAGTAGCTCCCGCCTTTTCTGGCGGATGTCACGCAATTCCTGGCGCTGATCTTCGAGTACCCTGCGTATTTGTTCCGAGAATACTGCGCTCATATACACAGCCCCTTCCACATTCCGACTATGACGACCACCATCATTGCGGCTATAAATAAGACGAGTAGCACCTCGGCTATTGCGTCAAGTACCTTAGATAACTTCGTCATAATATAAGGCTCCATATCGCAATGACTCCTCCTAGTGCTGCGGCGAGTATCGCTAGTAGTCCGACTGTTACGAGAACCATTGCCGCTATCTCCGAGAATTTCTTCATATCTCCGCACCTCCGTTAATTACGAATGTTATCTCCTTACCCCCGTGATATGCTTCCGCTATTTCGGTAACAATTACATGATTGTCCGGATTGTTGACGATAGCTAATGCGCGCTTGTGGGTATAATCGTACCTTTTTCGCCGTTTTACTTCTTCCTCAAGTTCACCCGTTGTATACCCGTCTAGATTACGTCTAAGTGGTTTCATAATATCTCCTCCTATAAATATCCTAATGAAAGTCCTATAATTACCGTCAAAACTAATACGAAAACATACTTTAAAATCCCTTTAACTGTATCGCCTAGACTTTCTTTGTAAGTTTCATCATTTTTACCTGCCACCTTACCAAAAAATAAGGATCGCAGTACCATTAGCGCATATGCGCCGCCGTATCCTATTTTAAAAGTACCGAACAATCCGACGGCTAACACGTTCCATGCAACCATATACGTAAATGGTAACGCCACTAGAAGCGTGAAAGTTAGTAAGATAACGTCTGTTATCAAGTAGGATATCTGGTTATCATCCTTCATATTACCACCCCTTTTCGATTAATTTATGCTCGTACATATACGCCAATCCAACCGCGCAGGCGTCACTTTCGTCATCTGTCGCAAAGAAGTACGGCTTATCTATCCGTAATATCTCCATAACAGCGTCAGCCACTTCGTCCTTAGTCGCCTTGCCCGAACCTGTGACCGCCTTCTTAACGGTAGTCACCGGAATCTCCGCGATTACCTTGTCCATCCGCATGTGGGCGTACAGGTCGGATATTCCCACCGTTTTGAAGATGGCCTGTGTCGTCGCAGCAAACCGCGAGAATCCTTTTTCTCGGACGATATGCTCCGGTTGGTACGTCGTAATATAACGGTCAATCTCCTCGCTAATCTCGCCTAGTCGGTATCCGTGAGACTTCGACGCCTTCGTTTTGACGTGCGATGTTTCGAGGACGATCGGTGCACCGGTTTCGGTAACTGCGAGTATTGCGAATCCTGGCGATGATAACGATAAGTCCAAGCAAAAAGTTACGTTAGAAAACGTCATCTATTCGCCTCCTTCCGTTACACTGTTCGCAAACATTGCTGACACAAACCCGACGAGCAACGGAAGCATAGCCTCTTCGTACGTACTTCCGAACAGTGCCGCGAGTCCGTAAGCCAGTGCCGTCAGAACTGCGATTGTAATTAACGTAAATATGAACCGCATATTATTCCGCCTCCCTTACTTCCGATATAAAGTCGACTACTTCTGCAAAGTTACGCTTCTTGAACTCCGGTAGACTTGACCTCGACATCTGCTTATTCATACGTTTTAAATCCCCGAACTCCTCTTCCGGCATTTCCTTCGCAATCAGCGTTTTGTAAGGGTTAAAAAGCCATCCGTCCACCTTTAGAGGTAACGGCTTACCTTCATCAATCGAATCTAGTATTTCGGTAAATCTATCGAATAACTCCGTTTTATCTTCGTCGGTTACGTGGACTCCAAACGCCCTAATATCCGGATTCTTTTCATAATCACCCTCCGCATATACCCACGTCTTCTTGGACGCATTCACGTAAAGTATTACGAACATGTCAAGATTATACATGTGGGCATAACTGACGCACTGCTTGACGTGTGATTCTTCCGGTTTGCGCATCGAGAACAATGACGTCCTGGCTGCCGTAGTCTGCTTCGACTTTACCTCGAGACCTACGCGGAATACTTCGCCGTCGTCTGCTACGTACTGCATGACGCCGTCGCCAGTTCCGTAAAGGTAAAACGACTTTCCGTTATGCTCGACGAGTACGTTGCGCTTCGCAAATTCCTCGAAAAGTGGCTCGCCTTTGTCCGTCCGTTCGAATTTAAACCGGCAAGGCTGTCCGACATGTTTCTCGTAATTGCGCTCCATCGACAATATCTCCCGTTGAATCATATCGCCGATCGACGTTCCGATTTTCTGCCACCGTGATTGGTGCGGCTGCTTCCGCATTACATCCTTTGGCGCCCGTTTCGCCTTGTAATACAACTCCTTCGGGCAAGCGTTCGCCGATGATGGAGAGAAGTAAGGCCGTTTCGGAAATACGTTCGGTGCGTTGGCATACCATTTCGCAATCTGCGTGTCTAGCGCATTATCCCAAACCTCCGGAAGACTATGAAACTCGTCCATTTGATCGACCAAATCGTCCGCTATTTGTTGCGCTAGTTGTGCGTTACCTCGTTTAGTTTTCGTCAAATAATCGTCCACCTTTCTATTGATTAAACCATTCTTCCACCGGAACACCCTCGCCCCACCGTTCCATTACCTCAATATCCGTACCATTTGGTACTACGTCTCCCCACGGATAGGACTCGAGCATAAGTTGGCGAATATCCTCCGCATCTTCCTTCGTGAAATCCCGCGGAACTTCGAACAGAATCTCGTCGTGAATGGACCCCCACAGCGCCCAGCCGGGCTTATTAGCGCAATACTCATGCGCCCTAATCATCGTAACCTTCGTCTGAATGGATGACGAACCTTGCACCCGGGCATTTGCGGCCTGACGAAACGCAGTCCCTATCTTAGCGTTGTGGATGCGTTCCTTCTTGTATTTATCGTTGAAATATTGTCCGTAAGGAATATTTTTACGTCGCCAAGTCGCCTCCGGAAGTCTTCGTTTACGGTATCCGTGATCCGCCCATACGAATCCCTGCTTTTGTACCGTTGCCTTATTCGCTTCGAGCCACGCATTCAATTTCGGCATACTACCGAACAATTCTTCCTTAAATTCCGTCGCTTCCTTCTTATCCACGCCCAACGTATTTGCCAAGGAAAAGTCGCTCATTCCGTACAATGTCGCAAGCCATACGACTTTCATCTGCTTACGTTCATCCGTATCACTTCCGTCATCGTTCTTGTATACTTCTTCATAAGGTCGCTTGAAGAAGTTTGACGCCATGTTTGCATAAGGATCGCGTTCTTCTAGGAATGCGTTAATTAATACAGGTTCTCCTGACATATACGCGACGCATCTTATTTCCTGCGCTTTAAAGTCGGCTCCTATGAGTACCTTACCCTCGGGAGCAACGAACATCTTCCGCGCATTCTCAGGTTGATTCTGCACATTAAACCCCTGTCCAGATTTATCCTCCTCGTCCTTACCTGAACTGAATCTTCCCGTCACCGTACCCATCGGATTAAAACGCGAGTGCCACCGCCTTGTTGTTGGGTTCTGTTTCTTAGGCAATGCGTCGATGTACGTCCCACTCAATTTAGTAACGTCCTTATATTCGATTAGATTTGCTATAACTTCATGCTTATCTTTCAAAGGATTGAGCGTCTTCTTCGCGTCCATATTCGGCAATTCTCGTCCTATCGCTTTAGATACTGCCGGCTTCATTTGCTGCGAGGAATTTAAGTTTATATCGCCATCTCCGGTGTGGTACGGCGCCAGAGTCCGAACTAATTCCCCCCGAAGTGATTCCGCCTTATCCCGCAATTCCTTTCCGTACCTCTCAGCGAAATCTAAATCGAGTACGTATCCGTTTGCCTCCAAGTCCACGATCACCGTCAGTAATGGCACTTCAACCGCCTCATAGTAGTCTAATATCGTCGGCATCTTCTCCATATGTCTTCGCTGAAACTCGTATAGTTTCCACGTTATTTCAGTGTCCTTCGCCCCATAAACCAACGCAATATCTAGCGGAACTTCCTTAAATTGAGCGTTATTTCCGAATAATTCCGCATAAGTATCAGACTCAACGCCTAGATATAGAGGCGCCAAGTCCTTCAACTTAAACGACGGTTCATTTTCGTTTAGCAAGTGCATTGCGGTCATCGTGTCCCACGCTACTCCTTTTACGTCCGACCCATGCCGGCGAAACATCGCTATATCAAATATCGCGTTATGGAAAACCTTTCCGATGCTTTCGTTCCTAAGTATCGGATCAACAGCGTCTATTACATAGTCTCTCGATAATTGAACGCAATCAACGTGGTCGACCGGGATATATACGTGCCTGTTCGCTACAGGGAGCGTAAATGACATACCTACGATAACGTCGGTATACACATCAACTCCCGTTGTTTCCGTATCAATCGCTACGATCGTCTCGTCCATTAGCGCATCAATTAACTCAACCATCTGGGATTCTGTCGTGATCAGTTCGTAGTTATCCGGAGTATCCTCGACCATCTTTCGTAATTTATCCGCCTTGCCGCGTTCCGCTAGCACTTTCCATAACCGCATAGCCTCCGCCTTATTAAACTTACCCTGACGTTCACCTTCCGCAGGCACCTCGCGCCCAATTTCACCAGCAGCCATCGCCCGCCTAACTTCGTGCAGCCTCCCGTTATCGCGGTCACTATTCTTCATCGCGAATATCCTCGTCCAGGCTTCGTCCATTGTCTCGGTGGCGTCCGACTTTAGCTTGGCGGCTTTGTTAATCCGCTCGGCTGCATCGTTGGTGTCCGACTGGCTGACGTTGTTTAACGTTAGTTTGATTTCCGTCAATGTATCGTCCTCCTTTCCGTTGTTTGACGTATGTTTCCGTAGTTACTTGTCGAAGCGATGTTCGACTGGCGTTACTAATTCGATATACTTATAGTCAACTAACCTTACCGAACCGGACTCTTTGCGGTATTTAAATATACCGTCTCTATCATCTCGTGTATCGATCAATTCGATGATACTTCCGACAGGCGATCCGTAATGGTCTACGGTAACCTCGACGATGACGATATCCCCGACCTTATACTCGTCCACCTTGCGCCCAATCTTCGCAAACTTGGCTTCCTTTTCCGATAACTTTTCGAGTGATGACGCTGGTGCGAAATCGTAGTCGGATTTGTCTAGTAATTGGATTTCATAGTCGCCGTCATCGTCAGTTCCTGCTACTATTTTAACGATTGTCCCTTCGTCAATATCGTCATGGTACGTATCTCCGATAACTTTAGCGTAATCTCCTACGGAAAACTTCGGACTAAATTCCTGTTTAGCTTCCGCCACTTCTGCGTCCGTAGCAGTAACTAGCGCACTTCTATTCGCGTATCCGTAAGATTCGCCGTTTACCTTCTCAATACGCAACGGAAGACTGTCTGCCCCGTCATCGTCCATAATTAATACGACATCTCCTTCGCTATGTTCGTGTTCATCGCGGGTAAACTTAGCGTACTCCCCGACTTCGAATGTCGGTGCATCTGGCGCAATCTCTACGACTTTGAATTCGCTAGACAGTAATCCAACGCCTAAGTCCTTTACGTGAATGCCACTGTCTCCAACTACCTCTTCGACCGTTAGGACGTCGCCAACTGCGTACTCTCCACTGGAGGCAATCTCTCTAACTACGATAACCTTGTCGCCAATTTTCGGTGTGGCTGACGTAATTTCATCGGACACCTTTTCGATTTGATCCTCGCCAATCCATCCGAAATATGATTCGTTCGCCCTCCACGCAATTCCTTCGCCTGCATAATCATTCTCCGGGCATCGTTGGTATAGCACGTACAAGGCACCGGAATCTCCTCGGACGACATCTCTGGGTGAGTACTTGCTTTCCGAGATGTCCACGATTACTTCGTCCTCACCCGAATCCTCCGCGCCTTCCTCCAGCGCAGTCACACGCGTTTCTAGCGAGTCAATACGTTCGTCTGTCGACGGGGAGTCGGAGTTACGTCCGATAATTTCGAACTCACTACGTAGAATTAACCGCCTGTTCTCCTCTACTCGGACGTCATTATCGGGATAGATGTATTGGACGGTAAGCACATCGCCTATCTCGTAATCACTACCCGCCATTACTGTCCGAGTAATCCGGATTTTATCGCCCACTTGCGGATCACCTCCGATTGTCGCATGCGACTCAGGTGGCCCCACTTTGCGGAATATTGTACATTGGTGGAGAATGTTTCCATGAATGTCCCCGGCGTTATCTATAACCGTAAATCCGCTAAATCCACCGGATACAACCTCGAAATATTCTCCCGCCGGGGCGTCTTCGGCGTAGTCATTATTTAATACGACATCACCTAGCTTTACATCGCCCCTTCCGCCCTCAACCATCTCGTACGTATCCCCGAGGTACGAAATCTTTGTAATATCCCCGTCAACCATATTCACCGTATGAACTCCGTTAAGTTTCGCCATTATATAACCGCCTCCGCCTTCTCAAATTCGTCAATATCGACGTCGTACTTTGCTGTAAACATCGCCAGACATCCGATTGAACATACGCATAAGTCGAGTTGTCCGCCTGCATCTCGCCATACTTCGTCACCTTCGAGGATATCGTCCATACAGTAGTCGCAGTGTCCGACTTCCTGGCGAGTGTCCTCGGGAGGGTTCGCTAACATTGCGTCGTAGTTACGTTCGTATTGTGCATCCGTCATTGGTACACCTCCGTAATCGCGCCAGTTATCCCGGATACCTCCGGTCCATCTAATGCCGTGATATCTTCGACTAACATCCCACGATCCAGCGATATTGGAAGTTCGACCCACCGCTTGGCTGCCGATATTTCAGACGCCCACACTTCGCCTTTCTCCTCATTCTCGAAGTAGAATACGCGTGGCACTTCGCCATCTTCCGCCAAGACGCCAATAATTAGATCAACGTCGGATTTCGGATAAGGCTTTCCGTTTCCGCTCTTACAATATACGACCATTTCGTTCTTCCGATCGCCACGAAGGCGAATCGTCTTACATTGGAACGTCTGCCACTCGCCAGTGAGGCGATCCTTTGCGACAAAGTCGTAAGGTTCCTCCGTTTCAGTTTCCGCCACTTGATATCCGCCTGCAATTAGCGCGGCTTTGGCGATTACTTGTGAATACTTCCCCGTAGTTTCGCTTATGTGAGCCATTCGACCGTCCCCTTTATCGTTTAGTTTACATCGTATTAGCGTGACTACTTCCGCATTAGAACGGAAGATCGTCGTCTGTAATGTCGCCATTTTCACCGCTTCCTACGCCGCTGACCGCCTGTCCTACGTCAGTCTTCGCTTCATCCTTACCGTAACCAATCAGCGTTATGTCGAAGCCGGCCTGCGTAAGTAGTTCGAGCTGTTCCGCCTCGTCAGCTTCGTAAAGAAGGCCGTCAAACAGCGTCATGTCGAACTCTTCCGGAGCCTTACCGAAGTTTTCCTTCTGCTTGTCCGTCAAGTCTTCGTCGAAGTCTAGTACAGGCGACAAGCTGACGGTAGTTGAAGTAGACTGTCCAGTCTTCGCTAATTCGAACGCCAGCTTGCCTAGTTTCTTCTCGTACTTCTTAATGGAGGCGTGAATTGCTTGCGCCTGATTCTTCGATACGTCGATGACGATTGGTTCTCCGGAGTCCAAGTCAATGAATCCCATCGCAAAACGTTGCTTCGGACGATACTTGCCCGCCTCTTGTCCGTGTTCGTCGTTGAAGTCTTGCGATAAATCCTTGTGGTATTTCCATGCAGCGTCCCACGGCGTATAGTTTTCGACCGGGTATCCTTTTGCGGACTTCTTACTTGGATTGGCGGCTACGAACGAATTGACTTGTTTAAAAATTCCGTAGCTATAAAACTGGATAAGATCGGCTGTTCCTAGTACCTTGACGGTTAACGTCGTTCCACTTTTGAATGAGGTAAATTCCTGCTTATCTCCTCCGCCGTCCTCCTGGTTTAATGCGTCCAATGCGTCTGTACCTGCTTGATACTTCGTCATTCAATCGTCTCCTTCTTCTTATATAATGTCGGGTATAGCTGCGCAGCTTGTCGCCCGTGGCGATGCATGAACGGTGTTCGGATGCCGTGGACTTCCGCGTTCATGCACCGCAACCGGCGGGCGATTATGATATCGCCGTTAATCCGAATTTCTCCGCCGCACGCTGTACCGATTTAACTTCGTTCTCAATACGCGCCTTTTCCTCAAGCGCCGCAAGAAGTTTCGTCTGTATTACGTCCTTAGTCCGAGGATTACGTGCCTTAAGCTGATTCAGCGTATGCTCCGCGACTGTAATTTCGATCTTACGTAACTCGCGATTAACCTTCGTCAATTCCTTCTCTATTTCCCTCGATAACATACCGGTCAGCTTCGTCATATAATCCGCGGCAATGCCCTTCGGCTTAACGGTGACTATCTTAATGCCGTCCGTTACAATTTCGTAGGATTCCGTAACGTAGTTCGTGCGATGCTCGTCCTTATATGAACGGGAAGCCTTGCGTAATTGCTCAGCTACCCATGCGCTGGCTACTTCGATTGATTCGATGCCTAAGCGTTCTTTAATCCGTTGTCTAGCGTGTGTAGTAATGATATATTCTTCGTTAGTTGACGTACTCATCCGACAAGCACTCCTTTCAGAGAAAAGTATTCGTATGTGTTACCATAGAAATCCGTTACATCCTCTGGTTGTCCGTTGTATTCATAGTACGTTGCCTCGATTGCTTCTGCGTTGGTAAGGATAGCGCGTCTTTCCTGCGTTTGTATTTCGTTTAATAGCGTTGAATGTTCGTTTGACATCGTAAAAACCTCCGTGTATTTTAGTTGGATTATATTAACGTATATTAAGACTTGATTAATTTCCTCAATTTGCGTATAATTTCGTGTTGTACGTGATATAATGAAATAGAGACGTTGAAATAGACATGTAATGTTTTAAGCTATAGATTCTGTTAATACAGTAAAATAGTCGGACTTATCTCCTTTTTGATTGGCGTCGAAAAGGTTGGCTATCTTACGGATACGTCTCTCAATCGTTTTATTGCATGTACCGAGGCGCTTGGCGGCGTCTAGGTAGGAAGTTGAATCGGAATAAGCAGTTAAGGCTTGGCGGCTTTTATTGTCTGCTTTTTCCAGTAAGTCGGAGATCAGTTGACGCTGGTCTCTTTTTTTCGTTATGTGTTCGATTAATTCTTCTTCTAAATCACTTGATAAGTTTTCCCCTTCTAACTCTTCGAAGATACTCACCGTGTTTCCTTCATCGTCTCCATATTCTAAGTTGACACTTTCTACTTTCGGTTTCCTTAGTATCGACTTGCACGAGTTACTTATCGAAACCCTCAAGATATTCTCGAAGTCTCCTAACTCTGCTTTGTAGTCCTTGGCGACGTCGTAAATCTTAAAGTGTACCTCGCTCTCTACTTCCAGCTTGTCCATCCTATACCTTGTCGATATGTTCTGGACTGTCTTCGCGATGAACCCTCCTAAGCTTTCGAAAATCTCGCTAAAGATTTCATCACTTTTAGTTTCCTGGTACATGACTACTAAATTATTAAGTTGTTGTTTATTCAATTTGTTTCCTCCTATTTGTTTGCCTTATACTCCTATATACGCAAAGTATTAAGTGTGTTAGGCATTATTTAGTAATTTATTTTTAAAATCTATTAAACTACTAAATGTAGAATACCACGAAGGTTTAGATATGTAAACCTTTTAGTTTAAATTTGTAAACTAAAAGTTGATTATTACGCACTAATAGTTTATAATTAAATTAACAACAAGGAGGAAATATTATTATGATAAGTTATAAACCGCTTCACCACACGCTACTAAATAAGGATTTAAAAGTAACTAACGTATGTAAGGATTTAAAACTTTCGTCTGCGACAAGGACTAAGTTAAATAAAAACGAATCAGTATCGCTTTCGACAATCGAGAAGTTATGCTCGCACCTCGAAGTACCAATCGAGGATGTGGTCGAGATTGTGAAAGATTCGGAATAATTTCTACTGCATTACGTTTATATTACAGTATTATGACTAAATGGTAAATAGTACCTACGACTTTCTACGTTGGTAAGTTTTACCAATAGATCGGCGCCCTTGACGAGCAATACGTCATTGGCGTCTTTTTCGTCCTCGTAATCAACGTCAACCAACTCGACATATCCACGCAGCACATCCGCAACCTGCTCGTTTAATCTCCGCCCCATCTCGTCATTATCTCCGCCTAACAACAGTCGCTTAATCGGACTCCTTCGTATAATGTCGATCTGCTGGCGGGATATGTGCGCCCCACCAATCGCAATCGCCGGAACACCCGCCACCTGCCACGACATCGCATCGATCTCACCTTCGCACAGCACGACTTCTTCCGACTGTTCCCGGTTTACAACGTCCATTCCGAACACCAGTCGCCTAATCTGCGTGGCCCCTTTGACGTAGAAAAAACGCTTATCCCGTGTCGAACGATACTTGACGTTACCTAATCGTCCGTCCGGAAACCTCCACGGTATCGCCGTAAATCCTCGATACTGTTCGCTGTATCCGATGCCGTGCTCTTCCTGGACGTCCGCCGAAATGCCTCGCGTTATAAGGTACGGACTGACCGCCTGTGTAACGATTGATGACGGAAGTTCTTTATCCTGCGTCTTAGTCCGCAGCGTTGGTGTAGGTAATACGATATCCTCGCCTTGCTCAACGACGTACAACGCTCCGTATTCTTCGAGCAGATATTCCTCCGCCGCTTCCTGCGACTCATTTCGTAGATGTCCGAGCAGCTTGGCGAAGTTACCTCCGGCATATTCATCGTCCAACGCTCCGGAATCTCCCCATACACCGGCGTAATCACCGTCCAAGGATATCCAGAATGACGGAGCTTTGTCGACACGGAACGGACTGGATGCGACTAGCTTGTCCGATGACCAGCGCGCTCGGTGTCCGAAATCATATTCACGTAGTTCCGCCTCGATATCGACATCTACGTCGTGTCCGCGTACTTTGATTATCGCCAATTAGTCCGCCTCCTCGATCGTCTCATCTAGGAATCTTTTGGCATTGGTAACATAATGTTTTTTAACGCCGTTGCTTTTATTGGAATTTATAACATAATAAAGTTCCTCGGATGCGGATGCCATGATCTGTTTGTAGCGTTTGATTTCATCTTCCATCTTTAAACACTTCATAGAATAATAAGGCTCATTGTCTTCCAATTTCTGCATCAGGCTATCCATTTCACCATTTAACTGGAAGTTTTCCTTCTCCAATTCCTCCACACGTTCTGCCTTCTCAATAATATCTAACCAATCACTTTGAAAAACCCTTCCAGCCCAATTACCCTCTAACACCAGTGTTTTTATTTCATTCAACCTACTCATAATATTCCTCCTTTAAAAGTTAAATCCGGATAACGCTGCGCTACCGACGTCGATTTCCTTCACGATTCCAACTTGCGGTATGTACAGGATTTCCGACTCATTACCTTCTCCACCTGACCGTCCTTTATTTACGCCAACAAGTCCGCGTCCCTGCTTATAGTCCGTATCAACCCCGATTAGCATGTACGCATCTTCAAGAAGTGATTTCGTTTTTTTGACGTCTTCCCTATTTGGTAGCGCCAACTCACGTCCTCCGTCTTCGTCCTTATCTTCCTTCGTCTCATCCGCCTGTGTAATCGCTATTATTACCGCTGATGACCGCCCAGCCAGCGCCCTTAACTTCATCGACGTATTACTAGCGTCACCACCCGCAGTTTTAGACGTGTTCTTTTCGTACGTCATGTAATAGAACGGATCAATTATTACGAAGTCCGCGTCTACCTCGTCCATGTCCGCCTCTAGCGCTCGAATACTGCGATCAGCAAAGTCCTCGTCATCTACCGCCCGTACCGTTATATTCCCTTCCATGTGCTCGTTAATAGTGGCGACAAATATTCGGAATGCCTTCTCGAATTCCTCCGAAAGTCGTCCGAGTCTCATGTCGGTCGAGTCGAATCCGGCCGTCATATGTTCCCCGTGAATCTCGGCCGTGGTGACACCGGTCTTTCCGGATAGCGATACGTAGATACGCACCATCACCTCGTATGCGCCCATTTCCATGGCCCAGAGCAACACATTAGCGCCCTGCTGCGCCGCGTATACGCCCTCCTCGAGACTAATTACGGACTTACCCCGCCCACTCTTTCCGTAAACAACGTAAAGGTTTGACGATATATACTCGCCGATTGACGAGAATCTCGATTTCCATAGGCGGAATGACTTGCCTTCCTTGCGTCGATCATACTCCTCGAGGAACTTTTCTCCGTCAGTTTTGACGTCTGTTCCTACTTTATCACGAACGCTTGTTCTTAGTTTAACCGATTCCAGCATTTTTGGCAACTCGTTTTCTACGAATTCCCTCCCGCCCATTTCGTTAAGTTTTCGGCTAAAGTCTCCCGACTCGAACCATTCCACAACTGCTAGTTTCGCTGCATGATCCTTTATCTGCGCCGTAAGCCACTTAAAGCTGTCGGACACTTCCGGCACATACTCGAATCCCTCGACCTCCGCAGCCACTGTCGCATATGATGGCGCCTTGCCTCCGTTATCCTCCGCATATTCCGTAATGAAACGAAGTGTGTTCCGGTCAACATCCGAAGGCATGTCCGATTCCGTTATATTGTGGCGCGTTAATGCCATTACGTCGTTATCGTCGATTACCTTATTTAGCAGTAGTTTTCCGTATTGCATACGTTACCTCCTCCCTCGTTTGCTTCCGCCCTTGAAGTGAATTACACCCGCTTGATCACGGATTCTGTCGTACAGTCTATCGTCGAACACTTTCGCCATTTCCTTTATCGTCAAGTTACTTGTGAATATAGTAGGCATTCCGTTGGATGTGCGGTGATTTATGACCGTATGCAAGTCTCCTCTAAATCCGTCACTGGCCTTCCCTCTTACGCCAATATCATCGAGAACTGCGAACGGCGCTCGCTTTGCCTTTTCCATTTGATCGTAGTATGGTCGACTATTCTTTTCTGCGATATCCTGCGGAATATTTGGCCGCGTGAATCCGGTATATAATTCCTGCCAAGCGTTCACATCTAGGAAATATGCCGGTTGTTGTCGAGGATGTTTGCCTGCCTTTAACGAACTTAAGTAGTCGTGTGCGATCCAATTGTTCAAGACCGCACTAGCTGACGTTGTTTTTCCGGTTCCAGGTGAATCCGACCACATGTATAAGCTTTTTATCCGTCCTTCCCTTCCAAACGTTTTCACGTATTCATCGAGTAGTGCGTATATGTCCGGCTGACTAGCGCGGACTGGCGAATTGGCGAGCGTTACGTCGCGGTAATCCTTCGGCAGTCCTGCGCTGGATACTCGTCCGCCATTTCCGTCCAGTCCCATCATAGCGATTCGATGCGGGCAGTATGGCGTACAGTTGGCGCATTTGTCATTCCGGTATTCCGATAAAATACATTCCGTCAAATTGCGTTCCTCCTTTCGTTATAAGGCGTAGTTATTCGCGTGAGTCGTCGATTACTTCTCCGTCGAGTGCTACAATAGAAGTAACTTGCGCCTGGTTATTCCCGTACCTCATATCCTTCTCCGACGTTGGCGTTATAGTATAAATAACCCCTTTATAATCGACACTGTCGTAATTACGAACTTCCGTCGGATTCGGTGCGTTAAGGTAATAAGAAGGTATAGCTAGTCCTAGTGCGCGTCGCAATGCGATTGCCTTTCCGATGTGTACGTTGAAGCAGTCATCCGGATTACATTTTGCAATACCTTCGGTCAAAGTAAACCCACTAAATAGGTGCTTTATTTTAGCGACTACTACCCGACGCTTTTGATCCGTAATGAACTCCATTTCGTCCGCGGATATCTGGCGTTCTTTCAATAAATCGTAAACATCCGACTTAGCCTTCGCAACAATCTCGTCGCGCTTCTTCTGATCCAACTTCGCCAACTTTTCCGGGGTTAATATAGTCTCGGATATCTCGCGTAGTTTTGCGTCATCCTTTCCGTGTTGATACCCCTCCTCGTAAGCCCTTCGTCGAATCGCTTGGATAGTCTCCTCGACACGTTCGCTAAGTTCCGCGTAATACATTTCGTGTAATTCCTTCATATTATCCGCTCCTTTTTCGTATTATTATTATTAAAACCAATCCGCCAAATCCTCGAGGCTGTCCGCATTATCCTCGCTAACCTTACGCTGTTCCTGCTTCATTTCCCCCGCCTGTAGTCGTTGCAATATGTTCCGCCTGTACGAATAACTGAATCCGAATGACGTTCCCGGGTAATTTGTGTTAGGGGTATATGTCGCAAAGGCTTCGTCGATGAACTCCTTTACAAGCGCATTGCTGACGGTACGCTCCTTCGTTTTAGTACCGATTAAGTCTCCGATCATTCCTTGTTCGATGCGCCATGATCGCATAGGAGCGTAGTCGATTCCGAATATACGCTTGTGTTCGTCCTTTAGGTATTCCGTAAAGGTTAGCGTATTCCAGTCGTCGATATTCCGATTACGCCAATCCTTTGCGTGCGGTAGTTTCGCCATTTATTTCCCTCCTTTGATTACGTCCATAATCTCTTTGATCGCGTAGTATTCTGGGTTGGCTACCTTCAAGGCGGATTCTACTGATATAATTGAGAATATTACTAATAAAACTACTGCAACAGCTACCATAACTAAGGAGAAAACTTCATCCCCGTAGGTCAAATACTTGGCGTAACCGTTTTTCGGAGCCCTTGACCAGAATGACTTATCCCATTTTGCCTTAACATTAGCTACAATCGTAAAGGTGATTAACGCTAAACAGACTATTACTACGATCAAGCCCACGCCCATCCAGACCCATCCGGAAATTACTTGCTGACGTACTAACATTCCGTAAACGTGTTCGGCAGCGACCCCGAGATTACTCGCTATTGCATCTATATACTGCGACGCTTGTCCGTAAATTTCCTCTTTCATTTAATTGCCCTCCTCAGTTTTACTCTTCGTCAATTCCGCCAACTCCGCTTTAACGTCGTCAATCTTCGCTTGATACTCGCCATCCATATCGCCAAACATCGTTTTAAGCGTCATATAATCGCGCATCTCATCAAGTAATACGTCAGCCTTCTCCGACATTTCTTCGCGTTCCTGCTTGCGTCTAGTGGCTTCCTGTGACGACTCCTCGCGCGGTGTTAACCGCCTTTCCTTCGACATTTCACTCGCCTCCTGTTGCGGATTAATGTCCGCTAATATATTACGTAATATTTCCGATGGCATTTCCTTGCCTGCGCCTAGTCCTACGTCATGTCCGTTCCGCAAATACTGCGCCAGATAGTCGTCAGCCTTGTCCGCCTTACATACGACGAATATGTCCTCCTGACCGCCTAGCGTATATTCCTTCGTCAAGGCGTCCGTCATGTCGTAGTAGATGTCCTCGAAGGCATTCTCGGCGTCGTACGATAGTTCGTGCGTATATGCGTCGATTATGAATACGCGGTTTCCGTAGCCAAGGCAGCGAACGAGGTCGCCTACTTTCGCTATTGGGCGCATTTCTCCGAAGTTGTGATCGCTGTTTCCGTTAGTCAATCCGCATCGCCTCCGTCCTTATCACGAGCCTGATCCGCCAGTCTCCTTGCGTTATTGCGGATAGCATGCCCGAATATGGAATCTACCGACCTTTCGTTTTCCTGTTTTAATCGATCAATCTCCGCCAACAACTTCGGGATGTCTTGCCTAGCGTTAGAAATAAAGTCTGCGTCAACCTCTTTATATGGGGTCGCTATATCGGTCACATCCGTATACAGAAGGGCTACAACCGTCGTATCTAGGTCATCACATACCCACGGACCCTCCGTAGCCTTATCGGCACGTTCGCGTATTTCCTCTAATTCTTCGTTAGTTAGACCATTTCCTCTAGTCATTCCGTAACGCCTCCTCCGCTGGTTTAAGTAACGCCTTTACTAATTCCGTACTTACGTTATGCTCTCCGCGTATTTCCATTTCCTTCATAATTGCGATGACTGTCGATAACTTACGTGATGCGTCCTCGATTACTTCTCCACATTCCTTCGTCATATGTTCGTCCTCCTTTTCGTATTAATGTCCGCTTAGTTTACAATTACCGTCAGCAGGATTGCGTAGACTGCGACGAAGAGTACAACGTGGAATATTCCATATTGGGTGTCCGTCATGCCCTTGGTTTTCATAGTGGCGCCTCCTTCGGAAATAAATCGTTTACCCCCTCGACCGTAATTCCGAGAATTTTTAACGTTTTTAAAACGCCTTGATTTCGTCCTATAAATCGTTGCCTCTCGGTAGGTACGTATGATCCCGGGTCTTCTACCCATGCGGAATTACTTTCGTAATATTCCCGTAGTTGATCGTGCGGCGTCCGTTCGACTTCGTAACCGTTTACGAGTGCTTGCATTAGTTTATCCGGAGTTCCTTTGCTGGAACTATAAAACGCCCACGCCTTTAAGGTTAAGGCCGGTCCCGTTTCCGCTGCGCATTGCACCCTGTTAATAATGCGGTAGTTACCAACACACTCACGCCTCAGTTGTAAGATTGCCTCCGCCACTTCCTTAGTTACCGTTACTTTTTCGTTTGACATATTGATCGCCTACTTTCATATGTTTTATTTCATTCGCCTGTACCTTCTTTATATTACTGGCGATATCACTAAGGTAATTGCGATAATCTTTTAGAAGGTATTTTCCCCGAATTTAAGGTGCATTTCCTTAAATCGGTATTACTTATCTAGTTCTTAATGGCTCTAGTTAAAAGATGGTTCTAGTTAGTGTGACGTATAACCATGTGAGTTGCGTCCAAGTGCGCTATGCGTCACGTAGTCGTTATATCCTCTGGCTCATTCTCGAATATCCTAAGCTGACTTATCGGAAGAATCGTATATCTCGTATTATCCCACGTACCTTTTTCTGTCCTCCCCTTCTCGGAGACTATCAGCGGTCTTCCGTTCCATCGGTAATCCGCTAACTTCTTAACTCGTCTAGTCGCCGTCTCCCTGCGGACCCCTAATCCCTTTGCTATTTGCGCATGTGTCGGGAAACATTCACTGTCCTTGTCCATGTGCGAGGCAATAACGCAAAGTGTCTGCCAGTTGTCCGCGCCTAAGTCTGCGATCAATCCCGCCTTAACAGCGTCCACATACATCTTGACGAATATCTTCGTTTCCGATTTACCGGAAGTCATCGAGTGTTCCGTTTGACTTTCTACGCTGAGTAACTTGTCTTCCGCCATTTCCGCAATCACCTCCTCGTCATTTCGTTGCCTTATACTTCTATATACGCAACCCCAATCCGGAGTTAGGCATTTTCTACATAATTATTTTAAAAACTTACGGACTTACCTCGTACCAATCCGGTCTCTTCCTATATAAAGCCGAATAAAATAAACCTCCGAATCCATTTCGTCAATCAAACGTCAATACTTCGTCCTATAAACGCTTGACATAATTTTCCGACGGTGCTATAATTTAATCAGGCGCCACATACGGCGGAATAAAACGAAGAGGGGGGTCGTTAGAATGTTAAGGATATTTACGCTATTATCAGTATTAATGTTCGCAATACTCGGAGGATTGGTCGCTTGTAGCGACGCACCGGAAATCGAAGGAGATAAGGCGGAAGCCAAGACCGGCGATAACGCCGCGAAGAAGTCGGATAAGAAAGCAGAGAAACAAGCTGCTAAAGAAAAGGAAGCTGATCCGTGGACTTACTACGAAGATGCCACGTGGGAAGGCGATTTCAACGGACTTAAAACGAAAATAGAGAAGGTCGTCGTTACGGAAAAGGCGCCAACTGTCGAGGATGAAAAAGCCGAGGAATCGGCAATAGGCGTTAAGTTTACGATAGAGAATACGTCGGATCACAAATTTACGACATACCCGGATCAGGCGACGCTAGTTACGAGTACCGGCGAACAAGTCGAAGCTGATATGCTTATCTCCGATGACTTAGGCGGAGACATTCACGAAGGAGTCATTAAGGAAGGCGATGTATTGTTTTACTTAGAACGCGGTGAGGCGGAGTCAGTCGAATGGATTAAGCTGGAATGGTCGGAAACAGACGTCGAACTGGAAGAAGCCGAGGATTACGATAACGCATGGAATACGGTGGAAGTCGAACTCGATTTAAAATAGACAGAAAAGGGAGCGATAATAATGGACGTAACAATAGAGACGGTTAATGGCGAGGTACTTAACGGGAACAAAGCGGTAGCATTGACGAAAGAAAAGTGGTACGAACGGATAGTCGTTAAAACACTCGGCTTTATATTCGGAGTCCCACTCGTATTACTAGGCGCTCTATTGTGCGTCACTATTATCGGAATCCCGATAGGCGTCGGAATGGTTTTCACTGGCGGATTTATGTCGCTAGGAGTATTTGCACAGAAGACGGATATACGATGTCCGGAATGCGATAAGAAGATTAAGATGATCGGATATCACGACTCAAAGGAATGTCCGCGATGTAAGGTAAACATTCCGCTAGTATGGACGGATAAGCACGGTAAGAAAATACGGTAAACAACGAAAGACCCCACGCAATTAAGCGCAGGGTCTTTTTATTTCCTCGTATTAAAATAGATTTTCCACCGGACTAAACTTCCGATGAGCCTCGGTAACTTCCGAACTAAATAAGTTCACGTATACACGTACCATTTCCAACGTCTGATGTCCGAGTATCTTTTGCAGCGCAAATATATCAGCGCCATTCTTAACGGACATCTTGGCGAACGTGTGGCGGAATGTGTGAGGCGAGCATCTAACGTTATCTATGCCGGCCATTCGACCGTACTTACTAACGCGATCCTGGACGGCCTTACGAGACATCTGCGCATCATCATGCGTGATAAACAGGTAATCTACATCCGCCTTACCACGCGCCTTTAAATAGCGTTTAATGATGCGCCCTGTCTTCGCTTGAAACGGGACGAGGCGAACGTCTCCGTTCTTTCCGTGAACGAGTATCTGCGAATCAGCGAACCGCACATCCTTTACGAGAATATCCGTAATCTCTCGCAGCCTTATGCCAGTCTCGAGGAATACCGTCAGCATCGTATAGTCACGGAATCCTACGAAGGTTTCGAGGTCAGGTTGACGGAAGATATCCCGTAACTGTTCGCGAGTAAACGTTTCTATATCCTTCGTCTTAGCTGCGCCAATCTTAATTCCCCGCATAGGCGACACGGTTATAATCGACTTACTAACCGCCCAATTAAGGAACGCCCTCACTGCCCGCAGGCTTGTCGCGACTGATACGTATTTAACCTGCTTAACGTCTAGTGAGTAACGGATAAATCCCTCGCTAATAACGTCCTCTGTGATTCGCTGTAGACGCGTCGACATTCCTTGATCAGCGAGCGCCTTTTCGAATATCCGCAAGGACTTCCGGTAATATGCGATCGTATCCTTACTTCGATTATTCGAACGGACATAACGTAAAAAAGCCTCCGAGCAGGTTTCGAAATCATCATCGATAAACCCGGGAGACCCTATATTTATTCCGTCTGACTCGTTTGATTCTGCGATAAAAGTACGTCTTCTACTTCGTGTATTCTGCAATATTATCCGCCTTCTACGCGCCATAATTTGATCCCGCGAAGTTCGGATCGTCTAACGAAGTTAAACCGCCGAAAAGCCCGCCAATGTAACGTTTGACTGTGCGAAACTCGACCGTCGATTTTGAGTCCCGCGCGTCTGCCAATTCCGCCACACTGGCATTTGTCTAAAGGCGGTAACCGGATTTGAACCGGTGGTAAAGGTTTTGCAGACCTCTGCCTTACCACTTGGCTATACCGCCATATGAAAATAATGGAGCGGAAGACGGGATTCGAACCCGCGACCCCCACCTTGGCAAGGTGGTGTTCTACCACTGAACTACTTCCGCAAGTGGCTGGGCTGCTAGGATTCGAACCTAGGATACACGGGATCAAAACCCGATGCCTTACCGCTTGGCTACAGCCCAATTAAAAATTCAAGGGCGACCGGTGGGGATCGAACCCACGTGTGCCGGAGCCACAATCCGGTGCGTTAACCACTTCGCCACGACCGCCATAGTAATAAGTAAGACAGGGGTAGTAGGATTCGAACCCACAGCGACGGTTTTGGAGACCGTAGTTTTGCCCTTAAACTATACCCCTATAAAAAGATTAAATGGAGGGGGGCAGATTCGAACTGCCGAACCCTGAGGGAGCGGATTTACAGTCCGCCGCGTTTAGCCACTTCGCTACCCCTCCATATATATTATCATGTTTACATGAAAAATGGTGGCTCGGGACGGAATCGAACCGCCGACACAAGGATTTTCAGTCCTTTGCTCTACCGACTGAGCTACCGAGCCGCTGAAGATATGTATTGCATTTGCTACTTTTAAAAAAGTGGCGGTCTGGACGGGACTCGAACCCGCGACCTCCTGCGTGACAGGCAGGCATTCTAACCAACTGAACTACCAGACCATTGGTTGCACTCTTCAAGCACTACTTATTTTTCAACAAAGATCGTTGAAATAATTTGGTTGCACTCTTCAAGTACTACTTATCTTTCAACATAGATCGTTGAAAAAAATTGGTTGCGGGGGTAGGATTCGAACCTACGACCTTTGGGTTATGAGCCCAACGAGCTGCCAGACTGCTCCACCCCGCGATATGAGAAAGTATTAACTGGTACATGTTTGAACTAAATGGTGGAGGATGCAGGGCTCGAACCTGCGACCCCCTGCTTGTAAGGCAGGTGCTCTCCCAGCTGAGCTAATCCTCCAAATCACTGGATATACAAGTACATGTGTTGCAACATGTCTTATATCATAATAAAAGTTGGTGACCCGTACGGGATTCGAACCCGTGATACCGCCGTGAAAGGGCGGTGTCTTAACCGCTTGACCAACGGGCCAATCTTATATTGAAATATGTGGCGGAGAGCGAGGGATTTGAACCCTCGAGGCCGCGCAAACGGCCTACACGATTTCCAATCGTGCTCCTTCGGCCACTCGGACAGCTCTCCATGGCTCCACAGGTAGGATTCGAACCTACGACCGATCGGTTAACAGCCGATTGCTCTACCACTGAGCTACTGTGGAATAATCCTACACCAATACTTTTATTACATTAGATTTATATGTAACATAATCTAATTCATTAAGTAAAAGCTTATCTGTCTCAAGCTATGTTAAAATGTTTTCGCCTGGCGACGTCCTACTCTTGCAGGGGCAAGGCCCCAACTACCATCGGCGCTGAAGAGCTTAACTGCTGTGTTCGGTATGGGAACAGGTGTGACCTCATCGCTATCGTTACCAGACCTTCAGGATG
>NZ_JAFBEA010000006.1 GCF_016908515.1 Virgibacillus halotolerans
TACGTGAATGAGATCTTTTAGACATACAAAAACTCCCCTTAAGGAAAACAGATTTTATTTTTTAATCTGTCTACCTTAAGGGGAGCATATCAGATTGATAGAGCGAGGTTTTTCCGGTACTAAAATACAATTTATAAAAACAGTAAACCGATGGCGATTGGGAAGAAGCTATAGAGCAATATCATGACACAAAACCCCATGATATCACGTACTTTTAAGCCTGCAATTGCAAGTAAAGGTAATGCCCAGAAAGGCTGAATCATATTTGTCCAAGCGTCTCCCCACGCGACAGCCATCGCTGTTTTCGCGGTATCAACGCCAATTTCAAGGGAAGCTGGTATCATAATTGGTCCCTGGACAGCCCATTGACCACCACCGGAAGGGACGAAGAAGTTAACCAATCCAGCACTGATAAAGGTAAACAACGGGAATGTGAATTCATTCGAAATACTGACAAACCATAATGACATTTGTTCAGATAGCCCAGAAGCAACCATCATCCCCATTATTCCAGCATAAAATGGGAATTGGACGACAATCCCCCCAGCATTTTTCACTGCACCTGTAATACTATCTAAGAATTTACGCGGTGTTCCATGGAAAATAATACCGAGAAATAGCATGACAAAGTTGACAATATTAATATTTAAGTCAAAGCCGTTTTTGGCAAAATAATAGATTGCAAAAATAATACCGAATATTCCTATTAAAAGAGAAACAACTTTACTGTTTTCCAGTCGGTCCGCAGGTGTTGCTGTTTCTTCCGTTTCTTTCGGTGTGTCCTCCAATTCATCTGTCTCTTGTAGTCTCCAAGCCGCTGGTTTCGAGTCACTTAACGTGTCCCTTGAATTCATTAGAAAACGGTTAAGTAGTGGTAAAGTTATGAGCAAAAAGACAACAATAAAGATATTAAAACCACTGAACATGGTATCTTTTACGGGCACAAGTCCCATTGTATCCTCCAGAAAATGTCCGGGTGTAGCAATTAATAATGGGATTGATCCGGATAAACCACCATGCCACACTAAAAAGCCACTGTAAGCACTAGCCATTAGCAAGCGATAGTCGACAGAAGGAACACGCTTTGCAACATGGATAGCTAATAGCGCCCCAACGACCAGTCCGAAACCATAGTTAATCAAACAGGCGATGGCTGCGACAAATGTTACTAATAAAATAGCTTGCCCCGGGGTATGGGCAAGTTTACTAATCCTTGTTAGAAGCCTTTTAACAACGGGGGTGCTTGCCAGGATATAACCAGTAACAACAATAAGTGCCATTTGCATTGAAAACTCAAGCAGGTCCCAAAATCCGTCACCCCAAAACGTAATCATTTGCAGTGGTGAACTGTCAGTGAAAAAAGTACCGAGAAGGAATACGGCAAATGTTAAAATAACTGCAAATAAAAACGCATCAGGTAAATAACGTTGTACCATACGATCAAAAAATCTGGTGAGTGCCTTCATAATTATTTCCTCCATTTCAAGAAATTCAATATAGGTTCTATATTAACGCAAAAGTATTTTCATTGAAATGGAAATATTCAAACCTGCATGAAATTAAATCTAAAATAATAGCGACATATACGAAAACAATCTTCCTTATTTAAATGATTGCGTTTACGTTACATGATCTATTTTTTATCTTGGAAATTACTACAGGATGGTGATTATTAGCCGATAGATAGAATAGGTACTTATTACTACTTCTGTGAATGTTATTTCATACTTGTCGAAAGTCTGGCTACAAGAATAGTCTTCCATGTTTCATTATTTGAAGCTGTTTGTACGCCGACTATTTATTACTGGATTGATAGAAAGGAAGAATGAAATGGACACAAATGAATACATGGGAATATTCCTTGATGAATCTCGTGAACATTTACAGGCTGTAAATGACAACATTTTAAAATTGGAAAAAGAACCTGAAAACCTACAAATCGTGAATGAAATATTTCGATCTGCCCACACATTAAAAGGAATTGCAGCCACAATGGGTTTTGATGATATTACCTCATTGACCCACCAGATGGAAAATGTATTGGATAAAATTCGCAGTAATATGCTTTCTGTTTCTACCGATCTCATTGATATCATCTTCTTGGCAGTTGAACATTTAGAAGAGATGGTGGATGCGATTGGACAAGGTAATGATGGAAAAAAAGATGTATCCGACTTAGTAACGCAATTAAAACAAATCGAACATGGAGATTATATACCTGAAATGGCGGCTGTATCCGAACAAAATATTCCGATACAAATGAATTTGGACGAATATCAAATCGCCGTTGCAGCACAGGCGAAAGAGCAGGGATATGAAACCATTCAAATGACTGTGACCTTTGCCGAGGACTGTGTAATGAAAGCAGTTCGGGCATACATGGTCTATGAGGTACTGGAAAGTAAGGGAGAATTGATGAAGACAATCCCTGCTGCTGATGAAATGGAAACGGCTGATTTTGAACAAGGTTTTTCAGTGGTTTTACTGTCAACGGAAAGTGAAGAAGTGATTCAATCTGCGGTAATGCGTGTCTCGGAAGTTAAACATGTGGCAATTGCCAGCTATTCATCGGAGGCTTCAGAGAAATCTATGGCTGACGATACACCGGGTAAAGTCAACAGATCCGATGAAGCGGAAGGGCAGCACGAAACTGGAACAACCTCGAAAACAATTCGCGTAAATTTGGAACGAATTGATGATTTAATGAATTTGTTTGAAGAAATTGTTATTGACCGAAGCAGATTGGAGGTCATTGCCAAGGAAATAAACCATCCAGATTTAACAGAAACGGTTGGACATATGACTAGCGTTTCAGAGGATATGCAGGAGCTAATCTTAACGATGCGGATGGTTCCGGTTGAGCAAGTCTTTAACAGGTTTCCAAGGATGGTTAGAGGACTTGCCAAAGAGTTGGATAAAAAAATAGACTTAGAAATTATTGGTGCGGAAACCGAGTTAGACCGTACTGTTATCGATCAAATCGGTGACCCATTAGTTCATTTGATTCGAAATGGCATTGATCACGGTATAGAATCACCCGCTACGCGTATCTATGCAGGGAAATCAGAGGTAGGGAAGCTTATTTTACGTGCCTACCATAGTGGAAACCATATATTTATTGAAATTGAAGATGATGGCGCTGGGATAAATCGTAACAAAGTAGCTGCAAAGGCACTTGAAAATGGCATCATTACTGCAGAACAATCGGCTCATTTTACAGATGATGAGGTCGCGCAATTGATATTATCGTCCGGGTTCAGTACTGCGGATCACGTATCAGATATATCTGGCAGGGGCGTAGGTCTGGATGTTGTAAAAAATAAGATTGAATCACTGGGAGGAAAAATAACGATCGAATCGCAGCAGGGGTACGGAAGTAAATTTTCCATTCAATTACCTTTAACCCTTTCCATCCTATTGACACTATTAGTGAAGGTGGAACAGGAAACCTATGCGATTCCATTGTCATCGATTATTGAAACAGCACTGCTGACAGAGGCGCAAATTCTGTATACACATGGTCAGAAAGTGATGGACTTTCGTGGTAGTGTCGTTCCACTTATATCCTTAAAGGAAGTTTTTCAAATACCAGGTGATAGAAAAGTTGACCAACAGTACCAATCGGTTGTGATTGTAAAAAAAGGGGAGAAAATGACGGGGATTATGGTTGATTCATTTATTGGTCAACGTGAAATTGTATTGAAGGCTCTAGGAAATTACCTTGGAGATATTTTTGCTATTTCAGGTGCCACCATTTTAGGTGAGGGACAAGTCGCTTTAATTATCGATCCAAACGCATTAAGTAAATAAACATAGGGGGCATGGAAATTGGAAATGACAAAATATATTGTTGTAAAGCTGAAAGAACAATCCTATGGCGTAGATGTTCAAAAAGTACTTTCTATTGAACGATTAGAAGAAGTGACGGAGGTGCCGAGAAGCTCTCCGTTTATTAAAGGGGTCATCAATATCCGTGGCGAAACCACACCGATTATAGATCTGAAGGAACGTTTACATGTTGAAGGAACGGAGCCAACTGTGGATTCCCGTATTTTAATTGTGACAACAGAAGGTACCCAGATCGGATTAATTGTTGATTCTGCAACAGAAGTAATTGACATTGACCCTGCGGTAATTGAGCAGGCACCTGGAATTATTGGCGGTGTACATGAAATTTATTTGAAGGGAGTAGCCAAGGTGGCGAATAAACTCTTAATATTATTGGATCTGGAACGGATTTTAGATCTTGATGAATCCAATGAAATACAGGAAGTGATTGCAGACCAACATTAGATTTTGCTGGTATAACAAATTTTGAATAGAAAATTAAATAAAAGGTGGATCATGGATTGAAAAATATTATAAGTTTTAAAAGTATTAAACAGAAAATGATATTTGGTTTTTCACTAGTTATTTTACTTGTTATTATATTGGGGGTTTATAATTTTACGGTAGTAAAATCGAATACGAAAGATGCAGAAAGGATAGCAAACCAAGAACTTCCACTTTTAATGGCAAACCAGGGGCTCTTAAATTCCCTTGCTAATCGAATCGCTGCGGCACGTGGTTATGTGTTACACGGAGGGGATTATAGAGCCGAATTTGAGTCATATACGGAAGATGGCAAGCATTTCGAGCAAATCATTAGGGATATCGAAGTAACACCTGAATTTGAAGCATTGATGAAAAAAACGATTGAATGGCGTGAGTATGTCACGGACGAAATATTCGCCGCGTATGACCAAGGAGAGCATGAAAAGGCACAGCAATATTTAGCGGATACGAAGCAAACTGTAAATGAACTTTTGGAAGGATATCAAGATCTGGCAGCGAGTCGGGAAGAACGTATAGAACAGGTGGAAAAGGATGTCATAGATGAAGGAAAAACAACGATTGTTATTGTAACTGTTGTAACTGTTCTAGTTATCGTATCTAGTTTGGTCATTGCACTGATTACTTCCAATATGATATCAAGACCGCTGAAAACGGTAATGGATCGAATGAAGTCCATTGCACAAGGGGATTTAAGCTTGGAACCATTGGAAACAAAATCCCGTGACGAAGTAGGTCAGCTAGTAGTAGCAACCAATGAAATGAGCAATAATACGCGTGATTTACTGAACAAAATTAATGCTGTTTCTGAAACGGTAACAAGTCAAAGTGAAGAACTGACCCAGGCAGCGAATGAAGTAAAAGCAGGTTCTGAACAAGTGGCAATTACCATGCAGGAATTGGCAACAGGTTCTGAAACGCAAGCCAACAGCGCAAGTGACATTGCTGCAATCATGGGAACATTCGCAGTCAAAGTTCAGGAAGCGAATGAAAACGGCGGACGTGTTCAAGAATACTCTAACAATGTTCTTGGCATGACAAACGAGGGAACAGAAATTATGGATGCAACGACTGGTCAGATGGCTAAGATTGATCAAATTGTACGTGACGCTGTTGAAAAGGTACAAGGGTTAGATAGTCAATCACAGGAAATATCTAAGTTGGTTTCTGTTATTCAGGGGATCGCGGATCAGACCAATCTGTTGGCATTAAATGCTGCAATTGAGGCGGCTAGAGCGGGCGAACATGGTAAAGGATTTGCAGTTGTGGCAGACGAGGTGAGAAAGCTTGCTGAACAAGTTTCTGTATCGGTAACGGATATCACTGACATTGTAGCAGGTATACAACATGAAACGGAGATTGTAACCAAATCACTGCATACCGGGTATGCGGAAGTTGAACAAGGAACAATACAAATTGAAACGACCGGAAATACCTTTAAAGAAATCAATTCCGCTGTCCATGAGATGGTAAGCAATATTCAATTGTCTTCAGAAAACCTATCCGAAATTGCGGCTAATAGTCAGGAGATGAATGGATCGATTGAGGAAATTGCATCCATCTCTGAAGAATCAGCAGCAGGCGTGGAGCAAACTTCCGCCACGACGCAACAAACAAGCAGTTCCATGGAAGAAGTTGCCGGAAGTTCTGAACAGCTTGCTAAATTAGCTGAAGAGCTAAATGGATTGGTGAACCAGTTTAAACTATAACTAAATGTAATTTTATTAAAAATAACTACCATGCGATGCATCATGGTAGTTATTTTTTATCTCCGATTGTCGGGCAGTTAACCCCCTACTAAATGACGTTTCGCTTTATAATGGTCCACAAATCAACGAATCATAATTAAAAGTCTCCTCGAATACAATGTTTTAAATTTATATAAACGGGAATATTGAAGTCTATAACATTGATGATTTAAAAGAATATTGGTCTATTACCAATATTTAGATGCAGGTTTACTTCAAAATGGGACTAAAGGGTGTTGACTTTCAAGCTCATCTTGACGTATAATTAATAATCGTTCGTAAAATAAATTTGGCATGAGAAAATGAATAACAGAACTTAAATTTATGAGGTGAAGAAAGTGAAGAAATTTTTATCAACAAAGATGGGATTCTTTGCGATCACTCTGGCACTTTTTTGGATAAAAACGTATATTATATATTCAGTAGAATTTGACCTAGGTGTCAGCAATGGAATGCAGCAGTTTCTATTATTCTTTAATCCACTTAGCTCAGGATTGATTTTCCTGGGACTTGCATTATTTGCAAAGGGTAGAAGAGCTGGTGTATGGCTAATTGTCATTGACTCCATATTGACCTTCGTATTGTATGCGAATGTTATCTTTTATCGTTTCAATAGCGATTTTATTACGATTCCTACGCTGCTGCAAACAGGTAACTTTGGCAGTTTAGGTGGTAGTATTGTAGATTTAGCGATGGTCCATGATTTGTTTTATGCCGTCGATTTAATCTTCCTGATTGTATTGTTTGTAAAAGTTAAAGCAAATTGGTCCGTAACACGTATGAAAATACGTAAACCATTTCTAGTGTTAATTGCTGGTGTTATTGCATTTACAGTTAACCTTGGTTTGGCTGAAGCGGATCGTCCACAATTATTAGAGCGTACATTCGATCGTAATTATGTGGTGAAATACCTTGGTGCATATAACTTCTTGATTCATGATGCAATTGAGAGTGCCAAGACGTCAACAAGACGGGTATTAGCCGACAGTAGCGATATTACAAAAGTGGAAAATTATACAAAAAATAAATATGCAGAACCTAATGCTGAGTTTTTTGGTAAAGGGAAAGGTAAAAACGTTATTAAAATACACCTTGAATCTTTCCAGTCGTTTTTAATTGACTATGAATTACACGGTGAGGAAGTTACACCTTTTCTAAACTCATTGGTGAATGAAGACAAGGACTACACGTACTTTGATAATTTCTTCCATCAAACAGAGCAAGGGAAAACAGCGGATGCGGAATTGATCATGGATACGTCGTTATATGGATTGCCACAAGGTGCTGCGTTTGTAACAAAAGGAAACAATACGTACCAAGCGTTGCCTGCAATCATGCATCAACAACAAGACTATACAACCGCGGTATTCCATGGTGATTACAAATCATTCTGGAATCGTGACGAAATATATAAACAACTGGGAATCGATGAATTCTATGATGCTAGTTATTACGATATGAGTGATGATAATATCATTAACTATGGCTTGAAAGATAAACCTTTCTTTGAAGAATCGATGCCATTACTAGAAGATATGGATCAGCCTTTTTATGCACACATGATGACACTAACACATCATCATCCATATCTCATTGATGAAGATGAAGCGAGTATTGATCCAGCTGAAACCGGAGATGGTTCTGTTGACCGTTACTTCCAGACGGCTCGTTATATGGATGAAGCTTTGGAACAGTTTATTAATGACCTGAAGGAATCTGGCTTGTACGATGATTCCATTATCATGTTATATGGTGATCATTACGGTATATCAGATAACCACAACCGTGCGATGAGTGAGATTATGGATGAAGAGATTACACCACTTAAAAATGCTGAGTTACAGCGCGTGCCGTTTATCATCCGAGTCCCAGGTGTGGAAGGTCAAGGTACCAATCACGAATACGCTGGTCAAATGGATGTGATGCCGACACTATTGCATATTTTAGGTATTGATGCACAGGATTATATCCAGTTCGGTACAGATATGTTCTCAAAAGACCATAAGGATTTCGTACCATTCAGAAATGGTAGCTTCATGACACCGGAATATAGTTTAGTAAATGATGTATTCTATGACAATGAAACGAAAGAAAAAATTGAAGAGCCAACGGAAGAAATGTTAAAACAAAAAGAAGAAGTATTGCAGGAACTAGAACTTTCAGATGAAGTGTTATATGGAGATTTGTTACGATTCTATACACCAAACAAGGATTGGAAGCCAGTCGATAAGAATGATTACTTCTATGGCAAGCAAGAAAATGAAGAGCACGAACAAGAAGAACAAGACCAACAAGATAAATAATAATAATGTGGGGTGCTGACGATTGAACCGTCAGCACCTTTATTTATGGCTAAGTAGGATTCTAGATAAACTGATCGAATAGTTAAAAATATAAAACATTTTTTGTATTCTCCCTCCATATGCATTACAAGTAATAACAAACTTTACATATACTAAAAGTATACAAGCAATATAAGCTTGTTCGTATATGATAAATCAGAAAATAATTTTTGCAAACAAATGTTCTGTTTAGGGGTTATTTTCTTCCATTTTATGATATACTAAAATATAGATAATGTTCTTTTAGGATTGGTTGGCTAGCCCTGCTTAAAGAGAAGGGGGTGATGCAATTGACCATTTATGAGGTTTTTGTGGTGCTGTTCGCATTCGGTACCTTTCTGATTGCATCCTTAGCACTCGTGATAAAAATGATCAATAAAAAATAGACCTCCCTATAAACCTGTGAAAATTTGCTGGGAGAGGTCTATTCTCTGGATAGCCGATTCCCTGAAGGAACCGCTTATCATTTGGCCACAGTTACAGCTGTGGTCTTTTTTAGTATATGCGACAATCTACCTATAGTATACCACAAATATAGGTTTTGAAAATGGAAAACGTGTCAATGGTGGATGTATTTTCGAATAAAAGTCATTTGTCCTGTGGTGTTGTTTGAAATGTTTCTATTATATGCTATCGCAGGTCAATTAGAATCCCATCCCTTCCCACCTACTTGGGTATATGCTATATTTGTAGAAACAAGTTTTTTGGAGGCAGCAGTTTTGGAAATAGAGAAAGAAAAAGAACAATCAAATCGAATGTACGCGTTTTTGTTAGTAGCCGGTATTGTGTTTGTTGCATTTAATTTAAGGCCATCGATTACATCAGTTGGCCCGCTTATTGGTATCATACGTGATGATGTTGGGTTATCGAACTGGAGTGTTGGTCTTTTAACGAGTTTGCCGTTAGTTGCATTTGCGATATTGTCACCAATCGTTCCAAAGATTGGGATACAACTGACGAATGAAAGGACCATGTTGATCGGCTTAATTTTACTTTTGATTGGGGTTAGTGTTCGCTCCGTTTCGATGGTATCATTTCTTTTTATTGGTACTTTGTTCATCGGTTTAGGCATCGCAATTTGTAATGTGCTTCTACCTGGTGTGATTAAAGAGAAATTCCCTACGAAGGTTGCATTAATGACGAGTGTTTATTCCACTTCAATGGGGATTTTTTCTGCCATTGCTTCTGGTCTGAGTATTCCATTTGCTGTAGGAATGGGATTGGGGTGGCAGATTAGTTTATTGATCTGGGGGATACCAGCTTTTATTGCAATTATAATTTGGATTTATATTGTAAAGAAAGATCGTAAGCAGAAATCAGTCGATGTCAGTTATGTACATACTCCAGGCAATCGGACTTGGAAATCCCCATTAGCTTGGCAGGTTGCTGGTTTTATGGGGCTGCAATCCTTCTTATTTTATGTAAGTGTGTCCTGGATTCCGGAAATTTTGCTTGATTATGGGGTAAGCATTTCTACAGCTGGATGGATGCTTTCATTTATTCTGTTTATTGGGCTTCCGGCAAGTTTTATTGTGCCTATGATTGCTGGGCGATTTAAATCGCAAAGCGGTATTGTGCTTGTCATGGGGCTGTTCTCCATTACAGGATATGGTGGATTGTTGCTAGGTAATTCATTTACTGTCATGGTGATTAGCTCGATATTGATTGGTATTACATTAAATGGAAGCTTTGCTTTAGCATTGGCATTTTTAGGCATGCGCGCACGTAATGCGAAGCAAGCTGCTGAACTATCAGGAATGGCACAATCAATTGGGTATGTTTTAGCTGCTATTGGACCTATGTTCATTGGTTACTTATATGATCTGACAAACATGTGGACCGTACCATTATTAACGTTGATCGGTGTAGCGTGTTTCGTTATTTTATTTGGTATGGGAGCAGGAAGAGATAAATTTGTGCTAGACGAAGAAAATTAAACCTATATTGGAAGTGAAATAATGCAACAGGATATGTATACGATCCGCGATTTTTATTTTTGGAAAATCACAATCAGTTTGGCGTTGGCATCATTATTTATATTTGCCTGTATGTATTCGGTGCAGCCACTTCTACCTGTTTTTGTAGATGAATTCGAGGTGTCTGTTTCCGAAGCGAGTTTAGCCTTATCTATGACAATTGTCGGACTTATTATCGGCTTAATCGTCCTTGGTTTTTTATCAGACCGGATGGGACGTGGTATGTTCGTTAAGCTTTCTTTAGTGGGATCGATTCTCCCGTTTATTGTGATCCCGATGATTGATTCCTTTGCGGTTCTCGTTATCTTGAGGTTTGTTCAAGGCTTTGCATTAGCCGGATTGCCAGCAGCATCCCTTGCGTATTTAAGTGAGGAGATTGATCGGAAAAGTGTTGGTGTTGCAACGGCACTCTATATTTCGAGTAATGCATTAGGCGGTATGATTGGTCGTGTATTGACAGGCTATATTACAGATCATTACTCCTGGGAAATGGCTTTTTACTTTTTAGCTGTAGCTGGAGTAGTTATCTTAGGAGCTGTCTGCGTGATGTTACCCAAGTCACGATATTTTCAATCTAGTAACCTACCATTTCGTAAAGATATTGATGGTTTTTTGTTTCATTTAAAAAATCCTGCATTAATACTGGTTTTTGGGCTTGGTATTGTGCTGCAATTTTCCTTTACAGGTATTTGGACGTATTTGCCATTCCATCTACAAAATGAGCCATTTTCATTGTCCTTACAAGCCATTTCCTATATGTTTTTTGCTTATGGCTTGGGTGTAGTTGGTTCACCAATTGCAGGATGGCTTGCAGGTCATTATGGGCTAAAGCGAATTCGCGTGATTGGTATCATCATTTTATCAATTGGAATATTTTTAACATTAAGCGCTTCGATTTTATTCATCGTTATTGGGCTATGTGTCACCTGTCTCGGTTTCTTTACAGCGCATTCTTTAACAGCAACTGCTGTTAGTGAGGGGGCAACACACCATAAGGGAAGTGCATCGAGTTTATACCTTGTAGCTTATTATATTGGGGTTGCGCTTGGTAGTTCGATGATAGGTCCATTATGGGGTATCGCAGGTTGGACAGGCATTGTCCTTTTAACTGGTGCGCTACCTTTGATCTATTTGTTGTTTATTCAACTGGCATCAGGGCGCACAAGAAAACGCGGGGTCTGATGTGCCGAATTTAAAAAAGTGGGGAAAATCAATGTCGTGTCAAATGATTTTCCCCACTTACTATTATTTAAATGAATCCGGCATTATGTTTAAGTCAATTCCCCAAACAATTGGGATTAAGAAGTATATGGCAGCTGTAACAAGTATAATGCCGAATATATTTAAAACAAATCCAGCCTTTGCCATATCGGGTATCCTTAGATAGCCGGAACCAAACACAACCGCATTTGGCGGTGTAGCGACAGGCAGCATGAATGCACAAGAAGCGGAAACAGCTGCTGCAACCATCACACCAAGTGGATGGATATCCAAAGCTAGCGCTAATGATGCCATGATTGGGAACATCATCGAAGCAGTCGCAGTATTGGATGTGATTTCTGTTAAGAAAATAACAAGCGTTGTTACAACGGTGATGACAATGAGAATGTTCATTCCTTGTAACCCAGATAACTGTCCACCAATCCATTCGGAAAGCCCGGATTCTGTAAAACCGGCTGCAATCGATAGACCACCACCAAAGAGTAATAGAATTCCCCATGGTAGTTTCATTGTAGTATCCCAGTCCATCAAGTGTCCCCCTTTGACATTTTTAGATGGAATAATAAATAAAACAAGTGCCGCCACAATTGCAATCGTAGCATCTTCAATATTTTCGTTAACAAACGTATTCAAAATAAATGTGCGTGAAATCCATGCCAATGCGGCTAAAATGAATATAACGAATACAACTTTTTCTTCATAGGAAGCTACACCAAGCTTTTTCTTTTCATTATTGATCATTGATTTTCCGCCAGGCATTTTCTTGATCTTCAATGGAAATGCGATTTTCGTTAAATATAACCAAGTGAAAATAATAAAAATCCAAGCTAATGGAACACCAAATAGCATCCATTTTGCAAAAGACAGGTCATAACCATAGATGTCGTTGATTGCTCCGGCAAGTAATGTGTTCGGAGGTGTACCAATAAGGGTTGCGATTCCTCCAAGTGAAGCGGAATATGCGATACCTAACATTAAAGCCTTGCCAAACGCAAAATTCTCTTTAGACGTATCAATTTCTGGTTTATCTGCTAAAGCTTCAGAAATTTGATAAATAATTGCCAGCCCGATTGGTACCATCATCATCGCTGTTGCGGTATTGGAAATCCACATCGATAAAAACCCGGTTGCAACCATAAAGCCAAGGATGATCCGATCCATGTTTGTTCCAATCATTGCAATGATATTTAATGCAATGCGTTTATGCAAATCCCATTTTCCCATTGCTAAAGCGATTACAAAACCACCCATAAATAAGAAAATCGTATCACTGCCATATGCAGATGTGGTGGCACCCATATCTAATCCACCCGTCATCGGAAAAATGATTATGGGTAACAGCGAAGTCGCCGGGATCGGTATAGCCTCTGTCATCCACCAAACGGCGATCCAGATAGTACTTGCTAAGATGGCAAGTCCTTCCTTAGAAAGTCCTTCTGGTGAAACGAAGAGTAGTGTTAAAACAAATAATAGGGGTCCTGCAATCAATCCGAACAGTTGTGCAGGCTTATAACTGCGTTTATTGTTGCCGTTGTCACCACCGTTTCCGCTCACAGCTTGCGCATTGTTACTTGATGATCCTTTCGCAAGTTTTGACGTATTTGGTTTAACAAAAAATCTAAATAAGTCCTTTACTTCATCATGCTTGTCCCACAGCCAGTTCCATGTCGCAGTAATCATATGCCTTCCTCCTCCACTGATAGCGTACTAACCATTAGTATAACAAATTTTTCGATAAATCAAAAATGATGCATTTAGATATTAGAAATAGCACACTGAAATATGCTATGATTCAGATATTGTAAAAGGGAAGGGGGAGCATATGATGTCTATTTTATTACAACCGATTGGAGATGGCGCACTTAAGGTTACTTTTTCAGAAGCAGTTTCACCTACACTAAACACAAAGATTCAACTGTTTGATGAAAAGCTTCTGAAGGTGGAAATTAATGGTGTTGTTGAATCGGTTCCAACTTTTAATGCTGTGACGATTTATTATGAGCCGCATCTGGTCTCCTATCATAAGCTTAGTGAGAAGATCCATGATTTACATAGAGAGTTCATCGAAGAGGAGTATTTACCGCTGCGTCTAATCCATATTCCGGTAGTATATGGTGGGAAATATGGTCCAGATTTGCAAACGGTAGCGGAGCACAATCAGTTGTCGATCGATCAGGTTATTAAGAGACACCAAAATGGGGAGTACCTTGTATACATGCTCGGTTTTTTACCTGGATTTCCCTACCTGGGTGGATTGGATAAAACAATTGCAAAGCCAAGATTGGAGGCGCCACGAGCAAAAACATTTGCTGGATCTGTAGGGATTGCTCATGAACAAACAGGTATATATCCGGTTGATTCACCTGGTGGGTGGAACATAATCGGGAAAACACCGATTCAATTGTTTGATTTTCATCATGAAACGTCTCCATTTTTATTTCGGGCAGGGGATCGGGTGCGTTTTCACAGCGTGTCAGAAGGTGAATATGAACGTATTACAGCCCAAGTAAATGCGAAGACATATCAAGTAAATATAGAGAAAGGTTGATTTGTGGTGGTGAAATATATGGATTTAAATTGTGATATGGGGGAAAGTTTTGGGGCATACACATTTGGAGCTGACGAGCAGCTGTTGGAACATATTACTTCGGCGAATATTGCTTGTGGGTCACATGCTGGTGAGCCAAATGTGATGGATAGAACGGTTCAATTAGCAAAACAATATCATGTAGCCGTTGGCGCACACCCTGGTTTCCCGGATATTGCAGGATTTGGGCGTCGTATGATCGAATTCTCGCCGGATGAAATCTATCGTTTGGTTGTTTATCAGGTCGGTGCGCTACAGGCATTTTGTAAGATTCACAACGTTAGGATGCAACATGTAAAACCACATGGTGCATTATACAATGTGGCTGGTCATGATCGTGATACCGCGGATGCGATTGCCCGTGCGGTTTATGACCTTGATGATTCATTAATACTGTATGGTTTAGCTGGAGGTGAATTGCTTGATGCCGGACGGGCAGTCGGGTTGCGTGTTGCATCAGAGGTCTTTGTAGATCGCACATATCAGCCGGATGGGAGCTTAACTCCCCGGAAGCATGCCAATGCCATGATTGACGATCTGGATATCGCAGTGGCGCAAGTAGAACGTATGGTTAATGAGGGTGTGGTGAAGGCGATAAATGGAGAATTAGTCGCGATCGAGGCCGATACTGTCTGTATACATGGTGATGGTCCACATGCCGTTTCATTTGCTGGAAAACTTAGTCATGCACTGAAGGCAGCGCATATTAATGTAAAATCCTTTTTATGAAGAAAAGCGTTATAATAAACAGCAACATCATTTGAGGTGGTGATAAAATGCAAGCTAAACCAATTTTTAATGTAATCAAATCGGGAATCTTAACAACCTTTCAGGATATGGGACGCACTGGTTATCAACGCTATGGGGTGCCGGTTTCTGGTGCGATGGATAGATTTGCATTGCAATACGCTAATATACTTGTGGGCAATCAACGTAACACGGCTTGCTTGGAAATAACATTGATAGGTCCTGCGTTAGAGGCAAGTATGCCACTTACGATTTCGATCACCGGCGCCAACCTAGAACCGAAAGTAAATGGAAAAGTGAAACCAATGTGGCAATCCTTTCGTATGGATATTGGTGACAAACTTACATTTGGCAAACATCAGTCGGGGGTTCGGGCATACCTTGCTGTTACAGGTGGTTTTGAAAGCCCGGTAATATTTGGAAGTCAATCGACAGACCTGAATAGTGGATTTGGCGCAAAACTGAATGAAGCAGATACAATTAAGGGGTTTCCAATTGACGGTAAACATGGTGTTGGTTTGTCAAGACAATGCATACCTACATATGAATCATCGGTAGAAGTGGCTGTTGTGAAAGGACCCCATACAGACTATTTTACCGAATCAGAGATAGATCATTTTTTTGCAACGACATATCGGGTTGATTCTAGTTCTAACCGGATGGGTTACAGACTAAATTCACCGCAAAGTGTTCTAGAAAGTAGCCCCAATATTTGGTCTGATGCGGTTCCATTTGGCGGTATCCAAATCCCACCAAATAATCAGCCGATCATATTGATGGCCGATCGGCAAACAACGGGAGGCTATCCACGGGTTGGAACAGTTATTTCCAGCGATCTTCCAAAAATCGCACAGCTGATACCGAACGGAGAAATCAGGTTTTGCCCAGTATCGATTGAAACTGCACAAGAGCGTGTAATCGAATCAGAAAAACAGTTGGCTGCGTTCGCTCAGTTTCGAAGCCATTTATAAGTTTTTAACACAAGGGAGTACATTTTATGAAAAAGTTATTACTAACAGGCTTTGAACCTTTTTTGGACAATCCTATCAATCCGACAGCAGATATCACGACAGAACTGGATGGAAACGAAATCAATAACTATCAGATTATTGGGAGGGTTTTATCTGTAGACTTTCAAAAATCCGGTACTGAATTAATTAAACAAATTGAAAAACATGATCCAGATGCAGTGGTTTCACTTGGACTGGCTGCTGGGAGAAGCTGTATTACGCCAGAACGGATTGCGATCAATTGCAATGATGGTCCAACAGATAATAAGGGACACCAACCAAATGGCGAGAAGATTTTTACGGGTGGACAGGATGGCTATTTTTCGACGCTGCCGATTGCTAAAATGGTTAATAAATTACAGGAAGAAAAGCTACCAGCGAAAATATCCAATACAGCAGGAGCGTATCTTTGTAATAACGTGATGTATCATGCTTTACATTATTTTAAGCAAAATGGAATTGAGCGTCAGGCAGGCTTCATTCATGTGCCAGCATCGCACGCATTAGCTGTAGAAAAAAATATGCCCAGCTGGTCACAGGAGGACTTGCTACGTGCTGTAAAAATTGCAATCGCTTGTTTATCATAGGGTGTTGCCTCTCCGTAAATGGTTTTCTTACCGTTCTTGGCCAACCTCTGGTAAAATAGGTAGCGGAGAGGATTAAGTCGCCAAAGAAACATAGATTGCTCATTATAATGGTATTGATTTTGTTTATCTCATTTTTTAACAACGGGGTTTTATGATCGAAACGAAGGCGAATAAACAACAGCATAATTGATTAACGGAGGAAAGCATACATGACAAAAGATATTAAATTAATCGCATTGGATATGGATGGAACATTGTTAAAGGACAATCAAGATGTTTCAGAGCCAACAAAAGAAGTAATTAAAAAGGCGCTAGCAAAAGGAATTCACGTTTTGTTAAGTACTGGAAGGTCAATCGATACGTGTTATCCTTATGCAGAAGCATTAAACCTTAGCTCCTATCTTATTACAGCAAATGGCGGAGAAATCTATACAATGGAAAAGGAATTGTTGGATCAACATCTGCTCCCTACCGAGACAATCGAAAACATGTGGAACCTCGGGCAGGAAACAGGCGTCGACATGTGGATGATTGCTACAGATGGTGTTTATCGGAATGATTCACCACCACAAAACCTTAGCGATCATCAGTGGCTGAAATTTGGCTGTAATACGACAGACCAAAATAAGCTCGATTTTATGATTAAAGAACTTTCCCATATGGAAGGATTGGAGCTTACAAACTCGTTACCGACGAATATCGAGGCAAATCCAGCGGGTGTTAGTAAAGCTGCAGCATTACAATTTGTTTGTAAACGAATTGGTATTACCATGGCTGAAATAATGGCTGTTGGTGACAGCTTGAATGATATAAAAATGATTCAAGAGGCGGGCGTTGGTGTTGCAATGGGAAATGCACAGGAAGCAATTAAAAACGTTGCTGATTTTGTTACGGATACAAATAATAATGACGGTGTTGCAAAAGCAATTGAACATTTTGCATTGTAAGAGAGGAGCAGCTTCACATGAATGTGAGGCTGTTTTTTTATCGCTGTTTGGCCGCACTCAATGAAGCTTCATTTTATGTATAATAACGCATGGAATAGACTATACTAATAGTAGGAAATATAGTGTGAAAGATTTATCTTAAAAGCATATAAAATGGTTGAACAAGTTATGATGACCATGATATAATCATAAGTTTACCTAAATACCTTCCATTATGAAGCGAAAAGAGGTATAATGGGGGTAGTATGAAGAAGGGGGATGCTATCATGTCATTTTCTCGCGGACCAAAAGAGCCAGTTCCTGAAGTGGACACAAAAGTATGGTCATGTACGAGTGACGATTGCCAAGGATGGATGAGAGAGTCATACAGTTTTGAAGAAGAGCCAAAATGTCCACTATGTGAATCTTCGATGATTCAGGAAGTCCGTGTACTCCCGGAATTAAAGTAATAGCAATTATTTAGAAACACATCAAGAAATGAAACTATACGATGATAATAAATGATTTATAAGAGGATGATGATGTCAATCTGACATCATTTTTAATTTGACGCTGGGTGGATGATGCGCCAGCGTTTTTTCATTTCAAAATATAGTTTCGACTTAGAAACACGTTGATCCATCCTGGATCAACGTGTTTTAATTTTAGAGTTGACAAATTGGATTAATTATTTGAATACTTCAGATTTCACTGATATACTTTGAATGTAAATGGGAGGCGTTTACTTCAGTTCAGTTGTAAACGTTTACAAAGAGGAGGAATAATGTTATGCGATATGAAAATCCGAATACAGAAGGTTCATTGGTTCATTTTAAACCACGTTATGATAATTTTATTGGTGGTGAATATCGTCCGCCAGCAAGTGGAAAATACTTTGATAATGTAAGCCCAGTTACCGGTAAGGTTTTTTGTGAAGTAGCCAGATCAAACAAGGAAGATGTGGAGGCGGCAGTCGATGCAGCGGACAAGGCCAAGGATACTTGGGGGAAAACGTCAGTTGCAGAACGCGCGAATATTTTAAATAAAATAGCCGATCGGATCGAAGAAAATTTAGAGACGCTGGCAGTTGCGGAAACATGGGATAATGGTAAAGCAGTACGGGAAACATTGGCAGCAGATATACCGCTCGCAGTGGATCATTACCGGTATTTTGCTGGAGCAATCCGTGCACAGGAAGGCGGTCTTAGTCAGATTGACGATGATACAGTGGCATATCATTTCCATGAGCCATTAGGTGTTGTTGGACAAATCATCCCATGGAACTTTCCCATCCTGATGGCAACGTGGAAATTGGCACCAGCATTAGCTGCTGGTAACTGTGTCGTATTAAAGCCTGCGGAACAAACGCCAGTATCGATTCATATATTATTGGATCTGATTCAGGACCTTTTACCACCAGGTGTCCTCAACATTGTCAATGGTTTTGGAGTTGAGGCAGGAAAGCCTTTAGCAACAAACAGCCGTATTTCTAAAGTAGCATTTACCGGAGAAACAACAACAGGCCGGTTGATTATGCAATATGCTTCAGAAAATATCATTCCTGTGACATTGGAGTTGGGCGGTAAATCACCGAATATATTCTTTGATGACGTAATGGATGAGGATGATGGTTTCCTTGATAAGGCTGTGGAAGGATTTGTTATGTTTGCCTTGAATCAGGGGGAGGTTTGCACCTGTCCATCACGCGCACTTGTTCACGAATCGATTTATGATAAATTTATGGAACGGGTTATCGAACGGGTAAAGCAAATCAAAATAGGTCATCCACTTGATACCGAAACAATGATGGGTGCACAAGCTTCAGAAGAACAAATGGAAAAAATTAAATCCTACCTTGATATTGGAAGACAGGAAGGGGCTGAAGTTCTGATTGGTGGTAATGTAAATAAGCTTGATGGAGATCTTGAAACTGGTTATTATATTGAACCTACAATCTTCAAGGGAGATAATAGCATGCGTATTTTCCAAGAAGAAATATTTGGACCAGTACTTTCAGTCACAACATTTAAGGATAAAGATGAGGCAATGGAAATCGCCAATGATACATTGTACGGTTTAGGTGCAGGTGTTTGGACGAGAAATGTGAATACAGCCTATCGGTTTGGACGTGGTATTCAGGCTGGTCGTGTATGGACGAACTGTTATCATCAGTATCCAGCACATGCGGCTTTCGGCGGTTACAAAAAATCCGGAATTGGAAGAGAAAATCATTTAATGATGTTGGATCACTATCAGCAAACGAAAAACCTATTGGTTAGTTATAGTGAAGAAGCGACCGGTTTATTTTAGCAGTTAAGAAAGTATAGCTACTTTCTACTGTATTAAGGCAACGAAGGCATTCGCCATTAAAAGCTTGGTGAATGCTAAGCTTACTAATCTTTTCGATTATCAGGAAAGGGTGTAAAAAATGGTTGAGCGTGTAACGGCTACTGATGAAGCTTTAAACCTAATTCATTCTTTGGAAGAAATGCATGGTCCATTAATGTTTCATCAGTCTGGCGGTTGTTGTGATGGAAGTTCTCCGATGTGTTTTCAAAAGGGAGAGTTTCATGTAGGCGACTCAGATGTTTTGCTTGGTGAAATCGGTGATGCATCATTTTATATGTCAAAGGATCAGTATGAATATTGGAAGCATACCCAGTTAATTATTGATGCGGTAAACGGTCGGGGCGGCATGTTTTCATTGGAAGGTCCTGAAGGGAAGCGTTTCCTGACGAGATCACGCGTATTTACTGCAGACGAGCGAACGGCATTAGCGGAAGTTGAGCAATAAGATATCAAAGATCGTCAAATCTCTTATTTTGAGGGATTTGGCGATTTTTTTTCTAAAAAGAACATATTAACATATATATATATAGAAAGCAGTAAAAGATGAACACTGAGAATTGATTCACCTCTTGCTAGGATTATTCATAAATTAAATAAAGATAAAAAAACCTGATCCAGATACATTTTTACTTATATCTGGGTTTTGATCGCACTTACGACGTATAGGATATAGTGTAGATAGTGCTATTATCTTGGTTTCTGGAGCTTGCTGACATTATCATCAGTCTGAAAAGGGGGGTATTAGTACTACCCGGAGATAAACTGTATACAAAGGATGTGTTCAATTGTCAATTAAAAAATATTATTACGTTAGCGGGAATACAGCGGAAGGGCTTGTTAACTTTTTACCATCAAATGTAACAGGGTTTGAGCAAATAGTTATATTAAAACATCCATCGGAACAATTGAAAACGGATGTTTTAAGAGGTGTTATTAAACGATACGAAAAAACATATGATCTTGAAATTATGCTTAGCTCAATAAGTGGTCAATACTTGGAAGGGATTATCATTCGAGAGCGATCGATGGCAATCATCATCGATCATGTTGCAATACCTGATCTAAAAGCAACAGTGGAAGTTGATTTGTCATTATTTTTAGCAGAGCAGAAAGTACTTCCTATCGAAAATGAGCGTTTTCACCAGGCATATAATAGCTTTTCCGCTGGTCTTCGTATCCACGATAAACTGGAAGCAATATACGTTAATGAAATGGACTTTGCAAAGGCAGATCAACTAGCAGACCAGTTTATTAGGGAGCTGTTGAAAGAACAACCAAAGCGAAAGAAAAAATCCCATGTTTATCGTCGTTTATTTGGTACAAACACTACAGAGGGTGTCGTAAATATTGTTCCACAACTGATTGAAAGTCTTTCCCATGTTTATCATTTAAAAGGCCGAGCGGGAACAGGAAAATCCACATTTATGAAAAAAGTTCTAGCAGCCTGTACAGATTACGGATTTGATGTTGAATTATTCCATTGCAGTTTTGATCCCCATAGTATTGATATGGTACGCGTACCTGAGCTCGATTTCTGTATCTTTGATAGTACAGATCCCCATGAAATTGTTCCAAGACGAGAAGCGGAAAAAATCATTGATTTGTATAAAGAAACAGTGGAACCCGGAACAGATGAAAAATATGCCAAAGAGATTCAAGCGATTCACAGCAATTATAAATCCTATATGAAACAAGGTATTCGGCAACTAAAAGAAGCGGGTGAGATCGTAGAAAAACAAGAGCAACAATATGCGTACAGTGATAAAGAAAGAGAAAAAATCATTGAATTTATCATGGAATTTCACGTGGAGTAAATCTTTTACTTGAAATTTTTTTGGATTTGTTGTAGAATTAGTTAACTGAAAATTAAGATAGGACAGGGAGGTTAAAGGATGGTAACAGTAAAAATGCTCAAGCCATATTATATAAAAGCAGATGCTGATTATGTGCGCGTGATTCTAGCTTATCAATATTTCTCTGTAATTATTAATCAAAAAGTATACCAGTTTATACCAGTTGAAGCGAAAGAAATACGTATTGATCGTTCGACTCGTAAGGTAAAAAACCTTGATGCTAATTTTGCCTTCCAAAAAGACAAAGATGTTGTATATGTCAGTATGTCAGAACTAATTTCTCTTCCTGATTTTATCGAGCAATTACATGCTATTGCCGAACCATATTATAAAAAAGATACCGTAAATACAAATGATACAAAAGATGATAGCGCAGTCATTATTGATGAATTAGAACAAATGAATTTAAAAAGATTGATCGATAAAGCGTTGGATGAAAGAGATCAAGAAGCATTTCATCGACTCGTAGAATTATTATAACAAAGTTGTGGATACTAATTTTCGATGACTTTTTCTGTACAAAATAGAAGCATTGTCTGCTCGTTAGGATGGTGCTTCTTTTTATTTACTTTTAGTTCGTTATAAAGTTCTTTTAACCCTTTATAAAAACTGGATTATCGATTATACTATACCTAAAAGTTCTATTTAAAGAACAAATTAAATTCAATACTTGGGGGTGGGTGAATTGAAAATGAAAGTTAAACAGCTAAAACCGTACCATATTAAAGCAGACGCAGATCATTTATACGTAATTGTTTCACCATCTTATTTTACCTTACTGATTAACAGGGAAGAGTATCAGCTGGATCCAACAAAGGCGAAGGAAATTATCATTAAACGAAGAGATAAAACGATTGCAAATCTGAACGTAGAATTTACCTTTCGAAAAAATAGCGAGCTAATCTACATAACAATGGGTGAGCTCATGAAGATACCTGATTTTCTAATTATATTGGCAAAGATTGCAGCACCTTTTTTTATAGACGATACTGCAACAGATGATGGTTTAATTGAAGATGAAGTGGTTATTGGAGAATTAGAAAGGTTAAATATTAAAAGATTGATTGATAGATCATTGGATGAGCGGGATGAAAAGACCTTTTATCATTTATTAACATTGCTTTAGATAAACGTAAAAAGGTCTATCCACATCATTGGATAGACCTTTTTATTACTTTTTAAGCTTTACTAAAATATCGGTAACCTTTTTAGCGGTATAGGTGCTACCACCTTTATCTTCCGTTCCTTCAACCATCATTGCAATAAGGATATCCTGATCATCCGTTGGATACCCAACAAACCAGCCATTTTCTTTGCCGGATTCTCCACCTGTTAGCTTCAATTCTGCCGTTCCAGTTTTTCCAGAAATGGAAAGCTCATCCTTTTTTGCTTTTTTCGCTGTCCCTTTTTCAACAACATCTTTTAAGGCCTTTTTGATGATATCTGCATTTTCACTTGAAATTAAATCCTTTTGCCAAATCTCACCTGTTTTCTCACTGGTAAGTAGTGTAGGTTTAACCATATTTCCATCATTCAGGAAAGGTGTATAAGCTAATGCTAAATGCAGGGAGCTCATCTCCAATTGACCTTGCCCATAGCTTGAGTTGGCGAGTAAAACTTCATCACTGATTTTTCCATCAGAAGATACGTTGGAAGCAGTAATCGGGTACTCATAAGGGAGTTTCTCTCCAAACCCGAAATGTTCCATTCCACTGACAAAAGCATCGCTACCCATGTTAACAGCCTGCATTGCAAAGTAAATATTATCTGAACGGATTAAAGCATCGTAAAGATCTACTGGATCACTTGATTCAGATACACGACGAACTTTGTAATCTCCCCAGCCTTTTCCATTACTCCATGTCAGACCATTAATTTTAATGCCCTCATCCGGCTTAATGGTGCCATTTTCCAACCCGATCGCCGCAGTTATTGGTTTAAGTGCGGAACCAGGGGCAAACGTTGCTTTGAAACGATTAAGTAGTGGTTGCTTTTCATCGTCTTGCAATTTTTCCCACATATTTGGTGTGGTGCCATATAAAATTTCATTCGGATCAAATGATGGACTGCTGACAAGTGCTAATGTCTCTCCGGATTTTGGATCAATTGCAGCTGCCGTACCAGTGTCACCATCATAGGACTTATAAATCTTCTCCTGTATATTCACATCGATTGTAACCGTAATATTTTCCCCGTCTTTCACAGGTTTCTCAGCTAAGACAATTTCATCATCGTCTTTAGAAACGATGATCTTTGCTCCAGGTTCTCCTTTGAGTTCCTTTTCATACAACTGTTCCAGTCCTCTTTTTCCAATGATGTCATTCGCGCTATACATACCAGGATCTTGTTTTTCAAGTTCCTCTGCATTGATTTGGCCAACATACCCAACTAATTGTGCAGCAGCCTTATCTTCAGGGTAGATGCGGCCGGTTACTTCTTGACCTGTAACGCCATCAACTTTCCAGAGTTTATCCAGCAGGCTTTCATTTGTTTTAGGAATTTTTTTCAATGGGACAAATAGGTCAGGTTCAACCCAATCTGCGTCTATTGCTGAATCAATTTGTTCAGTAGAAAGCTGAAGCAAGTCTGCAAGTTTCTTTTTAGCCTGTTTCGGATTATCCCCGAGTTTCTCAGGAACTACGCCAATTTCATAGACAATATCATTGATTGCCAGCGGCATTTGATTGCGGTCAAGTATGTCCCCACGTTCTGGGGATTCGGATTCGACACTAATTTCTCCGCCATCTTTTATTTCTGGAAATAGAAAGCCTGGATCCCATTCTACAAACCAATTCTTGTCATCTTTTTCTCCTTCTTGAATAAGTGTGGCTTCATAATCGAAGGTAATCGGTCCTGCAAGGCTTTCCATTTCAGCAGTAAAAGGAATGGTAGCTTCACCGGAATCCATTGCCGCCTCCAGATCTTCTTCATTTAATTTTTCAAAGTTAATCTTTAAATCTGAAATGTTCAAGTCCTCATAAATTTTTCCATAACGATCAATTGAATCTTCTTTTGCATACGTGTTTTTTGCTTCAGAAGCAAACATGTCATACATTTTTTCAAACTTAAGCTCGTTCCATTGTTTTACGAATGTATCAAAACGTTCGTTTGGCGTTGCTTCATCTTTTGCTGAACATGCGCCAAGAAAAACGATTAGAATAACGAACATTGCCATTATCATTTTTTTCATTAAGAAGCCCCCCTCTTAAATAATAAATCATCTCTTTATCATACCATTAAAAAGTATAAAATGATAAAAGTCACACTGCATCTATGGATTTGCAGGTGACTTTTATCTCCGTGGCGTTACCTCGCTTCCATATGGTCTTTAATCTCGGTTGTAATCCGATTAAATTCACCGTCAGGTACTACATAATACCAAACGCCATTGATCGTTTGACCGTCTCCATTAATTTCCATTGTTTTGGAGTTTTTGCGTGTTCCGCGGTAATCACTGAACAATGTTTGCATATTATCCTTATCCAGATTTGTTTTCACATTACCGCCTAAAATATTTAATATGTCGCCAACTTTTGTAATATTGTTGAAGCTGGCACCTTTATCTATGGCAGCTGTTAGCACCTCACGTTGACGCTCATTACGCCCCATATCACCACGTGGATCATTTTTACGCATGCGGATGTATTTCAATGCATCCTCACCACTTAGCGTGATATTTCCTTTGGAGAAACTTGCACCGTCTTGTGAAAATTCCTGTGTATTATTAATGGTGACACCACCGATGGCATCGATACCCTGTTGAAATCCTTCCATGTTAACCCTTGCGTAAAAGTGGACTGGTAAATCAAATGCTTCTTCAACTGTTTGTACAGATAATGCTACATCACCGAATGCATACGCATGGTTGATTTTATCCATCCCTCGTCCAGGAATATTAACATATGTATCTCTAGGGATACTTAGCATGGTCATTGCATTTGTTTTCGGATTGAGCGACATTAGTATCATGGTATCGGAACGCCCCTTATCACCCTCACGTGCATCCACACCGAGTAATAAAATGTTAACGGAATCATTATTTTTAAATAGCGCGTTTAATTCTTTTTGATTATCTCCTTCCAATGGATCGTGCATGGTTGCAATAGTATCTCCTACTTTATCCCATACATAATAAATATAGCCACCTATAATGAGAACAAAAGCTAGAATAATTCCACCAACCCAAAATGGCCACTTTCGTCTTTTCTTATGTCTTTTATCTACTCTGGAATTCACTTGTATGCTCCTCTGTCGAATATTCGCAAAAAAGTACGCAATTTGCTAAAAATTATTAAATCTTGCATAAATTATAACGGAAATGATGCTTTTCGTCTATGAAGTTTAAAGTTATTCTTTAGTCTTTTTCCGAAACAGGGGTTGCCGTAATGATGTAACGGTCGGGCGCACTGCCGATGTAAGAAAATGGATAACAGGTTGTCACGGTTAAAACCTCGTCCGGACTAGTAGGCGAAATAATAGTCAGATCGTCTGCTTTGACGATTTCGGTATCAACGATTTCGTAGGAAAATTCGCCATGTGGCAGTTGAATCGTCATGATATCCCCAAGCTCTAATTCGCCCATTCGTCGAAACACTGTATCACGGTGGCCGGATAAAACAATTTGATCGTTCTGTTGCGGATAGGCCGTTCCCTTATAATGGCCGACACCTTTTTCCAGATCATCTTCATCTGTTCCTTCTACAATTGGCAGATCTGATGCAAGACTTGGAATATGGAGAATACCGACAGTCTCTCCCATGCCAGGCGAAAATGATTGAGCAGTTTCTTCTGTTTCAGCAGTTGCTCCACCCGTTTTATCTATGTTTTCTTTATCACTTAATAAAGCCTGTGCCTCTGCCAGACTGGTATTTTGTGCGTTTTCAGTTTTAAACCACTGGTAGCCGCCAAATCCTAAAAGGCATAGACCGGCAATAATGAGCAGTGCAGATAATTTTTTCATAGGAAAAACTCCTCAGTTTCTTTACCAACTAGTATATAGAATATTGGAGAATAATTAAAGTATTTATGAAATTAATCTTACTAAGTTGCACGATAACTAGGTTATTGTTCTTATTAAGGAACAAAAAATATCTGAATCTAAGTGATATATAGATAATCAGAGGTAAATCGAGTATTTTGTTCTTTATAATGTATAAACGGCTTAATTTGAAGGTTTTCAAAATAGGAGTAATGTCCTATACTTCGATTATGTTGTTCGTTATAGGGAACGAATGAGAGTTTGAAAGAACGATGCGTGGAATGATCTACATAATTGGAAAGGAGGAAATTCAGTGACCAAATAACATATCAAGCGATACACCTCCATTCTAGCGGAGAAAAGTGATTTGGTAAAGTACAAAACATCTCGGACTTCAAGAAAACAGCAATAGAAGTTATTTCGTTCTTCAAAGGCAAGAAAAAATCAAAAATACAGGGGGAAACAAAATGAACTTGAAGAAAAAATTAGGTATGGGCGTAGCAACAGCAGTATTAGGAATTGGATTAATTGGTGGAGGAACATTTGCTTATTTTAGCGATACAGCGGAAGCGACGGCTGATTTTGCATCTGGAACGTTAGATCTAGCGGTAAACCCAACTCAGATTATTAAAGTAGATAATTTAAAACCAGGTGACTGGATGAATCGTACGTTTAAACTAGAAAACAACGGAAGCCTTGATATTTCCAAAGTATTGCTAACGACATCTTATGATAATGAGGAATTTGCAAAACATCTCAGAGTTAACTTCCTGCAAAATATAGATAAAAGTGGCCTTGTTCAACCGAATGATATTGTTTATTCTACAACATTAGATCAGCTTAAAGGAACTGCACCAGATGCAGTACAAAAGAAAATTTGGTCCTTTTTCGGTGAGAAAAGTGGGTTAAAAGCAGGTACAACAGATGATTTTTATGTGCAATTTGAATTTGTTGATAGTGGCGAGGATCAAAATGAGTTGCAAGACCAATCCATCACACTTGAATGGACGTTCGATGCGCAACAAACTAAAGGTGAAAAAAGATAATTCAACATAGAGGAGAAGAAAATCCTTTCTTCTCCTTGTTCTATTTTAAAAAAATAGTGAAAGGAGTCTACAAATGACTATAAAAAAAAGATTAATAACGGGAATGGCTACTGCCGCAATTGGTCTCAGTCTAATCGGTGGCGGAACATACGCCTACTTTAATGATACGGAAGTGACCAACAATACTTTTGCCAATGGCATGCTCGATCTTGGCATCAATAAAGAATCTATTATTGAAATAGGGGATCTTGTTCCAGGGGACACTATTCTCGGTAGTTTTGAGTTAACAAATGATGGGACTGTCGATATGAAAGAGGTCATTTTAAACACCGATTATGAAGTAATTGATCAAAAACCCACAAATAATGGGGATGATCTTGGGGATCATATTCAGGTGAAATATCTAAACAAAGTTCACGGTAAAGAAGAACTTGTACATCAACAGACGTTATCAGAACTGAAAAAGAATCCTGTCCGGGTATTAAAAGAATTCCCGGCAAAAAGTAAAGCAGAAAAGTATACTGTCAAATTTGAATTTATTGATGATGGTGGAAATCAAAACCACTTTCAGGGAGACGAATTAAAACTGATATGGGAATTCGAGGCTGTTCAAAGAGATGGTAAACTAAATTTTGATAATTAGGTGGAAGGGGAATCTTCCTCTTCCGGTCCTTATAAATATTCAAAAGCGCAAAACGTAATTTCTGCGTTTTCGAATATTTATAATAGCTACTAACTTATTTTGAAAGGTGGAGATTGATTTTGCGAAGTACACGATTGAATAAATTTAAATTAAAAAATAAAGGATTGATCATCTTGTTAAAAGTAGTACTTGTTTGGTATGTAGTCCTTTTTTCGACCAGTTATTTAACGTCAACTACGGCAGCAAACTTTACTACAACCAATCAAACGGAAAACGTAATTAGGATCGGAGATTGGGAGGAACCGGATGGTAGTCTATTGAAATTTGTAAAGAAAGGCAATCAAAATATTAAAGCATGTGACCAATCTGTTGAGATGAAGGTAACGTTAAAAAACACTGGCACTGATATGAAAAGTGATAGTACGTATGAAGTGTACCATGTAGAAAATGGAAACCCGGAAAAACAGGGCACGAAGGTCAAACTCGATGAAGATAAGGGGAATATTCAAGCGGTTCAAAGTGGGAATACGATTGAACTGGTATATAAAACAGATAAACCGGGAACCTATGTGTTTTTGGCAAATCAAAGTAATGATGATTTAAAAGAACAGAAAACATGGAGTGAGTGGATCAAGGTTCATTGCCCTTCTGATAGTAAGCCAAAGAATACGGAAGAACCAAAAGAAAAAGTGAAGGAAACGAACAAAGAAGATAGTACGTCTAAAGAGGTAAAGCAGGAATCGGAGGAACAACAGACGGGGACAAATGAAACGGAGAAAAATATAGAAAAAGATACAGAAAAAGAAAATCCGGAAAAGGTGGAAAAAGAAGACGAAGATAAACAGGACGCAGCGAAAGAAAAATCAGCCAAGGAGAATAAAAAAGAGGGAAAAACAGAAATGAAGGCCAAAACAAACGGGGAGTCAAAATCGGAAGTAAAAACCAAATCAGATGATAATGAACAGGAGAGTGAAGAAGAATGAAGAAACGTAAAGTGATGAAGTGGTTGAATCGAATGGTAACAAGTATCTTAATGGTATTGCTCATAGGAGTTGCGTTGTTAGTGATATCTACAAAGCTTTCCGGAGGAGAACCTGAAGTATTAGGATACCAACTAAAAACGGTTCTTTCTGGATCGATGGAACCGGGTATCCAAACCGGATCCATTATTGCTGTTCAAAAAGTGACGGACGGTTCAAATTTCAAAAAGGGTGATGTCATCACTTTTATGGAAGAAGAAAATAAATTAATCACGCACAGAATTACTGATATTACGGAAACTGGAAATGGTGTGCTCTACACGACAAAGGGCGACAACAATAACGCGGCAGACAGAAATCCGGTTTTAGCAGAAAATGTGGTGGGTGTATATAGTGGCGTTACTGTTCCATATATTGGTTACCTAATAAGCTTTGCCCAATCGCCGAACGGGGCCATTGTCTTTCTGATATTCCCTGGTGTGATCATGCTTGGCTATGCTGGTTTTACAATCTGGCGTGCACTTAGAGAATTGGAAGATAAAGATAAAACGAAAATAGCCGAGGCAAAGTAAGTAATATAATCTAATACGAGGAAGATGCTTATGAACACCAAAAAAGTAAATCTATTCATCATCAGTTTGCTGACGGCATTGGTATATCTCAGTGTGGTAAATCTATCTAGTGCGTCAGCACAAGGAGAAATCACTCTCGACATTATGCCAGGTGAAGTTTTATTTGATGTAGATAACATGAAGCCTGGCGATTGGGCACCAAGAACGGTTGTCGTACAAAATAATGGTTTACAGGAATTTAGTTATGCTACGACATTGCAGCCGGATAAGCAATCAATGAAATTGTTTAATGAATTACTGCTTGAAGTGGAAGACGCTCAGGGAGAATTATATAATGGCAAACTTGCAGATTTTAAGCAACTGGAATCAAGAAGTCTAAAACCTGCTAAACAGGAAGAAATTGACTTTACTGTACGCTTTCCTACGCATTTAGGAAATGAGTTTCAGGGATTAGATGCCAAGTTTACACTTTTTTTCAGTGCAGAAGGGAGCGATAATAGTAAGGATGAAAAAGCGATCAGCGGTACGATTAGTGGTGATGATGGAGGTCCCGGAGCAAGTGGGAGCAGCGGATCAGAACTCCCCGCTACAGCAACAAGTGTTTTTAATATGATTCTCGTCGGTGCGCTTTTGTTAGCTGGCGGTGGATGGTTAATCCGATACAATCGATGTAAAATGAACACCTGATAGAACTTACCTTGATACTAAAGCTGTAATCAGGGCAACTTTTTTAGTGAAAAAGGAACTAGTTGGTCTCTCGATAAAAGATGTGACAGGAATCGCACATTTTGATTTTCCTATTCTACAAAACTAGAAGCAATAAGCCAAAACAAGACACCCTTTAAGGCAGTATTATATAGTATGATAGTCATAGAAAAGACAGGACGACAAGCAGATAATCTGAGAAGAATAATGGGGGACGATGACGTGGAAAAAGTAACTGAAATTATTGCCTTAGACTGTGAATGGGTTATATTGATGAAAGAAGCAAAAGTACAAGGGATAACAATAGAAGAAGTCCGGCTATTTCTAGCAGGGACGGAGGAAGCGGCAAAGTGAATGAAAATTTATCTGTTAGGAATAGAAAGCATCACCTAAAATGTGATATAATGCGCTGTGAAAGAAGGTGATGGACTTGATTGGTGAAACCATAAAAAAATTACGTCAAGACAAGAAGATGTCTATATCTGAATTAGCTGAAAAGGCTAATGTTGCAAAGTCGTATTTAAGTTCAATCGAAAGGGACCTGCAATCAAATCCATCGATTCAGTTTATTGAGAAGATAAGTAATGTTTTGGGCGTTTCTGTGAACGATATCATTAATGAGAAAGATTCACAGAGTCTGGAAGAACTGGATGATGAATGGCTGAAGATTGTACAAGAGGCAATGGATTCCGGTGTTACGAAAGAACAGTTTAAAGAGTATCTGGCGTTCAATAAATGGAGAAACAAGCAGGAAGACTAGGAAAAAACCGTTAGCGATGTAATGCTCACGGTTTTTCTCGTATGAAAGCCTATAAGTAGTAGAAAAAGACAGCAAGGTGATTGATACATGGGTAAATATTTGTACTGGTTATTGGCTATATGCTGGATAGGGGTTATTTTCTATGCTTCCGGTCAGCCTTATGAAAAACAGGATATAAAACCATATTTATCTGGAAAGCTGGATCTTTCTTTCATGGAACCGCTATTAGGATGGACTTCATTCAGCTATAATCACGCTGAAGTAAGTGTAGTCTCGCTAGGTATAAATGGATTTATTGAATTTTTCATTCGAAAAGGAACGCATGTCGCTGTGTTCTTTCTTTTATTATGCTTTTTTTATATGGCATTAAAAAAGGCGTGCACGATCTCATTAATTCCTGCTATCTCCATTTCATTTTTCCTTACCGTTGCATATGCTACTTTAGATGAGTTTCATCAAGGATTTACGTCGAATAGAACTGCGTATATTGGTGACGTTTTTATAGACAGCTTTGGAGCCTTATTGGCGGTCTTTTTACTGCTGATGATCCACAAAGTAAAAATTAAATGACAAAAAGAATGAAGAAATGTTTTTATTCGACTAAAATTTGATATATAATATAAAGTACGATTTCATATCCATCGTGTTTGTTATACAAAACAAATGGTAGAGAAGGGTGAAGAGAATGGGCGAGCAGGAAAGATATAAAGTGATGCTGGAAAAGTTAATTGCTGATACAGAAAATGAAAAAATACAATCTTCAGAGGAATTAATCCAGTTGTTAATTAACGAACTTAAAAGCAATACAAGTATGGAAGCTACGTTTTAGAAGAAATGCAGCATTTTTTCATGTGAATGGAAAAGGTTGAGAGGATTGATCTAATGGTAAGTAACACGGCCATATATATTAAAAATGCAAAAGTTTTCACGGAAGAAGATATTTATGTAAATGGTTCATTATTGCTTGAAAATGGAAAAATAAAGTTAATCGCTAACCAGGCCTTATCTGACTTGCCTAATGATGTACATATTATCGATGGGGCAGGTTTAAATGTCATTCCAGGTTTTATTGACGGACATATTCACGGTGCAAATGGTGCAGATGTCATGGATGCGACGGAGGTCGCTCTTGATACAATGGCACAGATTTTACCAGCGGAAGGTACAACGAGCTTTCTGGCAACAACGATTACACAGTCACCGGAAAATATTGAAGGTGCCTTAATCAATGCAGCCAATTATCAAAATAAACCAGGACAGGCTGAAATGATTGGACTGCATTTAGAAGGACCTTTTATTGAAAAAGGCAGGGCTGGTGCACAGCCTATCCAATATATTATGGAACCAGATATCGAGCAGTTTAAACAATGGCAAAGTTTGTCAGGTCATAAAATCAAAACAATTACGATGGCCCCTGAACATGATAATAACGGTTCCTTCATAAATTATTTATATCAGTCTGGTGTGAATGTCTCTGCAGGGCATACAGCAACCGACTTTACGGGAATGAAACAAGCTGTTGCGGCTGGGGTGAGGCAAGTAACCCATTTATGTAATGCAATGTCAGGTATTCATCATCGTGATATCGGGGTAGTTGGTGCAGCATTTAAATTGGAGAATTTACGTGCTGAACTAATTGCGGACGGTATTCATGTTTCGCCTGAAATGCTTGAGCTGATTTATACGAATATGGGTAGTGAACGATTGATTTTAATTACCGATGCGATGCGTGCGAAATGCTTGCAACCTGGGAATTATGAACTTGGTGGACAGCCTGTTAAAGTTACAAAGGACCGGGCAGTTTTGGAAAACGGGACGTTAGCTGGAAGTATATTGAAAATGCATGAAGGTGCACAGCAAATGCTTCAATTGCCAGATGTATCGATAAAGAATATTATTGAGATGGCTTCCATTAATCCGGCAAAACAGGTTCATGTTTTTCAACAAAAAGGAAGCATTGCGCAAGGTAAAGACGCGGACGTGCTACTTGTTGATGATGCATTAAATATTAAGTACACCATTTGTCGTGGTGAAATTGCTTTTGAAGAGGAGTAAGAAAATGAAAATTATTAAAGTGAAAGATTATGCAAAAATGAGTGAAGAAGCGTGCTCTATCGTCGTAAACAAGCTTCATCAATTAGAAAATCCTATATTTGGTTTAGCCACAGGTTCAACACCAGAAGGTTTATACGAATGTCTAATTGAAGAATATAAACAAAAAAGAGCCTCATTTAAAAATGCAACAACTTTTAATTTAGATGAATATGTTGGTTTAGATAAAAATGATCCAAACAGCTATAACCATTTTATGAATGAAAAGTTGTTTAATCATGTTGATATTTCCAATGAACAAACACATTTGCCAAATGGTGCTGCCGAAGACTTAGAGAAGGAATGCAGTGATTATGAGGCGCTAATCCGTGAAGCGGGATATATTGATTTACAAATACTGGGAATTGGAACAAATGGTCATATCGGATTTAATGAACCTGGCACTTCTTTTTCAAGTAGAACCCAGGTGATCGATCTGGATGAATCTACCCGTAATGTAAATGCTCGATTTTTTAATTCATTGGATGAAGTTCCAACGAATGCCATTACAATGGGAATTGAATCCATTATGGAAAGCAAAGAAATTGTCTTATTAGCTTCCGGTGAAAATAAGGCAGAAGCTATCGCACATTTAATTGAAGGTGAAGTAACAGAAGATTTCCCTGCGTCTATCCTGCAAAAACATGCTCATGTGACAGTTATTGCGGATGAAGCGGCATTATCAAAAGTAAAAGCATAATTTGAGAATAAATGAAAAATCCATCAGACATTAGTTGCTGATGGATTTTTTTACCAATAAAGAAAGTATGAACGAAGGACGTTATCCAATACGTGTCGATCCAGAAATATACTCCGCTTTCCGCGGGCTTGCACTGAGTCTCCTCAGAAAAGAAGACCACTTTTCTTGCGGGGTCTCAGCGACTACGCTTTTCCTGCAGGAGTCTACGTATATTTCTTAAGCTTTGATGATAGTTAGTTCTTAGCAGTTATCTATCCTTGTATGATTAAAAAAGTAAACAAAGAGAAAATCCTCGTTTTTTCTTTTTAGAGAAGAAAGGTTACCTTAGGTTACTCGTGATGGAAGCAGAAATTCGCGACGTCCTGTACGTTGAAAATTCCCACTGAATGAAGTTCACTTTATATCAATTTAGGTTTCCGGCGTTTTATCTGTTTCGATATAAGCAGTATCTTTTTCCTCAATAATTGCTGTATCGCTTGTTAAATCTACTATCCAGTCCAGGAATTTTTGTTCTTCGCCTATTTTTACATATACGATAAATTCGACTTTTTCTAGATAATTTATTGATTTTAGTATATGATCGGAAGTACGTAATACGTTTTCAAGCTTCCCTAACAATGTATAGTCAACCGTAATGGAATATCCTTGCATACGTTGGCGATTTACAACACCTGTCGTTTGTATGGCTTGTGATGTGGTGTTTCCATAAGCGCGTATGAGTCCTCCCGCACCCAGTTTAATACCTCCAAAATACCTCGTAACAACGACGGCGGTATCCTTTAAATGCTGCTTCTTTAATACTTCTAATATTGGTACACCTGCAGTACCGCTGGGCTCACCATCATCGTTTGCTTTTTGGATTTGGTCATTTTCACCAATCATGTAGGCGGAGCAATTATGTGTCGCATCATGATGTTTTTTCTTGATTTCTTGGATGAATGCTTGGGCAGCTTCCTCAGATTCTACACGTTTCACATAACCAATAAAACGGGACTTTTGTATGATTATTTGATCAGAGCCTTCTTTTTTCACTGTGAAATAATTAGATAACATATTGATTTTAACCTCCTAAAGGGGCATTATAGTAGATAGTACTACATGTTTGACAGCTTTTTGATCGTAAGTAGCAATAACTTGAAAAAAATTCCTTTAAGTGTGTACAAAGGCCCTATAAAAAAGTAACAATTTTACGTATAATTATAACATAGGTTGGTGGAAAACGATGGCACAAAAAGTTACCGAGCATGCATTGGATTATGTCATTGATGAAATGATAGAAGTTGTCGAAAATAGTAAAGATGAAATTTTTAATATTAGTGAAGAAGCACGTAGTGAGCATGGATACCTTGCTAAGGAGTTAAAGGAAACGAAAGAAAAGGTAATTCGTCATATTGATAATGGGGATAAGCTTGAACAAAAAGTCAAATTTTCCAGACAACGATTAGCGGAAGTGAGTAAATTTTTCGATCGTTATGGAGAAGATGAGATTCGAACTGTTTATGAAAACACGCATGCGATGCAAACAAAGCTCGCTATGATTCAGCAAGAAGAAAAAATACTTCGCGAGAAGCGGGATGATTTAGAAAGAAGATTGGTTGCTCTGATTCACACTATTGAACGGGCAGAAAGTTTAGCAAGTAAAATTTCGGTTATTCTTACTTATTTACATGATGATTTTAGACAAGTAAATGAAATGATTGAGGAAGCAAAGGAAAAACAGGAGTTTGGTTTAAAAATTATTGAAGCACAGGAAGAGGAGCGCAGGAAGATTTCACGGGAAATTCACGATGGACCTGCTCAAATGCTTGCGAATATCTTGCTTCGCTCAGAACTTGTTGACCGATCCTTCCGTGGGGGAAATGTGGACCAGGCACTCATTGAAATAAAAAGTGTCCGACAGATGATCCGCACTTCTTTATATGAAGTCAGACGAATTATCTATGATTTGCGTCCAATGGCGTTGGATGATTTGGGACTGATTCCAACCATTAGAAAATATGTTGGGAATATTGCAGACTATAACAATACCACGGTTGAATTTACGGCGCTTGGCGAAGATCAGCGGTTACATCAAAAATATGAAGTCGCATTTTTCCGTTTGGTTCAGGAAGCTGTACAAAATGCAATAAAACATGCTGAAGCGTCGCTCATCCAAGTGAAATTGGAAATCTGTAAAAGTTACATAACCATGATCATTAAAGATAATGGCAAAGGCTTTGACCCATCAATGAAAAAAGATAAGTCGTTCGGACTGATTGGAATGAGGGAACGAGTAGAAATGCTTGAAGGGAAACTGAGTATTGATTCTGCGGTGGGGAAAGGAACTTCTATTCTCATTAAAGTTCCGCATACAATTACAGCATCATAAAAACAGATTATCGAGTTATTGATTAGCATGGGGATTCTGAAAAATAACCTAGGAGGAACAAAATGATGAATAGCGAAAAAACGATCAGTATTGTTTTAATTGATGACCACAAACTGTTTCGGGAGGGTGTAAAACGCATCTTGGAGTTTGAACCAGCATTTAATGTGTTGGCCGAAGGAAGCGATGGATCAGAAGCCTCAAAACTAGTGAGAGAAAATGAACCGGATGTTGTTTTAATGGATATTAATATGCCGGATATGAATGGTGTAGAAGCAACGGCAAATCTGGTAAAATATTTTCCGAATACAAAGGTTATTATTCTATCAATACATGATGATGAAAGCTATGTAACACATGCATTGACAACTGGTGCACAGGGATATCTATTAAAAGAAATGGATTCAGATTCTTTAATTGAAGCGATTAAGGTTGTAAATGATGGTGGCTCTTATTTGCATCCAAAAGTAACGCACAATTTGGTGCGAGAGTATCGTCGATTAGCGCAATCGAAAACAACAAATGTGATAGATAGCAGTATTGAATATACGAAACCATTGCATATTCTTACCAATAGGGAATGTCAGGTATTGCAATTAATAGCAGATGGAAAAAGCAATCGTGGAGTGTCCGAGTCCTTATACATCAGTGAAAAAACTGTTAAGAATCATGTAAGTAATATTCTACAAAAAATTAATGTGAATGACCGTACCCAAGCAGTTGTAATGGCTATCCGCAATGGCTGGGTGGAAGTGCTGTAAGGCTGTTTTATAAAAGATTGTTACAATTTAGCCCGCGGCCCGAATACACTTCGCTTTCCGCGGGTGACCCGTGTGCCTCCTCGAACTTCGTGAGGTCACTGAAAAAGTTAAATATAGCACTAAAATATGCGGATCTACCATCGCATCTTCGAATACACTGCGCTTTCCGCGGGCGAGTGTCGAGTCTCCTCGGACTACCGTCCTGCGGGGTCTCGTCGATCTCTTACTTCCCGCAGGAGTCTCCGTATATTCGAGATGCTAGGTGAAGATAAAAAGACAAGATTTTTAAAATCTACCACTTTTTCAGTGGCCTTCTTCGTTCTGTGGGGTCTCACTCTGGCCACTATTCCCGCAGGAGTCTACGCGTATTCGTTCCGCTCAGAATGTCTATAAATGAAGGCTTACGAGCAGAGAAAATATGTGATACTACTAATGACGTCGGCTAAAAAAGGTCACGTCCTGGCATAAGTCCTGAGGAAAGTGAACTTATTTCTGACGCATGGTAAAGACTGAGTAACAACACACTATAAGAAAAGAGCCCATCGTAACATAAGATTATTTTGCCCTGATACATGGTTGTACCAGGGCTTTTATTTAACCTTTTTGCAGGAGATATAATGCATTTTTGGTTGGTTTCATGTAATATATAGTGTGTATTCATCTGCTTGTTGATCGACTTTAGATTGGAGAGAGTTATATATGAAAATTGCTGTGATGTCTGACAGTACGGCATATATCCCTAAGGATGTACGGGACAAGCATCATATTCATATGGTCCCGCTAAGTGTCACGTTTGAAGATACGACTTATCGAGAAGAAATAGATATTTCTACAGAAGCATTCTATCAAAAGCTAAGAGATGCAAAGACTTTACCCAAATCCTCACAGCCGTCCATTGGTGAAGTAACAGCAAAATTGAAGGAATTGGCAAAGGATTATGATGCGGTGATTTCCATTCATCTTTCCAGTGGTATCAGCGGTACTTTTCAAACAGTGGCAAGCGCGGGGGAAATGGTGGAAGGAATTGACGTTTATACGTATGACAGTGAAATCAGTTGTATGCCACAAGCTTATTATGTTTGGGAAGCTGTGGAGATGGCACGTGCAAATAAAACGCCAGATGAAATTATCCAACGCTTAGATGAAGTGAAGCAAAGCATGCGTGCCTATTTCATGGTGGATGACCTTAGTAACCTTCAACGAGGAGGGCGCTTGAACAACGCACAGGCAATCCTTGGCAGCTTATTGCAAGTGAAACCAATTTTACACTTTGTAGATAAAGTGATTGTACCATTTGAGAAAATCCGTACAAGGAAAAAAGCAGTTCGACGGATCATGGAATTGCTTGAAGAAGAAGCAAACGGGGGAGATAAACTCCGGGTCGCATTTATTCATTCTAATAATGAACAGGCAGCGATTGAGCTCCGTGAGGAATTCAACGAGAAATTCCCAACCACAGAAACAACCATCGCGTATATTGGACCGGTGATTGGAACGCACCTGGGCGAGGGAACGATTGCAGCCGCCTGGTATAAGGTTTAACTGCTACCAGCCATCCGGTTGGTAGCTACATCTTTATCCTCGAACAAAAAATAAAGGAAGAATGTGAAAACATGGACATAAAAAACACCTCACATGACAGTCCTCCATTGGAAATCTACGCGCGACAATTTTCGGGAAAACTCCTTTTACGAACAGAAATCCTATTAGATGAAAACACTTTTCAGCAACTCCTCTCATTACATTTATTTACACCTGTCCAATCGATTAAAAGAAAAAAGTTTACGTATCAATGTCAACGCTGTGGTAACCAAAAAAGATCATTATTTGCTACATTACCCCGCACGTCTGGTAAGAAAATCCTCCACTATTGCCGTAACTGTATTGAAATGGGACGTGTCATCGATTCCGAACCACTATATTATTGGACTGGAAAGCCTGTTAAATGGCTGGAACATGAAGCCCCTTGTACATGGGATGGGCAGTTGACGGCAGCCCAGCAACGTGCTGCAGATCATATAGTTAACGCTGTGAACAACCATCAACAAGAGCTGTTAATATGGGCGGTTTGTGGTGCGGGAAAAACGGAAATGCTTTTTCCAGGAATGGCAACAGCATTATCTGCAGGAAAACGTATTTGTATTGCCACACCAAGGGCAGATGTAGTGCGTGAACTGATGCCTCGTCTACAAAAGGCATTCCAACATGTTCCTGTTCAAGGATTATATGGCGGTAGCAAGGACCGAGCTGGAACCGCACAAATCATTATTGCCACTACCCACCAATTACTTCGTTATCGAGAAGCTTTTGACTTATTAATCATCGATGAAATTGACGCCTTCCCTTTCCATGCGGATGCATCCTTACCATTCGCAGCCAACCGCGCTAAGGCGCCCCAACACACGACAATCTACTTAACCGCTACCCCAAGGCAGGAACAGCGCAGGCAAATGGTAGGAAATAAACTTCCACACATATTTGTGCCCATTCGTTTTCATGGTCACCCTTTACCAGTGCCAACGATGAAGATGAGTTTTTCCCTGAAAAAAGAATTGCAGAAAAGTGAAGTCCCATTAGCACTGATGAAGTGGCTTAAAAACAGAAAGCATCAAACGCGTCAATTATTGATCTTCGTACCAACCATCCAGTTAGCGGATAACATGAGGGATCAGCTTTTTGTCCGGTTTCGAAAGGAAGGGTTAATCAAATCGACCAATGAGTTGGCAGCTGTTCATGCACAGGATCCAGACCGTACGGAAAAGGTGCAGGCTTTTAGAAAAAAGGATATCTTGATCATGATTACGACCACGATTCTAGAAAGAGGTGTGACGTTTCCCTCAGTGGATGTTGTTATTTTAGATGCGGGGCATGAAGTCTTCGATGAGGCGGCACTCGTACAAATCGCTGGAAGAGCCGGCAGGAGTCCAGATGATCCAACTGGGGAAGTGGTCTTTTTTCATGATGGTAGAACGGATGCAATGGTTGAGGCAGTTGATTCGATTCGTTTAATGAATAAGCGGGGAGGGTTTCACTAAAATGAATTGTTTGTGGTGCGATCGCCAAATCATACCGGAAATAAACTGGGAAAACATTTTTATGCTTGCGAAACCTAAATCACTGTGTGGGGAATGTGAAGGGAAATTGGAATATTTACAAGGAAGTCGATGCAAAAAATGCAGTAGATTGTCGGAAGAAGCGGTTTGCCTGGATTGTAAGTGGTGGAATGAACATGCGGAAAGGGATTCCATTGCATTTAATTACTCCATATTTAATTATAATTCATTTATGCAGGATATGATTGCAAAGTGGAAGTACCGTGGTGATTATGTATTGGGGACAGCATTTAAACTGGATTTATTTCAAGTATTTTCTAAACGATTTGCCTTTTTAAAAAACGAGGCATTGCTTGTACCAATCCCATTAAGTGAAGAGCGATTGCGGGAAAGGGGTTTTAATCAAGCTAAAATGTTAGCTGAATTTTTACCATTGCCATGTGAAGAGTTGCTAACAAGGATACACGGGGAAAAGCAATCCAAAAAGACACGGACAGCAAGAATATCTACAAACAATCCATTTAAATTAACAAAAACAGTTAACAAATCGGTCATTCTAGTCGATGATATATATACAACAGGTACAACATTACGTCATGCGGGATCATTACTAAAAGCGCATGGCTGCCCGGAAGTTTATGCTTTTACATTGATTCGGGGCTAATTGGAAATATGCTATAATAAGAGAAGTGGGGGAGTCCACAATGGCTGAATTAGCAAATTGCACACGATGTGATACGCTGTACGTAAAAACGATGCGTGATATATGTCAGGGCTGTTACCAGGAAGAAGAAGCAGCATTTAAAGTGGTATACCGTTTTTTAATGGACCAAAAAAATAGAGAAGCTTCAATGGCTGAAATTGTGGAAGTAACTGGAATAGACGAAGCACTCATTATCAAATTCTTGAAGGAAGGCCGTTTGCAGGCATCACAATTTCCGAACTTAGCGTATGCATGTGAACAGTGTGGCACATCTATCGTTTCTGGACGAATTTGTAGCCATTGCACAGCACAATTAAAGCAAGCATTAAACGAACATGAAGCACTTCAAACAAAATCGCAAAGTAAGCATAAAAGTGATAAAGACAAAACGAATACTTACTATTTCTTTAAATAAAAGCAATCTATACCGATAATAAGAATGAAGAAGATGTAGCGTTTTTTTATAAACAACTAACAATTTAAAGAGGTGAACTTACGATGAAAATCAATGGTCCTAACCAAGCTAATTTCAATCCTTATAAAAGTCATATGCAAAAACAAGCGGATGTAAAAAAGGAAATCAATCGGGAAGACCAATTAGAAATATCCAGCCAGGCAAAACAACTGCAGGAAAGCGAAAAACCGTATGCAAAACGCTCAGCGTATGTTCAACAAATAAAAAATGAAATAGCGTCCGGGGAATATAAAATTGATCCAGATAAAATAGCGGAAAAAATGATTGCTTTTTGGTCGAAAAAATAAAAACGATGCGAAATCATATTTACTTTTACAAGTTCCAAAAAGGGGGCCAGCATGATAACTGTTCAAAAAGTGATTGAATCACTGAAAAAACTAATCCAAGTAAAGTCACATTTATTAAATTTATCACAGGAAAAAACGGAAATTGTTACTGCGGGATCTGTCGATAACTTGCAGGCTTTGCTCGTAAAAGAGCGTAAATATATCCGGCTACTGGAGCAGGCGGAATCAGAACGGGAAACTGCGACAAATGAGTGGATGATAGAAACGCAACAAACCCAACAGAATGTGACCATCACAGAGATGTTAACCAATATAGAGGACGAAAAAGCAAAGCGGGAATTGGAAAAAACAGCAATCCAGTTAACCGACATCATCATTCAGCTAAAACAGCAGGAGCAATTAAATCAGGAGTTAATCAATCAATCGATGCATTTTGTCCAGATGTCACTAGATGTGATGAATCCATCCATCAAGCAGATGAATTATGGAAATAAAAAAGCGACACAGGCAGTTGAACGGTCCGTGTTTGATTCGAAAGCGTAAAGGAGTAAAAAGATGAGTACATTTCATGGTTTGGAAATGGCTAAACAAGCCCTATTTGCCCAACAATCGGCTTTATATACGACAGGACATAATATATCTAATGCAAATACGGATGGTTATTCAAGACAACGTGTTAATTTTGAAGCAATGAATCCATATCCATCTGCATCCCGCAATCGTCCGCAAATCCCTGGACAAATAGGGACGGGCGTTCAAATAGGATCGGTGGAACGTGTTCGTAGTAGCTTTTTAGACTACCAATTTCGTGCGGAAAATAGTAAGTCAGGCTACTGGAATACAAAAGCATCCGCACTGAGCCGTATGGAAGATCTGATGAATGAGCCTTCCGAAAATGGATTAGCAAAAACAATGGATCAATTTTGGCAATCTCTTCAGGATTTGGCTGTCAGCCCGGACAATGCTGGCGCGAGATCTGTTGTAGTGGAACGTGGAGTTGCAGTTGCGGAAACATTTAATTATTTCTCTAAATCACTACATTCGATCCGAGCAGATTTACAAAATCAAACGGATGTTACTGTAAAAGATGCAAATTCATTGCTTCGGCAGATTAACGGAATAAATGAGCAGGTAAAACAGTTAGAACCGCATGGTTATGTAGCAAATGATTTATATGATGAACGGGATCGTTTAATTGATCAACTTTCTAGTATTGTGAACATTAAAGTGACGCATGAGAAAAGTAGTGATGGTGCTTCAGCAATTGCGGAAGGAATAGCCAAAATCGAAGTGGTAGATAGTAATGGGAAGCCATTAGGTGTCACATTGATCGATCCGAGTGGGGAAATAAATGAGATTTCTGTTGCATATACAGAGGAAGCTATGGGTGCTGTAACGTCGCTGGAGGCTGGTGGTATATCTATACTAGATTCTAATGGATCATTAAAAGGACTGATAGAATCCTTTGGTTATGAATCAGATGGGAATGTTTCGGGTGTATATGTAGATATGCTAAAGGATCTAAACAAGATGGCCAAAGCATTTGGAGAAACATTTAATCAAGTGCACCATCAAGGCTATGATCTGGATGGAAATGAAGGTATTGATTTTTTCGAAATAAATGGTGAAGGTGCTGCAGGTTCGATTACCGTGAATCAAGAACTGCTGAATGATGCAGATAAACTGGCGGCAAGCTCCGCTGCAAACAATGCTGGTGATGGAGAAAATGCAGGAAAATTAGCAGATATGTTTAATGAGAATCTCGAGGTCCTGGGTAAGAATACGTCTGTAACTAGTTTCTATCAATCGATAATTGGTGAACTGGGTGTTAATGCACAGGAAGCAATTCGAATGACGGAAAATACGTACACGCTTCGCTCACAAGTGGAAAATCAACGAATGTCAGTTAGTGCAGTGTCACTGGATGAAGAAATGGCAAATATGATTAAATTTCAGCATGCCTATAACGCCTCAGCAAGAAGTATGACGGCGGTTGATGAAATGATTGATCGAATTATTAATAATATGGGGTTAGTTGGAAGGTAGGGATAGTAATGCGGATTACCCAAGGTATGATGTCCGATAACATGCTACGAAATTTATCCAATAGCTACACAAAACTGGATACATATATGAATCAAGTGAGTACTGGTAAGAAGATTAACCGGCCTTCCGATGATCCGGTGATTGCGATGAAAGGGATGAATTATCGTAGCCAGGTTATAGAGGTTGAACAATATATTCGTAATACAAACGAAGTTCATAACTGGATGGATAATTCAGATTCATCGCTTGATAAAGCAACCAGCTCCATGCAAAAGTTACGTGAATTAGCTATCCAGGCAAGTAACTCGACTTATGGATCTGAAGAGCGAAAAAACATTAAGGAAGAAGTTGTACAACTAAAAGAACATCTTATAGATATTGCAAATACGAAAGTAAATGGGAAATATATTTTTAATGGAACAAATACAGAAACAGCACCAATAAAAGATGGTGAGTATAACTTTTCCGGGGGAGCGGTCAATATAGAGGTTTCTAATGGAATAAAGATCCAGGCAAATGTGGATGCAAGTTCCATTTTTGGTAAAGAATTATTCGATGATATCGATAAATTTATTGTTGCTTTAGACAGTGATGACCAGGAAGCTATTCAATCCAGTATCGACTCGATAGATGATAATATTAATAATGTGATCAATGCTCGGGCTAGTCTTGGCGCACGAATGAATCGTTTGGATTTGATCGAGAATCGATTGAATGAACAAAATATTATCGCGACCAAAATGATGTCAGAAAACGAAGATGTTGATTATGAAAAAGTCATTACGGATTTAATCACACAGGAAAGTCTGCATCGTGCTGCTTTAGCTGCTGGATCAAGAATCATTCAACCATCATTAATAGATTTTCTAAGATAGTATGAAACCCTGACCCGAGAAGGGTTTGGGGTTTTATTGTTTAAATAGGAGTGCTGTAAAAAATGCAAATTCCACAAATTAGTATGCAATCACAAATGGCACAAATTCAAATCAGACAAACAAAAGGAATACAGGAAATAAGACAGCCAAACGCTGAATTATCGATTCAACAACCACATGTAGCATTATCAATTCAAACCACACCGGCAAAATTGCAAATAGATCAGACGCAGGCATGGGAGGATATGAACTTGATGCATATTTTTAGGCAGAATGAAAAAGCTGCAGAAGAAGGTAAAAATAGTTTACTAGAAGGTATAGGACGAAGGGCGGAACAAGGATCAGAACTAATGAAGCTTGAAAATGTAGGGACCCCAGTCATAAACCAGGCAATAATGGATGGTAATCGGCAAAACAAATCGCTGGGGATAAAATTTATACCTTCCCAATTTGCTGTAAAGACAAGCTATGAACCGGCACAGGTCCAAATCGAGGTTCAGACGAATAAGCCCATAGTGGAAGCGAGCACACAAAAACCGATACATAACTTTGAACGTGGGACGGTCATGGTAGATATGGAGCAATATCAGCAACTCGAAATGGATGTTGTCTATAACGACTAAGAAAGGACGAGAAAGCATGAAAATAAAAACAAAATATTTAGGGGAAGTCCAAATAGAAGTGGAAAAAGTTATCCATTTCTCAGCCGGAATCCCAGGATTTATTGATGAAACAGAATTTGTTCTTTTGGATTTGCCTGATAATCCCGCTTTCCAAATTTTACAATCCGTACAATCAGAGGACATAGCGTTCATTGTAACTAATCCATATCCTATTTACACAGATTATACGTTTCATCTCGACGACAGTATATTAGCAAACCTACAAATAAAAAATGAAGCGGATGTAGTTGTTTTAGCGATTGTGACATTGAAAAAACCATTTTACACGAGTACATTAAACCTAAAAGCTCCGATTATTATTCATTCTGGAAATATGCATGGAAAACAATACATTTTGAATCAGGGGGATTACCTGACCAAAGCTCCAATTGCACCAAATCATGCTGCTACATTGAAAGGGGATTAATCATGCTTGTTTTAACGAGAAAAATGAATGAATCGATTCAAATTGGTGATAACATCGAGATAAAAGTGCTGGCTGTAGAAGGGGATCAAATCAAACTGGGAATTGATGCACCAAAATCATTGGATATCTACCGCAAAGAAATATACGCAGCAATTCAACAGCAAAATAATGAAGCAGCCGATATTTCCCTTGATTTATTTTCCTTATTAAAAGATAGCAGCCAAACTGAAAAGTGAATCCTTTACAATTTTTATTCTCCAGCCGATATAAATAATAAAGATAGCGGGATGAGGAGTTGCAAGCGAAATGGAAATTGAAAAAGTGATGAATGGATCACAGCCTCTGCAAAGTAGTGAACCAAATAAGCAAATGACAATAGCGACGGATAATCAAGCATTACATAAAGATATGATATTACATAAGGATCGGGTTATTACCCAAAAAGAAGTAGAAACAGCGGTGTCTAAACTAAATCAAATGATCGAACCACTTAGAACCGATCTGAAATTTAAATACCATGAGAAATTAAATGAGTATTATGTAACTGTGGTAAATCCGCTGACGAGTGAAGTAATTAAAGAAATCCCACCGGAGAAAATGCTGGATATGTATGCTGAAATGGCAGAATTAATGGGAATTCTAATTGATAGAAAGATATAAGAAGGAGTGATTTATCATGCGCATTGGCGGGTTGGCTACAGGAATGGATATTGATGCACTTGTTGAAAAGTTAATGTCTGCTGAACGAATTCCATTGGACAAAATGAGCCAGGACAAAACAACATTGGAATGGCAACGGGATAGTTTTCGTGATATGAATTTGAAGCTATCAGAACTGGATAAGATGATGTTAGATATGAAAATGAGTAAAACGTATAATTCAAAAACGATCAGTTCTTCTCAAGAAGGAGCAGTGACTGCAACAGGCTCATCCAGTTCCTCGAATGGGACGTATGAAATTGCAGTTACACAGCTTGCAAGTTCTGCGATCAATGTAAGTCAAGAGGAATTGGATATTGATCCTAATAAGACATTGAAGGAGCTTGGAATCGATATTGGCTCGGAAATCAAATTTTCGACGTACGATATAGAGGAAGAAAAGATGGTTGAGCATACCGTACAAGTGACCGATAGTGATACGCTAAATAGTGTCTTAAGTAAATTTAACAAGGAAGATAAAAACGTTCGTGCTTTTTATGATCCACAGTCAAAGAAAGTGTTTCTAGAAACAACTAGAACCGGTAATTATAATAAAGACGGTGCGGAAATCGTTTTTGAAAACAACTCGCCCTTTGTCAAAAATTTGAAGTTAACTGGTAAAGAGGTAGGTGGAACAGACGCCGAATTTCATTATAATGGCATTGAAATGACTTCTAAGGACAACTCCTATAAATTGAACGATATTACGTTTCAATTTAAAGCTGTTACAGATGGCGATGCTACATTGACCGTTACCAATGATGTGGAAGCTTCATTTGAATCCATCATGAAATTTGTTGATAAATACAATGAAGTAATCGAGACATTAAACGAATCACAACGTGAAGAAAAATTTCGTGACTTTAAACCATTAACCGACGCAGAAAAAAAGGGAATGTCTGATAAAGAAATTGAACTGTGGGAAGAACGGGCCAAAAGTGGCATCCTTAAAGGTGAGTCAGCTATTTCAAATGGTTTGTTTTCTATGCGTCAAAGCTGGTATGCCCAAGTGGAAACAGGTGGCGAGTTCACATCTTTAACTCAAATAGGTATTAAAACATCTGCCAATTACATGGATGGTGGCAAGTTAATTGTGGATGAGGATGCATTGAGAAATGCACTACAGCAAAATCCGGATGATGTGCAAAAGTTATTTTCCAGTAGTAAGAAGGACGAAAGCCGTGGTCTTGTAAATCGACTGGAAGATTCCATTAAATCAACAATGGATCAAATTCGTAACCGAGCAGGAAATGGCACGGATACACTTGAAAATTACACATTAGGGAAACGAATGAAAGACTTAAATAATCGAATATCTTCATTCGAAGATCGACTCACACAGGTGGAAACACGTTACTGGAATCAATTTACCGCAATGGAAAAAGCAATATCACGTATGAATCAGCAATCGGAACAATTATTTTCCCAATTTGGCGGGGGTATGTAAAGTTAAAAAAGGAAAGGAATGAAGAGACCAATGTCATCTAATAAACCATTTCAAGCTTATCAGAATAACGCTGTTAACACAGCTTCAGGTGGGGAGTTAACACTGATGCTTTATAACGGCTGTATTAAATTCATCAAACAAGCAATGAGGGATATGAATGATCAGAATTATGAAGCGAAAAATAGCAACATTCAGAAGGCGCTAAACATCATTCAGGAATTAATGCTGACGTTGGATCAAGAAGTAGAAATTTCCCAGCAAATGCTGCCATTATATGAATATATGCAGCATCTGCTCAAAACGGCTAATATAAATAATGACTTGAAAAAGCTTGAGGAAGTATTACAGTTTGCGGTTGAATTTAGAGATACATGGAAGCAAGTTGTAAAAACATCTCGTCAGAAACAATTTGTCCAAGGTGCACATATATAATGAATCGTTTACTGGATGTATATGACGTAACATGGCAGATGAAGGAAGTATTAAAACAGGAAATCACAGTAAAAAACCGTGAGCAGGTAATCGAGCAGGTCAACCAATTAGTTGAAGCAAGAGGAAAGCACATGGAAAAATTGGCTGCGCCGTACTCGGAAGCTGAGAAGGTCCTTGGCAAAAAAATAATTTTACTAAATGATCAGATTGAACAAACCATGGAAAAAATATTTAATGTGTTAAAAAGCGAAATGAAACAAGTAAAAAAACAAAAACAGTCTAATCGAAACTATACCAACCCCTATGAACATGTTCAAACGATGGATGGAATGTTTCTTGATAGCAAAAAATAGCAAAAAACGCAAAAAGACACCTGAAAATAAGAACTGTTCCCGGAAATATAGACAGTTTAGAAAAAAGGGTGTCTTTATTTTTATATCCACGAATGTTGTACAGTAGTGGTTTTAATCAGGCAATTAAGTGGATCTACAAATTGTTACAAAGTTTTAAATGGTTTAAGCAGGAAAACTTAGGGGAAACATAGTATAATATAAGTATGAAAGGAGGACACTTTTATGAAATTTAACATTCGTGGTGAGAATCTTGAGGTGACAGGATCTATACGGGAGTATGTAGAAAGAAAGATTAGTAAATTAGAAAGATATTTTGATACACCGCTAACATCCGATGTACATGTGAATTTAAGTGTCTATAATGATGAGCAACGGATTGAAGTTACCATTCCGATGACAAACTTATTATTGCGTGGAGAAGAGCAGCATTTAGATTTATACGCTGCAATCGACTTAGTTGTCGACAAATTAGAAAGACAAATCCGGAAATATAAGACAAAAGTAAATCGTAAATTCCGGCAAAAAGGCTCTCCAAAACATGTATTTGCTGAATTGGAAAGAGAAGCAAATAACATTGCATTGGAAGAGGCTTCCGATGAAATTGACATTGTAAGAACGAAACGATTTAATTTGAAACCGATGGACTCTGAAGAAGCGGTATTACAGATGGACATGTTAGGACATGCATTCTATGTGTTTACAAATGCTGATTCCGATGAAACAAACGTAGTCTATCGTCGAAAAGACGGAAAGTACGGTTTGATTGAGCCTGAAGTTGATTGATAGAGATAAATGATTGAATAAAGTATAGGCGATCCTTATAATAAGGATCGCCTTTTATATTGGATTAGTGTAAAAATAGGGAGAGTCATGTATTGAAGTCTACCGGGAAACAAAGTGTCCAGAGCGTTTCTTATGAATTTGTCGGAATTTGACGAACGAAAGACAGAAATTGAATTTTGTAAGCGATAAATGCTCTTAAACTGCAAAACTTGTAAAAATAGCATGTCGAAATCTATGTTTTCTATGCAGAAACATGTCGAATTGGAGCCGAAAATCAAAAAACAACAACTAGACTTTTTGCCTATACACATGTTATAAATGAGTCAATAGAACTACAAAGGAGTGAAGGAAATGAGCGTGGAAGAGCAAGCAATCCTAGATCAATTAGCAAAAAAAATTGATCAGCAGGAAAAAACGATTACACAGCTTGTTGAAATCATTGCAGCAACAAATCGGAGAATTACAGATTTGTCTATCCAACAAAAGAAAAGCGGAAATCAATTTTTACTATCATAAAAATAATATCCACAATCCTAGTCTTTTTATAAAAAAAGACTCCTCGCACGTTCCCTAAATGCCAAAGGGTAGTTTATCCTCAAACTACCCTTTTTATTTTGGTGGGAATAAGAATATAAAAAAAGCAATATAAAGTGAAAATTCATTCGGTAGGAGGTTTCCCTCATCTGAACCAACGCTTCTTTATGAAGATTCGAAACAGAAGTTGTTGGCATACACGTTTGGATAGTGTTATTATTAATATTGGATCATATTAAGGGTAATAATCTTAAATAAATTATTCATATATGTTATTATTAGCGGTATTTAGCTAATTTATTTTAAGGAGCGTTTATAATGGCTGGAATATTGACGAAAATTTTTGGTGATGGAAATAAAAAACAATTGAACCTGATTCAAAAAAGGGTTGACGAAATAGAAGCATTAGAAGCGGATATTGAAAAACTTTCCGATACAGCATTGCAGCAAAAAACGGAGGAATTCAAAGAACGCTACAACAATGGAGAAACAACCGATGATTTACTTGTCGAAGCGTTTGCGGTTGTTCGTGAAGCGTCTAAACGGGTGCTTCATATGCGCCCGTTCCCCGTTCAGATTATTGGTGCTATTGCACTCCATGAAGGCAATATTGCTGAAATGAAAACAGGGGAAGGTAAAACATTAGCATCAACCATGCCTGCCTATTTAAATGGGATTACTGGCAAAGGTGTGCATATTATTACGGTAAATGATTACTTGGCAGAACGTGACGCAAGAGAAATGGGTGTATTATATAATTTTCTTGGTTTGACTGTTGGTTTAAATGGAAACGGGTTGTCTAAAGAAGAAAAGAGAGAAGCCTATGCCTGTGATATCACTTATGGTACTAACAATGAGTATGGGTTTGATTATTTACGGGATAATATGGTGCTATATAAAGAACAAATGGTACAGAGCCCGTTGAATTTTGCCATTATTGATGAGGTCGACTCCATTTTAATTGATGAAGCCAGAACACCTTTAATTATTTCTGGCTCTGCAAAGAAATCTGCATCTTCCTATCAGCAGGCAAACGGTTTTGTAACTACGTTGCATGCCGAAACAGATTACACGTATGATGAAAAAACAAAAGGTGTCCAACTTACAGAAGAAGGAATTAACAAGGCGGAGCGTTATTTTTCTATAGAAAACTTATTTAACCTTGATAATGTCTCCTTAACCCATCATATTAATCAAGCATTAAAGGCGCATGTTTCGATGCACCGTGATGATGACTATGTTGTAGAAGATGATGAAGTTGTGATTGTTGATACCTTTACCGGCCGTCTGATGAAGGGCCGTCGTTATAGTGATGGGCTGCATCAGGCAATTGAGGCAAAAGAAGGATTACAAATTCAAAACGAAAGTATGACACTTGCTTCCATTACATTCCAAAACTTTTTCCGTATGTATAATAAGCTTGCAGGTATGACAGGTACTGCGAAAACAGAGGAAGAAGAATTTAGGAACATTTATAATATGGACGTTATTGCTATTCCGACAAATCAATCAATCGTACGTGATGACCGTGCAGATTTAATATATAAATCGATGGAAGGTAAATTTCGTGCCGTTGTTGAGAATATTAAAGAACGCCATGAAACTGGACAACCAGTTTTAGTCGGTACAGTAGCTGTTGAAACATCTGAATTAATCGCGCAGCTATTGAAAAAAGCTGGTGTCAGACATAATGTACTAAACGCTAAGAACCACTTTAGAGAGGCTGAAATTATTGAAAATGCCGGTCAAAAAGGTGCGGTTACGATAGCGACTAACATGGCTGGACGTGGAACAGATATTAAATTAGGCGAAGGTGTCAAAGAAGTTGGCGGACTCGCTGTTGTTGGTACGGAAAGACATGAATCCCGCCGAATTGATAACCAGTTGCGTGGTCGTTCCGGTCGTCAGGGAGACCCAGGGGTGACTGAGTTTTACTTATCCATGGAAGATGAACTCATGCGCCGTTTTGGCTCGGATAATTTAAAATCGATGATGGAACGTCTGGGAATGGACGATGACCAGCCAATTGAAAGTAAAATGGTTTCCAGAGCAGTTGAATCGGCACAAAAAAGGGTTGAAGGTAATAACTTTGATGCACGTAAGACGGTACTATCCTATGATGACGTACTAAGAGAACAACGTGAAATTATTTATAAGCAGCGGTTCGATGTGATTGATTCAGATGAAAACCTGCGTGAAATTATAGAGAATATGATTGTGTCATCTGTTGAGCGCGTTGTTGCAGCACATACACAGGATGACGATGAGGATAATTGGGAACTGCAGACCATTATAGAGTATGCACATGGTAATTTATTAGATCCGGAAGACATTTCAGTGGAGGATCTGAGAGGAATTGAGCCTGAAGAAATCACAGAACTACTGATGAAGAAAATACGGGAACGTTATGATGAAAAAGAAACGGAACTCGAACCGGATCAATTTCATGAATTTGAAAAGGTTATTTTACTACGTACCGTAGATTCGAAGTGGATGGATCATATTGACCAAATGGACCAGTTACGTCAAGGTATTCATTTACGGGCTTACGGGCAAAATGATCCATTAAGGGAATATCAGTTTGAAGGATTTGCGATGTTTGAGGAAATGATTGCAAACATTGAGGATGAGGTTGCGAAATATATTATGAAAGCTCAAATTCGTGATAATCTAAAACGCGAGGAAGTTGTTAAAAATACACAGGCAGTTTCCGGCGACGGAGAAGAAAAGAAAAAATCGCGAAAACCATTTGTGAAACAAGATAACATCGGCAGAAACGACCCATGCCCATGTGGCAGTGGTAAAAAATATAAAAATTGTCATGGTAAGTAAAGCATTGGCACTCCCATATCTGGGAGTGTTTTCATGCAATTAATTAACAGAGGTGAATGTGATGGAATTAGTAGAAATTAGAAATGAATTGGATAAAATTGCTTCACGCGTTGAAGATTTTAGGGGGTCTCTTTGACTTAGATGTCAAAAAGGAACGAATAGAAGAGCTGGAAATGCGAATGGCAACACCTGACTTTTGGAATAATCAGGATGAGGCACAAAAAGTAATTGATGAAGTGAATGGGTTAAAAAGTTATGTCAATAAATTTGAGGAAATTGAAGAAGGTCTGGACGATCTCGAAGTAACGTATGAGTTAGTGAAGGAAGAAGAAGATCAGGAATTGTTTGAAGAACTCAATCAAGAAGTAACCGAACTAATCAAAGAGATCAATAACTTTGAATTACAAATGCTTTTAAGCGAACCCTATGATGCGAATAACGCTATACTTGAATTGCACCCAGGTGCAGGTGGAACAGAGTCCCAGGACTGGGCCAGCCTACTCTTGCGCATGTATCAGCGCTGGGCAGAGAACAAGAATTTCAAAGTGGAGACACTAAATTATTTGCCTGGTGATGAAGCAGGTGTAAAAAGCGTAACATTATTAATTAAAGGACATAACGCATATGGTTATTTGAAAGCGGAAAAGGGTGTGCATCGCTTGGTCCGTATTTCACCATTTGATTCTTCCGGACGTCGTCATACATCTTTTGTATCCTGCGATGTATTGCCAGAAATGACTGAGGATACGGGAATTGAAATTAGATCAGAGGATCTTAATATAGATACGTACCGCGCAAGTGGAGCTGGAGGCCAGCATGTAAACACGACGGACTCGGCTGTAAGAATTACCCACATCCCAACAAATATTATTGTGACATGTCAAAATGAACGATCACAAATTAAGAACAGGGAAGCTGCAATGAAGATGCTTAAATCAAAATTGCATCAGGTGGAAATTGAAAGACAGCAGGAAGAAATTTCTGCTATCCGGGGAGAACAAAAAGAAATTGGTTGGGGCAGTCAAATTCGATCTTATATCTTCCATCCATACTCGATGGTCAAGGACCACCGCACACATTTAGATATTGGAAATACCCAAGGGGTGATGGACGGGGACATTGATCCGTTTATCGATGCCTATTTAAGATCACAAATTGATTAATCACAAGCTATATTTGTTATCAATCAGATTAGTTAATTTCATAAATTTGTCATAAACAGTTGAATCATTGATGCCATAAGGTTAGATGGCAATCGAAAGAACAATTATTTTAGACGATGTTTTAAAATGGCGAAATTAGGTTATAATGTACATGATAACTTATCTACAATTTGTGAGGGGGATTTATTAATGAAAAAATGGTTATTTGCAGTTTTATTCGGCTCGGCTCTTGTACTTGGTGCATGTGGTGGGGGCGGAGATGATGGTGCTAGTGAAGATAAAGGTGAAGATAACGGCGCTGTAGATAGTGCAGCAGCGGAAGATATATTCAAAAGCAATTGTTCTTCATGCCATGGCGCAGACCTCTCCGGTGGTGCAGGACCTGACTTAACAAAAGTTGGCGCTGACCATTCCAAAGCAGACATTGAGGATATCATCCAAAATGGTAAAGGCGGTATGCCAGCTCAGAAACAAGTAACTGGTGATGACTTGGATACACTTGCAAGTTGGTTAGCGGAAAAGAAATAATTAATCTTAAGTTCGTGTAATATTAGAGACTTGACTTCCAAAAAAAGAGGTCAAGTCTTTTTTGTATGCTAATTTCTGATCAAATTAACAGGGCAGTAATGTTTGAAATACAAATGTAATAATTTTATAGCCAAAAAACATGTCGAAAGATGTTATACTGTAAAAAGCAATACGGAAAAAGGTCGATTGCTTCTACGATTGTACATATAAAAGAACAAAAATCGATACCAGTAGCAACACTAAAACAATAAAAAGGTTTGATATACGTATGATATTAATGAAAGATGTTTATAAAACATACTCCAACGGGGTTACTGCTCTAAATAGTTTAAATGTTGATATTGATCAAGGTGAATTTGTATACATTGTTGGTCCAAGCGGAGCCGGTAAATCCACTTTTGTAAAGTTAATTTACAGAGAGGAAAGGCCTACCACTGGATCTGTTTTTATTAATAATGTAGATTTAAGCACATTGAAAGAACGTAAAGTTCCTTACTTGCGGAGGGACGTAGGTGTTATATTTCAGGATTTTAAGTTACTACCTAAACTAACAATCTATGAAAATATTGCATTTGCACTCGAGGTCATTGAGGAATCGCCACGCGCGATTCGCAAACGGGTCATGGAAGTGTTGGAACAAGTTGGATTAAAAAATAAGGCAAGAGCGATACCGGACGAGCTATCAGGTGGAGAACAGCAGCGGGTTTCTATTGCCCGGGCAATTGTTAATCACCCTAAAATTGTTATTGCGGATGAGCCCACAGGAAACCTGGACCCAGATACTTCATGGGAAATCATGCGTACATTTGAAAAAATAAATGCAAGTGGAACAACAATTATTATGGCAACACATAGTAAAGAGATTGTTAATACGATTAAAAAGCGTGTGATAGCCATCGAAGGCGGACTAATTGTTAGGGACGAGAATCGGGGAGAGTATGGCTATGAAATTTAGAACAATGACACGCCATATACGTGAAGGGTTTAAAAATATTGCACGTAATGGTTGGATGACAGTCGCTTCTATTGCTGCGGTAACAACAACTTTGATTTTAGTAGGTGCATTTTTGGCATTAATGCTGAACTTGAATCAAATGGCAAATAAAGTAGAAGAAGACGTAAAAATAAATACATTAATAGATAGAACTGCAGATCCGGATGTTATTACAGAGCTAGGCAAAGAAATTAAAGATATTAATGGAATAGACTCGGTTGTATTTTCGTCTAATGATGAAGAACTGGAAAAATTAATCAATAGTATGGGGGACGATGGAAAATCCTGGGAGTTGTTTGAACAGGATAACCCGTTAAACCATGTTTATATTATCAGGGCGCAAAACCCTGAAGATACAATGAAGATAGCGGAAAAAGTTGAAAAACTCGATGGTGTTCAGGAGGTCAACTACGGAGAAGATGTAGTTCAGCGCTTATTCGAGTTTAATAAGTACGCGAGAAACATCGGACTAGTTTTAATTATTGGATTGGTATTTACAGCGATTTTCCTTATCTCCAATACGATTAAAATTACTATTATGGCCCGGAGCAGAGAGATTGGAATTATGAAATTGGTTGGAGCAACCAATGGATTCATTAGATGGCCATTCTTTGTGGAAGGCTTGCTGCTTGGTGTGATTGGATCGATTATTCCGATTGGAGTTGTTTTAGGCGGATATGATTACTTAGAGAAAGTTGTTAGTGGACAAAACAAATATGCCTTTGTGGATATATTACCGTTTAATCCATTTGCATGGCAACTTTCCCTTATTATTCTAGCAATCGGTGCACTCATTGGTACATGGGGAAGCGTAATGAGTATCCGGAAGTTCCTAAAAGTATAAATATAAAATAAAAAACAACAAATACAGATCGTATTATGTTCAAGTGGAAGGGGATTTACGAGGTGAAGAAAGTTTACTCGTTTGCGCTGATTTCTGTTTTGTTCCTTACAACAGTTACCGTAAATGTTGGTCAAGCATCAGCAGAATCAATTGACGGTTTAAAAAATAAAATTAATGAACTGGAAAAAGAACAAGAAGAATTAAATAAAAAACAAGGCAATATTGATAATGATAAGTCAGAGGTAGACGGAGATATAGATAAAAATCTCGGTAAACAAAGTGACGTTTCATCGGAAATTAATGATATCGATGAAAAATTATCCAACACAGAAAGTGATATTGATAATAAGGAAAATGAAATAACAGAAACGAATCAGAAAATAGAGGATCTAAAGAATAGAATAGAAGCTTTAAAAGAAGAGATTATTGTTTTAAAAGAACGGATTGAAAAACGGGAAGCATTATTAAAGGATCGCCTGCGCGCTATTCAACAAACTGGCGGAGATATGAAATATATTGAAGTGATTTTGGGTTCCAAAAGCTTTGGCGATTTTATCAGCAGATCTGGTGCGGTTAACACAATTATGAACCAGGATAAAACAATTATGGAAGAACAAACTGCTGACAAACTTGCATTAGAAGACAACAAAAAAGAAGTTGAAAGCAGCAAAGTAGAGGTAGAAGAAAGAAAAGTTGCCCTTGAGGACCAAAAGAAAGAATTGGTTGCACTTAAAGGACAATTGGACGAGCAAAAAGATCAACGAAAAACATTGATGGCGCAACTCGAAGAAGAGCATGAAGATTTGGAAGATCATAAACTATCGCTTGAGGAAGAAAAGCAAATTCTAGCTGCACAAACTGATGCAAACAAAAAAGCGGTACAACTTGCTGAACAAGAAAAGGGTAACCTGGAACAACTAGCGAAAGAAAAAGCGGCAAAAGAAAAAGCTGCCGAGGAAAAGGCGGCCAAAGAACAAGCAGAAAAGGAACAGCAACAAGCACAAGCTAAAGAGAAAAGCGCTGGTTCCAACAACTCCAGTTCTAAATCGGAATCCAGTTCAAGCAAGACTGCAAGTACAGCTAGTGCACCAGCATCTACGCCATCATCAAGTGGTGGGGGCGGGAAGTTTATCTGGCCTGCAAATGGTCCTAAAACTTCTGACTATGGTTGGCGGTCCCACCCGATATCTGGCGGAAAAAAACTCCATGCAGGGATGGATATCGGTGTTGGAATTGGGACACCACTACAGGCTGCGGCTTCTGGTGTTGTAATTTCGGCAGGCGCAATGAACGGTTATGGGAACACGATTATGATATCTCATTCGATAGATGGACAAAGCTATACAACGCTATATGCTCATTTAGATAGTGTCTCTGTTTCAGCTGGACAACACGTTAGTCAAGGACAAACAATTGGTGCTACAGGAAACACAGGCGGATCTACCGGACCGCATCTACATTTCGAAATCCATGAGGGTGGCTGGAATGCAGCAAAAAGTAATTCTGTGGATCCATTAAAATATTTGCGTTAAATTTTTAAGTGTTCTTTTTTAATAAAACATGTATAAACTAAATAGTGGAAAGGCATCGCCCATTACGGTGCGATGTCTTTTTTTAAAATGATGTAGAGTAAACCATAGTCAGAATGGGTCGTTCGTGATATGCTTTTGTATATTATATAGCGCATTCAGTGAAAGCATTAGATAAGTTGGGGTGAAAAGATGAATTTTAAAAAGGCACATATTGTTCTTTTATTGATTGCTGCTTTGGTTTTAGGGTTTGCCGGGGCGTATACTGGTGTAAAAATGGCTCAGCCTAGTGAATCTGAAAACACAACGAATCAGCAGCAGAAAGAGGATGCATCCACTGCACAAGGTGACCAGAAAGAAGTAAGTCTTCCAGAAGACATGGATAAAATTGGCCAGGCCATCAGTTTAATCAAACAAAATTATTTGGAAGGCGCTGAAGACCAACAATTGGTTGAAGGGGCAATCCAGGGAATGCTCGCAACGCTGGACGATCCGTATAGTACTTATATGGATGTGGAAATGATGAAAGAGTTTGATGAACAAATAGAATCTTCTTTTGAAGGTATTGGGGCGGAAGTAAGCAAGGTTAATGATGTTGTAACCATCGTGTCCCCAATCAAAGATTCACCTGCTGAAAAGGCCGGATTAAGACCAAATGATCAGGTGTTGTCAGTTGACGATGAAAGTTTGGATGGTTTAGATTTAAATGAAGCAGTTAATAAAATTCGTGGTGAAAAAGGCTCGAAGGTCGTAATAAAAATCCAACGAGCGGGGTCCGAAGAACCATTTGAAGTTGAACTTACGCGTGATAAGATACCGGTTGAAACGGTATATAATGATGTAAAAACGATTGATGGCAAGAAGACTGGTGTACTGGAAGTCACCAATTTCTCTGAACACACTGCTGAGGAATTTGAAGAGCAATTAACGCAGTTAGAGGATGATGGCATTGAGGGATTGGTCATCGATGTTCGTGGAAATCCGGGCGGGCTTCTAGATGTTGTTGAAGACATGCTAGCGTTGTTTATTCCAAAGGATATGCCATATATGCAAATAGAGGATCAGAACGGTGAAAAAACACCTTATTACTCTGATCTGGATAAAAAGAAAGATTATCCAATTAATGTAGTCGTTGATGAGGGAAGTGCATCTGCATCAGAAATTCTAGCGGTTGCGATGAAGGAAGCAGGATATGATATTGTTGGTGATACCAGCTTTGGAAAAGGAACTGTCCAACAAGCTGTTCCATTGGGAGATGGCAGTACAATTAAGCTTACATTCTTTAAATGGCTTTCACCAAAGGGTAATTGGATCAATGAAAAAGGTGTTGAGCCGACAGTAGCAGTTTCTCAACCAGATTATTTCTATACAAATCCGATTCAAATAGATAAACCATTAACATACGATCATACCGATAAGAAAATAGCGAATGTACAAACCATGTTAAGCGGGCTTGGTTATGACACAGGACGTACGGATGGTTATTTCAATAAAGAAACGGAAGCTGCAGTTAAACAATTTCAAAAAGAGAATGATGCGAAATCAACGGGCGAAATTGACAAAGACACTGCAGGCATGATAGAAGCAGAAATTATGCAGAGAATTCGTGATGGTAAAGATGATAAGCAATTGGAAAAAGCATTAGATGAGCTATATTAAGACTGTTTCTTAAAAAAAATTTTAAGTAATGAATCTTAAAAGTCGGTATAAATTGTGACTAATTGGAATGTTGCTTTTCGCAGGAGTTGACTACCATCCGTTTCAATCAACGGTTATAAATGGGATCTGGCATTCATTGCACAATAATAGCGAAGTGTATTTCCGAAGCGGTAAGACAAGAAACTCGGGTTTATTCCGTCGCAGTTTATATCAATAGCAACAAAGAATACGAAAACAGCCTATATTGATTGCTTAGTAGGAAATCCGCGGGTACTGCCCGCGGATTTTCATATGGAATGAACTGATTATTTCTGCTTCAACAAATAGGAAAAATTCGACAAATACCGAATATATTATTACAATAATAGAAAAGTGATATATTTTAAAAAACAATTAGGAAAAGAAGATGTCTATCGTTGAAATCAGATGATAAGGTATTCTCACAGATAACAGCTTTGCTGGAAGGTGATCATTATGACGGAAGCATGGTTAATTGAAATTGTAAAGGCAATCGGTAAAATGTTTATGAACCCATTATTATACTGGATGTTTCTGCTGCTCTTCTTAGCGGGTTATAAGCGGATAAAACAGGAACGAATGGATTTTGGGTTTAAAGTTTTCGATGTTTTTACAGAATGGAAGCGAACATGGGTATTATCTCTTGTTTCAGGAATTGTCCTATCGCTCCTTATTATTGGTACTGGAGTTGTTTTTTTCTATGAAACAATGCTGCTACTGTGTATTATTGCAATCTTATTAAGTTTTACATTAAAATTTACGATGTTATCTGCAGGTTATACAATTGGAATTACTTATTTACTATTAATATTTTTACCATTTTTATTGGAAAATCAATCTTATGTGGCAACGGATTTATTTTCGCAAACGAATTTCACTGGTTTATCCCTGCTATTAGGATTGTTTTTGGTGATAGAGGCCATTCTATTGCGTACAATTAAACGGAATGCGTCCCTTCCAAGTGTCATCATTGGGAATAGAGGCTTACCGATTGGACAACATCGGATCAAAAGATTGGGCTTTATTCCATTTTTTGCTTTAGTTCCTGCTGGTATGATTACGCCGTTTGCTCCATTTTGGCCCTATTTTTCGATCGGCGAAACCTCATATAGTTTAATCGTCGTTCCTTTTATTATAGGTGTGGATTATCTGATAAGAGGGAGTTTACCTCGATTAGCAGCGGCTCGATTAGCAAAAATGACCGCTTATTTAGCAGTTGTGGTCTTACTCATTGCAATCGGCAGTATCTTTGTATCGTGGTTGTCGCTCGCTGCTGTATTGGTGGCAATCATCGGCAAAGAATGGATTCGCTATGATCACAAAGTGAAAGACCGACAAGGCTTGGCTTATTTTCACCCATTAAATGAAGGCTTAAAAGTCTTAAGTGTCATACCTGGAAGTCCTGCAGATCGCCTTGAGATTCTTGTAGGGGAGACTATTTCTAAAGTCAATGGGAAAAAGGTGAATAGTGCTGATGCATTTTACTTGGCATTACGTGAAAGTGGAGCGACTTTTAAATTGGATATATTGGACGACGCAAATGAGGTACGTTTTCTTCAAAGTGCTTTGTATGAAGGGGATCACTACGAATTAGGACTCGTATTTATAACAGAGCCCTATCGTCGTAAATAATCAGATGCTTTAACAGTAGATTAGAAGACAGTTTAATTTTATTTGGAAAAACATTGGTCAACAATTGCCGATGTTTTTTCTGTATATATGGGCTTAAATGATTTTATTATCCTTATAAAGGGTATTATAGTAAATAGGGATTGTAAGCAAATGATTCGAATGTTCGTTCGCGTTTGTGTTAAAATAAGTTATTATATGTGGTAAACTAGTAGGATAGAGGAGAACGGAGGCTTGCATTGTGAAAAATAAATTTGAGCTTGTGTCACAATATATGCCAGCTGGGGATCAACCAGCGGCTATTCAAGAATTAGTAGATAGAATTGTAGCCGGCCAACGGCATCAAACATTACTTGGTGCAACCGGAACAGGTAAAACATTTACCATGTCAAACGTTGTGAAGGAGATCAATCGACCAACGCTGGTGATTGCGCACAATAAAACATTGGCGGGTCAATTATATAGCGAGTTTAAAGAGTTTTTCCCAAATAACGCCGTGGAGTATTTTGTTAGTTTTTACGATTACTATCAACCAGAGGCGTATGTACCATCCACGGATACATTTATTGAAAAAGATGCAAGTATTAATGAAGAAATAGATAAACTGCGACACTCTGCAACTTCATCTCTGTTTGAGCGGAATGACGTATTAATTGTTGCGAGTGTATCATGTATATATGGGTTAGGTTCACCTGAGGAATATGGGAGTCATGTCCTTTCACTAAGGATGGGAATGGATATGGATCGGGACCAGTTATTACGTGAACTCGTCGACATCCAATATGCCCGCAATGACATTGATTTTAAACGTGGTACCTTTCGTGTACGAGGTGATTCGGTCGAAGTTATCCCCGCATCGAGGGATGAAGAGTGTGTTCGTATTGAATTTTTCGGTGATGAAATTGACAGGATACGGGTTGTAGATTCATTAACCGGAGAAATCATCGGGGATCGTGAACATGTAGCTATCTTCCCGGCATCTCACTATGTTACACGTGAAGATAAACTGAAAAAGGCGATTGCAAACATAGAGAAAGAACTGGAAGAGCGGTTAGTTGTTTTACGAGAAGAGAACAAACTTCTGGAAGCGCAAAGAATTGAACAGCGGACCAATTATGATATAGAAATGATGAATGAAATGGGATTTTGCTCTGGTATCGAGAACTACTCCAGACATTTGACCTTACGGGAGGAAGGCGCGACACCATATACCTTGTTTGATTATTTCCCGGACGACTTTCTTGTCGTTGTGGATGAGTCACATGCAACGCTACCACAAATCAGGGGAATGTATAACGGGGACCAAGCCAGAAAAAAAGTACTGGTGGAACATGGGTTTCGGCTTCCATCCGCATTAGATAACCGTCCATTAACATTTGAAGAATTTGAAGAAAAGACAACACAGCTTGTCTATGTTTCCGCTACACCAGGACCTTACGAGCTGGAACATTCACCGGAAATGACCGAACAAATTATTCGTCCGACAGGGTTGCTCGATCCGGAAATTGAAGTTCGTCCGATTCACGGTCAAATTGATGACCTGATTGGGGAGATAAACAAACGCACGGAACGGAATGAACGGGTACTTGTGACGACCTTGACGAAAAAGATGTCTGAAGATCTTACCGATTATTTAAAGGAACTTGGTATGAAGGTAGCCTATTTGCATTCTGAAATAAAAACGCTGGAGCGTACAGAAGTAATTCGGGATTTACGGATTGGAAAATATGATGTATTGATCGGGATCAATTTATTGCGTGAAGGACTGGATATTCCAGAAGTTTCACTGGTTGCCATTCTGGATGCCGATAAAGAAGGATTCTTACGATCTGAAAGGTCGCTGATCCAGACCATGGGGCGCGCTGCCCGTAACGAGCATGGAGAAGTAGTAATGTATGCAGATAGGATTACGAACTCCATGGAACAGGCAATCAATGAAACAGACAGACGTCGTGGCATACAAGAGGCGTACAATCAAAAACACAACATTACACCTAAAACTATTAAGAAAGAAGTACGTGATGTGATCCGGGCAACGGTAGCGGCGGAGGATCAGGAATCATATGGCAAAAAGGAAAAGAGCTTAACAAAACTATCGAAAGCAGAAAAAGGGAAAGTAATCGACCAAATGGAGAAAGAAATGAGGGAAGCTGCCAAAGCGCTTAATTTCGAAAAAGCTGCAGAGCTTCGCGATATCGTATTGGAACTTAAAGCTGAGGCGTAAAACTTATCGCAGTTTGACGGGCAGTTAAAGCTCTCACACTGAATGAAGTTTGATTATATTTTTCATGTGGAAGGATGACAGGTTCATGCCGAGTAAATCAATTAAAATACAAGGTGCTAGGGCACATAATTTAAAAGATATAGATGTAACAATCCCTAAGAATAAATTGGTCGTGATGACAGGCTTATCGGGATCAGGGAAATCATCATTAGCGTTCGATACCATTTATGCAGAGGGACAGCGTCGTTATGTCGAGTCTCTCTCTGCCTATGCCAGGCAATTTCTAGGACAAATGGATAAACCGGATGTGGACGCGATCGAGGGCTTATCGCCTGCAATATCGATCGACCAAAAAACAACGAGTAAAAATCCACGATCAACGGTAGGAACGGTAACGGAAATTTATGACTATTTGCGGCTGCTCTATGCCCGTGCCGGACGTCCAACTTGTCCAAGACATGGCATTGAAATAAGCTCGCAAACCGTACAGCAAATGGTAGATCGTATTTTAGAATATCCAGAGCGGACGAAATTACAAATTCTGGCTCCTGTTGTTTCTGGTCGTAAAGGTGAACATGTAAAAACGTTTGAAAAGTTGAAACAAGAGGGATACGTGCGCATTCGCGTAGATAAAGAAATGAAAGAAGTTACCGATGAGATAAAGTTGGAGAAAAACAAAAAACATTCCATTGAAGTTGTTGTTGACCGTATCGTTGTAAAAGAGGGCGTAGAAAGCCGGCTTAGTGACTCGATTGAAACAGCACTTTCATTGGGCGATGGTAATATTATTGTCGATATTATTGATCAGGAAGAATTGATGTTTAGTGAAAATCATGCCTGTCCTATTTGCGGATTTTCAATTGGTGAACTCGAACCCCGCCTATTTTCCTTTAATAGTCCATTTGGAGCCTGTCCGACTTGTGATGGTTTAGGTACGAATCTCGAGGTGGATCTTGATCTGGTAATTCCAGACTGGAATGTATCGCTAAAGAAACATGCCATTGCAGCATGGGAGCCAATTAGCTCACAATATTATCCACAGCTTCTGAAAAGTGTTTGTGATCATTACGGAATTGATATGAAAATCCCCGTGAAGGATATTCCAAAAGAACAGATGGATAAAATATTGTATGGCAGTGGCAAAGAAAAAATCCATTTTTACTATGTGAACGATTTTGGAAATGTGCGAGATAATGATATTCAATTTGAAGGTGTATTGAACAATATTGGACGCCGTTATCGGGAAACATCGTCCGATTTTATTCGTGAATCATTAGGTAAATATATGGCACAAACGAACTGTCCGACATGTCTTGGCTACCGATTAAAAGAGGAGGCTCTAGCCGTACGCATTAATGGCAAGCACATCAGCAATGTCACAGATTTTTCGATTGTCGAGGCACGGGATTTCTTTGAAAACTTAAATCTAACTGAGAAGGAAAGACAAATTGCCAGGATGATTTTGAAAGAAATAGATAACCGACTTGATTTTCTGAATAACGTTGGCCTGGACTATTTAACATTATCGCGTGCAGCCGGAACACTTTCGGGTGGGGAGGCGCAACGTATTCGTCTAGCTACACAAATTGGTTCAGCGCTAACAGGTGTATTATATGTACTTGATGAGCCTTCAATCGGTTTACATCAGCGGGACAATGATCGATTAATTAGTACATTGAAGAGGATGCGTGATCTTGATAACTCACTGATTGTCGTAGAACATGATGAAGACACAATGATGGCAGCGGACTGGTTGATCGATATCGGGCCAGGAGCCGGTGAGCATGGCGGAGAAATTGTTGCCAGTGATACACCAGAAAATGTCATGAAAAATAAAGAATCGCTCACAGGGAAATATTTATCCGGAGAAAAATTTATCCCTCTACCTGTAAAGCGCCGCAAACCAACAAAACGAAATATAGAAGTCGTTGAAGCTTCTGAAAATAACTTGAAAAACGTGTCAGTTAAATTTCCAATTGGTTTAATGACAGTCGTTACCGGTGTATCCGGATCGGGAAAAAGTACCTTGGTTAATGAAATATTATTTAAGGGGCTTTCCCAAAAGTTGTATCGCGGTAAACGTAAACCTGGAAAACACAAAAGGTTGAATGGCGTTAAGCAAATTGAAAAAGTAATTGATATTGATCAGTCGCCGATTGGTCGAACACCACGTTCCAATCCGGCGACATATACGAGTGTTTTCGATGATGTCCGAGATGTTTTTGCGCAAACAAATGAAGCAAAAGTACGCGGGTATAAAAAAGGACGGTTTAGTTTTAATGTCAAAGGTGGTCGCTGTGAAGCCTGCCGTGGTGACGGGATTCTTAAAATTGAGATGCATTTTCTTCCTGATGTCTATGTGCCATGTGAAGTTTGTAATGGGAAACGTTATAATCGAGAAACGTTGGAAGTGAAATATAAAGGAAAAAGTATTGCCGATGTATTGGAAATGCGAATTGAAGAAGCATTAGATTTCTTCGCTCCGATTCCGAAAATTAAACGAAAACTGCAAACGATGTATGACGTTGGTTTAGGCTACATTAAACTTGGACAGCCGGCAACAACCTTATCGGGTGGAGAAGCACAGCGGGTTAAATTAGCGAGTGAGTTGCACAAACGTTCTGACGGGAAATCGTTCTATATTTTAGATGAACCAACAACCGGACTGCACACAGATGATATTAGACGATTATTGGATGTATTGCAGCGGCTTGTTGATAATGGGGATTCTGTATTAATCATTGAACACAATCTTGATGTTATTAAAACAGCGGATCATATTATTGACCTTGGTCCTGAAGGCGGAGACCGTGGTGGACAAATTATTGCTACAGGTACACCAGAGCAAATTGCCGCGGTAGAGGATTCGTATACCGGCCGTTATTTAAAGCCTGTTCTAGAACGGGATCGGAAGCTTACAGAAGCTATGGTTGAGCAACGGGAAAAAGTGACTGCCAAGCAATGATGGTAGCAGGAAGCGGTTGAGGCTTCCTGCTTTATCTGTTTTGACTGGTTGACGAAGCTATTGTTGACAAATAACTTACCCAATTCCAGACAAATTTTTTGACGCAACTGTATCATTCACGTAAGGTAAAATAGGTAGTAAGTTGGGAGGAAGAAATAGATGAAACCGATTGAGATTAATAAAGTACAAGAAAAGCTGGAAAACTATGTTAATAAAGATGTCTATGTCCATCTGGAAACAACAAATGGCGCTTACGCAAGCCATGTTAACAAGAATGCCTATAATGTTGGTGCATATATTCGCAATGCTAAAGTTACATTTAAGCAGGCGAAGATCGTCGGAAGCGAAAATGTTTATCGTGTCGGATTGAAAATGGAAATGGGTTGGATTTATGCAGAAGGTCTGACAGATTATACGATGCATGAGGATACAAAATTATTACTTGCAGGTCATGACCGGGAAGGTCGTTTAATGGTTTCCCTGCAAATCAGTGAAACACCCTTTAATTATTAAGCAAAGGATTGGTGAAAAATATGGAAAAACATGTAGTTGTTATATATCCTCATCCAGATGATGAATCATTTGGTGCTGCGGGAACGATTGCCCAATTTCGAACACAAGGGGTATCTGTGACTTATCTATGTGGAACGCTTGGGGAAATGGGAAGAAACATGGGAAATCCGCCATTTGCAAATCGTGAAACATTGCCGGAAATTCGTAAACAAGAACTGATTGAGGCATGTAAGGTGCTGGATATGGAATTAAGTATGCTAGGCTATCGTGATAAAACACTGGAATATGAAGATCGGCAGGAAGTAGCGATGCATTTAAAATCAATTTTAGATGAAATGGAACCAAGCTTGGTCATTACGCATTATCCTGGATATGCAGTGCACCCAGACCATAATGCCCTAGGAGCCGCGGCAATTGAGGCCGTAAAATTAATGGAACCGGGAAAACGGCCAACCGTTTGGGCACAGGCTTTTAGCAATAATTTTAAAGAAGCGCTTGGACAACCGGATATTAACAATGATATTTCTGATCAAATTGATAAGAAGATAGAAGCTATTTTTTGTCATGATTCGCAAGCAGGCGGGGTGATCAGTCAAAGGAATAAAACAGAGAATAACAAAATCGATTTGAAAGCAGAAGCGCAAAAGCAAATGGGACAAGAACAATTTTATACTTGGGATTTTAATTCCTAACAATAAGTCTCCTTATTCATAAGGGGACTTATTGTTGTTGCGTTCAATCATTTATTGTAATCGCATATAGATAAATAATGGTTATAATCCGCATAGGATAGGGAAAGTAATATAATGAACTGGGAGGTAATAAAGTGAAACGACTTTATCGATCAAATTCTAATCGGATGGTAGCGGGCATATTTGGTGGTTTAAGCGACTATTTGAATATCGACGCAACAGTTTTACGATTGCTGTTTATTATTGGATTATTTTTTAGTGTATTTACATTGGCACTTGTGTATGTAGTTGCTGCAGTTATTATTCCGAATGAACGGGAGGTGCATTAATGCTGCTTCGTTGGTTTTTATCGATATTTTTTAATGCGATTGCACTGATTGCGGTTGCGCAGTTATTCAATTCGTTTACATTGGAAGGTTTTGGCCCCGCATTGATAGCAAGTTTTATTTTATCGATATTAAATGTGATTGTGAAGCCGATTCTCGTTATCTTTACATTGCCGATAACGGTTGTCACACTAGGACTATTCCTGTTTGTCATTAATGCTGTTACATTAATGATCACGCAAGGTCTAATGGGATCGACCTTTGTGATAGATGGATTTGGAACCGCAATTATCGCATCGATTGTAATATCGATTATTAATTTACTTTTAAACAGCCTGATCAGAGATTCCACCAGATGATGTTTGGCGCAGACTTCTACGTCTGCGTTTTTATATTGCAAAATAGACAAATGACAAGTTTTTATGATCTGTATATGCTACAATAATACACAGCTAAATGGTCTGGAGGGATGAGTTTAAATGGATATGGTGCGAACGAAAGATTTATTGGAAAATTTCACACTTACTTTAGTCGCTGGTGAAGATGGTTTACATAGAGAAATTATTACAAGTGATATTTCCCGTCCGGGGATTGAAATGACAGGTTTCTTTGAATATTATCCAAAAGAGCGGTTACAATTAATTGGAAAGACAGAAATGGCTTATTTCCTATCGCTTAGTGATGAACAAAGAAAGGATCGGGCCGAGCGGTTGTGCACAGATATTACACCGGGGATTGTGATTTCGCGCGGGATGGACATCCCTGAAAGTATGATTGAAGCGGCAAATAAATCCGGCGTACCGATTCTTCAATCTCCAAGAAAGACAACGCGTGTTATTAGCAGACTGACCAATTACCTGGAGGCAAAATATGCACCGTCGACTGCAGTTCACGGGGTGCTTGTGGACGTTTACGGTGTAGGTGTCCTGATTACGGGACAGAGCGGTGTAGGTAAAAGTGAGACTGCATTAGAATTGGTTAAACGCGGACATCGGCTTGTAGCGGATGATAGTGTAGAAATTCGCCAAGAGGACTACGATAGTCTGATTGGAAATTCACCTCCATTGATTGAACATTTATTGGAGATCCGCGGCTTGGGAATTATTAATGTGATGACACTTTTTGGTGCAGGATCTGTTCGTAACTACAAAAAGATCTCGCTGATTATGAATTTGGAACTATGGGATGAGAAAAAGCAATATGACCGTCTTGGTTTAGAAGAAGAGACAATGAAAATTATGGATGTACATGTTCCGAAATTAATCGTCCCAGTCCGTCCAGGTAGGAATCTTGCCGTAATTATTGAAGTTGCAGCAATGAATTTCCGGTTGAAACGGATGGGTGTTAATGCAGCAGAGGAATTTTCTGACCGATTAACGAAAATGATTGAACAAGAAAAAGACGGATTGGAATAGGAGTGATTGTTTATGACATGTGATGCCCCTTCACTCAATAGGGTCTTTTTGCAGCTAGGTCCGTTGCCTATTTATTGGTACGGCGTTATTATCGCAGCTGGAGCATTTCTTGGGCTGTATTTAGCTACAAAGGAAAGTGATCGTCTCGGTTTAAAAAAAGATTTAATTGTTGATCTAATTGTATTTGCTATCCCAATAGCAATCATTTCTGCACGTATTTATTATGTTATTTTTGAATGGGATCGATATGTCGGAGAGCCGTGGTGGAAAATGTTTGCGATCTGGGAAGGTGGCATTGCCATCCATGGTGCATTAATTGGCTCTGTCATCACAGCCATTATTTACGCCCGGGTGAAAAAGGTATCCTTTTGGCAATTAGCAGATATACTGGCACCAAGTCTCATTTTAGGGCAGGCAATCGGGCGTTGGGGTAACTTTATGAATCAGGAAGCACATGGTGGACCAATCGCCGAATCTACATATAATAGTTTTCACCAATATTTACCTGACTTTATTATGAATCAGATGTGTATTGATGGGGTCATGTATCACCCAACCTTTTTATATGAGTCATTTTGGAATATATTGGTATTTATACTATTACTTGTTCTGCGCCGATTTAATCCATTACGTGGGGAAATATTTTTAACCTATATGATTGCTTATTCAGTTGGACGTTTCTTTATTGAAGGATTGCGTACAGATAGTTTGTACATTATTGGTCAGCTTCGTACTGCGCAAACAATCTCTGTACTACTAATTATCCTAGCAATTATTCTGATTATTTACCGACGGGTAACGAATCAGGCAGACAAACATTATGACGGTAAGCGGGTAGTTAAAAGGAAAAAATAACATGTATTCTGATTGGTAAGAAAGAGGGAAGCGAAATGACAGGCATAATGACACGTGGGTTACGTCAAGGTTTAAACGTAACCTGGACATTGGGAAAGGTTATCTTTCCCATTACATTAATTGTAACTATATTACAATATACACCTGTATTACCTTGGGTAATTAAACAGTTGAGTCCTATCATGGGATTGCTTGGCTTATCTGGGGAAGCAGCAGTACCACTTGTTCTAGGTAATGCACTGAATTTATACGCTGGGATCGCTGCTATCATTTCGTTCGACTTTACAGTGAAGGAAGTATTTATCATGGCTATCATGCTATCCTTCTCGCACAATTTATTTATTGAATCAACAGTTGCCTCTCGTGTAGGTGTCAATTGGTGGTTAATATCTGGAATCCGGATCGGGCTGGCCCTTCTGGCAGCATTTGTTATCAATCTCGTATGGAGCGGGGGTGCTGAACAGGCGCAATATGGATTTATCACATCCCAAAGCACAGACTTCAATGGCTGGCAGGGTCTTGCACTTCACGGACTACAAACGGCTCTTATTGCAGTAATCCAGTTGGCATGTATTGTTATCCCGTTAATGATTGTGATGCAATTTTTAAGAGAGAAGGGCTGGTTGACCGTTTTCTCTAATAAATTTGCTCCATTTACACGTGTACTTGGAATGGAAAGAAATACATCCATGACACTGGTGGCGGGATTAACAATCGGATTGGCCTATGGTGCTGGTTTAATGATCCAAGCTGTTAAAGAAGATGGTGTATCAAAGAAGGATATGCATTTGGCATTGATATTTCTTGTAGCATGTCATGCGGTTGTGGAGGACACACTCGTCTTTATCCCGTTAGGCATTCCAGTGTGGCCATTACTTGTCATTCGACTGACAACGGCGATTATATTAACAATGATTGTAGGCTATATATGGAATAGAAAAGATTCACGGAAAAGGAAGGAAATAGAGAATGAGCATACGTACAATACTGTTTGATCTTGATGGAACATTGATCGATACGAACGAATTAATTATTGCGTCTTTCACCCATACATTTAATCATTACCAATTAAACTACACCAGAGATGAAATTATTGGGTTTAATGGACCACCATTAACGGATACTTTTCATCAGATTGATCCAGCGCGTGCTGAAATGATGATTAAAACATACAGAAAACATAATCTGGCGGAACATGATAACTATGTGACAGCTTTTCCACACGTCATTGAGACGATGGAGGTATTGAGGAGTAAGCAGATTAGGCTAGGTGTTGTAACAACAAAAATGAATGCGGCCGTAACAATGGGTCTAACGTTGACTGGGTTGGATGCTTACTTTGATACAGTGATTACCTTGGATGATGTAACCCATCCAAAGCCACATCCGGAACCAGTTATTAAAGCAATGGAGGAACTGAATGCAGATGCTTCTACCACATTAATGGTTGGGGACAATTACCATGATATAGAATCGGGAAAAAATGCCGGTGTTCAAACGGCGGGTGTAGCATGGTCCCTTAAGGGAAAAGAACATCTTTTAGCCTATGATCCGACTTATATGTTAGATGATATACGTGACTTGTTAGATGTTTTAGAGGTGTAAATCATGCGGAAAACCGAACGCTATCCCGTTGAAAACGCGAATTCACTTTGGCAAATATATAAGACTGTTTCTTTCTGGAAAGTTGTCAAAAACTTTATCGTTATCCAGCTTGGAAGATACATGCCTTTTTTGAGTGTTAAAAATTGGCTGTATCGTACTTTTTTAAGGATGAAGGTAGGCCATCAGGCTGCATTTGCTTTGATGGTTATGCCTGACACAATGTTTCCTGAAAAAATAGTAGTTGGGAGAAATAGTGTTATTGGTTATAATACAACGATTTTAGCGCATGAATATCTGATTGAAGAGTACCGAATTGGTGAGGTGATCATTGGTGATCATGTATTAATTGGTGCTAACACAACCATATTGCCTGGTGTGACAATTGGTGATCATGCGGTTATTTCCGCAAGTACACTCGTCAATAAAGACGTCCCACCAGGTGCGTTTGTAGGCGGAAATCCAATGCAACTGATCTACACGAAAGAAGAAATGGAAAAACGAAAATGAACAGATAAGTAGGTGAGCAAATGGAAATCCCGACGGGCGTACTACCTGCAATCAGAAAAATGAAAGACTTCGACCGTGCCTTGAAAAGTAAGCATGCATCAATCGTGCTACTGGAAACAAGACTTTCACAATTGAAAAGTATGGTTACTTATGCAAAACGGGAGCATAAAAAAGTACTGATCCATTTTGATTTAATCCAAGGATTAAAAGCAGATGAATACGGTATGGAATATTTAATCCGGGAAGTAAAACCGGATGGCATCTTATCAACGAGAGGGAACATTATAACGTTAGCCAGGAAAAATAATTTACTGGCTATTCAGCGGATGTTCCTGCTAGATAGCTTAGCACTGGATCACAATATTAAATTGATTGAGCGATCACGACCGGATTGTGTCGAGGTACTTCCAGGATTGATGCCAAGTATTGTAGAACAGATAAAGGAAGAGACCAACTTGCCAGTGATTGCTGGGGGGCTTATCAAAGAGCAAAATCAAATAGCAGCAGCATACGAAGCAGGAGCTATTGCTGTTTCTACATCTAATATCGATCTATGGCAATTTGATTGATCGTATATGAAATCAAATTGCTATACGAAATGATATATATATGATATAGTGAAGTTAAGTTAATAAGTTCCGGACGGAGAATTGGAGAAACCGCAAACTACGAATGCAATCGCGCATTGGTATGTTTTGCGGTTTTTCTGTTTTTCGTAAACTGATCGGGTTTAGACGCATGACTATTCGAAAATAGGGTAGAGTTAGGTATGGACAATATGTGATGATTGGAGAGAATAAGTATGTCAGATTTTTCAAGTCATAAACGGACAGAAACATTACAACAATTAGCAAATAAACAATTAGATGTATTGATCATTGGAGGTGGGATCACAGGCGCAGGAATCTCGCTGGATGCGGTGACTCGCGGATTAAATACTGGATTGGTGGAAATGCAGGATTTTGCTGCAGGGACATCGAGCAGGTCGACCAAGCTTGTACATGGAGGACTTCGCTATTTACAGCAATTTGAAATTAAAATCGTCGCGGAAACAGGTAAGGAACGGGCAATTGTTTATGAGAATGGGCCACATGTGACGACACCTGAATGGATGATGCTTCCTTTCCACAAAGGAGGAAACTTTGGTCCATTTACAACAAATGTTGGCCTAAGGTTATATGACTTTTTAGCCGGTGTGAAAAAAAGTGAACGCAGAAAAATGCTGAAACCGGAAGAAGCACTACGAAAAGAACCACTCATTAAAAAAGAAGCATTAAGAGGTGCCGGTTATTATGTTGAGTATAAAACAGATGATGCCCGTTTAACGATTGAAGTGATGAAGAAAGCCGTCCAAAAAGGTGCACATGCTGTCAATTACACTAAAGTTATTGAATTATTATATGATGATTCAAACAAAGTATATGGTGTACTGGTGGAAGATCAAATAACAAAAGAAACGTATAAAATATATGCCAAAAAAATCGTTAATGCAGGTGGACCGTGGGTAGACGAATTAAGAGAAATGGACGGATCGAAACAAGGAAAATCACTACATCTGACAAAAGGGGTACACCTTGTATTTCCGCAATCGATATTCCCATTACAACAAGCTATCTATTTTGATGCGCCAGATGGTCGGATGATCTTTGCTATACCCCGTAATAATAAAGCCTATGTGGGAACAACAGATACAGGATATGGCGGCAACATTGCACATCCAACCATGACAGAAAAAGATCGTGATTATTTGCTTGATGCTATTAATTACATGTTCCCGTCATTGCAAATGACTGCTGAGCATGTGGAATCAAGTTGGGCTGGATTGCGACCATTAATCGCAGATGAAGACAAGGATAATCCAGATGAAATATCGCGGAAAGATGAAATTTTCATTTCCGACTCTGGTCTGATTTCAATGGCCGGAGGAAAATTAACTGGATATCGTAAAATGGCGGAAGAAGCAGTCAATACGGTTGTAAAACAATTGAAAGCGGAAGATGGCATACTTTACACGTCATCAGAAACAAAGCATTTGCCAATCTCCGGCGGAGAAGTTGGTGGATCTACAGGCTTTAAACGCTTTAAAGAAAGAAAAATGGAAGAAGGAAAGACCCTTGGGTTGGATGAGGAAACCTTGGAAATGCTTATTCAAACATATGGGGCAAATGTAGAAACGATCTTTGAGCTTTATCAGAAAAGACAAACAGAAGCGAAGGAAAATCATGTGGACCCGGTCGTGTTTGCCGAGTTGATCTATGCGATGGAATATGAACTAGCGTATAAACCAGTAGACTTCTTCGTCCGCAGAACCGGCGCATTATTTTTCAAAATTAATTGGCTAAAGGAACACAAAGAAAGTGTTATCACCTACATGGCAAAAACCCTGGAATGGGGCAAGGAGCAAGAGGAGGACTATCGATCCGAACTTGAGCAATTAATGCACGAGGCAGTGACACCGGATAAAGAATAATTGATAGTGGAAAAAGTTGACCCCATTTGGTCAACTTTTTTGCTGCGGTGAAAGATGAATTTGTGTGATCCATCGACTTACTTAGTTATTCCAGTATGATTCGCCATGTGAGTATGTTATAATCTGTTCGTATGTGAAGATGTGAGGAGGGATACACATGCCACAGCTCGAAGATAAGTTAGATGGAAAACAAAACAATGTTATCCCTTTTATACCTGAGGGTGATTTTTATTTTTCAAAAGGTGTAGAGGCTTTTCAAAAAAAGAAATTTGACATCGCAATCAAATGGTTGAATAAGGCGATGGATGAAAAACCGGAAGATCCATTATATGCATGTCAGATGTCTATTATATATACGGAGATTGGCTCTTATTATGAAGCGAATGAGTTGTTAACTACTGTTTTACAAACAACAGATTATGTGGACTGCTATTATTTATTAGCAAATAATTATGCACATTTGGGACTGCTTAATGATGCGGCAAAGTATGCCAACGCATACCTTGATAAAGAGCCTGAAGGTGATTTTAGTGAAGAGACGAAACAATTATTGGACTTAATTGACATTGATGAGGAACAAGTAGATGATAACTGGGATTTGGAAGAAGAAGATGAACTCCTGATTTATCAGGAAACGGCCTTTTATCATATGGAATTCATGGAATGGGATAAAGCATTATTGGTGATTAAGGAAATGATGACATTATTTCCTGAGCACCAGCTTGCTAAACATGATTATACACAGGCATTATTCTTTTCCGGTCAGCAACAGGATGCGATCGAAATGGAATTAGATATACTAAAAGACGATGCCAATTCTTTATACAGTATGACAAATTTGGCTGTGTTTTATTATGAACAGGGCAATAAACCGGAATATGAAAATTATATTCAGGCATTACTAAACGTATACCCCATGCATGAGCAGCAGAAATTGAGAATCGCGGTTACATTGGCTAAGACGGGTTTTCATGAACAAGCATATAGTCGTTTTAGATTATTGGCAAAGGGTATCGTTAAAGGACACCCTTCTTTTTATCGGTGGTACAGTAAAACGATTTTTCAACAGGGTTTTCCCGAAAAGGCACAGAATTTATGGGAAGAAGGCATAAAAAAACATCCGAAATTAGTAAATGAAGTAGGTCCGGACGGTCTGTGAGCATAATAATAGACGTGGGGCTAATGATTGATTAAACTATATATGGTTTAAATTAAGTAGTGAGAAGGGGCGGTATGAATGTCCGAAGAACGTATGTATGATGTAATTATTGCAGGAGCAGGGCCAGCTGGAATGACTGCGGCTGTTTATGCATCCCGAGCAAATTTAGAAACATTAATGATTGAGCGCGGTATTCCTGGAGGACAGATGGCAGACACAGAGGATGTTGAAAACTATCCGGGATTTGAGCATATTTTAGGTGCAGATTTATCCAATAACATGTTTGAGCATGCGAAGAAATTTGGTGCAGAGTATGGTTATGGCGATATAAAAGAAGTGATTGATCATGGTGATTATAAAACGGTTGTTGCAGGAAAAAAAGAATATAACACAAGAGCATTGATCATTACAACAGGAGCAGAATATAAGAAATTAGGAACTACTGGCGAAGAAGAATTAACTGGTCGTGGTGTATCCTACTGTGCTGTATGTGATGGTGCATTCTTTAAAAAGAAAAACCTTATTGTCATTGGTGGCGGTGACTCTGCAGTGGAAGAGGGGGGCTATTTAACCCGATTCGCCGACAAAGTAACGGTTGTACACCGTCGTGGTGAATTACGCGCACAAAAGATTCTTCAGGAGCGTGCATTTGAAAACGAAAAAATGGACTTTATCTGGAATACTGTTGTAGAAAAAATCAATGGTGAAGGTGGTAAAGTAAGCAGTGTTTCTTTGAAAAATAGAGAAACTGGTGAGGAATATGAACAACCTGTTGATGGTGTTTTTGTTTATATTGGCACCGTACCACTTAGTGAACCATTTGTATCGTTGGGTATTACAAATGAAGAAGGATATATTCCTACGAACGAAAACATGGAAACCAGTGTCAAAGGTGTTTTTGCCGCAGGGGATATTCGCGAAAAGACGCTTCGACAAATTGTGACAGCTACTGGAGACGGAAGTATTGCAGCTGAAGAAGCAATAAAATATGTGGATAACCTAAAAGAATCGATCAAAACAGCAAACTCGTAAAGTTAAACTTCATTCAGTAGGAGTTTTCGACGCGCAGGACGTGTTAGTGTAGACGTCGTGACTTTAACTTTAGTCTTTGTTCCCTGTTTGCAGGGCTTTTGTGGGCAGTAGTCCCCACTAAAATTGTCGTTTAGCCTCAATTTTTGAGGTGGAATTTTAATGCCCGTTAATCTGCGGAAAAGGTGTGGAACAATTTTTTAAAAAGTAATTACTTTTTAACGCTGTTGTAACACGCTCGCAATATAGATGGGGTACAATGAACTTAACTAATTGACCCCCTTTTAATAGATAGATTAGTTTATTGCACAGGTGATAATCACCTGTGCTTTTTTTATATTATAAGGCTGGTGTATCTTTCATAACTTGTCCCATCCTGTCGAACAATCAGGAGAGCTTATTATGCTTGTTGCTTTCCATTCATTCATTGTATAATAGAAGTAATGCTTAAATTATATGCTTCTGAGGGAAACAGAAGCAATAAAATAAAGTACCCTCTTACACAGAAGATGGTGTGTAAGAGGGTTCACATGTAGTTCCGGAATAGCCTTCCGGGAATAGGTTGATGATGGGGGCGATATCTTATGGAAAACGAAGAAAAAGGAACGAATTTGGTCATTATAACAGGCATGTCTGGTGCAGGGAAAACGGTCGCCGTGCAAAGCTTCGAGGATTTAGGTTACTATTGTGTAGATAATTTACCGCCAACATTGTTACCGAAATTCCTTGAATTGATGAAGGACTCTACAAACAACATTCGAAAAGTTGCACTGGTCATTGATTTGCGTGGACGTGAATTTTTTGACTCCTTATTCGAATCATTAGATGTTTTAGGTAAAGAAAACTGGTTGGAAGAACATATTCTTTTTCTAGATGCGAAGGATGAAAAGCTTGTTAGCAGATATAAAGAAACAAGACGTGCACATCCATTGGCTGTAGGCGGTTTACCATTGAATGGAATCCAGCAGGAAAGAAAGATCTTAGATGAATTAAGAGGCAGATCCCAGCGCATTATTGATACTACCAATTTAAAGCCAAAAGAATTACGGGAAAAAATCGTAAAAGCTTACACAACCGATAAACAAGAGATATTCTCCGTGCATATGGTATCATTCGGATTTAAATATGGTCTGCCAATTGATGCTGATTTGGTTTTCGATGTAAGGTTTCTGCCCAATCCCCACTATGTAGGGCACCTGCAACCATTAACAGGCTTAAACCAAGAGGTTTCTTCTTATGTTTTTAAGTGGTCAGAAACACAAATATTTAATGAAAAAGTACTTGATCTATTGCAGTTTATGCTTCCACAATATAAAAAAGAAGGAAAATCCCAGCTTGTAGTAGCCATTGGATGTACGGGTGGACAGCACCGTTCAGTCGCTCTAACTGAGTATTTTGCGAAGGAGTTATCAGCTAGTTATATTACGCACATCAGCCATAGGGACATCGATAAAAGAAAGGAACATTAGAGATGGGAAATCAAACGGAGCCAAAAGTAGTTGTTATCGGTGGCGGTACAGGTATGCCTGTTCTTTTGCGTGGGCTTAAAGACTTGCCCATTCAATTAACTGCACTTGTTACAGTGGCTGACGATGGAGGAAGCACAGGTAGACTACGGGATGTAATGGATATCCCAGCACCTGGTGATATACGAAATGTAATTGCTGCTATGTCTGATGCGGAACCAATGCTTGTAGAATTATTTCAGCACCGATTTGCTACAGGTAATGGATTATCAGGTCACTCGATGGGGAACCTGTTGCTTGCAGCTCTGACATCTATAACAGGTGATTTTTATACCGGTATTAAAGAGATTTCCCGTGTGTTAAATGTGAAAGGGAATATTTATCCCATTTCTAATGAAAACATGTATTTACATGCAAAAATGATGGATGGATCGATTGTTTCTGGAGAATCGAATATTCCACTATCGAATAAGCAAATAAAGCGTGTTTTTCTCAGTCCTCAGCCCGTAAAACCTTTTCCTGGTGCTATTCAAGCGATTAAAGAAGCTGATTTAATTGTCATTTCACCTGGCAGCTTGTATACAAGTATCATGCCAAACATTATTATTCCTGGGATAGATGATGCACTGAAACAGGCGCAAGGCAAGATTATTTATGTTTGTAACGTCATGACCCAGGCTGGAGAAACAACTGCATACAGTGCTGCAGATCATGTTCAGGCAATCAATGATCATATTGGTCAAGACTGTGTGGATGCAATCGTAGTACATAACGAACCAATCAAAGGGCCGGTTCGTGAAATATATGCGGAAGAGAACGCAGAGCCAGTCATTTATGATACAGAACGCTTAATTGATATGGGGCTACAAATTATTGAAGGTGACATCATTAACCATGAGCGAACCACATTAAGGCATGACACAAGAAAAATTGCTAAATTATTATATTCGATATTAGCTTAAGTATCATTGTGGTCATAGTAAAGGAGGGAAAAAAATGTCCTTTGCTTCAGAAATAAAAAAGGAATTGACGACAATTGAACTTGATGATTGTTGTGTACTTGCGGAATTAACAGCTTTAATTCGAATGAATGGAACTGTTTCCCTGGCAAAAGATGATTATTCGCTGGATGTTCAAACTGAAAATGCAGCAATCGCACGCCGTATCTATACGCTAATTAAAACAGCATACACGATCCCCATTGAACTACTTGTCCGAAGAAAGATGAAGCTAAAGAAAAACAATGTTTATATTGTTCGAATGAAGGAAGACGTCGGCAAAATGTTAAAGGATCTGGAAATATTCCGGGAACCTTTTACATTTATCCGATCAATCTCAAACAAATTTTTAAACAAAACCTGTTGTAAAAAATCCTACTTACGTGGTGCCTTTTTAGCAGGCGGTTCCATCAATAACCCGGAGACATCCTCCTATCATTTAGAAATTTTTAATTTCCACCAGGAACATAATGAAGCATTGTGTGAACTTGCCAACACATTTGATTTACGTGCGCGAACATTGGAACGTAAAAATGGGTATATTGTTTATATTAAAGAAGCAGAAAAAATTACTGCATTTTTAAGTGTTATTGGTGCGCATAATGCATTATTTAAGTTTGAAGACGTAAGAATTGTGCGGGATATGCGGAATTCGGTAAATAGACTAGTAAATTGTGAGACAGCAAACTTAAATAAAACGATCGGTGCTGCGTTTCGCCAAATAGAAAATATTAATTTTATTGAGCGTACTGTAGGACTTGATCAGCTTCCTGAAAAATTGCAGGAAATCGCAAAATTGCGTGTGGAGCATCAGGAAGTTTCATTAAAAGAATTAGGGGAAATGGTTGAAAGTGGAAAGATTTCCAAGTCAGGTGTAAATCATCGATTAAAAAAAATCGATCTGTTTGCTGAGAAAATTAAACTAGGCGAAGTATAAAAGGGTTGGAAATCAATAATTTCAATTTATCGTTATTTCATGATATAATATTGGTAATTTTAAACGATCAGAATGTTTATGGAATGTCGATCTTATCGGCAGTATTTGTATGATGGTACATTACTGTCGATAAAAATTAAATACGAATGATAGCGCTTACGAAAATGAGAGGATGAGTGATTTGGTCGAAAGGTCAGTCAAAGTTGAGTTAGATACAGGTTTACAAGCAAGACCTGCAGCACTATTTGTGCAGGAAGCAAATCATTACACAGCACATTTGTTTCTTGAAAAAGATGGTAAAAGAGTGAATGCCAAAAGTATTATGGGGCTCATGAGCCTAGCAATCACAACTGGGGAGATGATCACGTTAATAGCTGATGGTGTGGATGCAGAAGCTGCAATCGATCATTTATCTTCATTTGTTTCAAGAGAGGAAGCACAGGCTTAGAGGGAACAAATAATGCCTAGTGTAAAAGTAATAAAATAAAACTTGGCATTCACCAAGCTTTAATGGTGAATGCCTTAGTTGCAGTTATACAGTAGGAATTTTTATACTTTCCTACTGATAAAAAAACCTTTCACATAATAGTGAAAGGTTTTTTTATTATTTATCTGTATTACGCACGAGAATTTTATCGATTAATCCATAATCAACTGATTTCTGTGCTGACATGAAGTTATCACGTTCTGTATCTTGTTCAATGACTTCAAGTGGTTGACCTGTACGTTCTGAAAGAATTTCGTTCATTCTTCTTTTGATTTCAATGATTCTTTTTGCGTGAATTTCAATATCGGTTGCTTGTCCTTGGGTACCACCAAGCGGTTGGTGAATCATCACTTCACTATTTGGCAGTGCATAACGTTTGCCTTTTTCACCAGCAGCTAATAAGAATGATCCCATAGATGCTGCCATCCCAGTACAAATAGTTGATACGTCAGATTTAATAAATTGCATGGTATCAAAAATTGCCATTCCAGCGGTGATAGATCCACCTGGAGAGTTGATGTATAGTGAAATATCTTTTTCCGGATCGTCCGCTTCAAGGAAAAGTAATTGCGCAACAATAGAGTTTGCAACATTATCGTCAATCGCACTTCCTAGCATAATGATTCGGTCTTTCAATAAACGTGAGTAAATATCGTATGCGCGTTCACCACGGTTTGTCTGTTCAATAACTGTTGGTATTAAATTCATAATTAAATTCCTCCCTAATTTCTAACACGAATATCCATTGAATTTGGATCTGTTTTTATCATAACTAAAAGGTCAATGAAGGTCAAACAAAAACGTTCGAGAATCATTCATTTCGAAAATACTGTATCATTATTCCCCGTTTGGGGTAATATAAACATTTGTAGACGACCAGGTTAATTGATAGGTGTTCCTTGGACGTCCTTTTTTTCCATATTGAGAAATCACCTCGACTTCTCCTTTTTCCTCAAGGTAAATTAAATAGCGGTGTACTGTTTGATAAGCGATGGGAAGCCCTTGCTGAATTTCGTTGATCGTGGATGGCCTATCCAATTGAATTAAGCAATTTTTAATCGACAGTAAAGTTTTATGATTAATTCCTTTGTCCACATAGGCGCTATTTTTGTTTTCCGTTAATTTTCCCATTTTTAAATTAATCCGAATACGGGAAATGAGATCTGGTGCTTTAATCGGTTTCAGTGCAAAGTCCGTTGCGCCTGCATGCAAAAAGGAATTTGCGATTTCTTGACGTTCGTCCACCGTTAAAATAATGATCGGTACGTTTTCATTCAATCTTCTTATTTTCTTGGTAGTCTGGATGCCATCCCAATCGGGCATGTGATAATCAAGTAAAATTAAGTCAGGTGCAAGCACATTGATTAATTCCACTGCTCTTTTTCCAGTAGAGGCTTCTATCACTTGCCAATTTGCATATTCGCAAATTTCCTTTAGCGTAAAACGAATATCTTCATTGTCATCGACGACTAAGATGGTCGCGCTCAACGTTTATCTCACCTTCCTTTTTAATCGGTATGGAGATGCATATTATTGTATAACGATTCGGGACACTATCGATTGTTACGGTACCAGCATGGCTTTCGACTACCTTTTTCACGAAAGAAAGGCCCAGTCCTGAAGAGTTCCTTGTACTAAAACCGTCGGTCCATACCTGATCTAATAGATCGGCCTCGATTCCCGAGCCATTATCCCGGATTTGAAATGAAACCCTGTTATCCACTACTTTGACATTGGTGGTGATTTCTCCTGCTTTTCCTGCAAAAGAAGTTATTGCATTTTCTAATAAGTTTGCAATGGCACGTGAAAATCGTATTTTATTCACAGGAATAGGCGGTAAATCTGGTGGTATATTTACAGTTAATCTAACCAGCTGTTCATCTAAACAAAGGTGACTTGTTACATATTTAAGTAATTCCTTCACTTCAATCGGGTGTTTGGTATTTTCATATAATATTTCTGCTATCATATCTTTCATTCTATTCAGGGACTGATTCATCCGGTTAAAATAAGCTGCAGTTTGGTTCTGGTCTTCCGGCTGCATCTTTAATTGAATTAAGGAAAGTAAACCTTCAACAGTAACAAGTGGTGTGTTTAAATCATGAACAACCATGGCTATTTCCTGATATACTTTTGATTCTGCTAAAGCGACCTGTGCATCCCTTAATTTTTCTTCTTGTTCGTGGTACTTTTTTAAAGTGTAAATCTGTTTATGCAAAAGATGAATTAAAAAAGTGAAAATGATGGCGATAATCAAAAATACCAGAAAGAAGATGGTTGCTAATGTATTAAATAAATTATTTTTAGTAAAGTAATTGTCGGCCATTTTAATCATGACAGCGAAATCACCCGTACCAATGCCGAGTTGGGAAAGAGACGGAATAAGTTGTAGCCATTGCATGGACATGATGACAAGCAATAAGATAATAGCGAAAATTGTTAGGAAATAGCGTTGTTTTGGGATAAAAATTTGTAAAAGCGAAATAATCGTTATGGTGATAAAATGGCTAAGGTAGGAGAAGTTTTCCTGGTATAATTGGTTTAATGTAAAAATAGAAATGGTAGTCACAGCCATAAATAATAGGGAAGAGATCAGGCCGGAAACCCGTTTGGAAAAAACATGTGTCATCATCATCGAGCCAAAATAAATAAAAAAGAATAATAGAAATCCTTTAGCGACATAAGCAAATGTAGCAATTAACAGTTGACCACTATCTTGCAGTAATATGCTCTCATAGATCGTTTCCGTAATAAAATTGGACCACCCTTCAAAGAATGACGAGATGGCAATTCCATAGATAACTAATGCAAGACCAGCTATACCAATGAACGGATATTTTTTATCTTGAAGCATATAGAATCAAGCCTTTCAAATGAATTATCGAAATGCAGAATTGAGTGGTGTGGCTAAGTCATCTAGCTCATTTAAAAGTGTTACGGGTATATCAAGTTTTGGCAGATCCTGCTTATATGGGTGATATCCCTGTTCATTTTTAAGTCCAATATAATAAGCTGTATATGGCGTAACTAGCTCAAACAATTCACGTGTATGTTTACTATCTCTGCCTCTGCTGGAAAGATCAACCACTATAATCGGTAATTCTTGTAAGATAGCTTCGGTTAATAACGCTTTTGTAAGGCTAAGCTCTTCTTGAAAGGAACGATTCGTGTAAGCTAACCCATTTGCGCTATAGCCAAGGATGATAATGACACTTTGATAATCATATAAATCGCTGTCCAATGCTCTTGGCCGGTAATCAGCATCAAGGTGAAGGCTTTCTGAAATGGAGTAAACGATGGCGCCTTCCATTGCCTGTCCTGCAGAAGTAATTAAAATTTTCTCTTTGCCAATCGGTGCTGGTAAATTGGGGTAGGTTGTCATCGGGTTTGATTGGGATGTGTCCATGTTTGTAAATGCTATTATGAGCGCAATGACTAAACAGAGCAAAAAAGGAATAGATTTTTTCAAAAGTGCACCTCCATCAAGCTTGGCTCTAAAAACATTTTACCTCACATTGTGCAAAAAAATAACTAACAAGTAAGCGTAATCTTACCTGTTAGTTTACTATATTAGTTGCAGTTGGTACATCTATTCTTTCAGTCTTGGATCTAACGCGTCACGTAGGCCATCACCGAAGAGATTAAATCCAAGTACAACTAGGAAAATAGCAATTCCTGGGAATGCAACGACCCATGGCGCTGTTTGTAAGGCGGATCTCCCATCACTTAACATGGCTCCCCATTCTGGTGTAGGTGGCTGGGCACCTAAACCGAGAAAGCTGAGTCCTGCTGCATCAAGAATGGCGGTACCGATTCCTAGTGTTGCTTGTACGATGATCGGTGCAAGGGAGTTAGGTAATACATGCTGTAGAAAAATCCTTTTGTGCTTTGCCCCAATCGCGCGTGCAGCTTCGATGTATTCCGTCTCTTTTACAGATAAAACAGCGGATCGAACAATCCTGGCAAATTGCGGGATCCCGACAATTCCGACTGCAATCATTGCATTTTGCAGGCTCGGCCCAAGTACAGCTACTAAGGCGATCGCCAACAGAATGCTAGGGAAGGCCATAAGAATATCGATTAAGCGCATGATAATCTGATCTGCCCATTTGCCGAAATAACCGGCAATCCCGCCTAAAAGGACACCAATCACCATTGAAATTCCCACCGTGATCAAGCCGATTTGGATCGAAATACGTGTTCCATAAATAATTCGGCTGAAAATATCTCGTCCGAGTTCGTCTGTGCCTAACCAATGGGTTCCTGAAGGAGATTGATAGCGATCAATGATCGATTGATCTGTCGGGCTGTACGGCGCAATGACCGGCGCAAGGATGGCCGTAATAATTAAAATGAGAATGATACATAATCCGACGAAGGATGTTTTGCTTTTAATAATGCGTAATAATGAATCTACCCACATCCGCCTGGGCTTTATCTCTCGTTGTTGCTGATCAATAATGACCGGTTCAGGATCTGGTACCGGGTTTGGTTGAATTGGCATGTGCTGCACATCCTTTCCTTCATTCCTTCCAGCAAAGTAACTTTAGCAAATCTTAATCATATCGAATTCTCGGATCGAAGTATTTATAGAGAATATCAGTAACTAAATTAATGAGCACAAAAATGATTGCAATGATTAAAATCGTGCTTTGAACGATCGGGTAATCACGACTGAGTACTGCAAGATAGACGTACCTGCCAACACCTGGCCAGGAGAAGATCGTTTCGGTTAATACTGCGCCACCAAGCAATAACCCAAATTGCAAGCCAATAACTGTAAGCACAGGGAGAAAGGCATTCTTTAAAGCGTGCTGAAATACAATCAGGTGTTTTTTTAACCCTTTTGCATCAGCTGTACGAATATAATCCTGCCGCATGACTTCCAGCATGCTTGATCTCGTCATCCTTGCGATAATTGCCATCGGTATTGTTCCAAGTGCAACGCCCGGCATTAATAAATGAAGGAATACATCTTTGAATGCCTGCCAATCCAAAGTTAGAATGCTATCTAATAAATAGAAATTCGTGATGGTTTGTAAACCCGTCCCGGCTGTAATTCTTCCGGAAGGTGGCAACACATTGAATTTTACAGAAAAGATCCAGATCATCATTAAACCAAGCCAGAATATCGGTAAGGAAACACCAAATAAGGCACCAGTCATACTGATGTTATCAAACCATGAATATTGCTTCACTGCTGCAATCACGCCCGCAACAATACCGATAATTATCGCGACAATCATAGCGAAAATAGTTAGTTCAATCGTTGCAGGTAATTTATGCATGATTTCATAAGCAATATTTTCCTTAGATTGAATGGATTGACCTAAATCTCCTTGTAATATGTCTCCTAAAAACCTACCATACTGAACAATATAAGGATCGTTTAAACCTAAATCAGCCCGTAATAATTCCAGCTGTGCTTCTGTCGCTTTTTCCCCGAGCATACTTCTGGCTGGATCCCCTGGAATAAGGTGGATCAGTGAAAAGGTGAGAATAGAGACCCCAATCAACACAGGGACAAGCATCAATAGCCTTCGAATAATGTACTTTAACATGGTCGTATGCCTCCATTCAATAACACTAACGTAAATCTTTCAGCATAAGTGGGGGAGAAGCATTACTCCCCCCTGTAGGATGTTTTATTACTCGATTTCCACCAAGTTAAATGGTTCACTACCTGTTGGATGTGGTAAATAATCTGTTATCCCTTTTTTCCCTGCAAGTGGTGGTGTTGTATGGGCAATGGGAACCCATGGTGCGTCATCATGGATAATTTCCTGTGCTTCCATATAATATTCCGTTCGTTTATCCTGATCCATTTCCATTTGTGCATCTTTGAATAGATCATGAACTGCATCACTCTTATAAAAAGCAACGTTTCCAGCTGAACCCACTTTTGTATTATCTTTATCCAACAAGACATAAAAGAAGTTATCCGGATCGCCATTGTCGCCAGTCCAACCTAAAAATGCCATATCATGTTCTGCATTTTCGGTTGCGGTTAAGTGACTATCCCAGTCGTTTTCAACGATTTCGACGTTAATATTTACTTCCTTCAGCATTTCTTGAATGGCTTGCGCAGTAACTTTTGGCTGTGGCATATAATCCCGTGGATTTGCGAAAGTATATAGTGTAATGTCAAAGCCATCTGCATAACCAGCTTCAGCTAACAATTTTTTTGCTTCATCCACATCATAATCGTAGTCTTTGATCTCATCGTTATAGCCCCATAATGATGGCGGAATCGGATTGACTGCTGCTTTACCAATTCCTTCATACAAGGTAATCAATTGCTCTTTATCAATGGCAAGGTTGATTGCTTGGCGGACTAACTTTTCCGACATAGGGCCTTCTTTATCAGTGTTTAAAGCCATGTAAGCCACGTTCATCGATGGTCTGCGAATAATCTGCAAGTCTTCATCTGATTCCGCTGTTTGAATATCCTGTGGATTTAAACCGTTCATCAAGTCAATGGATCCCGCTTGAAGTTCCATGAAACGTGCTCCATTATCAGGAATGACACGGAATACAACTTGATCGACCTTTGCAACTTCGCCAAAGTAATCTTCATTTTTGGAAACGGTAATACTGTCATCCGGAATCCATTCCTCGAATACAAATGGACCTGTTCCAACCGGGTTTTTAAAATAATCATCCCCAGATTCTTCAACCGCTTCCGGACTCGCGATGCCAAAAGGTGGCATTGCCAATGTCTGCAGGAATGGTGCGTTCGGTTCGGAAAGGGTGATTTTCACTTCATAATCATCCGTTGCTTCCACCTTGTCGATGATCCCTTTCATATTGTCCTCTGTAGCTCCAAACATATATCCATAATAGAAAAATTCACTTGAAGTCGTCCAGCGTTCAAAGTTAAAGACAACGTCCTCTGCAGTAAAATCATTACCGTCATGGAATGTTACATCATTACGTAATTGAAAAGTCCATTCGAGGTTGTCATCACTCACTTCCCAGTCTGTTGCTAATGCTGGTTTAACTTCGGTATTTTCCGTTTCGTATCTGACGAGTGTATCGTAGATTTGATTGGTAACATAAATAGATTCGCCATCTGTTGGGATTGCAGCGTCCAGTGTAATGGAATCACTTCCGCGGCCAAATACAAGCGTTTTATCGCTGTCATTATCTTCTGTTGCTTCTGCATTGTCATTCCCGGCGTCAGCGTCATCACTGCTCGTATTACTACTACAGGCACTAACAACGAGCAGCATGATTAAAAGAAAACCAAACAATGTAAAAGGATTGCGCTTTTTCAATGTACTTCCCCCTTGAATATATTGTTTTTACAACATGTGTTACACGGTAGTTTGTTCCACCACCTCCTTTACAAAGTGGCATGCCGCCATTTGACCTTCTGGTGACACGTTTTTTAGTATAGGTTCTTCAGTAAGACAAATCGCTTCTGCATAAGGACAGCGGGTATGAAACTTACATCCGCTTGGTGGATTGGCAGGTGAAGGCAGATCACCGGTTAATATAATCCGTTCCTTTTCCTTATGTGGATTTGCTTCAGGGACAGCTGATAGTAATGCTTGGGTGTAGGGATGTTTGGGAGATCGATACAGATCGTCCACATCTGCAATTTCTACCAACTTTCCTAAGTACATGACAGCGACACGATCACTAATATGATGTACAACACTTAAATCATGCGCAATAAAAATATAAGTTAGATTAAATCTGTCCTGTAACGATTCCATTAAATTGATAACCTGCGCTTGAATGGACACGTCTAGAGCGGAAACAGGTTCATCACAGATGACTAGTTCCGGTTCGAGTGCCAATGAGCGTGCAATGCCGATTCTTTGTCGCTGTCCACCACTGAATTCATGCGGGTAGCGATTCTTGTGATAAGCACTTAAGCCAACGACATCAAGCAGGTCATCCAGTTTTTTATTTCGTTCCGCTTTTGGTATATTGAAGATACGCATGGGTTCGGTAATGATTTTCTCAATTGTTTTTCTGGGATTTAAGGAGGCATAGGGATCCTGAAATATCATTTGCATTTCCCGTCTAAGCTTACGTAGCTGTTCACCACGGTAAGTTGTGATGTTTTCTCCTTTAAAAAAGATCTCACCTTCTGTCGGTTCCTGCAATTTCAGAATGCTTCTCCCTGTAGTGGATTTACCGCAACCACTTTCTCCTACAAGACCAAGTGTTTCACCAGCTTTAACTGAAAATGAAACACCATCTACCGCTTTGAGTATCGGTTTTTCTGTGCTGAATAACTTTGAACTTTTGAGTGGGAAATGCTTCTTCAAATTTTTAACTTCCAATAAAGTACTCATGTCGTCACCTTCTTTTTTGCTTCGTCATATAATAAGCAGCTCACATAATGGTCCGTGTCTATTTTTTTCAATGCAGGATCAATGGTTAAACAGCTTTCCATTGCATGCTTGCATCTTGGAGCGAAGCTGCAACCTCTTGGCAAATATCTTAAGTCGGGTGGGGAACCATGAATGGCTTCCAATTTTTGCTTCTCTGTAGATATTTTAGGAATAGAATTCATCAACCCAAGTGTGTATGGATGCTTGCCACGATCAAATAAATGGCTTGTTTCGGTATATTCAACAGGTTTACCAGCATACATGACCATGACACGATCACATACTTCTGAGACAACGCCTAAATCATGTGTAATCATAACGATTGCCATATTTAGCTCGGTCTGCATTTTTTTAAAGAGTTCAAGTATCTGTGCCTGAATTGTTACATCCAGCGCTGTTGTAGGCTCATCAGCAATCAATAGGGAAGGGTTACAGGATAATGCCATGGCAATCATGACACGCTGCCGCATGCCACCGCTAAATTCATGTGGATAGTCTTTCAATCGTTTTCTCGGATCAGGAATACCAACCAGGTCCAATAATTCAATCGCCCGTTGTTTTGCTTGCTTTTTGGAAACGGGTTCATGTGCCAGAATTGTTTCCATCATTTGTTTTTCTACTGTAAATACAGGATTTAACGATGTCATTGGATCTTGAAACACCATGGCAATTTCCTTGCCGCGTATCTTTCGCATCTGTCTTTCTGATTTATGAAGCAAATCCTCTCCTTTAAAAATAACTTCTCCTTCGGTTATTTTTCCAGGGGGCGAAGGGATCAGCCCGAGAATCGACATCGCGGTGATGCTTTTTCCTGAACCAGATTCTCCGACAATACCTAGTGTTTCCCCGGGATTAATTGTAAAATCAACCCCATCAACAGCTTTAACAACACCGGATTTAGTGAAGAAATGGGTATGTAGATTGTTAACCTCTAAAAGCGGAGTAGCTTCATCCATCTTAAAAAACCTCCCTATGTAACGAATAATTAGACTCTTTAATTTATTTATATTATATAGTTTATTTCATTTTTTTGTTGTTTTTCTCTTTTTTCTCGAAAAAATCTAGTATTTGGTTTGGAAAAATTTTACGATTAAATTTATAAATGACTTGTTTCTATTAGTGAAGGACGTTATAATAGCCTATGTGCGAAAAATAGTTTTTAGAATGTGCCCGTAGCTCAGTCGGATAGAGCACTGGTTTCCGGTACCAGGTGTCGGGGGTTCGATTCCTCTCGGGCGCGCTACTTATAAAGTCAATGGTGACAAGGGATACAGCGTTTATTGTACCCTTGTCATTTTTGATGAAAATGGGGAGTTAGTAACAAACTTCTAACCATCGGGTCTCGGAGTATTTTTTTATAACTTTTTTAATAATCAGGTTAAATAAGGCCCTCAAATAGGTTGATTTCATATACTTATCAGTTGAAGTGGCGCATACCATATCTTTATTTCGTATTCGAGACCAACCTTCATTTTGTCCTTGCCTAAAGAGAGCCTCGTAGTAAATTGCCCTACGGTATTGATGATACTAGTGCTTATTCGAATGATTATTATAAAAAAAGTAAACGATAGTATTATAGATGGAGATTTAAGTCCATTTGCTAAAGCAGAATCAATGTATGTAGAAGAGATCTACTACACAGAAGCCTCTATTTATTTTTATTACACAATCACATCCCTAGACAATACCATACACAACTTCATATTTTGTCCCTTCCAGTTTCACAATCCTTTTACTAACCAACGCATCTATTTCATTTGTGACTATACAATAAACTTTCATCATCAATTAAGTCCTGAACAAGCACCATGTTAGGATGCTCTTTATAAAGACGTACGCGTATACTTATTTCGATAAGATATAAGATAGAAAACTTTCTACAAAAGAGGTCGTAAAAAGAATTTTTATTTATTATATCGAATAGAGTAAAGGGAGAGGTTCCATGGGTGGATAAATTTTATTCTTGTTCAGCAATCCGGCCATTATATATAGTAAGAGATTGGCGGAACCAGGAAATTATGGAGGTGTACAATGTACAAATGGGTTGGTTCCATGCTACTTATTTGTTTGTTCATCCTTAGTGGATGTATGAATTCAACGGATTATAAGGATGACGATGTTGCAGCAATGGTTAGAGGAGAAGAAATCACGGTTGGTTACTTGCGTTTTTTGTATACAGATGATGCAATAGTGGAGATGATTGATGAAGCTGTTAAAGCTAAATTGGCTGAACAGGAAGTAAAAAAGATGAATATAGACGTTTCTAAGCAAGTAAAAGAGATAAAGGAATCATATGGCGAGTATCCCCAGGACGAATTATATAGCGCGAAAGCACAATCCATTCGTGCATTTGCTGATCCACAGGCGAGGGAGCTTGGGATTGACCCGAAGGAATATTATGAAAAGTATACTGAAGTTTCCGCGGAAATAGCTGCATATATCAATGTTTATACTTCAGAAATATTGGGTGAACTAGAAGATGATGAGTTTGGTATAGAAGAATATAATCACCATGCCAGTGAGTTATTGGACGATTTAGTGGAACGAAACAAAGATGCAATTGAGGTTCGTATAAAATAAATAGAATGGGGTTTCGCACGTCGAACAGAGAATCGTTTTTTCAGCAAACCGGCGGAATATAGAACCACACATATAAAAATGTGTTAGTTTGTATATAACTGTTCATGAATCAAGGACAAGCTATTAAAATAACTTTTGGCTCGTAAAAGGGGAATACGATGCCATAACGAAAGACAAGGGAAATGGTATCCCTTGTCTTTCGTTTATCCTAAACCCAATACTTCTTAATTCGGTTCGTAAATATCCCAGGCTGTCTTTAATGCATGAACGACATTGTCGGCAACTTCTTCAATCACCAGATTATCCGTTTTTACCTTGGAGTGATGACCTTCATAGATGGATTGCCGATCATAGAATAACGATTTGATTTCGTCAATACTCTTACCTTGTAAAACCGGTCGACTGTCAATGATCAGACTTATTCTGTCCTGCCACGATTCCCATGATAAATCAAGAAAGAAGACGATGCACTCGGATAAACAAATCTCCCTTGTTTCTTCATGTAAGAAGGCACCGCCTCCAACTGAAATAATCTTCAATTTTGATTTACAAAAGTCCGCAATCATATTCTTTTCTTCTTCCCGAAATGCTTGCTCACCGATCTCTTTAAATATATCAGTGGTAGCCATATTGTGCTTCGTTTCAATTTCCTCGTCAATATCCACGAAATCCCGATACAATTTCTTTGCTACAGCTTTACCGATGCTTGTTTTTCCAACACCCATAAATCCTGTGAATACGATATTTTTCTCTCGCAGTGATTGGTCATTGCTTGTCATGTGGACGCCTCTCTTCTCTACTATAACGATTAAACTGATAGATGAGTCATTGGTTATGTTAAGATAATATCTCTAGTCTCTAGTATAGAATTTTTTGCTTACAAATGCTATGATGATTTTTAGGAAAATTGGCTTATTGATAAAATTTTAATGGTGAAATCCTATGTTTCACTTACTATAGAACGTCTAAAAAAGTGTCGGGAGCTGTTGCAGATGAATATTATCCAAATAAAAAATGTGAAGATCGGTCAAGGTATGCCGAAAGTGATTGTTCCATTAATGGGACAATCAGAGATAGAACTGATAGAAGAGTTAAAGGCAGTGAAGGAAGTAAAACCGGACATGATCGAATGGCGAGTGGATGAATTTAAACATGTTGATCATCTAGAATCTGTTCAAGCAATGATTGGAAAGTTAAGCAAACAGCTTCAAGATATTCCTTTTATATTTACTTTCAGAAGTCATAAAGAAGGCGGAAATAAAAAAATTACAGATCAGGCATATGTTAATTTACTTACAATAGCCATGGAGTCAAAAGCTGTTGACTTAATTGATATTGAATTGTTTTTTAATGAGGAAAAAGTTAAATCGCTAATCGAAGAGGCGAAAGCGAATCATGTGCATACCATACTTTCTAATCATGATTTTATTAAAACACCAACAAAAGATGAGATTATTTCCCGATTACAAAAGATGCAGGAACTTGGTGCGGATATTTCGAAGATAGCTGTCATGCCAAACAGTTCAGCGGACGTTCTCACATTATTGGACGCGACTAACGTAATGAAAACAAAGCATAAGGACGTACCGATTATCACGATGGCGATGGGGAAGATAGGTTTAATTAGTCGCTTAACAGGGCAAGTTTTTGGTTCCGTGGCAACATTTGCGGTAGGGAAACATGTATCAGCACCAGGTCAAATTGCAGTAGCTGATCTGAGAAGTGTATTAGATGTGATACATAAAGAAGGGTAAAATTTGTTTAATTGTCGATGATGTTAAGCAGATCGAAAAATTAAATGCTTTTTATCCATTGCTAAACAATCCGGTCTATGCAACAACAGTGTTTAATGCGATTAATATCGCATTATATGTAACAGTAGTTTCGGCTAGTTCCACTACAACAACAATGATCTCCACCACTGACGATGGGGGAGCAGGCGCATTTTAGGATGAAAAAGGGACTAATCCAAGCATGAGGATTAGTCCCTTCATTATTTGCTTCCGCGTTCGTAGGGATCGTCTTAATCTTTGTCGCTATCTGTATTTTCACTAGCGCCATCTCCAACAGTAATTGCTTTCTTTGGCATGGTGTGTAAATCCCTTGCAGTTACATGTGCATATATTTCATATTCGCCGTCCTGATCAAAGGAAACAGTTTGTGTATAGGTCCCATCTTCATTATTTTCTGCATCTAACATAGTGCTGTCATCTTCATGCCCAGCTAACCAATATTCAAATTCAACATCATCTGCATCGACGACTTCCTCATCACCATAGGTAACAATCGCTTTTAACGTTACATCTTCATTTAGATCGGCCGTTTCCGGAACTTCAAATGCTACATTCAATGTTTTTAACGCTTCTTGATCTTCAGTATCTGCATCGGATGTTGCGTCATCGTTATTCTGGCCACATGCTGCAAGCAGAATCAGACCGAAAATCATGATCAATAAACTTATTTTTTTACCCATCATTATTTCCCCCTGAACAATCTATTTAAGATTTAGTTACAACTTTCAAGTCATCAATAATTTCATCCATTACCTTTGTATCGACACCATTATATTTTTTAATCACTTCGCCATCCGGATTAACGAGGAAAAAACTCGTTCCGTGTGTGACTTGATCATCCCCAGGAGGGGCTTCAGCAAGTAATGATTTAAACGATTTGATAGAAAGTTCCTTAATCGTATCAAAGTCGTACCCAGTTAAAAAAGTCCAATTATCCAAATCAGCATCATAATCTGCTGCATATTCTGTTAACACTTCTGGGCTATCATAGTCCGGATCGACACTAAAGGAAACAAGCTGTGCGTCAATATCTTCTTCCTGCATTTTCGTCTGTAGGACAGACATGTTTGATGTCATTGGCAGACACACAGTGGTACAGTTCGTAAAGACGAAATCAGCAACCCACCACTCTCCATTAAGATCCTCGTTACTCAATGTATCATTACTCTCTGTAGTAAATTCAAATGGTTTTACACTTTCATCCATATTCGTTTCAATCTCTTCTCCTCCACATGCAACGAGGAAAAGTATAAGACCTAGCATGATAACTTTTAGTTTACTCATCTGCTACCTTCCTTTCTTATCCGCTTGACAGCAATGCGGATGATTCGGATTCATTTTTTGATCAAGAACTTCTATTGCTTCCTGAAAAGGATAAACATTTCCGCCAAATCCTTTAACAAATTTAACTGCGTGTTCCTTGAATTGGAATGTTAGGACCTGCGGCTGACAGCATCCCATATGTATCGATGTATCCATCACATACCAAGCGTCAGGAGCACTAATGGTAGTTTGTTTTAGGAAATCATGACAAATTGCCTGGGTAACATCATCCCCAAGTTGTCGTTGTCTTAACAGACCACAATGTGCGCAACATGCCACTTCTATTTGGTTATTAGATAAAATCAGCCGGTATGCCTGACGTTCGTCGACGCCACTGCTGCAAAAAACACACGTTTGGGTATCGTCTAATTTCCCTGCTTCACTAGAATTGAGTGAAATACCACCGAAAGTTTTGATGATCATTCCTGTCTCGATTAATGGTTTTAGATCACGATGAATCGTCATCTCAGAAACTTGCAGCGTTTGACTTAACTCTGAAATTTTAATATTGCGCTTGTTCAAGATTAACGCTTTAATGCGATTTTGCCGTTCAATGGGTAGCAAGTTAATACCCCTCCCTCACTAATTCTTATTGATTGAAAATAACAATACCAAACACAGTATATCATTTTATTGTTGTTGAAGTGTGAACAATAGATGAACTTCTGTCATGTGCTCTTGCTATGTTTGGCGTGCTTTTGTTCCATTGATTTGTGTTAGAATTAGGATGGAATGATATTGTTTCTGATGGGGAGGAAGTTTAATTGGCTTGGCTCTATGTACTATTCGCTGCAATTGTAGAAGTATTTTGGGTGATTGGATTAAAATACTCGGATTCACCAATAGAATGGATTGGTACTTTTATTGTGATTGTACTAAGCTTTTATTTTGTTATTAAAGCATGTGAAAAATTACCTGCTGGAACGGTATATGCTGTTTTCACCGGATCGGGAGCAGCTGCCATTGTATTGATCGACTTCCTTCTATTTGGTGCAGACTTCTCGATTGCTAAGCTTTTCTTTATTGGATTAATTATCATAGGCGTAGTCGGTATCAAAATGACGACACCAGATGAGAAAACCGCAGACGAAGGAGGGGAGTAAGATGGCATGGATCTATCTGGTGATTGCCAGTTTTGGGGAAATATTCGGAGTCATGAGCATCAATCTCTACCTACGCAAAAAATCATATAGCTGGCTGGCGATGATTATATTCACATTTGGTAGTGGCTTTGTATTTTTATCGCTTGCGATGCGAGATATACCGCTCGGTACGGCTTATGCGGTTTGGACAGGTCTGGGTGCGGTAGGCGCAGTTTTAATAGGAATTATATTCTTTAAAGAGTCTGCCGGCTGGAAACGAATGCTCTTTTTAGTTTGTATCATTGCCGGTGCGGTTGGCTTGAAGGTATTGGGGTAAAAAAATAGCACACCGAAGCACTGTGAACATGTAGTGTTTCGGTGTATGCATCCTGGTTTTCAGTATTGACGCTTCCGATTTTGTTAAAGTTTATCTACAACGATGATGATTTTCCCGGACTTTAAATCGTCACGATGCACTACCGCTTGTTCTTTGGGAATACCAAGGGTGACGAGTTGCTCATCTGGGTTCGTAATATCATCCGTGAAAATTCGACCAATCTTATTCATAATTGATTCATCATCTTTATGATCAGGTTTTCCACGTTGGACTTCCACACCTGTGTCATCCTCAATTCTATCTGTTTTTCTACGATTTGTCACAATAGTGATTGCATCAACAGAGAATCCTTCGATTGTTAAATCCCTTATTTTATCGATGGCTTCTCCCTTTTCTTGATAAACCCCTACAATTTGCTTTTGCAATAGTAACCCTCCTGCTTGATAGAATCTCATGCTATTCATTTCTACCCCAGGGTACCGATCTGTAAACCATTACTGAGTACCGATGCTGTTAGGAAAAGGAATATTTCCATTATATTCACCTATGTGAGATAATAAAGATAGACTGATAATAGAGATTCTACAAACCATTACGGAAAGGGAGATGATTTCAAATGGGTAAACTTACAAAAGCAATCGGTGTAGCTGGAGCAGTTGCAGGGGCCGCTTATTTGTCCAAAAGTGAGAATCGAAAAAAGACAAAACTTCAATTTAATAAAGTAATTAATAAATTGGGTTCCCAATATGTGAAGGACTGGGGCAAACCTGAGGAAATCGACGATGCGCATATGGTTGATGAAGGTGCAATGACGAGCGTTCAGTATTATAATGAAGTTCAGCAAGAATCACAAGACGCAAAGTCAAAGTAAATTATAGTATAAAACCACACTAGCAAGGTACTTATAAGTACCTTGCTAGTGGTTTTTTAAGCGCGCACGATTGGAATGGAGGGTAAAGATGTTGAAGGTGATTTTTTACACAAAAGAGAATTGTTCACTGTGTGATGATGCGAATGGGTTATTGACCATGCTGCAACGCGATTATTCCTTTGAACTGGAGGAAAGGGATATTTATTCAAATGATGAATGGCTGGAGGAGTACCAACTGCTCATTCCGTATGTGAAAATAAATCAAACAACACTAGACTGCGAACAAATCAATATGAATACTTTGGAGCAGGCGTTAAAAGATAATGTATAATTGGAAGTGAACAAGCTGATAGCTATTTAGTAATAAGCAAGCTTGGCTATCACCTACGTTATACCGGTACCTTTAAAATGTTATATATATATAGAGCATTCAGTTTGAATATTTAGCTTGCTATGTTATAATTAAATTGTAAGCGGGACATAATATAGCCATGTGGGACTTTTTATGTCCAGCGAATAGGAGTCTTATTGATGAGAGCTTTAATTGATTTACAAAAAAAACTATTACCCGATCTGTTAAAAGTAATGAAGCAGCGTTATTCTATCTTGCATAGTGTAGACCTTTTTCAGCCGGTTGGCAGAAGAGGGCTTGCAGAAAATGCTGGTCTAACAGAGCGAGTTGTTCGCAGTGAAATTGACTTCCTGCAAAAACAAGGTTTAATCCTCGTTACATCGAAAGGGATGTATCTGACAAAAGAGGGTAAATTAATTGTTGATCAACTTGCTGGCTTTATGAGTGAAATGATGGGTTTAAATGTTTTAGAAAATCAAATTAAGGAAAAGTTACAAATAGAGAACGTTATAATTGTTCCTGATGATAGTGATAACTATGAATGGGTCAAACAGGAAATGGGCAAAGCCTGTGTTACATTTCTGAATAACGTTTTAAAACAAGGAAGTACAATTGCCGTAACTGGTGGTACTACGATGGCAGCCGTTGCTGACGTCATGTCGACCCTCAATAAGACAAATAATTACTTGTTTGTTCCGGCACGTGGTGGGATTGGTGAGAAGGTTGAAAACCAAGCGAACACGATTGCCGCGGAGATGGCCCGAAAATCGATGGCTGAGTATCGGTTGTTGTATGTACCTGATCCACTAAGCGAATCGGCATACCAAACGATTATCAATGAACCATCGGTAAAAGAAACATTAAAGCAGATCAAAGGTGCGGAGATCGTTCTCCATGGAATCGGGGATGCCCTGACAATGGCAGAAAGAAGAAAGACTGAGGACGCTGTAATCGAGAAGTTAAAGGCGAATCGTGCGGTGAGTGAAGCATTTGGGTTTTATTTTGATGAAGATGGCAATGTCGTTCATAAAGTAAGAACAGTTGGTATCCAATTAGAGGATTTAGCTTCTATTGAATATGTCATTACCATTGCTGGTGGGAAATCCAAGGGACAAGCGATCGCATCTTATTTTAAGCAAGGAAAGAGTCATCTGTTGATCACCGACGAAGCAGCAGCAAAAGAGATTTTAAGGGGTTCTTAACCTCTTTAAATATATTAAATTCAAAAGTACTTAATTTATATTAGGAGGAATAAACATGGCAGTAAAAATTGGTATTAATGGTTTTGGAAGAATTGGACGTAACGTATTTCGTCAAGCATTGAAGAATGATGAGGTAGAGGTTGTAGCTGTAAATGACTTAACGGATGCAAACATGCTTGCACATCTATTGAAATATGATTCTGTGCATGGCCGATTGGATCAAGAAGTTACTGTAAATGGTTCTAATATTGTTATTGGCGGCAAAGAAATCAAAGTACTATCTGAACGTGATCCAGCAGACTTAGGTTGGGGAGATTTGGGTGTAGAAATTGTTATTGAATCAACTGGCCGCTTCACAAAACGTGAAGATGCACAAAAACACATTGATGCAGGAGCGAAAAAAGTAATTATCTCAGCACCTGCGAATGGTGAAGATTTAACTATTGTTATGGGTGTTAATAACGAAGACTATGATGCAGCTGAACATCACGTGGTTTCCAATGCATCATGTACAACAAACTCTATAGCACCACTTGCGAAAGTACTTCATGAAAAATTCGGTTTAAAACGTGGATTAATGACAACTGTTCACTCTTATACAAATGATCAGCAAATTCTTGATTTGCCGCATAAAGACTATCGTCGTGCACGTGCTGCAGCTGAAAATATTATCCCAACATCTACCGGTGCAGCAAAAGTAGTTGGTAAAGTATTACCAGAGCTAGACGGTAAATTAAACGGTATGGCTGTGCGTGTCCCAACTCCAGACGGATCACTTATCGATTTAGTTGCTGAGTTGGATAAGAACGTTACTGTAGAGGAAGTAAACCAAGTGTTTAAAGAAGCTGCAGAAGGCGATCTAAAAGGTATTTTAGAGTACAGTGAAGAACCACTTGTATCTACGGATATTGTGGGTAATATCCATTCATCCGTTTTTGATGGTCTATCAACAATGATATTAGGAGATAACATGGTGAAAGTTATTTCATGGTATGACAACGAAATGGCATACTCGGCTCGCTGTATTGATTTAGCAGCATTTATGAAAGAAAAAGGACTATAAGTTTTAGCAAATAAAACGGAGGAGGAGCACATTCCTCCTCCGTTTTTCATTATATGAAGGATTTACTGCACCAAAACAGACATGCTGGTATTCCATGGTATATAATGATTAAGATGGAGCTATTCGGGGAAAACCTAAAATGGCTCATGCTACATAGCTGACAATTGGGAGGGTGGATAAATGAATAAAAAGACGCTTCAGGATATTGATGTAAAAGGTAAAAAGGTGTTTTGCCGAGTTGATTTCAACGTACCGATGAAGGACGGGGAAGTTACGGATGACACAAGAATAAAAGCAGCACTCAAAACGATTGACTATTTATCTGATCAAGGTGCAATTGTGATTTTGGCAAGTCATCTTGGCCGACCCAAAGGGCAAGTTGTAGAAGAACTGAGATTGGATCCGGTCGCGAAACGGCTGAGTGATCTCATTGGGAAGAATATTATTAAAACAGATGCTGTTTATGGGACAGAAGTAAATGAAGCCATTTCAAAAATGGATAACGGGGATATTTTATTAATTGAAAATGTTCGCTTTGAAGCAGGAGAAGAGAAAAACGATCCGTCATTAGCGCAGCACTTTGCAGATATGGCTGATTTCTATGTCAATGATGCTTTTGGTGCAGCACACCGGGCTCATGCCTCAACAGCAGGCGTTGCAGAGAAATTAACTGCTGTAGCAGGGTTTTTAATGGAAAAAGAAATTGATGTATTAGGGAAAGCATTAGAAAATCCGGCACGCCCGTTTACCGCTATTATTGGTGGTGCGAAGGTAAAGGATAAAATAAACGTAATTGATAACCTGTTGGAAAAAGTGGACAATTTAATTATTGGTGGCGGACTGGCTTATACATTTATTAAAGCACAGGGTCACGAAATTGGAAAATCGTTATTAGAAGAAGATAAACTCGATTTGGCAAATGAATTCATTAAAAAAGCTAAAGATAAAGGCGTTAGATTTGTATTACCAGTTGATGCTGTTGTGGCAGATGATTTTTCAGAAACGGCAAACACTAAAATCGTTCCTATCGATCAAATTCCTTCTGATTGGGAAGCACTGGATATTGGCCCTGAAACGCGAGAAGTATATCAGGATATTGTAGCAGACTCCAAGCTGGTTATTTGGAATGGACCAATGGGTGTGTTTGAGCTGAATGCATTTGCGGGTGGTACGAAAGCAGTTGCAGAAGCATTGGCAAATACGGAAGGTTATACAGTTATTGGTGGAGGAGACTCTGCTGCAGCGGTCGAAAAGTTTGGCTTTGCTGAAGATATGGATCATGTATCCACTGGTGGCGGCGCTTCCCTCGAATTTATGGAAGGGAAAGTTCTTCCTGGTGTCGAGGCGTTAAGTGATAAATAATTTATAAAATTGGAGAGGTGAGAAGATGCGTAAAAATGTAATTGCAGGTAACTGGAAGATGAACAAGGTGTTAACAGAAGCAAATGAATTTGTTGAAGAAACAGTAAGCAAAGCCCCTACCAATGATAAGGTCGAGGCGATTGTATGTGCACCATTTCCATTTCTTGCTTCCCTTGTAGAGAAAACAAAAGGATCCAGTGTGAAAATTGGCGCTCAAAATATGCATTTTGAAGAAAGTGGTGCATTTACCGGAGAAGTAAGTCCGGTTATGTTAAAAGACCTAGGTGTTACACATGTTGTGCTTGGACATTCGGAACGTAGAGAACTTTTCGCTGAAACCGATGAAATCGTAAATAAAAAAACACATGCAGCTTTTGATCATGGTTTAATACCAATTGTTTGTTGTGGAGAAACATTAGAGCAACGTGAAGCAAATGAAACGAAAAGTCATGTGGAAACGCAAATAAAAGCGGCATTAAAAGGTTTATCAGAAAAACAGGTAGCTGAAACAATTATTGCTTATGAACCGATTTGGGCAATTGGAACAGGGAAAACAGCATCCAGTGCTGATGCAAATGAAGTCTGTGCGCACATTCGCAATGTCGTAAAAGCAGTTACATCACAGGAAATTGCAGATCAGGTGATCATTCAGTACGGTGGTAGTGTGAAACCGGCAAACGTGGATGAATTGTTGGCACAGTCTGATATTGATGGTGCATTAGTTGGAGGAGCCAGCTTAGAAGCAGCGTCATTCTTGCAACTTGTGGAGGCAGGTACAAAATGAGTCAAAACAAACTGGCTGCGCTAATCATTCTAGATGGATTTGGTATCCGCAGTGAAACAGAAGGTAACGCAGTGAAACAAGCGAATACACCTAATTTTGATCGGTACTATAACAAATATGCACACAATCAAATAATAGCCAGCGGAGAGGCAGTCGGTCTTCCTGAAGGCCAGATGGGAAATTCTGAAGTTGGACATCTTAACATTGGTGCTGGCCGAATTGTTTATCAAAGTTTGACACGTATTAATTTGTCGATCAAGGAAGGCGACTTTTTTGAAAAAGAAGCCTTTTTACAAGCAATAAACAATGCGAAAGAAAAAAACAAAGCACTACATCTATTTGGTCTTTTATCTGATGGTGGAGTACACAGTCATCTTGACCATCTGTTTGCATTATTGAAATTAGCCAAAGATCAAAACCTGAAAAAAGTGTATGTACATGCTTTCTTGGATGGTCGTGATGTTGGACAAAAGTCTGCATTGGAATATATTAAGCGGACAGAAGAGAAAATGAAAGAATATGGTGTTGGACAATTTGCTACGATTTCAGGCCGTTATTATGCAATGGATCGCGACAAACGTTGGGATCGTGTGAAAAAGTCCTATGATGCCATGGTTTATGGGGAAGGTCCAAGTTACCGTGATCCATATGAAGTAATTAACGATTCCTATGAAAGCGATGTTTATGACGAATTCGTTATTCCATCTGTCCTAACAGATGGAAGTGGAGATCCGATCGGCAAAATAGAAGATGAGGATGCCATTATCTTTTATAATTTCCGTCCAGATCGTGCCATCCAAATTTCAAGCGTGTTTGCAGATAAAGACTTTAATGCGTTTGATCTTGGCAAACAGGCTCCGAAAAATGTAAGCTTTGTTACGTTTACGAAATACAGTGATGAAATAGAAGGACAGGTAGCCTATCAACCAATTGATTTGATTAATACAGTTGGTGAAGTACTTGCAAACAACAATATGAATCAATTGCGTATTGCGGAAACGGAAAAATATCCACACGTAACTTACTTTATGAGTGGTGGCAAACATGAAGAATTCCCTGGTGAAAAACGCGTGTTAATTAATTCACCAAAAGTCGCGACATATGACCTGAAACCCGAAATGAGCGCATACGAACTGACGGATGCCTTGCTTGAGGAACTTGATTCAGGACAGCATAACGGGATAATTCTTAATTTCGCCAATCCGGACATGGTTGGACACTCAGGTAAACTGGAACCTACCATTAAGGCAATTGAAGCGGTTGATGCATGTTTAGGGAAAATAGTGGATAAAATAATCGAACTTGGTGGATACGCCATTATTACAGCGGACCATGGCAATTCGGATGAAGTCGTTACAATGGAAGGTAATCCGATGACAACACATACAACCAACCCGGTACCGGTCATCGTAACGAAAGAAAATATTGAACTGCGTGATGGTGGGATTTTAGCTGATTTATCTCCAACATTACTTGATTTATTAGAAGTGAAAAAATCGGAAGAAATGACAGGCGAATCATTAATTAAAAAATAGAGGAGAGATTTTATGCCATATATTACAGATGTTTATGCGCGCGAGGTATTAGATTCACGTGGTAACCCAACAATTGAGGTAGAAGTGCTTACAGAGTCAGGAGCATTTGGTTCTGCATTGGTTCCAAGTGGTGCTTCCACGGGGGAATATGAAGCTGTGGAATTACGTGACGGTGACAAGGAACGTTATTTAGGTAAAGGTGTTTTAAAAGCAGTAGAAAATGTCAACGATCTAATTGCACCGGAATTACTAGGTTTAGATGTAACGAGACAAAACATTATCGATCAACTGATGATTGAGTTGGATGGTACAGAAAATAAAGGGAAATTGGGTGCAAATGCAATTTTAGGTGTATCCATGGCTGCGGCACATGCGGCTGCAAGTCATCTAGAAATTCCGCTATACAATTATTTAGGCGGATTTAATGCAAAAACATTACCAACACCAATGATGAACATTGTTAACGGTGGCGAACACGCTGATAATAATGTTGATATCCAAGAATTCATGATTATGCCAATTTCAGCTCCATCTATTCAGGAAGCAATTCGTACTGGTGCAGAAATTTTCCATGCATTGAAAAATGTATTGAAAGAAAAAGGCTATAATACAGCTGTTGGAGATGAAGGTGGATTTGCTCCTAACTTGAAATCCAATGAAGAAGCACTGGAAACAATTGTAGAAGCGATTGAAGCAGCGGGCTATAAAGCTGGTGAAGATATCAAGTTGGCAATGGACGTTGCTGCATCCGAAATTTATGAGGATGGAAAATACAACCTAAAAGGCGAAGGTGTTGTTCGCACTTCCGCAGAAATGGTTGACTGGTATGAAGAAATGGTAAATAAATATCCAATCATTTCAATTGAAGATGGTCTGGATGAAGATGACTGGGAAGGCCATAAATTGCTAACAGATCGTTTGGGAGATCGTGTCCAACTTGTAGGTGACGACCTATTCGTTACAAACACGAAGAAGCTTGCCCAAGGTATTGAACAAGGTGTAGGTAACTCCATTCTTGTTAAAGTGAACCAAATCGGTACACTTACTGAAACGTTTGAAGCAATCGAAATGGCAAAACAGGCAGGCTATACTGCAGTCATCTCGCATCGTTCAGGTGAAACAGAAGACGCAACAATCGCTGATATTGCCGTTGCGACAAATGCAGGACAAATTAAAACCGGTGCACCATCACGTACAGACCGTGTTGCAAAATATAACCAGTTGCTACGTATCGAAGATGAACTAGCAGGTATGGGTGTGTATGCTGGTGAAAGTGCATTCTATAACTTGAAAAAGTAAATATGAAAGATGAATTAAAGAAAGAGGCAGAGTAATCTGCCTCTTTCTTATGTATAGGACTATGACTATTTAAATTCAAAAAGATCCCACGGGTATTCTTTTGGCGGTTTTGATTCAAACCGCATGATTTCTTTTGTTGTCGGATGTGGAAACGAAAGTGTGTGTGCTTTTAAAGCAATTTGCTGTCCCGGCCGGTTTACTGGTTGTCCATATTTTTGATCACCATAGAGTGGAACTCCAACTGTAGACAACTGCACTCGAATTTGATGGGAACGCCCTGTATGTAATCGAATAGACAACAGACTCAATTGTCTTGTATTGTTGGTAACTTTGTATGCAAGCATCGCTTTTTTTGCATGAACATGGTCGGCAGAGACGGCATGCACTTTGTTTTTCTTCGTATCTTTAAACAAATGATGCTCCAACATCCCTTGGCTTTTGTCTGGGACACCTCGTACGATGGCTAAGTAATCACGCCCGAACTTTTTTCTACGAATGGCATCAGATAATCTGGAAGCCGCTTTGGATGTTTTGGCAAGTACCATGACACCACCAACAGGGCGATCTAAACGATGGACCAGACCTAGAAAAACATTTCCGGGTTTTTGATAGCGAACTTTTATATCCTTTTTTAAAAGGGTAAGTAAATCAATATCACCACTACTGTCTTCCTGTACAGGTATATTGGCAGGCTTATCCACAACAAGTAGATGGTTGTCTTCATAGATAATAGGTATCTTCATTGAATCATAACTCCTCCTAAAACTAGTAATCTATTTGCTTTTCATTGCTATTGATAAGCAATTCATCAAATTATACAATCAGTTCCATAAACAATCAAATAAAGATCAAAAAACGTAATAACCCGGAAGTTAATTATTAATTTTCAGGTTATTTTTCATATCAATTGCTCGAATAAAAAGAAAAAGAGGCTGTAGGATTCTTTAATTTACCTTAAAATAGAATAGTAGAAAGATGATCTTGCTCAGACGGTAAACAAATAACATAAAATGGCATAGGACAATACCGGGACTTAATACGATATAGGAAAAGGGATAAAGGGGGAGCTCTATTGGCTGCAAAGGTATTGCTATTTGGAGATATTGGAATCGATGATACGATAGCACTCATTTATGGTTATTTAAATGATGATATTGATATTGTCGGCGTTGTTGCTGATTATGGGAATATACCTCGGAAAAACGCTATTGCAAATATTGAATATGTTAAAGGCTTATTTAATTCGAAGGAGATTGAGGATGTAAAAATTATTACAGGTGCTGAATTACCCATGACAGGAGAAACACCGATCTATTACCCTGAGATACATGGTGAATATGGACTTGGGCCAATTATTCCACCAACAAATTACCCTGAAGGCGACCTTGAAAATTTCCTTGAAATTGTAGACATTATCAAAGCATATGAAGATGAAATAATTATTGTTAACATAGGAAGACTAACATCTCTGGCAACGATGTTCATTCTGTACCGTACGTTAATGAGTAAAGTAAAAGCATTTTATGTAATGGGTGGGGCGTTTTGGGTACCTGGTAATGTATCAGCAGTATCAGAAGCTAATTTTAATGGTGATCCTGTTGCAGCCCGTGCAGTATTAGCCCATGCAGAAAACTTAACAATTATTCCATTGAATGTGACAGAAAAAGCGATAGCTACAGAGCAAATGGTTGATTATATTGATCGTGTAGGGCCGATTAAAATTGTTAAGCCTTTATTAGATTATTATTATGATTTTTATAAAAAGCGAAACCCAAATGTTCTAGGAAGTCCGCTTCATGACGTTTTAACCTTGATGGCTACGATCCATGAAGATATGTTTACTTTTGAAACATTACCAGTTGCTATTGTTCAAGCAGAACAAGGCACAGAAAGAGGACAAAGTATTGCTGATATTAGACCATTTACAGATTTAGAAGATGAAACTGCAAAGAAACATCGGATTGCTTTTAATCTGGATTATCAAAAGTTTTATATTGATTTTATGTCGATCATGACAGAGCAGAGGTTTGAATGAATTAAATAGAAATTCTGATATAGTGGACGTATAGAAAGATTTAGTTTGAGGTGAGTCCAATCGATATATTAGAAGCAATTAAACGACGTAGGTCCACATTTTCATTCAAGGAGCAAATAGTGGATGAAGCAATTTTAAAGGATATATTTATGTATGGATCTTATGCACCAACACATTACATGAAAGAACCTTGGAATATCAATCTATACCAGGAGAAAGGAAGAGTAGCATTTGTTGATGCGATTATTGCGAGTTATCAGCGGATCGGTATGTTAAAAAAAGATAACGATGCTAAGACAGTAAAAGTGATAGATTCCATGTCATCATTTCTTTTAGAAATACCACATCACGCATTGATTTATTTTAAAAAGGAAGCTGAAGCTGTGCGGTACGAAGAAGATTATGCAGCAGTATGCGCCTTTATTCAAAACGCACAACTCGCTGCCTGGGAATATGGTGTAGGCATGCTGTGGACGATTACGCCATATATGCATGATGCCGGGTTTGCGGCTGATATCGGCCTAGACAGCAATGAAGTAAAAATTGCCGCTGTGATGCAAATCGGTTATCCGCAACATGTGGGGCGTGATAAAGGTAGGTTACCAATTGAGGAGAAGTTAAAGATTATAACTGAGTAGTTAGGCAATCGGGCGTCAGTACTAGTAAAAATAAAAACAGGAGAGCATACCTTGAAATCAGGCGCAGCAGCTATAAGATGTGCGCGGGCAAAAAAACGCTCAGACTAAAATCAGTCTGAGCGCTATCCGTCGTTACTATTCTGTTTTTTCTTTAATAAATGCGACGACTTCTTCAGCTGTACCCATAGATAATAATTTATCTTTATAAGAAGCTAATTTTCCTTTAGACAGATCACGTAATTGCGTACGCGCTGGTAAAATGGAGGTTGCGCTCATGCTGAATTCGTCTAATCCAAGTCCAAGCAGGATAGGGATCGCGATAGAGTCGCCGGCCATTTCCCCGCACATTCCGACCCATTTTCCTTCACTATGTGCCGCTTCGATTACATTATTTAATAAATTCAATATTGCTGGGTGATACGGTTGGTATAGATAGGAAACACGTTCATTCATCCGATCGGCAGCCATTGTATACTGAATTAAGTCATTGGTTCCAATACTAAAGAAATCTACTTCTTTTGCAAACTGTTTGGCAATAACGGCTGTGGATGGGATTTCCACCATGATGCCGACCTCAATATCATCGGAAATCTTAAAGCCATCTTTTTTCAACGCTTCTTTTTCATCCAGCAAAATTGCTTTTGCCTGACGGAATTCTTCTAGTGTAGCAACCATTGGGAACATAATTTTTAAGTTTCCATGGGCGCTCGCACGCAGTAGTGCCCGTAACTGTGGACGGAAGACTGCTTCATTTTCTAAACAGAAACGAATCGCGCGAAAACCTAAGAAAGGATTCATTTCTTTCGGTAAATCCAAATAATCGAGTTCTTTATCTCCACCAATATCTAATGTTCGAACAACAACAGGCTTTCCGTCCATTTGTTCAAGAACGGATTTATATGCCTCGTACTGCTCTTCCTCTGTTGGAAGTGCGTTTTTGCCCATATATAAGAATTCTGTACGATAGAGACCAACAGCCTCTCCACCGTTGTTCAATACGCCTGTAACGTCTTCAGGTGTACCAATATTACCTGCTAGTTCCACTTGTTCGCCATCTTTTGTAAAAGTAGGTTCATCTTTTAACTGTGCCCATACTTCTTTTTGTTCCGCATATGCTGCTTGTTTCTCACGGTAATTAGCCAGCTCATCTTCTGAAGGATTGATTAAAACAATACCTTCTAAACCATCAACAATGATCATATCATGCTGTGAAACTTCCTCTGTGATATTTTTTGTTCCCACAACAGCTGGAATTTCAAGTGATCTGGCCATAATGGCTGAGTGCGATGTACGGCCACCGATATCTGTAGCAAACCCTTTAACAAATTGACGGTTTAGTTGTGCCGTATCTGAAGGCGTTAAATCATTCGCAATGACAATCACTTCTTCGTCAATTAGTGCAGGGTCTGGGAATGATACCCCTAGTAAATGTGCCATGACACGTTTTGTCACATCCTGGATGTCTGCAGCTCGTTCGCGCATATATTCATTATCCATATTTTTAAACATGTCGATAAACATATTAGCTATTTCTTCCAGCGCCGCTTCCGCCATGACATTATCAGATTTAATTTTATCTGTGATCGGGTTGATGAGCTCTGGATCACTTAATACGAGTAAATGCGCAGAGAAAATTTCTGCATGTTCATCTCCCAGTTCATTTTTCGTATGGGTTCTTATTTTTTCAAGTTCTTGTTTGGAGATTTCTAAAGCTTTATTTAAACGCTCGATTTCTGTATTTGGATTATCAATTTTCTTTTTTTCAAAAGATAAATCCGGAACAGCGAGATGATAAGCTTTGGCAATTGCTATGCCTGAAGATGCTGCGATTCCTTGTTTGTTTATCATAAAGTTCGACCAACCCTTCCATATTTTCTACCACTACCATTTTATATGGTAGGACTGTTGTATTCAAGCATTATTGTTAAGGTAACCGTTTTTGCAACCAATTATATATTGCAAAAAAGATTTCTTCTTTATTTATTTCATTTAATAATTCATGACGGCCATCTGTAAATAGCATCACAACGATCCGATTTAAACCTATTTGCCTGTATTGCTCGGCTGTTTTCCAAATCCCTTTTCCATAATTGCCAACGGGGTCTGCATCCCCACTGATTAGTAGCATTGGTAATCCTTTTCTGATCGCCCGATTCAGCTTGTGATCGTTCATTGTCAGTAATCCAGACATCAAATCATAAAAAAAGCGTGCAGTTGGAATAAACCCTGTATAGGGATCATCCATATACTTTTTTACAGCGATCGGATCTCGAGTTAACCAATCAAACGGTGTTTGTTTATTTTTGATTCGCTTATTATAGTTGCCAAAAGCAATGCGATTCATGAATTCGGACGCTTCCCCTTGAGGAAGCACGGCAGCCATGCTTTTACCAACCTTAGATGTTGCGGTTGGAAAATGACCAGTCCCAGATAGGATAACACCATCAATGTCAGCAGCATATTTTTGTAAATATACTCTAGCAATAAATGACCCCATACTATGACCAAAAAGTAATAATGGAATATCTGGGTATTCCTGTTTCAAGATGGTCGTTATCTCGTGTAGGTCATTGACTGTTTTCGAAAAACCATCCGCTTCGGCGAAATATCCAAGTAATCCTTGTCTCTCCCCGGTATTGCCATGCCCGCGATGATCGTGTCCATATACAAAAATATCCCGTTCTACTAGAAATTCTGCAAATTCTTCATAACGATCAATATGTTCGACCATACCATGTGAGAGTTGAACGATTGCTTTTGGCTTACCTGGTCGATACCACTTTTTTAGATAAACATCCACACCATTTTCCATTGTTATCCAAAATGATTTCTCCAAATATATCACCCATTTCTATATTTATCTTCGCGGCGTCACTAATAGCCCCGCCTCTACAGGCGGATGATAAGTTCCGCCAAGCTTCGAAATAAGTGCGGCTAAGGTTCAGTTGAAATTATCACTTGAACCAAGTCTTCTTTATCATTATAAGGTATAATAGGAAATAACAAAATAACCTTGCTAAATAAATCATCATTATGATAAAGTAGATAGAGGTATATTTCCGTATTGGGAGGTGTCGTGGAGACATGTTAAGTGTTGTTAATATATTGTTGGTTGTAGATGCAGTAATTATGATCGTCTTAGTACTATTACAATCTGGTAAGAGTGAAGGTCTCTCAGGAGCTATTTCAGGTGGTGCTGAACAATTATTTGGAAAACAAAAGGCGCGGGGTGCAGATTTATTTCTACACCGCGGAACTGTTGTTACAGGTACGTTGTTCTTCGTGTTAGCTTTTCTAAGTGCATATGTTTTACAATAGAAACTAACCCTTATCACATATTGTGTGGTAAGGGTTTTTGATTATCTTAGGTTGATGTTGTATAACGTCAAATAACGGGTAGAGTATGTAGTAGTTAGAATAGGAGAGAATGTTGAATGAAAATAGTGAAACCACAACCATTTACTTTTGAAGCGGGTCCAAGAGCCGTGTTATTATTACATGGATTCACCGGGCATTCCGCTGATGTTAGAATGCTGGGCCGCTTTTTAGAAAAGAAAGGCTATACGAGTCATGCGCCAATTTATCGTGGACATGGCCTTCCACCGGAGGAGTTACTCAAGGCAACTCCAGAGCAGTGGTGGGAGGATGTAACAAACGCCTATGCACACCTGCAGGATTTAGGCTATACGGAAATTGCTGTTGCTGGATTGTCGCTTGGTGGTGTACTTGGGTTAAAACTCGCATATTCAGAAAAGACAAAAGCGATTATCACGATGTGTGCGCCAATGTTCTTTGATAATAGGACCCAACTAACACAAGGATTTAAACAGTTCTCAAAAGAGTATAAGCAACTGGAGAAAAAGGATGAAGCAACGATTCATTCGGAAATAGCTTACTTAATGGAACATGCAAACTTTAAACAATTAAGCGATTTAATTGATGAAGTAAAAAGTAATATAGATACAATTTACACACCAACACTTGTTACCCAAGCAAGGAAAGATAAAATGATTAATACAGACAGTGCGGATTATATTTATGACCATGTTGAAGCAGATATGAAAGATATCAAATGGTATGAAGATTCGGGTCATGTGATTACATTGGATAAAGAGAAAGACTTGCTTTATGAGGATATTTATCAGTTTTTGGAATCACTGAATTGGGAAGAATGATTATATCACGAAAAAAAGGTGTACAATAATATGGAAGAAGGTGAACAAATGAAAGATGAACTATTAAAATTTTTCAAAGAAGCAGGAACAAAGCCACTAACGATCCATGAATTAGAAGATGCACTGAACATGGACGAGGCAACACAATTTAAAGAGCTTGTAAAAGCATTAAATGAATTAGAAGAAGCTGGCGAACTTGTTCGTACACGGAAAAACCGTTTTGGACTACCGGAAAAAATGAATTTGATCCGTGGCAGGATTCAAATGCATGCAAAGGGTTTTGCTTTTTTAATTCCGGATGATGAGGAACAGAAAGACATTTATATTAATCATGCTGATTTAGCTTCAGCCATGAATAAAGATTTGGTATTAGTAAGATTAGAGAAAAAGGATACGGATGGAGATCGTCCTGAAGGAGCGGTTATTCGAATATTGGAACGCGCTGTAACGCAAGTAGTCGGCACATTTGACGATAATCGGTCATTCGGTTTCGTGATTGCTGATGATAAGCGAATTCCTAATGATATTTTTATTCCGAAGAGCAGTACCAATGGTGCAGTAAGTGGGCATAAAGTAATTGCGCGGATCACAAAGTACCCAGAAGGTCGTATGAGTGCTGAAGGGGAGATTATTCATATCCTTGGGCATAAAAATGATCCAGGGATTGATATTATATCTATCATTCATAAGCACGGAATCAGCATCGATTTTCCCGAGGAAGTATTGGACCAGGCTGCACATACAGCTGAGACAGTTTCAGAAGAGGAAATCAAGGATCGACGAGATCTGCGTGAGGAAGTGATGGTAACGATCGATGGCGCAGATGCCAAAGATCTTGATGATGCAGTAATGGTAAAGCGGCTTGATAATGGGAATTACAAACTCGGTGTCTACATTGCCGATGTCAGCTATTATGTAGAAGCAGATACACCGATGGATAAAGAAGCCTATGAGCGAGGAACAAGTATCTATTTGGTGGACCGCGTTATCCCAATGCTTCCACATAAATTATCTAATGGGATTTGCTCATTGAACCCACAAGTGGATCGATTAACACTCAGTTGTGAAATGGAAATTAATACAAGTGGTGCCGTCGTTAACCATGAGATTTTCCAAAGTGTTATTAATACAACGGAAAGAATGACTTATCATGACGTTAATAAAATCCTCGTTGATAAGGATGAAGCATTGCGTGAGAAGTATCAATCGCTCGTTCCGATGTTCGAGCACATGGAAAAACTTGCAGCGGTATTAAATGGCAAGCGAATGGGTCGTGGTGCAATTGATTTTGACTTTAAAGAAGCACAGGTTCTTGTAGATGAAAAAGGTAAAGCAGCCGATGTTGTTTTGCGCGAGCGTTCTGTTGGCGAACGATTGATTGAAGAATTCATGCTGGCTGCTAATGAAACAGTCGCAGAGCACGTGCACTGGATGGATGTGCCGTTCATTCATCGTATTCATGAGGACCCGGATGAGGGCAAGTTGCAAAACTTCTTTGAATTTGTTGCAGGTTTGGGTTATGCAGTAAAAGGAAAGTCGAATGAAGTTCATCCACAAGCATTGCAAAAAGTAATTGATAGCGTAAAAGGTAAGCCGGAAGAAATGATTGTATCTAAATTAATGCTGCGCTCGATGAAACAGGCCAAATATGACCCGAATAGTATTGGGCATTTTGGATTAGCAACAGAATTTTACACCCATTTCACATCACCGATTCGCCGGTATCCGGATTTAATTGTCCATCGCCTGATCCGAACGTATTTAATTAACAAACAAATGGACAAGCGAACAATCAATAAATGGAAGGATAGTCTCCCGGAAATTGCGAGACATACGTCTGAAGCAGAACGTACTTCTGTTGATGCTGAACGGGAAACGGATGATTTGAAAAAAGCGGAATATATGCAGGATAAAATTGGTGAAGTGTTTACCGGCGTGATTAGTTCTGTAACGAATTTTGGCTTATTCGTGGAATTAGAGAACACAGTAGAGGGGCTCATACATGTCAGCTACTTAACAGATGATTATTATCATTACGATGAACGTAGCCAAGCACTTATCGGAGAACGTACCGGTAATGTTTACCGAATCGGTGATGAGGTAAAAGTGAGGGTTACTAGTGTAAATCTAGATGAACGTGCAGTTGACTTTGAACTGGAAAGTTCCAAAAAGATAAGTTTTCGCAAAAAGAGTAAAGGAAATAATCAACGAAAAACAAGAAGAAAATAATAATTTAAATAAGGATAAAGGGTGTCTCAATTGCATTGGGATGCTCTTTTTAAAATAAATAAGTAAAGACAAAAGCATTGTATATACTTTTATTACGTAAATGTTGCCTTAATGCAATTTATTTGTTGACAACTAACTAAAGGTCTTCTATACTACATAATATAGCCTATGCAATTAACGTGAATATAAGCAATATATTGGGTAAATGAGGAGGTTTAAAACCAGAGAAAAAAAGAGGGATGAAATATGAGTAATGCTATTACGGAAAAATCGCCTATGTGCCACAATGAACCCTAGTCCTATAAAATAAGCAATAATAAAAGCAATGCATATACTTTATTATATAAATGTTGCCCTCGTACAATTTAATTGTTGACAACTAACTAATGGTCTTCTATACTACATAATATAGCTTATGCAATTACCGTGAATATAAACAATATATAACGGGTAAATTATAAAATGAGGAGATTTAAAACCAGAGAAAAAAGAGGGATGAATATGAGTAATGCGATTACGGTGAACCAATTACAAGTTTCTTATTACGGTAAAACAGCGGTTAAGAATGTCTCTTTTCATATTGAGCAGGGAAACCTGATTGGCGTGATTGGACCGAATGGGGCGGGAAAATCAACTTTAATGAAAGCTATTTTAAATTTGATACCGATCGATAAAGGGGAAATATCATTTGATGGCAAGACAATTAAAGAGGTACGGAAAAAAATCGCCTATGTTCCACAACGAAATAATATTGATTGGGATTTTCCAATCATAGTGCGTGACACGGTAATGCTGGGGACCTATCCGAATCTTGGTGTGTTTCACCGCCCCGGAAAAAAAGAGAAACAATGGGCAATGGAATGCCTGAAACAGGTTGGGATGGAAAGTTTTAGTAAGGCACAGATTGGTGAGTTATCTGGTGGGCAACAACAGCGTGTATTTCTTGCTCGGGCATTGGCGCAGAAAGCAGATTACTTTTTCCTTGATGAGCCATTTGTAGGGATTGATATTTCAAGTGAGCAAACAATTATTAAGATTTTAAAGCAATTAAAAGACGAGGGGAAAACAGTATTCGTTGTACATCATGACTTATCGAAAGTAGAGGAATACTTTGATGAATTGATTTTAATCAATCAGGAGTTGATTGAATCTGGTCCAGTAGAATCTGTTTTCAAACCTGAACTGATGAAGCAGGCTTACCAAACGCCCTTTCCAATTTTAAATGATGTGGGGGTAGGTGTGTAATGGAATTTATTTCGGATCTGATGACCTATGGGTTTTTACAAAAAGCGTTATTTACATCGATCATGGTCGGGATCATTTGCGGCGTAATTGGTTGTTTTATTGTATTACGTGGCATGGCACTAATGGGAGACGCCATTTCTCATGCGGTACTTCCTGGGGTTGCGATTTCTTATATGTTGGGGATTAATTACTTTTACGGCGCAGTTCTAGCGGGTATCTTGACTGCTCTTGGTATTGGTGTCGTGAGTCAAAGTAGCCGAATTAAAAGTGATTCATCGATCGGTATTGTTTTTTCCGCTTTCTTCGCGCTAGGTATTATTTTAATCGCAAAGGCACAAAGTGCGACAGACCTAACACAAATTTTATTCGGAAATGTGTTAGCCGTTAAATCATCAGATATGTGGATGACGTTGATCATTGGTGCGATAGTTCTACTCGTTGTTGCTGTATTCTATAAAGAATTGCTTATCAGTAGCTTTGATCCAACGATGTCAGCGGCCTATGGATTACCGATACGCCTGATTCATTATGGGCTTATGCTTTTGCTTACCATGGTAACTGTTGCATCTTTACAAACAGTGGGTGTCATTCTAGTGGTTTCATTGTTAATTACACCCGCATCAACGGCATATTTATTAACAAATAGATTATCCATTATGATTATACTCGCATCAACGTTTGGCGCAATTTCTGCAGTAGTAGGTTTATACTTTAGTTTTATTTACAATTTAAGTTCCGGAGCAGTAATTGTACTCGTGACAACCGCAATCTTTATTGTCACATTTATTTTCGCACCAAATCAAGGCATATTATGGCGTTTTATCAGAAGCAGTAAAAATAAAACGGCTGCTTAAGAAATAATATTATAATATAAAAAGAAAAGGGAGAGAAAGTCTGATGAGAAACATTTTCAAGTTGGCAGTTATTGCATTAATGGCTGTCATTGTTTTAGCAGCATGTGGTGGGGATGATACTTCTGGTAAAGGAAAGGAAGACAGTGGTGCGGCAGGTGATAAGCTGCAGGTTGTTACATCCTTTAGTATTTTAAATGATATGGTTAAAGAGATAGGCGGAGAACACGTGGATGTCCATAATCTTGTACCAATTGGAACAGATCCACACGAATATGAACCATTGCCTGAAGATATTAAAAAAGCAACAGATGCCGATGCACTATTCTACAATGGGTTAAATTTAGAAGGTGGGAAGCATGGTTGGTTCTTTAAATTAATAGATTCCGTTGAACAGGATGAGGATAACATTTTTGAAACAGCCAAAGGTGTGGAACCAATGTACCTTACTTCTGATGACGGCAAAGAAGAAGAAATCAATCCACACGCATTTCTAGATCCAGTAGTTGGTATTCAAATGGCTGAAAACGTTCGTGATGCACTAATGGAAGTCGATCCCGACAATAAACAGGAATATGAAGATAGTGCAGAAGCATATTTGGATCAATTGAAAGAAATTGATGAAACATATAAAGAAAAGATTGGTGAAATACCGGAAGAACATCGTATACTGGTAACAAGTGAACGAGCGTATCAATATTTAGCTGATCGTTACGGACTAGAGGAAGGTTATATTTGGGCGATTGATACAGAGGAAAATGGTACACCGGAACAGATTACATCATTAGTCAAGTTTATTGATGAACATGATGTACCTGCTCTATTCGTGGAGACAAATGTGGACACAAGACCAATGGAAACTGTATCAAAAGAAACGGGTGTAGATATTGCCGGGGAAATATATTCCGATGAAATTGGGAAACCTGGTTCTCCAGGAGATACCTATATCAAGTACCTTGAATATAACATTAAAGAAATTCATGATGTTTTAGCAGAGTAATAATCATTTTGCCATGATTATATATAAATGAAAGGACGCCGTTTATCATGCATATTGATAGACGGCGTCTTCCATGTTCAATAATATAGGTTTTGATTGGCTTTACGTTGCTTTTTTTGCTAGAATAATGATCACGGTAACAGTAGGGGGAGCAGTTATGCCAAAAGGATATGGAAAAACACTTGCACAAAACAGAAAAGCATCCCACGATTATTTTATTGAAGAAACGTATGAAGCGGGAATCGTATTGCAAGGAACGGAAATTAAATCTATTCGTGCTGGTCGCGTCTCTATCAAGGATGCGCACGCAAGGATCGATCGTGGCGAGATGAAGTTGATTAATCTGCACATTGCGACCTATGAGCAGGGAAACCGGTTCAATCACGATCCAACACGTACACGAAAGTTACTATTGCATCGTAAAGAAATTGATAAGCTATTAGGACTAACGCAACAGCAGGGGTATGCATTGGTGCCATTAAAGATATATATCAAAAATGGCTTTGCCAAAGTGTTGATCGGACTAGGAAAAGGGAAGAAGAAGTACGATAAACGGGAAGATTTGAAGCAAAAACAAATGAAACGGGACGTCGATCGAGCGATTAAGGATCATATGAGATAGCTTGTAAGTTCTTTCAGCACTTGATTTTAGTGAGATTTATGCTATAATTAAAATTAGTAATTGAATGATATGCTCAATTTTTACCGAGCGCCTCTTTTTATGGGGACGTTACGGATTCGACAGGGATAGATTGAGCTCAGGTTGCGCGTCGAGGCTACGGCTCGTAAAACGTTATCGCCTATAATAACTGGCAAAACTAATAATCAACCTGCTTTAGCAGCTGCGTAAGTAGTTCTAAAGCGATCCTTCCTGCTTTCGCCCGTGAAGCAGATTGAAGGGTCTCAAATGAAGCGGGCTACACTGTTGTCCACCGTCTGAGGATAGACAGTTGAAATGAATCAGACTAGCTGCTCCAAAGCCTGTTGGCAGGCTGAAGAGATTAGCGAATGATAATATACCAACTACACGTGTAGATGCCTGAGTGGCAATATCTTTGGACGTGGGTTCGATTAGTAAATAGTCGCCTTTTGTGGTAACGCAAAAGTGATAATTCGGCTTTATCGGTGAAACCTAAGTCGCTGAATAGATGGCGATATTGGCAATACCGAGTGGTGTGTGGAGTGATCCAACAGCCATGTATCGACTTATAGGCTACCCGATGTGGTAGTACTAGGATGTGGAATCCTGCCTGATAAAGGTAAAAATATATTCTGCATAAGACGCCGGGGGACCTGAATATTGCAGGTTCAAGATATAGTCAGTGCCATGACGAAAGCATGGAAGCGCATGTCCCACCGTCTCCACCAATACATAATGTTGGTGGTTTTTTTGTATTTAAAATCAGTTTGAGGCTAAAAATTGAAGAAGTTTTCCTCAAACAATAGTTTCTTTTTAAACATGACTTCGGTATATTTGCCGTTTCTTGCTGTTACATCGTTATAATGTTTAAGTATCCACTCGGCCCTTTTTCTTTTTTGCCCGATTCGCAAAAATAAATAGACTGTGTTTAAAGTGAAGAAGACTTCATGCTTCTTTTTTATGTACAATGTGAAGGAATTCCGATGTTTAGTAGGATTATAATTCTTCTTGCTGTAAATACTACCACCGACTAATAATTGAATATATATAAGAAGTTCTTTGTCATTTGATGAGATAGTAATACATGGTCTGCGGTGTTCGTTTTGATGAAACCTAGTCAGCGTTATGGTGCCTTCTCCATCTATTATTCCAGCAATATAAGCAGCCTCCCATTTTTTAACCAATAGGTTTACACATCCTTAAATTAATTATGAATCATATGTTCTGTTTATTATAAAATATCTCCCTATTTAAATCAATAAGAATCTTCATTCGCGGACGAATTAAGGAAAAATGTTGTGCATATAAACGTGATTATGGAGCTTTACGATTAAAAGTTCTACCTTGACCTTGTATAACAAATTTTTAGTGGCATAATTGTTCTCGGTATGGCGTTTGCAGAAGGATCAGCCAACGACTGGTTACCGATTGCGATGGTTGATGATTTTAAGGTGGATTCATCCACTGGAACAGCAATATTCTCGGTGTTCCTGGCTGCCATGTTCATTGGCTGTATGTGGAGGCTATTTATTAGATCAGTTTGGTTGGGTGCCTGTCCTTCGAGTTGCCGCAGGAATTGGAATTGGCGGACTTGCATTAACAATCTTTAGTTCTTCCCTTACAATTGGTGTGATCGGCGTCTTTTATGGGGCTTAGGGGCATCCCTTGGCTTTCCAGTAGGGCTTTCAGCGGCAGGAGATGATCCGCGAATCATGCTGTAGCAAGAGTAAGCGCCGTATCGATAATCGGCTATGGCGCTTTCTTAGTTGGACCACCGCTATTAGGTATTCTAGGTGAATATGTTGGTTTGCTTAACGCGTTGATCGTTGTACTCGTACTTCTGGCTATTGCGGGGTCTGTATCACATGCTGCAAAGGAGCTGAATATACAGCATTGAAAATAAATGAAAGAACGGTAGGGGGGTGGGCTGAATGCAAAGTTGAATGAATTTGAGATAGGTTGCTTGAATAGAGTGTATTAAGGCATAACAGATCTGCGGTCGTTGCCGCCAGTATTGCGGTAATGTCACCATTTGGGTTTATACATTTAGGTGCATTAAGGCGATAATTGTCCATATTCCAATGATTAGGCTCAAAAATTGGTGTATTGCTAGGGCTTGTGGGAATCACTAGCATTGTAACAAATACAATTGCTCCAGCTTTATTGTTCTTTGTTTTTTTACCAGCAATTCCAGTTTTGAGAACAAACAAGGAAACTTTTGGGCGTTATTTATTGCTAGTGTGCCAAGAATAATCAATGGTCTTATCCTTTGCAATATATTTAGGATAATTCGAAAATTCATAGCGAAGAAAAAATCCAATCAAAATCTGCTTTATTTATGACTGGTATGCTTACAATGTTTATACATACATTTTTAGTCATGGGTTTGATTGCTATTTTGTTTCAGGATGCTTATGATCAGGCTGTTCAAGTTGACAGCATGATTGAAATTATTATTGCTATATTAACTTTATTTTTTACAAATGGAATTGTTGAAGCAGCCCTAAGAGCGATGGTTGTCCGCCATTGTTGAAGATAAAGAGGAAATAAGTATTCCTTACAAAAACAATGAACCGGATTGTTAAATAAAATATGGTGTTTTCCGTTGCTGCTATCGTAGTTCTCATTGCATCGAACTTCGTGTAGGATCTGTGGTTGCCTTAAGGTGTAGTCACTATGAACGCAGTACGATTCCGGTTATTATTAATGGCTTAAGATTGTTGCGGGGCTAAAATTCAGCCCCGCAGTTTTTTATGATAGGCATTGGATTGGCAATAAGTCGAAAGTGGCCTGTTGATTTAGTTTTTGAGAACGTCATTTTTGCATAATACAGATTCCGAAACCAAAATCATTAGATGAAGTTACTAATTCTCTTTTGCACCCTAGCCTTCTTTTTCTTTATGTTCTTTTACCTTTTGGTGTACTGTCTTTTCTAATTCTTCAATTTTATCATGTTTTAGCTTGCCTTGTGGTTTTGGATAGAACCAATCAATATTGTCATCACGGAAAACACCTTTAAATTCTTCACCCTGAGTTCTTAACTTAAACCGATGTGCATCAGAACAGAAGTGCGCCTTATTCAGCATCCGTCCAATTTCGATATCTTCTATATCGTCTTTAACCCCGTGATATCCAAGCATTTGATAGACCTCCGCTTCAATAAGATTTAATTGTCCTTCATCAACAACCTGCTTCGGGTGAGGGTTTAACCATTCAATTATTTCATTATGGTAATCACCTTTATACTCCTTTCCATCAATTGAAAAACTGAACTGGTGACGTTCGTACGTGCGTAACGGATAGACTACTCCTACTTCAAAGTTCTCAACCATTGTAGACACCTCCTAAAAATTATCTCACCTATATCTTTCCGTAAAATTACCCAAGTATGCTCTGCTTAAAAAGTAATTTTATTCTGTACAATAATGCATTTTTTAAGTAATATCGCATTTAAAGATGGCAATGGGTTTTATGATTCATCTATTGGAACTTCGCGGTCTCTCAAGGCGTTACAAATTAAGGGGAACGAGTATAATGATAAACAAATCAATGTCTGATAAGTTTATTAAAGATATCATTTCCTATATGGTTGAAATGTATAGTATTGTTAGCTATACTGCTAAAAGGTTAATGAACATTCAGATCAATTCCTGAGTGTTTTTCTTATGAATTTCCGTATAAAGTTAATGGTATTTTGTACCTGTTTTTTCGTCTAATCTTGTGCTAAAAATCATCAAAAATGGTATGATTTTAATAAGTACCTCATGTGTTTTTCATGAATGTAAGAAAAATGACTTGGTATTATAGATTAACGGCTACTATTGGTATAAAAGTATACGCTGTTCGTATAAAATATATGGAGGAGGGATTCAGAATGATTAAAAGGGTAGGCTTGATTGTTATTCTTATTGCTTTAATAGCTGTACTAAGCTGGTTCTTTACGGGTGACGAAGCGAAGCAAGACGATACAGATCAGAATGAATCCCCCGATCAACCATTGAATGAGGATGACGGCAAGGATAATGCGGAAACGCTTATTAATGAAATCTTTTCATTGGCAAAAGAGGGTCAGGTGGCCCAAGCACCATTTATAGCTGGTGAATCTAATATTGAAGAGCTAACGGATGAGTGGGGCACTTCTGAAAATAAAAAAGAGGAAGAAAAAGCAACATATGAAAGTTTTCCTGATCATGAAGCCACGATTGGATATCAAGATGATTTAATCGTTGATTTAAGATCGTATCGTCCGGTACTAAGCAATATCCATATGAATGATATTAAACAAATAAAAGGCCAGCCTGATGATATCAATTATTATAAGGATGATGATCATGATCAAATTATTCTTACTTACACGATAAATGCGGAATACCAATTAGAATGGATATTGTCTAATGATGAAGAAAATCCTGTGGTGGATTATGTATCTGTCTATGCATTTTGGACAGAACAAAATAAAACAAAAAGGATGGCATCAACTATTTTAGATGAAATGAATTTAGATGAAAAGATTGGGCAAATGATGATAGCTGGAATTCCTGGAACTGACCTTGATAATCGCAGCAAGTCATTAATTCATGATGACAAAATAGGTGGTTTCATTTTTTACGATAATAATCTGGACACGGTGGAGCAAAGCCAAGCGCTGATCAACGATTTAAAAGCGGAAAACAAGGGGAATATTCTGCCACTATTTCTAAGCACAGATGAGGAAGGCGGCGAGGTCTCCAGGCTCCCGGGAGATTTGAAGGTTCTCCCTAACAATGATGAAATAGGGATAAATGATGCATCTTTCTCCTATGATGTTGGATCGCTTTTAGGAAAAGAATTGCATGCATTTGGGATGAATTTAAATTATGCACCAGTATTGGATGTGAACAGTAATTCCAAAAATACGGTGATTGGGAATCGTTCTTTTGGTAACGATCCTGAACGAGTTGGTGAATTAGGCACACAGATGATGAAGGGGATGCAGGCAGAAAATATTCTCCCTGTTGTGAAGCATTTTCCTGGGCACGGAGACACTGCAGTTGATTCTCATTTTGAATTGCCAACTGTCAATAAAAGCCTTGATGAGCTAATGGATTTAGAGCTTATTCCATTCAAAGAAGCGATTGATAAAGGTGCAGATGTGGTGATGGTTGCCCATATTCTATTACCGGAATTGAAAACGGAATATCCATCCTCGATGTCGAAAGAAGTGGTTACAGATCTGTTAAGGGAGAAACTCAATTTTAAAGGGGTTATCATGACAGATGATATGACCATGCAGGCGATAACCAATAATTATGAAATTGGTGAAGCGGCCCTTGAATCTGTAAAGGCTGGAAACGATATTGTCTTGATCGCCCATGATTATAATAAGGCAGTGGCTGCAATTAACGCGATAAAATCTGCGGTTGATGCTGGTGAAATTTCAGAAAAACGAATTGATGAAAGTGTAAAAAGAATTATTCAGCTAAAACTAAAATATGAGTTGGACGATGATCAGGTGGAGGCTGCTGACCTGGACGAATTAAATGAAGAGATTGAAAATACTTTGAGTAAGGATAAATAGGTGTGGTGTTGCAAGTGGATACTTCGTTTTGTCCCCGTACTCTAAAAAAAGATATGCTATAATGTCAGTAGTAGCAAGGAGGTATTTTAACGTGAATAGTGGAAAAGTGAAAAGGGAAAATTCGTTGATACTACTTAAAAATATCCTTATGAAAACATTAACTGACGTTCAGGTAAATATTTATCTATTTGGTTCCTGGGCCCGTAATGAGGAAAAAAGAACTTCCGATATTGACATTGCACTACAGTCAGATGAAGAAATTCCAATCAATAAAATGGTTGAACTACGGGAAAATATAGAAGAATCAATGTTGCCTTATCATGTTGATATAGTTGATTTATCAAAGGCAAGTCCAAATCTGGTTGAAAATGTGATGAGGGAGGGAATTATGTGGAAAGATTGCACGAACGGCTTCAAAGTGCGAAAAGGGCTCTAGATACTTTGCGGGAGATAGTTAGCATTGATGAACCCTCTACTATTGAAAGAGATGCAGGGATTCAGCGATTTGAATATAGCTTTGAGGCTTGTTGGAAAGCTGCGAAGCAATACTTATATGATGTAGAGGGCTTGGATATTGGCTCACCCAAAGGGGTTATGCGCGCTTTTCGTGAGGTAGGAATTTTTTCCGAGGATGAAACTATTCTTGGTTTACACATGGTGAATGATCGAAACCTAACTGTACACACTTATAATGAGGAATTGGCAATTGAAATTTTTAGCAAACTGCCACATTATCATCAATTATTAAGTAACTGGATGGATCGACTGAATAACGATAATACTTGAATAATTGACATCCCCTGGAAAAGCATTTCCCATCATTATGCTTTTCCTTTTTTGTTCAGGTATAAAGTCTTTCGCTGTTCATCCAGCGCCATAAACGATAAAATATAAGGATAGATGAATCGAGAGGAGCAATTACTTTGAGTACATACCCGAATATAACGGATACCAAGGAACTTATTAAGCAATTGGTGTCTATACCAAGTCCTTCAGGCAATACGATGAAAGTAATTCAATTTGTAGAAGAACGGTTACGCGATTTAGATGTGGAAACAAAGCGTAATCGTAAAGGTGGTTTAATCGCTACACTACCCGGAAAAAATAATGAAGCACATCGGATGTTGACCGCTCATGTGGATACGCTTGGTGCAATGGTTAAGGAAGTAAAAGATAACGGGCGACTGCGTCTCGATTTAATTGGTGGATTTAAATATAACGCAATGGAAGGAGAGTATTGTGAAATCGAAACTTCCAGTGGCGAAATATTTACAGGAACTATTTTGATGCGTCAAACTTCGGTCCATGTGTATAAGGATGCTGGGGAAGCAAAACGAAACCAGGAAAATATGGAAGTTCGAATTGATGCAAAGGTTGAAAATGCAGCGGATATTCGTGCGTTGGGCATTGAGGTAGGCGATTTTGTATCATTCGATCCGCGTGTCCAATTAACAGCAAATGGCTTTATTAAATCCCGTCATCTGGACGACAAAGCGAGTGTTGGGATTTTACTACAGCTGATTAAACGATTGAAACAGGAGAACATTACGCTACCATATACGACTCATTTTCTTATTTCCAATAATGAAGAAATTGGTTATGGTGGAAATTCCAATATTTCACCAGAAACGGTTGAATATTTGGCGGTTGATATGGGCGCAATGGGTGATGGGCAATCAACAGATGAATACACTGTCTCTATTTGCGTAAAGGATTCCAGTGGTCCGTATCATTATGGATTGCGTAAAAATCTTGTCGCGCTGGCAGAATCAAATCAAATTGGTTATCAACTCGATATTTATCCTTTTTATGGATCAGATGCATCTGCCGCTATTCGCGCAGGCCATGATATTGTACACGGATTGATTGGACCAGGCATTGATTCTTCACATGCCTATGAAAGAACCCATGAAACATCATTAAATTATACAGAACAATTGCTGTATCACTATGTATTATCTGATATGGTATCCATCTAGATCGTAATAAATGATTCAATAAAGAAGCGTGCTGTTTCAATATTTGAAACAGGATGCTTCTATTTGAAAATGAGGTGTTTATATGAAACTTAGCATATTGGATCAATCACCAATCTCCGCTGGTAAAACAGCACAAGCAGCATTAAACGCTTCGATAGAACTTGCAAAACTAGCAGATGCGTTAGGATATACGCGTTACTGGGCTGCAGAACATCACGATATGCCTGGTTTAGCAAGTCCTGCACCAGATATGATGCTGGCCATGATTGGTCAACAAACGAAAAACATTCGCATCGGGTCGGGTGCTGTGTTACTGCCGCACTATAAAGCCTTTAATATTGCCGAACGATATAATATACTGGCAAGTCTTTTTCCGAATCGAGTTGACTTGGGGATCGGCCGTGCTCCAGGAGGATCTGCTGAAGTTACGATGGCACTGTCGGACAACTTTTTGGAAAATGTCCGAAAAATGCCTGATAAATTGACGGAGCTGCAAACGTTTTTAAATGGTGATTTTCCTAAAGATCATATGTATGCCAAAATTGCTCCATCTCCTGTTCCTGCCGTCTTACCGGATCTTTGGTTATTAGGGACAAGTGAAAAAAGCGCGATTTTGGCTGCTGAAAAAGGAGTATCCTATGCATTTGGTCATTTTATGACATCAAATGACGGACCGTCAATTGTGGAAAAATACCGCAATAGCTATGCTGGTGAAAATCCAAAAGTATTGATTGCGGCGTCTGTTATATGCGCAGAGACAACAGCGGAAGCAGAACAATTGGCACTTAGTGGTCAGCTCTGGAACGTGCAACAAGCAAAAGAGGAAGCAAAGGGTGTCCCAACTATAGATGAAGCGAAGGCATACTCGTTTACAGATGAAGAGCGGGAACAAATGAAATCCATGAGGAAACAAACAATCATTGGCAATCCTGCAGATTGTAAGCAACAACTGGAGGAGCTTCAGGCGGCATATCAAGCGGACGAACTGATGATTGTAACGATTACCCACAGTTATGAAGCAAGAAGAAAATCCTATCAGTTACTTGCAAAAGAATTTGGTTTGGAAAAATAGAAAAAACAGGATTTCTGTTGATAGAAATCCTGTTTTTTTACACTCATAAATGAGCCAATTGCAGACTATACTTTAGAAAGGACAAACTCATTTCTAACTTACTGGGGGTATACAATGCAAAATTGGATAACAGATATGATGGAGCAGTTCGGTTATGTAGGGATCTTTTTGATGATGACACTAGAAAACTTATTTCCTCCTATTCCCTCTGAAATTGTTCTTCCGTTTGCAGGATTCCTTACAACATATACCAACTTAACAATTTTTGGGGTTACAGTTGTGGCGACTACCGGTTCAGTAATTGGAGCAATTATGCTTTATGGAATTGGTATGCTAGTTGATGTTCATCGTTTGGAAAAAGTTGTGGATAGATGGGGCCACTTGCTTCGCTTGAAAAAGCATGACATTTATAAAGCCGATGCTTGGTTTGACCGCTATGGGTATTGGACCGTTCTGTTTTGCCGAATGATCCCAATTGTACGCAGCTTGATCTCTATTCCAGCGGGGATGTCGAAGATGCGTTTTTGGCTTTTCCTGCTTTTTACAATCATCGGCACAGTCATATGGAATATCTTTTTAATTATGTCTGGTGTTATTTTAGGGGCATCATGGGGAGATATTCTTCGTTTTATGGATGTTTATTCAACCGCAGTTTATATGATGCTTAGCGCAGGTATCATTCTATTCATCATTCTATTTATTAGAAAAAAGGCCCACGACTAAAAGGGATGTATTCAAACATCCCTTTCCTTAAGTCAATATAATCTTCTACGTATTCCTCATCTTCCACACCTCGATCACGTCTGGCCAATGTAAAACAGCCCCAACAAAATCTTTTATATTCAGTCCCTTCATCTCATTAGGGTCAGTCCCCCATCGCGCTAACGCTTTAACTTGGTAGCGTAGTGGGGGACTGACCCCATACGCCCTTAGACCTAGTTAAAAATATGGCTTAGGCTCATTACTAGAATTCCTTATTCGCAGTAAAATGAACTTAAGATCAAGAAAGGAGGCGGGATAATGAAGAAATTTATGTTATTTGTTGGTGGATTGATTGCTTTGATTGTATTATTGGCTAACCTCGGACCAATGGTTTTACTGGGTTTAGGGGTCTGGCTTTTGTATATTGTCTTTAAACGGTTTGTAAAGAGTGAATCTACAGCAGGAAAGATTGGCTGGGTAATCGTTGGCTTACTTCTTATTGGAATCGTCCTATCCAACATTTATGCAGTGCTCGGACTTGCTGCAGCATACGCGCTTTATGTAATCTTTAAAAGCTGGAAGAATGATGACAATGATCCAGTTGTACATGTTATCAAAGGCGATGATCCATTTACTAATTTCGAACGGGAATGGGCAGAATTAAATCATTAATATAAAAAGGAGCTAAAAATGATGTCAAATATATTTACACGAATCAAAGATTCCGTTTCAGCAGATCTCCATACTATGATGGATAAAAAGGAACAGAAAAATCCAATGACTGCTTTAAATCAGTACTTACGCCAAAGCGAGCAGGAAAAGGAAAAAGTAAGAAAACTGGTTGATCGTCAATATAAATTAAAAGATGAATTTACGAGAGAATATCATAAAGCGCAGGACTTGGCGGAAAAACGATTAAGACAAGCTAAAATTGCTGAAAAAGCGGGCGAAGAACAAATGCATGAATTTGCTTTGAAGGAACATGAAGAGTATCAAATGAGAGCAGATCGCATGAAAGCATCACGTGAAGAAGCGGTACAGCAACTGGAAAATTTAGAACGAAAATATGAAGAAATGAAACATAAACTCAAGGACATGCACTTGCGCCGGATGGAATTGATGGGGAGAGAAAATGTCGCCAATGCAAACCAGCAAATCAACCGGGTCGTTACAGAATCTGCGGACAAGCCTTTTTCCCGCTTTGCAGAAATGGAGCAATATATTGAGGGACTTGAGTATAAAGTGAATAGCTCTTATTACAGAAGTACATTTGATAGTAAAATTGCCAATCTCGAAAAGGAAATGCAGGAAAGCGAAAGTTGAGCAAGTTAAGTGTAACAGGTAAGTTTAAATAAAAAATGATATAATAAGCAGGCGCAGATTACTGCGCCTTTCTACATACAAGCAAAAAGGGGGTCACAACCATGTTTCAACGACTAACAACAGACAGATTAAATTGGATATTGATCATTGGTGTGATCCTCTTTATTATTGAAATAGCCTTTTTTCATGGTGGAATGATCATTTCCGCTTTATTTTGTGGATGCCTGATTTACGTTGGTAAGAAAATGTTTGATCAATTATGGGGGAAAATCGTTTTTTGGATTGGTGTTATTGGATTAATTTTTGCTGTTTTAAATATGTTCGCTGTTCGTTTTTTACTGGTGGCGATTATCGTCTTATTTATTATCGATTATTCCAAATCGAAAAAGGAAGCCGTGTATATTAAACCAAATCTTTCCGTAAACGAGGAAAGGATGCCGGATTCTGTCATTGCTGTTGAGTCATTATTTAAACATCAAATTTTCGGGGATCAGTCCACAGCGGATGCAGCTTATCAATGGCGGGATGTTAATATACATGGTGGATTTGGTGATCGTGTGATTGATTTAAGTAATACAGTCCTTCCTCGTGATACTGCTGTAATTTCTATTCGGCATATTGTGGGAAATATTGAAATTTATGTCCCATATGAAGTAGAAGTCAGTATTCATCATAGCTCCATTTTTGGCCGGGCCCATTTGCTTGGTAAGCATGATACGAAACTAATGAATCAATCGATTTCCTATCAGACGAAACATTACGATGATACAACATTACCCCGCATCAAGATTGTTACCGCTTTGTTTTCCGGAGATATCGAGGTGAAGCGGATATGAATACGATCTTACGCCATGTATTCACAGCGATATTGTTCAGTTTCATTCTGTCTATTATTATTACGGGGATTACTTTAGTGGCATTTCTAGAAGATTGGTCCCTTATTTTAGATCATAAGGTTGGAGAAATTTCTTATCTGGCAATGGTTCTTATTATTCCAATCGTATCTGGAATTATTATTGGTACTGTTTCCGCCTGGTATTGGCAACAACGCGTGCGCCGGATTGAGCGGCAGCTCGATGAATTAGCTAAAGGACAGAAAATGACATTTGATCAAGAGCCATACGCTGAATTAGATAAAATTCAACATTATCTTGAGCAGGTGCAGGAAAAAATTAATAGTCAAACGGAAATGGCACAGCGAATTGCCACAGAAAGAGCTGTGGAACGTGAAAAGAGCCTGCAGGAAGTCGTTGTTCAGGAAAGAAATCGGCTGGCACGGGAACTACACGATTCCGTCAGTCAGCAATTGTTTGCGGCCTCGATGATGATGTCAGCAATCAATGAGACAAATCCGCCAAAAGATGACGGGATCAGGAAACAACTGCATATGATTGAAAAAGCGATCCATCAATCACAGTCGGAGATGCGTGCATTATTACTTCATTTGCGCCCAGTCGCATTGAAGGGGAAAAATCTACAGGCAGGTGTAGAGGAATTATTGCTTGAGCTTATTCAAAAGGTACCGATGCAAATTGATTGGAAGGTAGAAGCATTTACAGTTGATAAGGGGATAGAGGATCAATTGTTTCGTATCTTGCAGGAATCTGTTTCCAATATACTTCGGCATGCAAAAGCAACAAGTTTGTATGTCATGTTGATTGAACGGGATGACACAGTTATTTTACGAGTAGCAGATGATGGTATCGGTTTTGATATCAATAAAATAAAGACAAGTTCGTATGGCGTTGAAAATATGCGTGAACGTGCTTATGAAATAGGTGGGACGTTAAAGGTAATCAGTTTACCTAATGAGGGGACAAGGTTAGAAGTGAAGGTACCTATTTTACGGAAAGAGGGTGAAAACCATGATTAGTGTGCTATTTGCGGATGATCACGAAATGGTTCGCATTGGTGTTTCTGCCTATTTATCAGCTCAACCAGATATTAATGTCATTGCAGAAGCGGATGATGGAGGTCCTGCTGTGAAGCTGGCGTTGGAATTAAAGCCCGATATTATATTAATGGATTTGGTGATGAAAGAAATGGACGGAATTGAGGCAACAGGGAAAATAATAGAACAATGGCCAGATGCAAAAATTATTATTGTAACCAGTTTCCTTGATGACGAAAAAGTATATCCAGCACTTGAAGCTGGCGCAACGAGTTATATGTTGAAGACGTCAAAGGCAAATGAAATTGCGAAGGCAATCCGTTCCACCCATGAAGGAAGATCGATTTTAGAACCTGAAGTAACCGGGAAGATTATGGATCGAATGCGAGAAAAACCAATAGAAAACCTACATGATCAATTAACGGAACGGGAAAAGGAAATACTGTTGCTCATTGCCCAAGGGAAAACAAATCAGGAAATTGCGGATGAATTATTTATCGCACTGAAAACAGTGAAAGTACATGTAAGCAATATACTTGGCAAGCTGGAAGTACAAGACCGAACACAAGCAGTTATTTACGCATTTAAACACGACTTAGTGAAATGAATATTTAGGGACAGTCCCCCATCACATTAGAGCTTTAACACTTTAGTGTGGTGGGGGACTGTCCCTATTTTTTTGTACACTTTGATATGACTGAATTATTTGCAGATACACCAAAAAAGTTTTAAATAATTTTAAAAAAGGGGTTGCATTTTTTAAAAAAGTATATAGACTGTATTATAACAACAAGATAATTAAACGTACTGTTATATAAGAGGAGGTGTAACACATGACAAAAACCAATGAAGCGATCACGTGCCCGGAATGTGGAAAACGTATCGAAGCGAAAGGTTATATTCAAGAATGTGATTACTGTCTATCCAAAAAATCGGAGTAAATTTTTTTATCATTATTGTTATATAACAAATTAGTTTAAATTACATTGTAACATAACAGTAGGAGGCGTATTTCTATGTTAATGAAAAGTAAGGAATTGCGGGTGAATCCCGAGCAATCGTTTGAAGACGTATTAACGCCTGAAGCTTTGGCATTTTTGCAGAAACTTCACCAGCGTTTTGATGAGCGTCGGCAATATTTATTAACAATTAGAGAACTTGTACAAACAAATTTGAATAATGGTAAGAAACCTGACTTTCCATCAGAAACAAAGGATATCCGTGACCAAGAATGGACAATTGCTTCTTTACCGGATGATTTACAGGATCGCAGAGTAGAGATCACTGGTCCGATTGATAGGAAGATGGTTATCAATGCACTTAATTCAGGTGCAAAGGGTTTTATGGCAGATTTTGAAGATGCAACCTCGCCAACATGGGAAAATGTAATGAATGGGCAAATTAACCTGAAGGATGCGATACGCAGACAAATTGACTTCCAAGCAGAGAATGGAAAACAATATAAACTTCATGATGAAACAGCTGTATTAATAGTAAGACCAAGAGGATGGCACTTGGAGGAAAGTAATCTTACAATCAACAGCAATGCACTTTCTGCCAGCTTAGTAGATTTTGGCCTTTATTTTTTTCACAACGCAAAAGAACTTTTAAAAAATGGAACAGGTCCATACTTTTATTTACCAAAACTGGAGAATCATCTGGAAGCAAGACTTTGGAATGATGTATTTGTTTTTGCACAGGAAGAGTTGGATATTCCAAAAGGTTCAATTAAGGCGACAGTATTAATTGAAACGATTACAGCAGCATTTGAGATGGATGAAATCTTATATGAATTGCGTGATCATTCGGCGGGATTAAATTGTGGGCGATGGGATTATATTTTTAGCTATATCAAAAAGTTTCAACAAGATCCAGGTGTCATTTTACCAGATCGTTCCGCAGTGACAATGGAAGTACCGTTTATGCAAGCCTATACACAATTGGCTATCCAGACCTGTCATAAACGGAATGCTCCTGCAATCGGTGGAATGGCAGCACAGATTCCTGTGAAAAATGATAATGAAGCAAATGAGGCTGCTTTTCGTAAAGTTCGTGCTGATAAGGAGCGAGAAGTGAACAACGGACACGATGGCACATGGGTAGCACATCCAGGTATGGTACAACTCGTGAAGGATATATTTGATGAACAGATGCCAACACCAAATCAAATATTTAATAAACGTGAAGATGTTCATGTAACGCAGGCAGATTTGTTGGAAATACCTGAAGGAAAGATAACAGAGCAAGGGCTACGCACCAATATTAATGTAGGGATTCAATATGTTGCTGCGTGGCTGAAAGGGAGAGGTGCTGTTCCAATAAACAACTTAATGGAAGATGCTGCGACTGCCGAAATCTCGCGGGCACAAGTTTGGCAATGGATACGTCATCCAAAAGGTTTGCTGGATGACGGCAGGAAAGTAACTTTTGAAATGGTAGATACCATGACCGTAGAAGAGTTAGAGAAAATTAAGACTAAGTTAGGAAATGTTTTATTTGAAAATGGGGGTTTTCGAGAAGCGACGGAATTATTTACTTCATTAATTAAACAGGATCATTTCGCAGCATTTTTAACGATACCTGCTTATCAAAAAATAATAGAAGGGGGAATTGCGTAATGAAACAAAAACGCATTGAACAATTACAAAAGGAATGGGATAAGGAATTACGCTGGATAGGTACTGAACGCCCTTATACTGCAGAAGATGTTATTAGATTGAGAGGATCATTAGATATTGAACATACATTAGCTAAAAAGGGTGCTAAAAAACTGTGGGATTTAATACACAGTGAAGATTATGTGAATGCGTTAGGGGCACTAACTGGTAATCAGGCAGTTCAGCAAGTTAAAGCAGGTTTACAGGCAATTTATCTGAGTGGGTGGCAAGTGGCAGCGGATGCAAACTCGGCAGGACAAATGTATCCAGATCAAAGCTTATACCCGGTAGACAGTGTTCCTACTGTTGTAAAACGGATCAATCAGGCTTTACAACGTGCAGATCAAATTCATTACCTGGAAGATAATGAAGAGACAGACTGGTTTGCACCAATCGTTGCCGATGCTGAAGCTGGATTCGGTGGTCAACTCAACGTATTCGAATTAATGAAATCAATGATCGAGGCTGGCGCATCTGGTGTACATTTTGAGGATCAGTTAGCATCTGAGAAAAAATGTGGTCACCTAGGTGGAAAAGTGTTAATCCCTACACAGAACGCGATTCGGAATTTAATATCAGCACGATTTGCTGCTGATGTAATGGGAACATCAACAATCATTGTTGCGCGGACAGATGCCAACGCAGCTGACCTTATCACAAATGACGTCGATGAGTATGATGCACCGTTTATTACTGGGGAACGGACTGTGGAGGGATTTTTTAGAACGAAAGCAGGAATTGATCAGGCAATTTCCCGTGGATTGGCATATGCCCCTTACGCGGATCTTATCTGGTGTGAAACATCAGAACCAAATATATCAGAGGCGAAACAATTTGCAGCTGCTATCCATGAAAAATACCCAAATAAATTATTGGCGTATAATTGTTCACCATCATTTAATTGGAAAAGTAAATTATCTGATGCAGAAATTGCTCGTTTTCAAAAAGAACTGGGGGAAATGGGCTATAAGTTTCAATTTGTTACATTGGCAGGTTTCCACGCATTAAACCATAGTATGTTTGATCTAGCAAGGAAATACAAAAACGAAGGGATGGCAGCTTATTCTGAATTACAACAAGCAGAATTCGCAAGTGAAAAACATGGTTACAGTGCAACCCGTCACCAGCGTGAAGTTGGCACCGGTTACTTTGATGAAGTAGCACAGGTGATATCTGGTGGAACGTCATCAACTGGCGCCTTGAAGGGTTCGACGGAAGAACAACAGTTTACAAGATAACTGAAATAAAGACAAAACGTGCCCATTTGTTTAAGAATGGGCACGTTTTTTAATGAAAAAACAGGTATAAAGTCACTTTTGAAACATAATTGTAACATAACTATAACATGCATGAAATTATTTGGTGCTATACTACGAATTGTTGAATCAAATATATTAATATTTAATTACATAGCCATCACACTATTGGCAATTAGAAATACATAATAATCGATGGAAAACCTACATACAAAGAATTCTTTTGCAAGTGTGAAATTTGGGGGAAACGGGGAATTGAAATTGAAAAAAACGTTTATTACAATGACTGCCGCCGCAGTGGTTGGATTAGGAAGTGTAACTTTTGGAGGCGCAGTACATGCTGAATCTGTCCCAGATTTGCAAAATAAGCAATCACAAATAAAAGACGATCGGTCTTCAATCAAAGCAAATCTATCAGAGGCAGAGGGGAAAATTGCCGATGTTTTAATAGACTTAGATGAACTGAATACTGAAATTGATCGTGTGAAGTCTGCATTAAAACAAAATGAAGACAAAATGTCGGCTACTAAAAAAGACATTTCAAAGACAAAAGATAAAGTAGATGCATTAGAAGATGAAGTAGAAAAATTAGAAGATGCAATCGAAAAACGTTATGGAATTTTAAAAGAACGAATTGTTTCTTATCAGAAAAGCGGCGGAAACATTAGCTATTTGGAAGTGGTGTTTGGTTCGAAAAGCTTTGGTGACTTTATTAGTCGTGTTTCAGCTGTAAATAAAATAGCTGACTCGGATACCGCTTTAATGGAAAAACAAGAGAAAGATAAAGCAGCGGTTGAAGAAAAACAGGACGAAGTAATAGCAAAGCTGGATGAATTGAATGAAATGAAATTGGATTTAGAAGGTATGATCGCTACGATTGAAGATCAAAAGAAAGAAAGCGAAACAAAGAAGGATAAATTAAAAGCGAAAGAAAATGACTTAACGGCTTTAAAAGAAGATTTAGAGATTAAAGATAGCAGTCTAGCATCACTCGAAAGAGAAGTTAGACAAAACCTTGAAATAGCAAAACGACCTGCACCTGAAACAGTTGTTGCTGCTGAAACAACTGCTGAATCAGCAGAAGCTGAAACAACTACTGAATCAGAGGCAGTTGAATCGCCTGAACCGGATTCGTCATCAAACTCAGAGAAAACAAGTTCAAATCGTAACGATAATGTTACTCAAGTGAAACATGAAAAGAGCAAGAAAGTAACCAAAGAGAAAAACACAGCTTCGGCTGCAACTGTAACATCCAACAATAACAAAGAGAAAAATAAGAGCAATAACAATAGTAATAACAACAAAAGCGAAAAGACTAGTAACAGTGGCGGCAGTGGTGTAAGTTCAGCAATCAGTGCCGGTCAAACGCAATCGGGAACGCCATATGTTTGGGGCGGCAAGGGTCCTTCAGGCTTTGATTGTTCCGGATTTGTATCATGGGCATTTGGACAGGCTGGCTATTCCATTCCATCTTCAACAGCTGCATTAGTTGGTGTAGGATCTAAAGTATCATCCAGCAATATGCAAGTAGGTGACCTTGTATTCTTCGACACGGAAGGTAGAAAAAATGGTCATGTAGGTATCTATCTTGGTGGTGGCAGCTTCCTTGGGGCACAAAGTTCGACAGGTGTTGCAGTCGCAAATATGTCAAGCGGATATTGGAAAGATGCTTTTAAAGGTAATGTGCGTCGTGTAAATTAATAACATATACGATAAAAAGCCGTCCTATGGATGGCTTTTTTTGCGCGGATAGCAAGCATAAATTTTCTCATATTTAAAGACAGATTTTAGTAAGGAATTCGAAGTGGAGTTTAGGGAAAAATATAGTTTAATTAACATTGAAATAGTCTATAGAATATTAGTTCACTTTATCACAACGATGAATGGATCCGTTATGAATGCCTTAGCAGACACGGATGGGATGCATTATAGACTGCTCCATTGTCTGCTGGGTACCGTTTAAGGATCAACTTAATTCTTATAGTTGCAACTTTAAGAAAGTGACCCCCCTCAGTGGAGTTTCACTTCTCGCCAAATCGCGATAAAATTAGTGAAAAGGGCAAAAAAATATACCCGTTGGATTCTTTTTAGTTTATAATAGAATTAACTGTTAAATATTGGTGTAAACTAATCACACAGAATTGTTTTGAAAAAATCAGGAGGTGAAATCCTTGTGTCAAATGGCACAAGGATCTCAATTGGAGATTGTTATTCAATTATTTTTGGTCGCAATATTGATTTTGCTTACAGCATTCTTTGTAGCAACGGAATTTGCGATCGTAAAGGTACGTATGACCCGTATTAATCAATTAGTTGCGGATGGAAATAAAAAAGCGATAAATGCAAAAAAGCTTGTCGATAATCTAGATGCTTATTTATCGGCCTGTCAGTTGGGGATCACAGTTACCTCGCTAGGTTTAGGTTGGCTTGGTGAACCAGCAATTGAAGCATTGCTAACCCCGGTTTTTGAATACCTATCATTAAATGCAGCTGTGACTAAAATCTTGTCCTTCGCAATAGCCTTTTTCATTATTACATTTCTACATGTCGTAATTGGAGAACTGGCACCGAAGACCATTGCGATACAAAAGGCAGAAGCTATACTTCTAATGTTGGCAAAGCCCTTGATTGGCTTTTATAAGGTCATGTATCCATTTATATGGTTGCTCAACGGATCTGCACGGCTGTTTATTCGTTTATTTGGATATAAGCCAGTTCAGGAGCATGAAGTTGCCCATTCTGAAGAAGAATTGCGACTTATTCTTTCACAAAGTTACAAGAGTGGAGAGATTAATAAAGCAGAAATGACCTATGTAAATAATATATTTGAGTTTGATGAAAGATTGGCAAAGGAAATTATGGTTCCACGTACAGAAATGGTTTGTTTTTTTAAAGAAGATAGCTTTGAAGCAAATATTAAAGTGATATATGATGGGCAGTTCACCAGATATCCTGTTGCGGATAAAGATAAGGATAACATTGTTGGTTTAGTCAATTTAAAAGAAGTGTTTACTGGTCATTTCGATGAAGAGAAACCAGTATCCATTGATAAATATATTCGCCCAATTATCCATGTTTCTGAAGCAACTCCGATTAAACAACTGTTACTTAAAATGCAAAAGGAACGCATCCATATGGCGATTGTGAATGATGAATATGGTGGCACTGCAGGACTTGTAACAGTCGAAGATATTTTGGAGGAAATTGTTGGGGAAATACGGGACGAGTTTGATGTGAATGAAATGCCACTGGTTGAAAAACTGAATAATAGTACAACCATTGTAGCAGGGAAATTACATTTCGAGGAAATTAATGAACTACTGGGCACGCATCTCGAAGATGAAGAAGTGGATACTATTGGTGGTTGGATATTTATGAAAAATATAGATGCAACAAAAGGAACAATGATTGAATATGGGGGCTATCAATTCATCGTTGAGGAAATCGATGGCTATCAGATCAAAAAAGTGAAAATTGTAAAGCAGTAATTTGAATGAAGACAGACGCTAAGGTGTTTGTCTTTTTTTGCAACTAGAGAATATACTTAAAAACCCGGTTATGTCAGAGAAATTTGGATTCTTTTGGATTCGATAGCAGTGTGTATTTTAAAGTTACAGAAAGGACATGTTTTATCTCCTAGTAATGTTCGGTTAAACCGCTTCTTTAGGCAGTAACAGCCAACCATAGGCGCAAGCAACATATATGTTGCTTGCGCCTATGGTCTTGTGGAAAGCAATTCCCTTCTAAAAACAACTTTCAAACTAGAGGTTTATCAGGATTGAATAAAGGATAAACAAATACTATAAACGAGAAGGATATTTCATTTAAAGGAGTGCTGACGAAATATGGACTTAAATAACCAATTAAAGCATTTAGAGCATGTTCGAAGGGAAGGCGCTAATAAAATATTTACGATGTACTTAAACACGGATCCATCCGATCCTGATCAGCAAGGGGGAAAGTGGAAGATAAACTTTAAAAATGGTATGCGAAATTTTGAAAGCTATTTACAGGAAGATGATAATAAAGAAGAATTGAAGAATTTTCAATTGGTCAAACGAAAGGTAGAAAAGTTTGTGTATGGACATGAGCCAGATTTACTGAGATCAATAATTGTGTTTGCGACTGCAGATGAAGAAATCTGGTTTGCTGATCGTATTCAAATGCGAGTAGAAACTAGCTTTACATGGCAGGAAACACCTGAGTTGGATCAACTGAGGAACTTAAAGGAACATTATCCGAAAGCTGGTATTATTCTTGTCCAACAAAATGAAATTAAAGTAATAGAGTCGGATCTTAATCGGGTTGAAGATACAACCTCCTTTGAATTAGATTTAAATACAGATAACTGGCGACAAAAAAAGGGACCTCGGAAGGGAAGCGCAACAACAGGAGCACCAGGTGCCTCCAATTATCAACAGGATAAATTTGAAGCCCGCTATCAGGAAAATAAACATCGCTGGTATAAAAAGATTGCACCAAAAATAGATAAGCGTGCGAAAGACCATAACTGGGAGAAAATAATTGTTGTAGGTGAAGCGGATCCAGCCATTCAATTAAAAGAGGAAATGAATAAACCTGTCAATGATGTCATTCAGAAGAACATGCTCGATCATGACGAATCCAAAGTACTTCAGGAAGTATTTGGGTAAATAAGATAAAAGGGCTTGAGTCCATCATCTCAAGCCCTTTTATCTTATTCAAACCTGCAAAATAATAAAAACGAATAGGAGGGATACAACAAGAGAACTGCTAACATAACTTACAGCGGCTCGATATTGGCCATCTATAATCAGATTTAATGTTTCATTTCCAAATGTAGAAAAGGTTGTATAAGAACCACAGAATCCAATCCCGGCAAAGAGCCAAATCCAATCTGAAATAGATCCTGTTATATGAAATCGAAGCAGCCATGCGAGGAGAATAGATCCTGTAATGTTAGCAATCCATGTGCCGATAAGCCGTTTGTTTGCCAATGAAGCAATGTGAAAACGGGTAATACTTCCAAGAAATCCACCAATTGCTACGAGCAAAATACTCATGATGTCACCTGATTTCTATTCTTTGATGCCAGTTTATAGCCACCAAAACAGCAAAATAATCCACCACAAATACTGATGAGTATGTAGCTGACTGCGGTGAAGCCATTGGCATGCCACAAGTTCTCGATCTCAATTGCAAAAGTAGAGAAAGTAGTAAATGCACCGATCATACCAGTTCCGATTGCTGCAAACAGCTGTGGTGATAATTTTCGTTTGATGGCGGGTTGGTTAAAAAGAAAGCTTAACAAAAAGCATCCAATCAGGTTTACAATTAGTGTAGCATAAGGGAATGTAATGTCCGGTACGAATAGCAAGGATATACCGTACCGGGCCGTTGCTCCAATCATACCGCCAACACCAATAGCAAGATATAATTTCATAGTTATGCGCTTTGACATAGCGGGCATAAACCGTAAATCTCAAATTTATGTCCCTCGATCGCATAATTAGAAAGTGTATTTGCTACCTCGTCCATCGGGCAAACATCGATTTCTTTCGTTCTTCCGCAATGGTTGCAAATAAAATGATGGTGGTGGTGTTGAGCGCAACTAATGCGAAATTGCTTTTCGCCGTTTAATACAGTTTTTTCCAGGATACCCATTTCGTAATATAAATGCAGGTTGCGGTAGATGGTATCAAAGCTAATGTTTTTATAACTTATTTCCATATGCTCAATTAAATCCTTTGCTGTCCGATATCCATCCGATGCTTCAAAAAAGTTGAGTATGTCTTTTCGTTTGCCGGTCATTTTATAACCTTTTTCTTTCAAAATTTGTATTGCTTCATGCGTGTTCATGAGCAGTCCTCCTTTTTTTCGAAGTAACACTTAGTCGTTTATAACCAATTGATAGCAGCAAAATAAGAATAGAGATCATCACGATAGTACCTCCTGGTGGGATGCTCAAGTAATAGCCTGATATTAATCCGCCAATAACCGCGAGTTCACCAAATGCTACCGATAAAAACATCATTTGTTTAAATCCTTTTGCCAACTGCATGCTTGCTGCAACAGGTAATGTCATTAGTGCAGAAACAAGTAATACCCCGACAATTCGAATCGATGCAGCAATTACGAGTGCTGTTAAAATGATAAAGAGCAGATGAATTCGTTTCGCATGAATGCCTGAAATGGTTGCATGTTCTTCGTCAAAGGAAAGCGTAAAAAGTTCTTTATAAAACAATCCGATGACAATCAGGATAAAGATGGAAATACCTAAAATAGTAAAAAAATCATTTCGACTAACAGCTGAAACAGAACCAAACAGGTAATTAAATAAATCCGTATTGAAGCCATCTGCTAATGAAATAAATATAACACTGAGTCCTACTCCACCAGATAGGATGATTGGTATTGCCAACTCTTGAAAGGCTTTATAAACCCCGCGCAATTTTTCTATTAAGATAGACCCAATGACAGAGAAGATCATCCCACCGTAAAATGGTGTAATCCATGCGATTGCGAATTTCTTATCCAGGAACAATCCAAACGCAATACCTGCTAGCGTGACATGTGATAGTGCATCAGCAATCAAGGAAAGCCGTCTTACAACAATAAATGTTCCAAGTAATGGTGCGATTAAACCGATCAATATACCGGTTAAAAATGTATGACGTAAAAAGTCGTATTCAAAAAAGTCTGCTAGCATAATTGTTCCTCCAACATTAATGATCGTGTATAACTAGGTTTACGGGATGGCCGTAAAACTTTGAGAAGTCTTTCTCCGAAAGTGCCGCATATGCTTTCGGATCTCCATGGAAGTGGAGTTGTTTATTTAAACAAACAATATCTGTTGCGTGTTCAGTCATTGTTCCCGTATCATGCGTAACGAGCAATAATGTAATATTACGTTGCTCATTTAATTGATGTAGAAGCTCATAAAATCGTTTTACATTTTCAAAGTCAACCCCCACTGTAGGCTCGTCTAATATAAGTAATTCCGGATCATTTACAAGTGCGCGTGCGATGAAAATCCGTTGTTGCTGCCCACCAGAAAGATTACCAATATTTTCATTCACATAATCAAGCATTCCTACTTGATCAATTGCTTGTCTTATTTTAGCTTTATGAGTTTTGTTAAAAAATCTTAAATAACCTACTTTAGCGGTTAGTCCCATGGAAACAACTTCATAAACGGTTGCGGGGAATCCCCTGTTAAAGCTATTTGCCTTTTGCGAAACAAATCCGATTTTATTCCATTGATTAAATTTATTAATCGGTTCATGAAGCAATTGAATGTCTCCCTCATCCGGTTTTATCAACCCAAGTATGAGCTTGATTAAGGTTGTTTTGCCACCACCGTTTGGCCCAACTAGTCCCATAAAAGCACCACGAGGAATTTCAAAATTGACATGGTCTAATACTTTTTTATGTTCATAGGCATAACTTATATTATTCATCGTAACAACAGCTTCGCTCATGTTTGTACTCCTTTCATTAATTTGTTGCTTTATCAAGTATATCCAAATTGTAATGCATTAAAGAGATATAATCCGCATCATTTTCGATATCTTCTTCTGTTAAGACCGAAAGATTATGGATCGTCAGAGGTTTTGCGCCAATATGATCTTGAATAATTTCAGAAACATGGTTGGACACATTCTGTTCGAAAATAATATACTTCAATTTATGTTCCTTCGCTTGATCAACAATCTTTGTTAATTCCTTTTGCGAAGGCTCACTGCTGGATGACAATCCATTAATAGCTATTTGCGTAACGCCGTATCGCTCTTCCCAGTAGCCGAAAGCAGCATGAGAAACAAGTATTTCTTTATCTTTCTTGTTTTGTAAAACGGTCTCGTATTGCGTATTTAAATCTATTAAGTCTGCTTTTAATGCTTCGAAATTTTGATTGAAATCCTCTTTTTGTTCCGGATAAAGTTCGACTAAATCGTCTTTAATCATTTCAGCCATGTCTATCATCCGAATAGGGTCTAACCAAATATGTGGATCGTGATCTCCGTGCTGATGACCGTCGTCTTCGTGATCCGCCTCAATATGGTCTGTTTCAGTATGGAAAAGTGATTCGTTTTCTCCTAACGCAACTAATTTCGTATCCTGCGTGGCAAGAGCGTCTGCGGCACTTTCCGCGAAGCTTTCCATACCTGCCCCTAGATAGAAGAACGCATCCCCTTTAGCAATATTCGTCATTTCTTTGGAAGTTGGCTCATAGGTATGCGCATCTACACCTGGCGGATAAACCGTCTTTGCGGTAACAAAATCATCAGCAATACGTTCCACCGCGTATTGGATCGGATAGATAGAGGTATAAATAATTGGTTTGTTATCTGTTGCAGCATCCTGAGATGGGGCACAGCCAGACGCAATAAGTAATACTGTAAAAATGGTGATGATAGCCTTTAAAATTTTCATAACGCTTTTTTTATTCCCCAGTCTTTAATTTTTTTCTTTCCTCATTATATGGTAAGAATGCTTGTTTGTAAATAGTAACGATTACGATTCATTATAGTGAAAATAAAATTTGTTGTAAACAGATAGAGTATGGATTCGATAATTCTTAGATATTGAAAGGAAGATCCAGTTTATTGGAAGATAGGGTAGGAAGGGGTAAAATCTTCCTACAGCTATGTTAGGCCTAAGGCATTCACCATTAAAGGTTTGAGAATGCCAGGCTTTTAACTAGATAGGTAGAAGGGGTTCCGATTTTATTCGGTTATTTTATCTAATACTTCCAGGTTATGTTCCATGAGAGAAAGGTAATTTCATTTTGTTCAATATCCTCTTCTGTTAAGACTTCCAAATTATGAATGACAGCCGCTTCTGCACCAACTTCATCTTGGATAATTTCAGATACACGGTTGGAAATGTTTTGTTCAAAAAGAATGTACTTCAAATTATATTCCTTGGTTTGATTGATAATATTCGTTAATTCTTTTTGCGATGGTTCATTAGATGATGATAAACCATTGATAGACATTTGTTCTATACCGTAGCGATCTTCCCAATAGCCATATGCCGCATGGGAAACAAGAATATGTTTATTTTCTTTCTTGTCTAGAACATTTTTATATGCTTCATCTAATGCTGTTAAATCTTCTTTTAAGCCTGCAAAGTTTTCTTCGTACATTGATTCTGCATCTGGATTTAATGCAATAAGTTCTTCTTTAACAATTTCGGATACGTCGATTAAACGGAGTGGATCCAACCAGATGTGCGGATCATAGTCTCCGTGGTGATGCTCATGCTCTTCGTGTTCAGTTGCTTGATCTGTATCATGGTTATGTTCTTCTTCATGTTCCTTCTCTCCATGTTCATCCTTTAAAAATATTGATTTATCTTCGCCAATCTCTAAAAGCTTAACATCTTGATTTGCCAGTGTTTCCGCGGCGGTTTCCGCAAAGGCCTCCATTCCAGCTCCTAAATAAAAGAATGCGTCACTTTTAGCAATGGTGATCATTTCTTTTGAAGTAGGCTCATATGTATGAGCATCCGCCCCCCGGTGGGTAAACAGTTTTTACGGATACGGTATCGCCACCGATACGTTCCGTTATATATTGGATTGGGTAAAGTGATGTGTATATATCCGAAACATTCTCATTTGGTTCCTTTGATTTTCCAGATTTACCGGAAGTTTGATTTGATTGCGAACAACTAACGGTAATCATCCCTAATAAAAATATGATACATATAGCACTTGGAAAAATTTCATGCGGTGTTATCCTCCTTGTTTCTCTGTTTAAAGTACAAAATGAATTATATCGTAATGATTACGATCTGTAAATAGTAACCATACGTTTCGTCTTATTTCCGTACAATAAAAATAAATTTCCTCCAGAAACGTGAACACGATTGCGATCGCTTACATTATTTTCAGGAATTGCATTATATTTATTGCGAAGTATCTGATATTGCTTTATACTAGAAAATAGATGGATAGGTAACTATCTTTTATTTTTTCAGTTAAAATGAATGATCATTCATTCAAATGGAGATTGGGGGATAAAAAATGAAGCAATCAATCAAGCGTGCTGCAGTACTCGGTTCTGGTGTGATGGGTTCCGGCATTGCCGCTCACTTAGCTAATGTGGGGATACCAACGATTATGCTTGACGTTGTACCAAGGGGATTGACTAAGGCAGAAGCACAAAAAGGTTTTACATTAGAAGATTCTCAGGTGAGAAATCGAGTGGCAGCACAAAGCAAAAAAGCGCTTATAAAACAAAAGCCGTCACCATTAACAACGAAAGAGAATCTGGATTTAATTGAAGTAGGGAATATGGATGATGACATGGAAAAATTAGCTGATGTTGACTGGATCATTGAAGTTGTTGTTGAAAACTTGGATGTGAAGAAGCAAGTATTTGCCAATGTGGATAAATACCGGAAACCTGGGTCCATTGTTAGTTCCAATACTTCAGGTATATCCGTGGAAGCAATGGCTGCAGATTGTTCCGAAGACTTTCGTAAGCATTTTCTGGGGACACACTTTTTCAATCCACCACGCTATTTAAAATTGCTGGAGGTTACACCGCGGGAAGAAACGGATCCGGACGTATTGGCATTTATGAAAGCATTTGGGGAAGATGTGCTTGGCAAAGGGGTTGTCGAAGCAAAGGACACACCTAACTTTATTGCTAATCGCATTGGGACTTATGGATTACTGGTAACGGTAAGAGAAATGCTCAAGGGTGGTTATAGCATCGGTGAGGTCGACTCTGTTACAGGACCAATGATTGGCCGTCCAAAAAGTGCTACCTTCCGCACACTCGATGTGGTTGGCTTAGACACCTTCATTCACGTAGCTAAAAATGTGTATGATCAAGTAGAGGGCGATGAGAAAGATGTATTTGATGTACCAAAGTTCATGCTTAAAATGCAGGAAAATGGCTGGTTAGGTGCGAAAAGCGGTCAAGGGTTTTTCCTTAAGAAAAAAGGAAAAGACGGCAGTACGATCTATGAATTGAATCCGGAAACATTAGAATATGAGGACCGTAAGCAGTTAAAAACAGAAGCAACAGAATTAGCAAAACAAGCGAAAGGTTCACGCAATAAATTGAAAGCGCTTGTAAATGCAAAAGGAGATAAAGCCGGTGATCTTGTCTGGTCTGTACTTAAGCCAGTACTGCGGTATTCCGCTGAGCTTCTAGGGGAAATTGCTGATGATGTTGTCGCAATTGACCAAGCTATGAAATGGGGCTTTGGCTGGGAAATTGGTCCATTCGAGACATGGGATGCTATTGGTGTTCGTAAGTCGGTAGAACGGATGCAAAAAGAAGGAGAAACGGTCCCGGAATGGGTACTACAGCTGTTAGAGGAAGGAAATGAATGTTTTTATAAAACGAAAAATGGCAACGTTTCCTATTATGATCAAGGTGGATATAAACAGCAGCAGTTCAATGAAAAGGAAATTAATTTGCAGCGTTTAAAAGACGTAAATGGCGTGATAAAAAAGAATACAGGAGCGAGTTTAATAGATTTAGGTGATGGTGTTTTAGCACTTGAGTTCCATTCTAGGAGCAATGCGATTGGTCTGGATATTATTCAAATGGTCAAGTTTGCGATTGAAGAGGTAAATAATAAGGATTATGCAGGGCTCGTGATTGGTAACCAAGGGAAAAACTTCTGTGTAGGTGCCAATCTTGGCATGATGCTGATGGAAGCACAAGATGATAACTTCTTCGAGCTGGATATGGTTGTGCGCCAATTTCAGAATATGGCCATGCAAATAAAATATTCAGAGAAGCCGGTTGTAACGGCACCATTCGGAATGACACTTGGTGGTGGTGCGGAAGTATCCTTACCAGCCGCTTCCATTCAAGCATCAGCAGAAACCTATATGGGACTTGTTGAGTTTGGCGTTGGACTCATTCCTGGTGGTGGCGGAACGAAAGAGCTTTATTTAAAAGAACTGCGTAACCTGCCTAAAGGGGTAGACTTCGATCTGACAAAGGTAGCCAATGATGTTTTTGAAAAAGTTGCCACAGCAAAAGTATCTACTTCGGCTGCAGAAGCACGGGAAAATGGCTTTTTAAATGAAAGTGATGAGATTAGTGTAAATCCGGATCATGTTTTACATGATGCTAAACAAAAGGTATTGGCACTAGCAAAATCGGGCTATCAGGCACCCAAACGCGAACAAGTCCCTGTTGTGGGAGACGCAGGGTATGCGGCGATGCTGCTCGGGGCCAAGTCCATGAAGCTGAGCGGCTATGCATCAGATCATGATCTGAAAGTTGCTGAAAAATTAGCATATGTATTATCAGGTGGACGTATAAAAGAAGGAACATTGATTGATGAGCAGGTCATGCTTGATTTGGAACGTGAAGCATTCTTGAGCTTAATCGCTGAACCGAAAACACAAGCAAGGATGCAGCACATGTTATTAAAAGGAAAACCACTTCGAAACTAATAGATAGGGGGAACAACCGTGAAGGAAGCAGTAATTGTAGCAGGTGCAAGAACACCAGTCGGAAAGGCAAATAAAGGTTCACTCGCTCATATGAGACCGGATGATTTAGCCGCTTTAACCATTAAGGAAACATTGAAGCGGGCAGGAAGTTATGAAGGTAATATTGATGACGTTATTATCGGGTGTGCTATGCCAGAAGCGGAACAAGGAATGAATATGGCACGCAATATTGCTGGATTGGCTGGATTAAGCAATGATGTCCCAGGGATCACTGTCAATCGCTACTGTTCATCAGGTTTGCAAAGTATCGCTTATGCAGCCGAGCGTATTATGGTTGGGGCGAGTGATACGATCATTGCTGGTGGTGCGGAATCGATGAGTTTAATCCCGATGGGGGGGCATGTGATCAAACCGAACAGTAAATTGGTTCAGGATGCACCCGGTTATTATATGGAAATGGGCCATACAGCAGAAGAAGTTGCGAATCGTTTTAACATCTCCCGTACGGATCAGGACGCATTTGCGGCTCAAAGTCATGAACGGGCGGAAAAGGCAATTAAAGCAGGAAAATTTAAGGATGAGATTGTTCCGGTAGAAGTGATGGAGCGTATTGTTGGTTCTGATAATAAAATAGAAGAAAAATCATTTTTGTTTGATACGGATGAAGGTGTACGTCCGGGAACAACAACAGAAATACTCGCAAAGCTTCGACCAGCATTTAATATAAAAGGATCTGTAACAGCAGGAAATGCCTCACAAATGAGTGATGGTGCAGCCTCCGTACTTGTAATGGATCGCGAAAAAGCAGAAGCGGAAGGGTTAACCCCATTAGTGAAGTTCCGTTCATTTGCTGTAGCGGGTGTGGAACCAGAGATTATGGGGGTAGGTCCAGTAGCGGCAATTCCTAAGGCATTAAAAATCGCTGGACTGGAACTTTCTGATATAGGACTATTTGAATTGAATGAAGCCTTTGCTTCTCAGTCTGTTCGTGTGATTCAAGCTTTGGAACTGGATACGAGCAAAGTGAATGTGAATGGCGGCGCAATTGCACTTGGCCACCCGTTAGGCATGACAGGCACGAAGTTAACCTTAAGTTTGATCAACGAAATGAAGCGGGAAAATATACAATATGGTGTTGTAACCATGTGTATTGGCGGTGGCATGGGCGCTGCAGGTGTCTTTGAATTAATTTAAATATAAATATGTATTCTATAATAGAAGGGAACGATAAACATGGGTGATACAAAAGAAAAGATTTTTAAAGGCGGCGGGTTTTTAGTTGAAGATTTAACAAGTGATGATGTGATTACGCCAGAGGATTTTACAGAAGAACACAAAATGATCGCCAAAACAACAGAAGACTTTGTATTAGGCGAAGTGGTACCTAAAATTGATAACTTGGAAAACCATGAATTCGAGCATTCTGTTGATCTATTAAAAAAAGCTGGAGAACTTGGACTGCTCGGTGCTGATGTTCCCGAAGATTATGGTGGGCTTGCATTAGATAAAATCAGTTCCTCTTTAATTACTGAAAAATTTTCACGTGCCGGTGGATTTTCGATCACACATGGCGCACATGTTGGAATCGGATCACTACCAATCGTATTTTTTGGTAATGCCGAACAGAAGGAGAAATATTTACCAAAGCTTGCTACCGGAGAACTGTTGGCCGCTTATGCTTTAACAGAACCATCTTCAGGGTCGGATGCTTTAGGGGCAAAAACAACCGCTAAATTAAATAAAGCTGGTACCCACTATATTTTAAATGGAGAAAAACAGTGGATTACCAACTCTGCATTTGCTGATGTATTCATTGTTTACGCAAAAATTGATGGAGAGCATTTCTCTGCATTCATTGTGGAACGAGAGTACCCTGGCGTATCGACAGGGGCGGAAGAAAAGAAAATGGGTATAAAAAGTTCCTCGACTCGTACATTGGTTTTAGAAGATGCCGAAGTTCCTGTCGAAAATCTATTAGGTGAAAAAGGACGCGGCCATATTATTGCATTTAACATTTTAAACGTAGGCCGGTATAAATTGGCCATCGGTGCTGTAGGTGGTTCCAAACGTGGTATTGAATTGGCTGTGAAATATACGAACGAACGTAAACAGTTTGATACGCCAATTTCCAGCTTCCGCCTAACTCAGGAAAAACTAGCAACCATGGCAGCAAACACGTATGCAAATGAAAGTGCTGTATATAGGACTGTGGGCTTGTTCGAACAGCGCATGGGAGCATTAACGGAGGAGCAGCTAAAAGATGGACGTGAAGTGGCCCGTGCAATCGCGGAATACCAAATCGAATGTTCCATGAATAAATTCACTGCCACAGAATGTTTGGACTATGTGGTAGATGAAGCTGTACAACTGCATGGCGGATACGGATTTATGCAAGAATATGAAGTGGAGCGCTTGTATCGCGACTCTCGCATCAACCGTATTTTTGAGGGAACGAATGAAATCAACCGATTGATTGTACCGGGTACATTACTGAAAAAAGCAATGAAGGGTGAATTACCACTTTTACAACAAGCGCAAAGCTTGCAAGAAGAACTAATGATGATGATGCCGGAAGAGGTCGGCATGGAACCATTAGAGCAGGAAAAACATCTCTTGAGAAACGCGAAGAAAATGGTGCTTCTCGGTGCTGGTTTAGCTGCACAGAAATATATGCAGAAGTTGGAGAATGAACAGGAGATTCTTGTTAACCTAGCTGACATGACTGCCGAAGTTTATAACATGGAAGCAGCCATTCTTCGTACGGAAAAAGCTATTAAGAAATCAGGGGAAGCAGCTAGTAAGCAAAAATTGCTTTACACCCAGGTATATGCGCAAGAAGCATTTAACCGGATCGAAGCGGACGCAAAAGAAACATTAATCGCAGTAGAAGAAGGAGACACATTGCGGATGATGCTTTCATCGTTACGTAAATTAACCCGACATACACCGACAAATGTAGTTGCTAAAAAGCGTGAAATTGCAGCAGGGATTATAGAAGAAGAAAAGTATACGGTTTAATTGGTAACATACCCCCAGTTTCATTCAAAACTGGGGGTTTTTACTGCAAATTATTCTCGGAGAAATAACGATATTTATATCAAACGTTACAAAACAATAGAATATTTTTTAAAATTTGTTATAATGATTCTAATGAAAGAAACGATCGGGAGGGTTGTACATGGCATTGACATTTTATTGGTACCCGAATTGCGGTACGTGTAAAAAGGCAAAGAAATGGTTTGATGATCAAGGCGTTGCTTATACGAGCATACATATTGTGGACGAGACACCAACCCAGGTGGAACTGGAAGATTTAATTGCCAAAAGTGGTCTACCGGCGAAAAAGTTCTTCAATACAAGCGGGAAAAAATATCGTGAACTGAATATGAAAGAAAAGATCAAGGATGCAGGTACAGAGGAAATGGCAGCATATTTAGCTTCCGATGGGATGTTAATTAAGCGTCCGATTGTAACGGATGGACAAAAAGTAACAGTCGGTTTTAAAGAGGAAACATTTAATCAAGAATGGTTAAATAATTAGAATGAAATACTAGAAATAAAAGTGTTTTGCTTGTATAGTAATAGTGACTTAATTTACGGAGGGATATCAATGAGCTTACCAGAGGAATTATTATATTCAGAAGAGCATGAGTGGATTAAAAAAGAAGGCGATCAAGTACGGATCGGGATTACAGATTTTGCTCAAGCCGAACTAGGTGACATTGTATTTGTAGAACTTCCAGAAGTTGGAGATGAACTTGAAGCGGATGAGCCTTTTGGGAGTGTTGAATCCGTAAAAACAGTTTCCGAGCTTTATGCACCGTTAAGTGGTAAAGTTGTCGAAGTAAACGAGGAATTAGAAGACAATCCTGAGTATGTGAACGAATCTCCATATGAAAATGCGTGGATGGTTGTTTTAGAGCCTGCTGATGACAGTGAATTTGATGATCTTTTATCAGCCGAGCAATATGCAGCAGTAATTGACGAAGACTAATGATAAATAGCAATGAAAGCGAGGCTGGCTAACAACTTTTTATAAGTTGTATAGTCAGCCTTGTTTATATCATATACTGTTTATAGAAGGACGTTCAATATAAGCTTCTTACTTGATTTTATAAGGAGTGCTATGGGATGATTGAAAGTGAAAAAGTTATCATTGTTGAGGGTTTAACAGATAAAAGAGAGATTAAAAAGATTATTAATGAGGATGTAATAATTATTTGTACAAATGGTACATTGGGTGTGGAACGGTTTGATAATTTGTTAGAAACCTATGATTTAGATCATAAGGAGGTCTTTATTTTCGTTGATGAGGATCCATCTGGCATCAGCCTTCGCAGGCAGTTAAAAAACGAATTGCCACATGCGACCCACATCTATGTAAGTAGTGATTATAAGGAAGTGGCAGCTACACCAGCTTATATGCTTGCAACAGCATTGGCAGGGCAGGGGATCGCTGTAAATCCAAACTTCCTGGTTTAGGGTGGTATTTTTGCAGGAAATTACGAATGAACAATTAAAAAAAGGGGATTATCTACTCTTTATTTATTCTCCATTTTGTGGGACATGTCATGTAGCGCGCTCGATGCTGGAAAAGATTGAATCCGTTCATCATGAAAACATATTTGTTGAAATGAACGCTTCTTTATATCCAGATTTCATGCAGGATAATCAAATTGAAAGTGTTCCATGTTTGTTAATCATGCAGGATAATGAAATCAAGGAAAAAGTGTATGCTTTTCGATCAATAGCAAATATTTACAATTACTTATTGTCCTATAAACCGGCACTGTTCGCTAAAAGCTAGCTTCGTTTGACACGTTAAATACATCATGCTATTATATGATCTATCCATTTAAAATGAATAAAGTAATCTCTTATCCTGAGTGGTGGAGGGACTGGCCCTATGAAACCGCGGCAACCTTCAAACGTTATTTGTTTGAAAGGTGCCAATTCCAGCAAAGTATTGTTTGCTTTGGCAGATGAGGGAACGTGAAGATATGAATAAACGTCTTTCTGTTCTCTTACAGAAAGACGTTTTCCTATTTAATCGGCTTATTTTTAATTGTTTGCAGAATTTTAGAGGAGGATTTATTGTGATTTCAATTGAAGGGTTAAGCAAGTATTATACATCGAAAAAGAATCAAATTGCAGCTGTAGATGATTTGACCCTTAATATCAAGGAAGGCGAAATATTCGGTGTGATCGGTTATAGCGGTGCAGGAAAAAGTACATTTTTGCGTTTATTGAACCGATTGGAAGAACCATCGAAAGGGCGCATTGTTATTGACCAACAGGAAATAACTGCTTTAAACTCAAAACGGTTACGTCTGGCACGACAAGAAATTGGAATGGTCTTCCAACATTTTAATTTACTATGGTCACGTACAGTGAAGGATAATATCGCTTTTCCTTTAGAGATAGCAGGCTTTTCCAAGGCAGAACGGGACGAACGTGTTCATGAATTAATTGAACTGGTCGGACTTTCGGATAGGGAGCATGCATACCCATCCCAGCTTAGTGGTGGTCAGAAACAGCGAGTCGGAATTGCCCGAGCACTAGCAAACAATCCGAACGTATTACTATGTGACGAAGCAACATCGGCTTTAGATCCAGAAACGACGAATGCCATTCTCGATCTATTAGTTAATATTAATGAAAAATTAGGTCTGACAATTATCCTGATTACCCATGAAATGCATGTTATTCGTAAAATTTGTAATCGAGTTGCAGTGATGGAAAATGGTAAGGTTGTCGAACAGGGTGATGTGCTTGATGTGTTCTTACACCCAAAACAGCGTGTAACAAAGCGCTTTGTAGAACAGGTAATGGGTGTGGATGATGAAGACGATGGTGTCTCCCATTTAATTCATACGTATGATCATGGTAAGATTCTTCGCCTGCATTTTATTGGAGAAACAACGAATCAGGCATTAATTAGTCAAGTAGCGAAAAAGTTTGCGATAGACATAAATATACTGCAAGGAAAAATAACGCAAACCCAGCGTGGGGCATATGGAACATTATTTGTTCAGATCGAAGGGGAAAATGAAGAGGTTAATAAGGCAGTGACATTTATAAGTGATGAAACCTCTGTAGAAGTGGAGGTTATCCGAGATGCTAACTGATCTACTGTCTAATTTAGATATCAATGAATTAGTTGAGGCGACCTATGAAACATTTTATATGACATTAATGTCGTTAATTGGAACAGTAATATTCGGTATTTTGTTAGGATTACTCTTATATCTGACTTCACGTGAAGGGATTTGGAAAAATAAATTTCTTAACATGATTACAGCTATAATTGTCAATGTGTTTAGAGCCATCCCATTTATCATTTTAATTTTACTGCTGTTTCCGTTTACAGATTTCCTAATAGGAACAATCCGTGGTCCTAATGCGGCATTACCTGCATTAATCATCGGTTCTGCCCCGTTTTATGCAAGGCTCGTTGAGATCGCGTTAAAAGAAGTGGATAAAGGTGTTATCGAAGCGGCAAAAGCAATGGGAGCAAAAACAAGAACCATCATATTTCGGGTTCTGTTGCCAGAATCAATGCCAGCATTAGTTTCAGGAATCACCGTTACCGCTATCGCATTAATTGGTTATACGGCAATGGCAGGTGTAATCGGTGCAGGTGGTTTAGGTGATTATGCATATTTCTTTGGATTCCAAAGACGCGATGTTGATATTGTGTTTGTTTGTACGGTAATCATTGTTATTATTGTATTTATTTTTCAGTTCATTGGAGATTTCATTTCAAATAAATTAGATAAAAGATAATAAGGAGAATACAAAGATGAAAAAAATAGCAGCTTATGTATCTATATTGTTTGTTTTAATTTTGGCGGCATGTGGTGGTTCCAATACAGATGAGAATTCAGATGAAAAAGAAATTAAAATTGGTGCATCTAGTACCCCACATGCGGAAATTTTAGAGGAAGCAAAACCATTGCTTGAAGCGGAAGGAATTACATTAGATATTAAGAAATATCAGGATTATGTTTTTCCTAATGATGACTTAGAAAGCGGCGAGCTTGACGCAAACTTTTTCCAACATATCCCATATTTAGAAACAACAATTGAAGATACTGGTTATGATCTTGATTATATCGATGGGATTCATATTGAGCCAATGGGTATTTACTCCAAAGACATAGCTAGTATAGATGATATCAAGGATGGAACAGAAGTGATTTTAAGTCGTTCTGTTGCAGACCATGGCCGTGTTTTGGCTTTGTTTGAAAAAGAAGGACTCATTAAGTTAGATAAAGATGTGGACAAGGTGTCCGCTACAGTGAAAGATATTGTTGATAATCCAAAGAACTTAACATTCTCCGCTGATGTTGATGCAGCAACATTACCTGAACTGTACAGCAAAGAGGATAATGTATTAGTTGCAATCAATACAAACTATGCAATTGATGCTGATTTAAATCCTTTAGAGGATGCATTGATAATAGAAGGGGATGAATCCCCGTATGTGAATGTTATTGCAGTTCGTTCAGAAGATAAAGATAATGAGGCATTGAACACACTTGTAGATGTACTGCATTCAGATGAAATACAGCAATTTATTGAAGAAACGTATGATGGCGCGATTGTTCCTGTCGGCGGAAACGATTAATTTTTAGTGAATATGGCGTAAAATACAGTATATGCGAGTAATTCGTTCTATGTTAATGAACTGGTAAATCAATCCGCATTGAATTACAGCTCACGGGCTTTAGTGATGAATAACACGTTTATAACCAGATTGTAATGGGAATCGTCCCTATGTTAGTCTTAATGTGGTAGACAAATTGAAAGGATGATTCACTATTATTAGTGGGATAAAAATGAACTACACTCCAGAGATGGAGAAAGCAATGCAACAATCGCATAAAATGGGTTATGCGGAGTATGCGAGAAATCTGGATAATCAGATTGCCGTAGAGAAAAAACGACAGCGAGAATATGAACAATGTAAATTCTTAGTAGCTGATTTAGAAAATAGTGTTATAAAATAAAAAAAGACAGTGCTGATGTTCCTGAAATGGGACATCAGTATTTTTGTTAAGCGTAATTAATAAATTATGAATATCAATAGTATGAATCAATTACTACCAGTAATTTCATGCATTCTATTGGCATAACCCGCCATTAGTCTAAAAGAGTTGATAATTAATTAAAAATGCTTTAAGATTGTAATGAGAATAAGTTGAGAATGAATGCAACTTTCATTCTGAAATATACAACTACAATAGTATTTGGAGGTATTAATATGGCAGGGTCAACACTAGTAATTAAGAATCTTCATGTGTCAATTGAAGGTAATGAAATATTAAAAGGCGTAAACCTTACAATAAACGGTGGCGAATTCCATGTAATCATGGGACCAAACGGTACAGGGAAATCGACATTAGCTTCAGCAATTATGGGGCATCCTCATTATGAGATAACAGAAGGAAGCATTCATATTGATGGTAAGGATGTATTGGAAATGGAAGTAGACGAGCGTGCTCGTGCAGGTCTATTCTTAGGCATGCAATATCCAAGTGAAATCAGTGGTGTAACAACATCCGACTTCCTTCGATCTTCTATCAATGCGCGACGTGAAGAAGGCGACGAAATTTCTTTAATGAAATTTATTAAAGAAATGGATGCGACTTTGGATTTCTTGGAAATTGACAAAAACATGGCACAGCGCTATTTAAACGAAGGCTTCTCAGGTGGAGAGAAAAAACGTAACGAAATTCTGCAATTAATGCTATTGAAACCTGAAATTGCAATCTTGGATGAAATTGATTCAGGACTGGATATTGATGCATTAAAAGTAGTATCTAAAGGAATTAATAAAATGCGTGACGAAAACTTTGGTTGCTTAATCATTACGCATTATCAGCGTTTACTAAACTATATTACACCAGACAATGTTCACGTTATGATGCAAGGGCGCGTTGTTAAATCCGGTGGTCCGGAATTGGCACAACGTCTGGAAGCAGAAGGTTATGAGTGGATTAAAGAAGAACTTGGTATTGAGGACGAAACTGTAGGTCAAAATGCGTAATTGTTAGGAGGGATAGTATGACGGTTGAAACAAAGCTTCCATATGATAAAGATTATATAAAACAGTTTTCTGCGGAAAGAAATGAACCAGCTTGGATGAATTCATTACGTCTTGAAGCTTTAGATCAGGCGGGTTCACTTGAAATGCCTAAACCCGATAAGACAAAGATCGGCAGATGGAATTTCAGTCGTTTTAAGCATGCGGCTAAAGGAGAGGTGATTTCCTCATTAAGTGAATTGCCATTGGAGATTCAGGATTTACTTGATCAGGATAACCTACCGAAAAACTTATTTATTCAACGCAATCAGTCGGTTGCTTATGCATCATTAAGCGACGAATTGAAAGATAAAGGTGTTATTTTCACTGATATATTCACTGCCTTAACAGAGCATGAAGAATTGGTGAAAAGATATTATATGAAAGACGCTGTTTCTATTGATGAGCATCGTTTAACAGCATTACATGCAGCATTAATGAATGGTGGAGTTTTCGTTTATATTCCAAAGAACTTACAAGTGGAAGAGCCGATCCAATCTATATTTTGGCAGGAAGACCCTGAAGTTGCTCTATTTAATCATGTGTTAGTTGTTGCGGATGAAGGCAGTTCATTAACATATGTAGAAAACTATGTATCGCAAAACGATGAACAGGAAACCATTTCAAATGTAATAACAGAGGTTATTGCACACGATAATGCAAAGATTTCATTTGGCGGTGTTGATAACTTTGCTGCAGGTACGACAAACTATATGAACCGTCGTGGCGTTGCGTATCATAATGCAACCATTGATTGGGCTTTAGGTCAGATGAATGATGGGAATACTGTTTTTGAGAACGAAACGTATTTAGTTGGTGACGGGTCATCTTCTGAAGCGAAAGCAGTAGTTGTAGGTCGTGGTACGCAAATTGAGAACTTTACAACGAAGAGTGTCCATATTGGATTGGATACACATGCCCACATTCTGCAGCATGGTGTAATGAAAGAAAAGGCAACATCTATTTTCAATGCAATTGGTAAAATTGAACATGGTGCAACCCGAGCCAATGCGGAACAAGAATCCCGCGTCCTCATGTTAAGTGAGAAAGCGCGTGGGGATGCCAACCCAATTCTATTAATTGATGAAGATGATGTTACTGCGGGACACGCAGCTTCAGTAGGCCGTGTTGATCCATTACAATTGTATTATTTAATGAGCCGCGGTATTTCACAAACGGAAGCAGAGCGTCTTGTTATTCATGGATTCTTAGCACCAGTAGTTACGAAGTTACCAATCGCCTCTGTTAGGGCGCAATTAACGAAATTAATTGAGAGGAAAGTTTACTAATGGATGTAAAAGCCATCAGAGAGCAATTTCCGATTTTAAATCAGGAAGTTAATGGACATCCCTTGGTATATCTTGATTCCTCAGCAACCTCACAAAAACCATTGTCAGTGATCGAAGCGGTCAATGATTATTATCGTCACGACAATTCCAATGTGCATCGTGGGGTTCACACATTAGGCTCACGGGCAACTGAATTATATGAAGGTGCTCGTGAGAAAGTAAGACGTTTTATTAATGCGGATAGCACTGCAGAAGTGATTTTTAATCGCGGAACAACAACAGGAATTAATACGGTTGCCGAGAGCTTTGGGCTTCAGAACTTAACAATCGGCGATGAAATTGTGATTACACCGATGGAACATCATAGTAATATCATTCCATGGCAGCAGGTCGCAAAGAAAACAGGAGCAACATTGAAATATATGCCATTACAGTCGGATGGAACAGTAACATTGGAGGATGCACGTGATACGATTACAGCAAACACGAAAGTGGTTGCGATCGCACATGTATCCAATGTGTTAGGTACCATAAATCCGGTGAAAGAAATTGCGAAAATCGCCCATGAAAATGGTGCTGTAATACTTGTAGATGGTGCGCAAGGTGCACCACATATGAAGATTGATGTAAAAGATTTAGATTGCGACTTTTACGCTTTCTCTGGTCACAAAATGTGTGGGCCGACAGGAATAGGCGTTTTATATGGTAAGAAGGAATATCTAAATGCGATGGATCCGGTTGAATTTGGCGGTGAGATGATTGATTTCGTAAATCTTTACGATTCAACATGGAAAGAACTGCCTTGGAAGTTTGAAGGTGGAACGCCAATCATAGCCGGTGCAATTGGTTTAGGAGCTGCGATTGACTTTTTAAACGAGGTTGGAATGGATAACATTTTAAACCATGAAAAAGTATTAGCAGACTATGCGATGAAAAACTTGCGTACAATTGATGATCTAACCATATATGGACCGGAAAATCGTGCTGCACTTGTTACGTTTAATTTAGCTGATGTACATCCGCATGATACGTCAACAGTTCTTGATTCATTCGGGATTGCTGTTCGAGCGGGGCATCACTGTGCACAACCACTTATGCGTTGGTTGGATGTAACAGCAACAGCGAGGGCAAGTTTCTATTTGTATAATACAACAGAAGATATTGATCATTTAGTTGATGGACTTTTGAAAACAAAGGAGTATTTCGGTGATGTCATATAACCTAGATACACTATACCGACAAGTAATTATGGATCATTATAAAAACCCACGTAACAAAGGAGTACTTGATGGTGAAGTATTAACCGTCGATATGAATAACCCAACATGTGGGGATCGAATTCAACTACAATTACAAGTAGAAGACGATATTGTAAAGGATGTTAAATTTGATGGAGAAGGCTGCTCAATCAGCATGTCTTCCGCCTCGATGATGACACAGGCTATCAAAGGAAAGAAACTGAAAGAAGCATTAAAAATGTCTGATACCTTTTCACATATGATGATGGGGGAAGACATTGATATGGAAGAACTGGATTTAGAAGATCTGGGGGCATTGCAGGGGGTAGCTAAGTTCCCAGCACGAATTAAGTGTGCGACCCTTGCGTGGAAAGCGATGGAAAAAGGATTTCACGAAGAATAATATGCCAATGGATTACCGTACGAAATTGTTATAAAGCTGTTTTACAGCAAAGATAAGCATGTACGAATATCTAATAGGAGGTTTTTAATCATGGCAAAAGAAATACCTGAAATGGAAGGCTATGAATATGGTTTCCACGATAAAGACGTTTCTGTTTTCCGTACAGAAAGAGGCTTGACAAAAAAAGTTGTTGAGGAAATTTCACGGATGAAAGATGAACCGGAATGGATGCTTGAAAAACGTCTAAAAGCATTAGAAATATTTTACAGCATGCCAATGCCACAATGGGGCGGCGATTTGTCGGAACTTGATTTTGATGAAATCGTTTATTATGTGAAGCCTTCAGAGAAACAAGGTAGAACATGGGATGAGGTACCTGCTGAGATTAAGGAAACATTTGATAAGTTAGGTATCCCGGAAGCAGAACAAAAGTATCTATCTGGTGTTTCTGCACAATATGAATCAGAGGTTGTATACCAAAGCCTTGAAAAGGATTTGGAAAAACAAGGAATTATTTTTAGTGATACAGATTCAGCACTGAGAGATCATGAAGAACTTTTCAGGGAATACTTTGGTAAAGTTATTCCAGCGGCAGATAATAAGTTCTCTGCATTAAACACTGCTGTATGGTCTGGTGGTTCATTCATTTATATACCAAAAGGCATTCATACTACAGCACCGTTACAGGCGTATTTCCGTATCAACTCGGAAAACATGGGACAGTTTGAAAGAACACTAATTATTGTTGATGAAGGTGCTTCCGTACATTATGTAGAAGGTTGTACCGCACCCGTATTTACAACAAACTCTTTGCATAGTGCGGTTGTTGAAATCTTTGTTAAAAAAGACGCATATTGCCGTTATACGACGATTCAAAACTGGGCTAATAACGTGTATAACTTGGTTACAAAACGGGCGATTTGTGATGCAAATGCTACGATGGAATGGATCGACGGGAATATGGGCTCTAAACTTACCATGAAATATCCTTCTGTTCTATTAAGAGGTGAAGGTTCACGTGGTAATACGATCTCGATTGCGATTGCTGGAGCAGGTCAGCACCAGGATGCAGGCGCGAAAATGCATCACCTTGCACCAAACACATCATCATCGATTGTGTCGAAATCTGTTTCGAAAAAAGGTGGTAAAGTATCTTACCGTGGTATTGTTGAATTTGGCCGTAAAGCAGATGGCGCACGTTCCAATATCGAATGTGATACGTTAATCATGGATAATCAATCCACATCAGATACAATTCCGTACAATGAAATTTATAATGACAATATTTCATTGGAGCATGAAGCAAAAGTATCGAAAGTTTCCGAAGAACAATTATTCTACCTGATGAGTAGAGGACTTGGTGAACAAGAAGCAACAGATATGATTGTAATGGGCTTTATCGAACCATTTACAAAAGAACTGCCAATGGAATATGCCGTTGAGATGAATAGACTTATTAAAATGGAAATGGAAGGCTCTATTGGTTAAACTCTTTAAACCCTCGCCACAACAACGTTTGTGGCGAGGGTTTTATTATATCAACTAACGTCTTCAAAACAAACTACTTTACTCTCTGTATCAATTGTATTTAGCGCTTAACCCCAAGTACAATAGCCTCAAACGATCCTAATTCCAGTCCTATAGTTTCCCTAAAGCGAGCTCAAGTCGCTAAATTGTCTATCTTCATAAGTATTTGGCTAAATACTTCCTACTTAATATTTTTTCTTGTCATTGCGTAACATGTAAGCGTTTTAATATTTAACGTTTTGTCTAAAGAATTACAAGTATTCTTCAATTAAAATGATAAATAAAACTTAGTATATTACTTAGGTTGGAGGAAGAATGAAGGTAATGAAATAATAGATCAGATCGTGCCGTTAAGGATGCTTCACCATTACGGAGGGGACATACTTCGTTAGCCCGTCAATATAATAGTAATCAGGGGAAAATAAAAGTTTCGTAATTGAAAGTGATACAGATGTATTGGAACAGCCAGATTGTAATTATTCGTAAATTAGACTTACGGTAATGTTATTTAGTGATGTCGATATTAACAAGGGGGTCTACCAATTTGGAAATCAATCTGGACCGAATGAGAAACGACTTTTCGGCAATTGTCAGTTTTACAAAAACACCAAACCATGGTTGTACACGGTTTTCTTATAGTAATGAAGATAGACAAGTAAGGGATTATCTTTTATTACAAATGCAGGGACTTGGTCTTTCCATAAAAGTAGACGCTATTGGAAATATTAGAGCAATCTACGGTGAGGAAATTGATAAACCCTCCATCATGATCGGCTCCCACATCGATACCGTGGAGAATGGTGGGAAATATGGTGGGTTGACTGGTGTTTTGGTAGCTTTAGAGATTATTAGGGTGTTAAAAGAAGAACAGGTAACACTAAGCCGCTCGGTTGAATTGATTATTTTTGCCGAAGAGGAGGGCTCCAATTTCGGTATTACGATGCTTGGAAGCAAGGTACTGACTGGAAAGTATGGAATAGCGGATCTCCAATCTATCAGAAATGGGGAGGGTGATTCTGCTTATGATGTTGCAAAAAGATTTGGGCTTGATATTGAGTCTGCTGAAAAGGATGTTCTTGAAGAAGAGGAAGTCAATGCGATGATTGAGCTCCATATTGAGCAAGGGGCAGTACTTGAGACGCTGAACAAATCGGTTGGTATTGTACAAGCAATTGCAGGAATGAAAACATTTAAAGTTACCTTGGAGGGCGACTCCAATCATGCAGGGACAACACCAATGGATTTAAGACAGGATCCATTATCAGGAGCTGGAAACATCATCTCCTATATCCAGAGAATAGCAAAAACTGTTGCCTTACCAACAACGGTTGCCACTGTTGGTAAAATAATTTGTGAGCCAAATATGCCGAATGTCATCCCACAGCGTGTGGTGTTCTTTGTGGATGTGAGGGATGTTGAGACAAAGGGAATCGACCTCGTTGTCGATAGGCTGATTGAAAAGTTAAACGCCGTGGCTGCTGAAGATAAACTTCAATGTAAGATTGAATTGATTGGTGCATCTGACCCTGTCAAACTTTCATCCAGAATCGTTCAGGCGATTGAAGAAACAGCAAGCGAATATGGCTATAACTATTTGAAAATGAACAGTGGTGCTGTTCACGATGCGGCGATGATGACGGACGTAACCGATGTGGGAATGATTTTTATTCCAAGTATGGGAGGAAAAAGTCACTGCCCTGAAGAATATACAAGGGAGAAAGATATCAAATCGGGAGGTGATTTATTACTTCAGACAGTAATAAAATTAGCTGTAAAGAGAAAGAAAACAAATCGGACATCAAGTTAAGCATTCACAAATATTCGGAGGAGGATATACATGCGTACATTAATTAAAAACGGAACGATTGTAACCGCTATCGATGAATTTGTTGGAGATGTATTGGTTGAGGGAGAAAAAATAATTGCTGTCGGGGCACAGTTAGACACGACTGCTGAGGAGATCGTTGATGCGAAAGGGAAATATGTGCTTCCAGGCGGGGTCGATCAACACGTTCATTATTCCTTTGAATTTAAAGGAGAACGGGTAAGAGGGTTTGAAACCTCCAATGCAGCAGTTGCCGGTGGAACTACTACTGTTGTTGAATTTGTGAATCAGGAACAGGGCAAGGGAATGGCAGATACCATTTTTGATATGGATAAAAATGAAGTGTCTCATAAGGCCATGGCTGACTATTCATATCATGCTGTTGTATGTGATCCAGTGGATAAAACTTTTGAGGAAATTGCGGATTTGCCTCGGAGGGGTATTTCCACTGTTAAATTGTTTATGGCTTATAAAGGAATGCCATTTCATAGTGATGATGAAGCCCTTTACAAAGCATTAAAAGCTGCAAAGGAAGCCGGCGTCACAGTGATGGTTCATTGTGAGAATGCAGATGTGATTGACCATCTTCAAAGAAAACTGGTATCTGAGGGTAAGACAGATCCGTCTTACCATGCAGTATCTAGACCAGCAAGGGTAGAACTAGAGGCAACGCAACGTGTGATCAATCTGGCAGCTATGGTAGAGGCTCCTGTGTACATTGTCCATGTCACAGCTAAAAATGTGATGGAAGCCATTCGAACTGCCAAAAATGAAGGGTTGCCAGTTTATGGAGAAACTTGTGTCCAATATCTGATGCTTGATGAAGATGATTTAGCTAAACCAAATTTCGAAGGGGCTAAATATGTAATGTCACCAGCATTACGGACTAAAGCCGACCAGGAAGCATTATGGGAAGCGGTTGATAATGGCTGGCTAAACGCCATCAGTACAGATCATTGCGGATTTGATTGGGAATCACAAAAACATATGGGCGTCGATGATTTTACTAATATACCAAATGGAGCACCAGGAGTAGAAAACCGCTTGGCTATTCTATGGACGTATGGTGTGAACGCCGGAAAGATTTCTAGGCAGCGATTTGTCGATTTATTCGCAACGACTCCAGCAAAAAACATGGGAATAGATCATTGCAAGGGACATATTGGTGTTGGCATGGATGCGGATATTGTATTATATGACCCTAATGGATCGTCCATTATTTCAAATGAAAATAGTTTGCACGGTGTGGATTATAATACATTTGAAGGGTACAAACAGGAAGGAAAAGTGGATAAAGTATTCCTTCGCGGCAAACTTGTAGTTGACGATGGTGAATTTATTGGTGAGAAAGGAGATGGAAATTTTATTCCCGGAAAACCTTATGGCCTATGTTTTAATGAAACAAAGCCAACGAAGAAATTGGATAATTCGAGAATTTAAGTTTATCTCAAAATGATGTAAACTTTATAGTAATATTTATCGTTTAGCTAATATTTATACTTATACAATTATCATATCAAAATTAACCTGATAAAACATATTAAATATAGAGTCCCATAAAAAGGCAATCCTTTGTTTATTTATGGGACTCTAGGCTATGTTCAGTGGTTTACAAAATAAAAAGGATTTAAATCTGCTTTTAACAAATTTGAACAAGTTGTATATGTAAGCGCAATCATAATTTAACATTATGTCTAATGCGTAATATGTTCGGAAAATTTATAATAGTTCTTATGAGGTGAGAACCGCTTTTGGTTCACCTAAGTAGAAATTCGATCGGATTACTTTTAGGAGGTGATTTTCCAAGTTAAGGCCCGTAGAAGATCATATGCTTACTATTGGAATCAAAGCGTAAAGGATGTAGAAGGCAGTTTGATAAATTTTCTAGTTTTAACTCACGAAACCTGAAAAGGAGGTCTATCAATGGAAAATTTACTGCAAAATTTGATGTCAACTGAAGATCTGGCAGATAACTTTAAGGAATCCAAGCCCAGTTATAATGCACAGGAGGCATTAGATGAAGCGAATCGGTGTCTTTATTGTTATGATGCGCCTTGCATTACAGCCTGTCCAACCGGGATTAATATCCCTAGTTTTATCAAAAAAATTGCATCAGGTAACTTAAAAGGTTCAGCGAAGACCATTATGGAAGCCAATCCTGTTGGTGCAAGCTGCGCCCGGGTGTGTCCGACAGAAGAATTGTGTGAAGGGGCCTGTGTACTAAATGATTCCACAAAACCTATCATGATTGGAGACTTGCAACGTTTTGCAACAGACTGGGCTATCAAAAATGAACAGGTCTTGTTTAAAAAGGGAGAGAAAAACGGGAAAAACATTGCTATTGTAGGTAGTGGCCCAGCAGGGTTGTCTGCTGCGCGTGAGCTTGGAAGAATGGGTTATGAGGTGACCGTTTTTGAAGGGAAAAAAGAAGCGGGGGGATTGGACACACATGGCATTGTTCCGTTTCGACTTCCAAAAGATATTTCTCTATGGGAAGTAGAACAAGTAGAAAATGTGGGTGTTGAAATTCGAACGAATGTTGAAGTCGGTAAAGATATTTTTACAGATGACCTTGTCCTTAACTATGACGCCGTTATGCTAGCTGTGGGTATGTCAAAAGTGCCGAAGCTTGGTATAGAAGGAGAGGACTTAGCAGGTATCTGTGATGCGATCGAGCTTGTCGAAGAGACGAAGAATAAAAACTACTCAGCTGAATTTGCCGGAAAGCGAGTAGCTGTAATTGGGGCTGGAAATACAGCAATAGATGGTGCTACTACCTCGGTAAGACTCGGAGCAGATAATGTCCAGATTCTATACCGTCGAACGGAAGCGGAAATGACAGCCTATGAATTTGAATATGAGTTTGCCAAACAAGAAGGAGTTGAATTCAGATGGTTGACTGCGCCTAAGCGTCTTATTGGTGACAATAAAGGCTATTTAAAGCAGATGGAGTGTGTCCAGATGGAATTGCAGGAGACTGGAAGTGATGGACGCCGACGGCCAGTAGAAATCCAAGGATCCGAGTTTTTAATTGATGTTGATATTGTGGTTAAAGCGATTGGTCAGACACGGCACACGCACATCATTGATGCATTTGGTTTGGAACATAACGGCGGCGTGGTGAAAGTAGATCCAGAAACATACCTTACTTCCAATCCAAAAGTTTATGCTGCGGGCGACGCAATCTTTGGAAAGGGAATTGGTGAGGCAATGGTTGTTTCGGCTGCGCAGCAAGGAAAAGAGACGGCATACGCCATACATCAGCAATTAGTGGAATCCAGAACAGAGTGTGTTTAGAACATAAAATAGACAATTGAATTTGGGAGGATGAATATGGCTGATATAAGTATTAATTTTGCCGGGATTAAGTCTCCTAATCCTTACTGGCTTGCATCTGCACCTCCGACAAATACAGGATATCAGGTGCAACGCGCATTCGAGGCCGGATGGGGCGGAGCGGTATGGAAAACACTTGGGGAGCCAGTTTTGAACGTGACTTCGCGCTTCGGTGCTCATAGTTTTAATGGGCAGCGAGTAGCTGGTTTTAATAATATTGAATTAATATCTGATCGATCGATTGAGGAAAATTTAAAAGAAATTTATGAAACAAAAAAACGCTTTCCCGATCGGGCAATCATTGCATCATTGATGGTGGAACCAAAGCGGGAAAAATGGCATGAAATTGTGAAGCGCGTTCAAGATGTAGGCGTAGATGGCTTTGAATTGAATCTAGGTTGTCCGCATGGAATGTCGGAAAGGGGTATGGGGGCAGCAGTTGGTCAGCATCCGGATTTAGTGGAGAAAACAACCTTGTACGCGAAAGAAGCTGCTGAGGTACCAGTGATTACAAAGTTAACACCGAATATTACAGATATTACCACAACTGCAAGAGCGGCAGAACGGGGTGGGGCCGATGCAATTAGTATGATAAATACAATAAATAGCTTAATGGGTGTGGATATAGATACATGGAATACGATCCCAAATGTGAATGGCATGGGGGCACATGGCGGTTATTGCGGACCTGCAGTTAAACCGATTGCCTTGAATATGATAGGAGAATGTGCGCGACAACAGGATATTAATATTCCGATCTCTGGAATAGGGGGCATTTCGACTTGGCAGGACACCGTTGAATTTATGTTGATGGGATCTGGGGGCGTGCAGATTTGTACTGCCGCGATGCACCACGGATTTAGTATTATCGATGATCTAGTAGAAGGACTGGAAAATTATTTGGATGATAAGGGAATTGCCTCTATCAGTGAGATCATCGGTGCCTCAGTAGCAAAATATACCGACTGGAGCCATTTGGATTTAAATCATAAGAAAGTTGCCCGCATTAATAATGATATTTGTATTAATTGCAATAAGTGTCACATTGCTTGTGAAGATACTGCACATCAGTGTATCGACATGCTCACAGATAAAAAAGGTGATGGTTATTTAGAAGTCAGAGAAGATGAATGTGTTGGATGCAATCTTTGCTCAATTGTTTGTCCGGTCGACGGGGCAATTGACATGGTGGATCTTACACCAACAGAACCACCAATGTCATGGAATAATCGTCAATCCGCACTTCAAATGCTAAATAATTAATGGGCAAAAGGATGCTATCTAATATTCGTCTACTTACTTAAATAAGGAGAATTCATTCATGAAAAAGATTATTAAAAATGGAACCATCGTAACCGCTACAGATATATATACGGCAGATGTTTTGATTGAAGATGAAAAGGTACAATCAATTGGTCAAAACATAAGTGATATATATGCAGAGGTGATTGATGCGTCAGGCTATTATGTCATGCCTGGAGGAATTGATCCGCATACGCATATGGATATGCCATTCGGGGGCACTGTAACAACGGATGACTTTGAAACTGGTTCTATAGCCGCGGCACATGGTGGAACCACAACATTCATTGATTTTTGTTTAACTGAGAAAGGAAAGTCACTGAAAAGTGCGCTTGAAAAATGGCATGCTAAGTCAGCAGATAAAGCCGTTATTGATTATGGATTTCATCTGCAAATTGTGGAAGCAAACGAAGATGTATTAAGAGAAATGCCCCGGGTTATTGAGGAGGAAGGAGTTACTTCCTTTAAAGTATTTATGGCTTATAAAGATGTATTGCAAGCAGATGATGAAACTTTGTTTCAGACATTGGTTACTGCAAGAGAACATGGTGGTCTGGTAATGGTACATGCAGAGAATGGGGACGTTATTAACTATTTAACAAATAAAGCGTTAGAAGAAGGAAATACAGATCCAATCTACCATGCACTAACACGCCCACCTGAGCTAGAAGGGGAAGCAACAGGACGTGCTGCCAAGCTTACTGCCCTGGCCGATTCTCAGCTATATGTGGTTCACGTAACTTGTCAAGAAGCGGTTGAACAAATTGCTGAAGCACGCAATAAGGGATTTCGTGTTTATGGGGAAACATGTCCGCAATACCTTGTGCTTGACCAAACCTACTTGGAAAGACCAGGCTTTGAAGGAGCCAAATTTGTATGGTCTCCGCCATTAAGACATAGTTCAAACCAGGAGATTCTATGGAATGCACTGAAGAGTGGACAATTACAGACTATTGGTTCAGACCATTGTTCTTTTAATTTTAAAGGTCAAAAAGAACTTGGAAAAGATGACTTTTCAAAGATTCCAAATGGAGGACCTTTTGTTGAAGACCGGTTTAGTGTTTTATTCTCAGAAGGGGTAAAGAAAGGCCGGATTTCTTTAAATAAATTTATCGATCTCACTTCTACACAAGCCGCTAAGCTGTTTGGATTATTCCCGCAAAAAGGAACGATTGCACCAGGTAGTGATGCTGATATCGTTCTATTTGATCCAAATGCTGAACGTACGATCTCGGTTGACACTCATCATATGAATGTAGATTACAGCGCGCTTGAGGGGATGAGAATAATAGGTGAACCTGTCACAGTACTTTCGCGTGGGGATTATGTGATCAAAGATAAACAATTTGTTGGAAAACCTGGAAATGGTAAATATCTAAAGTGTAATAAATTTAATCATAACTCACTTCAAGAAAATGAAAAAGAGGATGATTTGGTTCATTAATTTCATGTTTAAAGGACTAAGCTGTTTGATTTATAAAAAGTCAAGCAGCTTAGTAAAACTCCTTAATTTATTTAAAAGAGGATGGAGAGGGACAATGGGAAAGACTAATAAAAACAATGCTTACCTAAAGTCACCGGATTTACTTCCAATTGGTCACAATGAGCGGAAGATAGGAATCATGGGATTTTTTGCAATGTGGGTTGGGATGGCCATACTTTTAGCAACCTTTGATATTGGCGCTTCCGGAGTACAGGGTATTTCCTTACCTTGGGTAATACTGGCAACGATAATAGGATGTATCGCAATTGGCACTATTGTTTCTATCGTTGGAGATATCGGGGTTGAACATGGCTTGTCTTTTCCAGTCTATATGAGGGCTCCATTCGGCATAGTTGGTACACATATACCCTCTGTAGCACGAGCCGTTACGGCATCATTTTGGTTTGGGCTAAATACGTATTTCGGTTCAACTGCCATCAATTCCATCATCCATACTATCAATTCGGGATTTGATAACTGGGTGTTATGTTATGTTGTATTTGCCCTTGTGCAACTAATCAATACTGCTTCTGGTATTAAATGGGTGGAGCGATTTGCTGACTTTGCTGCTCCCATCATTATTGTTCTATCTTTAATCATTTATCAAACCTTGACAACAGCTGCAATTGAACAAGGGAAGGATGTTTGGGCTTGGGCAGAAAGTCCAATTACGGGAGGCGCTGCCGTTACAGCTTTTATGATCGTCATTTTTGCCAATATGGGGTTCTGGGCAACATTAGGGTGTGATATACCTACTATATCACGGTTTTTTAAAGCACCCAAATTTGAAAGAAATTGGTTTAAACGAAACAGGACGAATTTAATTGGCAGTCTGATCGCTATGCCATTGACGGAAACATTTATGATTATGATTGGTGCGTCGGCCCTTATGGTGGCAGGCACTTCAAATCCGGTTATTGCCCTGCAGGAGACGGCTTCAGGCTGGATGCTGGCTATGCTGCTTCTCATGATTGTGTTGACACAGTGGTCCACGAACACTGCTGCCAATATTATACCTGCTGCTGCTATTTTTTCAAACGTGCTGGGGCCTAAAGTATCAAATGTGATTGCGGTATTTGTTGTAGGTATAGTTGGGACGATTATTCAGCCATGGAGTGTATACGAAATATTGACGACTGCGCTGTTATTCTTTGGGGCAGTGTTGTCGGCGATAAGCGGGATTTTAGTCGTAGACTATTATTTGCTGCGAAAACGAAGGGTAAATGTACAGGAACTCTACCGAAACGATGGACAATTCAAGTTTCATGGGGGCGTAAACATTGTCGGATTTATTGCCTGGGTGGTTGGTGGTGCTGTAGCCATTCTGATCATGGATTATTCATTTATCGTAGGCTTTGTGATAGCGGGAGCCATTTACTACTTCTTGGCCAAGTATTGGTATTTCAAAAAATTCCCACAAGCCGAAATAGAAGATCCCAGTGACGATAAGTATCTGGGAATTACTGTTGGACGTGATTGGGTCATTGACGAGGAACAAGGGGACGGTCAAGAAGATGTAGTGGGTTAAATTGAATTTTAAGGGGGGCATATCAATGTCACATTATGAAGCTTTTTTGGAAGAGAAATTGAAGATTGATAATTTATTTAAAAGAGGCTATACCATTACTAGTGTGCAAGGTACGCTTGATGGGGATGTTGTGGAATTCGAACATAAAACGCTGAAACCAGGTAAAGAAACCATTCTGTTCACAAATCCGGACAGCAGGAAATATTTTGCCACGTTGTACATCAAACAGCGTCAAAAGGAGGAAGAGGTCAAATAGAGAGAATGAGTTGGAGGCGAATAAATATGGAGAAACAAAAGATTCTTATTAACGCTGTACGTTTGAAGGATACATTGGAGGAGTTCGCTGATTTTGGCAGAACAGAAAATAATGGGGTCACCCGCTTAGCATTGTCTGATGTAGATCTTAAAGTCAGGAAGCATTTTCAATCCGAGTGTGAACATCTAGGGATGACGGTTGTGTCTGATGATATGGCCAATATGTATGCAACACTAGCGGGAATTAATAATGATCAGCCTCCAGTGGTTGTAGGATCGCATTTGGATTCCGTGAAAAAAGGTGGACGTTTTGACGGTGTGCTTGGTGTATTGACCGGGTTAGAAGTAGTCCGAACGTTGGTTGAAAATGGTATCAAGCCGCAGGTCCCTATCGTTGTTGCTAATATTACAAACGAAGAGGGTGCGCGATTTGAACCCGCAATGATGTCATCAGGTGTGCTTTCCGGGCGCTTTGATAAAGCAACCATGCTGCAGTCAACCGATACAGATGGGCTTACCTTTGGAGAAGCACTTAAAAATAGTGGCTTTGAAGGAAAAGAAGAAAATCGGTTAACAGATGCAGCTGCCTTTTTAGAGTTACACATTGAACAGGGGCCAATATTAGAAAGTGAATCACTGCAAATTGGTGTCGTTGAAGGTGTAGTTGGCATGGTCAATTATGAAATCGAGGTTAGCGGTGAATCTGACCATGCGGGTACAACACCAATGCCAATGCGAAAAGATGCTTTGTTTGCTACGAATAATTTAATTACCGAAATACGGGAGAAAATGAATAAACTGGATGATAAATTAGTTTATACCATTGGCAGAATGAATGTAAGTCCAAACATTCATACCGTCATTCCTAATAAGGTTGTGTTTACTCTCGAGGCAAGACATCAGGACACCAAAACCATTAGGCAAGTAGAGGAAATTATTGAGGGGCTCACGGAATCCTCTGACAAAGAAAAATGTGAGGTGAAAACAACCAAACAATGGGATCGAAACACGGTATGGTTTGATAAGAAAATAGTCAACTTACTGGAACAAACCACGAAAACTATCGGATATTCTTATAAACGTATGGTCAGCGGTGCTGGACATGATTCACAGTTTATTTCCACATATACTCCAACCGCGATGATCTTTGTTCCAAGTGTCAATGGTAAAAGCCATGCTGAAGATGAACTGACATTCTGGGAAGACTGTGAAAACGGGGTTAATGTTATCTTGCAGACCGTTCTGGATTTAACAACAAAGTAGTGATTTTATGATAATGGTTGAAAGAAATCATGGACTCGTAAAAAGGTCTTGGGTTTCTTTCCACACATTGTCATAGAGAGTCACCATCACAAATACGATGGAGCAGCTTTTGATATATAGTAAGCCTTAATAGCTATTTCTAAGGCCAAGCGATTATTAGATTTCATAAAGTCCTTTCCAAGTAGTTCTTCTATTTTTCTGAGTCGATGATAAAGTGTCTGACGAACAATAAATAATTGTTCAGCGGCTTCTTTTTTAGAACCTTGGCAGTCCAAATATACTTCCAAAGTTTTAAAAAGTTCACTCTTCATTTCCAGATCATAGTTTAACACGGGACCTAAATAATCGTGAATATATAAATCTAACTGTCCGGCATTGTGTTGTAAAAGAAGGAGTCGATACACGCCGATATATTCATAAAAAATGGATGAAGATATATTAGAACCTTGTAAAAAAAGAATTTTTTTAGCTTCTTGATAACTTGTTGTTAGGTCACATATGTTTTTATTCACCTTACTGATGCCAAAAATACATCCACTTCCATCAAACATGTTTTTCTCGCGAATTTCTATTATTGATTGTACGATTTGGGAAAACTTTGATGTATCTGTTACGAGGCTATCTTTCTGTCGAAAAAATGAAATGATAGCAATATCATTTTTGCTAATCGATATGGCAGGAAAGTATCCATGGTGTTTAAATAATGATCGAAACATCATTGATTGTTGTAATTTTATTTCGTTCCAATCCTCTTCCGGGTTTGTTTCTGTATGATTCAATTGAATAAGGATCAGTCTATAGTATAAACTTTTAGCTGAGAAGGGTAAAATGGATTGAAGTTCATCTGAATCATACTCCTTCCCTTGTAATAAATTTCGTACGAGTTTATCCTCGATATTCTGTTTTCGTTCTTCAATGGTTCTGTTCCTTAACATGATTTGTGCAATAGCTAATGCTGCACGGTCCATTACAGAAAAAAGAAACTCATTCAATATGTTATCTTCTACTTCTACTTGTAAACATAAATGTCCCCATGTTTGCCCCAGCCCCTTTACCGGAACCAACGCGAAATTTCCTTCATGAAGTGAAATAATACTTTCATGTACATGATATATATCAGAGCCAGAAAAGTAGAAACGAATCTGCTTCTCTATGTATTTAATTTCAGGTGGATAGTAATAGGATCGTACATCATCTGTAATAAATAAGGTACTTTGCTTAAAACAAGCATGTAATTCCTGGAGAATTTTTAAAATGCCATTTGGTAATAGAGAAAGTTCATTGAATTTTGTTGATAACTCATTTAGCTGGCTGAGTATTTGGTGGTGTTGATTAATAATTAAAGAATGAAGATCCTGTGTGATATCAACGAATTTTACGATTTCTTCAAATATAATGATTGGGTAATGGTGTTTATTTGCTAATTGAATAATTTCATTTGAAATGTGGTTGACATGTGTGCCCATTTCAACACAAATACCTACAGTCTTTCTTTTTATTAAATTGTTAACATAGGTTAGTTCGGTAGGTGAATCGAGTTGTAGCCCAGCACCAGTTGTAAGAATCAATTCGCCTCCATTTATTAGGGATTCAAATTGATTCGTTTCCAATATATGAGTCCATTTAATCTGTTTATTTAATCCATTATTTCCAGCTACAACTTTGGCGTTTTGGAAAGTATTTCTCTTGAGAATTTCCTTGACCGTCAATTCAAAACTACTGATCAACTTGCATCCCTCCAAAATGTTAATGCAATACCAAAATGATTTAACAAAGTGTGAAGTTACAATGTTACCAATTATTTGTATAATAAATTATGAAGTATAGTTGAATGGTTGTCAATACAGGAAAAACAACACGGGGAGGGGAATATCGGAATAAACAGTAAGCGCTACCAATTTGAAGATAATGAACAAAAGATAAAGTGTTGCCAAAAGAAGGGAGAAGAAAAAAATGAAAACTGCTAAGGAAGTAGAGCAATCCCAATCCATTACTGAAAAAGATCGTAAAAATGTATGGCATCATATTTCACAGTACAATGATGAGAAACGTCCGATGGTGATCACTGAGGGAAAAGGATCCTGGATAACCGATCATAATGGAGATAAATTTTTGGATGGTATGTCAGGATTATGGTGTGTTAACGTCGGCTATGGTCGTCAGGAGCTGGCGCAAGTGGCATATGAACAAATGCAAAAGATGGCCTATGCGTCGATGACGCAAAGCCATGTACCTGGGATTGAACTTGCTGAAAAGTTAAATGAGCTGCTTGATGATGATTATATGATTTTTTATTCGAATAGTGGTTCCGATGCTAATGAAGTGGCCTTTAAAATGGCTCGTCAATATCATCAGCAAAATGGCGAACCTTCAAGATATAAATTTATTTCACGTTACCGAGCTTATCATGGAGGGTCGATGGGAGCATTGTCGGCAACAGGGCAGGCATTACGGAAATATAAATACGAACCGCTTACCTCCGGATTTCTACATGTTTCTCCCCCTGATAATTATCGGAGGCCAAACGGGTTATCGGTTAAAGAATATAATTTACAAAGGGCTCAGGAACTTGAAGATAAAATTATTTGGGAACAAAAAGAAACCATTGCCGCTGTGATCATGGAACCGTTGATAACGGGCGGGGGTATTTTGATTCCTGATCCAATATATGTAGAAAAAGTACAAGAAATTTGTAAACGACATGGTGTGTTATTAATCATTGATGAGGTTATTTGCGGTTTTGGAAGAACAGGTAAAATGTTTGGTCATCAGCATTTTGATATTAAACCCGACATTGTTACGATGGCCAAAGGGCTTACAAGTGCTTACTTGCCGTTATCTGTCACAGCGGTTCGTAAAGATATTTATAAAAGTTTTGAACAAAATGAGGAAAACAGTCATTTTCGTCACGTTAATACATTTGGAGGAAACCCTGCAGCCTGTGCATTAGCCCTAAAAAACATTGAAATTGTGGAGAGAGAAAACTTGGTCAGTAGAGCTTCTATGTTGGGAAATCGTCTTCAAAAATCCCTTGAGAAATTGCTCGACCATCCAAATGTTGGGGATGTTCGCAGTTTAGGCTTTGTAATGGGGATTGAAATGGTCGAAGATAAAAAAACGAAAGAGCCAGCATCGGCTCAAAGAGTTGGTAAAATCATTAGCGACTGTAAATCGAATGGTTTGATCATTGGGAAAAATGGAGATACCGTTGCGGGTTATAACAACATTTTGGCGTTATGCCCACCGCTTTCCAGTACGGATGACGATTTGGAGTTTATTATTTCGGTCGTTAAAAAAGTATTTAAGGAAAATGAATCTTAATTTTACAAAATAAAACGTAATAAACAAAGTAGGAGGTTATCAATTTGACACAAACACAATTAAAATCGATTCAGAACTATATAGGTGGGGAATGGGCTGAGGCCCTGTCTGATAAAACGGCAGAGGTATTCAATCCAGCTACAGGTGAAGTGATCGCACTTGTACCCCTTTCAACAGAAGAGGATTTGGATCGTGCAGTAGAAGCGGCAACTGAATCGTTTCAAACTTGGAAAGAGGTTCCAATACCAAAACGTGCGCGAATCCTGTTTAAGTATCAACAATTACTAGTAGACCATTGGAATGAGCTTGCAGAATTGATTACCATTGAAAACGGAAAAAGCTTTAAAGAGGCACATGGTGAAGTGCTTCGTGGTATCGAGTGTGTGGAATATGCGGCCGGAGCCCCTTCCTTATCAATGGGGTCACAACTGCCATCCATCGCTTCGGGACTGGAATCAGGTGTTTATCGATACCCAATTGGAGTTGTCGGTGGAATTACCCCATTCAATTTTCCAATGATGGTCCCATGCTGGATGTTCCCAATGGCAATTGTAACAGGGAATACATTTGTCCTAAAACCATCGGAACGTACACCACTCCTAGCAAATCGCCTTGCAGAATTGTTGGAAGAAGCGGGACTGCCACAAGGTGTATTTAATATCGTCCATGGAGCACATGACGTCGTGAATGGTCTGTTGGAACACGAGAAAGTTAGCGCTATTTCATTTGTTGGTTCGCAACCGGTAGCAGAGTATGTGTATAAAAAAGGCACGGATAACCTGAAACGCGTTCAGGCACTTTCTGGAGCTAAAAACCATTCGATCGTACTTCATGATGCTAACCTGGAGAACGCAGCCACTCAAATTATTAGTGCTGCCTTTGGTTCCGCTGGAGAACGTTGTATGGCATGCTCCGTTGTTGCTGTTGAAGATTCAATTGCGGATGAATTAATTGAAAGACTTGTGCAAAAAGCAAATGAAATTAAGATTGGAAATGGATTGGATGAGGGAGTTTTTCTAGGACCGGTTATTCGAGATCAACAAAAAGAACGCACACTCCAATATATTGAAACTGGTGAAAAAGAAGGTGCGTCACTTATTCGGGACGGACGGAAAGATGAAAGCATTCAAAGGGAAGGTTATTTTGTCGGTCCAACCATTTTTGATAATGTGACTAGCGAAATGAAAATTTGGCAAGATGAAATATTCGCTCCAATCTTATCTATTTGCCGGGTGAAAAACCTTGAAGATGCTGTAACATTAACTAATAAATCACGTTTTGCAAATGGCGCATGTATTTTCACGAATGATGGTGGAAGTGTTCGTACTTTCCGTGAAACAATAGATGCAGGAATGCTTGGCGTAAATATTGGCGTACCTGCTCCAATGGCTTTCTTCCCGTTTTCAGGATGGAAAGATTCGTTTTATGGTGATCTCCATGTAAATGGAAAGGATGGTATTGAATTTTATACGCGTAAGAAGGTTATGACGACTCGCTGGGTGTGAGGGTGTTGCTGAATCACATAACCTACCTTATCATGAGGCAACTTCATTATAGGAAAAATCAGGAATAACTGTAAAATATAATGGTGGCGCACCGTAATTGGTGCACCACCATTTGTTGTGTGACAAGCCTATTATTCAAACCGGACTTACTCAGTAATGCTTACAAATTGCCAATCGATAAATACTTCGTTTTCATTAAGGCTCAATTCTTTCTAATCCACCTTCATATCTTAGAAAAACCATAAAAAATCGGTGATAAAGTACACAGAATGTCTGTGATTTGTCATGTAATAAATTCGTATTCAATGATGTTGAGTTAAGATTTTTTTGTGCTTTTCTGTCAATACATGCTACTATAAGTATAGACAACATGAAAGATGGTAGGGTTACTTTTGGTTATTATAATTTGTTTATTAATTGGTCTTATCACCGCCACTATAGGCGGGTTAATGGGGCTTGGCGGGGGAATTATTCTGATCCCGAGCTTATTATTTATGAGTAGTTATTCAGAGGCATTTGCATGGGCAACGCCACAAACAATCGTAGGTATATCGTTAATAACGATGATATTTACAGCATTATCTTCAACTATCGCCTACAATAAAAAGGGGCGAGTTGATTATAAAACAGGGTTATTATTTTTATCCGGTAGTATCCCTGGTGGAATCATAGGATCATGGTTAAATCAATATATAGCATCAGATGACTTCTTATTATACTTTGGTTTTTTAACGATTATGATATCGATGCTCTTTTTTATCAAACGAAAACCACCAGCTAAAAAGGTGTCAGGAAAGAACAAAATGATGCGGACATTTCATCTGGAAGGAAAGGTTTATCGTTATACGGTTTCGGCCTGGGCAGCATTTGTGCTTTCCTTAGGTGTAGGGACATTATCCGGCTTGTTTGGTATTGGTGGAGGTTCTATTATGGTTCCTGCCATGATACTATTATTTGGCTTTCCGGCACATATTGCTACAGCCACATCGATGTTTATGATTTTATTTATTAGTATCGTTGGGGCAAGTACGCATATTGTTCTCGGGCATATTGCCTGGAAATATGTGTTGGCATTTATTCCTGGTGCGTGGTTTGGTGGTAAGTTTGGTGCAATGATCAATCAAATGCTGTCAGGAAAAACAATCGAATGGATATTACGCATATTATTGATCATTATTGGGGTAAGGATGATGATTCAAGGGCTATCATAAGGAGCATGACAAATGAAGGAAAAACTTTATTTTTACTATACAAATGATTTACATAGTAATTTTGCACAGTGGCCGCGTGTTGCAGGCTTTTTTAAGGATGCAAAGGCAAATAGGATAGCAAGAAATGAATCTTTTTGGTTGATGGATGTTGGCGACCATGCAGATCGTGTACATCCGATTACAGAAGCCACAATGGGAAAGGCAAATGTTCAACTAATGAATGATCTTGGCTATGATGTAGCAACCATTGGAAATAATGAAGGCATCACATTAGGACATGATGATTTGTTCCATTTATATGATGATGCTGACTTCCTTGTTTCCTGTGCAAATTTGCATAGTATGGATCAGATCGAACCAGATTGGTTGCAGCCAACGGTGAAGATGACGTCCATGAATGGGATAAAGATCGGTGTGATTGGATTAACGGCACCATTTAATGATTTTTATGAATTGCTTGATTGGCACATTTCATCTACGTTTCGTGCATTGGATAAGTATGTTGAAGAATTAAAACAATCTACAGATATTATTATTCTACTGTCACATTTAGGTCTTAATGAGGACCAGGAAATTGCTCGTAGATATCGTGATATTGATGTGATCATCGGTGGACATACCCACCACTTATTACGTACAGGAGAGCATATTAATAATACAATCATCACCGCGGCAGGGAAGCACTGTCATTTTGTCGGTGAAGTGATATTAACTTGGGACCATGTTGAGAAAAAGGTGGTCAATAAAGAGGCATTTGCAACAGATATTTCCCATATTGCGAAGGATTTACCAACGGAGCAAACTTTAATTGAACTACAGGAAACAGCGGACGATCTGCTTGGGAAACCCATTGTCTATTTGAAAAAGCCAATAGAAGTAAAATGGTTTAAACATACAGAAATCATGCAACAGCTCACAAACACTGTCAAAGCATGGACAAACGCTGATTGTGCGATGTTGAATGCTGGACTATTAATGGATCAATTACCGGCAGGAGATGTGACGTACGGGGATATTCACCGCATCTGTCCCCATCCGATCAATCCCTGTGTCGTGACATTGAATGGCAATGAATTGCTGGAGGTGATTCGTGCTTCCATTACGAAAGACTTTATGGAAATGAAATTAAAAGGGTTTGGATTTCGAGGTGAAGTATTAGGAAGAATGATTTTTTCAGGCATTAAGGTTGAGACAGCTTTCCATGAAAGTGGCGAATACGTGAAAGATGTTACTTATCACGGGAGACCGTTGGATCCGAGTCATACGTACAGGGTTGCAACTGCTGACACATTTACTTTCGGACGTTTATTACCGGAGGTTGCAAAGTCAGAAACAAAAGATTTCTTTTTACCAGAATTTCTCCGGGACCTACTGGCAGATACATTAAGAAACGAAGATTATTGAACTACATTTCAATGTCAACGATAGGTGCCCAAAATGCCCCTTCATGCATACATATATAATTGTGGGATGAAAGGGGTTTTTAAAAATGATTACAATGAATCCATTGGAAATTGAGGGCATCATTTTTACTGCAACTCGTGTTGAATTACCAAAGACAAATTTATTAATCATATCCAATGACATAGGCTATATTATGTGCAAGGCATTAGATGTGGATATTTTCAATGAGGGTTCGCTTGCAGATCGGCATGTCATTGCAGGCCGCGCAGCCGGGGTGCGAACGATTGATGAATTATTACACGCACCATTAGAAAAAATTACAGATGCATCCACTGCATATGGCTGGGAAGAGGGTATGATAGGTAAGGATGCTTTAATGAAAATAGCTTAAAATCAAATGTCTTCCGAATTGGAAGGCATTTTTTCATCGGTAAAAACTTTCTCGTCATTCTAACTCCCTTGAAACAAGCATAAATTGTTTTTAAGGAGGTTTTTTATGTTGAGACGACGAATGGGAATAAAAAAAGCAAGAACACCGCCTCCGCGTAAACAAATATTATTGATTACATTCGTATTGTTTATCATATGTGTATTTCTTAGTATTTGGGTCGTGAGTCAGAAAATAGATCCAATTCTTATGGATATTGCAAATGCGAAAAGAAAGGAATTTGCTACAAGGGCTATCAATCAGGCTGTATTATATGCTGAAACATATGATTTTGATGATATGACGACGATGGATACTAGTGGAGATGTGACAATCGTAGGGTGGAATGGATCTGTAGTGAACAAAATAAATCGCGTAACAACAGATCGGATCGAGGAGTTTTTTAAATATATGAACCAGGGCGTATCTCCTGAGCAGCTGGAATCGAAAATGGATTTGGATTATGGTGACACAACAGATGAATTAGTAGTAGATGATCCAACACTAGTAGAGATACCACTCGGGGAGGCACTGGGAAGTTCACTGCTTGCCAATTTAGGACCTAAAATCCCGATTAATTTTGAGATCATTGGTAGTGTTGATACACAGGTGAAGCATGAAATAGAGGAGTATGGCATCAATAATTCTTTAGTAAAGTTGTATATTTATACATCAGCAGATGTTCAAGTAATTATACCAAATGTAACAAAGGTTGAGACAGTCACTGGCCAGGTATATCTGGATTCAAGGGTGATTATGGGCGGGGTGCCAGAATTTTATGGCGGTAATGGTAATGGCCCTTCCATTTCAGTACCAAAGCAGGACTTGCAGGATGATTAAGTATTTAGTATAGTAATAGATATAATTAAATAATAAAACCTTATCAGATCGGTGAGGTAGAGGTGCAAATTGTAAAAGTAGCCAGCAGGAGAATGACACCTGTGAATGTTGGCGAAAGGATAGTTTGCCGAAGCGTAATAAGGGTCACACTTATTATTGCTGGTGTGCTTTTGAAAAAAGGAGCATACTGTCATGCGAAATGGATATGCATGGAGAACTACTGATCGTGATGGAGGATAACGTATATTGTAAAACAATGATAGGTTATTTTCTATCGTTGTTTTTTTGTGCCTTTTTACAAGAATGAAAAGTGCTTTCTTTTACACGGGCTTTCATGCATATCCATTGAACACAACATTATTGGAGGTAGCATCAATGGTAGGCGAAATTTATTCAATTATTCCAGCATTAATTATGCTGGTACTTGTTTTACTTACAAGGAAAGTATTATTATCTTTGGGTACAGGAATTATTATCGGTGCATTATTTATCCATCAGTTTAATGTTGTACAAGCAGTGAAGGAAATTGGCCTAAGCTTTTATGAAATTTTTATTTCTGAAGGTGTTTTAAATATAGGAAATATCTATTTAATCGGTTTTCTGTTGTTGCTCGGCATTATGACTGCATTTTTACAAGCCTCTGGCGGTAGCAGGGCCTTTGGGGAATGGATGATGCAACACGTTAAGACACGCACTGGTGCACAGGTGATGACTGCGATATTAGGTCTGATTATTTTTATTGATGATTATTTTAGTAGCTTGGCTGTTGGACAAATCGCCAAGCCATTAACAGATCGCCATAACATTTCACGTGCTAAATTAGCTTATTATATCGATTCAAGTGCAGCACCGATTACGGTGTTATCTCCGATTTCAAGCTGGGGAGCCTACATTATTGGGATTCTTGGAAGTTTGTTTGCTGCGAATGGTATAACTAATATTGAGCCAATAGAAGCATTTATTAAGATGATACCGTTAAACCTATATGCACTAGCAGCTATTCTTCTCGTATTTATTGTTGCTTTATTTAAATTCGATATTGGTCCAATGCGGATACATGAGAAAAGAGCGATTGAGAAAGGGGAATTATTAAACCCGGATCAGGATCATGTGCCAGGTGATTTGGGAGATATATTTCAGCCGCATAAACAGGGAAGGGTATTCCATTTATTAATTCCGATCATTGTATTGGTTGTTGCCACTGTTAGCGCAATGTTGATAACAGGAGCTAATGCGAGCGAGGGAAACGTTACGATATTATCAATGTTTGCTAATACGGATGTGAACTTATCTCTTTTTGCTGGGGGATCAATTGCTGTGTTAACATCATTATGTTTTAACCTTACGCAAAGTCCGCCCAGGGCAAGGGTTCTAAAAATTGTTGTTGAAGGAGTAAAATCAATGCTTCCGGCGATTTACATCCTTATATTAGCATGGATGATTGGTGCTATTATTAGCAATTTAAAAACAGGAGAGTATTTAGCAATGCTTGTTGATAATGCATCCATTAGCGCCGCCTTGCTACCATTTTTGTTCTTCCTAATTGCCTCTTTCATGGCATTGGCCACGGGAACATCATGGGGAACATTTGGTATCATGTTGCCAATCGCAGCCGAAGTAACGGTTATTACAGATATGAATATGCTGCTTCCAACCTTAGCTGCTGTGTTAGCCGGCTCTGTGTTCGGTGATCATTGCTCGCCGATTTCGGATACGACCATTCTTTCTTCAACAGGTGCAGGATCCAATCATATCGATCATGTTGTAACACAGTTGCCGTATGCATTTATTGCTGCCATTGCTGCAAGTATTGGCTATTTGTTATTAGGTTTCTTCAGCCATGTGTTACTGGCATTATTTGCTACGCTAGTCATTATTATTGGTATTGTTGTTGTGTATAAGCTGTCAATGACGCGAGAAGTTCATAAAAATTAGATTGTCAAAAATTCCTTCAGCATGTACTGTGAAGGAATTTTTATTTGGCTAAGGTAATAGAATATTCCAAGTACCATTTTGACATGATAAACAAGCAAGGGTATAATATAATTACAAATAACTGAAAAAAGTAAACATTGTAAACATTCCTTGTTACCTAGGCACATAGACTAGATAGTAATAAGGAAAAAAGGGGAGGTTTACCAATGGAAAAACGTTCTCAATGGGGGACAAGAGCAGGTTTTATTTTTGCTGCAGTCGGTTCAGCAATTGGGTTAGGGAATATATGGCGATTCCCGGCTGTGGCGTATGAAAACGGTGGTGGCGCATTTTTCATACCCTATTTATTTGCACTGTTAACCGCAGGGATTCCAATATTAATTATGGAATTTACGATGGGTCAAAAGTATCGTGGTTCAGCACCATTAACATTTAAGAGAATCAGTAAGAAAACGGAATGGATAGGCTGGTGGGGCGTTGCAGTTGCCTTTATTATCTCGACCTATTATTCGGTCATTATCGCCTGGTCCATATCTTATTCAGTCTTTTCATTAAAGTTAAGCTGGGGTTCGGATACTGAGGGATTTCTATTTAACGATTATTTGAAATTGGTTGACGTACCTGGTCATGTCGGCAGTCTTGTCCCGGGTGTACTTATTCCTTTGATCATTGTTTGGATTATTGTGCTAGGTATTTTATTTAAAGGTGTAAAGAAAGGTATCGAAATGGCCAACAGAATTTTTATTCCGGCCTTGGTTATTATCTTTATTATTATTGTTATTCGAGCAGTAACCTTACCTGGAGCATTTGTAGGACTAGACGCATTCTTTGCGCCTGATATGGAAGCAATACTGAAACCAGGTGTTTGGATTGCGGCATACGGACAAATCTTCTTCAGTTTGTCAATTGCCTTTGCAATCATGATTACCTATTCCAGCTATTTGCCGAAAAAATCTGATATTACAAACAATGCTTTTATTGTTGGGTTCGGTAATTCAGGCTTCGAACTACTCGCAGGTATTGGGGTGTTTGCTGTTCTTGGATTTATGTCTGTACAGTCTGGAGTAAGTGTGGATGAAGTGGTCGCTGGTGGGGTGGGATTGGCATTTGTGGTCTTTCCAGCCATCATTAATGAATTTCCAGCATTGAATGGGCTGTTTGGATTTTTATTCTTCTTATCACTGGTATTAGCAGGTTTAACGTCGCTTATGTCTATTACTGAAACCTATGTCGCGGGGCTGGTCGATAAATTTAAAATTTCCAGGGGTAAAGCAGTGTTTTATGGTGGTGGTCTAGCAGCGCTTATTTCCTTCCTTTATGCGACACAGGGTGGTATGTACTTCCTGGACACAGTAGATTATTTCATTAATCAGTTCGGGGTAGCTATGTTGGGCTTGGTTGAAGTGGTATTAATTGCCTGGTTCTTACGTAAACTAGGGGACTTCAAATCGCATGCCAATGGCATATCAGACATCCGGTTAGGTTCATGGTGGACGATCAGCTTAAGTATCATCACACCAATTGTGATGGGGTATATGATGATTGGTTTGTTTAGTGAAAACTTGCTAAGGAAGTTTCCAACAGATACTGGTAACTATGAAAACTACTCAGATACATTTATTACGTTTGGTGGTTGGGCTGTAGCAGCAGCTGCATTGCTGATTGGTGTTTTGATGTCATTCAGTAAGTGGAGAACAACCGATGAAGAGGAAGATGTTGAGCCAAAGGAGGAAGAATAGAATGAGTGGTGGAGCAATTTCTATGATGATCGTTGGAATTGTGATTATATGGGGCGGATTGGTAGCGAGTATCATGCATGCGGTAAAAAAGGGCAAAGAAGCAAAATAAAACAACCTATATAAAACGAGCGCCTTTACCTTGCCGGTAGAGGCGCTTACTTATTTATCCTTCTCCATTCTTTCCCATTTCTTTAGATATGGATAAGGATCAAATGACCATTCGCTATATCCATTATCCTTATACATACCATAGTGTAGGTGTGGCGGAAATTTACCAGAGGTACCTGGAGGGCCATACCCAGTCGATCCTACACTGCCAATCACATCTCCGGGCTTAACAACCTGACCAACGTTTATATCGTCCTCATAGCCGCTCATATGGGCGTAATAATGATAAATATTGTAAATATCTCTTATCCCGATGCGCCATCCGCCATATAAATTCCAGCCCATCATCTCAACCACGCCATAGGTGGTAGATTTAACTGGTGTTCCATATCCGGCAAAAATGTCTGTCCCTTCGTGGATGCGCAAGCCGCCGAATCCACGGCTATCTCCCCATGTATTCTGATAGCTGTAATTATATTGAGTCGATACAGGAAAGCTCCGATCCGTCAAATGAATATCATTAAAGGTTTGAAATACTTTAGCAGTATTCATAATGGTTTGGACAGTTAAGTCTCGTTGGTAATGGTTCCATAAAGCAATTTTTATATCATCTTCTGTTTGTCCATATGAAGAAATGATAGTCCCGATTGTATATAGAACATCTTCTGGGTTGTCTGGATCTGCCTTACCATCCCCATCTCCATCTTTTCCCTTACCATGGAAAAATTCAATCGCAGTTTTATCTTTGATCATGGAACTGTTGCCGATTCCGAACCATATTTCGGTTGGAATGGAAATGGAAATAACCGGTTCAGTATCCGTCTCTTCCTTTGTGTTTCGCTCATAATTGTCCATCGCAGCAAAATAATACCAGGGAATTTGAGTTAAAGCTTCTGTTTTTTTAAATAAAGCCATTCGTTCTTTGTAAATGTCGTTCGTTGCTTGCGTCTGATTGACAGTAAATGCGAGTAATAGAAAACTACTGATCACAGCGCAGGCTATTTTCTTATACAAAACAATCACCCCGGTCCCTTCATGGTTTCGTTAAGGGGATTGTTCATTTCGTTAATCCCCCTGTGGCGCTTTTTTCATTTCGTTAATAATCTGATCAATGGTATTATCGTATTTTTTGTTTTTAGTGGACGCTCTGTGCAAGCTGTGTATATCTTTAATTAACAGGTCATTATCGGATACATAAATATCGAAATACCTAGGTGTGACGGATTTAGCGGATGATTTAGCGATATCAGCTGCCCGGTTTTGATCCATCTCGTCTGTTTTCTGATAGGCAATCAATACTTCCTGATCGGTTACAAGTGTGGCAACTTCTTCAAATCCATCATTTTGCATGATTGTTTTCGTAATCATATTAGCCACAGCATTACGATCTAGGGTGAGTATAGGGCTTCGTGGTGTGTTATCAGTATCAAGCTCTGATCTTGTATAATGAACATAGCCGAGCTTATCATTCAAATCATCGTCCACTGGTGGCGCCTGCTGATTCTTGACAGGGTCTAGTGCACTATCTTTATCAGTAGCATCATTGGTATAATCACTACAAGCACTGACAATAAAAAGTGCAGATAAAGTAAGTGGTAATAAATTTTTGATTGTCATGCTGTCCCTCCTTTGTATTTTGTAGCATTTCATTTATAGTTTGTTATAGGATAGCGGAATTCATGCATATCATTATTTCTGGTTTACATAGGGAATCTTGTGTTAAACTATAGTCAGCTTAAGAGGGGTGAGTATGATTGTTTGAGTTAAATGGAAAAAATTACGAAATTATGGAAGATATAAAAGAAGGCTTTCAAGAGGAAGTATTGAAAGAACGTTTTTCCGATATATTATCCAAGTATGATTACATTGTAGGGGACTGGGGTCATGAACAGTTGCGCTTGAAGGGTTTTTATCATGATCATCATAAAAAAGCTGCGATTGATTCGAAAATAAGTACTTTGGATGATTATTTGTACGAATACTGTAATTTTGGTTGTGCCTATTTTGTTTTAAAAAAAGTGAAAACGAAGGAGTAGCGGTCAAGCTACTCTTTATCTGTCGGATCTCCGGGCTCATCATGTAGTGGATGGGAACCAGGCGTTTTTCGCGGCAGGTCATCATGTATTTCTTTATCGGAATAAATAAAGGCACTTTGCCGGCGCTGTCCTTCTTTCCATGGTGTCGATTTACCAGATACCGTTTCCTCGGCTTGGGTAGCACCAAAGGCACCCTCAGGAAATTCTTCAGGAATTAAATCCGCTTCGTTTTCTACATTTGAAAAGTTTCGATACACTTTTCCATCTTTTTTCTCCATTTGCAAACCACTCCTTTATCCATAGTTTCCACTAAAAAGGCTGTTATATGATGGTAAATATCGGCTATTTGGCAGAGGTATAATATGGTATAATAGATAATGAAGAGGATAATGGAGGGATCATACATATGTATTTTGTCGATCGAAGTAAAATTGAGCAAACACTTTTATATATGGAAGAAATACTTGAGGAGATCGGGCGTCATGATTTCACATCATTTGTAGAAAAATTGGCGCTGGAGCGAATGGTTCATGTGTTTATCGAATCCCTATTTGATGTAGGGAATATGATGATTGATGGATTTATCATGCGTGACCCGGGAAGTTATAATGATATTATTGATATTCTAATTGATGAAAAGGTTTTACCACAGGCTGATGAAACAGATTATAAGGCTGTCATACGCTTGCGGAAAACGCTTGTCACCGATTATATAACAGTTGATCATGATCAATTGAATAAACAATTTATAGGTAATATAGCTGTACTTAAGCAATTCAGTTATCATATTCGACAATATTTAGACAATGAACTGGGAGTTGCGAATGCATTTTCAAATGAATCGCAAGCGTGATTATGAAGAATGGGAACGAAGCTTGTTGATTGGCAGGAGGGGCTTTTTTGAAGCAATATAAAGGATATTTAATTGATTTGGATGGGACGATGTATCGCGGAAATGAATTGATCGAGGGGGCAGCGGAATTCGTTGCGGCTTTGGATCATAAGCAGATTCCCTATTTGTTTGTAACGAACAATTCGTCAATGACCCAGACTGCAGTTTCCGATAAGTTGAATAAGATGGGAATTCTCTCTACACCGGATCACGTTTTTACCTCTAGTATGGCAACCGCGAATTACATTCAAGCAAGACAGGAGCATGCACGCTGTTATGTGATTGGTGAAGCTGGATTACAGCATGCGCTAGAGCAGAAGGATTTAATCATTGCAACGGATGCATGTGATTTTGTTGTGGCTGGAATCGATCGCGCTATCAGTTATGAAAAGTTGTCAGCGGCTTGTTTAGAGATACGTCGTGGTGCCTATTTTATTTCTACGAACAGCGACGTTGCGCTACCAACGGAACGGGGGCTTGAACCAGGAAATGGGGCGCTTACATCTGTTTTAACGGTTAGCACTGGTCGAGAGCCAACTTTTATCGGTAAACCGGAATCAATTATTATGGATGAAGCGTTAGCCGTGCTAGGTCTGACAAAAGAAGAAACAATCATGGTGGGTGATAATTATGATACAGATATTTGCGCAGGTATGAATGCGGGAATGGATACATTGCTGGTCTTTACAGGGGTAACCCCATTGGCGGCACTGTCACAGTTGGAAAGCCCACCTACATATCATATACAACAATTACAAGAATGGATCACCAATCTATAGAAAACAGGAAGCGCCCTATGCGCTTCCTGTTTTTAATCGTCCAATAGTTTATCATCTGCAGAAGCATGTGCAAGTCTGCTGGAAGCAGCTGCGGCAATCGCCCCAACAATATCATCTAAGAATGTATGCACCTCGCCAGTGGATTTATCATTTAATCTTTCTAAAATACCAGGCTTTTGTTTGTCAATGTAACCATAGTTTGTAAAGCCAATCGAACCGTATACATTTACAATCGATAGTGCAATGATTTCGTCCAGTCCATACAGACTTTCATCGGTTTCAATCGTTGTTTGCAGTGGTTGCTCGAGCATTTTCTTCTCCGCCAAGACATCAAGTTGGATACCTGTTAGGATGGCATTCTGAACTTCTCTTTTTGTTAATACTCGGTCCACATTATAGCGGCAGTCTTCCATTTGTAGATCATCATGGTATTTTGCTTGCAAATAATAGACCAGTTCAGCGATATCCTCCAAGTCCACCCCGCGTTCCGTTAACAATTGTCGTGCTTTAACTTCTAATACACTTTGATTTGTATTTTTATCCATTCACAATCACCTTTTCTAATCTGTATTTGTAGTTAAGATTTTCCTTTTTGATACATACAATAGTATGAATAGCTAATAAAGGGGAGATTAATTTGCCTTTTCGTGAATTGTTACATACCTACTATGAACTTCCAGTTGAAGAAAAGATAGTACTGGACGGTAAAGAAGGTTACAAACATGATGAATATTTCTATTTTATCATTAACGTGAACAACAAGGAAGTTATTCATATGGAACAAGCTGCTTTAGCTTATTATTTATTAGAAAATCACTTTAATCATACCGCATTCCCAATTCAAAACAGATATGGGGAATGGTTTACAACCGATCAGGGGAAAAACCATATGGTACTACAGGTCCAGCAACCGTTACAGGATCAACGGTTATCACCTGGTGAGTCACTTGCATCCTTCCATCTAGTGGGAGCCAACTATGATTATGAACCAAAAGCCATTTCCAGTTATGGGCAATGGAAAGCCCTATGGATAGAAAAGTTAACCGTATTCGAAACAAATTTGGAACAGGAAGCAAAAAAACATCCGACCCATTATTATCAGTTAATCATGGATATATTACCATATGTGATTGGTATCAGCGAAAATGCGATTCAATATTTGCAGGAGAGTGAACAGGACAATCGTTTCCATGAGGCGGATCAGGGTACTATCTCATTTCGCAGGTATACAAACCAATTAGAAAAACCAATCCTTTGGGTGGATGAGTTTGTGTATGACCATCCAGCAAGAGATCTCGCCGAATATATCCGGATGACATTGTTGAAAGATGGTGGCGAGGATGAATTGGTTGAATTTCTAAAGGATTATAATAGTATCCGACCACTATCTGTTTTCAGCTGGCGTTTATTATATGCGCGTTTGATTTTTCCAATTCATTTTTTTGATATCATGCAAAGTGGATTCTTAACCGATGACTTTGCAAGCTTATATACACAAATGACGGACCTTTTGGACAAACAAGCTGATTATGAAAGAAAACTGGCTGACTTTTTTCAAATGGGAGGCGTCAAGCATGAAAAGCTGAATATCCCTGTGATAAAATGGTTATAACATCATAGAAAAGAGGTACTAAATTGTCAAAACCATGCATTTATATTACAAGAAAAATACCAGGGGAATTATTGGAACCATACAAGGATACATTTGAATTTCACATGTGGGAAAAGGAAACAGAACCAGTTCCGCATGACGTGTTATTAAAAGAAATCGCTCAAGCTGATGGTTTGCTTTGCATGCTGAGTGATCAAATTGATGAGGCACTTCTAACAGAAGCTCCTCGCCTGAAAATTATAGCGAATTTGGCTGTAGGCTATGATAATATTGATCTGGACGCGGCAAAATCGCGTGACATTATTGTTACAAATACACCTGATGTATTAACAGAAACAACAGCGGATTTGGGATTTGCATTACTTATGGCAACGGCGAGAAGAATTGTAGAAGCAAGTAATTATGTTCAAGCAGATCAATGGGAAAACTGGGCACCTTATTTATTAGCCGGCTCAGATATTCACCATAAAACAATTGGTATTGTAGGAATGGGAAGAATTGGTGAAGCAATTGCGAGACGGGCGAAGGGATTTGGCATGTCTGTCCTTTATCACAACCGTTCACGTAAATATGAAGCGGAAGATGAATTACAAGCAACTTATGTGACAATGGATCACTTGTTGAAGGAAGCAGATTTTGTTATTTCTGTTGTTCCACTAACGAGTGAAACCAATAAAATGTTTGATGTAGGTGCTTTTCAAAAGATGAAATCAACTGCTATCTTCATTAATATTTCCAGGGGTGCAACAGTAGATGAATCAGCATTATTTGAAGCGCTGCAGACAAAGCAAATCAAAGCAGCAGGTTTAGATGTATTTGAGAAAGAGCCTATTCGTAATGATCACCCATTAATGAAATTGGACAATGTAATCTGTTTACCGCATATCGGTTCATCCAGTGAGGAAACACGTACAATCATGATTAAACTATGCTTAGAAAATATCTCGGCAGTAATGGATGGAAAACAACCAAAAACCCAAGTATAAAAATATGTGTTCAAAAAGGTAAATAAAAAGGCAGACAATAGGTGTCTGCCTTTTCTTTATGGATTTCTCTTTAAAATACTTGTTCAATTTCTGTTACACCAGGCACTTCAGCCATTAGTGCGCGTTCGATTCCAGCTTTTAAAGTAATGGTTGAACTTGGACAGTTTCCACATGCACCCATCAGGCGAAGCAGAACGATGCCATCTTCATCCACATCGACTAATTCCACGTCTCCACCATCTCGTAGTAAAAATGGACGAAGCTTACTTAACACTTCTTGTACTTGCTCTTGCATAATCCATCTACTCCTTTCCATATTGTTATTATAAAGGATTGACGATAAAAAATCTATCTGAAAATTTGATTTTAAGCAGATTAACTTCTTTTATTGTACCTTTCAGCAAAGGTTTTGTAAAATAAAAGTAACTGGGAATGGGGGGATTGCAAATGGGAATTAAAAAAGTGACGATCACTGTGTATGGGGCAGAACAAATTTGTGCAAGCTGTGTCGGTGCACCAGGATCAAAGGACACCTACGAATGGTTACAGGCAGCAATTGGCAGGAAATATAATGATGAACCAATCGCTTACGAATATGTTGATATTGATCAACCGCAAAAGATAGAAAAGCAACAGAAGTTTGTGGAGCGCATATTTGCAGAGGATTTATTTTATCCTATTGTATTTGTCAATGATGATATGGTTGCCGAGGGTATCCCACGGTTAAAGACAGTGTATCAGGCTTTAGATGAACATGGACTGGAGTTATTGGCGTAATGAATCAAGCTAATATGGATTAACTGGAAAAATGGCAGCTGATTTCTGTCCAATTTTTCGCTTACAAGGATTTAATTATTTGAATAATGGCGAACCAGTTTGTATACTAATAGCTAAGGATAGTATTAAATTGTAAAAAAAAGGAGGTCCATGCATTGGTTATTACAATTACAGATGATGCAAGTAATCAAATCAAAGAAATGATGAAGGATGAATCTGAAGGTGTCCGTTTCCGATTTGGAATTAAAGGTGGAGGATGCAGTGGTTTGTCTTATTCTTTAGGTTTTGAATATGATATTAATCAGGAATTGGACACATTAGACGAAATAAATGATATCCCGGTTGTTTTATTTAATCAGGATATTCCAATCATAGAAGGAACAAAAATTGATTTCAAACAAAATATGATGGGCGGCGGGTTTTCCATTGATAATCCGAACGCAATCGTTTCGTGTGGCTGTGGTTCTTCATTCAGAGCGAAGGATCGAGAGGGAACACCAGGCGACTGTTAATTTTTGCTGGCCGAGACTACACATTGTCTTGGCCTTTTTTTATTACTCAACTTTCGCACCAATAAAATACGTTCAAAGCGTTAGACGAGTTAAACCTAGAATGTTTTCAATAATTCCCTTGGCAACATTGTAAAATAAGGGTTGTTTTTTACACAAAAGAGAGAAGTTGCGACATAAATTCTATCTATGTTAGATCTGTAGCACCTGATAATGGAAACAGGTTACTTAGGCGACCGCAGCCCGTATACACTTCGCTTTCCGCGGGCGGCTGTTGAGCCTCCTTGCGCTAACGCACTGCGGGGTCTCACCGATGCCTTTTCTCCCGCAGGAGTCTTCGTGTATACGGGCTGCTAAGTATAGCGTTTGCCAATAAAAGCGTGCTTTAGCTGGATGAAATGAAAAAGTGCATTCCTGTAAATAGCATTAACCAGTCCGGGTGAGAGAAGGGCGGTGACTCCAGCGGGAAAAGCACGTGTCCGAAGACCCCGAGAGTGGTTTTCTCGAGGTGGCTGAGGCCGTGCCCGCGGAAAGCATCCGCCCGGATCGATCCCGGACGGTGGAATAGCACATCTCTTGGGAAATCAACATGCTCTTATGTCGCAGTTTATATAAATGCGATAATAAAAGGCGACAAAATTAACGAAAAGGCTCTATCAAAAGTCAGGTTGAGCAGTGTATCACGATCTTGCCTAATTCTATCAAGGCTTATTTATCAATTTTACTCTGCGAAAGTTGAGTTATTACTTTTGTAAATATTACAGGATGGAAAACAAAAGAAACTGATCGGTATGACGCATGCCGGTCAGTTTCTTTTATGTGTGTTAAAACATCGCTGTTGAATGTTTTGGCTGTAAGCGAACGTTTGGATCGATGTATTGTTTCGCATTATTAATAGCTGTTGGACCTTCACCAAACCCAGTTGCAATTAATTTTATCTTACCGTCAAAAGTACAAATATCACCCGCCGCATAAATGCCTGGTATATTGGTTTCCATTTTTGTATTCACTACGATGCTGTTCTTTTCGATTTCCAGACCCCAATCTTTAATCGGTCCTAATGTAGAGATAAATCCGTAATTACAAAGCACTGCATCTACCTCAAGTTCTACTTGATGATCACCTTTTACCTGATCCAGTATCACTTTGTCTATTTTATCGGATGTAACAATATCGGCTGGAACGTAAGGTGTTAACACGGATACGTTGGAAGCCATCAAGCGTTCTACACTATGTTCGTGTGCTCTGAAATTGTCGCGTCGATGTACAAGTGTTACTTGTTTCGCAATTGGCTCGAGCATGAGTGCCCAGTCCACAGCGGAGTCCCCGCCACCAAGCAGGACCACGTTCTTATCTTTATAATGACTCATGTCTTTCACATGGTAATGTAGGTTGATTCCTTCAAAATCATCACACGTTCCAATATTTAAACGACGTGGTTGAAATGCGCCATTACCTGCCGTTATAATGATCGTTTTCGTATAGTGAACTTCCTTATTGGAAGTTAATTTGAAAGTATTATCCTCCAGCCGTTCCACCTTTTCAATTGCCTGGTCAAGTACAATGGTTGGATCGAACATATTAGCCTGTTCCTCTAAGTTGTCAACTAATTCCTGTGCGCGTATCTTTGGAAAGCCTGCTACATCATATATATATTTTTCTGGATATAGGGCAGTGAGTTGCCCGCCAGTATGTGGTAAACTTTCAATTATTTTAACACTCGCTTGTCGCATGCCACCATAAAAGGCGGTGAACAAACCAGTAGGGCCGGCTCCAATTATTGTTATATCATAGACCTCTTCCGACATGGAAATTACCCCCATCTTCTCTATATTAAATTTTACACCAATCTCATAATATCATAACGTTAATCGGCTGTGTATTAATGCGCTTATAAATTATAAAGTCTGTTACATTATTTTTATTTTTCTTAACATAAAACTTTTTCTATCAGGATTATCAGCATATAGGAGCAAATCTTTATAATCATATGGATTATTGATTTAAAATAGCACTCAGGACTTTTAACGTTGATACAACCGTTTAAATGCCCGAAAATTCTATTTTTATAAAATTACGATATTTGATAGAGTTAAGGAATACGTTTTAGAAAACATTGGAATGCACAGACGAGGGGGAAATGTAGTGAAAAAGAAAAACTGGAAAAGATTAAGCACTGTACTGCTCATGGTTACCGTTCTAGTAGGTTTAGCTGCGTGTGGAGACAGTAGTGCAGATGGAGAATTAAAAGATACTTATACAGTAGCTACAGATACATCGTTCGTACCATTTGAGTTTAAAGAAGATGGTGATTATGTTGGATTTGATATTGATCTAATCAATGCGCTTGCGGATGAAGTCGGTTTTAAAATTGATCTGGAAACGACAAATTTTGATGGAATTATTCCAGGGTTACAAACGGGCTCATTTGATATTGCACTTGCAGGGATTGGTATTACGGAAGAACGGAAGAAAAGCATTGATTATAGTGATCCGTACTATGAATCCGGCCTACGTATAGGGGTATCGATAGATAATGAGGATATCGATGGTATGGAGGATTTGGAAGACAAGACGGTTGCAACACGACTTGGTTCAACCAGTTCAGCTTATATTAAAGACAATATCGATGGTGCCGAGCCGAATGAATATGAACAACTGGATCAAGCTTACTTAGCCGTCGAAAATGGCAGTGCCGATGCGATCCTGTATGACGCACCAAACGTAGCCTATTATATTCAAACTAAAGGGGAGGACAGCATGAAAATGGTCGGTGATCTTTATGAAGCTGAAGATTACGGAATCGCTTTTGCAAAAGATCAGGATGATTTGGTTGAGGCTGTTAATGAAGCTTTAGCAACATTGAAAGATAATGGAAAGTATGATGAAATTTACGAAAAGTGGTTTGGTGAAAAACCAGAGTAATAAAGTCTACATGCTATAAAAGAGGGTGTAACACTTCTTATGGTTACGCCCTCTTTATCTTAATGAATACAACTAGAAATAGATGCTATTTACCAGGAGACAAGGTAATAAGCATATTCTACTAGCTAAGAGGTGACAGGATGATTGGAAGATTTGATTGGACAGGTGTTATTGAATTTTTACCAGAAATACTTAAAGGTTTATATTATACACTATTGATCTCGATTGTCGGGCTTGTTATCGGGTTTGCACTCGGTGCGGTATTTGGCTTAGGGAGGGTTTCGAAGAATAAGTTCGCATATGCCATATCAACGGTTTATATTGAGATTATCCGTGGAACGCCGGTTTTAGTACAGGCCATATGGATATTCTATGCACTACCACTGATTATCCATTACACGTTGGATTCAGTTGTAGCGGGTATCATTGTTATTGCTGTGAATTCAGGCGCATATATTGCGGAAATCGTGCGTGGAGCAGTTGATTCCATCGCGAAAGGACAGATGGAGGCCGGACGTTCACTTGGACTGAATCAACGGCAGACGATGCAGCATATTATTTGGCCGCAAGCACTTAAGCGGATGATTCCTCCACTAGGTAATCAGTTTATCATTAGCATTAAAGATACATCTCTATTATCTGTAATTCTTGTACCGGAATTAATTTTTCAAGGTCGACTAATTGCCGCAAACCACTTTAATGCTGTGGAAATATATACAACGGTTGCTATCTTTTATCTTGCTATTACACTGACATTATCTCTCATCTTACGTTTCGTTGAAAGGAGGTTGAATGTCCAGTGATACATGTGGAAAACTTATGTAAAAAATTTGGTGATCTAGAAGTATTGAAAGGGATTAACTGTCACATTCATCCACAGGAAGTGGTTTGCGTCATTGGTCCGAGTGGTTCTGGTAAAAGTACGTTTCTCCGTTGCTTAAATATGCTGGAGACGATGACCAGTGGGGAAATTGTTATCGATGGGGACCATTTAAGTGATCCAAAGACAGATATCAATGCCGTCCGTACAGAGGTTGGCATGGTGTTTCAACAGTTTAATCTGTTTCCGCATAAATCTGTGGTAGAAAATGTAATGCTTGCACCAAAATTGGTTAGAAAACTCGATAAGGGAGAAGCGAGAAAACGGGCATTGGCCTTACTGGAAAAGGTCGGTATTTCTGAAAAGGCTGACAGTTATCCGGAACAATTATCGGGTGGGCAGCAGCAACGTGTCGCGATTGCTCGTTCACTTGCTATGGAGCCGAAAATGATGTTGTTTGATGAACCAACCTCTGCCCTTGATCCGGAGTTGGTCGGCGAAGTACTTGAAGTGATGAAACAACTTGCACATGAAGGAATGACCATGGTTGTTGTTACCCATGAAATGGGATTTGCTCGCGAAGTAGGGGATCGCGTCTTGTTTATGGATGGGGGCATCATTGAAGAAGAAGGTGATCCCGAACAAATATTCAAAGCTCCAAAATCAGAACGCACAAAAGCATTTTTGAACAAAATTTTATAAAAGTTAAGCCATCTAGTCTGCATCCGTTTGATGCAGATTTTTTTGGCAGTTAAAAAGTATAACTACTTTCTTACTGCATAAGTGCTAAGGCATACGCCAATTTTTCTAATGAAAAAAATAGTTACAGTTGAAATTATTTGATTGACAATTTAAAAGAAATAAACTATGGTGAAAGTGAAGATAGTGTCGACAATCGACATTGCTCATAGTACGATAAGTACTATATGCACACATCTTTATGTAAGTGCTTACAATATAATGAGGTGGGTGAGGATAGACCGGGTTGGAGCCTGGAATAGCTTAAAGTAGTAATCGCCGCAGAACGCATGCCACAGGAGTTACTGATGTTTGAAAATTTTAGATGAATGCATCATTTATGTACGAAGGGAAGGGATGGATGTGATAGCATTTTCTATCGTGGAGTTTGAACAAAGGTTGTCAAAAACAAGAGAGCGGATGGCGGATGCGGGTATTGATGTTCTGCTAGTAACAGACCCAGCAAACATGAACTACTTAAGCGGGTACAATGCCTGGTCATTTTATGTTCACCAAGCGCTGGTGGTATTCCTTGATGAAGATCAGCCATACTGGATTGGTCGAAGCATGGATGCCAGTGCTGCCAGACATACGACCTGGTTAGATGAGGCGCATATTTATCCATATGCAGATCATTATGTCCAGTCATCTATTAGGCACCCAATGGATTTCATTTGTGATCTATTAAGAAATAAAAATCGCGATAAACATGTCATTGCTTTGGAGATGGATGCATATTATTTTACGGCAAAAAACTATCTTCAACTAACACAAGGGTTGCCCAATGCTACTTTTATAGATGGTACAAATTTAATCAATTGGATCCGCATCGTTAAATCGGATCAGGAAATTGAATATATTAAAAAAGCCGCAAAAATATCGGAAAAAGCGATGCAAGTAGCGTTCGATATGATTAACGAAGGGGTCAGAGAATGTGATGTTGCTGCTGCAATATCACAGGCACAAATAAGCGGTACGGAGGAGTTTGGTGGGGATTATCCGTCCATTGTTCCGCTGCTTCCAACCGGTGAAAAAACATCTGCCTGTCATTTAACCTGGACAGAAGAAACGTTTAAACACGGTGAACCTGTCATCATTGAATTGGCTGGTTGCTACAGGCGATATCATTCACCATTAGCACGTACTGTGGTTCCAGGCGTGCCAACTGAAGAAATGAAAAAGCTTGGAGAAGTGGTTGTAGAAGGTCTAAATGCAGCTTTAGATGTCGTCAAGCCGGGTGTTACAGCTACAGAGGTGGAAACGGCCTGGCGTCAGTCGATTGAGAAAAATGGTATTAAAAAAGAGTCTCGCATTGGGTACGCCATGGGGCTCAACTACCCTCCTGATTGGGGAGAACATACGGTTAGTCTACGTCAGGGAGATCACACCGTACTTGAGCCAAATATGACATTTCATATGATTCCAACAATTGAGCTTGGTCACGCTGGAATGGAAATTAGTGAATCATTTCGCGTAACAGAAACCGGCTGCGAAGTACTTGCCGATTTTCCGAGAGAATTATACGTTAAACCCAATATTCGTTTAGCTTAAGGAAAATAAGACTGCCTTACAGTAGTTGAACAAATGTAAGACAGTCTCATTTTGGTATGATTATTATTTCCAAACTTCTGGGTTAATCAAACTTGGTGGTTTATTTCCATTTAAGCCTGCTTCGAGATTATCAGCTGCGTGCCTAGACATCTTTAATTCCGTTTCATTCGTAGATGATCCAATATGTGGCAATGTGACAACATTTTTCATCTTTAGTAGCGGGTTATCCGGATCCGTAGGTTCTTGTTCAAATACATCAAGACCTGCAGCTGCAATTTCACCGTTCTGAAGGGCCGCAATTAGATCCTGCTCCACGATCGTTTTTCCACGCGATCCATTAATGAAAATAGCCGATGCTTTCATTAACTGGAATTCCCGTTTGCCAATGTGACGTTCCGTTTCCGGTGTCAAGGGTGTCATCAGACAAACAAAATCAGATTCCATTAACAACTGATCCATAGAACGGTATTTTGCACCGTATGTTTCTTCCGCGTGCGGCTTTTTGGAGCGCGTATGATATAAAATATCCATGTCAAAACCAAAATGTGCCCGCTTGGCTATTGCATCGCCGATCCTCCCGAGACCAATAATTCCAAGTGTCTTATGGTGTACATCTGAACCAAAATAGTCGGATCCTAATGACTCTGTCCAATTTCCGCTTTTTACATAAGCATCCAGTTCAGGAATACGTCTGGCAGTAGCAATTAAAAGACCAAATATCGTATCAGCTACCGTATCGGTAAGAATTCCTGGTGTGTTCGTTGCCATAATACTTCGCCTGTTTAATTGTTCGATATCCAAGTTATTGTATCCGACAGAATTATTACTTACAATTTTAAGTTGTGGTGCATGGTTTAACAGCTCTTCGTCGACTGTTAGATCCAAGCCAATAATGCCCTCTGCAGTCTGCAGCTGTTTTAAGAACTCAGGATCTCTTTTTGTATCAATATTTTTGAAATAATGAACATCATATTTTTGTTGTAAGTCCTCCAATACCGGTTTTTCAACACGGTTGTAGGCGATGACCTTTTTCTTCAAATAATCCCCTCCCATTTACCAGCCATTCTACCCTAAAAATATAGGTAATGGGAGGAGATGTCAATATTAATACTTCATTATTTCAAATATTATATTTAAATGATTGACATTCGAAAACACGTGATTTAACATAAAGTTAAGAGGTTGTCGACAATCGACAATAACAATAGAAATTTTTGAAAGGGGTGACGCATACAGTTATGAATGACACCGTTTTGCAGGAACCGTTAAGTCACATCATTGCAGAACATCTCCGACAACGAATATGGAGTAAAGATATTCATTTTGGTGATCGTTTAGTTGAAAGCGATTTAGCGGAAGAATTTGATGTTAGTCGGAGTACAATTCGGGAAGCATTGAGAATATTGGAGCATGAAGAACTGGTTATGAATAAGGCACGAAAGGGGACATATGTAGCAACATTTTCCAAACATGATGTAGAAGAAATTATTGAATTACGCACATTGCTGGAAACAGAAGCCTTTATGCAAGCATTACCTCATCTGGAGGAACAGCACTTTAAAACACTAAATCAGATGACAGAACAAATGAAAGTAAAAACTGATGAGGAAAATTGGAATGATCTGTTTGACTTAGATATGCAGTTTCATGGCTATATTGTGCATCTATGTAGCAATTCAAGAATCATTAAAATATATAATTCGCTTCAGATACAAATCAGAACTTATCTCGTACATCTCGATCAGTATTACTCCAGCTTTCAATCCTTTCATAAAGAACATGTTGACTTACTTGCAGCGCTATTAACGAAAGATAGCGAAATAGTGAAAGAGAAAGTCAAAAACCATATTACGTATGTGGAGGAGAATTTACTTGGGGTTCATCAATTATAAAAAAATAGTTTAGAAGCTTGGGAGGTTTTATAAAATGACTAGATCATATGCTAATGTGCAAACAGCGTTACCGGGACCAAAGGCAAAGCAGTGGCTTGATCGAAGACATGATATTGTTCCTGATGGGGTTAGTTATGGCATTCCGACTTTTATCGAAAAGGCTGAAGGAGCAATACTGGAAGATATAGATGGTAACCGGTTTATCGATTTTGCCGGTGCGATTGGAACAATCAACGTCGGCCACCGTCATCCTACTGTTGTAAGAGCACTACATGACCAGATCGATCGTTATATCCATACCGGCTTTAATGTGATGATGTATGACCCATATATTGAACTCGCGGAGAAGATAGCGGCACTCGCACCAGGGTCATTTGACAAAAAAGTAATGTTCTTGAACAGTGGAGCTGAGGCTGTAGAGAATGCAGTGAAAATCGCCCGTAAATATACGAATAGGCAAGCAGTTGTCTCCTTTTCAGGTGGGTTTCATGGTCGCACATTGATGACCATGTCTTTAACAGGAAAAGTGAGACCATATAAATATGAATATGGTCCATTTGCACCGGAAGTTTATCATGCTGCATATCCTTACAGTTATCGTCGCCCAGCATCTATGAGTGATGCGGCATACAGTCAATTTTTATTGGATGAACTGGAAAGATTTTTTATTACTGAGGTTGCACCTGAAAATGTTGCAGCGGTTGTTATGGAGCCGGTACAAGGTGAGAGCGGTTTTATTATTCCAGACAAAGCTTTTGTCCAGGGCGTGTATGATCTTTGTAAAAAACATGGCATATTACTTATAGCCGATGAAATACAAACGGGTTTCGGTCGTACAGGTAAATATTTTGCTATGGAGCATTTCGACGTTGAACCAGATTTGATAACAATTTCAAAATCGATGGCTGCTGGTGTACCGATAAGCGGTGTAATCGGCAGAAAAGAGCTCATGGATGATGCGAACTCAGGAGAACTCGGTGGAACGTATTGTGGTAGTCCATTGGGGTGTAGCGCAGGCCTTGCGGTCCTGAAAGTGATGGAGGAAGAGCAAATTAACAAACGAGCAGCAGTTATTGGTGATAAGGTAATGGGGAAATTCCGGGAAATGTATGATCGCTATGAGGTCGTTGGTGATATTCGGGGGCTTGGAGCGATGTGCGCAATGGAATTCGTTACGGATAAGGAAAGTAAAACACCGGCAAAGCAATTGACAGGTCAAATATTAAAAGAAGCGCAAAAGCGTGGTGTCATTGCATTAAATGCAGGGGTTTATGACAATGTGATTCGGCTGTTGATGCCACTTGTGATTACCGATGAACAGCTGGATGAGGGGTTGGATATTCTTGATGAATCGATTGCGGCGGTTGTTGCCAAGGCTGAAGCAGTAAAATAAAGGTTTGAGGAGGGGGACGCAAATGGAAAATTATGCGATGCATATTAACGGTAACTGGGTTGGAGAGGAACTAGATACATTGTCGGTCATAAACCCGGCAAATAACGAAACAGTTGGTACAGTTCCTATCGGTGGAGAAGCTGAAGCAAATAAGGCGATTGAAGCAGCGCATCATGCATTTGGTGCATGGTCTAAGCTCACTGCATATGAACGATCTGCTTATTTAGAACGACTCCATGATCTGATGCTGGAAAACCAGGAGGAATTAGCACAAATCATGACATTGGAAATGGGTAAGCCCATCCATGAATCAAGGGGAGAAGTGAACTATGCAGCTTCTTTTATTAAATGGTTTGCAGAGGAAGGTAAGCGCATATATGGTGAAACGATTCCAGCACACGTAAAAGGTAAGCGGTTGCAGGTCTGGAGAAAACCAGTTGGTGTTGTCGCAGCAATAACGCCGTGGAATTTTCCTGCCGCTATGCTAACAAGGAAAATGGGGCCCGCGCTTGCCGCTGGATGCACCGTAATTATGAAGCCTTCCAGTGAAAGTCCAATCACAGCAGTCAAATTGATGGAGCTTTGTGAAGAGGCAGGATTTCCTAAAGGCGTCGTGAACCTTGTGACGGGATCCTCCTCTAAAATCGCCAAGGCGTTAATGGAAGATAATCGGGTACGCAAGATTACATTTACCGGATCCACTGAAGTTGGGAAAATATTGATCAGACAAAGTGCAGACCAGGTAAAACGATTATCTTTAGAATTGGGGGGGCACGCACCGTTGATCGTATTAGATGATGCTGATATTGATACTGCCGTGGCGGGGGCGATAGCTTCTAAATTTAGAAATGCTGGCCAGACCTGTATTTGTGCTAACCGCGTTTATGTTCAGTCAGGTGTTTACGAGGAGTTTTTAGAGAAATTCTCAAAGAAAGTTGAAAAATTAACTGTCGGTAATGGGCTGGATGAATCGGTTGATATTGGTCCATTAATTAATCAAGCTGGTTTAGAAAAGGTAACACGTCATGTGGATGAAGCTGTCGCTAAAGGGGCTTCAGTAGTGACAGGTGGGAAGTCGATTACAGATCAAGGTGGTGTATTTTATAGTCCGACAGTGATCGGTGATGTCGATCCATCTATGGTGATCATGCAGGAAGAAACATTTGGCCCAGTAGCACCGGTACAAAAAGTAGAAACGGAAGCAGAAGCAATTGCATTCGCGAATGATACTCCCTATGGTTTAGCTGCTTATGTTTTTACGGAAAGTGTTGCAAGAGGTATGCAAGTGATTGAGCAACTGGATTACGGTATCGTTGGCTGGAATGATGGCGCACCATCAGCTGCACAAGTCCCATTTGGTGGTATGAAAGAGAGCGGGATTGGTCGAGAAGGAGGCCGAGAAGGCATTGAGGAATTCCTGGAATCACAATATGTTTCGATCGGTATGAAATAGCAGATATTGTTACACACTTTCGTAGATTACTGCACGATTTTGAGTGCATATCCAGCCTTACAATAAAAAGGAAGTGGTCGATATGGTTACATCTCAAAATGAGATGGTTGTTCAGGCGGAAAAACTAGCTTCGCAATTGATCAAGTGGCGCAGAAAGCTGCATATGCACCCTGAATTAAGCTTTGAAGAGAAGGAAACGTCGTGCTTCGTCGCGGAAACCTTGGAGGATATTCCTGGAATGCGTGTACAACAAGGCATCGGATACCCAACAGCCGTCATCGGAACGCTCACCAATGGGGTTGGTCCTATAATGGCAATTCGTGCAGATATGGATGCCTTACCAATTCAGGAAAAAAATGATGTAACCTATCGATCACAAAAAACAGGTGTGATGCATGCTTGCGGTCACGATGCACACACAGCGATTGCATTAGGTGCAGCAGTCTTATTAGGAGATGCATTTCGAATAGGGGAACTGCAGGGGACGGTGAAGTTTATTTTTCAACCTGCTGAAGAACGGGCAGATGAACATGGATCGACAGGTGCGCCTTATTTGGTTGATGCAGGGGTATTAAATGAAGTAGATACTGTTATTGCGCTGCATATGAGCCCGGAAAACAGCTTGGGAGAAGTGAAAATTCATGATGGATATAGTATGGCAAATGTGGATGTCTTTTCAGCTGAAATCTTTGGCAGTGGCGGGCATGGTGCTTATCCACATCTGGGAACAGATCCAATATGGATGCTCGGACCAGTGCTGCAAGCCTTATATGCAATAACAGCAAGGAGGATATCGCCGCTGGAACCGGGGGTTGTAAGTATTGGAAAGATAAACAGTGGCCTTGCTAGTAACGTTATCCCCTCTGAAGTGAATATTCAAGGGACGATTCGCAGTTATCATCCGAAGGTAAGGGAGGTAATCCACAACGAACTGGAGCAGGCTTTTGCAATGACGAAATCGTTGGGTGGAGATTATCAGCTAACAATCAGAGCGGAAGACCCTGCGTTAAATAATGACCCGGCAATCAATCAATTTATTCGTCATGTATTTCAAGACCTTTATCCAGCGTATCAGATAGTAGAAACGCCATTTGGTATGGGGGGAGAGGATTTTGCGCATATGACCGAAGCGGTTCCTGGTGCGATGTTTTTCCTTGGTTGTGGATTGGTAGACGAAAAGGATAGAAATCTGCATTCAGCCTATTTTGATATCGATGAACGGGTGCTTCCGGTTGGAACATCCATCTTGGCGGAAACCGCTAGACGTTTTTTGATGGGATAGCAAGGGAGTGAGCTTGTATGGTTGTTGAGGATAATATCAAAGAACCGATAGTTCTATGTGATATATATGCGGCCCGGAAGCGGATCGCCTCATTTGTATCGAAAACACCTTTAATTTATTCAAGGGCTCTATCAAAAATAGCACATACAGCTGTTCACCTGAAACTGGAGAATCTTCATATAACTGATTCCTTTAAGCTGAGGGGAGCAGCAAATAAAATGCTAAGTTTAACAGCAGAGGAGAGGAGGCTTGGTGTCACCACTTTTTCTACGGGGAATTTTGGTATGAGTGTCGCTTATTTGGCTAATCAACTTAAATTAAAAGCTGTTATTTGTATTTCCGAACGTGTTCCTAAAGCAAAGGTGGAGGCGCTTAAGCGTACGGGTGTTTCACTCGAAATCAGCGGCATCTCCCAGGACGATGCTGAAAAGCGTTGCTATGAACTGGAAGAAGAACAGGGGCTCACTGTCATTCATCCATTTGACGATCCAGATGTTATCGCTGGCCAGGGCACTATCGGTCTGGAATTAATGGAAGATTTACCTGAAACAGATACCGTAATTGGTGGTTTATCTGGTGGTGGGTTGCATTCAGGACTCGGGATTGCTTTAAAGTCGGCAGATCCAAACCTTAAGCTTATTGGTGTATCAACGCCACAAGGGGCAGCGATGTATGAAAGTATTAAGCAGGGTGGACCTGTTACTGTGAAGGAACAGGATACACTAGCAGACAGTCTGTTGGGCGGAATTGGTTTGCATAATCGGTACACCTTTGACATGATACAACGTTATGTTAATGAAATTGTTTTGTTAAATGAGCAGGAAATTGCACAAGGGATGCTGTTTATGCTGAACAAACACCGCATGATAATAGAAGGGGCAGCAGCATCGGGAATAGGTGCTCTTTTAAATCAGAAAGTTTCAGTGGGTTCACATGTTGTGATTATTATTAGTGGTTGTAGTGTAGATCCGTCTGTGTTATTCAAATTAGCCGAGGCAGATAAGGATGGGAGGTCAAAGTATGACAAAAATGATATTTAATGACCAAATAATGGAACGGGAAAACATTGTTGATATAGAGGATCGAGCATATCAATTTGGTGATGGTATCTATGAAGTGATCGGGGTATACGGTGGAAAACCATTTTTGCTTGACGAACACATGGAACGTTTGCAACGAAGTGCCAAGGAAATTCAGTTATCCCTGCCATACACAATGGAACAATTGCGGCGTAATTTAGTTCAACTGGTGAAAACGAATGAGCTTGACGAGGGGATTATTTATATGCAAGTCTCACGAGGTGTGTCGTCCAGGGAACATTATTTCCCAGGGAATAGCATTACACCGGTAACAATAGCATATACAAGGGCTGAAGAACGGATGAGTGCAACGGAGGATGCAGGGGCGACAGCTGTATTAGTAGAAGATATTCGCTGGTTGCGTTGTGATATTAAAACGTTGAATCTGCTCCCGAATACATTAGCAAAGCAAAAAGCGGTTGAAAATAACGCAATCGAAGCTATTTTGCATCGCGGAGACACTGTAACAGAGGCGAGTGCATCCAATGTATTTATCGTAAAGGAGGGAGAACTATTTACTCACCCTGCTAATAACTATATTCTAAACGGAATTACAAGAAGAAAAGTAATTCAGTTGTGTGAATCGTTAGGTATTCAAGTGCATGAAGAAGCATTTACGGTGAAGACGTTGTTACAAGCAGATGAAGTATTTGTGACAGCGACTAAATCAGATATTATACCGATTCTGAAGATCGACAATCAGTCAATCGGGCAAGAATCACCAGGGAAAATTACAAGGAAAATTATACAATCATTCCGTTCGGCTATTCGTGAATTAGAAAAAAGCTAGTACAGCATATAAGAAGTTTTTTCTAATGCAAATTTTTGAGTCAATTTCATCACTTAAAATCTGTGTGTGTAAGTCTGAACTATTTGGAAGTGTGCTAAAACCGTTGATTTCTACTGCAGGCGGACGCTTTCCGCGGGCATGGCTTGAGCCTCCTTGCCCCGGCAAGGGGTATGCCGACGTTGTCCGCAAAGGACGATTTTAGTCGGCCTTCATCAACCGCACTGCGGGGTCTCAAGGCTCATGCTTTTCCCGCTGGAGTCGCCGCCTTCCGTTCCAATCAACGATGTAGTGCTCCAAATTAATGAATGATTAAATGATAGTATATCTTATACTTGGGACTATGGATAAGTTGAATTGCTTACGAAATTGGCTCCTATGAACCAAAACAGTAATGCAAACTGACGAAAATGAAAACCCATCCAAGCAACTGGAATTCGCGAGACTCCAGCGGGATGAAAGGCCTTGATGAGACCCCGCAAAGCGTTAGCTCAAGGAGGCTCATTAGCCGCCCGCGGAAAGCGAGTGTATTCCAGTTGCGGCAATCGAAGAGAATACTTTGTCTTCACTCCTTTTTTCGAATATACAATTTTTCATTTCGAGGTTCTGGAAAATAATTTTGAAACGTTGCACTAGTAACCAATAGCAATTAGGAAAGGGATGATACCTTGTCAAATTTAATAAAATTATCTGCCAATCATCCGACAGTGGCTGAGATTGATCTAGAAGCCTTTAATAATAATGTGAAGCTGTTAAAACAGCATGCAAACAGGAGCATGCTCCTTGCCGTTGTAAAAACAAATGCATACGGACATGGGATTGTCCCCATCAGCCAGGAGGCGGTAGCGGCAGGCGCTGACCGTCTCGGTGTAACAACGGTTGAAGAGGGGGCGCTCCTCCGTGAAAACGGTATTAAGAAGCCAATCCATATTTTAAGCTCGATTGCGCCCAGACAGGCGGTGGACATCGTTGCTTATGATCTAATACCTTCTATTTCTTCGCTTGCTTTGGCAAAGGCAGTCAGTGATGCAGCGGTCAATCAGGGGAAAATTCATCCCGTACATTTGAAGATAGATACAGGACTGCATAGATTTGGAATTGATCCAGCAACAGCAGGATACTTTTGCGAAGCGTGCTATGAACTTCCGGGGCTTTATTGGGAAGGGGTTTATACGCACTTCCCCAATGCAGATGAAGGAGACTGGAAAACAACGGAACAACAGTTTTCTTTATTTATGAATACAGTAGCTAGATTAAGTGACAATGGTTTCCATTTTCCCATCCACCATGTTGCAGGGTCAACGATCACATTGGAAAGACCTGATATGCACTTGGACATGGTGCGTCCGGGAATCAGTTTATTTGGATATACACCTGCAGTCAGACAAGAGAAAATGATTGCACTTCAGCCTGTTATGTCACTGCAATCTGAGCTGATTCAAGTACGTGAGCTCCCACCGAACACACCGGTTGGTTATGGGGGAAGTTATGTAACGAAATCATATGAAAAGATAGCGATTGTTCCAATTGGACATGGTGATGGTTATAAGCGATCATTGGTAAATAAAGGAAAAATGCTTGTAGGAGGTAGACGCGTTAAAATCGTTGGTTCTATTTCCTTGGACCAAACTTTAATAGATGTGACAAATATACCCGATGCGTCTGCGGGTGACGAGATTATTTTGCTCGGAAAACAAGGAAATGACGAAATTACCGCTCGTGATATCGCAGGCTGGATGGATAGCATTGTTGATGAGGTAGTTGCCAGTCTGACAGAAAGAATAAGACGTGTATATGTACATGGAATAGGATAGATTGAATCACAAACAACTGAAAGAGTTAAATGGACACCTCATTTCCCTCGAAAGAAAATCAGAACTTATACTATTAATCTTAAAAGTTAAACTTTACTATCAGTGCAAAAAAATATCTCCTCCACATTAGTGATCTTCGCTATACACAGGGCGGTTTTCAGCCCTTCTTCTTTTATTTACATATAATCAAGCGGTGATTTAGGGTTGAAAAATATAGCTGAAAGTAATACTATATTGATAGCGTTATATTACAAACATGTAACAAACACATTAAAATATGTTAAACGATCTGATTTACCGCAGTTTGGCGGGCAGTAAAACCCCCACTTTAAAAATAGAGGGACACCGAAAATTTTTAAGGTGGGGGATAACTGCCCGCACAAGCCCTGCAAACAGGGCATCAAAACTAAAATCACCACCTCTAGTGGCAACATCGTCTGTGAAACCCACGTCGTGTGGGCCTCAACTAACATGAAGCGGGAGAGACAGACTAAGTTCGCGACGTCCTGGGACTGCACCACGGGTTCGTCCCACCGAAGACATTTGTCGCAACGCCTGCATTAGCACGTCCTGTGCGTTCACAAGCTAAATCCGCGACGTCCTGTCGCCACGCTTGCATTAGCACGTCCTGTGCGTTGAAGATTCCCACTGATTGAAGTGTCACTTTATCACTAGAAAAAAGTATGAAATGTTATTAAAGCTTGGCTTTATGTCAGCTTTTTTAATTTGAATCAGTAAAAATTGGAAGTGAAAATAAAATGAATAAACCACATATAGTAATTTTAGGTGCAGGGTATGGCGGATTAATGACAACCATTAAATTACAGAAGTCGCTTGGCACGAATGAAGCAAAGATTACACTTGTTAATAAAAATGACTACCACTATCAAACTACTTGGTTACACGAAAATGCGGCGGGAACGTTACATCACGATCGGACACGAATTCCACTAAGGGATATCATAAAAATGAATCGAGTTAACTTTGTTCAGGATACGGTTGTTTCCATTAAACCGGAGGAAAAGTTGGTTAAATTGGAAACTACAACATTGAATTATGATGTCCTTGTAGTCGGACTTGGCTTTGAACCAGCAACCTTTGGTATACCTGGATTGGAAGAACATGCGTTTACAATTGATAATATAGATAGTGCCCGGATGCTGAGACAGCATCTTGCATACAATTTTTCCTTATATCATAATGAAAAAGAAAAAAAAAGTGCACGGCTAAACATTGTGATTGGTGGAGGTGGCTTTACTGGCGTTGAATTTGTAGGTGAATTAGCTAACCGTATTCCCGAGCTATGTGAGGAATACGATATTGAAAAATCACTCGTCCGCATTATTAATATAGAGGGTTCTCCAACTGTTTTACCAGGATTTGAACCACAGTTGGTAGAATACGCAATGAATTCATTGGAGTCACGTGGTATTGAGTTTATTACAGGTGCGATGTTAAAAGAATGTAAACCAAAAAGTATCGTATATGAAAAGGATAATAAGCTAGAGGAAATTCCGACAATGACTACCGTTTGGACGGCAGGAGTGCGTGCTAACGAAATCGTTGAGCATTCCGGACTGGAAACCAATCGAGGTAAAGTTGAAGTGAGGGATGATATGCGCGCACCAGATTATGATGATGTGTTTGTTATCGGTGATTGTGCCTTGATTATCGATTCAAATACAGGAAGATCCTATCCGCCAACGGCACAAACAGCGGTCCGGCAGTCTAGCATTGTTGCGCGTAATGTGAAAGCTTTTATCCGTGATGAAAAATTAGAAGCCTTTAAACCAAAAAAACTAGGAACTGTAGCTTCTTTAGGAAATAACGATGCAATTGGTGTTGTATTTAATAATCAAAAGATATTTGGCTGGAAGGCAACTGTCATGAAGAAAATCATTGATAACCGTTACTTGTTTAAACTAGGCGGTTTTGGATTGTTATTGAAAAAAGGGAAGTTTAATATATTCTATTAAAAAATGCATCGGTTGGCGAGCAAGCGAGTGTATAAAAGTGAAGACGATTTGTGTCTTCACTTTTTGGTGTCGTTACCCATAAATTGGACATGTGCGTGTACATTTGAACCGTTTTATTATAAAATGGGTCTTGGATGAAGATAGAGAAAGTGAAGGGAGCTACATCGTTGGTTCAATTAATTGTTTCAATCATATTGTATTTCGTTATATTTTTCGGTATTGCCTTTATTTTAAATATGCTATTAAGAAGGACCTGGTTAATGGCCTGTATTTATCCTATCATTGTTATAATGATTGTCGATGGTATATCAACCGCTGAATATTTTATAAATCCCGGTAATGCTTTTTCAACCGCATATTCAAGATTAATACATGTAACACCTGTGGACATCACGATTTTAACGGCAGGTTTTGTTGGAACAATCGTTTCGGGTATTGTTATTAAAATTTTGCGTAAGAGTGGTTATCAAATGTTTTAGTTGGAATTATGCATAAATTTAAATGGGATTGGTAATGATAACATCCAGAGGTGTTATTATGAAAATCATAAATTTATGCAGAAGAATTGGTATGATACTGTTATTCATAGGTGCACTCTATTTTACAGTTGCATCTATTTCAAATGTCAGTTTAGCAGATATGCATGTATGGGGAGATCAAAAAATACTGGAGGAACCAGTAAATGATTCCCAAGCTTCATCTGAGAACAAACATATCGAATTAAAAAATAAAGTATTAAACAGGGTAATGGAAAGAACAAGGTTGATCTCTAACGATGATATAGAGGCACCCAAAACGTTGGAAGAGGCAGTTAATGTTGAACAGTATCCGAGTGATACGGTTGTCGCTACCGGCTATACTGCGGGCATTGAGTCAACAGGAAAGACAGATAACCATCCGGAATATGGGATTACGTATTCCGGTGTAAAAGTAAAGCGGGACCTATATTCTACCATCGCTGCAGATCTGAATGTTTATCCGATTGGAACCATTTTGTACATCCCCGATTATGGATATGGCGTTGTTGCAGATAAGGGAAGTGCGATTAATGGTAACAAAATTGATTTGTATTATGGGACCGTAGAAGATGTCTATGCCCAATGGGGTAAAAAGACGCTTGAAGTTTATGTTGTAGAACTTGGTGATGGGAAATTAACCGAAGAACAGCTCACTAAATTAAATGAAAACGAAGCATTACAGGTATTCAGACAAGAAATTACAGAAGAGTAAATGAAAGAAGGCTTTCCGCTCGGGGAAGCCTTCTTTTTAACACTGATAGAAAAGTATACCTTTTATAGGAAACCAGTATAAGTGTAACTAAGGCTTTCTCCATTAAAGGCTTGGCGATAAGCCAAGTTTTTTAATATAATTGGTGAAGCAGAAAGGCAATCCCTACACCGAAAAGTCCGCCAAAGAAAACTTCAATCGGCTGATGCCCCAGTAACTCTTTCAGTTCTCGGCGTTTTTGATATTCCTCTTTCTTGTTCCAATCTTTAGCACCTTCAAAAAGGGATTGAAAATCCTTAATTAACATGTTTAAAACAACGGCTTGCTCACCAGCTTGTCTACGTACACCCGTTGCATCAAACATAATAATAATACTGAACACACAGGCAGCAGCAAAAAGGGGCGATGTGACGCCATCTATGATTCCGATACCCGTGGTTAAAGCTGTTACAGCTGCAGAATGACTGCTTGGCATCCCGCCGTTGCTAAAAGCTAAACCAGGATTAAGTTCTTTTGTGACAATCCATTTGATTGGAATTTTTATAACCTGAGCTAAAACAATTGCAGATAAGGCAGCCCATAAAGGAAAATTTAAAAAAATTTCCATGAATTTGTATCCGTCCTTCCTGATGAAGAGTGATCATGATCTTAACCATCAAGTGATAGGTTGATGTTATTTTACCATAATGTGAAAGGTAAAGCACGGTGGAAAGAAGAACCTTTCATGGGTTAGATGAAAGGTCTAAAGTGATTAATATTATTTAAGGGCTGCATCTAGTGCAATTTCCATCATATCGTTAAAGGTTGTTTGCCTTTCCTCTGAAGTCGTTTCTTCCCCTGTTAGGATGTGATCAGACACTGTGAGGACAGATAAAGCCTGTCGTCCGAATTTGGCTGCCAATGTATACAAGGCAGAAGTTTCCATTTCGATTGCCAATACTTTATATTTCGCGAGCAACTCGTTAACTTCTTTCGCATTGTCACGATAAAATGTATCACTTGTAAACACATTACCAACACGTAAGTTTAAACCTTTTGCTACACCAATATCATAGGCATTTTTCAATAAATCGAAATCTGCTAAAGGTGCATAATCAATACCATTAAATACTAGCTGGTTTATTTGTGAATCAGTTGTTGATCCTTGGGCTAAAATAACATCACGTACCTTTACATCTTTCTGAATCGCACCGCACGTACCGACGCGTATTAACTTTTTAACATCATAGCTTTGGATTAATTCATTAACGTAAATAGAGATAGAAGGCACCCCCATACCCGTTCCTTGTACAGAAATGCGTTCGCCCTTGTATGTTCCGGTAAAACCGTACATTCCACGAACCTCGTTATATTGTATTACGTCTTCAAAAAATGTTTCTGCGATATATTTTGCCCTGAGGGGATCACCGGGTAATAATATTTTATCAGCGATGTCACCTTGTTTTGCTCCAATATGTATACTCATATATGTTCCTCCTAATAAAACTTGGCTTAATCATACGCCATAGTTAGACTTTAAAAAAATATCGTTTCTTGTATTATAAAGCTGTTTACGTATACTTTTAAGGTAACGGTACCATAATGTCTTAAATATGACAAATATATCTCAGAAATAGCAAAGAATGAGCCTTTTCTGTTTCAAAATCGTATGAAATTGTATATAATGTAAAAGAGTTCAGCTATTCACTGATGTACTAACTAAATATATAGGTACATATGAAATAAATTCGACTGAAAGGATGAATTGAAATGAAAGAACAAACATTTAAAATTACTGCTGAAACAGGAGTTCATGCTCGTCCAGCTACATTGTTGGTAAATAAGGCAGGACAATATGAATCAGAGGTTGAGGTTTCTTACAATGACAAAAAGGTAAACCTTAAATCGATTATGGGTGTTATGTCATTAGGAATTCCAAATGGCGCAGAGATTACAATTACTGCAACAGGCGGCGATGAAGAAGATGCACTTAAAGGTGTATCAGAAGTTATTAAAGAGCATTTAGGAGAATAAGTAGGTGAAAGCTAGAGTATTAAATACCTCTAGCTTTTTATTTTTCGATAAGGCCCCGCTTCGAGTTCTGTTAATTTCTGTAAGGCAGCATGATTATATGCTGTATCTTCAGCAGAAAGTTTATCTTTATATAGCGCTATAGCCTGCTGTAATGATTGAGCGTAATCTGGAACTTGTCCGTCGAACGGATGGACTGCCGCTTTTTTGACATTCATTTTTTCATGGTTGGCTAAAGCCTTTCTTGCATGGAAAAATACATCTTCAACGGCGCCATAATTATGAATATCTCCTTGTAATGGGTGTTTCTGAACAGCCAATACCTCAACTAAGTAACGGTCACCCCGATCCTCCTTTACTTCTCCGATATAGGTTCCGGAATTATAGTGCGCACGCACGATTTCCCCAATAGTAACCTCTGCCATGTCATCAACCCCCTTATAGGTATTGTCGCAAAAATGTAACAGATTAGCGAACATTTACTATCCATTGTTTAGTAAGCAGGAAAACTTTGTTATAATGTAAGTAGAAGGACGTGAGCGACCATGATGGAATTCCTTTATTTCCCAGAGGATAAAACAGAATATATCCCAGCAATCATTACATTGGTAATTTTTATGATAATGGCAGCAATAGCCATGTATTGGGTTATAAAAAGGTCTAAAAAGGAAGAAGAAACATTTAACGAAAAATATCATCAAGGTGAATATAAAATCAAAGAAGAAACACAGCATACTGATAAAAGTAAATAAGTAACGATTCCTCCAAGGCATTGGGGGATTTTTGTTTTTAGGTTTATCCATCGGGCATGTTGTGGATACTAAGCAATAACAACATGAAAAAGGAGAAACCAATATGCGGTTACTTTCTATCTTTCTTATCTTAATATTAGTTTCCTGTCAAAATCACACACCATCAGCCAAAACCATAGACATGTATAATGCGGCAGGGGATATGGTTGGTACGGCAAAATTGACAGAGCAGTCTGAAGGCGTAAAAGTGGAGATCAAAGTTGAAAATTTAACACCTGGATTTCATGGAATTCATGTCCATGAGTTTCCGAAATGTAAAGCACCTGATTTTAAAAGTGCCGGTAATCACTTTAATCCCGAAGGAAAGGAACATGGCCTGATGCATCCAGAGGGGGCACATTTAGGGGATATGCCGAATGTTGAAGCAGATGAAAGTGGACTTGTTGACGGGGAAATAATCATACCAGAGGCAACGCTACTTGATGGCAATAAATCGATCGTACAAAAAGGCACAGCACTTATCATTGATGAGGACAAAGATGATGGTGTGACGCAACCCAGTGGAAATACAGGTGCCCGTATTTTATGTGGTGAAATAAAACCGGAATCTGAGGAAAAGGCAAAAGAATCACCAACAGACCCAACAGATACGGAAGATCAAGAGGAGGAAGATTAAAAAACGATCTTAATTAAGATCGTTTTCACCAAGCCTAACCTATACGTTTCTGTATGCGTTATTTTTATCGCAGTTTGGGGTGCAGTAAAACTCCTACTAAATAAAGTCTCACCTTATTTGCATAGCATGTACGTTGCAGGTGTAATGAAGGTTCAGGAAGGATGTATTATCCGCCTGAACCTTTGTTTCTTCTATCTATTGCTAACAGCATCAATGATTCGGTTAACGCCTTCCTCTAATGTTACTCTTGGACAGGCGATATTCATTCGCATAAACTGTTTACCTTCATCACCATAAGCAATTCCTGGATTGAGACCCACTTTAGCTTTTTGAATCATAAAGTTTTTCAGTTCTTCGTCATCCATGTTCAACTCGCTACAATCAATCCATAATAAATACGTACCTTCAGATTGAATTACTTTTAATTCTTTTGCATGGGCTGCAAACATCTCAGATACGTATTTTTGATGATCTTCAAGAACGGTTAATAGTTCATCAAGCCAAGCTCCACCGTGCACGTATGCAGCTTCTAATGCCGTATTTCCCATTGCATTCAGTCCGCCAATGCCTTGCTTGCTAAATAGCGTATTTAATTTTTTTCGTTTTTCTTCATTGGTCGTTACGATAAATGAAGCATCTAGTCCCGCTAAGTTAAACGTCTTTGATGGAGCCATACAGGTAATCGTTTTATCAGCAACTTCATCGGAGATTGTTGCAATCGGAATCTGGTGCTGTCCTTTAAATACAAGGTCACCATGAATTTCATCAGATAAAATTAATACATCATATTTTAAGCAGAGTCTGGCAATCTCACTTAATTCATCATGCGTCCAAACCCGTCCAACCGGATTGTGTGGAGAACAGAAGATAAATGCCTTCACACCTTGCTTCAACTTTTCCTCAAAATCGGCAAAATCGATTGTATAGGATTGATTTTCATACACTAATGGATTTTTAACAATTTCTCTGTCATGCTGTTTGATCACATTATAAAAGGGTGTATATACAGGAGTTTGAATCAAAATTTTATCTTTTGGTTCTGTAAATGCCTGAACAGCCATGTGTAAGCTTGTTACAACACCAGGACTGAATGATAACCAATCCGGGTCAATCGTCCAGTTTTGACGATGCTTTACCCAGTTGATAACCGCACCTTTGACATCTTCATCAATAACGGTATAGCCATAGATACCGTGTTCTGCCCGTTTTACTAATGCATCATTCACTGCTGCTGGGGCTTTAAAGTCCATATCTGCAACCCACATTGGTAAAACATCCGTTGATTGAAAAACAGGCTCCAGATTATCCCACTTTACGGATCGTGTGTTTTTTCTGTCATGTAATACATCAAATATACTCATACTTTTCCTCCTTGTGCGTTCGACAATCCTATTATAACAAAGATTAATAAAAGTGCATGGGAAGCTGTTTAGGGAAATAAAAAAAAGCAAAGCGTTTTAACGCCTTGCTTACAGGGGGAATACGAGAAAGTCTTACATTGATAGTATTACCCGTATGGAAAAATTATAAACACAACTTGGAAAAACTTTGAAAAAAGATTATAATCTTTTTTCTAATGCTTCTTTTTCTTCTTCAAATCCAGGTTTACCAAGTAGGGCAAACATATTTTTCTTATACGCTTCTACACCAGGTTGGTCAAAAGGATTCACACCTAATAAATAACCACTGATGGCACATGCCTTTTCGAAAAAGTAAACAAGATAGCCAAATGTATAGGCATCCAGTTTAGGCACTTCAACAATTAAATTAGGAACATCCCCATCTGTATGCGCGAGTAAAGTACCCTGGAAAGCTTTATCATTAATTTCCTGCAGTGTTTTTCCAGCTAAATAGTTAAGTCCGTCCGAATTGCCTTCATCTAATTCTACTGTGATATCCTTTTTGGATTGATTCACATGTAAAACTGTTTCAAACAGATCGCGGCGTCCGTCTTGAACGTATTGTCCGAGCGAATGAAGGTCTGTTGAAAAGTTAGCAGAAGATGGATAAATCCCTTTTTGGTCCTTTCCTTCACTTTCGCCAAATAATTGCTTCCACCATTCTGCAAAATATTGCAGGTTAGGTTCATAATTAATCAGCATTTCAATTGTTTTTCCTTTATTATATAAAACATTTCTTACAGCCGCATATTGATATGCCGGATTTTTATCAAGTGCAGGTTCTGCTAAATCATCCATGGCAGCTTGTGCACCCTGCATCATATCATCAATGGAAATACCACTTGCTGCAATTGGTAATAAACCGACAGCAGTTAATACAGAATAACGTCCACCAACATCGTCTGGGATGACAAATGTTTCATATCCAGCTTCATCTGCAACCGTTTTTAATGCACCTTTTTCCTTGTCGGTTGTTGCATAAATGCGTTTTTTAGCTTCTTCTACACCATATTTATCTTCTAGATATTTCTTGAAGATACGAAAGGCAATCGCTGGTTCAGTAGTTGTCCCACTTTTTGAAATGACATTAACCGACACATCTTTATTTTCCAACACCTCAAATAGCTCATTCATGTAGGTGGAGCTCATGTGATGACCAACAAAAATGATTTGTGGGGCTTTCCTTGCCTCTTTAGAAAGCAAGTTTTGGAAGGAATGATTTAGCATTTCCAGTGCAGCACGTGCACCTAAATAAGACCCACCGATACCAATGACAAGTAGGACATCAGAATCCTGTCTGATTTTTTCTGCACTTGCTTTTATACGGGAAAACTCTTCTTTGTCATAAGATTTAGGTAAGTCAATCCATCCTAAATAATCGTTTCCAATTCCGGTTTTCTGATGTAGCGCATCGTGTGCGGTTTGGACAAAACCTTGCAAATTATCCAGTTCCTGTTGATTGAAAAAGGCAAGCGCCTTATCATACGTAAATGAAACATGTGTCATTGTTATCCTCCTATGTAAACTAAACTTATTTACACTTTACATTACCCATTTTAGTGTGTTAAAGCAAGAAAAAAATATTAAAAAAAGGTAAACATTGGATTGTCCTGTTTGACAGGCACCAAAATTTACCTTCTTTCTTACTTCTTAAATGTACCTTCACGCGCTTCCGATTGTTCAATCCATTGTTCAAGTTTGTCTTTTAATGTATTGAATCCAGAAGCATCGTCTTCCTGTTGTTTTACAGGATTACTTTTTTGCGGTTTTGCAGTTTTCTTTGGTGCTTCCTCAGTCGCACGAATAGATAATGATACTTTATTATTCGCTTCATCCACCTTGAGCACTTTTACTTTTACTTCATCTCCGACTGTTAAATGTTCGTTAATGTCTTTGACATAGCCATGTGTAACTTCAGAAATATGAACCAACCCTTGAATTTCATCGTTTAAAGCAACAAAAGCACCATACGGTTGAATCCCTGTTACTTTACCATCTAAAACTTGGCCGGTCTCAATTTTGTCTGTCATGCTGAACAACTCCTATACCATTTTCGATTCTTTTTACACAATATAATATTTTACCACAATTTTTATCATCTAGCAAAATAAACAATAGTTATTGTCAGTGTTTACCAGTTAGAAAGTGTGACAAAGATATCACCCTTTTTTAAAATAAAGTCTGCAGGTGGATTTACTTTATATTGTTGATCGCGAATCAGACCTAAAAGCAGGTGATGCTTTTTTAGAAGTGTTCCTGAAGCGGTTAAGAATGTTTGCCCCTCAAATTCCTCTGATAGAATCGTATGAAAAAATTGCTGGTTACCTAATATTTGCAAGATATCTTCAAAGGGTGTGGCCGTTTTTGTGTGTGACAGTTCATGAAAAAATAAAGCACTCATAAAGTCATTCGATCGAATAATAGTAGAAGCACCGGCACGTAAGGCATTTTCAATTTGTGTTTTTGCTAAGATTTCGGCTACAATCTGAATGTCCTCGTTATTCCCCCTAATTGCCACGGTAGTGAGGATTGTATAGATGTCTGCTTCCCGCTCCTTTTTAGTAATATTTGCAGTGATCAGTACCCTTTCGGCCTGAGCAATATTAGCCCGCCTTAAGATTTCATCTTCGGTTGCATCTCCGTGGATGAAGTGTACCGGATATTGTTGGAAGGTAATATGTTGTAAGGTATGATCAATTAAAACAATTTTCATATTTGGATCGACATCTACAATCATATTGATTAATTGTTTGGAGCGTTCGTTCCATCCGATAATGATCACGTGGCGCGCTCCTTTAAAGGCGAGCTTACCGAATTCCAAATCTTTTTCATGCTTCATGGTAGCTGCGGATAAAGAAGTGATGTAGAAGGCTAAAAACCCCCCACCAGTCAGAATGAGCAGAATGCCGATGACTCTACCTACCACCGTTAGTGGTATGAAATCGCCATATCCTACAGTTGCACCTGTTACAAATGCCCACCATACACCGTCAAAAATAGTGGGAAATTGCTTTGGTTCGATAAAATGGATGACACTTCCGAAAAAGAGCATAATTAGAAAAACAATGAATAGCAATCTGATTACAATAGGAATACGGAAATAAATCCGCTTTACGAGTTTGATCGTCATTTTCTCACCTGACATTCGATGTTTTATTTGCAGTATTGCCTAAGATCTCAGTAGGTTATACTATGTGAGAAGCGAAGAAGCTGACAGGTGTCTGTCAGCTTCTTCGCGAATAGCCATTAAATATCTTGTAATGTTTGCTTCAAACTCATATACACGTCATCCCAAAACGCTGTATTGCTACGGTACGATTTCATCATAAACAAAATCATTTCATTAAATTTCACCTTGTAATCAGCTGTATCCTTGGCGGGCAATTTTTTATTAGCGCCATCAACAAATTGCTGGATTTTTTTAGTACGAGGACCCCATTTTGCTACCTCATTTCCGTTTTCGTCGATAAAAACAAAGATGGGGATGGAGCGGGACTTCCCGTTTGTTAAATACTGATCCATTAATTCTAAGTTTTGGTCACGAAGCAGCATGCGAACATTGATGTTTGATACTTCTGCAAGTCGTAGAAGGATAGGGATATTTAACATCGCATCTCCACACCAATCTTCTGTTAGCACAATGACGCGAAGCTGTTTATCCTTTATTTCATCGAAAAGTTCTTTTTCATCCGGTATTTTAAAATTGTCGTAAATGTGCAGCAAATTTTCTTTGTGTTTATCCATTGATTCAATATACGTATCAGGGGACATTGCTTTTTCATACCAGTCGTTTAAATTCATTTATTATCGCTCCTCTATTCCTGTTCACTTTATGTTAAAGTTTACCCATTATCGTTGCACAGGTAAACAAATGTGCTCTTGTTATTAATTTTAACGTGATTGGCGTATAATTTGCATGAGATACAGTTTAGAGGAGGATAATGAAATGGAAAAGGCAAATCAAGAATTTTTACTGGAACTATTACAAACACCATCGCCATCAAGTAATGAGATGGCCATACAGAAAAAATGGATGACCTATGTGAAGGAATTCGCGGATGAAGTGCGAACAGATCATGCCGGGAATGCAATTGGCGTACTTAATCCGGATGCATCTTTTAAAGTACTACTCGCTGGTCACTGCGATGAAATTGCACTTGTCATCAATCGAATCGACGAGGATGGTTTCTTGCATTTTGATAAAATGGGTGGCATCAACCCGAAGGCAGCAGTTGGTATGCGGGTTCAGGTCGTGGGAACGGACAAAACCATTACCGGTGTTATTGGTGTGAATGCCCAGCATCATGGTGGGTTGAAAAACGACTTTGGGTTGGAGGATTTATTTATCGATTGCGGTTATCAGACCAAAAAAGAAGCAGAAGCACATGTACAAATTGGTGATTTAGCTGTCTATAAAACCTCTCCCGAGATCTTGCAGGATCGTTACCTGGCAGGACGGGGATTGGATAATCGGACAGGACAATTTATTGTTGCTGAAGTACTGAAGCGTCTTGCAAAAACCGGCTGTAAAGTTGGTGTCTACGCGGCTAGTACAGTTAATGAAGAAACAAACATGGGAGGAGCTTATTTCGCTGCGGCAGGTATTGCTCCAACAATGGCACTTGCTTGTGACGTGACGTTTGCGACCGACTATCCGGGCGTCAATAAAAATAAACATGGCGATGTTCGTTTAGAAGGTGGCCCCGTACTGGCAAAAGGAGCACCAATCAACATAAAGATAAATAAATTATTAGAGCAGACTGCGAAAGCGTTAAATATGAATGTACAATATGAATTAACACCGAGGATGACAGGAACAGACGCAGATGAAATGCGTTTAACAGGACAGGGCGTACCCGTGTCACTTGTATCTTTGCCTTTACGGTATATGCATTCCCCTGTTGAAACAGTTAGTTTACGGGATATAGATGAAGAAATTGAATTATTAGTATCTATGATAGCGGGCTTAACAGGCGAAGAGAGTTTAAATCCTTTAGAAGATTAATCCGGTTGAACAGGCCTTCCTTCCTCCAATGAGGCTGGAAGGCTTTTTTACATCTTGATGACATTATTTCAATAAATAGGTACGTTGTATTAGTTAATGATTTTAAGATGACAATTACCAAGTCTTTAATCCTGCTTTTTGTAAAGAAAAACCCGCCTAAAGCCCCGCGTTTTCAAGTAAATAGAAAATACAGCTGTAATATTATTTTTTTACTAGGTTATATGATTCATTTTTAAGTAGGTAAAAAGATAGGTGAGCCGAAATGATTTTCTAGTATCCTCTGAAACCCTTGTTCCTATTAGATCGCATCAAGTGTTTAATCACTTGTTGGGATGGTGAACCATGAACTAAAAGTGGAAAAAATGGAACTAATCTATCAATTATGAAAACTTAACTTTAATTCGACGAAATATGACATTTTCCGCGTCTCTAACCAACTATACTTACAATAACAACGCAGATTCTACAAACGAATCACTTCCAGCCGGCAATAAATATTTATTGTGGAAAAGGGGGGGGAAGGAATTTCTATGTCTTTTAAGAAGATGACATGATGTTGCCTGCTGCGTAAAAAGAATGCTTTAAAATTGTATGGGGAGGGGAAAAGTTTGAAGACTAAGAAAAAACGTCAAATCAAAGCTTTTAGTATTGCAGCTTCATTTCTGATGACCTTTTCTTTAATTGCACCGGTCGTTTCCAGTGCGGAATCGAATGGAAAGTTACATCAATCTGTAAATGAAACCCAAACGGCAAAAGTTAAAGTAAGTGATCGTTTACTGGATGAATTTAAAGACGACGAAAAAGTTACTTTTTTAATCAAATTCGGTGAAAAGGCAGATGTGAAGAAAGCAGCTGCAGATGCGTTATCTTCAGCTAGTAAAGCAAAATTATCTGCCCAGAAGTCGACCCTGATGCAACGATCGGCTGTCATATCCGAATTAAAAGCAACTGCATTAACTTCGCAACAAAATGTAAAACAGTTTTTGGAAAAAGAGGTCGATAACGGTAATGCGGAGTCGATCACTGCTTATCATATCGTAAACGGTATGGCAGTTACAGCGACAAAAAAAGTAGCTGAAAAAGTAGCAACTTTTAACGAAGTGGAAAAGATTTTACCGAATGAAACGAGACAATTACTCAATCCGGTCGAGGAAGTAAAAACATCTGAAGCACCTGCTGCCGATGATGAAATTGAATGGAATGTTGACCGCGTTGGTGCACCGGCGGCTTGGGATACGGGTATTGATGGATCGGGAACAGTCATTGCAAGTATAGACACAGGTGTAGAGTGGGATCACCCTGCACTAAAAGAAAAATATCGTGGCTATGATGCAGCAACTGGTGAAGTGGACCACCAATTTAGCTGGTTTGATGCTACAGCAGGCGAAGATGAACCATATGATGATTTGGATCATGGTACACACACGATTGGTACAATGGTTGGTGGAGAAGAAGATGGCTCTAACCAGGTTGGGGTAGCTCCAGGTGCCAAATTTATATCTGCGAAGGCATTTTCAGCGGCTGGCGGAACTGATGCGGATCTATTGGCAGCAGGACAATGGATTTTAGCACCGACCGATGCTGATGGAAATGAACATGTGGAAATGGCTCCAGACGTGGTAAATAATTCATGGGGTGGTGGGCCAGGTCTTGATGAATGGTATCGGGATATGGTTATTGCTTGGAGAACAGCCGGCATTTTCCCCGAGTTCTCTGCGGGTAATACAGATTTATTTAACCCAGGTGGACCAGGATCTGTTGCGTCACCCTCAAATTATCCGGAATCATTTGCAACCGGAGCAACAGATAGTAACGATATGATTGCCGACTTTTCATTGCGTGGACCTTCTCCATATGATGAAATTAAACCGGATATTTCGGCACCAGGCGTGAGCATTCGCTCTTCCTTGCCGGGAGGCAGCTATGGCGGAATGAGCGGTACATCAATGGCTGGCCCGGTTGTTACAGCGGTGGCTGCAATGTTACGTCAAGCTGATGCCAATATATCAGTTGACGATATGGAACAAATTTTATTGGATACGGCAACAGCAAGAACCGATGATGAATATCCGGAATCACCAAATAACGGGTATGGTTATGGGCTAGTTAATGCATATGATGCGATTTCATCTATGCAGGACGGGCTTGGAACCTTAGAAGGACAAGTTACAAAAGTGGGTGAAGATGATGAAGCCCCAACGTTTGAACATGAAGGAATTGCAGAAGCATATGCTGGCATGGATTTAGACTTAACGATTCAGGTCAGTGACAATATCAGTATTGCTAAAGTGGCATTAAATTATGAGAATCAAGATGGAGAGACGCAAACCGTGGAAGCTTCACGTATCTCCGGAGATTTTAAAGATGGTGAATATGCTGTGACCATCCCTGGAGAAGACATTGGTGGTGACTCCTTAACATATTCATGGCTAATTAACGATTTTGGTAATAATGAAGTAACGAGTGATGACTATGTTGTTGAAGTGCTCCAAGGTATTTCAGTAGGGTACAGCGAAGACTTTGAGTCTACGCCAACAGGATGGACTTCTTTTGGGGAAAATGACAGCTGGGAGTGGGGCGAACCAACGTCAGGGCCTGGTAGCGCAGCATCTGGCGACAAGGTTTATGCAACCAACCTTGATGGCGAATATGAAGCTAATACAAATGCAACCCTTGTCATGCCTCCGGTAGATTTGCCTGAAGGAGATGCCTTCCTGCAGTTTAATCAGTGGCATGAACTGGAAAAATATGATTCTGGAGGCGCTTATGACTTCGGTCATATAATGATTTCTACGGATCAAGAAGAATGGGAGCAACTTGCAAGATTTGAAGGTTTAACCGATGACTGGGAAAACGTTGAAATTGATTTATCGGATTATAGCGGTGAGCGGGTATATATTGGCTTTAATCTGACTTCTGACATTAGTGTCAATAAGGATGGCTGGTATATTGATGATGTAGAATTAACGGACGCATCCAGCAACAGTACTTCAGTTGGATTGCATAAAAATGAGTCCGGAGCAAAAGCGCAGGCTGGTAACCAAATAAGTCCGTTCAATATGGGCTTAGGTGTTATTCATGCTGATGATCAAGCAACGGCGCTAAAACCTGAGGTAAATCCAGACAAGATACAACCTGCAATGCCAAAAGAAAAAGAACCAGTGAAGGGTGAGGAAATTAGTCCGGCCGCACTTCCATTAGATGCACAGGTTAGCGTTATTGAAAGCGGACGTTCCGTAAATACAAATCCTGAAAATGGATCCTATTCACTGATGCATGCTGCTGGAGAATTTACTGTGCAAGCAGAAGCTTACGGTTTCCATTCGGACGAGCAGCCGGTCAATATTGAAAAAGACAGTACAACGGAAGCTAACTTTACACTAGAGGAAGAAAATCAGTATACAGTTAGTGGAACCGTTACAGATGAGGCATCTGGTGAAGCAATTGAAGGTGCTACAGTGATGCTGATCGAAGATGCTAATGTCACACCTGTTGAAACCGACGGAGCCGGGAATTATGCTCTAACCGCATATGAAGGTATGTACACATTAAAAATATTGGCAAGAGATTATCATGGACAGGAAATGGAAGTGGACCTCAGTGACGGAGATGTTGAGCTAAATGTTGAACTTGAGCCATTTTACACGTATCCAGGTGGAGAAATTGGTTATGATGATGGATCCGCTGAGAATGCCCGGGCATTTTATGATGCAGGCAATGGCTGGGCAGTTAAAATGTCCTTGCCAGAAGGTAAAGATAACGCGATTGTAACAGATGGTGTATTTAAGTTCTGGAATGAGGAATTCCCTGTTCCAGGCGGTACAGAATTTGCAGTAGAGGTTTGGGATGCTTCCGGTAAAGATGGTTTGCCGGGTAAAAAAATTGCAGGCCCTATCGAAGGTGAAGCGGTTCGAGATGAAACAGACTGGACAGCTATTGATTTAAGTGAACATGCAATTACCGTCGATAGCGATTTTTATATGGTATATATCCAAACGGACGCCAATACAGGGGCACCCGGTTTAGCTACAGATGAAAGTAGCCCGAACGCTGAAAGAAGTTATCAGTATGTGGGTGGTTCATGGGAGCAATCACCAGCCGACGAGGGTAACTATATGATTCGTGCACGCGTGAGTTATGAAGTTGATGCACCAGTCATTACTTCTCCAGACGATGGATTGTTAACGAATGAATCAGAAGTCAATGTGGAAGGTACAGCTTCACCAACCACTACGATTCAGTTAATGAACAACGATGAAGCGGTTGAAACCACTGAAGTTGGGGATGATGGTAAATTCACCTTCCCTACGGTGTTAAAAGAAGGGGAAAATGAGTTTACAGCAGTTTCTACAATGGATGGAAATCCAGTAGGGGAATCTGATCCTGTTACAGTAACATTAGATACAGAAGCGCCTGATTTAACGATTGATAACCCTAAAGAGGGCGATAAATTAAATCGTGAAACTGTAACGGTTGAAGGTACAGTAGCAGATGATCACCTTGACTTTGTAGAGGTAAATGGCCAAAAAGCAAAGGTGGAAGATGGAAGCTATTCTAAACGAATCTTGCTTGATAACGGTAAAAATGACATTGAAGTTGTTGCACAGGATGAAGCGGGGAATAGCACATCTGTTGGTGTTAACGTACAGGTGAAATACGATGCACCTGAAATAGAAAACTTAACCCCAACGGAAGATGTGACGGTTGCAGTTGGTGAAAGTGTGAAGGTGGAATTTGATAGTGAGCCAGGATTAAAGACAACATTCTTTATCCAAATGCCACTAACAAATGCCAAAGCCAGTACTGCCAATGCGACAGAACTCCCGATGATGGAAACATCTGAAGGGCATTATGTAGGATATTGGACAGCCACGAAGAAAGCTTACGCGGAAGGGGCGGTTCTTGAAGTAAAAGCCGTGGACGACTTTAAGAACGAAACCCGTAAGCAAGCAGAAGGTAAATTATTTATTAATGTTGATTGATAAATGAGGCTTTGCCCATTAATGAAGATTTGAATGGAGGGTATGTATCGGCATATGATGCTAATACATACCTTTTTTTGGTTGAGAAACAAATGCATTGCAAGTCATAAAAAATCATGTATAATAATAGTTAATAAAAGAATAATCGATTCCACTTCGGGGCAGGGTGTAATTCCCGACCGACGGTAAGGAGCTTTATCGCTTCAAGTCCGTGACCCACAAAGCATCTTGTTGCTGCGTGGTTGATCTGGTGCAATGCCAGAACCGACAGTTAAAGTCTGGATGGGAGAAGAAGTCGAGCCGTAATTTGGTGCACAAGCACCTTTATTTTCTGTAGAATTTATAACCCTAAAGCCCCATTAGGCTTTAGGGTTTTTGTGTACTTTTTTATTGTTGAAGTACGAAACGGAAAAGGCTTATCCTTCATCACGAGATGGGAATCGATTCAAGATGAAGGGGGAGAATGATGATGCAAAGCACAAATAGGCATTCATCAAAATTATTAAAACTTATCATTCTATCATTAATGGGTACTATATCACTTGTATTATTTTTCTTGAATTTTCCACTACCGTTTTTACCACCATATTTAAAAATTGATTTTAGTGACGTACCTGCTATGATGGCGGCATTAATCTTTTCACCAATGGCCGGGGTAATTGTTATTGGTATTAAAAACGTACTTTACTGGTTAGTATCAGGTGCAGGCGATCCAATTGGTGTATTGGCTAACTTTGTTGCCGGACTAATGTTTGTTGTTCCAGTGTCAATTCTTTATCACAAGTTTAAAGGTGTGAAAAGTATTATCACCGGATTGATTACCGGAACAGTCATTATGGCGCTTGGCATGAGTGTGTTAAACTACTTCTTTATTTTACCTGCTTACGGTTGGTTCATGGGCTGGGAGATGACGGAACAAGTTAAATGGACATCAGTACTTGTTGGTATATTACCGTTTAACTTTATTAAAGGGATTGTTGTCAGTCTGTTATTTGTTCCTTTATTCATGAAAATGCGTAGCTGGATTGAACAGAAGCAGGCAAAAGTTGCCGCATAGGAAAATGGAAGAAGACTCTCTACTGGGTAGGGAGTCTTCTTTGTTCGCAAATAGGAAAGTATAGACTTTTCTATCTGCAGCATATCAGAATTTCTTTCTAGTGCAAATATTTGAGCCAATTTTGTCACTTAAAATCTGTGTGTGTAAGTCTGAACTATTTGAATGTGTGGACACTCGCCCGCGGAAAGCGCAGTATGTTCGAAGATGCGATGGTAGATCCGCATATTATAGTGCTATATTTTACTTTTTCAGTGGCCTCGAGCGTTAACTCAAGGAGGCTCATTAGCCGCCCGCGGAAAGCGAGTGTATTCCAGTTGCGGTAATCGGAAAGTTATGTCTCCACACCTATCTCTAAATATACAATTATTCATTTCCAGGTTATAGAATTTTTTGAAACGGTGCACTTGTTTATCGTATTGACAGTAGAAGAAAAAATGAGAAAGGTTGTGCGATATCTACCCGCATTTAGAATCAAAAAAATCCACCCTTTCAAATGATAGGGTGGACACTTGCAAATTTAATTCTCTTCTTCCACTAAGTTCCGTGCAGTTGGTATTGCTTCCAAGCGTTCTTCAGGAATGGTTTTCCCAGATTTCTCACTGATGCCATAGGTGCCATTCTCGATTCGCTCCAAGGCATCTGTGATTTCCTGTAAGTTTTCTTTATGGATGAGCGTGAATCCAGCTTCTTTTTCCTGTTCGAATTGCTCCGTCCCCATATCTGCAGGATGGTTAGCGAAATCGGTTAGTTCCTGTGCAGCATCATTTGGACCGCTACCTTCATTTGCTTCAATTGATTTCTCGTTTTCTTGTTTCATTTGTAATAAACGTTCCTTGAAATACGCTATTTTTTCCTTACTTAATTTGTTGCTCATCATAATCTCCTTTCCACATACTTAAATTCTCTTAGGTACGATACCAATGGTGCAACGTGAGATACAAATAAGCTGGTCGGCCTCATCTGTTATTTTGATTTCCCAAACCATCGTTGTCCTGCCGATATGAAGTGGCTTACCTTTGGCAGTTACCAGACCCTCCTGTTTACTCTTTATGTGATTAGCATTAATCTCAATGCCAAAAACACTTTGTGTCTTTGGTTCAATATAGGCGGTGGCGCCGATACTGGCGGCAGTTTCTGCAAGTGCGACACTTGCGCCTCCATGCAAGAAACCTGCTGGCTGGCGGGTTCGCTCATCGACAGGCATGGTTAAAACGACTAAATTCTTATCCAGAGATACGACTTCGATTCCTAGTGATTGGATTAGTGTTTTTTCATATGTCATTTTAAAATAGCTCCTCTTATTCAAATGAATTTACTGATTAATAATGAAATACCTAACAATATGCCATAAAAAGTATTTGTCTTACCTGTGTTAACCATTGCTGGCATCATTTCAATCGGCTTTGTTTTACCTTGGAAGTTTTTAATGACACTTACTGCTTTGAAGGCACTAATCAAAGGAAGCAAAGACCAAATCGGTAAGATACCTGTGAAAGTATAAATAACAGTGAGTGCATAGGCGATAATAAATAAAAGCGCTAGGAAGCGGACCGCATTTTGATGTCCGAGTAAAATGGCAATCGTTTTGCGCCCATTCTCCTGGTCACCTTCCCGATCACGAATATTATTAGATAACATAATACACCCAATGAATATTGCAATTGGAATAGAAACCAGGAATGCATCAATCGTTAGTATTCCCGTTTGAATGAAGTAACTAATACCAATGATTACCGTACCCATAAAAAAACCGGAGAATAACTCACCGAACGGGGTGTAGGCAATTGGAAAAGGGCCACCTGTATATAAATAGCCGAAAAGCATACAAATTAAACCAATTACCGCGATCCACCAGCTTGATGCGGTACAAATGTATACCCCTAATAAAATAGCAATACCGAAAAAGGATAAAGCCAAATTTAATACCGTTTTTGGAGCAATACCATCCCGTACAATGGTACCGCCAATCCCAACCGAATTTTCATTATCGAGACCTCTTGCATGATCGTAATATTCATTGAACATGTTTGTGGCAGCCTGGATAAGGATGGATGCCAGTAACATAGCAAGAAATAAGGGGATATTTATGGACCCTTCAGTATATGCGAGCATACTACCAACAAATACAGGTACAAATGCTGCGGTTAATGTATGTGGCCTTAATAAACGCCACCAAATTTGTAGACCGGGTTTTTCATTTAATGCATGTTTTATATTTACTTTATCTGATGATTGCATAGCAGTTCTCCCCCTGGATGGTTGTATATGTTACATTAAATGCTGTCAATAATGAGGTATATCAATTTAGACACTGATTATAATATCATACTAATTCTAGGCAAGTTATCATAGCGTGTCAATTTGTTTTGCTTTATTTCTGCATAAGTGCAGACTAAAGCTTGGCGATAAGGCTTCGTTTTCTAAGGAAATAAATGAGAAATAGCCCATTTCCTTGAGAAAGTTTCAAAAAGAGCATAAAATAGATGTAGATAATTGCTATTGAAAGTATAACGGAGGTTTCAACAGATGATTGAAATAAAAGAACAGGTAGAAACATTATTAGAAGAAGCAATACAAACGCTGCGGTCTGATAATGATGCTCGACTTGTTAGTATAACGAAAAAAATAACTGAAGCTGATCCGCTTCGTTTTTTTGAGGCGGCTAAAAATAGATATGAGGATCGTACATTCTGGACAAGTACAATTGAAGACTTTTATCTTGTTGGAGTCGGGAATGCGTATCAAATGATAGCAACAGAATCACGCTACAAAGTAACCGAAGAAAAATGGAATAGCATTTTAGCGGAGGCGATCGTTCATAATCCCTATCAGGTTGCTGGTACGGGTATTGTAGCACTTGGGGGAATGGATTTTGACCCGAAGAAAGAGCGTACGAGCTTATGGCATAAGTATCAAGCAAGTGATTTTACCTTGCCAGAGCTGTTGCTTACAAAGCGTAATGGTGACTTCTATTTCACGAGTAATATACAAGTGAAAAAGAACGATGATGCTAAACAATTGGCAGATGGTTTAAAACGCGCTGAGACAGAGCTGTTTAGCAATCAACCAATTGCTTTTAATGATTTGGTAGTTCAGGAAAAAGAAGTTATTGAACCTGAACAATGGAAAGCAAGTGTTCGTACTGCTACGGCAGATATTAGCAAAAGTAATTTAGAGAAGATCGTACTGGCGCGTGAAGTACGTGTCAAATTTAATAAAGAAGCGAATATTGCACCCATTTTAAATGACTTGATACAAACACAGCCGCACAGCTATATCTTTGCATTCGAAAAAGAAATGGATTGTTTTGTTGGCGCAACCCCAGAAAGACTAGTAAAACTGGAGAACGACCAATTATTATCCACTTGCCTAGCGGGAACTGCCCCACGAGGTAAAACGATTCAAGAAGACTTAAAAATTAGCCAAGATCTGCTTCAGGATGAGAAAAATCGCCAGGAGCACGATTTTGTTGTGCAAATGATTAAAGCAGGAATTAAAAATTATTGTACGAATTTGGAAATACCAGAAGAACCTGTTATTTATCCATTAAAAAACCTGCAGCATTTATATACACCAGTAACGGGCACACTAAAGAAAGACTATAGTATCTTTGATATTGTTAAACAATTACATCCCACACCAGCACTGGGGGGAACACCAAAAGAGGCTGCCCTGACATATATTCGCGATCATGAATTATTGGATCGCGGCTGGTATGGAGCCCCAATTGGCTGGTTGGACAGTAATCAGAACGGGGAATTTGCAGTGGCCATTCGCTCAAGTCTTATTCAACAGGACCAAGCTTCATTATTCGCTGGCTGTGGCGTTGTAAAAGACTCTGATCCGGAAGCGGAATATGAAGAAACGAATATCAAATTATTACCAATGCTATCCGTTTTAGGAGGTTAAATCATGAACCATACAGAGATACTAACACGCTATACAGCGAATTTCGTGGATGAACTGATAAAAAACGGATTAACAAATGTCGTAATTTCTCCTGGATCGCGTTCAACTCCACTTGCATTGACCTTTACTGAACATCCGGATATCAAGGAATGGGTCATTATCGATGAGCGTTCTGCGGCCTTTTTTGCGTTGGGAATTGCTAAGCAAACAAAGCATCCGGTTGCGCTTGTATGTACTTCAGGCACTGCAGCAGCAAATTATTTTCCAGCGATTGTAGAAGCACACTACAGTCGGGTGCCACTTATCATTCTTACAGCTGACCGCCCCCATGAATTAAGGGATGTTGGCGCGCCACAAGCGATTGAACAAATTAAATTATACGGGGATTATGTGAAATGGTTTCAAGAAATGGCATTGCCTGAAAGCTCGCCATCTATGCTTCAGTATGTGAGAAACAAAGCAGCGAGAGCCTTTTACATGGCACAGGAGGGGAATCCCGGCCCAATTCATCTGAATTTTCCTTTTCGCGAACCACTTAATCCCGACTTTTCATTAGATCATCTATGGGGAGAAGCAAGCCAAAAATCGAGTACTCCGACACTTGATGGCAGGAAACAATTGGCTGAAGAACAATTGCTATCCCTAGTTAAAAAATTACAGGATAAGCGAAAAGGGGTTATTGTTTGTGGACCGCAAGTGGAAGATGCTTTTGCTGAAGCGGTTGTCGACCTTGCCGTGTCCTGGGGCTTACCGATCTTAGCAGATCCACTGTCACAAATTCGGTCGGGAAAACATGCCAAAGATCATATTATCGAAGGATATGATGCCTTTCTAAAAAGTGAAACAATCAGGAAAAGATTAAAACCAGATTTCATTTTACGTTTTGGGGCGATGCCAGTATCCAAACCGTACCTTTTTTATGTGAAGGAACATCAGGATGCGATGCAATTTATTGTGGAAAATCATACAGGTTTTCGAGAGCCAACGGGCAATGTAACTGAATTTATTTTTGCGGATCCAATCCCGCTCTGTAAGGACCTGGTTGACACAACAAAAAAATGTAATACAGAAGCAACTTGGCTAGGAAAATGGCAACAGATGAATCGAATTGCTAAAAAGCATTTGCTTGGCGAAGCTGAGAAGCAAATTACGGAAGGGGAAGCTGTAAGAGGATTATTAGAGGTACTTCCTGAAGAAAGTAGTTTATATGTCGGAAACAGCATGGCAATCAGGGATGTTGATACGTTCTTCATGACTACCGAAAAAGACATGACCATTTTGGCTAATCGTGGCGCAAATGGAATTGATGGCATGGTTTCCAGTGGTATAGGGGCTGCAGCAGCTGGGAAACCGGTCACGTTATTGCTGGGAGATTTGTCCTTCTTCCATGATTTAAATGGCTTACTCGCAGCAAAGCACTATCAGCTGAATATCACCATTTTATTAATCAATAATAATGGTGGTGGGATTTTTTCCTTCTTATCACAAGCGTCAGATAAGAATCATTTTGAAGCATTATTCGGTACACCTTTAGATATTGATTTTAAGCATGTGATTGCCATGTATGGTGGTAAGTACGCTATTGCAAATAATGAAACAGCGTTAAAAGCAATGCTCAAAGATTGCTACAATTACCAAGGTTTGTCTGTAATTGAGGTACAAACAGATAGAAGCGACAACGTGGATTGGCACAAGAAGAAGTGGCAGGCAATTGAACAAGAAATATTAATGCGTGAGGAATGATCGTTTGTATTACACGATAAAGGACGCTACCTATTGGTACGAAATTCACGGGGATGGTGTTCCGCTTGTTATGTTGCACGGATTTACAGGAAGTACAGCAACATGGAAGCAATTTATAAACAAGCAGGAAGAAAATTTGCAGATCATCACGGTAGATTTACCGGGTCACGGAAAAACCGATGTATCTTCACCGAGAAGCATGGAGGATTGCTGTGAGGATTTAAAAGAATTACTTGATCATTTACAGTTGGATAAATTCCATTTGCTTGGCTATTCGATGGGAGGAAGAACGGCACTTTCCTTTGCTATGATGTATCCGGGACAGGTGAAATCATTGATTCTGGAAAGTGCTTCACCAGGCTTAGTAACTTTGGAAGAACAGGATTTGCGAGTTGAGAAAGATGAAAAGCTCGCTCGGAGAATTGAAACAGAAGGATTGGATGCTTTTGTTGAGTTCTGGGAGGGGATTCCATTGTTTGCCTCACAAAAGCTCCTACCAACATCATTACAGCAAGTGATTCGAGCTGAACGACTGGCCCAATCTGAACAGGGGCTCTCAGACTCGCTTCGTTCGATGGGGACGGGTAAGCAACCGTCCTGGTGGAATGATCTCCATCGCCTGAACATTCCTGTTTTACTACTGGCAGGAGCCTATGATGATAAATTTATACAAATTAATCGGTCCATGAATACACGACTTCCAAATAGTACATTAGAAATCATTGAACAGTCGGGACATGCAATTCATGTGGAACAATCCGAAATCTTTGGTAGAATAGTAACTGGGTTTATATTAACTACATAATTGATGGTTGCTGTACAAACATGGCAATCAATCAGGAGGAGGAAGAAAATGTCAGTACAATGGGAAAAGGTAAGAGACTATGAGGAAATTATTTATGAAAAATATAACGGAATTGCGAAGGTAACAATGAATCGTCCAGAAAAACGAAATGCGTTTACACCATTAACGGTCAACGAAATGATTGATGCTTTTGCAGATGCACGCGATGATTCTTCCATCGGTGTTGTTGTTCTTGCGGGTGCGGGAGATAAAGCATTTTGTTCCGGTGGTGACCAATCTGTAAGAGGTCATGGTGGATATGTTGGTGAAGACCATGTGCCCCGTCTGAACGTGCTTGATTTACAACGTTTGATCCGTACGATACCAAAACCAGTAATTGCAATGGTTTCCGGCTATGCGATTGGTGGTGGACATGTCCTGCATGTGGTTTGTGATTTAACAATAGCCGCAGACAATGCAATTTTCGGTCAAACTGGACCAAAAGTAGGAAGCTTTGATGCTGGCTATGGTGCTGGCTATCTGGCTCGAATGGTTGGACATAAACGCGCTCGTGAAATTTGGTATCTATGCCGTCAATATGGTGCGGATGAGGCGTATGAAATGGGGATGGTCAACACAGTTGTACCATTAGAAAAATTAGAAGAAGAAACGATCCAATGGTGTGAGGAAATTTTAGAAAAATCACCAACAGCATTACGTTTCCTAAAAGCATCCTTCAATGCAGATACAGATGGATTAGCAGGTTTACAGCAAATGGGTGGAGATGCTACATTGCTTTATTATACAACTGACGAAGCAAAAGAAGGAAGAGACGCCTTCAAGGAGAAAAGAAAACCGGATTTCAAAAAGTTCCCGCGTTTTCCGTGATCATAAATTAATGAATGAGAACCTTTGCTGATCAACAAGCAAGGGTTCTTCTATTCTATGAAGCGGGAAGTTCCAGCAACGATTCTAAGGAGTGAAGACAAATGGCAGAAATAATCCCACACTGGTTAACAAAGCAAGCAGAACTTAAACCAAACCACATAGCAATTGAGATGGAAAACGGAGACGAGATCACTTTTTTACAGTTAAAAGAACAAAGCCAGCAATTGGCAAAAAAACTAGCTAGTTTGAGTGTTACACAAGGTACACATATCGGGATTCGTTCAACAAACAATGTATCCATGGTAATTGCAATTCATGCGTTGAGCTATCTTGGCGCGGTGTCTGTCATGTTAAATACGAAATTGACGAAGGCTGAATTAACCTACCAGATTGATGATGCGGAAGTAGCGATGGTTTTAACTTGTGAATCATTGGCTCAATCAACAAGGAACATGGAACTGCCAGTGCCAGTTAAAACTTTTACAGATGTGGAATTATTAACTGAAAAAGAAGTAGCATTACGGACGGAAATAGACTTAGCAGATACTTTTACTATTTTATATACTTCAGGGACGACTGGGTTTCCTAAAGGTGTTATCCATACATATGGGAATCATTGGTGGAGTGCGATGGGATCGGCATTAAATTTAGGTTTAAGTGAACAGGATAAATGGTTAGCAGTTTTGCCACTTTTTCATATTAGCGGCTTATCGATTTTGATAAAAAGTGTTATTTATGGTATGCCAGTCTTTTTAGTAGAAAAGTTTGCAGAGGCGGTTGTTCATGATGCAATTATCAATAAGGGTGTGACGATTGCCTCTGTTGTTACGGTGATGGTTCAACGATTAATCGACTCACTTGATAATAAACAATATCCGAAAGCATTTCGCTGCATGTTGCTTGGAGGAGGTTCCGCCCCTGTGCCATTATTAGAAAAAGCGAAGCAAAACCATATTCCTGTATTTCAATCATACGGGATGACAGAAACTACATCACAAATCGTAACACTAAGTCCACTGCACGCACTTGAAAAAATCGGATCTGCGGGGAAACCCCTGTTTCCGGCACAATTAAGCATTAGCAATCCAGGAGATGATACCGTTGGAGAAATACATGTGAAGGGTCCAATGGTTACAAAGGGATATTTTAAGAATGAAGCAGCTACGAAACAATCGATCAAATCTGGTTGGCTAGCAACGGGCGATTTAGGTTATATGGATGGTGATGGGTTCCTATATGTGGTTGATCGAAGAAATGATTTAATTATTTCCGGTGGTGAAAATATTTATCCGTCCGAAATTGAAAGTGTCCTATCCGGGATGAAACAAATTAAAGAGGTAGGTGTTACCGGAAAAGATGATGAAATGTGGGGTCAGGTTCCAGTTGCCTTTGTTGTAGTGAGGGGGACCGTTTCAGCAGTGGAAATTATTCGCTATGCTGAAAAATACCTAGCGAAATATAAATTACCAAAAGATATTTATTTTGTTGACGGTTTGCCTAGGAACGCTTCCAATAAACTAGTCAGAAAGTCCCTTGCGAAATGGATTTAATCTGTATATGATGACGAATGAACAGAAAAACGTAAAATAAGGTTTAGAATTTTTCTGTTTAAGGTATATGAAGTATACAACTACGAAGGGAGATATTTTTTATGGGGAATTTTATGGATGATTATTTCACATCCAGTTTTATGCAAGGCGTACAAAATTTCATCGTCGCATTAATTGTATTATTAGTAGGGTGGCTTATTGCTAAAGCAATTAGTAATGCGATTGAAAAGGCAGTAGGAAAGACGAATTTAGATGAAAAGTATTTCAGTAAATTTCGGACAAATGAGCGTGACAAGCCGATTAATGCTGAAAAAATTATTGGCAAGGTAGTTTATTACATACTACTGTTAATGGTATTCATTTTATTTTTCAACGTGTTGAACCTAGATATGATTGCCAACCCGCTTTCTGATTTAGTATCAACATTCTTTAACTTTATACCTGCAGTATTAAAAGCTGGCTTGATTCTGCTCTTAGCTTGGGCACTGGCAACTGTGGTACAGTGGTTGATTGTGAAAGGAACAAAGAAGCTTAATCTATCACATTTGTTCTTTAAAATGAAAGTCGCCAAAACAGAAGAAGAAATTAATAGCTTAATGGAGAAACTCGGTAAAGTAGCATTTTATTTAATCCTATTGCTATTTATCCCAGGTGTACTTGATGCATTGAACATAGCTGGGGTAGCGCAGCCATTCAGTGGGTTGTTAACAACGATCTTGGCGTTTATACCTAAGTTACTAGCTGCTGCAATTATTTTTGTTGTTGGTTGGTTCGTAGCAAAGATTATCAAAAATATTGTTGTTAATTTACTACAGGCTGCAGGTTCAGAAAAACTTACCGAACGCCTGAAATTGAAAAAAGTCTTTGAAGGAACAAGTTTAGCAGCATTTGTTGGAAATCTTGTATTCATTATTATCCTGATTCCCATTACAATTGCGGCATTAGAAAAACTGGAATTAAGAGGAATTACAGAGCCGGCAATTGGTATGTTGCATACGGCGATGGATATGATTCCAAATATCCTGATTGCTATTGCATTAATCCTGGTTGGTGTATGGCTAGGTAAATTTATTGGTGAGTTTGTTCAAAGTTACTTACAAAAACTTGGCTTCGATCGTTTAACATCGAAAATGAATATTGGAAGTAAAGCACCTGCTGAAGGTAAGATGACAGCTTCAACGTTGGTAGGGTATGTTATCCAAGTATTGATTGTCTTCTTCTTAGTCGTACAAGCGTTGTATGTGGTACAACTTGATTTCCTTGTTGGCATCGCATCCGCAATTACAGCTTACTTGCCACAGGTTCTAGCGGCTGTATTGATTTTGGGTGTAGCGCTAATTCTGGCTAACATTGTCGAAAAAGTACTGCGTAATTTATTGACAGGACCAGCTACTAACGTTCTGGCAGGATTTGCTAAATACGCGATTATCGTGTTATCTGTCTTTATGGCACTGACACAATTAGGGATTGCTACAACGATTGTTAGTTCAGCATTTATCCTTATTCTTGGTGGTGTAGCACTGGCATTTGGTTTGGCGTTTGGACTTGGTGGAAAAGATTTTGCTAGCAAGTACTTACGCAAATTTGATAACACGATCGATGAAACAAAAGTTAATGAAAACAGATCAGAACGAAATAATACAGACAACCATGACGAACTGTAAACAAGTATAGAAAAAGGCTTTGTTTTTGACACAAAATTAAAATATTGCGATGTAACATACCGCTCCGGAAATACACTACGCTTTCCGCGGGCTCGCGCTGAGTCTCCTCGATCGCAAAGAACGCTCACTGTGGGGTCTCATCGTCTTCGCTTTCCCGCAGGAGTCTTCGTGTATTTCCTTTGCTGATGTTATGCTTTGCAACTTTATCATATTCATTGCTTGATTAAACAATTGCTATTTACTTTTGTGAATAAGCCGGATGAAATGACAAAGCGTTTTTCCATAAATAGCTTCACCAGCCCGGATCGATCCCGGACGGTAACAATAGAACACGTCTTTGGAAAACAACTAGCTCTTACATCGCAGTTTCTATCAAATACGAGAATTAAAAAGCAACAAAAGTTACGAAAAGAGCGATAGAAAAAAGGATGCAGCAAAGTATAAAAACTTTTGCTGCATCCTTTTTTTCACTCTCGTTCTACTAATGGTTCATAGTTTGTCGAAAATATTGTTTTTAGCTCATCATTGGGGGCGATATGTAGTTTAGCATGATTAACTGCGATAGGACCTTCATTGAAACCACCAGCAATCAATGATAACTTATTTGGATAGTTTGCGATATCTCCAACAGCAAATATTCCAGGAATGGATGTTGACATGGAGTCATCTACATGAATCGTTCCATCATTCATTTTCATACCCCAGTCGGTAATTGGCCCAAGATCAATATGGAATCCATGATTAACAATCAGATTATCGATAGGGATCTCCGTCAATTGCTGATTATCAACTTGTTGAACCATAACACTGGAAACATGTCCATTTTTCCCCTTCAGTTCAACTAGATTATATGGTTTATATACCTCTACAGAAGAGTTCATCATTTTAGTTACATTACTTTCTATTCCTGGGAAGGTGGATTTACGATATACAAGTGATACTTTGTCCGCAATTGGCTCCAATTCATTAGCCCAATCCACAGCAGAATTTCCGCCACCAGATATAAGTACGTGCTTCCCTTTATAATAATCCAGTTTTTTAATGGTATAATGTAGGCTTTTACCTTCATAATCTGCGGCTTCGGGAAGTTCCAGCTTAACAGATTTTAGTGTACCGAATCCTGTTGCTAATATAATTGTCTTTGTAAAGTGTTTAGCGCCATTGCTGCTTGTTAAGATAAAATTACCATCTTCCAATTTTTCTACGCCAACGACCTGTTCCTGCAATATGATGGTTGGGTCAAAAGTTCTTGCCTGTTCATCCAATTGTTCGGTTAATTTTTCACCCGATATTTGGGGAATACCACCGATATCGCGGATGATTTTATCTGGATAGAAATAAGGGATCTTTCCACCAAGGAATGGGAGAAATTCAATTACTTTTGTTTTCATTTCCCGCATGCCACTATAAAATGCAGTAAATAATCCTGCAGATCCTCCTCCGATAATCGTAACATCATATAACTCTAGTTGTTTTGACATAAAAAGCACCTCCAGTGTTATTTCGTTTTCATCAGTAAATATACAAAATACGGCACACTTAAAATAGATACAACAATTCCCACCGGGATATCTGTTGCCAATAAGTTCTTACTGACAGTGTCGGCGACCATTAAGAGTAATGCGCCGATAAGTGCCGAAATAGGGATGATATATTGATGCATTGGTCCAATTATTTTCCTGGCGATGTGCGGAACGACCAAGCCGAGAAAAGCAATACCGCCTCCTGCTGCCACACAAGCACCCGCGAGTGCCACTGCAGTTAATAGCAGGATCATCCTTTCTTTTTCTACATGTGAGCCTAATCCGGATGCAACACTATCACCAAGGTTTAGGGCATTCAAAGCATTTGCCTTATGTAAGGCAAACGGGATCAGTAAAAGTATCCATGGTAATAAAGCAAATACAAAGTTCCAATTTGCACTCCAGATATCCCCGGTTAGCCAAACGGTTGCTTGCCTATAGTCCTGCGGGTTCATTTTTAACTGAAAGATAACAAGTGCAGCACTGAATCCGGCATTGATCCCAATTCCAACTAAAACGAGTCTGATCGGGTTCACACCTTTATTCCAAGCTAAAACATAGATTAGTGCTGCTGCACCAACCGCTCCAATTAATGCAAATAAGGGCATCATGTAAATAGATAATGTACTTGCCGTATCCAGACTATCACGGAAAAAGAAAAGAAATAATACGACGGCAAGGCCTGCCCCAGTATTGATTCCGAGAATGCCTGGATCAGCAAGCTCGTTTTGTGTGATTCCCTGTAGAATCACTCCGGATACCGCTAACCCTGCACCAATCAGGATAGCAAGTAAAATTCCTGGCAAACGAAAGTTAAATAGAATGAGTTTTTGTCTATCTGTTCCGTTGTTAAACAATGTTTTTAATACATCTCCTGGTGCAATTTGGATAACGCCGGTACTTAAACTAACGAAAAACCATCCAATGATCAATAGGATCAACAGGATGATAATCGACATAAACTTTCTCTGTTTGATAAACTTGAGCATATGCATTATTTTCCACCCCCACTATTACGCGCCAAGTAAAGAAAGAAAGGGACGCCAATCAGTGAAGTAATGGCTCCTACAGGTGTTTCAAAAGGTGCATTGATTAATCTGGATGTAATGTCAGACAATATAAGTAAAAGTGCTCCAAATACTGCTGATGCCGGGATAATCCAGCGATAATCTGTCCCCATAATAAACCGAGTAATATGTGGGACAATAAGTCCGACGAAACCAACTGCTCCTGCAATGGACACGGCAGAACCAGTTAAGATGAGGACAGCAAGAATACCGATGATCTTAATGATCAAATTATTTTGCCCTAATCCGGTCGCAATGTCATCCCCCAGACTGAGTACGGTGATGGAGCGAGAAATTATCAGTGAAAAAAATAAGCCAATGATACCTAATAGGAGAAGTATCTTCACGGATGTCCAGCTGGTACCAGCCAGTCCGCCAGCTAACCAAAAGCCCATTTCCTTCTCTAGTTGAAAATGCAATGAAATCAAGGAAGATACGGACCGCAACATGGTTCCAATCGCAACCCCGGCGAGTGCAAGTTTAACGGGTGTTAGTCCACTGGTAGACAGTGAGCCGATAAGAAATACAAGAACGACGGCAACTCCTGCGCCAATGAGAGCTGCTAAGGTTAATCCAAGATTTGATACTGCCGGGAAAAATGCGAGCATCAGAACAAGAGCAAAAGCAGCCCCGTCTGTCACCCCCATAATCGATGGGGAGGCTAAAGGGTTCCGGGTCATCCCTTGCATAATGGCTCCCGAAACTGCAAGGGAAGCACCTACCAATGCAGCTGAGATTGCGCGGGGCATTCTTAGCTCTTGTATAACTTGATGGGAAGTTATATCCTGATTGAAATGAAATACCGCCTGCCATACTGTGGAAAGATCTATATCTACTGCACCAAAGGAAACAGAAAAAGCAATTGAAACTGGTACAGCAAGTAGTGCCAGAGCGATAATAATTGTTTTTAAGGTTTTTGAATGATTAATAATTGATAACATTGTTTACTCCAATTTCTTTACTATCTGGATTAGTAATTATTTTAGCAATAAGTGAGCGGGACATCGCTTTTTAATATCCCTCTAAGTGATTAAAATGACATTGACTTTACAATTGAAAATGATTATCATTACCATTGGAACAACATTATAACATAAAGGGGAAATACATATGAATTTAAATCATAGAAAACGACTGTTTTTTTTCATTACAATGATTGGTTTATTGTTAGTCATATCTGCTTGCGGAAAAGATGATACAACGTCAGAATCGGAATCTAACAAGGAAGATCAGAAAGATCTGGTGTTAGATTCAGAAATGGGCGAAGTAACCATCCCCAAAAATCCCAAAAAAGTTATTGCGTCATTCCACGAAGATTCATTATTGGCGTTCGGTGTTACTCCTGTTGCTAAATGGTCGATCGGCGAAAGCGTCCAGGATTATTTAGAATCAGATTTGAAAGATGTCCCTACCATTGAATGGAACCTTCCTTTAGAACAAATGCTTGAGTACGAACCGGATCTGATTATTTTAGAAAATAATATGGACGGATACGAGGGTACCTACGAGGATTATAACAAAATTGCGCCAACCTATGTCATGACAAAAGAAACGACAGAAGATTGGCGCAAACAAATTGACGTCTTTGGGAAAATATTAGGTAAAGAAGATCAGGCGGAAGACATATTAAGCGACTATGAAGAAAAAGTTGCCGATGGCAGCGACGTTTTAAAGGATGCAATTGGAGATGAATCGGTAGCGGCAATTTGGGTCACAGGAGATAAGTTCTTTTTGTTTGAAGAAAATCGCCACAGTGCTAAAGTGCTTTATTCTGAATTAGGTATTAAAGTACCAAAACTTGTTGAGGAATTAGGTGAAGCTGGGGAAGAATGGAATCCGATTTCGATTGAAAAACTTTCCGAGTTGGATGCAGATCATGTATTTTTGCTCGCTGATGAGAATGAAAAAGGTCTTGACACGTTAGATAACAGTTCGGTATGGCAAAGTACTCCAGCAGTAAAAAACGATCATGTTTATCACTTGGAAGATAGCAGTAACTGGACGAATATAGGGTTACACGCTTCAAAACAAACAATTGATGACCTGGTCGATGCATTAGTGGATTAATTGAAAACGATTATCATTGACTATTAAGTAAAAAGGCAATAAAATGTAGTTAATGATGTGAAACATACAGACATATAATAAAAGTATGTACGTATAGGGAGAGATTCCAATGCAAACACTAGCGGCGAATGATCTGACGCTTGGTTATGGAGAAGATATAATCATCGATGATTTAAATATAACAATACCTAAAGGCGAGATCACTATATTTATTGGCGGGAACGGTTGTGGTAAATCTACATTATTACGTTCTTTAGCCCGTCTGTTAAAACCTAAAGGTGGCGACGTCGTTTTAAATGGGGAAGATATCGCTAAAATGGGCACAAAAGATGTTGCGAAGAAGTTATCCATTCTGCCGCAAGGTCCCGTAACGCCAGAGGGCTTGACAGTGATGGAGCTTGTTAAACAAGGAAGATATCCATACCGTGGTTTCTTTAAGCAGTGGTCAAATGACGATGAATATGCTGTGACACATGCACTTGAATCCACAAATATGCTTGCGCTAAAGGATCGCGCAGTTGACTCATTATCTGGTGGGCAGCGGCAACGGGCATGGATAGCCATGACACTCGCACAGGAAACGGACACGATATTATTAGATGAACCGACAACGTACTTAGATATGACATATCAAATTGAAGTACTTGATTTGTTATTTGATTTAAATGAAAAAGAAGGCAGAACGATCGTGATGGTTTTACATGATATAAACCTCGCCTGTCGGTATGCGCACCATATTGTAGCGATCAAAGACAAAAAGATATTTGCGCAAGGTAAACCAGAAGAGATTGTTACGTGCAATTTAATGCATGGTGTCTTTGAAATGAAATGTGATGTAACATTTGATCCGATGTTTGGTACGCCAATGTGTATCCCACATGGTAAAGGACGTTGTTTGTTTGCGAATCAAAGAAGCAAACAGAGCAGCGTTGTATAACAGTCTAAAAAAGCGAAAATCCATTGAATGATGAATGGGTTTTTTGTTTTGTAAAAATAAATATCCTTTTCCATACATGCTTCTGCCCAGAATAGCCAAATTAAGGGGAGGAGGTGTCTTATGGGAAGGAAAAAGTATTATGTTAATGTCGGTTCAGGTGAAATTTCGCAATTAAAGTATGATAATAATGAGGATTTTATTATTTATGCTACAGAGGAGGATGCTCAATTATTACGGGCTAAAATGGATAATATGAATCATGCCAGCTTTCGGTCATTCTTTCGGGCACACATACCTATTTGGTCTTATCACAATGATAAAGCCAATGATGACTATGATTCCAATCTGACAGAAGCTTTTCAAATGATATATGATCTAGGTGATGAAGAAACAAAAGCACATATAAACAGTATGGATGTGCTCTAGATTTAAAATGTAAGCTGCTTGTAAAAAAGCAGCTTATTTTATATACGCTGATAAGAGGGCGGATAACGAATGCAACAGGGCTTATGTTTCTGCTAAATAGGTTTACTTCTATTAAGATAAAGGAATAGTATAATAACATATACGGATCCCACAAATAGGAGGAAAACATAAATGAAAAGTGTGAAATGGGTCATTACCATTGGCATGATTCTCTTTCTGGTAAATGGGGTGCAGATAGTATCAGCAGTTAGCAAGGTTGACGCAGAAGAGGAGGAGCAAGCAAATCATGAGCTAACACACGAGCAGATTGAAGGCGTGACGGATCAATTTATGGATATATTGGTCCAGGAAGCAGACCCCAATTATAAAGTTAAAAACTATAATACAAAGGAAGCATTGCTTACGGCTTTTGAAGAGGTTACAATAAGAGATGTGGCAGCAGACTATGTAGACTACTATTATGATGAGAAAGCGGATGGGCTGTATATTTTACCGACGGAAACACCACCATGGTTTATAAAAGAAAATAAGTACACAATCAAACAACTGGATAATAACAAGGTACAAGTAGAACAAACAAATAATACGCTTCTACATGGAACATACACCATCACACTAGACTTTTCCTATGAGCAAGAATGGAAAATAACAAATCTCACCATTCAATAATAGGAACGGAAGAAAAAGGCAGTTGAACAAATTGAAGATATTTAAAGATTATTATAATAACAAAGTAAAGCTCTCCTTTGATGACCATCCATTTTCAAAAAGCCCCAAGCACGTGCTGATCATTTGTAAACATAACAATCGTTGGCTTTTGACCAGCCACAAAGAAAGAGGATTAGAATTTCCCGGGGGGAAGGTGGAAATAGGGGAAACTGCAAAACAAGCTGCAATTCGTGAGGTCATGGAAGAGACTGGCGGGCATATTGATTCAATCGATTATATTGCGCAATATTATGTTGCGGGAAAAAGCGATACAGTAATCAAAAATGTCTATTTCGCCAATATAGATGAATTGACCAAACAGAATACTTATTATGAAACAGAAGGTCCTGTTTTACTGAAGCAACTACCCGCTAACGTCAGGTATAATAGTTTATATAGCTTTATTATGAAAGATGATGTACTGGAATACTGTATGAACTTCATAAAAACGACCTATAAATAAGTAAAATCGCCTAAAATGTGAACAAATAGGCGATTTTATTTTTTACGTCGAATGCTTAATGAGCCATGCTTCTATTTTTTCTACAACTTTGTACATGATGGCTGCAAATATGGCGATCAGGACCAGGCTGGCCATGACCAACGAAAAGTCGAATACTTGAAAACCGTAAATGATTAAATAGCCTAACCCTTGCTTAGAGACGAGAAATTCACCAACAATAACCCCGACCCATGACAAGCCAACATTCACTTTAAATGTGGAAATGATTGCAGGTATCGTTGCTGGAAAAATAGCTTCTTTAAAGCATTGCCATCTTGAGGCACCAAAGCTTTTTAATACTTTCTCATAATTGGGGTCCACTTCGTTAAAAGCGGAATATACGACCAACGATGTAATAATGACAGATATGATCGCTCCCATGGTAATAATCGATACAAGCCCAGGGCCAAGCGCTACAATAATAATGGGCCCAAGCGCAACTTTCGGCATGGCATTCATGATTACTAAATAAGGATCCATGACGTTGGAGAATCGTCGGGAAGACCATAACAATGTTGCGATGATGATTCCACCAGCGGTTCCAATAATAAACCCTAAAATGGTTTCAAACAGCGTAAATTCAACATGGGTGATAATCGATCCATCAGTCAGTTTTTGGATAAGTAATTGTATAATCCTTGACGGTGAGCTGAATAATAGCGGATCAATCCAATAAAATCTGCTGGCTATTTCCCATAAGCCAATGAATAGGATTAAAATACTGAACTGCCAGAGTAGAACAACCTTTTTTTCATGGGATAGTTGTCGTTTATAAGCTACAAAAAGGTGATGGTCAGATTTTTGTTTCATGATGTTGGTGGCACCACCTTTGAATCAGTTTCCTTTTTACTTAATACATCCCATACTTTATCAAAGATAATTTGGTATTTAGGATGTCTGCGAACAAGAAATGGCGTTTCATTCCGTAATTCAATCGGTACTTCGAAAACTTTATCAATCGAACCGGGATTCGCATGCATAATAAAAATCCGATCACTCATGGCGATAGCTTCACCGATGTCGTGTGTAACTAAAATGGTTGTTTTATGATAGGTTTTAATCTGAAGCGACACTAAATCTTCCAGCCTTAACTTTGTTTGGTAATCAAGTGCTGAAAAAGGTTCATCCAATAGCATGATTTTAGGATCGTTGATTAATGTTCTTACAAGTGCTGCGCGCTGACGCATACCACCGGATAAGGCTCCCGGATGCTGATTAGCAACATCGTGCAGACCAACCTCGTCAAGTAACTCCAACGCACGCGTTTTTGTCTCTTCAGAATTGGTGTCATAAATCTTCGGGCCGAGCAGTACATTATTTAAAATGGTCTTCCAAGGAAATAAATAATCCTGCTGCAGCATATAGCCGATTGGTATTTTCGAATCGGTAATCAACTGGTCTTGTAATAGGACCTTGCCAGCGGTTTGCTTCATAATACCAGCAATGATAGAGAGAATGGTTGATTTTCCACAGCCGCTGGGACCAAGCAAGGAGACGAATTCGCCTTCTTCGATCGATAAAGAGATATCGTCAATTGCTTTGGTATAAGAATCCTTTGAAAAATAGTGATGGGAAACATGATCTAAGGTTAGAAATGACAATTTATCTCCTCCTTAGTTATTTACTAACTTCTTCCGCATATTTCGTGTTTACTAAATCTTCGTAAGGAACATCCTCAGGAAGCTCCCCGGCTTCATCCATAATATCTTTGAGGTTATCCCATTCCTCTTCGCCTAAAATTGGATCTGTTGCAAATGAATCCTGATTTTTATAACGTTCGATAGAGGCAGCGATAATATCTACATCTGTATCCTCAAAAAAAGGATGGATCACTTCAGCAATATCTTCTGCACTGTTTTCCTGTACCCACTGTTGTGCTTCATAGATTGCTTTGGTGAATTTCTTTACCTCTGCTTCATTTTTATCGATATAACTCTGCTTTGTCATAAACACGGTGTAGGGGACATGACCGGATTCTTCGCCAAATGATGCAACAATGTGACCTTTTCCTTCTTTTTCAAAAATACTTGCAGTTGGTTCGAATAGCTGGACATATTGTGAATCACCCGAAACGAAAGCACCGGGAATATTTGCAAAATCAATGTTTTGCAAAAGATTTAAATCTGCTTGAGGGTCAATATCGTGTTGTTTCAGTACGTATTCTCCAACCATTTGTGGCATACCACCTTTCCGTTGGCCCAAGAAAGTGCTATCCCTGACTTTATCCCAAGTGAATTCCGGGTCCGCTTCCTTTGCTACTAAAAAAGTTCCGTCTGTTTGTGTAAGCTGTGCAAAATTAATGGCGTAATCCTTGGAATCCTGACCATGAACATAGATCGAAGTTTCCGAGCCAACAAGGGCGATATCTGCATTGTCAGATAAAAGGGCTGTCATGGTCTTGTCGCCACCCCAGGTTGTTTGCAATTCGACATCCAACCCTTCGTCAGCAAAAAAACCTTTTTCTATAGCAACATACTGTGGTGTGTAAAATAGGGAACGGGTAACCTCTGCCAGTTTGATGTTGCTTACTTCATTTGATTTGCAACCTGAGAGCGTTATGAGCAGAACACCTATAAATAGTGCAAAATACTTCATCTTTTTCACGGCATTCGTTCCTTTCGCTTGCATGTTATCGTATTTCAACACAGTTTATGCTAGATTTAAAAAATGTGTGAATGCCTAGACGAAGGGGCGGGAATATATGTGGAAGTTTCACTTTATCAATGCATAAAAAAACGACCACCATACTGGCGGTCGTTCGTTAGCGTAAAAGACTTTCGCTTTAATATATTAAATCCTTTTGGGATGAGGACTACAAAATCATTAACCTTTAAATGATGGACCTGCTTGCTTAATAGCTTCACTTGCGTGTGTGAATTTTTGGAAGTTATCATGGAACTTTACAGCAAGTGATTTGGCTGCCTGATCATAAGCATCTTTATTGTCCCAAGTATTTTTTGGTACAAGTACTTTATCAGGGACACCAGGTACATGTGTAGGTATTTCTAAGCCAAATATAGCATCCTTGGTTGTTTCCGTTTGATTTAGTTCTCCCTCCAAAGCAGAGTGAACCATTGCGCGTGTATAAGATAGTTTCATGCGTTCACCAATACCATAGGACCCACCAGTCCAGCCAGTATTAATTAGAAATACATTAGAATCATGCTGATCAATCTTTTCACCTAGCATTTCTGCGTAGGTTGATGGTGCTAACGGTAAGAATGGGGAACCAAAGCAAGCTGAAAAAGTTGCTTCAGGTTCTGTTACGCCTCTTTCAGTTCCAGCTAATTTACTGGTATAGCCGCTTAGGAAGTGATACATTGCCTGCTCTTTCGATAACTTACTAATCGGTGGCAGTGTTCCTGATGCATCCGCTGTTAAAAAAATGATGGTATTTGGGTGTCCAGCAATACTAGGTGATACAATGTTATCGATGTTTTCCAACTGATAGGCCGCACGTGTGTTTTCTGTCAGAGACGTGTCATCATAGTTCGGTAATCGCGATTCTTCATCAATACTTACATTCTCCAATACAGTGCCGAACCCAATTGCATTATAAATCGTTGGTTCTTTTTCCTGTGAGAGATTAATACATTTTGCATAGCAACCTCCCTCGATATTGAAGACACCATTCGGGCTCCATGCATGTTCATCATCACCAATTAATTTTCGGTAGGGATCAGCAGATAAAGTTGTTTTTCCTGTGCCTGATAAGCCGAAGAACAAGGCCACATCACCTTCTTTTCCCACGTTAGCAGAACAATGCATGGTTAAAATATTGCGACGCGGAAGTAAATAATTCATCACAGAAAAAATTGATTTTTTAATTTCCCCAGCATACTCCGTACCACCAATCAAAATGATCCGTTTTTTAAAGGAAATGATAACAAATGCTTCCGAATTGGTTCCATCTATCGCTGGATCTGCTTTAAATGAAGGAGCAGAAACAACGGTAAATTCCGCTTGGTGTTTATCCAGTTCCACTGCCGTTGGTGTAATAAATAATTGATTGGAAAATAAATTATGCCAAGCATATTCGTTAATCACTTGAATGGGTAGACGATAATCTGAATCCGCACCGGCAAATCCCTGAAATTGATAGATCTCATCTTTTTCCTTTAGATGATCGACTACTTTTTTATACAGCCCTTCAAAAGATGTTTCATCAATCGATTGGTTGACAGCGCCCCAGTTAACATATTGCTCACAAACTTCATCATGAACAATAAATTTATCTTTTGGTGATCTGCCAGTATATTTACCTGTTGTCGCGCGAATGGCTCCTGTAGCAGTTAACAGACCTTCTTTACGTGATAATATTGACTCGACTAATCGGGACACGGATAAATTCTTTTGTAAATGAGGATGCGCATAAAGTTCTTTCATTAAAGATCTCTCCACGGTTTTCATAATATAACCTGCCTTTTTAGATGTTTTATTATGGAAAGTGCTAACTCACCATCATTATTTGTTTTAATCTGATTATCAGTATAACACATTGAAATCAATAGTCCATACTAATTGGCAAATTAATATATAACAATTCATTTACGAGGCGCCCATTTTTGATAAAAAGGTTGACATATAAGCGCTGTTTCGTTAAGCTAAACTGCGAACGGATACTCTCTTATTCAGAGTCGGTGGAGGGACAGACCCAATGAAACCCAGCAACCATCACATTATGTGAAAAGGTGCTAACCTGGTGCAAGGACTATTTTATTCCTTGAACAATAAGAGCGAAAGGCCATAAACCCCCTTTCCTCATGATTGTAGGAAGGGCTTTTTTTATTTTATTTTGCTGCTTTGAATAATATAAACATAGATTGATAACAGAGTTCCGTAACACAATTTCAAAGGGAGGATTTAGCCAATGGCTGCAAATCGTCGTTTATTTACATCTGAATCAGTAACGGAAGGACACCCGGACAAAATGTCCGACCAAATATCGGATGCCATTCTGGATGAAATCTTAAAAAAGGATCCACGTGCTCGGGTTGCGTGTGAAACGACTGTAACAACAGGAATGGTTCTCGTTGCGGGGGAAATATCAACAAGTACCTATGTGGATATCCCGGCAATTGTGAGACAGACCATTAAAGATATTGGATATACACGTGCGAAATATGGCTTTGACGCGGAGACTTGCGCAGTGCTCACAGCAATTGATGAACAATCACCAGATATTGCAGGTGGGGTAGATACTGCATTAGAGTCCCGGCAGGCAAAGTTAAAGGAAGAAGAAATAGCAGAGATTGGTGCGGGCGACCAAGGATTAATGTTTGGTTACGCGTGTGATGAAACGGATGAGTTAATGCCACTGGCAATTTCGTTAGCACATAATCTAGCTAAACGCTTAACAGATGTTCGGAAAGAACGTATCTTGGATTATTTACGACCTGATGGGAAAACACAAGTAACCATCGAATATGACGAATATGATCAGCCAATTCGTATTGATACGATTGTTATCTCTGCCCAGCATCGCGAGGACATTACAACCGACCAGATTGAAAAGGATTTGATTGAACATGTCGTCCGTCCAATCGTCCCAAAGAATCTACTCGATGATAAAACAAAGTATTTTATTAACCCAACAGGTCGGTTTGTAATTGGCGGACCACAGGGTGATGTGGGGTTAACTGGTCGTAAAATTATTGTTGATACCTATGGTGGATATGCCCGGCATGGTGGCGGTGCGTTTAGTGGAAAAGACGCGACTAAAGTGGACCGTTCTGCAGCATATGCAGCACGATATGTTGCGAAGAACATTGTTGCAGCAGGGATTGCGAAAACGTGTGAAGTTCAGTTAGCCTATGCGATCGGAGTTTCTGAACCTGTATCGATTGCTATCAATACTTTTGACACTAGTGTAGTGCGTGAAGAGGTGTTGGTAAAGGCTGTTCGCGAGTTATTTGATCTTCGTCCAGCTGGTATCATTCAAATGCTTGATTTGCAAAAACCAATCTTTCAAAAAACTGCTGCCTATGGTCATTTTGGCAGGAAAGATGTGTTATTCCCGTGGGAGAAGACAGATAAAATAGCGGAATTAAATGCACTGGTAACAGCTGAATAAGTAATATTTAATAATATAAAAAAGGGGATACAGTTAAAACTGGAATCCCCTTTTGTGTAGATAGAAAGTATATAAGATTTGGCATTGTTTTGTTCGCGATATAGTGAGCCGCGTCCAGCTCCGGCTATAAATCTGTATTTTTCTTATAATACTGTCCTTTTTCTACATAGGATGTTCGGACGCGTTCCATTTCGGCATAATCGGCTTCTGTTAAATCGCGTACGACTTTCACAGGGCTACCAAATGCGAGTGTATTCGGGGGTATCTTTTTACCCGGGGGTACCAGACTACCAGCACCGATAAAGGCATTTTCGCCAATTTCTGCACCGTCTAATATAATAGAGCCCATGCCAATGAGTGCATTTTTTCTAATCGTCGCAGAATGTAGTGTTACCTGGTGACCGACCGTTACATCGTTCTCAATGATAAGCGGTGTATTTGGGCTTTGGTGGAGCATGGACAGGTCCTGGATGCTGACTCGTTTGCCGATGCGTGTTGGCGCAACATCACCACGGATTACTGTTTGTGGCCAGATGCTAGTTAGTTCGTCAATTGTTACATCTCCAGTAATCGTTACATCGTTTGCGATAAATGCTGTTTCGTGAATATCAGGTTTAAACCCTTTATAGGAATGTATCATTTGTATCCCCCTTGAAGTTATTGGTGATAATAATAGTATAACATTGTGTCACCAAGCTATAGAGGTGAACGCCTTTGAATTGATGAATTTAAATGTAACTTTCAGAACGGAGGGTCTGTTGTGAGTAAAAAAACACCGAAATCAGCTTTCAAGCTCATGTCGATCGTCTATCGGAAGATCTTTCCGGAGGTAAATAATGAATTAACCTATTGGAAATCCCGTGCTGAGGAAATTCCGAATAAGGAGTTGCGGGGTCAAGCGCTTGCCAGTATTGAAACAAAACGATTTCATTGTCAAGGGGGCGGTGTGTATGCATTACTTGCAGGAAAGAGATGGAAAGAAGCGGTACGATTTATTGTTGCCTATCAAACGATCAGTGATTATCTGGATAATCTTTGTGATCGCAGCACATCGATGGATCCAGCAGATTTCTCTTTATTGCACCAAGCCATGAATGATGCATTAACACCAGATAGTAAGCTACAAAATTATTATTTATTACGCGAGGATCAAGAGGATGGCAATTACCTAGCAGATCTTGTGCAAACCTGTCAAGCAACCCTGGGGGAACTTGATGAATATGGGACTTTTCAAAACGATTTGTTGCAATTGGAAGGGATGTACAAGGATTTACAAGTGCATAAGCATGTGAAAGTAGCGGAGCGTGTTCCAAGATTAACAAATTGGTTTAACGATCATAAACAAGTGGTACCAACATTAAGTTGGTATGAATTCTCTGCGGCTGCCGGCTCAACGTTGGGGATCTTTTGTCTTGTTTGCTATGCATTAGGCGGGAGGATAATGGACGGGTTAACGGAAAAAGTATATCAGAGTTATTTTCCCTATGTACAGGGGTTACATATCCTGTTGGATTATTATATTGATCAGCAGGAAGATATGCTAGAAGCGGATTTAAACTTTTGTAGCTATTATCCAACACAGCAGAAAATGCAGGAACGTTTGCTTTTTTTTATTGAAAAAGCAAATAAACAGGTGCAAAAACTTCCCGACAGCGGATTTCATGAAATGGTTATTAAAGGATTAGTAGGGCTATATTTAGGAGATGCTAAGGTAAATCATATTGAAGGAAGTCATGAAATGAAAAAAGAAATGCTCAAGATAAGTGGTTATAAAGCAAGGTTTTTTCATTGGAATACAAAATTTTACTATAAAATCAAACCCGGTTAAGTGGTAACCGGGTTTGATGTTTAGATCTTTTTTTGGATAGCTAAGATAAATGGCGGATTGTTTTTTTGATTAATAAATCCGTATTGTAATACACTGAACTTCTTTTGATCCAGATGAATCACATGTTTTAAAAGGGCATCTTTTTCATGTTTTCCACCTTCATGACCGTGGTACACGACGATAACAATAAGACCATTCTTTTTTAAAAAGCTTAAGATCGTGTCCATTGCAATAATCGTAGAATATCCGTTTGTGATAATTGATTTATCACTTTTGGGCAAATACCCCAAGTTAAAGATAGCACCGCCAATTTTCTTGTTCATCGTATCTGGGAGATAGTCAATGATATTTTCATGACTATCATGGATCAGTGATACGTTATCCTGCTCATTATTTAATAGTGCTTCTTTTGTGGCCGCGATCGCTTGGGATTGAATGTCAAAAGCGAGCACACTTCCGTTTTCTCCGACAAGCTCACTTAAGAACAACGTGTCATTCCCATTGCCGCATGTGGCGTCAATTACGATATCTCCATCCATGACCGAATCTTCAAGCAGATGATGTGCAAAATTTAATATTCCTCTAAGCATTTTAAATAAGGACTCCTAACTGAATTCTAAGATAGATTTATTTTAGCACGAATCGTATTTCGGGGACAGTCCCCAAGCACTGCTTGACAAAGTTCTTGCGTTTCATTACAATTCGAAATAGATAATACAACGACTTTGCGAAGGACTAGTAATAATTATTTCAGGTATAGAGAGGCAGTGGCTGGTGAAAACTGCTACTGAAGGATTACGAACTCCCCTTTAACGTTACGGGAATGAACTTTAGTAGTTTCTGTCGTCTATCCGCGTTAAGGATACAAGCGAGCGCAAGTGTATGCGTTAATTTGGGTGGTACCGCGGGAAATATAGCTTCTCGTCCCTTCTATAGGGATGGGAGGCTTTTTTATCTAATATATTGTGTTAGGGAGGAACTGTTATGAGTTTTGATCATCAGAAAGTAGAACAGAAATGGCAAAAGCATTGGATAGAAAATAAAACATTTAAAACAGATACGTATTCAACAAAAGAAAAGGTATATGCATTAGATATGTTCCCATATCCGTCCGGGGCCGGTTTACATGTCGGGCATCCTGAAGGATATACGGCGACAGATATTATTTCCCGAATGAAGCGCATGCAAGGTTATGAAGTACTCCACCCAATGGGCTGGGATGCTTTTGGCTTACCGGCAGAACAATACGCACTGGATACCGGAAATAGTCCGGAAGCATTTACGAAAAAAAATATTGCCACATTTAAACGGCAAATTCAAGAACTCGGTTTTTCCTATGACTGGGATCGGGAAATAAGTACGATGGACCCGAACTATTATAAATGGACACAGTGGATTTTTACAAAACTGTTTGAAAAAGGTCTTGCCTATACGGACGAGGTGGCAGTTAATTGGTGTCCTGCCTTAGGTACCGTTCTTGCGAATGAAGAAGTAATCGATGGCAAAAGTGAACGCGGAGATCATCCAGTTGTTCGCAAACCAATGAGACAATGGATGCTGAAAATAACAGCTTACGCGGATCGCCTGCTTGATGATCTGGAAGATCTAGATTGGCCAGAAAGTATCAAAGATATGCAACGCAATTGGATTGGAAAATCTGAAGGTGCGGAAGTAACATTTAATATTGATGGGCATGAAGAAACATTTACGGTGTTTACGACAAGACCGGATACATTATTCGGTGCAACCTATACCGTTTTAGCACCTGAACATCCGTTTGTGAAAGAAATTGTTACTGATGGGCAGCGTGAAGCGGTTAATGCTTATTTGCATAAAGTACAAACAAAATCAGATTTGGAACGCACAGACTTGGCAAAAGATAAGAGTGGTGTATTTACTGGGGCATATGCAATCAATCCGGTGAACAATAAAAAAATACCGATCTGGGTTGCTGATTATGTATTGATGTCTTATGGAACAGGGGCGATTATGGCGGTTCCAGCACACGATGAACGAGACTATGATTTTGCAACAAAGTTTGAATTGCCAATTATTGAAGTCGTTGCTGGTGGCGATGTTACCAAGGAAGTATATGTTGGTGACGGAGAGCATGTTAATTCTGGATTCCTAGATGGACTGGATAAGGATACAGCAATCACACAAATGATCGAGTGGTTGGAGTCAAACGGTAAAGGTGAGAAGAAAATTACCTATCGTCTGCGTGACTGGTTGTTTGCGCGTCAACGTTACTGGGGAGAGCCGATCCCGATTATTCACTGGGAAGACGGCACAATGACTGCAGTGGCTGAAGAGGATCTTCCAGTTGAATTACCGGTAATGACAGAGATCAAGCCATCGGGTACAGGTGAATCACCCCTAGCCAATAGTCCGGAATGGGTCAATGTCGTTGATCCTAAGACAGGTATGAAGGGACGTCGTGAAACGAACACCATGCCACAATGGGCGGGTAGCTGCTGGTACTTCCTGCGCTTTATTGATCCAGACAATACGGAACAATTAGCAGATCCAGAACTATTAAAAGAATGGTTGCCAATCAATATCTATATTGGTGGGGCGGAGCATGCGGTACTCCATCTGTTGTATGCACGCTTCTGGCATAAATTCCTTTATGATATTGGTGTTGTGCCGACAAAAGAACCTTTCCAAAAACTATTTAATCAAGGGATGATTCTTGGAGAAGGTAATGAAAAAATGAGTAAATCAAAAGGGAATGTGGTTAACCCAGATGATATCGTTGTATCTCACGGTGCAGATACACTGCGTCTTTATGAAATGTTTATGGGGCCATTGGACGCTTCAGTAGCTTGGTCAACCAATGGGCTAGATGGTGCAAGACGTTTTCTTGATCGGGTATGGCGCCTACTTGTAAATGAAGATGGTACACTATCCGAAAAAGTAACAGAAGCAAATGACGGTTCACTTGAGAAGGCATATCATGAAACGGTTAAAAAAGTTACAACCGATTTTGATAACTTGCATTTTAATACAGCAATTTCACAAATGATGGTGTTTATTAATGAAGGATATAAGGCGAATGAAATTCCAAAACAGTATGTAGAGGGCTTTGTTAAATTGCTTTCACCAATTGCGCCTCATGTTTCGGAAGAGCTATGGCATCTACTGGGAAATGCTAAAACGATCAGTTATGAAGTATGGCCTACATTCGATGAAAGTAAGTTAGTAGAAGATGAAGTTGAGATCGTTGTTCAGGTAATGGGCAAAGTTCGTGCGAAAATAAATGTATCTAAAGATATTTCTAAAGAAGATCTTGAGAAATTGGCACTTGATAATGAACATATTCAAGAATGGATCACGGGAAAAACGATTCGGAAAGTAATCGTTGTCCCTGGCAAATTAGTTAATATCGTAGCAAATTAAACAAAAAATGGACCACGCCTGTAATTACGGGCATGGTCCATTTTGTTTACTATCCTATTCATCTGCCGGGACCCATTCCGATTGTAAAATAATCCAATCATTATCTTCGAAATACCAAGTTGTTTCAACCGTACCCAGTTGATCATTCTGGTAACCGCCATTGATCTGCTTATAACTTTTCAGTCCATACCCTTTGCTTTCGCTTATTATAAATGGATCAAAAGCAGCAATCGGATCAATCAAAATGGGTGTAGACTTTAATAATTTACCTTGTTCATCATATATCCCTTGGTGGATATATGTTTCGGCTCGGTCTTTTACATTCATATCTATTGGTTTGCTGTCAGGTGAAATTTTCACTTGAACGTGGTAGTCATCCATGAATTTCCCATCAATATATAACTGTTCAGGCAATGAAACCTCATTCAATTGTCCGTTATTTAATGTGTGAAGCTGATAATTATTTAAATTGTTATTTTTATCATTAGCACTTTGATAAAGTATATCACTGACCTGATCATTATTCAGGTCTATAAATTTAAGTGTTGGTTCATATCCGCCTCCATAATTAACTTTCCAATGTTTATTATGATCATCTGTAATTTCGATCCATATATCCTGGTAGTAATTTGTATCGTTAGAGAACCGTGTTCCTTTCAATTTGATCTCCTCATTTTGCCCGTTACCAGTCACATCCGCCTGATAGGTTTCGATTAAAGTTGCTTCAGAATGAGAATCTTTTTCGGAGGCAGCTGTATAATCAGCATAAAAATATAATGAAGATAGAAAAATCAGCACAGATAAGAAATATTTCATGTCAATCGCTCCATTTAATTAGGTAACATTATAATGTGCCAGATAGTTGCATGCTATGCATAAAAAAAGTATCATTACTTGTAAATAGTAATGAAAAGGATGATAAAGATGGATCATATAAATGAAATTCAACCTAATGACTTAGAACAAATGATGAAAGATGATAAAAATCTTGTTGTGATCGATGTACGTGAGGATGAAGAAGTAGCACAAGGAATGATTGAAGGAGCGAAACATATTCCATTACAAACTGTTCCTGAAGCAAAAGAGGAGTTAGATAAGAATAACCATTACGTATTTGTTTGCAGATCTGGTGGGAGAAGTATGAAAGCTGCTACTTATATGCAAGAACAGGGCTTTAATGTTTCCAACATGACAGGCGGAATGCTTAACTGGGAAGGCGAAGTAATCAGTTAACCAGTTATTCAAGCAACAGGGAAAATTAACGTTGACTTTATTATAAGAACGCTGTAATATAAATCTTGCTGAAAAAACGCCGTTAATGGCATTGAAATTCTTGCAATTTGATATAAAATGTTTAATTGACATCTTTTATGTAAAATGCTATAATTACTATGCTGTTGAAACAGAAGGAAAATACGTTTAAAAATGTTGTTGACAGCATAGTAGCGATTATGTTATATTAATCAAGTCGCAAATTTGAGGCGGCGCAAAACATTTGCTCCTTGAAAACTGAACAAAACAACCAGTATGTCAAGAAAAACAGAGACTGTTTTTCGAACATCTAAAGGTTTGCCTTTAGATGAACAAGTAACAAGCTAAGACAATTGATGGAGTCGATTGGTGTCGATTCTATTTCAAACACTTTTTTGGAGAGTTTGATCTTGGCTCAGGATGAACGCTGGCGGCGTGCCTAATACATGCAAGT
>NZ_JAFBEA010000007.1 GCF_016908515.1 Virgibacillus halotolerans
TCCTTTCTATATACGATATTTTTGTGGTTAAAAACATTGTATATAGGGTTTGATGATTGACCCTTTTCTATTTACACAATTATACGGACTTAATCTGTTAATCCTCCGTTATCTGTTCCGTAACCTCTTGCTACACTATCCCCTAAAATTACAATGCGCTTCATCTTTTTTAAATTGGTACGGATTGTCTGCTTCTTTATATGGAGCTTCTTTGTTTGCATATAATATTTGATACCTACAAATGCAGCCCCTGAAATAATAATAGGTGATGTAATAACTCTCCTTTTATTCATCGATCTCACTTCCCACTTTAAAGGTACGTCTTACTACTAATATACCCTGAAGACATGGAAATTGTTTGTATACAACGGAAAAAAATATTTTAAATTAAATAATGAAAAACGTTCCCTTCACAGAAGAGAACGTTCTTTGCGATTAACTATCGACTTTATATCCGATATGTTCAAGCATTGCTCTGGTCATCTTGTCAATGTCATACTTTGCTTTAAAGCCCCATTCTTTTGTTGCTGCTGAACTGTCTATATGATTTGGCCAACTCTCGGCAATTTCCTGTCTTATTGGATCAATATCATATGACAACGTAAAATCCGGGATATATTTTTGAATTGCTTTGGCAAAATCCTTTGGTGCTGCAGATATTGCAGAAATATTAAACGCATTACGATGCTTTAGATTGGTCGGGTCTGCTTCCATTAATTGAATGATTGCGTCCAATGCATCGGGCATATACATCATATCCATATATGTATTTTCTGCAATATAAGAACTATATGCTTTGTGCTTCATTGCTTCATAATATATTTCGACCGCATAATCTGTTGTGCCCCCGCCAGGTGGTGTCGCATGCGATATAAGACCCGGATAACGAACGCCACGCGTATCTAAACCAAAATGATTGTAATAATAGTCACAAAGCAGTTCCCCAGCAACTTTATTTACGCCATACATGGTTGTCGGTCGTTGCAATGTATCCTGAGGCGTATTATCTTTTGGTGTGGAAGGACCGAATGCACCGATTGAGCTTGGTGTAAAAAATTGCAAATCAAGTTCTCGAGCAACCTCCAACGCATTAACAAGCCCCCCCATATTCAAGTCCCAGGCAAGTTTCGGTTTTTTCTCGGCATTTGCTGATAATAATGCTGCCAGATGCATGATCGTGTCAACCTGATGCTCCTTTGCTACGCTGTAAAGGCGATCCGCATCTGTAACGTCCACCGTTTCAAATGGTAATTCATCAGATTGACCAGCACGCTTTCGTATATCTGTTCCAATTACATTCGTATCCCCATAGATGTCACGCAGTTTTTCGACAAGTTCTGAACCTATTTGTCCAAGTGCGCCAGTAACTAATATTTTCTTCATTACTTTAAATCCTCTCTTCAGCGGTAAAATACGGTAAAGTTTAGAAAACTTGGCATACACCGCCAAGCCTTTAGTCGTTTGCCTTAGTTGCACTTATGCAGTAAGAAAGTAGTTATACTTTCTTACTGCTAAATCAATCCCATCTCTTTACCCACTTTTTCATAAACTGCGATTGCTTCGTCCAGCATTTTCTCTGTATGTGCTGCTGTAGGCATATTACGAACACGTCCAGTCCCTTTTGGAACAGTTGGAAATACAATTGCTTTTGCATAAACACCTTCTTCATATAGTCGTTTACTGAATTTCTGTGATTGATTTTCGTCACCGATGATACATGGTGTAATTGGTGTCTCACTTTTACCGATATCAAAGCCAATGTGCTTTAGTCCTTCTTTCAGGTAATTGCCGTTTTTCCAGAGCTTTTCATTTAACGCTGTACTTTCCATTAAAAGCTCTACCGCTCTTGTGCTCGCCTTCGCATCGGCAGGTGAAACCGCAGTTGAGAAAAGAAACGGACGGGATCGAACTTTGAGCCAATCGATCAGGTTTTCCTTGCCCGCAACGTAACCCCCAATCACGCCAATCGCTTTTGATAATGTTCCCATTTGGAAATCCACTTTATCCTGTAGTCCAAAATGTTTCACAGTTCCTGCACCTTTTCCAAGCACACCTGAACCATGTGCATCATCCACATAGGTAATTAAATCAAATTCCTCAGCGATTTCAACAATCTCCGGAAGCTTTGCGATGTCGCCATCCATGGAAAATACGCCATCTGTAATTACCATAATTTTATTATACATCCCAGATTCTACCGCTTCTTTTGCCTTTTGACGAAGGTCGTTCATGTCTGAATGATTGACACGAATAATTTTTGCCTTGGATAAACGACAGCCATCAATAATTGATGCATGATTTAATTCATCGGAGAGAATCGCATCATTTTTATCCATTACAGCTGAAATAGCCGCCATGTTACAGTTAAATCCGGATTGATAGGAAATAACCGCTTCCGTTCCTTTAAATGCCGCGAGCTTTTCCTCAAGCTCAATGTGAAGGTCAAGCGTACCATTAATTGTACGCACAGCCCCCGATCCAACACCATGGGATTCTACCGCCTCTTTGGCAACCTTCTTCAAACGGTCATCTGTTGCCAGCCCTAAATAGTTATTGGATGACAGGTTAATAAGCTCCCTGCCTTCCACCGTGATCTTGGGTCCATTGGCACCTTGTACAGGATCGATTTCATTATATAGTCCATGTTCTTTTAATTCCGCAATATTTTCATTTAAAAATTGATCTAATGCTCTGCTCGTCACTGTTGGTTCCTCCCTCGTTATGTAAGCGCTTTATTTATTGTTCATCTTCATTTTAACATAAAGCCAATCAAATGTTTATACTCTATCTGAAAGCGTTAATAGTAAAATTATTTCGTTTATCAGATTTATTTTTTAAGAAATCCAATCTACGTCGGAAGCTTCTACTTTTTTTCTTTTAAAAAAACCTTCTGAATTAATCAGAAGGTTTATCGTTAGGTCGTACTTCTCTTGCTTTTATAATAATACCTGCTAAAAAGAGAATTGCTGCAAAAATTGCGGTATAGAGCCCCGCACCCGCAACACCAATCGTTGCTCCCATATATTCTGCTGACGAAGAAGTTGCATAATAGACTAAAAATAGTACCGAAAAAATCGCCAAAGCCAGTCCAGCCATTAAATTCATTGATTTATTTGCAAGCACCATGTACAACGGGTAAATAAATAGAATAAATACGAAATAACCCTCCTGTTGAAATCCGTTTAAGCTAAATAGGGCAACGGTTACCCATGGCATAAATAAGGAAATAATATACAAGATTGCTGCCAATACAACGAATAAGCCGCCAGTTCCCCATCTCCGCACGATTTTCCAACCTCCTATATATTGTATAAATCTATCCTAATCTATCAGAATCGGCTTGTCTATTAATTAGCCATGAATATACTTACATCTTTGTAAGATTTACCAGTGAAATTGTCATATAAAACAATGGTACTGTCGGAGATTTTTTCATATAATCTAAGATAGATATTACCTACTGGGGAGAGAAATGTTATGAAGAAAATGCTAATCGCTTTGTTTATCGTGTTTATTTTGGGATTTGGAATCGTGGGTTATACGCAGGCAACAGCGGATACAAACAAAATTATTAATGAAGATCATTTGGAGACAATCGAATCATCATATATCGGAAGAAGTTTAGGTGTTTAATAGATACAAAGAAAAGGAAAGCAACATAATAGCATGCTTTCCTTTACCCATCTATTTAATTGTTTGTTTCATTCGTCAAAATTAATCTAGGATCGTTACATTAACAGTTTTTACGCCCCAGTTGTTAGCTTCGCCTTTTGTTGGAACATGAACATCAATTTTATTACCATTGATTGCACCACCAACGTCAGCTGCTGTTGCTTCACCATAGCCTTCAACATGTACTTTTGAACCTAGTGGAATAACACTTGGATCAACTGCAATAACTTTAGCATTTGGATTCGCATTTAAGTCGACACCTGTTGATGTAACACCTGAACATCCATCACATTGACCTGTGTATGCTGTTGCAGATACTGAAATTGTTTTGCCTTCTGGGCTTTTATCGCCTTCATCATTGGAAGCTTCTTCTTTTGCTTCTTTTTTTGGCTCTTCTTTTGGTTCAGCTTTAGTTTCTTTCTTTGGCTCTGTTTTCACTTCTTCTTTAGGAGCCTTTTTCGTTTCTTGTTTTGGTTCTGCCTTTTTCTCTGTAGCAGGTGCTTTTTCTTTATCTGCTACTTGTGTACCATTCACTGATAACTCCTGACCGGTAACAATTAAGTCTGATTTAAGATCGTTCCAGTCTTTTAACTTACTTACCGTTGTATCGTGATCTTTACTTATACTACCAAGTGTATCTCCCTTTTCAACTACATACTTTTCAACTTCATTGTCAATAACAATTTCCTGTTTTGGTTGAATGGTAGTAGATTTCAATTCATTTATTTCAACGAGTTCATCAACGGTAGTATTATATTGATCTGCGATATTCCACAGGCTATCTCCCTCTTTAACGTCGTACGATTCTGCTGAAACACTTGATACTGCTGTTCCAGACACGATGACACCTACTGCGAGTGCCGCTACTAATTTTTTCATTAAGTAGTCCCTCCTTAAATTTCTAACATTGCCTATACTATCACACGCCTATAGCCAATGCAGTTACAGAAACTTTAAGAGTCTGTTACAAGCATTACAGAAAGTCGCCTTATGTTACAATTGTAATATAAATGAGACAAAAGTCGGTTATTTTAGCCATTTAGCAATACTATAGTCATAGCTTAACGTTCTCTTAATAAGCAAAAACACATCCAGTTTATAAATCGGATGTGTTTTGTCTTCTTCTATATAAGTAAATTCCCAATAATAATACAAGAATAGATAGTACTGCTGCAGTAAAGAACATTTGTGAAAAACCACTTTGGATGATTTCCTGAACTTTGATCATCACCGCATCCCTTCGTTCTGGGTTAGCGATTTTTTCTATACTATTAATTAAATGGCCATAATTATCCTCCGAAACAGTGAGCTTTTCACCGAAGCTTTGCTGGATAGCAGGTTCTATTTTTGTGAATGCACCTGTGATAAATCCAGCGTATAACGTCGGAAATAATGTTAGCCCGATTTGTCTTACTAATGATAATGTTCCTAGCGCAGATCCTTGCTCCCCCTCAATAGCACTTTCACCAACTAGAACATTAAGTGGCGCACCGAGTAAAATACCTAATCCAATACCTGCAAGCATGCTGGCAAGTACAAATGTCATAAATCCGTCTACCCATAAGGGAAATAGCAAGAAGCCAACGACGCCAACAATCCCTGATAAGATAATTGTTTTAACTGCGCCATATTTATCTGTGAATACCCCGCCAAGGCCAGCTCCTATCCCGGAAGCGACTGCCAACGGGGTTAGCCAATAGCCAGCATGTTCGACAGGCACTTGTAATACTTGCTGTACAAAGGAAGGAATAAAAATAATTCCGGATAAAAAACCACCTGAAAGCAGTCCAAGTATCAATGTAACCTGAAATAATCTGTTCCTGAGTAAAGAAAAAGCGAGAATCGGGTCGCCACCTATTTTTTCAACACTTCGCTCATGAAAGATTAAAAAGACGAGCAATGTGATACCCACAATTAAAAATGGTGCAACATCCAATTGGGTCATACTGTGAAGAAATGCTGTACTATTTAACTGCGTAATCCCGTACATTAATGCCAAGATCCCAAGGGATAATAAAATCGTCCCTTTGAAATCCAATGGTTTAGTAGTTCCAGGATTGGATTCTTCTATTTTAAGAAAACCGAAGAGGATTAAAAAGGCTGCGATTGGTATATTAATTAGGAACATCCAATGCCATGAACCAGTCAAGCTCAGAATAACTGCCCCCAAATTGGGACCGATTACCGCTGATAGTCCATGCATCCCACCTAACATCCCTAAAGCTTTTCCCTGCTTTTCCTTTGGCAATGTGGATAAAATATGTGAGCTACCAATAATGAAAATCCCACCACCGCCAAATGCCTGAAGCAGGCGGGCAGCTAAAAGAAAAACGAAATTGGGACTTAGCGCAACGAGCAATGAGCCTAAGCCAAAAAGCGCTATTTCTATGATAAATAATCGTCTTCTACCATAACGATCGGATAACTTGCCAATCACAGGTACACTAATAGCTATACCGAGTGTATATAAGGTAATACTCCATGTGCCCCAGGAAGGCGATACATTAAATGAATCATTAATGGTTGTTAATGCCGTGCTAATGATTCCATTATCCATCCCTGCCATAAATACGCCGATCGTAAATAGCGTAATCGCCCATCCTTGTGAGGACTTACTTTTTTTCATCATTTTACCAGCTCCAGCATATTACAATATACAAAAAGGCTCATCATGATGAGCCCTTTGATAACGCGATGCATTAATCAAATAATCATTTAAACAAATTACTAATCTGGTCAAAAAGTGATTTGAAAAAGTTTGCTACCTTTTCCCAGAAGCCTTCATCCAATCCCAATTCATCCATTTTATCTTTTACGGTGGAAGCTAAATCTTCCAATTGATCTTTCACCTTACCGAAGTCAATATCCAAGTCCCGCATTTTTTCAAATAGATCAATCAGTAATTGACGGTCTGCATCATTTAATGATATGTCCAGTTTATCCAATTGTTCTTTAACGATTTTCTCCACATCTTCTTTGGTTGCCGGGTTTTGATCGGCAATTTCTTTTTTGATTTCTGTTAGCAATTCCGTTACTTTTTCCTGACTCATGCCATCTTTTTTCGCTAAATCTGTAGCAACGTCCAATTCTTCGTTTGCTATTTCCATACGATCTTTATCCAGTTCCTCGCCATCCACATCATAAGCCTTGTAAATACCAGTTAAAGCGGAATGCCCACTCACTTTCACTGGGGAGACAACATCTACAGTCGCATCCTCTACACCTGCTGTTAACAGTGCATTGGCATACATCTCTTTTGTCACTTCTGTAATATTATCTTGTGTAACAATATTAATCGTTAAGCCATTACCCTTTTCCTGTTTAACAATTTTTGCTGAAGAAAACATGCGGGAATTCGGATCACCATCAATATAATTGGCAATATCCTGACCTGTTACATTATATTCCTCTACAGTACTGGAATCTGTTACTTCCAAAAGTTCACGAACCTCAGCCTTCTGATCATCTGTTAGCGTATCGCCATAGACAACAATTGGTACGCCAAGTTTTTCATTAATGCTATCTGTGTCCGTTGCGCCACCATCTGCACTCACTGGGGTAGAGAGTCCTGTAACTAAACCTACTATTAATAACAACGACATAAGTATTCTTAATTTATATTTCATGTTTAGATTTCTCCTTTAACATTTGCGTTATTTTCATTCACTATGGAAGCTTTAACGTGTATTCATAACGTAATGGCTTAAGCATGCTATTATATTATAACGTTTTACACTCCCGTTGAACATTATTTACCTAAAAATAATTATTATCGACTTAGAATTTGACAAATCAGAAGTCTTGAGCATATTAGTTTTATATTTTTTTATTTGCTATATACTTAGGGTAACGAAGTAATTTTTTTAAGAAGGAAGGATATTACAATCGGTTATCAAGAACAAGTTGTAAAACGTAATTTAGCGATCATGTGGTTCGCTAACTTTTTTGTTTCTGGCAGTATGACGATGGTACTTCCATTTATCTCATTGTACATCGAATCACTTGGAAACTTTTCCAGTACCTATGTACAAAATTGGTCAGGTTGGATATTCGCAATCACGTTTGTTACTGCTTTTATCTTTTCCCCCATCTGGGGACGGATTGGGGATAAATACGGCAGGAAAAACATTTTAATTATATCTGCTGTTGGTATTGGTTTATCCGTATTCCTTATGGGATTTGTGACATCCGTCTGGCAGCTCTTTTTATTGCGTATGTTTATGGGAATTGTTACGGGATTTATTCCTATGTCCCAAGCATTAATCGCAACACAAACACCAAAAGAAGTTGCAGGGCGTGTACTCGGAACATTACAAACAGGTAGTATTACAGGATCATTGATGGGCCCACTGCTCGGTGGTGTATTGGCGGATTCCTTTGGCTACGCCAACACATTCAGATGGGTAGCGATCACTATATTTATTTCTGCAATACTCGTTTTCTTTGGCATCAAAGAAATTCAAATGAAACTATCCGAAAACAAGGCTGATTATAAATCTTATTCCAGTAAAGAAGTATTACAGCATATTTTCCGTAAACCCGTTTTGCTGATCGTCTTACTGTTATCCGTATTGGTTCAAGTAGCCCACTTCAGCGTGCAACCTATTTTATCCTTGTTTGTCGCAGAAATTCATGGACCAGCAAGTATTGCATTATTTTCCGGGATGGCATTTTCTGCTGCCGGATTGGGTAACCTACTAATGACGAGGCGCTGGGGAAGATTAGGTGACAGGATTGGTTATATAAAAATATTAATCTGCTTGTTATTTATGGCTGGAATTGTCTATTTCCCTGCAGCATTTGTTACAAATATTTGGCAGCTTGTCGGATTAAGATTCTTGCTTGGGGTTTCTATCGGTGGAATCGTTCCACTAAGAATCGCTTATATTAGACAGGAAGCGCCATTATCCATGCAAGGTGAGGTACTAGGTTATAACACAAGCTTACGATTCCTTGGTAATATTATCGGGCCCGCCCTTGGTGGTTTTATAGCCGGATACTTTGGATTCTCTGCTGTGTTTTATGTCACGAGTGGTTTACTTGTATTAAGCGGATTTATTATGCTTGTGACCTGGTATAAATACGAGCGCGCTCCAAAGCATTCCCATTCATTATCCCCGAATAAAGGTTAACGAAAGCGGAACAGCAAATTGCTTCCGCTTTTTTCCATGAATGACCAACCAACAAGCTAATGCAGAAATATTGATTTGTTAACCGGGGTATGCTACAAATGACAGTGTCATCATTTAGTTTAACAATAGAAAGAAAGTGATACATTGGGTATTGTCGTTGTCGAGGTTTGTGACGGAAATGCAATCACTACAATAGATATTGAAGCAATCATCGAAGCAGAATTTCCAGAAGTGGCAGTCTTGATGAATGAATGTTTATCATTCTGTGGTCTTTGTGCTGTAAGACCTTATGCACTTGTTAATAATAAACGCGTTTTCGGTAAAACACCCGAGGAATGTTTAGATAAGATAAGAATAGCAATCAAAGAAGAACTGGCTGTTTATCAATAACAGCCAGTTCTTCTTTGATTCAGATATATGTCGACAAACATTTCCCGGGAAATGTTTGTCGAAAAGACCTCTTATTTCTTGTACACTACAACATCCATTTCAACGAGCACATCTTTTGGTAAACGGCTTACTTCTACTGTAGCCCTTGCCGGATATGGTTCGGATAAATAACTACCATAAATTTCGTTGATTGTTGCAAATTCCTCCATAGATTGTAAATAGATGGTGAATTTAACTACCTGCGAAAAATCGGTATTTGCTTCACTTAAAATAGCTTGCAGGTTTTTTAGCACCTGATGTGTTTGATTTTCAATTCCTTCTACTACTTCACTTGTGGATGGATCGATCGGGATTTGCCCTGATACGTAAATAAAGTCACCTGCTTCAATTGCTTGTGAATAGGGACCAATTGCAGCTGGTGCATTTTCCGTATGTATCGCTTTTGTCATCGTTTTTTCCTCCTTTAAATTGTTATTCTAATTATAACACTTTTCACTATCATTCTTCCGCTATTACGTCTCGATAATTCATAACAGATTGTACGTAATAGATATCACCGTAGCAAGCTCCATGTTCTTTCGCCTCATCGCGTAAACAGCGATAACCATCCTTATCAGATGCCTTTTCATACATTTCTCGGGAAAAGTCTATTGCGATTGCTTCTGAGTAGCTTGCTGATCTTTCTTGAACATAATCAATGAAACCTCCGCCAAAGTTATACGATTGTATAGCTAACTCCAGGTCTCCATCTGCTTTAGCTAATACTTTTGAAAAATGATGAACGCCCTGTTTAATAGAAAGCTTGGGGTCATCTATGCATGCTCGCTTGCCACAATAGCTTTCCGATGCCTGCATTGGATCGTTCCCTCTCCCAGCGGACTCCTGCATCATCATTGCTAACAGGATATCCACAAAGTTATCCACATTATATTGCTTTGCATACTTTTCCACAAGCGGTTGGTAATCTTTTACTTCATCACTCACTACTGGTTGTGGATATTGACGCTTATTCGTATCTGGTTTTTCATATGATAAAAATGATATCACAAGTAAAACACTGCAAAATAATAATGCAATCATACTGGTCCGCTTTACTGCTTGCTTTTGCTTTTTCTTTAACTTCATTTTATCTATCCCTTTTAACGTCTATATATACAATGAAACAACCAACAATTACACCGTAAATAAGATGCCCAACTATCCAATAGGTAAAAGCAGCAACATCCAAAATGTCTGGTGTCCGATTTGAAAATGCGGTTGTGAAAAATAATGTAAAACCAATCATAAGATTGGCAATCACATACGGATATATATTTCGTGAAACACCTAATCGATTAAATACCCAATAGAGTATGATCACTAAGCCAATGGACACAAAAACATGTAAGGAGAAGTCTAGTATTTCGTTCATTTCCCAATCTTTGATGATAGGAAAGTAATCCACATTCAGTAACAGGACATACACTGTTTCACCTGTAATTTGTTCGACTTTTTTCAAAAATCCACCTAATACAAATGCAGCCAAAACACCTGACACGATCAACTTTATACACAATTTCATTGCATTACCTCAGCTATCTTTTATCACACAAAAGTTATCCACAAATTGTGCATAAGTTTATTTTCCCTTAGCAAAGATCTCTTTCTTCCGCCAATTCCCAAACCGATAATAAAGAAAGGCAAACAAGCTGCTTATCACGAAACTGCTGCCCATCCCTAGCGCGATACCAATATCACCAAATAAATTAGAAAGGAGCGCTGTTAACGGATAGCGTAATATCCAGAATGATATAATATTTAATGCAAGCACTTGATACATTGCACCTGACGCCCTAACAATTCCATTCAATATAAAATTAATCCCCAAAAATGGATAGCATAACGCCACAATTTGTAAATATCTTGTGCCAAACGCAACCGCTGCTTCTTCGCGGATGAACAGCTTCATCCCATACTCTGCGAAAAAAACAATCAGGATCCCTACACTGAGCATAACTGCAAAATTGTATAAAACACCATACGTGGCGATCTGCTTTACCCGTGGCCAATTACGTACGCCAATATTCTGTCCTGCCATGCTCGTAACAGCTGTTCCCAATGCATGTGCAGGTAGCATCAGCAGACTATCCAGTCGCTGTGCGGCACTAAAACCTGCAACAACTCCACCACCGAAGCCTGTTACAACACTCATGATAGCTGCAGCTCCGGCTGATATCACACCCATTTGTAAACCAGATGGAATACCTAAATTTAAGATTAAGCCAACCTCTTGTCTCGTTGGAATCGTCGGTAAACTAAATGGCGCCAATTTACGGTGTAATACATAAATAAGCCCATATAGAAATGCTACTCCCTGGGAAATAACTGTCGCATAGGCTGCACCCTCAACCCCTAAATCAAAACCGGCTATAAAGAGCGGATCAAGCACAATATTTAACGCAACTGCAATCATCACAAATCGCATTGGTGTTTTGCTGTCTCCAAGCGCGCGAAGTACCGTACTAATAAAATTATAGCCAAATAGGAATAACATCCCAAGGAAATTTATTCGCAAGTAAGACTTTGCCGCTACCATCATGGTTTCCGGCGTACCTAAGAGCTGCAAGAGCCACTCCGCAAAAACAAAGCCAAAAACACCGAGCATAATAGATAGAACTGCAAGAACTACAACAAACGCATTCAAGTAATTCTTCATTCCTGCTTCATTATTTTTTCCCTTTTGCTGAGACAAAATCGTTAATGCCGCATTATTTAAACCAATAACAAAAGAAAGTACCGTAAAAATAATCGTACTCGAAACAGCAACAGCCCCTAAAGCGTTTGCTCCAAGCAAGTTCCCAACCCATAAACTATCAACAAACTGATAAGAAGTTTGCAGTAGGTTGGTTAGCATAATTGGACCCGAGAACACGATTAATTGTTTTAGGATATTCCCTTGTGTAAAGTCGTGTTGCTTTTTCATCTATTCCCCAGCCTTTCATCAACATCTCCTTAAAATTTTAGCATGAAACCTATACGAAAGCATACAAAAGGGTGATCAGCATGATCACCCTTTTGCTTTTCCTATTAAATTATCCTTGTGCCTTCTCCAACTTTTCATCATTGATATTTTCCCGTTTCACAACGAATTGGAAGATAATCAGTGCAATGAAAATACAAAATCCAATTAAGTCAGATTTCCCCTCTGGATAGATCAGCATAAGTCCCCCTACAACCGCTATAATTCGTTCAAGCCAGTATAGCCGTCTGTACCAGAAACCGATTAATCCACCGCCAATCGCAATCATTCCCAAAATCGCTGTTATTAAGATAAATATAATTTCCCAAAAACTCGTGTCAATCATCAGTAACTGCGGTTGCAACACAAACATATATGGGATAATAAACGCTGCAATTGCTAATCTCGTCGCATTTGCACCTGTCCGTATTGGATCCCCACCAGATATCCCCGTAGCCGCAAATGCAGCTAAGGCAACGGGCGGCGTAATATCAGCCACAATACCGAAGTAGAATACAAACATATGCCCTGCTAATACCGGTATTGCAACTTCCAGTTGATCATTTAAAGCTAATATTGCCGGTAACGCAATGGTAGATGTAATAATATAGTTAGCAGTGGTCGGTGACCCCATTCCTAAAATAATCGAAGTAATCATCGTAAACACTAACGTTAAAAATAATTGTATCTCAGGTGTACTGGCAATGGTTCCAGCCAAACTCACAAGACCATTCCCCAACTTCAAACCTAATCCTGTTTTTGTAACAACACCTACAATAATCCCCGCACACGCTGTTGCAGAGGCAACCCCTAATGCTGTACGTGCACCAGAAGTTAACGCAACAACAAACTTACTAGGCGTAATTCTTGTATCTTTACGGAACAAACTAACCAGTATCGTAATTCCTATCCCATATAACGCCGTTCGCTCGATGCTAACCCCCTTAAACAACAACCAGACAATCGCAAATATCGGAAATATAAGGTAGATTTTCTTTAGAACAACAAGCTTGCTTGGAATTTGATCTTTCGGTAAACCAAGAAGTCCTATTTTCTTCGCTTCAAAATGGGTCATAATCCAAATCCCAGTAAAATACAGGATGGCTGGAATGGTTGCTGCTTTAGCAATTTCCCAATAGCCAACACCTGCAAATTCGACCATTAAAAAGGCGGCAGCCCCCATGATCGGTGGCATGATTTGTCCACCAGTAGATGCCGCAGCTTCAACAGCACCAGCAAAGTTTTTATGATAACCGAGTTTCTTCATCATCGGAATCGTAAAGGAACCAGTTGTTACCGTGTTCGCTACCGAACTTCCGGAGATGGTTCCATTTAGAGCGCTGGAGAATATCGCGACCTTGGCCGGTCCACCAACCCGTGTACCTGTAAGTGAAATCGCTAAATCGTTGAAATAGTTACCAACACCAGTTTGAACAAGAAATGACCCAAACAATAAAAACAGGAAAATATATGTAGAAGAAACCTGTAATGGTGTCCCAAGAATACCTTCTGTCGTAAAGAACATCGTATTAATCAATTGATCTATGCTAAGGCCCCTATGTGCCAGCATACCCGGCATGTAAGGTCCATACAGCGCATAGATCATAAAAGCAACTGCAATAATAACAATTGGTAGCCCTACTGCCCTCCTTGTTCCCTCTAAAACCAGCAATATAGCTATGCCACCAATAATCGCCTGGAGGTTATCTATTCCGCCAATTTTTTGTACCAGTGATTCATAAAAAAAGGGCCAGTAGCTACAAACACCAATAGATAATAAAACAAGTATATAATCATACCAGGCAACTGATTTTTTCTTTCCCTTTTTTCTTGCAGGATACAAAAGAAAAATAAGGGTTAAGGCAAATCCTAAGTGAACGGTTCGCTGTATATAAGCTGTGTATTGTCCAAATGCACCCGTATAAAGTTGAAATAAGGAAAAAGCAATCAATATGAAAAAGACCACTTTGGCAATCCAACCGCCCAAATTTCGGGTATTGGATTCTGTATCGTATTTTTCCATTAACTTTTCCTGTTCTTCTACACTCAATTGCTCATGGTTGTTGTCCTCACTCATGAATTTCCACTCCTTTCAGGTAGTCCCATAAAGATAGCTGCTCGATTTTCAATGTAAACCAATCACCCGGTTTAAAATACTTATTCAATGGAATAATATACTGATCATCGGCACCCCAGACAAGCCGGTTTTCTGATACTGTTTTCCCGTTGCGGAGATTTATCGTAGGGAATACATTGTCCAAGTCTTTAATATGATATTTCCCATCCTCATAGACAAAGGTCTCCCCTTCTAGGGCATTAGAAGGCATACCGATCCCGAAATGTTCATAAACAATTTCATATTGCTTGATATCATCGTTATCCAGTACCTTATATTTCTCTACCACATCCGTTAAATGGATAGAATGTTTCCAAATAAGCTGAAATGTATCACCTGCTTCAAGCGGGAGATAGGCCTCCAATTGTTCCGTATTCCCCTTATAAAACACCAGTGCATGTTTAAATGGTATAGATGCTAACATCATAAGAACTAAAATAATGATTGCTGTCAGAAAAAACCTCTTTATAACTTTAGACATGATCCTTCACCTGTAAATTCAGTTTATCTGTACTTAACAAAGAAGAACCGGCAGCAAACGCCTACTAATAGGATTGACAGCCGGTTCCCACTAACTTACAAATACCTATTCGTCTTTCTTTACACCTTTTTCATCGAAATATTTCTGTGCTCCCGGATGCACGTCGATGCCAATGCCATTTAATGCATCTTCCACCTTAATAAATTTGGCTTTGTCATGTGCCATAGACTCTGCATGTTCATAAATTGCTTTCGTAATGTCATAAACTGTGTCTTCCGGAACGTCCTCCGTTACAGCAAGCATTGCAAGCACTGCAACGGTAGGAACATCTTCCTCAAGTCCATATGTCCCTTCTTCCACTGTATCAACAGCATAATATGGATATTTATCAACTAATTCTTCTGCTTTATCTTCTTCTACTGGAACAATATCAACATCTTCCGTTGCGGACAATCCTTCTACCGCCCCTGTAGGCGTACCTGCTGTAATAAAGGCTGCAGCAATGTTACCATCCTGAATGCCTCCAGTTGATTCTTCAAAATCGAGGTTTTGTGCATTAATATCATCCATTGTCATACCATGTACTTCCAGAATTTGCTCTGCGTTGATATATGTTCCTGAACCGGGTGCACCAACAGATACCTTCTCACCTTTCAGGTCTTCAACTGACTCAATTCCTGCTTTGGAAGTGGTTACAATTTGAATCGTTTCCGGATACAGGGATCCGATCGCCTGTACATTGTCAATCGGTTCATCAAAAGCATTTTCCCCCGCTACTGCATCCGCAGTAACGTCGGTTTGGGAGAAGGCAATTTCTGCTTCACCCTCTGCTAAAGCGACCATATTATCTGCTGAAGCATTGGATGACACAGCATCTGTTTGAATACCTGTATCATCTGTTATAATCTTAGCCATTTCTCCACCAAGCGGGTAATAGGTCCCACTTGTTCCACCGGTTAACATACTTAGAAATTCAGGTGCATCTTCTTTGCCACCGTCATCCTTATCACCGCTGTCACCATCACTACTACCACTACTACTGTCGCCACAGGCAGCCAGGAATAAAGCCAATATTAGTAAAATTGAACTAGTAAAAAATAAATGCTTTCTCTTCATGTAGACTTCCCCCTTGTAATTTTAATGTATATGTATTTTACACTTATATGATTACCATTGTCAATCTATTCTCAAGATGGCTATTATTAAATGAATAGTCACATACCGGTAAGTTCTTATTATTCTAACTATATGATATAATATATATGAAACTATTTTACTATAAGGGAGATGTTTTCGTATGATGCACATTCCACTAACTGTAGGGTCCATGCTTGAACACGCTGAAAAGTTTTTTGCCAAAAAGCAGGTTATCTCGCAAACCCATGACAAGCTGCATTATCTCACCTATGCGGATATCGGCAAACGCACACGGCGCTTGATGAGTGTCTTAAAAGATTTAGGCGCCCAAAAAGGAGACCGAATCGGCACTTTAGCCTGGAACCATCATCGGCATTTAGAAATTTACTTTGCTGCACCTGGTATCGGTTCCGTTTTACACACGATCAATATCCGCCTATCGCCTGAACACATTATCTACATCATTAATCATGCAGAAGATAAAATCTTATTTATCGATGAAGATGTTTTGCCTCTCATAGAAAAAATCCAACACCAGTTAACGACAGTGGAAAAATTTATCCTCATGACAGACAAGGAGGAGCTTCCTGAATCTACATTAGAACCGCTTTATTCCTATGAAGAACTACTTCAAACCGGGGACCCAACTTACCCATTTATTACAAATATAGATGAAAACGATCCTGCGGGAATGTGCTATACCTCAGCAACGACAGGTAAACCAAAGGGTGTGCTTTATAGTCATCGCGGCATTGTCTTACACAGCTATGCATTAGGGTTGACAGATACTGCAGGTATATCGGAATCAGATGTTTCGATGCCTGTTGTGCCACAATTTCATGTCAACGCGTGGGGAACTCCTTTTGCTTGTACCTGGTTTGGTTGTACACAGGTGATGCCCGGGCCCCGATTCACACCGAAACGGCTTGCCGAATTTATTGAAAAATTCAAGGTAACCATCACTGCTGGTGTTCCTACCATTTGGCTTGGTTTACTACGTGAATTGGAAAATGGTGACTATGATATATCCAGTTTACGTGCTGTTCTCTGTGGTGGTTCGGCAGCACCATTAGGTCTGATCAAGGCTTTTGAACAAAAATTGAATATTCCTTTCTACCATGCTTACGGCGCCACAGAAACAACACCACTCGTGACTGTTTCCCGTCTAAAAAGCTATCAGCAGGACTTAACAGACGACGAAAAGTTAGCCGTACGTACCACACAAGGGATGCCTGTTCCTGGTGTCGACATGAAGGTCATAGGCAATAGTGGAGAAGTGGAATGGGATGGTAAAGAGATGGGCGAGCTATTGTTGCGCGGAAATTGGATTGCTGACGAATATTATCGTGACGATAGAAGCGATAGCGCATTCATTGATGGCTGGTTCCATTCCGGAGATGTTGTCACCGTTAATGAAGAGGGGTTAATTAAAATCGTCGATCGCACAAATGATTTAATTAAAAGCGGTGGAGAGTGGATTTCTTCCGTTGATCTTGAAAATGCACTCATGACACACGATGCAGTCTTTGAAGCAAGTGTTGTTGCCATACCAGATGAAAAGTGGCAGGAACGCCCGATTGCATGTGTTGTATTAAAAGAGGCGTTTTCCGAAGAGGGGATGAAAGAAAAGCTGCTCGACTTTCTCAAACCGCAATTTGCCAAGTTCTGGTTGCCTGATGACATCCTGTTTTTCAAAGAAATTCCAAAGACATCTGTTGGGAAGTTTTTAAAAAGACAGCTCCGTGGAGTAGTGGAAGAACACTTTAATATACAAAATTGAACGCATGCAAACTCACTCCAGTTTGGTGTGAGTTTGCAAAAGTTTACTATTGTATGACCTTGTAATCCTCATTATAGTCCTCGTCATATAGGTGACATGCGACCCAGTGATCTTTTTTGTATTTCTGAAATACAGGATCCACTTTCGCACATACATCCATCGCAAATGGACACCTTGTACGAAAACGGCAGCCGCTTGGCGGATCTACCGGGCTCGGTACATCTCCTTCTACAATAATTCTATCCCTTGAACGTTCTACTTTCGGATCCGCAATTGGAATGGCACTTAGCAACGCCTGCGTATACGGATGTAAAGGCTCGGCATACAAATCATCACTCGCTGCAATTTCTGCCATATTTCCTAAATACATCACACCAACACGATCACTAATATGTTTCACCATCGACAAATCATGCGCAATAAACAAGAAGGTCAATCCACGTTCCTTCTGTAATCGTTTTAACAAATTGACAACCTGCGCCTGAATGGACACATCCAGAGCAGATATTGGCTCATCCGCTACAATAAAATCAGGATCCACTGCTAACGCCCGTGCTATCCCAATTCTTTGTCGCTGTCCGCCACTAAACTCATGCGGGTAACGGTTACCATGATCCCTATTTAACCCGACTGTTTCCAGTAAGCTATTTATCCGATTCAAACGATCCTGTTTATTCTTCGCGAGACCATGAATATCAATGCCTTCTGCGATAATATCCTTCACCGTCATTCTTGGATTCAGTGAGGCATAAGGGTCTTGGAAAATCATCTGCATACTACGGTTAAACTTTTTTAGTTGCTTAGCAGATTTCTTTGTATGAACATTTTCGTCGGCAAAATATACTTCTCCTTCTGTTGCTTCATGGAGACGTAAAATCGTTCTTCCCGCTGTTGACTTGCCACAACCCGATTCACCAACTAAGCCAAATGTTTCCCCTTTATATATATCAAAACTAATTCCATCTACCGCTTTTAATACAGTATTACGATCAATTTTAAAATGCTTTTTTAAGTTTTCTATTTTGAGTAACCTTTCTCGATTGTTATCCATGCACTGTTGTCCCCCCTACGATGGCAGACTCAGGTAGCTCTACTTTTGGTGCACGCTCATCCAGCAGCCAACAAGCCGTCTTCTGTGTATCTGATAGATTCGTATACGCCGGCATATGTTCCTTACAGGCCTTCATGGCATGAGGACAACGCGTTACAAACGGACATCCCTTGGGTGGATCCGCTAAATCCGGTGGGGAACCAGGTATGGCCTGTAATGTTTCATGACTCCCATCCAGTTTTGGCATCGATCCTAATAAGCCCCATGTATAAGGATGCTTTGGGTTATAGAAAATTTCATCGACGGTTCCAGTTTCGACAATTTTACCACCATACATGACCGCTACACGACTTGCAGCATTGGCTACAACACCAAGATCATGCGTAATTAAAATAATCGCGGTCCCTACTTTCTCCTGCAGCCCCCGCATCAGATCAAGTATCTGTGCCTGAATCGTTACATCCAGTGCTGTCGTCGGTTCATCTGCAATAAGTATTTTGGGATTGCAGGAAAGCGCAATGGCAATCATTGCCCGCTGCCGCATTCCGCCCGAATATTGGTGTGGATACTGATTAATACGTGCTTCCGGATTAGGAATCCCAACTAACTTTAACAACGCTATCCCTTGGTTATGCGCCTCCTTTTTCGACATATGCTGATGCTTGATCAACGCTTCTGCAATTTGCTTGCCTACCGTCATTGTAGGATTCAAAGAGGTCATTGGATCCTGGAAAATCATACTAATTTCCTTTCCACGAATGTTTTCCATTTGTTTCTCTGACTTTTGGGTTAAATCTTCTCCAGCAAACATGATTGAACCATCCACAAACTCGCCTGGTGGCATTTCAATCAAACGCATGATAGATTGCGCTGTCACACTTTTTCCAGAACCGGATTCACCAACGATTGCCAATGTTTCCTTTTCGTCTAAATGAAAATTCACACCACGGATTGCCTGCACCTCTGCATGATATGTTTGAAACGATACAGACAGATCGTTTACTTCTAAAATTCTACTCATCACCATATCCCCCCTGCATTAGCGCTCTTTCGGATCCAGCGCATCGCTCATTCCATCACCAATTACATTAAATGCCAACATCGTTAAACAAATGAAAAATGCCGGAAAAAACAGCTGATAAGGCTCATATTTCAAGAACGACAAAGCATCGGATGACATCGTACCCCAGCTTGCTAAAGGTGCTGGCACCCCAAGACCCAGATAGCTTAAAAATGCCTCTGTGAAAATAGCAGTTGGAATCGTTAAAGTTAGCGTTACCAAAATTGGACCCAACGTATTTGGAACCAGATGCCGGAACATAAGCCTTGTCTTTTTCGCACCTAAGGACCTGGAGGCGATAACATATTCCTCAGATTTCAGTTGCATTACTTGCCCACGAACAATTCTTGCCATATTGATCCAGCCTGTAATCGTCATCGCAATAATCAGGGTCCATAACCCTTTAGGCATAATAACCATTAATAAGATAACGACCAGTAGATAAGGGACAGCTGTTAAGATATCCGCGATACGCATCATATATTCATCTATTTTTCCACCAAAGAATCCAGCCGTAGCTCCCCAGATCACTCCAATAATCAAATCTATGAAAGCTGCCATCAACCCAATAAATAGGGAAATTTTAGCTCCATACCATGTTCTGGAAAATATATCTCTGCCCAGGTTGTCGGTACCAAACCAATGCTCAGCGGATGGAGATTGATTAGAGTTGATTAAATCGTTATCGGAGTAATTATGACCTGATATCGGGCTACCAATAAACGACATGATCCCAAGCAGAATAATAATTACCACACCAATTAAAGCAAGTTTGTTTTTTCTAAAGCGCCGCCAGGCATCTTTCCAAAAAGATGTACTTCTACCTACTATTTTCTCCGCATCGTACTCACTATATTGTATTGGTTCAAAATCTGAATCATTTAATTGTGGTTGTGGCATGCCTATCATTCTCCCTTCCCTGTGATCTTGATACGGGGATCAATCAGACTATAAATAATATCGACAATTAATATGGAAACCAGTAAAAGCGCGCCAAAGAATACTGTCGTCCCCATAATGACGGTATAATCTCGATTCGTGACACTTTCCACAAATTCATTACCTAGCCCAGGAATGGCAAATATTTTTTCGATAATAAAGCTTCCTGTTAGAATTCCTACAACTAGTGGGCCCATGTAGGATACCACCGGCATTATTGCATTCCTGACTGCATGTTTGTAGGTAACCACCCGCTTACTTAATCCTTTTGATTTTGCTGTTTTGATATAATCCGCATTTAACACGTCAAGCATGCTTGAACGCATTAAACGTGCAATAAAAGCAAGTGGGGTGGTCGCTAAAGCAATTGCTGGTAATAACGTATGTGCAAAACTATCAAATTTCGCTACAGGTAACGCCTGTAATTTGATTGCAAAGATATATTGCAGAATGGTTGCCATAATAAAACTCGGTACGGAAATACCCAGAACTGCAATAACCATTGCGGCATAGTCGCTAAATTTATTATGCTTGAGTGCTGCAATGACACCGAGCAGCACACCTATAGATAATGAAAGGAGAATTGCTTCCATGCCTAATATAAAGGAATAAGGGAAACTTCTTTTAATAATTCCATTAACACTTTGTCCAACATATTTAAACGAAGGCCCAAAATCCAATTGTGCAGTACTAATTACATAATCAATATATTGCTTGTACAATGGATCATCTAACCCATATATTTCATTTAATTGTTGTTCAATAGCTGGTGTCAGCTTTCTTTCGGAAGCAAAAGGACCACCTGGGGCAGCCTTCATGATGAAGAATGTAATTGTCACAATAAAAAAAAGGGACAAAAGAATAAAGCCCAGCCTCTTTAACAAATATTTGGCCAAAATGCTACACCTCCACATTCTATATTTTAAATTAATACCGCCTCTAGCGAATAAACAGCTGTATAAAGTGAAACTTCATTCAGCGGGAGTCTTACTGCCCGCCAGACTACGATAAATCCTGAACTTCAAAATAGATTCAAAATAAAAAGGGAGTGATTGACTGCACCCCCTTGTTAGTTCCACATTCCCATTTAAATGTGCTTGTTCGCACGTAAACTGGTACGCTGAAAACTTTATATCAAAGGGTTTTATCATTCTCGTACATTATTGACCTGGATCATGATAGGTATATAGCATTTTCATCTATATACCTTATCCATGAGTAACCATCTAATGTTCTTCGATATAACCCCATTTAAATTGAAATTCACCTAGTGGTGAAACCTCAATATCTTTTACATAATCCTGCTTAACCCATAGGTTAGTATAGAAGTAAACAGGTGCTATCGGCATTGCATCCATGAAGATGTCCTCTGCATCACGCAGCATTCCTCGACGTTTATCTACATCTGTTTCTGTTCTTGTATCTGTTAAAATTTGTGCATATTCTTCATCTTCCCAGTTCGTATAGTTGTTACCACCCACGGTCTGGAAAATTTCCAGGAAGTTAATTGCATCGTTAAAGTCGGCGATCCAGCCCATACGACCAATTTGATAGTTTCCTTCACCCATGGAATCGAGGTAAACATTCCACTCTTCATTATTAAGTTCTACATCTACTTCCAAATTACTTTTCCACATATCTTGTGCAGCTTGTGCCATTGCTTCGTGACCTTCATCCGTGTTATAGGAAAGCTTTACATCCGGTAATTTGTCCAGGCCAAGCTCATCCAATCCTTTTTCCAAATATTTCTTTGCTTCTTCTACATCATTATCTTTAAAGTAGCCTTCTTCATTTTCCTCAAAAATCGATGGCGGAACTAACCCCATTGCTGGCTTTTGTTCCCCTCTGGTAATATTCTCTACCATGCTTTTTCGGTCAAGTGATAAAGCAAAGGCTTTTCTGATGTTTTCGTTATCAAATGGTTCCTCTTCTGTATTAAATGAGTAATAGTACACACCGGCTTTATCTTCAATATTCAATGTACCTTCATCTTTCAAACTAGGAATGGCTGCCAATGGAATGCTGCCAGTCGGATCTCCAGCCCAGTCTAAGTCGCCATTCTCATACAATTCCAGTTCTGTACTTTCGTCTTCAATCATTTGCATGCTGATTGTTTCTAATGAGACTGTATCAGCATCCCAGTATTCCGGGTTCTTTTTCAAGACAATTTCATCTTTATGTGCCCATGATTCAAGCAGGAATGGGCCATTGCTCACATAATCTTCTCCAGCTTCTAATGCCCATTTATCATTATCTTCTGCAACTTTCTTATTTACTGGATAAAATGTATAAAATGCTGTTAAGTCTAAGAAATAGGCTGTCGGGTTTTCCAATTCAACGACTAATGTTTGCTCATCTTCTACTGTAATACCAACATCATCTAAGGAACCACCATCTTCTTTGGCAGCTTCGGCATTCTTAATCGGATATAGTTGGTAGGCATAATCTGTATCAGCGCTATCTGGATCCAATACCCATTTCCAGGCAAACTCAAAGTCCTCAGCTGTTACCGGATCCCCATTAGACCATTCAACATCGTCGCGAATCTTAAATGTATAGGTTAATCCATCATCAGAAACATCGATCGATTCCGCCATTGCCTCTTCTGGTTCACCTTCCTGATTAATCCTTGTTAAACCTTCAAAAGTATTGTTTAAAACGGCACCTGAAGTTGTATCAGTTGCTTGACCAGGATGTAATGAAGGCGGTTCCGTTTTAATGTTTACACTAATTGACTGATCTTCTGCAAGATTACCGCTTCCACCTTCATCGCCACTTTGATCCTCCGCTTCTGCTACGTCGCCACTTTCATCACCACTAGCATCTTCTCCACCACAAGCTGCAAGAAAGATCCCCGTTGCAAACACCAACACCAGAAGCAGTGTCCACCTCTTAAAATTCATAGACTTTAACCCCCTGCATTTATTTTTATTTGGACAATCTGAATGTTAGTCCGAATTGTCCTATAATACATTATACTATGTATTATAATATAATTCACCATTTTTTAAATATTGTTTTTAATTAATCAAAAACGTTCAGCTTGTATTTTCTTAGATTGATATGAAAGCGTTGTTATTGTTGGATAAAAGGAATTAATAAAATAGATGTGAAATTTTTATTCTTGCCATCTTTATATGTTTTTTCAATCCCGATCTGATTATCAATAAAACTGGCTTGACGTTTTTGGGAAAATTCATATAACATAGTCGCTAATGGAAAGTTTTACTTGGTAAAGGGGGATCCATGATGTATTTTGAGCAATTAAGCAATGAAATTCATAACTTGACGAAAGATGTCGCTGATCATCTGTCCATTTTCATTCATACACCAGATGGAGATATTGTATTAAATGATGCGAAACAACGAAAGGCTGCAAGTGTTGCCAAACTATTTATCTTAACAGAGGCGTTTCGTCAAGCGGAGCAGGGAAACTTAGACTTAAATGAAATGGTTAATATGAGTAACTATGATATCGTTGGTGGGTCTGGTGTGATTGGATATTTAACCGACCCTCCTGCACTTCGTTACCGACATTTACTTGAGCTAATGATAATCATATCAGACAACACAGCCTCCAATATATTATTGGATAAGGTTGGGATCGAAAACATTAATCACTTTACTGAACAAATCGGTTGTCACACAAGCAAGATAAATCGTCATTTTATGGATACAAAAGCACAAGCTAAGGGTAATGAAAATTATACTAGTGCGCGGGATATGGTTCGTTTATTAAACTTATATATGCAAGACAATACGTTTATAACGGAAGCTTCTAGAAAACATATCCTCACCATTCTTTGCCATCAACAATTGCAGGATAAATTGCCAAAATACGTCGATGAAAATGACCAAGTAGTATTTTTCCATAAAACCGGTGAATTAGAAGGTGTTGAACATGATGTAGCGATTATAAAATATAAAAATACTGTGGTTGAGGCTGCTATTTTAACAGCGGACTGGAACAATAGTGGTAGTGGCCAATCCTATATCGCTGAAATCGGCCGATATTTAATCCATTATTTAAAGAACTCAACTTGACTTTTGATAGAGCCTTTTCGTTAATTTTGTCGCTTTTTATTATCGCATGTATATAAACTACGACATTAGAGTATGTTTATTTCCCAAGAGGTGTGCTATTCGCCGTCCGGGATCGATCCGGGCGGATGCTTTCCGCGGGCACGGCCTCAGCCACCTCGAGAAACCCACTCTCGGGGGTCTTCGGACACGTGCTCTTCCCGCTGGAGCACCGCCCTTCTCTCACCCGGAATGAATGCTATTTACGGGAAAGTACTTTGTCATTTCATCCAGCTAAATCACGCTTTCATTGGCAAACGCTGTACTTAGCAGCCCGTATACACGAAGACTACTGCGGGAGATCGGCTAATAAGGTCAAGTCCTGTGACTAACACCGACACTAGAACATCGTGTTCGTCGAAAAGGCATCGATAAGACCCCGTAGTGTGTAAGGAGGCCACTGAAAAAGCGGTAGATTTTAAAAACCTTGTCTTTTCACCTTAACCTAGCATCTCGAATATACGGAGACTCCTGCGGGAAGTAAGTGATCGACGAGACCCCCCAGGACGGTAGTCCGAGGAGGCTCGACACTCGCCCGCGGAAAGCACAGTATATTCGAAGATGCGATGGTAGATCCACATATATTATGCTATGTTTAACTTTTTCAGTGGCATCGTGTGTAAGCACAAGGAGGCTCAGGCAGCCGCCCGCGGAAAGCGAAGTGTATACAGGCTGCGGTCGCCTAAGTAATCCGTTTCCATTATCAGTGCTACAGATCTAACATAATAGAATTTATGTCGCATCTTATCTCTTTTGTGTAAAAAACAATCCCTTTATTTTACAAGGTTGTCAAGGGAATTATTAGAAACATTCTAGGTTTAACTCGTCTAACACTTTGAACGTATTTTTAATGGTGCGAAAGTTGGGTAAGTAAATAAAATATAACGCAAAGGGGCACAACCTTTAGCTGTGCTCGCTTTGCGTTATTAAGAGCGCTCATCTAGCAATAAAAACTGACTTTATTTAAGGAAAATTAGCTTTTATTACTAAACAAGAAATTCATGATCGCATCAAAAAATGGTACACTATCCGTAAATAAAAATATCGGTAAAAGCATAATCGCAAATAATACTGCTACATTCGCCACGATAAATTTTACAAACCCTTTCCCAATAGTAGTCACCAATGTCATCTTCCCCTTTCATCATTAACCTTCCTGGAAGCACGTAAAATCTATATTTTTTATTCTATTCCTTTTTTGAATATTAAGCAAACACTTTTTTAGAAAAAAAGAAGCACACCATAAATGTGCTTCCTGTTAGATACTTAATAATTCCTTGACATCTGCTTCGCTCAAGCTGGATAACATCGTTTCTCCCGGCTGTATCACTTGGTCAATTAGTTCCCGTTTTTTCTGTTGCAGATCATAAATTTTTTCCTCAATCGTACCTTCCGTAATTAAGCGAATAACCTGAACAACCTTTTTTTGTCCAAAACGGTGTGCTCTCCCTGTTGCCTGGTCCTCCACTGCCGGATTCCACCAGAGATCATAAAGTACAACAGTATCTGCACCGGTTAGGTTTAAGCCTGTTCCTCCGGCTTTAAGGGAAATCAGGAATATATTTTTTTCGCCATTGTTAAAGCGATCACTCATTTGCACCCGTTCCTGTGAAGGGGTTTGCCCATGTAGGTAAAAATACTCCAGCCCTTCTTGTTTCAGTCTTTCAATAATAATCTCGTGCATGCTTGTGAATTGGGAAAAAATAAGCATTCTTTTTCCATTTTCCATCGCACTTCTGATATCTTCCATCAATTGTTCTAGTTTCCCAGACTGCCCCTGGTAATTTTCAATAAACAGGGAAGGGTGACAGCACAGCTGACGGAGCCGCGTTAATCCAGCTAATATTTTCATCCGATTTTGATTGAAGCCACCCTCCTTCATCGATTGGGAAGCTTCCTGCTGCAGTTGTCGTAAATATCCGACATACAACTCTTTTTGGTCTTTCGTCAATTCAGAAACATGAACCGATTCTATCTTATCCGGTAATTCTTTTAAAACGTCTTGTTTCAAACGACGTAAAATAAATGGTCTTGTCATCATAGCTATTTTATCGTGGGATAATTGTTTGAATTTACGCTGACTAGGCATCAGTCCTGGTAAAATCACCTGAAATATAGCCCATAACTCATCAATCGAGTTTTCAATTGGGGTACCACTCAATGCAAATCGACGACTCGCCTTTACTTCGCGGATGGCTTGGGACGTTTTTGTTGCATAGTTCTTTATATATTGCGCCTCATCAAGAATCATCGTTTGAAACGTTAATTCACGATAAAGCTCAATATCCTGCCTTAACGTAGCATAAGAGGTAATCCAAATGTCCATGTCTTTTAGCTGTTTGATTTTTTCCCTTCGTTCTGGTGGTGCCCCTGTAAGAATTGCTACTTTCAAGTCTGGAGCAAACTTCTCACATTCGTTTTTCCAGTTATATACAACCGACGACGGCGCAACAATTAAATGTGGGTGGTCGCTTGGTTCAGATGCAATATAGGCAATACTTTGCAATGTTTTACCAAGTCCCATATCATCAGCCAAAATACCTCCTAAATGGTAGGCACTTAACGATTTAAACCATTGATAGCCGATTTTCTGATAGTTACGCAATGATGCATTCAATTTCTCTGGCAGTTCATAAATTTGTTCTTCCGGTGATCGAAGCTGATGGAGCAGCTTTTGAAAGGATGCATCGTAATTTTTCCTTGTATCAATCAACTCATCGATTTGTGTACCACGATAAACCGGGACCTGGACATTCCCGTCTCGTACATCGTTTTTCGAGATCTCCATATCATTGAAAAACTGCTTCATGGAATCGAAGCCTTCCCCTTCCAATGACAGTAAAGCACCACTTTCCAGGCGATAATAACGTTTTTTCTCAATGACGGCATTAATAATCTGATTAATTTCCGAATCATCCACACCATCGACATTAAAACCGATTTCTAGCAGATTAGAAGCGGACTCCAGACGGACACTTGTGCTTGGTGTCGGTTCATTTTCCACGATCATATTCCGAATATCTGACGTTAGAAATAGCTCCACATACTCATCAAGCACTGGCAGCACGTCGTAGAGAAACTCATACATCTCTTCCTCATCGCTGCCCTCGATGTATAGATCCTTCCCATTATAATGGAAATTAGCATGCTCGATCAGATGCATAATTTGTTGTTCCTTTTCCACGTCACGGATAATAATCGTGTCACTTTGCTCACGACCACCGCCAAATGGGTCAATCTGCTGATCTCCATAGTGATATTCCAGTTTCCCAACAATCCAGTCCACCTGTACTTCCAAGTAAAGCTTTGCCCTTAGTGAAACCTGAATAATTTCAGCAGCAACCTTTTCTGAAACGTCGACCTCACCTATTTTCTTTAAAGAGGGAAGCACCTCAGATAAAAAGGTATCTGCCTGGTCTTTTGTTATCGGCAACTTTAGATCTTCCATACCAAAATCAGTCACTTCTTCAAGGATAGGTAGTTGCTCTTTTGCGGGAAAATAAAACACACCTTGATAGAACAACATGTTGTAAGGCTTAAAATACGTTCCATTGGCAATATCATCCATGGTTAATATTAAGTCATCGCGTTCATTTTTTGACAAGGAGAAGTGAAATGGGAGCGTCTCTTTTTCAATCGATATATCTGTATAATGCGTTTTTTTCGTTTCCACCGTAAAATCCCGTTCAACGAGTTTTCCCAGGAGCTGTTTAGCAACGAGCGGTGGAACAATGATCGAGCGCTTCTCATTCATGTTCCCCGAGTAATGATAAAACGTATAGCCATTATAGATCTCTTCATTTTTTTGAATCGAATAAAGCAATTCAAAGAGTTCTAAATCCTTTGGCTGAAAATAATGGATATCTGGATTATATGTGAATGTTTTTGTAAAATAATATTCATTTCCTTGCAGAACATTTCCCAGGAAATCATACGCATCCTTCACGACGAAGCAACGCTTTTCACCTGTTTTTAACTCTATTAATAAATTTCTATCATAGGACCATTTACAATAATACTCGACCTGCATAGGGGTTTTTTTCGGTAAAATTTCTGGTGTTACAGTCTGTGGCTGAATGGAACTCAGCGCTTGAATAAAGCGATTTGTTATCTGGTATTCATAGTTAGGCGTATCCGGCTGTTTATTGGACTCCTTATTTGCAATACTTAATAGCACAGCTGCAATATGCTTGCACGATCCATACGTAGAAAACGCCGGGCAATCACAATGTGTTTCAATCGAACCTTTGTCAAATCCCGTCATATCAATTTCTACAAAATAATCCTCTGTACCGTGAACAGTCGCTGTCCATACATGATAATTCAAATCATACAACAGATCACTTACCAGATCCTTTTTATAATAATCCAATCCACGTTTATAAATAATGGCTGGAAATAACTTTTGGATGTTGATATCACTTATACTCTTCAACGTTATGAAAACCCACCTTTTTACCGTCTCATTACATCTATTGTAAACGAGATGACCCGGTTTTTAAACTATCCTGTATTAGGATAGGGAAGCTAGCAATATATTATACGCTATTTCGTTCTATTTGTAGACTTTTTAAAGCATTCTGCATCATGCTGCTAACCTTTCAATAATGTAAGGATCCTGAAAGGTAAACACATACAAGAATAACGCAGATTGGTTTACACTTGTTATAGATTAAAGATATGGAGGGAACGTTATGAAACAGCCTGTTTTACAAGTAAACAATCTGCACAAAACGTATGGAAAAAAAGGTGAAAATCTCTTTTCCGCGTTAAATCATGTGTCATTTGATATGAATCAAGGAGAATTCGTTGGCATTATGGGCCCATCTGGCGCAGGGAAAACCACATTATTAAATGTTATATCGACACTCGACAAAGCATCAGAGGGAACGATTCAAATCGCCGGAACAAACATCACCGAGATGAAACAAGGACAATTAGCCGATTTCAGATCTAAGCAACTAGGTTTTATTTTTCAGGATTTCAATCTACTGGAAAACTTAACAATCTACGAAAATATTGCACTGCCGTTATCTTTACAAGGTGTATCTACAAAGAAAATCAAACCAGCTGTCAGTAAAGTTGCAGTGAAGCTTGGCATTGAAGGTATTTTGGAAAAGTACCCCGTAACTATTTCCGGTGGTCAAAAACAGCGTGCGGCAGCTGCACGGGCGTTGGTACATGAGCCTGCCATGATTTTGGCAGATGAGCCAACCGGTGCACTTGATTCAAAAAACGCGAATAGCTTAATGGAAACCATCGCTCAATTAAATGAAAACCATGATGTCTCCATTATGCTCGTAACCCATGACCCACTTAGTGCGAGCTATTGCAGGCGAATCATGTTCATCCAAGATGGCAAGTTGTACAAGGAAATTCATCGTGATGGTTCGCGGATGGCGTTCCATCAAGAAATTCTCAATGTGTTGGCAGAGTTTGCCGCTCCTGAGATGGAATAGGAAGGAGGAAATGGAATGCTATTTAAATTATCACGGGCAAGTATGCGCAAGTCGTTTAAGGATTATCTGGTCCTTTTATTCGGACTAACGATGTCCATTGCAATATTTTATATGTTTCAAACGTTGGCACAAAATAAAGTGTTTCTGGAATCAAATGCCATGATTGGATCAATCGTATTTATATTCCATGTTGGAACATTTATTTTAGCGGCTATTACGATATTTTATATTTTTTATGCCACTTCTTTTATGCTCTCGATGAGACAAAAAGAGTTGGGCATGTATATGATGCTTGGGGCAAAGAAACATAAGGTAACCCAACTCATGTTCTTTGAAACCTTTTTCATCGGCATTATTTCCCTGGCTGCCGGCATCGTGATTGGCATCGGCATGTCGAAGGGAATCGCTGGATTATTTATGTGGCAGTTGGATTTCAGTGGAGAAGGATTTGAGGCATTTTACCTTTCTTCTATGATCACAACCGTTATCTTTTATGTGATTCTGTTTTTCTTGACTTCGATTGTAAATGCGGCCAAAATCGCCGGAAAGTCGGTGCTCGACTTACTTCATGCAGACAGAAAGCAAGATACAGTGAAAGCAAAAGGAAGCTGGACGATTGTAGGTGTACTCTTTGCTATCCTATTAATTGGTGTTGGCTATTATGCAATGATCAACATTGCTAAACTTATGCAGTTCGGCGTCATTATTGCGGCTATTACGATCACACTGGGGACCTATCTTATATTTATTTCCCTGTTGCCTTATGTGGTGAAGAAGCTTAAGGGAATTCGTACGCTGAATGAAAAAGGAATCAATTCATTTACCCTTGCACAACTAAGATTTCGTATGATGAATTTAACCCGCGTACTGGGAACGGTCGCCATGCTTGTTGCATTGGGTTTAGGGGCGATGACAGCGGGTATTGCCTTTTACCACAACGTTGAAAAACAAGCAGGGATGATCTATGCCAACGACTTAGCGATTCATCAACCGTCAGATGCGGACAAACAAATAATCGAGCAATTAAATACCGAGGAAGAAAACTTCTACCATTATAAGGTAGATGATGATGGTGTGTATTTTCTCAAGAATGACCTAATAGATCATCCCCCATTGTTTAAAGCATTCAATCCAGAATCAATGGAATTGCCAAAATCGGAACGCGTAACAGAACCGCTTTCTAAAGATAAATATGTATTGGGGGATATGCCTGATGAATGGTTTTCAGTAGTTAATAACGAATTAAACGCCGGTTATTACATGTTTGGCGATCGGGAGATATCGATTGTTGATCAGGAAAACTTTGAAAAAATAAAAGGCAGTAAAGAAATCGTGGTGGTTGCCAAACTCGATGATTTTACAGCCGCACTGCCGCAACTTGAAAAATTGGAAGCCGGACAGCTCACTTTAGCTGAGTCATTGACTGGTGAAACACCTGAAATAACGGGAAGCAAGTATAGTAACTATCTTGCCTTTAAAGGGATTGCCAGTGGAACCATCTTTATGGGATTATTTTTGGGTATCGCCTTTTTAATGATGATGGCCAGTGTGCTGATGTTTAAATTACTATCCAGCGCGAATGCAGATGCACAGCGTTATTCTATGCTGCGGAAAATCGGGGTTCGAAAGTCTTTATTGGCTAAATCCATTTACCGCGAGCTGTTCCTGCTATTCTTATTCCCGGCATTGGTTGGACTCGTACACGTTATTGTGGGTATGCAAATGTTTTCCTTTATCATCATTGAGCCTTACACGAAAATATGGATTCCAGTTGGTATTTTCCTACTGATTTATGGCGTCTATTATATTTTAACGGTTCAGATGTATAAACGAATTGTTCTTCCAAAAGAAATTTAAAGAAAAGCCAAGTACTCGGGACAATTTTTTACTTCCCTGATGTACTTGGCTTTTTCCTTTACAATGATTGTCTTTTTTTTGCTCGTAAGTATAAATATATATACAGTATCATCGCGAGCAGTACTGACAATGCTGCGGTTTTGTAGATTGAACCATATCCAAACATAGAAGCCAATTGACCAAATGTCATTGCACCCAATCCAACTCCTAAATCAAAAAAGGAGAAAAACGTTGCATTTGCCATTCCTTTTCGATTTCCTGGTGCTTTATCAACTGCCCATGCTTGTAATGCCGGTTGCACACTTCCGAATCCTAATCCATATATTCCAGCTGCAATTAGCATTACCGATATATTTGGTAGCCAGGCTAATAACAACATGGCAATAAATATGAATACAGTTCCTGGTAGGAATACGTAAAGATGACCTTTCCGATCATAAATTTTCCCTGCAAAGGTTCGGGAAACCATTAAAAAGATCGCATAGACAAGAAAGTAGAGTTCAATTCCTGCTATTCCCTTCTGAGCTGCATACAAAGGAAGGAAAGAAGCGATACCACCGAACGTAACGGTAATAAAAAACAACAAAATAGACGGCTCTAAGGCTGTCTTTTCAAATATATCAAACTTAACTGTGACCGTTTTATCTGGAGATGTCTCCACTTTCTTATAGCGAATGGTTGTCGATAATAGGAATGCAACTAGGCCCAGTCCACCACAGATTAAAAATAAACTTGTGAAAGATATAACGCCAACTAACGTTAAGCCAAGTGCTGGCCCAAAGGCAAGTGCCAGATTCCCGGACAGACCAAAGTACCCCATACCTTCTCCACGTCGCTTAGGTGGGATTAAATCCGTTGCAATGGTGCTTGTCGCAGTGGTAGAGAATCCCCAGCCGATTCCCTGTACCACTCGCATCATCAGCAAAAATCCAATACTTACAATAAAAGCATAAGATCCGACAGAAAAGACGAAGACCGCAAGCCCTAGCATGTAAACAAATTGTCTTCCTTTTGATTCCAATAACTTTCCCGCATACGGGCGGAAAATTAACGCTGAAAAAGTAAAAATACCGATAATCAGTCCGATCATCTGGTCACTACCGCCTAATTCTTGTACAAAAATCGGCAGGGTTGGAAGCGTCATTTGGAAACCAAGGAAAATAAAAAAGTTCGCTAGACAAATCAGTACAAAATCGCGCGTCCATATTTTTTCTTTATTCGGTTGTACTTTTTCGTTTGCTTGAGAACTCATCTAAAACTTCCTTTCTTCGTTACTCGAAGTATTATTATACATGAGCACTCATTTAATTGAAAAAGTTACGCCTTAAAATTGTTGCACCAGCAAATATCCTCCAGCAACTAACAATAATATGTAAGTCAACACGCGAAAGTGATCTTGATTAATCCATTTAAACAGCAGCTGCCCAAGCATCAAACCGATACCAACAAGTGGTAGCCCTAACAAACTAGATGTCCACACTTCCTTGGATGTTCCTGCAAAAATCACCTGAATGATTAAGCTTATCAAGTAAATAAACAAATAAAAGGCAAGTGTTGTTCCCCGCAGCGTCTCCTTCGTTGTATTTGTCCCGGAAAAATACAATAAAAGTGGTGGCCCAGGCATACCAATACTTGTTGTAAATGCTCCTGAAAATCCACCAATAAGCCTGTCACGCTTCGGCAATTGCTTGACACGAAAATTCATGATCAATAATAATGTCAGTACAAGGATTAATATACTAATGCCCAATTTCAACCAAGTCATATTCACGGCTAAAAACAAGCATATTCCGACCGGTAAACCTACTAAGCTTCCCAATACTAGCCGTTTTAAAATCCCAACATCCACATCTTTTCTAATTTTCATGATCAATGCGCTTGAAATAACTAGCGATAGGATCAAATTAATTTGAATTGCTTCTCGTGGTTCAAATAAAATCAACAAAAAAGGTGTTGCCATAATAGAAAAGCCAAAACCGGTACTCGTTTGTAATATAGAGGCACATAAAATAATGATCGAAAATAAAATAACAAAGTCCAAACCACACACCTACAATCGTAATCATATACAGTCCATACTAACATAAACTAAGCTTGCGTAAGTGGCATTTCCTGAAGCTTTTATCATAGGCTAACGGGCAAGTAATACCCTCACTGAATACAGTTTCATTTTATACTTTTTTATCCATACAAATAGAAATGCCCAGGAATAAAAATCCTGGGCATTTCCGCATAAACGTTATTCTCCAATTACACCACATGCTATACGATCTCCAGCATCACCTGCTGGTTGTGATTTATAGTCATCTTCATCTGCATGAATAACTAGTGATGTCCCTTCATCTGTGTACAATGTATTTTCTTCACCTTTTTTCAATGTGACTTGATCCGTTGTAAATGCCTCATTTACTTTTCCGTCTTCACCAACCTCGATATTATCAAAGTCGCCGGCATGCGGACCTTCTGGATCATCTTTTCCGTGGTTCTTATCTTCTGGATTATAATGACCACCTGCGGATTCAAAATCTGGTGGATCACAGACACCCTTTTCATGGATATGAAATGCATGTGTACCTTCTGGTAAGCCCTCACCTTCCAGTTTCACGTTCACTCCCTTGTCATCCTCTGTTAGTGTTGCGGTTGCTACAACTTCTTCATCAGCATCATTTAAGGATACCAGCACTTCCTCTTCATCTGTTGCACTATCCTCGGATTCGGTAGCATCCTCACCCTGATTCTGATTTTGACCTTCTGTATTTTGTTCATCATCTTTTCCACTACAAGCACTTATCATCACTGCAAGCGTAATGACAAATAATAAAGCAATCCAACGTTTCATTGAATAATAGCTCCCTTCTTATACACAGTTATTACTCAATATTCACGTTAAAGGACTTGTATAAACATTAAAATGAAAAAGAGTCAGTCTTTTCCAATCAAGACTAACCCTTTAAAACTATGCAATAACGACTTCTTTTTTATCTGCTTTATTCTTTTTGGTAATACGGTTTTTCAAGAAAGGTAGTACCCATCTGTCCAAACCATATCTCCCAGCATTATATCCAGCTATGATAAGGAAAACTGTGATCAACACCATTTGTGCGTTTGTGCTTACTGTGCCACTGAAAAGGAATGCAAAGTTCATCGTGATCCCCATTAATGCAGCAAAGTTCGTGAAAATACCAAGGATCAGTGCAACACCTACTAATAATTCCCCCCACATAACTAAGAACGTAAACAGATCTGCATTTGGCAACGCGACAGTTTCTAAGAACGTCGCCCACCATCCTTGTACAGCGGGGTTTTCCCCGCTCGCACTAGCGATTGCACCTTGTAAAAATCCAGCTGCATCAAAACCACCACCAGTAATCTTTCCCCACCCTGCCGTCATCCATTGATATCCAATGTAAATCCGAAGAAAAGCTAACACGCCAGCAAAAACTTTATTATTGCGAATGAAATTCATAAACATGATACCCATCTCCCTTTTATGTTTGTTTAACTTGCTCACTATTTCACAATCGATTGTAAAGGTGTTTCCTTCTTACAATTACATCATAGCATGTTTTAAGGAGTTGAAAACATGTTTGTGAAAAGTTTCACATAAAGGAAACAAAGCTATGACGAAATTGTGAACCCGTTTAATGTGCTTGTTTTACAATGGGCTTTTCTTTTCCGCAAAGCAGAACAATAATAATAACTTTTTAGAATATGTTATTGACTTCTTAAATGAACTCAGTATACTGTTTATATACACATACACAGTTTAACAGTTACAGGGAGGAAAATATCATGCAGGAATGGAAACAGGCGCTTGGACTGGCCATGTTTGAATTAAAGGCTTCATTAAAAGGATTCTTATTTGTTTTTTTATTGTATACTCTACTAGCATTATCTGTCATAAGTACTTTAGGTGACTCTGTGTCTATCAACCACGGAATCGTTGATCTACTTTTCCTGTTGGCTTTTGGTTTCGTGCCGTTATTCATGAAACCAAAAGAATTTCAATACCAAAAAGATGGGGATTTTTGGGGGTTACCGTTTTTCATCATGCTTAGCCAACTGCCGATAACAAAGAAGGTGTTGGTTCAAAGCAGGTTTATACTCTATTTTATCTATTCTTTTCCATTTCAATTTTTATTACTTGCCTTGCTGTATGTCCTGAATGCAGATCTGCAAGGCATGTTATCGCCACTGTCTTATATCACCTTTTCGATTATTTGGCTTTCTTTTGGCGTCTATGTGGGTTACATAATGCCTGCCAGTGATGCAGGATATAAGGCTAATACAAAAAAGTTTGTTTTCGATAGTATTGCACAATACGGTGGCAGTATCGCTCTGTTCGTCATTTATCAGTATGTTTTTGATTATGGGATTGTATATTGGACGGTAATTTTTGCGCAAAAATGGCCGTTTTTATCTTTAGTGTTGTCCATTGTACTTGCTCTTTTCGGATGCCAATACTGGAAATCATACCTAAAAAAGAAAATGGGGGAAATTGATTATCTCTAATGTGTGTGTTCATAGAAAGGGGTGCGTGTTATGGAACTGCCGATCCGACTTTCCAAAGATTCACGGGAACCGATTTATCATCAGATAGAAAAACAGCTAAAGGCTCTAATTGCCAGCGGATTATTAGCGGAAGGCACTCCATTACCTTCCATTCGTGCGCTTTCTAAGGATTTGGAAATCAGTGTGATTACGATTAGACGCGCCTATCAAAATTTAGAAAATGAAGGATTTACGAAAACAATCCAAGGTAAAGGAACATTTGTCGCCAAAATTGCTGACCCCATCAAACAGCAGATAAAAGTTTCAACTGTCTACCAGGCCATGGAAAAGGCCATAGAGACTGCAGTTAGCTATGATTATACGTTCCAACAAATCGAAGGTATTTTTAAAGAAATACTGACAACCTATGAGGAGGATAAAAAATGACTGCGACATTAGAAGTATCTCAAATAGAGAAAAAAGTGGATGATTTTCAGTTGGGTCCAATTAATTTACAAATTGACCCTGGAACCATTACGGCGCTGGTGGGAAACAATGGCTCAGGAAAAAGTACTTTGCTCAAAATCATCATGAATATGGTAAATCCTAGTGCTGGTCATGTAAAAATATTTGATACATATATAAGCCACGAGGAGGATGACTGGAAAAGCTACATTTCCTATCAGCCACAGACCGTAATAGGCTATAACCCTTTTACAGGGAACAAGTTAAAAGAATTAATCGCCCCCTTATATCCAAATTGGGATGACGCACTCTTTCTAAAACTCATCGAGCAATTCGATATCCCTCTAAACAAACGATTTGGCAAGCTATCACAGGGCGCACAGCAAAAATTATCATTGGCACTAACGATTCCAAGAAACACCGCCCTGCTAATCCTTGATGAACCAACATCATTCATGGATATTCCATCTAAACAATACCTTTCGGATATTTTAGTCGATTGGATGGAGCAGGGAGAGCGTTCCATTCTGCTTACAAGTCATCAGGCAGATGATATTCAGAAACTTGCAGACTACTTATTTGTTTTACAAAATGGGAAAATGATCGGTAACTTTGAGAAAGATGCCTTAACAGAAAGCTATAAACGCTATTGGATGAATGATGCACTTCCTGATATACCTGTTTCAGGTGAAGTTTCTCGAAACGGGAAGCAGATCATATCGAACCAACCAGACATTACGGAGCAATATTTAAATGATAACAATTTGCAATGGCTTGATCGGAAAGCACTTGATCTAGAAGAAATCATTACACTCTTATTAGCAGGCAAAGGGAGAAATTAAAATGACGTTTGACATTATACAGATGGTTATTATCGTAATCATTTTACCAGCCGTTTTTATTTTTACACTTTGGAGATTAAAAGCGAATAGTAAACTTGATTGGATGCTTCAGGCATTATTGACTGCAGCTTTGATATCATGGTTATTTTTCGGCGGAAACTGGTCATGGCTGGGTTACTATATCAGATATATCTGGGTGATCTTATTGATTCCGGCTATTTATTTTTCCTGGAAAAATAATAACGCACTCCCCTTTAGAAAAAAATTACAACGCAGGCAAAAAATATCGACGGGGATTAACATCCTAATTTTACTTGTTTTTGCGATGTACAATGTATTTGTATTCAGCAGTTTATTTACAAAAGATGAAGCGATCGAACTTTCTTCCCCATTAAAAGATGGTACCTATTATGTCGCACATGGTGGAAGTAACACATTAATGAATTATCATCATGCTTATGAGCCGCAACAATATGCAATGGATATTCTAAAACTGAATGGTTTCGGGACTCGTGCTAGGGGGCTTCATCCAAAACAGTTGGATAAATATGAGATCTATGGGGATACAATCTACAGCCCCTGTAATGGGGAGGTATTGGAAGCAAAGAATGACTTGCCTGACCAAATCCCGCCGGAAACAAATCCTGAACAACCCGAAGGCAATCATGTAACACTCGCATGCGAAAATATTGATGCTATCATCCTACTTGCACACATGCAGGAAAACAGTGTCACAGTTGATAAAGGAGATAGTGTAAAAGAAGGGCAACAAATTGGACTCGTCGGTAATTCCGGTAATACATCCGAGCCCCACCTTCATATACATGCGGAGAAAAATGGCATAGGAATCCCCATTCAATTTGATGGTAAATTTCTGGTGAGAAATAATTTAGTACGATGAGAGGAGAATGAATAGGATGGACACAATGCTATCTGTAGAAAACTTAAGCAAATCATTTAAAGACAAACAAGTCATATCAGGTATCTCCTTTGATGTGAAAAAGGGAGAGATCATGGCTATTCTTGGGCCAAACGGCGCAGGGAAATCGACAACGATCCGAAACATTATGGGAATTATGTATCCCGATGAGGGATCTATTACCTTCCATAACAGTAAGACGATTCCAAGGCATAAAATTGGTTATTTACCGGAAGAACGCGGATTATATAAAAACGTAAAAGTAATGGATATTTTATTATACTTAGCTGATCTGAAAGACTATCCATTAGACAAAGCAAAGAACCGAGCATTAGCATATTTAAAGAAATTTGATTTGGAAGGAAAAGAAAAAGTATCGGTTGAAGAATTGTCCAAAGGCATGGGACAGAAAGTACAATTCATCGCTTCCATTCTTCATGAGCCAGAATTACTCATTTTAGATGAACCTTTTTCCGGACTCGATCCGGTTAGCCAAGATCTATTTAAACAAGAAATGAAAAGTCTGGCAAGTAATGGAACAGCAATTCTTTTATCATCCCATCAAATGAACTTAGTCGAAGAAATGGCTGACCGGTTATTTATGATGCACCGTGGTCAGCGGGTCATCTATGGAAAAATGGACGATGTCAAACAACAATATGCAAATTTCAAATGTACCATCCACGGGAATAACAGTCGCAATGATCTGGCAAATTTACCGGATGTACAGCGTGTTGAGCAGGACGGTGATACAACTGTTCTTTATTTAGCAAGTGAGGTACAGCCTACGATATGGTTAAGGAATTTGCCGGAGCAGCTTACTATTCACGAGCTGACGATTGATCGTATTTCCCTTCATGAAATTTTTATTGATATCGCAACAGATAAGAATTTATTAAAGGAGGGACATAAAGCGCATGCATAACACATTAAAGGTCGCAAAATGGGAAATTAAACGCAACTTGAAAAATAAATCATTTATTATCGGGTTATTTTTAACACCGGCGCTTTTCTTATTTTTTGCTTTGCTTCCGAGTTTATTTGGGGACTCCGACGATAAACCAGTGGTTACACAGGTCTATATCAATGATCAATTAGATATTTACGGGGATTTACAGGCGACAGTAGATGAACATGCATTGAATTGGGATGTGCACACAACGGACATCAGCGAAACGGAAGCCGCAAACGCATTAGACGGGCAAGAAGATACAGCCTACATTTTTGTTGATCATCATGCACTCGATGATAGTATGGTGCCTGTTTATACGAGTGAGGAAATAGATAGCTTTTTCACCCATGATATTCAATTACTGGAGGAGCCGCTACGTGCTATGCAAATGAAAGTAGCAGGCTTATCTGATGAGCAATTAGCACTTGTCAATCAAGGGGTTACCTTTGATGAGCGTATTGTTGATGAAAGCACGGCAACAGAAGCTAATAATAAATCAGGAGAATCTGGATTGGATCCAATGGAACGTGTTGTTCCAGCAGCCTTTGCCGGCATCATTCTGCTTTCCATCGTTTTCACCGGCATGATGGTTTTCCAAAGTGCATCACAGGAAAAGAAGGACAAAATTGCAGAAATCATCTTATCATCGTTAACACCGGGAGAATTAATGCAAGGGAAAATTATTGGTTATTTTATTTTAGGAATTATCCAAGTTGTTGTATTCCTTGTGTTTATCATTCCACTCGCAATCTGGAAGACTGATATTCCTATTATGGAGTACTTACTTGTACCAGAATTGCTATTGTTAGTAGGTCTCGCTATATTAGGTTATTTACTGTTTGCTTCTATTTTCGTTGCGCTTGGTGCAACAATGGCTGATATATCAACCTCAGGAAATTTCCAGGGTATGGTACTCATGTTGCCATTTCTTCCATTTGTTTTTATCGGACCTGTATTGAATGACCCAAGCGGATTATTCGCACAGATTGGTACTTATATTCCATTTACATCCTCTGGCGTACTGATGATGCGGTTAGCGATGCTGGAGGATTGGCCATGGATTGAAATCGCCATTGCTTATGCTATTCTGATTATAAGTACCTGGCTATTCATGAAACTGGCAGGAAAAATATTTAAAGTAGGTATCCTCATGTATGGAAAAAATGCCACACCGAAGGAAATATGGAAGTGGATTCGTGCTTAGTATTCCCTCATAAGAAGTGAACATTTTAATAAGCCAGCGCATGCATTGCACTGGCTTATTTTACATCATTTCGCCCTTCTCTTCTCACCCAAGTAATCCCATGTAAAAAATACAGCGATTGCCGCTATAATAATAATTAAGCTTACGTATTTCTGTACTTCGATAGATGCAAAAAATGCCAACAGCAATCGTACAATAATCGCCGCTGCCAACACAACAATATATCTGATGATTCTTCTCTTTTTCATACTTGATTTAGCACTCATTTCTATTCTCCTTTTAAGCTTCGTTCCTTTTCCACATTTTATAATTATATATAAGTTGGATGATAGACAACAGTATTGTAATAGTGATCAGCAGTATTCCGACTCCCGGAAAATAATTAGGAAAGTATTTAAGAAAAAGTATGATAAAAATAAATACAAGGGGCATATTCCACATGTCACGCTTAAATCTTCGACGATAACTTAATTTAAAGTAAGAAAAACAAAATCCCTGATCGATTTTCGGTCGTTCCTTATAATAAAGCCAAAGGGTTATATGCACTACGCTTATAACGGCAAGCATGATAATCATCGTCAAGGATGCCCCAACAAATGCGTCATTTTCAGCGCCCGTATAAATCAACTATTAGCCTCCTAAAAATCCATTAAACAAATTCTAACATATATACGTAAATTCATCGTTCACTTTATGAAAATTGCTGTTATTAACTCAATTTGACTTTTGATAAAGCCTTTTCGTTAATTTTGTCGTTTTTTATTATCACATTTATATAAACTGCGACATAACAGCATGTTTATTTCCCAAAAGGTGTGTTATTCCGCCGTCCGGGATCGATCCGGGCGGATGCTTTCCGCGGGCAACGCTTCAACTTCCTCGGAAGCAGAACCCACTTCCTGCGGGATTTTCAGCTGTTGCTTTTCCCGCTGGAGTCACCGCCCTTCTCTCACCCGGACTGGTAATGCTATTTACGGGAAGGTACTTTGTCATTTCATCCAGCTAAAGCACGCTTTCATTGGCAAACGCTATACTTAGCAGCCCGTATACACGAAGACTCCTGCGGGAGAAAAGGCATCGGTGAGACCCCGCAGTGCGTTAGCACAAGGAGGCTCAACAGCCGCCCGCGGAAAGCGTAGTGTATACGGGCTGCGGTCGCCTCAGTAACCTGTTTCCATTATCAGCGCTTTGAACGTATTTTATTGGTACGAAAATTGAGTTGCTAATAATCTGTTATTTAACATTACAGTAGATTTATAGTAAAATATGACTAACATCTGTAGTACTTATGAATGATCTTTGCCGAAAAATGTTTATTTACCCCTTGTTTCGGTTATGAATAAGTACTATCATTTATTTAATAGTCGCATTTTTATAATATGCTTAAGGAGGCTTATATGAAACTTACACGAATTTTTACCGTTGGAATTGGTTTCCTGCTATTTTTATTTCTATTTATTCCAACTGCTAGTCATGCAGAGAGTGGGCAAACTTATGAAGTCCATTCCACATCACTTAATGTTCGAAGTGCACCCGCTGATGATGCACAAGTAATTGGTCAATTAATGACAGGCGATAAAGTTGTAGCTTTTCAGGAGCAATACGGGTGGATTCAAACTTACTATGGTGGTCAGGAGGTTTGGGTTGCCAAGCATCATTTGATGTCAACTGGTACTGCTAAGTCAAACACGGAATCAAGCTCAGAAGGTACCGCGGAAACGATAACGGTCGCTACAGACAATGTTAATATTCGTTCCGGTCCAGGAGAAAATCATTCCATCATCGGATCCGCATCTTCAGGAAATACATACAACGTAGCGGAATCAGCAGGGGAATGGTACAAGGTTTCTTTTAAAGATGGCTCAACTGGCTGGATTGCTGCCTGGTTAACAAGTGAAGGTGCAAAATCACAAGCATCCGAACTAGAGACCGAAGAAGCCCCCGCAAGTAAAACAAAAAGTACGTCAACAGATCAACAACCATCGAATCAATCACTAGAGGGGTATAATATTGTACTCGACCCTGGTCATGGCGGAAAAGACCCTGGTTCAATCGGGCTGAATGGTGTCAAAGAAAAGGATATTATCTCATCTACCGCAGACCATGTAGCACAGACACTTCGTGATGCAGGGGCGAACGTTACGCTAACAAGATCAGGCGATTACTTTGTTTCTTTAGATGAACGGGTGCGCATTAGTGATTCTAATCAAGCAGATGCATTTGTCAGCCTGCATTATAATGCCTTTCCAATTATCTCAATTGGGGGGATCAGTACGTATTATGCGAGTGGATCCGGTAAAAACTTAGCACAAAGCGTTCAATCTTCCTTAGCTTCGACAGTTAATTTACAAGATAGAGGCGTTATGCAGGCAAACTACCGTGTGATCCAGCAAAGTAGCGCACCTGCCGTGTTAATGGAGCTGGGATTCATCACAAATCCCAATGATCTATCTGTCGTACAGACAAGTGATTATCAAAACAAAGTAGCACAAGCAATAACAAATGGATTGAAAAATTATTTACATTAATAACCTAAATAAAGCTGTCCTTTCATTATAGGACAGCTTTTTCTATGTGATTATCTGGTAAGTTTACAACAATAAGATATTGCATCCTAAGAGGAACTTTGAGGATCTGAACAGCAGGAAAGGTTTCTAAACATGTTGTTTCCTCACCGCATGTTTAATATTTTCTCCCCTTTAGTAAAAGTAGTGTTTTTCATACTCATAAAACCTGCTATATCCAATTTCCTTAAAATATAGCACATTATCGAATATCCCTATGCAAAACAAATTGCTCCCCTTTTCTTCCCATCACCCTTAACCCTTTGTCTTTAAAGCCGCATTTTTTATAAACATATTGCGCATGGCGATTTTGTTTGTTTACAGCTAGAACCACCTCGGTTATGCTAGGGAAATTTTCTTTCATAAAAGTTGGTAATATTTTAAGTGACTGTTTGGCAATCCCTTTACCTTGGTATCTTGAGTCAATGGAATAAGACCTCAGTAGCAAGGCATATCTGTTCTTACTATACTTTTTTACCCCTTCCCAGTCATGAAGAATAAAGAAACCTAGCGCCACACCATTTTGTTCAATAATGATTGGATAACGGTGTGAATCATTTTCAGATGTAGCTATTGCATCACTAGGATGTCCAGTATAGTTTAAATCATCGTTTGATAAATAATAGTTTTCAAATTGTGGCCTTAATTCAGCATGATAGCATACTAATTTCACATCAGTATGCATTATGATCCTACCTCCCTCTTCCGTGCATAAATCATACTCAAAATAGGATTAAATCGGTAGGTCTCCACATGGTATCCGTTCGATGATAGCCAATCCATTAATAACGATCGATTCGCATAGTATTCATCTTCAATGGCATATACAGCTTCCGTATTTCCTGCCTGCTGATAGGTTTGCAGTACTTGTTCTCGATGCTGCTCATCTACAAACATTAAGTCTGCAATACAGATTTGACCGCCTGGCTTTAATACGCGAGTCATCTCTTCGAAAGCCATCAGCTTCTTATCATCTGGTATGTGATGCAGCGCATAGCTTGAAACAATGCCATCCATTGTCTGATCTAATAAAGGAAGGGCTAAAAAGTGTCCTTTTCGCACTTCAATTGCGGCATGTTTTTCCCTACACACTTTCAACATTTGTTCAGATTGATCCACTCCAATGACATTAATCCCCTTCTCCAATAATTTCGCTCCAAGATTTCCTGTCCCTATGCCAATATCCAAACATGTATTGCCTGGTTTTAATTGAATGGTATCCGCTACCTGGGTTAGCGCCTGGTCATAATCTTGGTGGACATTGAATCTATATCCATGCAGTTTTAAGCTATGATCATAATCAACTGCCTGACTGTCAAAATTCCATTTGTCCTGCCAATTTTGGCGGATGTTCTTTAAATTCCTTAAATGCAGGCCAAGCTGCTGGATTCCTTTGATCGACTCATTATCATCCTTTAGGTGTTCTACCATGTTATCAATGGTGTTAATCATGTCTTTCATTTCAAGCCACTTTTCAAATAAAGCAGCACGTTGTATGTCTAAATACTGCCTCATGCCCATATGTGGGTCTTCCAGAAGTTTCTTCATGTCATTTAAACTGATACCAACTTCGCGCAGCGCCATAATCGTACTCAAACGAAAGACGTCTTTCTCCGTAAACGTGCGATAATCATTTTCTTTATCCTTTTTCGGGGCTATTAACCCCTTTTCCTCATAAAATCGAATCGTTCTTGATGTCGTACCTAATTGCTCAGCCACTTCATGGATATACATACTTGCAACCCCCTTCCACCTTACTATAAACCTTTACGTTAGGTGAAGGTAAAGTTATTTTTATACTTTTATAAAATGAGATCATCTATTAGCGATTGTAACCTGATGGATTTTCTAGAAAGTTTTGCTTCTTATCAGTGCAAAACAAGCATGTTATACTTAGAATAATTCATCAAAAAGCGAGGTTTTAAACATGCACGAGAAACTGCAAGAGATCATTGATCATACAGTTGAAAAGTTTGGTTTAAGTAATTACCATTTAAAAAGACACCATATATTTCGGGAGCAAGACAGCTTTAGTAAATCATCCTACCTCTTATCCATGGAATGGTTCCCAAACGACTTGGAAGAAACAGACGAGGGTTTTAACCCGGCTGGTACAGCAATTATAGAATTCGATATACATAGAAAACGATTAAGACGGATCGCTTTCGTACAGGAAGTTACCTATGCAGATGCGATTTTAACCACCTTTGATATGGAGGAAACCATTGAATGGGTTGAGGAAGAAACCGGCCTGGAATTTGGTCGCCAGTTTAAACTGATTCATGATGAAAATGGGGAGCTCTATTTTCAAGCAGCAGTTGACAACGTAGCAGTCTATCCTTCTGGGTCAATTCGCATGCAATTTAATGATCAAGACCAGCTTGTTTTGTTTTCCATTGATGGTGATTTTCCAGATGAAACACAAATTAATTGGGAACCCTTTTCATTAACGCCTATGATCACGGATCCCATTGCCAGCGAACAGTGTAAGCTACTCGAGGTCCCTGTGGAGGATGAGGAGAAGTGGCTTCCTGTTTATGGCGCTACAACTATTTTTGTTACAAACGATGGCGAGCGGCAGCTTACCTTTAGTGAAGTAGAAGCAAATCATTCTCTTGTAAAGAAAGATATCATCCTGGAATGGGATAAACCGCTAAAAGAGCCATTTAAGCCACTTGAGATTGATCTATCATTAGAAGTATCTCTAGAAGAAGCGTTAGCTAATGAACCCCATCCGGATACGAAACCCTTAACAGAGCAGGATCAAGTACAGGCAGTCGAGTCGATAGGGCATTTTTTACAGTGTGAATTCCCTAATGATAGTGGGCAATGGAAATTAACTGGTATTTGGCGGGAACACGGATATATATTTGCGGAATTAAAATCTCCCTTATCTGACCCACGTGTAATTGAAAGGAAGATGAATATCATCATGGATAGAGAAGCATACCAGGTCCTCAACTTCAATGACAATAATGTCGTTCTTGATATGCTGAAAAACTTCTCAGATGCCGAGAATGCGGTTTTATCACCAGAAGCGGCTTTTGACAAATTACGTGGCTATATTGATGTGAACCCAGTCTATGTATTGGATAAAGCAAAAGAAAAGTATATACTGTGCGGCAAAATTGACTGTTCTTATGGTGTTGATGCTGTAACAGGCGAAGTGATTTCACTCGATGAACTCTAATAACGCTTTGCAGATTGACTGGCAGTGCTTATAGAAACATGGAATTTAAATACAAAAGGGAAACCAGCATTAAGCTGGTTTCCCTTTTAAAATTATAAATCGTCAAACCCGTTCAAATCACTTGTTTTTGTATATTGTCTGGATTTTTGTTCAAAGAAATCTGTTTTTGTTCCATCAAAGTTATCCACATAAGCGCGGATCCATTTCATTGGATTATCCACATGTTCCGGGTATATTTCACTTAAGCCCATCATACGCAACATTTTATTCGCACGGTATTTAATGTAGCCTGCCATTTCGTTTAGATCGATTCCTTCGACCTCAGCCAGTACATAATTAGACCATTCAATCTCTAACTCCACAGACGTTTTAAAGCTCTCATATACCCAATCATTAAATTCGGCTGTGTTATATTCCGGATTTTCTGCCAATGTTGCTCGGAATAATTCTGAGATAAATCGACCATGCTCCAGTTCATCACGATTTATATAACTAATCATTGTTGACGTACCAACCATTTTATTTTGTCGTGCTAAATTATAGAAAAACGCAAAGCCGGAATAGAAAAACATTCCTTCCAATAACGATGTATATACTAGTGTTTTCAAGATATTCTCAATTGTTGGCTCTTCCACAAACGCATTGTATTGCTCCGTGATAATTGCATTTCGCTTTAACAGAATCGGGTCTTTTCTACCTAGTTGAAACGATTCATTTTGTTCATCGAAAGATACAACGGACGATAGTACATAAGAATAGCTTTCATTATGAACTGCTTCCTGTTGTGCAATGACTGCCATAATCGATTGTACCGATGCATCTGTCGCATATAAAGATAACAGCAATGCTGTTCTTGTTTGTGGACCGTCCAATGTAGATAGCAACCCAATAATTTTTAAATAGGCCTCTTTTTCTTTATCCGTTAACGTAGCAAATTGTTTCACATCACCCGACATGTTTACTTCGTCCGCTTGCCAGTAATTTCCGATTAATCGTTTATACATTTTATACCAGTGTGGATAAGCAATGTCGTTCCAATTAAGAATTCCACTTGACTTCCCACCAAATATACCTGTTGATTTGTTCGGATTCGCCGGCTCTAAAGTCTTCGCTTTTTCAAGCATAGATTTTGGCATCTTGCAACACTCCTTCTACCCATTCATCTACTAATCTCTCTTGACTTCCTCTTGGTGACTGTTCAATCTTTAAGCCGTTCCAGTTACTATGATAAAAGGATGTTAGCTTATCAACTGCTCCACAGAACAATTCATCACCGCCAAATTGTGTATCACCTGTTCCGAACACCGCGATATTGTCTGGCTTATAACCAACTTCCAATATAAAATCTTTTACCTCATCTGGTGTTCTTCCCTGGTCCCATGTGAAGGTTCCAATAAAAAGATAATCATATTTCTCGGGATCGATTGGTGCATCAATCCCGATTCGGTGTAAATCCACCTGCATATTATTTTCTTTTAATTTTGTTTTGATCAAATCTGCGACTTCTTCCGTGTTTCCACTGTAGGACAAGTATGCAATTAAGGTTCTCAACTTTCACACCACTCACAATCCTCAATATCACTTGAGGTAGAGCGCACATAATAAGTTGTTTTTATTCCTCCCTGCCATGCCTGTAAATGAAGATCCAGCAGGACAGATGCCCGAATTGTATTTGGAACATAGATGTTAAATGAGATACTTTGATCCACATGCTTTTGGCGTGCGGCATTTTGCCTCACAGACCAACGCTGATCAACAATATATGCGGATCGACGATAAACATCATACGTATAAGAATTTAGATCCGGTGCTGTCGTTGGGATTCTGAAATCCTTCTTTTCCTCGCTGTAAAACGTTTTAAAAATAGGATCAATACTAGCAGTTGAGCCAGCAATCATGGATGTTGACGAATTAGGTGCGACCGCCATTAAATAACCATTTCTCATACCATTTTCCTGTACCTCTGCTTGCAGTGACGCCCACTTCTCATCTGTATAGCCTTTATTTGTAAAATAAGCACCATTGCTCCACGTACTTCCTTCGAAGGCTGGATAGCTACCTTTTTCCTTACTCAATTCCATACTGTTTTGGATCGTTAAATAAGCAATTTTTTCGTATAGCTCGTCCGCAAATGTAACAGCTTCATCTGTTTCCCATTTAATATTTTTAAGGGCAAGTAAATGATGCCAGCCAAACGTTCCAAGACCAATCGCACGGTACTTTTGGTTCGTAAGCTGTGCTTGTTTAATTGGTAATGTATTAATATCAATCACACTGTCCAACATGCGGACTTGGATTTTTATCAAACTTTCCAATACGTCATCAGGTACTGCTTTGCCTAAGTTGATCGAGCTTAAATTACATACAACATAGTCACCAGCTTTATATTTTTTAACAATCGTGTTGTCCGCTTCAACAAATTCCTCGAGAAATTGTGTCGGCGATTGGTTCTGTGTAATTTCCGTACATAGATTGGAACAATAAATCATTCCTTCGTGCGGATTGCTGTTCTGTCTGTTCACTTCATCACGGTAAAACATAAATGGTGTGCCAGACTCAAGCTGTGATTTCATGATCCGCTTCATAATAGCAATTGCTGGTACTTGTTTTTTCGTAAGGTTTGGTGATGCGACACATTCCTCATACTTCCTACGCCATGTGCCGTCCCCATTTTCTTCATCATAAAAGTCTTCCAATGAATAACCCATTACTTGTCTCACTTCATGGGGATCAAATAAGTACCAGTCGCCACGCTTGTCCACTTGTTCCATAAAGTAATCCGGTAATGTCACACCAGTAAATATATCGTGGGCACGCATCCGATCGTCCCCATTGTTCAGCTTCAAATCAAGAAATGATTCAATATCCATGTGCCATACGTCAAGATAAATGGCAATGGCGCCTTTTCTTGTTCCCAGCTGGTCTACACTTACAGCAGTATTATTCAATTGCTTAATCCATGGTACAACACCACTGGACATCCCTTTGAAGCCTTTGATCGAACTGCCACGGCTACGAATTTTCCCCATGTAAACACCAATTCCTCCACCGTTTTTGGAGAGTTTAGCGATATCCGTATTGCTGTCATAAATCGATTGTAGGCTATCATCCACTGTATCAATGAAGCAGCTCGATAATTGTCCATGTGTTTTCCCTGCGTTCGTTAATGTTGGTGTTGCAACTGTCATATACAGGTTGCTAAGCGCCCAGTATGCTTCTGTAACCAAGTGTGTACGCTGTGCTTTATCCTCATCCTGCATCAGGTACATGGCAATAATCATCCAACGCTCCTGTGGCAGCTCATAGATGTTCTTTTCATGATCTGTTGCCAAGTAGCGTGTTGCAATCGTATATATACCTAAATAATTAAACAGTAAATCTCTTTCAGGCTGCAGACTCTCCCCAAGTTCTGCAATCTCCTCTTTTGTATATTTATCAAGCAGGTTATTGGCATAAATCCCTTTATCTGTTAAGGTTTGAATTAATTCATAAAAATTGCCATACTGTTTAGCTGGATCATAATGACGATTTTCACCCGCTTTTCGATATAACTCCTGTACATAGATTCTTGCCGCTAAAAACGTCCATTCCGGCTGTGCTTCATCGATATTTTCCAATGCAATCTTGATAAGGGCTTCCGTGACTTTTTCGACCGTGGAATTCGTCTGAATGGTTCTTTCTGCTTTTTCCTTATATTCTTCTGTGTTAATTGATAGACCTTTCGCAGCATTGTCAATGAATAAATGAAGATCATCTATTTTCGGTGTAACAGTTGTAGCAAGTGTCATCATTAATTCCTCCCTTTATGTATATCTGGCGACGATTAAATAAGTACTATCCCCAAAACTAAAAAGCCACGCATCCCAGGGGATGAGCAGCTCAAAAACGACAGAAATCAGACATACTATTTCCATCGTTTCAACTTCTCTCAACCCGGAGATATGAAACTACAAGTTGTGGCAGGTCTCCTGACTTGTGCTTCCATCTACTAGAGTCCTTCCCATATCGTCAATTTCATGATAGATACAGTGGATTTCTCGTTAATCTGCACTTACAGTTGCGGGGACAGCTTCAGTTTTCCACTGAATTCCCTATTAAGACAAAACATGTCACCATGACTCGTAACACTATATATGGTATTTTATTTCAACATCGTCTCGATATATTGTATCTAAAGACTAGCATATCCAATATTTTTATGCAAGGAGAAAAGGATGAAAAAACACGAATTAATTTTGGAACTTTTCTAGCCGAGTAAAGAATTCCTGCAAAAATTCATAGAACAATTTTTCCGTCGGGAGCAAATGACGTTCAGTTGGTATGACAACCCCAACTGTTCGGGTAACATTTGCTTCTGCTACAGGCACGCTAACTGTTGCACGCGGCAGGTTATCAATCAAGGTGATTTCCGGCACAAGCGAAACACCAAGTCCAGCTGACACCAGCCCTTTAATCGCATCAATATCCTCTCCTTCAAACGATACGGTCGGTTCAAATCCCAAATTTCTGCAAAGATCAATAACAATATCCCTTAATACATAATCTTTCGGGAACAAAACAAACGCGTCCTCACGCAACTCCGTTAGTTTTAAAGAAGGAACCTTTGCTAATGGGTGGCTTCTTGGCAATAAAGCGACAATGTTTTCCGTAAACAAGATTTTTCCCTTTAGTTTCTTTTCATTCATTGGTACAGGGCCGAGCAATGCCATATTTATTTCACCTTTAACAACTGCCTTTTTTAAATCGTAATAAGAGCCCTGATTCAATTGAAATTTAACTTCCGGATACCTGTCCCGAAACACTGATATTGCTGTAGGTAAAATATATGTTGCAAGACTACTGGGGAAACCAACATGGATAGTCCCTTTCTCCGGATCCGTATATTCTTCAATCACCTGTGTCGCATCATCAATTACATTAACCGCCTGTTCCATATGGTCCAGAAAAATTCTACCGATTGGCGTTAATCTTACGGTACGTCCTTCCCTTATAAATAAACTGACACCAAGCTCTTCCTCTAAATTAACAATTTGCCGACTCACTGCTGATTGCGCTACATGCATTGCGTTTGCTGCTTCTGTCACGTGCTCACGCTTGGCTACTTCAATGAAGTACTTTATCTGCCTTAATTCCAATCTCATCACCTCTTTTTACTATTATCTCATATCGGCATTGATTATATCTATATTCCATATTGCTTAGATTGATTAAATCTAGTAAGATTAGTACAATAATAATTTACAGCGTTTTCGGCATTATAATATATATATCGCAATACGAAAAGGAGGTACAACAGATATTTATGAAACTTACTAAAGAACAGCCAAAACAGAAAGAAACAACTGTTGTCCACGAATATTTAGACGAAGTATTTAATACCGTATTACAGCGAAATCCCGGTGAAGAAGAATTTCATCAGGCAGTAGCATCTTTCTTCAAATCACTTGTCCCTATCCTAGAAAAACACCCCATCTATATGGAAAAAGGTATACTAGAACAATTAGTTGAACCAGAACGTGTCATCTCATTTCGCGTACCATGGGTAGATGACAGCGGGAAAATAAATGTGAACCGAGGATTTCGTGTACAATTCAATAGTGCAATCGGACCGTATAAAGGTGGATTACGATTCCATCCAACCGTTAACCTGAGTGTTGTAAAATTCCTTGGATTTAATCAGGTTTTTAAAAACTCACTTACCGGACTTCCAATTGGTGGCGGTAAAGGTGGCGCTGACTTTGATCCGAAAGGCAAATCAGACAATGAAATTATGCGTTTTTGTCAAAGCTTTATGACGGAGCTGGCGAAACATATTGGACCAGATATCGACATCCCCGCCGGAGATATTGGCGTAGGGGCAAAAGAAATCGGATATATGTTTGGACAGTATAAGCGTATGGCTGGCGCCTCCCATACAGGTGTTTTAACCGGGAAAGGAATTAATTACGGTGGTAGCCTTGGACGAAAAGAAGCAACAGGCTATGGTGCTGTTTACTTTGTCAGAGAAATGCTAAAACACAAAGGCGCTACGATTAATAATAGTACTTTCGTTGTTTCAGGGTCTGGCAATGTATCTATTTATGCCATGGAAAAAGCCATTGAACTAGGTGCAAAAGTAGTTGCATGTAGTGATTCGAACGGTTATATTTATGATGAAAATGGTATTGATCTTTATTTAGTAAAACAAATTAAAGAAGTACATTCCGATCGGATCAGTGAGTATGTAAAATATCATCCTGAAGCGAAATATGTTGATGACAGCACAGGCATTTGGTCTATCCCTTGTGACGTTGTACTTCCATGTGCCACACAAAATGAAATCAGTGAAGAAGCAGCGAAACAACTTGTTGCTAATGGCGTAAAAGTTATAGCAGAGGGAGCGAATATGCCTTCAACTGCAGAAGCTGTCAATGTTTTTGTTAATAATGAGATCATGTATGCACCAGCGAAGGCAGTAAATGCCGGTGGTGTTGCCGTTTCATCGCTGGAAATGGCTCAAAACAGCATGCGTCTGTCATGGAATTTCGGAGCAGTGGATGAACAACTGCAGGAAATTATGACAAAGATTTATCACAACTGTGTCACCTCGGCAAAGGAATATGGACATAAAGATAATTTACTGATCGGTGCCAATATTGCCGGGTTCATTAAGGTTGCAGATACGATGATTGAGCAAGGTGTTATCTAAAACTTTCATAAACAACCAAATAAACATTAGAATAGGAAAACGCTATACATTCCTATCTGCCAATAATGCCCTGTCGAGAAAACGACAGGGCATTTTACATATCATTATTTTTTCCGTCTGATCCCAATGACACGACCGACTTCCTTCGGTTGCTCATCCGGTGTATGTGCATCTGCAAGCTGTTTCACTTTCGCAAATACCGCTTCAGGGAAGGCTGCAGCACGACCTGTATGCTGATCGACTCCCATCAGCATCTGCTCACTGGTTGCAGCCCGTTTTCCATCTTCACCGAATAACTCATAAAATACATGTGCACGTTTTTCGTCATAATCAATCAGTTGTAAATGGACGGAAAAGGGCTCATCCAATTTCATTTCGTCTAAATAGCAAACATGGCTTTCCATTGTAAAGATGGTATAATTTTGCTGGTCTCGAAGTTGCTCATCAATACCGATCAGTTTCATGAAACAATCAACACCCCAGCTAAATACACGCACATACTCCGCATCATTCATATGCCCGTTATAATCGATCCAATCCTTGCGCACTTTATCTTCCAGGATTACTTTTGCTTTTGTCATTTGCTTTCCCCCGTCCTTACAATTTTCCGTTAATCGAAGCTCCTGGCCAATATTTTTCCAACAGGTCTTGTAATTCAATTAAGAATTGATCTCTGCGTTCTTCGAGTTGTTCCATTTCAACACCTGCTGTCTGTTTTTCACAGCCATTAATCACCTTTTCAGCCAATTCATCAGTAAGTTCCGGTGCTTCCAGTTTCGTCCATGGAAGCTTCAATGCCGGGCCAAATTGTTCGAGCAAATGGCGCATACCTTGTTTTCCTCCACCCATATGCAACGTCATAAATGGTCCCATTAATGCCCATCTTAAACCAGGTCCATATACAATCGAGGCATCGACTTCTTCTGTCGTTGCGATACCATCATTTACGATGTGTAGGGATTCCCGCCAGATAGCTTCCATTAATCGATCTGCCACATGACCTTCAATCTCACGCCTAATGACAAGTGGCTTCATTCCCAATTGATCGTAAAACGTTCTTGCCTTTTCGACAAAGGATGACGCTGTTTTACTGCCGCCGACCAATTCAACTAAAGGCATCAAATAAACCGGATTAAACGGATGTGCAACCATGACCCGTTCAGGGTGATTGACACAATCTGCTTGTAGTGTACTTGGTAAAATTCCCGATGTACTTGAAGCGATAATTGTATCCTTCGGTGCATGCTGATCAATTTGACTGATCACCTTTCGCTTTAGTTCTTCTCGTTCCGGTACGTTTTCCTGAACAAAATCTGCGTTAGCAACAGCCTTTGCTAGATCCTTTTCAAAAGACAAATTGTCTATAGAAGCACCTTCAGCTAGTCCTGTTTTTTTCATGGACGGCCATGCACGTGCAACAGCATCCCGTGTTTTGGCTTCGACAGATGGATCTGGGTCACTTGCTGTCACCTGATAGCCATTCGCCAAAAATCTTGTTATCCAGCCATTGCCAATTACACCTGTTCCTACAACGGTTATGTTATTCATCTCTGTTGTCATATTTAACGCCTCTTTCTTTTCTATTTATTTAGTTTTAATAATTCCCGGGCATCAGCTGGCGACATAATATCTGCACCAAGACCTTGAATAATCCCGACAGCTTTATCAACAAGCTGTTCATTCGTTGCTAATGTCCCTTTTTTCAAGTACAGATTATCTTCAAGCCCGACACGCGCATTACCACCTTGAAGCACAGATTCTGCAACCATTGGCATTTGCATACGCCCGATACCAAATGCAGCCCAATGTGCGTTTTCCGGGATGCGGCTCTTCATATATGCTACCGTTTCCGCATCTGCGTCTGCACCCCACGGGATACCTAGGCAAAATTGGAATAAAGGATCTCCCTCAATTAAACCTTCTTGAACCAATTGATTCGCAAAGCGCACATGTCCCGTATCAAAGCATTCTAACTCTGGTTTCACACCACTATCTTTAATCAGACCGGCTTGTTTCCGGAGCCATTCGGTTGGGCTAATATATATTTGGTCCCCAAAGTTTACACTTCCACAGTCTAACGTACATATTTCCGGGAGCAACAAACCAACAGGCTCATGGCGTTCTTCCGGCGTTTGCATATCTGTACCTGCACCGCCTCTTGTTGGATCTGATTCGCTAGGAATCCAATCACCGCCACCACCAGCAGTAATGTTAATAATGACATCTGTATCTGCCTCACGAATTCGCTCGACAACCTCTTGAAAGAGATTCACATCATGACTTAACTTTCCTGTCTTTGGATCACGCACATGGATATGTGCAATCGTTGCACCTGCTTTCGCTGCTTTAATTGCTGAATCAGCAATCTCCTTCGGTGTTACTGGTACGTGAGGACTCTTTTCATTCGTTTCCCCTGCACCTGTTACCGCACATGAAATGATTACATTTTTATTCATATTGATCTCCTCCTGGTCTTTTTGGTACATGTTTAAATACTTCGCCACTTTCAAAGAATATAACCAATCGTTTAATCCAATCATAATAGTCCATCCAGTCGCGAATTTCCTTTAAAATGTTATTCAACACTTGTTCGTCTGTCTGCTCTACCTCCTTCAAGTCATGCAACATGTGCTTCAGTTTTTGTTCGAAATGTTTATTTTTATTGATTGCTTTATGCCACGTAGATGTAAAAAGGGATACAAAAGTTTGATAGTAATCTTGTTCAACTTGATATAAATCTTTACGAATTCCTTTTCTAAAAACGCGCTCGGCCACATTTAAATTCATCATTTCACGAACAACCTGACTCATTCTTGTCTTGCTCATACCTGTTTCATCAGATAAATCCTCTAATGTCATCGGCTCTTGCCTCATGTAGATAATTCCCAACACACGCCCGACAGTGGCAGATACACCGAAGGATTGCATGTTATCCGTTATCTTTTCAATAAACTGTGCTTCAATAGCTGCAACTTCCTTTGAATGTGAAGCCATTCCCATCACCCTTTTTCTTGACCTATTCAAACTTTAACATTTACATGATAAAAACAAAAGTTCCATTTACACTAGATATATGGAGGATATGGAAGTAAATACGCGTATGATTAGCGTAAACTTTATAAACAAAAAAGTTTACAAAGTTTACGTTATTTACAACGTTTTTGTTTGTCCACTTTTGTTATTTAAATGTATAGCCTCCTGGTTAAATCAGATATCTTTCTACTATCCCCGTTATTTTAAATGCCAATCACCTAAAGCAGATCACTAGCGTTGTTCACGTTTACATGTTAACGTACTTTTAAGTTAAAAAATGATGACAGTTGGAATAATCCTTGGGTTTTAAAACAGTTTTTTAAGTTGGCCAGCCCCGATAGGTGAAGGTTCATAGAGGTGATAATAATGGATGGGCGTGCAAATAAATGGGAGTTTATTCGATTTGATCAGAGAGATATGTCTGTTAGAGAAGAAGAAATTGTAACTGAATTCCCGCTCACAGTTGTCTTAAATGGCGAAGAGTTTGCAACAATCGTTTGTTCACCAACTGACATCCACGAATTATTAATTGGCTTTCTTGCGTCAGAGGGTATTATCCGTTTTTACAAAGAAATCAGTGCCATAAAAATTGATGAAGAACGCGGGTTTGCCTATATTGAAATGGATAAGCCATTACATTCATTGCAGCACAATCATTCCAAACGATTTATTGGATCCTGTTGCGGAAAAAGTCGACAATTTTATTTTCAAAGTGATGTAAAAACGGCAAAAACCATTACAAGTAAGTTGTCTATTTCTGCCGATCAATGCTTCGAGCTAATGAATCAATTACAACTCCAATCTCAAGAGTTCAAACGAACTGGCGGGGTTCACAATGCTGCAATCTGTACGTTGAATGAAATCCTTGAGATTTGTACAGATATTGGTCGTCATAATGCATTAGACAAAATATACGGTCATATCATGGAGCGTAGCATACCTGTAGCTGATAAAGTAATTGTTTTTAGTGGTAGAATTTCTTCTGAGGTTTTATTGAAAATCTCAAAAATCGGAGTCGGGATATTAATTTCTAAATCTGCACCCACTGATTTAGCACTTGAACTTGCAAACGACCTAGGTATTACCGTTATAGGCTTTGCACGTGGACATAAAATGAACGTCTATACACACCCGTTTCGGGTTATCGAGACAGGTAAAACGAGCGAAGCTTCTAAATAAAAAGGCTATCCAAATGGACAGCCTTTTATTTATTCATTTTTGAAAAGAAGTCACCTAAAGGATCTTCTTCCTCTTGTTCCTGCTCTTGTTCTTCCTGTTCTAAATTGAGGCCATCTAAATTCAAATCATCTAAAGCATTATCTTCGATGGAAATGGGCTGCTCTTGTTCTTCTTTTGACGCCGCTGCTTCTTCCTGAAGATATAAAGCCTCATCAATGTCTGATGTATTACTATTTAGGGAGGCAAGTAATGTCGTTGCGCGCATTGGGTCACTCAACAATTGATAAAGAATGCTTCCAATAAGCGCTTCGGAATGTTCATGCTTCAACCAACTTTTCTGCTCTTTTGTCAACTGTTTCGGGAGCGGAACGGTAATTGTCTCCCGTTCTCTTGTATAGGTTTCATTAACCCCTTTTAATACAAATTGAGCAATTTGGCTCGAAAAGTTCCTTCGCTCTGTTTCTTTAAGCTTCTGTAATTGTTTCAAAAGGTAATCAGGTGTATCAGAGGGGACTCGAAACGTAATCGATTGTCCACGCTCTATATTCTTTTTAGACATTGTCTCACCCTATTTTGCTTTTGTAGTTTCTTTCCCTGGTTCAACCGCTTCAACTTTTGTGTTTCCACCTGATTTTCTAACGAAATCTGTAATTAATTTATAATACGCATTAGCCATCATCCAGATACTTTCGTTTTCGTCTTCGAAGAATTCAATATTGTATCCATCTAATTTATTGTTTAGTGCTTTTATATAATCCTTTAATACTGCGGAACCACCACCAACAAAGTAGCAGATTTCTGATTGTGAGTTTTTAGACCAAACGTTTCTCAAAAAACGGTACTCCTTTTTGGCCAGCTCTAATAGAATGTGGTCTGTTATGTCATGTACGTTCGTTCTGCTGCCTTTTACCATGATATGATGTCTATCATTCTTCCGTGTGATAATATCCACGACATCACGTCTACTGTCTAATTCTACGCCATGTTTAGAGCGGATTTCCTCGCGAATTGCTTCCAGAGATTCTGAAACACCGAGGTTGAATCCTTGAGCTTTATCATCGTCTACATTACGATTTCTAATTACAGCAACATCTGTTGAAAGTCCACCAATATCCTGGATTAGTATTTGTTTATCAATTAATTCTTTATTCGTTACTTTAAGGTCATTATCCATGATAAGGTTCACGTACGCTGCAAAGCCCTCCGGATATACTTTCACTTCATCAAATTTAATATTTACCTTTTTCCCTTGGTACATTGGCGTAACGAGAAACTCTACTTGGTGAACAGATCCTAGTAATTGGGAACGGTAACCAACATCTTTTCCTTCTTTCACTTCTCTAAGTGGAAGGCCTGTCCCTAATGTGTAATTTGCATCAATAATATCATTCTTAGACGCTTTAAAGTCTTCTGCCTCTACCGCATCCAAAGCTAAGGAAGCAAAAAGCATTACGAGTGTTTGATCTTCCTCGGATTTACTACTGCCTGGATCCAATTCTGTTGAATTATCTGTTTTTGTTGCTAGGTTCCCTACACGGTAAACAACACCATTCTCTTCCAGTGCTGGTGAATGTACCCGAATATGTATATTATCCAGTACATCTTTTTCGTCTAAATCTTCTATTCCAATTACTGGACGATCTTCTAAATCAGGTGCAATTACATTTGGTATATATAATTCACGTTCCATCTTTCCAAAGTTAGCCTTCAGTGCATCATTACCTACATCCACTGCCGCGATTCTTGATTTTGTCATTTTACTTCTCCTCTCTATTCTTCCTATATAGATAGATTAACTTTTTTTACTAGATTTAGCAAATGTTATTTTAATGTTTGCATTTATGTTTACATGTAATCTTTTTGCGTTCGCCTAGAATCCAACATGTGTACTTGTTTGTATACATGTTTACTTTTTTGAACACTTTTGTACACGACTATGTAAACTTGTGTTCGTAAATTGTATACATCACTTTTGTGAATCATAAAACACTATCCCAAAAAAAGATATAGCCTTTTACGATTAGATTTCACTGGATGTCTGCTCCATTTGGCAACACAAAACACCTCCCCTCTCGACCAATCCCAAGCTACCCATTTTCATTCCCTTGTCATTCATAAGCTTTAATATGATATGATGGCTTTATTTGGAGGCTTTATCATGCAGAAAAACAAAGGAATTATTTACGTCTTAATTGGGGCTACAAGCTTTGGATTTACCCCTATCTTCGCAAAGTTAAGCTTTAGTTTGGGCTATTCATTGGGACAATTGAATATTATTCAAATGCTTATCTCCTTTTTAATATTATGGGGCATCACATTACTACGACGGTCCAATTTCAAGGAGTTAACAACGAAAAACATGGCACAAATCATGTTGACCGGATCTTTTGTTGGCTTAACTACTATTTTCTACTACGGATCCATTCAATTTCTTCCGGCATCACTAGCTATCATTCTGCTCTTTCAGTTTGTTTGGATCGGAATCATATACGATTGGATATTCACTAAAACAAAACCAACAATTATCACCTTATTAGCGACCGTCTTCATCTTAATAGGGGTATTATTTGCATCAAATATTTTTAATGGGGCCACACAGGAATTGCCAACCATAGGATTTATCTATGGTATTCTCTCCGCATTCACCTATGCAGGTTTTATCTTTTTTAGCGGCAAGGTTGCTACATCAGTTGATCCATGGGTACGAAGTTCTTTCATGGTAAGCGGATCCGTTATACTTGTCTTAGTCCTATTCATGAAGGATATCCCTACCATTCCAGTTACTGATGGGGGACTATGGCTTGTTGCAACAGGCGTTGCATTATTTGGCGCTGTACTCCCACCCCTGTTCTTTGCACAAGGTGCCCCCTTAATCACAAGCGGCTTATCCAACATACTAAGCGCTATAGAGCTTCCGGTAGCCATTGTCTCCGCAAGCATATTGCTCTCGGAATCCGTTACACTGTTGCAGTGGATGGGGACGATTCTCATTATTTTTGCGATCATATTAAACGAGATTGGTAACGTAAGATTACAGGCTCATAGAGCGCAAATAAAAAAGCATACCTGAGCAGGTATGCTTTTTTATTAACCAATTTTCTTTTTCTCCATTTGTTTACTTCGCAGTTGCCCACAAGCAGCATCAATATCTGCCCCATTTTCCCAGCGTACACCACAATTGATCCCCTGCCCTTTCAACGTTTCAAAGAAAGTTTGAATGGATGCAGACTCACTACGCTGATATTGATTATGTTCGTCAACGGAGTTATAAGGTATGAGGTTCACATAAGCTAGATGTCGATGATTATAGAGCAATTTAGCTAGTTGCAACGCTTCTTCCTTATGATCATTTACATCACGAAGCATAATGTATTCGTACGTGATTCGCCGGTTTGTCTTTTCTAAATAATAGTCAACGGATTTCATTAACTTCTCAATTGGAAATGCTTTATTGATTTTCATAATCTTTGTGCGCAGCTCATTGTTTGGTGCATGAATAGAAATAGCCAAGTTTACCTGGATACCGGTGTCAGCAAACTCATATATCTTATGGGCAAGACCACTTGTTGATACGGTAATATGTCTTGCTCCAATATTTAAGCCTTTATCATCGTTTACAACATACAGGAAGTTCATTAGATTCGTAAAGTTATCAAATGGCTCCCCAATACCCATCACAACAATATGACTAACACGTTCATCATTGCCCTTGGCATCAAGGTGTTTCTGCACATTCATGATTTGTTCAACGATTTCTCCACCAGTTAAATCACGGCTTTTTTTCAGCAAACCACTCGCGCAAAATGTACAGCCTATATTACAGCCAACCTGCGTGGTAACACAAACAGACAAACCGTAATTAAACCGCATTAAAACGGTCTCGATTAGGTTGCCATCATCCAGCTTAAATAAAAACTTAATTGTTCCATCCTTCGATTCCTGTCGAATTTCCTCGTCTAACGTGTGTAACACAAAGTTTTCTTCCAGTAATTCGATGGTATCCTTATTCACGTTTTTCATTTCAGAAAAGCCTGTAATACGCTTTTTATAAAGCCAGTTCCATACCTGATCGACACGAAACCGCTTTTGACCGCGCTCTAAGAGCCAGTCCGTTAATTGTTCATATGTTAGTCCATAAATGGATGTTTTACTCATTATTAGTACCCTCTCTTCGAACAATACATTTCATCATCCCCTTATATTACTGGAAATAGCCAGTTGATGCAAATAAATATTCATGAAATTAACTCGTATCCATGGCACTATCACAATTATAGCTAACGGAAGCCATACTAAATACCACTCAGCCTTAAGCCGAAGGTTGGACCGAAAGAGGTATATCGCGTATCATTTCTAATAAAGATATTTGGGAGTGAATATATTGAAGAATACACATAAAAAGACATTTAATAATGTACCGTTATCGGTACTCGATCTTGCACCAATTATAGAAGGAAGTTACCCAAAACAATCCTTTGAAAATAGCGTAGATTTGGCGCAGCACACCGATAAATGGGGATTTAACCGTTATTGGCTGGCTGAACATCACAACATGCCGGGTATTGCCAGTTCTGCAACGTCTGTCATCATTGGACACATTGCCGGCGCGACAGAACATATCAGAATTGGGGCTGGCGGAATTATGTTACCGAACCATGCGACACTCGTTATCGCTGAACAATTCGGTACATTGGAATCCCTTTATCCGGGTAGAATTGATTTGGGACTTGGACGTGCACCCGGAAGTGATCAGGCCACAGCTTATGCGCTCAGGCGCACATTAAGTACGGATGTGGCGGATTTCCCAATGCAAGTGGAGGAACTTCAAGGCTATTTCTCAGATGATCCGGTCAATCGTGTACAAGCCGTCCCTGGCAATGGACTCGATATCCCGATATGGCTTCTAGGCTCCAGTGATTTTAGTGCTAGGTTGGCCGCAAAGAAAGGACTGCCATTTTCATTTGCAAGCCATTTCTCGCCACAATATACCATTCCGGCACTGAACCTATACAGAGCTAATTTTCAACCGTCAGATACGCTGCATGACCCTTATGCGATGATTGGTGTAAATGTTATCGCTGCTGATACTACTGAACATGCAAAATACCTAGCAACTTCACAAGAACAGCAATTTCTATTTCAAATAAAGGGGCAATCAAAAAAGCTTCAGCCCCCTGTTGATAATATGGACGACCTCTGGTCAGAACGGGAACGGATGGGTGTTCAACAAACGCTCAATGGCCCCGCGACAATTATTGGGGACCCTGAAACCGTAAAAAAAGGACTTGAAAGCTTTCTAGCAGAAACAAAGGCAGATGAAGTCATTATTAACACACAAGTTTTTAATCATGATGACAGACTGCGATCTTTTGAAATCCTTGCTGAGATGATGGATTAATAGGAAAATCCCCTGGTTGTTAACCAATCAGGGGATTTTTATCTGAAGACTATTTTACCTTTACATTTTGAATCATCAATCTGCTTTTTGGGATGGTTGGCATCCGCACCATACTGTAGTTCAAATCCTGTTGAGGAACCTCATATTCGATTCGCGTAGTCAAAAACTGAAGGCTTGTCTTCATAGCTTCGATCGTAATCCATTCACCTGCACAGCGATGTCCTTTGTCGTAGTCCCCACCGCCTTGAGGGATAAAATCAAATGGACTGCCGCCCCAATCTTTAAATCGCTCCGGATAAAATGTATTCGGGTCCTCCCATAGTGCCGGACTGTGATTCGTTCCATATAAATCCAATATAACGAGTGTCCCCTGCTTGAACGCATATCCATTCCACGTGAAATCGTGTCGCACCTTCGCACCTAAAAAAGGGGCAAATGGATAAAATCGACGCACCTCCTGAACAAACATCTGCGCATAACCATCCGCATCCTCTTCCAGAAATTGTTTCCTTGTTTCTGGATGTTGATGCAATGCTAGAACGCTGAAAGTGATAAATCTGCCAATAGCTACAATTGGGCGCAAGATATTGATTAGTTCAACTGCAGCTGTCTTCACACTTAATAAATCCCCTTGTGGATCACGGTGCCATGCCATTTGGTATATAGCTGTATCCTCATGTACGAATATTTTCCCCGTCCGTACTTGTAAAATCAATCCTCTTATCCAATGTTCAGATCTTGAACGGGCTTGTTTGCCTCGCCAATACCTCGGTCCAACAGCTCCAAATGCATCAATCATTGCCGCAAGATCCTTTGTCCGCTGTTTTAATTCCTTTGCCCATAATGGAACACCTGCCCACTGACAAGCAGTTCTACACATCATTTCTTCTGCCGCTGCAAATAGTTCAATCTTCCTTTTCCTTTCCCATTCCTTTGCAGCAATTTCCCATTGATGATTCAAGCATTTTTTTAGGTATCGGATACGCTCCTCTGTCATAAGTGACATGAATAATTGTTTCCGATGCTCATGTGCTGCATCATCTAATCCTTGAACACCACCAACCCCAAACAGTGATTTAAATACACGTTTAGGCACTGCTCCCTTGCGCTGAAATCGCTCTTCATCATAAAATAGTTCCGCAGCTTCTTTACCACCTATTATGATTGCTTGTTGTCCCAATAGGCGCGCTGTAAAAATATTTGAATTGAATTTTACTAATCGGTTCGGAATAAATTGATAGCCTTCAGATAACACTGCGAGTGTATTATCTATCCCCTCTTCTTGAGGAATTTGCAGATTTGAAGTCATATATTAAATTCTCCTCTATTGGCTTATTTCTATTAGTTTTCCCGAGATTATTGATTCACAAACAAAGAATTACAATAGCTTAAGTCGATTATATTTAATTATATATAAAAGGCTTGGATCAAAATATTTGATCCAAGCCTTGCCTTTTATCATTAGTCCCTTATTAATTACCAGCTTTCACACGTGCTGCAATATCGATTGTACGTCTTGCTTGATGTTCAACTGCTGGTTTCACATCTCTAGACATATTCCCATCTTCGTCAACTGTAACACTTGTACCATAAGGATTTCCGCCAGTAGTGAATAGTACTGGATCTGAATAGCCAGGTGCTGCAATAATAGCGCCCCAATGCATTAATGATGTGTATAGAGAAAGGATACTTGCTTCTTGTCCACCATGATCATTTTGTGCAGAAGACATCGCACTAACTACTTTATTTACTAATGCACCTTTAGCCCATAATCCGCCTTGCATATCCAAGAATTGTTTCATCTGAGATGCCATACCACCGAAGCGTGTTGCTACACTAAAGATAATAGCATCTGCCCATTCAAGATCATCAGAAGTTGCTTCTTGAACGTCCTGCGTTGCATCATAATGTGCTTTCCATGCCGGATTTGATGCAATTGCTGCTTCTGGTGCAAGCTCAGGCGCTTTAACTAATCTAACTTCTGCACCTGCAGCTTCTCCTGCTGCCTTTGCCCACTCAGCCATTTTGTAGTTCGTTCCTGTTGAACTATAATATACTACTGCTAATTTTACGTTCTCCATTTTCCCTATCTCCTTTTTCATTCTTTTTCATTCTTAAAATCTCCCATTTCAAAGATCTTATGCGGAATGATTGCAAAAGTAAGCCTCTTAACTATTGTTTAGAAAGTAAATTACTTTATGTAAGTATAATACATAAAGTAATCCTCTGTGTCAAGCAAGCATTCCTAAAATCATAAAAAAGGTAAGCTGTGCTTTCATACAACAGCTTACCAATTTACTATTCATGCTTATTTTTTTGCAACGCTTCCTCAAGCTCATCTACAATCGTTGATTCCGATAACTTTACATTTGATCTATAGGCCGCACGGGTGATCAGATGTCCAGCTACAGGGGCCGTTAAAAACACAAACAAAATACCTAGTAGTAAACGAACACTAACTAATGATTCTGTCACCCATAAATATAAGAATGCACCAAGTAATGTTAATAACACTGCCAGCGTAGAGCTCTTGGTCGCGGCATGTGAACGAGAATAAACATCTGGGAAACGAATCATGCCACAAGCACTGATCACACTGATAATGCCCCCGATTAAAATAAGCAGGGCTGCCAGAAACTCAAAGATCCCGCTTACGCTCAATAAAAACACCCCTTTCGATAAATTTCGAAAAAGCGATGGTGCTTATAAATGCTAAGATCCCTAATATAAGAATAACTTCAAGAAAAGCCTTTGTTTCGAGCAATATAGATATGGTCGCAATTCCCGAAATAAGGATAACACCAATCATATCCAAGGCAATCACACGGTCAGGTAGACTTGGCCCCACAATAACCCGAAAGAGCGTTATTAACACCGCTAAACCAAATAGTGCCAGCGCTATAATTAACATGATATCAATCATTACCTTGTCACCTCCATGATAGCTTTTTCAAATTTTGCTAAAGAACGGACTAAATCATCCCGTGATTGTTCGATATCCATAGCGTGAATATAAAACACATTCCCCTCAGGGGTCACTTCCATTACGACAGATCCTGGCGTCAAGGTCAATAGCAATGCAAGCGCAGGGACTTCCCATTCGCCTCTGAGTACTGTTTCATACCTGAATATTCCCGGTTGAATATGAATTTTAGGGCTTAAGATATGTTTAAGAACAAATATACTGGACTGGATCAACTCTGAATTAAAAATCAGCACTAATTTAACCACTGCGTAAAACCGGCGCAAATAAAATTGTTCTCCAAAAAAGCGATGCATCAGAAAGACGATAAGCGCTCCAACAATAAAGCCGGTAAAAAAGGTCGAGAACTTCAATTCATCTTCATCAACAAACATCATCCATAAAAAAGCAATAAATAAGTTAATTAAAAATTGGGCAGGCATTTAATCCACCTCCTCTATTATTAGCATTCACTATCAATCATTTAAGACAGCATCAATATATATTTCCGGATTCAATAGTGTATTTGCAGCATCGCTAACATAAACAGCAATCGACTCTGCTCCAAGGCCAAGACCAATGGTTGCCAAAACAAGCAAGACACACGGGATAACCCATCCTTTTTTTAATGGTCTTTCATCTTCTTCACTAATTATCGTTTCACCCCAGAAACAATTCAAGAAGACCCTTAACAGGGAATATAAAACAAATATACTAGACAGGAAAGCAAGGGTAAGCAAGACATAATGACCGGATTCGATGGCTCCTTGTCCTACCAACACTTTTCCAATAAAGCCACTTAGTGGAGGAACTCCTGCTAAGGACAACATCACAATAAAGAACATCCAACCTAATGAAGGGTAATTTCGAATCAGCCCACTCATCTTGTCCATTCTGCCAGTGCCTGTAAGCAAGATTACTGTACCCGCCAACAAGAATAAGAGTGCTTTTACAATCATGTCATGAATTAGATAATAAATAGAACCCTCGATGGCTGCAGGAGTCGCAACCGCTAATCCTACGAAAATAAAACCAACAGCAATAACAACATTATAAGTTACGACCTGCCTAATATCCTTATAGGCAACCGCACCAATACTCCCCCCGATCATGGTGAGTCCGGCTAGTATACCGATGATCGTATGTGTTATAGATGGCTCGTGGTAAAAGATCAGTGTAAAGAAACGAAACATCGCATAGATACCTACTTTTGTTAACAATGCGCCAAATAACGCCGCAACAGCGGGTGGTGGAGCACCATAAGAACCCGGTAGCCAATAGTAGAGAAAGAGACCAGCTTTTAAGCTGAATACGATCATGAACAAGACACTGATAACCGTTAATAATGGTGTCTGCCCCACTTCAGCAATTCGTTCGGATAAATGTGCCATATTCAACGTACCGACTGTACCGTATAAGTAAGCAATCCCAACGAGGAAAATCCAGGATGACAGAATATTTATGGCAACATATTTTATGGATTCCCTTAACTGCCTTTTTTCTCCACCTAATGCAACTAATACATAAGAAGCCAGTAACATTACTTCAAAAAATACATATAGGTTGAACAAATCACCAGTTAAGAAAGATCCGTTAACACCGGCTACAAGAAAATTAACAAAGGAATAAAAGAACATGTTTTCTTTTGCCTTTCCAATCGATGAAAAGGCAAAAAGCAAGCAAAGGATCGTAACAATACTTGAGGTCAGTACCAGCAACACGGAAAATGAATCTGCCACAAACAATATGCCAAATGGCGGGGTCCAGCCCCCAAAATCAAGCCGTAATATACCTTCTGATTGGATACGATTTAATATGTAGAAGCTAATTCCCGCATTAACGATCATCGCGCTTAAACTTATCCATTTTTGCAGTTTGATATAACGGCGGATAAAAATAAGAAAGATACCGGTAAGAAGCGGAATAACCATAGGTAACACAAGCATATTATTCATCATTATTACCTCTCAATGCTTCCAAATTATCTGTACCGTTTTCTTCATACGTACGGTATGCCAACACAAGAAAGATCGCCGTTACACCAAAGCTAATCACAATAGCTGTTAGGATCAATGCTTGTGGCAATGCGTCAGTGAAACCTGAAGCATTTTCCCCCAATAATGGCACATTTCCCTTTTCAAATCCTCCCATTGCCATTAATAGCAAGTTCGCAGCATGGGAAAGGATCGCTGATCCCAGAATTATTCTAATCATATTTTGGGAAAGCAGCAGATAAGTAGCAACCGTTACTAAAACACCTGATAGGATGGTTATTAACGTTTCCATGGTTTACACATCCTTACTAATACTTAATATAATTGTAACTACAACCCCTACGACAGCCAAGGCAACACCAACTTCGAAAATTGTAACAGTAGAAAATTCCATCTCCCCGAAGAATGGTACATCAAATTCTCCCATCGTTTGCGTTAAAAATGGAACATCAAATAGGAGAGAACCAAAACCTGTCGCAATAACGATAAAGCCTCCAAGCGCACCAACTACTTTAAAGTCGAAGGGGAGCGCCCGCTGCATTGTATTTACATCAAATGCAAGAATTAATAAAACAACGGCAGCAGCCAGAACAAGTCCACCAATAAATCCGCCACCCGGATTGTTGTGACCTGAAAAGAACAAATAAACAGCCAATGTTAATATAATAAATACAACAATTTTTGTAACAGCCTGTAAAATAACATCATTACTCTTCAAGGTTCTGGTCTCCCTTCTTCGTTTTCAATTTCGCCAGTGAGAAAACTCCGATTCCCGCAATAAGGAGTACAGTAACCTCGAGCATCGTATCAAACGCTCTAAAATCACCGATAATTGTATTAACAATGTTTTTACCTCCGGCAAGTTCATACGCATTTTCAAAATAGCTTGAAACAGAGTTAAATAAATCGCCATTTTGAACGGAAAGCGCAATTAATACAAATAACACACCCACAGAAACAGCAATACCCATATTCAGGGCCTTTGACCGTTTAGGGGCATCCTCTTTTTTCCAATCGGGAAGAAAGTTAAAACAAAGCAGGAACAATACGGTTGTCATCGTTTCAACACCGATTTGGGTCAATGCGAGATCCGGAGCACGAAGCAGTACAAAAACAACAGAAATGGAATAGCCCAATACACCATTCAATATTATTGCCGTCAATCTCGATTTTGCAAATAGAATAGAAATAGCGGCGATGATCATCACAAGCACAATCAATCCTTCATATATACCAATCGGAGCATCTCCGGATAAATCAATGGATAGCGCCCCGGTGTATAAAAATGTTCCTCCAGCCAACGCAATAAAGAAAAGATAAATGAACACCAAATAATTACGAAGGCTTCCAGTCATATAAAAGTTAGTAATCGAATAGGCGCTTCCCTCCAACTGTTCCAATAGATAATTATATAGTGCATCCAAGCTCCAACTCGCTGGAAATAGCTTGTAGACACCTTTCCAATAATTTCGGAATAAATAGAGTAAGGCACCAACAATGATTACACCTATTGTCATCATTAATTCTGTATTGAATCCGTGCCATGCCGAAATCGTTTGACCTAAATTCCCTTCCAAAGCAAGCTGTGGATAAACACTCGCCATTGCGGGTGTCAGTAAATAACGTCCAATCAGATTAGGGAAAAAGAAAATACCAACAACTAGTAAAGCTAGAATAGCAGGGGCTGTCAGCATGCCAATCGAGGCTTCCTTCGGTGGGCGCTCTAATCGTTCAAGGTGGCGCTCGCCAAAGAAGGTTTGGAAAACAATGATCAAACAATAAACAAACGTAAATACACTTCCTACCCAGGCAATAATCGGAAAAATGACTCCCCAGGTACTTAATGAAAATATATCAAGCTGACCGATATTCAGGGCAGCTTCAAAAAACATCTCCTTACTTAAAAAACCATTAAACGGTGGTAATCCCGCCATCGAAAAACTTCCAATTAAGGCAATGGTAAAGGATACAGGCATGATAGCCATTAATCCTCCAAGTCGCCGGAGATCCCTCGTTCCTGTTTCAAAGTCAAGGATACCAACAATCATAAACAGGGCACCTTTAAATGTTGAGTGATTGATCAAATGGAAAAGCGCAGCAAATGTGGCCTGCGTATAGATAATGGATGATGTGGAAAAGTCATAATAATACGCAGCTGACCCTATACCGAATAAACTCATAATTAGCCCTAATTGACTAACCGTCGAGTAAGCAAGCAATGCTTTTAAATCGACCTGCCTTACTGCAGTAAATGACCCCCAAAACATTGTAAACAAACCAACCCCACTAACCAGCCAGAACCAGGTTGCGTCTCCACCAAAGACAGGCGTAAAACGGGCAACCAAATAGATCCCTGCTTTTACCATTGTAGCTGAATGTAGATAAGCACTAACAGGCGTCGGTGCCTCCATTGCGTCGGGTAACCAAATATGGAAGGGAAATTGTGCTGATTTTGTAAAAGCACCGAGTAAAATTAGCAGCATTGCGGGTAAAAACAGTTGATGATCTGTATAAGTTGAAATCGTTGCGATAACTTCACGAACACTAAACGTTCCGGTCATTACATAAAGCATAATAAAACCAATCAGCATTCCAAAACCACCGCTTACAGTAATAAGAAGCGACTTTTGCGCACCCTCCCGGGATTTCTTACGATGGAACCAAAATGCGATTAAGAGAAAGGATGAAATACTCGTCAATTCCCAGAATACATATAGCACCATCATGTTATCAGAGAAAACAACCCCAAGCATGCTCCCCATAAACAACAGTAGATAAAGATAAAAGCGGTGAAGTGATTCATTTGTAGATAAATAATAAATAGAGTATAGAATTACAAGTGTTCCAACACCAGTAATAAGGAGTCCCAAAATCATGCTGAGCCCGTCTAAATAAGTCGAAAAATTAATATTGTAGGAAGGAATCCAATCAAACGAGCGAAGATATGTATTTCCTTTAGCCATGGCCGGAATATAACGAGCAAGTGCTATAAACAAAACTGCGGGAACGAAAAGCACAAACCAACCTATGTGGACACGTGTAAATCTTTTATACACGAATGGAATAAGCGCGGCAATGATAAATGGAATAGCAATTGCCATGTTTATAGTTAACAAAATGAAACCTCCAATTCAACCTCACCAGACTTGCATAATAACCTTCAACCCTTGACTTATAGGGTTTCTAGCGCCATAATATGTATGCCATAGCAAGTCAGTAATAAGAATATTAGAAAACTCGGTGTTTACCTTAGTTGCACTTATACAGTAAGAAAGTAGTTATACTTTCTTATCTGCCAAAATAAACAGATACTCTGTAATTATACACGAAACATCATGACACTGCATTCCTAAAGCTTGTAATGTAGCGTAAAATAACAAGTATCCTAAACGATTATAGTACTCGAAATGAGCCCTTTTTATACATTGGGAATCGCTTGGTAAACCCCGATTTAACGGGAAATTTATTGCATTTACAAAAAGGGTTTTACTTCAACACATAATCGTGTTAGAATGATTAGGTTTTAGAACGTTTCATTCAAGAATTAATAACGTATACTATGAATAATTAATGGGGTGATGGTTGTCATGAAAAAGATAAAAGGTAGAATGGATGAAAGTATTTTAGTTTGTGTGTATTATGGCCCCAATGGTGAACGATTGATCCGGAGAGGCCATAAATTAGCTGACATGCTGGACTGCCCTTTATATATTTTAACTGTAGACACGCGGCCACATGATGAATTTGATGCGGAAAAGTCCAGTTATATCGAACGATGGGAAGAACTGGCTGATGAATTGGATGCGGAGGAATTCATTATTCGTGACAGCGAGAGATCATCTGTCAGAGCCATTAAAGAGGTTGCACACAATCACAATATTACACAAATCGTTATTGGACAAAGCCCACAAAACAGATGGGAAGAAATTACGAAGGGGTCATTTTCCAATATGCTGTTGCGCGCCATGACATTCATCGATATCCATATCGTCTCTATTGACCGGACACTCAAAGGCGTAGAGATGGACGATACTTCCTACGAAAAAGGGGTACGCGGTTTTTTGCGACCCGATAAAGATAGCTATAGACTTTTCTTTACAAGATCTAAAGAAAATCTTTATGAAGGGATTTTTTATAAAGAGACCGGAACAGACTTCAACAATGGCATTTTCAAATTTATAGCCCATGGTAAAACATGTCAGGTTCATATAACAGAAGATGTTGTAACAGGCAAAATGGTAGAACCACCAAATTTGAAAAAAAGTTAATTTGTGCCTCGCACGAGCACAGCTTTCATATAATGCGTTAACATAAAAAGCTTCTCCAACAGCAAAATTTATTGCGCTGGAGAAGCTTTTTTCTAATTAAGCTAAACGCTTAATCCGTTCATCTAAATCGGGATGTGTTGAAAAAATATTGGATTTTCGTTTCCCATTTATTTTTAATGTGGCAATGGAAGTATCATCGTTCGCCTTCACACGATCTGAATATGCTTTCAACGATTCAAGTGCATGCCTCATCTTATCTTTACCCGCTATATCTGCCCCACCACGATCCGCATGAAACTCGCGGTGCCTGGAGTACGCAAATACAACCAAGCTTCCTAGAACAGAGAACACAATTTGGAATACAATGATCGCCAAAAAGTGAACAATTGGTGCCATTTCTTCTTTTACAAAACGCGAAGCGATCCATGCAGCAACACGAGCCAGGAATACAACAAACGTGTTAACGACTCCTTGCAACAGTGTCATTGTAACCATGTCCCCATTAGCAACGTGTGCCACTTCATGTGCAATCACACCCTCGACAGCGTCATCATCCATTCCTTGTAATAGCCCACTGGAAACAGCGACTAAAGAGCGTTTCCTTGAAGGGCCAGTGGCAAATGCATTCACTTCAGGCGAATCATAAATACCAACCTCTGGCATGTGCAATAACCCTGCAGCCCTGGATAGGCGATGTACCTTTTCCACAACAACTCTTTCATAATCCGTTGATGGATTGTCCGGGTCTATCACACGGACATTCATCATTTTCTTTGCCATCCAGCGTGAGATAGCAAGCGATATAAATGAACCTGTAAACCCTATTACAGCACTAAAAGTTAACAGTTGCATCAAATTAATATTGCCATTTGGATCAATATAACCCCAGCCCCCTGGGATAATAGAGAAGATAATACTAATCGTAAGTAATACCAATACGTTTGTTAGCAGAAAGTAAAATATTCGTTTACCCATCATCTCACCCTTTTTATCTACTTTTTTCATGTAACATAGTTGTATTATATAATCCAGCCCGTACAATCACAAGTATGGAATCAATCCGTCTCCAGACAAAATGGAATTGTTACTAATTTGTGAACTAATTAAACCAACCATTATCTTTATATTTAGATATGGCTTCAATTCTGTTACTGACATCTAATTTATCAAAGATGATGGAGACATAATTACGTACGGTACCTGTTGTTATAAACAATGCACCTGCAATCTCTTTCGTCGTCTTTCCATCGGCAATCAATTGAATTACTTGTTCCTCTCGTTCTGTAAGTGGAGTCCCTTCATGATAGGCCATGTCCACTAACTCCGGCGCATAAATCCGACGCCCATCCATAATAATCCGAATCGAATTGGCTAATTCCTCACTTGGACTGTCTTTTAGTAGATAGCCACTCACATTCGCTTTCCGGGCTCGTTCAAAATAGCCGCTTCGGGCAAAGGTTGTTAAAATAATCACCTTACAATTACTATTTTTCAATTTCTCTGCCGCATCCAACCCACTCTTTACCGGCATTTCTATATCCATGATACATATATCCGGATCGTGCTCATTTACTAATTCTAATGCTTCTTCCCCATTCTTTGCTTTTCCAACAACCTGCATATCATCTTCTAAATTAAGCAAAGAACCAAGCGCTCCAAGCAGCATCCCCTGATCTTCAGCGATCACAATACTGATCATGATATCCCCTCCTGAATAACATTCGGCACCTGTATACAAAGTGTTGTCCCCCCATTGGCTGTATCGATCAATAAACTGCCATTAACAAATTCCAGGCGCTCTTTCATCCCCCGTATCCCATGTCCTTCCATGAAATCGGAGTGTTCAACTAAACCGATGCCGTCATCCACTATTTTAATTAAAACTTTACTCGGCGATTGTATGACATCAATCGTACAACACGTGGCCTGACTATGTTTAACAACATTTGTAACAGCTTCCTTCAAGCACATGCTCAATACATTTTCAACCAGCAGCGGCGTCCCCATAAGATCCGGGTCCCCTTTTAAATGGAATTCCATTTGTGCCGCTATAACCACTTGCTCTACACGAATAATTTCTTCTTTAAGTCTGGCATTTTTCATATTGGATATCATTTCTCGCACTTCTTTTAAAGCTGTTCTGGCTGTCTGATGAATATCATTAATTTCTATTTTGGCCAATTCCGGATTTCGCTCTATTAATTTTCCTGCCAAATCACTCTTCAAACCGATAAGAGAAAGCTTTTGCCCTAATGTATCGTGTAAATCACGCGCAATACGCTCCCGTTCCTCCATTACAGTTAACCGGGATATCTTTTTATTTGCATCCTCCAGTTGCCCTTCCAGTTCCTCCTGTTTATTACGATTATACAAATTGACAGGAATAAGTATGACACCTAATACGCTAAGTAAAATAAAGGGAATTTGCGAATAAAAGATCTGACTTTGTATGAAAAATCCTGCAATTACTGCGGCGATGGTTGTAACGAGGTGCACAATATATAACGTAATAAAGCCAGCTTTATTTTGAATATTGCCGATGAAGAATGTTAAAAACAACGCAAAATATACATAGCCAAAATACAACGTCATTCCAATATTGATCGCTATTTGAATGCCTACGGATACATATACGGTCCACCCTTTGGAAATAAAGGAGACTCTATAAACGGTAAAAAATATCATAATCATTAAAATACCAATGATAACTTCAGCCATTGTGTTGGAACGAAATATAAAATAAAAAGGAAGAACACAAAAAGCAATCCAGGCAAAGAGACTAAGCCCGGTATTCTTCGGGAATATATGAAACCAATTTTGCATATGTAATTCCTCCTTATACAGTGTTATCCCATCATCAACACCTGCGTGATCCGACTTTGCTATCTATCCACCTCAGTATAACAAAATAACGCACCACTGCGTAATGATAAAAGCCCTTCAGTCAAAAGCTGAAGGGCAATGTTAGCAGTTAAGAAAATATAAACGAAGGGCGCATTATCTAGTCCTTGTCGCTACAGAAATATACTACGCTTTCCGCAGGCTTGCACTGAGCCTCCTCAGAAAAGAAGCCCACTTTTCTTGTGGGGTCTCAGCGACTACGCTTTTCCTGCAGGAGTCTACGTATATTTCTTCCGCTCTGGCGATCGTTGGTTTTGATAGTTATCTACCCTTCTATGATAAAAAGATAAACAAGGGTAAATCACCGCTTTCTCCTTTTTAGAGAAGAAAGGTTACCTTAGATTATCATGGATGGTTGCGGAAGGTAATCGACTCCTGCGGGAAAAGCAACAACTGAAGATCCCACAGAAAGCGTTCTTTGCTTTCGAGGAAGCTGAAGTGTTGCCCGCGGAAAGCGACTACCTGGAGCAAACATCTCACTTGACGGAGAATCCATAAGAACCAAGTAGTATTCTTGATTTTTCTACCTATATTTATTTTTCTTGAAAGCTCGGTTTACTCGACTTCACAGTTACTTGGGATGTCGGCTTTTTCAGCAGTTCTTTCACATCACGAAAACTAACAAACGTTTTGCTCGCTTCATCATATAACCGAAAGCGGATTGACTTTAAACTGGAAGCAAGCGTGATTGTTGTTGCCTGTTGCAATGGTGGCGTGGATTCATGTGCTTTTTCCAAGTTATAATTTGGCACCCTTGGACTTAAATGATGGACATGATGGTATCCAATACTACCGGTTAACCACTCTATCACTTTTGGTAACTTATAATAGGAACTCCCGTCCACAGCAGCTTTCACGTAATCCCACTCGGATTCATTTTCAAAATAGGAATCCTCGAATTGATGCTGTACGTAAAACAACCAAATACCTAGCGATCCTGATACAAATAATATCGGCACTTGTACAAGGAGAAATGCCTGCCAGCCAATCGCCCAAATTAGCAGGGCATAAATAGCAGCAATAGAAAAGTTAATTAAATACGTATTCCAGCGTTCTTTCCTTTTTGGACCTTTTCGATTAAATCGATTCGAAACAAGAAACAGATAAATCGGACCTAACCCAAACAGCACAATCGGGTTGCGGTAAAGACGGTAGGCAAGTCTCCCCCAAAAGGATGCTTCCCGATACTCTTCTACGGTCATGACCCAAACATCGCCAGTACCACGCTTATCTAAATTACTGCTTGTTGCATGATGAATTGCGTGATCACGTTTCCATTTTTCAAAAGGAAAATGGGTTATAATCCCTGTAATTGTACCAACAATCCGAGTCGCTTTCTTATTCTTAAAAAAGGACATGTGTGTACAATCGTGGAAAATAATGAACGTACGAACAACAAATCCTGCTGTGACAACGGATAGTGCAAGCGATAACCAGATAGAAACGGACAAGCTTTGGTATGCCAGAAACCAAAGTAAGAAAAAAGGTACAATCGTATTTACTAACTGAAAGATACTTGATTTTGTATTAGAAGCTGCAAATGGAGCAACACTTTTTCTTAATTGTGCTTGTTTTTGTTTACTCATAATTTCCTCCTATAATAAGTGTTCCATCGTTTATTTTTATATTGATAACTTTATTATAAGCAAAACCCCAACATGTTATAAGTCATAATCGTCAAGGATGGGACATGACACTTGTCATGTATCGCACCCACTTCACAAACTTTGATGTCCTTAAAAAACTAAGGCATTCGCTTAATAGCGAGTGCCTCAGTTGCACTTATATAGTAGGTAAGTTTACACTTTCTATCTACCAAAAAACAGAGGTGCTAAGCGATCAATTCGCTTAGCACCTCTTTAAATAATTTCTATTTTGCAGTCATCATTTTTTCTAATTGTAATGGTTCGATATACTTTCCATCCTTATATGCACGCATATTGCCACCAGATATTTCATCAATGAGCACGATTTGGTTGTTTGCATCTCTGCCAAATTCCAATTTTATATCATAAAGTTCAATGTTTTTCTTCGCCAATTCTGACTTGACAATATGAGAGATTTTTTGTGTCAACGTTTTTAACGTTCCATATTCCTCGTTTGTTAAAATACCTAACATTTGAAGTGCGTCTTCACTGATTGGCGGATCTTGCCGCTCGTCGTCCTTCAAGGTTACTTCAACAAATGCGTTCAAGTCCTGTCCTTCTTTTGCATATTTACCGTAGCGTCTTAGAAAACTGCCAACCGCCCTGTAACGGCAAATCACTTCTAGACCTTCTCCAAAAACAGTTGCCGGAACAACAGTCATCGTCGTCTCCTCCACATTGGCATCAATATAATGTGTTGGAACACCTTTTTCCTTTAATGTTTCGAAAAAGAATTTAGTCAGCTTCAGCCCAGCCTGGCCAGCACCCTCTATTGTAAGACCAACTGTGTTTGCGCCAGGATCGAATACGCCATCTTCTCCAGTCACATCATCTTTAAATTTCAGCATGTAATTTCCGTCTTCAAGTGCATAAACATCTTTTGTTTTACCAGAAAATAAAAGTTCCATGGAAAGTTTCCTCTCTTCTCAACAGCAGTTTTATTCTTTTATTATCACACAGAATGATACAACTGTAAATTCGACATTGTTCTTATATGTCTCCTATTTTTTTGAAACTTTATCGCAGTTTGGCGGGCAGTAAAACTCCCATTGGGATCTTCCATCAAGTAAGATGTCAGCTCCAGGTAGTCGCTTTCCGCGGGTGCCCCGGCAAGGGGTATGTCGACGTTGCCCACAAAGGGCGGTTTTAGTCGACCTTCATCAATGCTTCCTGCGGGATTTTCAGCTGGGACTGCGCTAACTCGTCCCACCATAAAGACTTGTTGCTTTTCCCGCCGGAGTCGACTACCTTCCGCTTCCATCACATGGTAATCTAAGGTTAGCTTTCTTCTCTAAAAAGAAAAGAGTGGGAGGTTTTCTCCTTGATTTCCTTTTTATCCATATACCGTCAAGAACCAACTATCACCAGCGGAAGAAATATACGTAGACTCCTACGGGAAAGCGCAGTGGGAAGACCCCGCAGAAAAAGTGTACTTCTTTTTCGAGGAGGCTGAGCGCAAGCCCATGGAAAGCGTAGTATATTTCTGAAGCGACGAGTCTTAGATATCCCCTTTCGTTAATACTTTCTTTACTTGGAACAAAGACTAAAATCGCGACGTTCTGGGACTACGGTACTGTCGTTCCTCGTCCCATCGAAAAGCATTGTCGCAATGTCTTCACTAGCATATCCTGTGCGTCGAAACTCCCACTGAGATGAATTTTCACTCTATGTATGCTTCGTAAGTCCTGCTGCTTGATAGTATTTACTTTTCGTTTCGTTATATTGTTCCGTGCAGCGGTTAAATTCGTCTTGTTGTTCTTCCATTTTACGATAGCGCTTATTTATTTTCTTAATTTGTTTATCAAGTGCCTCGGTATCCCTATCTTCTTTTTGCAGCTGTCCATAGAATTCCTTACTTTCTTTTAGACTATCCTCAAAATCTTTGTAATAGGACTCAAACAGCTCATATCGTTTATCCATTAATTCTACAGTTTCTATCGCGAGCTTTTGTTGTTCCGTATCCCTAATCTCCTCTGCAACCTTTTTAGTGGGTAGAGAGAGCTGATAAGCATCGTTCAAACCTGCATCAATTTCTTCCAATAACTGCTTTTGTTGTTCGTTGTTTTTTTGTGCAGCTCCTATGTGCTGCTTTAATTGCTCTACATGATCCGTATCAATATCCATGATTTTTTGATAGATAGTCTGTTCTTCCTCACCTGTTTCCTTTAAGGCTTGTTGCTTATCCGCAAAAACCTTTTCCTGGTCCGCTGCCTTTTCCAGATCTGTATAAATGTTCTCCGCTTGTTTTTGGTCGTGATGACAACCGCTAAGCAGTATCAGAAACAACATCATCAAACAAATGAATAACTTCCAGTTTTTAATCATGTTCATCCCCCGATCTTATTTACCCATTGATAGGATGGCAGCGGCCTTCACATTCAAATGTTAAAGGCGCCATTTTATTTGTGACTGTTTCTGTTTGGTAACCTTCCTGCTGAAGATAGGTTAATAATTTAGGCAAATGTCGAATCGTCTCCGGTTTATCATGAAGCAATACTACCGGGGTTTCGCCCGCTTGCTTTACATTTTCGATTTCCTGAATAGTATGATCGATAAATCGTTGGTCCTTCAACTCCCAGTCCCGGCTGTCCACATTCCAATCCCATATTTTAAAGTTCTGCTGATTCAATGATCCCCTCATTTCTTCCGTCAAATAAGGGATACTGCCATAAGGTAGGCGAACAAGTTCCGTGTAAACACCACTCACATCCTGCACAATCTCCTGGTCGTCGCTCATTTCCTCTGTAGGCGCTTCCGTCGAACGGTATATTTGGTCTTTATCATGTGTGATTCCATGTAAACCAAGCCCAAATCCTTCATTCACCATTCTTTCAACAATCTCTGGACGGCTTTGTATCTGTGGACCAAGCATGAAAAAAGTTGCTTTGGCATTGTATTGATCCAATATATCGAGCAATTCACCAGCTTCGGGTGATGGCCCATCATCGAATGTTAAGTAAATGGCTTTATCTTTTTGTTCTGCTTTACGTTGTTTTTCCTGAGCCTTTTGCTTTGCTTGCCTTTCCTTTTCTTGGAAAGACTGATGGAGATCAGAGTCAGAAAATGCCTTTTTGGTTTCAAATGAAAGGGAAAGTTGTTCTGCCGAAACAGATTCTATCTTCTCCCCAGAAGCGGCTGTTTTATCGATACTAGCTAAACGCAGAAAGAAGAATGACAGTATAAATACAGCGATAATAGATAGTGTTATTTTCCCTTTGCGATTTAAATGTTTATGTTGTTTCATTAGCGCATCCCCCCAGATAACTAATTGATAACTTTATGTAAAATAGGTGCAATGACCTAATATTCGATTAATACCCCTATCATGCAACAAATTTCGCAGTCTGTACACCCCTAAATTTCCCTATTTCTAATGATGCCAGAAATTAAGGGGAGTTATATAAGTCTATAGTCTATTTGTTTCAATTATTGGTCTTTCAACAGTGGAAACTTGTATACTAGAAACATGGAACCATGCATATATTTTGTGATATGGGGGTGATAAGATGAATGCATCGGATATCATTACAATGTTAAAAGACCGACAGCCTACTATTCTTGACTATGAAAAATACCGAAAATATGCTATCCTGCTTCCACTAATTGAAGTTAATAAGGAAACGCACATTTTATTTGAGGTTAGATCAAAGCATATGCGAAGTCAGCCAGGGGATATTTGTTTTCCAGGTGGGAAAGTGGATCAAGAAGATCCAGACGAAAAGCATGCAGCTATCCGAGAAACTTCTGAGGAGTTGGGAATAAGCGAAGCGGACATAAGTGAAGTTATTCCACTTGATTATTTGGTTTCTGATTCCGGGCGGATCGTTTATCCTTTTATCGGCAGGATTTCTAATGTGGATCAGGTTTCACCAAACGCATCTGAGGTCGATGAGGTCTTTACTGTACCGCTCACCTATTTTCTTCAAACAAAGCCCAACAAATATAAAGTTGATTTACAGGTTATACCTGAAGCGGATTTTCCTTATGAATTAATTCATGGCGGAGAAAATTATAAGTGGCGAATGCATCAAATAGATGAAATATTTTATCAGTATGATGGAAAAGCAATTTGGGGATTAACAGCAAAGATATTGGCCCACTTTATAGAATTGCTAAAAAAAGAACCCTTCACCTTATAACAAAACACATGAGCATAAAAAAGCTCATGTGTTTTTAATTATTATTGATAATTGGTGCTGGATTAAGATTCAGGAAACATTGTTTGCTGATCAATGAATCTAAAATAAGGAAGGATAATACCCAACAATGAAACCGTACAAATAATGACACCTATAAGTATATATAAAAGCCTTACACCCCACAGTTCGCTCAACGTTCCGCCAACGAATACACCTAATGGCAATGCACCCCGAATAATCAATAAACGAACAGAGAAAACGTTTCCCATTAAATGGTTGGGCACCGTTTGCTGACAAATCGTTGTATTATGTACGTTAAAGAAGGCCATAGCTATTCCTCCAATTGCTTCCATAACAAGGGCCAATATAATCCACTGGTTAAATCCCAATACGATAAAGGTAAGTCCCCCTATTACAAGCGAACCTAACATTAGAATCCTTTTGCTTCGATATGTTACTTTTCCCACAAGTATCGAACCCATCACATAACCCAATGGGAAGGATGCCATAAAATAGCCATACATGGCATAATTCCCATTTAGCACATTCATTATATATGGCAGGTTAATAATCATTGTAACGCCTACCCCGAATTGAACAAAGGCCAGAAATACGCCTAACCATACAATCATTCTTTGTTTGAAAAAGTAACGTATCCCTTCTGCGAATTGTTCCACCCATGTACGCCGAACAGCATGCACGTTTCTCGTTTCCTGAATCATTAGCAATAAACAGCCACTTAACGCAAGTAGTACACATACGGATGTCAATGTTAGTGTAATGCCAATGTATTCTATTACAATGCCGGCAATAATTGGCGCCATAAAGGTCATCAGTCGAACTGTTCCATCAATATAGGCGTTCGCTGTACGTAATTGTTCCTTTTCAACAATCGTAGGTAAAATCGCTTGATTTGCAGGGACATACAGCGGTGTAATTAAACCCACGGTTAATTGGGCTGCGTAAATATGCCATGGCTCTATTTGCCCCATAACAACAGCTCCCAACGGGATAAGAAAAACCAGTCCGCGGCTCCACAGTGCAAATATCATCACCCATTTCCGACTCCATCGATCAATATAAGGGCCGATAAACAATTGTAAAACAAGTGAAGGGATAAAGTATAATAGCCACATACTGCTTAAAGCCATTGTAGAACCTGTGATTTCGTATATCAAAAGCGCGTTACAAAAAGTTCCAAAGGCTCCGCCTAATTCCGAGATAGCGTTACCCATCCAGATAAAGGTAAAAGATCTATTTTTCAATATACCCATGAAGTCACCCAATTCTATTCATGATTATCTGTGGATTCATTGTTGCAAATATAAATCTATTTCTTTTGCTAATGATTCAATTGAATTCTTTTTCAATACATACACGGCATCTGTAATTTCGACGAGTTGTGCCGATCTCAAAATCTTCAAATGGTGATGAATTGTTGACTTTCCCACCGATAATTTTTCTGTTATTTCTTGAAGTGTTCGATCTCTTTCAGACAGTAACTTAACAATTCTTAGTCTCACCTCATCACCTAGTGCTTTATGTTTTAGCACTAAAAAGTTACTTGGCAGGTATTTATCTTGAGGTGAAATACTTTCATTTGAAATCGGATAATAGAATACCTTTGTTCCTTCCATATCTGCGACGATATTCCACGGCCGATAAATATAATGCGGAATCAAAAGTACCTTATGTACACTAGGCTCAGGACTGTAAGACACGCCTGCTGTTGCCCATTCAACAAATTCTTCAGGATTCATCTTCCCTTTCATATGCATTTTTGCTTCAACATCTGCTTGCAGCATGTTATTAAATTGATCTAACGACGGTTTAATTACATTTTCATACCATCGTGACATGATTGTAATAAGATGATGTTTAAGCTGATGTACGTCTACATTACAAACAAACGCGATGTAATCGGGAAAAAAGGGATTATCACTTGTTAATGTCTTCATTTTCTTGATAGCTTCCTCTCTCCCTAATGCTGCAGCTTTTCTCGTTGTTTGATGCGCATAACCGACAAAAGGTATACAGTTAAATTTGAGCTCTGTGGAAGAAAGTTCCTCTATATAAGTAATAAACGCCGCCAAAGTTTGAAAGTCCTCTTGATGTAGTAGTTGTAACAATGCCTTCCAAGTGTTATTTTCTTCTACATAATTCAGGTGCTCACGCAAATCCACTGGCAAGGAGCCCCTTGTTTCTTTCCAAAAACTTATCGGCTTCTCCAAGGAATCTAATAAAGGAGTATTTGTAACTGCCGCAATTCCCAGGGCGCACTCCCACAAGGTTGAGTACTTTATTTCAACCTGATACGTTTCACGCCTTCTACCTGTTGTACTCAAAACGTCCATACTTAACAACCTCCATTCATTACCATTTATTCTACACATATAGAATATATTATTCAATATTTATAGAATAATATATTAAACTTTTTTAATTACTGAACGTATTCCCTGCTAAACGGAAAAACAGTCCAAACGAAAAGACACATAAGCATGGATGCTCATGTGCCTTTTTAATCTATTTAATTTTGAACGCGCTTCTTTCGTTAAACCTTTTCCACCAATTGTCTCATCGTTCCATCTTTGGAAAAATTCGTATGCCATGACAATGCCTTTTCCAGGACATGTGGTGTCTGTCCACCCCGCTCTAATGCTTCATTATAGTATTCCCACAGTTGTTCCCGATACATCGGATGTGCACAGTTCTCAATAATCAACAGCACACGTTCCCTCGGGGCTAACCCCCTTAGATCTGCATAACCTTGCTCCGTCACTACAACGTCTACATCATGCTCTGTATGGTCTACATGTGAAGCAAATGGAACAATACTGGATATATCTCCATCCTTAGCGATAGATTTAGTAACGAAAATTGCCAAACGTGCATTACGGGCAAAGTCACCAGATCCGCCGATTCCATTCATCATCTTTGTCCCTGTAACATGTGTAGAATTAACGTTTCCATAAATATCAAACTCTAATGCTGTATTAATAGAAATCAAACCAAGTCTGCGGATAATTTCTGGATGATTGGATATTTCTTGTGGTCGCATGATCAATTTATCCCGGTATTTTTCAAAATCAGCAAATACTTGTTTCATCTTCTGCTCAGATAACGTAATGGAACAACAGGAAGCAAAGCTAATTTTGCCTGCATCAATTAAATCAAACACAGCATCCTGCAATACTTCTGAATAAACTTCCAGATCCTTAAACTCTGAATCAATCATGCCATGTAGCACCGCATTGGCAACCGATCCAATTCCTGATTGTAATGGTGCCAGACTTTCCGTTAATCGTCCTGCTTCAATTTCTTTATGGAAAAATTCCAGCAGATGCTGGGCCATCACTTCTGTTTCATGATCTGGCTCTACAATCGTGGAGGGAGAATCCAGTTGATCGGTAAAAACAATCCCCTTCACCTTATTCCAGTCCACAGGGATTCCTTTTGTCCCAATTCGATCAGCTACCTTTGTCAATGGAATCGGATCACGTTCCCCTTGCTTGCCAGGATTATACAAATCGTGAAGTCCTTCCAATAGTTCGGACTGTGCCATATTTATTTCAATAATAATTCCCTTTGCGTTTTCAGCAAATGACAATGAATTTCCAATCGATGTTGTTGGAATAATCATGCCATCATCCGTGATAGAAATCGCTTCCAAAATAGCGTAATCGATTCTATTAATCACTTCGCCCCTTAATAGTTCAGCAGTGTGTGATAAGTGATGGTCAACAAATAAATGCTCGCCTTCATTTATTTTCTTACGCATGGTTGCATCCGCCTGGAACGGCAAGCGCTTACTAACTATTCCAGCCTCAGCAAACATTTTGTCAATATCCGATCCCAACGATGCACCTGTGAAAACATTTACCTTAAATGTCTCCCCCGCTGCCCGCTTTATCAGTGCTGTTGGGACCGCTTTCACATCTCCGGCACGTGTAAAACCACTTAACCCCAATGTCATGCCATCTTGAATCCATGATGCAGCTTCCTCTGCGGAAACGACGCGATCATGTAGGCGAGGATCTTTTATACGATCATAAACTTTCTTCATATATAATCCCTCTTTCATAACCTTTAAAACTATTCTAACTTATTCAGATATTGAATTGGGAATTTTTGACGGAAATAGATAAATCCTGCACGAAGCATGAAAACGAATGCACCGAACAGAAAATAGCTGTTAGAAATCCAACATTTTCCGAAAATAACTGGCATACGATTGACTAACAGGAATTTGATCACCATTATCCATTGCCAAAACAAAAGTAGAGTGAGTATCTGGGTGAATATCCTTAATATGATTTACATTCACGATAAAGGAGCGATGACAACGAATAAATGACTCCCTTGGCAACGTATACTCGAACTCCTGCAGGGGATTGTTATGGGTGCCCGAAAAGCCGTCTGCCCTGACATATGTTTTCCTCTCTTTTACTTCCAAGTAGATGACATCTTGAAATGGAATGGGTTTCCACCCATCAGCAGATTTGACTGTTACGACGGATTTTCCTTCCGTGAATGTCGGATAAATTGCGGTAACACAACCTGCAAGCTCCCCATCATTGTGGAAAGGCACTGCCATACCGTGATAAGGAACACCAAATACTTCCCGATTGATAAATTCGGACATCTTTTGATCTGTCAGCATGGCCTTATAAGCCATTGTTCCTGCTTTAATCGGATCCCCTGAGCTTATTTTCAAGTCCACTCGTTTACTCGGTCGGTAATAAATATATTCTGTTGTATTGGACACAGCAATCGATATTTCGTCGGAAAAAAGCTCTCCAACTACATCCAATAATGGTCCCAGTGTAAATTTTTGCATAATTAGGCTCCTTTAATGAAAATAATACTTCACTACTTTTATTATACAACAAGGCTGCTCTCTAGTAGATTATTGTTTTTTCTAGGTAATGAATCTTAAAAGCAAGTATAAACTGCGAGGTAACACCGAGGTGTTTCCAAAACGTGTGCTTTTGCGCCGTCCGGGATCGCTCTGGGCGATGCTTTCCGCGGGCACGGCCTCAACAAGAGGTCTGCAAGCGTTGGCCGAAAAGGACGTAATTAGCTTGCCTGCCTATGAGCTGGACGATTTTAGTCGGCCTTCATCACCAACAACTCTTTGGTGTCTTCAGTCTCGTGCTGGGACTGCGATTACTCGTCCCACTGAAAACCTTTGTTCCCACAGGAGTCACCTCTCTCCACTCATCCGGACTAGTAAAGCTAATTGCGAAAAATGCTTTGTCATTTCATTCAGCTCATTCATAAAAGGAAGTAGCAATTGTTTAATCAAGCAATGAATAAATATGATAAAGTTGCAAGTCCCAAGGCATATATCAGCGAAGGAAATACACGTAGACTCCTGCGGGAAAGCGAAGACGATGAGACCCCACAGTGAGCGTTCTTTGCGAGCGAGGCAGACTAAGTACGCCAGTCCTGGGGCAACGTCTGCACTAGCACATCCTGTACGTTGAAGGCTCAGCGCGAGCCCTAGGATGCGCGTAGTGTATTTCCGAAGCGGTATGTTACGCCCCGGTTTATATCAATAGCAACAAAAACAGCGTGGATCATAAAGGATACCACGCTGTTTTCTATTCATTTTTTATATTTTTCCTGGAATTGTTTAAACTCTTTTTTCGAACAGTTTACAAAGTGTCCTGGGGCAACTTCGCGCATTTTCACTTCTTCTCCCTGCGCGTATTTATGTGCATCAGGGTCATAGGATTGTCGGACGCGGGTTCGTTCATAATCTGGGTCCGGTAACGGAATTGCAGATAGCAATGACTGCGTGTATGGGTGCATCGGATTACGATACAAATCCTCAGCCGGCGCAAGTTCCACTAATCTTCCGAAGTACATTACACCAATTCGATCGCTTATATATTTAACCATTGATAAATCATGGGCAATAAATAAATACGTTAACCCTTTTTCCTTCTGCAGTTTTCTAAGCAAGTTGACTACCTGCGCTTGAATAGATACATCCAAGGCTGAAATTGGTTCATCCGCTATAATAAATTCCGGTTCTACTGCTAGTGCACGAGCAATACCTATCCTTTGTCTTTGTCCCCCAGAGAACTCATGCGGAAAACGATTCGCGTGTTCACGATTCAACCCCACTGTCTCCAAAAGCGAATAAACCCTTTCCATCCGCTCTTTTGGCGACTTGGCGAGACGATGAATATCGATACCTTCAGCAATCACATCCGATACCTTCATTCTTGGATTTAACGATGCATATGGGTCCTGGAAAATCATTTGCATTTTGCGGTTGAATTTCTTCAATTCCGATTTTGATTTTTTCCCATGGACACTTTCACCTCTATAAAGCACTTCCCCATCTGTTGCATCATATAGACGGATGATGGTTCTTCCAGTTGTTGACTTTCCACAACCTGATTCACCAACAAGTCCCAATGTTTCCCCTTTATATATATCAAACGTGATGTCATCTACAGCTCGGACTTCACTAGGTTTGCCAGCATTAAAGTGCCGCTTAAGGTGTTTAACCTCTAACAACTTTTCTAATTCCGCCACTTCACTTTTCCCCCTTTAAAGAAGCCGCTTGTTTCGCTTGAAATTTAGCCATTCTTTCTTGAACTGCAACAGGCGGTTCTACTTCAGGTGCATCGGGATGCAACAGCCATGTAGCAGCAAAATGGGTATCCGAAACCTTAAACATTGGCGGATCTTCTTCCAGGTCTATTTTCATCGCATAATGGTTTCGTGGGGCAAATGCATCACCCTTGGGAGGATGCAGTAAATCTGGCGGTGTACCAGGGATTACATATAATTCCTCATCCTTCGAATCTAAACTAGGCATAGAACTAATTAGTCCCCATGTATAGGGGTGTTGTGGATTATAGAATATCTCGTCCACTGTTCCAATCTCTACAATTTTACCACCATACATGACCGCTACACGATCAGCAACATTCGCAACGACTCCTAAATCATGTGTGATAAAAATAATCGATGTTTCTATTTGCTTTTGCAGGTCCTTCATTAAGTCTAATATTTGACCTTGAATTGTAACATCAAGTGCCGTTGTAGGCTCATCTGCAATCAATATTTTTGGAGCACAGGCGAGTGCAATAGCAATCACAACCCGTTGCCTCATTCCACCTGAAAATTGGTGCGGGTATTGTTTTAAACGCTCTTTCGGATTGGGGATCCCCACTAATTCAAGTAGATGTAATGCCCGTTCCTTTGCTTTACTTTTGCTTAGATGCTGATGCTTTAATAGTGGCTCCATAATTTGTTTTCCAACTGTCATCGTCGGGTTTAATGAAGTCATGGGATCCTGAAAGATCATTGAAATATCTTTTCCGCGAATTTTTTGCATTTGCTTTTCTGATGCTTTCGCAATATCTTTATCTTCAAAAAGGATTTTCCCCTTTTTTATTTCCGAATTGCCTGTCGGTAACAGTCGCATGATCGACTTGGTTGTTACCGATTTACCCGAACCGGATTCTCCTACAATGGCAAGTGTTTCTCCTTCATATAAATCAAAGTCTACACCACGGATGGCTTGCACTTCACCTGCAAATGTATGAAAGGAAATATTAAGATCTGCAACTTCCAATATCTTTTTCATGTAGCTTCACCTCACTTATTAATCACGCATTTTAGGATCAAATGCGTCACGAAGTCCATCTCCAATTAAATTACTAGCTATTAGGATAATACAAATAACAATACACGGAATAACCATTAAATGAGGTAAAAATTGAAACGTTTTATAACCATCCTCAATCAGTGTACCAAGTGATGCTCTCGGCGCCTGCAACCCAATCCCGATAAAACTTAGGAATGCTTCAAAAAAGATGGCGCTAGGAATCGTGAACATCGTGTTTATAATAATAACCCCGGATAAATTGGGTAATAAATGTTTGATTAATAATCTATCGCTTTTCGCTCCCAGCGTCCTCGAAGCAAGTACATATTCTTGATCCCTTAACTTCAGCACTTGCCCCCGTACAACCCTGGCCATGCCAACCCAACCGGTTATTACCATGGCTATTGTAATCGATAGGATGCCCGGTTTCATTATTAATAACATCAAAATAACGACGATTAAGTTGGGGATACCAGATATAACTTCCAATATACGCTGCATCACATTATCCACTCTACCACCTTTAAAACCGGAAATTAATCCGTAGGCGACACCAACAGCCATGTCAATTACTGCTGCTAAGAGCGCTATATATAATGACACCCTTGTTCCTAACCAGACACGTGAAAACAAATCACGCCCCAGGCTATCTGTTCCAAACCAATAGTATTCTTCTAAACCTAGATCTTCATATTTATTTGTTTCAACACCACCAATTTTTTGACTGCCATCAAATATCCCAATATCTTCTAAGAGTGGGACCCGAGGTGGAAGATTCCCTTTGGTAACATCTTGTGCATAGGGATCAAATTTTGTAATGTGTGGTCCAATAATCGCCATCACGATAACAAGAAACAAAACGACTGCAGAAACGAGCGCAGCTTTATTTTTCCGAACCCGAAGCCATGCATCCTTTGCAAACGAAAGCTGCGGCTTCTCAATCTTCTCATTGTCAAAATGATCCTTTGGAGCGGGCTCAAATCGATGCTTTTCAATTTTATCTGGAGCATTTGTCATGATTTATCCCCTCCTTGCAAGCGAATCCTTGGATCAATAATTCCATATAGTATATCTACGATTAAAATAATTACCGTCAGTAGGAAAGCAAAGAATATGGTTGTCCCCATGATAATTGGAAAATCATTTGTTTGAATCGATTTTACAAACTGTTCGCCGATTCCCGGAATCGAAAATATTTGTTCCACGACCATAGATCCCGTCATCAGTCCCACAGCCATAGGTCCAAGTACTGTTACAAGAGGAATTAACCCATTGCGGATAGCATGTTTGAAGGACACTTCCATTCTTGAATTCCCTTTTGCTTTCGCCAATGTAATATAATCTGAGCCAAAAACCTCAATTAGCTCTGTTCTCATAAAACGAGCGGCTGTTGCAACTGGAAAAATAGCTAAGGCAATCGTCGGCATAATAGATGAGGCAAACCCGTCCCAAGCAGCAACGGGAAGCAATTCAAGCTTAACCCCGATTACATATTGCAAGAGTGCGGCAAACACAAATGATGGAATCGATTTTCCTAATACAGCTAAAAACGTACTTCCGTAATCGATCCATGTATTCTGAAACATAGCAGCCAGAACACCAAGTAATATACCAATAAGTGTTCCGATAAACATCGCCTGGAAACCAAGCTGTAATGATGGACCCATCCGTTTTATTAAAAGATCTGTAACAGGCTGATTATCAAACTGAAATGATACACCCAAATCACCTTTAACAATATTCACCATATACTTGGCATATTGCACAGGAATTGGCTCATCTAACCCATATTTCTCATCTAAAATCACACGTTGTTCTTCAGATAGTTTTTCTTCATTTTGGAATGGGCTACCAGGCAAGAACTTCATTAGAAAAAATGTCAATGAAGTTATAATAAACAGCGTAATAACCAAATAAATTACACGCTTTATGAGATACTTCGCCATCGGTGTTTCCTCCTATATGCTAATAAATATAAATTTTCTAATAAAAAGGGTGTATACATGGAGAAAAGAGAGTATTTTTATGGAATACTCTCTTTTCATTCACCTGTTGCAGTTAACTTCGTAGCAAAATTAATTTTCCATATAAACGTTTTTCAATGAATAGTCAGGTCCAAATAAATGTTCTTCAAGACCTTTAACAGTTGGTTTGATAAGAACCAATCTACCTCGTTGATAAATAGGTGCAATTACTGTATCTTCTTCAATTAAAAGTTTTTCAGCTTCTAACATTGCTTCCCAACGTTTTTCAGGGTCATTGGCATATTTCACCTTAGCATCATCGATCAGTTTATCATAGTCTTTATTTGAGTAACTCGTTTCATTATTCGTTCCATCTGTAACAAATAAATCAAGGAATGTCATTGGATCCAGATAATCTGGTCCCCAACCATGCATGACAATGTCATAGTCTTGTTTAGTAGTATCCTGCAAACGCACTTTAAACGGTACGTTCTTTAATTCAAGTTTCAATCCGTCAAGATTTGTTTCTAATTGGTTTTGGAAGTACTCACTTGTTTTCTTAGCGTTTTCTGTATCATCACTCAAATAATCAAGCGTAATTTCCTTTTCTCCTAATTCTTCTAAACCTTTTTCCCAGTACTCTTTAGCCTTATCCAAATCAGTTCCCATCAGGTCTCCACTTTCTTCACGGAAGTCCTCATCTGTTTCTGGATTGGTTGCTAATCCTCTCGGTACTAAACCACCAGTAGGAACAGAACCATTTGCTAAAACTGTATCTGTATATGCTTGTTTATCAAAAGCCATTGCTATTGCTTTACGGATATTCTCATTTGCTAGCGGTGTATCTTTGCCATCCCGTTCCTGATTGAACTTCAGATACCATGAGCTACCTTCTTCAAATGTAGAAGCATTCTCATCATTTTGATATTGTTGTGCATATTCAGCACTTAATGCAGCTGTACGATCTGCCTTATCTGTTTCAAATAAGTTAACTGCTGTACTTGGTTCTTTAGATACTTGTACATTTACTTCGTCTAAAGCAACGTTATCTTTATCATAATAGTTATCGTTTCTCTCATATTTCCAAGTTAAACCACTGCCGTCCCAGTCTGTTAGTACAAATGGACCGTTTGCTAACATGGTGTCACTATTCGTTCCAAATTTGTCTCCTTGCTCTTCAACAAACTTTTCATTTAATGGTAAGTACGTACCGAATGCCAATAATGAATCCAAATATTCAACAGGTTGTTCCAAAGTCACTTTTAAAGTGAAATCATCTTCAGCTTCCACTTTTAAATCTTCTGGATCTTTATCCCCATTCATAATTTCTGTTGCATTTTCAATGATGCCAGAGAACATGTAAGCATACTCAGATCCGGTATCAGGATCTACTGCTCTTTGCCAAGAATAGACAAAGTCATTAGCTGTAACGGGGTCCCCATTAGACCATTCCGCATCTTCGCGTAACTTAAATGTATACTCCTTACCATCTTCACTTATATCTGGATCGCCATCTGCAATCGCAGGAACGGGTGTATCGCTTTCATCTAAAATATATAGGCCTTCCATCGTTTGTCCAAAAACAATAAAGCTGGCAGCGTCTGTTGCTAATGATGGGTCACCAGTCGGTATCTCTGCCGTTTCAATCATGTTAAATACTTGTTCACCTGAAGCTTCGCCACTATCTGCATCTTTTTTACTGTCATCTGAATCAGATTTTGAATCAGAGTCAGAACCTGAACCGCCACAAGCAGAAAGTACCATTACTAGAGTCATAGCTAGTACAATAAAAAGATAATATTTCGACTTTTTCATCTTTAAACCACCCTTTTTTATTTTATAGTTCCCAAGATACATTATACAATAATTTACTAAATTGTAAATCACTATTTAGCACGATTTCACAAAATTCTCTGTTCGAATTGGACAAATCTTTCAATCTCTCACCTCTTCCACTCTGTATCTAATGCACTAGATCAGCCATTTAACCCCGTTTTTAGACCTAAGTCCTTATCCCTAAAATTACCAGATTTTTTTATAATCATGTGATGCACGTACTTCTTATTGAATAAAATTCAAAAAAACCAGAGAAACTACTTGCAATAAACACATGAACTGATTATAGTTTTCATGCTAGACTGTTAATATAATACCTGACTTGGATGCGCTTCCATTATATAATATAACAATGAACTTACAGGATGGCAATAGTTATTTCATAAAACAGCTTGCCTTATTCTATTTTATCAGAACGACCACATTTCGCACATATTATTGTTTAATAAAGGATGCTGACCTATGCTCAAGAAAACGATAACCTGGATTGTTATAACTCAAATATCGGTGCTCGTGTGCGCCTTCATCTTTTACAAACGCCTTGATCTTTTATCCTATATCAATGTATCTTTCGTCATTGGTACGATCTTTATCCTGATATCGATGGCTGGTTATGTAATGAAAGGACGCTTTTTTGATATTGTTTTTTACAGTTTTCAATATTTCTTCAGCCGAATGACCGAAAGAGATCGGGAGCCATTATCCCGTTTGGTTCCACAAAATTATCAATCTCCACTCATTACGGGTATCGTAACCATTTTGCTCATGCTCTGTGCGTTATTCCTTTATTAGAAAACTTGGGTTATTGCGAGGCTTTAATGGTGAGAGCGTTCGTCGCCTTTTACGGCTATCCTTAAAAGGTTCTTATATTCGTATAAAGCAGCATGGAGCAGTACCGGGGCATCCGCTACTGTTCATGGTGCTCTCTGGTTAACTTCTTAATGATTTTATTTAACCCGCTGGATAGCAAAATGATAACGAGTACAACAATGATGAAGAAAACGATATTTTCCATCAAGCCATTGGTGATATATCCCGCAAACCAATCTCCACCGAAATAAATCAATAATGTAGCGATCGCAATCGTCATAAAAAAAGATAAAATAATACCAATACTACGCCATACACTTAGTTCTTTGAGCCTATCCATCGTTGCAATAATCGTGACGCCCAAAATCGCTATAAATGCAATAATTGAAAAAACCCCCGACATATTTATCCCCCTAACTTAGTCATTATCCTTATATTATTATACTTATGCCCGGTTGGATAGTTTCGTTGCTCTTTTTTATTTTTTCTCCCGTTTTTTCTTAAATGATCAAATGAACCTTCATTGAGTGGGAGTCTTACTACCGCCAAACTGTAATAAAAAAACCAAATCAAAGCATAGTTGCTGCCATGATCTGGTTTATATATTTTAGTGCCTACTTCATCTTAACCGGTAATACTTGTTCAATTGTTTGTTGATATACTTGTTTCTCCGCTTCGGTCATCCAAATATGAATTGTCCCTTTATCCTCATTTGTACGGATGAGCCGTCCAATGCCTTGGCGCAATCGGAGGATCATGTACGGTGCATCCACTTCCTGTTCAGGGTGCGCTGCTTCTTTTCGCTTCGCCTGAAATACGGGATCCTTTGGTGGAAATGGAAGGGATGAGATAATGACCGTTGATAAAGCTTCACCAGGTACGTCCAGTCCTTCCCATAGATTGTAGGAACAAAGGACAGATGATGTATGCTTCTGAAATTGGATAACCATCTCGCTAATTTCCCGATCTCCTTCATAGAGCAACTGAAATGGCCAATCTTGCGTCGCGGCCCATTGACGAAACTGATTCATTTCTTCGCTGGAGGAAAAGAGTACCAATGCCTTGCCAGCACTTTCAAGTAATTGTTCACCAATCTTCTGCCACTTGTCCTGTAAATCCTTTTCAATATAGCCGTTTATCTCCATCTGATGCGCATAATCAAATGGTGATGCCACTGAACAAGCATCATATGCTTTAATTCCCAAATTGTTAGCAAGGTAGGAAAAGTCTCCGCCCTGTGATAACGTTGCTGATGAAAAAACAAATGGCAATTCCTGTGAAAATACTTCCTTTTTCAAGACATCTTCGACTAAACGAGGCATAATAACCAAACTACTTGTCGTACTATTTTCCTCTAGCCAAAAAATGCCCTCATCCTCTTTTAGTAAAATAGATAAACCATAGGAGAAGAACTCCAAGTACTCCTCAATAATTTTAATGTGATAGTCCTCAATCGTAAATAACTCAGCATCAAACACCAGTTGCTCGAGCAACTGTTCAACTTTGTCATGAAGACGTCTTGCCATGCCGATCATTGTTTCGGAAAGCGGCACTTCCAAGCGATTTGACCCTTCTACAGCGGTTGCCGTTTCGCCCAGTAAATCGAACCATTCTTCATGTAGCATCAATATGTCTTCTACCAGAACAAGGGATTCTTCTCTTACATCCTGTCCCATGTAACCCGTCAACACTTTATTCAATGCATCAAAGTTAAATCGATAGGTTAAGCCTTTTTGTGCAGCAAGTTCCAACAGGTGCCCTTCATCAAATACAACACAGCTCGCTTCCGGCAGTAATGGCATTTGCCCCTCGCGTTTTCGTGAATCCTTCGTCCAAACGTGTTCCATATAAAAATCATGGGAACAAATAATAATGTCTGTTGCATGGCGATAGTAATCCCTATTTAACGTCTGTCCACTGCGATGGCGCCATTCACAAGTTGAACACTGTTGCAAAGGATCCCAGGCGATTTTCTCCCACGCTTCGTCTGACACCCAAGGATATTCTTTCCTATCCCCATAGCGCTCAAATGATTGCATCGAAGCACCTGTATCAAAAACGAAATCCGGAATTTGGTCATGAACCTGTAAAATACTTTCATCATCTGTTCGATTGGCAAGTGGATCCAACTTCTTCATACATACATATTGTTCCCGGGCTTTGGCTAATCGAACATCAATGCGAAGTCCTAATGCCTCTTCTAACTTTTCAATATCCCCACCCTTTTTGACAAGCTGTTCAATCAGCGTTTCATCAGCACAAGAGATAATTGCCGGCTTTCCCCGGTAACGCGCGTAGCTAATAGCGTATAATAAATAAACAAGGGTCTTCCCTGTTCCAACGCCAGCTTCCGCAAAAATAGTACGTTTATGTTTAAAAGCCTGTTCCAACTGAAAGGCCATATATATTTGTTCATCACGCAGTTCGAAACCCTTTTCAGGTAAAATATCGTAGAAGACATCCCCAACATAATCGCCTAAACGATCGAAGAAGTTCTCTGTCTTCCCTACAGTAAATGGAAGTGCCTGCTTTCTTACCATCTTAAAACGCCTCTTTCCGGGGACAGTCCCCCACCACGTTAAAGTGCTAAAGCGATGGGGGACTGTCCCTATTAAAATTCAGTCAACAAGCTATAATACTAGCATAAACGGGAAAAAAACTGCAAACTATTGATAAGCATAAATACAAATACTTTAAACTGCTATATTGCTTATCGAAAGGAGAAGTCATGGAAAAAAATACACAAACGAAAGTAATCACTGATTCAAGCACGCAAACGGTCTACTCTATTTTGTTTATTATTGGTATTTGTCACTTGTTAAATGATTCACTGCAAGCAGTTATTCCTGCTATGTTCCCAATATTAGAGAAATCACTGGGACTGACTTTTACCCAACTTGGACTTATCACATTCACCTTAAACATGGTTGCTTCCGTGATGCAGCCTTTAGTTGGCATGTATACGGATAAACGCCCGATGCCATTTGCTTTACCTGTTGGGCTGGCAAGCAGCATGCTGGGTATGCTTGGATTGGCACTCGCACCTAACTTTTGGACTATTCTTGTAAGCGTTCTGTTTATTGGTTTCGGATCAGCTATCTTCCATCCAGAGGGGTCGCGCGTAGCTTATCTTGCTGCAGGCCCACGCCGTGGTCTATCGCAGTCCATTTTCCAAGTTGGTGGTAACACGGGACAGGCTTTAGCACCTGTTATTACAGCATTGGTGCTCGTCCCATTAGGTCAGTTTGGTGCCATTTGGTTTACACTCATTGCAGGATTGGCAGTTTTCTTTCTCATCTATATTGCTAAATGGTATGCCGCTAAAATGAAGGTCTTTGCTGCCAATAAAGTTTCAACTACGAAGAAAAACACAAATAAACACATATCCAAAGCAATCAAAGGTGCGATCATTGTACTCATTTTTCTGGTGTTTGCCCGTTCTTGGTATGTGAGTGCTATCTCTAACTTCTATGCATTCTACGCAATAGAAAATTACGGTCTTTCCATTGCAAAATCACAAATTTACATATTTACATTCCTGTTCATGGGTGCAGTTGGTACGTTTTTTGGTGGCCCATTAGCAGACCGCTTTGGTAAACGAACCGTCATTCTATTTTCATTACTTGCGCCAGCACCACTTTCATTGGCATTGCCCTATCTCGGAGCAAGTGGAGCAATTATCGCATTAGCTCTCATTGGCTTCTTATTAATGGCGAGTTTTTCAGTAACCGTTGTCTATGCCCAAGAACTCGTCCCAGGGAAAATCGGCACCATGTCCGGATTAATTGTAGGACTAGCATTCGGGATGGGCGCGGTTGGATCTGTAGCGCTCGGTTCCTTGATTGACCTTGTCGGTTTAACACCAACGATGATAGCTATCTCATTGTTACCGCTGCTAGGTGTGTTAACTTATCTACTCCCAACAGATGAAAAAGTACAAGAATGGTACGCATAAAAAAAGAAGCCTTGAAAAGCTCCCAATAAAATGTTATAGTTTAAAATGGTCTATTCGCTCATAAAAATGCAGATAGATATCCAAATATAATTATACATTGTTAAAATATGTTTGTCAAGCATTTAAACTACATTTTCATAGGGAGTGTTTGGGTGGATAATAAGAGCAAATTATTGTTACAAGAACAACGGCGCGTAAACGATGTAATATTTGAAATTGAAGCGAAGCAAACTCACCTACAACAAAATACAGGAAGCCTAAAGAAAGGCATCATCGAATTACGGAAAAATTTCTGGGAGGATGTAACTGTAAACGTCGATGAACCAGATGACATCATTGAAACGCAGGCCAGTATCAAACAACAAGCTGAATTGTTGTCCGAAAAGGAAAGAAGTCACGGGCATCAGCATGACCAATTAAAAACGCTTGATCGACTACATGATAGTCCTTATTTTGGGCGGATTGATTTCCTGGAAGATGGCGAAAACTATCCAGATTCTATTTACATCGGGATGGCCTCATTAATGGATAAAGCAGACGAAAACTTTTTAGTCTATGACTGGCGAGCACCTATTTCAAGCATGTACTATGATTACACCTTAGGCCAAGCCAAATACGAAACAATGGACGGATCCATTCAAGGTGAAATCTCATTAAAGCGGCAATTCATTATAAAAAATGGCGAAATAGAAGGATTATTTGATACAGGTTTAACTATTGGTGATCATTTACTACAGAAAATGCTTGGGAACCATTCCAGTACAAAGATGAAAAGCATTGTCTCCACAATCCAACAGGAGCAAAACCGAATTATCCGGGATGAAAAAAGTAAACTGTTGATTGTTCAAGGTGTCGCAGGAAGCGGAAAAACATCAGCAGTTCTTCAACGAATTGCCTATTTGCTTTATACGAATCGCAAAACATTGCAAGCAGGGAACATGCTTTTATTTTCCCCTAACCCATTATTCAATAGCTATGTAGCAACCGTTCTTCCTGAACTCGGCGAAGAAAACATGCGTCAAACTACCTTCCAGGAGTATGCAGCGGAACGTATTGGGACGCAACATCTTATAGAAGACCCTTTCGAGCAGATGGAAACCATCCTTACGACCAAAGATAATGCAATCCGGATCGAAGGCATACAATATAAATCCAGCTTGGCATTTAAAGCGTTCATCGACAATTATATAGATGAATTAGCCCAACAAGGATTACAATTTCATGATATTACCTTCCAGGAGAGGACAATCGTTTCTGCCGAAAAAATACAACAGCACTTTTATGGATTCGAGACTTCGATCTCGATCCCAAACCGATTGGAAATGGTAGCGGAATGGCTTATGGATAAAATCGAGGAACAGGAACGCTATGAACAATACGAAGATTGGGTGACGGAGGAAATTGAACTGCTAGACAAAGCGGACTATATGGATGCGTATCATGAAGCACAAAGAAATCAGCAATATGAAGACGAAACCTTTGACGACGTGGATCAGGAATGGGAAATACTAAGCGAGAATGTGGTTCGTGAACATTTTCAGCCGATTAAAGAGATGATTAGTGATTTAGGATTTATGGATGTAAAAGCAAGCTACAATCAACTTTTCAACGATGAGAAAGCATTGGGTAGCTTGCCTGAAAACTGGAAATCCATATGTAAAACAACACTGGAAAAACTAAACAATGATGAACTATTCTGGGAGGATGTAACGCCATATATTTATTTTCTCGACCAACTTCAAGGAAGAAAATCCTACACACATATTCAACATGTTTTTATTGATGAGGCACAGGATTATTCACCATTTCAGTTTGCTTATTTGCAAGCACTTTTTCCCCATTGCCATATGACAATATTGGGAGATATGAATCAAGCAATTTATGTCCATTCGTTGACTTCAACCTCTATCCTAGAAAACGTTGCAACGGACAAACAGGAAAAGATCCAACTAATGCGCAGTTACCGTTCCACCAAACCGATTGTCGAATTTACGAGACAGTTGATCGAAGGGGGCGAACAGATCGAACCCTTTAACCGGGACGGTGATAAGCCAACATTGACAATCCGAAATAATGAACAGGAGTTAAGTGAGAAAATGCTTGATCGAATTCATCTTTTGCAATCATCGGGACACCAAACGATTGCGATTATCTGCAAAACGATGGCGGAAAGCAACCAAGCTTATCAGCAGTTGAAGTCGCAAACTACCGTTCAATTGATGGATCAGGAAACATACACGTTTAACAAAGGACTGTTAATTCTCCCTGCTTATTTAGCCAAGGGCATCGAATTTGATGCAGTCATCATTTATGATGCATCCGACTATAGCAAAGAATCGGAAAGAAATCTTTTCTATACCGCCTGTACCCGGGCCATGCATGAGCTGCATATGTTCTCATTGGAAGAGAGTAACAGGTTTATTGAAGAAGCTTCGCCTGAAACATATGTTTATTAGAAAACTTGGCATTCGCCAGGCCTTTTGGGCGAATTGCCTTAGTTGCATTTATGCAGTAAGAAAGCAACATTTCCCACCCTATTATCACTTTAATCTGGTGGGAGAATGTTCCTTTTTTGATGAAGCGGGAATAATTTCTAAATTAAGAAGGGATTTTCTCCATCAATTTCAATCCCGCCAGAATCTGTTCATTCCTATATTGTAAAAAGCATTTAAAAAGAAGTGCCCTTTGTCTTCCCGAAACTGGGAATCTTTCCAGCGGTCGGATCTTCCCCTTCTATGAGACAATAGGCTTCGATCGTAAACCCTCCTGGCGCTTGAAGATAAAAAGTATAGGATCCATGAGAGAGTGCAGGTTCCTCTACTTCAAATCCATCCGCTTTTAAATGTTGGTTCAACGCATCCACCTCTTCTTTAGTTTCTTGTGGAAAACCAACATGGAATGTTTTTGGATAGTTTACATCCTTACCTTTCATTAAATTTAACAAAAATCCATCGTCATCATACATGCCGACCATCGCATTTCCTAGGTTTAAACTACATCCTAGGCCAAAATAGGTTTCTAAGAACTTTTTTGCCGCAGCGACATCCGTTACTGTTAAATTAAGATGGTTGATCTTCATTGTAATCCCCTCACTTTTTCTTTTGTTTTTTGCTTATTACATGCATGTTTTGCTTTTTGCAAAACGTTTGATTCCTTCCAAATCCTTAGCAAAGTGCAAAAGCCATCCGATTGCTTCATTCAAATTAGCTCCTAAAAGGTAAAATACCTAATTGATTATTTGAGGCTATTTATAGAAAGCCAAGCAGTTTACAACGAATCATGCTTTGCTTCGTCATCTCCATTTTCTGAAACGGTAACCCGGGTATTCCCCATCATGAAGACAACGATGACCGCAATGCCGACCGGAATAAGTGAAAGGAGGAAAATATGCGCAACTGAGTTGGACATTGCATCAATAATTTTCTCTAGAATTACAGTAGGCACATTTGCACGCACACTTGGTTCGAAAATCTGACTCACGTCACTCACATTCCCCATTACTGCATCCGTATTCTCCCCCATACCCTTGAAACCTTCAGTTAGATTATTGGTAAACATCTTGCTTTGAATCGTACCAAAAATAGTAACTCCTAGCGTCATTCCAAGCGTACGTACGAACGAATTGGTTGAGATTGCCGTACCACGGTGGCGAGATTCCAAATTATGCTGAGAAGACGTCGGTAGCAATGAAAACGAGAATCCCATACCAAATCCTACGAGAATCATATATACCGTAAGCGTCATACGGGCTGAATCTGGTGTAAGCGTACCGAGCAAAAACATTCCAACAAAATAAGGAATAACGGAAAGGATCATCAAGTTGCGATAACTTGTTTTTGTCGAGAAGATACCTCCCATCGCGCTTCCTACAACAGTCCCTAGCATCATTGGTGTCAGGATCAGTCCAGCACTGGTAGACGTGGCTCCATATACCGCCTGAACATAGATAGGAATATAAACGACCAAGCAAATAAATGTAGCGCCATACAGAAAAGCTAGAATTTGGGAAGTAGCAAATAAACGACGTTTAAACAAAAAGAACGGCAATATTGGGTCTTCAGCTCGCCATTCCACGAAAAGGAACACAATAGCGAAAACAGTGAAACTGGCAAACAATGCAATGATAGGTGTTGAATTCCATTCATACTGATCGCCCCCCAGCTCCAGTGCAAACATCAAGCTAACGACAGCAATAACAAGTGTCGAGGCCCCCCACCAGTCGATCTTCTCCTTCGTATACGACAAAGATTCTTTATAATACTTCATAGTCAGAATGAACGAAATGATACCAATCGGCACGTTAATATAAAATATCCATGCCCAGCCTAAAGCGTCTGTAATAAAAGCACCGAGAAGTGGGCCAACAACACTTGCTACACCGAATACTGCACCAAGCAATCCAATCATTTTCCCCCGTTTTTCTGGTGGAAAGATGTCAAATACAATAGTAAAGGCTATTGGCATCAACGCGCCGCCGCCAACCCCTTGAATTGCACGAAAAATACTGAGCTGCTCCATAGACTGAGCAAAACCGCACAGTACCGAACCAAATAAGAACATCAATATACCAAAAATAAAAAATCTTTTTCTGCCATACATATCGGATAATTTACCAAATATCGGCATACCTGCCATTGTTCCGACGATATAAGCAGCCGTAACCCAAGCGAATTTATCTAGTCCACCAAGGTCGGATACAATCGATCCCATTGCCGTTGCAACAATGGTATTGTCAATCGCTGACATAAATACAGCCAGTAACAAGCCTGCCACAACTAACTTCGTATTACTTTTTGCAGTCTCCATCTGTAAACCCCTTTACAATCTATTAATGACTTCGATATAATGGACTTATATAATTGCACGATAAACAAGTATCTAGTTTGTCGAATATCTCGATCATCAAGATATACTTTAAAGGGAGGTTTTTCTTTTGTCAAGCTATCAACAAAATAAAACTACAGATTCACAGGAAAACTTTGTCTCGCTCATGCGTGGACTGGGGACCAGAACGGTATTATACCAACAAAACGTAGCTAGCTCTCTTGGGTTATACAATCATGATTTCACATCCGTAGATATCCTGCGTGAAACTGGTCCAATCACTGCCGGAGAGCTATCAAAGAAAACTGGGCTTGCTACGGGTAGCGTCACCGCATTAGTTGACCGACTTGAAAAAATTGGTTATGTTCGCAGGCAAAATGATCCCAGTGACCGACGGAGAGTGATTATTGTCCCCGAATATGAAACAAAAGAAGAGATGGTCAATGCGTACGACCCACTTCACAAAGCAATGATTAAACTGGCTTCATCTTATACACCTGAAGAACTGGAGCTTATAACGCAGTTTCTAGATAAAGCAGGTACGGTTCTGGAGGATCAGATTCAACATCTTAGCTCCACTAAAAGTAACAAGTCTTCTTCCTGAACTTAATATTTTCGTATGGAACCTTATATTAAAATAAACAAGAAAAAACCATTTTGAACAATAATTGAGCAAAATGGTTTTTGATTTGACTTTCTATTTTATTTTTATCGCAGTTTGACGGGCAGTAAAACCCCTACTGAATGAAGTTTCACTTTATGTGACGGAAATTTTTCAACACCTATTACGTATAACCATTATTCCCCTACTAATATAGTCACGCTTTCAATCCTACAAACTAGTTAATACGTTGAGTAATATAACGAAACTGTTCCTTTTGTTACCAATAAGGTTCTTCTTCATTAGACAGTTTCAATACGAATGGGTAGACACTAAACAAAATGACGACGGCTAGAAGACCGAATATAATTGCTGAAACGAGCGATAGGTCCAATAATATATTTGCTGCAAGCATTGCAATTAAACTGATCAATACACTAATCATACCGTTCTTCATTCTGGATTTGGCTGACTCATATTGCTTTTCCCCGCAATAGGGGCATTTCAATTTAAACAATGTTTTCATCGTCTGTTTCCATGTCCATTCTTTCCCGCAACTTTGGCAAACCGGCATCACTAGACCCACCTTCTTCTTATTATCAAAGGACAGTCCCTTATCGCTTTAGCGCTTTAACGTGGTAGTATTGTGGGGGACAGTCCCCTTACATAAACGTCTTCGGCATTACGGCCGCTACTACTTCTCCGGTTACGCAACATACATCATCTGCAAAAACTTCTGTATGTATCTTCCATTTCTTTGGATGGATTTCCTCTATTGTACCGACTGCTTTTAAAGGCACGCCATGTGGTGTTGGTTTTACAAAGTTCACATTTAATGAGGCGGTTACAAATCTTGGTGGTTCAACACCATCTCCAGGTTCATGGCCATTTTTCCGATGCAATGCAAGGGAGGCTGACCCTGTACCATGACAATCTATTAGCGATGCAATTAAACCCCCATAAACAAAACCAGGGATGGCTGTTTGCTCCGGTCGTGGTTCATATACCGTTACGGTTTTCTCCCCCTGCCAACCTGTTCGTAAATGCATTCCCTCTTCATTCAACCTGCCACAACCATAACACCAGGAATAATCGTCAGCATACTCATCTTGAATTGCGTTTATAACTTTCCCCATTACAAATCGCCTCCCTTTTTAGAATAGTATAACATATCAGAATTACCCTGCGCACGATTAAAAAGGGGACAGTCCCCTTTTTAAGTGTGTTTATTCTTTCTAGACATATACAATAAAACCATGCCAATAGTTAGCATAATCGCCGCGCTAGTTGTAAAGGGCAACCCAATAATTTCAGCTGCAGCTCCGGACATAAAGGATCCGACAACAGAACCAAGGGAGAAAAATGCATAGAAAATACCATAAGCTTTTCCCCGGTCAACCTTCGAGGACGCGTCGGCGACGATTCGATTCATTGCCGGGAATACAAACGCAAATCCAACCCCATATACAACCATTAGTAAAAAGCTAATAGTATAATTGGCAGTAAAGTTCAGCAATATATGTACAAAAGCAATCATGGATAAGCCAATAACAACCAATATAATAGATGAGAAATGATCAAACATCCGATTTAACGGCGTCAAAAAGACGATTAAGGCAACAATGCCGAATGTACTCAGCAGCATACCTGTTGTTTCCGAATCGAGTCCCATTTCCGCTACTTTTAATGGGAGAGCAAATGCTAATGTACCATTACTAACCATCAAAGCAAAAGCTGCCAACGAAGCTTGCAGTAGCAATCTATCCTTCATTAATGGAACAAAGTGCTTGAGGGAAACACCTTCCCTTTCCGAGGAGGTAAAGGACTCCTTCACAAACAATAATAATAGTATCGTAGCGATAAAAAATAATCCGGCGACAAGGAAGAAAACATAATCAATTTGAGATCTTGCAGCCATGATTCCGCCGAGTGCTGGACCAATGATAGCTGCTGTTCCGATACATGCACCTGTTAATGCCATCGATTTTCCTCTGGTGTTTTTATTTGTCTGATCACCTACATAGGCGAAAGCTGCAGGAATTAAGACACCGCCAGCCAAACCGTGTAGCAATCGAATCACGAAAAGCTGTTCACCCGTTTGTGCAAATGGATATAACAATAGAATGAAGGCTGCACCAAGCATACCTACCAACAACATCCTTTTTCGTCCGAAACGATCGTTCCAATGACCGCCTATAATATTACCTATCATATTTGTAAGCGAGTAAATCGCGACAATACCTCCCGCTAGAATATGCGATGAACCGAGTTCCAACGCATAAGGTGTTATAATTGGCAATTGGATAAATGTATCTAAAAAAGAAACAATAATAATAAAGTAGAGCATTTTAGTCATAAGTAATTCCTCTCTTTCTACCTCTGTATTATACCGCAAAATACAGGATATTAAATAAAAAGGATTTACTAAAAAATCAGACTTAGAGATCCCTCTGGTTTTCTAGTCTTACATTTGTTACTCTTTAGGCAGGAGCGTTTTCTATGCCATTTTAAATTTTTATTTTTTCACGTGGATAACCCGAATTTATTTCACAAAGGGCAGGGGGATTTTAATATGAAAAGGTTAGTCATTTTGGGTGGTGGTTACGGCGGAATAAAGATTCTGCTCAGTCTATTAGACCATCAATTACCTGAAGATGTGCACATTACACTAGTTGATCGGAATCCATATCACTCATTGAAGACAGAGTTTTTTACAATCGCAGCAGGGACAGTCGCTGAGCGGGATGTGCGACTGGATTTTCCTGATGATAACCGGATTAACTATGTTTATAAAGAGATTAATAAGATTGATTCAGAAAACCAAAAAATCACATTTGAAAATTCAACGGAAGTTATTTCCTATGATTACCTCGTGATTGGACTCGGATGTGAAGATAATTACCATGGGGTTGAAGGCGTAGAGGAATTTACAGAAAGTGTCCAAACATTCGCCAAGGCGCGTCATACTGGTCTTGCTGTCGGGAATTTGAAGGCCTACGGAAAAGTATCCATCGTAGGTGCTGGTCTAAGCGGGATTGAGGTTGCTTCTGAAATTAGAGAAAGCAGACCGGACTTAAACATCCGATTGCTTGATCGGGGAGCATCTGTATTGAAGGCATTTGATTCAAAAATTCAAGACTATGTTGCGGAATGGTTTATTGCAAACGATGTAGATGTGCTACACCACGCCAATGTTGAGTATGTGGAGAAAGACGGCGTATGTAACAACGGTGTTTGCTATGTCAACGACGTTACCATTTGGACAGCAGGAGTGCAGCCACATCACTTAGTAAGAGAATTACCATTTACAAAAGATAGACAAGAAAAAATCGTATTGAACGATTATTATCAGGTACCAGAAAGTCCAAACGTGTATGTTGTTGGAGACTGTGCTTCCTCTGAGTTCTCCCCAAGTGGTCAGTTGGCCGGTCAACAGGGGGAACAGATCGCCGAAGTTTTATTAGCTGTATTACAGGATAAGAAACCAAAGAAACCAAAAGAAATAAAACTAAAAGGTACACTTGGATCCTTAGGTAAGTCAGATGGCTTTGGCAACATGATGCAAATGCCAATCACAGGGCTTGTACCACGCATTGCAAAGTCTGGGGTGCTTTGGTTGAATAAACGTCATTAAATTGTATAAAATGTGGAGAGGGATCAGGTTTATACCCTGATCCTTTTTTACTTTTATGAAGGAGCTAAAGAAAAATGAATCATCAAGACAAACCGAAATCTATCAGTATTCCACTAATCATCTCTATTATTGCCATTTCCTTCGCGGCTATTTTTGTTAAATGGTCCGATGCACCCTCTACTATTTTAAGTATGTACCGTATGGTTTTTGCCAGTATATTTATTATTCCAATTGCATGGAAAAAACGGGATGCATTTAAACAAATCACGAAAAAGGATTGGTTCTTTTTAGTCTTCTCCGGCTTTTTCCTTGCCATGCATTTTGCACTTTGGTTCGGGTCGTTGAAGTTAACTACGGTTGCCAGTTCCACAGTCATACTTGCCTTGCAGCCTGTAGTTGCTTTGGTTGGCGGATTTATTTTATATAAAGAACGGACAAACAAAGCGGCATTGGTTACGATGGGGATTGCCATTGTTGGCGTCATGATGATTGGCTGGGGTGATATTGGGTTAGGTAAAGAAGCAATTATCGGGGATATCCTGTCTTTCTTATGTGTGATTGCCGTGGTTTGTTATCTGTTGATTGGGCAAAATATCGTACGGAAAATATCGCATTGGATCTATAGCTTTTGTGTGTTTTCGTTTGCCGCCATTTTTCTAGGCATCTATAACCTAATCGCGGGCATTGATTTTGTTGGCTATGAAAAACAAGATTGGGGGATTTTCCTACTATTGGCGATCTTCCCAACGATTGCGCATGTTATTTTCAACTGGTTATTAAACTATGTAAATTCAACAACGATATCCATGAGTGTTTTAGGTGAGCCAGTTGGGGCAACGCTATTAGCTGTATTGCTTTTAGGTGAACGACTTGTCGGCTGGCAAATTATTGGTGGCATTTTCGTACTGACTGGTGTCTTTTTATTCCTGATTCAGCAAAAGAACCGGATTGCATATAAAGACGCAGGATAAATATTTTGCAGATTAAAAGGGTTGAATATATATTCAACCCTTTTGATCGATAACCTAACAAAGATAATAGGCTATTTACCCAATCCCTTTAACAATTTTTCATGAATCACTAAAAGCTGTGCTATTTCCGCTTCACTTAGCACAGAAAAAAGCTCTTTTCTTAACGCTTCTCCTGTTTGCCTGGCCTCGTTTAAGACGGAAATTCCTTTGTCTGTAATCACAAGTAAAACTAGTCGGCGATCGTCTTGATTATATTTTCGCTCTGCATAGCCTTCTTTAATTAGCTTATTGGCAATATTGGTCATGGCCCCTGGTGTATAGCCTAATCCATTGGACAAGGAGGACTGTTTTTGCTCGCCCTTATCTCTTAATTCAGCCAGAACCAGAATGGAGGATATCCCGAGGTTTGGCTGAAATGCCTTTGTCCACCTTATAATTGTTTCATTTGTAAACAACTCAATTGTACGAATCAATTTAAAAATATTTGATTCATCCATCTCTTCCCTCCTATTCATTTAACGCAGTTTTGTTGCTCCACCATCTACCATGATCGTCTGTCCAGTAATATAATCTGAGTCCTCACTAGCTAGAAATACAGCGGCACGTCCGATATCTTCTTCAAGCTCTCCAAGTCTGCGCAACGGAATTTTTGAAAGCATGGATTGATAATATTCCGGCTCTTCTTTCGCCCACTTCTGTACAGCAGGTGAGTTTGCGATCGGGGAAATTAAATTCACATTAATTCCAAATGGTCCAAATTCATTTGCTGCTACACGTGAAATCCCACGAATAGCCTCTTTTGCTGCTGCATAAGTTGCCTGGGTTGCATCGCCGTTAATTCCTGCACCAGATGCGAAGTTAATTATTTTCCCTTTTGATTCCTTTAAATACGGTAGAGCTGCCTGCATCAGATAATAAGTTGGATAAAAACCTGTACCAAAGGATAGATCAAAATCCTGCTGCGTAACCTGTTCAAACGGCATATTTTTTGAAGCATGTGCATTGTTCACTAAAATATCTAGTTTACCAAATTTATCAATCACCTGTTGAACGATACCTGCTAATTTATCATGTTCGGCAAGGTTTGCTTGAATAAACATTGATTTCGGCTGATAGATTTGTAATTCCTTTATTGTTTCATGTCCAATTTCTTCGTTCAAATCGACAATGGCAACCGTTGCTCCCTCTTTTACAAAAGCCATAGCCATACCTTTTCCAATTCCTGATGCCCCACCAGTTATAATTGCAATCTTATTCTCTAGTTTCCTCATCATTAAACATCTCCTTCGTCAATATATAGTTTAACACTAAATAGTTTAACGTTGAAGTATTATGCAATAAATAGGGCTGGCTTATGTAAGCCAGCCCTATTTATCTATGAAATCTATCCTTTAATTTATCCCATTAAGGCAGTCATAAGTGCCTTTTGTGCATGCAGTCTATTTTCCGCCTGCTGAAAGATGACCGATTGTTCTCCATCAATAATGTCTGCGGTGACTTCCTCACCACGATGCGCAGGGAGGCAATGCATAATAACTGCATCTTTCTTGGCCAGTGAACATAATTCTTTGTTTACCTGATAATCAGCAAACTTTTTTTCTCTTAATGTTTGCTCGCTTTCTTGACCCATGCTGGCCCATACGTCCGTATAGATCACATCAGCTTGCTGGACAGCCTGCTCAGGATTATCCGTTACTTCCACTTTACAGCCTTCAACACCGGCAAGTGACATTGCCTTTTCTGTAATCGCCTCATCCGGCTGATAACCTTCGGGTGCTGCTATACTTATATTCATTCCCATTGTGGCTCCACCAAGCATCAAGGAATGTGCCATATTGTTTCCATCCCCAATATAAGCAACCTTTATGCCTTTTAAGCCGCCTTTAACTTCCTGAATCGTCTGCATATCTGCCAACACCTGGCAAGGATGATACGTATCCGTTAAACCATTAATCACCGGGATACTCGCGTGCTTCGCCAACGCTTCTACATCTTTTTGCGAATACGTACGGATCATGATGCCATCCAAATAGCCGGAAAGTACTTTTGCCGTATCGGAGATAAGTTCACCTCTGCCAATTTGAATATCATCAGACTTTAAAAATAATCCGGTTCCACCCAATTGATAAATGCCCGCTTCAAAAGATACGCGCGTTCTCGTAGAGGATTTTTCAAAAATCATGCCAAGTGTTTTTCCTTTTAATGGCTGTTCTATATTTCCTGACTGCTTCTGCTGCTTGACATGTGCGGCCAACTCTAATAAATAACCAATCTCCTCTTTATTGTAATCTGCAAGCGTTAAAAAATCTCTACCTGCAAGTTGTTGTTCCAAAGTCACTTTATTCGCCACGATTCCCATCTAAACATACACTCCTTTAGTTTAAGGGATGTTCATACAGTCCTTTTTACCGGTCTTTTGAACACACCATTTAGTTATTTTTTAATACGATGGCTTCTTCATGCTCTAAAATCCAAACTTTACTTGCTTCAAACAATTTATTTGCTAGTGTTATTTGGTCTTCCACTCTATTTTTAGCTGTTCCACCGGCAACGTCACGTGCATTTACAACTGCTTCTGGCCTTAACAAAGTAAAAATATCTTCCTCGATCAATGCTGAGAAGTCCTGAAATTCTTCTAATGTTAGATCCAACAGATATTTGTTTTCATTAATACAATGTAGGACAACCTGCCCCACAACCGCGTGTGATTCTCTAAATGCCATTCCTTTTCCAACTAAGTAATCCGCTAAATCAGTGGCATTAGAAAAATCATTGGAAACTGCTTCATACATGTTCTCTTTTTTGACATCCATTGTTTCTACCATCGGAGCAAATAGTGCAAGTGCACCTCTTAATGTTTCCACGGTGTCAAACATACCTTCCTTGTCTTCCTGCATATCTTTATTGTAAGCGAGTGGCAGTCCCTTCAACGTGGTAAGCATACCGATCAAATGACCATATACACGGCCGGTCTTCCCACGAACCAGCTCTGCGACATCCGGATTCTTCTTCTGTGGCATCATACTGCTTCCCGTTGAAAAGGCATCATCCAATTCAATAAAATTAAACTCGGCACTTGACCATTGCACAAGCTCTTCACACAATCTGGATAGGTGCGCGGCAATCAATGCGCTATCCGCTAAAAATTCAACAACGAAATCACGGTCACTTACTGCATCAAGACTATTTTCACAAATGCCATCAAACTGTAACTGCTCCGCTACCAGTTCCCGATCAATCGGAAACGTCGTTCCCGCCAATGCACCTGCACCAAGCGGTGATTTATTCACCCGTTTCCAACTGTCCGTCAGTCGCTCAACATCACGCTGAAACATAAACACATAAGCCATCATGTGATGGGCAAACAATACTGGCTGTGCACGCTGCAAATGCGTATAACCTGGGAGCACCGTGTCCAAATTTGCTTTAGCTTGTTGATGAAGTGCTTCCTGTAAATGAACGAGCAACTGGGTAATTTCCAACAAGGCTTCCCTCAAGTACAAGCGCATATCAAGTGCTACCTGGTCATTCCTGCTTCTACCTGTATGCAGTTTACCTCCGACAGGACCAACTTCATCGATAAGCAACTTTTCAATATTCATATGAATATCTTCATGCTGTTCACTTAACTCCGCTTCTCCTGTTTCAATTTTTGCAGCAACTGCTTTGAGTCCTTTGGAAATCTCCTCCGTATCCGAAGCTGGCAAAATCCCACATACCTTCAGCATTTCTACATGGGCGAGACTTCCCTGGATATCATATTTTGCTAACCTTTTATCAAAATGGATGGAAGCCGTATAAGCATCCACTAGTTCATTTGTTGGTTTCGTAAAACGCCCGCCCCATAACTTCATTGTTTCACAGCTTCCTCTATTTCAAGGTCAACCTTTTCAATCGAGTCCTCGTCTTGCTTGATATGCGTTTGATTCACTTCGGCATGCACTTTTGTTGGCAGACCCCAAAGTTTGATAAAGCCTAATGCAGCTTCATGATCAAAAGCGTCGCCTGCATTGTATGTTGCCAGGTCAAAGTCATATAACGACTGGGCAGATTCGCGTCCGATTACCTGTGCATGGCCTTTATATAATTTAACTTTTACATTGCCGGAAACATGTGTCTGTGTTTCTTTAATAAATGCTTTCAATGCATCTGTTAACGGAGAATACCAAAGCCCATCATAGACTGTTTGCGCAAGCTTTTGTTCGATCGTTGGTTTAAACTGTGCGACTTCCCTTGGTAACGTCAATGCTTCCAGCTCTTGGTGTGCAGCAATGAGTGTCATTGCTGCCGGTGCTTCATAAATTTCTCTTGATTTAATACCAACAAGGCGGTTTTCCACATGGTCGATCCGTCCAACCCCGTGCTTACCCGCGATATCATTTAGTTTTAAAATCAGTTCTTCTAACGGAAGTGGCTCCCCATCTAAAGAAACAGGCTTTCCTTGTGAAAAGGCAATTTGAACGACCTGTGGTTCATCAGGTGCTGCAACCGGATCTACAGTGAGATCATATGCCTCTTTAGGAGCTTCAACCCAAGGATCCTCCAGTACGCCACACTCATTACTACGTCCCCATAGGTTCTGATCAATACTGAATGGATTATTCACATCAACCGGAACAGGGATACCATGTGCTTCTGCGTAAGCAATTTCTTCATCTCTTGTCATTGCCCATTCCCGTACCGGGGCAACAATTTTTAAATTCGGATTCAGTGCGGTAAAAGAAACATCAAACCGAACCTGATCATTTCCTTTACCAGTACAACCGTGCGCTACGGCTACCGCGCCTTCTTTCTCCGCAACATCAACAAGGATCTTAGAGATTAATGGACGGGAAAGTGCTGATATCAGTGGGTATTTACCTTCATATAGTAAGTTCGCCTGTAATGCTGGCAAAACATATTCATTTGAAAATAATGCCTTCGCATCAATCACATAGGACTTTATTGCACCAACATCCAATGCTTTCTTTTTAACAAACTCAAGATCTTTACCTTCCCCAACATCAAGCGCAACTGCAATCACATCATAGTTATAGTTATCCTGTAACCATTTCACCGCAACCGATGTATCCAAACCACCTGAATAAGCTAAAACAATCTTTTCCTTATCCATATCTCAACCGCTCCTTTATTTTTATAAGTATTATTGAATTATTATGCATTATAATGAATATTAATGCAAGGGGTAAATGCAATAAATATTAAAAAATTCCAAACACCCGCATCATTACAGGTATTTGGAATTCAATATTTTCTTATGGTCCTTTTGGATCTCCCATCAAGTAAGATGTCTGCCTACATCAGTAATAGAATCATCCCTGGTGTTAGGATGGATACAAGTATTGCACTGAATACCATTGCGATTGTACTGATGGATCCTTCTACTAAACTGCTTTCTAGTGCCTTTGCCGTACCCATGGCATGTGACGCACTGCCAAGTCCGACACCACGCCCTAGATAATGATCAATCCGGAAAAGCTTAAAGATACCAGCGCTCATCAGCACGCCACCGATTCCAGCAATCATGACGAACACTGCCGCCAGTGGTGTAATCCCGCCCAATGACTCGGTAACAGCCATCGCAACCGGCGTCGTTACGGATTTCGGCGTTAAAGAATAGATGATAAGTTCATCAAATCCCGCCCACCTTGCCAATAATATTCCCGTTGAAATTCCCACGATTGCCCCGATCAACGCACCACATAAAATTGGCACCATCACTTGTTTCAGTATGTCGCGTTGCTGGTAAAGCGGATATGCCAGGGCAACAACAGCCGGACCAAGTAATTCATTAATCCAATCTCCGCCAATCATATACGTCTCATACGGAATGTGAAACGTTAACAGAATGACAAGAATGATAAATGTTGAGGTGATAACAGGTAATGTAAATGTGCGGGCGGCCCGGATATGAAGCTGTCTCGCAAAAGTATAGATTACAAGTGTACCGCCGATAGATAATAAGGCAATTAAACTATTCATCATGCGGCACTTCCTTCCTTCTCATCAACCACTGACTTATAACACCCGATAACGCCATCACAAGCGCTGTACTCAAGAGCGCAATCAAAACCAGCAGGAAGCCATTTCCTTTAAATAATTCAAAATAATTCATAACGCCTACCGTTGCAGGGATAAAGAATAATGTTAAATGATTGATAATTAACTTCGATCCTTCCTCAATCCATGTTACCTTGATGATGTTTGTCATCAGAACAATAAACAGAAGCACCATCCCAATTACACTTCCTGGTATAAACAGGTTTAACGCAACCTGAATCCAGTTTCCTATTAGATAAATGCCATATAAAATAATGATATGCATGATAATTTTAATCAGCTTCAACAACGTTCAACACTCCTACTTTTCTAACAAAAATAAAAACATCACAAGTATACAATACTAATTCTTCCAGCCTAATTAATAAAGCATTTAGCCTGAAAATCTCACAATCTATTCATTAGTATATAACACCCCATTAGGAAAATGGAAAGCCTTTATAAAGAGCAAGCGCTCACATCATCTTTTTTAAAATTGAGGTACCTTTATATTTACAAGCTATTTTAGGTTTAATATTCTTAATTGTGTGGAATAGACAATAACTTACATTTTATTCAAAATTAAAAATTAGGGGGAGGAAAATGGCTAACGAAGAAAAGGATTCCAAAATTTCTCGTAGAAAGTTTGTTAAAAACTCAGGTTATGTAGCGGGTGGTGTCGTTGGCGGAGGATTGCTTGGTTCACTCCTTGGAGTTAATTTTAAAGGATCAGAACAAACCTCCACAGCTCCCGTTAAAGAAGCAAAGTTCAATCAGGCATTGATGTATTTTACTAGACAAGCAGATTTTAAGACGCTTGGAGCCGCAACGGAGCGAATCTTCCCTGAAGATGATAACGGACCTGGTGCGCTAGCGCTTGGTGTACCTTACTTTATCGATCACCAATTAGCCGGATCCTACGGAAGAAATGATCAGGAATATATGCAGGGTCCATTTCATGATGGAACAGCCTTTCAAGGGCTTCAATCACCATTGAAGCGACACGAAATATTTATGCAGGGCATCCGGGCGCTTGAGAAAGAAAGTCAATCAGATTTCAACGATTCTTTTACAAGTCTAGAAGGGGAACAGCAAGATAAAATACTACAGAAGTTCGAAGATGACAAAGTGAAATTAAAAGGCGTGAAAGCTTCAGAGTTCTTTGACCTGTTAAGGTCTGCGACACTTGCAGGCGCATATTCAGATCCTTTATATGGCGGAAATGAAGATATGGCTGGTTGGAAAATGAAAGAATACCCTGGTAGCCAAATGAGTTATATCAATGAAATTGAAGAAGAAGATTTTGTAGAGATGAAACCTAGCGCATTACACGAACATCTTTAAGTAAAATGAAAGGGGAATAGAAGACATGGCAAAGAAATTAGACAAGGTGGACGCTGTAACCGTTGGAGTAGGTTGGACAGGCGGCATTATTGCTGCAGAATTAGCTAAAGAAGGTTTAAATGTCGTTGGTCTTGAACGTGGTGGCGATCGATCAACCGAGGACTTCCAAATGATCCATGATGAATATCGGTATGCGGTTCGTTATGGTTTGATGCAAGATACATCCAAAGAAACGATTACCTTCAGAAATAAACCGGATGAACGTGCACTACCTATGCGACGCCTGGGATCTTTCCTCCCTGGAGAAGGTGTTGGCGGAGCAGGCGATCACTGGAATGGGCATACATGGCGTTTCCTACCCTATGACCTGGAAATAAAGTCACAAACCGATAAGAAATATGGAAAGGACAAGCTCGGGGAAGACTACACCATTCAAGATTGGGGTATTACTTATGATGAATTAGAACCCTACTTTTACAAGTTTGAACAAACAGCAGGTATTAGCGGGGAAGAAAACCCAATGGGTGCTCCCCGAAAACATGATTATCCAACTGGGCCAATGAAAAGCTCACCAATCCTTTACCGTTTTAAGAAAGCAACTAAAAATATGAAGCTTCACCCATTTCAACTGCCATCAGCAAACTTATCTGAGCAGTATGAGAACCCAGACGGAGAAACGATCAATGCATGTCAATATTGTGGTTTCTGTGAGCGGTTTGGCTGTGAATATGGCGCAAAGTCAAGCCCCAATATTACTGTTATCCCGACAGCCAAGAAAACTGGAAACTTTGAACTTCGAGCTGATTCCAATGTTGTCGAAGTGTTACATGAAGGCGGCAGGGCAACAGGCGTGCGTTATGTTGACGTGAAAACCGGTGAGGAATTTGTGCAACCAGCTGACGTTGTCATTTTAACCAGCTACGTATTGAATAACACACGATTGTTATTACAATCGAAGCTTGGAAAACCGTACGATCCGAAAACAAAAGAAGGCGTCATCGGCAAAAACTATTGCTATCAAATCACTGCAGGTGCTACAGGGTTCTTTGAAGATGAAAAATTCAATTCCTTCATGGGTGCTGGTTCCTTGGGCGCCACCGTAGATGACTACAATGGCGATAACTTCGATCATAAAGATTTAGATTTTATACATGGGGGCTCTTTATCCATCACACAGACTGGGCAACGGCCAATCGAAAATAACCCCGTCCCAAAAGATACACCAAAGTGGGGTAAAGATTTCAAGGAAAAATCCCTACACTATTTTAACCGTTCTCTATCTGTCGGTGCACAGGGTGCTTCTATGCCACACCGTAATAATTATTTAAGCCTGGATGAGAACTATAAAGATGCTTATGGTAACCCATTGTTAAAATTAACCTACGATTTCACAGACCAAGATCGTAATCTGCATAAATATCTATCAGAACAAGCAGCAGATATTTTAAAAGAAATGGGAGCAGATAAGGTAGAAGCGAAAGAAATCAGTGAGCATTATGATATCGTGCCATATCAATCCACCCATAATACTGGTGGTGTTATTATGGGGGACGATCCTGAAACATCAGCTGTAAACAATTATTCGCAAATGTGGGATGTCGATAATCTATTTGTTATCGGTGCATCTGCCTTCGCACATAATGGTGGCTATAATCCGACTGGAACGGTTGGTGCTTTAGCATACCGCGCTGCGGAAGGTATTATCAAATTCATGGATGAAGATAAACAGCTTGTGAAAGCAAATAAAGATAGACAATTAGTATAAGGCGAACAAAAAGGAAGAGAAATAACTGAAAAAAGGAAACCCATTCAATTTAAAATGGGTTTCCTTTTTTTGGTAGTAAATCAGATGGTGGCTATTCTTATTAGAAAAACAATAATTTGTTCATAGATTACATGTTCTTGGATACGCTAAAAGTTATTAACTGTTTGGGAGGATTAGTAATGAAAAAAACAAGTATAAAGTGGCTTACTTCCTTTGCTGGTGTAATGCTTCTTCTAACTGGATGTATGAATCAAAATGAAGGCGCCGCGCCGAGAAATGATACCCGATCCGAAAACGATGTAGAACAAATTCAACATATTAACAATGAAAATAATCATGGAACGGAAACAAAAGGAGAGGACTCTAATGTTTACGGGCTAACAGAGGATAATAAAAGGCAGGATGAAGGAATATCTTCACACCTAGAATATCGTTTAGCAAATTCTGATATCAATGGCATTAAGGTATTTGTAATCGATGACACGGTAATTTTAGCAGGTGAAGGGGAAGGTAACAATTTGCAGCAAGCAAAGGAAATTATGCACGTTTCCTTTGGAGATAAGACCCAAGTGTTAACGACAACCAATTCTGAAGCTCCTGCATTAATCGAAAAAATAAAGCGTAATATCACAGAAAAATCGCCAGCGTATAACCAATTAACCACTGATATTCAGCAACTTATTGAGATGACAGCGGAAAAAGGTTCATAATGACGATCATTGGACTTTCCTTTTCACACATCTTTTGGATTAGTGAAGACGTATAGTCACATTGAAAAGTGGTTAAAATTATTAAAAATGAGGGAGGTATGCCATATGGTTGATTCAAACAAACCACAGGGTCCAGAGGATCATTCTCGCAGAAAATTTATCAGAAATTCTGGTATTGCCGTTGGTGGCATTGTCGTTGGCGGTGCTTTAGGTAGCCTGATTCCAACAAAACAAAAGGACAAAGATCAATCAAACGCTGAAAAACCCATCAATTATAATGATGCATTAATGTTCTTTACAATGGAACAGTTTCAAACGACGGAAGCTGCCACAGAGCGGATTTTCCCTGAAGATGAACTTGGCCCCGGCGCCAAGGGGCTAGGTGTTGCTTATTACATTGATCACCAGCTTGCCGGTCCATGGGGAATGAACGCAAAGGATTATATGGAAGGACCTGCATACAATGCGGAGGCAACCCAGGGCACCCAAACACTAATGAGGCGCGCGGATGTTTTCGCCATTGGATTAAAGGGATTGGATGATTACAGCAACAAGAAATATGAAAACAAATTTACAGAACTGACAGCGGAAGAACAAGATGACGTACTGCAAGTATTCGACGTAGCGAAGGAGTTTAAACTTTCAGGCGCTACAACCAAGCAATTTTTTGAGCTTTTAAGAAGTATGACGATTGAAGGAGCTTATTCAGATCCTTTATACGGCGGAAATAAAAACATGGCCGGCTGGAAAATGCGTGATTTCCCTGGCAGTCAAATGGGCTACACAGAGGCAATCATGAATAAAGAGTTTGTAAAAATAGAACCACAAAGCTTAAGAGAACATATGGGTTAAGGTATTAGAAAGGATGAACGCAAGTGGCGAATGAATTACCTAAAGTTCCTGTTGTCATCGTCGGCATGGGCTGGGCCGGAGGAATTATTGCCTCCGAACTGACAAAAGCCGGCATTGAAGTTGTTGGGCTTGAGCGCGGTAAGGAAAGAAAAACGAGTGATTACTATATGGTCCATGACGAGTTACGTTACGCGCTCCGCTATGAAATGATGAAGGATTTGTCTAAAGAGACACTTACATTCCGAAATACGGAGAAAATGCGCGCACTCCCAATGCGTACGTATGGTACCTTTCTCGACGGAACGGGGGTTGGCGGTGCCGGCTCACATTGGAATGGACAAAACTATCGGTTTTTACCTTATGACTTCGAGATTGCCAGTAAAACAGTGGAGAAATACGGAAAAAATAAAATTCCTGATGGCATGGCGCTCCAGGATTGGGGTATTACTTATGACGAGCTAGAGCCATACTATGATAAATATGAAAAAATGGCTGGCATTTCCGGCGAAGAGGTCCCCATTTATGGCAAACGTTCAGCCCCTTATCCTACCAAACCGATGCTAAAAACGCCTGTTCTAGAGATGTTTGAGAAAGCGACGAAAAAACTGGGTTACAATCCTTATATGGTTCCATCCGCAAACCTGTCAGAAAATTACACAAACCCAGACGGCATCGCCAGAGGTGCCTGTCAGTATTGTGCATTTTGTGAGCGGTTCGGTTGTGAATATGGTGCCAAGGCAGATCCTATTGTCACCGTACTGCCGGTAGCTGAAAAGACAGGAAAACTTGATCTACGCACACATGCAAATGTTATTGAAATTCTCCATGACGGAAATAAGGCGTCTGGTGTTCGTTATGTAAATCCCGTTACACGCGAAGAATTTATCCAACCTGCGGACGTTGTTGTACTGTCCAGCTATGTATTTAACAATGTAAAACTATTACTTGCTTCTAATTTAGGCAAAGCCTATGATTCCAAAACTGGTCAGGGAGTCATCGGCAAAAATTATGCCTACCAGATAACCGGAGAAAGCTCGCTTGGCTTTTTCAAAGATAAATTCAATCTCTATGCCGGTGCAGGTGCACTTGGAATGGAAATTCCCGAATACACGGGGGACAACTTCGACCACACCGATCTTGACTTCATTCATGGTGCTGGTATTCGTATGTTCCAATATGGAAATCGTCCTATTTCAAACAACTTTGTGCCGGACGGAACAGCAACTTGGGGTAAGGAATTCAAACAAACATCCATTAAATATGCCAACAGTTGGCTGAAGGTTGCTGTACAAGGTGCCAGTATGCCGTGGCGAACCAACTATCTCGATTTAGACCCTACGTATAAAGATACATATGGGGTACCATTATTGCGAATGACCTATGATTACACAGAACAGGATCATAACCTAACAAAATATATGGCTAAGCAAACAGCTCCAATCATGGAGGAAATGGGCGCGGAAATCATTGAAACAACTGGTAGCTTAGAACCATTGGACGTAGCACCCTATATTAATACACACAATACAGGTGGCGTTATTATGGGAGAGGACCCAGCCACATCTGCGGTTAACTCTTATTTGCAAATGTGGGATGCAGAAAATGTATTTGTCGCAGGTGCTTCGGCATTTCCACATAATAGTAGCTTCAATCCTACAGGAACGCTTGGAGCACTGTCCTATCGATCAGCAGAAGGAATTGAAAAGTACTTAAAAAATGGAGGCTCCTTGGTCTGACAATAGAGCTATAATCCTGAAAACCGGATGATACAACCAAGTATCATCCGGTTTTTTATACTGATTGGAAAGTACTTTATAGGAAACCAATATAAGTGCAACTAAGGCTTTCGACATGAGAAAGACTAGGTGATAAGCCGAGTTCAAAACACAAAATCTATAAACCTGCGACATAACGCACCGCTCTGGAAATACACTACGCTAACATGGTATTTAGCAACAATACTATACAGTGGAAAACAATCAAGCACATACGTAGAGTTTCTATTAAATGCGAGAAAAAAACAAAACCTACAGAAAGATCCCCGGATCACACTTCTTTTTTCATAAGATCATTTGCCCTAATTGTCGATTTACGTTATGCTCATAAACGTTGTATTCATTTCCGAAAAGAAGCACATTATCTTCATATGGAACTTTGCGAGGGGAGAAAAGCATATTGGATGTAAATAAGACAGCATTACTGTTAATTGATTTACAAAAAGAAGGCGGTACTTCAGATGTAGCGGGCATGGATAAAATTCTCAAGCACACAGCAGAACTGATAGAAGCGTGTCGCAAGGAAAATATCCCGATTATATATACACGCCACATCAATCGTGCAGACGCAATTGGACTTGCTAACAGCGAGCCTGTCAATGAAGCAGGAGAGCCACTCTATTATCATGCTCATTCTCACACGATTGAAATTGCAGATATGATAAAACCGAAACCAAATGATATTATTATTGATAAATATCGCTACAGTGGTTTTTTTGAATCCAATTTAGAACTTATGTTGAAAAGTTTAGGTATTAAACATCTGATTATTGGTGGGGTACTTACTGATGTTTGTGTTTTATCAACCGCGCTTGATGCTTACTACCGCGATTACCAAATTAATATTGTCGAAGATATTTGTGGTACAACAACAGAAGGTGCACATATGGCTGCCATGTTGATGATGGCCAATTGGATTTATGATCTAGAAGTTTATGAATCTAGTCAAATTATAAAAAAACTACATGATGAGCAACACACGAATTGGAAGTCAACTGCCCCGGATCAATTACAATTTTCCCCAGAAAACATTCGGGAAGTATTTGCAACATTAACATCAAGAAGATCTGGTTCAGATGGGATTTCGACACATAAGAAACCATGATCTTAATCGTTATTACAACAGATCTCCTAGCCTAGGTAGATATTGCCACTGGACTGGCCGGTGCAGATAAATACAAGGTAAGACTTCTGCGTTCGAAGCTAAGCGCACGCTTTTAAAGGTGCGTGTATTAGCGACGTCACGAAGATCAAATAAATCAAACTAATTTTGCAAACAAATAGAGGAGTGGAAACGTGAACGAAAGTAAGGGAGATATCCCCCCCAGGTCAACCGAACAGCATGACCAAGTAACAAATAATCTTGATGAAGATTCCATCGAATACTATGCAACAGAAAAAGTCCCTGCAGGACAAAGAAATATGGGCTTTTGGGACATGGTGTTCTTATGGATCGGAGCGAATTCCAATAATGCATCCTGGTACCTAGGCGGATCCGTTGCCGGTGCAGCCTTTGGCGGTGCGATAATCGTTGCATTGGTCGCCAATCCAATCGCCTACGCAGTGCTTGCAATCGTAGGGTACATGGGATATAAATTCGGCGTTTCGACAATGGCATTAACCAGGCCTGCCTTCGGGATAAGAGGCAGTTTCCTGCCCACTATTTTAAACACTATTGTATTCATCGGTTGGGCAGTCGTAAACACCTTTATTGCAGTCATATCAATCAGCTTTATCTTTGAAGATTTATTTGGATGGCCAGCGTTTGGAGAACCTGGTAGTTCAGGACCTATGATTTTAGGTATTGTTCTCATGAGTATCTTAAATTTAGTTGCCGTCTCGCTAGGTCGGAAATCGATTAAGATCGTTGAGCGGATTGGTATTGTTATTATTCTTTTTCTAGGAATATGGATGACAGTGATTGTATTTCAAACAAATCCACTTACGGAAATCATGCAATGGACGCCTCCTGCTGAAAGTAAAATGCCAATTGGAACAGCCATCGATTTAATGGCAGCCTTCAGCCTTGCATGGGTGTTAGGCGTTGCAGAGTTTACACGCTATACCCGAACACCTAAAGCTGCAACCGTTGCTCCTTTACTCGGGGCCACTACGGCATTGATCTGGTTTGTCTTTGTCGGTGTTGTTGCTACGATCGGAGTCGCATTAACGACAGGAGAGTTTAACCCGGAAAATTCAGATCCCAGTTCTCTCGTAAGTAGCTTGGGTCTTGGTTGGGTCGCATTACTCATGATTATCGTTGCTTGTGTAACAACCAATGTGGTTAATTTAATGGCTGCAGGTGTCTCCATAACAAATATCACTAAAAAAATTAAACCATTGCATTCTATTTGGCTCGTTACGATTCTTTCAGGATTTCTCATGCTAGTACCACTCTATATGTCCAGCTTCCTCGATACCTTTATGGGCTTCCTGGATTATATCGGCATGGCCTTAAGCGCCTTGTTAGGTATCTTGATTGCCGATTATTTCTTTGTCAATAAAAAGAAATATGATATAGAAAGCTTGGAAAAGGTAGATGGAAAGTACTGGTATTATAAAGGCGTCAATTTAAAAGCTATTATTGTCTGGGTCATTGGGGTTATCTTTTACTTGTTGGCCAATAAACTTTCACTATTCACAAACACAACCGGTGCAGTGTATCCGACCATCTTCTTGACGGGTATCCTTTATAGCATCATTTCCATTTACGGAAGAAAAAAATAAACGAGAAAATGCCTGGAGTCAGCACTCCAGGCATTTTTTCATTCCACTTTTTATCCTTTAAGTTTCTCTTTATAAGCATTCGCATACTGATCTGTAGCAAATATAGCATCTGCCACTTCCTCAGCTGTTATGTTAAAGCCTTGATGAATCGTTTCTTCATCGATTGTTGCTGCTTTAGCTACTTTCATAATATCTTCCCGCGAGGCATCTTTTAACTTAATATCCTCCAACGTAACCGGAAGATCCAAACTAATATAAAACGCGATATACCGTTCCATTTCTTGTAAGGAATGTTTTTCTAAAGAAAGCTGAACAAGCGTACCAAAGGCAACCTTTTCCCCATGGGTTAAATGATGGATGTCTCCTTTAAGCGCTGTAAAACCATTATGGATGGCGTGGGCTGCGGCTAGTCCACCACTTTCAAATCCTAATCCGCTCAGCAATGTATTTGCTTCCACAACAGCCTCTAATGCTGGTGTAACGACCTTTGCCTTAACCGATTCATACGCAAGATGACCATATTCAAATAAAACTTCCTCACATTTTTCTGCAATTGCTTGTGCTGCAATCGTTGTTGTTCCACCTGCCATCGTATTTCCTTGGGCCTTAATTACACTACGGGCTTCAACCCATGTGGCAAGGGCATCCGCTATCCCTGATGCCATAAAACGAGGTGGCGCACCTGCTACAATTTTTGTATCAACAAGCACTAAATCTGGATTCTTTTTATAGAAACGATATTTTTCAAAGGTACCTTCATCGGAATAGACAACAGATAGGGCACTCGTCGGAGCATCTGTTGAGGCTGTTGTTGGTACAATAACGGTATACGCATCCAGTTCATCAGACACGGCCTTCGCGGTATCAAGCGTCTTACCCCCACCAACGCCAACTACAATCGTTGCATTTGCCTTTTTACCAGCTTCTGCTATTCGTTTCATTTCATTCTCTGAAGCTTCTCCATTAAAAACAACCTCTTCTGAGGAGATATTACCTTTTTTTAGTTCATTTACTACGTTATGTCCGGCTATATCCCAGACAATTTTATCTGCAATGACGACTGCCTGCTCACCTATTCCTTTTAAATGGCTGCCGATCTTTTCAATCGCATCCTTACCTTGTACATATTTACTTGGACTAATGAAAATTCTCTCAGTCATATCAAGACTTCCTTTCTCTTACATTCTATATCATGTTCACCTTATAACTATTCCCCATAATCACTGAAATCAATCTGATCCTCTTTCTTAAATATGATGTTATGGCAAGAGACAAGGTAATATAATCTTAATCCGAACAATAAGATATGCCGTTTTTCGTTAAAACGAGCCACTGTATCGTTGATTGGAACGGAAGGCGGCGTCTCCTGCGGGAATAGCATGAGCCTTGAGACCCCGGAGTGCGAAGCACACGGAGGCTCAAGCCATGCCCGCGGAAAGCGTCCGCCTTCAGTGGAAATCAACAGTTTTGGCACATATTCCAATAGTTGGGATTTACTGCTGTAAAACAAAAAACAGGCGAGCAGCACTGGGTACTGTTCGCCTATTTTTTAGTTCCATACGTCTTGCGCAATTTCCACAACATGACGGATTTTACGCCATTGTGCCTCATCCGTGATATTGTTTCCTTCCTCTGTCGATGCGAAACCACACTGTGGACTGAGACAAAGCTGGTCTAAAGGTAAATAGGTGGCTGCCTCATCAATTCGCTTCTTGATCTGGTCTTTATCTTCCAGCTCGCCGGATTTGGTTGTAATCAAACCGAGAACAACATGCAGATCATCACGGTTTACATGTCGGAGCGACTCAAATCCGCCTGAACGTTCATCATCAAATTCAAGGAAAAGTCCATCTACATTCAACGCACTAAATATTGTTTCTGACACGGCATCATAGGAGCCTGTACTGAAAAAGTGCGAACGATAATTCCCTCTACAAATATGCATCGTAATTAACAAATCATCTGGTCGATCTGCAATCGAGTCATTGATTGCACGGGAAAATAACTGGCGAAGTACTTCTGGTTCATATCCTTTTTCCCGAATCGACTGCTCGCCTTCTTCTGATAAAAAAGTAGCCCAAGAGGTATCATCCAGCTGTAAGTATCTGCACCCCAAATTATAGAAGGCTTGAATCGTCTGCTTATAGGCATTCGTTAGATCCGGTAGCAATGCTTCGATATTTTCATACACTGATTCATCGATTTCACCGCGCAACAGTAGCATATTCGGACTTGGAATCGTCATTTTGGCAACATGATCATCCCCAACATGTTGGTGTAAAAATGCATAATCTGCCAGCATGGAATGGTTATCATTGAAAGCAACTTTGTCTGTAACTTTTATCGCACGTGATTTTGTTTCAATCCCTTTAAACTGAATCCCACTTCCCGAATCATATCCTTCCACACCAGTTAACCCTTCCAAAAAGTCAAAATGCCACCAGGCACGGCGAAACTCTCCATCTGTAATGGACTTCAGTCCCGCATCCTTTTGTTTGGCTACCAATTTAACAATTTCCTCATCTTCAATTGTACGTAATTGTGCGGCTGTAATTTCACCATTTTTATTTTTAATCCGGGCTTGTTTAATCCTTTCCGGTCTTAGAAAACTACCAACATGATCTCCTTTAAATGGTGCTTTTTGAATTGTCTTTGTCTCTGTCATTCATATCTTCTCCCTCGAATTTAATTAAACTAAAAGATCCCTTCCAATAAGAAGAGACCCGGTTACAAACGATGTCATCTTCTCATCTTTCAAGTTTTATCATCAACTTGCTAGAATTAGCACCTTGTTTTATACAGGTTGCTGAGGTGTCACAGGACTAGTTCCTCGACCTCTCTTGATAAGAACACTTTATTTAATTGTTTGAAAATTGATTGCTATAAGCATAACATTGATAGGATAAAATTCAAAATAAAACCCTAATTCCATTTTTTTATTTTTTGTACTACCTTTTTATTAAATATAGCAATAAATGTGTCCTTACCGTCAGAAGCCTTCTGCTTGTGCCATTCATTATAGCTGGCCACAATAATCAAGATCGAACCGGCAAGGAGGAGATACATCCACCACGGCAGATTACCCCAATAGGGTCTCGTCTGCAGAAATACATTTAACAATAACACACCTGCACCTACGAAGAAAAATGACTTTATTTGATAAGCCATGCCAGCAAGCAACGATGCAAGTGATAGTCCACCTATAATCAGTGCATCATAGATCGTATTACTTTCCAGCCCATCCTTTACAAGCAGCAGGGAAACAACAAGCAGGACAATCCACTGCACCCGATTCGCAATCAATTTATATTGCGGATCGGTAATTTTTTTAAGGAAAATAGTTGGAATAATCCATGGCAACACATACAAATCCATTTCAATCAGATTCGGGATTTGCAAATGACCGAGCAATGCATAATACGGCTGAAGCGTATAAGCACAGGCTGCAAATAACACCCATTTATTTGCAACATATGGAATTCGCTTACGTTGTAAGGCTAAATACAATACGATTAAAATGCCAGGTAATAGTTTTGTCCATAACGCTTCTTCCATTAGGAAATACAAATTACAAAACACAATCAAGCCAATCACAGCATACCAATCGATGACATCAAGGCTACCCTTTTCCTCCCTTTCCAGATAAATAGATGCATAGAGATAATAACCGATCACAGTAAGCAAGATGCCGAATAACGCGATATAAACCAATGCCCATGGATCCGTCTGACTTACCGTTTTTAGCGCATAATAAACCAAAACGAGCGGAACAACAGATAATACATCCCATTTTTGCTTATACATGATAAATAGTAATCCAACAGCATAAAGCAGGATGACAATAAATAATCCCCATTCATAAGGTTTTGCTAGCACAAAGGCGGTTAAACCAACCATCGAAAAGGGGACAAGGTAATAGGCAATTCTTAAATGCCAGTCGGCTTTACTCTTATACCAAAGCACAGCGATCACAGCACTCGCGATTAAAAATGAATAGTACTGTTGTTCCACCATTTCCAGAGCGATCATCGCTAAATAAACCGTCAGCCATAGGGAAGTAAAGGAGGCATAGAGAAACGTCTTAAGCAATCCCTCTTGCTTCACGTACCGCAAACTGAATCCATAAAGAATCGTTGCAATGCCAAATGCCCAGATCGCGTCAGATCCATAAAACACATAAGTATAGATGAGTGCAAAGGGTAAGTAAAGATGACCAACCCACCAGAAACTACTTTTTAATACCGCATCCTTTTGTCCGATCAGATATCCAACCGCCAATAACAGTACGCCACCAATTACAAATTGCAATTGGTGATATAAAGCAAGCGGCACATTCATATTGATATAAACCGCATATAGGACAGTCAGGTAGAATAACAAGGAAAGCGTACTGATAAGGTATGCCGTCCAAATCTGTTTTGTTTTTTGATACAGTAAATAGGTCATCCCCACGCCACCAAGTACAACGGCAGTACGTAATACAGCATCGACCCCTTCTGTAAATACAAGGAGAATACCTAAGCCATAAAAAACTTGGGCTGTAAAAAAGGAGCCTTCATAAAAAGTCTCTCGTTTCAATTGTTTCCATAAAAAACTGGCTGCTAAGACAACGACACCGGCCAAAACAAAATTCTCTGCTTCGATCGGTTCAACATATGCGAGTGACCAGTCATTTTCCAGGGTAGCTGCATAAAAAGCGGTCACAGCTGATCCCAAACTCACCGCATGCACCCATGCAGCTACAGGTTGGACCGCAAAGGCCTTTCTTGTTTCCAAGCGATGGCTAAATAGCGCAAGTACACTGACAAGTAGCAGCATGGTACCTGTCTGCCACCAATCAAAAAGCACGAACGCAAAGAAAATGCACCCAAACATAACAGCGGTAGCGACGTCTCGTGTACTTTCCTTTACTTGTTGGAAAAATGCCAGTTTCATCAGACCACCAAAAACAATATAGAACAAAAGGGCAGCAATAAACAAAGCTAAATGCAATGACCCATAGTCAAGTAACTTCTGCCCAAGCAGAATCAGCTCATATAAGGCAACGATAAAGAAAACGGGGCTCAAATAGTTAAAAACCCGCTGTTTAACAACGCCTGAAAGGTATGTAAAATTCAGGGAAATAATCACATAAGCAAGCAGCAAAACAAACGAAGGCTCGTTCATTCGTAACAGCAAACCTTCTAAACTAATATAGAAAAATGCCAAAACAGAAACGATGGCACTGGTATACCTAAACGCTCTTTTTAAGGATGCATTTTCGGGTATCATCATTGGAATCACGATAAAGGAAAAACCAAGTAATGCATATACAATAGCACCCACCTCATGCAGAACGGAGAACTCAATTAGCTGATAAGCACCATAAACGAGCATGACGCTAAACACAAAATGATATTCCTTTTGTCGGCTGACAAACATCATGGCAAAATACAATGCTGCTGTCAGGAGTAAATTCACACTATGCATCAATTCATGATTATAAAAAACAAGCATTAATAGCGTAGATAAAATTAAATTTGCCTGAATATATACCACAAATTCCCTCGTAAATTGCTGAAAAATTTGCTTTGTTCTCAAATACTTATAGGCAATGATCAACACGACATTAAACAACATAATGCCCAGGTAAAAGCCATCTACAGGCAAATACAATGCTGCAATCATAAAACTGGCAAATATACTGATTGTAATATAGGTAAACCAAACAAATAAACGTGAAGCAAGTCTGATTGCAAGTAATAGATAAACCGGTGCAACAACTAAACATCCAACCGCACCATACAAATAGCGCCCCTCTCCATAAAAGGAGAAATAGGAGCCGAACAATTCAAAGTAGCCTGCTGACAAAATAGCGATTGGCAAAAATAAACTACCTAAAACATGGAAGGCGAATCCCGTCTTCTCTATTTTCAATATGCGTCTAGTAACATAAGCCAATCCAAAGAACAGGAGCGAAACAAGTGCAATTAATCCTGTTTTTTCCCAATTCACAAGCGTATCCCATGTACTTGTCGCTAGGACCAGTCCGCCAATGAGTAATAGAATGACACCGATATTCAGTGACCACGTAATATTCCGCTCACGCACTGCCTGCGGGGATAACTTTTTCTTTTCTTTTACCGCTTCAGCTTTTTTCGCAGTGGCTGGCGAATGTTCAACAGGCTTCTTCATGGTCTCCTGCTGTTTTATCTGTTCTACTTTTTCCTTTTCTGCAAGTTGTTTATAAAACTGATTGTGCGCCTCCATAACCGATTGATAAACATCCGTTGAAATATATCCTTCCTTCTCCAGTCGTTTTAACTCTTCTTCCAATATACGCTGCCTTGTCTCCATCATTAGGCGGTCCATTCAATCCCTCCAATCAGAAGTGGGAATCTTTATACATCTCACGCACATTCTATCAGTATCGAAACAAATATTCACCCCGATTTCGATATATTACAAAAGTATTTTATGTTTAATTATAAATAGATGGCTTTTCCTTATGTACTTCGGGTTTCATGACAAAGAGCTTTTCCACCAATTAATCTAGTCTTCTTTCACAGATAGCCAGTAACGGGCAACCGTTGCAAACTGGTTTTGCTTTACAATGAACTTTTGCATGTTCTACGAGCAGTGCATGGTATTCATTATATATTGCTAGATTATCAGGCAATTCCTTTTCTACCAGACTTCTAAACGCATCATAGGATGATGGCATCTCAAACCCCATTCGGTAAAATATCCTTCTTGCGTAAGCATCAACAACAAATACCGGTTTATCAAAGGCATACAGCAACATCACATCCGCCGTTTCACGACCGATTCCATTAACTTCTAATAATTCACGCCGTAACTGCTGCTGATCTATCTCTTTCACTTTATTTACATCATAATCATATGTTTTGAACCATGTTAAATATGCTTTAATTCGCTTCGCCTTGATGTTAAAAAAGCCGCTAGATCGGATAAGCTGCGCCAATTGATCTGTCGGTAAATTTTCAATGCTCTCCGGCGTTAAATAAGGATTCACTTGTATCAACGCTTTATCAACATTGCGCCAGCTCGTATTTTGCACAAGTATTGCTCCTACCATCATTTGAAATGTCGATTCTGCGGGCCACCAGTGTTGTGGACCGTAACGGTCATATAATTTATCATATATCTCTTGGATATTCATAAGATAACCCCCATCCCTAAAACATGATCAGCGTAAATGTTTAAGCACAACCGGTTATATTCTCTCATAAAATTAGTAAGACCGGGCTTACACCACCCGGTCTATGTTCAATCTTTTTTACTAATGTATTCGTTTGGTTCCTCGCCGCTTTCGGCGTTGTGATTTTTGAATTGGCTTTTACGCCCATTCCGTTGCTCTCCACTGTTTTTATTTTCTTTAAATTGGTTATTGAATTCTTTTTCCTTATTCACCAAAAAAATCCCTCCTCCCCTTTACAGGTTAGAAGTTAGTTTCTGGAAATATTACTTTTTTATGCACCAGCTGCGATAAAGTGAAACTTCATTCAGTGGGAGTTTTCTTCCCACTGAATGTTAGTTGAACCAATCGGGCTTGTGCGGGCAGTTATCCCCCTCCTAAAATTTTCGGTTCCCTATATTTTGGAGGTGGGGATTTTACTGCCCGCCAAACTGCGATAAATAATACATCCTACAGTTCAAACTCCCATTCATTTTTGAGTTTAAGATACAAAACCAAAAGCATATTTTCTAATTCCTCATTAGTCCTGTTTTCGATTTCCAATCCTACTTTCGGAAAGAGTAAGGTAGCCATTTGATTTGTTAATTCTCTGCCTTCGATGTTCGGCAATTGCAACAATCGATCCGTATAAGTTTTGATCAACCTCCATTCCTTCGTTCCAAGGGATCTTAGTGCCCATTCCTCGAGTTCCAAGCTATCTTCAGAAAGACCGCGTGATGCAATTTCCTTTTCGATCGCTGTCTGTTTTATCTTTCCCTTAGCTCTGCTTTCATGTACAACAATCGTACCTGCGGCAAGATCTCCTAGCCTTTTATGCTTGGAGTGAAAGAAGACCAGAATCATTCCTACAACATAGAAGTTCGGTAACATATCCACGATCCGTAACAAATTGCGGATAAAACTGGATAGCAATGTAATACTGTGTCCATTTTCCTGAATAACCCTGATCCCTATCATTTTTTTACCAATTGTTTTTCCACCAAAGAAATATTCTGCAATAAAAAAATACCCATAATTAAGCATAAATATAGCAATAAGCGCAATCACCAAAGGAATCGTTGACCCTGTCGTCTCGAATGTATCCGTCAAGAAAAATAAAAAAAGAACAATTCCGACAGTCGCAATGGTTAGTAGCAGTTGATCAATAATAATCGCTGCTCCTCGGCTCCCTAGCCCTGCTAATTTATACTTTAGTGAAACGAACTCCGGTGTTTTTATATCGATTTGTTCCTCATTCATGATAATCACCCCATTTTATTATAGCGGTTTCTATTTTAAGCTATACAAAGTATAATGCATATATAAGTTGAACTTAGGATACAGCCAAGTCTATTGCTTTCCGTTCAAGCGCTCGCTTTGCGGGATCTCATCGAGGCCTGTTCTCCCGCTGGAGTCTCGCGTATTCCAGTTGCTGGGCTAGGTTTTCATTCTTATATTCTTAACGGGTTGCTTTCTATCGAATTATTTCAATCATAATATATATGATTTTATCATTCGCTAATTCAAAGCACTACCTCGTTGATTGGAACGGAAGGCGACGACTCCTGCGGGAATAGCATGAGCCTTGAGACCCCACAGCGAGCGAAGCGAACGAGGAGGCTCAAGCCATGCCCGCGGAAAGCGTCCGCCTGCAGTGGAAATCAACTGTCTTTAGCACATATATGAATCGTTCAGGCAGAATAGGAGTAAAGAACTTCTGGGATGTTCCACTAACAGAAAGAAGGTGCCTATTTGAATATCAGACAGTTTGTTAAACAACATCGTGACAGCTGGAAGCAGCTTGAAACTTACATTACAACACTACTTAAAAGCAGGAAGCACATAACAGGCCATGATATCGATCAATTTCATGCGCTTTACCAAAAAGCAGCACACCACCTATCCTACTCGCAGACCTATTTTCCCGACGAAGATGTTACGGACTATTTAAATGAATTAGTCGGGAAAGCGCATAATCTACTGTATAAAGATCAGGTTTCCAGTATGAAGCAAGTCCGCTATTTTTTCAGTACAAAATTTGTCGGGCTGTTGCTGGAGCAATGGAAGTTTATCCTGATTGCCATGCTGCTTTTTCTGTTTGGAGGGGTTGCCAGCTTTATTTCTGTGCTTAACGATCCACTCCATCTTTACGCGATACTTCCGACAGATGTAGGCCAATCTGTTGACCCGGATCAATTGGGCGCAAATAGTGGGTCGATAGATTCCGCACTGATGTCTACCGAAATTATGACAAACAATATTCAGGTAGCCATTCTAGCTTTCGCCAGTGGCATTACATTTGGGATATTAACCATTTATCTATTGGTTTACAATGGAATCATGATCGGTGCACTTGCTGGGTTCTTTTGGCATTACGGGAAGTCTTATGCGTTTTGGGCATACATTGTACCGCACGGAATCGTTGAACTAACTGCCATTTTCATTGCCGGAGGCGCAGGTCTCTTGATGGGATACAAACTATTTGTCCCTGGTCCTTACACACGAGGCTATCAATTAAAGCAGCAAGCGAAACGCTCCGTCCAGCTTTTTCTTGGTACCATTCCACTATTCATTATTGCTGGGATCATTGAAGGGTTCATTACACCAACAAACTTGAGCTTGGAAATAAAATATATCGTTGCCTTTTTAACCGTTATCGGTTTAATACTTTATATCATGATTGGCAGCATGTTACTCCGGAAGCACAACACTAAAGCAAGCCTTGATTCATAATATGGATATAATGGGAAACGGCTGCGGTTGCCAGTCGTTCTTCCGTTGCCTCCACCATTAACAGACCTTGTCTTTCCCAGTTCGCTTTTTCCCGCTTCTTTATTTGTATTTGCTGTTGGGCAATACTTTTCATCATTGCTGTTTGAACATTGTTTGGTTCCAACTTCGTTTTATCCAACAGGTCCCTGTTTTCAATACCGATCATAAGAAACAAATGCCGCCTGCGCAATCGCTTTAAATACAACAAACCACTTTCTTCATGAAGAAAGGTATGTACATCACTAAATAAGAGGACGAGACTCCGCTTCTTCTGAACTGTTTGCAAATAGTTTAGAACCGCTGGATAATTGGATTCACTTGCATCCACTTCAAGATGATAGATTGCTTGTAGGATCCTTTGCATATGGTCCATTCCCTTTTCGGGAGGGACAAATACCTTTACATCCCTCGAAAACGCAAGTACTGCCACATAATCACCGTTTTTAAGTGCCGCTGCCGTTACGGTTAATGCAGCCTCTAGCACCTTATCCAGCAGGTTTCCTTTTTTCAGTTCTGCCCCCATCATTCTCCCACAGTCAATTAATATCGTAATATACTTCCCGTGCTCTGGTTCATATTCATTGGTCATTATCTCTTGCAACTTCGCTGTCTGTCGCCAATTAATCTTACGTGGGTCATCCCCAACAACATAATTTCTGATCTGGGAAAATTCCCCTTCCGCGCTTTTCTGTTTGCGGATTTTCAACCCTTCATACATTAAAAACTGCTGTGCACTTTCCAAGTATTGCTTTGCATCAGTTAAATCTGGAATCACCTTTACTTCATCCACCATATCCACCGTTATTTGCTTTTCCCACAAACCTAATAAACTGGTATAACGAACATACAGCTTCTGCACCTCATATTTCCCTCTAATCGGGGCAGTAATTTCATAGAATGTGGTCAGCGTCGCTTGTCTATCTACCTTCCCAGTCAAAGGTAAAGCGGTCTGGAAGGATTGTGGTAGACCATCTAATAATTTGAATTTTACAGCATAGGTTGACAAATTATGAATATCAACTTTGACAGTATATACATTCCCACGTTCCAACTCCATGGGGATCGTTCGATGAAAGGTTAGTTGCTGCTTCTTCGGTGCATACAATAAATCCAAGAAAGTCAAAAGTAAAAAAAGACCATTTACGATAAACACCCACATCCATGATACCCCAGTAATTGTAACCAGTGTAACAGCGAACGAAAAAACTAGAAAAAGACCCAGTAACCTGCTTGAAGGTAATATCCCCCTATCTCGGAACAGTAACCGCGCCCACAAGTTCTTCAATGATTTGGTCAATGGTTACACCCTCCAATTCCATATGGGCAGATAATTGAATGCGATGTCTCAGCGCTGGCTTTGCAACAATCTTAATATCATCTGGTGTCACATAATCACGATCAGACAAATAAGCCCAGGCGCGTGCAGCCTTCCCAATAGAGATAGCAGCTCTTGTACTGGCACCAAACCGAATGGATTCTGACTCTCTTGTTTTTCTCACGATCTGCATGATGTAGTTGAGGATATCATCACTTAGTGTAACCTGCTCGATTTCGTCTCTAATCGACCGAAATGTTTCTATATCCATCAATGCATCCAATGTCTCCAGAACAGTACTGTTCGCAATCACCTGTTTCAATACATCCCTTTCCGCTTCAAAAGAAGGAAAATCGATATAAAGCTTAAATAAAAACCGATCCTGTTGCGCTTCCGGTAATGGATATGTCCCTTCAAACTCAATTGGGTTTTGTGTCGCTACAACAAAGAACACATCTGATAATGGATATGTTTCCCCTTGGATTGTTACTTGTTTTTCTTCCATTGCTTCCAAGAGTGCCGCCTGTGTCTTTGCTGGTGTCCGATTAATTTCATCCGCTAACAATATATTGGAAAAGATCGGTCCTTTAAAGGTTTGAAATGTGTTATCCTGCATATTGTAAATCGTACTTCCCGTAATATCACTTGGTAGTAAGTCAGGTGTAAACTGGATACGATTGTACTTTCCACCCAACAAGTTTGCCAACGTTTTTACCATTTGTGTTTTTCCTGTACCTGGAACGCCTTCAATCAATACATGACCATCCGCTAAAACAGCAGAAAGCAGGAGCTTCAAATTGAATGTTTGACCAAGAATTTTTTGTTCATATTTCTCCAATAAGGATGTTAATTCACTTCTCATCCTTCCTCCACCCCTTTCCTTAACACGTCTATTCGTTTCGACCATACTAGATATTCTTGTTTACTTACCCGTTCATTGCTTAAGACACGGTACAACCCATTCAGAAATGTTTCAATATCAGCTTGGGAGGTTGTTTTCCACTTTCGTTCCAGTTGCTCCGCAGTATCCACCCATGCTTTACGATAAGGAATACCCCATCGCTCCTGCAGTAACAACTTCACATAATCAGCCTGTAGATTCAAAGAATCATGGTACCTTTTTCCTTTCTGATACCAGGCTGAAAGTGCGCTGATTCGTTCATCGCTAAATCGAACGGTCTCTTCCCTCGCTACCCGGATCGGGCCAAAACGTTTACCTTGATGCACAAGTAAAATGATGATGAATAATATTCCCTGCAAGGCAAAAGTCAGCAACCATTTTGGATATAGTTCATTCATCGTTGACGCATTCCCTGTTACATGACTATACTCATCAATTAACACCGTATACCCGTCTTGCAGATCTTCAGGTAAAAGCATGGAGATGAGGGGCAGATGATCCTTAGATAAAAGCCTATCGTTGGTTATCCATTCTGGTGCATTCGCAACAATCAATTCTCCATTACCAATGGGCCGCTTCAATGCCATCGTTTCAACCTCATCGTATAACAGCTCTTCGTCACCATCATTAATTTGAATCCGAACCGGTGAATTCTTTTCTGCCTGAAATTCCCTTCCCGCTTGATTATATACCGCTTCTTCTTCATCAAGTTCCGCTGTAACGGGAGAAGTCTTTAAGCCAAATATACCGTCTGGATTCGTTGCCAATAACAAAATCGTATTCCCGGCCTCCATAAAGGTTTCATACGCCTCCATATCCTGCCTGTCAGGAATAAAATAGGGTTCTATTAAAATGAGAACTTGATCTTCATCCTGCTTGGTTAAAAGTGATGGCGAATCTGACCATCTATTAACAGGAATATTTTCACTGTCTAAATATGTATACATTGCTTTAACCCCAGTAGGAGAAGGCGATTCGGAAACATAATCAGGGTATTCCTCGGGTTCTTTTGAAACTGTAAAATAAGTCATTACCATAAATAACAGCAGCAGTACGACCAACCACAGCCATACTTTCCTGCTCGTTGTCGATGTTTGCAAGTTTGTTTCCTACCTCCTTTTATCGCAGTTTGGCGGGCATAAAACTCCCACTGAACGAAGTTTCACTTTATCCTTCTGAGGGTTCCCTTAGATCATCTTAGTTTAACCATGTCATTACCGCTTCCCGGTATTTGATATATTCACCCTTTTGCATCACCCGTTCCCCGTAAACCACTTCGTCAAATAGCAGTGCAAGATTATAAAATTGGTCTGCGCTTTGCTGATTAACTTTTTTTAGTTCAGCATAGTACTCCCAATTCGTTTTCCAGCTTCTTGCCTCTAACCAGCTTTTTTCATGAAAATAAAGCAAAAGTGCCAAAAACATATGCCGTGTTGCAAATTGATAGTTTTGTTGCTTTTCTTGTTCGTCTGCCGCGGATAAATGATTGTGACATGACCAGCTCATTTCGTTCCTGGACGTCAGTGGTAGACGATCGCGGAATTTCCGCTTTCGTCTATTACTACGGACGACAAGAAATACACCCAAGCCAACGAGTATAATGACAATGGCGATGATTCCAATCATGATTATCTCCACCATACCACTCGATGGTTCATAGGAAGAAAACAATTTCGATAACAGTTCCATGAACCAATTTTTTGCTTTATCCCAGCCTATTTCCAAGAAATTTCTATTATCTTCATAATAAACCTGGTATTCTCTTTTACTTAGAATACCTTCCAGCTTTTCTCTTGTTTCATCTATATTTTCCATGCCTTATCACCCATTCGTGTTTTACACGTTATAAAAAATTGGTTACGTACTACTCTACATGATCTGGATTATGATAATCGGCGATCATTTCCTTCAAATCGGAACCATCATGTCTTGTCACTAAATCAAAATAGATGACCGCATAACCTACCATGAAAATCATAGCTGTAAACAGGCTTACGACACCCGCAATGACAGTAAATAATACACTATTACCTAAAAACAACCCAAAAATGATATTAACAACATAACCAATGATACCAGTAATAAGCAATAACATCAGAAAAAGACCCAGTACCTTCCATGTGCGTTTTTTTGTTAAACGCCAGCTTTTTCCCATTCCAGGAATTTCCCCCTCGAATATGACAGGACCAAGGTAAAAACCCCAGCGCGAGAACAACAGTCCGATTACAAGCCAAGCACCTAAAAACAGGATGATCGATAAGATAATAGCTGTAACCGGTTCGATAAATGCGCCAAATACACCGATAAATATAACGGCTAATATAGAAACAAAGATCATTCCAAACGCAATGATTCCGACTAGTAGACTACTACCGAAGATTCCCCAGAATTTAGAGAATGCCTTTTTAATGACAATTCCGGCGGTAAAGTCCTCTCCGTTTCTCAGACGTTGGATCGCAAATAATACAGCCGCTGCTGCAATCGGATAAAACACCAGTAGCAATAGCATCGAAATAGAATTCCCTATCTCTGCACCAAAGTTATTAATAGTACCTCTCGTTTCATCAAAGGTGGAAACGATTTGTTCAAACCACATTTCGCCACTGCCAACTTCCCTCACGAAACTTGTTCCGGATAATAACAATATAATAGCTTGTAATAAATAAATAGGACCCATTACAATGAGTACGATCATAAAGAAATCAGGAAATCGATTCTTACATAAGCGAAATGTATGATCCAATATTTCCCCAAATCCTTTTGGCTTACTAAATTCTTCTTTCATTTCAAAACCCCCGTATCTTCTATATTATCTTCGTGATGTTATGAAAACACACCTGTTCAGATGGCTTAAAACTGTCATCTGCTAAAGTGCAACTAAGGCATTCACCTAAAGACTTGGTAAATGCCAAGTCTTCTAATGTATATATTTGCTATGTTATCATTATTCACGTTATATTTCATGATGTTTCTGAACTTTCCTACCGGCCAATGAAAGCGAACAGTGCAAAGAGCTGTTCGCTTTCCAGTCAATCATTCATTTTTTAAAATATACTTTTTCAAAGCATAAGCAACACCATCTTCATAATAGGCCTTTGTTGTATAGGTACTTTTCATCTTTACTTCATCTTCTGCATTCTCCATTGCAACACTTTGACCTGCTACCTGAAACATCGACAGGTCATTTAAATTATCACCAATTGCCACCGTGTTTTCCAACGGGACTTTCAAATAATCAGCCATCAGCTTTAGTGCATTTCCTTTACTTGCTTCTACGTGCCCGATTTCAAGCTTCTGATTGCCAGAGGAGGTTAAAGAAATATCTTTTTTTTCTGTTAAATCGGACCTGAGCTTACGGAGCTTCTGCGTATCAAAGGATAGTACAAAAAGTTTATATACTTCACTATTGGTAAAATCTATCGCCTTGTAATCAGAAACGAATGTTAACCCATGCTGATTAAACTGAATATCTACAATATCGACAGCCCACTGTAAAGATTCTGTTGTGCGCTTTTTCAATTGTTCGATCTCATTATTTAAAATTTCCTTTTTGCCTTCTTCTATCAGAACGCCATCTTTCGTATAGATTTCATAGTACAATCCTCGCTGTTCCAAAATGGATATCATCTCGGAAATAACAGGAACAGTTAATGCTAGCGTTTGTAGCTGCTTCCCATCATGGTATGATTTCGCCCCATTCCCTGTCATAATCGGACAGTCAATCCCCGCTAGTTGGAGTATTTGGGCTGTATCCTGAAAGGAACGGCCAGACGATATAGCAATCATATCCCCTTGCTTTTGTACTGCATGAATTGTATGTATGTTTTCCTGACTAATGGAACCATCGTCTGACAATAATGTCCCATCCAAATCGATTGCAATAAGTTTCATTTTATCGCTCCTACTATTAAAATATGTTGTTTATCATCTTCGAAAAGAACTGATTCCCCACAAGTTCAAATATTCCCCAAGCAACTGAACATCTTGGTTCTGGCAGACAAAACCCAAATGTCCATCGGGACGTACAAGATACAATGCATTTTTCACCAATCCTGCCTGTTTAGTAGCTTTATCATAGTTAAACGCTTGAAGCAGTAAGTGCTGTTGTTCGCAAAAATATTGCAGCTCCGTGTCGGCTTCCCCATAAATATGGACCTGCCAATCCAGACTACGAAGTGTATCAACATTCAAGGCTGTATATGGCAGGCGAATTCCTGCCTGATTGTGCTTATCATCTCCACTGCTTAGCGGGCTATCCGTATACGTTATCCTTATTTGCGAAATGAGGTTAAATAACTTTTCCCGCACCTTTACTGAACGATTCAACAATGGGATCAAGGACGGGATAATCCGCTTGCGAAGCGTTTTGTTGACGACACTTGTTGAAACGATACGTTTAAACGCCTGATCAGTCGTATCCACAAGTACTTTTGCAAATTTCTTCCGCTCGATCTCATAAGAATCCAAAAGAGAAGTATTCCCCCGCTGTTGCAAGACAGCTGCCAACTTCCAGCCAAGGTTCACTGCATCCCCGATCCCAGTGTTCATTCCCTGCCCACCAACCGGACTATGCACGTGCGCTGCATCCCCAACAAGGAAGGCTCTACCTTGCTGGAACCTTTCAGCCACCCGGTGGTGCACCTTGTAGGTAGAGAACCAATTCACCTGTGTAACCTTTATCTGGTATTCTCCCTCCATAAAGGATACCACTTGATCGGAAGTTACATCTTCCTTCTCTTTTAAATAGGCAGGCAACACACCAATTGCCCTTGTTGTATCACCGCTTCGAACTGGCAAAAACACTGTAAATTCCTCCGCCGCTATGCTCATTCCAATTTTATGATACCCAATTGGGGCCCCTTCCCCCTTTAAATCCATTACATAAAATTCCTGTTCATAAGTGCCCCCTTCAAATTCAGCCTCCATCTGGTGACGTGTGACACTGCTCGCCCCGTCACAACCACAAATATACTGGAATACGGATGTCGTTTGCTCCCCGTTCTGGCGCAGTGTCACTTCAACACCTGTTGTTTGCTCCTGATATGAAAGGAGTTCTGTATTCCATTCTACACGAACGCCAAGTTCATTCAATTGTTGCAGCAAAAACTGCTCATGCTCATCTTGCGGATATGTAACAGGTGATGTAAAACGACTCAATCCATCGCCTAAATTGCCAATATGGAAGCTCGCTTTCTCCTTGCCCTCCACACGAATAGACAGATCCTCTATTTTAATGCTACCTTGAATAAAGTCTTTCGCAAATCCAAATTGATCATAAAACTCTAGCGTTCGCGGTATGACAACCATCGCCCTTGACGCTTGACCTGGCCCGTCTTTTTTATCAATGATTCGAAATGGTACTTGTTGTTTGGCAAGACTAATTGCCAACACTAATCCTGTTGGACCAGCACCTATAATAAGTACTTGTGGATTCATTATTTATCCCCCCCTGTATCTGTTACATGTATTATTCCCTGAATATAAGCAGTCAACACCACCAGATATATATGAGATAAAAAAAGAAGTAATCACCACATACGTAAAGGGTAATTACTTCTACATGTTTAACTTATTTACGAATTCACTTGTTTCACAAATTCTTTCATTAATCCCGGCAAATCTGGCCATGCATGGCCGGATATTAAGTTACGATCGGTATGCAAAGGCTCATCCACATAAGTAGATCCTACTGCCTCCACTTCTGGCTTACAGGCAATATAGGCAGTTAATTCCCGATCCTTCATATGTTCTTTCACAGTCGTTAAAATTTGAGCTGCATGACAAACAGCTGCGATTGGTTTATTGGCTTCAAAAAAGTGGCTAACAATTCCTGGCACATGTTCATTTAGGCGAACATGTTCAGGTGCACGTCCACCCGGAATAATCAATCCATCATAATTCTCGGGGTTAATGTTTTCAAATCCAGCATTCGCCTCGATCAGATAGCCTTCCTTTTCTGTATACGTCTCCCAACCAATAAAGTCATGAATCACTGTATGAAGCTTTTTCGCGGAAGATGCAGCAATTGTTGTATCGTAGCCTTCCTCCAAACAGCGAAAATAAGGATAATAAATTTCTAAAGCCTCTACCGCATCACCAGCAAGAATCAAAATCTTTTTAGACATTGAAATTCCTCCCTATTCATTTTATATTCTATTCTATACGGGACTGGCATTTCCCTCTTTTTTAACATGTAAATCTACCTTGCTTACTCCCATACATAAGGCGTTTGCTGATAGACATAATAGTTGAGCCAATTAGAGAACAACAGGTGTGTATGGGACCGCCATGTGTTCATCGGCTGTTCATCTGCATTGTTATTCGGGAAATAATTTTCTGGCAATTCGACATCCAACCCTTTATCACAATCCCTTATATATTCCTCGGCAAGTGTTGTCGCGTCATATTCTAAATGACCTGTGACCATAATGTGCTTCGCATCTGTGGACATAATAATGAACGCTTCCGCCACATCTGAGGTAGAGAGTAGCTGTAATCGAGAATCTGCCTTTATCTCTTCCATTGAAACCGTTGTATACCGTGAATGTGGCGCATTGAATATCTCGTCAAAGCCACGCACCAGTTTGATCGTTGGATCGGAAACACGATGTTGATAGATACCTGTTAACTTTTTCGGCAGCTCATATTTATCAATTCCATAATAATAATACAATAAAGCTTGTGCTCCCCAGCAAATACTCAAGACGGAAGTAACGTTTTGCTTCGTCCAATCCATTATTTTCGTTAACTCTTTCCAATAATTTACTTCTTCAAATTGCAGACGTTCAATTGGGGCTCCCGTAATAATCATACCATCAAAACGACGATCTTTAACCTCATCAAACGTTGTGTAAAAAGTATCCAAGTGAGATTTACTTACATTTTTCGATTCATGTGTCGCCATTCTTAAAAATGTAATATTCACTTGTAACGGTGTATTCCCCAACAACCGCAAAAGCTGTAGCTCAGTCTTCTCTTTTTCCGGCATTAAATTTAAAATAAGGATACTCATCGGACGAATATCCTGCGTTCTTGCCCGATCCTCATCCATCACAAAGATTTTCTCTTGTTTTAATTCTTCTCTTGCAGGTAGTGCTTTCGGTATGTTAATAGGCACTGACAGCTCCCCTTTCACTATTTTCAGATAATAGCATCCACTATAGAGATTATTTAACCATTGAGCAATTGGTAGAAGCTATTGCCAACGTTAAAAAACCCCTTTTCGCTTTGAATTGCAAAAAGGAGTTTCACCGATTTATCATTCAAAGCTTTTGCCTTGCTGGTAGTAGCACCTTTCGTTATGTAGGTTGCTGTGGTTTCAATGAGCCAGAACTCTCAACCACTCTTGATAATTATTTAATTAGTCTTATTATAACAGATATTTCCGATTATGGGGTGTGAATTATATGATTACTCCAGACTTGCCTATTCAACTTCTGTTAAAAATACTTTCTCATCAAAACCACCGCGTTGGATTGCTTTAGCCTCACGTGCCTTTTCTACTTCCTCTATAGAACTGCCATGAATTTTTGCGAGTGCGTGAATGAGTTCAAGCAGGTCGGCTAATTCATCCAATGCCTCTTGGTCATTTGCCGAAGTTAAATACTCCTGCAATTCTTCTTTCGTTTTCTTTTGAAGTTCTTTTACATAATCTTCATCAGACAAAACAGTAGTCTTTGCCTGTTTGCCAGTCATTGTAATGATCTCCGGGATTTTATCACGGATTAGTTTATTGTACGTAGGCATTTAAATCATCTCCTTTTTTATTTTCGTTTCAATCTATTCTTCTAATCTCACACCATATTTATTCATCGTAACATTTTAGATATACAATAACTTGCATGAACTAGAATAATCTTATTCTTAGCCAAAATAAATACCCTCGAATAATAGATTCCTCCATTATTCGAGGGTATTGGTAACGCCCTAGTTTCGAGTTAACTTCGGCTATGGCTTGGATGGGGATAAAACGCCATTGAACCAAGTCATCTTTATGAAACAAGGTTTTATATTTTTACTTTTCTCCACTTAATTCAACCAATATTTTTGCTTGGGATTTATCATTTGTTAATGTTTCAAATCCCTTTTCAACGATATCATCCAATTGAATCTGATCCGTTATAATACCCTGTGGTTTTAATTGTCCAGTTGACATTAAATCTATCGTTTGCTGAAAGCTAGTAGGTGTATATGCAATCGTTGATGTGACTTTCACGCCTGTATTAGTAAGTTGAATAGGATTCCAATCTATCGCTCTCGCAAAGATAGAAACAATGACCATCGTTCCACGCGCTCTTGTTGCATCGATCGCTTGTTTAAATGTCGGGCCAACACCGGCAACTTCAAATGAAACATCCACGCCGTCTGGTACAATTTCTTTAATTGCTTTTACAGCATCTTGTTCGCCTGAATTAATGATGTCAGTTGCTCCCATTTCCTTAGCCTTTTGTAGTCGTGTTTCGGACAAATCCAAAGCAATAATCTTGCTAGCACCAGCAGCCTTAGCAGCATCTATGGTTAACAATCCAATTGGGCCCGCACCGAATACAGCAACCGTATCACCAAACTGAAGACCACCTTCTTTTACTGCTTGAACAGCAACAGCAGTAGGCTCTACTAAAGCTCCATCCTGTAATGTTAATGGTTCTGGAAGAAGATAAACATTTTTCTCTGGAACATTCGCATATTGCGTAAAACCACCATCTCCATGCAAGCCGATAAAGCTAAACCCGTCATAAGGATCGAGGTCTTCCGGCTTATTTCCATATGTTATCGTAGGATTGATAGTTACTCTATCTCCAACTTTAATGCCTGTAACTTTAGATCCAACTTCTTCAACTACACCGGCAAATTCATGTCCCATTGTTAATGGAGCGGTCTCACCTGTTAATGGATCTGCTTTCTGAGCAGGAACAAATACGGGTCCCTCTTGGTATTCGTGCAAATCACTACCACAAATCCCCGCCCAGGCAACCTTCACCTTAACTCCTGTATCTTCTAACGGTTGCAATTCTTTTTCTTCAACCCTGATGTCTTTTTCACCATGCCATACAGCAGCCTTCATTAGAAATTCCTCCTAATAGAATTAATATGCTTACAAGTCTATTATACGCCGTTATTTTTTTTAATTCTAGTTTGTATGCTCTAGCATTTCTTTATCGGTGTTTATAATAAAGTGAAACTTTATTCAGGGCAGGTTTTCGACGCATAGGACGTGCTAGTACAGGGTTGTCATAAATGTTTTCGGTAGGAAACGTAAGTACTACGATCAATTAAGAATGTTTTCCTGTTCTTTCTTCTCGATCCAACGCTTCCCCATACACCTGTAAATCCGCTTCAGAAAACAACACCATAACTACTTTACCAAATGTATGATTGTGTGAACTACTCGCCACTTATCACGCTTACGAGCTGATTGAAGTGGGAGCTTCTCGACTTATCGTTACTTTTACTAGCTAACGAAAAATGACCGAGCTAACCCTCTTGTTCCATGAGTTTTGTTTTTATGCTAATGCTAATAAGCATAATCCTTCGTTCTTGATGTTGATGGCGGAATTATAGTCACGATCTGCCACATAGCCACAAGCACATTGGTAAGTACGTTCAGATAGTGTCATTGGTTTTTCAGCACCACAACGAGAACACCTTTTAGTAGATGGAAACCATTTATTTATTTTGACAAGTTGTTTACCTTGTTGTTCTAACTTATATTTGAGGAATCTGGTAAACATACCCCAACCATTGTCATGAACGCTTTTACCAAAATGAAGCGCTTGCGACATCCCTTTCATATCTAAATCTTCAATAATTACAGCATCGTAGTTTGACGACAATTCTTTAGACTTATGATGAAGGAAATTCTTACGTTGATTAGCTGTTTTTTCCTGTAGTTGAGCTACTTTCAGTCTTTGTTTTTCCCACCGTGAAGAACCTTTCTTTCTGTGAGACAAGATACGCTGTTCTTTTGCTAATTTGTCTAATGACTGTCGATAGAAACGAGGGTAATTGGCTTTCTTACCTTGTTCACTCTCGACATATAGACCATCCATAGCAAAGTCCAGTCCAACAGCCTTTTGAATGTTTACAGGTTTAATTTCTTTCTCATATGCTGTCAAAATCGAAATATAGTATTTCCCAGATTTTGTTTTAGAAATAGTGCAGGATTTTATTTTATAATCAGCAGGAATTTCTCTATGCTGTTTAATTTTTACAGGTTTTAGTTTTGGTAATTTGATATGACCGTCTTTCAATTGAATATTCCCGTTTACCATGTTTGTCGTATAAGATTGTTTATATTTTCGACTTTTGAACTTTGGAATTGCCGCACGTCCCTGGAAGAAATTTGTATAGGCTTTTTGTAAGTTGATTTGTGCGTTTGCCAAAGCCAAGGCGTCCACTTCTTTTAGGAATGGAAATTCTCCTTTGTATTTAGCAGGAGTCGGAAACTGTTGCCTTTTAAGCATTTCCTTATCAGCTTTGTATTTTTCGTAAGTCTTTTGTCGTTCTGCCAGCATTTTATTATAGACAAATCGGACACAACCGAAAGTTTTCGATAATAATATTTCTTGGCTTTTATTTGGCTTCAACCGAAATTTGAAGGCTTTGTTTTGTTTGGTCATATCAATTCACCTCACTTTCGACCTTGACTTTCAATATGTTTTTTGATGTTATTTATTGGAGCACCGCCTGTTGTAAGCAGGCAGAAACCCCTTGACCAAAACATCTCTTTCCAAAGTTTTTTTCTAATGTATGGAAAGTCTCTCTTTATCAATCGAGAACTAGCACTTTTATAAACATTGACGAACTTCGATAATTCTGAATTAGGATGTGCTTTGAATAGGATATGGACATGATCATTATCATGATTCCATTCCACTAATGTGATATTGTACTTAATCCCAATTTCAACAAACATTTTTTGAAGAGTAAGATAATTTAGCGTCAAAAATTTTACTCGATACTTTACAACAAGCACAAGATGATAGTACATCAGGAACACCGAATGATTATTACTATCTAATTTCATTTAGCTATCAGTCCTTTATCTATCTAAGACTGATTATATCATGGGATTTGGCTTACGCCAACTGAAATTCGTCTCCCACCTACTCATTGGGCTTTTGCCCTTCACATTCCTTGAGATGGGAGACTTCTTTCGGAAATCTGTTAAAAAATGACCCCAGAACAAGTATACTGGAGTCATTCATAAGTCTATTATTCTGGTAAAGTAAAGGTAGCTTGCTTACCTTTAGATATATCTTTTGCATCATCATCCCTCATTGGACCGATTTCTACCTCAAAGGATTTATTTTTCCAAATCTTTTCATATTGTTCTTGATCCAAAATGAAGATCTGTAATAACTCACCAGACTCTCCATCTTTAATGATATCATCGTTCCTATAATTAAGCAGCATACCTTCATGAAGCATGTACTGAGAACCATCATTGACTGTTAGCTTTGAACTTATAGAGTTTTTACCAATCACTGATGAATTTTTATTATCAAGATCAAACTTCAATGTTAATAGGACAATGCCATTTTCAAAGCTTTCAAATCTTGGTGCTTCTACTTCGTTCGGAGTGAACGATGTAAATTGGTAGCCGTCCAATGTAACAGTAATGTCTCCTAGTTTTTCACTTTCGTCGATGCCATCTTTTTCTTTCAGCATCTTTTTATCACCCATATCCTCCGCTGTTACAGCATCCGCGTAGAAGTCTTTATTTCCCTCTACTTTTTCAGCACCATCTTCATTCAGGCTTAACGTGAACTTACCCTCTTTTCCAAAATTAGAGTTAACGTCACCCTTTTTAGAATGCGGTGCAGGTACTGCTACTGTTGCAGTTGATGCATCTAATACTTCTTTCAAATGATCTTCTCCAAATGGATATGTATAATAGCCTGTGATGGATTCACCCGCTTTAATAGCATAGTCGTTGGCAGGTGACAATTTTGTTGGCAACTGTTCTTCTTCAGGAACCAAATACTGATTATTGTTATAATCCTTCTGTGCACCTGTATAGGACATATAAAGCGCTGGCATGTAGTAAGCATCTTCATCCGTGTCATTTGTTACAGTATATTTGGCGATAATAACCCCGCCATCTGTTTGATCATTAAAAGGAATTTCAAAATCAGTATGGAAATCTTTTAATTCAACGAGTGTATAACCATCCAGCGATACAGAGAAGTCATCCGCTTCATGCACTTGCTGCTCATCGTTCTCATAAAGCACCTTAGCTGTTCCTTCGGTTTCTTCTTCCATATAGCTAATGAATTCTGAAAAGTCATTCGAACTTTCTTCTTCATTACTTTCTCCTTCGGCGTCTTCTTCTACGTTTTCTTCCGGTTCCTCTTTATCTTCCTCTTCTGGTTCTTCCGCCTCAGGCTCCTCTGTTTCTTTTTCCGCGGCAGTCTCTTCAGCCTCAGCAGATTTTTCTTCTTTTGATTCTTTCTTATCACTGCCACAACCACTTACAATTAATGCAGCAAAAATCATTGTAGTGAACAGCATGATCCACCTTTTTGACATTTTACATCCAACCTCCAAGATTATACAATTAGTACAATATTACCGTATTCAGATAATTATTCATATAGGCACAAGGTCCTGTATTGGTTTTTTCCATTGATACAAACTGGTTTTTTATACAACAACGTCCTGGTAATTACCAGGACGTTGTTATTTTCCTATTTAAAAATACTTACTACTATTCCTCATGATCAATAAACACTGTCAGCACCTTTGCACCTTCATTATCTACCGGAACAAACAGATGGGTCTTTGTTCCCTTAAAATAGGAGGTATCCCCTTTTCCCATATAATGTTCCTCGCCATCATATAGCAGATAAATTGCACCTTCTAGAATATAGATAAATTCATCTTGGGAATGAGTGTATGGCTCGTTTCGCAAATTGGTATCCTTTGGTGTAACATGCACAATCGTCGGTTCAATATTGGAAAACTTGGATCGATTTGCGAGCAATTCGTACGAATAACCCATGTTATCGTCGTCTGCACTTATTTGTCTATTCGATTTCGGAAGGATCACAAGATCTGTTTCGGGGTGATCGTCCAACAACCAGGAAAGAGAAACTTCCAATGCATCACTGATTTTAGATAACGTTGCTACGGCAGAAGATGTTTGGCCGTTTTCAATCTTGGATAAAAGACTTTTGGAAATGCCACATTGGTCTGCGATTTGTTGTTGCGTTTTCTTATTTCCTAAACGGGCTTGTTTTACTTTTTTCCCTATATGTTGTAGATCTATTGCTATTCCCTCCCTTTCCCGGTGATTCGCTTATCGGTCTTTATAGCATAGTTTAGCGTATCTTTTTCGTCAAGATGGAGCAGATGTCCATATGAAAAACCATCATTTTCTATTCCAGCAGAAAATGATGGTATATCTTAAAAACCTAGCAACGACGTTTTCATCTCATATGCAAGCCTATGATAGCATTCACTGTATTGCAGCAGTATAGGCGAGCGCCTTGCTAGGGAGTGCCTTTCCCAGTTTGTTCTGGATAAAAAGAGCTGCTTCTTGAAGTTTTTTCTCATCAATCCCTGTTTTTATTCCTTGACCATCGAGCAGATAAAGCACATCATTTGTTGCTACGTTTCCTGCTGCACCGGGCGCATAGGGGCAGCCACCAAGTCCACCGATCGAACTATCAAACCGAGTAATCCCCAGTTCCATGGATGCCATGATATTTGCAATCGCCATTCCTCTAGTATCATGGTAGTGCATAATAATCTTCTCTTCTGGCAAACGCTTAAGCACCGACTCTAGTAGCTGAACAACCTGCGAAGGAACCGCTGTACCAATCGTATCGCCGAGGGAAAGATCATCCACACCGAGCGCTAGTAGTTGGTCACAAACGCGCATCACCTGTTCCGTTGAAATTGCTCCTTCGTACGGGCAGTCAAAGACCGTAGAAACATAACCTGTAACATGTTTTCCTGACTGTTTTGCTTCCTCGATCACTTCTTTGAGTATCGGATACGTTTCTGCAATTGTTTTGTTGATATTTTTCTTGTTATGCGTCTCACTTGCGGACATGAATACGGATGCACCATCAATTCCGGCCTCCAGTGCCAGCTCCAAACCTTTCATGTTGGGAACGAGCGCTGAATAACGAACGTTTGGGTTACGTTTAATCTTTTTTCCGACTTCATATGCATCAGAAAGTGCTGGAATCCACTTCGGATGAACAAATGACGAATACTCAATTTCCCTCACCCCTGTTTCAGACAACATGTTAATCCAGTTAATCTTATCCGCGGTTGCTACCATTTTTGATTCATTTTGTAAACCGTCTCGCGGTCCGACCTCTTTAACCTGAACAAATTCTGGCCAACGTCTCATCTTTAACCCTCCATCCATTTTTGAACGCGCTTTCAATTAACCTTATTTAAAAATTCAGATCCCATGATTGCTGAATTACTTACCTTTATCATTGTATTCACTTGTGTTTATTTTAATTCAACCTTGTTGAATACAATATATAACAAAAATTGTTAATATGTCAAATGTTTGAGAATAACCGCTGAGCAAAAAAAAGTCTACCCCGGACAATTTTTCTCCCGGGATAGACTTTTTTTACATATATGCTGTTAATTACTACGGAATTTAACACACACTACTTCAGGAACTTGTACTTCCGAATCCAATTTTGTTAGCTTGCCTGTCTCCCCGTCGCGGGCAAACAAGACAAGATTCCCTGAGTGCTGGTTGGACGCCACAATAAATTGTTCGCTCGGATCCAGCACAAAGTCTCGTGGCCATTTTCCACCTGTTGCTGTATGTTCAATAAAAGTCAGTTCATTACTGCTGTCATCAACACTAAATAATGCAATACTATTATGACCACGATTGCCAGTGTAAACGAACTTACCATCTGATGAAATATGAATCGCACTCGCGTCATTCGTTTCTGTAAAGTCTTCTGGCAGTGCACTTATGGTTTGTTTTTCTGTAAAACAACCTTGTTCTGAATCGTAGTCCAGCACCATCACCTCAGAACTCAATTCCGTCATCAAATAGGCAGTTTTTCCATTTGGATGAAACGCGATATGACGCGGTCCACTTCCAGGCTTTACGCGAAGTGTTTGAACCCGATTCAATTCATTATCCTTGATCTGGTACGTTACAAGCTCGTCCGTTCCAAGATCCGCGACAACAACATATTTCCCATCTGGTGTATGTCCGGCATAGTGAACGTGTGGTTTTTCTTGTCGTTCATGTGGACCGCTTCCATCATGTTTAATGGTGGTAATTGGTTCAATGCCTCCCTGCTCATTGACAGCATTCAATCCAATTGTCCCTTTATGATAGTTACCGGTTACCACTGCATTATTTCGAACGTTTATGTGACACGGCGGTGCGCCCTCTGTGAGTTGTCCGTTAATCATTTGTAGTACGCCAGTTTCATTATTAATCTGGTAAGCGTGTACACCGCCCATCTTATCTTCCTGTGCGACAGCGTAGAGATATTGATTATCCGCACTGATTGTCAAATAGGTTGGACTGCCAACCTTTGCAGCAACCTCTGCCTTACTGATTTTTCCCGCTTCTGTATCAAGGACAAAAGAATAGATCCCTTCACTATTTTCCCTTGTGTAAGTGCCCGCATAACCGATATATTTTTTTCCCATATGTACCCTTCCTTTCTAAATTAATACTTATAGTATCCATTATAGCATTTACAGTTGAGGATACGAACGTTTAGATATGAGGGCGCTTTGAAATGGGCCGTTAACGCTTAGTGAACGATCCCAGATGAGTCTGCAAAAAACTTTAAATACTACCTTGTATTACATAGGTTATGACTGTATACTATGTAATACAAGGTAAATAAATGAGGTGGAATTTATTTGTCAACAACACAGATGCTGAAAGGAATACTCGATGGCTGTTTACTCGCAATCATCAAAGAGAAAGAGGTATATGGCTATGAAGTAGCCGAGAAACTGGAGCATTATGGATTTAACACTTTTAGCGAAGGAACCATTTATCCATTACTAATGCGCATGCAAAAAGAGCAACTGCTAACTTCTACATTAAAGAAATCAACAGCTGGACCACGGAGAAAGTATTATTCACTGACTGAAAAGGGAGAACAGGAATTAGAACGCTTTATAACACGCTGGGATTATTTACAATCCAATGTAAATAAAGTCCTTACACACGAATACGGGACGGATAAATAAGGAGATGATCATTTGAACATTCACAACACACCGCTCTCACAACAGAGCAAAACATTTTTAGAAGATTTGCGTGTCTATTTATTTTCCAGTGGAAAAAATACAGATGAGATTGAAGAGGTTGTGGAAGAATTAACAGATCATTTACTGGAAGCAGAGAAAAAGGGAAAATCGATTGAAGGTATTATTGGTCAATCACCGAAGGAATACATGGAGCAAATTTCCAATGAAATGCCTGTGGACTACATGGCTTGGTTTAAATATATTCCGATTATTATATTGGTAGGCTTTTCAATTACCATTTTAAGCGACCTTGGCAGAGGTAAGCTTATCTACTCCGTTTTGGAAGTAGTTGGTTATTTATTGATAGCAGGGCTTTTCCTTCTTGCTACATTTACTGGCCTAAAATATGTTTCTGGAAATCACTTTTCTATACGTAAACAGGCACTTATTTTTGGCGTTTTGGGCGGTTTTCCGATGCTTCTGTTTGTGGGTTTGATTTATTTAAATCGCATGGTTGAAACACCGACCATTCATTTTGGCTTAGCAGGCTCGATTGTAATTGGTGTCATGGCACTGATTCTCATCATCGCTGTATCTATCTGGGCTAAAACATGGATATTAATCATCATTCCAGCACTTTTTGCGCTGCCCGATGTTATCTTAAACCAAACTGCGTTGCAGGAAAATACCCAATTACTATTAAGTTCGTTTATTTCCCTCGGCGGCATTGCGGTTTTCTTATTCATTAGCTTTAAAATGAGTAAAGATTAATTGCCTATTTCCAACTAGATACCCGTATGCGAGGTTAACCGTTACATCTATAGACATGACATCTCGAAAAGGATAGACAATAGCAAAATCCTTCGCTTTTATCTATCCTTCTATTTTTTCATTATCAAAGTTATTTACTCCAGCTTTTCTTGCTTTTCCTTCTGTCTTTTTTTCATCATCATGAGGGTCAATGGTTGATCGGATCCAGTCATCATTTTATAAAAAAACGTGGCGGTCAGATCATAGCTATTTTCCATTTTTTCTACAAGATGGTTCGTTCGCTCGAAAAGGATGGAACGGAAATGATCGATTTGTCTTGTGATTTTCTCCATTGTTGCTTCTTGTTTCTCGAGTCGTTCTAACACGTCTTTTTGCATGCTTTCCTGATCAGTGTCTTGAGCGGTAATTTGTTGTTGCAGTCCATGAACTTCATTCACTTGTGATGCCATTTGTTTATTGAAAGCAGCTTGCTCTCCTAATTGAGCAAGAATGTCCTGTTTTAACAGTTCCTCCTTTTCCAAGGTTTCATTCAACTTTATCATTTTTTGATCTAACTGATTTTGCCAATGAATCGTATCACCAGCCAATTGCTGATACTGCAAATTAGTTTTATTTAACCTTTGCAGCTGGCTATTTATTTCTTTCCATTGCTGATGATGTGCATTTTCCTGTAATTGATTTTTCATTTTCAAGTCATGGTAAGAATAAAATAAAGTATGGTTCACATTTTCCTGTCTCTTTAGCAGTTCTGAGAAATAATCTATTTTTAAGTACCCTTGATTGGGTTCTGTTAGTTTTTCCTCATTTTTATAAACATATGGATGCTCCAGGCTATTGATAAATAATCCCATTTTGATTACATCTCCTCATTGTATTATGCTATTATCCTATGCAGTTTTCTCATGCATGGGACATTCGTTTGATGGTGGGTATGCTTTAACGTTTGTTGCATATTTTTCCTGTTTTATTTGACTGTTTTATAAAAGATTGTTGCTATTTAGTCCGCGGCACGAATACACTTCGCTTTCCGCGGGTGACCCGTGAGCCTCCTCGAATTCCGTTCTGTGGGGTCTCACTCTGGCCACTATTCCCGCAGGAGTCTACGTGTATTCGTGCCGCTCAGAGCATCTATAAATGATATATGAATGCTCGCCAGCAGAGAGAATATGCGATATCCCGTGATTCGTCGGCTAAAAACAGTAAATTTTCATCAAATCTTCACATTGCTCCTATATAATAGATTGGACAAAGCATTGTAATTGGAGGGGGATCGATGGCAGCAGCTCGAATACTTATCATGGCAGTAGGTTTTATCGTGTTCTTTGTTATCAGTGATTTACCAAAGTCACATAAGAAAAAAATGATCTCAGAAATGATTTCTCAGCTGATTAATTTCGTTATTTATATCTGGTTAGGGAAAATCATATTAGATCTTGCTTTGTTTGTAAAAGATCCGCTGGCAATATTGGCCTATCCAAGCAATGCGCATGCCTTTTATCTGGCTGTTTTATTTAGCGTACTAACGCTTGCTTATAAACAGTTTTACCGGAAAGTGGATATGGTTTCTTTCATCCCTGCCTGTATACCGGTATTTTTATCAGCATCGTTTGTTTATGAATTTATTCAATTTGTTTGGTATGACCATACATATGCAATTGGGAACCTGATATTATTGACCGTGCTCATTATTGTAGGCTTACTGATACGGGATCGAATTAGATCCACCATCGTGACAACAATAATGATAATCGGTTGGAGCACAGGTATGCTTTTATTAACTTTTATATTGCCATTGACGACGGTATTTGGTTATATCATGGATTCATGGTTTATAGGATTACTTTTAATAACGAATATAATATTACTGACTATTAATCAGAGAAAGAGGGTCACTTAATGGGTGGAATTGAGACAGATACGATGTTAGTTGTAGGCATGTTCCTGGCAATGGGAGCGGGAGCATTATCATTCCTATCTCCCTGTGTACTACCGATTTTCCCGGCATATTTATCGTATATAACCGGTATAAGTGTGAAAGAACTACAAGGTAATAAGCATGTTAAAATCCGCAGTAAGTTACTGAGCCACTCTGTATTCTTTTTGCTAGGTGTTTCGCTCATCTTTATTAGCCTTGGTGTCGGAGCTTCCTTCTTAGGACAGTGGATTCAAAATTTACTAGTTGGTGATTCCGGATTATTGATTCAACGTATTGCAGGCATCTTCATTATATTTATGGGACTCTTTGTTGGGGGTTGGATAAATATTACTGCATTAATGAAAGAACGGCGTTTCCATTCTTCCAATAAACCTGTTGGCTATCTAGGAACCTTTTTTGTTGGAATGGGGTTTGCCGCTGGTTGGACACCTTGTATTGGTCCCATCTTTGGGTCAATCTTATTCCTGGCAGCAAGTAATCCAGGACAAGGTGTATTTTATACAGCCATGTATGTCGTGGGTTTCGCATTGCCCTTTCTAGTTCTGACCTTTTTCCTTGGATCAACGAGATGGATTGTTCGCCACAGCCAAATTATTATGAAAATAGGCGGAGTCATAATGATTGTGATGGGTCTCGTCTTATTTTCTGGTCAAATGCCACGAATCTCTGCTTTCTTATTAGAACTTGTCGAGGACACTTGGTTAACCAAATTAGGATAATATGGGCTTGGTTGAGGCTTGGAAGCACTTATCAATCGTCTTTAGAGGTGAAATAACGCCACGAAGATAATAACGGAGGTAGATGTTAATGAAAAAGGCAATACTTATTGTAATTGTCGCGGGAATGCTTGGCTTTGCAGTGTATGATTTTGTAAGTTCATCCGATAAATCAGAATCGACTGTTACAAAGGAGCAAGAAAGTGAAGAAGAGGCATCAGACAATAAAATAACTTCTCCACCACCTGAAGAGGAAGAGGAAGATGTCGTAGCATCAGATGTGGTAGGACTTGATAAAGGTCAGATCGCTCCGGACTTCGAACTAACGACACTAGATGGGGAGACCGTAAAACTGTCAGACTATAGAGGTAAACGTGTTATGCTGAATTTCTGGGCAACATGGTGCCCGCCATGTCGCGCAGAAATGCCTGACATGCAAAAATTCCACGAGGATAAAGATGTTGTTATTTTAGCGGTCAACCTACGTGAAACAGAGTCCAACACAGAAAAAGTGCAAGCATTTATTGATGAACGCGATCTGACATTTCCAGTTCTTTTGGATGAGGAAACGGTTGTAGCAGATCAATATCAGATTCAACCGATTCCATCTTCATTCCTAATTGATTCTGATGGACGGATTCATAACAAAGCATTTGGCGCACTGAATTACGATCTGATGGTACAGGAATTCGAAAAGATGCAATAAGACACGGATATCGCGTAAACTGGTGGTGGGGTGATCGTAATGAAACAAACCATTATGGTTGTGGAAGATGATAAAATGATTCGCGATCTGGTACGGATATACTTGGAAAAGAATAATTATGATGTCGTGGAGGCAAGGGATGGTGATGAGGCAAAGGTTGTATTTCACCAATACCATCCCTGCTTAATTATATTGGATCTTATGCTTCCCAAGGTTAGTGGGGAGGAGTTTTGTATTTGGGTCCGAGAGCAAGAGCGAAATGAAGTTTCCATTATTATGCTTTCAGCCAAAGTACAAATTGATGATAAAATATCCGGATTAAAATTAGGAGCCGATGATTATATGACAAAGCCCTTTGATCCGAATGAATTGATGGCACACGTCGAAGCTGTCCTACGACGTACAGGCCAGTTTTGTCAAAAGGTCGTACATGAAGGTTTATGTATTAAGCCAAGAAAAGGAGAAGTTTTACTTTATGATCAACATGTAAAACTTACAAAATATGAGTTCAATCTTCTCTATTATTTGATGCAACATGCTAACATGGTCTTATCTCGGGAACAGCTCGTTGGGCAAATTTATCCAAATGCGGAACATACTGTAATGGATCGAACGATTGATGCGCATATCAAAAAACTTCGTGAAAAAATTGAAGATCATCCAGCTAAGCCACAGCGCATCCAAACTGTTCGGGGAATGGGGTATAAATTTGTCACCGCGTAAACGTGTGAAGTCTCTATTACCTTCAGGACTTTTATGGCGTTTAACTTTATTGAATACATTAATTATTATCACAGCTACCGCAATCAGTGGTTGGGCTATTTATAATACGGCTTGCTTCCTTGCGGCGGGAGTGGGCAATTTTGACGCACAGCGACAGGAACAATTTAACACGACGCTTCTCTACTATTTATGGCTATTCATGATTATTGCAGTTATTGCCGGCAGCATGCTTCACTTCTATCTGACTAAGCGGCTGATTAAACCGATACACGGACTGATTGAATCAACGAAACAATTGAAGCGCGGACATTTTCCTAATCCAGTGGAAGTGTACAAGCAGGATGAAATCGGTCAATTGGTTATCCAGTATAACGGTCTAATCGAACAACTGCATTCAAATGAACAACAACGAAAAAAGCTCGTTACCGATTTATCCCATGAAATCAGGACGCCTTTAGCAAACTTAAATGGCTATCTGCAGGCATTAAGAGATGGAAATATTGTAGGTGATGCAGCACTATTTACCTCTCTACACAAAGAGTCTGAACGTCTGTCGCAAATGGTGGAGCAGTTGGAGCAAATCAAGGAATGGGATCACTTATCTGCCCAATCGATTGTCATAAAGGAAGCCACAGAGATATCGAAATTATTGAATCAGTGTGCCAGGATGTTTGAATGGACACTGAAACAGAAGCATATTTCAATACAAATCGATGCGGATACCTGTCATCTACCTATCCATGTCGAGCGTATGCAACAGGTCATCAGCAACTTACTTGATAATGCCATTCGCTATTATGAGGGAACAGGTCCCATTGTGTTGACGGGAAGGAAACAAGCTAATGGTTACTATATGTCTATTACAGGTCCTGCCAAACCCATCCCAGATAATGAGAAGGATCATGTATTTAAACGATTTTATCGGCTAGATACCTCGCGCAGCCGCGATACTGGCGGTTCAGGATTAGGGCTTGCGATTACAAAAGAAATTGTAGAGCACCATCATGGTAAAATTGGCGTTGATACAACTGTAGATCACAATATATTTTGGGTGGAATTGCCTTATGATGTAGAAAATTAACCAATACATTAGAAAAACCAAGAAAGGTACTTAGTCCCTATAGATCTCCCGTCAAGTAGGATGTTCGCTCCAGGTAGCCGCTTTCCGCGGCACGGCCTCAGTCTCCTCGAGAAAACCACTCTGCGGGGTCTTCGGACACGTGCTATTCCCGCAGGAGTCGACTACCTTCCGCGACCATCACGTGGTAATCCAAGGTAACCTTCCCTCTCTAAAAAGGCAGAAGCGATGATTTTTGCCTTGTTTACCTTTTTAATCATACATAGATAACCATCAAGAACCAACTATCACCAGAGCGAAAGAAATATACGTAGACTCCTGCGGGAAAAGCGTAGTCGCTGAGACCCCGCAAGAAAAGGGGGCTTCTTTTTCTGAGGAGGCTCAGTGCAAGCCCGCGGAAAGCGTAGTATATTTCTGTAGCGACAGGGACTAGATAACACCTCTCGTTTATACTTTCTTTCCTTTCAAAAAACCCCGACTGGTCTGCACCAATCGGGGTTTTTTATGAATCATTTTAACGTACTACTGCCGGGCCAACCAACACTTCTGGATTAACACCTAATGCCAAATCACTTAATGTCGCATATCCCATATCGCGGTAATCTGACAGCAATTGCTTCAAATCTGTAGCTTGATCATTTGACTTTAACTGCGCAATTTCCTTTTGATAGACAGTTAGTACATATTCATCCTTCAGCGTAGGACGAAATTTACTAGCATCTTCATCCATAATTAAATTACCCATATATTGAATTTTAAATTGCATTTGTCTTGTAAGATGGATAATATGAATAAATTGCTTAAATAACGATGGTTTCGTATCCTTCAATTCATTAATATCATTTTTCGCATGCATTAATTCACTAAAACTTGTTGTTGTTAACATACTAGTATCTCCTTTCATTTATGCTTATACATCCCATGGCTTTTTAACTGTAAGTTTTGCTACAAGTGATTTATGCTGTTCCCGTTTCAGCTTGCGAATCCTCGCTCTTTCTTCACCAGTTTCATATAAATATTTTTCTTCCTCTGTTTCTGGAATAATACCTGGCACTGCAATAGGCTTCTTATTTTCACCCAATGCTACGAAAGTCAGAAATGCAGTCGCGGCGATTCTGCGTTTGGCAGTGATCATATCTTCAGCAATTACTTTACAAAATATTTCCATTGAACTTCTTCCTGTATAGGCAACAAATGACTCGATACAAACAGAATCATCTACTCGAATCGGTTCAATAAAATTGACGGAATCAGTTGATGCTGTCACACATTCTTTCACTCTCGCATGTCTACGGGCAGAAAGCGTTGCACAAGCATCCAGCTTTCGCATTAATACACCACCGAATAATGTGTGATAATTATTTAAATCATTAATGAGTACTTGGTCATTTTGTATAATCCTTGTTTCTTTCGTTTTTTTTGCTTCCATATATCGTTCACCTTATCTTTATAGACATTAACTACATCAATTAGTATAGCCCCTCCAACAGTGTGAAGTACAATGCCGATCCGACATGTGATACATAACAAAGTGTTATGAAAGCGTCTTAACTACAAAAGAAGGCTTTCTCCTTAATCACGGAGAAAACCTTCTTATTCATTCCACTTTGCTGTTTGTGCAAGTTTTTCCTCGGCAAAGCGGATAAATTCCTTCTTCATATAGGTTAAATGATGATCCTTTTTCCAAATAATCGCAAGCACCCAGTCAATCATTGGATCCGATACACTAATGGCCTGCACATTGCTCGTTAATGCATTGCACGTGCTTTCAGGTAGTAAAGATACGCCCAAATTTGAAGCTACCATTTCCTCGATGAAATCCAGTTGCGAGGTCTCTGATATGACACTTGGTTCAAAGCCTACGTGCTTGCATGCTGTCATAATACTGTCCCGTAAGGCAAAGTCTTTATCAAACATAATAAACGCTTCTTCTTTCAAGGCTGATAAGGGGATCGATTGTTGATCAGCGAGATGGTGCGAGGCCGGGACGATCAATTTTAATTTTTCTTTTACAAAGGCATAATAATCAAAAATATCACGCTGCGTAGGGAGCACAACTACACCAAAATCTAGTTTGTCATTCATCACATTTTCTTCCACGCGCTTTGATCCGTCTTCCTCTAACTGAAAAGTGATTTCTGGATATTCCTTATGAAAAGAAGCCATCAGTCGGGAAAAGAAAAACGAATTAACAATGGAGGGAAGCCCAATTCGTATATGTCCCTTCTTCAAATGTTTCAAATCATCCAACTCAGCTTGCATCTCCTGATGCTGCTCTTCAATGACCTGCGCATATTTATAAAGCACATGTCCAGCTTCTGTTAATGTCAGCTGCTTTCGTGATCGATGAAAAAGGGCTGCACCAACCTCTTCCTCTAAGGACTTAATGATTCTGCTAATAGCGGGTTGTGTTATGTATAATTGGCTAGCAGCATGTGTAAAACTGCCCGTTCGTGTTACTTCCATAAAATATTGCAAATGCCTGATTTCCATCAAAATCACCTGCCTTTTATCCTGCTATCTCTTTAGATACTTGATAACAGTTTACCATACAGAAGCGCTTGAAAGAAAATACACCGTTTGTTTAGAAAACTAAAGCAGTAAGAAAGTATTTATGCTTTCTTAACTGCCAAGAAAAAGAAACCAGATTGCTCTCTAAAATCGAGGACAATCTGTTTCAAACAGTATATTCCATTTGCGGTGGTCAAAAAGAAAATCCATCATCACACTTTTTCTTTTCACGTCACAATCGGGAATATATTTCAGAGAGATAGTAACTAATCATGTTTCTTCCATAGCCGTCCAGGCCAGAAAGCATACCTTCCTAAAACAGTGGTTATCGCAGGTACCAGTAAGGGTCTCACAATAAATGTATCCAGTAAAATACCAATCGCAGTCACCATTCCGAAATGTACAAGCACTTGCATCGGCATTGTGGCCAGTACTGCGAATGTTCCGGCTAGAATCAATCCTGCCGAACTAATCACACTGCTCGTTTCTGCTACTCCTTGCGAAATCGCCTGTTTCAATGGCATGGTTTCACGTTTTTTCCAGATGTTTGAAACAAGGAAAATATTGTAATCCTCCCCTAACGCGACAAGGAACACAAAGGTGTAAAGCGGAATTAACCCTTGCATTGCAGGTACTCCCATTCCATAGTGAATAATAATCCAGCCTAAGCCCAGTGCGGCAAAATAGGATAATATAACGGTTAGTAAAAGATAAATCATCGCAACAATCGAGCGTAAATAAGCAAGCAATAAAAGACCTACAACGATCAACACGACTGGAATAATCAGTGTCTGATCACGGCTAGTTACTTCCTCTGTATCATATAGCGTTGCTGTTTCCCCACCGATCCACACTTTATCGTCTGCATTTTCAACACCTGATTTTGCAAGCTGCTTCGATACTGTATTTTTCAAATCTGGTATCTTTTCAACCATTTCACTGGAATATGGATCCGCTGCAAGCGTTACTTCATACTCCTGAAAGGATTCGTCTTTTGACCCAGTTCGTGGATCACTTACCTTTTCTACCATTGACATGGATGCTAGATCATCCTGTAGCGAAATGTCCTTTCCGTCCGTCTGAACAATTACTTGGGATGTAGCCACTTCTCCCGGTGGATAATGATCCGCGACGATTGAGAACCCTTCCCTTGAAGGCATATCTTCAGGGAACGAATCGAGTAACCCATAGGTGAATTCCATCTTCATAACAAATGTACCGAGTCCACCAAATAACACGACACAGGTAATAATAATGATCCACGGTTTTTCCGTACCCCATCGTCCCAATAATTTACCAAATCTGTTTTTCGACTTAGAACGACGTATGGGCTTGCCTTTCTTTTCCTCTAATGCTTTTGTCATTGCTTCTGTACGAGGTATAAAAGGGAAGAATGCAACTCTACCGAGTAATGCCAAAATGGCGGGCAATAACGTTAAACTGGTAACCCCCATAATAAATATGGCTAAACTAAACGGAACAGCAAACCTGTCATACGATGCATAATACGCTAACCCTAGTGCAAGCAATGCTAGCGCTGTTGTCATGGCACTGATCAAAATGGCCCCACCAGTTCCACTAATTGCCTTTTGCATCGCCACATATTTATTTGGCTCCATCCGCAGTTCATCCCGATATCTAGAAACAAGAAATAAACAATAATCCGTTCCGGCGCCAAATAGCAGCACCGTCATAATCGAAACCACTTGCGCATCCACAACGATCAACCCTTTATCTGCCATTAATCCAAGTAGCGGACTAATCAGCCCATAGGCGATTCCAACAGCAACAAGTGGAACAATGGCAAGCAATGGCGAACGGTATAATACAATCAATAATACCAATACAATAAGAACGGTTGAAACCAATAGCGTTACATCTGCATTACTAAACAAAGAAACAGCATCTGTTTGAATTCCTACAGGCCCTGTAAAGCGCAAATGTAATCCATCGTCAGATAGATCCTCATTTAATATAGACTTTCCTGCATTGCTTTCAATCCTGTCTTGTAATTGGTCCAATGCCAGTCCGAGCTGCTCGGTTGAAGCATCTTTTTCAAAAAATACCGGCGTTGTTAATGCCTCACCATCCTCAGATGCAGATTCCATCAATGCTTCAGCAGGAGCTTTATCTAAAGGCGGGATAAACGCTTGCTGTTTCAGTGGATTATCCTGCAATTGTGCATATAAATCCTGAACCTTTTTGAAGTCGTCTTCTTTCAGGCCACCATCGCGGTACCAAACCAATAGTAATGGCGTACCCGCATCATCGGAAAATTGTTCTTTAGAAATTTTCGAAGCTTCGACTGACATTACGTCATCCGGTAGCAATTGATTGGATTCTGTTTCCGTATCATTCACCTGTGGCCAGATAAACGATACAACTGCAACCAACAGAATCCAAATAAATAAGCTAGCCCAACGTGTTTTTGGGCCTGCAACGATATCACCCCAGCGCGAGATCATTTTTCTCAATGCCATCATCCTTTCTAATGAAACAGCACTTTTAACCATCACTATTGTATGATCAAAAATAAGTTTAAATCGCTTTTACATATGGAAATTTTATATGTATCTCATTTTCACTATAATTATATATACTGGAAGGTTAATATTCAATGGGTATCCTTTAAATAATTTTTCTAACAAAATATGATATACTGTGGTCGAATAAGATCAAGGAGAATATTAGCATGAAAAAAAATCGCTCACCAGGAAGACCGCCTTCACATAAAGTAACACAACCAACCAATGAATTGATCTTGCAAACGGCTGCACAGCTTTTTCTTAATCACAGCTATTCAGAAGTTTCCATGGATGATGTTGCAATAGAATGCAATATCACAAAAGCTACCGTATATTACTACTTCAACACCAAAGCAGTGTTATATACAGAGACCATGATTAAAATGATGGAACGCATTCGAGGTCATATCATGACAATCTTAGTAGAAGACAAGCCACTTAAGTCTCGACTCTTAAAGTTAGCAATCACCTATTTAACCGAAACAATTAGCATCGATATCGATGGCATCATGCGCGGAACAAAAAATACATTATCTGAATCGCAAACACAAGCCATACGAAAAGAAGAGGATCAAATGTACCAAGTCATTGCAAATGTATTAGAGGACGCCATGAAGATGGGTGAAGTAAGAAAGATTGACCCTATATTTGCAGCCCACGCTTATATGTCACTGCTAACAATCGACACCGATCGAAATACGAAAGAGGGCACATTTATTTCTCCGCCGATTGAGGAAACTGCAGAAAACATCATTGATTTCTTCTGGCGAGGTATCTCCAAAGAATAATACGAGATGCATCAAGGGCGCAAATCCTCCAATACAAACATATTAGAGGAATATAGCGCCATATACGAGCGCCCCAAGCACAACATAGGCTGGACTGATACCCTTTTTTTCCAATAAGAAATATCCGCAGACAATTAGGACCCCTGTGTGAAGCCAGCCAACCTGCGTATAGGAATCAAAAAAGAAGTCATATGTCATGACACCTAACAGTACTGCGATGGTCGGACGAACAATTTGCGTCAGCCTTTTCACTTTCGGCGAATCCTTAAATTTTAACAACAGTCCAAGCAATGCGATCATCATAATTAATGATGGAGCAACAGATGCAAATAGACCAATGAAGGATCCTAAAACTCCGCCTTGTTCAAAGCCAATATAAGCAGCTAGTTTGGTAGAAATCGGTCCAGGTAATCCATTACCGAGCGCTACCATCTCACTGAATTCGTTCGTTGTAAACCAGCCATAGCGATTGACAACTTCATGCTCAAGCAATGGAATCGTTGCTGGCCCACCGCCATATCCCAATATATTCGATGTGAAATTGGCTAGAAATATTTTCCAATAAATCATGATTCACCCGCCTGACTTTCTGCTTTCTTTTCCTTAGAAAATAACGCGGACAGGATAAGTGCGATAATTAAAAATGCTGGATGAATCCCCAACACTTGCATGACTACGATACTAATCGCCGTAAATATAATGGTAGAAGTCCAGCCCATTAATGTTTTGGACTTTTTAATGAAGTCCCAGGCCAATACACCAATCATGACACCTGCGATCGGCAACACACCTTTGGCCATTCCTTGGACCCATGATACATCCTTATAAGCATTTAACACGGTGAGCAACAATATCATTAGCGATGCAGTCGGTATCACGGTGGCAACAATACAATTAAGCAGACCCCAAAATCCACCAACACGCCAGCCGATATACCCCGACAATTTTGTATTAATTGGTCCGGGAAGCGTATTGGCAAGTGCTAATACATCCGCAAACTCATCATCATCCATCCACTGATATGTTTTCACGACTTCTTTATGCATGAGCGGAATCGCTGAAAGTCCCCCACCATATCCGAGCATTCCCGCACGGAAGAAGGCCATAAATAAATCCTTTTGCATGATAAAATCACATTCCTTTATAGTTTACAAGTATTCTATACGCTTCGTTTCTCCTTACAGTCTACCAGAAAAAGAACAAATTCACTAAATAGTTTGGATCGAAATAACTTGACATGTTGTAACTTTTTTTGTAATAATAATAGCAATAAGTTATTCATTTGACCTTTAAAACAGTCCCGTGAGGCTGGTAAGGATCGTGCGCGTATAAATAATGTTGTGCCCATTGCATAGCAGTTGGATAGACTCTATCTATATTTGTATACAACGAAGCATCCTGCCGTCTCACATGGCAGGATGCTTTTTTATTTATAGTGACCTATTATTTATACGAGGAGAGAAAAGAATGAAGCCACGTGAAATTCAAGTTCATGAACGTCTACCGTTTTTACAAAGTTTACCATTAAGTTTCCAGCATTTATTTGCCATGTTTGGTTCCACGGTCCTGGTGCCTATTTTGTTCGGAGTGGATCCTGCAACCATTCTACTGATGAACGGGATTGGAACCCTCATTTATATCTTTATTACAAAAGGGAAAATCCCTGCCTACCTTGGCTCCAGCTTCGCCTTTATTTCACCAGTTACTGCGGTGTTGGCCAACCATGCTGGTGGTGGCTATGGATATGTATTGGGCGGGTTTTTTCTTGTTGGGCTAACGCTCGTGATTATTTCTCTCATCGTCAGGGTAGCGGGAACAGCATGGATAGATGTGATCTTCCCTCCGGCTGCAATGGGTGCAATCGTTGCTGTTATTGGGCTTGAGCTTGTACCTACCGCAGCAGATATGGCGGGGTTAATACAAGCAGAGGGAACAAATCCGAATACAATCGCGATAACCGTTTCATTGCTTACACTCGGAACCACTGTTATTTACTGGGTTACCATGCGTGGCTTTTTAAAAATAATTCCAATTTTGCTCGGTATTATCACTGGTTACGTGATTGCCTTTCTCTATGGTATTGTCGATTTTACCAATGTAAAAGAAGCAGCTTGGATATCTGTCCCAACCTACTACCAAATTAAGTTCAACATTTCCGACATGTTGATTATTTTACCTGCCGCCCTTGTATTAATACCGGAACATATTGGTCATCTGGTCGTAACAGGTAATATTGTAAAAAAGGATATGATTAAAGATCCTGGACTTGATCGTTCCTTATTCGGAAATGGGATTTCAACGATTATTTCCAGTTTCCTCGGTTCAACACCAAATACAACATATGGTGAGAACATCGGTGTACTTGCGATAACGCGTGTATACTCCACCTGGATTATCGGTGGAGCTGCAGTATTAGCAGTTATTCTCTCTTTCTGTGGAAAGTTAGCTGCTCTGATTTCCTCCATCCCAACACCTGTCATGGGCGGGATATCCCTGCTTTTGTTCGGGATTATTGCTGCCAGTGGTATTCGGATGCTTGTTGAAGCAAAAGTAGATTACAGTAACTCGCAGAATTTAATTTTGACTTGCGTGGTGCTAGCCATTGGAATTAGCGGTGCCGCGCTTAAAATTGGCACAGTCGATTTAAGTGGTATGGGACTCGCCACCGTTGTTGCAGTTATTCTAAGCTTATTTTTCAAGCTCCTCGATCTCTTGAAACTATCAAACGAGTAGACCTGAACAGCGTACAAACAGTGGGCTTACAGTGCCACCCGGAAATCGCAGGACAGTTATTTATGTACCATTTCCCGGCCAACAAGCACCTCTAAGTCCACTGTTATTTCCGCCGTTTCTTTTGCTAAAAAGGAAGCCACACGTGCTTCTGAAGCAGACCAAGCAAGCGGGGTCATTTTAACAAGAGATTGAATGGATGAACGGTCAAGCGTTTGTCTATAAAAAACCCTTGAACTAGCAACTATTTCAAAGTATTCACGAAACCTGGCAACCGTTTCTGCATTCGAATAGTTCTGCTTTTCAGGCTCAGCAAAGAAAGCTTCTCGTAATTCTTTTAAATACCCGCTACGGGGAACGACTTTAACGACCAGTCCATCCTTTTTCAATAGTCGATTGAATTCCGTATAGTTTGAAGGAGATAGAATATTAAGGATTACATCAAACTGCTGATCTTTAAATGGTATGTGTGCAAGATCAGCAACCGCCCAAATCATATTACTGTAATGTTTTGCGGCGCTAAGGATACCTTCCTTTGCTATATCAATCCCTGCACCCATGACCGAGCTGTCTTCTCCAATAGAAATCCGCTCGCAAATGTCTGCCAAGTGAGAACCTTCTCCACAACCAGTATCAAGCAGGGAGAGTTGCTCATTTCCCTGTTTCTTTTGCGTATTAATAATATCAGTGATGGCGGCCATCAACGGCTTAAAAAAGCCTTTCTCAGCAATGAGACTATGTCGCTCTGTAAAGAGATCCTTACCATATTTTGTCTTCGATTGTTTGATCATTAAGTTGATATATCCCTGTTTGGTAAAATCAAATGTATGATTTTTTTCACACACAAGACTTTCCAATGCAACAACATGCATTGAAGCACTGCAAACAGGACATTTAAACACCGATTCAAAATTACTTACATACGTTGCACTTTTTACCTTTTTGTTCATTTTCGACATTAACAACACCTCATTTATTCCGAAACAAGCATAGCACATGTATGCAAAAAACAGAATAAATATAATCAATTTACACATAAACTGATAACCAGTAAATACCGCTCAAAACGAATCACTCCCGGCATATCCAGCAGTTTAAGCGACTGCCAGACTTGGGAATTTAGTGACTGATTCGCAAATCACGGTTTTGTTGTAAACTCCATGTACCTCGCTAGCTATGAAAAGCAAATTCGATTAGCCTTTTGCTGGTTGCAGATAATTCGGTGTCAAGCCTAAGTATTCCAGAATCTGATTTCTACGGGTTGTTCTAGGAAGAAATTGTCGGATATCATCCTCATGATAGCCCACTTGTAATCTTTTTTCATCCATAATAATAGGACGACGCAATAATCTGGGGTGTTGATGTATTAACTCTAACAACTCTTGTAAGGGAAGCGACTCGATGTCCAGATCCAGTTCCTTAAACGTTTTTGAGCGTGTTGAAATGATTTCATCTGTTCCATCTACTGTCATACGAAGAATTTCCTGCAATTCATCTACTGTTAGCGGATTTTTGATGATGTTGCGGTCAATGTAATTGATCCCGTTTTTTGTTAACCATTCTTTTGATCTCCTTGACGAGGCACAAGTTGCTCCATAAACTGTTACTGTCATTTAAAGCACTCCATTCCTATTTGGAAATTATTTGGTACGAATTTATTTATACCCTTTTATATAGGCCTTCTTTCAACAGTTTCATTTCAATTGTGTAGCTTGCGATCACCTCTTCTTGGGTAAGCTCCTTTGCAAATCTTTCAACAAGATTTCGGAACATCACTGTCGTAAGAATTTGCATCATATGATACAGTTCCCGATCGTTAGTAATGTTCAAACACTCACGGTTAATTAATTTGCTTATTTCCTCTAAGTTATTCTCTTCTTCATTGTTACTAAAGATCATGGAGAATGAACTTTCTATTTTGTGTGTCATGTGTAAAAAGGCATTTTTATAAAATTTTCCTTTTTCTTGATTTGGTAATCCCTTTATCAACAATTGAAACATTTCTGTTATCGCGTCAAAAATGTCGCCATCATATTTTTTTAAACTAAGCATAAAATTTGTCTGGATTTCTTTTGTACGTTCTTCTAATATAAAGAAGAAGATATCCTCTTTGTCCTCAAAATATTGATAAAAACTACCCCTTGCTATTTCAGCTGATTTAACAATATTAGATATAGAAGCCTGATAAACTGGCACCCTAGAAAATTCCTTTTGAGCTGCCTGTATTAATGTTTGTCTTTTACTTTCAGGTAAATTAAAAAATGTTTGCTTCGGCAATTCTCTTCCCCCAATTTCACAAATGACATGATGTCACTTATTACTATCCTTATCATAAGTGACATCGTGTCATTTGTCAATGCTTCAGAGTGTGATCAACGATAACACCTTTTCTAAATTTGTCAAAAGGGTGTCCATGCTGTGTGTTCATTTTACTGCCCATTAATCTGTGATAATCAATTCCCTTTATAATTCCCAACAAACATAAATATATCGCATTTATTTTGGCTGATGCCTCATAAACCCAGAACCCCACTTCTCTGGGCTAACATAAAGCAGTATATAATAAAATTATGAACGCAATATGAACTTTTTGGGGAAATATCAATTTAAATAAAATGACTTTTGTGCTATGTCCATTTATTTGGAAATTTTATTGTAATGGAATTGCTGACAATACTTTTGCTTCTATCGTTCTGTGTTGTACGTTATTATCAAGAAAACTATCATATGAAATCTGTAATCTCCAGACACAAAAAAGAGCGCAGCATCCATCTGCATACGCCCCCTAATTTCTATTTTGATTTGTTCCGAAATGCATTAACAAAATTTGCCGGAGATGTCTTCACCGTATAAGAAAAAACGCCCCCAACAGTATGAAGATAAAGCAATCCGCCTTCACCGGCAATTTTCCGGTAAGACATATCCAACACATCTTGAATTGGAAAGCTTCGATGCTCCGTAACAACACTATCTGGATACAAATATATAAGACGTTCCTGTTCAATATCTCTTTGCGCTATACTGTCTACTTCCCGTTGTACTTTTACATACTGTTGCCTAGCGATCCATTCCATACAAACCCTCCAGTATTTGCAATCCAATACGTTATACTAAAAGTTTTCTATAAATAAACGAATGACGTCAGCTCCACCTACTAGCGTTCCTATTGTACTTCCTAAGTTTGTCAAAACAACAATAAGTAAAATACGGGTTACCTTGTTGTGCCAAAAACCTTTTACACTGAAAACGTCCTGTGTCAGGTTTTCGAAGTCTCCAACATTGGGTTTGTGAATAAATGCTTGTACGATTCCCGCAAACCACCCTGCAGCGATAAGTGGATTTAAAGAAGTAATTGGTGCTGCAACAAAAGCAGTAATAATGGTGAGTGGATGCCCTAACGCAATCAACGCACCAAGCCCTGCAAACGATCCATTCCACAGTACCCAGCTAATGGTCTGCTGCAATCCTGCAGCAGGATTGGCGATGAAGGTATAAACAATCACTGCAAGAATAAGAATGGGAATGATCCAGGCAATCATCTTAGGTACCTTTGATTTAGGTGGCACCTTGGATATTCGTTCTAAGTCATGCTCTTTTTGAATTTGCTTTTTAATACCTGGAACATGTGCAGCCCCAAGAACGGCAACAATTTTATCCCCTGGTGCTTTTTTTATCTTTTGTGCCAAATACTGATCCCGCTCATCAATTAATGGGACCTTTAATTTAGGAAACGATTCCGTAAATTCATGCAGCATGGCATTGATCATATCTTCATTTTTCATTTTTTCCAGATCTTCTTCTGTGATGCTCTCCCTGCTAAAGATACTACCAATAACCTGCATAAGGAGTGTAGCCTTTCCCTTCAGTCCGATGCCGTTCCAAATACGGGAGAAAGTAATCTGGATATCTCTGTCAGCTAACACAAGCGTGGCGCCTGTTTCATTTGCCGATTCAATCCCCTGAATCATTTCCTGACCCGGCTTAATATCAAATTGATTGGCCATTCGTTGTTGGAAAGAAGATATAGCAAGATTCATTAAAAGCAATGTCGCCTTCTTTTCCTTAATGACCTTAAAAATGTCCATGTCCTTCCACTTGCTTCCTTCCATAATCGATTGATATCGTTGTTTGTCCAGTTCGATACAAACAGCGTCAGGACGTTCAGAATCGATTACTTCCTTGACCTGTTCTGCACTATGTCTTGAGACGTGTGCCGTTCCGATCAAGATAATTTCTTTGCCATCTATATTGATTCTTGTAATCGTTTCTCCAGACATAGGTTACCTTCCTTTTTTAAGTCTTAGCTCAGTAAAAAACATTGATACAAGCCTCACCGTTTATTATACGATAAACAAAAAGCGATTCCCAGACAAATAAACAGAAAGACCTCACGAAGGAGATCTTTCTGTTTAGATATTTAAAAAAATGGAAGCAGTACAAAATATAACGCACCGCCAAGTAATGCTGAAATTGGTAAAGTGATAACCCAAGTAACAACCATTCGCTTAGCTACACCCCAGTTCACACCTTTGACCCGATGTGATGATCCAACCCCAAGGATGGAAGACGAAATAACATGGGTCGTGCTAACAGGCAAGTGAAAAAGCGTTGCACCGAATATAACAGCTGCACCGGTTAAATCTGCAGCCACACCGTTTACTGGGCGAATTTTCATGATCTTCCCACCAACGGTTTTAATAATTCTCCAACCACCAATAGAGGTACCTAGCGCCATTGCAGTCGCACAAGAAAGCTGTACCCAAAACGGCACATCCGTCGTTTCATGCATACCTCCAACGATTAATGCCATCGTGATAATCCCCATCGACTTTTGTGCGTCGTTTGTACCGTGTGCATAGGATTGGCCTGCTGCAGTCAGCACCTGCACCATCCGAAATCGTTTGTTTGTCTTAGCCAAATTATTATTTTTAAAAATCACTTTGATAATACTATATACAATAAAACCCACTGCAAAAGCTAAAAATGGAGAAATTAATAAGCCTTCAAGAATTGAAATGAAGCCTTTGTATTGAATAGCTCCAAATCCAGCAGATGCAATAACTGCACCCGTGATCCCTCCAATAAGGGCATGGGAAGAACTACTTGGTATCGCGAAATACCAAGTAATCAAATTCCAAGCAATTGCCGCAAGCAAAGCTGCAAGTATAACGGTAGTCCCATTATTCAATTCAAATGGATTTGCGATACCACTTGTAATGGTCTGGGCAACACCTGTAAATGTTAAAGCTCCGATGAAATTCATTGTGGAAGCAAGTATAATTGCCCTTCTTGGTGTTAGCGCCTTTGTTGAAACCGATGTAGCAATTGCATTTGCTGTGTCATGAAAACCATTGATAAAATCAAATATCAATGCAAATATAACTATTAATAGAATGACTATAAATAAACCGTCCATAACTTACCCCTCATTACGCATTTTTCATGATGATACTTTGCAGTGTGCTGGCTACGTTTTGGCAGTAGTCCGCAATATCCTCCAGTGTTTCATAAATTTCTTTATATTGAATGACTTTAATTGGATTATCTTCTTTTTTGAACAGGTTCTTCATTGATTTGCGATATAAATCATCACATTTGCTTTCGTGATCCTTAATCTTGATTGCATGTGGTTCAACGTCAGCTAACCGACCTTTTGCAATTAGTTCAATTGAAGTTAAAATTTCCTTTGCACATTTCGATATGTAATGCGTAAATTCATCGATATAACTATCGGAGGACATAATTTCGTAAATATCCATCCAGCCTGTAAACTCCTCCATGCCATCAATGACATCATCAAGATTCATCGTTAACTGAAGGATATCCTCCCGTTCGATCGGTGTAATAAAGGCATCATTCAATTCCTTTATAATCATATGTACCTTATCATCCGCTTCCGATTCATAACGTTTAATCGTACTTGCGAATTCATGTAGCGTTTCTGTATCTTTAACTTTAAAGTGGATAAAATAATCTGCCGTTTTATCCAAATGCTGCGCAAAATCGACGAGATAAAGCAAAAATTTATCCGGCTTTTTCTTGAACATATTAAACCCTCCGTTTTGTAACTAAGAAATACATAGAGCATTTCACAATTATATACCTTTTTATCATATATTGCACAAACAACAAAGCATAATCATGACTTTTTTTCATTTCATCAATCGTGCTATGAAAGTTACCTTTATTACCGTGCATTTTCTTTTCCCAAAAGAGATTTTCCTATCCTATTTGCTAATATATCATATTTAGTTTGCTTTAATAAGGGGAAATAATGCATACAAGTGTAACGTTACAAAAGTCTTTTTCTACAACCTTGAAATGAACAATTGTATGGTTGGAAAAAGGTGTGGAGACAAAATAACGCTCCGATTACCGCAAATGGAATACACTTGCTTTCCGCGAGCGGCTAATGAGTCTCCTTGCCCCGACAAGGGGTATGCCGACGTTGTTCGCAAAGAACGGTTTTAGTCGGCCCTCACCATACGCTCTGCGGGGTCTCACCGAAGCCACTGAAAAACGATGGTTATGAGCAAGTCTGGTTGATTGGAACGTAAGGCGGCGACTCCAGTGGGAAAAGCAATAGTCCGAAAATCCCGCAGGAAGCGGGGTATGCTTCCGAGGAAGTTGAGGCATTGCCCACGGAAAGCGTCCGCCTGGAGTGGAAATCAACGTTTTATACAATAGAATCTGATGTAAGGGACTTCTTCAGCGGCCTCGCCTTTCACCCCGCTGGAGTCTCGCGTATTCCATTTACTAGAATGGCTTTTTATTTTCGCTGGTTTGCTTTACTGTTGTGATTATTTCCTACCATTATCATAATTTACAAAACCTTTACAATCAATTCATACTGGCTTAATAATCAACTGCTAGAATAGCAATTGAGAGAGACACTCTCTACAACTAAAAAGCGCCTAAAGGGAGGGCAATTTTTTATGACATTCAAAAGGTATTTCATGTTTTTAGTAATCGCTATGCTTGCGGTTGTAATGACGGCATGTGGGGCAAATGCAAAGGAAACAAAGACAGAGAGCGGAGAATCGGATGAAAAAATGGAAGGTAATGTTACGATTGATGGCTCAGGAACCGTATACCCGTTAATGGCAAGATTAGCTGAAGAATATATGATAAACGAGCAGGAAAATGTGTCAATTGAAGTAAGTCGCGCAGGTACAAGTGCTGGTTTTGATAAATTCCTTGTAGAAGATGGAACGGACTTCAACGATGCTTCTCGTCAAATGAAGGACGAAGAGAAAGCTACAGCTGAAGAACTTGGAATAGAGGTAAAAGAATTGAAAGTAGCTTTAGACGGATTAACTTTTGTTATTCACCCAGATAATGATTGGGCGACCGAGCTCACAGAGGATGATTTAAAGAAAATTTTCCTTGCTGATGGCAACATTACAAAATGGTCGGACATTGATCCGGCTTTCCCAAATGAAGCAATCAATACGTATGGTCCAAATGAAAACCATGGAACATATGAGTTCTTCTACGAAAACATACTAGAGGAAAAAGACTTAGTAAGTAACATCAACCTGCAACAGGAATATTCAACACTCGTTAATCTCATCGCAGAAGATAAAAATGCAATTGGGTTTTTCGGATTTGGTTATTATGTAAACAATAAAGAAAAGTTGCAAGCAGTTCATGTGGACTTCGGTAACGAACCGGTTGAGCCAACGCTCGATACCATTGCCGAAGATGGTGACTATGGGCCATTTACTCGTCCTGTGTTCACTTATTTAAATGTAGACCATGCGAAAAAGAATCCACAAGTATTAGACTATGCACTTTATGCGATGAATAATGCGAATTCATTAGCTGGTGAGACAGGGTTTGCACCAGTTCCCCATGGTGAAATCGAGGAGTATGTTTCGTTTTTAGAGGGGCTTAAATAAGGTAACTCAACTTTCGTATCAATAAAATACGTTCAAGAGTAAGATGAGTTAAACCTAGAGTGTTTCTAATAATTCCCTTGACAACCTTATAAAGTAAAGGATTGTTTTTTACACAAAAGGTAAAAACTGCGACGTAATGAAATATGCTTTATCTTCGCTTCGAAAATACACTACGCTTTCCGCGGGCTCGCGCTGAGCCTCCTCGCAGGAGTCTACGTGTATTTCCTTCGCTAACCTAGTGTTTGACAACAGTATAATATTAGCTAGCTTTCAACTATTATGATGGTTGTTTGGAGCGGAAAACAACCAGCTGTTATGTCGCAGTTTATATAAACACAATAATAAAAAGCGATAAAATTAACGAAAAGAATTTATCAAAAGCCAAGTTGAGTTAGTTCACTATACAAATATAAAAGATGAGAAAATCATAATAGCTCCTATCTTCTTGTAACTGATAAGGTAAAAGAGGTGCACCAACATATGGAAAAAAACGATAGTTTAAAGATAAGTAACACGGTTAATGTCAGAGAACTGATGGATCAAAAGAAGCGTACAAAGCACATTAGAAATACGATGGAAAAATTAATTCCAATATTTCTCTTATGCATTGCAGCCATTTCAATTCTGACAACAGCGGGCATTATCTACACCCTATTATCAGAAACAATTATGTTCTTTAATATCGTACCTATTGTCGATTTTTTCACGGGAACGGTATTGAAACCATTGAGTCAAAATCCTGAGTTCGGTGTGTTACCACTATTAATCGGTACCATCCTTTCATCGATGATTGCAATGATTGTAGCAGCACCTATTGGATTGATGACGGCGATCTATTTAAGTGAATATGCGTCAGATAAAGTAAGAAAAACGTTTAAACCGTTGTTGGAAATACTTGCTGGTATACCAACGATTGTATATGGGTTTTTCGCCTTTACGTTCGTTACGCCGGTTTTAAGAGAACTTATTCCCGGGCTTGAACCAACAAATATTCTTAGCCCAGGTATTGTCATGGGGATAATGATTATTCCAATGATTGCATCCTTATCAGAGGATGCAATGAGCTCCGTTCCAAACGCAATGCGGGAAGGCGCTTTGGCACTTGGATCTACAAAGCTGGAGGTAACCAAGCGCGTTGTGATTCCAGCCGCCCTTTCAGGAATTATTGCATCTTTTGTACTGGGGATTTCCAGGGCAATCGGAGAAACAATGATCGTAACCATTGCAAGTGGAAGCTCTAAAAACTTTACCTTTGATATCACGCAGTCAATGCAAACGATGACGGCATACATTGTCGAAGTTACTGGGGGAGACGCGCCCGCCGGTTCGACCATCTATTACAGCTTATATGCTGTTGCCATGACACTATTTGTTTTCACTTTCATCATGAATTTACTTGCAAGATATGTCTCTCGTAGATTTAGGGAGGAATATTAACATGAAGTATATGGACGCAATTCAAGTTCAAAAGAGAATGCGTACACGTCTTATAAAGAATGGCGTAGCAAAAAGTTTATTTTTCCTATCCACTATATTTGGACTGTTTGTGCTTGCTATCTTACTCTACCGTGTTCTAGCTCAAGGAATTGGTTGGGTTAATTTGGACTTTATTACCGGTAAATTATCAACACAGCCAGAAAGAGCAGGAATTATGGGCGCCATACTCGGTACATTTTGGTTAATGGTTGTGGTTGGTCCCGTTACGATGTTCCTAGGAGTTGGAACAGCCATCTATTTAGAATTATATGCTAAAAAAGGGCGGCTCTCCTCCTTTATACAAACGAACATTTCAAATTTAGCAGGTGTACCATCGATTGTATACGGGATTTTAGGAATGACAATCTTCGTTAGGGCCTTGGGCTTTGGCAATATTATTTTAGCCGGCGGCCTAACAATGTCGCTATTGGTACTGCCGATTGTTATTGTTTCCAGCCAAGAAGCGCTCCGTGCAATACCACAGCATCTCAGTGAAGCCTCCTATGGCATGGGTGCTACAAAGTGGCAAACCATTAAAAATATTGTACTTCCTGCCGCATTACCCGGCATATTAACAGGCGCCATTTTATCACTCTCACGCGCGATTGGCGAAACTGCTCCACTTGTTGTGATTGGGATACCAGCTTTATTAATCCCTTTCCCGGAAGGCATTTTTGACAATTTCACAGTACTTCCCATGCAAATCTATTATTGGACACTTGATTCAACACTTACAGCAGAATATGCAAATTTAGCTGCCGCAACGATTGTTGTCCTGCTGCTCATCCTACTTATATTGAATGCTGCAGCAATCATTATTCGAAGTAAATTCCAGAAAAGATATTGAAACATTTTTTATTGTCTTGTCCGTTAGAATTCAGCGTAAAAATAGAGAAGGAGTGAACTAAGAATGGGTACTTTAAGAGAAGCAGTTCTAAAAAATGAAGGCTATAAAGCAAATGACCGTCTGTTAGAAATTCCCCTTCCAAGCAAAAAGGTTATCTATGATATACAGCATTTAAATTTATGGTATGGCAATACGCAAGCCTTGAAAGATGTGAATCTAGCTGTGAATGAAAAAGAAGTGACAGCGATTATCGGACCTTCCGGCTGTGGAAAGTCCACTTATTTAAAGACTTTAAATCGAATGGTCGAGCTGGTGCCAGATGTTCGTACAACGGGAACAATCATGTATCGCGGCAAAAACATATTTGATACTTCCTTTAAGGAAGAGGAATTAAGGACATGGGTTGGAATGGTCTTTCAAAAACCGAATCCATTTCCTAAATCCATTTATGAAAACATTGCATACGGCCCTAAGATTCACGGCATCCGAAATAAAAAGTTATTGGATCAAATCGTTGAACGAAGTCTCCGCAGCGCATATATTTGGGATGAAGTGAAAGATCGACTTCATGATAATGCCTATGGGCTTTCTGGCGGTCAGCAGCAACGACTGTGTATCGCGCGTTGTTTAGCAATTGAACCAGATGTTATCTTAATGGATGAACCTACATCCGCACTAGACCCGAAATCAACACGAAAGGTTGAAGCATTAATTCAAGAACTGAAAAAGGAATTCGCTATTATTATTGTAACGCACAATATGCAGCAGGCCGCCCGCATTTCAGATAGAACCGCATTCTTCTTAAATGGCGAAGTAGTCGAATACGATAAGACAGGCCGCATTTTCTCCAACCCAACAGACAGTCGTACTGAAGATTATATTTCCGGACGATTTGGATAAAGTAGTCACTAAAAAGGAACTATTTTTTCAGGATAGCTACCTTTCGTGCTTCCTGCTGTTCACCAGAAAATAATTAGATCATTAAGTATCTAATTATTTCTTTGTGTATCCGTCTATTCCGCTATAGATACGTAAGTGGACATCGGTTTTATCGCGTGATTCTGGCATGCCTTTTCCAACAAATGAATCTCTGATTGGATCAGTGATGCTAGTTTATCAGGCAAATGAACGAGTTGATCTATCTCCGCTTTGTAATCCGATAATGTCATGTCCACTTCCCATTTTCCATCCTGCAACAATGGGGAATTTATCGTCTCCTCACCCATAACCGTCCAGCCCACTTTATCTACAATCCTTCTAACATCTGCTGGCGTAAACAATGTGCGCACATTAGACAAACTGCTTTCCTTAAAGCATTCATACTGGGACTGGATAAGTACTGCTAAAAAATGCGGATATTGCTCGATCGATTGTATACGTGTATCCCACTCAGCGAAGCATAATTTTTTGCCCCATTTTCTTACCTTGCTGAGTATTGCTTCCAGTTCAGCAAACGACTTTAAATACCAGGAGCAGTGGGAAAGCACAATATAGTCAAAAGCTTCTGGTGAAAAGGTGACACCTGGTGATAAAATATCAATATTAAATGCTATTTTTATCTGATTACCTATTTTCGATTGCTGTAAATAAAGCCCAGCATCACCTAATGTAATTGGTGCCCCATAATTATCCGACGCGATATCAACACCATGAACAAACCCTTTTTCTCCAACAACATATGCCAAAGAAGCCGTTGTATCCCCTTGTCCACAGCCAATCTCCAATACACGACTACCTTCCTCTATTCCCCAGAACTGAATTAACTTCAGGCGATGTGCCGTCTGAACACGTTGAATTTCATTCATGTTTTCATGAATAGCCATACAATTAACAATGGATGTCACCGCATCTTCTTTCATAAATAATCCCCACTATTATTTAAGACTTTTTATTGCGTTTACTTCTTGATTGCTTCAGATACTTTCAGCAACTTCCCTTTTATGGTCGTATGTTTCATCGCCTTCAGTACAATCGGGCCTTTATCATTTAAGATTTCAACATAAGAAACAGTGTCTCGTATTGTTATGATGCCGATATCGTCTACTGTCACACCGTCTATTTTAGCAATGGTTCCAACAAAGTCTACTGCCCTTAGTTTCTTTTTCTTACCACCATTAAAATACAATTTCATGATTTGTTTGTTCAATTGGTCACTTTTTGCCTTTTTAACTGCTGGCTTCGCATTCATTTTCACCTCAAAGGCAGCCTGCTTATTGGACACTTCTTGTTTGGATGGAGCAGTTTTATTTGGAATTGCAAAACCAAGATAGTCTTCAATTTCCTTTAAAAATTTGTCCTCATACGCTGTTACAAACGTGATGGCTTTCCCTTTATGACCAGCTCGTCCCGTCCGCCCCGTACGATGGACATAGCTTTCGTTTTCTAATGGAAGATCGTAGTTGATGACATGCGTTATATTATCAATATCAATTCCTCTCGCAGCGACATCAGTAGCAATTAAATAGCGGAATGCTCCCCTTTTGAAATCATTCATCACGGCAATCCGATCATCCTGTTCCATGCCGCCGTGGATTTTACCACAGCTATAACCCAAATTCGTTAACTCCTTGTGTATTGTATCCACCCGATCCTTTGTCCGGCAAAAAACAATGCAGCTATCTGGGTTTTCTACAACCATTACATCTTTAAGTACAGAAGCTTTACGATCCTCGGGTACTTTAATAAGCGAATGGTCAATTTTATTTGTTGTAAGGCCCGTCGCTTTAATCTCAATATCGACCGGTGTGCTCATATAGTTAACCGATAAGTTTTTGACTTTCTCTGGTATCGTAGCCGAAAATAACATCGTCACTCGATCGTGGGGTAGTGCCGCTATAATTGCTTCTACTTGTTCTATGAACCCCATATTTAACATTTCATCGGCTTCATCAATAACAAGATAGCTGATCTGCTCTAAGGCCAGTGTCCCTCTATCAATGTGATCTAGTACGCGTCCTGGTGTTCCAACAACGACATGTGTCTTTTCCTTTAATTCTGCTTTTTGGATTGCAATAGGTTGTCTTCCATAAACAGCTGTTGCTTTGATTCTTTTATATCTTCCAATGTTCGCAATATCTTCTTTCACTTGAACAGCAAGCTCTCTCGTTGGTGTCAAAACTAACGCTTGTGGCTTGTTTTCTTTCCAATCTACAAGCTCGCAAATAGGAATTCCGAATGATGCTGTCTTACCACTTCCTGTTTGCGATCTCACAACGAGATCCTTCTTCTCCAACGCTAAAGGTATAACTTTACGCTGTACCTCTGTTGGGACTTCGTATGCTAAACGCGCTAACGCCTTTGTTATTTCGTCACTTAATTGGTAATCTTTAAAACCTGTATTATTATTACGCATCTTTTTTTCCTCATTTTTTAGGTTATTTTCTTGTTGTTTCTTTATTATACCATCATAGTAACCACCATTATACGCAAAACTTCTTATGACGCATGAATTAAAGTAAAAAAAGGTGCATCAGTAAAAAAAATATCTGATGCACCTTCCAATATTTAATAACCAGCGACCTTTTCGTTCTTCGCCTGCAACGGCTGCAAGGCTTCATGCAAAGTGGCTTTTTCTTCCTTGTTTAAAGGTATCATTGGGAGCCTTACTGCTTCTCCAACTTGAATTCCTATCATCTGAAGTGCTGCCTTAACCGGGGTTGGGCTTGGTGCAGCAAATAATGCTTTCATGATTGGGAGAAGTTTGCGATGTAGACTAGCAGCCGCGTGAACATCCCCGTTTTTATAGCGTGTAACCATCTCCTGCATCTCGTTGCCAATGATATGAGAAGCAACAGAAACAACGCCTGTTCCACCGACAGCAAGCGTCGGTAACGTTAAGCTATCCTCACCCGTATAGAGTGAAAAACCGCTGTCTGTCCGGCTAATAATTTCGGCCACCGCATCAAGATCACCACTGGCTTCTTTTACCGATACAATATTTTCTACACGCGAAAGCCGTACAATCGTTTCTACGGTCATATTAACGACACTTCGACCAGGTATATTATAAAGCATTACAGGCAAAGAAACCGACTGGGCAATCGTCTTAAAGTGTTGGTATAACCCTTCTTGAGATGGCTTGTTATAGTAAGGCGTAACGAGCATGATTCCATCTACTCCCGCCGCCGCTGCTTGTTCCGTTAAATCAATCGAGGCGCTCGTGTTATTAGAGCCTGTTCCAGCAATAACCGGTACCCTGCCTTGAGCAACTTCGACGACAAATTTAAATAAATTGATCTTTTCCCCTACTGTTAACGTAGGTGATTCCCCTGTTGTACCAGCTACAACCAGTCCATCAGATCCATTTGCTATTAAATAATTGACCAATTCCCTCGTCGCATGAAAATCAATCTCACCATTGTTATCAAATGGCGTTATCATTGCTGTTAATACTTGACCAAAATTCATAACTTCACACCCTTTTTTAAAATTTTTTATCATTTAGAGGTGATCAGAGCTCGTTCAGATCAGAACACAGAAAAGCAGCAACGAGGGTACGCTGCTGCTACAGAAACAATTTATAAATGGATCGTTTCTTGTGCGATAGCCCTCCATATAGTTTCCCATATGACAGTCCCATATTTATTCAATACAGACCCAGCCTTAAGAACATGAGCTTCTTAAAACTTCGGCAAACACCCCTTTCCACAATCGTCCCAGGATCTCATTATCCTCTTATTGTGTACTGATGATTTTTGCATCCTCTATCCCCACCTCAGATCGAAGTAGGAAGATATTAAGTTAACTCTCATCTTATCAAAGAATTGCTTTTATTACAATACAGATCGCTCTATCAGATCAAATTAAACAAGTGATCCAGGTTTATCGATATATTTCAAAATACCTTCAGATGCCCGGTATGAAAGTGCACCCAATGTACCTGTTGGATTAAAACAACTGTTATGAGGAAACGCTGAAGCACCAATAACAAAAACGTTATCTGCATCCCACATTTGAAGGTAGGTATTGACAGCAGATGTCTCCGGATCAGCACCCATAATTACGCCACCTGTGTTATGTGTATTCGTATCCTTATTCACGTTAAATGGTGCCTGCTCTTCTTGTGTTTCAATATGATCTGCACCGATTTCCTCAGCGATTTTCTTCGTGATTTTTGACATATACTTCACTAGCTCTTTATCTTGTTCCGTGTAATCATAAGTCATACGTAATAAAGGCATACCATATTCATCTTTATAAGTAGGGTCTAAATCAAGATAGTTATCTTTATGCGGTAAACTTGCACCCTGCGACTTTACTTTGAATGTGCTGTTTGCATATTTGATGGATTGCTTTTTAAAGTCCGCCCCCCATGAAGGTGTTCCACTTGGGATCGGATTATTGGCTATTGGTCGATCACCATATTGCGTCGTACGAATCCCTGCACCATGTAAGAAATTTAAATCTTTATGGTCGAAGTTATCGCCCGTGTAATCAGGAATTTCAATTCCCAGTGCCCCAGCACCGCCATATAAATTGTATTCTTTATCATCAAAGAATAACGTGGACTCTCCTGCAGATACTTGGTACGCATAGTTCTTACCAATGGTTCCTTTGCCTGTTTTTGGATTATATGGCGTACCAATTTTTGAGTTAAGTAGTAATCTAACATTATTAAATACATAACTGGTTAAAACAACAATGTCAGCCGGTTGCTCAAACTCCTCACCAGTAATCGTGTCAGCATACACCACGCCTGTTGCCTTTTTACCATCATTTAAAACACGGATAACATTAGAATGTGTGCGCAAATCCAGATTACCGGTTTGTTTCGCAACAGGAATAACAGTTACAACTGGATCCGATTTGGCCCCATACTCACATCCAAAGTTCTCACAATAAGCACAATATTGACAAGCAGAACGCTTAATACCATCTGGGTTTTCATATGCTTCTGATAGATTAGCGGATGGAATCATATATGGACTGTAGCCTAAATTTTTTGTTGCTTCTTCAAATTCTTCTAGTACAGGTGTTTTTAACATAGGTCCGGTTGGATATGGATTGGAACGTTTTCCATAGAGCTCTACGGTTTCACCAGAAATACCTGCCATTTTTTCAAAGGTGTCATAATATGGTTCCATCTCATCGTAAGTAAGACCCCAGTCTTGTAATAGATATTCTGGTTTAATCTTATTCTTTCCGTACTTCTTTTCTGTCAATGATTTAATTTCAAAATCATAAGGTAAAAAACGATACGTTTGTCCATTCCAATGGCTACCTGCACCACCAACGCCGTCACCTACGATAAACGTACCATAGCTACGCATTGGCAAAGCCTTCATCTTTTCATTATTGCGATGGGTAATCGTTTCTTTCGATAAGTCCTGCATCAACTCTGCACGATGCTGGTAACGAAGTTCATCGTGGCCCATCATATAATCTTTTGTTTGTCTATCTTTCCCGCGCTCAAGCCCAACGACTTCCACGCCGGCCTTGGTTAATTCGGATGCAATGATACCACCTGCCCATCCCATTCCGACAATTACTACCGGTACTTTTGGTAATTTTTTCATGTTGCCATCCCCTTCTGTTGATTAATGACCCATATGATCTTTTAGACTTTGTGGTTCTAATTCTACAAAACTGTCTTTTTGAATTTCTTCTGTTAGTGACATATATGAACCAGGGAATTTACGCATTTTCCATCCTTGCATGTCTTTATTACCACCATACATTGGGTCTGCATAAGCACCTTCAATGGTTAGTGTCCTTAACATCGTAAAAAAGTGATCAGAAGTAACGCCTGGATGTAAATTAACCTTACCAGACTCAAATTCTTTCAAAATATCGTCCTGATCGTCGCCTTCTAATTCAATAAACTCACTATCATAGTGTTTATTACTATAGTCATTTAAGCCCTTAATACCTAACAAGAACAAGTTTTTGCGTAATACTTTTATTTGTGGACCTTGTGTAGGCTCCGGCTTATGAAACGGACCCGACATATAAGCTTTGTCGTTTCCTCCCCACGGACTTGCAAGTTGATGGTCGATATAAATAGCGACATCTAAATCCTTTGCTCCCGGGCCTAAATCATCTTCAGGATAAATCCGTTCAGCAGCAGCTTCCGTAATCTGATGTTGATCCGGCGTAAAGAACATCAATGCCGCATTAGGGTTAGAATCTGCCTTAGGTGTACCCGTAACTTCTTCACTATTCGTTTTACTTCCGGTATTTACGCTCACCAGACCTCCAAGTGCTCCACCTAAAACGAGACCACCTACCGTTAAACCAGAGTTTTTAATAAATCTTCGTTTCGTACTATCCACTACTTCATTTGTATCTTTTCTTTTGTCTGCCATCGTAAAACACCTCCATTATTGATTAAGCATTTTGAGATCTTATGCTTTTATGACAAAATCCTTCATCGCACTTATATTAATAGCTAAAAGTTACCCTTTCTTAGCATGGTGAAAAAACATACCCCATAGGTAACAAGATACATTTCAGGAAAGCTAACTATAGTACAGAAGGGTTCACTTGATGCTCCTTTAAATCCACCCGAAAAGTAGTATAATAGACTTTTGACGCAAAAAATAATATACTCGATTTTGTCGAAAAAAATATAAAATACGATTTAAAATTTCTAAAGGAGGAAAAAACATGATCAAAAATAACAAATCTGAACTCGCATTTATAAATGAATTCTTCCTATCTTTTTTAGTTATCGCTTGTCTTGGCGTTTTTTGCTACAAGGCATTTGAAGTATATCCGTGGCTATCCTTTATCGGAGTTCCAATAGGGTTAGGTATTATCATTGCATGCTGGAAGAGGAAAACAAAGTGGTCCGCATTTCTAATTGGTTTATTCTCTTGTACATTATTTCTGACAATGTTCTTTGGCTTAATCATCGAATAAATGAGCGTAATAGAGCTGGTGTCGTATTTTTTGACATTTGCTCTTTTTTTATGTCCTAACTATCTTGCTCTAACAACCATTCAGCCACACTTTCTGCCTCTTCTTCAGATATCAATCCGCCAGGCATACCATTTTTACCCTGTGCAATAATATCCTCAATTTCCGCTTGATCATACTTTGATTCAAGACCAATCAAACCAGGCCCCGCTCCGCCTCGAAAATCTGATCCATGGCACGAAGCGCAATTGTTCTTGGCAATATCTTCTGCGTCTATAGCCGAATCTGTTGTTTCTTCCTTGTCAGCTGTTGCAACTGGTTTTGTTCCAGTCCCCTCGTAGAAAAACACTAAAAATACCAGACACCCTATTAGAATTATATTGATTCCTGAAATAATGCCTATTCTTTTCATGTTGCACCTCCCTTGATGATAGACCGGTGTATGCGTTATTTAATTTTAACTTTCCTATTATACATCAATTAAATTAAATGTTGAAGTTTAGTAGCTTGAGTAAATTTCATACATGGCAAGTGTTTCAATATACAAAAAAGGAAGTACCTACTCAGAAATATACTGCAATGGTTATTTCCACATTCATTCTATATGTCGAACGGCTTCATAATGACATTTCAAATCTAAATACCAAGCTTCGTCTGTGTGGAATTCGGACCCACTTAGACTCCAGCAGGAAAAGTAACAGCCTAAAATCTATTTTATAAGTTTTGGATAAAACCTATATTTGCTAGTAAGATAAAACAGGTAGTTTCATGAAACCTTAAAGGTTTTCGAAACTACCTGCCTTGTAATATAAAACCTGATTTATGCTGATTGTTCAACAGAAGCAATATATTCTTCCTCTTTCTCTCTGTCGAATCGACCTTCCCACTTAGACATAACAACTGTAGCTAAAGCATTACCAACTACATTAACGACAGTACGTGCCATATCCAGAATTCGGTCAATCCCAGCGATGAATGCAAGTCCTTCCAACGGGATACCTACCGTTCCTAAAGTTGCCAATAGAACAACGAAGGAAACGCCCGGTACACCAGCAATTCCCTTTGATGTAACCATTAGCACTAGCATTAATGTAATTTGTTGTATGATGCTCAATTCAATTCCATACATTTGTGCAATGAAAATGGCTGCAAGTGCTTGATAGAGTGTAGAGCCGTCCAAGTTAAATGAGTAACCCGTTGGAATGACGAAGGAAACAACATCTTTCGGACATCCAAACCGCTCCATTTTCTGCATCACTTTTGGTAACACTGTCTCCGAGCTCGAAGTAGAATACGCTAGGATAAGTTCATCTTTCAACACTTTGATAAGGTGAAAAATGTTCGTACCACAGATTTTCGCAATACTTCCAAGCACTACAATGATAAAGAATGCCATTGTTGCATACACGAGAATTAATAGTTTCCCAAGTGGAACCAATGATTCCAAACCGAATTTCGAAACTGTTACACCAATTAAAGCAAATACGCCAAATGGGGCAAACTTCATAATAAGATTTGTCACCCAAAACATAGCATCTGCTGTAGCCTGGAAGAAAGAAAGCACTGGTTTCCCTTTTTCACCAATTGCCGCAACTCCTAAACCAAATAAAACGGCAAAGAAGATAATGGCCAGCATATCCCCCTCAGCCATTGATTGAATAATATTACTTGGAACAATGTTAACAATAATATCCATAAACCCATTGTTTTGTACTTCTTCAGTTGTTTGGACATATTGATCGATATTGCCTTTTGCTAATGTAGATATATCCAAACCTACGCCTGGTTTGAATATATTTGCTGCTAGTAAACCTACAATAATGGCAAACGTTGTAACAACTTCAAAATAAAGCAGCGTTTTTCCCCCTAGTTTACCTAATTGCTTTATACCGCCGGTGCCAGCCACACCAACTATTAAAGTAGAAATGATAATTGGAACAACAATCATTTTAATCATATTAATAAATATGTCACCGATTGGTTGCAAATATGTTTCTACGGAAGGATTTCCAAAAAATACTGCGCCGACTATAATTCCTAGAATTAACCCGACAAGAATTTGATATGCTAAAGTAAATTTGAATTTCTTTTTCATCAATAAGTCACCTCTTTTTTTCTACCGAAAGCGCATTCTCCTCAGAAAATAAGCTATTTCAGTATTTTAAAGGCAACTTATTCAATCCGACAAAATCCTACTTTTTATGAATTAATTTTTTTTAAAAACTCAACTTTTGATAGAGCCTTTTCGTTAATTTTGTCGCTTTTTATTATCGCATTTATATAAACTGCGACATAACAGCTGGTTATTTTCCGCTGCGGACCGTTGCTTTCCGCGGGCACGGCTTCAGCCTCCTCGAGAAGGCCACTCTGTGGGGGCTTCAGACTCGTGCTATTCCCGCAGGAGTCAACGGTCCTCCGCTCCAAACAACTATCATAAAAGTTGAAAGCAAACTAATATTGTACTGTTGTCAAACACCAAGTTAGCGAAGGAAATACACGTAGACTCCTGCGGGAAAGCGAAGACGATGAGACCCCACAGCGTTCTTTGCGAGGAGGCTCAGCGCGAGCCCGCGGAAAGCGTAGTGTATTTCCGAAGCGAAGATAAGGCATATTTCATTACGTCGCAGTTTTTACCTTTTGTGTAAAAAACAATCCTTATTTTATAAGGTTGTCAAGGGAATTATTAGAAACATTCTAGGTTTAACTCATCTACGCTTTGAACGTATTTTATTGGTGCAAAAGTTGCGTTTAAAAATAATGATTCATCGTTTGCACCATCAAGTTCGAATATATTTATGCTCTGTTTCAAGATATAACACTTGAAGGAATTTCTTAATATTAATTTTCACTTTAGTAGGCCCACTGCTTCCTTCTTGAATATATTTCATTTGATTCCTTATTTCTTGGAAGTCAAAATAACGGGGTGCATAATATTCAAACTCAGGGTTCGTGTAATCAATGGTCCCCAGTGAAGCTAAATTATTAACTGCTGTAAGAATTGTTCTGCGAATACGCTGTTCAATTGCTTTACTTTCTTTATTTATATTAGCTGCTTCAGACTGACGCGCAACCGCTTCGTATAAATCTTTTAAAGGCGGCAATTGCGCAACTCTTTCACTTCGATTCATTAGCATCTCTATCATCAATACGATATCATCACTTCCCGCTCCGATAATTCCCATATCATTTAATATAGATAAAACGATTTCTTTAACACTTCGCTGTCTTTCTGTCGTTTTAGCTGTATCGATATATGCTAACGATTCCCGAATGGTCTTTAGAGAGTCCTTTAGACGAAGCTGTTCCGCTGTTTTCCTTAAAATGCTATACACCTCAACCCGATTGATTGGCTTATGGATAAAAAATTCTACTCCTTTTTCATAAGCTTCGCCAACCATTTCTTTATTCACGACTTGAGAGATCATGATAAATTGTCCTTGGAATCCTTCTGTTCTCAACTTTTCTATCGTTTCAATTCCATCTAGTTCAGGCATTAAAAAGTCTATCAAGACAACGTCAGGATGCGTGGAAAGAATAAGTGATAAGGATTTAACTCCATTTTTGGCCTCACCAATTACCATACCAAGTTCACCTTCCGTTATGATCTGTTCTAGCATTTTACGGCTTGCTGTATCATCGTCGACAATAAAATAACGCAACTTTATTCCACGTCCTTTCTAATGTTTCTAGACGGAATTTTAATTTGAAAAATAGTCCCTTCACTTTGTTGTTCTAGATGAATTTGCCCTTCTAGTGTGTGAATAATCTCTTGTACATGTGACAGGCCAATCCCCGTTGCAGCAACACCATGATCGTTAAACTTTGTTGTATAACCAGGTTCAAAGATGATGGCTACATCCGCTGTAGGAATGCCCTTGCCCGAATCTTTTATCATGATGCATACTTGCTCCGATTCCTCAAATATTCTCAGTTCAATTTCACCGCTATCTGTAATGGACTCCACCGCATTAGCAGTAAGATTATTTAATAAGGCAAGAAGCGGAATTTGTTGGTCCGTTTCGAAATCTATGGACGAAGTAAGATGAAAGGTAATATTTTTCTTTAATAGCTCACTATATTTTTCATTCCCAACTACAACAAGGTGCAGCACGTCGGAAAGAAAGAGTCGATCCGCTCCTTGTTGTTCGGTGATTTTAGTAAGTCCTGATAAGATTCGTTGTGAATCTTTTTTTACTTCGTGAATTTCTTGCGCAATAAGTAATGCTTGCATACCTAACGCATTCATATTTTCCTTTTTTAACGTTCGATATAAATCATGGCTCGAGACAGTGATTTGTTCAATATGATTCATTGATTTTTGCAAGTATAGCGTTTCCGCATATAATTCAGAGCCTACTCCAAGCATCTCCTGCATTTGTCTTTTTTGTTCCGAAATCGTAATGGAGCTATATAATCCTACAACAAAGTAGCTCCTTAATAAGGCGACACCAATTAATAATGCCCATTCTCGAAATCCTAAAGTTATATGGGGGGTTAAAAACCAGTAACGTACGAGGTGCTCTGCCCCATTCCCAATAAACTCCAGTCCCGCACCCCAAGCTCCTAGAAGAAATGGAAACGTTTTGTAGTTTTCCACTTTGATGATGTTTAATCCAAGTGCAAATAATGCATAAAACAAAAAAGCAGGCAAATGGTTTTCTATGCTTGTCATCATTTGAACGTCTTCCAGTATGAAATCTCCCAATAGACGAAAACAAACGACGGTTATGCCTGTAATGATCCCAGTTCGTACCAGTGATGCCGGAGGTCGGATGAGAATCAGTAAAAAGAAAGTAACACTCCCCAACCCAAAGCGGAAATCCTCTCCATTGAATGGAACCACTTTAATTTCACTGGCAATTGCAGTCAATAAGGCTGTTAAGACCATTAATACGATTTCGGCTCTGTTAAACTTTTCATTGAACGTTTTGTGTGTTGTAAACATGAATATCTCCTGTATCAGTTAATGGATAACTTTATGTGCTTCATTATAACAAAATAATGTCTTGTCTCACCAAAATGGCGTCTTTCGATGGTAAAGAAGATGGCGTTCTCCGCGCCCTCCTGAGAGGCAAGCGTATGATTAACACCGCGGGGATGAACTTTATACTTGTTTGTTCTCAATAATCTCGACAAACTTTGTTGAGGCTGGAGATAGCGATACACTTTTTAAAAAACATACACCAATACCACGCTTTGGTACTTCATCTACTAATGGGATTTCATATAACAATTTCTTATCTAAATACTCTAAGGAGAATTCCCTTGTCACACAGGCTATCCCTAGATTTATTTTCGCAAACTCTAATAATAAATCATGTGAACCCAATTCAAACTCCGGAGCAATCTTTACACCCTTGGAAATCATATAATCCTCTACATACTTTCGCGAATTTGACTCCCGTTCCAGTAATATTAACGGTAACTTTGCGATTTCATCAAGGGTCGATGGTTTCGCTAGAAGATGTTTATACTCCTCCCCACCAACAAAGATATCTTGGATATCCATACAAGGGATTTGTTCCAAGGATGGGTCATCAATGGGAAGGTTACAAATTGCTATATCAATGTCCCCATCCTTTAATATGCTGCACAACTCTAAAGTCGTACCATTCACGACCTTAAACTTGATATTTGGATATTTATTATGAAAAACTTCTAGATAAGGAAGTAAAAAGTACCTGGAAATCGTATCACCTACGCCGATTTTTAGTTCACCAGCAGTTAAATTTTTAAACTCTAAAATCTGTTCCTCTCCAACGTTCAGTAAATTAATAGCCGAATTCGCATATTCAAATAAAAGCGTACCTTCATTCGTTAAAGACACCCCTCTAGGCGATCGATTAAATAGACGTGTGTTTAGTTCACCTTCCAGCTGCCTGATCGCTTGGCTTACAGCCGGCTGTGTCATATATAGGTTTTTCGCGGCTTTGGAAAAGCTTTTATTTTTCCCTACCATGCAAAATACTTTGTATAAATCCAATTTACTTACCACATAACCACACCTTATATCTGCTATTTGATATATTAATTTTACTTATGTCACTAATTCAGTGTATATTACAAGGAGACACATCTCAAATTAACTTTATCTGTTAAAAGGAGCGATTATGTTGGAAAGAGTAGTTGGAACAGTTGTCAGAGGTATTCGTTGCCCAATCATTAATCAAGGAGATAGCATTGAGGAAATCACGGTTGACAGTGTGTTAAAAGCCTCGGAAATCGAAGGATTTAAGATTAACGATAAAGATATTGTTACATTAACAGAATCCATCGTCGCTCGCGCTCAAGGTAACTATGCGACGATCGACCATATTGCTAAGGATGTCCATGCTAAGTTTGGAGATGACACGGTTGGCGTTATATTTCCCATTTTAAGTCGTAATCGCTTTTCAAACTGTCTCCGCGGCATTGCAAAAGGGGCCAAAAAAATCGTTTTAATGTTAAGTTACCCATCTGATGAAGTTGGTAATCAATTAGTTGACATAGACGCGCTTGACGAAAAGGGGATTAACCCCTGGACAGATGTATTAACTGAAAAACAATTTCGCGACCATTTTGGTTATATTAAACATACATTTACAGGCGTTGATTATATTGAATACTATAAATCGCTGGTCGAAGAGTACGGGATCGAATGTGATGTCATTTTCTCAAACAGCCCGAAGACCATTCTAGCATACACAAAAAGCGTGCTTACTTGTGATGTACATACAAGAGTCCGGACGAAGCGGATATTAAAAGCACATGGCGGAGAGAAAATTTATGGGCTTGATAATATTTTATCAGCATCTATCGATGGTAGTGGATTTAATGAGGACTACGGATTACTCGGATCAAATAAATCTACTGATGAAGGCGTGAAGCTTTTCCCACGTAATTGTCAGCCTGTCGTTGATAAGATACAGCAAATGTTACAGCAGAAAACGGGTAAAAATGTGGAAGTTATGGTTTATGGTGATGGTGCATTCAAGGACCCAGTAGGTAAAATATGGGAACTCGCCGATCCTGTTGTCTCGCCAGCTTATACACCAGGGCTTGATGGTACGCCGAATGAAGTTAAATTAAAATATCTAGCTGATAATAACTTTGCTGATTTAAGAGGGGAGGAACTGCAAGAGGCGATATCCAAGTTTATTGATAATAAAGAGGATGATCTTGTCGGAGCAATGGAAGCCCAAGGCACAACTCCTAGAAAACTTACAGACCTTGTCGGTTCCTTATCTGACTTAACTTCAGGAAGCGGAGATAAAGGAACACCAATTGTATTTATCCAAGGATACTTTGATAACTATACAAAATAGGTAAGAATATAAAAATAAGCAATATGATTTCACACGTATTGCTTATTTTTTATGGTTTTTTGTATTTTGCCTACTCTACATGTTCATATAAAGTAACAGCTTCCATGTAGTTAACAAATCTTCTTAATTCCCTTGCTTGTTCGCCACTTATTTTTCCAGATACAAACATTTCGTGAATTTCCGCACGTTGAGCATCCATCACTTCAATACGCAATTCTTCCTTTTGTTCTTCATTCCTTTCACTAAATCGGGATTTTCGTGTTTTTAATTTATTAATCATTCGTTTATAATCTGCTATTACTTCATCCATAATTTCTTTTTTTTCATATGCTTTTGCATAGGCCTCTAATTTTCTAAGTGCAGCTCGTGATGCATTTAATTGAATATCTCTAGCCAATCGAATTTTGGCTAAGCGTGTTTCATCCCCTTTATCGCGATACCTTCTCATATGTTTCCAAGCTCTAATTACCTTTCCGATTAAATATTTCATGCCAGAACGTGCATTGTTAGAAAGTGCATCCTCCCGGTGATCAAGGGTTGTCTCAAATGTTTCAAAAACGGCTTCATCCATTCCAGCTTTATTCATGACATCATAGATATATTTCCGTTCTATTCTCAATGCGATCAAGCGAATCCGAGTCATCTCCTGCTGATAACTACTGGAACCTTTTTCATTTAGCCTTTGATCATCGGTTTGATGAAACATCAGCTTATATTCATCGATTAATTCATAGGATGCCGATGCATTTTCCTCATTCATTCTCGAACGAATCGCTTTTGTCGTTGCCAGGAACAATTTTTGTCTTGCTTCGCTTAGCTCAAGTTGGTTTAACGACATCCCATCTTCTGTTTCACGTACACTTAAAATCGGAAGAAATACCGTCGCAACGATCAACGTAAAAAGGATTACACCAGCTGCTAAAAATAGAATTAAGGAACGTTCTGGAAAAGCCGCTCCACTTTCCACAAAAAAGGGAATAGAAAGTACCCCTGCCATGGTAACAGCACCACGAACACCCGTTAAACTCGTGTACAAGGCTGTTTTTAAATTAGGTACTTCGATAGCTTCTTTTTTTGCGCGGCGATATCCATAATAGGAAGATATATAAGACCATGCAAAACGAATACCTAAAATAATCATTCCAATCGCAATAACGTAACCTATCATTAACCAATCATTCATATGTGGATTTTTAAGCGTTTCCCGCATGGAAGACGGGATATTTAATCCCAATAACAGGAATACAATACCATTTAATACAAATAAAACAATCGACCATAAATTTTCTGTTAGTACTTGTTCTTCTGCAGCTAATGTTTCTGTTTTCTCCCTGACTAAAGTATGGACAACCCCAGCTACTACAACCGCAATAACGCCCGAAGCACCTAGTAGTTCATCTGTGATGATATAAATAATAAATGGTGTAAGCAGTTGTAACAACGAATGAAATGTCACATCATTAATCCCACGTTTCCGCAGTGTAAAACGTATCCAGGTCACTAGTAACCCTAAAACCAAGCCGAGTATGGCGCCAACGACAAACATATATGTAAAGTCAAAGATGGCTTCCCGCAATGAAAAATAACCAGTAACGACTGCAGCGACCGCATAATTAAAAGCAACCAGGCCTGAAGCGTCATTGATCAGAGATTCCCCTCTAACAAGGTTTAATACTTTTTCCGGAATTTGAATGCGTTTTGCAATACCGTTGACAGCTACAGGATCCGTCGGTGATAAAATAGCTGCTAAAGCAAATGCAGCAGCAAGCGTAATCGTCGGTATCATCCAATGAATAAAATACCCACCACCAATTGTTGTCAATAAAACAAGGACAATCGCATTGCCTAATATCGGCTTCCGCATCTTCCATAATTCCTTACGGGGAAAATGTCTCCCGTCATTATATAGAAGTGGTGCTATAAACAATAGCAAAAACCAGTCCGTCTCTATTTCAAGCGAGAAGTTCCTGAATACAAGTGCAATGATAATCCCAAAGGCTATTTGTGTTAAGGCTGTAGGGATAAATGGAATATTGTGGCTAATGACGTTCGAAATCAGTAAACAAACAAGCAACAGGATGATTGTCATGATTAATTCCATTTAAATGCTCCCCCTTTCGATTCTTTCTTTAGACATCTCGTTCAAGAAACCTTTATATTATTCCCTTATGTTTATCAATCAAACCCAATAGATCTATATACAAACCGCTCATTTTCTCTTCTTTCCGCGTGTTTGATACGCTTCCATCACGGGAAGTGCATACAATATACAGCTGGTTGCCACTTCGGGAAAAAATGATCTTTAGCAATAAAAATATTTTGGAAGGAGTTTTTTAAGATGAATCAGGTTTTATTCATCCAGACGGGTACAGGGATCGATGTGCACGGACAGGATATTACGAAGGCGTCTGTACGAGCGGTTGAAGACGCTATTTATAGCAATTCCATGCCAGGCATTGAGAAGAGTTTACCTGAGCAAAGACTGGAAAATATGAAGGTCAATGTGAAGGTTGCTGTTCCCCTTGATCGGGACAAGCTCGACATCGATACAGTAAAAAAGGTGATTCCATATGGATCCGTTACGGTTGAAGTTACAGATGGTGGCATGGCAACAAGCAGTGGCATTATCTTAAAGGATAAAGCGGATGAGAATGACTTAATGTATATCGTTAATGCCGCGATTGAAGTTGGTTACTAAAAAGATAAACATCTCGTACCCCTAGCGACACGTCTTGAAAGACTGTCACTAGGGTTTTTTTGCGTTCATTCAATTGTTCTAATCTGTAATTCCATGTTCATACTCCGTTCATTTAACAACCCTATACTTTAAGTATCAAGTAAAGATGGAGGCACAACAGATGAAAATTGCATGGAAAGAAATTAAAAAAAGTAAATCACGATTTATCATTTTAGGTTCAATCGTCTTTCTCGTTAGTTTATTAACTTTTATCATATCCGGGCTAGCAAATGGCCTGTCCCAGGATAATGCTGCTTTAATAAAAGATATGCCAGAGGGTCAATTTTATATGGATGAAGATGCAGATGAGACCTACAATCTTTCCAAAATAAATGAAGACACGCAAGACAAAGTCCTGAAAGATAATAAAGATGCCGCAGCCCTATCCATTCAGATGGGCTTTGTGAATGATGCAGATGATAAGCAGCAGAGTGTCGCTTTCGTTACATCTACGGATTCCGATCTGTTTGAAAGTGTCGGTGAGGGAGAAATCATCTTAGACGAGTCATTAAAGGAAAAAGGCATTAAAGTTGGGGATACCCTGACAAACAACCAATTTAGCGATGACTTTACTGTAAAAGGATTCGTTGATCAAAAGAAATTCAGCCACTCACCAGTCGCTTATATTAATATGGAAAACTACAAAGAAATGTATCGTGTAAATGAAATGCAACTGTTATTCGTTCCTGATCAGGATAAAGCACAAACGATTGATGGTTTGCAGGCATTTTCAAATAAAGACTTTCTTGACACCATTCCGAGTTATAGTGCGGAACAGTTGTCACTTAATATGATTGTATGGTTCCTTGTCGTTATTAGCGGCATGCTTTTCGGGATATTCTTCTACATGATGAACGTTCAAAAAATCGGCTTGTATGGCATTCTGAAAGCAGTTGGGGTTAAAACAAGTTATTTATTTAAGATGATGTGGTCACAGATGATACTCATTACCTTGATCGCACTTGTCTTTTCCGTTGCCCTTAGTCAAGGGTTTGCCATGTTTGCACCAGAGGGTATGCCATTCCATTTAACGATCGAAACAACGGTTCAATTATCAGTGGTCTTCGTGATCATCGGATTTATCGGTGCGACACTTTCCGGTATTCAAATTAAGAAGGTTGAACCATTGCAAGCAATCCAACAAGGAGAGGTTTAATATGTCAGTATTTACAGTAGATGAAGTTAAAAAAACATTTACAAATGGTGAAGTGCAAGAACAGGTCTTGAAAGGCGTTAATCTTTCACTAAAACAGGGAGAAATCACTGCATTAGTAGGCGCATCAGGGTCTGGAAAAAGTACCATTCTTACCATTGCAGCAGGTCTACAACCTGCTTCAGGCGGGGTAATTCATTTCGATGGGAAAAACATGACGAACATGAGTCAGGAAGAAATACGGAAAATCCGTGCGACCGAGTTCGGCTTCATCTTCCAATCATCACACCTTGTCCCTTTTCTCACTGTAGAGGAACAACTGGTGCTGATGCTGGATGTTTCCGGAACAAAGATGAAAAAGAAAGAACAAAAAGAGGAAGTTGAAAAAATTCTAAAACTGGTTGGTATGGATCACCGCAAAGATGCTTATCCTGCTTCATTATCAGGTGGTGAAAAGCAGCGTGTAGCTATTTCCCGTGCCATTATTCACAAACCAAAAATGTTGTTTGCAGATGAACCAACTGCGAGTTTAGACTCAAAAAGATCAAAAGAAGTCATGATGCTCATCAGGGATTTGACGAAAACATTACACATTACCACATTAATGGTTACCCATGAGGAAGAAATGCTTCCTTATGCAGATCATGTTGTAACGATGAAGGATGGATTGATTTTAGAAGGGGCTTAACAATAGCCCCTTTCACAAATGGGTTATGACCTTAAATGATTTAATTATCCTCTATATCATCAATATTTCCCGAATATCTGCTTCGGTGAGTGTGGCTAGTGGTTTCTCTTTAGGATCAATCACCGTTTCAATCAAGTTTCTCTTTGTTTCCTGTAGTTCATTCATCTTCTCTTCGATTGTACCGCGGGCAACAAGCTTAATAACCTGCACTGGATGGGTTTGTCCAATACGATGCGCCCGGTCAGCTGCTTGTTCCTCCACCGCGGGGTTCCACCACATATCATAAAGAATAACTGTATCGGCACCAGTCAGGTTGAGCCCTGTGCCGCCAGCTTTTAAGGAAATGAGAAATAAATCACGTTCTCCTGCATTAAATCGATCGCACCTTTCCATTCTTTCCTCTGAAGCGGTTTGACCATCAAGATAAAAATAGGATCGTCCCTGCAGCATTAACTCTTTTCCGATTAGCTGCAACATTTTTGTAAACTGTGAGAAAATCAATACCCGTCTTCCTGAAAGCCTAGACTCCTCCACGATCTGCAGCAGCTGTTCAAATTTCGCAGCGCTCCCTTGATACCCATCTACAAATAGCGCGGGGTGACAACAAATCTGGCGCAATCTTGTTAGACCAGCGAGGATTTTGATACGGTTTTTTCGAAGTGTATCCTTGTCCAAGTGTTTTAATGTATCATGTCTTAACTTCGCCAAATAAGCTGCATACAATTTCTTTTGTTCTGGAAGTAGTTCCACATACTCCTGTGACATCGTCTTTTTAGGCAGGTCAGAAAGTACTTCCGCTTTCGTTCTACGCAGTAAAAATGGCTGTATCCTCCGAACAATTTGCTTCCTTGTAAGATTACTATATTCCTTTAATCCTTGAAATAACACTGGAAAGACAACATGGAAAATCGACCATAATTCTTCCAATGAATTTTCAATCGGTGTGCCAGTAAGTGCAAAACGATGATCTGCTTGGATTTTTTTTACCGCCCTTGCTGTTTGTGTGACAGGATTTTTAAATGCCTGTGCCTCATCGAAAAAGATGGTATGGAAGGTCTGTTTTTCGTGCCAATTTATATCCGTGCGCAATAATGGATAAGAGGTAATAACAACATCATTCTTCATTACGTCCTTTTGTAAAATGTTCCGTTCGGATTTGCTGCCATCCATTATCGCTACCTTGATTTGTGGAGCAAATTTTGCAATTTCACTCAACCAATTATAAGTCAATGATGACGGGCAAACGATAAGGGCAGGCAATTTCCTTTTACGGATATTGGGAAGTTCAGATTGAATAAATGCGATACTTTGTAGCGTTTTACCTAGTCCCATCTCATCCGCAAGTATCCCTCCAAAACCGAAACTTGCGAGTGATTTCATCCATCGGTAACCATCCTTTTGATAGCCACGCAATATCGACTCTAAATGTTGCGGTATATCGAATGCTGTACGGTCTGGATGTTGCAGGTTTTCCATCAATTGCCGAAACGATGCTTCCAATGTGAACACATCATCCTCCGTCGCATCCAACAGTTGAAGGCCTCGAACAATTGGTACTTGCAAGCCCTTTTCCAATTCTATCTCTTGATCGGGAACTGCATGCAGAAAACGATTAATCTCCGCAAATTCTCTTGCCTCTAGTGACAACAGAGACCCATTGGCTAAACGGTAATATTTTCGCTTCTCCTCAAGCGCCACTAGAATCTCCCGGATATGCTGTTCATGAACACCATCCATTTCAAATTTGAATTCCAACCAATTGGTCCGTTCCTTTTGTAATTTTACCCGAATTCTTGGGTGGGGGTTCTTCTTGACAATTCGATTTCTCACTGCTGTCGTTGCATATATTTGGACAAGCTTTTCTAGCTTCGGAATCACATGATATAAGAAAGTATACTCTAATTCCTCATGATGCAAAAAATAGCCACCTTCTGTTCTGGTGAAAGCACTATCGTCCATTAGCTGGAGAATGGCAGCCTCCTTTTCTTCATCTCTTATTAGCATTGGACCTGTTCGTACTTCCGCTTCTAACGGATTGATCACAATACCCTCATAATGAAACTCGAGCCCAGCAAGTAGACGATTTTTCACACGGTCTAAATATAACTTAGCTGTCAGCGGTCTTTTCAAAAAGTCCCTGTACATATTTGCGGACACTTGAACCGTACCAATCCGCTTCAGACCAGGAACCACCTTTTCCAGGAAGTAGTTGATTTGTTCATGTGGAATCGGAATTTGTTTAGAATCTGAGTTCTCCAACAAATGCTTTAACTCCGAGAGCCGTTCACTTTCCTCCCTCGCCAGTTGCACTAAGTTTTGCCCAGCTAGCACAGATTGATATTGCCGTAATACCAACATGCGATCTAGACCATCAACCTTCAACGCATAATCTCCATGCTGTGTCTCTGAAAAATCAAATTGTAATGGCGGTGTTTCCTTAGATACATGAAAGCCATCGTATATATTGCCGTAATACGCTAAACTGACGAAAGGAGCCTTAGAAAGCAATGGTACAAGCTGTTCCCAGGAAGATGGCGGAATCAGTAGCGTGTCCTTGCTCTTTTCGTAAGCCAATTCATCCAAATTGGTGTCAACATATACCTTTTCATCGCGGGTTACCTGAACCAACTGCTGTATCACTGCATCTGTCTCTTCCTCAAAACAATGGACTTGAGGGTCATATATAAAAGAATCAGATAGTTGACTTGCATTTGCTACAGCCACTTGCTCCAAAAAACTTCGGATATTTTGTACATGATTCGTCCCAATACGCATTTCTATACCGAACATGTTTTGTCCATCGCCAATAACAATCGGTTTACATAGGAATGCCGCTTCAAGCACTTCCCGGTCCTCAAAATGAAGCTGGTGCTTACTTGATCGTTTCGAATTATTATCAAATAAAGTTAACAGACCATCTGTAAGCGCCCGATTTGTAATAGCGGGGACAGTCCCCCTACGTTTGTGCTCATAAATAGATAGTAAAACTGCCGCAACGTGCTGGCAGTCATGTTTAATGGAAGTCAACTTCGGGCAACTGCACGTCGTACGAAGGTCACCATTCTCACCCTTATCAATCATGATGTGGAAATCTTCCTTCCCTGTGACCGTTGCTTCACAGCTATTGGAACTGTAATCTTCAAATGTTACTTTATTTGCGCGGTAAAAAGTCTCCCCTTTTTTGAAGGAGACTGTACCACACATTTCCATTATGATTGTCTGGTTTACTTTTATATTCAAATGCCCTGCTCCTTCCGGAGGGAAATTAATCTACTGATCATTATCATAACTTTATTATACGGCTAGCCTATTTTTACCGCAATGCTATAAGAAGTATGATTACTGCTTTTCATAGAAAGGCCTTATCCACTTAAGGTAAAGTACGTACTTTCATTATAATCCATTTAAAACCATCGCTTAAACGGAGGAATACTTTGAGGGAAATGAAATAGATTGAATGGATCATATTTCATTTTCACTTCTCGAAGCCGCTTTAAATTACCCCCGTAATACGTTATTGGCCAATCTTTAATAAACCGATCCGGGAAATTCACATAGTCACCGTCCGTAAACGGGGTTAATGTATTTCTTAACGCTTCTATCCAACCAATATTTTGCCTTTCTTCGTTCATACTTTCCCATGTCGTAATGTACTCCTGGGCTATGATAGCATTCCTGTAAAAGTATGCCGAGTCATTTGGTGCAATCCGCCCCACTGCCCCTCCCAGTGATTGATGCCAAATACTCGCATTTTCATTTGGAGCATTTGCTAAAAATCGCTTCATCTTAGAAATTGCTTTAGCAGGAAGCGTTTCTTCAATAAAAGATCCTGATCTTTTGCGAAGTGCTGGTAGGTTTCCGGCTGGTACGTCAAAGAACCTTACAGCTTTGATGTATGGGACTTCTTTTATCCATACTTTTGGAGAGCCTGTAGTCGTTAATGGCCGAATAAGCTCCTTTAACCTGGTAGATGGACCAATAAATACGCCTTGAGCAATAACTTCATTTGCTTCTTTTGACTTTAATTCGATCTGTGAAGTTAAATGTTCATCCGTATAAGGCGCCCATTCTTGCCATGCCTGAAATGCATTCTCGAAGTCACTCCATGCCCATGAAACAGAGAAGATAGACACATTGGAAATGGCATGTAATTTAAAAGTAAGAGACGTAACAATGCCAAAGTTGCCGCCACCACCCCCACAACATGCCCAGAATAGATCACTATTGTGTTCCTTGTTTGCCTTAATAAGTTCTGAACCTCTATGTCCACTTGCCCTTACCATCTCCATTTCAATTAAGTTATCACAAGTAAGTCCGAATGGTCGTGATAACATACCTATCCCTCCACCGAGTGTAAGGCCAACAAGACACACACTGCCTTCAGTTCCTGCTGGAATAGCCATGCCATATTTCAATAATTTATTATTTACTTTCCCTAAATTAGCTCCAGCTTCTATTCTTGCCGTCATTTCTTTATAGTTAATCTCAATTTTGCTCATGTCACTCACATCAATGACCAGGCCACCATTGACTAATGAATAATTTTCATAGCTATGCCGACCACTCCTGATCCGAAATGGTATATTGTTTTCCCTTACCCACCTCAATGCATTTAAGACATCTTTCGTATTTTGACAAAATACAATTTTACTTGGGTACTTTGGGATGCTTAAATTATTATTTATTCTTGCCTGTTCATATTCCGCATCATCAGGAGTAACAACTCGCCCTGTAAGCTTTGCTCTCTCCAAAATATAACCCCTTTCTTAAGTGATGTAGCATTTAGTAACATACTATGCAAAAACGTTAAGATGGGCATATGTGTCCTTCCTATAAAACTCAAAGTAATTGGATGTGCTACCGTAATCCCAGACCAAAATGGATGAAACAAAAAATGAAGCAACAAAAGATGCTCCAGATAGCACACCTTTTGTTGCTTCATTATGCTTTGACTTTATATACTATTTTAGTATCCATAATAGGGCGGGTAATAACCATAGTACGGGTAACCATAACCACCTCCATATGGATATAATAAGGAACCTGCCAATAGTCCACCCGCTAACCCACCAATGAAGGGCCCTCCTCCATAATAACCCCCATAATGTCCAAATGGCGGTCTGCCAAAGCCGCCATGGAAACCGTGATGACCATGAAATCCACCACCAAATCCATGGACCGGCCTTCGTGTCAATTTATCCTGCGCGCCGTCCTGCTGAATAGGTACTGCAACCGGTATGTTCCATTCATTATTCATATCTTTTCCCTCATTTCAAAAATTTGCTACACAATTAGAATATGCAACTGCCTAATAAAATTATTGGGTGTTTATACCAGAAAGTAAATTTTCATACGATTCATCCATTAGAAAACTTGGCATTCGCTAGACCTTTAATAGCCAGTACTTCTACGCCCAAGTTTCAAAGAATAGCGCTCAACTTTAGACATGCGCCAATCAAGTTAGGCTATATCAGATTTTGAAATTTGAATTAAAACAAGATAAAGAAAAACCCTTTGAAAAAGATAGCACAAAGTGGTTATGAGGGCCCAATGAATTTCGGCTTGTAATATAATATAATAATCCCCTGTAACAATTGTTACAGGGGATTATAGTATATTTTTTCATTTTTTGTAATTACTGCAGCGCAAACGGCATCTATGTATTGTACCCATTTAGAAAAGGGCTGAGCCAGCTTGGATTTTGTCGATAGATTATAAGAAAAAGTAAACACGGTCGGTGAACAGTTGATTGTTCTACCACTGAGATACTGTGGCATAATAAATATTTAAGTGCGCCCTAGAGGATTCGAACCTCTGACCCACAGCTTAGAAGGCTGTTGCTCTATCCTACTGAGCTAAGGGCACAATATTTATATTAACATACTGATGTATGGGGGTTGATGTTTAGGAGTGGGCCTGAGTAGACCCGAACCTATGAACCCGATGGGAGCGGATTTACAGTCCACCGCGTTTGACCAACTTCGCTTTAAAAATGATGGCTCGGGACGGAATCGAACCGCCGACACAAGGATTTTCAGTCCTTTGCTCTACCGACTGAGCTACCGAGCCAAAGAATGTTATTAAATGTGTTGAATTCTATTTATAGTACAACACTTCATATGTATGGAGGAGGAAGAGGGATTCGAACCCCCGCGGGCTTTGACACCCCTGTCGGTTTTCAAGACCGATCCCTTCAGCCAGACTTGGGTATTCCTCCAATTTTTAAAAGTGGACCCTGCAGGACTCGAACCTGCGACCGATCGGTTATGAGCCGATAGCTCTAACCAACTGAGCTAAGGGTCCTTTTCCATTTAATTTAATGGGGCGACCGGTGGGGATCGAACCCACGTGTGCCGGAGCCACAATCCGGTGCGTTAACCACTTCGCCACGACCGCCGTTTAATTACTATTAAAATGGTAGCGGCGGAGGGGATCGAACCCACGACCTTACGGGTATGAACCGTACGCTCTCGCCAGCTGAGCTACACCGCCAATATAATATAAAATGGAGCCTAGTGGCTACATTGTTTTTCTTCAATGAGCAATAGAAAATAAAAAGATCCAACAGTAGTGAGTTGAATTATTTTGTTGGCGCTTCTCAGTACTACTAATTTCCGGCTAGGCAAATTCGACGTAGTAAATTTGAGTTTTTTGGTTGCGGGGGCAAGATTTGAACTTGCGACCTTTGGGTTATGAGCCCAACGAGCTGCCAGACTGCTCCACCCCGCGATATGAGAAAGTATTAACTGGTACATGTTTGAACTAAATGGTGGA
>NZ_JAFBEA010000008.1 GCF_016908515.1 Virgibacillus halotolerans
ATTTATCTCAGTGCTTTGTAATTTTGATTATATAATATGCCACCTGATCGGTTAACATTGTAAAACTAATTTACACAGGATTTGGGACTTGACTGCGACAAATGCCTAAATCGAGCGATGAGCGTCTGAATTCGAGCGACAAATGCCTGAATCGAGCGGCGAGCTTCTTAATTCGAGCGACAAACGCCTGAATCGAGCGGCGAGCTTCTGAATTCGAGCGACAAATGCCTGAATCGAGCGGCGAGCGTCTGAATTCGAGCGACAAACGCCCGAATCGAGCGACAAACGCCTGAATTCGAGCAGCAATACATTCTGCTTCGCACGCAGATAAAGTGCTTTTCTTTTCCAAGGAACGGAAAAGCATAATATCAGAATTTCGATGGGTTATTTTTACTGGGCTTTTTGAACAGTCTCTACAAATAAAAAACATAGAAAGAAGGAATGTAACATGTCAAATACAAACATATTAACCAAAGCACCATTCAGAGCGGATCACGTGGGGAGTCTTCTACGTCCTGACAACCTGCACCAGGCAAGAAAGGAATTCAAAGAAGGAACCATCACTGCAGCACAATTGCGTGAAGTAGAAACAAAAGAAATTAAACGAATTGTCAATAAACAAGTCGAAGTCGGGCTTGAACTGGTTACAGATGGAGAGTTTAGACGCACATGGTGGCATTTAGATTTTCTTGAGCATCTTAACGGATTTGAAGGATATGTCCCTGAACACGGTTATAAATTTGATGGGATAGAAACGGAAAAATATGAAGTTCGAAACACTGGGAAGATTTCCTTTAATCCCGATCATCCTTTCATTAAGGACTTTATCGAATTCAATGACATCGTCAACGGTCGCGCAGTTGCCAAACAAACCATTCCGAGTCCAAACCAGTTATTCAATGCCGGTATTCAAAATACGGATATTTACCCGGATATTGAGGACTACGCAGCAGACATTATTACAACCTATCAGGATGCACTACAAGCATTTTATAATGCTGGCGTCCGCTATCTGCAATTTGATGATGTGTACATTGCAGGACTTTCCGCAACTGACATTCGATTCGACGAAACCAAATATTCAAGACAGGAATACATTGATTTAGCATTACGGGTTGTTAACGGCGTTTTAGAAGGAAAGCCAGAAGATCTCGTTGTAACGACACACCTATGCCGTGGGAATTACCAATCGACTTGGGCATTTGAAGGAAGCTATGCACTGATTGCACCAACCTTATTTGCTAAAGAAAAAGTCGATGGATTCTTCCTGGAATATGATGATGACCGTTCAGGCAGCTTTAAACCATTAGAACATATTCCTGATGGTGGAGCTCGTGTGGTGCTTGGTGTCTTCACATCCAAAAACGGCGAATTAGAAGACAAAGCTGCAATCAAAGCACGCATTAAAGAAGCAACCCAATACGTACCACTTGAACAAATTTGCTTGAGTACACAATGCGGCTTCGCTTCCACCCATCATGGAAATAAGCTGACTGAACAACAACAGTGGGATAAATTGAAATTTATCGTTGAAACAGCGAAAGAAATTTGGAATGAAAAATAAGAAAAATCTTAGTACGAAAAAGACTGCACCTATTTCTATCAGGAGCAGTCTTTTTATTTACGATATTTGGAATCCAGTAAACTATTTATTTAATGCGTCTGAAATTGAGTCTGCACCAGAAACCACATTGAACGATCGGTTATAAGTATGTTCATTCGTTAAGGAGTCAAAAATGATTTTAGCAACATCCTCCCGTGGTATGGAACCACTGCTTATGTTATCAGCAAGAGAGATTTTTCCAGTCCCAGGTTCGTTTAAAAGACCTCCAGGACGAACAATCGTATAAGTAAGGTCACTTTGTTTCAGGATCCTGTCCGCATGGTGTTTAGCAACCATGTAGTAGCTTGGCGTTCCTTCTCCCCATTTCTCTCTGCTATCCGCATGAATCGCACTTACCATAATATAGCGTTTGATCCCATTTTCTTCAGCAGCTTCTATCGTTTTTGCGGCCCCATCCAGATCGATAAGCATTGTTTTATCTGCGCCTGTATGTCCACCAGATCCAGCAGTGAAAACAATTGCATCACACCCTTTTGCTGCTTTCGCAATATCTGAGACACTACCTTCGAGATCTACTAATTTGGCTTCTACCCCTGCTTTTTCAAATGCCTCCACCTGCTCTTGCTTACGAACCATCACGCTAACGGTATGTTCATCGCTTGCTTTTAACATATCAACAAGATGTTTCCCAATTTGTCCGTTCGCTCCAACAACAAAAACCTTCATCGTAATCCAGCTCCTTTTTTCATCATTCCTCTATTAAACATATCATTGCACATAAATATATCAAGTATCCTGTTTCCAAATCCTGCTCCTATGGAAGCGGGTGCATAACTCTTTCACGAAGATCAAACCGAGCATTCTAAAAGTCTAGGTCATACGCCTTATTTACATTTAATGTCATTTTCGTTATAGTTTAAAAAATGATAGTGTTCACTATCATTACATTCGATGAAGGGAGATCTACTTATGTACACACATTCATTTTCAGAAACGAAAGCGCATGTCGAAACACTTGGTGCCAAAGGCTATCACTTAGTAAAAATGTATCAGCAAAATCTACCTGTTCCCGATGGATTTATCATTTCAACAAAAGCGCTCACTGCACTTTTACAGGAAAACCAGATGAATATGGATAATAAGCGACTTTTCAATGAGGTCGTACAGGCTGACTTCCCCACAGACTTAGAGGAAGAAATACTTACTTCTTTTCACAAGTTGCTTGCAGCCTATCCATCTGTAGCTGTTCGATCTTCTTCTATCGTGGAGGATCTTGACCAAGCTTCTTTTGCTGGACAATACGAAACCTTTCTCCATATTCAATCTGATCAGGAATTTTTACAAAAGGTAAAGGAATGTTGGTGCTCTGCTTTTGCTGATCGCGTACAAACCTATCAGGGGAACATGGAAGAGGATATGAGTGACGGACACATGGCCATTGTTGTGCAAGGATTAATTAACGCCGAGATGTCCGGTGTCGCGTTTAGTGAAGATCCAATTACACATGAAAAGGATAAAGTCATTTTATCCGCAAGTTATGGATTAGGGGAAGCTATTGTCTCCGGTTCAGTGACGCCCGATACGTATGTAATCAATCATGAGAATGAGCTTATTTCAAAGCAAGTCGGTGCAAAGGAAACCATGCTTCTCCCCGACCAAGACGGGATTGTCGAAAGAAATACTACGAAGGAACAACAGCAAAACTGCTGTCTATCCGACGAACAAGCTAAATCCGTAGCCCGCTTAACAAAAGAAATTGAAGGCCATTATGGTTATCCTGTTGATGTTGAATTTGCTTTTGCAGAATCCGCATTGTTTCTCCTGCAGGCACGTCCCATTACAACAAGCAAAGAAGCGGCTGCAACACTTACAGATAAGCGCGATGAAAAAATGCATCCACATCTTATATTATCCGAAGACGATAAATCAGAATTTTGGATCAAAATGGATGCAGTAATCACGGGTCCTGTTACGCCTTTATTTGCCTCTTTCATCATTCCTGGGATTAGAGATGGGATGAAACAACTTGAAGAAGACTTTGCCACTGGGCTGTCTTTTCAAGAGATTAAAATTCATGAGGGGTATTTATTTGGTAAAGCACAAACAGCCATGGACCTAACCGCAATACAAATACCAGAAGAACAATTTCCTAGGCTTTTCGAGCGAATGATGGAAATATTAGAAAGAGACTTTTTCCCTTTTTATGAAAAGGTCGTAAGTTGGAGCGAGCAAACACTTACCTTTCAAGGAGCGATTGAGTCTGTTCAAGCTTTAAAAGACTTTTACGTGCTAGGGTACTATCAACATTTCAATATTGTGTTCCCTCAAGTACTTCTTCAGGAAAAATTGGAGCGATTGTTTGTCGAGATATATGGAGAAGAAGATCCACTCTTGTTCCACCAGTTGTTGACCGGAAAAATGAATAAGTCCTTGGAGACAGACGAAAAATTATGGAATTTTGCCAACAAGGTGAAAGATTCACCAATCCTCTATGCTGCTTTCACTGAGCAGAAAAGGGATGAATTGATAAACCATTTACAATCGTTCACAGAAGGCAAGGCACTTTTAAACGAGCTGGATGACTTTTTGGAGAACTTTGGATGGCGCTCGATCAAAAGTCATGATTTTGTAGAAGAAACCTGGGTAGAAAATCCACTCTATGCCATTAGCATCATTCAAAACTTTGTCCGAAATGACTTTGATTTTAATCAGCATTTTGAGGAGAAAAGGATAAATCGACAAGAAGCCTACGCAAAAATAAGCAAAGCAGCAGATAAAAGAAATGTCAGCCCTGAGCAGAAGGCAACATTCGATAAGTTATACCAATGGGCGTTTGATGCAAGCAGTATTCGGGACGATCATCATTTTTACATTGATGCAATGCTTGATGCAAAGGCCCGCGTGTTACTTTTGAATGTAGCAGATTTACTCGTTTCCGAAGGATTGCTTGAAACAAAGGAAATGATCTGGTTTGTTTATGATAGTGAATTGTTGGAAGCACTTCAGAGGAAGACATCACTCATTGAAATTAGCGCAAGACGTAAACAAGAGCATCTAGATCATGAACATTATCGAGCCCCTACCTACTTTGGTAAGCCAACAAAGGATGGCGAGCAATTTATTGAGATGATGGCTGGTTCAATTAATGAAGATAGCCGTAACGCTGAGAATCAGATATATGGCGTAGGAGCCTCTGGTGGTGTCTCAACCGGCCCAGCGAAAGTAGTCAATAACCCGCATGATTTTGATAAATTGGAACCAGGTGATGTGCTTGTATGTAAAATGACAACACCAGTCTGGACATCTCTATTCCAAGAGGCAGTCGCTGTTGTAACGGATACAGGCGGGATGCTCTCCCATTCAGCAATCATTGCACGGGAATATAAGCTTCCAGCGGTACTCGGAACACAAACAGCAACCGAATCTATTGCAGATGGTGAATGGCTGCGTGTCAATGGTACAACAGGATTAGTGGAAAAAATCTGAACCCTATTTCGGTCGTATGTACAGTCTACTTCTATAGTATAATAGGATGATAGTATACCATCAGTACATACTGTCGAAAGGGTGATAACAGATGAGAAAAACCGACGAACGGATATTAGAGGCCTCACTGGCATTATTTGCTGAAAAAGGATTTCGGGCAACCACGAAGGAAATTGCTAAGAAAGCAATGGTAAGTGAGGCAACTATTTTTCGTAACTTTGGCAGTAAAGAAGGTTTAATGCAAAGCGTCCTTATGCAACCTGAAGCAGACTTTACGATCGCTTTTCGTGAAACAACTGGAGATTTAAAACGTGATTTACAACATATTGGCAACAGTCTATTGCGTGATTTAGATAAACATCGTGACATACTTCAGGCTGTACTTAAGGATCCAACAGCTTTTGAGGATATGAAATCTCACGTCGTGAACAGACCGTTGGCCTTTATTAACTCTCTCGCGTCATATCTTGAGACAATGGCGCAAGACGGAAAAATCAAAGCCGGTAATCATCAAGCACAAGCACAGATTTTTATTAGCTTGATTTTCGGTTACTTCACGCATCGCATCCAGCTTGGTGAGCAATTTACATTATTGACAGATGAATGCATGATTGAAGAGAGCATCAAATTATTCTTAGACGGTGTCAGGTAGCAACCGTTATGACGAAAGAAAGGAAATAATTATGAAGCAAAAAAAGGAAAATATTATTGTTGCTTCCTTGCTTATTGGGGGTATACTCGTCCCACTCAATTCAACAATGATTGCCGTTGCATTATCATCGATGGCAAATGCACTCGATGAATCGCTTTGGATGATCACTTGGGTCGTTACGATCTACTTAATTGGCATGGCAGTTCTTCAGCCAATTGCTGGCAAGATAGGCGACCTATTTGGCTATCGGCGCTTGTATCTGATAGGCGTAGGTTTATTTATTATCGGTTCCCTTGGCTGTGGGATAGCTCCTAATTTAGAGTTACTACTCCTATTCCGTGCACTTCAAGCGATCGGCGGAGCTTTAATGACACCAAACAGCATTGCGCTTTTGCGTCTCACACTTTCAGAAGAGAAACTCTCAAAAACACTTGGGTTATTCGGATTGACAGCAGGACTTGGCGCTGCGTTAGGTCCGTTGGTAGGAGGGGCGCTGATTGGGATTTTTGACTGGCATGCCATTTTCCTAGTCAATCTCCCCTTGATGGTTCTATCATTGATATTGTCCATCGTCTTTATTCCAAAAGTCGATCAGGAAAAACAAAATATATCGCTTGATTATCTTGGGAGTATTTTACTAGCGATTTCAATTGGTAGCCTCGTCCTTTTATCAAAATCAGATACAGTGGGATCAATGATTGGATATGCAATCTTCTTAGTTATCGCAATTCCATTGTTTTTTCTAAGGGAGAAAAAGGCGAAAGACCCCATTATTAAACTGAGTTTATTTAAAAACCGTGTATTTACAGCTGCGAATTTATCTGTGACCTTTAGTAATTTTGTTATGTATGCGATTCTACTTGTAACACCATTGCTGATGGCCGCACAATTTCATGTAAGCGAAGCTGTAAGTGGATTATTTCTTTCGCTTTTCTCCATTTCGATGTCGGTCAGCAGTTTTATGGGTGGCAGGCTTCATCAGAACTTCGGGGCAAGAAAGCTTGTTTTATTTTCGTTTATTGGATTATTTATAGTCAATATTGGGTTTTCAATTGCGATCATTATATCATCGTTGCCACTCGTTCTGATCTTTCTTGTATTCGGTGGACTAGCAAGCGGCATTGCTATGCCTAGTATGCAGATGACATCTTTATCTGCCGTAGAACCCAAGATGTCTGGAAGTGCATCAGGAATCTTCTCGACATTCCGTTACTTCGGCAGTATCGCATCTTCGGTATTGATCGCAATGATCGCCGGATATCAGTACCTGTTCCTTATATTTGCCCTTGTTTCTCTGTTTGGCGTGGCGATTAGTCGTCTATATAAACCAGCTACTGCAATCGAGGGACATTAGACATATAAACAAGATCCGCTCGTCTAAATAAGACGAGCGGATCTTTCTGTATGGTGCGATTAGCTGAACATTGGTGTTGTAGCAACAATGATAAAAAGGAAAAATATCGTCAAGTAGCTTAATGAATAAACGAAAATCACCCGCGACCATTTCACATCATTTTTCACAAAGAATCCTCTAATTGCTAACGCCAACCAGCCAACATTCATCAAGGTTATTAGCACAACAAATGGCGTGCCAATTTCTGTTAAATAAAACGGCAGCGGCAGTAAACAAGCTATATACACAAAAATCTGGCGCTTCGTTGATGCGAATCCATAAACAACTGGATGCATTGGAACGCCCGCAGCCTTATATTCATCATATCTTTTCATTGCGATCGAAAAGGTATGTGGTACTTGCCAAATAAACATCAGCAGGAATAATACGATCGGTACCACATGAAAGGCGGAATCAATTGCCGCCCAGCCAATAAGCGGTGTAACAGCACCTGAAACACTGCCGATGATCGTATTCATTGCATATTTACGTTTGGTCCAAAAAGTATATAGAACAACGTATGTAAACCAACCAATGAATGCATAAACGATTGATTCTAACGTTGTAAATGACAATACAATAAAACCAAGTACTGAAAGAGAAATACCAATTGCTAAAACAGTGTTTAATGAAAAACTGCCTGTTACTGTTGGCCGGTTCTCCGTTCGTTTCATAGCTGTATCAAGATCAACCTCATACCAATTATTCAGGACAAGTGCCCCAGCCATCACAAACATACTACCAATCAATGTTACGAGCATCAAACCCCAATAATCCGCGATCGATGCGTTGGTAAAATAAAGCGCCAACCAAAAACCTGCAAAAACAGGCAACACATTGGACACGAGCACAATACCTTTAAAAAGTTCTTTCAAATCAAAAAATAAACTGGCAATCGTATGTTTATTTGCCTGGTTACTATTTACAAACTGGTGTGAAGGGGCTGTCTCCACTTTGTCCATACTTAAATCCTCCCTTTAAAAAGCGGATCATTTAAGATTATAATGATCACTCTTACATTTCAATTATAAAATAACGAATAACAATACGATAACATTATACAGTTAAGCAGGATTTTTTGCACCCCATAAAGCCCAAAATGCGACTTTTTACACCATACCGTCAATAATTCGACACAGATACATTTTATGTAAAAAAGAGGGATACGCTCCCCCCCTCTTTATTTATTCCTTTTCGCGATCATCTCGATCTCTACTTCCGCACCAAGCGGCAATCCGAGAACCGCCACACATGTTCTTGCAGGAAATGGTGCGTTAAACTGTGTCTCATACACTTCATTCATCGCTGTAAAATCGTTCATATCTGTCAAGTATACATTTACTTTTACGACATCATCTGACGTAAGATCTGCTTCTTTCATCACCTCAAACAAATTGATAAAACATTGTTTCGTTTGCGCCGCAATATCCCCTGTCATATCTTCTGCAGTTGGTGTATTCTTTGCTGTTTGTCCTGAAAAATAAATATATTCGCCTGCATCCACCGCATGAGAATATGGTCCTGATACTTCGGCAGTTTTTGCATTATAAATCTTTCTAGTCATTATTATTCTCCTCTCGTTGATCAATATACTATGATAGCTTAATTAGGTTATTTTTCAAGTTGAAGCTTGTGGTTAAATAGGTTTCCTATATTCCATTAACCAGCAATCACGGTATTCTCCTTCATGTAATTCATGATGGGGTAGCATTCGTACCTTTTTAAAGCCACACTTTTCATAACATTTAATTGCCCGTTCATTTTGTACTTGTGGATCCATAATTACTTTATCAGCATGCTTTTGTTCAAACAAAAAAGCTACCATAGATTTGATAAGCAATGTACCAATCCCCTTATTCCAGTACGCAGTTTCCCCGATAAATTGATCTATTCCATAAACATTTTCTGTTCCATCATCGCTATCTATTTTACTGGTTTTCTTATTCACATGATAATATTGTATGTATCCTATATCCAGCCCTTTATATGTAACAATACAACCAACAAGATCCTTATTACGATTATAAAGTTTTTGATGAACCTTTTGTACATCAAAAGGTTTGTCTCTTCCCTCATAAAATTCCAATACAAATGGATCAGAAAGCCATCTAGCTAATAAAATGTCATCTTTTTTCCGTAAATGCCGTACTTTTAAACTATCCTTTTCATATAGCAAACTGATTCCCTTCTCTCCAAGTTTTGATTTAGCCATTTAAAAAATATTGCTGACGTTTATCTATATCTTAACGTATTCTATAGAGTATAGATAGATACCCTCCTTCCATAAAACATTTACTAATGGCATAGATTCCTTTTTTGCTTGAAATTAAATGACGCATCATCTATTACAAAACTAATAGATGAGGTGTCATTTAATTAATAGGGGGTACCAATTTGAAAGTACATATTATGCATACAGGAAAGGTATATATAGACGGAGCATTATCCTTTAAAGAAAAAGGGCTTCATCCTGCCCCGTATAATTAATAAAGATGCCAAAGGGGTGGTTGCTATTAGCTAGTGATGTTGGCTATGCTGAAAAGTCGTGGCAAGAAATGATATTGCCTGGTTTAACAACAGACGAAAAAGCTGCTAGCTTATCACTGAAGTGGGTGAAGGACTTTGCAAACAGAGAAAATTGTCTTCGTGTTATTGCAAATCATGACCCGAACATCGTACCTGAAATCATTACATCATAACTGGGAGGAATTAATTTGGAAAATAAATTTCAAGAAGCTGAAAGGTTTAGATACCTCATCTTGGCCGCACAAAGACAAGGAAATAGAATCTTAAAGGTTTTACTAAAAGATATTGGTGTCACCCCTTCCCAGGCCGAAGTCATTAGTGTCTTAAAACATAACCAGCCAGTTACCTTAAAAGCATTGGGCAGTTTATTAATTTGTGAAGAAGGAAGTCCTTCGAGATTAGTTGAAAGAATGGTTAAAGAAAAATTTGTGGAAAGGATTCGGGAGAAAATAGATTCTCGTTATGTCCGCCTTGCCCTGACAGATTTAGGAAATGAGAAATATTTGCAGATCGTAGCTGTGGAAACAAATTTATATGAAATGCTTGCGAAATTATATACGCGGGGTGAATTGCAACAAACAAATCAAATGTTAAGTAAATTACTTGTAGATTCCCCCTTATCCTATGCGCTCAATGAAAGGGAAATCATCGACAAACCAGAAGCATAAACTTTCAATCGGTGTACCGTCAACATTCAAAACCCGCTATTCCGACTAGTTATAGGTTTCAGTAAGTAAAAAAAGAACAAGTCGCTAAAACTTGTTCTTTACATACCTTATTGCCATTCAAACAACCCATCTATTCATCCGTTTTGATTTCATAATTCGGTAAAATAAGCACCTCTACACGCCTGTTCTTCGCCCTGTTTTTTTCACTCGTATTCGGCACGATTGGCTGATATTCCCCAAAGCCTTTCGCGCTGAATTTTGTTGGATTAAGATCCCCATTTTCCAGAATGAATCCCATAAAGTTAAGTGCACGCGTAATACTTAATTCCCAGTTGGAAGCAAATTCAAAGTTATGCATTGGCCGATCATCTGCATGTCCACTGACCACAATTTGATGTGGGGGATTTGTATCTAGAAAGTTAGATACCTCTTTAGCAATTTGCTGTCCTTCATTTTTAACCACTGCACTTCCTGAGTCAAAAGAAATGTCATTTAGGATCGTTATTAATAATCCTTCATCCGTTAATTCCGTTTCAATTACTTCACCCAGATTACTTTCATCAATATAATCATCAATCATTTTTTGAATGGCTTGTAATTTGATCAGTTCTTGTTTATTATTACTTTCTTCTTCTGCCTCTTCTTCCCCATGCTCGTCTTCCTCTGATTCTATTGGAAATTCTACCAATGATTCATTATGCTCGAAGATATTCTTTCCTCCAGAGAATTCATTCTGAAACACTTCCGAAAGCTCCTTATATTTTTGCGTATCCATATCACTCATCGCAAATAAAACAATAAACAATGCCACCAACAACGTTAATAAATCGGCATAAGGGAGCAACCACGACTCATCCACACGATGTTCTTCTTTATTCCGCTTCTTTCTGCGCATCAGCTTCCTCCTGATTTATCTTCAGTAAATCCTTTGATGACATATAGGAACTCATTTTTTCCTTTACCACATTCGCTGAGTCCCCGGTAGTAATAGAAAGAATTCCTTCAATAATTATCTCTTTATGCTGTATTTCCTTTTTCGATTTTTCCTTTAACTTATTTGCAAAAGGATGCCACAATACATAGCCAGAAAAAATCCCAAGTAATGTCGCAACAAATGCAGCAGATATTGCTTGCCCTAAAACGTCCATATCCTGCATATCACCTAGCGCAGCAATTAATCCTATAACAGCCCCAAGCACGCCTAATGTTGGCGCATAAGTTCCTGCCTGGGAAAATACAGCTGCCCCTTCCTGATGTCGGCTTTCCATGGCATCCAGCTTCTCAAGCATCACATCTCGAATAAATTCTGGTGTTTGTCCATCAATCGCCAATTGCAAACCAGAAGAAAGAAATGGATCTTCTACTTCATCCACTTGCTTCTCTAATGATAAAATTCCCTCCCGGCGAGTTTGATTAGCCCAATCCGTAAACATTACAATCAATTCTTTTATATCTGATTGCTCACTTTTTTTAAATATAATCTTAAACAGCGATGGTATCTTCTTTAATGTACTTCCTGGAAAAGCAATACAAACTGATGCAGCGGTCCCCACAAAGATAATTAGTAATGCAGCAGGATTTATTATTGCTACGATACTAACCCCTTTTAATACCATACCGACTCCAACAGCAATGATGCCTAACAAAATACCTATAATTGATGTTTTATCCATTTATTAACCTCCAAAACTTTACAGCGCAATTCCCCTTCGCGTTAATCACGTATTAACATGTCTAAGTATAATGTCGGTTAGTTCGCTTAAGTTTTGAAGGGTTTTGGCGAAATCAAGAAATAATTGATTATAGTAATCATAGGTAATCTTACATTTATTGGTTTTCAACCATGATATCGGTCAAAAGTCCTATTTAATCTACATAAAATAGCAATCATTCCGATAATAGATGCATAACTATTTCTAAATAATCGAAAGAGGAAGGTGAATTTTATGGAATATAGTAATAACAATGACAATCGGACAAAGAAGCGTATATGGAATTTCTTTAATCATTCAGTGCAAAATCAAATTCTTATACCTTTTTTAGCTTTAATTATTTTGGCAGGTGTCATCATTGCCTTTACAACCTATACGCTTAGCAAAGACATCATGATCGATGAAAAGGCCAAAAGCGTTGAATCCCAAATGGAAAATTTAAATGACACTTTTGATACCTTTTTTACGAATAAAGAAAATGTATTAAACCGTTTTTCAAAGAGCGATCTCATACTTAATTACGATGGAAAGAAAGATCGTCTTGAACTGATGGATTACTTTGGTGCCACTGTAGATACGGATAACGATATTATTAATGTATACACCGTCGCAGATACCGATGGGAAGACAAACATTTATCCTGATGCCGATCTAGCCGACGACTTTGATGGTACGGAAAGAGATTGGTACCATGATGCTATAGAAGCTGACGGTGATATTATTTGGACGGAGCCTTACATAGATGAAGCTACCGGAAATATGGTTATTACCGCAGCGCAAGCTATATACAAAAACAATAAAATCATTGGTGCGAATGGGGCAGACATTCTTGTTGACACATTAATAGATATTACAAATAAGATTAAATCAAGTGAGTCTGGATATACGATGATACTCAGCAAGAACGGAGACTTTGTCACACACCCTGATGAAACACTATTAGGTCAAAGTGCAGCAGAACATGCTTTTTATGAAAAAATGCAATCAGGTAAAAATAACGGATTAGTAGCGTATACGGAAGATGGTAATAAAAAAGTTCTAGGTTATGCAGTAAACGACATCACAGGATGGACTTTAGCTGAAACTGTTTATGAAAAAGATTTTAGAAATATCGCAAATAAGACGCTTTTACCAATCGGAATTACCTTGGGGCTGATTATCTTACTAGCCATTGCCGTTTCATTTTTTATAACCAGACGGATCACTAAACCAATCAAGTCCCTACAGCAAACAATGAAGGAAGTTGAAGATGGCAATCTGTTAGCAAAAACAAATATTCAATCGAAAAATGAAATTGGAGAGCTTTCACATAGCTTCGAAAACATGTTGCGAAAAATGCAATTGATGATGCTAAAAGTAAAGGAAGTTTCCGTCAATGTATCCGAGGCTTCGCAAACATTAGTAGCTAGCGCTGAAGAAAATACAGCATCATCCAATGAAGTTGCGACAACAATGCAACAAATAGCAACAGGTGCGAGCGAACAAGCAGAACTAATGGAACAGAGTGCAGTTGCAACCGAAAATCTTTCCACATCGATCCAACAAATTGAGGCACATAATAATAGGCTCTTTGAAGAAGAAAAAGTGATGAGCGAAGCTTCAAAAAGAGGTACAAAAACGGTGGACGGTCTGAGGAAACAATCAGAGGAAACAGGTATCATGACAAATGAAGCGGTACACGCTATCCAATCTTTGGACGATAAATCAAACAACATCAATACAATCGTCACAAAAATGGCCGATATTGCCAGCCAAACAAATCTATTGGCATTAAACGCTGCAATCGAAGCGGCCCGAGCTGGCGAAAATGGACGAGGATTTGCAGTAGTAGCGGACGAGGTTAAGAAACTTGCCGAGCAAACCGAAAACGCTCTAGGTGATGTTTCTGGCTTAATTGAAGAAATGCAGGCAGAAATGAAATCTACCGTAACATTAATCGGTAAGACAAGTGAAGTTATCCAAACGCAATCACACTCGGTAAACGAGACAGAACAAGCATTTATAAGCATTCAAGAAACAATAGAAACAAATAGTAAATTAATCAATGAAGTAATGGAAGTAATGAAAACCGTGGTGGACCAGGAACAATCAATCTCCAGCAATACGCAAAACATTGCGTCCATCAGCGAGGAAACAGCAGCGGGAACGGAAGAAGTCTCCGCATCTATCGAGCAGCAAACAGCGTCGATGGAACAGTTGAATCATTTGGCAGAGGAATTGGATTCGTATTCTGCGGAAATGCAGGAGGAGTTGGGGAGATTTAGGATTGAGGAGTAGAGGGAGTGGGGGGTTTTACCCCCACTCTCCTCTTAATTATAAATTGTTATAATATTATCTTGAAAAATCAGTTTATTACTTTTATTTATGCTATAATAAGAACAGATGTTTCAAGGGGGGGGATTTATTATGGTAAATAGCCTAAGCGCGATTCAATTTAATATCCTTATTGCAAGTATAATAGGTGATGGAGAAATTACTAAGTTATACCCAAAAAGCAGAAGAAAGAATAATAGTTACCGGGAACATTATGGCATACAACAAATAGAATATAGGAAATGGAAAGAACAAATAATGGATGGTCTATTTTATCTCACACCTAAAAGTAATACACTCAGATCTAAGTCATCTCAGCTTTTTACTGAATTGTATCCATTATTTTATAATGCCAAGGGGCAAAAACAAATACCCGTATCTTTATTACCTCGTTGTATTTTGCCACATTTCTTGGCTGCACTATATATGGATGACGGTTCTTTATGCATCACATCTAGAATCAACCACAGGAAAAAAATCATCTATCTTACACCTCAAGTTTATCTTTACCTACAAAATTATTCCTTTCAAGACTTAACACAATTGAACAATCACATCAAAGTAAGTTACAACATAGAATTAAAATTTGGTCATCGTAATGATGGCCATGGTCATATTTTAAGAACTATATCTGTGGATCAAGCCCTTAAATATTTACATACAATCCAGCCTGTAGCAAAATCATGTCCATCTATGTTTTATAAAACAAGCTGGGATTTTAGATTACGAAAGGATACGAAAAAATATAACAGTTTATATCCTGACTATCAAGTGTTAAGTAGTAATTCATCAAGAAGCAAAGCATACGATGAAATAGAACTTGATAAAATGATTTCACTTAAAAAGCAGGGCATAACGGACAATGAAATTGCTGATACAATCGGTCGGACGTATTGGTCAGTAGTATACAAACTTTCGGAACTTAGAAAGCAAAAGGGAAAATTTAATTCACTGGCTTTTTCATGTTTATTATTCAGTGATTTTAATGATAACGCCGTCTGGACGATTTATCAGATGTACATTTTTTATCTTTGAGTGAAACAAAGCGATCATACCCCATAATGGTATGATCTAACAGATCAATTCGAATCATCTCTCCCGCTTCCTTCAGTCTTTTAGTTAATGAATATCCTCTTGACTGGTTTTGGCACTCCGATGGGTGATTATGTCCAATTAAAATGGAAGCAGCATTTGATAGAATAGCTGGCTTCATTACTTCCCTGAGGTGAAAAGGCTTGCATTTAAACTACCATTATGACAAATATTAATAGCTGTTTGCTGATTCTTTGTATAAACAGGCAACTATGAAATACTCCTGATCAACATCATCTAGAAATTGCTTCAACAAATCATACCCATCTTCTGGGCTAAGAACACAACGATCTTGATACAGTAAGCTAGATTCCTTCACTAACTTTAGACTAACAATATTTACACGCTTTGCAGGTGTTCATTTTTCTTTCACTTCTTTCACTTCTTTCACATGCAACAATTCCAATTGCTCTACATTTGATTCATACGTTTTCATATATATTTTCTCCCCAAATTAAAATAAGCCCCAATTCCACAATGGGAATTAGGACTTTAAATTGATTCGGGATTATAATATATATTTACTTACTCATTTGATTCAGTCAAAAAGGTGTAAACTAGTTAGATTATTACCTACTACCTATCCATTTAATTCAGTAGTTCTTGCTCTATACTTTTTTGTTTTTAATGTACCATTACAAAGGATTTTTGTTCTGCTTTCAGATATATACAGAATCCAGGCTTCAAGAGGGACTGTAAAAATCTGGAATAGACAGGCACTTTCAAATTTATTCAATTTTAATGTTTTTAATCTGTCTCCAATTTCCATGTTCTAATATAAATACAGTACCTAATTGTGGTTTTACCCTAATTCTAGTTTTAACATTTTTGCTATCAGGAGTAACATAATATAAATCATCTGTATCCTCTTTTTGAAAATCAATCCTACAAAATCCTAAATTATTTTGAAGTAATTTTTTAATACTCTCTATTTGCTTTTGTTCATACATATTATCCATCCTCCTCTATTTGATCTTAGTAATCTAGACTAGGTTCTGTGTATGTAAAAAGGCACTAGCAATGCTAGTGCCTTTTCCAAAACATTCAATATTAACGTAATAACTGTAATACACCTTGTGGTTGTTGGTTGGCTTGCTTTGCCGCTATGTCTTTCGATCATAGAATAGACTATATCTTCACCCTATAATTTCTATAGGGGCTGGGCGCTTCGAGTATTGTTTATTACCCTACGAATCTCATTGCCATGGCTTTCTGTTAAGCTGTAGACAGTTCATTCTAGTCGTTGAACCTTCGCCAGGTTTTCACCTTAGGCGCTTGGCTGCTGATTATCCATTGTAGTATTGTTTTGTTTTTCAGACCATCACGCCTACCGTTTCCAGCTGCGTTGTGGTACAAAACACTTTAGGATGTTCCAGCAATTCACCCAGTCATGCTCTAACCCGTTACCAGATTAGACGCCCGTTCACAACATTACTGAAGAAGTTGTAAAACACCTTGAGGACTCTGTTGTGCTTGAGCTAACATTGCTTGTGATGCTTGTGATAGGATGTTGTTCTTCGTGAACTCCATCATTTCTTTCGCCATCGTGCGACAATTACTTTCATAATTGACCAGACTATATCTTCACCCTCAGCTTCATCTGTTAGGGGTCGGGCGCTTCGGATTCAGAAGAATTCACATTCCCTCTTTCACCTACGAATTTCATCACCATAGCTATTGCGGTAGGTGGTCTATTCTAGTCGTTGGACCTTCACCAGATTTTCATCTTAGGCGCTTGGCTGCTGATCGCCCAATCTCTCTACTTTTTAATCCGTCACGCTTGCCGTTTCCAGCTACGTTGTGGAGCAGAAAGCTATTAGGGGTTTCCAGCAATTCACCCGATTGTACTCGCTAACCGTTACCAGTTAGGACGACTGTACTTCATGCTGCGTTAAGCAGCTTCAGTATAATCAACGTCTCTAATACGTGATTCCGCAGCTGTTAGGTTTTCAGAAGAAGCACCTAAGTTATTGATTGTGTGTTCTAGACGGTTTTGAACTGCTCCAAGTTTAGAACGTTCAGATGAAACTGAATCAATTGCAGTTTGGAATTTAGTGATTGCAGCGTCAGCAGCTTCTTGTGATGAAATGTCGATACTACCGAATGCACCGCCTTCTTCAAGTTCTTTCGCGCCATCTTTTGTTTTGAAGGTTGCTGCTGTTGTAACTTCTCCATCCTCACCAATTTCTGCTGATTCGTCAACTACGACATCAGAAACTGCATAGAATTTTGCATCTTCGCCTGTTCCAACTTGCACTGCTACAACATTATCTCCGCTTTTAAGTACCTTTCCAGTAAATTCTTCTCCATCAATTTTGAAGTCTTTTGGAGCATCACCTTCCGTTAATTTACCTTCAACACCTAAAGCTTCCGCTCCCATAGCATTGATATCAATCTTAAGGTTTTGTTCTGAGTTTGCACCAATGTGGAATGTCGCATTAAAATCACCATCAAGCAATTTTTGTGTGTTGAATTCCGTGTTATTAGAAATACGCGTTAATTCTTCTGCTAGTTGGTCTGCTTCTTTTTGAAGCTCAGCACGATCTGTCTCAGTATTCGTATCGTTTGAGCTCTGTACTGCTAGTTCTCTCATTCTTTGAAGAATTTCTTGTGTTTCATTCAATGCACCTTCAGCAGTTTGGATTAGAGAAACCAAATATGTTATCGCAGTGGCTTTTTATCCACTGCTTCTTTATGTTTCCATAAAGTTCAGATCATATCTTCATCCCATAAGGATGCTCCGCGCTCGTGGGTGGGTTATTGGTATGGTTCCTCACCACCTGATCGTTACACCTTCCTAACTACATCTAACCAATTCATTAGGCTTGGCTCGGTATTGCCCACCATCGACACTGCTAGTCTGGTTTGGGGTTTCACCGAATTCACGGAGTTATCATCTAAATATTACTACTTAGAGCGGCATTTCCAGTCTACCGTCTTGGGCGTTCTTGCTCGCCATATCTAATCCACGAATTTGTCCACGCATTTTTTCAGAGATTGCTAGACCTGCAGCGTCGTCTCCTGCTTTGTTGATCTGAAGACCTGATGATAGCTTCTCCAATGAACCTTGTACTGCGTTGTTGTTTGCACCTAATTGACGATGTGTATTAAGTGCTGAAATATTGTGATTAATAATCATTATTAATCTACCTCCATGTTTTTTATTTTTTAGCAAGCCACATCCTTGTGTCTTGCCATATATAATGACTCTATAAAATAGAGTTATTACCCTGATGTATTCCCTCAAGCATGCTGGTACTGCCATGGTGTTAACCCACAGCCGCATAAGGTTTCCTCTACGGTTACTACTTCAATCTTAATTACGCTAGCTTGCTCATCGATAACAAAAAATTTCACCTGTTCTTCCCAGATGTTCCTGCCATGGCAAATCTTTTCTTGCTGACGTCACTACTTATATCGGCTATATATCTTTTTGTTTAAGCTTTTTTTATAAAAGTTTTAGCTAGGACGATAATATTTTCAACAATATATAAATCTGACTGCCATTTTTGTGTATTTCCTCGGAAAAATGTCACTTAAATCAGGTGGAGTCCGATTTAAAACTGTATTATTATCAAAAATAGGTAATTAGTACTAATTGAAATTAAAAATGGATTAAAAAGAACTACTTCTTCTCGTATTTTATACAAAAATACTCGTTAATAGCAGTCTTTCTTATTTTAAAGATTAGGAAGGAGTTACCTATGTTGGAAACATTAAGTATAGCTAGTGATTCAGCCGTTCTGAAACAATTAGGAGCTCGTTTGAAAGTTTATCGTTTAAGCAAAGGCATTACACAAGAAGAACTTGCAGAAATAGCAGGGTTCACAAGGTCCTATTACACAGAAATTGAAACAGGGAAGCGCAACACTTCCATTTTAAATTTATATAGATTATCGCTGGCATTAGATGTTTCATTAAAGGATATCGTCAATATTGCGTTCTAAAAGAAGGGATAGGTTCAAACCTATGATAAGTAAAAATATTAAAGATGTCCTGCCAAATGAGATTTTAGGAGAGGACGTGTATCATGACCAGTTGTTACTAGTTAATAAAGGCACAAAGTTATCCAAACGAACCATTGCCCAATTAAAAAAGCGCAATATTGAAGAAGTGAAAATTACAGTGGATATATCACAAGAACAAATAGATCCTATGCAGCAAACACCTAATGAAATCAGTGAGTTACTGGAAGGAGAAGTTTCCGTAGCTGATACATGTAAAGCAGACCCAACAAGAGATACCTTTTTTCAGGCATTATCTTTTGTAGGCTATGAATACCGCTACGGCAAAATACTCAATAATGATGAAGATATACAGTTTTTACTTCAATTGTTCAAGGACATGCATCAAGATTACGAACTGATGGATACTTTATATGCCCTTAAAGACTGGAACCATGATAATTTTATACATTCATTCGATGTCTTTATCTTAGGGACATTAGTAGCAAAAAAACTTAATTTGCCACATTTAGAGCGTACTGCACTTGGTTTTCTTTTCCATGACATTGGTAAATTGAACATTCCACAAGAAATATTGCACAAAGATGGCAAACTAACTTATGACGAATTTGAGTTGTTCAAAAGACATACAATGGAAGGAGAAACGATATTAAATACCTTAGGTCAACATCATATCGCACATTTTGCTAGATCTCATCATGAAAGATTGGACGGTTCCGGATATCCAGATCAATTAACCAGAAAAGAATTATCTAAGGAATTAAACATCTTACAAATCATTGATACATATGCTTCCCTAACATTAAAACGTGCCTATAAGCATGCACTACCAGCCCAAGAAGCACTTCAAATGCTTATGCAAGACGAAAAACGGTATGATGAAAGCATTCTATATAGCTTTATCGAAGCATTATCGATTTATCCATCTCATGCATTGGTCTTGTTATCTGATCATACTGCAGCAACGATCAAACAAGTCAACAAACATGTGCCTACACTACCAGATATCAAGCGACTAGATGAGGATAAGGTTGCTTCACTTCCATTGGATTTCTCTGTTACCGTTTCTAAAATGATTCATTTTCAGGCAACAACTTTCCAAGCTCGGTATTTAGCGTTTTTCAATGCATTAATGAAAGGTGATAATGTAGCCTGCAGTGAAGCATTTTCTTACCTAATTGATGATTTAAAATTAGAAGAAATTTATACGAGAATTTTTTTACCCGCGTATTGGAAGTCCGTTAAATTATTTGAACATCGTGAAGTAACTGAAATCGAATATAACAACAGTCATGATGGATTAATCAATTTGTTAGCACAACTTGAACAAGAAATCAGTGCTTTAAATCACTACAAATTAAATGCACTTATCATTATGGAAGATCATCCAACCTATCAGGTACCATTGAAAATAGTACGCGGATTATTGCATTGCGAATATATTTCTCCTACCGTAATCCAATCTACTATTTCTAAAAGTGATTTAAAACGCTGTGTGGTAAAAAATAATATACAAGACATATGTGTCATTTATGCTGATGATACAGCCAAACAAGCATATAAACATTTACGATCTAATGAAATGAATAAAAGTTATAAATCCTATCATGAATTAAACCAACTTTTCGAGGATATTACAGCCATCGAAAATCAAAGTTTAAAATTCTATGAACGTTTATTCGATTTATCATGTACGCATGTAACATAATCAAGTAGACAACCATCAAAAAACCATACTATACGATATAGTATGGTTCCACTTCATTCACTTCTATTTAATAATTCAATTCCTCTTTTAATATTGCCTCAGCAAGCTCATAACAGTCATTTAAATAAGATTTACCAGCAAGATAGGTGATCGTATAACCACCCGCTGCAGATATGGCAATACCGATTAATGGGATATATCTCGATGCCTTCTGGGCAATTTGCTTCCCTGCCTGTTTTTGCAGCAGATTAACAATGCCATCATAGGACAACGATCGGATGATATTGTTGCCGATATTCGCTAAATTGGGATATAAATTTAGTTTTGTTACCTTCTTGATTCTTTCATCCGTTAAGTCGAAGTTTTTTCTTACTTCTTTGAACAGTTTTTGTAAAACGTTTAAATCAATCGCTAAGTTTAGCCCCGGTACCGGATTTAATCCATTCGCAGCTGCTAGTAATGATTTACTGATGACAATTTTTTCACACGCCTCCCTTTTTCTTTTGAGAAAATCCAATGAATATGCCTTCGCATTTCTTTCCCATTTTTCTTTTTTCGTATCATCTAATCGCGCGTAGATTTCATTCACTAGCTCGTCTAGGCCTTCCCTTGTCACACAGCTCGTAAATACGGTTTTTACTTCACCATATCGTTTTTTGATATCATTTTTCACTGCTTCTTTTAATTCCTGTTTACTTTTCTCACCAGTCGTGTCCACAAGACTATCCGATTTATTGCTTACAAAGAAACACGGCTTCTTCTTTTCAATGATCTTATGAAAAAGTTGATCATCTGCCTGATGAAACTTGCCTGAAAAAACACAAATAAACAGGTCATATTCATCTAAATTAAATCTATCCCAGTATTCACCTGCCGGAAATTTGCTTGTCCCATATCCTGGTAAATCGGTTAGGATATTCGAATTATCCTCGCCCCAAGGGACTTCTCCCTCACTTTTCGTTGTATCCGTTTCTGTTGAAACATCGACAACATTTTTTCCAACCAATGCATTAATCAAGGAAGATTTCCCCGCACCCGGCTGGCCAAAAAGGGCAATTTTTATTTCTATTTTACTTTCTTTTTCCAGTTCATTTATGATGTCATCTATTGAATTTGTATTCGTGTTCGTGTTACGCATAGAATACCTCCATGATTCGTTTTTACACTGATAGGGATGTATGTTTTCCCCTTTCAGGTTCGCCAATCGACGCGTTTCCTTTAAATTATCTCATTGGAACGACCTTTTTACAATAATGAGGGGAGCCGCTTACTCAATATTATAAAAGGAATAGAGGATATTCGCTCATTATATACCACGGTTATCATATTAGCTCCCTTCAAAACAAGGGTAAGTTATCTAAGTTATTCTCTTTTATCCCATCCGGTTCGCTTCGAATAATATCCCTGCCATATTTATGAAACACATCAATATGTGCTATCATCCCCGCTTTCGCTTCATCTAGTGCCGTTATATAATCCAATTCCCGTCCTGTCTCTGTTTTAAAAGCGATGATATCGCCATCTTCATTTTTTCTGACTGCTGCGATCTTTTCTTTTCCATCTAATGGTTCTAACTCCGCTTCCATACCATCTTTCTGTGCACTTTGTTCGCGATATTCATTATATATTTTTTCAAAATCCTGCTGTGTCATATTTATCAACCTGCCTTTCATTTATATTTATTATTTCCTAAAGATAACGGTTTATTAAAAAGTAAAAAGTTCCCTTCCGTTTATACGGAGTGAACCAGTGAATTTAGGAAAACCTATTGAAAAAGGAGGAGAATAAGATGGCAAGAAATAAAATATTGATTCCTGAAGCGCGTAAAGGATTAGATCAATTAAAAGGTCGTGTTATGAAGGAAAAAGGATACGATGTAAATGATGATCCCAACGACGTGAAATATGAAATCGCTGACGAACAGGATATTCCACTTCATAAAGGATATAATGGACAACTTACCTCTGAAGATGCCGGGAAAATCGGTGGACCGATTGGCGGCAATATGGTAAAAGAAATGGTGAAGATGGCGCAGGAACAAATGAAAAAATGAAAGTATCCGCTGGCTTCAGATAGCCAGCGGATACAAAGCATACTTATTTTTCCCGAGACTGCTGATTCTTCTCGCTAACAGCCTCCGTATTCGTGTCGCTATATATTTCAGTACCATGTCCTCCAGTTGTTTTAGCTAAAAATTCCTTGACTTCATTATAGGACATACCGGAGTTTTGGTTTGCCTCTTTGACAGCATTGATGTTTGTCCCTGCAACTGTAAATTTATCATCGTTATTTTCCTTCATCAATATCCCCCCTACTTTGTTTCCTTTTATTTTGTCCATGAAGGGGGTTTTAAGTCAGGGATAGAATGACAATTAACCTTTTCGAGAAGCATATGCTTCTGCTGCTATGCAAAGATAATAAGATAGACCAATCTGTTGCTCCTCCAGCATATTCCGATGAAAATCATCATTCAGGAAAAAACGATTCTGCCCAGCAAAATCATGTTCAGTTATGTTATGTCCATGATTATTCAAAAACGCAAGGTGTTGCTGAATAAGATGCTGTACTTTACCGTCATCAAACTTCAAACCACCTTTTAAAGATTGAATCATTTCATCCATAAAGCGTTTCGCTTCTAACGCCGATTCATTCATCGATTCCACATTAATCGGATCCTCTCCGATTATATCGTAGTCGTATTTTTCCTTAATATATGCCTTTTGTTTTGCGAGTGCCGCTTCCCACTCTTTTTCGCTTTCAAATCCGGTGAACAGTTTTGATTCGCTCATAACTTCTCCCTTCCTGGCGTGTCCGATGGATTCATCCAATGTCTTTATCAACTTTTCCAGTCTTTTCTTACGTGTATGGATCAACTGTCGCTGCTCAGACAAGACGGATAATCTTTCTGGCTCGCCATCCAACATCCCTTGAATTTTTTTGAGTGGGAAATCCAGTTCACGATAGAATAATATGTGCTGTAAACGTTGAAGCTCTTTCATACCGTAAAGACGGTAGCCAGCTTCACTCACCTCACATGGTAATAAAAGTCCAATTTTATGATAATGATGGAGCGTCTTCACTGTAACTTTCGCTAAAGCTGCAGTTTCTTTTACCGTGTACAACATTTCAACCACCTCAATGATTACTTTAAAGGCTCCTCCAAGGGGAGAGTCAACAACAAATTACAATTCATTTTTATTGTTAGCATGTTAAAAAATGATCCAAAGACAGCTATTCATCTTTGAATCATTTCATGCTATAAGCTTTTCTTCAGTTCCTCTATTTCCACTTTTTCCAAATTCGTTACCTCCACGATATAATCGATCGAAGAACCTTTTTTCAACATCTCTAATGCTACTTTCTTTATTCCTATTTCTTTTCCTTTCTCAATTCCCTTCTCTTCATATGAAATGGGGATTTCCATAATCTGATCCGCTTCGTCCAAGTGTTTGATTTCATCCATCAATGCTTCCTCCTCTGCTTCATTTAATTTTAAATAACTCTCAAAAAAACCATAAACCAGCCTTTGTTTCGCCGGATCTAATTCCATTTTCACTAACATGCTCAAGAATTCTTTTTTAACTTGAATCTTCTCCTCTTCGGTGTAACCCATTTTGCTTAAAAGCGCCGCAGCGGCAGGATTATTTGAATTAATATAATCTCGCCAATTCTTTTTATGCAAATGCAAGGTCAAATAATTGAATGTTAATACATGAATGAATGGAAATTCCATTGTGTATTGGTTCTTTTCCCAATTTCCTTCATAACTAAAAACTGCAATTGGAATAATTGGCTTGCGATACTTGTGATATAAGAGACTAAAATAATGGTACATCCGCTTATGAAAATAAGTTTGCTTTGTGCTTTGTGGTTCCACATGAATAATAATAATCGAGTCCGTTTCCTTTAACTTTGTTTCAGTGACAATATCAAGCAGGCGGGTTTCACCCTCAATTAGATCTGTAAATACTTCTTCAGATAATGGTTTGATCGCTTGAAAATCAACTATTTGATAAACTTCCGGAAAGAACACTTCCAGAAATTCCCCGAAGAATGTTTGAATCAGTTCCTTGAATAGTTGGTCGTGCCGGATGTAGTCTGAGGGACTTACCTTGACCACTGGTGCTAGGGGCATTTTAGCACTTCCTTTGCAGATTTGTATGGGGACTTACAGAAGGTGTTTTTCTACTTATAGTATACCAAAAAATTCGACAATGAAAAAGCGTTTACACATCGCTTTCTGTGCGCACGCTTTTAAGTAATCCTTCGTTAATTTTTTATGCTGCCATTTAGCTCAGCTAATTGACGTTTAATTTTTTCTACTTCCATCTCCAGTTGGTTCACGCGAACGGATTCTTCTGATCTAACAGGTTGCGAGAATGGACTGTTATTTCTCTTCAATAAACCAAATAACTTTTCTTGCTCCGTCAGACTGAGTTCATTGATATCGTCTAAAATCTTTGCTACTTTATCATCTGCATAAGTAAGTTCCGCGCTTATTTCCCTAACAGTAAACACAAGCTCAGACATTTCATTTGTCGTCTCATAAATAGCTTCTTTAACTAAAGACAAATGATGTATCTCCAACCAATCTCTTGCAAAATGATTTGGCGCAATAATGAACCACTTTTCTCCCTCTTTTTTCGCCTTACATCCCTTGAACCAGGTATCAAAAGTTGGCCTGCTTACCCGCTCCCTTATGTAATCCAACACATCATTCCATAAACTTTTTTCAGTTTCCAACCCAATACCTTCTTTCCGTCTCTTGTCATGAAAACCTATCTTTATTATAACAGCTTTATCGATCTATATCTGCGTTACCCATGTGAGTCTCTCTTTTTTCCGCTGCAATAATCAAAAACATTGGGCGCCGATCCTCGTCTAGCATCGCTGGGTCACTTTCCAACATGGCTTTCGTAGGACCCGGTTCTTTCACAGCCTTGATTACAAAACCAGCCTGTATCAAGTTATTCAGATAGGTCGCTACGGTACGATGATATTTGATAACATGCTCTGTTAAGAATGTGGTTTCCCGCATCCCTTCTGACTGATAATGATCCACTGGCCAGTGCAGGCGGTGTCCATGATCATCGACATACCACGTCTGTTCTTTTCGTGAAGTAAATATGGGATGTTCCACAGAAAAAATAAAATTACCCGCTGGCTTTAGACAGTCATATACTTTTGTACAAATCGCTTCAAATGAATCAACATAGTGGAAAGCCAATGAGCTAATCACAACATCAAATTGGGAATTGGAAAATTGTATGTCTTCAATTGGCATGCGTACATAGGTAATTTTAGGATCGTCTGTTTGTTCACGCGCTTCTCGCAGCATGTTTTCCGATATATCGACACCAACAACAGCATTTGCCTGCTGCTCACCGGCATACCTGCAATGCCAACCAAAACCACATCCCAAATCCAGCACACTTTTGTTTTGCAGTGCTGGCAACAATGCTTTTAATACAGGCCATTCTCCTGCGCCTTCAAGTCCTTTTACTGAACGTGGCATTTGTTTATATTGAGTGAAAAATTTCGCGTCATCATATTTGTTTTGTTTCATCAGGCATGTACCTCCAATGCTTAAAAAGACTTCGTTACCTGCAGTAAATTTCTAAGATTTGTTAACAACAGATTTAACATAATTCCTTTTCTCATATCTGTTTCCCAAATAACGAAGCAATAGGAACTGAACAACTATTCCTATAGTTAACAGAACAATACTACTTCCAATAAAAGAATAAGATAAATATAACACTGCCGCAATTCCTGCTGGTACAAGTGCATAAGGTATTTGCGTATTTACATGGGCAATATGATCCGATTCAGCAAAAATGGAGGCCATGACAGTCGTATCAGAAATAGGTGACACATGATCGCCGAAAATGGATCCCGCAAAAACGGCTCCAATCGCAATATGAACAAGGTCTGCTCCACCAATTGCATAAGCAAGTGGGATAGCTATTGGCGTCATGATTGACATTGTCCCCCAGGAAGTACCAGTTGCAAAAGAAACAAACATACAAATAATAAATATCAAAAACGGTAAAAGCGCTGGTGTCATCCAACTCTCTGTTGTTCCGACTACAAACGATGCTGTTCCAAGATCTGAAGTAACCTCGCCAATGGACCATGCAAGTACGATGATAACGAGCGCTGGAAGCATTGTTCGAACACCTCCCAGTAATGTATCTTCACACATTTTCAAACTCATGCCTTGTATCAGAGCGAGTATGAAGCCTGTCACTGTCATTGCAAATGCTCCCCAGGTTAGTGCAATAGATACATCCGTATCCGCAATGGCCTCCATGACTGATTTGCCTGTCGCGCCTCCTCCGGTATACCACAATCCCCACACGCCAACCGAAATAAGAGCTACGAGTGGAAGAATGAAGTTCCACACACTACCATCTTTTTTAAAAGGATCTCCTAAATCCTGTTCCACCGAGGACAATGGTGTTGAACCTTCAGGTATTAATTGTCCAGTGGTTTCTGCACGGTGTTCCGCCTTAGCCATTGGTCCAAAATCTTTTCCCAGAAGTATCATCGGAACCGCCAACAAACAGAGTATGGCATAGAAGTTCCATGGGATGGATTGCAAAAAGGCAAAATAGGGTTCCATGCCAACAATACTTGCGCTTGCTATGGCAGCAGCAATTAATGAAACCTGAAAGCCAATCCAATCGGAAACCGGGCCTAGCGTTGCCATTGGTGCGGCAGTAGCATCAAGAATATAGGCTAATTTTTCACGCGACATTTTATATTTTGCCGCTATATCTTTCGTTGCATTCCCTACAATAACGGAATTTACATAGTCATTGAAAAAGATAAGAATTCCTAAAAAATAAGCCAAGATCCCTACCCTCTTTTTCGATGTTAACTTTTTTGCCAGTAGTCTGATCAATCCATCAGATCCGCCCGTTTTAAACATAAATGCTGCTCCGGCTCCAAGTAAAGCGGTTAAGACGAGAAAGCGGGCATTCCACGGATCAATCATCACATCTTTCATCCATGTAAAAGTCATGCCCACAGCTGAAAATGGATTACCTCCTGCTGCAATCAAACCACCTACCCAAATACTAATAAATAGAGAAAGCAGCACACGTTTTGTAATGATCGCCAATGCAACAGCAACAATCGGTGGAATAATAGATAAAAAGTCCATCAATGAATACCTCCCATTTAATTGTATTCTTTGAATATGACGTACCTCAACCTAGTAAATAAAACGAATACATTCATTTCTGCCATACTTCACCCAGCCCAGGAGTGAAGCCACATGTCTGATAAAAATTAACGTTATGTGATTCATATGTTACTGTAACGATTCCTAGTCCAAATTGTTCAGCTTCCCGTAATAGTCCTTTTACCAAATCAACACCGATTCTTCTTTTTTGATAATCAGGATGAACCATGATGTCTTCCATATAACCATGTTCTAAACCCATTCCAGTAACATAACCGAATGCGATTAATTGACCATCCAAAATTACATCGCTCAAATAATGCCGAATAGTCTTTGTCTCGTCTTCCCCAACCAACAAGTTCTCTTAATGCTGGTACTTCATGATTTTCTATCGGCATGTTTATGATAACTTTAAACTTCATTAAGGATTCTCCTCGCCACCAAATTGCGCAATTATCTAAATACTATCACCTTTATTGTACCGGGAAACAATGCACGATTACAACATTAAATAATCTATAAAAATTTAACATTGACAATAAAGTAAAATCAGTAGAAAATAATTGAATGCGTATTTGTTTATACATCCATAAATAGATGCCACAAAAATCCAGGGGGCCTGATTGATGAAGAAAGAAGATATTTTACAAAAAATTGAAGAAGAACATGTACGATTTATCCGACTGCAGTTTACGGACATACTTGGCACAATAAAAAATGTGGAGATTCCATTAAGCCAATTGGATAAAGCATTGGATAATAAAATGATGTTTGATGGTTCTTCCATCGAAGGATTTGTTCGGATTGAAGAATCTGATATGTATTTACATCCTGATTTGAATACGTTTATTGTATTCCCTTGGACATCTGATAAAGGTAAGGTGGCACGATTTATCTGTGATATTTATAACCCAGACGGAACACCCTTTACTGGATGTCCACGGTACAATTTGAAACGAAACCTTGAAAAAATGGAAGCATTAGGTTTTTCTACTTTCAACATTGGAACGGAACCTGAGTTTTTCTTGTTTAAGCTAGACGCGAACGGCGACCCATCATTAGAATTAAATGACCGCGGTGGATATTTTGATCTTGCCCCTACCGATTTAGGTGAGAATTGTAGACGAGATATCGTTCTTGAGTTAGAAGAAATAGGATTTGAAATTGAAGCATCCCATCACGAAGGTGCCCCTGGGCAGCATGAAATTGATTTCAAGTATTCTGATGCGCTCAAGCATGCAGATGACATTCAAACATTTAAACTGGTTGTAAAAACCATAGCACGTAAGCACAACTTGCACGCAACTTTTATGCCGAAACCTTTATTTGGTGTAAATGGTTCAGGAATGCATGTGAACATGTCCCTTTTTAAAGATAACGAAAATATGTTTTTTGATAAAAAGGGTGACATGGAACTCAGTGAAATTGCCTATCAATTTACTGCTGGAATCATTAAACATGCGAAGAGTTTTACCGCAGTAACGAATCCAATTGTGAACTCCTATAAGCGCCTTGTTCCCGGCTATGAAGCACCATGTTATGTCGCGTGGTCCGGATTGAACCGCAGTCCCCTCGTTCGCATACCTTCTTCGAGAGGATTAAGTACAAGAATCGAAGTACGTAGCGTCGATCCGGCAGCGAATCCATATCTGGCTTTAGCTGTACTGCTTGCTTCAGGACTTGATGGTATCAAGCATAAGCTCATCCCGCCTGTTCCTGTCGATCTGAATATTTATGAGATGGATAAAAAAGAACGGGAAGAACATGGTATTGAGGACTTACCAGCAACACTGATGGAAGCTTTAGTTGAACTACAGAATAATGATCTGATCATCGAATCACTTGGCGATCATCTGTATGAACATTTTATCGAAGCGAAAACAATCGAATGGGACATGTTCCGTACAACAGTGCATCCATGGGAAAGAGAACAATACTTAACGTCTTACTAACTAATATGAAAGGTAATAAATAAGCGTCAACGAACACCCACCATTTTAATTTGGGGTTGGTTGACGCTTTTCATATGAATCGTCCGAGGAAGAAACATTAGCATCCCTCCTACCTATTTGTCGCAAATCGGATGGCCCTACTCATAACGGTTGGTACGACAGATGCATGATTTTCACCTGGAGCAATATAGTATTCACATGCCACTTTTGTTTGTTGATTTTCCTTTAGTCGATCAACCACTTCTTTTGCATCATCAACCATAAACCCTTCACGCTCACCTACTGTTATGAGAAGACGTCTCTGCTCCTCCACTACTGATTGATTCAGAAATTGCTCCAAATAGGTGCGTATTTCATGATCATTCCACCAAATGGATGGGCTTATAGCAAGATATGTCTGAAACAGATGTGGCTTCGTAAAGAGCGCCCATAATGTGAATAAACCACTAAGGGAATGTCCAAATAAGGTTTGCTTCTCTTTATCAATGGCGTAACGTCTTTCTATTTCAGGCTTAAGTTCTGATTCAATAAAGTTCAAAAACTGCTGTGCTCCCCCGTGTTCCTTTTCTTCCATCTTGAATTTCTTTACACGATCCGGATAAACATATGTTTCCGAAGGCGCGGTAAAATCATAAAAACGACGTTTACTAACTTCTTCTTGTTCGCCTGGGTGGCCAATGCCAACAATAATGGCATCGTTCACAAAAGTCCTCGGGGCATTCCTGGACTGCAAACGTACAACGTCGCGCACAAATTGAAAGTAGGAATTTCCATCCAATACATAAATAACTGGATAACCAGCTTCAGGCGCAGGTGATTGAGGTAAAGAAATCCTTATATCATAGGCATCAGCAATTTCATCAGTATGTAATTTCCACGCTTCTGTGTTGTCTAAAGTAACTTTACCCGTTATCTCCATATGGACCTCCCTGTTCTTGCGCTAGTAGCGTATCATAGCCAAAACACACAGGCGAACCATTTTCAGGGTCGATCATAATACGTGCATTGATATGAAACACTTCTTTTAACACATCTTTTTCCAAAATTTCATTTGGTGAACCGACCGTCACAATCTCCCCCGCTTTCATAGCGATTAATTCATGGGAAAATCGGGCAGCATGATTGATATCATGTAAAACCATAATAATGGTGCACTGATGCTCTTTATTAAGACGCTCTACAATTTGCAAAACTTCCAGTTGATGCGCAAGGTCTAAATAGGTCGTCGGTTCATCCAACAGTAAAATATTCGTTTCTTGTGCAAGTGCCATCGCAAGCCATACTTTTTGGCGTTGTCCGCCTGACAACTGCGCGATTTCACGGTCGCGAAATGCGGTTGTTCTCGTAATATCCATTGCCCATTCAATCACTTGCTTATCTTTACTTGATAATTTACCTACATTTTTTCGGTGTGGGAAACGCCCATAAGAGATGAGTTCTTCCACTTTTAATTGTAAAGGTGCTTCCGGGTTTTGCGACAGTAGCGCAAGCTGTTTAGCAATCGCCTTTGTTGAAATCGACTTCATATCTTTTTCCTGTAAAAAGACGTCGCCATTTTTCTGCTTTAAAATGCGTCCAATGGTCTTCAATAGGGTCGATTTACCACAGCCATTTGGGCCGATAATGGTTGTAATGTGTCCTTTTTTGATTGCTACATCTAAATCTGAAAAAACAGTGAGTTTTTCATAACCAGATGTTAATTGTTCTGCTCTAATCATACTTTCCACCATTTATTCGTTCTCCTTTTACGCTTTTGACTTCACCAATAAATATAGAAAATAGGGTACTCCTAGAATGGCTACAACGATACCTACAGGGATTTCTGCAGGAGCAAACACTGTTTTGGCAATATAGTCAGAAATAACGACCAAGAGCATGCCAACTGCCCCACTCGTAGGGATCACATAACGATGATGTATACCAACAAGCTGTCTCGCGATATGTGGCGCCATTAATCCAATAAAGGATATGCTACCTGATACGGAAACACAGGCACTAATTACACCAATACTACTCAAGAGCAATATCGACTTTTCCTTTTCAACTCGAATCCCGAGACTTTTAATGGATGCTTCTTCAAGCTGTAAGTAATCTAGTAAATAAGCTTTTCTATAAATCACCGGCACTAGAATCAATAGCCAAGGGAGCATCGCAACGATAAATAACCAGTTTGCATTGTAAATACTGCCAGACATCCAAACCGTCGCCATCTCAAAGTCACCCTCACGCATTTTCAACGAAATATACATGGAGAGTGCCCCAAATCCTGAGCTAATCGCAATACCCGTTAAAATCAAACGCTCTGTATCCAATTTTCCATTCCGCCAAGCAATACTGTAAATAATAATGGCGGCAACCAATCCACCTACAAAGCCAAAGACTGGCATGATTAAAATCGATAGCCAGTTCGAGGTACCTGATACAGTGACCTGCATTTGAAAAAGAAACATCAATATGACAATTGCTGCACCAGCGCCAGCATTAATTCCGAGTATCCCTGGATCAGCTAAACCATTTCGTGTAACACCTTGCACGACAGTGCCCGCTACACCTAATCCAAGTCCTACCAGCGCCGCAATGACAATTCGTGGCAGACGGAATTCAAAAATAACCAAATCAAAATCATGATTCGGGTTCATGCGCAGCAAGGTTGTAACAACATCTTTAACCGACATATCAAATGTACCATTCGTAATATGAATATAGCCAGCAAAACAAATCAGCGCGAATAATCCACTAATCGTCATAAAAAAGCGATTACGGTCCTGTTTATGCACGACGTTCTCCCCCTCTCGTATGAATTAAATAGAGGAAGAAAGGTACACCAATTAAAGATGTAACGACACCAATTGGCGTTTCGAATGGATAGTTAATAAAACGACTGCCCACATCACAAAGCGCTAAAAAAATCCCGCCGATAATCGCGGAACAAGGAATAATGAACCGATAATCAACACCTACGATAAATCTTGTAATGTGTGGGATAATTAATCCAACAAAGCCGATTTTCCCTACAAGTGCCACTGCCGTTCCTGTTAAACAGACAACGGTCAATATACTAATCACCTTAATCCACTTTGTACGCTGTCCAAGTGTAATCGAAATAGATTCTCCAAGTGATAAAATAGTGATCGATTTGGCAATAACCAAAGCAAGTATCAGTCCAACTAACCCAAACGGCAGCGCGAGAATTAGAATGTCCGGGTCTACCTTGTGAATCTTTGCGTTATACCAAAAGCTCATGTCTTGTGAAATTTGAAAGTATGTAGCAAGTGCGGCAGATATACTGCTTAAAAATGTTCCAATCACTGTCCCGATAATTGCCAACCGAACAGGGGAAAGTCCATTTCGCATGATGGAGCCAAAACCAAAGACAATTCCAGCCCCGAGTGCAGAACCAATCATTGAGAAAATAATCATACTAACATTCGACATACCTGGATAAAAAATCATACAAATTGTAATAACAAATGCTGAACCATCTGTTACACCCATAATAGAAGGGGAAGCAAGATAGTTTCTTGTCATCCCCTGCATAATAGCACCTGATATGGCTAGAAATGCCCCTACAAGTAGGGCGGCTACCACACGAGGTAAGCGGGACTGTATAATGATCGTATGATCGACATTCCCTGAATCAAATTGTGTAATAGCCTGCCAAATTGTAGCTACATCAATATCCTTTGAGCCATAGGTGATTGATAAGGCAATCGTAAAAACGATTAAAAAAGGTGCCGTGCTCATAATGAGGATTGGCTTCAATTTGGTTTTTTTCTCTATATTCACCATAGGCTAATCTGTTTACTCCGATAATTTTTCAACTGCTGCATCAAGGAATCTTTCTTTACTCCAAGCCGTACCACCTTGTGCCAATGGATCTACTTCATTCACGAATACTTTATCGTTTTTAGAAGCATCGATACTCTTGAAGATAGGGTCCTCTAATATTTTATCTAAAGCAGCAGTTTTATTATCATTTTCACTATTCTCGTATTGCAGGAAAATAACATCTGGATTGATTTCTGCCAATGTTTCAAGCGAAATTTCCTCTTGGGCCTTTGCTCCAGTAACAACTTCTGGAACCTCAAAACCTAAATCTTCATATATGACCGGATTTAAATATACGTCTGCTGGATAAACAAACAAACTACCATTGCGAACACGTATGACAAACACATCTTTATCTTGTAAATCATCGGAGATGTTCTCTTTCGCATCTTCCGCATCTTTTTCATAGTCAGTAATCAATTGTTCTGCTTCAGCATCTTTTCCTGACAATTCACCCATTAATCGCAAATTATCTTTCCAATCTGTCGCAATATGTGAATAAGGAATCATTGGCGCAATCTTGTTTAGTTGTTCAACGACGTCATCTTGATGTTTAGACGAACCTAAAATAACGTCTGGCTTTAATGAAAGCACAGATTCATAGTTTGGTTCCATTTTTTCACCGATAGATTCTGCACCCTCCAAATCATCAGCAAGATAATCTGGTAATTCACCCGCAATTGTGACAGCTCCGACTGGTTTTACGCCAAGTGCTGCCGCGTCCTCCATCGATTCTAGACTTGCAGTAATAATATTATTTACGTCCTTTGGTGTCGTATAGGATTCATCTAAGTATGTAATTGTCTGTTCTGTTGAATCACCTTCGTCCGTTCCTTTCGCCTCGCCCGCTTCCGTATTTGTCGATCCTTCATTTTCCCCACAAGCTACAAGCATTAATACGATCCCGATTATCCAAAAAAATTTCATTTTCATTAGACATGCTCCTCTTATTTACATTTCTATTTCATATAAGTAGGCCAACTTATACCTCAACTGATAATGATTATCAATTTCAATTATGCTTTCAATATAACTTTTAATTGGACAATTGTCAATAACATTAAAAAATATAAACATAAATAATGGTTGATAAAACAAAGGGACGCCAAATACCCCCAATTAATTTCTAATTGGAGGTATTTTACGCTTCAATCTTAAACGAAATCTTATTTTAAACTACCCAGAATAACCATTCACAAAAAATCCGACGGTTTCTATTTCTAGTTCGTTTAATTCTCTTTGCAATTGCTTGGACAATTCTTCAGCAATCGCTTCGTCGTTCCCTTTGTGCTTTTCCGTAAGTTCAGCGGTATTTTTTAATAGTTGAATAAAAGACTCGAATTCCGTTTTATTTAATGGTGCTTCATGATGGGAAAGAAAAACGGTTTCCGCATCATATTTTTCAATTTTTTCAACGAGTTGGCGTGCCGTTTCAATGGTATAATTCCACTTTTCCGCATAAAGATTTGCGTACAGGCAGTCCCCAAGGAAAAGTACTTTTTCCTCAGGAATATAGATGATAATCGAATCGCTTGAATGATCGCCGCCAACATGCTCCATCACACAAGTCAGTCCACCTAAATGTAGTTTCATTCCACCTTCAAATGCGATATCCGGGTCTGGCAGTAAAATAGTGCGATCATTACCCAGCTCCGCCTTGATTGCATCCGCACAGAATGGGATTTCTATGCCAGCCTCCACGCGTTGATCCAGTGCATTATCTTCCCATGATAATTGCTGTAATTGTTTAATTTCTTGATAGGTCATCGCATGGGAGATGATTGGCATTTGCATCTCACGCATACCAAATACATGATCCCAGTGCCAGTGTGTCAAGACAAGCCAATCCGCTTTAATATGACGTTCCTCCAATTGACTAAGAAACAGCTTCGCATGACTGGAAGAATTTCCGGAATCAATGAGTACTGTTTTTTTATCCCCTACAATCGCACCTAGAACGGGCCGATCTGTTTCCTGATAGGGTGGTAAATAAAAAATGCGATTTGAGATTTGTTGTAATTGCTGCATGTTTATGCTCCTTACTTGATTTAATGTATTTCATCGATATCATTTAATTCCTCATGATCAATACGTAATCGGACTGCTTCATCATTCCGTTGAAATACCCTTTCCTCCTAACGGCACCAGCTATGCTAATAATATATCATTATCTTCCTTCATGGTAACTGAGATATTGTTTTCGCTGTTTTGCTTTCTTTCGATTCATCGATTTAAAAATCAATTTCAATAAAGGTGGTACCGCGAAATAAATAAAGAAGGTCCGAAATAGCTGGTAGCCTGATACAATCGATAGATTCGCATGGATCTCATGGGCGATAATCCCCATTTGATCCATCCCTCCTGGGGCCAAACTTAACAAACCTGTTGCTCTGGATATGGGTTGGAGCTTTGTCAATAAAATGCTCAGTAAAATGCCACCAATCACAAGCATAATCCCGCTTCCGATCGCTAGACCAATCGTCCTCATTTTCCTGGATATTTGATCGGTTTTTAGCATTAATCCTACATGCGTACCAATCATTAATTGTGCCATATTGATCAGTAATGATGGTAGCTGTGGCCCTTCCATACCGAATAATTGTAGGATAACTGTTCCAATAGCTGGTCCCAATAAAAATGCTGTTGGAAAGTTTACTTTGGCTCCAACAAGCGCTAATACGATACCGATCACAGCAAAAATAATCAAATTAGGAAACAAACCAACAGATGCTGAAGCTGGGATCGTAGTTGCAGTTGAATTTTCTGCTGTGCTTGGTCCAAATATCGGCATCATTACAATCAATGGGGTAATGATAATAATGATCATAAGACGGGTAACCTGTGTAACAGTTACCACAGCAAGGTTAATTCCTTTCGTTTCCTCCGCCAACGTAATCACTTGCGTCAGCCCACCAGGAATACTCGCTAATAATGACGTACTGTAATCACTATCTGAAAGCTTCGAAACAATATAAGCAACACCAGCGCAAAAGAGTAGAAGCAGTAAAGTCATTAATAACATCGAAGGTAATTGCAGTGCCATTTCATGCAATGCGGACGAGGTCATTGATAAGCCGATCGTATAACCGATAATCATCATGCCCGAATTGCGAATAGCTCTGGGCCAAACAAAATCACGCTTCATGATATTCGTCCCAATCGCCATGCAAACCATCGGTCCGAGCAGCCAAGGAACGGGAATATGAAGTAACATGAAAAGTGCGCCGCCGATTACCGCAGAAATCAGTCTGATGATAATTTGTTTAGTCTTGCTGAAAGCACCTTGTTCCATTTGTAAAAGCCCCTTTTTAGAAAGCTGGTGTTCACCAAGCCGCCTTATACCTTAGAAAGTTTCACTCTCTCCTAATTGCTCCCCATAAGAAGAACGTTTAGTAACCCTATTTTAAGGCAATTGTAAACATATATGCAAAAAGGAGCACTTAAAGGAGGATTCGCCTTCAGTAAATCCCACATTAAACATTTGACAAATTTGTGAACAAAGTGAATAATATATATAGTGAAACTTCATTTAGTGGGAGTTTTCTTTTCTCCCACTAAATGTTAGTTAAACCAATCGGGCTTGTGCGGGCAGTTACCCCCACCTGAAATTTACGATGTCCCTACTTTTTGAGGTGGGGGGTTTACTGCCCGCCAAACTGCGATAAAGGAGATGGAAACAATGGAATCTAAAACGAAGATACTAAATGCTGTGAAGTATATTGGTAGTACCATACTTGCACTTGGGGTTGCTATTTTCTTATACGGTTTCTTTGTAAGCAATTACGGCTCAGTGACAGGTATTGGAATCGGTACGGTTATGGGAGCAGTTTTTATCTTTCTAATGGGCGTTTTCTTCGTTGCGACTGAAGAAATGCAAGAAAAAGCGAATCAAAGGGTTAGACTTGACCCATAAAAGAAAACTTAAATTAATATTGAACATGAAAAAATGAGCGCCTAAATTGGCGCTCATTTTAAATTACATATCCCAAATCATGATAAGTAGTGTACCCAAGACGGTAACTATGGCAATAGCAAATGCATAATAGATGTTGAGATAAATCGAACCTTTATCCTTCGTTTCACCCGCGTGCATAAATACAGCGAGTTGAACGGAAGCTTGCACGAATGCTGTTATCAAGAGAATTGTCATACCTATTGCAAATGACATATCCAAGAAATAAACAGTAAGCGCAACGCCCGTAAGAATCAATGAAAATACAAAACTCATTACCTGTTTACGTGGGAATAATTCACTCATTTTACATCATTCCTTTCAAATAGACAAAGCTGAAAATAAAGATCCAAACAATATCTAAGAAATGCCAGTAAAGTGAAAAGATAAATGCTTTATTCGCTGTTCCTGGAGTTAAACCGCGTTTTTTCACTTGCAGGATGATAAATAATCCCCAGAATAAACCAAGTGTAACGTGCGCTCCGTGTGTTCCTAATGTTGTTAATAGAACCGCTGTGAATGCACTTGTTTGCAGTCCTGCCCCAATATGAACATAATGCGTAAACTCATATATTTCCACACCTAGGAATCCAAGCCCAAGCAGTAACGTAATCACAAAGAATGTCAACATGGCATTCTTTTTACCAATCCGCATCGCGTGGACAGCTAAACCGATGGTAAAGCTACTTGTTAACAGTAAGAATGTTTCAATGAGCACAGGAGTGATTTCAAAAATCTCTGATCCAGCTGGCCCAGTTCCCGTACGATTCGCTAGCGTAAAATAAGTTGCGAAAAGTGTTGCGAACAACATAATTTCTGCCCCGATGAAAATCCAAAAGCCTAAAATATTAAGCTGATTTTGTTCTGTACTATATTCTAATGGAAGCGAGTGATCTGTTTTCATTTGTTACCACCTCGCAATTTATTTTCTGTTTCCTCAATTTCTTTAACGGAAATATGGTGACCGTCGTCTTTCTCAAATGAACGGTAAGCCATAAGAACAAATATAGCAATGGTTGTAATGATTGCTGGAATCCACATACTGAATACAAATGAGAATCCCCATACAAAGAAAATACAACTCATGATAAATGGTATACCACTGTTATTTGGCATATGAATTTCTTCAACTTCACCTTTAAATAACGGATAATCATTTTTCTTATGGTCCCAGAATGCTTCAATGGAATCGACCTTTGGTGATGTCGCAAAGTTATATGACGGCACAGGGCTGTGTGTAGCCCATTCCAGTGTACGTGCGTCCCACGGATCTGAACCGATGTTTCTGGAAGCATAACGCGTGCTGTAATAGACATTATATACAATTAAAGCAAACCCAGCTGCAAGTACCAGTGCTCCCCCAAAGGAAAGCAAATTAAGCGGGCCAAACCCAGATGCTTCAGAGTATGTGTACATACGGCGTGCTTGCCCGTTTAAACCAGTAAAGAACATCGGGAAGAACGTTACGTTAAAGCCTATAGCGATAAACCAGAATGCCCATTTCCCAATTCTTTCACTGAGCTTAAAGCCAAACATTTTCGGCCACCAGTAAGTAAGACCGGCGAGCATCGCAAATACCACACCAGGAATAATTGTATAGTGGAAGTGGGCAACCAAGAACATCGTATTATGATATTGATAGTCGGCACTTGCCATACCAAGCATTACCCCGGTAACACCACCGATTGTAAAGATCGGGATGAATCCTACTGCATATAGCATCGGAACCGTAAATTTAATTTTCCCTTTCCACATCGTAAACAGCCAGTTAAAGATCTTAATTCCAGTCGGAACTGCAATCGCCATCGTTGTAATAGCAAAGATACTATTTGTCAGTGGCCCTTGCCCCATTGTAAAGAAATGGTGTGTCCAAACCAGGAATGACAAAAATGAAATGATTACGATGGAAGCAACCATTGATTTATAACCATATAGGTTACGACGGGAGAATGTAGAGATTATCTCACTATAAATACCAAATGCCGGCAAAATTAGAATATATACTTCCGGATGGCCCCAAATCCAGAATAGGTTGGCCCAGAGCATATCCATACCGCCATTTGTTGTTGTAAAGAAGTTTGCGCCGAAAAGCCGGTCCATGGTACCCATTAACAGGGTAACTGTGAGTACTGGAAATGCGAATACAACAATCGCATTCGTGATAAAAGCAGTCCATGTGAACATTGGCATTTTCATTAATTTCATACCAGGCGCTCTCATTTTTAATATGGTCGTGATAAAGTTAATGCCAGATATTAAGGTACCAATACCTGCAATCTGTATCGATAGCATATAATAGTTCGTTCCTACAGATTGGCTAAAGTCATTCCCTGCGAGCGGGAAATAAGAAGTCCAACCTGCATCAGGAGAACCCCCGACTACGAAAGAAATGTTTAGTAACATTGCCCCCATAAAGAATAACCAGAAACTGAGTGCATTCAGACGTGGAAAAGCAACGTCACGAGCGCCAATTTGTAATGGAACAACAAAGTTCATTAAGGCGTAAATAAACGGCATCGCCATAAAAATGATCATAACCACCCCATGGGTAGTAAAAACTTCATTGTAATGCTGCGCATCTAGCAGCGCGTTATCAGGTATGGCGGTTTGTGCCCGCATCATAAGTGCGTCCACTCCCCCACGGAATAGCATGAGCAAAGCGGAGACCAAATACATAATACCGATTCGTTTATGGTCAACGGTGGTCAACCATTCACGCCATATATATCCCCATTTTTTAAAATATGTTAAACCAACGACAATTGCAATAACCGTTAGACCAATGGCAACCATCGCTGCGTAAATCGCAGGACTTGGATTCGGAATGGCAAATCGATCAAAGTAATTCATACTTTTTAACTCCTTTCAGGAAGAACATCTATAAGGTGAAACTTCATTCAGTGGGAGTTTTCTTTTCTCCCACTGAATCTTAGTTGAGGCCCACACGACGTGGGTTTCAAAGACGTTGCCACTGGAAGTGGTGATTTTAGTCTTTGTTCCCTGCTTGCAGGGCTTGTGCGGGCAGTTATCCCCCACCTAAAATTTTCAATTTCCCTATATTTTTGAGGTGGGGGTTTTACTGCCCGCCAAACTGCGATAAAAACTAGTTAGTAATAAATCTATTAATGATGGTCGCTATGTGTTGAATCTATTTCGTTTGACTTTTCATGAGAATCATCCATATCGTGATGGTGTTCATCATCCATATGCTTAGAATCCTCGTCGGTATCGTCAGATCCATGATCGTGTCCACCATGTTCTCCCTCTGGAGCAGGTCGGAATGATAAATGCGTACCACTAAATGTTAAATGTCCAAGATGCCCGGGTTCTAATAATTCATCAAACTTTTCTTCCGTAAGTGGCTTAGCAGTTTGCTTCACATCTGTAACCCACTCATCAAATTCTTCTTGAGGCATTGCTTTTACATCAAATATATTCTCTGCGAATCCTTTCCCACTAAAGTTTGCATTTCGTCCCATATACTCACCCGGAACATCAGCCGCGAGGTGTAATGTTGTTACCATGTCTGACATCGCGTATTTTTGTCCTCCAAGTTGCGGAATCCAGAAACTCGTAATTGGTCCGTATGAATACAGTTTGAACTCTATCGGCCGATCTGTAGGGATATACAAATAGTTAACCGTCTCAATATCTTCTTCCGGATAACTAAAGTGCCACTTCCAGTCGGATGAGGAGGCATAAATAATCATTGGTTCTTGATCCTCTAATCCTTTCGGTGTCGCCTCTACATCATAAGTAGATTTAACCGTAACAATAGAAAGGAAAACAATAATTAGTACCGGTACTGCAACAATAATTGTTTCTACCAGTGGATTCCCTTCAATATGCGGTGGTTCATAATCTTCCTTTTGTTTCGATGCACGATATTTTACTAACATAAATACCAAAAGGCCGAAAACCACAATTACAATGAACGCCATCGTAGCAATCGATATCCAAATGACATTCGCTGTTGTTTCAGCTTGAGGACCTTTAGGATTCAAAACCATTAATGACTCACAACCAGTAAGCATTGTCGTAATAGTAATAATCAAAGTTAAAAAAGTCCATTTCATCTTCATTAAGGTACCCCCTTCTATTTATCCAAAAGCTTCTTAGCAGAATATAATAGGTATTATTCTTTGTTCATATCAAAATCCAATCATTATATTAATACCATCCAAACTTAAAAACAATCGATTGTGATTTTCGTCACAAAGTGTTCAATAAACATTGTCATAAAATCTACAATAAATCGTGGTTGGTATTTATTGAATTTGTTTTAAAAATAAGTGAAAGCGGAACGACCAAAAGATTATTCCCAAATAAAAAACACCTTGAATCATTCAAAAGTGTTCAAGAGTGATTACGAGGACATCCTCAAACATTGCCCAGCATCACATATCCTTTTTAGATTCATTATCGTAGCCTTGTTAAAGTGATGAATAGTTGTCAAAAGGGCGCAGGTAAAATAGAATATATATAACAACGCAAGTTTCAAAGGCAAACGCGTTGCTTCATTTAAAAAATACAGCATATGAAACGAATTTTAAAATAGAGAATACCTTAATTTGGTTTTAGTAGTTGTGGTGTTTTTAGGAGGGTTAACCATTTTTGAAAGAAGAATTCGTCATCTTAAACGTTATCGAGAAATAGCAGTTGCTTTTACCAGAAATGGTTTTGGCTACATCGTAAAGGAATTAGGTCTTCACGAACTCATTCCGCTACCTAAACGATTGGTTGCCAAGCGTCGTCGTGACAAAACGACTGGAGAACGGATTCGGTTTTTCTTGGAAGAATTGGGTCCGACATTCGTTAAAATGGGACAATTTGCAAGTACACGGTCTGATGTCATTCCTGAAGATATCATTCAGGAGCTAGAGAAGCTTCAAGATCAGGTGCCCCCTAATCCTTATCCAGATGTGAAAGCAATTATCGAACAAGAACTTGGAACCCCAACAGAGGAACTCTTTAAGGAGTTTCATGAGGTCCCACTTGGTTCGGCCTCCATTGGACAAGTCCATTATGCCGTTTTAAAATCAGGTGAAAAAGTTGCGGTTAAGGTGCAACGTCCAAATATCGAACAAGTCATAAAAACCGATTTGGAAGTGCTGCAACAGCTAGCGGTATTAGCAGAGTTTCGTTTAAAATGGGCTGCCCGATACCAGATCAAGGGGATTGTTGAGGAATTTTCCAAAGCACTCCTTGCTGAACTGGATTATACTTTGGAAGCACGAAATGCAGATAAAATCGCGAGACAGTTTACAGATGATCCAAATATTCGTATCCCTGATGTTTATTCAGATTACTCAACGAAAAAGGTTTTAACAATGGAATATGTAGATGGGATAAAACTGAATAAAATAGAGGAGCTTCATCAAAAAGGGTACGATACGAAAGTTGTTGCTGAACGATTTACGCGCGCTGTCTTTCACCAGGTTTTTATTGAAGGATTTTTTCATGGGGACCCCCACCCCAGTAATATCTCGGCATTACCAGGAAATAAAATTCTCTTTATGGATTTCGGCATGGTTGGCCGGTTAACACCGGAAATGAAAGGCCATTTTGGTACGTTGGTTATCGCACTGATGCGTCAAAGTTCTGATGGCATTATAAAAGCGATTACTCGAATGGGCTTAGTACCTGACGATGTTGATATTCAATTGCTGAGAGAAGATGTGGATCAACTGAGGGAAAAGTATTATGACATTCCTTTAAGCAAGGTGAGTATTGGTGAACCAGTTAATGATCTGTTTTCCATCGCACATCAATATCACATTCAGCTCCCATCAGAACTGACATTATTGGGAAAAACGCTTCTTACAATGGAAGGCATCGTTGAAAAGCTAGATCCAGACCTAAGTATAGTTAAAATGGCTGAACCATTTGGCCGTCAGTTGCTCAAAGAACGTTACCAACCTAAAAAATTGGCAGAAACCTTTTTTAATCAGTGGAGTGAATTCGGCGAAATTCTGACAGATATACCACAGAATATTAAAGATGTAACGTCTATCTTGAAAAAAGGAAAGCTACCAGTGGAGATATCGATTGATAAAGCAGAAGTATTTTTAAATAAGCTGAATCGCATTAGTAATCGGTTATCTTTTAGTATCGTCTTACTCTCATTTAGTATCATTATGGTCGGCCTTATCATCGGCTCCGCTTTGAGTGGCCAATCATCTCTCCTTTGGGATATACCTGCTATTGAAATTGGCTTTGGAGTAGCTATTTTAATGTTTATTTGGCTGTTATATTCTATATTTAAGTCAGGGAGATTCTGACCGCTCAGCCTAAAACCGTATGCTTGAATGGTCAATCTACCGGTTGATTAGAGGAAACTTCAGGATATTGAGATAATTTTTGATCATACCTGTATCTCCATATCGTTATGAAGGTGGTAATTAAAAATGAAAAGCAATTACAGGGCATTTAGTCGATGGCATTTGCCGTTTATAGCAGGTGTTGTTGTTTTTATTGTTAACTTTTTGATTACAAAAGATATTGAAAGAGCCCTTCCTGTGGCAATTGGTTGTTTTGTTGGATTTTTTATAATTTACTTAGGTACTCGATATTATGAAAAGAGAAATGCTAACAAATAGTGAATATGTTTTTCCTTATTACTGCAAACTGTATTTTGGAATCGAAACTATATGATTGTAACTACAGGGGAGTTTGACTGAAGGTTATTAAAAAATATATTGAAAATCAAGGTCAAGACTGCAAAGGCTAATCCCTACTAAATCCTACGCATTTTGAAGGGGGTAGCCTTTGGCTTTTAATCTTCAATAATTACGCCCGATAATTTAATAATCTAATTGGCGCAAGTACAAGAGAATCTCGTTTTCATTCAACTTTTTTAAGCTGTATTTACGGATCTTGCTGTCAATTTTCTTTTGTTGTTTACTTCCTTTACTAGATGCATTAATTATTTGAAAATATATTTCGCTCCAAATGCCTGCCGTACCTCCGAATCCCAATTGAAATCCCATTTCTTCTGTTTCCGTTAGCGGCAGTTGTGTATTTTTCTCAAATTCTTTTTTAAAGTCATCCTGAATGATAATATAAGATTCTTTATTCTTTAAGGCGAAAAGCAATTCTTCAGCGTTATTCGCTTTATAGCAATCCTCTCTCTTTTTCGATTCCATGAAATTAACCTCCTTAAGAAATAATCATATCCTGATTCAATTTTAACACAATTCATTCAACAAAATGATCTTATTACGTAATAAGGGCGCAGGGTATTGTTTCATTATCGCGCCCGATTGCGGAACATCTTAAGATGCTGCGTCTTCTTAAACGAACGCACCATTTAGTTTAAATAAGGTTTAACAATCCGATATTTTTCATATTCAAAACGTCGAGTATTTTTAAAGCTGCTTTGCTATTATGTAGTTATGAAAAGGAGGGATGTAATGTTAAAAGAATTAAACCAAGTGATTGACTATATTGAAGATCGTTTAACTGATGACCTGTCTCTTGAAGGAATTTCTGAATATGCTGGGGTTTCCGACTATCACTTTAGAAAGATATTTTTTTATATTTCAGGATTGACGCTAAGTGAATATATAAAAAACAGGAAATTGTCGGAAGCAAATAAGGATTTATTGAATGGAAAAAAAGTAACAGATGTAGCTTTTAAATACGGTTATCAGTCAATGGACGGCTTTACTAGAGCATTTAAAAAATGGAGTGGTTTTTTACCCTCAGATGTAATAAAAACAGGGGTGAACAAATCGTCTCCTAAACTTTCATTCGTAATAACTGTAAAAGGAGGAACTGCTATGGAATTTAGAATTGAAGAAAAACCAGCATTTCATTTAGTTGGTGTGAGTAAACGTGTGTCTATGCAATTTGAGGGTGTTAATAACGAAATTGTAAAACTTGCAGAAAGCATAACGCGCGAACAAAAAGAAGAAATGCATTCTCTTCAAAATATAGAGCCTTATGAGATTGTTAATGCTTCTTATAATGCTGACTCTAATTTCTTAAAAGAAGAAGGGGATTTAACTCATTTGATAGGTGTATTAACGACTAAAAATGAAATAAGTGATCTATTAGAAAAAGTGCGAGTCGAATCCTATACTTGGGCAATATTTCCAAATAAAGGACCATTTCCATCTACGTTACAAGAAACAATGGCGAAAACATATTCAGAATGGCTACCTTCTTCCGATTATGAAGTAATTAACGCCCCTGCTTTTTCTTTTACTAAAATGGATGATCATAAAAAAGATTACGCTTATAGTGAAGTTTGGATTCCTGTTCGGAAAAAATAAAAAACAAAAATTATTGTATTCGACGCAACTTTATATTTTACTATTTCTTTTTTAGAATGACGAAGAATAGCTTGTGATAATGCCATAAAGACACAGAATCGTTAATCTATGAAGAGCAACGATGATAAATCCGAGCTGCTCTTCATGGATTATTTCCCTCGTTACATTAAGTATATTTCTTCACAAACTCTTCTAAATTTTTACCTATAAACTCAATTATTTTAAAGTTATTGCTCCATAATCTGACCCTATTTTGGCATATATTTATTAAACAATCGCGCCCGTTTGTTGAAGATCGTCATACGGAATTTATGCCTTTTTATTTTTTGACAGCTTCCCATTCGCGGCGTAATATACCAAAAAGGAGCATATCATCAGTTTGCCCATCACGTTGAAGATATTCACGATGTCCACCTTCGTGTTTAAAACCACATTTTTTATAAGCAGCAATAGCACACTTATTGCTATCAAACACAGTTAACTGAACCCGACTTAAATTCAATTCTTCAAATGCAAAACCTAATCCCAACTCAAGAATCTCCTGTCCATATCCTTTATTCCAATTTGTTTGGTCGCCGATTCCCAAGGAGATCCAGGCATTTCTATTAGCCCAATCAATAGACTCTAATTTAAAAAAACCAAATAATAACCTGATTCAAATGTCCTGACAGCAAATAAATAATCTTTATTGGGATAACGTCAGGAAAATGCGGATTTACAGCGTTAAGGAAATCCAAATATAAAAAGCCTAATTTCTCGGGGTTATAAGTGAGAAATTAGGCTTTAGTTACTTCATTAAAGCGCCCTATGGAGTAACTTAATTTGTTCTGCCAAAGAACACATCCCATTAATACTTTGATAAAATATGAGTCAATACTTCTCCATCAATATTACCACCGGATAAAACAAGAGCAACGTTTTTCCCTCCAATTCGCTCTCTGTAGTTCATAACAGCAGCTACTGTTGTGCAGCTGCCAGCTTCCACAATATACTTCTCCTTTTTTGCCATGAAACTTACTGCTTTTGCAATAGACTCTTCCGATACAGCAATAAAGTCATCGACGTAGTCTTTTGCTAATTCATAGCTGAGCTTCCCAATCCCTCCAACAAGAGCATCACATATTGATTCCTCACCTGGATATTCTTCATAAAAGGTATTGTCCTCATACGATTTTATCATGGCAGGACATGCTTCTGTTTGCACTCCTATGACTTTAATTTCTGGTTTTATAGATTTAGCTGCTACAGCTATTCCTGTAATTAACCCTCCTCCTCCAATAGGCACTACAATGGTATCAATGTCTTTATTTTGTTCGAGAATTTCAATTGCAACTGTACCCTGACCACCATAAATAAGGGGATCGTTATAGTAAGCATCAATATATATTAAATTATGTTCTTCAATATAATTCATCCCTAGCGAATGAGCTTCATCATAATTATCACCTAAAAGTATTACCTCACCACCAAAATATCGAATTTTATCTATTTTGCTTTGGGGGGTAGTTTTAGGAACAATAATATTTACATTTGTTATTCCAAGAATTGAAGCTGCATAGCTTACTGAACTCCCATGATTTCCGGAAGAAATTGCAGCAACACCATGCTTCATTTCCTCTTTAGTTAAAGTCATCATCTTGTTTAATGCTCCACGTATTTTAAAGCTTTTTGCTCTTTGAAAAGATTCAAGTTTAAAGAAGTATTTCGTACTTTCATCTCCCAGGTAAAAGGATTCTTCAAGTGGTGTTTTTCTAACGTGTTTTTCAATACGTTCATAAGCATCTTTAACATGATTATAATTAAACTTCATCGTCTACATCCACCTTTTAAATTTCTGATTTTGTACCAAGATCTTTTTCAACTGCAGCCTTTAATGCAATATTTGCTGTATAGATATCTAAGAGCGCCATTCCCGTTGAATCAAATACAGTTATTTGTTCATCGGAGGACCTTCCCTTAACCTTTCCAAGGAGTACGTCCCCTATCTCACCAGCAATATTACTTTCGGTAATTACGCCTTGCTTCAGAGGTAACTCAATTTCTCCCACTTGTATACAATGTTCCTTATCATCCACAAAAACGATCGCTTTCGACATGACTTCTGATTCTATTTCCTGTTTCCCTACCATATCAGCACCTATGCAAGATATGTGCGTTCCTCTTTGCACCCATTCATGTTTTAGTAATGGAACTTTGGAAGACGTCGCGGTGATAATGATGTCACTGTTTTTGACTGCATCCTCCAAATGTTCAACTTCTTCAAATACAATTGCTTTTGTATCTATTCCAAATTCAGCCAGCAGTCTTTGAGATATACTACCGAAAAAGCTTTTTAGTTTATTTTCATTTCGTGCCCATATCCTAACTCTTTTTAAATCGGGCAATGCAGTTAATGTAGCCGCGATTTGAAAAATTGCCTGGTTTCCTATTCCAATAACGAGGAGATGCCTAGAGTTTTTTCTAGCTAAGTATTTTGCTCCTATCGCACCTGATGCTCCGGTTCGTATCCCTGTTATGAATGAAGCATCCGTTACCCCTAGAGGTTTCCCTGTTTCAGCATTAAATACGGAAATCGTTCCCATTAAAGTTGGAATGCCCTTTTCTTCATTTTCCGAAAACCATGTTACGGTCTTATGTCCGAACAACTTTTCGCTCTTTAAGTATCCTGATTTAATGTCCATATCTGCCTTACCCGGTTCAAAGTCATAAAAAATGGTTGGCCAGGTTTCCGTTTTACACTCACTTTTAGATTTGTAAACTGTTTCAACTAAATCAATCACTTGATTCATTTTTAATACCTGTTTCACAACTTCATTACTTAGGACTCTGAATTCAAACAATGATTTTACCTCCTTTTGTTTATCTAAATAACAATGATCTTTAAAAAAACAAAAAACATTGAATCTCACCCCTCCTAAAAATAGGCCCTAACGGGAATGAGACTCAATGCTTTTTTATTGTTTTTACCCGGGGGTAAAAACAGCACCATGTTATTTTATTAGCATTAATAATATCAAATAAATGATTATCAATCAAGAGTCATAAAAAAATAAACGTTAAAAACGTTAATTTTAATTAGTATTTACAATTTAATTTAAAGCGATTGTTCAACAATCTGGCCCGTTTCTGGAAGATAGCTATTTACTAATAACTTTCTCCTTTTTTGCTATAAATTTCATAAGCAAAATATCCAAATAATAATCCTATCCCAGGTCCCCAAGCAATTGTAGATAGTAGGGGGATTGGGGATAATATGCTTAGGAGTACAGCAACAGCACAACCAATCATCATTCCAAATGGTATTAAACTATCTAATAAATTTTGAGCACCTTTTGATTTCTTCTTTCCAAGGGTACCTTTCTGATATTTATTTTTCATTCTTAAAACTACAAATACTGCAATCCCACCCACTATTACAACAGGCAGTGAAATACGCGCAATTTCCAAAGCTAAGCTCATATTATCCCCCCTTCCTTAGCTTTTAAAATTGATTCAACTTCTTTAACATAGCTTATTCCGTTAAATCCCCATTTGTATTGCTTAATACTCTCAAATCTTCTTGTTTTGCTTACCTTTTAAATACCTTCTATACTTCCTCAAAATGTCATAACTAAAAGCCAATATCCATAAAGCGATACCAATACTAATTGATACTATGTGATACGAATCTGATGGATAATGCCCTGATAGATTGAAAGTAGCATAGAATAGACGAGAATTAATAAATAGTATTCCCAAAACCACAGGCAAATTTAATTGCCACCATACGGCTTTTTCTCTTTGTTTTTCAGCGATTCTAATATCTACAAGTAATCCAATAATGCCAATAACTGCAAATAACATCCCCGTGACAGCAAGAAATACACCATCAATAAACTGAATAGGATAAAAAACTTTTAAGATAATCAAAAGAGATATACCCACGATTATTAATATACTATCGTTAACAATCTCCCATTTCTTGTTCATCTATTCGTTCCCCCCTATCCGAGTTCCATTATTTTATTCCTATGTTTTCTTGTTACTTTTTCTATCAATATAGGTCCACGAATAATAAACAATCCAAAATACAATCATTGTTATAAAAGCATAGATAAATCCATTTTCAGGGAAAAATACTATAAAAGATATTCCAATAATTATTGGAAAAGGCAATAGTATCCAATATATTTTATTCTTAAGATGTCCTATCTTGATCACTTCTCCTTCTTATCTGGATACAACCAATCTTCCTCAATATGACGCGATAATTAAATAACGTTTGTTATTCCGCAAAAGCGCCCGTTACTTAAAGACATTTATTCATTATCCGGGTTGCTTTTTTTATCACTATAAAAATTCCAAATATGGTATGCAGTCCAAAACGTGGCGACTAATATGAGTCCTAAGATTAGAACATACTTATTCGGAACAAAATTATATAATAAAAACATAGCAATCACAAAAGGAGGCAAAAGAATCCAATAGCGCTTATTTTTAAAGGTTTTAAAACTAAACATATAGTATGCCCTCCAAACAATCATACTTTTATAAATTATGCGGCAAACTGGTCCGATTGTTGCAATATTAGATAAAAGTTTACCAGTAAGTTCTTGTTCATTAGATAACCTTAAGATAAATGGATATAAGCCAAATATTAAAACACAAAACGATGCAAGAACAAAAGCTTCACCTAATGTGAATTCAAACCAAGCATTAATAGGCATTTTGGACACATGCAGGCATCTTGTTCGATTTGATGCCCAATTACTAAACTAATTAAAATTTTGCATAGAAAGGTTAAATCGTTAAGTGTAGCCATAATAAAAATGGAATGTATAATAGGTTTTCGCTTATTTCACCTCGCTATACCCTTCTGTTTCAAACTTTTTAATGGTCGATTTCAGAGAATATTTCGGTTCATAGTGACCGAAAAGTTCATCCATATTTGATAGGTCTGCCTTATTGTTATCATCGAGTCTAATATCTGAATAGCCTTTTATAGCTATAAAGTTAGTAACCTCGTCTGTAATTTCACCTTCACCATCAGCTACTTTTTCGGTTTTAGTAACGGAGTAAATGCCAACCAAATTTCCGTCACGATCACTGGCATCATTTGTACCTATACTATCACTATTGTCATCATCATCCTCGTCACTTGCTGGATCCTTGCCAAATTGACGATATACCAACTTTTCTTGTTTGATTTTATAACGTGCGAACACTCCTTCGTCGTACTGCTTTTTTGCGTCTTTTTCTATCATTTTCTTGATTTCTTTTAAATTAGCAATATCGGTTGCTTTTTCAGCAATATTATATAAACCCTCCACCTTGACTGTTGGTTGAAAATCATCAGCCAGCACATAGCCATACCTAAGCAAGTGATCCTTAACATCGTCATTTTCTAAAATAATCTTGGCATCTTCACCGTTTTTCAACTTCCCGTTATTTTCAACTTTAAAATTAATCGCACTAAGCCCAGAATCAAAACGATTGTTGATGGTGATGGCTTCCCCTCTGCCGTTTGCACCAGCAAATTCAACATCCAGTTTGTCTTCAACATCCTGTGACGTTAATTTCTTGGGTTCTTCTAAATCTTTCACGGTGAATACTTTTTCTCCGCCATTTAATTTATCCGTTGTATCTTCATCAACGGATACCGTTACCTTCACTCTATCCCCATTGGATAGATTCTTCTCTTTATCCATTTTGGTTTTATAGGCATCCGATATTTGCATCATTTCTTTCAGCGTATCCTTATCGAAAGAATCTGAATCCATATCGAATATGTCCTCAAACATTTTGTCCTCAGCCACGCTGAACTCAGCCCTACCAGCGCCATCCATTCCAGAAAAAGATACCTTTACATAATCTGTTACATCGGCCTGATGACCACAGGCTGCCAAGAATAGCATCCCTACCAACGAAATCAAAACAAACAATACTTTTTTCAATAAAAACTCCCCCTGAATGACTTATTTATTCTTATCTGTAATTGGCAAATCAAATGTAATTTGGTTTGCTTCATCTTTCTAATCTCGACATTCAAATCCAGATTGTAAGTTAATCACTTCTTCTCCATCTTCCTTTCTGTATCACACCTAAATCTACATTACCCTTGTTCCGCAAAATGGCCCGTTTCTGGAAGACACATATTTATTCGATTAACGCGCCCGATTATTGCATATCATTTCTTTTTCTCCTTGAAAATTCTAAGCAATTGATAAACTGTATATATAATTGTCATTACTGCTACTAAACTTAATAAATTCAGATTACACTAATAATACTACTCTATTTGCTATTTCTGATTTAAACATATTCCCTTCTTCTTTAGCCCATTTACGGACAAATTTTTATTTCTAATTTATTTTTTATCTTTATTCCATTCGTATGGTTTGTTTGCCCATTCAATAAAAATATAAACTATAAAGACTGCAAAAGAAGTAGCTATACTATCTAACCAGTTAATTTCTGAACTGAATAACCATCTCCAAATTATCAGTAATACAAAAAATATCAAGCCGAATTTTACGCTTTTTTTTACCATAATAACCCCCACAAGAAATCTATAAATCACATATTCAACAATTTGTCCCGATGAAGTGAAAATTCATTCAGTGGGAGTTTTCTTTTCCCTACCGAGTGTCAGTTGAACCAATCGGGCTTGCCAAGCAGTTATCCCACCTAAAATTTTCGATTTACCTATATTTTAAGGCGGGGTTTTACTGCCCGCCAAACTGCGATAAATTAATATTTCACTCGACTAAAACACCCTATTCTTGAATAATCACAAAGATTAACCGATTTACTGTTGACTTATGTGAAATAAAACATGCCTTTTTAATGGACTAACTTGCTCAACTTTCGGATGGTCGAAGGTTTTAATAAAGTTCATACCAATTTTTCTCATTACGTTTTTTGAAGGGTTATTAGTATAGACTGTAAAACTATAAACATCATTAAAATTTAATTCTGTAAATCCATATTGTAAACAGGCTGTCGCCCCCTCAGTTGCATAACCTTTTCCCCATGCCTCTTTTTTTAATCGCCATCCAATTTCTATACACGGAGTAAAATCCGCCTCAAATGCTGCCCTATGAAATCCTATAAACCCTATAAACTCCTTATTTTTCTTTTCTTCTACAGCATATAACCCAAATCCACATTCTTTAATTTCTGATATTATTGTTTTATAGAAGGCATTTGTTTCTCCAGAAGATAAGGTTTTAGGGAAATACAACATAACCTTTTCGTCCGCATTTAATTGACTAAATGGATATAAGTCTGTTTCTTTCCAGTCGCGTAAACGCAATCTCGATGTTTCCAGATATATCATTTTCCACCTCAAAAAAATATTATTGTTGGCTTATTAGACTATCTTGTCCGTTAAAATTAAGAAAATGGGCTTCCATTATAAAAGCTTTGACATGTCGTATTCATCAACAAATTCACCATCAATAAATAAAGAATGTCTTTTTGTTCCCTCAATTTCAAAACCCATTTTTTTATACAGCGATAAACCTGCTTTATTTCTAGTGACTACCGTTAATTCTAAACGATGTATATTATGGTTAAATGCCCATTGTTCTAAACCTTCAAATAAATTTGTGCCTATTCCTTTTCCCCTATAATCCTTTAAAATTCCAATAACAATATAAGCTGAATGTTTATTTCTCTTCGCATTTCCCCCAACAGCCATCAAGAACCCCACCAATTTGTTGTTATCTTTTTCAGCAACAAGTATAGTGGAATTTTCTTTTTGTTCAATACGCTTTATCATCTTTAGTTGTTGTTCGACTTGAACGTTTCTTTCCCCTGCTTCCCATAGCATATATTCAGAACTTGCCTCAACTTGTGGGGTAAGTTTGGCGAATTTCTCTGCATCTGATGCCATTATTTCTCTAATTATCACTATATCCCTCCCTTGAAACTCACTATTCAGATTAATTATACGATAATTGTTTGTACAACTAACCTCGTTACATTCGTTTTAGTACATTCCTTCACAAACTACATCTATTTAAAATGAATATCAAACTATCTTTGAAAAGGTTATTTAATAAAATGACCCGATTCTAAAAAGAGCGCACTCTCATTCCATTAGTGCGCCCGATTATTTAATCATCACTTAAAAATAAAGCTATATAAATGGAATCAGTGTTTCACCGATTTAACTATTATTTCCGTAAAATCTTCTCCATCGCTTTTCCCTTTGCTAACTCATCGATTAGCTTATCCAAATAGCGAATTTCCTGCATCGTTGGTTCTTCGATATCTTCCACTCGGACGCCGCAGACTACACCTTTGATCAAATTTCGTGAAGAATTCAATTGGGGAGCTTCCGCAAAGAAGGTCTCAAAGTCTGTCTGTTTTTCCAGTTGTACTTCTAACGCTTCCTGGCTATAGCCTGTTAACCAACGGATGATTTCATCGACTTCTGATTTTGTACGCCCTTTTTTTTCCGCTTTCGTAATATAATGGGGATAGACACTTGCGAAACTCATTGTGTAAATCTTATGTTTAGGCATGATGGATCCTCCTTTAATTGAATAAAACTTCTGTAATTATTCCTTATTCTTTAAAAAAGGCTTATCGAATTTCAATAAGCCAATTCCATCATACTGTATTATTTTGATAATGCAATTTTCATATGGGCTAAGTGGTGCTCTTCATGCCAAGCTAATTTTGCAACTTTTGTTGCTACTGTTATTTTATCGTTTTCCTGCAGCGTAAAAGCTCGATCTAATTGCTCTTCAGTTAAACTATATCCTAAAGATACGATGCGCTCATTTATACCTTCTAGTATTTTAATAGAACTTTCTATAAGAAGCTTTGTATCCGGTTGAATAGCCCACTTTTCTTGATCAAAAGCTGGTACTGTTGGATTCTCATCTGTTAAAGCCAGCTTCAAACGTTGATACATGTTCAACTGAGAATCTGCAATGTGATGAACAAGTTGATGAACTGTCCAGCTACCGTCACGATATGTTCTGCTTAATTCCTCATCATTTAATGAGTCAACAGTTTCTCTTAATCGAATCGTGTAAGTTTCGATTTCCTTTATCCATTCTTGAATATTTTCTAAGCTTACTTTTTTAGGAACTTGTAATTTACCAATTGGGTATCTTACATCCACTTTCAATCTCCCCCTATCCTTTATTTTTTTACTTATTTATTATTACATAAATAATTTGATAATCCTCTTTATATCCTAACACAAATACCTAATTCCTTTATTAAGTGTTATTCGAGAAAATGTCCCGTTCTTATTAATGGAAATAGGAACAATCTTATTCCATGATTGTGCCCTTATGGAATAAAAAAACTATATGTTATCTCACAACAGTTTTTTAAAACCCTAATGGATAAACTAAAATTTCGGGAAACTTTTACGTTGAATGGCGAAGAGATTAATCAATACTTAGGCTATCCGCATACAGTTCTCAACTATATAGAAGCTGTCACAAGGCAATTAGTGGCCTTTTTAAACAGCAAGGATGTAACGGAATAACTGTTCCACGATTTAAAAAGAAGGTATCGAATGCAGAATGCACCCGATACCTTCCCCAAATAAACTCCCATTCATTTAAACTACTTATTTAATGACTTCATTAAAGATTTGTCCATCATCATCAAAATGAATGATTTTTAAACGGTCTTTCTTTTTAACGAAAATACTTTTGTATTGCTTCTCACCACTATCATCCGCATATAAAATCACACGTTTGTTTTGATTATCTGTTTCAATTTTTGCTTCCAATGTATCGACATCAATCTCATTGACTAATGTTTCATATTCGGGAAAATCAGCTAATTCATTGGTAGAAGCTTTTTCGCCATCTTCCGAATCATCTTTTGCCTTATCCCCTGAATTATTATCTGCTTGATCTTCTGTTTCATCCTCATTGTCTATCGCATTTTCATCATCAGATGTTTCATCTTGGTTTTCCTCTGTACTGGTATTGTTATCATTATCGTCGTTGCTTGAACAAGCTCCTAAAACAAACAACATACTTGCGAATAAAACTAATGCTATTTTCTTCATGTTGAATCTCCATTTCATACTTTTATTTTATCTAACTTTTATTTTTAATAGTTTTCGTTAGTATTGTCAACAATTAAGACTTATTTTGGAATCTGTAATTCATTAAAAGCTAACTTTAATTCTTTTGGTAGTTGTTTTTTCGAGTCATTATTCGCTATCATAGTAGATGCACCTCTTTTAATTGGTAGTTTATTCTAAAAAAATAAACTATACCAAAAGTTAGGGTGTTTTTCTTTTATAAATACTTTTCTGATTGCTTATTTTTCTTTTTGCGCCATGCTTTTATCATGGCAAAAAGGGAGACGAAATAAAAGCCGATAAAGAACGTATATAAATTAAGGAAAGCAGGCCAAATTTCATTTGTATCTTTCGTTAAAACAAAGGTATCATAAACATCATTATTACGATAAAGAAGAGGGATAGCCTCTTCGATTGCATATTTGTTATATGTAGTTCCGGTTACTGCTTTTTTCGTTATGTAATCTTTTCCTTCTTCATCCTCATATAGTAGGAATAATTCATATGTCGTGTAAGAAGCGCCTCTTTGTGTACGAGTCTCATTGTAGTCTCCACCTAATACCGTAGCTTTTACCTCCGTTAGACTCCATTGATTCAATTTATGAAAAATATTTGTAGCTGTCAATGCAGTGAAAACCATTCCTGTTAGGATATAAATGGTTAAAGTTCCGTAAATACTTACTTTTAAAATTGTATGTAAGACATTCTTAAGTTTCCTGCTCTTTTTAATAAAACGGGTATTTTTCAATATGGCCGTCCCCATGAAAAAAACAGCGAAGTATAAGACAACAAAAATCGGTATTCCTAAGGCTTTTTCAAATTGAATATCTTTTTCTGTTACAAAAGTATCAGCGTTTTTCATATATCCTGAAATTTTATCACCAACAGCAATGGACTCAAATTCTTCTTTTGAAACGGTACTTGGTCTTTCGGAATTGGAGACATGGATTTCAAAACGTGGGTATAAATACAACCCTTTTTTACTGTATTTCGCTTCAATAGTCTCTTCTACAGGTTCGTCTTTAATAGTTGTACTAAAATTGATATAAAGCCATGTAAATCCAAAGGTCATTAATAGTAGCATAATGAAAACAAATACGTTTTTAAATGTTATAGGAACTTCTTTCATTCGCAAACTCCTCCTGTTTCTTAATTTCCGCACGTGCAATTGAAATTATAAACGTAACTATTTACTGATTATCCAAGATACCTCTTAATACATCTGTATCTTGGGCAGATAAATCAAAACCAGTGTTTTCGTGACCGACATACATCACTCTGCTCTTTTCTCCTGTATCCCCTAGTACAAGATTTAGTAAATGAGTCTCGCTATTCTTATAACGAACTAATATATCATAATCTGGTTTTTCTTTAACAACATCAACTTTTTGCTTTCTGCCTTCTGCCTTTTTAAAAACTTCTTCAAACTTTGATAGAATTGCATCTTCGTCAATTGTCATAAAGTAGTTTTCCTTTACTCCACCATAACCATCAGATTCAGAAATGGAAATAGATGAAATATTATCCAATAGAGTTATTTCTTCCTCTTGAGATTGACAAGCAAACAAAAGCAAAGCACAAAAAGACAAAGAAAGTGATAAAAACATTTTTCTCAAAAGTATCTCCCCTAACCAAATTTATCAACTAATTATCTTCCACAAATTGGCCCGATAAACGAATAGCTGCTAACTCAACTACTGCCCCCTTTTATAGATTATGGAGCAAAGTCCATTTGATCCGTAAGCAATAAGAAAATCACGATTATCCAAAATATAAAGAAAGACGTGGAAAGAATTAAAGATATAATAGGAATTATATTCTTCTCTGCTTTCTTCACTAGTCCCATAATAGATAATATGATACCAGCACCTGTAAGGGTAAAAGTTATATAATCTCCAACTAAATTTCCAACGTTAGCTATTCTTGTAGGTGTTACGAAAACAATAAAAAAACAAACAACACCTATGATAAGAGAAATATAGCTAATCAGACCGTGTTTTTTCGACGCACTTAGTTCTTTTTTCAAATAAACACCTCCTCTTTCAAAATAACATATTCAGCTATCTGGCCCGTGGGACACTAATCCCGTCCGCAGCACTGTCCCTCCCTACTTGTAGATACATGATTGAGGCTGGTTTATGGCACATACTTATCCAACTATCTCGCCCGTTTGTTCTTTTACTTTACTAATTATTTACTTGATATTTGTTTTTTTATTATTTCTATTTCCTCCTTGAGTTTCGCATTTTCTTTTTTAATTTTTGTTATATCAGCTATAGTAAATAATAAACTTGCCAATGTTAGATATACTACAATTGTAGTTACAGTTAGAGACATAAATAATTCCTCCTGTCCTTTTGAACTTCTTAAACAAAATGGCCCGTTTGTTCAGCATCGGAAATAATTCTTGTTCCAGAATCGCGCCCGATAAAGGAATAAATAATTCATCTGTAATCTTTAATTCCATTTTCAAACGCCTTAGGTCGTTGTTCTCAATCCCGTGCAATGCTTCTTGTAAAGCGAATATACTTTTATAAAATTTCACACGCTCGGAAATCTCATTTCCATTCTTATAATTGATTATACTGCTCTATATCCATTAATATCTTTTGTATTGATTGCTCCCAAAAATCTGGTTGTGAAAGGTCTTTGTTGAAATGTTTTTTTATTAGTTGTTCCACTGGCAACGTTCCAGTCTCACTCAGAAACCTTTGAAATTTCAGGTGAAACAGTTTATCTTTTTTTGCTAACTCTATAAGTCCAATGCTTAATAAAAAACCAAAAGAATAGGGATAGTTATAAAAAGGAATATCAGCTTGATAGAACTGTCCATATTTAATCCATACAAAAGACTCATATTCACTTAAACTACTTCCATAAGCCAGTTCCTGACATTGTTGCGAAAGTTCTTCTATTTGATTTACATCCAATTGTCCTTTTTTCCTACACTCATAAAATTTATTTTCAAATAAATATGCTCCTCTAATAGACATCAAGTAATTTAGACTACGTTCAATCTTAGAACCAAGCATTGCTTTTTTATTTGAAATATCTTTTGTATTTTCGATTAAATAATCAGTAAACACAGTTTCAAAAAATATAGAAGAGGTTTCTGCCATTGTCATTTCAAACGTGTCTTCGGAAAAACGAAGGGATGGAATATCTTCCATTTGATGAAAATGCCAAGCATGACCTAATTCATGTGCAAGTCTTCTTGCACTATCTACACTATTGTCATAGCTTAATGAGATTCTTGATTCACCCTCAGGAATAAATGGTGCGCAAAAACCACCAGGTGGTTTCGTACTGCGTTGTTCTGCATCCACCCAACCTTTTGAAATTGCATTTTTTACAAATTCAGGCATATTCCTATCAATGTTTTCAAGAGACTTAGCTATTACATCAATGGCTCGTGAGAATTTAATATGATGGGATACTTCCTGAGATGAAGTCATCAATTCGTGCCAAGAAAGACCTTTTTTCCCTGCTTCTCTTGCTTTAATTTTTAAATATCTCGAAAGCACATCTAAATTTGAATCTAATCTATCCCACATTGCATTCAATGTTTCCTTGGATATGCCATTCCGTTTTAAAGATTCATCAAGGTAATCTACCTTTTTTATCTTGTTTTCATTTAGTCTTATTCCAACCATTTGATTGTAAATGGAAGCAAAGACATTCGCTTGAGATTCTAAAGTGTCGTTTAATTCTTTAAATACAAGAAGTCTTTTATGAAGCTTTGGGTGAAACATTGCTAAATTATTTGCTTCAGCAAAAGATATTACGTTCTCCCCATTGCCAAGATCAACCCTTACTTTGAAATTTTTTCGAACTTGTGCATAGATGTCTTCAAGACCGCTTGATGTTTCACTGGCAAAGCTTGAAATAATTTTTCCTTCTCTTGACCTTTCCTCATTTTTCATTATTTCCGATATAAAACTTTTTCGACTAATATTTTTTAACCAATCATCAAACTGTTCTTCGGTCATATTACTCCATGTTTCTTGCGAATTAGATATAATTAAACGAACTTCGGTTTTTAATGTTGAGATGTTCGCATTTAATAATGTTAAAAACGAAGGATCTATATTTTCTGTAGTTAAGCAGTAATAGAAGGATTCTGCCGACTCAATTTGCTTAATTAATTTTGATAGAGTTAACAGTTCATCTTCACTCAGATTATTTGATGTTGAGCCTAATTCGATTTTAAATAACTTTTCTTGAATACTATCTAGATGTTTTTTTATTTTTTTCGAGTCAAGGCCATTCCGAAGGTTATTTAAATTCCAACGTGTTGGTGTATTAATTGTTTCCAATCCTTTACTCCCCCTTTGATTATTGGATAACTTCAACGAATATGTTGTATTTAGAAATCACCAATCCTCATTCAACTGTTTTAAGCTCCTTCCTTCACAATCCTCGTATATTTAAATTTAATCATTAGATTATATTAGAGAGAAACTTCAGCAATATGGCTCTTTTGTTGCACATATTTATTCAGCTATCGCGACCGATTGTTTAACTAATCATCCTTATTTTTTTTACTTGATTTACTTGTCCATTCCCAAAGATTATAAAATAAAAATGTAGCAACAGAAATACCAACGTTATCAGCCCATTCGACTGTGTTATTGAATATTAGTTGCTTTATCGTTAAAAATGCAAAAAGAATTAATGGTAATGGAATATTATACTTAAACAAACTAACCCCCCCTGTAAATTCGAATTCAGCTCCACTTTATTTGAGTTTAATAAAATAGCTACTTGCACCGTACACGCCTTATAAGGTGCGGTGGCTCTCGTGATTCCCAAAACCACCTACAATGAGGGCTCCTATTGATTGCCCGATTCTGGAACAATACAAGACCATACTGTTTAAACATCTAGTTCAGAAAAATATTCTCGCAGCGGCTTCTCAAATTTTTTAAAATCGGGGTTCCCTGACTCTTTCAATAAGGCAATTCCCAATTCTTTAACTGCTTTTTCGGCTTGATTAAGTTCACAAAGCGTTAAGGCAAGAAACGAGGAAACAACGGGATCATTGGGAAACTTAGCCTTGGCTTTTTCTATAGCTTTTAGAGAATTCTCATGGTCGCCTTCAATTAGATAGGAAGATGCTAAACTAACCAGACAATCCCTTAATTCTTTCTTGTCATTGAGCCCTAAATCTATAGCTTTTTCATATAATGGTATTGCTTTTTTCTCCTGACCCAAATTGTCATTAGTCATCCCTGCGAAAAGATTTATTTCAGCGGAATCAGGGTGCTTATTGACTAAGTTTTTAAAAAATCTAGTCGAACCTTCTCCATCACCGTTTTGAATCATCTTACGACCTTTTTTGATTTCATCACGGATTGTTTTAGACATTCTTCATGCCCCCTTTTAACTTGGCCAAATAACGATAATCTTTTTCTTGATCTCCAACAATATAGTCTGATTGAGGAGCGAGAAAAGACTATTCCTTATTGAAAAGTAATACAAAAATGTATTAAAAATAGTTTTAGTGATTAAATAGATGAAAGTAACAACCATCGAAATAGGTACTACTATTAAGATGATTTCGCCTAATGATAATGAGTTAAAAGCATTTTCTGCCTGCTGAAACAGAGTAGTTAAGTCTTTCATAGTAATTCCTCCCCTTAACACTAGATGCCAATCTTATTCGATAATCGCACCCATTTTGTGGAAGACTAACTTCATTGATTTTTTAGTGTCAAATCCATTGCTTTTCTTAATTCTTCTGGATTTTCAGTGCCGATTACTACTGTGTCATATTTCGACTTTAACTCTATCCCTTTCTTTCCATTTAAACTATAGACTGTTTCACCTTTTAGGTTAAAACGGATTCCCCATCCCCCAAATCGCTTTAGTGAGTTGTAAGTAATATTTTCATAATAACGTATATCTTTGAAAAGGAATTGTTTATATTTAAAATGAAAAGGTACAAAACGAATATAAAGGCCATCACTACGAACTTCTATTACCAACTTTATTACCCCAAGTATAAATACTGGAAGAACAATTCCAAAAATCATCCAAAATACAATTGTAACCGCATCTGATGCAGGATTATTTCCTACAGTCACACCAAAAATTACTTGCTTAATGAACCAATACCACATATAAACAACATTTAATAAAATCAGCGCCCACACCCAAATTTGCCGTATCCGTTGTGTTTCTCGATACAAAACTTTATTGTGTGCACCCATTTAATCCCCCCTTTTTAAAAAAATTGTATTATCCACAATCTGGTTCTTATACGTAAAAGGACACAGATTATTGTTCCATTATCGCACCCATTTGTTGAATAACTTTAAGCTATAAATTGCGTGAACCAAGCAATATACTTTGCCCCAGGGATAAAGAACAATTGTGCCAACAATGTGCCTAAAAGTCTTGATGTAACCATCATCAAGGAAATGTTTTTAAGTGATTGATAACTTCCTCTCTGATTAACAACATCATCTGCAATTACAGAGACTTTTGGATCAACAAAAATAACCAACAGTATTGTTGCCATACCATTTATTAAACCTGATGCCATAATAGCTGTTGACGAACGTTCAGGTGTTAGTAATGCTGCATATAATGCAGACAACACACCAATTGTATATATTGCAGTTATTATCATATTCACCAAAAATAATCTTATTGGAATATCTTTGATTCTAGTATCTTTTAGGTATGAAAACTTTGGTAAATTAAAATGTGTTATGCTGCGTTTTATGTACTGTAATGAAAATAATCTTTTAAATAAAGATGGAACAGAACCTTTCTCTTCGGATAAATGAATGATTGCTCTTGAAAAAAGGGCTATAAAAGTGGGAAGTAAAAGTATCCCAAGAATTGTTCCAACTGTGGATGCCCCTATGAGAAAGCGAAACTGCGCTGCCACAAACTCTTGTGCATTATTACTTGGCGCAGTATCGATTAAGCTCCCTGTAAAAGGTTGCTGCATCATATTTGCCAATCTTGAAACCATCACCATTATATTAAAAAGAGATAAAGCCGAAGCAATCATCTTTACCCTTGCACCCGATAACCTTACAGCATAAGCGAGCGTTTCAATAGAATGAATAATAAAAATAAATAAAGCTATGTATATTAATTTCTCAGTAACAATATCCAATATAGTACCTTCTTTTTAATCAATTTTATTATTATGTGAAAATATTCCCCAACAATAGGCCCGTTCGTATTATAGTGTTAACCAGTCATTTCTGGTTGACCTATTTAAAATAGATTTTATGCTTAAGGTAGCCGGGATAGGTCCTTTATTGTTTGGCCACCATTTACTAGCTATAAAAGCAGTTACATAATCATTTTGGAATATCACATCATCTTGTTTTGTTCCTTTATCGGGTACATCCAAACCCGAAGTGACTTGGCAAAATGGGCATACATATCCTTTTGGCATATGTGACATTGTTTTTATCATCTTTTCTCCATCTCCTATATATCTTTTTTAGCTGTATCAAAAAGAAATAGTCCCGCCATTTATAGAATAACTATTAAGCTATAACGCCCGATTACTTATCTGTTACTGCTCTAATTCTTAAATTAACAATTAGCCATACAACTTGAATAATTATAGGAAGTATAAACGCAATTAATAAAACTATAAATGCAACTAATTTTAGTTCGGGTGTTTGAGTAACACCAGCGCCATCAACCTCTCTTGTCCAAATAACAACTGTACCTACTGCAAAAATAATAATCCAAATAATGTTAGCGATCCACCAAGATACCCATCTTTTTTTCACATTATCATTCCTTCCATTCCCCAAACTAAAATGAATTTTATGCAACAAAATGGCCTGATTATTTACTAATTTTTATCTAAAATCAGAAGTTAACACACCCGTTTGCGGTACATTCTTTCCAAAGGTTGGTTAGTTCATATGCAACGATAAGTTACTTATCACGTTGTAAAACCTTCAGTGCGTTATAACCATCTGAAGTATAACCTGCATAGGGACCCCACCACTTTGGATAAACCATTGGAATGATTGTTACGATAAATTGAATGAGATTCATCCAAAACATACCAGTTATAAAGAAATTAATATAATCGTTAAAAGGCTGATAATAAAAAGGTAAAAATAAAATGATAGTAAAAGAAGCCGATAATAACGGCCCGCCCAGCGAAGTCATCACTCTTTGAAATGCTGTCATACCGCTGGGCTTCTCGTAATAACAAATACCAGCCATTCCCCACTTCATATGATAGTGGATTCTTCCAACTCGAAAGTTCTCTTTATTGGCGTCACTAAAATCACCTAGATGGATCTTTGCCACGCCTTCTTTAGTTAAACATACGAGTGCTAGTGCATGACCTATTTCGTGAATCAGCGTTGTCAGAGGAAGTGCAATAACATATAACAGCACAAATATTAGTGTATAAATAACATCACCCCTTAAATTTGTTCACCCTTTATTCAGTTAAATGGCCTGATTGAGGAGCGAGAAAAGACTATTCCTTATTTGAAAGGTAATACAAAAATGTATTAAAAATACTTTTAGTGATTAAATAGATAAAAGTAACACCCATCGAAACAGGTACTACTATTAAGATAATTTCGCCTAATGATAATGAGTTAAAAGTATTCTCTGCCTGCTGAAGCAGAGTAGTTAAGTCTTTCATAGTAATTCCTCCCCTTAACACTAGAAGCCAATCTTATTCGATAATCGCACCCGTTTGCGGTAATTATTATTGCATTGAATTTAAGTATTCGTAAACTTCCTCCGGCACCTTAAAATCGAGTGAAAAGTTTTTCAGGCTAAATTCAATATAAGGAACATCCTTGTATGATGTCATAGTAGCAACCCTATTTAAATCCTTGTTATTCGCTGATTCACCCTGTTTAATGGTATCCACTTGATACATTTTAAATCTTTCTCCTTTAGTTGCTTCTGAAGGGATATCAGCTGAATCCCAATCTTCAATTTTTAATGCATCAACGAAATTCCCAATATCATCGTCATCTGAAATTGTTATAATAACATCGGAACTGTCCGCTGCGATCACTTCAATCTTTTGTATTTCCCCTAAGCTATCTACAATACTGCTATCATCCTTTTCTTTCCCTAAACCACAACCCATCAGTAAAATTGCTAAGCTAACGGTCAACAAAAACATAAACGGATTCTTTTTCATAATAAATATACCCCTTTATAAAAAATAACATCTTTTCAACGTTCTTTAATCGTCTATAAGGAATTTTCCACTTAAATATTTTCACCTTTTCCCAGGAAACGATATGCTTGAAGCATTCCTAGTAAATAAACAAAAAGATAACCAGATGATCCAGCTAGAATCATACTTATGGCTAATATCATATCTTCTAAATCATTAAAAGCTTCAAAGCTAATCAACAAAGGTAGCATAAAAAAACTGACACCAAAAAGAATGATACTGACCAAAATAAAAGGATTGTACGTTTTTCTTTTTTCTATATAATTGGTTGCAAGTTCTTTTTTAACCATTTTATCAAACAATAAAGGCTCTTTCTTTAGTTGTGAATATGGATTTCCAGATAAAAGAATTGAAACAAACAGAGCAATTGAAGCAATCATAATCATCACATATAAAAGAACATCTATTTCTTGGAATAAAAATACAAAGGATGTTCCTGCTAATAACAATGCAATCGCCCAAGCCATCTTTCTGTATTTCAATGTTTGGTGTAACAGATAACCACTTGCCATCTCTTGATTAACATAAAAAGCTTCTTTATTATGATTGATTTGTTCATTAGAGGCTGTGGACTCATTTAGTAGATAATCAAGTGTCACATTGAAAATTTTACTCATTTTAATAATTTTTTCAGTTTCAGGATAACCCTTATCGTTTTCCCATTTGCTTATCGCCTGACGAGATACTTGGAGTTGGAACGCTAACTCCTCTTGGGAAATATTTGAATCCTTCCTGCTTTTACGCAACTTTATGTTGCAACGAACAATTAAGCGACTAGGATATAGGTTTTAAACCATTTTCATTTGATACAAATCGTAAAAATGCTTTTATTTATACCTTAATTGCGCCCGTTAATGTAACAAACTGGCCCGATCGTTGCACATATTGGCGCTTATTCTTATTCAAGAATAGCGCCCATTTGCATAGGATTAAAGCGAATACAGTTCTATTATTTTGTCTATGGGTAATTCACTCGGATCACTCATATCAACAAAATAAGGCAACTGCCATTTTTGAGTTTTCATTGCTTGCTTACTAGTCGGTTTATCCCAGCTAGAATAAACTCTTATTGCCATTTTCCCCTTTGTTGAAGTGGAACTAAGAATATTCTGTTTGAAAAGAATTTCTTTTGGAAAAATAAATTGTCCAAACTCACTATCATTTTTAAAAGTAGTTATAACTAATAAATCAGGTGCTTCCTCATATGTAAAGGCTTGGTTTTTATTATTTTCATCTTTTTCCCAAAATGCAACAAACCGCCCTACTTTGGTGGGGGTTATATTTGCAACTCTAAAACGAACTGTTCTCGAAGATAATCGAAATATACCAGCACCATACTTAGAATTTTGCTTTTCTTCTTTAACCGACTTTACAGTTAAGTCATTTGGCTCGTAAATCATTTTATTTACATAATTTAATGCTGCATAAAAATCATTCATTATTCCACCTCTCAAATTTTCAACAATCTTGCCCAATTGTTTAAGATCTATTTCTATTGAATCTCTTTACATGCCAAGCGTCAACCTAACCTTAAAGGAAGGTTAATTAACAATATTATCGACTCTTAAGTAGCATCCATTTTATTTTACTTCTGCACTAAATTCATCGTTGTTATCATCTTCACGATAAAATAACTTTTTATCTTCCCTTAACACTGAAATAGCAAAAATAATCGCTGATAGTAACATGAAAATTGATAATGCAACAATTGTGATCCGTAGAGAAATAAGGTCTGCCGTTACACCAATCGCTAGAATAAACACAACTTGAACAGCACTTTGAATAAGTTGGAAAATACTCGTCACTCTTCCCATGATTTCTATAGGAATACTATTTTGATAAAAAGTCATGATCCCTGCGTTCAGTGGGACATTAAAAAAACCTAAAATAATAAACCCAGCAATAATAGATGCAAACGACCAAGAAAATGCGTATATCACATATCCAATCGTCCACATAATCAGACCAATTACAATCATATAACGCAGCGATAGTTTATTGGAAAAGATCGACAAAAGAATTGCTCCTGTAACAGCTCCAATGCCCGTAATACTCATCACTAAACTGTATTCAAACTCCGAAAGACCAATCACTTGTTGCATAAAAACGACTTCCTGGGCGTCCATCGCAAAAGAAAAAATCATAATCATAATAAAACCTAGGTAAATAAAAGTCACATACTTATTGTTCTTCATGAACTTTTGAACGACCGTAAAGTCATTTATGACCTGTGAAACGGTTAATGTCGGGATAGTCTCTTTATCAATGTTATCTTTTTCGGGAAGGAATAATAACAATATGGCTGCCAGGACGAAGGATATGGCATTCATCCATAAGGTAGCTTCAACTGAGGTTGATAAGATCAGCATTCCTCCAATGGCCGGTCCGATAATAAAAGCCCCGGAATCAACAAATGATCGAATAGAGTTGAAGCGTTTTCTTTTTTCCCTCGGTATTAGAATGGCAACATAAGTCATAGATGCCGGGTTATAAAAGGCTTTACCAACACTTAAAATTACGAGAATCCCATAGATTAACAACATATTATGTGCAAATGGAATAAAACAGATGAACAATGCCCGCAGGATAAAAGTTGCTCCCATTACGCTTCTTTTACTTCGATAATCAATGAAACTTCCGGTCCAAAACTTTGTAACAATATTAGTTAATGGTCCGATGATCCAAAGCCCCGCAACTGCTGCGGCAGAACCAGTAAGTTGGTAAACCAAGATATTTATAGCTACTAAGTGGATAAAATCTCCGATATTTGATATTCCAATCGTTGTCAGCAATATTGCAGGATGTTGCCCGCCCTTTAGGTTTTTCATCATAAACATAACTCCCCTGTATATTATGTTTGATCCTATTGATATTCCTTACTCAGCTATAGTCTGTGCGACAAGAGTTATTACCAAATATTCTTGGATTTTTCTAGATTCTGCAAATTTATTAACTATCTTTGCATAGATGTAGTGCACATACATTATACTTTTTAATTAACTGACTTTATATCGTGTTTAGTTTCTGCAGCATGTATTAACAGGACTATTTCCTTTTGTAACTTCAACCAATAATAGCCATATTATGGCATATATTTATTCGGTTATCGCGCCCGATTTCTTAATTTAGTTTCGTATCCTTTTCTTTAAGTCCAATAATTACAGTTTTGATTAAAACATAAAGTATATGAAGTATCGCAATTGCTGTGATAAGTTTAAAAATTAGATTATCATATAAGACAAACCATTTCTCAAAAAACATATTTTCTGCTATGCCAGCTGCAAAATTACCCATTCTGTTTAAGTTCGGTTCCAAAAATGTCCCGTCAATAACAATAAAGATTAGCTGCATAATTAAAAACAACCCAATGGTTATCATCAATCTTCTCAATTCATTAGCAAAGCCCTTTTTCTTTTTGGAGTACTGGCTAAGATTTAACAGAAAACCTTTCAACTCACCCACATTGCCTTTTTCATTCGTCATATTATTTTATCCCTCCTACTGGTGTACTGATCTTAAACCTGTTGATATCCATACTTATCTGATTAAAATTTAACACACTATTAAACAAGCTGCCCCGATTCCGGCCTTTGATTGTTCGATTAAAGCACCCATTTGCGTAAGGAAAAAACATTCACTTTAATATAAAATCCTTATCAATAAATATGTTTTATATCATTTATCTTTCAGAGTTGCTTTAGCAAATAAGTAGTCTACCACGAAAAATAATATTAACGTTATAAGTATTAAAAATGTGCTTACACTATGAGATATCGAACTAAAATATGGCATCGTTAAAAACAAGAGTATGAGAAGCGTAGTCACTATTCTAAGAAATAAAAATTTTCCTTGAAAATATCTTCTACCCAAATTTTTCAGCCCCCTAATAAGTTATTCCGTTAATTGATCGTAAAGAATAATATTGCATTTCATTACAATATGTACACTTCATATCTCCACCTAATGTAAAAAACCTTTAAAAGTTTGTTTCCAACTCCATTTTTTATAGCAGTTCTTACAAGGAGGCATTTTAATCACTCCTTGTTCTGTAATATGGAAAAATAACGCTTATGCAATCTGATCCGATTAATGAATAACACGGGCCTTATTCTCTACAATTCTATTATCCTTATCTCGACTGGTTAAAAAAACATAGCTGGTTAAAATGATACAAATTAGCAGCACCAAATGAAACATAGTGTGGAGTGTATTCGGTACTATTCCGTTCATGATCGGTAGAAAAGAATGTGTATTCCCAAACATAATATTGAATCTTTCTACTTTTTCCTCTGTACCAGTCCCTAAAAGATATGGGATCCACCATGACATGATTGCTCCTAATAAAATGCACGTAGGATGAACAAGTAGCCAAATTCTTACCAAAAGAGGATATCTTTTACCTATAAATAAGAGCACTCCACCTAATATAAGTAATATTTGAACTGCACCAATAAGCATTGTAACTATTATTTCGTTAAACGACTCTACTGAAGCAATAGCCTCAATATCATTTAATGCACCCAAAGGAACCAAATCTTGTACAATCATAAATAGAAGTATAAAGATATATCCCAAAACTAAGAATTTTTCGGATAGACGTATATCTCTTTTCATACACTACACTCCAATCCGCTGATTTGAACTATCTTAGAGCAATTTTGTTCTTCTGCAAATGCCCCCATTTGTAGCATTATGGAGCAAAGTCCATTTGATGCGTAAGCAATAAGAAAATCACGATTATCCAAAATATTCCTTTGTAGGAGACTTCGCTAATACTGCCATAAATTCACCTGGTTTAATCTCTCTACCACAGGAATTACAATTTAACTTTTTCATACAATCACTCCTGACTTTTTTTCATAATGTACTCGATTTTATTCCGTTAAATATCCCTATTGTGGTATAGAATGACTTCACTTTATAGGATCCAACATATCCATTAGGTTCTCTCCATCATAATATCGATCAATTTTTGATCCATCTTCTGTATCTACAATAGTCATCTGCCCCTTTATTTCCACCTCGTCTACCTTTTTTCCGTCTTGATCTGTAAATATCAAAGTGGAAGAATGGTCAAAATAAAGTGATTTTCCTTTTGCTTGATCACGGTCTTCTTTTAGCGCAATATTCTGTACAAAAATCGTGTTATTAAGTCCAAATGCCACTTCCGTTGGTATTAAAAAAAGCCTTTTGCTTGATAGTTCATTAAATCCCTTTTCCGTGAAATACGTTGAAAATTCACTTTGAACCTCAATGAGCTGTTCAGTGCTCATCTCGTTTGCATTCACATTTGGATCGTCAACATTGTATAATTCCTTAATAAATTCCTCTCCAAGTTTCACCGCGTTGTCTTTTTTGCTTTCGCAAGCACTAACCAAGAATAGAAGAGCAATAGAACAACACATTAAAACAAACTCCTTTCGCATATAAACACTCCCCCCTAATTTTATTATGGCTGCACAACAATCTGAACCGATTGAACCATAACCTTTATTCCGTTAAAGCGCCCGTTAGCTTAACACTCATAATCATATAAGTTTTAAGTGATGCGTAGTATTTGGATAAAGCTTTTCTTCGATAATGCCTAGAAACGTAAAACCTGCGTAACCGCCCGAATTTTTATGTAGTAAATACTTAGTCCATAATTACGATTTACTGTTGCAAGATCTGTTACTTAATTATTTACCTTCCAATAAACAACACGCCTTTATCACCTACCCCTAAGTCAGACTATTTCCTACCTCTGGATTCAAGAAACCACGTTTAAAAGGTCGGTCTAGCATGCAGCTATTACCGAATTTCTCAACATTTTTTTGCACTCCGGGTTTATTTACAATACTCACTGCTAAATTCAACACAATAACGATGGCTCTATTATCGCTCCTGTTACTGTAATATTCCTCTTACACATAAAAATCCATATGGGGTTTTTCTTGCTTATAATAATTTAATCTATCCTGCAAAGTACCAGTATGAAATTCGAGTTTATGGCCATCAAGATCAGTGAAATAAATAGATTTTTTATCCTTTTCATCTCTAGGACGACCAGTTAAGATATTTACACCCAATTTCTCTAATTTGTTATATATACTATCAAATTCAGCTTCTTCAACTGAAAAAGCAACATGAGTGTATGATTGCCTGATTTCATTACGAGGAATGTCTCTCTCCAAATTAAGAGCTAGCCACATGCCGTTCAAATCAAAATAAGCAGTGCTTTTTCCTTTAACTAGTAATTTAGCATCAAATACATCTTGATAAAACTTTATGGATTTTTCCAAATTAGAAACAGAAAACAAAAAATGGTTTAGGCCCTTTACAAACAACTACATCACCTCAAAATAATTATTAAACAATATGTCCAGATTCCTTTAAATGGTCCCGATTGTTTCAACATCGGAAATTATTTTTATTCCGGAATCACACTCGTTTGTTTTAAGACTCCTTCTATTTTTCAAAAAGCTATTATTTTTAGTAAATCTATTTAAAGTTCGTCAAAACCGTTCTCATCTGCGCTCTGTACAAAAAGCTCACCCTTTATGGCGCCTAGGCCTATCATTATATACGGGTTATCCTCTTCATTTTTCTTTTCCATCTCATCTATAATAATTTTAGTATCTCCTGAATCTACTACCACATCATCTAGTTCCAATGATTTATCCGCATTTCCAGTTGATACAACAACCATTTTTTTACCTTCTGATATTGTAAATACTTTAAATCCTCTTGTATCAGGGTTATTCTGGAGACCCGCTACATAATCTTCAACTTCTGGTAAATCCCCGACCCTGCTCTTTTCTAAAACCCAGTTGTTTTCAGGTGAATCCCCTCCGCAAGCAGTTAGAACTAAACTGACAGAAATAACTAGAAAAAATAAAGAAAACCTTTTCAATTGTCCTTCCCCCTTTATAAATTGAGTAAATCTCGATCACTAAATAAGAAAATATTATCACATTAATAACTAAGCCAAAGTTGAGACTACTTGGCTTTAAGTTACCTATTGTATAAAAAGCACCTCCTAATTTAATCTATACAACAATCGCGCCGATCGTATTATATGGTCAACCAGTTATTTCTCGTTATGTTTTTTTCCTATTTTTTAAAATAAATACGCGCGTTAGCGAATGTAAACGGCATATATTATTCTTTTTTAGTTTTATTTGAGTCAATTGCTGTTCCAATTGTTATTTCGAAAACCAAACCTATACCAGCTCCAACCGCTAGATAAGTATCCTTTGTTGTTTTTTCATTTTTGCTCTTCATTTACAATCCCCTCTAATATTTTAATTAGCTTTTATTCTTAAACAATCTGCTCCGATTGCTGAACAATTTCTATCTAAAAAATACTCCAATCAATAAACTGATTGCAAAAAGAACATATGCAAGCTGTACAACTATGTACATTGTCAATTCAAATGGTGTAAGTTTCCTTTGTCTTTTAGTTTTATGTAAATGCCGAAAATAGAAAACTGAACTAAAAATGAGCAATACGCTTGCTATTGCATTTAAAATATCCGAAAGAATCAGCATATATACATCTTCCTTCCCCTTACTGTTACGCAATCTGGCCCTATTCTGGCACAATGCTTCTTCAACAACTGCGCCCGATTCTTGAACAAAACAAATAGATGGAAACAAATTAATTGCTAGTTCTTACTAATTGTTTTTTTATTTACTATAACAAGAGACACTACTGCAAGAACAATCAAATAGAAAGCCAAAATCCCATAGGCGGAACCTTCAAATCCCCTAATATTTACTAAACCAATATAGAACAGAATAATTGAAGCGATAACTGTAAATATTCCTGGCATTATTCGTACAAATAAAGAAAAGTTCATTTTCTTGAACCACCACGTAACCAATAATATAACAATCCCCGGTATAAGTGACATTAGCAAAGGTCCTAAAAGCATCAATAATAACTACCCCTTTTTTTGTAATACCTTGTTCTGCAAAATGACCCGATTCTTGAAGCCATATTGTGGCAAATACTTATTCAGTTCATACCCTTTTCTGGAAGATAGCTATTTACTAATAACTTTCTCCTTTTTGCTATAAATTTCATAAGCAAAATATCCAAATAATAATCCTATCCCAGGTCCCCATACAATTGTAGATAGTAGGGGAATCGGGAAAATTATGCTTAGGAGTACAGCAACAGCACAACCAATCATCATTCCGAATGGTATTAAACTATCTAATAAATTTTGAGCACCTTTTGATTTTTTCTTACCAAGGGTACCTTTCTTATATTTATTTTTCATTCTTAAAACTACAAATACCGCAATCGCACCCACTATTACAACAGGTAGTACAGTACGCACAATTTCCAAAGTTATGCTCATATTATAACCCTCTTTTTTCGCTTTTAAGTTGATTCAATTTTAACATAACTCATTCCATAAAATGGACCTATATGTAATTTGTGCATTTTTCCTTATTAAGAAAAAGCACCCACTTAAGGAATGAATTGTAAAAATTCATTACAATTCTTCTAAAAACTTTTGAATTTGTTTAGGCGTTCTTAAAATAATGATTTGTTTTTCTTTAGATAATCGCTCTAGCTTCTTCAAAGTTTCCGGTCTTTTTGTCTTCGGATAATTCCATATCCATTTTAGAAAGCCGAAGTCAAACCTTTCCTCGCAACCAGCTCCCATATCTGGTCTGGTTTTATTTCTGTATTGCAACATTCTTTTAAAAGCACGATAAACACAGATTGTTTTATTGACATCAAGGAATATTATTGTATCTGCTGCATTAAGCCTTATATCAATCGTTCCACCATAATTTCCATCAATAATCCACTTTTCTTTTTTTACTAATTCATATTGAACTTTTCTCTGTTCATCCTTTGTGACTCCAACCCAATTTGGCTTCCAAAATAATGCATCAAGGTGATATACATTTAATTTAAGCTTATTCCCTAATTGCCTGGCTAATGTCGATTTCCCTGAGCCACCTGAACCAATGAGGATAATTTTTCTCATAAGAACCTCCTTTTAAAACAACCTGGCCCTTATACGTAAAACGAGCGCAGAACTTTATTCCATTAATGCGCCCATTTTCGGATGATTTATTTATTCGCAACAGCTTCAAATGTTATTGTCTGGGTTGAATTTGTAGGATACTTTCCGTGCTTGTAGTCTGATGAGATAATTATATCTTCGAAACCAATCTGTTCGAGGATCATTTTAAACTCTTCAATTCCATACCAACGAAGTGGAAATCGTTCTAGTTCTGTCTGTGTTAATTCGCCATTATTCCATTTTTCGTACCGGTTATGAGATATTGTATATTGACTGACATAATCGACTTCAACTATCTTACTTTCCAGTGTGATCATCCTATCATTCTGGACTTCCCAAGTTCTAGTCGATACATCACCAACCGTCAAGTCAGTTTGCATAAAGATGTCTATGATGAGCTTGCCACCGTCAGAAAGATGATTATAGAAATTTCTTAAAGCATTAAGAGAATCTTCCCTTTTATGTAGCAACAAAAATGTTCCAGTTGGTACGATGATAGCTTCATATTTCGTTTCCAATGAAACTGATTCCATTTTTCCTTCAAATAGCTTTGGATTCAACCCTCTTTTTTCACAATTATTTCGGCATATTTTTAACATTTCATCGGAAACATCGAAGCCATCAACTTTCAGACCTTTTTCCAATAGCGGAATAAGAATGCGCCCCGTACCTACTCCGGGTTCGAGAATATTACCTGTACAAGATGCTAATCTGGCGCTATAAAATTCGACATCTCCAAATGATAGACCAACATACTTGTCTATATCATATACCTCCGAAGAGAGCTTACTATAATAACCCAACATATAATTATCTCCTTCTTTCGTTAAACCTGTTTTTAATCTGCTTTAACGTTATTCTGCAAAAACGCCCATTTGCGGGTTGTTTTTTATTGTTCAATTAAATGGCCCGAGTTATAAAGAGCACTCTCTAATTCCATTAGCGCGTCCGATTGCTTAACTCTGAACATTTATTTTTTCAATTAACTTTATAATTTCTTCATCATCACCCGGATCAATGTAAACCTCCTCTGTGTTTTCAATGATATCCCCTGTATATTCTTCCATAGATTCATCTATCTGTTTGTAACTAGGCCAATGTGAAGGAACATTATATAAATTAATCGTACCATCCTCGTTACCGCTATAAGTTACTACGCCAACTGCCATACTTTTACCATCTAATGCAATAACGTCTTCTGGATAATTGACGCTGTCATCATCATAGGGATTGACTTGTTCACTGACCGAAATATGTCTGACATTTAGTTCTCCTATATCTTTATTCCCTACAATTTGTAACCAAACACGAGCGTATTCGATTTCTTCAGTCGAATACTCAGATAGCCCTTCACTCTCTTCGCTTTCGGATTGGCCATTTGTATTTTCGCTATCTTCTTGTGAAGGAGATTTGCCAGAATCATCCGTATCAGATTCCTCCGACTCTGAATCGTCTTCTTTTTTATCTGTTTGCTTATTTTCTTTTATATCATTATCTTTTTCTGATTGAGCAGCAGAGAGGTTCCCAGGTGAACTGTCTGTTTTATTACTGTTTTCACCTTGATTATCATCACTACACCCCATAAGCAATAATGCTGTGGTAAATAAAACCGCGATTGATACTAGTGTTTTTTTCATAAAAAATCCCCTGTCGCATTTGAATACTGTACATACTCTTAGGCATTTCATATCGTTAACTCAAGAAGGAAATTCACTCACCATACTCTTCCAATATTTTTCATTAGATTATATATTTAAGAAAACTGGGTTATCATCGCTACAGGAGTGCACTTTCTTGTTAAAGAAAAGCGCCAATTAGTTGAACTAAAGCTATTGATTACAACCACATTCATATTTTTTAAATTTATATTCTTTGTACAATATGAACTCTCCAGGGTCACTTGCATCTGATTCATAGACCTTTACGATGGGAGCAACATCCATTTTTGCAAATTCCCTTATTTGCTTATCCATATCAATAGATAAGTCTAAATGATATTCATTCATGTATTCATATAGATTATTATGTTCGCAAACATCATATGTTACTGCAATATAATATTGTCCCATCACATCACCCCAAATTCACATAATAGCTCTATTAAGCCTTCTCCACCTTTTGCATCCGTTAATTTAAAAAGAAATATTGGCTTCATGAGAAAAGTTCGCACTTGCCCACTCACCCTCGCTCTTGAAGTCGTGTCGACCAAATCTAAGAATGCACCATCACCATTGGAGCGAATGGCTATTTCCCATGTAAGTTTATATGGTTAATAAGAACTGAGTTAAGTATCCGTTAGATTCCATTCTTCTTTTAATAAACCATAAATAACTCTATCCTGATATTCACCATTTAAGTATTCATAATTACGAATAATGCCTTCCTGTTTAAAGCCAAGTCTTTCCGGTATTGCCCTACTCTTTAAGTTTTTGCTTGCAATGTTAATTTCAACTTTTCTCAAATCTAAATCATTAAATGCGTGGTTAATAAATTGTTTTACTGCCTTTGTTGCCAGACCTTTACCTGTGAATCTATCTCCCAGCCAGTAACCAATTTCAGTTTTTTTGGCACTCCAATCAATATATAAGAATCCTATGGAACCAGTAATACTGCCATTATGCCAAATACCTGCCCAATATCCATTATTATCGGATAGTCTTTTTAAAGATTTTTCTATGAATGTTACTGAATCATCAACTTTTATTGTTTTCTTAGGAAAAGAAAGCCATTTCCCTATACTTTCACGACTGTTATCTATTACTTGATACAATTCCTTTGCGTGCCTCGGTTCTAATATAGAAAGATGATTCTCTGAATCAATATTTACTTTAAACATTTCTTCCCCCCTATAGTCAAAAATCCAGTTATCCCCACTTCGGCTTACGATTGTTCGACTAAAGCACCCGCTAATTGAGGCCTGCAATATGTAATAAGTATCTTTAACACAAGATTGTCGTGTTATTTTACGCTAGTCACCATGGAAGAATGATGATGACGATCACCTTTCTATATTGCTGTTATTACGCACTTTCAATGCCGCCCCTTTTTCTTTCAAAAACCCATCAATTTGCTGCTTATGATGATTATCATGCCATATAAACGTCGCTATATAATTAAAAATGGAATGTGGGTAGCCTGAATACTGATCCACTTCTTCCCCATTCAATGAAAATGTAGCAAAAAATTCTTCCTCATTCTTTTTCCTTAATTCAGATACAAGCAGCGTTCTTTCTTCTAGCTGTTTATGAAGTAAATGCTGCTGAGATACTCCAGATAATGCGTAATTTGCTGCTTGATTGTTCAGTGTGTCAAAATCAATACTTTCGATGACAGCATTTATTTTCATTTGCGGCAACGTTTCTTCACGTATGTATTTATCCCAAAATGATATATGACTGATAATCTCAGCAGTAGACCATTTCCCTTCAGCAATTGGCTTAAAGAAAAGAGTTTCCTCCATTATCTTTAACGAAGTTACATAGCAATTAAAGTTTTCAAAGTCATGAATTAGATCTTCTTTTTTGTACATTGATATCTCCCATTCGTTTATTATTGTTCATTACAACAGAACTAAGGTTACGCTTTCATCTCAAATTAATTTCAAATATTCAATATTTTAAAAGTTGTTACAGTCAGTTCTGATTGAATTTCACTTAAATAAGTACAACAAGTATAACATTTGTAATTTAAAATACGTATCGCTATTTAAATTAATCACCTAGATATGTAAGGGGTAAGGTGGTAATCTACCTATCATTTACTGGGTGATTCCTATCACTCAGCCGTAAAAAGCATGTCAACGTTGGCACAATTATGATGAATTTTTCTCTGCTCTTTTATGTCCCTTCTTCTAGTTGATATACTTTCACCCTACGTTTCGTACGATCAATCTCTTGGTTAACACCTTCTTCCATATCATCAGGATTCATTTCGTTTCCCCCCCCCTTTTTTCAAGTTTATCATGTTTTCATGATTCACTTAACTCCAATTTCTGAAATTAACTTTAGAGTTCATATGGAAAATGCTTGTCTTTTCTTCCGTTGATGATCATATACATGGGTCTAGGGGGAATGATGGATGAAACAGTGGACATCGATATTGCTTGTTGCAGCAACATATATAGGGACGGTTGTTGGGGCGGGTTTTGCTACTGGAAAGGAAATTGTAACATTCTTTAGCCAATTTGGAGCGGTCGGAACAATTGGCGTTGTTATTAGCTGTTATTTGTTAATCCTGTTTGGAACGAAAATAATGATTATTTCAGCACGTATTGAAGCCTATTCCTATAAAGAATTTAATGCATATTTATTTGGTCATAAGTGGGGGAAATTGGTTAATGTTATTATTTTTATCATTGTTATTTCAGTAACTTCTGTTATGCTATCCGGAGCCGGGGCAGTTTTTCAAGAGCAATTAGGGGTTCCACACCAAATAGGGATCATCTCCACACTTGTGCTTTGCTATCTTGTTGTGTTGAATGGACTAAAGGGGCTATTTGCGATTAATGCTTACATTGTTCCTTTAATCATTCTCTTCGGTTTATTTGTTTTTATTTCGGTATTTGATGATCAACCATTTCAATTGCTAGGATCTATTTTATTTGATACATTGCCCGATCATCTGTTTTGGATCACCTCGCCATTTACATATGCATCTTTTAATATTGTCACTGCAATGGTTGTCCTTGTGCCTTTAGGTAAGGAAATAAAAGATGAACATGTACTAAAATGGGGCGGGTTTCTCGGGGGACTTGGTTTATTTCTTATTTTGTTACTCAGTCATTTATCATTATCTGTACACCCAGAAAGTTTCTTATTCGAAATTCCCATGGCAGAGATTGTGAAGCAATTCGGGAGTATGATTCACATTTTATTTTTACTTGTCATTTATGGGGAGATTTTTAACACGGTTGTGGCCAATGTGTATGGGGTAACACGACAATTAAGTGGCAGTTTCCAGCTGAAATATAAACATGCAGTACTGATTATATTACTGATCGTCTTTTTCATTAGTCAGATTGGCTATGGACAATTACTCTCTGTACTATATCCACTATTTGGTTATCTTGGATTGTTCTTTTTAGGCGTATTGTTCATGAAGAGAATGCCTGATCATTCAGGGAAAAAATAAAGTAATATAGCACAGTAGTTAAAATAGGAGGCATCTGGGGCGTTGCTAGCCCCAACATTGCTACCTCTCTGCCCAGCTCTATTGATAATTGATAATAGCGGGGGCAGGATCAAGTTTTAAAACTTCTTCTGGTGAGAGAAGGGGTTCATCGTTCTTGTAAAATAGTTTGAAGCCGCCATACTGAATTGGCTGATCGCGTACTAATTTTCCATATGCGCTCATTTTGTCTGCCGAATCACCAAACCCATCATAGTTTAATGGCACTTCAACATGTTTCGTAGGTTTTATTTGATCCTTGTTTTTCACAATGCCATTTCCAAATTGATGGACAAGTACCATTTTATCAGGCAAATTATTTTCTACTACCATCTTGTCTACATATTCGACAGCTTCCTGCACGTCTGCTCCATCAACTTCTCCTAGGTCTTCACCAGGGATTTCGCCTTCTTCAACACTATATTCCGTGTCAATCGCCAAATGGACAAATGGCAATTTCAAGTAAGGCTCAATTTCTTTCAGTTCATCCATGACGTTCGCCTGTCCCAATTGAATGTCCAATAGCAATAATGCATCATTTTCTTTTGCCAGCTCCGCATATTCTTCTATTACTTCCTTCGAGGGTTTACTGACGTATAAGTTATCAGGCCCCGGCGTGCGCTGTGCAATGGTCGCTATTAATTCAATCATTGGTACAGCTGGTCGATCAGGGTCAGCTTTTGAATAGGCTGCGGTCTGCGCTTTCAACTTTTTCATCATTTCTTCAGGAGGGTCCTCTCCTAGAATACCCATATCCTCGGACTTCGGCGTGCCATAGAAAGCAACCAGTCTGTTATTTTTCAACGGACCATTTGTGTGATCCGCTTTACCTTGTTCTAAAGTTTGACCAAGTGGAACTGACCTTTTGACTTCCTCTCCAAGGGCTTCTTTCTTTGGCATCCGTTCATTTTCTTCGTCTGAATCATTCTCTCCTAAAGCTTTCGCATTTCCCGGTGGCTCAATCGCTTTAAAAGGTTTCATTGGTAATTGCTTATGCCTGCTTGTTTCTTCCTCCGTTTTATCACGATCAATAGACTTACTTGCTATTGTAGAATGCTTGCGCGCAACATGGTCACCCTGGGTTGTTGTACTACATGCTGCCACTGTCATTATCCCCATCATAAGAAAGAGGATGGCCATACGTTTAAGCATATTTTTTCACTCCCGTACAGTTTATTTAGGACTGCTTGTCTAGTAACATCAATATGTATGTATTTCATATCTCTGCTAAAAGGTATATTTCCCATGTGGCCTGTTTTTAAACTTTACGACGGGACGTAATAATAATGCTTCAGTGTATGTCCGTATTCTCTTTAGTAGCTTCTTTATCCTAAATAATAGCAACTCACGAGATTTTTGTACCATTTTCCACCGGGGCATCCGGCCCTAAAAGCACAACATCATCATCTTCTTGAACGCCGCCGATGACCAATACTTCAGATTTAAAACCTGCAATACGCATCGGCGGAAAATTTACGACTGCCACGACTTGCCGTCCGATTAGCTGTTCCGGTTCGTATCTTTTCGTGATCTGGGCTGATGAGCACTTCACCCCCATCTCTCCAAGGTCAATTTCTAATTTAATAGCAGGCTTGCGCGCCTCAGGAAAAGGTTCTGCTTTCGTTACAGTTCCGATACGTATATCCAACTTATTAAAATCATCAATCGTTATCATGATAACGCCTCCATTTCAATTGAATTAACCTTATAACATTTTTATACCGAATTCAATGAATCATGCGCATAGCAAAGCGTTATCTTAAGTAGTAAGTAGTTCACACAGGCTTCATTTGTTTAACATGTGTCCGAAATTCCACATGAAATCATTGCGTTGTGATCAGTCTATACGCATTGCTTGCTTCTTATATTCAAGTTAGCTTATGATAGAAGTGGAGGATCTGCCAAGCTTTCCCTTTTATTAGGAAAGTGTACCGATGGCAGTATAAGTGAAAGTCACTGACTTCCTCCGCCGGAAGATTGATATTAAAAAATGGAGGTATGACAAATGACAGTAACCCATTTTCAAGAAAAAGGAAAAAAGACTGCTTCATTCGTAGTAAATCAGTTAGTCGCAAATCAGGGAGTCCTTTTTATCAAACTGCATCAATACCATTGGTATGTCCAAGGACCACATTTTTTCACGCTCCATGGAAAGTTTGAGGAGCTGTACAATGAGACCAACGAATACTTTGACGCCTTCGCAGAACGATTGATTGCAAAAGGGAAGAAGCCTTTTTCCACTTTGGTTGAATATCTAGATCATGCATCGATTTCCGAAAAGAAGTATGATGAAAAAATCTCGGCGGAAGAAATGGTGCGTAATCTAATAAATGACTATCATACAATCGAAGAGCTTACCGTTAAAGGAATAAGCTTGGCCGGTGAAGAAAATGATACAGTAACAGAAGATATGCTGATAGCATACAAGGAAGACATTGATAAAACGATTTGGATGCTACAGGCCTATCTTGGTAACGATGCACGTCAGGGAGAAAACAAGTAACATTCACTCCCACTTTCCTCACCTGAAGAAAAACGGGAACGCGGACGTGGATTCCTGAGTATATCTTGCTATGATTTGAATCCCCTGCCTTAGAAAATTCCCGTGTTTCTTCAATATACAGTGAGGGAGGTTTCTCCTTAAAAATCTTAATATTATGTTTTTTGTGATTTAAAACTCACTAAATACAAATAATACCTAGAGGGGAGGAATTAGATATGACCAATCACGGCAGAGAAAAAATTCAAATTGACAAGAAAAAAGAAATGCGAACAAAGGAAATATCAAAAATGATTGGCGAAGGTGGATTAGGGGCTGATAAGTATTATGATATCAAAAAAAGCACTTCGTCCCCCCGAAAAAGAAACAGAATTCCCAAAAAACAGCGAAAATGATGAAGAAGTCCAATAGGGAACCCACTCACATTATAATTTTCATGACAGAAGAATAGCAAAAAAACAAATAACTATAAACCCTCAGCTTACTACAATAAAATTAATGCGTATACCACAAAATGGCTCTTTAAAATAGTAGCGGGCGCAGTCTCATTTCAGGTTTGCGCCCGATTGCTTAACATTTAAGATTTCATTCCTTCTGTGAAATGATCTGAAAGTGTATCGTCTAAATAATCTTGAAGCATGTTCTTTATTTGTAAATATCATCCTCTTCAAAAGCACTGATCACAGTAAATTATATGATTCTTCTTATTGCTGATACAAATTCATATACGAAATACCCTGCAAACCCGATTAAAATAATTCCCGCGATGATAGATATCCATCTTATCATCGTGTGGCTCATTACTTTTCTTGTGAATGAAATAATGGTTAGTAGGCCAATATCATGCATTAAGATACCTACCAAAATACCCGCCCCGACGATAAAAAAGTTGGATGAGTGATCCGCGTCATAAGAATCAGAAAGCACAGCGCCAAAAACAGAAATCCAAAATACAAGATTCCCTGGTGATATCGCCACAAGCAAACCATTGCGATAGGAAGTGAAACATGATTGATTGGATTTTTCACCAGCTAATGCAATGTCCTGATCCGCATTTTTGATAGAATCATAACCTAAAAATGCTAAAAATCCCGCACCAATAAGCCACATCGGTATTTGAATGTATGGTATCGCAAGTACGGAAGCCAGCCCCATATATAATGCAATAATTAATAGGAAATCAACTGTCATTCCACCTAGGCCAACAGACCACCCGTGCATAAAACCCTTTTTCAAACCTTGTTTCGTCATTTCCACTGTGATTGCTCCCACAGGCATCGCAATTGCAAGACCTGCTAAAACATATGTAAAAAACAAGCCCAATAATATACACTTCTTTCCTATTTGATCCCTTCCTACGTCCGTGTTCTATATAGTAACATAAAATTACACGAATTAGGCATAGACATACAATTATATTGATAATTATGCAAAAAATCCACCACTGAGGTCTAATTGCTATAGATCCGGATCAATGCATTTAGTGAAAAGGTAGGAAAGGTTCTCCATTAACTTCGAGAACGTTTCCCACCTTTTCTATTTACTTTTTTCCAGAGCTTTTTCTTGATGTTCAGGTAATTTTCCATTTCAAAAATTAAATAGAATAGATTCGCCCTAATTTCGAATTCTTCCCTTGTCTTTGGCAACTCTGTCTCGCGGACTGTCGCCTTCAATTCCTCTAACCTATTTAGCGAAATACTTGTTGTATTTCCAGAATGAACATTTTGGCTTAAATATGCCAGGAACGCAGCAAACATTTCTTTCTGTTTTACATCTTGTTCCGATAAAGAGACAATGGCAACGATTTTCACCATATGTTTTATCAGTTCCAGTTGATCCTTTCGCATTTCCAAATAATAATAATCATTATTTAGGTTTCTTAATAGATGATTTTCTACATCTTGTATGGCAATACCTTTGGATTGATTAATGATTTCTTCCACTTCAATAATTTCTTTCCCATCCCAGTCTCGCTTACTATCCCTTAAATATGCAGAGAACTCATAAAGAATCACACCAAATTTATGTTCAATTTTCTTCTTATGCGTTTCTATATCTCTTTGGAGATTTGGCATGAAACTATTGACGAGCAAAGCGATTCCCATGCCTATGATAATAATATAGAGCTCGTTCAAGAAGATATCCAAGCTGGCATCCTTTACGATATAAATATGTAAAACAACCACCATACTTGTGACAAAACCGGCCTGTATACGAATCAACATAAGGATTGGTATAAACAGTAAAATAAAGAAAGAAAAGACGATGGGATAATAACCAAATACTTCAAAAAACACGGCCCCAAGGATTAAGGATAAAAGGGATGCGAAGAACTTTTCTTTCATTGTAATTAATGTCTTTTTCTTCGTTTGCTCGATACACATAATGACGATAATGGCTGCAAATGTTGCAAATTCCAAGTTGAATAAGTCCGCAATCCATATTGCTAGCCCTGCTCCTACAGCTGTCTTTATCGTCCGATAGCCCATGCCAATCATTTCTAAGCACCATCCTATTGTTTACTACTAACGGGTTCCTCCCCGTTACTTTCCTTCAAGTACTACTAAAAATCAAGTATGACTCCTACATCACCAATCCGCACGCTATTTGCTTTTAAATCTTCAGAAGCATCATTTCCCAAACATATTTATCAAACAATACTTTTCAAGCATATTTTATTATACCATCACACTAACTTCCCGCAATCATCCCCTTCCCATTTCTTTCAACGTCCAATAAGAATTCAAACATTTTTTTCATTCTCTTTGAATATCTCATTCAGTTGTTTTTATTTATGTTGTAAATGCAACTAAAATAAGTTATATTTAATGTGTGTAATTTCATTGCATTTGCAACAATATATATTGAGGAGTTAATTGACATGGAGATTCTTCGTGAAATTGGAATGATAGCTAGAGCATTAGATTCTATAAGTAATATAGAATTTAGAGCGTATGATCTTACAAAAGGGCAGTATTTATACATTGTTCGAATATGTGAAAACCCAGGGATCATTCAAGAAAAATTAGCTGAGATGATAAAAGTAGATCGAACAACTGCTGCACGTGCTATAAAAAAACTTGAAACGAATGGCTTTATTGAAAAAAAAGAAGATAAACATAACAAAAAAATAAAAAAACTCTTTCCAACAGAAAAAGGGGAAAATGTTTATCCTTTTATAAAAAGAGAAAATGATTATTCCAATCTCGTTGCATTAGAGGGACTTTCCGAAAGAGAAGCAGAAATCCTTTTTAATCTTCTTCAAAGCGTAAGAACAAATATAGATAAAGACTGGGAATTTGTAAAAAAGGGAAACAAGAGAAATTATTGATGATATAAAGGAGTGACATATCTAAATGACTATAAATTTAAAAAAGTGTACCATTGAAGACTTACGCAAACTTCGAGAAATTAGTTATCAAACATTTGATGAGACATTTAAGGACCAGAATTCACCCGAAAATATGAAAACCTATCTAGAACAGGCATTTAACTTAAAACAATTAGAAAAAGAATTATCTAACGTTTCTTCCCAATTCTTTTTTGTTTACTACAACGATGAAGTTGCTGGATATTTAAAGGTCAATATCAATGATGCTCAGTCCGAAGAAATGGGTGATGAATCACTCGAAATGGAGAGGATTTATATAAAGAACAAATTTCAAAGACACGGTCTTGGTAAATATCTGCTTGATAAAGCTATGAAAATGGTAATGGACCATGATAAAAAGAAAATCTGGCTAGGCGTATGGGAAAAAAATGAAAATGCGATTGCTTTCTATAAGAAAATGGGGTTTGTTCATACTGGAAGCCATGCTTTTTATATGGGTGATGAAGAACAAATAGACCTCATCATGATAAAAACACTTAAATAATCTTTTGAAAGGTGGATTTTTATGTATACCCCTAAACATTATAAAGTCACAGACTTTGAAGAAATTAGAGAGTTTATTCAGAATAACGCTTTTGGCACAATTGTAACAACAAAACAAGGAAAGCCTATTGCCACTCATTTACCTCTAGAGTTACATAAACAAGAAGATGATTACTATATAACAGGACATTTTGCTTATGCGAATCCTCAATGGAAAACATTCGAGGATGATAATGAAAACGTCCTTGTAATGTATCAAGGTCCGCACGCCTATATTTCATCTTCTTGGTATACATCTGAGAATGTACCAACTTGGAATTATCAATCTGTCCATATATATGGAATAGCTAGTATAATGAGTGAACAAGAATTGCAAGAAGACCTTAAACAATTATTACAAAAGTATGAAAACCATCGCAAGAAACCAGCTTTATGGGAGAACCTTTCTTCTCAAACTAAAAAACAAATCAAAGGTATTGTTGGGTTTAAAATTAAAATACAAGAAGTTCAAGCTGCTTATAAATTAAGCCAAAATCGAAATGAAGCAGACTATCAAAACATCATTGATAAACTATATGAGGAAAAAGATTTAAATTCTCAACAATTAGCTGATGTGATGAAAAATAGAAAGTAATTTGGTTAATTCTCAGATAACTAGAATGTGAAGAAGTGCGCTTAAAGTAACTTGCATTTAATGGAATAAGCTAATCTAAAAAGTCGAATCCTTGGAGTACGAGAATTCGACTTTTTAGGTTAAAATTCACTTCGTGTTTCAAGAAATATTAGCGTTAACCGAAGCCCCAAATAACTCCTCCCTTCTTTCCACCTTTTTAAAATACCGATATGACCTATTCGTTAGGGCATTCACCTGCTCTAGCCGATATAATAATAGATAGATAATCTTGTACGCTTTCTCTGGTAACATTCATTTGCATAAGATATAAATCAGTCAATGTTTTCTTAAGCCGCAAAAGCTTCTTTTTATCGCCCACTTTCGCTGAAACAGGTGTATATTCTACCAAAAACACAGTTCTTGCCACATCATACAGAAAATCTCCATGACAAACATTCATGAAATCTATTACCATTGTATGTTCATTTGATATTAAAATATTGCCTGGATGAAAATCTCCATGACAAAGTGTATCACCATCCCGCAATTTTTTTATTTTTTTTAATGCTACCTCTTGCTCCTTTAAATTAGCCGATGGTACTTTCAATATATTGTGTTTTAAAAACGCTTTGTAATTTTGCACGTTAGTAATTCTGTTCTGGGCTATTGCCTTATGTAGTTTTGCCATATACACCGCGCATCCCTGTACGTCTCTTATTCTTATGACCCAATTCAACAGAGATTCACCCTCTACCCGATCGTAGACAATACCCATCCGCTTTTCGTAAGAAATTATTTCATATGTCTTTGGTACTTCAAAATTTAAGCCCTCCATTGACCTTGCATTGTAGAATTCTTTTTCTACATCTTCTATTGGATAGCCATGATAAAAAAGTTTAAGGACCTTATCTTCTTCCCATTCATATACAGTTGCAGTATTACCTGTACCAATTATTTTTCCATACCTCATTTATGTCCCGCTACCTTTCAATCCTTATCTTTACGCAATTTATCAAATTCTTGCTTTAACAAGGCGTACATATATAAGTCATCAAATTTATCACGAGTGAACTCATAGCTCTTTAATAACCCTTCCCTAAGAAAACCTTGTTTTTCCGCTAATCTTTGTGACGATATATTAAGCGGTTCAATTAAAGCTTCCATCCTTTGTATGTTCATGGATTCAAATCCATACCTTACAATAGCTTCTAATGCCTCACTAGCTATACCCTTCCCCCAGTAATTTCTATGTAACTCATAGCCAATTTCAGTTCGATAATGCCGAGAAACCATATTAAAAAAACCACAACTACCAATAACCTCATTTTTCCCTTTTAATGTAATTCCCCATCTGATGCCAGTTCTTTTATTTCTTATCGATCGATACCATGATATTTCGCTTAAAGCTTCCTTTATTGTTTTAAATGGCTCTAAACCATAATATTTCATTACTTCTTTATCAGACAAATATATCAAGATACTGCTTGCGTCGTCTTTTTCAATTTGCCTTAACACCAATCTATTCGTTTCGAGTACTGGAAATGCACCTACATCTTTCGCCAAAATAAGTTGCTCCCTTTTCGAATTTTTCAATTATTTTTCATGCCCTCATACCGATTTATTCTAGTTAGACAGCATATCTATTCTATAATATAACATTTTCATAACCGCTAAACTTCTAATCCCGCAATCCCGAATCCTCCTGGACCAGCATGGGTGGAAATCATAGCGCCAGCTTGAATCCATATTACATTCTTGAATCCATTTATTTTAGCGATTTCATCCATCCGTCGTTTGATACTTTCATCAAGTCCGATTGAGTATTGCAAATAAAGCTGTTCTCTATCTATATCGTATTGATTTAAATAATCTTGCATAAGTTTTTCTATAACGCCACTCATTTTCCCTCGATATTTTTTAGTCGAAACAAGATTTCCTTCAATCAATTCAATGCGTGGCTTTATTTTTAATAAAATTCCGCCTAGATATGCCACATTGCTTACTCGTCCACCCGCTTTTAAAAAGTCTAAACTGCCCGGAACGAAAGCCAGCCTTGATTTAGGAATGATTGCTTCTATTTTTTCCACTAAGGTAGCTGGGGCGATCGTAGGTTCTTTTTCTAACAAGTTAACAGCATACATCACAATAGCAGTTAATCCACCTGTAACGTTCAAAGCGTCAATGAGAAAAAGATCTTCAAAATTTTCTGCTGCGATTGTTGCATTGTGAAAGGATGAAGATGCCTTTGACGTATACCCAATATGAACAATGATACAATCAGGGTAATCTTCCTTTATCTTCGTAAAAAAACCTTGATACTCATGGGAATTAGTAGACGTTGTAGAGGGTATCTTTTTTGTACGCTCATAGTAGTCATATATATCCTTTACTGGTAACGAACCATCTAAATAATCCTTCCCGTCCATGATAACGTGCATCGGAACCACTTGAACATCATATTTGTCAGCTAAATCTTGCGGTATATCCGCGCCACTCTCTGTCGATAAAATAATCCTTCTCATTGTTTATCCCCTTTTAAAATGAACTAATTACCCTTTTAGCTACTGTAACTTAAAAATGGTACTCACCCGCCATACATCATGATACGAACGGATAAGTACCCTATTTACTTCGTCATTATTTTTTTATTTCATTTGTCAAACGGATAAATTCTTCCGCATCTTTTGCCATTAATTGAATGCCAGCTGTCCAAAAATCTTGTTTCGTTAAATCAACGCCTAGGTGCTTTTCAGCTAAGCTTTCCACTTTCATCGAACCTGTATCTTTGAGTAAGGCAATATATTTATCCTCGAAGCCTTCAGGATGTTTTAAGTATTCCGCATAAATACCCAAGCTAAACAAATAGCCAAACGTATACGGGTAATTATAGAACGGTACACTATCGATGAAGAAGTGTAATTTGCTGCTCCAGAAATGCGGATGATAACTGGATAAACTGTCACCATACGCTTCTTTTTGTGCTTGAACCATCAATTCATTCAATCTTTTTTCTGAAACAATCCCTTTTGCACGTTCCTCGTAGAAAGCATTTTCAAATAAAAATCGCGCATGAATATTTAAGAACATGGCCGTAGCACCTTCCAGCTTGGAGCCTAAAAGAGCGACTTTATCTTCTGTTGATTTTGCATTGTCTACTGTTGCATTACCTATAATCGTTTCCGCGAAAGTACTCGCTGTCTCCGCAACATTCATCGCATACCCGCGATTTAAATTCGGTAAATCCTTCATGACATGGCTGTGGAAAGCATGACCTAACTCATGTGCTAAGGTGCTTGTATCATTTGGCGATCCGGTAAATGTCATAAAGATCCGTGATTCTTCAAATTCCGGTAGCCCTGTACAATATCCGCCTGGTCTTTTATTCGGGCGATCCTCAGCCTCTACCCAACGATTTTCAAGGGCGTGTTTGGCAAAGCCAGATAATTTCGGACCAAAGGAGGCAAAATGATCAATCACAAAATCACATGCTTCATCATAAGTGAAACGAGTCGGTTTCACATCACCAATTGCAATAGGGGCATCCACATCTTGCCAGCCTAGTTTTTCCATACCAAATAGGTTCGCCTTTTGCTGCAGGAAATCTAGGAAAGGCTGTTTATTATTCGCAACAGCAGACCACATCGCATCAAGCGTTTCTTTGGACATACGGTTATATTCAAGTGGCTCATCCAAATGGTTATCGCGCTGATGCGCATTTTGTAACGTAATCCGGTATCCAGCCAAATGATTGATCGTATCAGCAAAGACTGGTGCATTTTTTGCCCATGCAGCTTCCCAGTTTTCAAAAATCTGCTTCCGAACCTCAGGATCTGGATCTGCATACATCCGGTTCATTGCTTGTCCGACAGATAGTTCAGTCGTTGTTCCATCCTCATCTGTAAACGGAATCGTCATGATGGAAACAACGGTATCATATAAATTACTCCATGCAGCCAAACCATCTTTATTTAGTTCTGCAATCAGTTTTTCTTCTTCCTCCGATAAAAGACGTTTCCCTTGGTCACGTATCTCATTCAATGCAAAGGAAATTTCCTTTAACCCTTGATCTGCTAACAGCTTTTGCCAATCGCTTTCGGAAATGGCAACAAGCTTTTTCGTAAAGGTATTCGATAGTTTTTGCACTTCACTATATATATCCATTACTTGACCCATCATCACGTTCGCGTGTTCGTCATCCATGTATGCGTCGTGCCACATTTGTACAAAAGTAGCCGCTTGGCCTAATCCTTTGCCGATCGTTTCTTGTGTTTGCAAAATGTTTTTAAAAGTTTTTACTGACTGATCCACTGTAAAATCCCATTCATTCAATAAATGTTGGTATGTCTTGATTTCTTCTTGAATCGCTTCCAATTTCGTTTTTAATTCCTGGGAGTTCGTACCTCCAGGAAAAATACTTTCTAAATCCCAAGTGTCTACATATTTCACTTTGCTCCACGCTCCATCAAAAGTTATTCTTTACTTTCGTTTATCTATTCATATTAGCATAAAAGATAAAATATTATTAATAGTAAACCCTATCGGATTATAGAGTTAACCAGAAATTACTGGTTGATCTTATTTCATATAGTCTTATTATAACATTGTAGCCAGCTGGGGGAGAACAGGAGCTAGTCCTGAATGTGACAGACAACCTGAAAATTGATACGATATAATCAAATTTATTATTTCTGATCACATGATAAAGGAGGGCTAAAGCATTGATTGAAGTTTACACAGATGGGGCATCGAGTGGTAATCCAGGTGTTAGTGGCGCTGGCGTTTATATAAAAGCAAATGGTAAAATAAATGAATACACTTTTCCATTAGGTATACTCTCCAATCATGAGGCTGAATTTCAAGCTATTATTAAGGCACTTGAAATTTGTAAAAAGTGTTTCCCAGATGAAATATTATCATTTCGATCTGATTCTCGCGTGGCGGTAGATGTGATCGAAAAAGGCTTTACCAAAAATCAGACCTTTCTACCCTTACTAGAGAAAATCAAAGTAGGCGCAGACTCCTTTCCATACTTTTTTATCAAATGGATACCTGAAAAAATGAATAGACATGCGGATCATTTAGCAAAAAAGGCCATTCACATGCAATAAGAATGGAAAACAGGTCAATTGTAGATTAGACGCAAAAAAATAGACTGACTTGGCTCCAATGACATATGGAGAAACGATAAGCTTTATAATCACTTCAAAGACTACTACGATATGGGGTATAAAATGAATGCAAAAACTTACATTTCAATCGGCATGGGAAAAAACAATAGCTGAACAAGATCGAGAAAAAATTAAACAAGCTTTTCTGAATGTGCGTTTATCAGTTGGCAAAGATATTCAATTCACTTCACTTTGGCAGACAAAAAATCATCGAGGAGAACTATTAGTCGCTGTCCTTATCCACAATACCAGTGAACAAGATTTTCAATTCAGTGATCAAAAAATGAGATATAAAACAAATGGTAAGACCTTAGCAGATCATACCTTCTCACCACTCATTATCGTTGAAAAACAAACCAGTATGCCATGGACATTTATTTTTCCTGTTGGTCGTTTTGACAACACTAATCATTTCGAGGATGGAGAACTATATCTGGTAGGGAAGTAGAGATGAAATCAGACCCACCATTGCCGTTGTTCAAATAATGCACCAGCTAGTTCAACGAAGTTCAATCTAACAGGGCTAACTTTCACTTTATCCCCATAGATTTCTTTGTTCAACTAGCCTGTTAACGAAAGAACCAGTTTGCTATAACGGTAAACTCATAGAAACTGTTCTTATGTTAAAGCCCATTTTTTGGTAAAGTTTAATGGCTTGATTCTCTGCAAATGCACTTAGACGGACCTCAGCGTATCCATCCTGTCTTAGATGGTCAATGGCAGTGCTCATTAAATGTTTTGAAATTCCGTTCCCCCTAAATTCTTCTAAGACAAATAGTTCATAAATAAATCCACTTATCTTATCAGTAAATTGATCTTTACTTGTTCCTATAAGAATCCAGCCCATTAATTTATCATCCTCTACTGCTATTAAATAATAGCTCCCCTTTTCCAGTAGTGGTGTAACAAGTTGGTTGATTTTTTCATTTGTAGGTTTTACCTCACCTAAAGTGCCATCAAATAAAGCCTCTGGAGAAAATAACATAATCTTTTGAAGTTCCGAATCGTTAGGTTTTCTAATATCCATTTATAAAGTCGCATCCTTTCTCTAGCCATTTATAATATTATAGTTGCTTAATTTATCTATAATTAAAGGTACTTCCTCTAAATCATCCACTATGAAATCTGCTTTAACGTTATTCCATTGATAATCTTGTTTCCATACACCTTCCATACCTACATTTTGAGCGGCCCTTACATCCTTTTCCGGATGATCGCCTACAAATATACTTTCGGACGGTAAAACATTAAGTTGTTTCAGGGCCTTTTGAAATATTTGGGGTTCAGGTTTTTTCATCCCTTCCCATTCAGATATAAGAATTGTTTTAAAATATTTTTCAATACCTAAAGCCTTAACATTATCCATTTGGAACTTCCCTTTTCCATTAGTAATCATTCCAAGAACAATATTATTATTCTTTAACGCTTCTAAAGTACTAATGAGGTTAGAGAAAGGAACACAACTATCTTTAAATTGACTGATATAGTCTTGCAGTAGTTCTTCCCACGTCAAACCTGTAATATCAAATTCATCTACTAACTGTTGATACACTTTATCCTTCCAAACATAACCCCTATTATCAAGTTCAATAAACCTTGATGTGTATTTATCTTTTTGAATATGATTCAACCATTTATTTTGTCGCTGGTATTGCTTTTCAATAAAAACTTTTACTGACGCATCTCGGTTTAGCAAAGTTCCATCTAAATCAAATAAAACAGCTTTTATAATATTCATCCACTCCCACAGAAACAGGTAATAACTTTTGATTTCTATATTTATATGACAACTACTGCGTTAATTGAACAAGTCTGCAATCCCTTATTTAAGTAAAGTACCCGGTAGTGCAACAAGCTTAACAAAAACTTTTTCCAACTGAATTACTGCTTTAGCTCAAAAAGAACTGGCTGAAATTCACAATGTCTTTTCCGCTCTGCACCAGATAGTTAACGAAAGAATTTATTTCATCGAGTTAGCTACTTCAACTAAATCATCTTTCGTAACCTTGGCTTCATTTAAGTCGGGTACAATAAAAGATAACTCTTGATGGTTTTCATTTTCATCCACCCATCTTATAGCATACTCATCTATAACTTTTGCTTTTATTCCGTTATCTAACGTAACAGTTTTACCACGCTTCTCATTTGCGAAATCTGCATCGCCATACATCGTGTTGAGAACTAAGTGATAACCCGTATTTTCCCCTTCATAAATGAAGGTAGTATTAATAATATTTCCAGTCGGGTCATTCATTGGTTCACTTGTATAACTGAAATTAATCACACTGTATGACTCAGGAAGTTTTGATGGAACTACTAAGCTTTTTCTAAAATCTTCGGGTAGTTCCTCAATCTCTTGTTTAATCGTTTCCGGATAATTTGAAATAACCTCTTGTGAAGAATTTGTATCATTAGAACAAGCAGCCAGAATTCCACTAATAATTATTACCAAAAGTGATAGCAATATTTTCTTCAAGATAAACGCTCCTTAAATGCGTAATAAGCATCTTTCGTATCCTCCAGGAATTCACCATTGGATTATAAACGAAAAAATCCAAATAATATAAGTAAGCCTGAAGCGTTAATGGTAAAAATATGACGCTTTAATTCAGTAGATATGTGTATTGGAATAAAGCTATTATGAAAAACGAACCATCATTTACATAACTAATTGACTAATTTGTTCAAATAACTGTTTGTCATTCCCATCATTAATCAGTTTTGCTTGAATCGATATATCATGATGAAACATTAACAATGAATGACGTATATCTACCTTGATAATATCTTTGTATTTATATCCTTTTGTTTCTTCACACCCAAAAGGATATCTGGTATACAGAACTAATCGTCTGTTCGTTGCAAACAGTTCACCAAATCTATATTCTATCCCTGTGCTTTCATTTATCTCAAATGTCCCCCTCACCTTTCCTTTAATGATTTCATCAGAAAAAATTATTGAACCCATATTTTCATCTCCTCACCTTGATTTCAAAGTCTTTTAGCTTGCCATAATCAAAGTTTAAATGATGAAAACAATTTCATATCAAGGTCTTTTTTCATCTTTTTAAAGGGTGGTGACTGTGTTACGTTTTATGAGTTGAAATGGGATTTTAATTTTTTCATCCAGATGATTATAAAAAAGGTGGAAGGCCTGTTCTCCAGTCTTTTTGTTATGCAGGTCTACCGTTGTTAAATCAAGTGCTTCAGATAGCGGAGAATTATCAAATCCAATAATGGATAACTCACTAGGAATGGCTATACCATGAACTTTTGCTTGCACAATCATTCCGGCAGCTACTTCGTCTCCATTTGCTAAAATGACTGTTGGGAAGTTCCCTTCACGATACAGATTTTCTAGCACTTGTTTGCCATCATCCATCGTAAAACAATCTTCAAACACCCAAGATTTTGATACACCTTGGTTAACCTTCTTAAGGGACGCTTCGAAAGCGGAAAGGCGCATTTTACTGCTAAAACTACCACTTCTTCCTGTACAATATCCTATGTTTCGATGTCCTTTAGCTATGACATAGTCTAGAACTGACATAAAGGTCTCATAATAATCCGGATAAACACATGGTAATTCTTCTACATATTCACAACTAATGATAGGGCCATAATCCGTATATGGAAGTATAGTTTCCCAATCGTTAGCATGAGAGCATATGATTAAACCATCCAATTGTTTTCTCTTGAGCATTAATAAGTATTTTAACTCTTCTTCTTTATTATAATTTGTAGCACAGCAAAGAACGGAATACTTGTTTTCAAATGCTTTTTCCATAATTCCCCCAACCACGGATTGAAAATATGGATGATCAATATATGGAATGATTACCCCCAGAGTCAATGTTTCCCCTTTAACTAAATGAACTGCTGGTAAATTTTGCTGATAATCAAGATCTTTAATAATCTTTTTCACCTTTGTTCTTTTTTCCTCGTTCACATAAGGCTGATCATTTAATACTCTTGAAACGGTCGTAATGGAAACCCCGGCTAATTTGGCTATATCTTTAATTGTTGATATTTGAATTCACTCCAATTATAGGTGATACATATTTCTTCTTAATTTCATATTTCGACATGATTTACTTTATTCCTGCCTTCCTTCACCATTACATGTTCACTTAAAATACTGGTCAACTTCTTTTTCATTTCAATGGAAGTAACAACACAGCTTATGGGAAGTCCCCTTGTCTGAATCCTCAATTCGTAACCATCATTTGCTTCTTTCGAAAACCCATAATATTTATGATTTATATCCATAGGCACAAAATGAAAAGATTTAATTTTTTTCCAAGGGATAAATCGATTTCCACTTAACAAACCGTCCTCTACCACCGCAAACAGATTTAGGAGGTTATAAGAATTCGCTATTGGTAGAAATAACAACAGGTACAATGACCAACCAAATAGTTGGAAAAATGCTCCTAACAAAAACATCACAATTACAAAAAGAAGCATGGAAGAATAAATAATGATTCCAACTTTTTGCTTAGAATATGTCGGGAAATCTACAAGTTTATCAGGGTGTTTTCTGATGACCGCAATTTCCTCATGCGTTACAGGTAAAATAACTTTTTGTTTCATCTTTATCAACACTTGAATAAACTTATAGCTGAAGTATCCGATGAAAATAAAAAATAATACATCCATAAATAATTTCAATCAAATCACCTCATTCCCTATTAATCGATGAGAACTTCAATCGATTTCCTCTATATACTGGCCTTAATAATTTATCATTGATTTCAACGCTAGCACCAGACAATTCAATAACCCTGTTCTTTTAAATAGGTTAAAAAGCCTGCTGCAATTTGAATATACCTATTCTCCACTTTTTGTTCATCTACTGTCGTCAGTTTTCTATCTTTCATTATCCACTTACCATCAACCATTACATGTTGAACTGCATCACCTTTACTATAGAACAATAAATTGTAGAGATAGCTGGAAAAGGTTGCTTTGTTTAACAATGGTCCCAAATCAGAATGTTTTTTAATAAAAACTAAGTCTGCTTTATAACCATCTTTTATTTGACCTATTTCTTCCTCTAATTTATAGGCTTTTGCCCCATTTACGGTTGCCATTTTAAAAATATCCTCGGCAGCGAATTTGTTAACAGAATTATTTATTTTTAATAAATAATACGTCAACCTCATTAACTCCCACATGTTCGTGTGCGCGTAATCCGTACCTAAACAAACATTTACACCCTTTTCCAGCATATAACTAACATCAGCAACCCCTGCTCCTGTATCTAAATTTGAAAGAGGACAATGAACGATGGAGCTCTTCTGTTTGGCTATTAACGCTATATCTTTTTTGGACATAAAAACACCGTGAAAAAGAACTGTCTGATTATCAAGTAGATCCATTTCATTGTAAAGCTCAATACTGGACTTACCAAATTTGGACTTAACGATGTCAAATCTCCACTCGTTTTCTAAACAATGCGTCATCATGATCGGATTATATTTATCCTTCATACTTTTCACTCGAAGTAATTCCTCATTAGTAAAGTCCTCTTCTTCTAATAAATGGCTCCCAAATAAAACATTATCTTTACGTTTATTATAATAATCTCCAATTTCCTCATATGTATCGATTATTCCTCGTATTCCAATCTCGTTCATGGCATCACTTAATAACGCTGGCGATTTTGGGTCTGAGTCACTTACAAAGGTTACGCCATGTTTAACCATATCAACATAGCTCTTTTGAGCAACATATGCAAAATCTCTCTCTGAGATTTCATTATCCACATAATCAAAAAACAATTGTTGTATTTTACCTTGTTCTGAATCATTACACCAATCTTGAAGTGCCATTTCTTTCATTAATCCTTTAGTTAGAGGAGAATAACTATGAAAATGGGCATTAATTAAACCTGGAATCACAAAATAATTCTCGCAATCCATTGAACTCTCTTTATCGCTATCATTAACATTAAATCTGATTTTACCCGCTTCTATTGAAAAATCTCGTGTTTCAAATTCAATATCACCATTTAAAAATGTTGCATTTTTCAGTCTCATCTAATTATCCCTTACTTTCTTATATGTTTTATAATATCAATTAATTTCTAGGTCATCTTGTTCAACCATCCTGCCACGTTAGTGCAACAATTAATTATTCTTATGGAACAAAATTCGTTTATGATCCTCTACTATACTTAATGGAAATGAGTCCCCTACCCTACCCATAACCAATTTAATCAGATTTCGGGAATGCACCTGATCATTGATTAACACTTTCTTTATCATCTGAAAAGGTTAATCTTTTCCTTTATGTTATCAATAACTGTAGTAATATCTATATTTTCAGTGTCTATGTACTCTCTAAAATTGTTTTCTTTAAAGGCATTTAAGCATTTTTCAGTTTGCTGAAAACACCAATTACCTTCTTCTTCTCCCCGTTCTCTTAGTCTTTCATAAATAGTATCCTGACTTGCTGTTAAACAGAAGTGATACGTTTGTTTATCGATATTTTTAAACCCATTTATAATGTAATGAAAGTAATTAGGGTTTCGAATAGTCATTGGAACGATTAGATGATTCTGATACTTGGTAATTAAAAGATCTGCTACCTTTACAGTTAGCTCCTTCCATAAATGCAAATCTTGAAAATCCCCTGTTTCAGTTTCAAGTCGTTTCGTATGCTCAGGGATAATATTCCTTAACATAAAACCCACCTCTTCAGGATCATATATCATACTATTTTTTATCTCTTTTAGAAGTTCATTAGCAATAGTGGTTTTTCCTACCCCAAATGCTCCATTAATCATTATTATCATTTAATTCGTTCCTCCGCTTTGAATTTCCATAAATATAATTAAAATTCAATAATAAAAGGCTGAAGATTGTCGTGTAAACAATATTCAATTCTTTGTCTGAAGTTTCCCCAAGTAATCATTTCAAAAGCGCTATTCATTGAGAAAAAGCCTACTTCCAAACTCTCAGAACTGGTTGTTGGTTCTCCGCCAATTGGTTTACCCAAAAATAATGTATTACATATAGAATTATCCACATTTTGAAACACGCCACAAAACTTTGTAATTTCAATATCTATACCCGATTCTTCCTTTGTTTCCCGAATAGCAGCATCCCTCAAAGACTCGCCCTCTTCGACCTGTCCACCGGGCATTTCCCATCCCCTTCTTGGCCCTTTAATTAATAAAATTTCTTTGCGATCATTTAAAACAATCGTTGCAGCAGAAACAATATGCTTCGGTGTTGTCATATTTTTTAACCTCCTTTTTAGTATACTGTTATTTACAGAACAAATAAGAGTTCACCTAATTTATAAGTGTAACTCTTATTTGTTTATTTTTTCAATAGCGAAACATTCCATAAATTTTAACCGATCCTAATTTAACTTTGCAAATGCTACAGTAGAGCCCTTATCGCAAGATTGGAAACCATTTTTTTCATAGAAATATCTTACATCTGGGGCTTCTTCAGTTAATAGAACTTTTTGACGAACATTTCGATGCTTCTCCAAAATTTGTTGTATTAATTGAGTAGCAATACCTTGATTTTGATATAAATTTAAAACAAGTATATCTTGAATGTAAATAATCGTTAAACCATCATCAATAACACGTATTAATCCGACTAATCGCTCTCCATCCCAAGCAGATATAACTTCTAAAGAGTGGATTAACGCTTTTTGAAGGTGCTCTAAATCTTTTGTATAAGCCGCCCATTGCACATCATTATATAAATTTTCCAATTGTTTTTTATCAATCGTTTTACAATTTTTAAATGTAATTGTCATTTTTATCCTCCTCATTTTTTTACTTTGAAGAGCTGTTGCGTAATTTAACCACTGTCTTATACCTCCCTTCAGTCAATCACTGATTAGTTTAGATACTTGTATAATAGCTTCTTCGACATTCTTTAGCCTATTCCTGCTTACTCAACAATTGATATATTTATAGGGTGGAAATTAGAATTTGATCGTTGTTCAACTAACTAACCAGCACCGTTTATGCAACTTTTGATTGCTCTTTTGAACAAAAGAACCAGTTAGCATAATAATGTTATGATCGATTTAAAATTTCCTCGTATATTTTATCTGTAATTTTAGATACCGATAGTGTCCCATCCACAATGATATCTGAATTCGGTTTAATAGATTTTAGCATTTCAAGATAGCCTCGTCTTCCTTGCGATATGTAGTTTTCCATTTCAATCAAGATATGTTTATTAGAGCTATTTTTAAAATCTCTTATTACCCGACGCGCCATTGCAATATCCAATGGAGTATCAATATAAACAGCAAGGTCAATCAAGTTACTTGTTTTAGCGTGTTTAAAAGCAAACGGAAAGTCAAGCACAATGTAGTCTAAAGGTTTAGTAAGCAACGCTTCTAAATCTCTAATTAATGGAGCTAGATCCCATTCGTCATAATCCGCTCCCTTGTCAATCCAATCAATAATGTTATCGGGGCCATCAAAATCATAGTCATCAAAAAAAAGTGCTTTGGAATTCTGTAATTTTTCGTTTAAATGTTTCGCAATGGTCGTTTTCCCTCCACCCGAGACTCCAGCAATGGCAATAACAAGTGGTGGTTTTCCTTTTTCTATAACCTTCACCCCTTTTCTCAAATATCATCTTTCACAAACCTGTTTCTTTACTTGAAGAAGAGACATAACCGTTGTTCCAATAAGGACCAGTGTATATGTAATAGGAAGTATTGGCTGTTTTAGCGGAAGAAGATGGAATAAATTATAAAACCTACTATTATTAAAAGAATAAGTATTCCAGTACCTTTCCAACCTAAACTTCCAACTAAGTCAGGAAGTCCTCCACCGTGAACGCTTCCAGAAGGGTTTCTTTTTAAATCTTCTTGTCGCAGTCTTTCTCTTCTTTCATCAGGAGTTTCTTTATCTTTACTCAATGAAAAAACCTCCAATTCAAGTTCCGTCTATTTTAATTGTTAATTCACTATCCGACCCATTAGTTGTACAAGATAAGATCAATTTTGATTTTCTTGTTCACGTAAAGCATCAGTTAAGTACAGCTTTCCACAAACCTTGATTGTTTGATAATATACCAAATGGATCATCCTTCAACAATTGCAAGGTATTTCAAGACTTCTGACTTTAATTCAACGATTAAAATATCTTCTCTTTCCTTGGCTGAAAAAACCTTTGCACCAACTGGGAGTTTATTCGCCATTTCATCTTTGAAATCTGTATTCGTGTCATTTCTTGTTTTTATTTCACCGATTTGAATGTCTTTTGTTAAATCTAATTCTTCAACCCAATCTATACTAGTTTCATATATTACTCCATCATACTGAAAAATATCAGCATCAGGGTCCAATGTTAGCACTTCCGCGGCATCAATACTATCAGTCGTTTCTTGAGTTGTTTCCCCTTCACTAGTGCATCCAGTAATCGTAAATAAAGTTAATGCGATCAAAGTATAAAATAACTTTTGGACCATCGTATTATCCCCTTTTTTATACAGATACGGTTATATTTATTCTTGCTTTATCCTGTACCTTTAATGAAAAAAGCGACTGTACAGTAATTTCCAATACGATAATCCCTTCTTCCGTTTAAGCACCAGTTCGTAATATAAGGTTAGCTAGAATTTACTGGTTGACCTTTTTCTATAAGGTCTTATTATAACGTTAGCCTGGGTAGAGCGTCGCACCAGTGGGACTTGATTTCTATACTATTGTTAATCCCCTTATCTGACATCGTGCCAAAAGTTCAAGTCTAGGTAAAGTTAAAAAAAAAATTACTTGCTATCTAATATGTATTGTACAAATGAGGTCACTTTCTCTTTTTTATGTTTATCAAATATCATATAAACATTTTGTTTTGGAATTTCTGCCTGTGAAATAAATGGTATACAAGAAAGTAGCCCTTTCTCTTCATCATTTTTTATAATACTCTCTAACATAAATCCAATGCCTTCACCTTTAAGTAGAAGCCGTAAGGCCACAGCTGAATGATCCACCCTAAACCGCATTGCCTCGTGTTCTCCAACCTCCAGCTTGAACCAATCGGAGAATTCTGTTCCCCAATTATAATGTATAAAAGGCATTTCTTTTAATTGATTCGATTTAAGTGAGTCGATTTCACTAACAATATGTGAAGCACCTACCAAATGTATAGCTTCAGTTCTAACAGTGGAGACGTTGAATTGAGAAGACCAAGGGGACTTATAAACAAATCCAACATCTATTAATCCATAGCGAATCTTCTCAATAATATCTTCTGAATGTCCGGATATTAATCGGAGTGCTGTTTTGGGATTATATGATTGATACTGATGAATTTGATCAAAAATTTGGGTATCCCAAAGAGAATTCATTCCACCTATCACCAGACTAACATCAAATCTTGATTGAATTCTTGTAGTTTTAATACCCTCGCTCATGATTTCTAATGCTTGTTGAACATAAACTAAAAATGTCTTTCCCTCTTCCGTGATTTCTACACTACGAGTTTTTCTTATAAAGAGCTTTTCCCCAATTTCTTCCTCAAGTAATTTTATCCTTGCTGTAACTGTTGATTGAACTACATTCATTTCTTCCGCAGTACGAGTAAAGTTTCTACTGCTAGCTAATGATTTAAAGGTTTTCAATTGTTCCAAATCCACTTTTATTCTCCTTTCGATTGATTCGTTTTTTTCATTAATACAATTTAAATAATTCATTTTTATAATCTATCTGATTCCTTTACTATAAATTATAGGAGGGATCACATGACGAAGCAAACATATATTCTAACATTTTTAATATTTATACTTTCCACTGGTGGATATACAGCAATGCCTTTATTTCCACTACTTACTGATATTCATAGCATATCCCTTGCTCAAGCTAGTACTTTAACAGCTATTTATATTTTCACTCAACAAACCACACCTGTTTTTCTGGGTCCTCTAGGAGATTATTATGGATATAAAAAAATATCTATTATCGGAGAAATGATTAGGGGTATAGGATTTATAGGAGTTGGAAGCGTTTCGAACTACATATCGTTATTACTCTTTGCTTCTTTAGCTGGATTGGGAGGGGGATTTGCAGGACCATCCTTACAATCACTGATGATGAAAAGTGCAAAGCTCGAAGCTAGAGCTAAGGTTTCCTCTTTGCGAGCTAGTGCTACAAATGCTGGTTTACTTTTAGGTCCTGTTATTGCTGGTATAGTAATCTGGACAGGATATTTCAATCTTATTTTTATATCTGCAGGAATTCTATATTTGTTGGGGGCCATATTACTATTTCTATTTGTGGACCCTCATGAAAGCAAATCAAGGAATAAAAAGTTAAATCGCAAAGACATAATCGAAATACTACATAATAAAGGCTTCATCCAACTTATGATTTTTATGTTAATGTACTATATTATTTTTGCACAATTATTTGTAACAATGCCGGAATATGCCAAGCAATTTACAAATCAGATTCAAGCATTGTTCCTCATTAATGGGATAACAGGTTTGATCCTACAATACCCCGTTGGATTATTAATCAGTAAATATAACAAACCAATTTTTTTTGTGACAATTGGTATTACGCTAATCACACTATCTTTTCTTACATTATCTTTATGGAATCATTTAGCTGCATTATTCCTAGCTATTCTCTTATTTACAATTGGTGGAGTCTTCATTTTGCCTATTATCGAAACAGCTATTGCAAGATATTCTGATAACTCAGGAAAAATGGGGCTATACTTTGGTGTTAGTAAATTATCAGATGGACTAGGTAGACCATTAGGAAGTTTACTTGGTGGGTGGTTATTTTATAACTTTTTCCCTTCAATGATTTGGTTTACATTTGCTATTTTTAGTGTTTTCATTCTTATATATGTTTTAATGATTTCCAAGATAAAAGGATTGAATAATAATTAGAATTTCTTATTGTTATTTAATTATCCTTCTTCCATTAACCTGCGACGTTAATTGAATAACTACACCTTCAATATTAACATAATAATTGAAAAATATTTACTAAAGGAAAAGACGATCGTTTTGATGATCGCCTTGTTTCACTATTGCACCATATATGGTGCAATAAGAGAAGGGATTATATTACTAGTTTTAATTCAACAACTAATCTGGATCCAGCCTGTTTCTTGTAGGAAATCATTTCTTGTGAGACTTTGACCAGAAATCATTTGACGATAAGAAGTAATGGTACCATCGTGTGATACTATATAAATGTTTTCTTTTTGTAATTGTTTACAATCTGCAATGAACTCTTCTGCTAATTTCGTGAATTGGTTTTCAGGCAAAGTATTTATGCCATCAGACCATATATTTAGAGGAACCTTCATATCGATTTCAAAAGTTGGATAATCATTTTTAATTATTTCTAAATCAATTATTTTATCACAAGGTAATGTACTCTTGTCTGGACGAATGGGAAACATTCTAGGAGACACTAATGGGCTTACAATTTTCCAGCAATCTATATTTTCACTCCAAATAAATGCTGTTTCCAAAGTTCTTCTAATAGGACTAATAATAATAATATCTTTATTAGTTAAAGGAATTTGGTTTATTAATAATTTCGCTTGTTCTGCCCCTTTTGTAGTTAGTGAAGGGTCTTCTATTTGTAGGCTTCTAGGTATATCTAGTGTATGCTCTCCTTGTCCGTGACGAATCAGTACTAACTTCATTTAGACTCTCCTTTATAAATTCAAATGAAGACATAACTTTTTCTTAAAAACACCTTTAAAGCAGTCTCGGGTGCAAAAGTTCCTCATCTTTATGATAATAAAATTCACTAAGTTTTTCTGAAATTTAATTATCATACTTTTTATTATCGAAGACAAACAAATCCCCCCAGATTTCTTATTTATTGGCGTCATGTTTAGATACCAACCAACTTAAACCTTAGAGTCTCTTCATCCCTTTATTTTTTCATCAAATGTATTTCATTTTTATTGTTCCATTTCCTTAAGAATAGTTGATTTGTCCAACAGCACCGTTAACGAGTATATTTTGAGGTGGCATATGACCGATATCTACATCATATATCACTGGAATTTCATCCCCAAATACCTCAATTAAAGCGTCCTCTAATGTAAAGTCTTTTGTTGGTGCATACCCACTCGCTCTTCCTAGAAGAATACCATTTGTATTTTTAAACCATCCATTAAATTTCATTTGCCATAAAGCACGATAAATTTCAGCAGCAGTCATTCCAACCGTTTCTAAATACCATACCACACCTTCTTCTTTCGTGTACTTAGAAATGAATTCATCTACTTTATCAAACGGTGTGCCTATCAAAATTTGCAACGTATTTACCACACCACCCAATAATCTTCCTGAAAACGCAACTTCCTTGTTTTTAGATAAACTTTTCCACTCGGTTTTTTTATCAAAATAAAAACCAGTCCCCGGATTTTTAAAAGTCTTTTCCCACGAAGACTGATAATAATCAGAGGAATATTGAACTATTTCTTCGTTTTCTGAGCATCCTAATACATCGGTCCATTTAGATGTAACAGCATCCCATTTTGGAGCTGATAGTTCAACGAAATTTGTTCCATGAGCGGAAGCATTACCAGTAATGGTTGTGTATACAAAGGATAGTGTACTAATATCTGAATATCCTAGTATCCATTTGGGCGGCAATTCCTTCAGTAGATTCCAATCAATTAAAGGCAACATTTCCATTGACAGTTGCCCTCCCCAAGGAGGAATAATTGCTGAAATCGAATCATCTTTCAAAAAGGAAATAAAATCCTTGGTTCTCTTCTCTTTAGATGAACTTTTTGCTTTATATTCTGTCCAAATTGTATCCCCTTCGATTACTGAAAAACCTTTTTCTTCAACATTTCCTTTAGCTTTGGATAACAATATATGTAACGATTCCTCGACACCACTGGATGGTGCTGTAACTGCTATTTGATCTCCAGTTTTTAAAGGCTTTGGATATTTAATCATTAGGCTATCCCCTTTAGTACAAATTTGTTTTCAAGAAGGATCAAATTTTGTTTATGCGTTTACTTTTTTATTATGGTCTGAAATACAAATTTAGGTATTGCCGACTGTCTTAGCCACCTTGATTTCTGTCCTTTGATAGCAGGTACAGCTATTAACCTATGAAGCCATTCCATATTAAGTTTTTTCCAAATTTCAGGAGTAGCTTTTACTTTTCCAGCTATCACATCCAAACTTCCGCCAACACCAAATACAACTTTTACTTGTGATAACTCATTTTTATACTTATGAATCCATTTATCGGAATACGGTGCCCCCATAGCAACTATCAAAATATCCGGCCTTGATTCTTTTATAGAATCAATAATGAATGGTTCTTCTTCCTTTGTAAAAAATCCATGATGGCTTCCCGCGATTGAAAGATTAGGGTAAAGATCCTCAATTTCATGGACGGCTTTTTTATTCGTTTGTACGTCGGTTCCCAAAAAGTAAAAACGCCAACCACGTTTATCACCCTTTTGTAATAATTGATGAAGTAAGTCAAACCCTGTTACTCTTTCAGGTATTGGCTCCTTTCTTCGCCAAGATGCTAATACAATTCCTATACCATCAGGCGTAATTAAGTCAGCTTCTTTAATTATCTCCTGGAATTCTATGTCAGACTGAGAGGTAATTGTAATTTCCGGATTTATAGTAATAAGATGAAAAAGTTTAGATTGTTCGTTTTCTATGTGTTTCTCTAATAAATCAGTTGTTTCATTTAATGTTATTTTTGAAAAAGGTATTCCTAAGATTTCAACTACTTGATTCATAAATTCACCTCTAATTAAAACGATATATTACCTTTCTAAACTGCCATTTAGAGACAATTGGTATGTTTAAGTCCGCATTCCTTTTTCTTCATACCAACGAATAATTTTCCAACTACCATCTGACTCTTTACGCCAAACTTCAAGTGCTAAAGCTCTGACCATAACCTGCTGTTCTTTATCTTGGTGAACTACTTCATAAGATACAGTTGCTTGGTCTGTTGACTGCGGAACAATCTTTAGTCCTGTAAAAACGAATTGAATATCTTTACCTTTATAATATTCAGATGCTAATCTATTACCTTCTTTTATACTGTCTGCATTATATTGTTCTACTTCTCCAACCCAAGGCATATAGAGCCATCCTTGAAAGTCATTAGAATATAGGCTATTCATCTCCTCAAAAAGGCCCTCTGATAATTTCTGTTGTAAATCCATTATTTTATAAACCCCATTGGATACTTCTTGTTCAATAGTCACATTTTTTGCCCCCTTTTAACGATTATCTTGTACAACTAAACTGCTATGTTAGTAATATTTTGAACAAAACACCCGTTAGTTGAAGTAGAGTTATATTCTACTGCTCGTTAGTTAAAGAATTAATATTAGCGTTTATCTCATTAATCATTCTATTTGGTTCATCTGTCCTAAATATAACAGTATCTACACACCTTTTATTCGATTGGCGCCCCTTAGTTGAACTGTAACTTAACTCCTATCGTTTAAGTCCATTTTGCTGTGTAGCTTGGACTATAAGAATCCATTTTCTCCAATAATTCTTTAGGATCAGAAGCAATAAGTATCATTTCTCGGTAATTTTTATTCATAAAGCCTTGTTCAATCGTATGGTCTAACATCGCGATTAACGGGTTAAAAAATCCATTTACGTTTAATAATCCACATGGCTTTACGTGATACCCAAGTTGCGACCAAGTAAACACTTCAAACCACTCTTCTAATGTTCCTGCACCTCCAGGCAAGGCGACAAATCCATCGGCTAACGCTGCCATTTTCGATTTGCGTTCGTGCATTGTTTCAACTACATGAAGTTCCGTTAATTGTTCATGTGCGATTTCCACGTCCTTTAGTTTTTTGGGGATTACACCCACTACACTACCGCCGTAGCGTAGGGATGTATCAGCCATTGCTCCCATACACCCAACTTGAGCTCCCCCATAAATCAGGGTCCTATTTCTATTCGCTAATTCTTCTCCAAGCTTCTCTGCATTTTCAATATAAATACTGTCGGTACCTGTACTCGATCCACAGAATACAGCAAGATTTTTGATTTCCATTGCAATCACCTTTACTCCTTATTTGATTACCTAAAGATATCTATTGGATAGTTTATTTTTATGTTCTAAAAAGATTTCTTCTAAATCGATTGGCCTTATTGCACAAAGTATTTAGATAAGTATTAAAATTTAATCCAGGTTTTAGAAATAACTCTTATAATGGTATATAACTGCTACCAAAGCTATAATTGTGTAAATTAGGGAAGTATAAAAAGCAGTATTAGGTGAGAACTCATACTTCTGCTCATTAGCTTTAAAACCTGTTGTTCCCTGAAGTGTCACATCTAAACTCCTTGAAGTGTAACCACCTTTTGAAGTGAAAAACCAAATAATAACTGTAATTAGAACACCGATAAAAAATGCAAAATCAATGAATTTTGTATGAGTGAAATAAGTTAGACCGTAATTTAATCCGATTAAAACAAGTAATGTAATTATAATAGTAATTATTCTTTTCATTATTTCCCCCCTTTTTATTTGCTTCCTCTCTCTATCTACGAACTTTATTTCATAAAGTTTCAAATTAATTTTTAAAAATTATAATATTAAATCCTGCTTCACTGCAGCATTAGCTAAAAAGAAAAGTATTACTGTTGTTCCATCTTTAATTAATATATATTTAAGTACACTAATTCACAGAGTTAGTTCAAATTCATTCCGGCCTCATTTCAATAACCTCACTCAAAAAAACCAATTTCTTGGCATTGTAACCAAGGAATTGGGAGTTTTTTTCATAAGGTTTTCCATTGTTATTACACATTTCCGTACTGTATTTTTAACTTGTTCTCAGAAAAAAATCTTCCCCTTCTAAACGCTACGGGCGCAGTCCAGTGAAAGTGGGAGATGAATTTCGGTTGGCGTTAGCCAAAAGCACTTTGTTCAAACTGCCAACTATTATTATGACTGACTCGTGCCAACTGTCTCAGACCAACTTGTTTGTAATTTTTATTCGGGATAGTAATATAATCACCATCAATCGTCTTCACGTAAGCCCCGCCTGTTCCTGTAAAGCCTGTGATATAGCCGGTTTTCCCAAATAATTTTACTCTATCATTCAGATAAAACCCTTGTAGAGATCTTGTGTTCTTCCCATTTCTTTTACTTGTGACATTTTTGTGCTTACGTCCTTTTCTTGCTGTCGCTTCATGCAGTGAACGCTTCTTCTTGCGGAACTGTTTGATTTTGAACATCCCATTAGCATGCTGATCGATCCGTGATATCCCGCTAATTGCAACCGCATCATTTGCATGTGTCTTTTCTAATCCCAATTCTTTGCGCTTTGGCGTGGTAATGGATCCATACGTGAATGTTGCAAGCGGGTATTTGCAGCATACACGCTTGCGGAATACATTCATAAATGTTCCCTCTTTATAGCGGGGAAGCTTTTTTCCTTCCATCATCCACTTGTGTAATATTTGTCCCTTTTGATGATTTTCATAGGTGTGGCAGTCCGTGCAAACGGTGATCAAATTATCGGCACGGTCTGTTCCGCCATGTGAACGATAGACGATATGATGTGTGTTCAGGATTTTTCCTTTTTTCCTGCACACCTGACAAGTGTACCCGTCTCTCGCAAAGACAAAATAGCGTACATCATGATAGCCATAGGTTTGTCCCTGCTGATAATCCACACCCTGAATTTCCGGGCTTATCATTTTCTGAGCATCAAACTTTCCGATTTCTATCGTCAACTTCGGATTAGGTACAAGAGAACAAAATTTATCAATCCAGAAGAGTGTATTGTCTATTCGGCTGCCGATGCTCGGTGGTAGCCATCCATTCGGTCGGGTACGGTTCGCAAACCGTGGTTTGCGATAACGTGTTTTTCGATGACGTCTGGAGCGTCTGTAAGTGCGCCGAGTTTCAAGTAAACCCTTCACATCCTGCCTCAATTCAATTTTCCCTTTGACAAGCACCTTTTCTTCGCTTGTCATGGCGATGCCAACATGCTTAGCACCTAAATCTACACCGACTTTCACTTCTTGTTTGTAACCGCTGCTACCATATAGCAGCTGAATAGTAAATGGATTATATGAAATAACCTTCGCTTTCTTCTCCTTCAACAACAATCTTGCTTTTCTTGGTTTGCATGGCATCAATGCTTCACCATGCTTGTTAATAACGAACACGATCATCACGTGTTCCTCCCTTCTCGGAGTAGTTACCCTTCGCCAATGTTGGTAAGGCTTTGCAGTAAAACTGCCAAACCTCAGGTTGACCGTTCCTACCCATTCAGAACTATTACAGCGCCTGCACAGAGCCCGGGACTAGGGTATCATCCGGGGGTGTGATAACCAAACCAACGTAGTCTCTCGCTATCTATAAAAAGATATTCCGGAGACGTAAGGCTAGACAACTGAAGGCTTTTTCAAGCCCCCACTTCAATCAGACCGGAAGGTTGATAAGTGGCGGGTAGTTGACATTATCTATATGAATCATGTGTTGGATGAAACAAGTTTTCCTCTGTATTTCTGACAATTGAAAAGTGTTCAACATTGTAATGACCATGAAGCGTTTCATTATGATGTTTTATAATTTGTTCTGCACTTAAAACATTTCCGTCTGTTGTTGAATGCCCATCGCCGACTAATGTGACGTCCAAACCCTTAATCGTAGATGTTCTGACTGCACTATCTATGCAGTGTTGCGTTGCACACCCCATGATAACAACATGTTCAATCTCTTGTGATCTTAAATGTTTTAGCAGTCCTGTCCCATGGAAGGAATTCGTTGCAGTTTTATCGAAAATCTTCGTATCAGTAGCCATATTAATTTCATTGTGAACTTGAAATCCCTTCCCTTTACCTTCAGCAACATCTAAATCCCTTACAAAGACAACTGGAACACCGGATTTCCTTGCTTTTTCAATCATTAAATTAATATTCCTAATCAGTTGCTCTTTGTTAAATAACGCACTTTCCTCTTGATTGCCATCAATTAATGCTTGTTGGGGCATCAATAATTAATAATGCTTGATTCAAATGACTTTCCCCTTTCAATTGTGAGGAAACGCTATATAGACACATTCCCCTTCGTATGTTTTGTGTAATTAGCCCTCATATCTACCTGCTAAGTAAAATTTTACCTACAACCAATGTTTGTAATTATTAGACAACTAAATTTTAGCACATTCCCTTTTGAAATGATACTTAATAAGGGAGTTTCGTGGTCAAATATTTTTCCACTTAACTGCCCCGTTAATAGAATAAGAAATCAATAGATTTAGTGTTGTAAAAGAAATTAGATGACCATATTAAATATTTTTTGAAAACCAAAAGGCAAAGTCGAGGCTACGAATAAACCTATTACAACAGAAAAGCTTATGAGAGTTTTATATTTTCGAAGCGAGATTTCTTCCCGCTTATAGGCGATATTTAATACTCTAATCATCGAATGAACAGTTATAAATATTATTATGACGGAACAGATACTAATTAAAATGACCTCCATATTTACCTCCCCTTTTTTACAAGCTAATTAGTAATATAACGATTGACCTTATTAAGCAATTGCACTTATTAGCTCAACAATGTACTTAATAAAAATGGTAATATGAATAGCAATATTGAACTAAAAATCAGTGTAACTGAAACAGACTTTGGAAGTTTCACGCTGCCTTTTCCTTTATACCATCCGGAGAATTGCAACTTATTTCTATACAAAACAAAGAGAAGTAGTATAATAGCAATTGCACCAATCCACGAATAATTTTCAGTTGCTTCATCAATTGTATAAATGTTTCCTATAATTGCCCAACCCAATGCACCAAGTATTCCTAAAATAAGAATAATTCGAATCAGTTCTAATAACGTCCTCATTTCTAATCTCACTACCCTATATATTTTTTTCTTCTATTTTATGATTCCTTTATTATATTACTACACAACTTTTATTTTATATGTACGCATGGATTGAAGATTACCATCATAAGCCAATTGATTAAAATGAATGAGTGAACGTATTCTATATTCAATCCAAGCGTCAGAAAATGATTGCTCTGAATTACCCAACACTTCGCCAATAACACTTGTGGCATTGATAAATGCTACATGACGGTTTTCATTCTGTAACCTTGTGGCACATGCTAATATAAACGGATCGTCTCTTGTTTCTAAATCATCAACAATTTCACCTTGCCACCAAGAACGAACAATACTTTTATCGCTAAGCAACCTTTCCCCATCTTGTACATAATTGCTTTTCATTTCCTCCGAAATTGGACAAGTGGAATGCTTATAAAAATGAGCAAGCTGCTCAGGACTGCATCCAGCTGTATGACCAATATCCACTTGGACATCCCTATGCTTCATATAATCTTGCATTGCATAAAATGTATTTATAAAACTTAGTTCAACTTCCTTATTTTTCAACAAATAGCAGCTAATTCGAAGGCCAATTTGTTCTGCTGCATTTTCACAAGTCCAAATTGTTACTTGCTCACCGTCCTCTATTTCAGACAGCTCCAGTAATGATTGATAGTAAGCTGTTTGATCCTCTTTAAAATACCCCCACCCAATGCGGTATGAAGACTTCAACCACGTAAAATAATTTTTCATCCCATTTTTTTCATGAATGTTTGTGATGGGTCCAACAGAAAAGTCGATTGGAAATCCGATAATTTTATCCTTTTGCTTACGTAAAACATGTTTTAAACTACCAGTTGCAGCCCGCTCAAATATAAGATGAATCACACAATCCACCTCCTTTAGTTAAATGTAATCTCTAATAAACAAAAAACCCTTTCAGTCTCTTATTTAAAATCCCTCATCCACTAAAGGATTTCCTTTTTGATCCACCATTACAGTAAGTCCTACACCTACACCTCCACCTCTATGATTCTGCATATACAGAACACCCGTCTCGTTATCACGAATAATTTTAAATAGCTCCAACGTTCCCTGTGTATAAATCACTTCAAACCTTTTTTTACTCATCAGCTCACACCCCTACTAGTCCTAATAACTCTGAAAAATTATTGATTTCAATCTTATAAAGACTTGAATTTGATATCCTACTTTGCTGTTCTGTCACGATATACAATTAGCGTGATTGCATTTAATAGGATAGTAATGACAAGAAGCACTGCTGCTACGAACACAACAGCACCCATTGTGTCCAAAAGTGCAGTCCAGTCCTCAATCTTTACCAGATAATAGCTATTGAAAATCTGGAAACATAGCGAAATGGCACAAGCACTGATACTCATAATGGAAAGAACCACCCAATTCTTATGGTCATGCTTTTCATCTCTCATGAGATTAACAACAGGAAGTATCCAAGCAATTAGCCCAAGCACAAGACTGCCAATATTAAGCAAACCAATCACCCCACCTATGTATTCGTTTGTTCTTTCTTGTTCAAGTAACCTGTCCCTTTAGTTCAACGATTGATTACTTTTATTGAACATTTAGCACTTCGATTAATTCTATGATTTCCCCATCATTTCCTGGATCAACATAGATTAACGAAGCATCATTAATAATACTTTGTGTATAATTGCTCCAATAATTTTCATCCAGATCTTCTTCAGGAACAGAACTTCCCCAACGCAAAGGAACCTTGTATACATTAATCGTGCCATCCCCATTACCACTATAAGTTACTGATCCATCTACTAAGCGAGAACCTGCTAATTGGATAACATCTTCTGGATAGCTAGCACTGGTGTCTTCATTAGGATTGATTGGTTTGCCAGCTGGAATCTGTCGAACATTCAATTCATCTATCCCTTGATTTGGTCCAAGTTGCAACCAAACTCGAGCGTACTCAATTTGTTCACTAGAATACTGGGATAGTGTTTTTTCTTTTTCTTCCTTATCGCTTCCATTTAAATTGCTTTTTTCAGATGAGGTACTATCCGAATCTATATTAGCAGATTCTTCTGGAGTGATGTCTTTTGCATCATCAGTGTCTGACTCCTCTAACCCACTTGTTGAAGTACTTTCATCTGTTTCGGTCTTGTCTTCTTCTGTTGATTCTAAAACAGAACTTTTTTCCAAATAATCAGTTGTGGATTCTTCGTTTGTATTGCCAAAGCACCCTACTAACATCAATAAAGCAACATTAAAACAAAGCACTTTTGTTAGCTTTTTCATTGTTTTCCCCCTCTCCATTGATTATGTATTAATCGTATATCACCTATATTCACTTTACAAGTTGTATTTTAGACGCAAAAAAGAGCAACAGGTTAATAAATCCACTGCTCAAAATCTAACTAATTTATAAGATTATCGTTCACTATTATATTCAAATGCGCTTGACCCATTAAATTGATCATCTAATTTTCCCATGATTTCGTTCATTTTTTGGTATCTTTCATCATCTTCCGTAACCGTATCTTGTAGATACAATTGGCTTGCAAAAGTTATAACACGTTGAAAATCTTCATTCTCTGGTCCATCATATTCAATCTGATCTATATCCCTTATTATTCGCTCAAAATGATTTTGATAGTCTTCTTGAGTCATTTCAATATCATCGTCTTTTTCAGCCTTAACCAATGATACTGTAGAGATACGAGTACTATTAATACCAATATTTCCATCATGAGTAGCCTGTTCATCTTCGGTTTCCGCTACTATTAAGTTTTCTGTGATCCCATATCTTTCATTTTGTTCATCAATCATTTTTTGCGCATCTTTATGAGCTTGTGGCATTTTTTCTTTTTCCAAGTGGACAGTCGTTGTGTCGGTTTTGATAACATCATAATCTTCATCCGATTTCGATTTCGATTCCGACTGCGATTCTGTTTGTGCAACATCTTCCGGTTACGAATCTGCGTGTACAACACTTTTCGACTCTGATTCTGCATGTGTATCATTATTCCCTTTTTTGTAAAAAAGCAGAACTTCCTACAACTATTGCACCTACAGCTACAACAGATAATGTTATTTAAATTGATTTTTTCATCCCTTTTACCCATCCCCTCTTAATTAACTTTTATAAATAACGCTAACATCACTATTTCTGAATGTAAGTAAATATGTAATTGAATACATTCGTAAAGGGGGACACATAGTAAAACAAGTATTCTAAATGTAAACCTTTACATTTAGAGATCATGACGTTATAATGAGTTTGAGAAAGCAATGCTATTACTAGTTTTAAAAAGAGGGGGAGGTCTTTATGGAAAATAGTATTCTTTTAGCAAACCAATTATTATCGTTATTGGGAGGTCCAGATAACATAGTATCGGTAACACATTGTGCAACTCGATTACGTCCTACACTGAAAGATCATTCACTAATCGAAAAAGATAAAATTAAAGCGTTGGATGGTGTTTCAGGGGTTGTTGATAAAGACTCCTTTCAAATAGTGATTGGTCTCAATGTTAATGAGGTTTATGATGTATTTATAAAAGTGTGGAAATCAGATACATCAACTGATATTGTTAATACTAAGGATGATGTTGCTGATACAGGTAACAAAAAAAGAAATTGGTTTAATGAATTTGTTGCCTTAGTTGTTAGTATTTTTTCACCGCTATTACCATTATTAGCTGGTGCGGGGTTGCTTCGTGGATTTACGATTTTAGCTAATGAGTTGGGTTGGTTGTCAACTGAGAGTACAACAAATTTAATTTTAACTCTTGCTGCGACTTCAGTGTTTTATTTCTTACCATTATTAGTCGCTGTCACATCAGCAAAACGATTTGATACAAGTCCGTATATTGCAATTGCCGTAATGGGTGCGCTAATTATGCCAGAATTTATCGACTTAGTACAAGGAGATGGCGGAAATACAATTACATTTTTAGGTATTTCGATTCCTGTATTCAACTATACTAGCCAAATCATTCCGGCTATTTTAACTACTTGGATACAATCAAAAATGGAACACTATATGAAAGGCAAACTATCAAATAGTTTTCATATGATTGTAATTCCTACAGTGTTATTAGTAATATTAGTCCCAATTACTGCTGGAATAATTGGTCCTATTGGAAATTATTTAAGTATCGGCATTGCTAACTTTGTGGGTTGGTTAGCAAATATTAGTCCAATTGTTACCGGGGCTGTCATTGGCGGGATTTGGAATATTTTGATTATGTTTGGTGTACATTGGGCTCCAAATACAATGGTAATTATCCCCGAAATTGCTTCAACGGGGAAATCTGCTTTGATAGCTTACGGTGCAAATGCGAATTTTGGTATGGCAGGTGCTGCCTTTGCTATTTTCCTACTTAGTCGAAATAAGGAATTAAAGAATTTTTCATTAACTGCAATAACTTCTGTTTTTCTATCAGGAATTGTGGAACCTGCAATTTATGGCTTGGGTGTAAGATTTAAAAGTCCGCTAGTAGCAGGTTGTTTAGGAGCAGCTCTTGGTGGTGCATTTATGGGCGCTTTTAATGTAGTAGGAAACGCATTTGTATTTGGAGGGTTAACAACAATTCCTGCATTTGCAGGGCCAACATTATGGGCATATATCGTTGGCATAGTCATATCATTTTTGAGTGGTATGGTATTAACAATTATTTTTGGTATTAAAGATCCAGAAGCAGAAATGTCTACATCAAAAAACAAATAAAATATCAACTATAAAGGGATGATGAAAATGAATTTAAACTCAAAAATACAAGGAACGCTTGGTTTGGCAGCGATTGGTGATGCGATGGGGGCAGCAACTGAAAACCTATCGTTTGATCAAATCCGGACACAATTTGGACAACCAGTGACTAAATTTGAAAAACCTGGAGAAACAGCATTTGCACTAGGAAATGAAAAGGGACAAGTAACAGATGATTTTTCTCAAATATATTTTCTATGTCAAGCTATTTTGGAAAATAACGGAGTTATTGATAAAGAAATTGTAATTAAAGCTATCTTAGATTGGTCAAATGTTCCTTGGTATTTTGATCGCTTTGCAGGTCCTACAACCCGAAGTGCGGTAGCAATGTATAAAGACCCTTCATTAAAAATGAAACCATTACCAGGGGCAGTAACCGTAGATTATGCATCAAAAGCAACAAATGGGGCAGCAATGAAAATTGCGCCGGCTGGTATTTTATATCCTAATGATTTAGAAGGCGCTATTGATGCTGCGATTACAATAACACAAGTAACACATGATAATTCATTGGCAATTTCCGGTGCTTGTGCGGTAGCTGCCACTACAAGTGCTTCTTTAGCACCTAATGCAAGAATTGATGATGCCTTAAGCGCAGGTTTTTATGGAGCTTTACGTGGAGAAACAAAAGCAAAATATACTTCCCGTGAAGTAGCAGGTCCGAGTGTTGTAGAACGTATACGATTAGCGTATGACATAGTAAATGGCATTGGAACAAAGGAAGAAAAATTGCGTCGGTTATCACAAGTAGTGGGAAGTGGCTTGCATATTTCTGAAGCTGTACCTTGCGCATTTGGAATTGTTGCTTTAAACAAGGACAATGCACTACAAGCAGTGATTGATGCTGTAAACATTGGATATGATACAGATACTGTTGCAACAATTGTGGGAGCTATGGTTGGTTCGTTTGTGGATTTAACCGATGAAAACTTTGTGTCTTTGTTTGAAACTGTACAAGTTGCTAATGATTTCGACTTAGTAGAGTTATCAAATTCGTTAGCAAATATGGTAAATACGAATGAATAAAATTAAATATTTAACGGTTTACGAGAAATTAAAACAACAGATCACCAATGAGTATTATCTCATTGGTGATCTGTTACCAGCAGAGCCCGAATTACAAGAAATGTATAATGTTAGTCGCATTACTTTGAGGCATGCAGTGAAATTATTGGTAGAAGAAGGATATGTTGAACGGATTCATGGTGTAGGTACAATTGTTATGAGTCAAAAAAAATCATTGCAATTGCAAACCTTATTAAGCTTTTCGGAGGAAAATAACGAGCATTCTGTACAATCATTATTGATTTCGTTTGAAAAGGGTATTCCAGCAAGTCCATTGGTATGTTCACAACTTGATTTAAGAAAAGGAACCATGGTTAGTTGTCATGAAAAATTACGTTTGATAGACGATATTCCCATTGGTTTTCAACGTGTATATTGTCCTCCATTTCTTTCTTTATCTGCTGAAGAACTCAAGTCACCAGATGTTTCCTTGTATCAGTTGTTTCGGGAAAAAGGATACGGTGTTACAAAAGCAAAAGAAACAATTGAATCTATAATTGCGAATGAGGAAATGGCTAAAGTTTTAAAAGTGGAAAAAAACAGCCCATTATTATATGTTCAACGAGTAACAAAGGATCAACAAGACCAACTCATTGAATATGCTGAGTTCTTTTACAGAGGGGATCGATATCGATATCATGTCGAATTGCAAGCCCCGTGATAAAATATCCAAAAAAATTGAGATGATTTGGTGATTACCCCAAAATGTTAGAGTTTTTATTATGCAGCTGATTGGTTGGATTGAGTTCGGTATACGACTGGACTCACTCAAGCCAATTTTTCTTTTGCTCATTCATAATTATACCGGAAGATATACTATTCAATCCGTCTTTTTAATTCTCTTTCCACTGATTTCTTTGCCAAACTGGGTACGGTTTAAATCGGAAAAATTTGAAACTACCTTATCTATTTCTAAACATATACTGTGCAATAATTCTTTCCTCACGAGCTTTTTTAGTATTATTTGTTCCATACTTACCACTTGTTTCCAGTGCATTTACGATGGGGTAACACCAGGGAGGTAACGATTTACAACGTTATGGATTTTGAAAGACAAAAAGCCTTATTCCTCCCGTATTTTTAGTGAATAAATTAAGCCTTTGATGTTAAACAAACGCGCCCGACTATTTAACAGTGTTCAATTAGTATTCTGTTTTTCAGCTAAGTAAATACCGGATATAACAAGGAAAGCCAAGATAGCTGTGCCAGCCGTATAACCAACAACTCCCCAATTTACTTCTCCATTTCGGAGCATACTCACAATTATAATTCCTATAAGTAAACCCCAAATCAGATAAAAGAATGACTTCGATATATTAACCAAATTGTCACCTCCTTAGAATATTCAACAACCTGTAACTATTATGGCAAATTTTTATTCGGTTAGCGCGCCCTATGTCGTATATCTTAATTCATAATAATTTAGATCATTCTTTTTAAACTAACGCACCAGTTAGGACAAGAAGCGACTTTTCTTGCTGTCTTTATTCCATTTATAAGGTTTCTTTGACCAATTATAAAATAGAATAATCAAGAACATCATAAAAGATACCCCTAGTTTCCTACTATTCTTTTGAAAACTATATCCTACGTCCTCTAGCAATAAAGAATAATTTCATACGCTCACCTCTTTTTATTAGTATAGTGTTTTTACCCGTTATATCGTTAATATTTATATTAGCCATTTCCCATCAAAAATACTTGCAAAAAAATAAGGACAGCGATCGCTGTCCTTATTTAATACCACGTATCCATAAATAAACAATAGCATATTTGGAGATCGCCCGTTTTATCGTTCAACAAGATGGACAAAGTTTTCTTGAATATGAAGAGCTTTATCCAGGTATAGGTTCGGTCTTCCTGTTACTTTTTGTGATCATTCTAATGAGTGTGATTATAGGTACTGTTCTTCTCTTCCTATTAAACAAACTAAAGCAAAAATTATAGTTTAGACCAGGACATTATTACACAACTTTTATACCTTATATAAAAAGCACCCCGTTTTTACTTTTCATTCAACTAAACTCTTGTTAGTTTAATATGAGCTGTCATATTTGTAACTCTTTATTTCATTCTTCACTCGTTAGTCGAAACAATAAGATTCAATCAAAAAAACAGCCTTTCAAAATATGACGCTTTATCGCTTAATCAATGCCGATAGGTCACCTTTAAATACCTTTTCTCCTTTATCATTGTAAGTAGATAACAGTACAGTAATGATTCCAGTTTCTTTTTTTACTTCTCTCTTATCAATGACCTCAACAATGGTATGCAATTCATCATCAGGATAAACTGGTTTTATAAATTTAATATTATTCATTCCTCTTCCAGCAATGATATCATCACCGTAGATACCTTGTTCCACCCAAAGTTTAAATGAAATGCTTAGCGTATGTACTCCGGAAGCAATAATGCCGTTAAAAATCCCTTGCGTTGCCTTTTCCTCATCCAAATGCATATATTGAGGATCAAATTCTCCTGCAAATCCCATTATATTCTCTTTTGTTACTTTGACAGACTTCGTTTCAAACACCTGTCCAATTGCAAACTCATCGAATTTCATAAATACACCTCTTATTGTTTTTCGTAATAAAAATGAAAGCTCTTCGTGATGCCGTTCATTTGATAAATTTGGCAGTACTCCTATTAGAACCTTTTATTTTAAAAAGGAAGACGCCACCCAAGATACATCGGATAGCGCCTTGATATTTCGAATGGTTCTCTTAAGGGTTCGTTGACCAAAGTCCAGCATGTTTTAATAAAACACGTGGATGAAGTTTTAGCTGGGCAACCATTAAGTCTGCTAAATCTTCTGCTTGCATCACTTTTTCTGGATTGCCGTCTGTTAAGTTTAACTCAACAGCCATATCTGTTGCAACCGTACTTGGTGTTAACGTTGTAACGCGAATATTTTTCTTACGCACTTCAAGCATTAATGACTCACTTAGGCCGATAACTGCAGCTTTTGAAGCCGAATATGCACTTGTTATTGGTGCACCTTTTTGACCAGCTGTTGATGAGATATTAATGATGTCGCCTGTGTTTCGCTCTATCATTTCCGGTAATACTGCACGTGTTGTATAGTACACACCTTTTACGTTGACATCGATAATATTTGTCCATTCTTCAGGTGTTAAGTCCATGAAATTACCGAATTTTGAAATGCCGGCATTGTTTACTAAAATATCGATTGCGCCAAGCTCGCCACGAATTGATTCTGTCGCTTTGGTAATAGAATCTAAATCCGCTACATTTGCCTTAGTGATCGCTACCTTCACATCATACTGTTTAAGCTCCTCTTGCACCTGTTCTAAATTTTCAAGCGTACGTCCAACAAGACCTACGTGAATACCTTCTTGCGCAAAAGCGATTGCTGTTGCACGTCCAATTCCACGCCCTGCTCCTGTAATTAACGCCACTTTTCCTGAGATTGTTTGCATGTTTTTTGCTCCTTTAGATGAGATAGCTTTATTTTAGACGAAATAAAGTGTATTAAACTAAAACATTTTAGTAATTAAGTAAGGTGACTTGGATAAAATGGTTCTAGTGATATAATTAATAACATTGTTTACTCATCAATGTTTGTCGCCTAAAATAGATAAAGATTTGTCTTTAAGACTCCATTCATTCTACTTACAATTGTCTACATTGTAAGGAATCCACTTCTGAATTTAAATCTAATGTGGCAAAATTCTCGAATAGGCAAACTGCTTCGTCAGGCAGTTTTTCCGGTAAGGGAGTCTGGGCTTCTATCTGCAAATGTGGATATACCCGCTTCAATGCCATTCTGTTTTTTGTAGACAATCCTCTATCTTTAAGCAGCTAACTCAATACGATTTCCAGACGGATCATAAGTGATACGACGCACACCTTCTTCTGTTACAGGTACTCCAATACTCTGCAAGTTATCAATCGTTTCTTTAATTGCTTCTTCATTAGGCAAAATAAGTGTGAAAGATTCCATACCAACACTATTTTCTTGGGGCTTTGGTGCCCCTACTCCATTCCATGTATTAACCCCAATGTGATGATGGTATTTACCAGTGGAAAGGAATAACGCCTGCCCCCCATAGCGATTGATCACATCAAATCCAAGCCCTTTTACATAGAACTCCTCTATCTTTTCTAATTCGGCAACATGTAAATGGATATGACCCATAACCGTGTCTTCAGGCATCCCTTTCCAGAGGTTTCTTGGTTCGATACACTTTAATAGATCTTCAAAATCTAGTGGATCGACAGTCATTGCAACCTCTTCTCCATTCCAAGTCCACTCAGACGAATCTCGGTCGATATAAATTTCAATTTCATTTCCATCTGGATCATGTAAATACAAAGCTTCACTGACGAGATGGTCAGATGATCCGAAACGTATGCCCTTTTTTGATAAGTGAACCACGATATTGGCTAAATCAGATCTTTTGGGTAATAGAAGTGCAAAGTGATACAAGCCAGTTGTTCTTCCTTGTTTTGGTATCACGTTTTCTGGTTGTTCTAGTGATAAGATGCTTGTCTTTCCATCCGTTGTGAGTTTTGCTCTGGATGGTGTTTGTTCTAAAATATCGAATCCAAGTATTTCTTGATAAAACTGTATAGACCTTTCTAAGTTCTCTACCTTAATTTTGACGTGACCGACAAATGTTGTTGGTTTACTATGAAATCCCATTTTAGTCCTCCTCGTTGTTATTTGAGTTAAATAGTTTTTGATCAATTGATACTACCGATTTACCAGCTAATATAAAGTAAATCGACATTGCTAGTAATGCAAGTTCAAGTTCGTATCCTGCCATTTGGTCATTGCCAAGAAAACCAGCTGGAAGTTTTGCAGTAAAAATAGCCCCTACCATAATCATTCCAAATAATATAGAAACAATTCTTGTTCCAATACCTAAAACTAAAGCAATACCGCCAATTAACTCTATAACAGCAACTGCATAGGCAAGAAACCCAGGGATCCCAAGACTGTCAAAATATCCTACTGTATTTGAAATGCCACCCTGGAACTTTGATAAACCATGCATGAAGAATGTAAGACCTAATACTACCCTTAAAATAACTTTCCCAATTTCGTTTTTATTCATTTTGTGCTCCCCTTTTTTCACTTAGTTACTTTATGTAATGAAGTATATTATTATATTAATGTATTGTCAAGTAACAAAGTTTTCTTTTGTTAACATGTGATCTTTTGTGATATAGTATGAATAAGAGAGGTGAAGTAAGTGACACAACCAACAATTTGCCCAAAGTTTGAGAAAGCCATTTCACTACTAAGTCAAAAATGGACCACACTGGTTATTTATCAATTGTTATTAGGTACCCAACATTTTAGTGAAATTCGGTCTGCAATTGGTATAAGTGGTAAAGTTTTATCTGATCGATTAAAAGATTTAGAAAATCAACAAATAGTTAAACGAGAGGTTATCCCAGAAACACCCGTGATTATTGAGTATTCATTAACAGAAAAAGGAAAATCCATGGAACCCATTATCCGAGACATCGAAAAATGGTCACAGTTTTGGATTGAACCAGACCTGAATGAATAACACTATTTTTTCGCCTTGTATATATAGAGGGTGTTGAAAATGCAGCCTCTATATATAAAATCGAGAAATTATTTCGTTGAGGTTTCAAATAATGAAACACCACCGATATATTTTGTATCAAAAATATAAAACATCTACTGTCAGGTGATGAGGTGATCTGATGGTGCAGAATGAAGTATTGAAAAGAGGGTTGCTTGCTTTAGAACTGGTAAAGTACCAACAAGGGATTACTTTAAAAGAAGTGATGAACGAACTTAACCTTAGTAAGTCTACAGCATTTCGATGATTAACTATGTTAGAAGGTGTTCCCTTCTAATCATTAAAGGAATTTTTATGATCAGTGGCATACTCATCAACTAAAAAAAGCTCCGTAACGTAGGCAACCAATATTGGCAACTTAATCCTTATCATCATCGAAAACAATTTCTAGTATGGCAAGCAGCAATGCGGTAATAATCTCTGTCTTCAAGGAAAGTGTAATACTTTTCATAAACTCATCCACTGTAAACAGCACTAGCCAATTCGTCGCGCCTTCAAAACTGATTCTGATAAAAAATACCTTTATTTTTCCTGTTATATTTTGGACGGACAACTTGAAAATTGGTTTGGAAAACAATTCTACAATGACGCCTAAAATAAAGAAACTGGCAACAAAAACAACCAATGACCAGATAGATTTATACTGAACGCCGAGCAATTCGAAAACCCCTACCATCCCAAAGAAATATAACCCAAATACAAAGCCTACTACCAGAATAATGAGAAGTGCAATTCCGGCAACTGCTGCCATCTTTTCTTTTATATTCATATCACGAAATGAGTCATTTTCATGTTCTGGCATAGGTCGGTCCCTCCTTCAGTTGGTATACTTCCGTCTAGTTTAAGTCCATTTGTTCATATACTGTATATCATTTTATCATGAATAACGATTAATCCAATGAAGCATTACGTGGAAATCACGTCACGCTAATAAAGCGACATACCTTCCTTTCTCTTATTATTTCTATTCACTTTCTTCTTGATTACGCCCATGGAAATGCATCAGTAAATGACAGATGATTACCACTCATATCTTCTAGATGATTAAAGTTAAAAGCCTTACGTATTTTTAATTATAAATGTTATACTAGTTGCACTAATTGATTAATTTTAAATAAGAACTGACTTCAACAAGCGGGCCATATTGTAGAGGGGGAGAAATTGTTATGCTAATTAGGGAAATAAGAATTGATGATGCAGATAACTTTATAAAACTAGTCAAAGAAGTTGAGAATCAATCCACTTTTATGCTTATGGAACCTGGAGAAAGAAAAACTACTCCCGAACAACAAAAAAATCATTTGAAACGAATAGAACAGCAAAATAATTCAACAATATTTTCAGCTGAAATAAAAGGCAAATTAGTAGGATATTTAATTGTTATGGGTGGAAGTGCCAAGAGAACAATGCATTCAGCTTATATTGTAATTGGTATCTTAGAAGATTGTAGAGGACAAGGAATAGGAACAGAGTTATTTAATAAAGCGACTAAGTGGGCGTCAAAGCATAATATATCGCGATTAGAATTAACTGTAGTAACTGAAAACAAAGCTGGTTTAGCATTATATAAGAAAACTGGATTTGAGGTAGAAGGGACAAAAAGAAACTCGCTTTTAATCGACGGTAAACCTTTTAATGAGTACTATATGTCCAAATTATTATGAGTTTTTCATACAACAAACGGGCGCGATTTCTTAATAAAATTTACGCAAGAATCAGCCCATTTTGTGTAGCAACATATAAGAAAAAAGAAAGGAATTCAACAAGATGACAATCGATATTAGGAAAATTAACGAAGATGAAAAACTTCCAATGGAGTTGTTGTTGTTGGCTGACCCTTCCAGAGAAATTGTTGAAGAGTATGCCAATAGGGGTGAATGTTTTATTGCTGAAATCGATCAGCAAACTATTGGAGTCTATGTATTACTTCCAACAAGACCTCAGACAGTGGAACTTGTGAATGTTGCTGTTATTGAAGATCAGCATGGTAGAGGTATAGGCAAACGGTTGGTGTTGAATGCAATAAGTGTGGCTAAGAAAAAAGACTACAAAACAATTGAGATTGGAACTGGAAATTCAAGTGTAGGACAACTGGCTCTTTATCAAAAGTGCGGATTTAGAATAATTGATGTGGATATTGACTTTTTCATTAGGCATTATTCTGAGAAAATCATTGAAAACGGTATTCAGTGCAGAGATATGGTTCGTCTATCACAAGATTTATAGGTTAAAAAGCTTTCAGCAAACGGGCGCAATTCTGAAGTAAGGAATAGCACCTAATCTTGTAGATTCGAGCCCATTGTGAGTACGAATTATCGTTGTCAGAGGAGAGTGTTAATATGAACAAAAAGTTGAGAATTGTTATATTGGCTGTCCTATTTATTCTGTTGATTCTTTTTGTTGTGCCGTGGCTGAGATTTGCAACATTTATAATAATTCCTTACAGTTCTTTTGGAAAACAAGATATTATGATCTCACCATTGTATCTGGGTTATTTAATCACGTTTTTAACCATATCCATAGCTTCTTTACTTAGTATTGGTAAGTCAAAAAAAGCTAAATACAAGATATGGGGGATTGCAATTATGTTACCGATTGCTTTGCCCCTAGCATATTCGATTGGTATAACTTATTCTTTAATTGTGGGAAACCCTTGGGCAACAATGCTACTGTTATATGCTTTTCCGATAATTTTCATCATAGGAATTATTATTTTATTGGTTGGTATTTTTAATAAAGATCAAGCAAAACAATCGGCGCAATTATAGAATAACGTTATTCATTTTCGAGCCAGATTGTAGAACAAATTTATTTTAAGTGGGGTTAAATATGAAATGGACAATAAAAACTGAAATGTGGGTTAGTGTTTTGATTTTTGCTGTTTTATCTGTGGTTGTTTTTTATATTAGCTTTGTCGTGAAGGAAAACACTTTATCTGTATCGTTATTTGGATTATTTTTTGTTTTAATTATGGGGGCACTAGCTACAATTTTGGACCGTCGAATTAAATTGAAAAACTATAGTTTATGGGTACGGACGGTCATAACCTTGGTTTTGGTGAATGTGCTAATGTTAGTAATTTGGTTACCTATACTTTCTAGAAGTCTACCTAATTTTCTTGTCTTTTCTATACCATATACATTGGTAACCATCATTATCACGTTTATTAAAAATAACCTAGACTCAGATTAAAACATATTATATTAACTGGAAATTTGAATGTTTTTCTACAAACGGTCGTGATTTTTGAATAAGTGTATCCTTTAGAATCGGGGCTAATTGTGATTAACTTGGGGGTGAAGATTATTAAAAGAACCTTTATATTCTTCACATGTGTCTTCGTGTTAGTAACGTTCTTGAGTATTTCAAGCATTATATTGGTAATGATATTTGATTACCAATATATGAGTGATCATGTAGAAATTGAATCCCAACAAGAAGAGCAACCAAGTGAATATTGGACAAAAGAACGTATGGAAGAGGCGGAACCACAACCAATGCCAACCGTTAGTAAAACAGATGAATTAAAGGAACTTGTTACCGACACTTTACCAATATTAATTATTTTATTTATTATTTTTACTACTGTATTTACATTAATGAATATGAGGAAAATAAAATTACTCGAGAAACAAAACAAAGCAATATTAAATGCATTATCCAATATTGCTGATAAACCGAATGATTAAATTTTTATTAAATTAACGGCGCGATAATCGAATAAGATCGCGCCCTCCAGAATCGGGTCATTTTATGGAAGAAAGAGGTAGATTTTTTTGATTGGCTTATTAGAAAACATATATCAATTATCAGGGGTAGTTTTACTCATATGTGCAATTTATTATTTTTTTCATTTTAAAAAAATCAAGAAGGAAAGAAAGCTAACACCAGTTGAACTTTCGTTTTATATCATAACTCAAATTGCAGTTTTCCTATGGGCAATTAGTAATCTACTTCTGATTTTAGATAAAAATTAGTAAATAAGCAAGCCACTTAATTGAACAATACTTTAGAGTTCAGAAGGGGTGACATTGTGAGTGATAGCAAAATATACAGAAGTGGTTTCAATGTTTAAATCTGAAAAGCACAACTTAATAGCTGACATTATTCTTGGAATTACAGCCATTATAATAGTTTATAGTGTAAGTTCCTTTGAGAAAAATTTATGGTTTAATGTTCTTTTTTTTACTAATTTTTATAAGGCCAATTGGAATCGCCTATAAAATGTACAAAAACAAACAGGGCAATAATCTCAAGAATTAAATGTTTATTAGATAGACTTTACAATTCAAACGGGCCAGATTCTCATAATAAAGAGGTGACTTTCAGTGGAAAGGTTTTTAGTAAAAACAGGAATATATTCTTTTGTTGTTTCTTTTTCGTTGTTATTTACATTTTTTCCTAGGCAAAGAAGTACAACAGATGTGAATGGAATGACTTCATTTTTGGAAATTTCTTATCCGGATTATTTTTTTAATATCACTCGTTGGTCCATAATGGTTTCACTTTTGGCAATTATAATTATGTATTTTATATTTCGATTTAAAAAAAAGAAAATAATCCACTTATTAAACAATCAGGCGCAGTTCTTGCAAAGGCTTGTTCCTGAATCGAGCCAGAGTGCTGAAGATTGAATCATTATATTCGTTCATGATTAAGTTTAAATTGCAATAGAACAAAGCACAATTTATACAAGGGGGAAAAACGATGAATCCTTCGATTTATGTTACACAAAACAGTTCCTTAATAGATACATCACTGGAAATCCTTATCACTAATCTTCCGCCATGTGAGATTGTAACGCTAAAAGCCGAAATGTGTGACAACCTAGGTACTAATTGGGAGTCCTTTGCGGAGTTTATGTCTGATAGCAAGGGGGAAATTAATTTAACAACTGCACAGCCTATATCAGGAACCTATTTTTCTCCTGATGTAACGGGACTTTTTTGGTCAATGATTCCTATATCAAATGATAAACCAAAGAGGAAAACTCCTTTAAAGCCATTGAAGACAAAACTAATTCTAGTAAGAGAGCAAGAGGTCTTGGCAGTCACTTCCGTCATTCGTCATGTGGTTTCCCCTAAAATGGATAGGTTTCCTATACGTGAACAAGGGCTGGTTGGAACATTCTTTTGCCATTCTGAGAGCGAGTCACTCCCCACCATTATTGTATTAGGGGGATCTGAAGGTGGATTGCGAGAGGGCAATGCAGCATTGTTGGCTTCATATGGATTTAATACGTTAGCTTTGGCTTATTTCGGCATTGAAAATTTACCAAAAGAGCTAGTAAATATCCCCTTAGATTATATTGAAAAAGCAATAGGTTGGTTAAGCGATAATCCAAATGTAGACTCTACTAAAATAGGCATATTCGGAACTTCTAAAGGTGGTGAACTAGCGCTTTTAAGTGCCTCAATGTTTCCTTCGATCAAGGCAGTTGTAGGTTATGTACCTAGTGGAGTTGTTTACCCAGGAATCAGCCAATCAGCACATGGAGTATCTTCATGGCAATTTAAAGGGGAATCGTTACCATTTGCTTATGGTGAGGTACCAAAAGAAGTTGTTAGGGAATTTAATGAGACAATGCATATAGGGAAACCAATATCTTGGCGGAAAACCTACCAATATTGGGCAATGGGTGAGAAACATGCTGAGATTAAAGTCGAAGATATCCATGGTCCTATTCTCTTGATTTCAGGAGGCGATGACCAGTTATGGCCAGCTGATTTGTTGTCTGAAAAAGTGATAACCCGTTTGAAAGAACACAACCATCCATATTACTATGAACATATCAATTTTCCTAAGGCAGGACACTCTTTTGTAGCTCCTGGATTACCAACCACACAATCTGTCGTGTCCCCCTTTGGGAAAGGAATGAAATTATTACTTGGAGGAAATCCGAAAGATAACTCACAGGCACAATTTGATGCGTGGCAAAGCGTGAAAGTTTTCTTTACTAAATACTTACCCACTACTCAGATTGATCCATCTAAGTTCAATTAACGGGCGAGATTATGGAAAAATTAGATATAAAAAAGCCTGAAAAAAATCAGCCCTTTTATTTCATTATATAAAGGTATTCCTCTTCTTCTTGCTTACTCAATACACGTGTTGCTTTTCCGATGGAATCATCTGATTCTTCGCCACCTCGCATTTCCCAGATAACATTATGATCTTTATCTGCAGTTGAAAAATCTCCAGCATCCCATTTTGTTAATATATCTTTATAAGTTTCCTTATCTGATAAGTTACTTGCCTCTTCTAGACCTTTCAGAAGCCACTTTATCCGTTTTTCATGTATTTCATAAAAACCCCATTTTTCTTCGGCTTCCACTTTCTGATGCGACATTGCGTGAATGTATAACCTGATATCGTCATCTGTTAAATCCTCTTTTTTAAGATTATCCCCGAATGGATTTACGCCTTCCTCTTTATACATTTGAAACCTTTTTTCTGTTGCAAGCCCATTGTTACGTTCAGCGTTTTCCCCGGCTTTATCTGGTTTATTTTCGTTATTAGCTTCATCAATATAATTATCTTTATCCTGCTCCTGCTGGTCCACCGTTTTCTGCTTCGTATTGTTTCCCTGTTCGTTAAATTGATCATTTAATATAAAAAAACCGAAAATACCGAGAATGAGAACGAACGTAAAGATAATAACTTTCTTCAATTATATCCACCTCGCCATTAATATTCGCATTATACATTATTTTATATATGATTAAAACAAATTTTGAATTGTTTTTCCAGCTGTTTTACCTGCTATCCTTCTACCAATTCGTCGCGTATCCTGTGAGAATAACAACTGGATTGGATAATGAAAAGGGAGTGATTAAACCCTTATTGAATAAGAGGTTGAAGGAATATTAAGAAAAAGCTAACTGAATCACTACTGAATCCAACCAGCATTGTATTGTTTTTAATTGGAAACCTACCGTATGATTGGTGGTGGAAGTCAATCTAATCAGCATTGGGGTATTCTTTTTTTTCTCCCCATTCTTTACCAACCATTTGACAGTTGATATCGACTTTTTAGAAATGGGTGGACTTTAAAACAGGGAGATATTGGTTTAAATATTAACTACCCTTACTTTAAGTTATACAGTATTTCTATGGTTTATTTTTGAAATCTCCTTGCTAACTTTAAGAACAAATACAAAAGTAATAGTGCGTAAATTATTACCCAAATAAATGGAAAAAAGGAAAGATCCAAAACATTGTCACCATCCCAATTAATTAGTGGTGTTTGTGTAATGGTTGCTGGGGGAATTATCCAAACGATGCCTTTAAGATATGATGGCAGGGCATCATAGATTCCTAGAGCAGCTATAGAAATGATGATAGTGAGAGCTAGTCCACCATATGAGTTAACAGCACTTTCCGTTATTATTTTGCTAAAGAAACTTGCAATACAAATTCCTAATATGGATAAAGAAACATGGTTTACAATGGCAACTAGTCCTATCGTTAGCGTTACAGATCCATTAAACATAGTAAATAAAATCGGATACACAAAAGCATAAGCAGTAAGTATAATAGAAATTAACAATACAGTAATTAATTTAGACAGATAATATCTGTTCTCCCCACCAATATGAAGAATCATAAGTTGTCTTTGAACAGGTGGGTCAAGTGATAATACACTAATACACACCCATGCAGAAATAATATATAATATTAATGACGTTACAGCATAACTATCGATAATTGGATTCGGTGTATAAGAATAATAGACGAAAATCAAAATAATGAATGTTGAGATAGGTGGAAAATACTTATGGGAACGAAGATAATCGTGTAAACTATATTTTATTACGGCCTTCATATCATTCTCTCCATATCATCATCTAATTTTACTGTTGATACAGCCTCAATACTCCCTTTTAATTGTAAAACTCTTGATAGAACAACATCACTCTCTTTTACTGGAACATAAAGTGATAGTTGTTTGTCCTTTTCTTCTACTTGAAGTATCTCTTCCCAACCTTTAACCAGTGACTTCTCTACATTTCTCACTACTAGTAATTTGATAGTTTCTTTTTTAATAGATTCTATCTCTGAAATATTTCCATGATCTAAATAAAAAGTGTTTTCTACTATTGATTCAAAAATGTTAGATTCATGATAAGTTAATAATATGGTGCTTCCTTGCTGCTTCAATTCTCCTATGATTTTCACTAACGCTTCCTGTGCTTCGGAATCAAGACCAGCTAAAGGCTCGTCCAAAATTAATAGGTTGGGATTCTGCAGGATAGCCTGTATAAGTCCAACTTTTTGAATACTACCTTTTGATAATTCCATGATTCGTTGATTCTTCAGTCCATCTAGTTGGAAGCGATGTAATAAATCATCAATTTTTTGAATTAGATACCCCTTTGAATTTCCACTCATCCTTCCCATGTAAAGTAAATATTCACTTGGGGTAAATCGAATGTTTTTAGGAAACCTTTCGGGTACATATCCAATTTTAATATTTTTGTTAGGATAATTGACCTTTCCTGAACTTGGTCGTTCGATACCCGCTATCATTCGTAATAAGGTGCTTTTTCCAGTCCCATTTCCACCTAGAATTGCTAAGATTTGTTTTTTGTTGATGGTAAGTGAAATATTGCGTAAAACATTTTTATTCGTATAGACTTTACTTATATTTTTAAGTTCAACAAGTTTGTCCATAAAACTCCCCATTCTGGTAAAACATAATTATTTATTATCTATTGGTTCGCATGTTAAATGAATTCCACACTTGATAACATTCCTGTTCCACCAACTACTAATGCATGCTTCATTTATTCTCCCCTGTTGTTTTAAAGTGAATTTAATAAGCTAACCCGCATCGTAATATGAGTACCATTGCATATTCTAATCCTTTTTCCAGTACAAGTGGAACACATCTCCCGTCCCCTTGTACTATCAACATGCTTTCATCTAAAGTTATCGAGCAATGCACGCACTTCATCTGTTGACTCTGTGCTCATCAATTGATTTCGCAATGCACTTGCTCCTTGAAACCCGCGGACATATATCTTAAAAAAGCGACGAAGCGGTTTGAATGGACGTGGCTCTAATTCTGTTGAATATTTATCAAAGAGATCCAACTGCAACCTTAAGAGATCTAAAAATTCCTTACTGCTATGGTCTCTCGGTTCTTTTTCAAAGGCAAATGGATTATTAAAAATGCCACGTCCAATCATAATTCCATCAACACCATATTTGTGAGCAAGCTCCAAACCAGTTTGACGGTCAGGAATGTCCCCATTGATTGTCAAAAGTGTATCTGGTGCCACCTGATCACGAAGTTTCTTAATCTCCGGAATCAGTTCCCAATGAGCATCTACTTTGCTCATTTCCTTTTTTGTACGAAGATGAATGGATAGATTAGCAATGTCTTGTTTCAATATGTGTGTTAGCCAGTCGTGCCATTCGTCTACATTAGTGTAACCAAGCCTTGTCTTTACACTTACTGGCAAACCTCCTGCTTTTGCTGCCTGTATGATATCTGCTGCAACTTCTGGACGACGGATAAGACCGCATCCCTTCCCTTTTGTGGCCACATTAGGTACAGGACAGCCCATATTGATATCCACACCCCGATAACCTTGTTTTGCCATACCAATACTCATTTGCCGAAAATATTCGGGCTTATCCCCCCATATATGGGCCACGATTGGTTGTTCATCCTCTGTAAAAGTCAACCGCCCGCGCACACTATAGATTCCCTCTGGGTGACAATAACTCTCTGTGTTTGTAAACTCTGTAAAAAACACATCAGGTCTTCCTGCTTCACTCACTACATGACGAAAAACAACATCCGTCACATCTTCCATTGGTGCCAGTATAAAAAACGGTCGTGGTAAATCACGCCAAAAATTATCTTTCATTTTCAAATTCGAATCCTCTCATTATGGGACATCAGGTGAAACCCCTGTCCCCAAAATAAAAAGCAAGATATCCCTGCTTCTACTATATTTATACCATGTTTAAGCACTTTTTATCAAACTGATTGGCAATGTTTATTTTGACTAGGGCGTCGTTAACTGCATATCTCCTCGCTTTAAAATAGCATTATATTCTATAAAAATTATTGTGTTTTTAAACAAAAACAAGACGACCAATTAATGATCGCCTTGTTTAACTCTATATCAGTTAGTTCAATTCAGATGCCTCTAAGAGCAAACTTATCATCCGTAATAAACACTGTCACATGTTCCAGGCGCTGGTTCATAAAAACAATGTTGTTTAAATTGACCAGTAAGCGGTTGGTCATACCATGTTGGGGGACACGGAGCATATGGATTGAAGTACCAAAGAGCATATTGCGCTGGGTGATCTCTCCAAGATTCCAAGTTCTTTCTTGCTAATCTCTTTTCAGACTCTCTTGCTCTTTGATAAAATACATTGCCTTTTTGCACGGCTTCAAAAGAGTAATTTCCTCCTTGTACTTGAAAAATAACTTGTTCAATTGTTCTCAAATCATTAAAGTCAGGGCAATCTGCTATAGCACGGTTAACAATTACATTGCCAACATATAGCATTCCTTGTTTTCCTTCGCCTTCAGCTTCCGCCCTCATCATCCTTGCCATCAAGTCAACGTCTGCTTCTCGGTAAGCTACTCTTGCCATTTTCTCACCTCCAAAATATACTATGAAAAAATGGCTGCATTTATGTCCTTGTTTATGATTACTGTCAAAACGATCATTAAAGGAGGAATTTACTTATATTTATTGCTTGTCTTCCAAAAAACGAACCAGCGTGTCCGTAAACTCTTTTGGTTTATCGTAATGGATATCATGTCCAGGGGTATCAATATCAATTCTTATTCCACATTCTAATAACTCTACTACTCGATCAGCATCCTCATCTGATAACGCAGCAACCAATAAGTTACCATCATAAGTAGTATTTGCTTTTAAGAACACTGTGGGGCTTTTAATCTTTGACAAAACTTCTGCCTGATTATAACCTTCAAACCATGTGTTATCATAAAATGTTTCTCCAAATTTGCGATCAAATGGATATGTTTCAGCTTCAAACATTCGATTGATTTGTGGAGGCAAATAAACTAAATGTACTGGCTCATTTGGATGTTTTTCATGATAGCTAATAGCATCCTTCGAAAATTTGTTCCAAAGAAAATCTCCAAACATATTTCTCCAGTAACTGTTTTTCAAGGAATATACGAAGTAATCTTTTACTTCGTCTTGATTCTTAAAGTCTTCATACATTTGAAACCCATATACCCAAACATAAGTGTTTTCCCGTCTATCTAGTTCAGTTGAGAAGAAAGGCGAATCTTCAATCACAGTACCTAGTACAAGTTCCCGATAATGTGCCGCCATCCATGCTGCAATCATGCCTCCTGATGAATGACCAGATACAACTGTTTTCTCACCAATTTCCACCTCAATAAATTCGGCGAAATCCGCTGCCATTACCTTAGCTTTATACTTCTCAGGATTCCAATCAGATTCACCATGTCCATGGCAATCCACAGCGTAAACATGATAATGCTTTGATAATCCAGGCAACACCTTTGCATAATCTTCCCAATTCATACCTTGACCATGAATTAATAGTAGTGGTATTTTTCCATTACTTGGACCTTCACCATAGTTTAATATGGTGCCATCTTTTAATTTCATCTGTTTTTCAGTAAATCCTGCCTTGTACATCTCTTTTAATGGTTTTTTTATATAAGTTATATTCGTGTAAAAATAAGAGCATACCAATAACGCTATGATCAAAGTTATAATACCGGTAATTACCACTTTCTTCATCCCCTACTCTTTTGAAAGGTATGCTGTAAAAAAAACAGAATCGAGTTAAATTGTTTGAACGCTCATTCCAAATTTGACTGGTCCACCTATTCCTCATCTAATTCGTTTATAGGCATCGAGTTTAATATCGAATCAGCAAATTAGTATGTTAAGTTATTTAATCATCACAAATGGATTATTAACCTATTACATGTCTAAAAAGAAGGACTGAATCTCTCTATTAAGCCTCCGTATCCTAGGCACTCAATACTGTCAATTCAATCCTTATCATCATCGAAAGTATAGCGTATCTTTTTTTGTAAACAATATGATGATTAAACAATAAATTGAGGAGGACTTGTATGCAAAAAGATCAACAAGCTAAAAAGAATTTGAATTCTAGTTTGAAACCAGGATTTGCTGGAACAGATGCTAAAAAGGTAAAACAAGAAATTCAGAAAGATGTCAGCGAAGGAAAAGGTGCAATGACTTCCCGAGAAGCAGGAGCAATGAAAGATTAAAAACCACTCAAAACGAGAGGATTTAATCTAGTCCTCTCTTGTGGAAGTTGAGTATCACTCTTCCAAGTTAATTTTGGGAGTGTAAACTGAACTCCCTCAGATAATAAGGATAACACAATATAAATTTACATTGCTAAAGCGCCATTTAGCTTAAGTATATGCTGGTCCGTAGTGAGTATAATGGATGCCATTAATCTATTATTCATTAACAAAAACTTTCAACCCCATTTAGGAGACTTTTTATATATTTTCATGTTCTAACTGATTCGTCTCACTATGCTTAAAAAGATTCACATTATCGATATCAGGAAGTTTACGTAAAACGGAACTACTTAACCAAAAAATACTGAAGATAATCATCGAAATACCACAGATCATAACTGGGATTTCCGGTGTAAATGTTTCACCTAAAACACCACCAACTAGAGAACCCAAAGGCATTCCTATAGCTGCTGCACTACTTATCAAGGTGATTACCCGTCCTATATATGCTGTTTCTACCTGTTTCTGTATGGATGAAAATACAAGAATGTTTAGTATCCCAATAGAGATTGCACCTGTACTGAATAAAATCATGGATGGTATTAATGGTAAAGTGGAGGTGCCCATCCACATAATACCTGTACCAATAAATGTAATGATAACTAATTTTCCGAAATTGATATGTTTTAGCTTTGGAGTAATAATCGTACCAATCATTATTCCTAGTGACATGGAAGCCAGATAAAATCCATACGTGGCTTCTATACCATTACCTTTTGCAAGTGAAAATGCAGGTAAATTCGTTGTCATGATAACCATTGCAATGTTAATAAAGACGATAGAAAAAATCATTTTAGGAACTAATGAATTTCTAATATAGTTAAAACCCGCTCGAAGATCTATAAAATAAAAATTAACAGCAGATCCAATAGACTGAGAACTTTCTCTAGATATATCTGGTTGTTGGAAATTGAAAAATGCATACGAGATGGTTACTAATACGAGACAGATAGCAGTAATTGAAATAGCCGGAACCGTACCAATGAATGTTATGATAATACCTGCTCCTGCAATAAAAGCAATATCCATCGATTCACGAATCGTTTGTAAATAGGCATTCGCTTCAACCACATGATCTTTACCTACAATGATTGGTAATATGGTTGATTCGATTGGATACGTATATTGTGTAAATAATGCGGTGATAAATAGCAAAATAATTACATACCAAACATTTAATCCAATCGTGTAGTTTAACAATGGTATTGTGAATAAAATGATCGCTTTGATAAGGTTGCTATATACCAAACCATTTCTATATTTAGCATAGTTAGCTAATGGGGCAATTAAAAAAGACAATGCACTCGCTGAAGTTATCGCAAAAAATGCAAAACCAGAATAGAGCACACTGCCACTCAAATTTAAAACAAGCAACATCCCCGCAACTGAGTAGATACCACTTCCTAGTCCATTAATAAAAACACCTGTCATTAATATTAAAAAGTTTCTTTCAACCATAAATGGCTTTACTTTTTTCGTCATTTCTCCTCCTCCTCATTGGATTCTTTTATAAGAAGTTCTATAGAATATGGTAATTGTTCCTCACTATCCTTTTCTTTATAAGATAAATGGCCATATTTAAAGAAAAGGTCCTCTAACTCTTCACTTAACTGAGCCACAAGCTTTTTAGACAAATAAACATTTGCAGTTTTACCATCAACGTATCCCGGTGGAGATACTTTCTCTGGATTCTTAAATGACGTAGCTTTAGCTCTGTAAAATTTTTCTACAATCCCCTTTTCAGTATTAACACTTTCAACTTCTAGAATATCGTGCTTTAAAAGCTGTTGAATATGGTAGTAAACAGTTCCAGGGTTTTTTCCCACTAAATCCGCTGCTTGTTTAGGTGTCATTGGTTGTTCATAAAGCAAAGCTACCAATCTTGATCGCAGAGGATTCGATAGCACTTTTTGTTGTTCCCAATTAACCTCCATAACATCATGCTTATGCTTATTTTTCTGGTCCATCATTATCACCTTTCTTTAATCACTTTGGATTTATAAATCGATTTGCAAATCCAAATCACTAATTTATTTATATTATACGATTTAGAAATCCAAATTGCAATGGTAAATATTAAATTTTTAAAAAATTAAAATCCAGAATTAAGAAATAGTTTTGGATTAGTTATAAGTTCTTTCACAGAAAAATACCGTCATCTCTTCTACTCCTAGCCTTTCCCCCTATTATTAGCCTACAGGCAAGTATCAAGGGGTCACGCCTGGACTATCATAGGGATATATGCCCGGAAACTAAAAAAGCATCAAGATTTCTGCCATAATCGGCTAAAATCTTGATGTTTTTTCATCTGCGCTGTTAAAAAAAGGCTGTCTCAATTTTCATTTGAGACAGCCCCTTTTTATGAATAGGATATGCGATTTCGGATTCACCATCGGCATTAACAAGTAACTTGTATTTACAAATAAATGCCTGTTATGCTTTTCGAGGTGTTCCTTCAGCGTTTGCTACAATTACATCGATTTGGACCAAAGCATCTTTAGGTAAAGCTGATACGCCAACCGTTCTTCTTGCAGGAACACCGCCTGGGAAGAATGTTTTGTAAGCTTCGTCTACAGCATCCATATCTGCAATGTTCTTAAGGAAGATATTTACTTTAACCACATCGTCCATCGCGTGATCGATACTTTCTACAATTGCCTTGATATTCTTCAAGCTCTGTTCGGTCTGCTCTTTTACACCACCAGCTACCAATTCACCAGTTTTTGGATCCAAAGGCAATTGAGCTGAAAGGTGATTGTAATGAGAGAACGCTACAGTTTGTGTAGATAGGGAACTCTTTGGTGCATTTTCAGTGTTGTTTGCCCATATAACGATTCCATGTCTATCTTCAACAGCTTGTGGAGGTGTACCATCACCGTGTGAAACCACTGCTTCAATTTGTACTAAAGCATCCATAGGTAAAGCTGAAGCTGCAACTGTTGTCCGTGCAGGGACATAGGCTACGGCTCTAGCGATAGCCGAGTCTGGGAAAAATGTCGTATAAACTTCATTTACGGCTTCAGTATCCGAGAGGTTTTTAAGGAAAATATTGATTTTAACAATATCATCAAAAGGAACGTCGATACTTTCTAAAATTGCCTTGATATTTTTTAAAGCCTGTGCAGTCTGCTCTTTTACACCGCCAGCAACCAATCTTCCAGTTTGTGGATCGATAGGTAATTGAGCTGAAAGATTATTGTAATGCGAGAAAGACACTGTTTGTGTAGATAAAGAACTTGTTGGTGCATTTGCCGTGTTATTTGTAAGCTTAATGAGGTCGCCTGCTTGTGGTGCGTTAGGAATTGTACCTTCACCGTGTGACACCACTGCTTCAATTTGTACCAAAGCATCCATAGGTAAAGCTGCAACTGCAACTGTTGTCCGTGAAGGAACATAGGTTGGGAAGAACGTTTTATAAACTTCGTCTACAGCGTCAACATCTTTGATATCCTTAACGAATACAGTGATTCTAACGATATCGCTCATAACATGATCGATGCTGTCTACAATTGCCTTGATATTTTTAAAGCTCTGTTCAGCTTGCTCCATTATACCACCAGCTACCAATTTACCAGTTTTTGGGTCCAAAGGTAATTGAGCTGAAAGATAATTGTAATGAGAGAAAGCTACAGTTTGTGAATATAGACCGTTACCGTTTGGAGCATTTTCCGTATTTCTTGCTGATACTGCGTTATAGTTACTCATGATAATATTCTCCTTTTAGATAATTCTTTAATAAATATGTTTATTAACTTTGGCTTCGCACCGAAAAAAACCCGGTCTAAACCATGGTTCCGTGTTCGTACAAAACCGCAACAAGCTAAGCGAATAGCTGGCTGCACTCAGTACCGTATGACCCTTTGCGCTGCTGAAATCATTCGAATAGATGGCATCCGCTGAAGCATGGAGGTTTTCTTCAAATCGGCCGTGTCGCTGCTTCTCCTTGCAAAAGAGTTCCATTGCAACAATTACGATGCGTTCGTCGCACACCTCCATTGTCTTTTCATGGTACTTGTTGATGGAGTGGAACGATGACAGAATCAGGATCGTCGGACTTTTGGCGATTTGTGCTATCAGCTTTGCGATGAAGTCAGTGATGGATTTGAAAATTGCTTTGGCTCAATCGATGGCGTTCTTCACGCAGTTGAAAAAAACAATTCTCACTAGGCACAGACTTCGTTTTGGAGCAAGTGATGTTTTAGTTTAACTGCAGCTAGTTGTATCAAGGCTTTAATACCTGATTTCTGCTGCAAAACTTAAGTTGGTAACCCCTCGAGTGGTTACCAAGTTGCAATTATAGCAGATTTTTCTCGTTTTGACTACATGAAAGTTACTTTATTCCAATATCTTTACTGAATAACAAAACTATCACTGATTTTCTTATATTATTAAGTCGTATCTTACACTAATATGCAAACCTATACCTTAACGCAAATATCTCCTGTCCTGCATAATTGCGAGAACCCCCTCCACAAAAAAACCAAACCCGCATTCCACCATCAGAGTTGGAATATTTTTTTCCATAATAGAGAAAAGATAAGCAGGACAAGGGATTGCATGAAAAAGACCCCGAATTCGCAAGTGCTTATTTTAGTTAGACAACACTATTACGCTTTAAATGATAAACCTTCTTCTTCTAATGAAGTTCTCATAATTGGTAAGGAAGCTGGTCCAATACCATGGATTTTTAAAATTTCTTTTTCGGTATACTTTGAGAGTTTTTGCAAAGTATCAATCCTTTCGTGAACTAAGGCATTTCTAGCAGGTGAACTTAGTTTAGATAGGAAGCCACTTTCAGGTTTATTCTCTTTATCACAAACAGGGCAACTTGGACAATCACTACTTTTGTAATACTTATGTCCTTTTTCACAAACCCTTAAGCTTTTTTCTGCTTTCAAAATAACCCCTCCTAATAAGTTCTGATTCAATTTTAACATGTTATTTTTCTCTACTTAGTTATACAATCCAATAAAAGCTCTTTATGTCTCTACTAAACAATTCTGCCCATTAACATAAGATACGATTACCCTTATTGAATAATCGCACCTGTTACTCTATGTAGTTAGATAAATTATTCATTGGAAAGATCGTCAATCGCTTGAACGGCTAATTCCAATGATTTAATTCTTCTTTCCAAAAGCGTTCTTTGAGGACTACCTGCTTTTGACTTAGCATAAATGTTCTCAATTGATGGGAATAAACCAGTAAGGACATGGCGAGCTTCTGCTAAATCTTCCTGTGTGTAATGATGGGGTCTGTGATTCCAAACGTTTTCTAGTATGGCTAAGCCAATGTAAAGCGCTTTGAGTCGTTTCTTTATTAAAGTGGTACTTGCACCTTTCTGAGTCATCTGAGCCAAGGCCTTTTCGGATTTTCCGATTGTCGATTGGAAGGATTTTATTGATTCTAATTTATCTATATGTGATACGTTTTCCATGTTGGTACTGTCCTCTTTTCGTCACTAAATTATTTTGCTTGATACTTGATAAAATTATTAAGAACCTGATTTTACTCGCACTGTACCCTCTAACCATAGTTAGGGTATTAGCAGAGAAATTTTAATCATAAATATCATTTTACGTTAATCAAATTTATGGAGCAAAAGTGGCTTGTCTTCTTTCACTATACTGTCCTTAGTTTAAGAAAACTACTTCACAATCTCTATAACCTATGTCAATTTTACCCTATATTCAAAGTGTTTTAATCAGACAAATTTCCGAGTCACGCATCGCCTTTCTTTCCTCCTATCTCCATACTTCATAATATGGATTAAATATTACGAACCAAATTTAATTCTTCTTTCTAACTAAGTTACCTTAAAAAACTCTTGGTTTTTTCTCCGCCCCAAACCCGCATTCCTCCGTTTTTCGCTACTTTCCACCTATTTTTTCCCTTTTTTTCGGTTTTTAAATAAAGTCTTACGATAGTGGAGAGAAGAGATAATAGATAAAAGAATTAAGAGGAAAGACGGAAGAACAGCGTATAGAAGCGGTCCTTGGATATTCAGGAAAAACGATTGGAATGGCATTGAAAAACCATTGGAAAGGCATGGGTAAAACAAGGTATATCAAAGGATCACGCCTGGTCCACCACCGGGGAAAATATTGGATTAGAAGCGGGTTTCCCTTCGGATTAGTAGCGGTTTTGGGCATAGAAAAATCCCGGGTTATATTGGATCAAATCCGGGATTATGTTGAAGCGGCTGTTGAAATAATAAGTGTTTATTTTAACGAAATCGTGCTGGAAATCGTAAGAATTTATTCTTTGTGATAAAAGTTTATTTTAGTTAGACATAGTAGATTATCCTCACTCATCGTTTATCATTCTACTAGCCCTCATCTTCAATGTCTAATTAAGTATAACCTATCTACCGTTCTTGTATGAGTATAGGGAAGCAAGGTGTCTGGAGTCTTGCCACGCAGCCATCAAGCTAACAAAGATTGTGAAACTTCATTCAGTATGGGGGCGTTCCCTCTGCACAGGAAGTGACAGACACCCTACTAACATAAAAAGAGACGGATACCTTGTGAGTGTCCGACTCTCTTTCAATTATTGTATATTAATAGTGTCATTCACATACCTGAACCCTAATATGTTGCGAACTGAGAAAGTGACAGCTACCAGTGTTTAACTCGCCCTGTCTGATACATCCGCTTCCTGCCATTTCTGCAGCACGGCCTTTACATCAGCCTGCAGTAGTTGGTAAGCGTATTCAGACATCAACTGTTCGCTATAGTAATGATCAAGCAAGACCTTGAATCCCTTCATATGTTTCACTACTTTTGCTTCTTTACCTACTTTTTCATAATCAGCGACCGCTGTCAGATGAATATTCAAGTGACGCACGACCAGCTCACCATTAAATTCCCCGTCCTGAACCAGCTGTTCAACCGTTTCCATGATTTCCAGTGCACTGGTTGCTCCCTCTGATACAACAGCAAAGTCATCTGCGGATTGCGGTTTCAACAAATACGTATCATTGAACACGGAACCAATACCCGTAATCGTTAGTTGATCGCCTTCCTGATACTTTTTGATGAAATCATTGTAGGCAAATCCTGAGCGATTATCAACACGAATTCTTGTCGTTGTGTCGCCGTTAACAGCATCAAATTCGAAGGTCCCATAAGCGTCAGAATCCCCGATATTTTGTACTTGGACATGATTAAGTTTCAATAATTGCCCCTGATTGGAATCATCAACGGTTTCAACATTCTCCGGCTCCATTATCTCACCGTCACCCTTATCCGTAAATTTCATGATATCCTCTAATTCTTTTTCATGATTAAATGTTGTCCGTTTCGCCGATATTTGTACTTGTTGCCCCTTATGAAAATCTCCATCAGATGGGAACACATAAATGCCAGCCGTCTCATCCTGAAGATAGAAGCCCTTTCCGCCCCAAATTCCAGGTGTTGTGGTAATCACACCTGCAACCGTCACTAGTTCCCCGTCTGCAACCCCACGAGCGTCGGCAATGGATACCAGATCTGGAACAGTTGTTTCAAACGGTGGCAATGCTTCTACATCCACATCGTCAATGGACACCGATATCGTCTTCTCATTGTTTCCCTTTACTTTTAACCGAAGATTAGCATCTCCTGCATAATCCGGATTCAATTTCAAGGTCAGATCCTTGTGGGCTTGCCCTGTTGCATCTGCCGTAAGATTGAACGCCTCACTATATCCGGGATCCACGTCCCAGCCGCCCTCATTTTTAAAAGTAGCGAGTTGTTGACCACCTGGTTTATAAATCCCGACTTTCAAATTAGAAATCGTTTCATCTGCTAAAAGATCATCCACCACAAGTCGAATTTGAAACTCGCTTTGATTGGGCAATACCTCTTGATGGACAAAGTCATACGTTGGATTGGATACCTTTTCATCCGATCCGTAAGACCCGGGAGCAAATGTGCTTGGATTCCACCATTCATACCCATCCTTTGGATCAGACCATGGTTCAGGTTCCGGTTCGGTTGATTTGGATGGATCCTCCTCAAAATCCTTCAATGGTGTCTTTTCACTGAGCGGGATTTCACCCTCAAATGATGTATAATCTTCTTGTTCTGCCAGCCATTCTACGGTTTGGATTAAAAATGTCGCATTATCTCCCTCTCCCAAGAAACCGTCATAGGTCGTCTTTTTCGTCCCATTTTCCTCGCGAAGATACTTTGGTGTTGCATCCTCAACAGGTGATGAATCCCCAATAAAAGCTGCTTTTCCTTTGCCTAACTTTGAGATTGCTGCGAAAGCACCTTCATCGATACCGCCACCATTATAGACACCTTCGTCAACTGCCGAACCCCATTTCGGCGGATTTTCCGGCAAATAAATCAATCCTTTTGCATGTTCCGGGTCAAGAATGGCAAGTGTTGCACCAGCATGCATCTCTACAACCCCGACATCTTTCGTCACCCCAAAGGACTCGTCCTCCGGTACAACCGTTTCTCCGGACGTAACATCCCCGATTGCATTGGAGCGAAAGCGAATTCCAAAGTTTTCTCCTAACCAGTCTGTACTTGTTACCCCCTGCATTGCTTCCGAGTTCGCTTCCGCCTCTCCCATTCCTTTCGTAGGATCTTCAAATGCCCCGCGGCGATAGCCATTGAACACTTCACCAGCATCCCAACGGTTCAAGTTCCGATCAGCATTGTAATGATCCGCGATGAAAAAGATACTTCCACCACCACGGACATATTCAAGCATAACGTCCTGTTCTGATGCTTTGAAAGGATTGTTCGACTCCCCAAGCACAAATACATCGTAATCATTCAAATCAGCCAACGTAATAGCAGAATCCTTTCGCAATTCATCCACATCATACCCTTGTTGTGCAATTCCATGGGCAAAATCGGAAAACGCCCCATCAATCACCCAATCAGCTGCACCCGCCGTTTCCCCGTGCGTATTGTCAAACAAGACCTTTCCTTTCAATTCCCCCTCATGCTCCACATGTGGAGCCGGATCATCCACCGTCTCTGCATATGCTGGGTCAATCGTCTGGTGCACAAAGACCGAAAACATCATAACAACCATCATAGCAAACAAAAATTGTATTACTTTACGAACCTTCAAAACCCCTCACCTCCGTTTTTATAATAAACTATCAATTCACACTTAATCCTATCACTACAACAAGACGCGAGCAATTGATATTTTGCCAAAATTCTAAAATGGTAGATTGTACCTGAATAGGACGACCTATTCCATCCCTTTGTCCATTGACAATATTCCTTATCCCTTTACACTTTAAAATTCATAAAAAAAGGCTACTACCATGAAATAGTAGCAACCTTTTTGCTGGTATTCATCCAGCATCATTATACATATTTCTGTTAATGATGCATCAAATTCGGATGGCTTGCTGGAAATCGTAAGAGTTTATTATTTTTAACGGATGTTTATTTTAGTTAGACACTTTCTTCTCCAACCTTGTCACGCACTCAATATGGTTCGTCTGTGGGAACATGTCTACAGGCTGTACTTCCTTCGTCTCATATCCGCCATCTTCAAGAATACGTAAGTCACGTGCTAATGTTGATGGGTTACAAGAAACGTATACGATCCGCTTCGGTTCCATCGCAATCATCGCTTCTAGGAAGTCTACTTCACAGCCTTTGCGTGGTGGGTCCACGACAATGACATCTGGATTTAATCCTTGCGCCTTCCACCATGGCATGACCTTTTCCGCTTCGCCAACGACGAATTCAGCGTTTGTAATACCATTTAGCTTCGCATTCATTTTGGCATCACTGATTGCTTCTGGAACAACTTCGACACCATAAACTTTCTTCGCCTTTTGCGCTAAAAATAGCGATATCGTACCGATGCCACAATAAGCATCAACAACAGTGTCCGTATGTTCAATTGCTGCATATTCCAGTGCTTTTTCGTATAACTTTTTCGTCTGTGGTGGATTTACTTGGTAAAATGATTTGGCAGAGATCGCAAAGCGAATATCGCCAATGGAATCATAAATATATTCCTCACCCCAGATTAGATTTGTCTTTCGGCCGAGGATAACATTCGTACGTTCTTTATTAACATTGTGCATAATTGATTTTACATGTGGGTATGTCTCTGTGAGCTCTTTAATCAATTGGTCTTTATGTGGCAATTTTTCTGTACGAGTGATGATCACAATCATGGTATCGTTGGTTTCTCTTCCCGTTCGCACCATAATATGACGAAGGACACCGCGATCTGCCTTTTCATCATAGGATTTGATGCCAAGGCGATCAGCAATCCTGCGCACCGCTTCGACCATCCGATCATTGACCTCGTCCTGAATCACACACGTTTCCATGTCCTCAATAATCCGATGACTTCTCTGCTGGTAAAAGCCTGTGATTAACGCACCATCTTTTTCACCGACAGGAATTTGGACCTTATTCCGATAGCGCCATGGATCTTCCATCCCTATCGTTGAATGGACGGGGACATGATCTAGGTGAGCAATTTTGCGCATGACGTTTTTAACCTGGTTTTGTTTCATTTCCAGTTGCATGTCATAGCTCATATGCTGGAGCTGGCAGCCACCACATTGATAATAAACGTTACATGGTGGCTCGACACGCGCTTCACTTGGCTTGTCTACTTCAAGTAATTTCCCAAATCCGAAGTTTTTATTTACCTTTACAACCTTAACCTGAGCCTTTTCACCTGGAAGGCCATAAGGAACAAAGAGTGGATAGCCATCAATTTTTCCAACGCCGCTTCCTTCATGTGTAAGGTCCTCAAACTCCAATGTGATTGTTTCATTCTTCTTTACTGGTGCTGTTTGCTTTGCCATTATAATCTTCCTTTACGCGCTTGTTTGTGTAATCCTTATCTTATCATAACCATTTTGAAAAATCATTTTGTGCTTGTGATGCAGCTAATTGGAAGGGAGATCATGCGATATCACATCTAAGTTGAGCGGTGGTATTATAAACTAAAGCAGCATCCCTACCTAGTTGAGCGCTAACACACCAAGCTTGAGCACAGCATATATAAATCAAAAAGAAGACTGCCATCTGCGTCAGTCTTCTTTTTCTATGAATGTGTCTGGAACGAAGTATTCAATATGTTTATTTAGGTTCGTAAACTCCCCTGGCAGCATGCCACCGAATTCACCATCCATATTTAACTGCATCTTTTCATCTGCGGTTACTTTAACATGTTTAGCCTTTGCATAAATGACGAGATCATCCTCTAAATGGGCTCCCCTTAATGCTAGTGTTACAATTCGGATCAAATCAGCGAGATTCGATTTACGCAAAATGATCAGGGAAAAATAACCATCATCTAGGCTTGCCTCTGGTGCTAATTTTTCAAAGCCGCCTACTGAGTTCGTATTAGCAACTAAGAAAAGCATAATTTCATCATCAATGATATTGCCATCATACTCTATCGTTGCACGTATTGGCTTAATGGAAGGCAGCATCTCAAGCCCCTTCATATAATAAGCTAATTGACCAATCATCGTTTTTAATTTACTAGGCACTTCATATGTTAGTTCTGTTAGCTTACCACCGCCGGCAATATTCATGAAATACTGATCATTTACCTTACCGATATCAAGTGCCATGGTTCTGTCATTTAAAATGACGTCAACGGCCTTGCTTATATTTCGCGGAATGCTTAAGGCTCTTGCAAAGTCATTGGTTGTGCCAACTGGAATGATGCCAAGCTTAGGTCGGTAAGGCTGTTCGGCAATACCGTTAATCACTTCATTAATCGTACCGTCTCCACCAGCTGCAACGATCACATCATACCGACGTTCGACAGCTGCTTTTGCGGCTCGTATCGCATCGCCTTCTTTTGTTGTTGCATGCGCGGAAGTTTCATAGCCGGCAATCTCAAACCGTTCTAAAACGGTTGCTAATTCTTTTTTAAATACTTCTCGACCAGATGTTGGATTATAAATGATTCGGGCTCTTTTCATCTAATCCCCTCCCCATTACCTCAAAAATGTTCGGCTATTCATGTAGTATTTACATAAACGAAATTGTTTAGTAATCTTGCGTCCAAATATTAGCATAGCCCTTTTTTCACTATTTGGAAAGGATAATGATGATACCACTGCAAAGAAACAATGCTAGGCTACCAATCATACAGTAGCCTAGCTATAACCGCTTCTTTATCTTTTATCCATTTCCTCTAGAAGTATCTTATTAACCATTGGCGGGTTTGCCTGACCTTTGGTTGCCTTCATTACTTGTCCAACCAAGAAGCCTAGTGCACGTCCTTTACCGCCTTTATAATCGGTTACGGATTGCTCATTTTCGTCCAATATTTTCGAAATGATTTCCTGTAACTGGCCTTCATCGGAAATTTGAACCAAACCTTTGTCCTTCACAATTTGTTCCGGATCGCCACCGTTTTCTACTAATTCAGCAAAAACTTTTTTGGCAATTTTAGATGAAATAGTTCCGTCAGCAATAAGGTTAATCATTTTCGCCAATGCTTCCGGCGTTATTGCCAGGTCATCCAGCTCTTTTAAGTGCTTGTTCAAGTATGCAGAGACTTCACCCATTAACCAGTTGGATACTTGCTTCAAATCCGCCCCATGATCAACTGTGCCTTCAAAAAAGTCAGCCATTTGCTTGGAATTCGTTATCACACCTGCATCATATGCCGGCAATCCTAATTCCTCTATATAACGTTTTTTACGTGCATCGGGAAGTTCAGGGATTTCGCTACGTACCCGTTCTTTCCATGCATCGTCGATATGCAACTCAACAAGGTCTGGTTCAGGGAAATAACGGTAATCCTCCGCACCTTCTTTGACACGCATTAAGATCGTTTCTTTCGTTTTCTCATCATAACGGCGTGTATCTTGAAGCACTTCTTCGCCAGCCAGTAGAACTTTTTCCTGACGCTTTTCTTCAAATTCAAGTCCTTTTTGTACGAAGGCAAATGAATTCAGGTTTTTCAATTCGGATTTTGTACCGAATTTCTCCTGACCGATTGGACGTAATGAAACGTTGGCATCACAGCGTAGTGAGCCTTCTTCCATTTTACAATCGGAAACACCTGTATATTGGATAATATTTTTCAGCTTTTCCAAATAGGCATATGCTTCCTCTGGTGAGCGCATATCCGGTTCTGAAACGATTTCGATTAATGGTGTTCCTTGACGGTTAAAGTCCACTAAAGAATGGCCTTCGTCACCATCACCATGTGTTAATTTACCTGCATCTTCTTCCATGTGTATCCGGGTAATGCCGATCCGCTTTTTCTTGCCATGTACTTCGATCTCAACCCAGCCATGTTCACCAATTGGCTTGTCATATTGTGATATTTGATATGCTGCAGGGTTGTCCGGATAGAAGTAGTTTTTACGGTCAAACTTCGTCACTGGTGCAATCTCACAGTTTAGTGCCAAGGCAGCTTTCATTGCATAGTTAACTACTTCTTCGTTCAGCACTGGCAGTGTCCCCGGAAAGCCTAAGTCTTTTGGGTTCACATTCGAGTTTGGTTCGGAACCAAATGCATTGGTACTCGAGCTGAATATTTTTGAGTTTGTTTTTAATTCAACGTGTACTTCTAGTCCAATTACTGTTTCAAAATTCATTTGCTGACACCTCCAAGTTGAGGTCGTTTTGTATGATGATCCGTTGCTTGTTCAAATGCATGTGCAGCACGATATACTGTGCTCTCATCAAAATGCTTGCCAATGATTTGTAAACCAATCGGTAAGCCTGTTTCTGAAAATCCACATGGTACAGAAATCCCTGGTGTTCCAGCAAGGTTAACTGGAATAGTTAGCAGGTCTCCTGTGTACATTGTTAACGGATCATCTATTTTTTCTCCTACTTTAAATGCTGGAGTTGGTGTTGTTGGTCCAATAACGACATCATAGTCTTCAAATATTTTATCAAAATCATTTTTAATTAATGTACGTACTTTTTGTGCTTTTTTATAATACGCATCGTAGTAACCTGTACTTAGGGCAAATGTTCCTAGCATAATTCGGCGTTTAACTTCTTTACCAAAGCCTTCGCTACGGGAGTTCTTATACATGTCCAGCATATTATCCGCATTTTCTGAGCGTACACCATAGCGTACACCGTCGAAACGAGCAAGGTTTGCTGATGCTTCGGATGATGAAATTAAGTAATAAGCTGCCACTGCATATTTAGAATGTGGCAAGGATACTTCTTCCCATGTGGCACCTAATGATTCATATACTTTTAAAGCATTCAACACAGCTTCTTTTACTTCCGGATCAACACCCTCACCAATGTATTCTTTCGGAACTGCGATTTTGAGCCCTTTAACATCTCCAGTTAAAGCTTCTGTATATGATGGAACATCAACATTTGCACTTGTAGAATCCATTTTATCCTGTCCTGCGATTACTTCTAATACACGTGCATTATCCTCTACAGTCCGTGTAATCGTTCCGACTTGATCAAGTGATGATGCAAACGCCGCAAGTCCAAAACGGGATACGCGACCATATGTAGGTTTCAATCCTACCACCCCACAGAATGCTGCTGGTTGGCGAATCGATCCACCTGTATCTGAACCGAGTGAAAACAAGACTTCACCAGCTCCAACGGCTGCTGCTGAACCACCACTTGATCCACCTGGTACATAATCTGTATTCCATGGATTGCGTGTTGCTGCATAATAGGAGGTTTCATTGGAAGAACCCATTGCAAATTCATCCATATTCATTTTGCCTATGGTAACTGCTTTTTCTTTATTCAGACCCTCTATAACTGTTGCATCATACAGTGGATCATTGAAGTTATCCAAAAATGCACTGCCACATGTTGTACGCAAGCCATTTGTCATAATGTTATCTTTGATTCCACCAGGGATACCAAATAATGCGCCTGTCTTATCCGTATCCGGTGCATCATCTAATTCTTTCGCTTTCGCATAGGCATTTTCTTCATCCAATGTAATGAATGCTTTGACGTCCTCGTCCACTTCTTTAATCCGGTTAAATGAAGTATCCACTAGATCCTTCACCGTAATTTCTTTATTATGTAGCTTTTCTTCAAGCTCTTTGATCGTATGGTCAAATAATGACATTGTTTTCCCTCCTTAATCCATAATTGCTGGTACGCGATAGTGACCATCTTTTTTATCTGGTGCATTCTTCAATGCTTCTTCTTGCGTAATCGTGGCTTTCGGCTCATCTTTACGCATCACGTTTTTCATATTTAAAACATGTGTCGTTGGTTCAACACCTTCTGTATCCAATTCATTTAACTGCTCAGCAAAGCCGATGATTGCACTTAATTCCTTGGTTAATTCCGCAGCCTCATCTTCTGTAATTGCCAGTCTTGCCAAGTGTGCCACATGCTTTACTTGATCTTTTGTAATATCTGACATATCTGCACCTCCATTATTATTATTTTATATGTTGTATTATTTTTCATTCATTTAATGACAGCCATAACTATTGTAACACTATTGATAATAGCATTACTAACCCCATCAAGGCAACTCATTGGAAAGAATATGAGGGCAAAAAAATGCCTGAAATAGGTTTCACGCTATTTCAGGGCAATCCATCATACTTATAATAGGGTATAAATTACTGACTAGTTCTTAAAAAATTAAAAATTAGCTACAGGTGTTTGAATGGAAAGTACACTCGGTTCTACTTCCATTGCGGAATCTGTTGGCTGATTACTTTGAGCGAATGAAAAACCAACTACAAGAAGAGCACCTAACGCGATAGAAACAATCGTTTTTTTCATAATATCCCCTCCTCTATAGACTAATTAATTCCTCGTATGTTAAGTTTGCAAGTTTATAGTATTTAACAGATTCTTTATACCTGCCTAATTTTTCAAAGTGACTACCCAGCATATTCGAATAGACAACCAGATTACTGTAGTCCTTATGTTTTTTTAAGTAAGGTATAAATTTATCTGTAACTAATGATTTAAATTGTTCATGTTCATCATTGATAGCATGACTGTATGTGTGAATCATATAATCATATAACTTGTAGTTAATGTTGTCTTTAGCCAAATCTATTAATTCCAATGCTCTAACAATCATTTCCTTTGTTTTTTCAATATTAGATATATTATAATATTCTTTAATCAATGAGGTTATCGCAGCCATTCTCTCATTAAGATGAACTTCTTCATCATCCACAACATCAGTATAGTACTTAATGGCCTCTTCTGTTTTTCCTGTTGTAGAATATAAGTATCCTAGATTTTGGTTTGTTAACTGGATTATTTGCTTATCTTTATTGAGTTCCCCTAAATGTTTCGCTAAATTATAATTTTTAATGGCTTTATCATGCATTCTTATGCGTCTATAGGAAATACCTAATATAATATGGCACTGCGCACAACGCATAAAATTGTATTGTTTCATGAAAACACCTAGTGCCTTATTTGCATATTCAATAGATTCCAGCGTATTTCTTAGTTTACTATGGGTTATAGCAATAACATACTGTAAATCGGCTACTTCTAATTCCCCTAGTTGCAACTGTTGCAGTTTTTCCTCTGCATGTTTATACATTGTCATCGCCTGTTTAAAATTGTCTCCGATGACTGAATTATAATTCCCTCTAAACTTAAACCAATAATAATTCTGCTCCATGTCAAACGTGCTGGAAACTTTATTTAACTCATTAATCTTTTCTAAGGCTTTTTCATATTCTCCAAGTACAAGGTGATATCTTACCTTATGAATCTCGAATAACATAAGGTCATCAAAGAGGTTTCTGTCCAACAATGCCTGTAATTCTTCGTATGTACGGACAATTTCTTCTTTATCGTTTACTTCAAACAGCATGCTGTACCATTCTTTACTTTTTTCTTTTATTTCATTTTCCATGCTATTGTCAATTTGAATGCCAAGCCGAGTACATAACATTTGAATAATCTCCGAACTTGCTTCTGTTTTAAGATTTTCAATTTTAGATAAATAGGATAAGGATACGATGCCTTGAGATAAATCTTCTAGTGTCATTCCTTGCTTAGTACGTTGTAGTTTTATAAAGGATCCTATTTCTACCAATTATACCCACCCTAACGTGATACAATTCTTTTTATCTATTTCTATTATAACATACTTTCTGATAATTCATATTGGGAAAATTATAGGCTGTAAGGGACGATTATCACCCTATTATGTTTCCTATTTTCCTGTAACAGGAAAATTTAGCCCTTTTCAGTCCGATTTATACTTAAAAAGGGCTAAATTGCTTTTATGCTTCATTATTTATTTCATAACATTTCCGATGTTGATTTCCCTTGCATATGTTGAACAAGATAATCCGGTCCTCCCGCTTTGGAATCCGTTCCTGACATGTTAAATCCGCCAAATGGATGGTAACCAACGATTGCGGCTGTACAGCCACGGTTAAAATAAAGATTTCCAACATGAAAGTCTTCGCGTGCTTGTTCCTGATGTGCACGATTATTGGTGATAACAGCGCCTGTTAAGCCATAATCCGTATTGTTGGCTATATCAATTGCTTCATCAAAATCCTTTGCCTTTGCCAAGGCTACAACAGGGCCAAATATTTCTTCCTGCATTATGCGTGCATTTGGATCAAGGTCTGCAAACACAGTAGGATTAATGAACCATCCTTTACTATTATCCCCGTCCCCACCTGCGACAAGTTGCCCTTCTTCTTTGCCGATTTCGATATAGCTCGTGATTTTATCATAGGCTGCTTGATCAATTACCGGACCCAAGAAGTGTGTATTGTCATATGGGTCCCCAGCCGATAATTCATTTGTTAGTTCGACAACCCGCTCTTTCACTTGGTCATAAACAGCTTCATGGATAATTGCCCGCGAACATGCGGAACACTTTTGCCCAGCGAAACCGAATGCAGATTGGACGATAGCATTTGCGGCTAACTCCAGGTCTGCTTCCTTATCTACAACGATTGTGTCTTTTCCACCCATTTCAATAATCGAGCGCTTAAGCCATTTTTGTCCTTTTTGTACTTTACCAGCCCGTTCAAAAATACGTGTTCCAACATCACGTGAGCCTGTAAAGCTAACGAAACGAGTGCGCGGGTGATCTACCAAATAATCGCCTACTTCACTGCCAGGTCCTGGAATGTAGTTGATCACACCGGCAGGCATACCTGCTTCCTCAAGTACTTCCATCAATTTATACGCAATTACTGGGGTTGTACTTGCTGGCTTAAGCAAGACCGTATTTCCCGTAACCATCGCCGCTACGGTGGTCCCTGTCATAATTGCGAACAGAAAGTTCCATGGCGAGATAACAACACCGACACCTAAGGGTATATAGTTAAATTGATTGTGTTCAATTGGGCGACTGTTTACGTTGACGCCATCCTTCAGTTCCAACATCTGACGGCCGTAATATTCCATGAAGTCAATGCCTTCTGCAACATCCGCGTCCGCCTCTTTCCACGGCTTGCCCCCTTCTTTGACAAGGTGTGCCGTAAATTCAGGCTTGCGGCGACGAACAATCGCTGCAGAACGGAATAAAATATCTGCACGGAATTTCGGATCCGATTTTCTCCAGGTTGCAAATGTTTCATCTGCTACCTTCATCGCTTTCTCTGCAATTTCTTTATTTGCTTTGGATACATACCCAATAACTTCTTCTTTATTTGCTGGATTAAGTGAAACAATTTTATCGTCTGTGGTAATCCGTTCGCCACCAATAATCAACGGATATTCTTTTCCTAAATCCGCTTCGATTTGTTTCAGCGCATCCAACATGACTTTCTTGTTTTCTGCTACTGAAAAATCTGTAAAAGGTTCGTGCGTGTATGGTACAACCATGATAAAACCTCCCTTTAAGTTTACATTCCAGCTCCGTTGATTGCGTTTACATTCGACAGCAAGCTTTTTCGCATAAAAAAACAATAAAGGATGGAGCATTCCCACCCTTTATTGTAACTGAATTGTCTTTATTGTTCAATCAATCTTCATTTCTACCTTTTTAATAGAAGGCTCTTTTCGTAACTTTTGTTGCTTTTTAATCCTCGCATTTGCTAGAAATCGTATCATAAAAGTATGTTTATTTCCGCTCCGAGCAGTCGCTTTCCGCGGGCAACGATCACAGATAGGAGGCCGCTTGTTATCTTTTCGGCATTATTAATGCACCCGCCTATACAGACAGGTGCATTACAACGCCAAGCTTCAAACGTGGCTAGAAAGACTTCTTTTTTATCAAGCAATTGATACCTGGTCTAACATCGCACAATGCTAGCGGCGGAAATACACGAAGACTCCTGCGGGAACAGCGAAGACGATGAGACCCCGCAGCGTTCTTTGCGAGGAGACTCAGCGCGAGCCCGCGGAAAGCGTAGTGTATTTCCGAAGCGAGGACAAAACACCAATTCTTTATATCGTAGATTATAGATTTTGTGCAAAAACTACAATCTTTGAGTAAACAACCTTAATGGAAAATATGAATGGTTGGTGCGTCTTCATTGGCTTCTCGATAAATAAGGCTTTCTTTTTCATTACTGGATGTAACGTTTATTTCCAGGTCATAGTAATTCTTAAACATCTCTTGGACAAGCCCGTAAGCATACTGGCTAAATCCAATGACCTCCCCTTTTCCATAAAACTCAATTGGAATTTCCAAGGTTAATTTCTGCAGGTCACCATCAATATAAAGGCCTTCACCGATTACACCTACATAGTTTGGAAAATAGGTTGCAATTTCATTTCCAAAGTTTTTAACAACTTCATGGTCATCGAAATATTTTTCCTTTCCTTCTTTTGATGGGAAAAGGATATGCTCTTCTTTAATATTCTCCCATTTCCCAACCGATGTGTCACCACCGGAAGCATTCGCTTTAGCTACAAAATTACCTGGAACTGGAGAAGATTGTTCTTCTTCTTGATATAGAGCAACCATGATCGGAATATCTTCAAGCCCTTCAATTTCTCGCATTTCCTTCACAATGTTATCTGCAATTTCTTGACCTTTTTTCATCATCTCATCTTTAGATATTTTCTCATAGTAATAAGGGCCACCTACTTCTGTTTGAAAACGATAGACGGATTTCATTGCAAGCCCGATGGATATACCCGCTAATTTAGTGGATCCATCTTTTTGCTTATGCAAATAGTTCTGTTCTAAAATGTGTGATAAATACCGTGGGTTATCACGGTATTCCTTCTCACCTGAGTCCTTTTTCACTTCTGGATTTAATTCATCAATCCACTCCAGCACCATATCCTCTGTAATATACTGACCTTCCTGGAAATAATAATCACTTGGATCATACTGGTCCTGAGAATGGCGTCTCAATCCTTCTTCCATTTCATCAATATCCAATCGGTTAGCAACCTGATCCACAATGATTCCTCTTGCCTGACTAGGCTTGTAAGGAAGTACTGTTTTATAGTTATCATTAGATAGCTGTTGGCTGGGAACAATGGATACTTCTTCGTTAGATTCATCTTTTTGCACAACTTCGTCTTCACTCATATCCTGTCCACAGCCTGTTATGAACAAGAGTGTGCCAATCAGCCAAATGCTTATTTTTTTCATGGGTTCCGCTCCTTAATCCTCTGTCATGTCCTTTAGCTGTTGTTCATCCCATATCGTAATTCCAAGCTCCGTTGCCTTATCATACTTTGAGCCTGCATCCTCACCAGCAACCAGTATATCCGTGTTTTTACTCACGCTGCCTGTTACGGATCCACCCAATGATTCGATTAAAGCTTTTGCCTCGTTACGTGTGAATGATTCCATTTTACCAGTTAACACGACTGTTTTCCCAGTAAAAATGCTATCGGTTTCCCCTTCGGACTGTTTTGGTCCGGTATACGTCATATTTACACCTAGTTCGCTTAATTCCTTCAGTAAATCTATTACCTTTTGTTCGGAAAAATACTTCACCATTGAATCAGCCATTTTTTCACCAATTTCATCGATCTCTACAAGCGCTTCGTATGTAGCTTGTTGCAGTTTTTCCATCGTTTCAAAATGTACCGCTACTGTTTTCGCAGCTTTAGCGCCAATGAACCTGATGCCTAAACCAAAAATGAGTTTCTCTAGTGAATTTTGTTTCGATTGTTCGATCGCTTGGAGTAAATTTGCTACTGACTTTTCACCCATGCGGTCCAATTTCAGCAGTTCTTCCCGATCTAATCGATATAGATCAGCCATTGTATGAATTAATTCTTCCTGGAAAAGTTGAATGATAACCTTTTCGCCTATCCCATCAATGTTCATCGCGTTTCGTGACACAAAATGAATAAGTCCTTCCTTCAATTGTGCAGTACAGTTTGGATTAATACATCGTAAGGCAACCTCTTCTTCCAGACGAACCAATTCACTGCCACATGCCGGACAATTTTTGGGCATGAAAAATTCCTTTTCATCACCGGTGCGCTTGTTTTCAACAACACGAACGACTTTCGGAATGATATCCCCCGCTTTTTTGATCACTACGGTGTCCCCAATCCGAATATCTTGTTCACGAATTAAATCTTCATTGTGTAATGATGCGCGTTGTACCGTTGAACCTGCAATTTTAACAGCATCGAGAACTGCTGTCGGGGTAACGACACCGGTTCTGCCGATACTTAATTCGATATTGGTCAACTTTGTGATTGCCTCTTCTGCCGGAAATTTGTAGGCAATCGCCCAGCGGGGACTTCTTGCAGTAAAGCCAAGTTCATCCTGCTGATCTAAGCTGTCTACTTTTACAACTATCCCGTCTATCTCATAATTTAAGTTTGGACGTTCATTGGTCCAGTAATCTACAAATTCAATTACCTCATCGATTGTGGCACATTTACGCCACTCCGGGTTCACTTTAAAGCCGAGTGCTTTTAATTTATTTAATCGTTCGCTATGGGACGTTATTTCTGCTGCATTCCATTCACCAACGCCATAAGAAAACATATCCAAGTTACGTTTTGCGGCAATTTTCGGGTCCAGTTGTCTGAGCGATCCAGCTGCAGCATTTCTTGGATTGGCAAAAGGTTCTTCCTCATTCGCTGCCTTCGCTTTGTTTAAGGCATGAAATGACTTTTCTGGCATAAACGCTTCGCCACGCACTTCAATTGTTTCGGTTTCTTCGATTGTCAGCGGGATACTATGAATCGTTTTTAAATTACTCGTTATATCCTCGCCTGTCACCCCGTCACCACGCGTTGCGCCACGAATAAATTCGCCATTTTCATAGGTAAGAGATATCGCCAGGCCATCTATTTTTAATTCGCAAACAAAGGATATCTCTCCGTCAATTCCCTGACTTGCCCGTCTGGCAAAATCACGTAAATCTGTTTCATTAAATGCATTACCAAGACTTAGCATGGGAATATTGTGTTGCACCTTCTGAAACGCGTCCAGTGGTGGTCCACCAACACGTTGAGAAGGGGAATCTGCAGTCACAAGGTCGGGATGTTCCTCCTCCAATTTCAGCAGTTCTTGCATTCTTTGATCATATTCCGCGTCAGGGACGCTCGGTTGATCAAGTACATGATATTCATAATTATATTGATTTAACACTTTCTTAAGTGCATTGATTTGATCTTGTGTCTGTTGCTTATCCATTACCATGCAACTCCTATTGTTTCGTAATCGGTGCGAATTTAGCCAGCACACGCTTAATACCTGTTGGTGCCGGGAAAGCAATGTCGAGTTCCATCGCGTCTTCTGTACCTTGCACCTTCACAACGGTTCCTGTACCCCATTTTTTGTGATCTGCTTTGTCTCCCGGCATCCATGTTTCACTTTCTGCGCCAGTTGTTTGCTGCATTTTCTCTGCTCTGCGCTTCCTTGGTGCCGGCTGATCTTTGGGTTTACCGAACGCTTGGCCAAACATTTTTTCTTTTGCTTCTTCCATTCCATCGACCAATTCTGCTGGTATTTCACTGATAAAACGGCTGACTGGATTCATATTTGTTCTCCCATATAAAGTACGCATTTTTGCATGGGTTAAATACAATTCCTGCTCTGCCCGTGTAATACCGACATATGCCAGTCTGCGTTCTTCTTCCATTTCTTCTTCATCAAACATGGAGCGGCTGTGTGGAAAAACATTCTCCTCCATACCGATTAAGAAGACAATTGGGAATTCCAATCCTTTTGCAGCGTGCAAGGTCATTAAAGTGATCTTTTCCTGGTTATCCGGATCCGATTCATCCACTTTGTCAATATCTGCAATTAATGCAAGATCCGTTAAAAAGGAAACGAGCGTCTTATCTTCACTTGTCTTCTCAAAATCCTGTGTAACTGTCATAAATTCTTCCAAGTTTTCCAAGCGGCTTTGTGATTCAATTGTTCGTTCATTTTTCAGCATTTGTTCATAGCCTGTTCGTTCGAGCACCGCTTCCACCATATCCGTTGCAGTCAGAAATTCCTGTTGCTGCGTTAATGATGTAATCAATTGCCCAAATTCAGCCAGTGCTATTGCTGCCCTTTTTGATACACCCGTGAAATCGACTTCCTTCACGGCTTCATAAAATGAAATATCGTGCTCGGTAGCATAAGCACGTAATCGATCAATCGATGTTTTTCCAATTCCACGTTTAGGTTCATTCACCACGCGTTCAAAGCTCAGATCATCGGTCGGGTTGGTAATTAGTCTTAGGTAAGCGACCATATCTTTAATTTCTTTACGCTCATAGAACTTCGTCCCGCCAACCATTTGATAGGATATGTTTGATTTCATCAATGTATCCTCAATCGCACGGGATTGTGCATTCGTTCGGTATAAAATGGCAACATCACCTGGCGAGTAGTTTGCTCCCCTTGTTAATTCCTGAATTTTATCCGTCACAAATAATGCCTCTTCCTGTTCCGTGGCACCTTGATAATAGTTAATATTTTTCCCATCAGGGTTTTCTGTCCAAAGGTTTTTTGGCTTTCTTCCCGTATTATTTCCGATCACCTTGTTCGCTGCTGAGAGAATTGATTTTGTTGAACGGTAGTTTTGTTCAAGAAATACAGTCCGTGATGTGGGGTAATCTTTTTCAAAGGATAGAATGTTTGCGATATCCGCCCCACGCCAGCGATAAATCGATTGATCCGAGTCACCAACAACACATAGGTTCTGATAGCGCTGGGCCAATTGTTTGACTAATGAGTATTGTGCATGGTTGGTATCCTGATACTCATCCACATGAATATATTGAAACCTTCGTTGGTAATATTCCAGTACTTCCGGAACGCGTTCAAATAAATGAATCGTCTGCATGATCAGGTCATCAAAATCTAGGGATTGGTTTTTCCGGAGCATTTTCTGATATGCTTCATAAATTTGTGCCACTTGTCGGTCATAGTAGTTCCCGACGTTTTTACTAAATTCTTCTGGTGTAATCAGCTCATTTTTTGCATTACTGATCTGACCAAGCATCGTGCGTGGTTCAAATTTCTTTGGATCGATATTGAGGTTTTTCAAAACTTGCTTGATCGCTGAAAGCTGGTCACCACTATCTAATATCGAAAAGCTGCTATTGTAGCCAATCCGGTCAATGTCACGTCTTAAAATACGTACACACATCGAGTGAAAAGTGGAAACCCACATGTACGTACTTTCATCGCCTACTAATTTTCGGACCCGTTCTTTCATTTCTCTGGCCGCTTTATTGGTAAAAGTAATCGCTAAAATATTTCTTGCTGCAACGTCCTTTTCCCTTAGCAAATAAGCAATCCGGTGTGTAAGCACCCTTGTTTTACCACTTCCGGCACCAGCCATAATAAGTAGCGGTCCTTCTGTATGTTTAACAGCCTCTTGCTGTTCTTTGTTTAATCCTTTAATGAAGTCATCTATTGTTTGACTCATGTTTACACCGCCCTGAATCAATAATCTTTGACTGCTTTCACAGTCTTTAGTGCTTGTTTTATATTCGTATAAATACTGTTTCCTACGATAATCACATCGGCATGTTCTTTCATTTCACGCGCCTGGAAGTTATTCTCAATTCCTCCACCATAAAAAAGCAGGGTATTGTCTAGCTGTTCCTTCACCTTTTTGACAAGCTCGGGATCCCCGTACTTTCCGCTATATTCCATATAAAATACGGGTAAATGAAATACGTGCTCAGCCATATGTGCATATGCAGTTACATCATCTTCATCCGGTAAATAACTGTTTGTATGTGTAAAGGCCTTCGCATCCTCATTTAAAATGCAATAGCCTTCCATGAAAATTTCATCCCAATTCATAATATCTTTAAATTCCTTGATCGCCTGATGCTGGATATCCATCATCCACTTTTTCTCAGTGGAATTCATTACCATCGGAATAAAATAATAATCAAATCCTGGTGTGATAGCATCGAGATCTGATATTTCCAAAATACATGGGACTGTGTAACGACGAATTCTTGCTAACAAATCCAATACATTGTCCAATGTTATATGATCTGTTCCCCCGACAATAACAGCATCTGTACCTGATTCACAAATCATTTCCAGATGCTCATCCGTTATTTCCTTTGCCGGGTCCAGTTTAAATATGTGTTTCCAAGCTTTCATATCATTATTCAAAGGGCTTATCCTCCAATATTATAATCCATACCTTTATTATACCAAAAATCAGGAGCAGAATTGAGGGAAATGGTGAATCTTTTATAAAAAAGGTGGATTAGATAGTTTTCAATGTAAAGGACGTGCTAGTACAGACAGAATAGGTGTCGCAATGGAGATATAGTGAAACTTCATTCAGTGGTATTTTTTTCTCCCACTGAATGTTAGTTGAACCAATCGGGCTTGTGCGGGCAGTTATCCCCCACCTAAAATTTTCGGTGCCCCTCTCCTCTGTTTTTGAGGTGGGGGTTTTACTACCCGCCAAACTGCGACAAATGGATCCCAAGTATTATATTTGGATGTGCAGAATTGTCGTTGACAAAATGTCAACACTTCTATATGCTACCTATTATAATATTACTTCTGCTTAAAACAAGGTTTTTTCGTATGCTTTGTTGCTATAGATATAATAGTGATATGTCTTGCCGCTTTGGAAATACACTTCGCGCATCCTAAGGCTCGCGCTGAGCCTCTTCGCAAAGAACGCTGTGGGGTCTCATCGTCTTCGCTGTCGAGGCCACTGAAAAAGTTAAATATAGCACTATAATATGTGGATCTACCATCGCATCTTCGAAAATACTGCGCTTTCCGCGGGCGAGTGTCGAGCCTCCTCGGACTACCGTCCTGCGGGGTCTCGCCGATCTCTTACTTCCCGCAGGAGTCTTCGTATATTCGAGATGCTAGGTTAAGGTGAAAAGACAAGATTTTTAAAATCTACCACTTTTTCAGTGGCCTCTTCGCTGTCCCGCAGGAGTTATCATGTATTTCCTACGCTGATATTGCGCTTTACTTCAGCGCGTTTATTCATTACTTGATTAAATCAAACAATTGCTATTAGCTTTTATGAGGATTGATTGGAGCGAAGGACAGTCGACTCCAGCGGGAAAAGCAACAGCTGAAAATCCCGCAGGAAGCGTTCTTTGCTTCCGAGGAAGTTGAAGCGTTCTTTGCTTCCGAGGAAGTTGAAGCGTTGCCCGCGGAAAGCGACTGTCCGCAGCGGAAATCAAGACGCTCTTTTATGTCGCAGTTTATACCTACTTTTAATATTCATACTTAGAAAAAACAACATTTTTTCGATGGGACGAACCCAGGGGACAGTCCCAATTTTTTAGAAAACAGTTTAAAACAAAATGAGAGGGGACAAGGATATATGTCTGCAGGGGAAAAAGAGAATGCCCTTGGTAGCTTGTTACTGGAGTTATTGCACACACGCGCATTGTCAATTAGAAAATGCAGTGAACGAACCGGTATCGACAAAGCTACCATTTCGCGAATTATCAACGGAAAACGTAAAGCAAACCTACAACACTTAGAGAAGTTTGCTGACTGTCTTGATGTTCCGATTATGAAATTAATGCGTGTAGCTGGTTATCCCACCCAGCAGAGCCAGGAAAAGTATGATTCTGATCTACTATCGTCCGTTGATAACATTCAAAACATACTGAAGTCCTCTGAATTATACGATGACAATTTTAGTCTGGAGCTTATCCAGGAACAACTCGCAACATATGAGCAACGTGCCCAAACCAATGAAGGCAAACAAACGATTTATGCGCGTTTTGAGGAGAAACTGGAAAAAGCAGGTGGAATTGGGCCATTCATTAATCAACTGAAGGATTTATATCATCGATTTGTTAAAAGTAAAGGTACGGCAAGTGAGCTTGCTATCGTTGGTGGTGTCCTCCTTTACTTCATTATTCCGATAGACGTGATCCCAGATTATATTTTCCCTATCGGATATGTGGATGATGCAATTGCTGTCCAAATCGCCGTAAAATCACTATCAAATTAACAGGAAAAGGATAGGATTTATAGATTTCGTTATACTATTTATTAAAGTACCGGGAGATGTTTTTTATGAAAAGACGTACTAGAAAATCGTCCAAAAGAAAATGGTTACGCAACCTGATATTCTTTACCATGATATGCGTTATAGCTGTGGGAGCCTATGCTATTATTCAATATAATCAGGGTCTGTCAGAAGGAAAAGAAGGTCAATATAAAGATGATGGAGCAACATTTGATCTATTTCAAGGTTCAGAGCCGCAGTTTGGAGAAATTAATGTTTTATTAATAGGCAGTGACACAAGAGGGGATGAGCGTGGCCTGTCGGATACCATCATGATTGCTCATTATAATCAGGATTCACATGCCATGAAGGTTGCGTCAATTATGCGCGATACATACGTTGATATTCCTGAACATGGCATGCAAAAGATTAACGCTGCTTTTGCATTCGGTGGCCCCGAGTTACTAAGAAAAACGATTAAGCAAAATTTTGACGTGGACCTAAACTATTATGCAGTAGTTGACTTTGATGGTTTTTCAAAAATTGCCGATATTGTAGCTCCTAACGGAATTGAAGTGGATATTGAACACGAAATGTCGAAAGGGATTGACATGACTTTACATCCGGGGAAACAAACACTAAACGGAAAAGAACTACTCGGTTATGTGCGCTTCCGGCAAGACAAGGACAGTGACTATGGACGTGTAAAACGTCAGCAAGAAATTATATCCAAATTGAAGGATGAAGCAGTAAGTCTCCATAGTCTCGTGAAATTGCCTAAACTACTGGGTATTGCAGATCCTTATATCGATACAAATGTGGATAACAAAACAATTCTGTCCATTGGAAAAGGACTGATTGCGGGGAGTTCTAAGGATATGGAATCGTTGAGGATCCCTGTACCAGATTCCTATCAAAATTTACATGCTGACGTGGGTGCCGTGCTTCAAATCGATTTAGATAAAAACAGACAAGCACTAAAAGACTTTCTATCCTCCTCACTAGATGATGAAGAAGTTAGCGCTGAAAATTCTGCATTACCTACCGAATGAAACGGTTTGAATAATTCCCACATCGTCCTTTTTTTAAAATAGAAGAACAAAAAATCCGCTGCAAGGCTGTTGGCTTTGTAGCGGCTCTTTTTTAGCGGATAAGAAAGCATCATTGCTTTCTTACTGCATACGTACAACGAAGGCATTCACCTGAAGGCCTGGATATAATCCCAATTTTTCTAGAAAATGCTATTCTTCCGACATTCGGTCCAGCACCATCTGGTATCCATCATTGCCGTAATTGATACATCTACGCACACGGGAAATTGTTGCGGTTGATGCTTTTGTCTCCTTTTCAATTACTTGATATGTCTGTCCCTCTGTCAGCATCTTCGCAACCTGCAATCGTTGTGAAATAGAATGCACTTCTGACATGGTTGCAATATCATCGAAAAAGCGGTAGCATTCTTCCCGGTCTTTTAACAATAGAATTGCATCAAACAATTGATCTAATTGTTCACCGCGTAATTTATCAATTTGCATCTTGAATCCCCCTCTATTCCCTTACTCATCTGATATAATAACAGCTTGTTCGATTCCCGGATCGGTTGGAATCACATTAACCCATGTCTTACCTGGTACAAATCCAACGGCTTTTCCATCCTCTACGGGGATAATGCGGCCTTCTTTATTTTCCCATTGGATTTGTTTTACTTTCCCTTGTTGGATTAAGTAGGCATTACCACCAGATGTCAGATCTATTTTCCGACGACCTTCATCATCAAAGACTTCATGTGTCGCTTCTACGATGAAAACATTTTCTACCTGAATCGGGTCTTCTGAATCGAGCTCTACTGTCTTTTCTCCATCACTGGATCGATTATATTTACCACTGTTCTTATCGTAATCAAACTCAACGACAGTCCCAGATCCACCTTTTGTATAATCGATTTTAACATGTTCTGCAGCTTCTCCCTGTACATCTGCACCCTCATCAAGGAATGGAAGCGGTTCGTCGGTTGCTGTAGTTGTATAACCCTGTTGCGCTGCTTCATCATGTACGGCGTCGAACTGTAAATAGGAATTATGCGGCGCTTTGCGGAATGACTCCCGTTTAAATAGTACACCATCATCATCATATAGCGCGCCGTTTAAATGTTCAATGTTCTGATCCTCGATCATGTCGTTAACAAAGTTTGCTGCTCCGTGATAAACATAGATCGCATCATACCCTGCTGCAAGATCAAAATAATATTCCCTTGCACTGCGGACGGGTCCAACGACATCCGGTGTTTCACTTTGAAATAAAGCGAGGAATCGTGTGATTTGTCCTTCCGCTAAAATTTCAAACACGATGTCTGCCTGTGATAATCCGGATTGCGGGCGTGCTTTTGGATGATTATTCACCATTACGCCGATTGTTCGGTCATCAGTACCTTCATCTGATTGGACACCAGTCAATGGATAAACAGATTCAGATGCCTTTCCTGAAATATCGTCATTATCTGTTTGTTCTTTATCCTTTGAACAGGACGTAAGCAGGATGAGTACCACCAGCATGAAAAAGATTGTTTTCTTCACGTTTCCAACACCTTTATTAAAAATTTTTATTCTATTCATTCTATGTGATGCATTATCGCATGATCGCAGGGAAAAGGACTTCTCTTTTCTTAATATCTATTATACCCTGTTGCGTTATCCGGATAAAAGGTAAATGTGTTGACGATAAAAATAATATACTGTAAACCGGATCATGGAAGGCGTAACCGAATTTCTTTAACAACTGTTTCAATTCTTTTTCCTTTGCGATTAACTCAGTCATATTCCCATTATACATTATACCTCCAAGTGTTAACGGAATTTCCAGTAGTACTTCTCCCTCATGTACAAGTACAATGCCCCCACCGATTTTCTTTAATTGCTTCCAAGCAAGCAGCATATCCGCTTTATTTTTGCCTATCAATACGGGGTCCCCCGTCGTTGTATAGGAGCTTGCTAACGCCCCAAGACTTTTCGTAAAGCCACGTAACGTTGTATTCACGCGCCACTGTCCCTTTTGGTCAATTAATAATAAAAATGCATCTGACTTGTTTACCGGTAATCTTTCCACTGTTACATCCATATCAATGGCATAAGGTTTGATGATTACATCGTTGGCCATATCCAAACCAATCGGCACGGAAAATTGCAGATCTCCTTCTTCCAGATCCCAGTCATATGCAACTGGGCGAATACCAAAACGTTCCCAGTCGATAGCGGAATGGATCGGTTGCACTGTATCATCTTTTACAATCCACTTTCCTTTTGCCAACACACTGATTGGGTTCGGATTATCTTTCGCCTGCAGGAAGTTAATATGTGCAATTCGTCCAGGCGCAATGCTACCATATTTTGCCTCCATCCCAAAGTGTTTCGCGGCATTATAGCTGCCCATTCGATACGCTTCAACAAGCGGAATTCCCTTCTTAATGGCAATATCAATGCAAACATTAATTAATCCTTTTTCATAAAATCCCGGCGTACTACCATCTGTTGTAAATGTAAGATTATCATAGGCTTGTAGATTCTCCGCCACCAATTCTTCTAGTATCTTCGGCAAATCGGGTCTAATAGAAGAATGGCGTAAGCCCACCTGATACCCTAGCCGCAAACGTCTTATCACTTCTTCGCCTGTCATTGATTCATGATCTGCGCTGGCGCCCAGTAGTTTTAGCTTTGTTAATGTCTTTTCTGAAGCGCCGGGGAAATGACCTTCTATCGGTTTACCTAGTCTTCTTGCTTCCTGAATCCAATATAGCAAACGATCATCACCAGCCAGCAAGCTTGGCCATGAAGTTAGTTCTCCTCCCTGTAAAACATCCGAACGATTCAGCCAAGATAGGACTTCCTCTGTATTAAAGTATGCTTCTTCATCCTGCAGTGCAGTTTGTGAGTCCAAGCGCCCCCACCAATACATTGAAATAGGCAACTGTTTGAAATTGTCTAATAAAGTAAACGCTTTCTTTTTATCTAATAAAAAATGCCACATCAGACTGTCATTAATTAAAGTCGTAGTACCAAACTTTGCTGCGTGGTTTGCTAGGCTTTCAGGATTATATAAGTGAAATGGGTGGGCATGTGGTTCAATATAACCCGGTACAAGATAGTTACCTTCGCAGTCTACTATCTCTGCAGATCCTGGTTTTTCTGGCATTTTATCGCCAACATATACAATCCTGTCCCCTGCAATCCAAATATTTGCCTGTAACCATTGCTTTGTATACACATTTAAATAGGTGCTATTTTTTAATATAAGGGTGGGTGATGCTGTTCCATCGACCACTTTAACATGTTCTCGAAGTTCTCGATTTCTCCAATTAAATTTATCTTCCAACATAAAACTCAACTCTCCAATATATAATTTCTTCTATCGTAACATATTTTTCGCTTTAATACTGTGAAGTTTTTGTTAACTAAAGTTTTTCCGCGGTAAAGAGCGGTTGTATGTGCGTTGTTTTGTGTAGGTGTTCGGCGATTGGGGGCGGAGGTTCAGCGATCGGGGCAGGTGGTTCGGCGCTCAGGACAGAAGGTTCGGCGCTTGGGACGAGAGGTTCAGCGCCCGGGACGAGTAGTTCGGCGTTCGAGACAGATGGTTCAGCGATCGGGGCGGGGTTCGGCGCTTGGGACGGGTAGTTCGGCGTTCGAGACAGATGGTTCAGATTAAGTCCGTATAATTGTGTAAATAGAAAAGGGTCAATCATCAAACCCTATATACAATGTTTTTAACCACAAAAATATCGTATATAGAAAG
>NZ_JAFBEA010000009.1 GCF_016908515.1 Virgibacillus halotolerans
TGGAGACGATGCCGAAAAAGAATACCCAAAAAGCAAGAGAACACCTAAAGGAAATATTCAGAGCTGCAACAGGAGAGATATCCAGAACGCTTAAAGACGAATTCATTGAAAAATATGAGGATGATAAACGATTTGAGAAGGTAATTAAAACGTTAGATGGTGGTTATGAAGATGCCATTCAATTTTATGTTGAACCGAAAAATACGCATAAACATATCCGCACCACCAATGTATTGGAAAGGCTAAATAGTGAAATAAGAAGAAGAGAACATGTCATTAGAATATTTCCAAATCAAGATTCCGCGTTCAGATTAATAGGTGCTGTATTGCTGGATTTAGATGAATCCCTTGATCCAGGAAACAAAAGATATATTTATGAAAGAAACCAGTAAAATTCATAAAATTATAAAGCACTCATATATGTTGCCTTATTCATATTGTTTTTTAAATCGGGGTAATTTGACATGGAGCCTCTAGCGAGTGTGATTTCATTACCCAGAAGCCAGGTAAAAGTACAACCTGGCTATGCCGAAACAGGCTATCACACTCGCCCCTCCATATCAAATTGTGGATTAGCGTTATTTATCTCAGTGCTTTGTAATTTTGATTATATAATATGCCACCTGATCGGTTAACATTGTAAAACTAATTTACACAGGATTTGGGACTTGACTGGATTAACATCTCATTTAAAGCAGTTTTTTGAATCTGAATATGGAGATGTAGATATTATCAATAAAGGCATAGATAATCTAACGTCAAAGGGGTTATTAAATAACATTGAACGGAATGAAGAAGTACGATCCGTAGTGTCCAAGACCAATATTGTTTTGATTAATATCGGAGGGAATGATTTAATAAGACGCTTTAAAAAAGGGGGGCCGAAAGAGATTGTTTTAAATATATTTAGGATCCGCAAAAATTATAACCGTAACCTGGAAGCAATTATTGCGCATATTAAAGAACTTAATCCTTCCGCCGCGATTATCGTGAATAGTTTATATAATAGCCTGGATGAAAATTATCAATATTTTGGGTTTACAACAGTACTATTTAAGTTATGGAATATGTCCATTAAGCAGGAATCGATCATTAAAGTAAACACCAAGGGTTTATCGCGGGATAAAGATATTTGGGTTGATATGGTTCATCCCAACGATAAAGGATATGAAGAACTCTCTAAGATAATTATCCAACAATTAAAGCCCTTTCTAATCGATGAAAGTTAAAATATGACTTAGATAAATTATGGGCAGTTTCTCATACACAGTAAACCTTCTAATAAAGAAAGATAAAAAAGTGGCGTACTTCTTATAAAGGAGAACACCACTTTCAATTTGCGTTACTAACTTGCATACATTTCTTCGATTTGTTTCTGTAATTTCCTATCACTTACATACTCATCATAGCTGGTCTCTTTATCGATCAGACCATTTGGTGTAATTTCAATCAGTCGATTTGCAATACTGTTGATAAACTGATGGTCATGCGATGTAAACAGGATGGACCCTTTAAATTTCATAAGACCGTTGTTCAGCGAAGTAATCGACTCCAGATCCAAGTGGTTTGTTGGTTCATCTAGCAACAGTACATTCGCATTGCTGAGCATCATTTTAGATAACATGCAACGAACTTTCTCCCCACCGGATAAAACATTCGCTTTTTTAAGTGCTTCTTCACCTGAGAACAACATCCTGCCTAAAAATCCGCGTAGGAATGTTTCTGTTTGATCTTCTGGTGAATATTGGCGTAACCAATCTACTAAAGGCAGTTCATTGTTTTCAAAGTAGGGTGCATTGTCTTTCGGAAAATATGACTGGGATGTTGTGACGCCCCATGAATAAGTCCCGGCATCTGCTTCCATTTCACCCATGATAATTTTGAATAGGGTTGTTTTTGCAATATCGTTTTTACCGACGAATGCAATTTTATCATCCTTGTTCACGATAAAGCTTACATTGTCGAGCACTTTTTTACCGCCAATTGTTTTGGTTAATCCTTGGACACGCAATAAGTCATTACCGATTTCGCGTTCTGGTGTGAAAGCGATGTAAGGGTATTTACGTGAAGATGGTTTAATATCATCCAATGTAATGTTATCCAACAGTTTCTTCCGTGACGTTGCTTGTTTGGACTTTGATGCATTGGCACTAAAACGAGCAATAAATGCTTGTAAGTCTTTGATTTTCTCTTCTTTTTTCTTATTTTCATCTTGTGCCATTTGCGATGCCAATTGGCTTGATTCATACCAGAAATCATAATTTCCGATATAAACCTGGATTTTCCCGTAGTCAACATCTGCGATATGGGTGCATACTTTATTTAAAAAGTGACGGTCATGGGAAACAACAATAACCGTATTTTTAAAGTTAATCAAAAAGTCTTCCAGCCATTGAATTGCTTGGATATCCAGTCCGTTTGTCGGCTCATCCAGCAGTAGAATATCCGGGTTACCAAATAATGCTTGTGCAAGTAATACCTTTACCTTTTGGTCACCGGATAATTCACCCATATTGAGCATGTGAAGGGATTCCTCAATTCCAAGTCCTTTTAACAAAACAGCTGCATCAGACTCTGCTTCCCAACCATTCATTTCGGCAAATTCACCTTCAAGCTCTGCAGCACGCATACCGTCTTCTTCTGAGAAGTCCGGTTTCATATAGATCTCGTCTTTCTCCTGTTTTACTTTATATAACGTTTCATGGCCCATTAATACGGTATCAAGTACTTGTCGATCTTCATAAGCAAAATGATCCTGTTTCAGAACAGCAAGCCGTTCGCCTGGGGAAAGGGAAACGGTGCCGGATTGTGTATCTATTTCACCTGATAACACTTTAAGAAAAGTAGACTTACCAGCGCCATTCGCACCAATTAAGCCATAACAGTTACCAGCAGTAAATTTTATATTAACATCTTCAAATAATTTCTTATCACCAAAACGTAAACTAACATCTGTCACATTTATCATGTATCTTGTATCCTCCAATAAATAAATTGCATTCAATGATAGCTTACGGTATTTAAGGGGTTTCGTCAATGTAAAACGGTCAACTTAAGGGAAAAGAACGATTGTCTAAGCTGAATTTTCGTAAATTGTAGATAAATGGATGGAATGATGCTATTGACCATCATTATGTCAGATGTTAAAATTAAATTGATTACTTGATCAAATAATTGGTTGAGTGACCAATAAAGGGGGGGTTAATGATGGATGACAATAAATCAACCGGGGGACAATCGTTTATCGCTGAAGCCAGGAGGGAACAAATTGTTGATGCAGCAATCAAAACCCTGGATGAAATTGGATACCTGAAATCCAGTCTTGCTCAGATTGCAAAAAGAGCGAGAATAAGCACGGCACTCATTTCATATCATTTTGCAGATAAAGAGGATCTGATGAATCATTTGTTAATGAAACTTGTGGAGGAATCTACGTCATATATATTAGAAAGAGTTGGTCGGGAACAGATGCCACAAGAGAAATTAAATGCCTTTATTGTCGCCAGTCTAGCATATCAAGGAACACACCACGCGCATAATGCAGCTTTAATAGAAATTTTCTTTAATGCCAGGACTCCGGATAATATCCCATACTATAAGGTGAATGATGATGAAGTAGACGCAATCATGGAGGAACTTAGGCAAATACTGCATGAGGGGCAAAAACAAGGTATCTTTGGAGAGTTCAATATTAGTGTAATGGCGAATATGATACAAGGTGCAATCGGTGAATATATGTTTAATGCTTCTATAACAAAAGAAATGGACCTGGAGACATATAGTGGCGAGCTTGTACGCATTGTTGAAAGGGCAGTAAAGGGGAGTGCAGGAAATGCGGAAGCTTCCAGTGGAGGTGTAACTTAGATGAGAGATTCACAATGGTCAAGCGAACCTAAAATAGTTATCGGTTTTTCTACAGCTACGGGAATCCTTTTGTATGGAGGATTTGGCTTTGTGGGACTTGTATTGGGCTATTTCATCCCACAAATTGTAACATTCGCCTTAAAATTTCCTTGGGTACCTTTTGAGGGACCTATGAGACTGATCCATTCGATTGATGGATCATGGGTGGGAATTGCCTTAACATTACTGGGGTTAGTCGCAGGATTGGTTGTCGCTAATATTTCCATAAGAGAGACCCTAATTATTACAATTACAGGTAGGGAAGTACAACTGGACAAAGATGGTCACACACAAACAATCGATCGAAAGGATGTCCAGACTATTTTTTTAGATGGCAAACAACTGGTTATTCTTGGTGACTCCGGCTATGAACTCGCGCGAGGGACAATCGATGAATCTCCAGTAAAGGTCAAGAGTGGCTTTGAACAGTACCGTTATCCTGAGGTCACAGAAGGTGATCCATACATGGATTTGTATCGACGCTGGATACCGGATGATCCGGCTATTTCTTCCTCTGCCAATGCGGTTATGAGAGCAAGGGAAAAGGCATTAAAAGAGAAAAACAAGGAAGAAATAGCGGACCTACGAAATGAACTTGCGAAAATGGGTTATGTCGTACGTGATGAAAAAAACCGTCAGTACTGGCGTCAGGTACCGAATGCTTAAAGGTATCCGTTTTGCTTTTATGAAAAGAGGCTTAACCTAAGCTTATTTCTACAGATATCTATAGTCAAACTTTCCCATCAGAATAAAATCCATGTAAAATATTAGAAATCAGCTTGTTTTATTGGGAAATCTTTGCAATAGTAGAAAAAAGACTATATTTTTTTACGAAAATATGTAACAATAAAGCATCACCTCAGAACATGAAGATTGGGGGAGGGAACAGATGGAGGACAGAACAATATATTTTCTCTTTACTGACACGGGAACTTATTTATCCAAAGCGATTAATTACTGTACAAGGCAAACTTTAAATCATGTATCCATCAGCTTTGACTCGGAATTGTCTGAAGTATACAGCTTTGGACGCAAACAACCGAGAAATCCTTTTATCGGTGGCTTTGTTAAAGAAGATATTCGCAGTGATTTCCTGAAAAATTCTAATTGTGCTATCTACAGCTATACGTTTACGGAGCAGGAATGTACATCTATTTTAAATAACATTAAAGAAATCGAAGCAGATCAGAGCAATTATAAATATAATTTTATAGGTCTTATCGGTGTTTTGCTGCAAATTGAAATCAATCGAAAACATGCCTACTTTTGTTCGCAATTTGTTGCAATGATGTTAAGGGATTCAGAGCACTTTAATATTTCTAAACCAGCTTGCTTCACCACGCCAACTGACATTCGTATGCATGAAGGAATGCAGTTGATATATGAAGGTAAACTCAAGGATTATCAAGTTCACCGGGTATCTCATGAAAGAAAACTAGTGAAGGGCAACCAAACCGTTCCTAAGCAATCATTTATATTTTTAATATCATCAAAGGTAAAGCGGTTTGTCATTAAATAAACAGACCCATTCACATTTGTGGATGGATCTGTTTTTTAATTGCCTCAGTTTACCTCAGGTCTGACATCAAGGTCGGGCTCAATGCCCAGTGTACTGTAAGGAATTCGGATTTTAATGGCAATGTCATTGTTTTCAAGATCAAATTGTTCTACTGCAACTTCAAAGTTACTGCGTATATCCATTTTTGTCACTGCAACATAAATTTCCTCTTTTTTAGGATCGACGGTCACCCATTCTGGCATTGGTAAATATTTCTTCAAGTATTCCATTATTTTCTTATTGGGTAATTCCAATAACCCGATGGAAATAGATTTCTGTTTCAATATCACATCACCATTATCCTGAACCTGCGGATCTAGGTGGATAGATAATGGTACAGTACTGGAGAATACCGGTAATTCCCCGATCAAATGAACGTCATCCCCTTCCAAGGAAACACTATAGTCGTGTTTTGTGCCTCTCAATAGTTGATGGATGTAGGCGTTGACAAGCTCATTTAAATTTTCCTTCGTAGTTCGCACGACAAATTCGGAGCTTTCCTGTTCGTCTGGCTCTTTTGGTGCCGCTCTTTCAGTTTCAGATACCGGCCAAAAAATCAGCCCCAAAAGCACCACCAGCACAATGATGTCTACGACCAATAATGTGTAAAAAAATTGCTTCCACTTCGTTTTATGTTTGATTCTATCTTTACGTTCGGACATGTACCTCATCCTTCATTATTAGTTAAATAGGATAAAACCCTTTTTGCCATTCGTTTATAACCTAGATCATTCGGATGGAAATTATCGTCTGCGAACAATTCTTCATCCGTATCCGGATCACTAAATAAATCATCGATTGGAATAAATGTGGCTCCTTCATAATCAGCAGTAATCGCTGTTCCAATATTATTCCACTCTTTGACAATGGTATCCAGTTCATCAATATCCTCAAAATATTTTCCAAAAGGATTATAGAAACCAATTAGATAAATTTCCGTGTTGGGATTTAGTTCCTGGATTTTATTAAAGATATCCCGGAGTCTTTGTTCATAGCCAACTCGTTCTTTTACAAAATCTTTAAAAGACAAATCGGTAATATTTTCTTTGACGACTTTCATAATATCATTAGCGCCAATTGTTATCAAAACAATATCGGAATCTTTAATAGCGCTGGAAACAGCTTCATCATCAAGCCGGTTCAGTAGCTGATCGGTGCGGTTGCCACGCACGCCATAGTTATCAAAATGAACGAGTTGGCTTTTTTCGTTGACAGTTCGATCCAATATGCCAACATAGCCACCTTCTCCCTGACTGTCACCGACGCCTTGCGTTAGCGAATCCCCAACGGCGGTAACATGTGTTTCTTTATTGGAAAAGTAGTCGACTGTTCCTTGAACAGCATCTGAAAGGACATCAGAGATTTGCCTTTTCTCTGTATCGTCATCTTTCGCCGTTTCTTTATCCTTCTTCGGTTTGTCAGCTTCCATCGCTTGTTCCGTTTTTTCTGGTTTGTTTTCAGCTTGATCTAATGGTTTATCGGGTGTTGTACCCGGCTGATTTATAATGAAAATAATAGCTATTCCTATCACAAGCAGGAGTAATGCAACGTATATCACAATCTTTTTCATGTGTACCACACCTATGCTGATATATTATATACATTGATACAGTAAATTGTCTCATGTATTCTATAAATCTGAAAGTAATTCTTATCATTTATAACAGAATTATTCACGATCTAAAAGCAAAACGGTCCACACATAAGCGTAGAATAAAAAAATCGCCTTTTATTAGGCGATTTTTAAAAAAAGGGGTTACTTCTATTTTTTCCGTTTTCAAGTGAATTTAAACCTAAATTAAGCAAGAACTTTATTAATAGTAGATATCTTTTTTGAAAATAAGGTACAGAAATCTTCTAACATGGCACTTGCGGTCGGTAACGCACCTGCACCTGGTCCAGTTAATGTTAAATTACCAATTAGATCTGTTTCAATATATACAGCATTATCAACACCCTCAATGGCGTATAAAGGATGCGTGGTAGTTACGGAAATCGGTTCAACAGCTGCATGTAATTTTCCTTCAATTTGCTGGATTGTTGCAATATGTTTTATTTTTTCCTCTGCGGTTTGGCTGTTGGCAAGATCTGCTGCAGAAATATCAGAGATCCCTATCCGTTTTATATCCGCCCAATCAGGTTGTTCGCCAAAAGTAAGCTCACTTAAAATCATCAATTTATAAAGTGCATCATATCCTTCGATATCATTGGTTGGATCAGCTTCGGCATATCCTAACGTTTGTGCTTGCTCAAGCGCGATTTCAAAGGAAGTATGCTGTTCACGCATTTCCGTTAAAATGTAATTACTGGTTCCATTTAATATACCTTGTATTTTGTGAATTTGATTCACTTGCAGTAGCTGTTGAATCGTTTGGATGATGGGAATCCCGCCAGCTGTTGTTGCATCATATCCGAGCGTTGTGTCATGCTTTTGAGCAAGTTGTTTTAGTTCAAAACCATGGCGGGCAAACATTTCTTTGTTTGCAGTAATAATACTTTTGCCTGCAATAATACATTGTTTTAAATAAGAAAATGCGGGCTCAATGCCAACGATTGCTTCGAAAACAACATCAATATCCGGATTTTGCAAAATGGTCTGGATATCGGTTGTGATTGTAATCTCTTTATCCAGATGGGTGTACTTATCCGGATGTTCAATCAATATTGCAGAGATATGGACAGGTCTCCCAGTTACCTGTTGCAGGCGATCTTGATGTGTTTGAATCGTTTGATAGACACCTTCTCCAACTGTGCCAAGCCCTAATAAGGCAACATGAATGGGTTTCAATACGACACCTCCGAATAATTTTAAAAAGGCTTTTTTCGCAAGTTGTGTTGCTTTTTAATTTTCATATTGATAGAAATTGTGACATAAGAGCATGTTGATTTCCGCTGCGGTCAGTCGCTTTCCGCAGGCAACGCTTCAAACTTCCTTGCCCCGGCAAGGGGTATGCCGACGTTGTCCGCAAAGGACGGTTTTAGTCGGCCCTCATCGCCCGCTTCCTCCGGGATTTTCAGCTGTTGCTTTTCCCGCAGGAGTCGACTGCCCTCCGCTCCAATCAACGATCACATATATTGTTTGAGAAAATCAGGCAATAAACGTAATGAAGTTGCAAAGCACAATACCAGCGGAGGAAATATACGTAGACTCCTGCGGGAAAGCGAAGACGATGAGACACCGCAGTGAGCGTTCTTTGCGAGTGTGGAGGCTCATCGCGAGCCCGCGGAAAGCGTAGTGTATTTCCGAAGCGACATGTTACGTCATAGGTTTTGACTTTGTGTAAAAAATAACGAATCTATTCGGTGGGACAAACCTTTGGTACAGTCCCCATCTTAGGGGAAAGAGCCTTTAAAAAAGGAGTGGATGTAGGTGCGATTCCACTCCTTTTCAGGTCAGATTAAAAATTTACACTTCCAAAGGAATTGCAGTAGATTGATTGTTTCTTAAACGGATTGTTTCATAATATAAGCTTTTCCCAGAAATGACAGTGATATCTGCTGCTTTTGCGTTACTTACTGTTTCGCTATTTGCCTCAGGTTCTTCCACCCATAGAATTTTCCCCTGTTTGTTCGCCAATTGTTCAATGATTGCAGACGATATAACCTGGTTATCGACCCAAACTGCGTCAACGTCACCTTCAATAGATGCTAACGGATTTTCCTTATTAACGGTAACAACTTGGAAACCGAGCGCTTTCAGATCATTCACTTGTTGTGTGAAATCATGTGTCGCTACTTCCAGTCCGATAGCTGCGATAACCTTTTTCCGAATTCCCCCGTCTTGACGTTCGAATGGGGAAGAGAGTAACCATGAAATGGCATCTTCTTCTGTTGTTTCAAGCACTGGCCTCTCATCCGTTGCGCCAGCAATTGCCTGATCTAAATCAGCTAAGATGTCCTTTGGTGTTTCAATTCCAACGGATAAGCGGATCAATGATTCGGAAACGCCGCTTTTTACCAAGTCTTCAGCACTTAGTTGCTGATGTGTGGTTGAAGCTGGGTGGATGATTAATGATTTCGCATCCCCAACGTTGGCAACGTGTGACCAAAGTTTAACCCCATCAATTAATTTTCTCCCTGCTTCGCGCCCGCCTTTGATGCCAAAGGTGATAATCGATCCGAAGCCATTAGCTAAATATTTCTTCGCAAGTGCATGTGATGGATGATCTTCTAAACCAGGGAAGTTTACCCATTCCACTGCTGGATGACTTTGCAAGTAGCTTGCCACTTGTTTTGCGTTCTCATTATGACGTTCCACACGTAAATGTAGCGTTTCTAAACCTTGCAGTAATAGAAATGCACTTTGTGGACTTAAAGATGGACCAATATCTCGTAGTAGCTGCACCCGTAGTTTCGTTGCAAATGCCGCATCACCTACATCGACATAGTGAAGCCCATTATAGCTTTCATCGGGTTCTGTAAAACCAGGGAAACGTCCGTTACCCCAATTAAAACGGCCACCATCGACAACGACGCCACCGATTGTCGTTCCATGTCCGCCGATCCATTTCGTTGCAGAATGTACGACAATGTCCGCACCCCAAGTTAGTGGTTTTGTACCATAGGGTGTTGCAAAGGTATTGTCGATAATTAATGGAATATCGTTTTCGTGTGCAATTTTCCCAATCGTTTCTATATCAAACACATTCAGGCTAGGGTTGGTAATCGTTTCACCAAAAATCGCCTTTGTTTTATCTGTAATCGCTGCTTTAATTGCTTCTGGTTTTGTACCATCGACAAATTTGACATCAATGCCATAACGCGGCAATGTATGTGCGAAGAGGTTATAGGTCCCACCATACAAATTACTGTCGGCGACAATTTCATCGCCTGCACCAGCAATATTTAAAATGGCTAATGTAATGGCAGCCATGCCGGAAGCAGTTGCAACTGCGGCAACCCCGTCTTCTAAATGGGCAATGCGTTGTTCAAAGGCATCGACAGTTGGATTCATAATCCGAGTATAAATATTTCCTGGTTCAGCTAGACCAAATAGGTTTTGTGCATGTTCCGTGTCGCGAAAAACATATGAAGTAGTTTGATAGATTGGAACAGCTCTTGAGCCTGTTGTTGGATCTGGTACTTGCCCTCCATGAAGTAGTACTGTTTCTGGATTGTGAAAATTGAATTGTGACATAAATAAATTCCTCCCTGTGTTTTTGCTCTGCAATTGCAGGTAGTGCCTTTATTCGTCTGGATGAAGAGGGTAAACAAAACACCCCCTTCCTAAGAAGAGGGTGTTATATGTAACGATCCTCCCCTTATCTTCCAGATCATGATTGATCTGTAGGATTTGGCACCGAAAAAACAATGGCTAGATCGCTTTAAGGTTGCCGGGCTTCAAAGGGCCTATTCCCTCCACCGCTCTTGATAAGAGATTCAATTTTTAATTAATACCGAGTATAATACTTAGTATTCATTCTGTCAAGTCTATTCTGAAAACAAATTATATTTGCGGCGTTACTAACTTAATTTTCGCACCATTAAAATACGTTCAAAGGGTTAGATGAGTTAAACCTAGAATGTTTCTAAAACTTCCCTTGACAACCTTGTGAAATAAAGGATTGTTTTTTACACAAAAGATAAAAACTGCGACGTATGCGTGAGGTTGTTATCAGCTGCGGACCGTTGCTTTCCGCGGGCCCGGCTTCAGCCTCCTCGAGAAGCCCACTCTGCGGGGTCTTCAGACACGTGCTGTTCCCGCAGGAGTCAACGGTCCTCCGCTTCAAACAACCATCATAATAGTGGGAACGGGTTATCTAGTACTATTGCTAAACACCATGTTAGTGGAGGAAATACATGTAGACTCCTGCGGGAAAGCGAAGACGATGAGACCCCGCAGCGTTTTTTGCGAGGAGGCTCAGCGCGAGCCCGCGGAAAGCGAAATGTATTTCCGGAGCGATGAAATAGAAAGCCTAATTACGTCGCAGTTTATATAAATGCGATAATACAAAGCGACAAAATTAATGAAAAGGCTCTATCAAGGCGTATTTGTCAATTTTAGTCTGCTTTATATGCATTGTCCCTTTTCACCCTTATCGGTTTTTTATAGGAAGATAGCATATAGATGATTAATGCGGACCAGATAAATATAAACGCAATAAGGTGCGCTTGGGTAAAGGCTTCATTATAAAGGAATACCCCAAGAAGCAGCATGATGGTTGGCGCAATATATTGTAAAAAGCCGAGCATTGCTAAGGGAATCTGTTTTGCCCCACTTGCAAATAAGAGTAATGGAATTGCGGTAGCAACTCCAGCCCCGACTAATAACAGATTGGTGGCAGTCGTTATATTCCCAAATGTAAAGGCGTTTTCCGGTAATGCGGCAAGATAAATAAGCGCAATTGGGGTAACAATCATTGTTTCTATCGTTAAACCAAACATTGCACTGACATTGACCATCTTTTTCAATAAACCATAAAATCCAAATGTAAATGCCAAAAGAAAAGAGATCCATGGAAATACACCAAAATTGAATGTCAGGTAAAGGACGCCGATTCCTGCAAGCACAAAAGAGAATGACTGATTTCTAGTCAGTTTTTCCTTTAAAATAATCATACCGAGTAAAATGCTGATCAATGGATTAATATAATAACCCAGGCTTGCCTGGATTACATGATCGGTATTTACAGCCCATATATAAGTGAGCCAGTTCAGGCTGATTAAAATAGACGCAAGGGAAATACCAATCAGTGCCTTTTTGTCTTTGATAATCTGTTTGCATTCCTTGATAAACCCGTGCCAATTACGGGTGAACAGGACGATGACAATCATAAATACAAACGACCAAACAATCCGATTAGCCAATATTTCTCCAGGTGAAACAGAATCGATAAACTTCCAATAGATTGGTAGAAATCCCCATAATATGTAGGCACCTATTGTATAAATAATACCAATTTTTTCTTGATTGCTATTCATGTTGCCCCCCCTTATATTTGAGGTGGGGATTTTACTGCCCACCAAACTGCGATAAATAAGCTAATTCTAGAAGAAATAAATGAATAAAGCAAAGATCAAGCTTGGCGAATTATTGTATACGCTTTCAAGTAGAAGTGGAATAGCTTATAATATAGCTAGAACAAGTATGGATATTGTGGAATGGGGAGGTCTTTTTCATGTCAAAGAAACATAAGCATTTTGAAACAACGGTTATTCATGAAGGCTACGATGCAAAGGAAATGTTAGGTAGCTTAGCGACACCATTATTTCAAACATCTACCTATACATTTGAATCTGCGGAACAAGGAGAACGGCGATTTGCTGGGGAAGAAGCAGGTTATATTTATTCCAGGTTAGGCAACCCGACAGTACGTGTATTGGAGGAACGGATTGCGGCACTCGAAAATGGGGAGCGCGGACTTGCTTTTGGATCAGGTATGGCAGCAGTTTCGGCAGTGTTAATTGCATTGACCAAGGCAAACGATCATATCGTCTGCTCATCGGGGCTATATGGCTGTACATTTGGATTATTAACAATGATGCAGGAAAAATATAATATTTCACATGACTTTTCAACAATGGAAACGAAAGAAGAAGTACGTGCAATGATCAAACCGGAAACAGCATGTATTTATGTGGAAACACCGATCAATCCAACGATGAAATTGATTGATCTGGAAATGGTTGCGGAAGTTGCTAAGGAATTTGCCATACCCGTTGTGGTTGATAATACATTCTCGTCACCCTATTTACAGCGCCCGCTTGATCTGGGGTGTGATGTTGTACTCCACAGTGCAACAAAATATATTGGTGGACATGGTGATGTGATTGCGGGCTTAGTCGTTGGAAAAAAGGACTTTCTTGATGGGGTTCAGATGACAACACAAAAGGATATTGGTGGCATCATTTCGCCATTTGATGCCTGGTTGTTAATCCGGGGATTAAAGACGTTACCGATAAGACTTGATCGGCATTGTGACAACGCAGAGAAAGTCTTCGAAAAGCTAAAAAATCACCCGAAAGTCGCAAATGTCTACTATCCGAATGATGCAAGTCATCCGGATTATCCGATCCGTAAGCGGCAAATGAAACGCGGTGGCGGGGTGATTGCGTTTGACATTAACGGAACAAAAGAAGATGCGCAGGCATTATTAAACAATCTGTCGTTTTTAAAAATTGCCGTTAGCTTAGGAGACGCAGAAACATTGATTGAGCATCCAGCAACAATGACACATGCAATCGTTCCGGAAGCATCAAGAAAAGAAATGAAAATAACGGATCAGCTTCTGCGTTTATCGGTTGGGCTTGAAGCGTGGGAAGATATTTGGGCAGATCTGGATCAGGCATTAAATAACTTATAATAATAGTGGATAAAACACGTCTGTCGAAGGGAACTAAAAGAACAGACGTGTTTTCTTTTACTTTAAAAAGGGGATGAACCTATATACATGGGAAAATCTTCAACTCGAACGGTATGCTTGGAACTCGACTTTATCGCAGTTTGGTGGTCAGTAAAACCTCCACCTCAAAAATATTGGGGATTCAGAAAAATGTATGAGGTGTAACTGACCGCACAAGGTAGATTGGCTTAACTAACATTCAGTGGAGAAAAAGGAAAAATAAACCTCCCACTGAATGAAACTTCACTTTCTGTTATATTTGTTATAAAATACAGTATTGATGTTTGATCATACGTGAACAATAAGGATGGTTTCCGGGAGGGAGATTTTATAGTGGAAATACTGCCCTATATATTGGTCTTTTTTATTGTATTTAATATTACTTTAGGTATTTCTATTATTTTTCTGGAACGAAAGGATGCAAGTGCAACATGGGCATGGCTGATGGTCTTGCTTTTTATTCCGATAGCAGGGTTCTTTCTTTACTTAATATTCGGCAAACCGATCAGTAACCGACGTATTTTCACTTGGGATACGAAAAGCAGGTTAGGTGTAAAAAAAGCTGTTCAGTCACAGCTAAGAGCATTGGAAGAAGGCAGTTTTACGTTTAAGCATCAGGAAATTGCGGAATATGAAGATCTTTTTTATTTGCATTTGCGCAGTGATGACGCTATTTATACGCAGGATAATCAGGTAGAGATTTTTACGGATGGTGAAGAGAAGTTCGACGCACTAATCCGCGATCTGGAAAACGCGACAGATCATATTCATTTATTGTATTACATTATCCGTGATGATGAGTTAGGGAAACGTATAGCAAATGTGCTCATCAAGAAGGCAAGTGAGGGTGTGGAAGTACGGCTGATTTATGATGACATGGGATCACGAGGATTAAAACGTAAATATATTCGCAGCATCCGAAACTCGGGTGCTTTGGTAGAAGCATTTTTTCCGCCGAAAATACCAAAGATAAACTTCAAAATTAATTACCGCAATCATCGTAAATTGGCAATCATTGATGGGCAGATTGGTTATATCGGCGGTTTTAATATTGGGGATGAATACCTCGGCGTGACGAAAAAGTTTGGCTATTGGCGGGACACACATTTGAGGATCGATGGGGATGCTGTTCGTAACATGCAAACCAGATTTATTCTTGACTGGAATCAGGCATCACGTGATCATATTGTCTATGAGGATCGTTATTATAATGCTTTACCTAAAGGCGATGTTGGTGTACAGATTGTCTCCAGTGGCCCCGATTCTGATTGGGAGCAAATTAAACATGGTTATATCAAAATGATTATGTCTGCTAAAGAATTTGTGTACATTCAGACCCCTTATTTTATCCCGGATGAAAGTTTAAGGGATGCACTTAGAATTGCTACATTATCTGGGGTAGATGTTAAAATAATGATTCCGAACAAACCTGATCATCCATTTGTTTATTGGGCAACATTATCTTATATTGGTGATTTATTGGAAGCGGGCGCGGATGTTTATGTTTATCAAGGTGGGTTCCTACATGCCAAGACAATTGTCGTAGACGGGAAAATAGCCTCGGTAGGTACAGCGAATATTGATGTGCGCAGTTTTCGTTTAAATTTTGAAGTGAATGCCTTTTTATATGATAAGGAAATTACACAACGCTTGGTCGATGCATTTATTTTAGATGCTTCCCAATCAACACAAATGACAAAAAAACTTTATGAGAAACGATCACTTGGGATCCGTTTCAAAGAATCTATTTCACGATTAATTTCACCTGTATTGTAATTACGCTTTTTCAAACAGATAATAGGAGGAGTGCAACGATGGAAAAAAAGGCCTGTGCTTATTCACTAACTGTCAAGACATCCCATGTGCTGCCACCGGATACAAACGCACACGGTACATTATTTGGTGGGAAATTAATGGCGCACATTGATGATGTAGCGGCGATTGCGGCAGAAAGACACGCCAGAAAACAGGTAGTAACTGCTTCTACGGATTCCGTTGATTTTTTGGCGCCAGTAAAAGAAGGACATTCGATTTGTCTCGAGTCCTTTGTAACCTGGACGCACCATACATCGATGGAGGTTTTTGTTAAAGCTGTTGCAGAGGATTTGCAAACAGGAAGCAGACAAGTGTGTGCGACAGCTTTTTTAACATTTGTAGCGGTTAATGATCAGGGAAAACCTATATCCGTTCCACCGGTTTATCCAGAGTCAGAACATGAGAAAATGCTACACGATCGGGCACCTGTCCGGGCAGAATATCGAAATGAACGACGTAAACAATCCAAAGAGATGGCTGCCGAATTTGGAACTGATTTTCCATGGCATCGTGGGTAACAATCATTGGAATGGGGAAAAGAAATAAAAAGGCATTCCGTTAAGAGAGGAAGACAGGAGCAATGAACATGTTAGGTATAGCAGAGAGTATAAGTGACTTTTTATATACGTATATTTTAATTATTGTCCTAGTTGGTTTAGGACTATGGTTTACGATCAAGACGGATTTTGTTCAGTTTAGAAACTTCCCGGAGATGTTTCGGGTTATCTTTGATAAAAGGGCTGTTAGTGCAAAAGGGAAAAAAGGAACATCCTCTTTTCAGGCTTTTGCTATTAGTGCTGCATCAAGAGTAGGGACTGGTAACTTAGCCGGTGTTGCTTCAGCAGTAGCACTTGGTGGTCCTGGTGCTGTATTTTGGATGTGGGTCATCGCGCTCTTGGGTGCAGCTTCAGGATTTGTGGAAAGTACGCTAGCCCAGGTCTATAAAGTACCGGAAAAAAATCAGTATCGTGGCGGTCCTGCTTATTATATGGAAAAGGGACTGAAGAAACGCTGGTTAGGAGTTGTGTTTGCTGTAACGATTACACTTACATACGGGCTCGTATTTAATTCGGTGCAGGCAAACACCATTAGTCTGGCGTTTGAAGGCCAATTTGGTATTAATACAAAATTAATCGCAGCATTTCTGGTTGTGTTAACAGCAGCAATTATATTCGGCGGTTTAAAAAGTATTGCCAATGTGACGCAAATTATTGTTCCAGTGATGGCTATTCTTTACATCTTTTTAGCACTTTTTGTACTCATTGCAAACATTGCTGATGTTCCGCAAATGATCTCATTTATATTTTCCAATGCATTTGGTTTTCGTGAAGTTGCTGGTGGTGGCTTCGGTGCAGCAATCATGATGGGGATTAAGCGTGGGCTCTTCTCCAATGAGGCTGGTATGGGTAGCGCCCCGAACGCTGCCGCAACTGCTGAGGTCACGCACCCTGCTAAACAAGGGTTAATTCAGGCCTTTGGGGTATTTTTCGATACGATTCTTATTTGTAGTGCGACAGCATTTATCGTCATCGCTGCAGGTGGGTATGAAGGCAGTGAAGCAGATGGTATCCAAATCACACAAAATGCATTTGCTTATCACATTGGTGATTGGGCTGGTATTTTTATTGCAGTAGCTATCTTCTTATTTGCATTCAGTTCTGTTTTAGGAAACTATTATTACGGAGAAAACAATATTGGTTATATCAAGGAAAGCAAAACCAGTCTACTGATTTATCGCTTAGCAGTATTGGCAATGGTAGTGTTTGGTTCAATTGCCAGCTTTGATTTCGTTTGGGCGTTGGCAGATATTACAATGGCTATCATGGCATTAATTAACTTGTACGCAATAACCAAGCTATTTAAAATTGCAAATCGAGTGTTGCAGGATTACCGGGAACAACGAAAAGCTGGAAAAGATCCCGTGTTTTACCGTGATATATTAGATAATCAGGATGGGATTGAATATTGGGGTCGAGAAGATCATGATTCCGATCAAGATGCTTAACTAAGAAAGCTGTTTTATAAAAGGTTGTTGCTTTTTGGGTCTCTTTATTTTACCGCTTCGGAAATACACTTCGCTTTCCGCGGGCTCGCAGGAAGTGGGGTTGGCTTCCAAGGAAGCTGAAGCGTTGCCCGCGGAAAGCGACTGCCAGTAGCGGAAATTAACATTCCAATGATGTCGAAGTTTATATCTATCACAATAAAGTATACGAAAAGGGTCAATTTGAAACACTGTTTTTCGCAGTTTGGCGGGCAGTAAAACCCCCACCTCCAAAATATAGGGAAACCGAAAATTTTAGGTGGGAGATAACTGCCCGTACAAGCCCGATTGTTTTTAACAGTGTTTTTTAGTTGCGTAATTAATAGAGAGCGCTTACAATTAATGTGCGAGGGAAACTGAATTGTCTGAGGTGTTTATATGATTCATCATAAAAGAAATATTTATATCATCTATACCAAATATGCAGGAGGCATGGTTTAAAACCATTGCCTCCTTTTCATTTGTCTGCTTTATTATGCTAAATCAATACTGTGGAGGTGCAATATGGTTATATTAACCGGCAAAGCATTAACACTGGACGAGGTGGAGCGCGTTGTCTGGAAGCAGGAGCAGGTTACATTATCAAGAGAAGCTGTTGCAAAAGTGCAAGCAAATCGAAATACAGTAGCGCATTTAATTGCCCAAAAGAGAACAATGTATGGAATCAATACAGGATTTGGCAAGTTCAGTGATGTCGTGATTGAAGATGCGGATTTGGATGACTTGCAGTTGAACCTGATTCATTCCCATGCCTGTGGAGTGGGTGAACCTTTTTCTGAAGTGATTAGCCGGACAATGCTTTTATTGCGTGCCAATGCGTTAATACAAGGCTACTCTGGCGTTCGCCCACAGTTAGTCAATCAATTAATTGAATTTGTCAATGCAGGAATTCATCCAGTCATTCCCCAGCAAGGTTCCCTGGGGGCAAGTGGTGACCTGGCTCCCCTCTCCCATTTGGCATTAGCCTTAATGGGGGAGGGAGAAGTTTTCTATCATGGGGAACGCCTACCAACGCTGGAAGTCTTAACTGAAATCAGCATAACGCCATTAACATTAAAAGCGAAAGAAGGATTGGCATTGATTAATGGTACGCAAGCAATGACTGCTGTTGGGGTTGTGACATATTTGGAAATGGAAAAGCTGCTCCATCAAAGTGAACTTACCGCAGCCATGACGGTGGAGGGCCTGCAAGGAATTATGGATGCTTTTGATCCAGATCTACACCGCATTCGCGGGCACCAGGAACAGATCGATGTGGCAGAAAGAATAGCTTACATTTTACATGACAGTGAGCTGACAACCAGACAGGGAGAAATTCGTGTACAAGATGCTTACTCATTAAGGTGTATCCCACAAGTGCTCGGTGCATGCTGGCAGTCTGTCTTATATGCGAAAGAAAAACTGGAAACAGAAATCAATGCGGTAACAGATAATCCGCTTATATTTTCTGAGGAAAACAAGGTAATTTCCGGTGGTAATTTTCACGGACAGCCAATTGCTTTTGCGATGGACTTTATCAAATTAGGGATTGCTGAAACGGCAAGTATTTCAGAACGACGAATTGAACGATTGGTTAATCCGCAGCTAAATGATCTACCTCCATTTTTAAGCCCGAATCCTGGTCTGGAATCTGGTGCGATGATCATGCAATATAGCGCAGCATCACTTGTATCAGAAAACAAGACACTGGCCCATCCAGCGAGTGTTGATTCTATTCCTTCATCGGCAAATCAGGAAGATCATGTCAGTATGGGAACGATCGCTGCAAGACATGCATTAAGCATGCTTACCAATACAAGGCGTGTGGTAGCAATTGAGTTGATTTGTGCCATGCAAGCTGTCGAATATCGCGGTCTAGAAGGTATGGCGACAGCTACAAAGGAATTTTACCAGCAGGCAAGAAGGATTGTACCACGGATCATAAAGGATCGTGTATTTTCGACAGATATTGAAAATATCTCCAATTGGTTGAAGGAAGCGAGGGAAAGCGATGTACGTCAAAATTTGACTAAAGGCGGGGTAACGCATGAATAAAATCAAGAATATGACAAGTAGGGTAGCGGCATATGTCATGCTACAGTTTATAAAAAAACAAAGAGCTGTTAACGTGTATAACAGCTCTTAAGGCAAAGTAACGCTTATTTAACTGATTCATTTAATTCAACATGACTGTCTGCCCAAACCTGTAACGCATTAATAACGGGTTCGAGTGCTTTGCCTTTATCGGATAATATATATTCGATACGAACCGGAAACTCCGAATAAACATTTCGGATAACAATTTCTTCCTTTTCGAGCATCTTTAAACGATCAGAGAGCAATCTTCCGCTAATAGGCAAATCGGCTTCCATTTCTGAAAAACGTTTTGTGCCTTGAAGCAGCTCAGATAAAATAAGCCCTACCCAGCGTTTACTAATAAGCTCCATCGCTTTTTCAAAACGGGGACATAAGTTATTCTCCATGATCATCACCCCAGTCTATTTAGATTAGCTTTCGGATTTAGTGATAACTTTCAGCTATTGTGATTACAAAAAGTAACCTAATACAATAGTAACACACTATGTTGCACCCGTAAACATGGATCAGCAGTCCCCTGTTTTTAAGGAAGAAGGTGATTTTTTCCAAATAGCAAATAATTTGGTAATTTGGGCATCTTTATGAAATAATAACGATAGATAAAAAATAAACTTGGAGGTAAGATGATGGCAGATCAACAAACACAGGAAAAGTATGCAGCATTGGCACTACGTACCGGAGTGAATTTGCAAAAGAACCAGGCATTAATGATCAATGCTCCAATTGAAGGAGCGGATTTCACGAAAATAGTTGTCCGTAAAGCTTATGAAATGGGGGCAAAAGACGTACATATTAACTGGGTTGATGATGAGTTAACTTTGTTAAAATATGAAAATGCGCCAGACGAAGTAATTGAAAACTATCCGGATTGGAAAGTGATGTTACATGATTCATATGCAGAGGATGGGGCAGCCGTATTGAGCATTCGTTCAACCAACCCGGATTTACTCCAGAATATTGATCCGACCAGAGTGGCTAAGGCAAACAAAGCATCTGCGCAAGCAATGTCTAATTTCCGGAAATATACGATGAATGATAAAATCGCCTGGTCGATTATCTCCATTCCGACTGGTGATTGGTCACAGAAAATTTTCCCGGAAAAATCACGTGAGGATGCGATTGCAAGTCTTTGGGAAGCTATTGTAAAAATTGTTCGTGTTGACCAGGATGATCCGATTGCAGCTTGGGATGCACATAACGAAACACTAAGGATAGCACGTGAAGTGTTAAATAAGAAAAACTATAAAAAGTTAGTATATAAAGCACCTGGAACGGACCTTGAAATAGAGCTGCCTGAAGGTCATATTTGGAAGGGCGGATCTGCAGAGAGTGAAGGCGGTGTTACCTTTAATCCGAATATGCCAACGGAAGAAGTATTTACGCTTCCACACAAATATGGTGTAAATGGAACAGTTTCCAGTACGAAGCCACTTAATTATGGCGGCAGCTTAATTGATAATTTTAGCTTAACTTTCAAGGACGGAAAGGCAGTTGACTTTAAAGCGGAACAAGGGGAAGAAATACTAAAACATTTGCTTGATGCAGATGAAGGTGCTCCTCGTTTAGGTGAAGTCGCACTTGTACCACATGAATCTCCGGTATCCCAATCGGGCTTAATTTTCTATAACACATTATTTGACGAAAATGCTTCCTGTCACATTGCATTAGGAAAAGCATACCCGACCAATCTGGAAGGCGGATCGGCAATGGATTCAGTGCAATTGGATAAACACGGTGTGAATGATAGCCTGATACACGTTGATTTCATGATCGGTTCCGAAAACCTCGATATCGACGGTGTCAAAGCAGATGGAACAACAGAAGCTGTATTCCGTAATGGAACATGGGCATTGAATATAAAATAACACATATGGGGACAGTCCCCCACTACGCTAAAGTGGTGGGGGACTGTCCCCAATGCTTACATCAATTCATTTTTAACCAAGACTGCTTTAATTTTTGTATAATCATAACCATCAGGTAGTGCTTCTTTTAAGGTTTTTAACCGCGGTTCATCAATCGTCTCGCGTGCTGCTAATACTTTGGCTTCTTCTTCCTCGTTAAAAAAGATTGGCCATGCGATCGGATGCCCGTCCTTGAATGCTTTGAAAATATGACTCTCAATTGTCTGTTTTGACATCTCACGAATCACTGCGATATCTTTCATGGACTTTCCTGATTGAAACATTTGGTAACTGATCAAATGACTTGGTCGGTCATCTGCTGTTTTCTTTCGCTTTGGTGTGGGAGAATCAGCAATTCGGATTTTTTCTTTTACATCGGGGTGCTCCCCGCGCCATGTTTTGATTACATGCAGAAAGTCTGCGCCAAATTGTTCATACTTCTTCTCACCGACGCCTTTAATGTCCAGCATATCATCCTTTGTAATCGGAATATAACGGCTTAATTCTTTTAATGTTGCATCAGAAAACAAGACGTAAGGTGGAACGTTTCTATCGTCAGCAAGTTGTTTACGCAAGGCTCGTAATGATGCGAATAGGTCTTCATGATAATCAGCTTCTTCACTGGTTGGAATAGGCGCCGTATACATCCAGACGGTCCGCTTTCCCTTTAGAACGTCCACAGAGTTTAGATTCAATTTTAAGGTTGGATATTTACCTTCCTCAGTAGCTAGTAACTGTTCTGCAATGAGAAAATGGATCCATTCAGTGAGCTCCTTTTCGGTATAGGCGGATAAAATACCGAATGTAGAGATCGCAGTTAAGTTAAACTGTCTGATCTTTTTATCCTTTGATCCTTTTAAAACCTTCGCAGTCATTCCAACACCATAACGCTCATCCATCCGCTTCACACAAGATAAGATCATTTGTGCTTCCTCGGTGATGTCCATTTTTTCCTGGCGATTGATACAATTACTGCAGCGACCACAATTGGCCGCGGTAGTCGTATCCTCGAAGTAATTCAAAATAAAAGCGGTTAAACAGCTATGGGTATGACAATAGTTAATCATTGCCTGCAGTTTCCGGTATTCACTTTGCTTTTTATCTTCGTCCTCGATGAGGGATTGTTCAATCAAAAACTTCTGTAATTGCACGTCTTGAGGTGAAAATAACAAAATACAGTCACTTTGTTCCCCATCACGGCCCGCACGACCAGCTTCCTGGTAATAGGATTCAATATTCATTGGCATCGCATAATGGATCACATAGCGCACGTTCGATTTATCTATTCCCATACCAAATGCATTGGTTGCGATCATGACCGCTTTTTCATCATGAATAAAAGCAGCTTGGGCTTGTATGCGTTCTTCCTCTGATAATCCAGCATGGTATTTGGCAACGGTAATCCCACGCTTGGAAAGTTGTTCATACAATCCGTCTGCCTGTTTTCGTGTTGCAGTATAAATAATGCCGGATTCATCTGGATGTTCATTTAAGAAGGATCGGATATACGTCGGCTTATCTTTTCCTTTCACAATATGGAACGATAAATTTTCTCGTTCAAAACCAGTGTTGATAACGTGATCGTTGTTAATATTTAATAATGCTTTGATATCTGAAATTACTTCAGCCGTTGCGGTAGCGGTCAACGCAACAAAAACAGGGATATTCGATAACCTTTTCAAATTGGGTACAATGGAACGATAGCTCGGTCTGAAATCATGTCCCCATTGTGAGATACAATGGGCCTCATCGAAAGCAACCAATGATAGTGGAATCGATTTAATGGTATTGACAAATAACCCGGATTCAAATCGCTCTGGCGCAACATAGACGAATTTATATCTGCGGGCTTTGATATCGCGCAAGCGGGCTTGTTGTTCACCTGCTGGCAACGAACTATTAATATATGTAGCAGCAATTCCTAAGGCGTTTAATGCGTCCACCTGATCCTTCATTAGCGATATTAACGGAGAGATAATAATTGCTGTTCCTTCCATGGACATGCCAGGGATCTGGTAGCATAGTGACTTACCGCCACCAGTTGGCATGACAGCAAGTGTATTGTTTAAATGGATGACATGATCGATTGTTTCTTTTTGCCCGGGGCGAAACGTCTCGTAGCCAAAATAGGTTTGTAGGATTTTTTCTTCTTTTACAAGCATATGGATCCTCCTCTTACTAGACATAGCTTAACATATATTTTCACGAAAAGTGAGAGAGGACTTTAAAAACGAGCTGAATATGAATCAGCTCGTTTTTAAAGTTTTATTCATAAATAGCAATCCAATTAATCCACCAATGATAGCTGGTATCAGCCACCCCAATCCAATCGAGAAGAACGGCAACTTTTCCATGAATGGTGTGATTGTTGGAAGCGTGAAGCCAAATTCTACCAGCCCATCGTACAGGCTGACGATGGCTGTGAATGCAATAGCTCCAATATAAACAGAAGAAGCTTCGCGAAAGAGCTTGTTCATAAATGTAAGCAGAATCAGTACAATGGTGATCGGATAAATAAATACAAGTACAGGAACCGAGTAACTAATAATCGTATCAAGTCCCTGATTTGAGATGATATAACTTGCCAGTGTGACAATGATGATCACCCAATTATAGGATAAATTCGTAATTCGATTAAAGAATTGACCTGCAGCAACAACCAGTCCGACCGAGGTGGTAAAGCATGCGAGTGTAACGATGGCGCCTAAGAGTAATGCCCCAAAGCTGCCGAATATCGTATCAGCAGCAACAGATAAAATTTCTCCACCATTTGTAAATGGGCCCTGTCCCGCCATTTTTGCCCCGATCCAACCGATGGAAACATAGACTGCAATTAAGGCAATTCCTGTAATGACTCCTGCTTTTAATGTTGCTTTGACCAGTCCTTCCTTTGTCCGAATGCCGCGTTCTTTAAAAGCATTCACAACAATAATTCCGAATGCAAGTGCCGCGATTGCATCCATTGTCAAGTATCCTTCAACGAACCCAGTGAAAAAAGGAGAACTCGCATATTTATCAATCGGTGCTTGTAAGGGCTGATCTAATAATAAGAATCCACCAATAGCTAAAGCGACAATCGCCAGTAATAAAATCGGTGTCAAATATTGACCGATTTGATCGACCATTTTTGATGGGTTTAGACTAAAAATAAATACGAGTACAAAGAAAATGGTTGTAAAAACAAATAATGGTAGACTGGAGGAGCCCCCTGTAAAAGGCTCCACACTCATTTCGTATGCAACAGTAGCTGCGCGCGGGATCCCGAAAAATGGACCAATCGCAAGATATACAACCGAAGTAAATACTAATCCGAATATAGGATGGACGTGGTCGGCTAACTCCCGCGCGTCATTTTTTACAAAAGAAATGACTGTTACTGCCAGGATCGGTAATCCCACGCCAGTAATAACAAATCCGATAATTGCGGACCAATAAGAGGTTCCGCTATCAATACCTAATGTAGGTGGATAAATTAAGTTTCCTGCACCGAAAAACAATGCAAAAAGCATGAACCCGATAATAAAGGTATCTTTTTTCATGATTGATGAACCTCCTTGATGATGTTTAGAATGATATTTTCATGGAAAACTGTTTTATCTGAAAATATAGGTAATTGAGATAGCAAAATAGACCATTTAATTGCAAACATAGCATAGCGTAACAACTGCTATATAGGTTGTCAATGCATTTTTTGGATAATTAATAACAAATGCGTGGCAATTCACTATAATGAGAAGAAACTTAAATGATTAAAATGGTTTACATTCTTCGGTTTCCCAATTAGAATGTCTTTATATTTATTGAGAATAGGGAGGGATGATATGGGTACTACACTATTATTCGAAATTACATTAATAGGTCTTTTGGGGATTGGGTCTCAATGGATAGCATGGCGCTTTCGTATGCCAGCAATTGTTGTGATGTCCATTACAGGGCTGCTTGCTGGTCCGATTTTTGGCTTCATGAACCCGGAAGTAGATTTCGGTGACCTATACGGTCCAATTATTTCTGTAGCGGTTGCCATCATTTTATTTGAAGGTAGTTTGAATTTAAGTTTTAAAGAACTTAAAGGACTTGGTAAACCTGTATTTCGAATTGCTACGGTTGGTGCCTTTATCGCATGGATACTAGGCTCATTGACCGCACACTATATAGCCGGCCTTTCCTGGGCAGTAGCATTTGTCATTGGCGGATTGTTTATCGTAACTGGTCCGACTGTGATCATGCCATTGCTCCGTCAATCAAAATTAAAACCGCGCCCAGCTAAAATATTGAAATGGGAAGGAATCATTGTCGATCCCATTGGCGCCCTATTAGCGGTGTTTGCGTTTGAAATAATTGCTTATTTTACATCAACCAATCCAGATGAAACAGCATTGCTGTTGTTCTTTGCTGCATCTGTTTTTGCCGCGATCTTTGGTTGGGCTTGTGGTCGGGGAATAGGTTGGATGTTTGAGGTTGGGCACATCCCGGAATTCCTGAAATCACCTGCAGTATTTATTGTTGTTATTTTCTGTTTTACCGGCGCAGACTTAATTATGCACGAAACAGGGCTATTATCTGTAACAGCAATGGGAATTACATTGGCAAATATGGGGATTAGCTCCATCTCGGATATGCGCCATTTTAAAGAAAACCTTTCCGTGTTGCTAATATCCGCTATTTTTATTATGCTGACAGCTTCATTGAAAATAGAAACATTGCTTCAGATATTTAGTCCGAATATTATTGGTTATGTACTGCTAATGATGTTCATTGTCAGACCACTGTCCATATTTATTTCAACCATTGGCACGCGCTTAACCTTTAATGAAAAGGCGCTGGTGGGTTGGATTGCACCAAGAGGAATTGTTGCTTTAACGGTATCCAGCTATTTTGCTTCCATATTAAAGGATGCGGGATACGAGGATGCAAATATTTTAACAACTTTAACATTTGGTTTGGTATTTTTCACTGTTATTGCCCATGGATTTTCAATTGGACCGTTAGCGAAAAAGCTTAACTTGTCATTAGAAGGCAAGCCAGGAACATTGATTGTGGGCAGTAATCCATTTACGGTAGAATTAGCGAAATCACTACAGAAACTTAAAATACCTGTTATTATTGTCGATTCATCGTGGGAGAGATTGCGTAAAACGCGTGAAGCAGGTATCCCGTTTTACCGTGGTGATATGATTTCAGAGCAGACGGAGTATGTATTAGATACAATTCCATATGAATATTTCATTGCTTTGACCGACGATCATTCTTATAATGCACTGATTTGTACAACATTTATGCCTGAATATGGCAGAACCAATGTGTTTAAAGTAAGTCCGTTTAATCAAATTGACCGCAATTCCACAGATATCGTATCGAAAGTTGGCGGGAGAATCTTATTTGATAAGAAGTTTTCGATGGACGAATTAAATGATAAGCTTTATGCTGGCTATGTTTTCAGGCAAACAACATTGACCGCGCAATATAATTATAAGCAATATGTTCATGATAAAGATAACTCAACGGTATTCTTATATTTAATTACACCGACAGGAAAGCTTAAATTTTATTCAGAAGAAATGAAAACAGCACCTGCCATTGGCGACACGATTGTAAGTTTAACACCACCAAGTAAAGAAAAAGAAAAAATACAAAAGAAATTAAACAATCAACGTAGCAATGGACAGGAAAAGGGTGAATCTTCTCGTACAGCACCGACAAGCTAAAGCAAGGAATACCATGACGGTAAGGATTTCTTGCTTAAGATTCCGAGGTACTAGGCGCTGACCTAGACAGAAAAACGTGAAGCCCTCATGGGAGCTTCACGTTTTTTAAGTTTTATTCATCAATTTCATCCAACTGGCGATTGACTGCCGCAATTTCTTCTTCTAAACGAATTAATTGTCCTTCAGCAGAGGAAACCCTTCCTTTTACATACTCCAATTTATCCATGTCGCTTTGGATACGGACATAATCTGATTTCAATTCCACTAACTTCGCCTGTAGTTCTTGTTTCTCCATCAGTAATCACCTCAATTTCCAGTTTAGCCGAATTTTTCTTTATATTAAAGCATCCTCTTTATTTTCCTTTGACTTTTCATACGTTTGATAGAAATGAACGATAATGGTTTTGATAACTGCATAGAATGGGACGGCAAACAGTATACCAATGAACCCTGCAATACTACCAGCAGCTAGAATAACTGTAATGACGGTTAACGGATGCAGGTCTAAGGATTTCCCCATCACAGCAGGTGAAAGCACGTTGCTTTCTACTTGCTGGACAATCAGCGTGATGATAGCAACCCAAAGAATCATGATTGGATCCTGGAACGCACCGACAATCAATGCAGGGGTAACGGCAATAAACGGACCAAGAAAAGGAATAACATTCATGAGCATGGCGAACAATGCCAGGGTTAATGAATAGTTTAGTCCAATAATGAGATAACTGATAAACAGCAAAATCCCAAGTATAAAACTAACCATCATTTGCCCCTGAATATAGGAAGTTAATGTTTCATCCATTTTGCTTAACAGGCTGTGAATATTTGCTGCCTTTTTCTTGGAGAAGATACGTGTAATGAACGGAATGAATTTTTCTCCGTCCTTGAGCATAAAGAACAGGAAGAACGGAACCAGTATGATTGATGTAATAAAGCCAATCAGCTGGCCGACAACTCCAAATAAATAGTTCAAGATATTTTCTGCGTACCCTTGCAGATTATCTGTGAAGTTGTTGATCGCATCGTCGAGTTGTTCCGGGATAGCGATTTGACTGGATTGCACATCTACAATGATATCTTGCGCCCAATGGATCATTTTAGGCATGTTACCAATGAGGTTGTTAAATTGATACTGGGCAATTGGTCCAACGTATCTCACGATAAAAAACGCGAAAAGCAGCAAGACGATAAATACTAATAGAACGGAAAATAACCGGTTTATTTTACATTTCTCAAATAAGTGCATCAACGGTTTTGTTAAGTAATAGAGTATTCCTGCACCGATGAACGGGACAATAACTGCGCCCAAGTATTTTACTAAAGGGTCGAAAATAAAGTTCGTTGCAGCAATTAACAAGATTAATAGAAAGACAAGAATAAAAAACACCAATATTTGAAACCATCGTTTATTAAACAAACACACCCACTACTTTCAATATCATATTATTTAATATTCATTTTACCTGCTAATGTTTAGAATGGAAAGGGTTTTTCCCTATTCTACTTATTATAACCTTAAATGAAATCGTTTAGTCTAAGATATAGAATCTTCAATAAGAGTATGCTAGAATTTGATCATACAAAGATGATGGGGGATGGCTGTAATGAGTAGCTGGAAAAAAGTCTACCACAAGTGGAATTCATTTCAAAATCTGGAAACCTCACTGAAAGAAGATCTGGATAAAATAAAAGATAATGAACAGTTGCTGGAAGATGCTTTCTATCAAGAATTAACTTTTGGTACTGGCGGGATGAGAGGGATATTAGGACCAGGTATTAACCGCATGAACGTTTATACGGTGCGGAAAGCGGTTAATGGGCTGGCAAACTATTTACTAGCGAACAGAACAAATGTAAAAGACCGTGGCGTTGTTGTGGCATATGATTCAAGGTACATGTCACCTGAATTTTCTATAGAAGTAGCAAAAGTGCTCGGTTCGTACGGAATCAAAACACATGTATTTGAATCACTTCGTCCGACACCAGTTCTTTCATTTGCGGTTCGCCATTTAGGAACAGCAGCAGGGATTATGATTACGGCAAGCCACAATCCACCAGAATATAATGGGTTTAAAGTTTATAATGAAGACGGTGGGCAGATCACGCCGGCAGAAGCGGCTGAAATTATTACAGCGATCCAGCAAACAGAAGATGAATTATTAGTTCCGATTATAGAGAAGGAAGCGTTGGAAGAAGATAATTTATTGCACTGGATTGGAATTGATGTTGACAATGCCTATTTAAAGCGGCTAAAACAAATAACGAGAATGGATAGAGCGCTTCAACAGGAGGACAAGGATTTAAGTATTGTGTTTACCCCCTTACATGGTACGGCTTTGGATCTTGTGTTGGAGGGGCTGAATCAATTACATTTTACCAATGTCCATGTCGTTGCTGAACAAGCCAAACCAGATCCGGAGTTTTCAACGGTGGCATCGCCAAATCCGGAAGAGCACCAAGCATTTACAATGGCAATAGAACTCGGGAAACAGTCAGATGCAGATATACTACTTGGTACGGATCCGGATGCAGATCGTTTGGGGGTAGCTGTCAAGGATAAGGCAGGGGAATATCAAGTTTTAACTGGAAATCAGTTAGGTGCATTGTTACTCGATTATATTCTTTCCCACAGTGATCCAGCATCATTTAAAAATGCATGCATGATTAAAACGGTCGTCACGACAGAACTCGGTCGTGCTATTGCGGATTCCTACAAGGTAAAAACGATCGATACATTAACAGGATTTAAATTTATTGGCGAAAAGATAAAAGAATTTGAGAAAACAGGAGAAAACTTTATCTTTGGCTTTGAAGAAAGCTATGGTTATTTAATCAGTAGCTTTGCAAGAGATAAAGATGCTGTACAGGCTGCCGTGATGGCTACTGAAATGGCCCATTATTGGAAGAACAAGGGTAAAACATTACTGGAAGCACTTGATGTACTATATGAAAAGCATGGATTTTATCTGGAAGGCATGTCTGCTTTAACCCTAAAAGGAAAAGAAGGGTCAGAACAAATAGCAGCCATTATGGCTGGGATTCGTGAACAACCACTAACAACGATCGCGGGTTTGAAGGTTGAAAAGATAGAAGATTATTCATCGGGTGTACGTACCTTCATTGGGGATGGGAATAAACAAGAAACGATTCATCTGCCTAACGAAAACATGATGAAATTTATTTTAGAAAAAGACAGCTGGGTTTGTCTACGCCCTTCCGGAACAGAGCCCAAAATTAAATGTTATTACGGTGTACGTGGAGACAGCGGTCAAGATAGCGAAGTGACTTTAGCGCAGTTAAAGGAAACCATGGAAGGTCATATGGAGAAAATAATTTCCTCCTATTAATGCGTAACTATTGGTATACGTGAATCAGAATTCAAAGTTTTCAGCGCTCACGGCCCGAGGTCCGGCGCTCACGCTTCGGGGTTCATCGCCCGTGTCCCGAGGTCCGGCGCTCACGCTTCGAAGTTCATCGCCCGCGTTCCAAGTTCCGGCACTCAAGCTTGAGGGTTCAGCGCTCGCGGCCCAAGTTCCGGCGCTCACGCTCCGGGGTTCAGCGTCCGTCCCAAGGTCCGGCGCTCACGCTCAAATGTTCATCGCCCGCGTCCCAAGTTCCAGCGCTCACGCACGAATGTTCATCGCCCACGTTCCAAGTTCCGGCGCCCACGCTCCGGGGTCCAGCGTCCGCCCCGAGTTCCGGCGCTCACGCTTGAGGGTTCAGCGCCCACGGTCCAAGTTTCAGCGCTCACGAACCAATGTTCAGCGAAATAACAGGTAATAATCCTACAAGCCTAGAAAGTTTCATTTGACATTTTCTGTTTAAAACGTTTTAATGAAAGTAGAATATATTCCTAAAGGGGAGTAGCTGTACAATGGAAGTCGTCAATACGAGATAATATCTCCGGCTTCATTGGCAACGTACGTGTTGTTAGCGAGACCTTTACCACTAACAGGTAAAGGTCCCTTTTTTTATGGTCTTACCTGTTGGTAGGACCATTTTTATTTAGAAGGAGAGCTAACATGGATGCTTCATTATTAATTGAGTACTTATGGGTTTTAGTTGTTTTGATCGGTTTGGAGGGATTGCTGGCAGCAGATAATGCGCTAGTATTAGCGATTATGGTGAAACACCTGCCGGAAAAACAACGAAAAAGAGCCTTGTTTTATGGACTGGGAGGAGCGTTTATTCTACGCTTTGGTTCCCTATTTATGATTTCGTTTCTTGTCGACTTATGGGAAGTACAGGCAATCGGAGCAGCCTACTTATTATTTATTTCGATTAAAAATCTTTATGACAGAATAAAACATAAAGAACCAGAACACCCAAAGGAACCACAAGAAGCCAGTGGCAGTGGTTTTTGGATGACCGTTCTCAAAGTGGAATTTGCAGATTTAGCATTTGCTGTCGATTCGATTCTAGCAGCAGTTGCATTGGCAGTTGCGTTGCCAGCAACAGGTTTAGGACAGATTGGTAGCCTAGATACTGGGCAGTTTCTTGTCATCTTCGCTGGGGGAATGATTGGTTTAATTATTATGCGTTTTGCGGCCAATATCTTCGTCGATTTACTTAATAAACGTCCGAGCCTTGAAATTGCGGCGTTTTTAATCGTAGGTTGGGTTGGGGTGAAATTAGCAATCCTCACGCTCGCACATGAGGATGTTGGTATTATTCCATACGCATTCCCACATTCGACGTTGTGGAAGGCGACTTTCTATGTTGTGTTAATCGGTATCGCAGTAATCGGCTGGATCGTCTCCGGCAGAAAACTGAAACACGAAAATGAATAATTAAAAAGCAATCATCGCTCGGTAGGGCGCTGATTGCTTATTTTTTTTACTAACGGGTAAAGATAATAATAGAATCACAAAGGAGGAGTAAAAATGCCAGTGAAAGTAAAAAGGGTTTATGAGGATGCAGCGGATAATGATGGTGTTCGCGTGCTTGTTGACCGTGTATGGCCGCGGGGCATGTCAAAAGAGGAGGCACGGCTTGACCATTGGATGAAAGAGGTTGGCCCATCCAACGATTTGCGCAAATGGTTTGGTCATGATCCAGATAAATTTAATGATTTTAAGAAAAAATATAAGGAAGAGTTGAAAAGTGGAGATCAAGAGAAAGAACTGGAGGAATTAAAAAAGTTAACCAAGCAACATAATAAAAAACTCACCCTATTATATGGTGCAAAGGATGAGAAGGACAACCAGGCGAACGTGCTAAAGGAAATATTAGATCAGCAGTAGGTGTGTTTGAAAAAGCGCTGGCGCAAATTAGCCCCAGCGCACTGCCGGGCTAATTACTACTGTTATTGGAAGAAGCTGCAGCGGCTGTTGTACTGGCGATCGTTGCATACATCACTGCCTGCTGTGCTTGGATAATCGTTTCCATCGTGGTGTATATGCTTGTTTCCGATAGCTTCGAATTATTTAATCGACCACTTACATAAAAATTAATAGCCATAATAAGATTCATATCTTTTTGCCATTTGAAATGTTTTTCCTTATTAAGTTGTTCGTATATATCTGTAATTGCAGTCATATTAACTTCACCTGGAGGAAGCAATGTAAGCATCCCCATCACCGGGTAATACAGTGATTTGGCCTTGATTTTATAAGAAGCGAATGTATCGTGCATTTGTATCGCCTGACTGACCAACGTATTAACATTTTCTTGATTATTTAATGAAAGAACATGACTAAGAAATTGTAGGTCATTTCCTTTTCGAAACCCTTCCTGATTTAAACGATCATAAAATAATTCTGTACGTGCAATTAGATCATCGACTGGTTCATCTGCTTGCGCAAGTAATGTCACTAACGGATAGTCTCCTTTGTTTGTTAAAAAGGCATGTTCTTTTTTCATTCGTTGATAAAGTTTCATTGCCTTATTTATAACCGCTGTGTTATCAGTGGCTGACTGTTCATTTGTCAACAGTACGGACGCAGCAATGTACGTAAACGAACCGCGCTGGAACTTTGCCTTTACAAACTGATTATATAAATCAAGCAACTGCTCAATCTGATGGATCGGTTGCTCGAAGTTTACATCCAGCATGCCAGCAGTTGTGAATCCTTGATAGGATCGGAGTACGGAGAACATACCGGCTTGTTTTTTAATAGCGGCTACAATGTCCAGAAAGTTGCCCGCATGAAAATCCCTCTGATTCACTACATATAAGGAAGCAATCATCATGTTTACGCGGTTGTCAGGTACCTTCCATTTTAAAATATCCCTTAGTTGTTTATGAATTTCGATATATTTTGTCGTTTTTTCCTGTAAGCTGTTTGAACTCATCTTAATCCCGCCCCATCCACATATTACTTCATATACATACGTAAGAGCTGATAAAAGGTTTCATCTTTAGGGGATTTAACATGCAATGTTAAAAAGTAATCCTATTTTTTGTCAAAAAATAGCGTTACGTTAAAATAGAGGGTGAGGTGATTACATGGCAAACCATCATTTTCATTTAAAAGCGGACTGGGCTGGTGGCAGAAATAGTGAAGGCTATATTGAAGCGGGGAATTTGCAGACGAAGATCTCTATCCCGCCCGAAATGGACGGACCGGGAGTTGGCACAAATCCGGATGAAATGTTATTAGGAGCGGCAGCAACCTGCTATCTCATTACACTTGCAGCAATGATTGAACGTGCGGCATTACCATTAAAGGAAATATCCCTTGAATCAGAAGGCATCGTGGATGTAACGAAGGGCGTCATAACATACAAGAAAATCATCCATAAACCAGTAGTAGCACTAGATGCAAATGCAACGGATAAAGAACATCAAAAGTTGGAAAAACTAGTCGAAAAGGCAGAAAAGAGTTGTATGATCTCCCGTGCATTGCAAGGAAATGTTGAAATTGGATTACAAGCACAGCTCTCATAATAAGATGGCACATGGTTTTTACTAGACCATGTGCTTTCTTATTGCAGATTAATGGGCGTAGATCCCCCTTAAAATGACGGACAATCGAAAAGCATTGTCGCAACATCTGGGGCTGCGCTATCGCCCGCCCCATCGAAAACCTTTGCACTAGCACGTCCTGTGCGTCGAAAACTCTCCCTGAATGAAGTTTCACTTTATGAAAATCATTTTCTTGACACTTTTCTTAAATCATTGTATCGTATTCAAAGTCATACTAATTTTATCGGATTTGTACATCTTGCATATGATATATGTAAAGTACTTAGATACAGGTATTAGAAAATGGGGGGAAAGGGAATGAATTTATTCTTTATCATTATTAATATAGTGATTTTATTAGCGCTCATCGGATTGCTTATCTGGATGCAGAAAAAGCATTTCTCGTTTACGAAGCGCGTTTTTACTGGTTTGGGATTAGGTATTGTCCTTGGTGCTGTATTGCAGGCTATATATGGAGCAGATTCAGAAGTTCTAACCGGAACAACAGAATGGTTTAGTATTGTTGGGAATGGATATATTCAACTGTTAATGATGATCGTAATCCCTTTAGTTATGGTATCCATTATTCAGTCGATTATTAACTTGGAAAAAACATCTCAATTGGGAAAAATGTCTGCCTGGATTATTGGTATTCTGATTACTACCACAATGGTTGCGGCGCTCATTGGGATTGGAACGGCGACATTATTTGATCTAAGTGCGGATCAAATTGACATGGGTCAAGATGAAATGGATAGAGGTTCTGAACTTGAATCCACATTAGGTGAAGTAGAAGAACAATCAACTCCTGAGCGAATATTGAGCTTCATTCCATCGAATATCTTTATGGATATGACAGGTGAACGTCCTACATCCGTTATTGCCGTTGTTATATTTTCTATGCTTGTTGGAATAGCGGTTCTCGGATTGCGCCGGAAAAATCCGGAGCAAGCAGAAGTATTTACAAAGATAGTAAATTCCTTTTATGCGGTCGTTATGCGAATCGTAACTTTAATCTTACGACTTACACCGTTTGGTATTTTAGCGTTAATGGCAAATACCGTTGCGAGTACGAATATCGCAGGGATTTTGCAACTGGGTAAATTTGTGATCGCATCCTATGTAGCCATCTTGCTCATGTTCATCGTTCATATGGTGCTCGTAGGGGTATTTGGTTTAAACCCATTATCCTTTATCAGAAAGGCGCTACCAGTACTGCTCTTTGCTTTCACATCACGTTCAAGTGCAGGTGCGATTCCATTAAATATCCAGACACAGAAAAACTCACTCGGTGTTGATCAAGGGATTGCCAACATGTCCGCTTCATTCGGTGCAACGATGGGGCAAAACGGTTGTGCAGGTATTTATCCGGCGATGCTGGCAGTCATGATCGCACCAACCGTGGGCATTGATCCACTCTCTTTCGGCTTTATTGTACAATTGGTGCTCATTATTGGCGTCAGCTCCTTTGGAATTGCTGGTGTCGGTGGCGGAGCAACTTTCGCAGCATTGATTGTGCTATCATCGATGAATATGCCAGTTGCCTTAGCAGGTATTTTAATATCTGTCGAAGCGCTGATCGATATGGGACGTACAGCCTTAAATGTAAATGGAAGTATGGTTTCTGGAACACTCACATCACGTATCTTAAAGAACTTTAATATAGAAAAATTCAATGATAAAGAAGCAGTAGAGAAAAAAACTGCATTGTAAAAAATAGCCGCTCCTGCTGGGAGCGGCTATTTTTTCGGAGAGAGCCTGGGGATCGGAAAGTAAACCGAAAAGTTGGATGCCACACCCGCGCGTCTAGGCTCTCACCATCTCCAATAATTTATCCAAATGCTGCTCACGCCCCACATCAAAATATCCAGTAAAAGGACAACCAAGCACCCGTATACGTTCTGGCACGCTTTGAGTGGTAAATAGCTCAGGGCGCAAATTGCTTACAACCTCATGCCAATAAAGTGGCGTGGCGACGGTCGCATCTGACGTTTTTCTAGTTGAGTACGGGGCAATTAATGTTTTATCCTTTCCGTGCTGGACATAGTCAATGTATAAGCGTCCCTGTCTATTTTTCTTTAATCGCTCCGTTGTAAACAGATTTGGATAAGCATTTTCCACCGTCCAGGCGATGGCTTGTGTAAAGAGGGCTGTTTCATCATATGTCATGCTGCCTGCGGGAATTGGAATATGAATTTGCAGTCCTTTATTTCCAGAAGTTTTAACAAAGGATATAAGGTCCAAATTATCTAGTAAAGGCTTTATAATTTGAGCAGCTTGAACAGCTAAATTAAATTTTTCTCTTCCCGGTGGATCTAGATCAAAAACAATTTCATTTGGATATTGATCACTATTTATCAGTTGAAAAGGAACATGGTATTCTATCGCCCCGTGATTGGCAAACCAAACTAATGCATCCAGCTCATTACAAACAATCAGTTTCTCGCCATCAATAGCAACAAAATCGACAAATGCGGGCGCATAAGGGGGAAGATGCTTCTGAAAAAAATACTCCCCTTGCACACCATCAGGGGCACGAATAGTGGTAAGTGCCTTTTCTCTTAAAAATGGTAGCATATAGGGAGAAACGTCCCGTATAAAAGTGAGCAAATCGCCTTTGGTCACCCCTTTTTCAGGCCAAAAAACTTTCGCAGTATTTGTCAGTTCAATTGTAGAAGGGATCATTGCTAGATCAAGATTTAACTGCTCCAAGGTGCATTGCGTTGGTGGGACAGTAGGTAAGAGTTGTTTAAATTCCGGCTCACGAAGCTCATTTTTAAGTAAATCAAGGGTATGAACAGCTGCACAAATTGCTGGTGGGAGCGTATAGACATTATCCTGTTTTTTCCCTTTTGTTAAAAAGAGTTGCTTTAATGTTTGCATTGCTTCTTCATCCAGTCCATGTTTACACTTTCCGATTGTTTTGATCGTCTCCTGTTCATAAACACCAATCGTAAAATAATCATTTTCCGTATTCATCCGCGTCAAGAATCCTTGAACTGTCCGCCAGTTTTTTATTTTGAACCAATCATGATGTTTTTTCCCTTTATAGTAAATACTGCTTTTCCGCTTCGCAATCATGCCCTCTCCTTTATAATTGTTAATCGTTTGCCATAATGAATCGGGATCTTCGTATGCAGTAACCATGCGGATTTTTGCGTCCATTACTGTCTCAGAAAACAAAGTTTTCAGTGACCTTTTGCGATCCTGAAAGCTTCGATGTAGAAGAACCTCTCCTTTTTGCTGTAGTAGATCAAAAGCCATAAAGCTTGCTGGCCTTGTTTCCATTGCCTTTTGAATGGAGTCCTTGCTTCTGAGTCTACTCCGTTTCTGTATCCAAGAGAAATTAGCTTGATATGCATTGTTTAAAACAACCAATTCACCGTCAAGCTTTAAAGGTAGAAATTTAGTTAATAGTGTTTGTTTTTCATGGCAATAGGCAATAATTTCCGGAAAGTTATCCGTTAAATCCTTATTGTTTCCGCTTGTAAGCTTTACACTGTCCTTTTCCCAGTGTAAAACACATCGAAAACCATCAAACTTCACTTCATATAACCATTCGTCACCACTTGGAATAGCGTTACTTGCTATTGGTTTCATCATGTCCACCAGAAAAAACCTCCCTTCTTTTAAAATGGCTCATTTGGAAGGAATTAAACCCTATCGCATAAAAGTAGTCGATACCGACAAACTAAGGTCAAAAAGGAGGTCCGACCATGCATACGATGTGGAAGGGTACGATCAGTTTTGGGCTTGTTAATATCCCTGTTAAAATGCACGCAGCGACGGAAAATAAAGATGTGAAGTTAAGGCAGCTGCATAAGGAATGCCAAACACCGGTTAAATATGAAAAGGTGTGTCCTGTTTGTAATCGGGAAGTGAAAAATGAGGAAATTGTTAAAGCATATGAATATGCTAAAAATAAATTTGTGGTTTTAGATGAAGAGGAATTAGAGGCATTAAGAAAAGAGCAGACAGACAAAGCCGTTGAAATTGTAGACTTCGTAAAGTTAGCCGATATCGATCCGATTTATTTTGAAAAAAGTTATTTTTTATCTCCAAATGAAGGTGGAAGCAAGGCGTATGGATTGTTGCGTAATGCCTTAAAGGATACCGAGAAAATTGGAATAGCCAAAATGATCATCCGATCAAAAGAGCAGCTCGCAGTTATTCGTGTTTATGAAAATACATTAGTTGTGGAAACCATTCACTATCCAGATGAAGTACGCAATGTACAGGACGTTCCGAATGTGCCGGATGAAGTGAAAACAGTAAAAAAGGAACTGGATACAGCTAAAATGTTGATTGAACAGTTAACAACCGAATTTGAACCGGAAAAGTATAAAGATGATTATCGGACAGCATTGCTCGAATTAATAGAGGAGAAGAAAAATAAGGACCAAACAACGACTACCGCAGCAGTAGGCGACAAACCGGGACCAGATTATGAAACCAATTTAATGGATGCGCTCCAAGCTTCCCTTGATCGGGCAAAGAAAGATAAACCCAAGCCAAAGCAGCCAAAAAGAAAGACAGCACAAAAGAAAAAGGCAGCAACATGACATTGTAAAAATAAAATGTCTCCTCTAGAAAAAGGAGGCATTTTTAATTTGCTTAACAGCTGTCACCTATTCGTCACTGAAATAAAAGATGTTTTGGAGCAGATAAGAAAGGCTAACTACTTTTTTACTGCATCAGTGCAACGAAGGCAAGTGCCATTATGGCTTGACGATTGCCACGTTTTCTAATGTGGAATTTGGTTTAAATAAATGATGTCAAATAGCTTCGTTTTACCTAGTCAGCATTTTTTAGGAGCTATTTTAACTTGTTTATCATATTTCAATTTATTTACAAATAGATAACAACTTTATGAAACCGGTAGTATTCATCATTAAACTGCTCCAAAATGGGTATATAGAGAATAAGAGTTATTATAAGTAAAAGAGGATGAAAGCTAATGGAGAGAAATGCTTTTTTTGATAATGCGAAAGTTTTATTGATTTTTTTAGTAGTGTTTGGACATTTACTTCAACCATTTATTGAGCAATCAACGGGTATGAATACACTGTATTTATGGATCTATACATTTCATATGCCTGCATTTATATTATTATCGGGTTTCTTTGCGAAAGGATCAGGGAATAAGCAATATATCATGAAGTTGGCAAAGAAGTTATTAATACCGTACCTGATTTTTCAATCACTCTACACGATATTTTATTTTTTTATTGGTAAAGATGGATGGCAAGCGGGGGTTTTCTATCCACAATGGGCATTGTGGTTCTTGTTTAGTTTATTTTGCTGGCATGTACTTTTAGCCCTCTTTAAGAAGATACCACCGATTCCAGGGATTGCTTTAGCAATTCTAATCGGTGTGATGGTAGGTTACTTTGGTAATATAGGTCACACGTTTAGCTTATCCAGAACGTTTGTCTTTTTCCCATTTTTCCTTGCTGGTTTTTGGATAACGGAAAAACAGATTATGTTGGTGAAACATCAGGGAGTAAAAATAGCATCATTAGTTGTCATGACAGGTATTGCGGCAGGTATCTATTTTGCACCGGAGTTAAACTCAGGTTGGTTGTTGGCATCTAAATCCTACGGTGATTTAGGAATGACTGAATTTGGTGGCATGGCTCGCCTGTTAGTGTATTTGACCGCAACGATGATGGTAATTAGTTTCTTAGCATGGGTTCCTAAAAGGAAGCTAAGCATTACGAAATTAGGGACACGAACATTGTATGTGTATTTATTACATGGCTTTTTCATCCAGTATTTCCGAGAAGTGGGTCTCTTTGAAGTAAATAACTTTGCAGATTTAGCTGGGTTGGCTATTGTAGCAGCAGCGATTGTATTTGTACTTTCAAGTAAACCGGTTCTTGGTATATGGCAACCGTTAATTGAGGTTAGGGCTTCGATCATGAAGCACGCGATACATGATAAGACAAATAAAGATTCCACACAAACATCTAACTAAACGCTAAGGACATTTCAGGGGAAGGAATGGTGTTAATCATGAAAGTTTGTGTATTTGGAGCCAGTGGATATGTCGGTGCATCTGTTTATAAAAGATTAAAGGACAAAGAGGCCTTGGAAGTGAGTGGCACATATTTAGATGAACCACCATTATTTGACGATCTAATCAAACTTGATATCAATGAACCTGAGTCATTTTCCGATTACTATAAAAGTGAAAATCCAGATGTTGTCGTCTGGTCTGTGATGGATGGGCCAAATGAGCATGAATTAACGGATAATGGATTGATAAACTTAATAACCTTTTTAACACCAGCCACCAAGCTGATTTATATTTCATCCGATTTTGTATTTAGTGCCGGAAAAGGACCTTACAAAGAAGCGGATCCTTTATCAACACTACCAGATGATCATGTTTATAGTACGTACGCAAATGCGAAAGTCAAAGCAGAGCGATTGATTAATCATGAATTGTCTAATTATGTAATCCTAAGGGCTGGGCCAATCTTTGGTGAAAATAAAATAGGGAAACTGGATGAACGTACAGACAAGCTTTCCTATCATTTGAGATCAGGGAAAGCGATTGCTTTTCGTGACGATTTAATCAGAACGTTTGTCAATGTAGAAGATTTGGCGGGTACCATTGTTCAAATGGTTGAAAATGATCAGGTAGGTACTTATCATACAGGATCAGGTGAAACAAAAAGTTACTATGAATTTATGAGCGCAACAGCGGAGCAACTGGGCTTTAACCCGAACATGGTTGAAAAAGCGTCAGAATATGAAGAGGCAGATCATGAAATACCAAAGAACACAGCACTAAATACAGGTAAAATAGCAAAAATCATGAAATAAAGATTCGGATAGATCGTATATTAAATTATCCCCCTATATAACGGCAACGAAGTATGCGAAAACAGCATGATGTATAAAGAAACAGACGACACGGAATAGATGTCGTCTGTTTTTTGCGTTAAAAAATGATATGTGCGATTAAGGTAATAATCGGTAGTGTAATAATTGTTCGTAACAGGAAGATAATAATTAAATCCTTGAAATTAATAGGGATTTTTGAGCCGAGTAAAAGGCCTCCAACCTCAGACATGTAAATTAATTGGGTGACAGACAGTGCCGCAATAATAAAACGCGTGATATCTGCCTCAATGGATGAACCGATAATTGCAGGTATAAACATATCCGCAAAACCAATTAATAGGGTTTGCGAAGCTTCCGCTGCATACGGTATTTGCATTAATTCGAGTAAAGGAATGAACGGCATCCCGAGCCATTGAAATACAGGCGTATATTCTGCAATCATCAGTGCAATCAGACCGAATGCCATCACTACAGGAGCAACACCCATCCACATATCGAGAATGTTTTCTCCACCTTCTTTAGCAAACTTATAAATACTATTTTCTTTTTTACCCCGATTCAGAGCTGTTTTATAACCATATGTCAATGCGTTATCACCTGCTGGAATCGTTTCATCAATACCTTCTGATGCTTCTTTTGCGTACGTATCTGCTTTCCGGGAAAGTGGTGGGATACGTGGCATAATGAGTGCGGCAATTAAACCGGCTACCAATATTGTTAAGTAAAACGGTATAAACATATCCATCAGACCTACTTCATCAAGTATAACAATGGTAAAGGTAATGGAAACAACGGAGAAAGTGGTACCGATGACTGCGGCTTCTCGCTTTGTATAAAAGCCGTCTTCATATTGCTTACTTGTTAATAGCACGCCGATTGTACCATCACCGACCCATGATGCCAGAGAGTCCACAGATGATCGACCGGGCAAGCGGAATAAAGGACGCATCACGTTGGTCATTAATATACCGAAAAAGTCCAATAGACCAAAATTCATAAGCAACGGTAAAAGCATACCTGCGAATAGAAAGACAGCGAACAAAGTATGTAACAAGCCATCCAACAGTGTTTCACCTGTATCTGGTCCATGAATAAATTCTGGTCCAATTTTGAAGAATACCATCACAGCAAATATGGCTGCAAGCACCCTAGTGATTGTCCAAAACATATTGACATGAAAAAGATTATGGAAGAAAGGGCTTTTAGCAAAAGCTTTTGGACCAAACATTTTAGCAGAAGCTGTCATGATTGCTGTAATAATGATGATGATCATCATGATGGCGGATAATTGATTTTTCAATAATTCCTCTACCCAGCCAGCTAAAACAGCAATGGGTATTGTCAATCCTTCCGCCGTTTTAATAGGTGCAATAAATAAAAAGACGCCGATAAGCGACGGGATAATAATTTTTAAATGATCGCCGAATGTATAGTTGTTTTTTCTCATAAGATCCTCCGTGGTGTTACTAGATATTTAAATTGTACTTGGTAATGGTCAGCATGTAAAATGCAACCTGAATAATTATGCAATAGAATGATAAAATATTCAAGTGTAAAAATTGTTTTAATGAAATTAGTGTACATAATGTGCGGAGAAGGGCACAAATTATTCGTAAATCACTTATGATTTATCGTTGGTTGGGTAAAGTAGGGTGAGGTGTTTATATTGAAAAGTGCTTTGAAATACAATGCGCTTTATCGTAGTACTGTTATCATTTGGATGGTCTTAAAATTTATTCTTCAAATTTACCTTTTCCATGCGCGATATAATGTTTGGGATGAGAGAACGAATGCCAAATGGGACAAATTATTGGTAAAGTTAGCGAAGGAATACCGTAAAAAGGCTATAGATCTCGGTGGCGTACTGGTTAAAGTTGGCCAATTTTTTAGTACGAGAGCCGATTTTATGCCAGATGTTTTTATACAGGAACTTAGCGGATTAGTTGATCGTGTACCACCAATGTCTGAAGCTTACGCAAAAGCGTTAATGGAGCGGGAATGGGGAACAAGGTTGGACCAGCATCTTTCATACTTTGAACCGCATTCTGTCGCCTCCGCTTCTATAGGGGAAGTATATAAGGCGACATTAAAAGATGGGTCAAACGTTGCTATTAAGGTACAACGTTACAAGATAGAGAAAATTTTCCATAAAGATTTTACCGCATTACGGATTGTATTTTGGATCTTATCTGTTTTCACTTCTTTTGGGAAAAAGGCAGATTTAAAAGCATTGTATCGCGAATTGGTTATTGTGATGAATCGTGAATTAAATTATCAAAAGGAATTGTCCTATGCAAAATACTTCCAAGAACGATTGAAGGACAATGATGCTGTTCATGTACCAATATATTACGAGTCTTTATGTACGGAAAAAGTGTTGGTCATGGAATGGATAGGGGGTGCAAAGATAACTGATCTTGCCTTTTTTTACAATCATCATATTGATGTGCAAAAGGTAGCAAAGACATTGTTTGATGTGTATTTAGATCAGTTTATCAACAGTGGTTATTTCCATGCTGATCCACATGGAGGGAATATTCTGGTTCAAGAAAATGGCATGATTTCTATTATTGACTTTGGCATGGTAGGTGAAGTCAGAAAGCAGGATACAAACTATTTTAAACAGCTGATCCGTAGCATCGTTGTGGATGATTATGACAAAGTGATTGAAACGCTGGATGAAATGAACTTCTTACTGCCGAACGCCAACCGAAAAAAGTTGAAAAAGATGATTAAACAAACGATAGAATTATATCAAAATGGTTCATTTAGTAATATGGATGAACATACAATGGAACAAATAAAGGATGATATCAGTATTTTCATCAAAGACCAGCCTATCCAATTACCAGCAGAATATGCCTATTTAGGTAGGGCCATGTCAATTGTGGTTGGTATATTATTTGAATTATATCCGGATGTTGATATTCAAAAATGGGCAAAGCCAAAAATAAAACAATGGTTCGGTGGCTTTGTGGAGGGTATCTATGTACAGACAGCGGTGGACATGGCTAAACCATTGTTATCTTTTCCAAAAGCAATGTTACATTTTCTCGAAAGTGGGGAAAAAGATAGACAGTGGGATAAAGAAAAACAAAAGAAACAATTAAAGCATCAGTTCTTTGTCGTGCTTGAGCTAATTACTTTTGTTATGGTGCTGTGTAGCGCCGGATTGATCATATATGGCGTTCATATCAGCTTACAGCCATTGACCATCAGCGGTATCATTGCAATAGGGTTGTTTATTATCATGATAAATATTATACTTTTCATACACTATCGTATGATTCGTTCGAGCATGTGAGGGGGTGTTAAGAATGAGCGATTATCTAAAAAAAGGATTTTTGTTAGGGCTTGGAGCAGCTGTTAGCGGCAAAGAAAAGTTCGAACAGAAATTAAAAGAATTAGTAGATAAAAATGAACTGTCAACCAATCAAGCCAAAGAAGTTATGCGGGATTTCGTTGAAAAAGGCGAAATGAAAAAAGATGAATGGGACGTAAAACAATCTACAAAAACACAAGAAATGGCAAAAGATATGGGAATAGCAACAAAAGAAGATATCCAGGAATTACGTGCACGAATTACTCAGCTGGAAGCACAATTGGAAGAAAAAGTAGAAGAAAATTAATTAAACGAAAAGGAACCAACCGGAAAAATCAGGTTGGTTCCTTTTTTCGTATGTTTTTTTTAAAAGGTTGTTCCTTTTTACCCCCACCGCCCGTCTACAATTTGGTGCTAAAACTGTTGAATTCCACTGCAGGCGGACGCTTTACGCGGGCACGGCTTTCGACGCACAGGATGTGCTAGTGCAAAGGTTTTCGGTGGGACGAACCCGTGGTGCAGTCCCAGGACGTCGCGTACTTAACCTGCCTCGAGAAACCCACACTAAGGGGCCTTCAGACATGTGCTTTTCCCGCTGGTGTCTTCGCCTTCCGTTCCAATCAACGATGTAGTGCTCCGAATTAATGAATGATTAAATGATGGCGTATCTAATATTTAGAACTATGGATAAGTTCAAGTGCTTATGAAATTGGCTACTATTAACCAAAACAGTAAAACAAACTGCCGAAAATGAAAATCCATCCCAGCAAATGGAATATGCGAGACCCCATGGAAAGCGAGTATATTCCATTCTCGTGATGATACTTTCATCTAAATCCTCCAACAGGTTTGGCGACCGGAAACGATGGGAAATAGATGACTAACTGACAATTACAGAAAAGGTTGCTGTTAAAAATGAAAAAGCTATCTATTTTACCTATATTCTTATTTCTCGCTGGCTGTAATATAACGGTGCTAGATCCAAAAAGTAGTACGGGCAAGGAACAATCCTTTTTAATTTGGTTTAGCTTTGGATTGATGACAATCGTTGTGATTACGGTATTTATTTTATTTGCTTGGTTTGTGTTTAAATATCGTTATACCAAGGAAAAGGATGACGTTATACCAAAAGATGTGAAGGGAAATCTAAAACTGGAGTTAACCTGGACAATATTGCCTGTCCTCTTATTGGCTGTACTTGCCGTCCCAACGATTGCGATTACCTATGACCAATCACCGGTGTCGGATGCCAAGGAGGAGTTGGATGGTGTTCCTATTGATGTTAAAGCAGAACAATTCAAGTGGACATTTACCCACGAAAATGGCAAAGAAGTAACGGATGAATTGGTTATACCGGAGACGGATGCGGTTATTTTCCATCTGAAATCAGCAGACATTATCCATTCCTTTTGGGTACCTGCTTTGGCTGGGAAAGTGGACGTTTTCCCTGATAAAGAACTGACATATGAAATTAAAAACCCAGAAGCAGGCACATACAAAGGAAAATGTGCCGAGTATTGTGGCTTGCAACATGCTGATATGACCTTTGATGTCAAAGTAGTTTCAGCAGAAGATTACAAAAAATATATAGAAGAGGAGGAGTGAGGCACATGAATATTCCTTTTTTCGGGGATCTGCCGTCAGACGTTTTAGTAGCATGGATTTTTTCTGTTATTTTAGGAATTATTGTATCAATATTTATCATTAAAAAGAAGAAGTTGCCTGTCATTTGGGAGTACATACGCACTACCAATCATCGTAAAATTGGAACAATGTATATCTTGTTTGGCGTTCTTTTCTTTATTCGGGCTGGGATAGATGCTTTATTTATTCGTACACAGTTAGCATTACCCAATAATGAGTTTTGGGTGTTTCAATATGAAAAATATAATGAGGTTTTTACCACGCATGGAACGATGATGATCTTCTTTGCAGCGATGCCACTATTGCTAGGTCTCATGAATGTGGTCATCCCACTACAGATCGGTGCCCGCGATCTGGCATTTCCTTTTCTGAATGCGGTAGGCTTTTGGCTGTTTTTAGCCGGAGCGATCTTTTTCAACTTGGCCTTTTTCTTTAATACAACCCCAGATGTGGGCTGGACAGGCTATGCACCGCTATCGACTTCAGAATATACCCCAGGACCATCGACCGATTATTATGTGTTTGGGGTGCAAATATCCGGGCTCGGGACTATTTTTACGGCGCTAAATTTAATTGTAACCATTGTGCGTCACCGTGCTCCGGGAATGAAGCTGACACGTATGCCACTCTTTTCTTGGGCAGCATTAATTACTTCTTTCTTAATATTAATTGCATTTACAGTGTTGGCGATTGGCTTGTACTTATTGATGTTTGATCGGTTATTTGGAACAGGGTTCTTCTCAGGCGATGAAGGAAGTCCCGTTTTTTGGCAGCATCTGTTTTGGATATTCGGTCATCCAGAAGTATATATTCTGGCATTACCAGCGTTTGGAATGTTCTCAGATATCATTCCGACGTTCGCCAAGAAACGGATTTTTGGCTATCCAGCAATGGTCATATCACTAGCCTTGATTGGCTTTTTAGGATTTACGGTATGGTCGCACCACATGTTTACGGTTGGACTCGGACCAATGGCGAATACGTTTTTTGCTATTACAACAATGTTAATTGCTGTGCCAACAGGCATTAAAGTCTTTAACTGGCTGTTTACCATCAGGGGCGGTGTGCTAAGAATGACGGTACCGATGTTATTTTCACTTGGGTTTATCCCGTCTTTTGTGATGGGGGGGGTGACCGGGGTCATGTTATCTGTTTCGGCGGCAGATTTCCAATTTCATGATTCCCATTTTGTTGTGGCCCATTTCCATTACGTTATTCTTGCCTCCACTATTTTAGGGATATTTGCCGGATTGTATTATTGGTATCCTAAAATTACTGGCTACATGCTCGATGAAAAGCTTGGAAAATGGCACTTTTGGTTATTCTTAATTGGTTATCACCTGACATTCTTCCCAATGCATATTTCTGGGCTACAAGGAATGCCACGCAGGGTATACACTTACGGAGCGGATGAAGGATTGACGACGTTAAATTTCTTGAGTACAATCGGTGCTTTTTTAATGGGGGTCAGTATGTTGTTTGTGGTTTGGAATCTGTATAAAACCCATACCAAGAAAGAAAAGGTTGGCAATGATCCGTGGAATGGCCGGACATTGGAATGGACAGTCGCCTCACCATCACCAGAGCATACGTTTGACCCAATGCCTGTTGTCAAGGAGATGGATCCGTTCTGGTATGCAAAGCAGGAAAACCGTGAACTGGAAACAACGACGAAAACACGTGCAGCGCCGATAGCAATCAACACAATCATTCCGATCTTAATGGCATTTTCGTTGTTTGTAGTTGCTGTAGGCTTAACGTTTACATGGTATTGGTTAGCAATAGCTGGTGGGGTGCTGTTATTTAGTTTATTCATTATCCGTTCACTGACAGATGAACGGAAGGACCACTATGGAAAAGGGGTGGAAACAAATGAATGATTATGAAATCGCATTGTTCAAGGACAAACAAATGGGTTTCTTTATATATCTGGGAGTAGAAGCGATCATGTTTGCTACATTATTTGCCACCTACTTTATTTTTACCCCGGCAGTAAAGGGCCCGCACCCGTCAGATATATTTGAATGGAAAAGTTTATTGTTATCGTCCTTTTTTTTACTGTCGAGCAGTGGTACGCTTATTTTAGCGGAAAAGGGATTTACACAAGGAGATAAGCGAAAATTTCTTATCGGGCTGGGACTGACATTTATCTTTGCGCTTGTTTTTCTTGGGTTAGAGTTTTCCGAGTTCTACCGATATGTGCAGGAAGGGTATGGGATTAGCGCGAATACATTTCTATCCGCGTTTTATGTCCTCGTTGGTCTTCACGCAGCACATGTTTTATTTGGCGCCTGTTGGATGATTGTGCTATTCATTTTGTATAGAAAAAAAACATCAACTGCCTTGTATACGGAGAAATTAAAAATATTTTCTTATTACTGGCATTTTGTTGACGTCATCTGGATATTTATTATTGTACTCGTTTATGTACCATATCTGATGTAAGGGAGAGTGAGTTCTGATGGAAAGCGGTTTACTAATCACCATTATAATTATTGCAGCGATTATCGTTATTGTACCGCTATATTTCTTCTTACGAATCTATTTTCAGGATGCAAAACAAAAACAGCACTCGATATTGAGAAATTACCCTGTGTTAGGGAAAATACGCTATATGATGGAAAAAGCAGGTCCTGAATTCAGACAATATTTATTTAATAATAATAACGAAGGAAAGCCATTCAATCGAAGAGAATTTGAATATGTTTATAAAGCGGCAAAATATAATGATCGTATGATTGGCTATGGATCAGAACGCACTTTTGAAGAAGAAGGCATGTATATAGTCAACAAAATGTTCCCCATGCAACGGGAAGAAATGAAAATTGACCAGCATCCAAAAATTAATACGAGATTATACGAGATTGATAATGAGAGATTGCTCAGTCGAAAAGAACATACAGAGTCGGGAGTGCTGGATCCATTTTATTTACCGGATGATGACGCGATTGTACTTGGTAGGGATACGGTGAGAAACCCATTTAAAATCAAAGGTCTTATTGGCCAATCTGCGATGAGTTTCGGTTCTTTGGGCGATCATGCGATTACAGCTTTGTCGAAAGGGCTTGGAATGGCAGGCGGTACCTGGATGAACACGGGCGAAGGCAGTTTGTCTCCCTATCATTTAAAGGGAGACGTTGACATTATCATGCAAATTAGTTCAGGATTGTTCGGTGTTCGTACGGTGGAAAGAGAATTCTCCTGGGAGTTATTTAAAGAGAAAAGTGAGATGGAACAAATAAAAGCATTTGAACTCAAGCTTGCCCAAGGTGCCAAACAACGTGGTGGCCATGTAGAAGGTGACAAAGTTACAGAGGAAATTGCTGAGATCCGTAATGTTGAACCTTGGCAGACGATTAATAGCCCCAACCGTTTTGATGAATTTGATGATGCTCAAGGTTTATTGGAGTTTCTTGATAGAATGCGAGATGTCGGTGGCAAACCAGTAGGAACAAAGATTGTCATCGGCAGTGAGGCAGAAGTCGAAGCATTTGTGGTTGCCATGAAAGAAACGAACATTGTGCCAGACTTTATTACAGTGGATGGCAGTGAAGGCGGTTCAGGCGCAACCTATTATGAACTAGCTGAATCGGTCGGGTTGCCGGCGTTTGCTGCTCTGCCATTACTGGATGATATGTTAAAAAAATATGACCTACGGAACCGCACACATATTATTGCGTCTGGTAAACTATTAACACCGGATAAAATTGTGATGGCCTTAGCCCTAGGAGCAGACATGATTAACGTTGCCCGTGGGTTTATGCTTAGTGTTGGCTGTATCATGGCAGAAGTTTGTCACACCAATAACTGTCCGGTAGGTGTTGCTACGACCGATCCTAAATTACAAAAAGGCTTGAGTATTGAAGAGAAAAAGTATCGTGTTTGTAACTACCTCGTTGCTTTGAGGCAGGGTGTTTTCGAGTTGGCAGCTGTTGCTGGAATTGACTCACCACGGAAATTCACAAGAGAACATATTGTTTACAAGGACCGCTTTCATAAAGTAAGTAAAATGGCCAGCTATTCCAACATTAGTTGAATCAAGTGTCTGTGAATTCGGCAAATTAGTAATATAGTGTTGATTTCACTGAAAAATAATGGTAAGATACGATATAACTAATACATGACTTCGATATAGGGGGAAATTAGCGTAATGATAAGCTTTTTGCAAGTATTGGATGATACAGAGGAGAAGCTTGGCAGACAATTGTGGGAGAATGAAGTTATTTTTTTACAGTGGGTTTATGAACGCTATACGAAGGAAGAAAAGCAAAAGATTAATTTTTTATCTTAGATAAAAAGTCTTTCATGCGAAAAAGTAAGCGGACGTTTAAGTCTTGGAAACTTGCCAAGGCTTTTTTATTTGGACAAATCGTGCTAATTAACTCGGCTTTTTAACATTGATAGGAAAGTATAACTTTTATATAAGTTCAAGGGCTTATGAAATTGGCTCCTATGAACCAAAACAGTAATACAAACTGCCGAAAATGAAAATCTACCCCAGCAAATGGAATATGCGAGACTCCTGTGGGACAGCGAGCCTAAGAGACCCCACAGTGAGCGTTTTTTTGCGAGCGAGGTCAATGACAAACGTCACGTCCTGTGACGTCATCGACACTAGTACGTCCTGTACGTCGGAGGCTCGTGGTGAGCCCAGGGAAAGCGAGTATATTCCATTTGCGTGATGACCATAGTCCCAAATATAAGATACACCATCATTTAATCATTCATTAATTCAGAGCACTACATCGTTGATTGGAACGGAATGCGGCGACTCCAGCGGGAACAGCGCGTGTCTGAAGACCCCTTAGTGTGGGTTTCTCGAGGAGGCTGAAGCCGTGCCCGCGGAAAGCGTCCGCCTGCAGTGGAAATCAACGGTTTTAGCAAACAGTGTAGACGGGCGGCGGGGCAAACAGATCCAACTATTATCAGAAAAGCCCAGTAGGTGTTTTGGTTAATAATGACGATTAAACGTGGTACACTTAAGTGTGTATGGATACATAAGAAAATAAGGAGCGATTATAATGGCGGTGGCAAATGAGAAAATTATCCGCAAAATGATCAATGAATTACAGCAGGCATTGGAAACAGAAACCAATCAGCAAAAAATGATACAGCATATTTCTAATGTGAAGCTTTTATGTGAGTTAATTGTTGAAGATGAATCCCCAGGGGAAAATCGTACAAAAATATCAACAGAAGAAATGAAGGCAATGATCGGAGAAGCGGGACAAACGAAAGGGAAAGTAATTCGTTCTGTAGATGTCGATCACGATGATGCAAATGGAGATTCTATTTTAGATTTCTGACACTGCTACATATAACTTTCTTAAGAAACGAGTAGAAGTGTAACGAAGGATAAGGCTTTCACCTTAAGGTTTAGGGAAAAGCCAACGTAACTATCAAGTGAGAGGTGTAGGAAATGAAACTTTTTTTAATTTTAGGAGCAATCAATGGATTTTTGGCAGTTGCTTTAGGTGCCTTTGGTGCGCACGGCTTAGAAGGTAAAATATCTGAAAAGGCAATAGGAACATGGGAGAAGGCGGTAAACTATCAAATGTTCCATACGATGGCACTGCTTGTAACGGGTTTTCTAATGACCAAAATACAAGGTGCAGGGATTGCATGGGCTGGATGGATGTTTTTTATCGGAATCATCCTATTTTCCGGATCCCTTTATCTTTACGCCACAACAAGCGTCAAAACATTTGCGATGGTCACGCCACTTGGTGGGGTAGCATTTCTAGTTGGTTGGGTGTTAATTGGTTATGTAGTAGTGAAGTTTCTATAGATGAAAAACGAGAAATGTAATAAGAAAAATAAGCATCATTGCGCGCAGTATTTGTTTTCCCGCGTCCAGTGTCCGATGTAATTGCCAATGGATCAAAGCATCGAAAAACAAACTAATCGTGATAATGTAAAGGCTCATTAAAATCAGGAACAGATACCCCTGGATGAGTGCAACGAGTCCAAATAGGACAGCACAAAGTATAAATATAAGTTCCATTTTGATGAATTTTTCATATGGATGTTTCATGGAATCATCCCTTCTAAGGCTGAATAGAAAAGGATGACATGATATGGAGATAGATCCGCATGCGCGTTATGGATCATTTCTGTACATGTCATCCTTTTTTAGTAGACTATGATCTGGGGGAATAGGTTGCCATTTGCCCGCTATCAAATGGATAGGAATAATTAATTTCTTCATCAAATGTAATGTAGTCCAGGTAAACCATTAATAATAAATAACGTTTACTTGTTTGTGGGTCACTTAAGATAATATGGTCCCGACCTGCAGCCTCGACGATTCCTTTGAAGGTTTTTGCATTTGCACCTTCAAAAGTCATATAAACAGTAGCGAGTTTACCTCTGTTTAAACGTAAAATATTTTCAATATAGGATTGCTGAAGCGGCATCTGACCCTGATTCCCAGCACCTTGTGTTGGGAATGTCTGTTGTGTGGGCTGGGACGGTTGTGGTTGCTGTCTTGTCTGATACATTGGATAATAGGCTGGAGATGTTTGCGGATAGTAGTAATAGGGCTGGGCTGGATATGCATTGGTATGCGGTTGATTTGGGTCGTTTTGATTTTCACTCATAAAAAAACCTCCTGATTAATAAATTGCACGTTCATCGATACACGGCTGGACAATCAGCTTCGGAAGGGGCGTAAAAACAATGCGCTTTATATCTGCCTGTGTTCCACTGGTTATACCATTGCGGCGGGCAACTTCCTTCTGGCTGAAAAAACCACAATGCATTTGACGCAGGGTGCTGTTGCTCCCCTTGGATGGCCCGGCGTGCTAAACGTTTATCTACTTCACGTGCCCGTTGATAAAAATATCCTTTCTGTGTAGCTTCAAATCCTCCGGGACTTTGGAAAACCATGTCCCTGATGTTTCGTAAATCACCAAAGTCAAGACAATCAGAAATAACGCGATTAACCCCAGTATTTCCAACCATCAGCATGCCCAGTTCACCATCCCCCTCACCCTCGGCACGCATAAGTCTTGCCAATAGATCAATATCCTTGTCGGTGTGTGCAACTAAAGCCATCAAACATACCTCAATTCTATAAATCCTGATGTTGGATTCAATAATTATATGTATGAGGGGTGGGCTTGGTATATGACTACGACGGGGATGTTTTTTGGATGTCATCGAACGCTCAAAATAAAAGAGCCCTGCTACGTTTGAAGTAGCAGGGCTCTGTAGTGAATCATTATATTTTTAAAAATGCAGCAACGGCTTCTCGTGGTAAATGATTACCCACGAAGAACTCGCCAAACTCGGCATAGCGGGAGCTTGCTACGTCAAATCGCATTTCATAAACGATTTTTTTGAATTGTAATGGGTCATGTGCGAATAATGTAACGCCCCATTCCCAATCATCCAACCCCATGGAGCCGGTAATGAATTGTTTCACTTTTCCGGCGTATTTTCGGCCGGTTTTACTATGTTCGTAAAGGAGTTGTCCACGATCGGCTTTTTCTAATGTATACCAATTGTTTTCCCCGTCACGGCGTCTGTCCATTGGATAGAAGCAAATGTGCTCCCATTTTGGCAGAATTGGTTTTAAGCGTGCCTGTGTTTCCGGTAATGTCTCCGGATCAACACCATCTTTTTGCGGGCGGTATTTAGAAAGTTCGACAACGGATACATAAGAGTGTGTCGGAATTAAAAACTCAGCAAACTTGGATTTATTGAATTCTGTTTCAATGTCTGTAAGTTCATTCGTTGTTGGACGTAAGAACATGAACATTAAATCAGCTTTTTGCCCGATAACCTGATACAAGACATGACTGCCGTTTTTTTCCGCTTCAACAGCTTCCCATTTGGAAAGTAATTTATCAAAGCCGTCAATTGCTTCCTGCCGTTCCGCTTCAGATGCTAATTTCCAGGAATTCCAATCGATACTGCGTAAATCGTGTAGCGAATACCAGCCATCCATGGTTTCTACTGCTTCAACCATTATCTATCTCTCCTTTTATTTATCAATTTTACTATCGACGTTTTTACTATATCATAATCGGGGTAGGTTATTCATATAGAAGGCCCCCAAAGGCGGTAATGTCATCGGTCTGTCAAATTTGCGCTGCCATTGGATGGATTGCTTTATATTTGATCATAACTCGGCTATGATTAGGGTATAGCTATATAGGAGGTTGGTATCAATGAGCCAATTATTTGATCAATTAAAGCAGAAGATTGCTGCGAAAAACAAACAGGTTGTATTCCCTGAGGGGATGGATGAGCGTATATTAACTGCGGCGAGCCAGCTGGGCGCTGCAGGTATATTAACACCGATTTTAATCGGTAATAAAGGAAGCATGAAAGAAAAGGCGGAAGCAATTGGAGTGGATATTTCATCCTGCGAATTGTTGGATCCCACCGAATTTGAGGAATTTGATTTAATGGTTGAAACTTTCGTGGAGCGACGCAAGGGCAAGGTAACCACGGAAGAAGCGGTGAAGATTTTACAAGATGAAAATTACTTTGGTACGATGCTTGTGTACATGAATCAGGCCGATGGTTTAGTAAGTGGTGCGGTACATTCCACGGCAGACACAGTTCGACCGGCGCTGCAAATCATTAAAACGAAGGAAGGCATCAAGAAAACTTCCGGGGTATTTGTCATGGTTCGTGAGGACGAAAAATATGTGTTTGCTGATTGTGCCATCAATATTTCGCCGGATAGTGTTGATCTTGCTGAAATTGCAACAGAGAGTGCCATTACTGCTGAATTGTTCGACGTGGACCCGCGGGTTGCCATGTTAAGCTTTTCAACAAAAGGATCGGCACGAGTGGAAGAAACTGAAAAAGTAGCAGAAGCATTAAAGATTGCCAAAGAAAAAAATCCATCACTTGTGATAGATGGGGAATTTCAGTTTGATGCGGCATTTGTACCGGAAGTTGCCGAGAAGAAGGCACCTGATTCAGTAATCAAAGGGGATGCGAATGTATTTATTTTCCCTAATCTGGATGCCGGAAATATAGGTTATAAAATTGCGCAGCGTTTAGGCGGATTTGAAGCGGTTGGTCCCGTATTGCAAGGACTGAATAAGCCGGTAAATGATTTGTCGCGCGGCTGTAGTGCGGAGGATGTCTATAACCTGGCATTAATCACGGCAGCACAATCAGAATAAGCTAGATGTAAAAACGTGTATTCGCCAAGTGAATACACGTTTTTTGATGCTGGACCCGGTTCCTGGCGAACTTGAGTAGCAAACCCTCGAAGTTGAGCGTCAACCGTGCAAAGTTGAGCACCAATCACACCACGAACATACGCGCATCTGGTCATTGCATACTTGCAACCGCCTCATTACGCTTTTCCATTTGCTGTAAGCGCTTTTCGAAAGTCTCGATCTCTCCTGCTGAGAAATTTGTTTCGATGATCTGCGAGCTAAAATTTTCCAATGCCTTATATACACGGGATTTCATATCTGCCACCGTTAATGCTGTCCCTAACAGCTCTGATAATGATGCCATTACATTCGGATCGACGGTAGGAAAGTCAAAATTGGTTTCCGCATCCTTCTTACTAATCGCATAAAATTGCCGGATGATGGCAGCACGCTTCTGGCTGTTGCCCGCGACGTCCAAATAAATTTGAATAGCTGCACCGTCTTTGATCCGTCGTTGTGAGATGCCGGCGAACTTTTTCCCGTGAATACTTAAATCATAGTCCCCGGGGCAATAGGATCCGACAATTTCATATGCTTCAATTTCGTTTGTTAAATCGCGGAGCATATATTTTACAAAACTGACCATTGCCTCATAGCAGTCGTAAATCGAGATGTTTTTCACACCGGGTAGAACAAGTGAAATATTTAATACACCGCGATCAAGATTAACGGCAAGCCCGCCCGAATTTCGTACCACTACATGATATCCTTCATCAGCTAAGAACCGAACCCCTTCTTGAATATAAGGAAGTCTGGCGTCAGGTATACCAAGCACAATGGTATCAGGATGTACCCACAACCGGACTGCAGGTGGAGAATCCCCATCACTGACAGAGAGTGCTAGCGTATCATCAATGGCAAACGATGTGATAGCTGTATAAGGTTTGTGCTGGAACATGGACAAACCCGTCTGGTCCAAATAACGAAAAGTAGTATGGCTGATAATATCTTTCCAGTTTTTCATAATTTTCTCCTTCATTCCACGGCTGATATCTTGCGTCTTCTGACATATAAAAACCCAGAGAGCGCAGAAGTTGCTTTTGCCTCTTTTATCCTCTAGCTAACTATTATATAGTGAACCTCCCGGCATTGAAATACCGGGCATCATCTGACTACTCAAGGGAAAACGTCCTTATTGAAAAAAGTATGCACAAATCCCCCGATCGTCATCCGAATGCGCCTTCGATCAGCGAATAGCGAATGAGCTATTATAAACTCGAAGATTTTTCCCTAATGGTTGGGTAGAGAGGTTCATCTGGCTATATAAATGGCTAAGAAACCCGTTTTATATAGCTACAGTGACGTGTATAGAATAATTCCTTAAGCGCTTTATGGCGTTTTTGTGTGTTGTGTTTATACAAAGCAACAATATTTGCAACTTCGGTATCCAATGCACGTTCCCGGATGTTTAGAGAGGCGTTATGATCAGCATCGGCTGTATACTTGCACACGGTACAAGTAAAACGTTTGCCTTTGCGATTATCATCGTGAATATTATGACACTTGGAACAAATTTTCGATGTGTAAGCAGGATCTACTGTTTTATAATCAAACCCGTGCCACTCTAATAATGCTATTATTTTTTTCATTAGTTTCCCTCTGACCCAGGAACTGTCACGCTTGTTTGCTTTTTTACCGCGGTCAAACGCAGCAATATCGAGGTCCTCAAATACCGGCATGTATTTGTTATCTTTTATTTCGTCAAATAACTGTTTGGAAGAATTACTGATTTCCATATCAACGACATGCGCGTAACCCCTTCGCATTTTCTGTAATGATTTCTTGCCATTTAAGTTATCTGAGATATTATTTATTTTCTTTTTAAGCAAATCCTTTTCATAGGGATTCGTTGTCTTCTTTAATTGCTTTTGATATTCTTTTCGCTTGTTCCGGAGAGAAGAACGGTTGCCGAGTTTCTTTTCTACTACTAACCCATAACGGTTCATCATTCCTGTGAATGTGCCATATTTATTTTCGGTACTGGTGTGAAACAGGTCTGTGATTCCTAGGTCGATGCCGAGCAGTTTTTTTTGTTTTTGCTTGTTGATTTTTTTAGTTACAGGAATACCAATTCTTATTTTTCCATTCATCAGCGTGGCTGTCATTGATCCGTTCTTATACTGCGCTAATCTTCTCAGGCCATTTTTGCTTGTATTAACAGGAACCTCCTGACGTTTTGTTTCATTTAATAGCTTCATAGAAACCACGTAATTTTCTTTTGTGGAATGTGATTTTTCGAGTTTAGACACACGGGCGTCCAATTGAAGTGTCGCCTTTTTTACGAAAGGACGTTTCCAATGTTCTATTTTTTCATAAAATAGGATGCGCACATATCCCCTATTCGAGGCGCGTTGTTCTTCGGTCAACTTGGATAAATGCTTGCGCAAACTCTTATACACGTCGATTAATTGCTCATTCGGTTTTTTCTCAGCTATGGCATGATCTAACAACTGATCCACAACTTGTAATTCATCTGTATCAAGAATGGACGCATTCAATAATGAAAAAAATGAAATATAAAGCAACAATTCCGGGCTTTCGTTTTGAATATAGCCGTAGAGGTTATTTCGGATTCGAATAAAATGATTATGCGTTTCTGTCATGGCTTGATCAATAGCATTTTGTCCATAGGCAGAACCAAGTGAATGTGTATTTCTCTCCTTCTTCTCCAATCCCCTAATCCTGGGTGACTGTTTATTTTTGTTAAATATATCCAAAAAGTAAACTTCATTGCTCAAAAGTATTTCTATAAAACGATTGATTAAAATGGTGTATGCCGCTTGTGTTTCTATAAATCTCTTTTCTTTTGTTTTAGTTGGATAACCATATAGGAATACCGACTTTACACTTGTTGTCAAAACGGATCATCCCCTTGTTTTTTAATTTTCTACATATCGTTTGATCGCCTCTTCAGATACTGAATCGACTGACTCGATATTAGAGCTACTGTTTCATAACCTTTCTTTCCATAATTTCCTCTTTATTTTCGGGAATTCAACAAACAATCTACTTCCAGAAATTCCTTTGGACATTTTTACAATATAAGAAGGAGAAAGGAAGCTTGGGTGGCGCTGAGACAAACATATGGCAAATCTATCTCAACAGCTTGAATAATGAATCCCTTCTCATTGTAAAGGGTTTCTTTTGAAAACACTCCCACATCCGGTGTTACCACCTTTCGTCGGTATTTTACCGATCAGACAATATGATAATTAATGTTATATACAATTGTTCTTCCGTAGGTTAATTTTGTTTTATTTACCATACATATAGTATATAATAACATAACTATAACTGGCAAAATTCAGGTAATGTAATAAACTTGTATCGTTAAAATGAAAACTAGCCGATTCATCCCAGCATTGAAATACTAGGGATTCTCGGCTATTTATCTAATTACAATCATCGAAAAGAAATGGGTTGGGGAATAGATGGCATATAAGGATGAACAGCTACATGAAGAGAAGGTTTTTAAAGACCCTGTACATAGATATATCCATGTCAAAGATCGTGTGATCTGGGACTTAATCGCCGCGCCGGAATTTCAGCGGTTACGCAGAATAAAGCAGCTCGGAACAACAAATTTAACATTTCATGGAGCGGAACATAGCCGGTTCAGTCATTCGCTTGGTGTTTATGAAATCGTTCGGAGAATCATATACAATTTCAAGGGACGCCGACATTGGAATGATGATGAACGCTTGTTGAGTCTCTGTGCAGCGCTCTTGCATGACTTAGGGCATGGACCATTTTCACATTCCTTTGAGAAAGTTTTTAAATTGGATCATGAATATTATACCCAGCAAATCATTATTGGAGACACAAAGGTAAATGAAATATTACGACGTGTTGCACCAGGTTTTCCGCAAAAAGTTGCCGATGTGATTGCCAAAACCTACGAGGATAAATTGGTTGTGAGTTTAATCTCCAGTCAAATTGATGCGGATCGGATGGATTATTTGCAGCGGGATGCGTATTTTACGGGTGTCAGTTATGGTCACTTTGATATGGAACGAATCTTAAGGGTGATGCGTCCAATCGAAGATCAAGTCGTCATTAAATCAACGGGGATGCACGCAGTGGAAGATTATATTATGAGTCGCTATCAAATGTACTGGCAGGTGTATTTCCATCCTGTAACAAGAAGTGCGGAAGTTATTTTAACTAAAATTCTGGATCGGGCAAAACACTTATTTGAAGCAGATGACTTCACATTTAAGCTGGAGCCAACGCATTTCGCTTCCTTTTTCACGAGAAGCGCTACATTGGATGAATATTTAAAGCTGGATGAAGCGGTTGTATATTATTACTTTCAGCAGTGGCAGGAAGAGGATGATGTGATTTTAAGTGATCTGTGCGAACGATTTATGAATCGCCGTTTGTTTAAATACATTGAATTTGACCCAAATAAGCAAATGGGTGAAGTAAAAGCACTTCAACAATTGTTCCGAGCAGCCGATATCGATCCGAAATATTATTTGGTGATCGATTCCTCGTCAGATCTACCTTATGACTTTTATCGTCCGGGGGAAGAGGAGGAACGTTTGCCAATTCATTTGCTTATGCCGAATAATGAATTGCGGGAGCTGTCACGCCAATCGGATATTGTCGAGGCAATTTCCGGAAAGAAACGAACAGATCATAAGCTGTACTTTCCAATGGATAAACTGGAAGAAATCAAAGACGAGGATTTAAAGCAACAAATAAAAGCGATACTTTATGATCAGGGAGAGATACAGGATGTTGAATAATCATGCTAAATTAATGCAATTCTTTTCAATCGCCCAGGAAGTAACCGGTAGAAAAAAGCTGCAAAAAATGATTTATATTTTACAAAAATGCAACATACCATTTGAAGAAAAATACGCGTTTCATGTATATGGGCCATACTCCGAAGAATTGACATTACGGGTGGAGGAACTTTGTAATTTGACGTTTATTGATGAAGTGAAAGAGGATAAAGGGAATTACTTCCAATACCATTATCATATTACCGACCGGGGAAAGAACTTTCTAGAAGAGTTTGGACTAGATATGCCGGATATGTCTAATAAAGTAGATCAGTTAAAATCAAAAAGCGCCCGTTTTCTGGAGCTTGTAGCAACAATGCTTTATTTTGATGACTTGACGAAATCAGAAGTCGAAGCGAAAATTCATCAAGTGAAACCAAAACAAAAATATAGTGAAGCAGAAATAGCTGCATCCTGGGCATTTATTGGTGATGTAACACAAACGCATTAATTCAGCGGGAAATTCACATGGGAATGGGAAAAAGGGTAGCGGTAATACTGGTGATGTTTCCTATACGTTTTTTGATATGCCATTTTTTGTAGACATTTTAGGCGGGTTAGTCATCAGCATGCGTTTCTTTATCATTCTCAGAGGACGTAAAAAAGCTTAGTATAGTACCAAACAAGTGAAAATCATGGGGCACCTATGCTAAAATGAAACCAGAATAACCAGAAGGAGGATCCTTTCATGTCTTCAGATCAATCTTCAAATAAAAAGAAGCAAAATGCGTTTACAATAATTAAAGATGATTCAACAGATGGTCATGGTGGGTATGGTGCGGGTACAGTTAGTCTAGAGAATATGTCCCCAGTCATTATCGATCCGGATGAAAATAAAGCCTATGTGGATATGGATGCAATGCATGCGCGTAGTGAAATTGAACGCCGGGTGAAGTATGTGCAGGATCGAAGCGAAGTGCCCGATCCCAAACTATATTGGATCGTATGGGTCAATGTGGAACGCGGGGAGCATGGTCCATTTTACGGTGGGGTTACAGGCTGCGAACTGCTGGTTGACCGCCCCAATAAACGTGCCTATAAGTCGATGGCACAACATGTGACCTATATGGAAAAGTCATTAAAGGGAAAAATAATCGTCGAGCATATGGATGATAAATCCAAAAAGCTGCTGAGGGATTTTCTTGTGACGTTTGACGAATCGATGTGGAACAATTCTACGGAAACGCTAAAAGAAACACTCCCGAAATAATGAACAATATGTGACCGAATCATGACGAATTAGCTAAACAGTTGTACTTTGTTATAAATGTTTGTAAAATGTAAATACATGGGCTATCTCATGTATTGCTAGGACAAAAAGGAAGCCGATTTTCAGGTGAACGGACTCACACTGATTATCGGCTTCTTTTTTGCAGTAGGAAAACTTCTCTACTGTCTTCGTTTTTTATACCAGGTGAACTTGCGCCAAAGACAAGCCCCTCAGCCTCAAGTTTCGTCAGATAACAATCTTATTAAGGTTGTTTTTAAAAGTTTGTCACTTTCCAAGTAATTAACCCTAACTAGTAGTTGATAGAAACTGCGACGTAATGAGTTAGTACTTATCTTCGCTACGGAAATACACTACGCTTTCCGCGGGCTCGCGCTGAGCCTCCTCGCAAAGAACGTGGCCACTGAAAAAGTTAAATATAGCACTATAATATGCAGATCTACCATCGCATCTTCGAATATACTGCGCTTTCCGCGGGCGAGTGTCGAGTCTCCTCGGACTACCGTCCTGCGGGGTCTCGTCGATCTCTTACTTCCCGCAGGAGTCTCCGTATATTCGAGATGCTAGATTAAGGTGAAAAGCAATTTTTTTTAAAATCTACCACTTTTTCAGTGACCACAAGAACGCTGCGGGGTCTCATCGTCTTCGCTTTCCCGCAGGAGTCTTCGTGTATATCCGTCGCTAGTATTGTGCAATGTTATATCATTTATCAATTGCTTTATAAAGTAGTCTCTCCACCTTCAAAGCTTGGAATTATTAATACAGTGCTTGTAAAGACAAATGAAGATAAAATACTGAACGCTATTCACGTAGGTTGATTGGAACGGAAATCAACCTGCTCTTACGTTGCAGTTTATATATCATTAGCAACAAACGCTGTGAAATGAGCTATTATTAACTACGGCTAAGAAAACAAATTAAACCACTTCTCAAGTATGCCTTCCTCTTCTTTAACATCATCCGTATTATCTTGATCGCTTCCACTATCATCTTCAGGAAAGTGCTTCGAACAATACACTTGCGGCTCTGTTCCTTTTTCAAAATACATGATCCGGCTTACATCACAATAAGGTGTCGCGCGTTCGCCTGTAGCAGGATCGATCGGGATCCCGACCACACCGTCAGGGATTGGGAAGTTTTCCTGATCGATGCCCTGATGCGCAGCTTCCATAAAATCCGCCCAAATATTTTTGCTGTAAGCTGATTCTGCAACAACTTCAATGGTGCGATTATCATCATAACCGGTCCAAATGCCTGTGACCAGTCTAGGACTGAATCCGATCATCCAGCTATCTGAACTGGTTGTCCCTGACTTTCCAGCATAAAGCCGTGTTAGCTTATCGGCAATGGTTGATCCGGTGACAGCCGTATAACCATCTAATTCCCGATCAAACATACCTGTCATTAACTGGGTTAAAATAAATGCCTTCTTCGGATCCAGCAACTTGTCTCCAGGTTTGTTTTTCCTTTCGAAAATGGTCTTGCCGTTTCGATCAACGATGCTATCAATCGTATATAAATCAATATCCTGTCCGCCATTTGCCAGTATGCCGTACCCGGTAACCATTTCCTTTAGAGATACTGTAGCCGTTCCGAGTGCGAGTGACGGTACTGCAGGCAGTTTGCTTGTAATGCCAAATTTTTCTGCGGTATCAACTAATTTGTCAGCGCCTAAGTAGATATTTGTTTTCACGGCATAGATGTTATCCGATAGTGCCAATGCTTGTGCTAATGGGATCCGCGCATTGGCATAGTAATCATTGTAATTACTTGGTTGATAGACCTCCCCGTCCTCCAAATCAAACACTGTAGGCTTACTTAATAGCATTGTCGTAGCGTTATAGCCATTCTCTAGTGCCGCATAATATAAAAATGGTTTAAAACTAGAGCCAGGCATCCGCTTGGCATCCATCGCTCGGTTGAACGGGCTTTTTGCATAATCAGTGCCGCCGATCATTGCCCGAACCGCACCTGTATCAGGATCCATCGCCATGCCACCAACCTCCATTTCACTAGAGGAATCGATCGTAGCATGCACCTGCTTTTCGAGCACTTTTTGCAAATTACTGTTCAATGTCGTATGAATTTCATAACCGCCAGAACGAATATCCTCTGGATCAAGCTTCAACAGACGGGAGGTTTCTTTTAAAGCAGTATCCTGAAAATAAGGTCCAAGCGCTTCCGATTCACTTTCCTCATGTGCTGTGTACGTTAATTGTTCCTGGATTGCTTCGTCATATGCTTGTTTGGTGATCGTGTTTGCATTTAACATTGCCTGTAAAATCCTCTTTTGCCGCTTGTTTGCATTATCTTCGTTGTTGAGGGGCGAATAATAGGTGGGTCCTTTTGGGATTCCTGCTAACATTGCCGCTTCGGCCAAGCTTAATTCCTTGGCTGTTTTATCGAAAAAGTAATGGCTTGCTGCTTCAATACCGTGTGCACCATGTCCATAATAGATCACATTTAAATAGCCCTCGAGAATTTCCGATTTGGAATAAAACATCTCCAGGCGAATCGTATAAAAAGCCTCCCGCACTTTCCGTGTCCATGTTTTTTCCTGGGATAGATACAGATTTCGGGCATATTGCTGTGTTAATGTGCTGGCACCTTCTTTAAAAGACATGCTTTTTATATTCTTGAGCACGGCCCCCACAATTCGTTTCAAATCAAAGCCATGATGTTCGAAAAAGTGCTTGTCCTCGATTGCAAGCGTCGCATTAATTAGGTCAGGGGAAATATCCTCTAAGTTCACCTGATAGCGACTTTGCAATCCGTGTTCTTCACCGATCACATCACCAGATTGGCTATAATAAATCGTGTTTTGCTCATTTGTTAGCTTTGGCGGACCTAATAAATAACTCAGCAAATAGACGCCAATGAAAAAACTGACACCAATTGCAATGACGCCAACTATGAATCGACGAATAAAATTCCTTTTTTTAGTGAATAATCCAAATCCCATCATGATTAGCTCCAATTTTCATACGTATTAGTCACATTATGGGAATAGATAACAAGAAATAAACGCAGTTAACAACTTTATATTGATAAAGCGCACCATTTACCGCTATAATAAGACAATATATGATTTGTTTAGGGACTGAGGGGATAAATTTGAGCGTGATTGAAAAAAAAGTATTTATTGAACTTCATACAATCATAGATGATGATGGACAAATGGAATACAACACAATCAAAAGTACTGGCATCTATTATCAAAAGGGTAATATTGATGTGCTCCGATTTGAAGAAACGTCGGAAGATAATGCACCGGTAAAAAATTTTATAACGATCCAACCAGATAAAGTAAATATTAAACGGAATGGTCATATTGTGATGAATCAGCAATTCCGGATGCGTCAAACAACAGAAAATGTATTCCGGCATCCTTATGGAACCATGCATATGGAAACAACTACGAATAAGATTACATACCAGCCACTAACGGAACAAGATAATGGATCCCTGGTCATGTCTTATAATGTAAAAATAAATGGGCAAGAAGAACGCCAGCACAAGTTAACTTTGACGTATAATGAGGAGGATGTAAGATGAACGTGTTGCAACAAACAGAAGACAACTTAAAACAGGAAATCTCTACTGCAGTTGTTCAAGCAGCCCTTGCAGAAACAGCGGATATTCCTGAAATTGTTTTAGAAAAACCAAAGGATAAAGCGCATGGTGACTTTGCGACAAATATCGCCATGCAGCTTGCGCGAATTGCTAAAAAGCCTCCCCGTAAAATTGCCGAGGATATCATGGAAAACCTTGATCAAACGAAAGCATCGATTAAAAAAATAGAAATTGCCGGACCGGGATTTATTAACTTTTTTATGAAGCAGGACTTTCTTGGAGAAGTAATCCCAACGATACTCGAGGCAAAAGATGCATACGGACAAACAAATGCCGGAGGAGGAGAGAAAGTTCAAGTTGAATTTGTCTCTGTTAATCCGACTGGTGATCTGCACCTTGGTCACGCTCGTGGAGCAGCTTTTGGTGATGTGCTATGTAATTTATTCGCGGCTTCAGGCTATCAAGTGGAACGCGAATATTATATTAATGATGCTGGTAATCAAATCGATAAACTAGGACTCTCCGTGGAGGCCCGCTATTTTCAAGCGTTAGGCAAAGATGTCGACATGCCGGAGGACGGCTACCGTGGTAAAGATGTTGTGGAAATTGGCAAGGCACTGGCAGCTGAATATGGAGATAAATGGGAACAAGCGGAAAGTACAGATCGTTTGAACTTTTTCAAAGAACACGGATTGCAGCGTGCTCTGGCCCGGATTGAAATGGATTTAAACGACTTCCGTGTACATTTTGATCACTGGTTCTCGGAAAGGTCATTATATAAAAATGGAAAAATCACCGAAGCACTTAGCACACTGGAGGCAGCCAATTACACGTTCAAACAGGATGGTGCTACATGGTTTCGTTCGACAGACTTTGGGGACGACAAGGATCGTGTATTAATTAAGCAGGACGGCTCCTACACCTATTTAACACCAGATATTGCTTACCACAAGGATAAGTTGGATCGTGGATTTGATAAAATCATTAATGTGTGGGGCTCAGATCATCATGGCTATGTTCCAAGAATGCGCGCAGCGATTCAGGCACTTGGCTACGAGAAGGAAAAGTTTGATGTAAAGATCATCCAAATGGTTAACCTGTTTGAAAACGGTGAAAAGATTAAAATGAGCAAGCGTACCGGAAAAGCTGTCGCATTGCGTGAACTAATGGATGAAGTTGGCATCGACGCTGTTCGCTATTTCTTTGTTGCCCGTTCTAATGATTCACAACTCGATTTTGACATGGATTTGGCTCGATCTGAATCAAATGAAAATCCGGTTTACTATGTTCAATATGCACACGCCCGAATTTGTACGATGCTCAAACAAGCGGAAACAAAAGGATTTACTATAGATGGTGACTTTGACGTAAGCTTGTTAACAGCAGAAAAAGAAGTGAATTTGCTAAAGAAACTTGGCGAGTTCCCGCAAGTAGTAGCAGATGCGGCACAGAAATCTGCACCACATAAAGTACCGCAATATGTATTTGATCTTGCCACCTTACTGCACAGCTTTTACAATGCGGAAAAGGTACTGGATGCGGATCACCAGGAACGGACAAGTGCACGTATTGCCCTAATGGAGGCTGTTCGTATTACGATTGCAAATGCTTTGAAGTTAATACATGTAAACGCGCCGGAAAAAATGTAAATGCTTGGAAGAACAAATTCCTCAACCTGTAATAGGTTGGGGAATTTCTATTGGCAATAAAAAAATATGGATGGCTTTTATTTTCTGAACAGGTGTAATCTAAGGCATTCCCCAAAAGGTTTGCGAATACCTATTTTTCTAAAAAATGTTCCTGTTAGCATGAATCCATACAGGTTTAGGCTGTAATCCGGGTTGGAAGATGTGATTAAAAGTAAAAATTCACATGAAAACGGTTGACTGAATGATCATTCACATTTAAAGTAGTAGTATAATGATTTACGAAAGTTAAGTTGTTTCGGAAAAATGCAATCGCTATCATTTCGAATATATAAAAGGGGGAGCAGAAAGTGGATACATTTTTGCTGATTAACGCAATAGCGTTCGTAGCCATCGTACTATATGGTCTATATTTATTTGCTAGGGTTGTAGCGACACGGGTGGCTTATATCAGGCTGGGAAAAAAGTCGGAATTTGATGGGGAAATTAAATTACGGCTTAAACGAATAGGGAAAATTGTCTTCGGACAGTCGAAACTTTTGAAAGATAAGAAATCGGGGACCATCCATGTGATGATGTTTTATGGCTTTATTCTTGTGCAATTTGGCGCCATAGACATGTTTATTAAGGGACTTTCACCTGGAAATCATTTACCGTTTGGAGCCCTTTATCCCGGCTTTGTATTTTTCCAGGAACTGGTTACCTTAATGATTCTTGTAGCTGTCGGCTGGGCCTTCTACCGCCGCTATATGGAAAAAATCGTTCGTCTGAAACGTGGCTTTAAGGCGGGATTAGTGCTTATATTTATTGGGACGCTAATGGTTTCCGTACTAGTAGGGAACGGTATGGCACAAATTTGGAACGGTACTAGTGCTGCATGGACGGAGCCGGTTGCGAGTTTAATAGGCATGGGATTCGGTTGGATGTCAGCACCTGCTGCAATGGTTGTATTTTATATAGCCTGGTGGGTACATACGATTACCATTCTCACCTTCTTGGTTTATGTACCGCAATCTAAGCATGCGCATTTAATTGCGGCACCCATTAACGTGTTTTTGAGTAAACGTGTACCAGGCAAGCTTAAAAAAATTGATTTTGATTTGGACGAGGACGCTGAGGAAGCAGAAATTTCATTTGGTGTTGGAAAAGTAGAAGACTTTGAGCAGCATCAAATGATTGATTTTTATGCCTGTGTGGAATGTGGGCGCTGTACAGATGTGTGTCCCGCTTCAGGTACCGGTAAAATGCTGTCACCAATGGATATTATGGTCAAAGTAAGGGACCATTTAACAGAAAAAGGGGCAGCAGTTACAGGGAAATCACCATGGGTTCCATCATTCGCTTTTGCCGGAACAGCGGGGAACCAGGTAAGTGCTGGTGGCGAGGCAGCTGCAACTGTACAAAGTGCAAGTTTGATCGGCGATGTGATTACTGCAGAGGAACTTTCTGGCTGCACAACATGCCGAAATTGTGAGGATGCATGCCCGGTGAATAATGAACATGTTGGTACAATTATTGACCTTCGCCGTTACCTTGTGATGACAGAAGGAAAAATGGACTCAGATATCCAACGCGCTGTTACGAATATCGAACGCCAGGGTAACCCTTGGGGACTATCGAAAAAAGATCGTATCAAATGGCGTGATCAAGATGAATCGATTGATATCCCAACAGTGAAAGAGCTGAAAAAGGAAGATAAGGAATTCGAATATCTGTTCTGGGTGAGTTCAATGGGCTCATTTGACAGCCGCAGCCAAAAAATCGCACTTGCATTCGCTAAATTAATGAATCAAGCAGGTGTTAGCTTTGCGATATTAGGAAATAAAGAAGCAAACTCCGGCGATACAGCACGTCGTATCGGGAATGAATTTTTATTCCAGGAAATTGCAGAAAAAAACATTAAAGAATTCCAGAAAAATAACGTAACAAAAATTGTCACGATCGATCCGCACGCCTATAATATTTTCAAAAATGAGTACCCGGACTTTGGGTTTGAAGCAGAGGTTTATCACCATACTCAATTGCTTTTTGATCTTATAACGGAGGGTAAATTGAAACCTCAAACTGCGATTAATGAACGATTAACCTACCACGATTCCTGTTATTTGGGAAGATACAACGGGGTATATGATCCGCCAAGAGAAATTTTGCAATCTATCCCAGGATTGGAATTAGTAGAAATGAACCGTAATAAGGAAAATGGCATGTGTTGTGGTGCGGGTGGTGGATTAATGTGGACGGAAGAAACAACAGGTAACCGTATTAATGTCGCTCGTACAGAACAGGCAATGGCTGTCGAACCGACGATGATTTCCAGTGCTTGTCCATTCTGCTTAACCATGTTAAGTGACGGAACAAAAGCAAAAGAAGTGGATGAAGATATCAGTACAATGGATGTCGCAGAAATCTTGGCATTATCTGTTTTTACTGAAGAAGAATCTCAATCAGCATAAAAAAAGTGTTCCAGCGGTTTGTGGGGAGCTTTTTGCGATATCTCAGAATACAAGTGGCTCGGGGAACTGAAGACTCCCCCAGAAAAAAGCGGGAAATCATACGGAAAAAGTTTTTCTTATCATCACGCAAATGGAATATACTGCGCTTTCCGCGGGCGAGTGTCGAGTCTCCTCGGACTACCGTCCTGCGGGGTCTTCGACGTACAGGATGTACTAGTACAGACGTTGCGACAGGACGTCGCGAATTTAGTCTGTGTACCACTTAATTACTTCCCGCAGGAGTCTCCGTATATTCGAGATGCTAGATTAAGGTGAAAAGCAATATTTCTAAAAATCTAACACTTTTTCAGTGGCCTCCTTGCTGTCCCACAGGAGTCTCACATATTCCATTTGCTGGGGGTGGATTTTTATTTTCGTCAGTTTGTATTACTGTTTTGGTTCATAGGAGCCAATTTCATAAGCGCTACAGCTTATCCATAGTCCCAAATATAAGATACACCATCATTTAATCATTCATTAATTCAGAGCACTACATCGTTGATTGGAACGGAAGGCGGCGACTCCAGCGGGAACAGCGCGTGTCTGAAGACCCCGCAGAGTGGGTTTCTCGAGGAGGCTGAAGCCGTGCCCGCGGAAAGCGTCCGCCTGCAGTGGAAATCAACGGTTTTAGCACACAGTGTAGAGGAGCGGCGGGCAAACAGATCCAACTATTATAGAAAAGCCCGTTTACTAGAAAATGATTTACTTTTTCGATAAATGAAAAAGGGCACATCGTAAAAAGCTCGTGGAAGTATCTCGTTTACACAAAAGAAGTTTATGATTATAATAGATTTACAGAGGGGTATCACAAGTACTCCTCTTCTTACCGACGCAAGTTGAGCGAGCGTTCAATCAAGACTAAAGTAAGCGCTAACAAAAAGTGTGTGAATATAGAAAGGAAGATGATCAATGAGAAAGAGCGTTATTGTTTCAGGTGCGAGGACACCCTTTGGGAAGTTTGGAGGAGCGTTGAAGCCATTTACTGCTTCCCAGCTAGGCGGCACCGCGATTCAGGAAGCATTAAGTCGTGCTGGGATGGAAGGTCCAGAGATTGATGAGGTAATCATGGGTACCGTATTACAAGGCGGTCAAGGTCAAATCCCGTCACGACAGGCTGCCCGTCATGCCGGCATTCCATGGGATGTTAAAACAGAAACCATTAATAAAGTATGTGCATCCGGATTACGCAGTGTCACACTGGCAGACCAGCTGATTCGGCTTGGGGATGAAGAAGTGATCGTTGCTGGTGGTATGGAAAGTATGAGCAATGCCCCTTATTTTCTGCCTGACGCGCGCTGGGGTAATCGGATGGGCGATAAATCCGTCAAAGATATGATGGTGCATGACGGGTTAACCTGCTCATTTGAAGGTGTCCATATGGGGAGTTATGGAAATAACACAGCGGAAAAGTACGGGCTGACAAGAGAAGCACAGGATGAATGGTCATACCGCAGTCACCAACGGGCTGTCCAGGCCATTGAAGATGGAAAATTTGCCGAGGAAATTGTCGCGCTCGAAGTTCCCCAACGTAAGGGTGAACCAATCGTCGTTGATACGGATGAGGCGCCGAGAAAAGATACGAGTGTGCAAACATTGGCGAAACTAAGACCGGCATTTGGTGCGGATGGCACGATTACCGCTGGAAATGCGCCCGGAGTCAATGATGGTGCCTGTGCCTTTGTCGTGATGAGTGATGAAAAGGCTAAAGGCTTAGGTAAAACAGCAATTGCAACTGTACATGGTCATGCGGAAGTTGCTGTGGAAGCGGAGAACTTTCCAGAAACCCCTGGACTGGTCATTAATAAATTGCTTGAGAAAACAGGGTATACGAAGGATGAGATTGATTTATTTGAAATTAATGAAGCCTTTGCAGTTGTCTCGCTTGCAAGTGGGAAAATTGCCGGAATCGATACGGACAAAGTAAATGTAAATGGTGGAGCAGTTGCGCTTGGTCATCCTATTGGTGCTAGTGGTGCACGGATTATTTTAACATTAATTCATGAATTAAAACGTCGTGGCGGCGGTCTGGGTATCGCGGCAATTTGCAGTGGTGGCGGGCAAGGGGACGCAGTGCTAATTGAAGTACCAAAGAATTAAACGAGCGCATATGGAATGAACAAAGGGGGAACTTTCAAGTGGAAATAAAGAAGATCATGGTCATTGGCGCTGGGCAAATGGGCGCCGGGATCGCGCAAGTCTGTGCACAGGCCGGGTATGATGTCCTGTTAAACGATATGAATGAAAAAGCGCTGGATCAGGGAATGAAAAATATTGAGAAGCACTTAACACGAGCAGTCGATAAACAACGAATTTCCGATCAAGATAAAGCAGAGACATTAGCTAGATTAACGGCCTCATCACAGCTTGAAGATGCAGAAGGAAGAGACTTTGTGATCGAAGCAGTAGTGGAAAATATGGATGTGAAGGCAAAGCTATTTCGTGACCTGGATACCATTGCGCCAAAGCATGCTATTTTGGCATCTAACACATCATCCCTTCCGATTACCGAAATCGCAGCGGTGACTGAGCGTCCGGACCAAGTGATTGGGATGCATTTTATGAATCCAGTACCGGTTATGAAGCTGGTGGAAATCATCCGGGGACTACAAACAAGTGATGAAACGTATCAGCAAGTTGAGGCGCTCACAAACGAATTGAAAAAGGCGCCAGTCGAAGTTGCGGACTTCCCGGGATTTGCTGCCAACCGAATTTTAATGCCAATGATCAATGAAGCGATCTATACCGTTTACGAAGGTGTGGCATCACCAGAAGATATCGACACGGTGATGAAACTAGGAATGAATCATCCGATGGGGCCGCTGACACTAGCTGACTTTATTGGCCTGGATACTTGTTTATACATTATGGAAGTGCTTTACGAAGGATTCAGTGACAGCAAATACCGTCCATGTCCATTACTACGCAAATATGTAAAGGCAGGCTGGTTAGGCAAAAAATCTGGCAGAGGCTTTTACCAGTACACGTAATTTACATCACGAGGAATGATACAGGGGGAACAAGGATGGACATACAATTTAGTGAGGAACAGGAAATGCTGCGTAAAATGGTCAGGGAGTTTGCGCAAAAGGAAATCGTCAAGGACATCGACCGGATGGAACAGGAAGACCGTTTTCCGAAAGAAATCATTCGAAAAATGGGTGAACTGGGATTAATGGGCATTCCGATCCCTGAAGTCTACGGTGGAAGCGGCATGGATTTTACGTCTTATATCAGTACGATCCACGAGTTGTCTAAGGTGAGTGCTACTATTGGCGTTATTTTATCTGTCCATACATCTGTTGGAACCAATCCGATTTTATATTTTGGTAATGAAGCACAAAAGAAACATTATTTACCTAAGCTTGCAGGTGGTGAATATTTAGGTGCCTTTGCAGTTACGGAGCCTGGCGCAGGGTCTGATGTGGGAAGCATGAAAACAACAGCGAAAAGAGATGGCGATCATTATGTTTTAAATGGTTCAAAGGTGTTTATCACCAATGGTGGTGAAGCCGATACCTATGTTACGTTTGCGCGTACTGGAGAGGGGAAGCGTGCTATTAGTGCTTTCATTGTGGAAAAGGATTCTCCAGGACTGATTATCGGGAAAAGGGAGAAGAAAATGGGCCTTCATGGTTCCAGTACGGTGCAGTTAACATTTGATCAATGTAAAATTCCAAAAGAACAGCTGCTTGGGGAAGAGGGGAACGGTTTTAAAACGGCCATGGCTAACCTTAATGTCGGACGAATCGGCATCGCCGCCCAAGCGCTGGGTATTGCAGAAGCGGCGCTGGAATATGCCACGTTCTATGCGAAGGAACGTGAACAATTTGGTAAATCGATCGCACATAATCAGGGTATCGCTTTTAAATTAGCAGATATGGCAACAGCGGTTGAATCTGCAAAACTATTAACCTATCATGCGGCATCGCTTGTCCAGCGTAATGTTCCTTGTGGAAAAGAAGCATCCATGGCAAAAATGTTCGCCTCCAAAACTGCGGTAAATGCAGCAATCGAAGCGGTCCAGATTTACGGCGGCTATGGCTATACTGAAGATTATCCGGTTGAACGCTTGTTCCGTGATGCCAAGGTCACTGAAATTTATGAGGGAACGAATGAAATACAACATATTGTAATCGCAAATAACTTACTTAAATAGCAAAAGGAGTTAATGATAATGGACTTTCAATTAACAGACGAACAGGAAATGCTACGCAAAATGGTTCGTGATTTTGCCAAAAAAGATGTTGAACCTACTGCAGCTGAACGGGATGAAGAAGAACGCTTTGACCGTGATATTTTCGACAAAATGGGTGAACTGGGTTTAACTGGAATCCCTTGGCCGGAGAAATACGGTGGTATTGGTGCGGATTACGTAAGCTATTGTATTGCGGTAGAAGAGCTCTCCCGCGTATGTGCCTCAACCGGAGTCACGTTATCGGCGCATCTTTCGCTGGCGAGCTGGCCGATTTACACATATGGCAATGAAGTACAAAAACAAACATTTTTAACCCGATTGGCGACAGGCGAAGCGTTAGGTGCCTATGCACTGTCAGAGCCTGGTGCGGGAAGTGACGTTGCATCGATGAAGACAACTGCTAAAGCAGACAGTGATCATTATGTGTTGAATGGTAACAAGGTCTGGATTACGAATGGTGGTGTCGCAGATATTTATATCGTGTTTGCCAAGACAGATGTAGATGCGAAGCATAAAGGAATCAGTGCTTTCATCGTAGAAAAAGGTACAGCAGGATTCACATTCGGCAAAAAGGAAAAAAAACTGGGCATCCGCTCATCGCCAACAACTGAATTGATTTTTGAAAACTGTCGTATTCCAAAAGCAAACATGCTGGGGGCCGAAGGGGATGGCTTTAAAATTGCCATGTTCACACTTGATGGTGGTCGTAATGGCATTGCTGCGCAAGCATTAGGGATTGCCCAAGGTGCACTGGATGCTGCGGCAGGCTATGCCAAGGAACGTGAACAATTCGGAAAGCCGATTGCGCACAACCAAGGCATTTCATTCAAACTGGCAGATATGGCCACCGATGTCGAAGCAGCTCGCCTACTAACCTATCAGGCGGCATGGCTAGAATCAAAAGGCCTGCCATATGAAAAGCAATCTGCCATGTCTAAACTTTTCGCCGGTGATGCCGCCATGCGAACCACAGTAGAAGCCGTGCAAGTATTTGGCGGCTACGGTTACACGAAAGACTACCCAGTAGAACGCTACATGCGCGATGCCAAAATTACGCAAATTTACGAGGGAACCAATGAGATTCAGCGACTGGTTATCGGAAGAATGCTAACCCAGTAAAAATAGCTGAAGTTGAGCGTGGTAGGTGTAAAGTTGATCGCAACACAACTAACCATCACCGATAGTGAAAAAGAAAGGAGGCAGATACAATGAGCCAAGACCAGATCCTATCCTCCATCAAAGACCAGGAACTGGTAGAAAAACGGCGGAATCAAATGATCCAGGGCGCGATCATCCTATTCAAGGAAAAGGGATTTCATCGTACAACGACGAGAGAAATCGCAAAAGAAGCAGGATTCAGCATTGGTACGCTCTATGAATATATTCGGACGAAAGAAGATGTGCTATTTCTTGTTTGCGATTCCATTTATGAACAAGTTCGCGAACGCTTAGAATTAGCAATAGACATGGAAAAGCCATCGATAGAAAATCTGGTTACCGTCATTAAGTCATATTTTTACCTGATGAACGATATGCAGGAAGAAATACTGATCATGTACCAGGAAGTTAAATCATTGAAAAAAGATTCAAAGGAATATGTACTGCAAAAGGAACGGGATATGGTTGGTATGCTTGAACGAGTCATTGTGGCATGCCTTCCGAACAATCTGGATGTATCCAAACAAGATGCTGTCCTTTTGGCGAATAATATTTTTATCCAAGGTCAAATGTGGGGCTTTAGAAGATGGGTACTGCAAAAGCAATTTACATTAGATGGCTATATAGATCGACAAATTCACTTTTTATTACAAATGATAGCTGCGGAAACCGAAGCAGATAAAGCGGAATAAATATTATCAGTTTCATACGAAAAGGAGGATTTCTTCATGGCGGAAGTAGAGATTTACAAACCGGAACATCCTGTACGATTTGTAACCGCTTCAAGTTTATTTGATGGGCATGATGTATCCGTTAATATTATGCGGCGGATTATGCAGGCAAGCGGAGCAGAAGTCATTCACCTTGGGCATAATCGGTCTGTTGAGGATGTCGTGCATGCCGCGATCCAGGAGGACGTTCAAGCGATTGCGATTTCATCCTATCAGGGCGGCCATATGGAGTATTTTAAATATATGCATGATTTATTGAAGGAATTAAATGCTGATCATATAAAGATATATGGCGGTGGCGGCGGTACGATTATCCCGCGCGAGGTCAAAGAATTGCATGATTACGGCGTGTCCTGGATATTCACCCCGGAGGATGGCCGGGGACTGGGGCTGCAGGGAATGATCAATCGGATGCTGGAAGAGAGCGATTTTATCCCGCCAATTGAGCTGGAAAAGGATCTGAAGCAATTGGCAAAAGGAAACCGGCAAGCAATGGCGCGTTTTATCAGCTATATGGAAAATGATGCAGCGGATCCGGATGAGAAGAAAAAGATACCCAGCGCCTTACGTAAAAAGGGAGATAACAAAATCCCTGTCCTCGGCATGACTGGAACAGGTGGCGCAGGTAAAAGTTCGCTGACCGATGAATTAATCCGCCGTTTTATCCACGAAATCCCCAACAAAAAAATTGCTATCATTTCGATTGACCCAACGAAGCGGAAAACAGGCGGGGCATTGCTTGGAGACCGGATTCGGATGAACGCTATTTTTACGGACCGCGTTTATATGCGTTCTTTGGCAACACGAGATTCCCGCAGTGAACTAACGGCCGCGATTGAGGAAGTAATCGACGTCGTCCGTGCATCGGGTTACGATTTCATTATTATTGAAACAAGTGGTATTGGGCAAGGGGATGCCGCAATCACAGATATTACCGATCTATCAATGTACGTGATGACGGCCGAATTCGGGGCACCAACACAGCTGGAAAAAATAGATATGATTGACTATGCTGATTTCATCGTCATCAATAAATTTGAACAAAAGGGTTCAGAAGATGCTTTGAATCAGGTGCGCAAGCAATATGAGCGCAGTCATATGCTATTTCATCAGGAAAAGGATAATTTCCCTGTCTTCGGGACCATCGCAAGTCAGTTTAATGATGCAGGTACGAATGCGTTATTTGCATCGATTATTGATACATTAAATGAAAAATACGGGTGGGATAGCCAGATTGATTTTGCCCGAAATACGATTGCGCAGAAACAAAATAGGATTATTACCAATGAACGCCGCCATTATTTACGTGAGATTGCCAACCATGTGCGTAACTATCATCAAGCCATTGAAAAGCAAAGCCAAACTGCAAGGAAACTGTATCAGCTTGAAGGGACAAAAGAAATCCTGGAAGATACAGATGTTGTAAAAAAACTGGATCAAAAAATTAATCAGTACCAGGATGAACTCGATCCGAAAGCAAAGCAACTGCTTGATGCCTGGGATGAAACAAGGGATAACTATAGCCAGGACACAATGACCTTCTCTGTTCGCGATAAGGAAATTAATATGGATATTTCCACACAATCTTTATCAGGCACCAGGATTCCGAAAGTAGCCTTTCCTAAATACCAGGATTGGGGAGAACGATTAACGTGGCTTTTAAAAGAAAATGTACCTGGTGCATTTCCATTTACTGCCGGGGTATTTCCTTTTAAACGAAAAGGCGAGGATCCGACACGTCAATTTGCAGGCGAAGGAACTCCAGAGCGAACCAATCGGCGCTTTCACTACTTATCGAAAGACGATGATGCGAAACGACTTTCCACTGCATTTGACTCGGTGACATTGTACGGGGAAGACCCTGCCGAACGGCCAGATATTTACGGAAAGGTTGGGGAAAGTGGTGTAAACATTTGTACACTGGAAGATATGAAAAAGTTGTATGCGGGTTTTGATTTAACCAATCCATTAACATCGGTATCGATGACAATCAATGGACCGGCACCGATTATTCTCGCCATGTTTTTTAATACCGCTATTGACCAGCAAATCACGAAATTTAAAGAAGAAAATAATCGTGAACCAAGTCCGACAGAACACGATCAAATAAAACAGGAAACAATCGCAGTTGTTCGTGGTACTGTTCAGGCAGATATTTTAAAAGAGGATCAGGGGCAAAACACTTGTATTTTCTCGACCGAATTTGCATTACGAATGATGGGGGATATTCAACAGTATTTTATCGATAATAAAGTGCGAAATTATTATTCGGTTTCCATTTCCGGTTATCATATTGCAGAGTCTGGCGCGAACCCGATCACACAGCTTGCCTTCACATTGGCCAATGGCTTCACCTATGTTGAATATTATTTAAGTCGGGGAATGGATATTAATCAATTTGCGCGCAATTTGTCTTTCTTTTTCTCGAATGGATTAGACCCTGAATATACGGTAATTGGTCGCGTTGCACGCAGAATCTGGGCGATTACGATGCGGGATAAGTACGGTGCAAATGAGCGCAGCCAAAAATTGAAATACCATGTACAGACGTCAGGACGTTCTCTGCACGCACAGGAAATTAATTTTAATGACATTCGTACGACATTACAAGCGCTACTGGCGATTCAGGATAACACCAACTCATTGCACACGAACGCCTATGATGAAGCCATTACGACGCCAACAGAAGAATCTGTCAGACGGGCCATGGCCATTCAAATGATCATTAACAAGGAATTCGGTCTAACCAAAAATGAAAATTCCTTGCAAGGATCTTTCATTGTGGATGAATTAACGGATTTGGTGGAAGAAGCAGTACTCGCGGAGTTTGAAAATATGAATGATCGCGGCGGTGTGTTGGGGGCAATGGAACGACAATATCAACGTGGTAAAATTCAAGAGGAGTCCCTTTATTATGAAGGGAAGAAACATTCCGGTGACTTACCGATCGTTGGTGTGAATACGTATCTCAATCCTAATCCACCAACTGAAGAACAGGTCGATTCCATGGAGTTGGCACGCGCCACAACCGAGGAAAAGGAACATCAAATTACAGAACTAAGGAGATTTCAAGATGCCAATCGTACACATGTGGAAACAGCATTGGCACAACTGAAAAAAGTAGCAGCATCTGGTGGAAACATTTTCGAAGAACTAATGGAAACGGTAAAAGTGGCTAGCCTTGGTCAAATTACAAACGCACTCTACGAAGTAGGTGGGCAATACAGAAGAAATATGTAAAAAACAGCATAAATAAAAGAAAAGTTGAGGAGACATAAGTGTTTGCTCAACTTTTTATTGTTTATTTCTGGCATATTCACCTTTCAATTGTGTATAATGTAAGTTATGATTAATTTTACTTATAAACATAAACAAGTGATTAAACTTTAAAATAAAGGGAGTGCATAACTGTGAGTTTAAAAAAGGTTAGTGCAGAAGAAGCAAAAGTGACACCGATGATTGATTTGGCACATATTTACTTAATAGATAAGAAAAAACCAGTTAAATTTTCAGATGTCTATGATAAAATTGCAGTACTCAAAGCATATACAGATGAAGAAAAAGCAGCGTATATCTCACAATTTTATACGGATTTAAGTGTCGATGGGCGTTTCCTGGCGATGGGACAAAACAAGTGGGCATTGAGACGCTGGTATCCGGTTGACGAAGCGGATGAAGAAGTAACCGTCACACCGAAGAAAAAGAAAAAGGCAGCAGCAAAAAAATAATCAAATAGGCTAATGAAAAAAGTTTAATAGGGTGCTTGACTTTTTTTAGCCATATGAGTACAATTTTTATTGGGCTCTTTAAATTCAATTACCAAAGCGTTTCCCCAGAAAGTGGGGAGGCGCTTTTATTATTTACACGGGTAGGAAAGAATAAATCTTAAAGCATATAGCGAAGGAAGAGGGATAAACAGTGACTAAATATATTTTTGTAACTGGTGGTGTTGTTTCATCTTTAGGAAAGGGAATAACAGCCGCCTCACTGGGACGTTTGTTGAAAAATCGTGGGTTAAAAGTTACCATTCAGAAATTTGATCCCTATATTAATGTGGACCCGGGAACGATGAGTCCTTACCAGCATGGAGAAGTGTTCGTGACAGAAGACGGCGCAGAAACGGACCTGGATTTAGGACATTATGAACGTTTTATTGATAATAATTTAAATAAATACAGCAATATTACAACTGGAAAGGTATATTCCAGTGTAATAAAAAAAGAACGTCGTGGCGCTTATGAAGGCAGAACGGTTCAAGTTATCCCTCATATCACAAATGAAATCAAGGAACAGGTTTTCCGTGCTGGCGAAGCGACCAAAGCGGATGTGGTGATTACAGAAATTGGTGGCACTGTTGGTGACATTGAATCGTTACCATTCCTTGAAGCCATTCGCCAAATTAAAAATGTTGTTGGCAGAGATAGTGTAATGTATCTGCATTGTACCCTTGTACCGTACATGAAAGCAGCTGGAGAAATGAAAACCAAACCAACCCAGCATAGTGTGAAAGAGCTGCGATCGTTGGGAATTCAGCCAGATGTGATTGTACTAAGAACAGAATTACCGATTAGTAAAGCAATGAAGGAAAAAATTGCCTTGTTCTGTGATATCAATGAAAAAGCAGTTATTGAAATGCGCGATGCAGATACACTTTATCATGTGCCGATTGCTTTACAAGAACAAAACTTAGATCAAATCACTTGTGACCATTTTAACTTGGATTGTAAACCGGCAGATATGGAAAAATGGAAAGACCTGGTTTCCAAAGTGAGAAACCTTTCTGGGAAAATTGATATTGGTCTCGTTGGGAAATATGTTGAGCTACCGGATGCTTATATTTCCGTTGTGGAATCCTTAAAACATGCAGGCTTTACCTATGATACGGATGTTACCATTCATTGGATTAATTCCGAATTGCTGGATAAGGCAACGATTCAGGAAGAACTCTCCCACGTGGATGGAATCATTGTACCAGGTGGATTCGGTAACCGGGGAATTGACGGGAAAATTGAAGCCATCCGTTTTGCCCGAGAAAACAAGATTCCTTTCTTTGGAATTTGTCTTGGCATGCAGCTGGCAACAGTGGAATTTGCTCGGAATGTGCTCGGATTGGAAGATGTTCATACAGCAGAGATTAATCCGAATACAGCAAACCCAATTATTGATTTAATGCTAGAACAAAAGGATGTTACAGATTTAGGTGGTACGTTAAGACTTGGAAAATATCCTTGTGAATTAAAAGACGGAACAAAAACGAAAGCAGCTTATAAAGGTGCTGCTGTAATTGAGGAACGTCATCGTCACCGTTATGAATTTAATAACGACTATCGTGAACAGATGGAAGCAAAAGGGTTTGTTATTTCAGGTACAAGTCCAAATGGAAAACTTGTGGAAACAATCGAGTTGGAAGATCACCCATGGTTTGTAGCCTGTCAGTATCACCCGGAATTTAAATCACGTCCATTAAGACCGCATGCATTGTTTGAAGGCTTTATCGGTGCTGCTGTTGCACATCAAAAATAAAATATGATTTAAAAAGAGCCCCGAATAGACGACTAATCCTATTCGGGGCTCTTTTATGACGCAAAGGACGTGCAAATGCAGTCGTTGTCACAATCGTTATGAATGAGGTCCCTTTCGTTACTTTCGTCTCGTGAATATAAAAAATATTGGGATAGACTGGTAAAACTTGCAGGAAAAAGCGGATGCCGTATAGAAATAAATATATAGCGAAAGAGATTACGGAAAAGAGAAAAGAGGGGGAAAATATAATGGTAAAGGAGATATTGATCGTTGACGACCAACTAGGCATACGTACATTGCTATCTGATATTTTAACAAATGAAGGGTATGGGGTATCGACAGCCGGGACGGGGAAAGAGGCATTGGATAAAGCATTAGCAAATTACTATGATTTAATTATTTTGGATTATAAGCTTCCATTTTTTAACGGTGTAGAGGTTTTACAACAATTACAGCAGAATCAAATAGAAATTCCGGCAATATTGATCAGTGGCTTAATTAATGATGAAGTAAAAAAAACAAGTGCTGGCTTGATCCAAAAGGTGATGGCAAAGCCTTTCAATGTTAAGGATATACAGCAATCTGTAAAATTAATTTTAGCAGATAGGGAAGTATAAAAGCTTTCCTCCTGCATAAGTGTAGGCTATGATATTCGCCATTAAATGCTTGGTGGATGCCAAGTTTTCTATGGCTGTGCTAAGGGAAAACGAATAATCATTATTTTTAAATGTTGCGCCAGCAAGCTCTAGTTGGTATCCTTATATAGGAACTAAAATTAATTAGGATAGATGAAGAACTCATCTAAGAGGGGGATATCACATGGCATTAGAATCGATGAAGGACATGCTTGAAAAAGGTAAAGCAAATGGATATGCTGTTGGACAATTTAATATCAACAATATGGAGTATATCCAGGCTATTCTCCAAGCAGCAGAAGAAGAGAAGTCACCAGTGATTTTAGGTGTATCTGAAGGCGCTGCGAGATACATGGATGGATTTAAAGTAGTTGTTAAACTGGTTGAATCATTTATGGAGGCATATGGTACAACAGTGCCGGTTGCGATTCATTTGGATCATGGGTCAAGCTTTGAAAAATGTGCAGAAGCGATTCATGCTGGATTTACATCTGTGATGATCGACGCCTCTACTAAGCCACTAGAAGAAAATATTGCAACAACGGAAAAAGTTGTTGAATTGGCACATCTCCATGGGGTTTCTGTTGAAGCAGAACTAGGAACAGTTGGTGGACAAGAAGATGATGTCATTGCAGATGGCGTTATTTATGCGGATCCCGCAGAATGTAAAAAACTTGTCACAGCAACAGGCATTGACTGTTTAGCTCCAGCACTTGGCTCTGTTCATGGTCCATATAAAGGTGAACCGAACCTAGGCTTTGCTGAAATGGAAGAAATCTCTAAAACAATCGACCTTCCTTTAGTACTTCATGGTGGAACTGGAATTCCAACTAAAGATATCCAACGCTCAATTTCATTAGGTACTGCAAAAATTAATGTGAATACAGAAAACCAAATGGAACAGGCAAAAGTGATTCGTCAAGTACTAGCGGATCAACCTGAACAATATGATCCAAGGAAATATATGGGACCAGGTCGTGACGCGATTAAAGAAACCGTTATCGGTAAAATGCGCGAATTTGGTTCATCTCAAAAAGCATAAGTAAATGAAGGGTGCACTTACACTGGTATGGAGGGTTAACTTTTTATATTAGTGTAAAAAAAGGAGGGGGAAATAAGATGAAATTTTTTATTGATACAGCAAATATTGATGATATTCGTTCTGCTAATGAATTGGGGATATTAGCAGGTGTAACAACAAACCCGAGTTTGGTTGCCAAAGAAGGAGTATCATTTCACGAACGTCTAAGAGAAATAACGGCAGAGGTTTCCGGATCTGTTAGTGCTGAGGTTATTGCAGAAGATGCAGCAGGTATGATCAAAGAAGGAAAAGAATTAGCTGAAATTGCTCCAAATATTACTGTGAAAGTTCCAATGACATTGGAAGGGTTAAAAGCAGTAAAAGCACTGAGTGACGCTGATATCAAAACAAATGTCACATTGATTTTCAATGCGAACCAGGCACTTCTTGCAGCACGTGCCGGCGCATCCTATGTCTCACCTTTCTTGGGGCGTCTAGATGATATCGGACAGGATGGGATGGATCTGATTGCAACTATTTCAGATATTTTCTCCATTCATGGTATCGAGTCAGAAATTATTGCGGCATCCATCAGACATCCGCTGCATGTGACTGATGCTGCATTAAATGGCGCTCATATAGCAACCATTCCATTTAAAATATTGGAACAGATTGTAAAGCATCCATTAACAGACCAAGGGATTGAAAAATTCCTTGCCGATTGGAATGCTGCAAATTAATTGCATGAATTTGGAAAAAAAGTACAAGCTAATATAAAAGGCTGAGGCTCCGGGATAAACCTGGAGCCAATGCTCATCATTACAACTTGAGAAATGTGTGTTCAAATGAATGATTTGAACAACTCCTATAAAGCGGGGGTATTTAAATGCAAAAGATGTTAATTGAAGGTGGTCATTTACTGAACGGTAGCGTGCGGGTCAGCGGTGCAAAAAATAGTGCGGTTGCACTGATACCAGCCTCCATACTTGCTGATTCAGAAGTAACAATCGAAGGTCTCCCTGAGATTTCCGATGTACACACACTAGGTGATCTATTGGAGGAAATTGGCGGAACCGTTTCCTGGGATGGACAAACTGTAAATATTGACCCTGAAAATATGATAGCGATGCCATTACCCAATGGAAAAGTAAAGAAATTACGTGCATCCTATTATTTCATGGGTGCGATGCTAGGTAAGTTTAACAAAGCAGTTATCGGTCTTCCGGGCGGCTGTTATTTAGGGCCGCGTCCAATCGATCAGCATATCAAAGGATTTGAAGCGCTTGGTGCAGAAGTAACCAATGAGCAAGGCGCGATTTATTTACGTGCCAAAGAGCTAAAGGGTGCCAGAATTTACTTGGACGTTGTCAGTGTTGGCGCAACAATTAATATCATGCTTGCAGCGGTAAAGGCAAAAGGAAAAACAGTGATCGAAAATGCGGCAAAGGAGCCTGAGATCATTGATGTAGCAACATTATTAACCAACATGGGTGCGAAGATTAAAGGGGTTGGTACAGATGTTATCCGGATTGAAGGGGTTCCCTCTTTACATGGATGCAGACACACGATTATCCCCGACCGAATTGAAGCTGGTACCTATGTAATTGCTGCAGCGGCTCAGGGTGAGGAAGTAATTGTTGATAATGTAATATCTCAGCATCTCGAATCATTGCTGGCTAAGCTACGAGAAATGGGTGTGTCGATTGAGGAAAGTGATGAATCACTATTAATTAAACCGAACAACCCGTTGAAAAGTGTAGATATTAAAACCTTAGTCTACCCAGGATTTCCTACAGATCTTCAGCAACCATTTACGTCCTTACTAACCAAAGCGGTTAATACAGGTGTCATCACAGACACGATTTATTCAGCCCGTTTAAAACATATTGATGAATTAAGGCGAATGAATGCTATAATAAAAGTTGAAGGTGGTTCAGCAATTGTATCTGGACCTGTTCAGCTTGAGGGTGCACGGGTGAAAGCCAGTGACTTACGGGCTGGTGCATCATTGATTGTCGCTGGCTTAATGGCAAACGGTGTTACAGAGATAACCGGTCTTGAGCATATTGACAGAGGTTATGAAAACATAGAAGAGAAATTGAATAACCTTGGTGCCAATATTTGGCGGGAGGAAATGACAGAACAAGAAATTGCACAATTTCAAAACTCATAAAGCTGGATATGCCTGTTCAGATAAATAAATTATACAGGATACATCAGTCATATAGCCTAGAAGTCCATGGATGGAGCAGGTAATCGAGACCCTGCTCTCTACCTTAATAAAACTTCCTTTTGGGATGAGGATATTTTATAGAAAAACGCACCAAAGACTAGCTTTAAAGCTAAAAACAGGTGCAAAAAGGGAGAGATATACATGGAAAGAAGTTTAACGATGGAAATAGTCCGTGTTACTGAAGCGGCAGCATTATCATCTGCACGTTGGATGGGAAGAGGAAAGAAAGAGGAAGCGGATGACGCAGCAACAACAGCGATGCGCAATGTGTTTGATACGATTCCAATGCAAGGCACCGTAGTCATTGGTGAAGGCGAAATGGATGAAGCCCCAATGCTGTATATTGGTGAAGAGCTTGGTACTGGTTCAGGTTCAAGTGTTGATGTCGCGGTTGATCCGCTGGAAGGCACAAATATTGTCGCACAAGGAACTTGGAACGCACTCGCAGTTATTGCGATTGCAGACCAAGGGACATTATTACATGCACCCGATATGTACATGCAAAAAATTGCAGTTGGCCCTGAAGCGGTAGGGAAAGTCGATATCAATGCTTCCACACTTGAAAATTTACAAAGTGTAGCAAAAGCCAAGAACAAACATGTAGAAGATGTAGTTGCCATTGTACTGGATCGTCCACGCCATACAAAATTAATTGCTGAAATCCGTGAAGCTGGAGCAAGAATTAAATTAATTCCGGATGGTGATGTGGCAGCGGCCATTAATACGGCTTTTGATGATACCGGTGTAGATGTGCTACTTGGAATCGGTGGTGCACCTGAAGGCGTCCTGGCTGCCGCAGCATTAAAATGCCTTGGTGGTGAAATTCAGGGAAAACTTGTTCCATCCAATGATGAGGAAGCGGCACGCTGTAAAGAAATGGGCATTACTGACATAGAAAAGATCTTTTACATGAATGACTTTTGTAGTGGGGATGACGCTATCTTTGCAGCGAGTGGTGTAACAGATGGTGAATTACTAAAAGGCGTCCAGTTTAAAGGTTCTAAAGCAACAACACAAACGGTCGTGATGCGGGCAAAAAGCGGCACAGTTCGTTTCATTGATGGAGAACATAGCTTAATTAAAAAACCAAATCTTGTAATGGAATCTTAAATATGCAGGGGGGAAGTCATGTAAACTGGCTACCTTCCTTTTTCTATCAATTATGTAATAAAAAATAGAGTTGAAAAATAGGTCGGGAAAGCGTAATATGATATATGTTTAATAAAACTATTAACTGGTTACGATAGTTTATAATTGCATGAATGCACATGCGAATTACTTTTATAACAATACGTGTCACAAAACGAACTTCTATTCTAGCTTCTCTCAAGCCTTCATTTCTTTACAACTGCTCTCCAAAAGAAGTGAAACACTCAACGAAATAATAAGTATGACACAGTCGATTTGACTGTTTAAATAGATTTAAAATAAATAGGCGTGGTGATTTTATGGCTGCATTAACAATCTCTCAATTAGAGAAGATTAATTTAAAAGAAATTTATGAGTTGGCACGGGAATACAAAGTGTCTTATTATGCAAAATTATCAAAAAGGGAACTTATATTTGCAATATTAAAAGCGCAAGCGGAAAAAGATGGATTTTTATTTATGGATGGTGTTTTGGAAATTATACCTTCTGAAGGTTTTGGTTTTCTAAGACCCATTAACTACTCAGCGAGCGCAGAGGATATTTATATTTCTGCCTCACAAATTCGTAGATTTGATCTACGTAACGGTGACAAAGTATCTGGAAAAGTCCGTCCACCAAAGGAAAACGAACGTTATTATGGACTGTTGCACGTTGATGCTGTTAACAGTGAAGATCCTGATTCTTCTAAGGATCGCGTTCATTTTCCGGGATTAACTGCTTTATATCCGGATCGTTTTATGCGATTGGAGAATGAAGAAAACAATAAATTATCTACCCGAATTATTGATTTAATGACACCTGTAGGATTTGGGCAACGTGGTCTAATTGTTGCACCACCAAAAGCGGGTAAAACGGTACTAATCAAAGAAATTGCGAATAGTATTTCAAAAAACCATCCAGAAGCTAAGTTGATTATCTTATTAGTCGACGAGCGACCGGAAGAAGTGACGGATATCGAACGATCTGTACATAGTGATGTTGATGTCGTCAGTTCCACATTTGACGAAATACCAGAGAATCATATCAAGGTAACAGAGCTTGTATTGGAAAGAGCCATGCGCTTGGTCGAACATAAGCGTGATGTGATTGTACTGATGGATAGTATTACACGTTTAGCGCGTGCATATAACTTAGTGATTCCGCCAAGCGGTCGAACACTATCAGGTGGTATTGACCCTGCAGCCTTCCATCGTCCAAAGCGATTCTTTGGTGCAGCGAGAAACATTGAAGAAGGCGGTAGTTTTACGATTTTGGCAACTGCTCTGGTTGATACTGGTTCACGGATGGACGACGTTATTTACGAAGAATTTAAAGGAACAGGAAACATGGAATTACATCTTGACCGTAATCTGGCAGAACGTCGTATTTTCCCTGCCATCGATATTTTACGTTCCGGAACTCGGAAGGAAGAATTACTTGTGGATAAAGCACATCTTGATAAAATATGGGCAATCCGCAAAACGATGCAGGATTCACCAAACTTCCTTGAACGCTTCTTAAAACGGTTAAAGGCTTCTAAAAATAATGAAGAATTCTTCCAATTGATGGATGAGGAAATGAAACGTAAAGGTATAAAGCGATAAAGATAGCTGATAAAGGAATATTTTTAACGCAGCTGTTGCATTCAAAACGGGAGACTGTTATAATTTCCTTATGTGAGTTTTAATAAGGTTAATACCTATGACGGCTCTTACGATAACTCTGTTTCCAAAGGACTCAGGGCAAAAAGGAGTGGAAAGACATGAAAAAGGATATTCATCCAGCGTATAGAAAAGTAGTTTTTCTTGATACGAGCTCAGATTTTAAATTCTTGAGTGGTTCAACACAAAACGCAGAAGAAACAATTGAATGGGAAGATGGTAACACATACCCATTAATCCGAGTGGAAATCAGCTCAGATTCACACCCTTTCTATACAGGAAAACAAAAAGCTGACAAAGTTGGCGGACGTGTAGATCGCTTCAAGAAAAAATATAATATGAAGTAAAAGGCTGAGGCAATTGTTCAGAAGCGGACGCAGTAAGGGACCGAAGAGCGGATGATTTTGTCGTTCAAAGTGTCAATTGCTTATGACGGCAGCTTCTAGGAGCCTAAGCTAGATTGAAATAATTGGCGCAGCGGACTTGTTAAGCGACGGATGGCTTAAGTAAGCTACCATCGGCGCAAGGTACAGCGCTTTTCGTAACAAACAGACAGGCAAAGTAGAAATATTTTGCCTGTTTTTTTACGGTTAAAAGTGATAAAGATGAGTTAATATAATCGGAATTAGTGGTAAACTAATCTATACATAGTGGCATGAAAGGGGCACCTATCAATGTATGTAATGAAGCACAGTGGATGGTTAGAAGTCATTTGCGGTAGCATGTTTTCAGGGAAATCAGAGGAATTAATCCGCCGGGTGCGTCGAGCAACCTATGGTAATTTATCTGTACGGGTCTTCAAACCGGCAATCGACAATAGATATGATAATAAATCTGTCGTATCCCATGATGGTTCTTCAACCATCGCAAGGCCTGTAACATGCTCCGATGATATATTAGAGCATATCGATGGTCACCTGGACTTAATCGGCATTGACGAAGTGCAGTTTTTCGATGAGAAAATTGTGGACGTCGTTGATGAATTGGCCAATCAAGGAATACGCGTGATCGTAGCGGGTCTCGATAACGATTTCCGCGGTGAACCATTCGGCCCCATGCCAAAGTTGATGGCACTAGGTGAGTCAGTAACTAAATTAAACGCTATATGTCCCATTTGCGGATCACCAGCCAGCCGTACGCAGCGCTTAATCGATGGCAAACCGGCATCCTATAACGACCCAACCATTCTGGTCGGCGCATCCGAATCTTATGAACCAAGATGTCGCCACCATCACGAAGTACCAGGAAAACCAGCAAACGATGTGGTTAAAAATTTAGTTAAACTATCCCAATAAAAATTAGCGCAGGCATTTGCCTGCGCTAATTTTTATTTGCAGATGTTAAACCTTGCCTGATTGGTTACTGCTTAATGCCGCGAACGATGAACTTTATCCCGCGTGCGGCTGAACCTTAGGACATGATCGCAGGGCTTAATGTGGTAATCGCCGAACTTTTAGACGTGAGCGCCGGACGTGATGCGCTAATCGCCGAACGACCATGTCATGAATCCTAATTCGAAAGTAATAATATACAAAGAAGGATTTTCTATCCGTTCTGTAGAATGAGTTCAAGAGTGAAAAATAAAATATGAAGGTAGTGATAGAGGATCATGATTGTTAAGAAGCGTGGGAAGACTCTAGAAATGATGCGACTTGATGCGCTTTTGCGAAGATTACCTGAGTCTCATTATAAGAAAGGAACTGTACAGAATGATTATAAAAAGAAAATTAGTGAGTTGAGAGGGGAAAGGGAAGTAGATTATCCATTGGGGTTTTTAGATGATAAGGATTATTTGATTTTACACAATGTGCGTTTAGCAGATGTAAATGGCTATTTTCAAATAGATACATTAATTTTAACGGAAAAATATATACTGATTTTAGAAGTTAAAAATTGGTATGGCACTATCCTATTTGGAGAAAACGGACAAGTAACGCGAGTTGGGGATGATCAGAAAGAAGAGGGGTTTGCCAATCCAATTCCCCAGGTTAAGACACAATTGCATCGTCTGCAAAAATGGATTCGTTCAAGGGGAATGCCAGCAATTCCAATTAAATTCTTCGTAGTAATTAGTTATCCTTCTACCATAATCAAATCAACATCTCCAAATAATATAATCCCAAATGAAGTTATCCACAACAGCCAATTATTTTTTCAAATAGAAGAATTAAGCAGCAAACTTCCTCCTTCGGGGCTGAGAATGAATCAACTTATAAACCTTTCCGAACAAATAACAAGATGCCATGTGCCTCCAACAGAAAATATTCTGGGAAAATATAATTTATCAATGGATGATCTGATAAAGGGGGTTGTATGTCCAAGTTGTATGGGGATACCGATGATAAGGGCAAAAAGAAAATGGTTTTGCAATAAATGTAATCATTCATCAGTAAATGCACACTTGATTGCATTGAATGATTACAAATTATTAATTGGGGACATCATAACAAATCGGGATAGTAGAAGTTTCCTGCTTATAGAATCGTCGCATGTTGCAAAACGGCTATTAAAAGGAGCGAACTTTAAAGCGATTGGTAGTACAAGTAAGCGCAGGTATGAATTAACACTGAATTTGAATAATCAAAGCACCTCACTATAAGCATTGACCTCTCCACTGCGAGCACTGAACGCCACCCGCTGCGAACGCCGAACCACACGCCGTGAGCGCTGAACGAATCACGATAACCGCTGAACCTTCTGGCATGAGCGCCGAACGATTAGCGTATCGCTGAACGTCCGACCGTGAACGCTGAACAAATCGCAGTAATCGCCGAACCATTCGCCACGAGCGCTGAACGAATCGCGACAACCGCTGAACCTTCTGGCATGAGCGCCGAACGAATAGTGTATCGCTGAACCACACGCCGTGAGCGCTGAACAAATCACGATAACCGCTGAACCTTATGTCGTGAGCGCCGAACGATTAGTGTATCGCCGAACGTCCGACCGCGAACGCTGAACAAATCGCAGTAATCGCCGAACCACACGCCACGAGCGCTGAACGAATCGCAATAACCGCTGAACCTCCAACCACGAACGCCGAACCAAGGACAGTAATCCTAAACCCCCATCCACCACATCAAAAATAACTTTGACCTTCACCACAAATGTATATTATAATGTTACTTAGTAGAAAGAGGTGCCGTGATGATAGATCGATTACAATCATTGGAGAATCGTTATAATAAATTAAATGAAATGCTTAGCGACCCCGAAATTATTAATGATACAAATAAACTACGTGAATACTCAAAAGAACAATCTGGCCTGGAAGATGTTGTGCAGGCTTATCGTGAATATAAAGATGTTTCATCCCAGCTGAAAGATGCGAAGGAAATGCTGGCGGATAATTTAGATGATGAAATGTATGCAATGGTGAAGGCTGAAATTGAGGAACTAACAGGAAGTCAAACAGATTTGGAAGAGAAGATGAAAGTGCTTCTTCTGCCAAAAGATCCTAACGATGATAAAAACGTATTTGTGGAAATTCGTGCTGCAGCGGGTGGCGATGAAGCGGCTTTGTTTGCCGGCGATCTTTATCGGATGTATTCGAAATACGCGGAGAACCAGGGATGGAAAACGGAAGTGATGGAAGCCCATACGACAGGTGTTGGCGGATATAAAGAAATCATTTTCATGATTAACGGAAAAGGCGCGTATTCGAAATTGAAGTATGAAAATGGCGCACACCGTGTTCAGCGTGTTCCTGAAACAGAATCCGGCGGCAGAATTCATACATCCACTGCAACGGTAGCTGTTTTGCCAGAAGCGGAAGATGTGGAAGTCGATATTAATGAAAAAGATATTCATATGGATACGTATCGGTCAAGCGGAGCTGGCGGTCAGCATGTAAATACAACCGACTCTGCAGTAAGATTAACGCATGAACCAACAGGTGTGGTAGTTTCTATACAGGATGAAAAATCTCAAATTAAGAACAGAGAAAAGGCTATGAAGGTATTACGTGCTCGAATTTATGACAAGTATCAACAAGAATCACAATCTGAGATTGACGAAAACAGAAAGTCTGCAGTCGGCACTGGAGATCGTTCCGAACGAATCAGAACATATAATTTCCCTCAAAGCAGAGTAACTGATCATCGAATTGGTTTGACATTACAAAAGCTCGATCAGGTATTAGAAGGAAAATTAGATGAATTCATTGACGCATTGGTAATTGGGGAACAAGCGGAGAAAATGGAGCATATAGGTGAATAATATGGAACAAACCAAGCAATATGAAGTCCTGCAATGGGCTTCTCTTTTTTTAGAAAACCATCAGCGAGAACCAAAGGTAGCGGAAATATTACTGCAGCATTATTTAAACATCTCACGTTCAAAATTTTATACCATGATGCGGGATCCGATTGCTGAGGATGTCATCAAGCTATTTAAAAGTGCAATCAAGCAACATGCCACGTCAGGCATTCCTGTCCAGCATCTAATAGGGTATGAAATGTTTTACGGACGCGAATTCGCGGTGAATAAGCACGTGCTGATCCCTAGGCCGGAAACGGAAGAACTTGTGCAGCATGTGATACAAACCGCTGGCCAGCATCAACGCCCGCTTACGATTGTTGATGTTGGTACGGGAAGCGGAATTATTGCGATTACGCTCGCCTTGGAGCTTGTACATGCAACCGTTTATGCGACGGACATTTCTACGACTGCACTGGAAGTAGCACAAAAGAATGCGGAACAGCTACAAGCTAATGTGACTTTCCTAGAGGGTGACTTTTTACAGCCGCTTCAGAAGGAAAATATTCAAGCAGATATCGTCGTTTCGAATCCACCTTACATTGCCCGGGCAGAGGAAGCACTTTTAGCGGATACAGTGAAAAACTTCGATCCTGAGCTTGCTTTGTTTGCTGAAGATAATGGACTAGCTGCCTATAGACTGATTATCGAGCAAAGCAAAAAAGTCGCGAAACGGCACGCGGTGTTAGCATTTGAAATTGGCGATGCCCAAAGTGAAGCTGTCCGTTCATTGATCAAAGAAACCTACCCAACCAGTAACGTACACACAATCAAAGATATAAACAAAAAAGACCGCATTATCTACGCACAACTGTAAAGAAAGGCGGTCGATCAACGAATTAATATTTTACGAGAATACTAGTTTAAATTCATCACCCCCTGTCCATACTAAGAATAGATCAAGGGAGAGGGGAACTAAACGATGAGGAAACTAGTATTTTTTGCTTTCATACTTATAATTTTATTTTTCGCCGTACCGGTAAAAGGTGTTGGACAACAAGCTGAGTCAGCGGATGATTATCAGGTTATTCCGGATGAAGCGATTCGTCTGCGGATTCTTGCAAATAGTGATACAGAAGCAGATCAGGATCTTAAGCGGACCGTTCGTGATCGTGTAAACGAGCAGATCACTGTTTGGGTGAAGGATATCGATACGATTGAGAAAGCTAGAGAGCTGATAGAGAGTAAAATCCCTGACATCGAGGCGATTGTTGCACAAGTATTAAAAGAAGAAAATGCAGATATCGATTATGAAGTCGAATATGGTAGCGATATTAGTTTTCCGGCGAAACTTTACGGCCCCTATCTATATCCAGCGGGGGAATATGAGGCAGTACTCATTACACTTGGTGAAGGGCAGGGTGCAAATTGGTGGTGCGTACTATTTCCACCACTATGCTTTTTAGACTTTTCAAATGGAACAAGTGTGGCAGCGGCTGAAGCTGAAGCGGATGAGGAAGATGTTCAGGAGGAAGAAACGGAGCAGGTAGAAGTAAAGTTCTTCCTATTTGAGTGGTTTGGTTGGTCATAATCTCTGAATAGGTGCATAGAATGGTAGTAAAGCAAAAGTTATCTATCAAAAAATAGTAGAGGTGAATCCCATGCATATGATCAGAGCTCATGACGTTTCATACGACCGATTAAAAGTATTCCTGGAAAAAAATCAAACCGTAGATAAAGTAAATTTGCTGAAAAATGGTTATGTCGTGGAAATACAGGATGAAATCGAAGGCTGCTTTATATTGGAAATGATGCGTGAAGGTGAATATTGGTTGAAACAGCTTTTCATTACAAAAGAACATGCGGCAATGTTGCCTGTGCTATTGGAAGCAATTCTCACACTGGCAAAACAGCAACGAGCGATCGTTGTCTATGTGCACAGTTATCAACCGGTTGTGGATATATTATTGGAAGCGCTACAATTCCATCCACAAAAAGAAAAGGATTTCGTGGATAAACATGAAATAAACAAGGGAAATTGGTGGTCTTACAGTGTTTCTTAAGAACATATACACAATATCCACAAGAGGTTGTGAATAACTTGTGTGAATGCTGTGCATAACTATTGTGATATGTGCATAACTTTAATAAAAATAATAAAAAAAGCGAATGTATAACAATTAATCTGTGGATAAAAGCCTGCAGATTTTTTGTTTTTATCCACATTTTGCGTAAATAGCTGTTATCCTCTAAAATATAAAATAGGAAAAGAGGTAACAGCAATGAGACAAACCAAACGTTGGTATTTAAAAAATGATACAACCTATAATCAAGAAGCATTAATAGAGGCTGCAAATCTGCTGACAAGTGGGGAAACGGTAGCCTTCCCGACTGAAACAGTTTATGGATTAGGGGCAGATGCCACCAATGAAACAGCCATCATGAAAATTTTCCAGGCAAAGGGACGCCCGCAAGATAATCCGTTAATTGCACATGTAGCAACAAAAGAACAATTACTAAAGCTTGTGGATGGATTACCTGCCTATGCAGAAAAGCTTGTGGATCAATTTTCACCAGGCCCCTTAACTTTTGTATTGCCGGAAAATGGGACGTGCGCAGCGAATGTAACTGCTGGGTTATCCACAATTGCGGTAAGAATCCCGGATCATCCGGTCGCACAACAATTATTAAAACAATGCAATATCCCAATTGCCGCCCCAAGCGCGAATATTTCCGGAAAACCGAGTCCAACAACGGCAGGCCATGTTTGGACAGATTTACAAGGAAAAATTTCCGGTCTGATCGATGGTGGTCCAACTGGTGTAGGGGTGGAATCCACGGTGATTGATTGTACACAAGATATTCCCACTATCCTTAGACCGGGTGGCATTACGAGAGAACAGCTAGAGGCGGTGGTTGGCAGGGTCGGAGTTGACCCCGCACTAACGAATAAAACAGATCGTCCGAAAGCGCCGGGAATGAAATATAAACATTATTCTCCAGAGATGCCAATGTGGCTTGTCGCTGGTTCAGCGAGAAAAATCCAGGAAGTTGTGGACAAAGAGCGAAGTAAAGGACAGCGAATTGGTGTACTAGCAAGCCTCGAAACAGCGGAAAAAATAAATGCGGACGAGGTGATGTCATTGGGTAAGGAAATGGACGAGATAACGGCTAATTTATACACTGGCTTGCGTACTTATAAATCGAATGACATAGATATGATTATATGTGAAGCTTTTCCCGAAACAGGGATTGGCGAAGCTGTGATGAACCGTTTAAAAAAAGCTGCCAGTATTTATATTCGTGACTAGTAAACACATGTATTATCTTAATGTACCACCTATCATAATCCCCCTTGGGCATGCATATATTTTAAAAGCATGTCCAAGGGGGAAGACGTATGTCATTACAAGCGCATTATTTAGGGGAAATAATCACATTATTATTTATGGCTGTTGCATTGGGAATGGATGCATTTTCTGTAGGTCTCGGTCTTGGCATGCAACAGCTAAGACTGAAAAAGATTGCATTCATTGGATCCATTATCGGTGTGTTTCATATTATTATGCCGTTTATTGGCATTGTTTTAGGACATGCGATCTCAGGTAAGATTGGCCATGTAACCACATTCGCCGGCGGTCTACTGCTGGTTGGGATTGGTGCACATATTTTTTTCAATGCGTTTCATCAGGATCGGAAAATAAATGTTTCCCTTGTTGGACCCGGCATTTATATTTTAGCATTTACCGTTAGTATCGATAGTTTTTCCGTCGGACTCAGCCTTGGCTTGTCGGGAGTGAAAACAGTACTCGCCTTACTTTTATTTGGTATGGCCAGCGCAGTACTTGCATGGGTGGGAATGCTGTTAGGCAGAAAAGTGCATGGCGTGCTTGGTGCATATAGTGAAGTCCTTGGTGGCAGTATTTTATTTGGCTTTGGATTACTTTTGTTATTTAGCTGATTTCCGATGGCTTATATTCGAACACCTCCCTTCTATTGCGAATTCCTATCCCCAGGATAATTCTATTCAAAAGATAACGATTTACCCTAACATGCCTGCTCAAAATGTGATATATTTGATGTATGGAAATGTAACGGAGGCACACTAATGAAGATTTTGTTTATCTGTACAGGGAATACATGTCGAAGTCCGATGGCAGCATCCTTGCTGAAAAATAGGTTACCAGAAGCTGAGGTGCAGTCTGCCGGTATTTTTGCTGGTAAAAATCAGCATGCAAATCAGTATGCAATTCAGGCGTTAGCACAGCGTAACATTGCGCTGGATCATTATTCACAGCCGGTAACAAACAACCTGTTAAATTGGGCGGATATTGTATTAACCATGACGACCAACCATAAACGGACACTGATCATGGATTATCCCGACTTTCAAGATAAGTTTTTCACTTTAAAAGAATATGCGTCAGATGACGATAAAAAAGTATGGCAAGAATTAAAAAAGGCTTATGCTGATTATGAAGAAAAACGGAGCCATATCATTCAACAGAATGAGCGTAAAATGAGTCAAACACAGCTCAACCAATTGCTTGAAAAAAAGCTAGTGAAAGATATTGACCATATTAGAAAACTGGAGTCCTGCATCATTAGTTATGATATTTCTGATCCGTTCGGCGGCGATTTAAAAGTATATCAGGAGACCATTGATGAACTAGACGAATATATAGATCTGCTCCTTAAAAAAATATAATTTATCTCCAAAACGTCTAAGTCTGAAACTTTAGGAGTAAATCCACAAATTAAATAACATATAGCGTTTAAAGAAAGGGTGCGAATAAATCATGAAAGTCATTATTACCGGAGACCATGCAGGAATGACCATCCGTAACGAAATCAAAGCACTTTTAGAAGAAAAGGGAATCGACTATGAGGATACAGGCTGCAGCTGTGAAACGTCCGTCGATTATCCGGATTATGCACTTCCAGCTGCAGAACGGATTGCAAGTGGTGAATTTGACCGCGGTATTTTTATATGTGGGACAGGCATAGGCATGTCGATTGCTGCAAATAAGGTGAAGGGTGTTCGCTGCGCGTTGACCCATGATGTGTATAGTGCGAAATTAACCCGTCAGCACAATGACTCCAATGCGATTGCACTTGGTGAACGTGTAATTGGGCCGGGGCTAGCAAGAGAGATTGCTGAAGTTTGGCTGGACACAGCATTTGATGGGGGACGTCACGCCAATCGAATCGGGAAAATTACGACATACGAAGATCAATAAATGGCAGGTGAGCTTCACATGACAAATACACGAAATAAAGTGGAACAGGATTTAGAGTCATTAGTAAATGGATGGATCAGCAGTGACTATTTAGAAGCGGGTGACCTGTTCATAATCGGTTGTTCAACAAGTGAAGTTGCCGGTAAACATATTGGAACTTCCGGGAGTGAGGAGATTGCAGCCATTCTGTTTCGGGGATTGAAAAAGCTTGCACAGCAAAAACAAATCCAACTTGCATTTCAGTGCTGTGAACATTTGAACCGTGCAATTGTAATAGAAAAAGAAACGGCAAAAGCCTACGCTTATGATGAAGTGGCTGTTGTACCAATCCCGACGGCGGGCGGTTCAATGGCATCTTACGCCTATAAACATATGGATAACCCGGTTGTCGTGGAACATATTCGGGCAGATGCTGGGCTAGACATTGGTGAAACCATGATCGGCATGCATTTAAAACCGGTCGCTGTTCCACTAAGATTCGATCAGAGAAGCATTGGGGAAGCGCGAGTAAATGGCGCCAGAACGCGACCGAAATTAATCGGTGGCGAACGGGCACAATATTAATCACCAAGCTTTGATGATGAAATATAATAGCTGTTTTATAAAATATTGTTGCTATTCAGTGGGTGGTAAGGGCTGGGATAACAACAGGATACGAAAAGAGCCACTATAATAGTATTCGCCTGCATGGCTGGCAAAAAAGCATCGTGGGCGGCATACATATTTTAATTATAAAAACAAAAAACGGGAGGCTACATAATATGGAACATGTGAAACAAGCAGATCATGAACTATTCGAAGCAATCCAAGCAGAAAAGAATCGTCAGCAGGAGAAAATTGAGCTAATCGCGTCAGAAAACTTTGTATCTGAAGCGGTAATGGAGGCAATGGGCTCTGTTTTAACCAACAAATATGCGGAAGGTTATCCAGGAAAAAGATACTATGGTGGTTGTGAACATGTCGACGTAGTAGAAAACCTTGCTCGTGATCGTGCGAAGCAACTATTCGATGCGGAACACGTCAATGTTCAACCGCATTCTGGCGCACAGGCCAACATGGCGGTTTACTTTTCAGTGCTCGAGCCAGGTGACACGGTTCTGGGAATGAACTTAAACCATGGTGGACATCTAACACACGGTAGCCCGGTGAACTTCAGCGGTAAATTATATAATTTTGTTGACTATGGTGTTGATAAAGAAACGGAACAGCTGGATTATGATGTGGTGCTGGAGAAGGCGAAAGAAGTAAAACCAAGAATGATTGTTGCTGGTGCAAGTGCCTACTCGCGTGCAATTGATTTTGCTAAATTCCGTGAAATCGCTGATGCTGTAGATGCTTATTTAATGGTTGATATGGCACATATCGCAGGACTGGTTGCTACAGGTTTACACCAAAACCCAGTACCATATGCAGATTTCGTAACGACAACAACGCATAAGACACTACGTGGTCCACGTGGCGGAATGATTTTATGTAAAGAAGACTTTGCAAAGAAAATTGATAAGGCAGTATTCCCTGGTATGCAAGGCGGCCCATTAATGCATGTGATTGCAGCCAAGGCAGTATCATTTAAAGAAGCTTTATCAGATGATTTCAAAGTCTATACAGAACAAATTATTAAAAATGCACAGTGTTTACATGATGCATTAACTGAAGCGGGTGTACGTGTTGTTTCAGGTGGAACAGATAATCATTTGTTATTACTTGACGTTACGCCACTTGGCCTGACAGGAAAAGTAGCTGAGCAAGTTTTAGATGAAATCGGTATAACAACCAACAAAAATACGATTCCATTTGATACAGCAAGTCCTTTTATAACAAGTGGTGTACGTATCGGTACAGCGGCAGTCACGACGCGTGGATTTGCTGAAGCGGAAATGAAGGAGATCGCAGCAATCATTTCTCTTACGTTAAAAAACCACGAAGACGAAGCGACATTAAAAGAAGCAGAAGAGCGCGTAATTGGTTTAACTAACAAACGTCCATTATATGCATAAAACGGAAGAAGAGGATATCCCTTTTTTAGCGTGGATATCCTTTTCGTTTGTCGTAAATTATTATAAGAACATATATTAACTTGAAAGCTGGGAGTTTTTTCAGTACAATTTTAAAGATACAACAAATTCGAAGGAGTGAGCGGCAAATGTCAAAGGTTTTCGTACTGGATCATCCGTTAATTCAACACAAATTAACGTACATAAGGGATAAAAACACAGGAACAAAAGAGTTCCGTGAATTGGTTGATGAAGTTGCAACATTGATGGCTTTTGAAATCACAAGAAATTTAGCGCTACAAGTTAAAACGATCGAAACACCAGTTAAGGAAACAAACGCGAAGGTATTAGCTGGTAAAAAAATTGGGCTTATCCCTATTTTACGTGCGGGATTGGGCATGGTCGATGGCATGTTAAACTTGATTCCAGCAGCCAAAGTAGGTCATGTTGGCTTATATCGTGATCCGAAAACATTAGAACCGGTAGAATATTATATTAAGTTACCGTCTGACATTTCCGAACGTGAATTGATCGTGCTTGATCCGATGCTTGCAACAGGAGGTTCAGCAAACGATGCCATCCATTCCTTGAAAAAGCGTGGTGCGAAGAACATTCAGCTCATGTGTTTGGTGGCTGCTCCTGAGGGCGTGGAAAAAATCCAGGAAGAACATCCGGATGTTGATATATATTTAGGTGCACTTGACGAAGCATTAGATGATAAAGGCTATATTGTCCCAGGACTTGGTGACGCGGGTGATCGCCTGTTTGGTACAAAGTAAATTAATGGAGAGACGATGATGGAGAAGCGTATTAAAGTGATGACGATATTTGGTACAAGGCCAGAGGCGATTAAAATGGCGCCGCTTGTACGTGAATTGAAAACACGTCCACAGGAATTCGAGCCAATCGTTACGGTTACAGCGCAGCATCGTGAAATGCTGGATCAGGTATTGGATATCTTTCATATAACACCGGATTATGATTTAAATATCATGAAGCAAAACCAGACACTTGCACAAATTACGACCCGCGCGCTTGAGGGGTTGGATGAAGTGATGAAGGCAACGAATCCCGATATCGTACTCGTACATGGAGACACAACGACAACATTTGCGGCTTCGCTTGCAGCCTATTACAATCAAATTGTTGTTGGTCACGTGGAAGCTGGACTACGTACATGGAATAAGTATTCACCTTATCCGGAAGAGATGAATCGTCAGCTTACCGGTATTATGGCGGATTTACATTTTTCACCAACAGAGATGGCTAAACAAAATCTATTGAATGAAAGTAAACCAGCAGATCGGATCTATGTAACAGGTAATACAGCAATCGACGCGCTAAAAACAACGGTAAATGAAGCCTACACGAGCCCGGTGCTGGACGCTTTGGGTGATAAACGACTTGTTTTGATGACAGCCCATCGCAGGGAAAACCTCGGCGATAACATGCAGCAAATGTTTCGTGCAGTGAAGCGACTTGTTGAAGCGCATGATGATATTCAAGTGATTTATCCTGTACACTTAAACCCGGTTGTCAGGAAAACGGCTGCGAGTATTTTAGGAAATGATGACCGTATTCAATTAATTGAACCGCTCGACGTTATCGATTTTCATAACTTTGCAGCACATGCACACCTGATTATTACGGATTCTGGGGGTGTGCAGGAAGAGGCACCTTCCCTTGGTGTACCTGTGTTGGTTTTACGTGATACAACGGAACGACCAGAAGGAATCACCGCTGGGACATTGAAGTTAGCTGGAACAGATGAGGATACGATTTTTAATCTGGCCCATGAACTGTTAGCTGATCAAACAGCACATGATCAAATGGCCAAAGCATCGAACCCATATGGCGATGGCGAAGCATCAAGACGGATAGCAGACGCTATTGTAGATTATTTTGGCAGTTAAGAAAAACCGAGAAAATCACTTGTTTCTTATGGATCCTTTATCAAGTAGGACGTCCGCTCCAGGTAGTCGCTTTCCGCGGGCAACACTTCAGCTTCCTCGAAAGCAAAGAACGCTTTCTGCGGGATCTTCAGTTGGGACTGCGCTAACTCGTCCCACCATAAAGACTTGTTGCTTTTCCCGCAGGAGTCGACTACCTTCCGCGGCCATCCGTGATATTCTAAGGTAACCTTCTTTCTCTAAAAAGGAAAAATCAGCGGCTTTCCCCTTGCTTCCTTTTTTAATCATGCAAGGATAGATAACTGTCAAGAATCAACTATTCACCAGAGCGGAAGAAATATACGTAGACTCTTATGGGAAAAGCGTAGTATATTTCTGGAGCGGTGGGTATTAGCGCGCCATTCATTTATAGTTTCTTTACCTGTAAGCAAAACAGCTTGTTATCAAGATAAGATAACAAGCTGTTTTTTATGGATAATGGAGTCAGAATAATGTGATTCATCATATGTATATGATAAAATAAGATAAGAGAGGAGGAGAGAACCGTGGCACAAGAACAAACGAATCTTGTGGATGAAAAGACACTGGAATATAGACAGCGCGTAGCTAATATGATCAGTGAAGGCGGTTTAGGTGCGATGTATTACTATAACTATCAATTTTACGATGATAATGTTTATGAGACTGACGAAACCAATGCAATGCAGGATACGACGCAACATAATCATATACCACCACATTAGTTGTGCAGTTATCCTAGCGAAATTTGCTAGGACTTTTTTTCTTCTTATAAGCACTTTATATAAAAAATTCCCCAATCATGTATGTTTCTCCACTTTTATCCAAAAGCTAAACAAAAAAAGGAGAACCATCACCCATGCACCTTTTCTTATCTATATGCACATTCCTAAACATCCTTACAGCGATTCCGACAACAGATGTGGAAATGGAAAACGATGAAAATCTTGAATCCGTAATTATTGAGGTCGAAGGGAACCCTCAAGAACATAAAGCATACTTGGAAACTTATTATCCATACATAGAAGTAATCGCTGTCTATGAGAAACTATTTAATGGATTAGCACTTAAAGCAGCTCCTGAAAAGCTTGAAAAAATAAGTGAACTGGACTTCGTGAAGACGATCAATACAGCGAAGACCTATGAAGCGACCACTGACCTCCCATCGAATTTGACAGAAGCTAATCCCAATACAGTGATGCCCGGAGATTTAAATACAACGAACTATACCGGGAAGGGTGTAAAAGTTGGTGTCGTGGATACCGGCATCGATTATAATCACCCAGACTTAAGCAAAAATTTTATCCGTGGATATGACCTCGTTGACCTGGATGACGACCCCATGGAAACGACCCCAGAACAAGGGATGCCAACCTTACATGGGACACATGTGGCGGGAATTATTGCTGGGAATGGTGAATTAACAGGCGTCGCACCGGATGCTGATATATATGCCTACCGTGCGCTTGGGCCCGGCGGCATGGGTTCCTCTGTGCAAGTAATAGCGGCAATGGAAAAGGCTGTGGCAGACGGGGTGGACGTGATCAATTTATCTTTAGGAAATACAGTGAATGGGCCTGACTACCCTACCAGTGTGGCAGTTAATCGGGCAGCAGATCTTGGAGTCTCCGTTGTGATTGCGAATGGAAATGATGGCCCGGATAACTGGACAGTAGGCGCACCGGCAACCGCAACAAAGGCGATTGGAGTAGGCGCAGCAGAAAATGCGGAACAGGTTCCGTTTTTGTATGAAGGACGTGCCGATAAGAAGATTGCCTTATACCCAATGCAAGGCGCTATCCCTTGGCAGCTGGATCGATCTTATCCAATCGTCGATATGAGCGAAACAAAAGAAAACCCAAGAGGAAAGATCGCATTAATCGAAAGAAGTGACATCCCCTTTTATGACATGGCAAAAGCGGCCGAAGAGGAAGGTGCAGTTGCTGTCGCTATTTATAATAATGAAAAGGGCATGTTCCAAGGTATGGTAGAAAATGAAGATGACCCCATCAATATTCCAGTCGTGGCACTAACGAAACAGGATGGCACATGGCTGCTGAAGGAGATGGAAAAGCATGCATTAAATCTCGAAACAACCTATCAAGAGAGCGACGCCGGTATCGCCAACTTTAGTTCCAGAGGACCAGTAGCAGTCAATTGGCATATCAAACCAGATATTCTTGCACCCGGAACCAATATTAAAAGTACCGTTCCTGACGGTTATCAGGAACTCCAAGGGACGAGTATGGCCGCACCACATATTACGGGTGTCGTTGCTTTAATTAAAGAGGCCCACCCTAATTGGTCCAATGAGCAAATATTTGGTGCCATAAAAACAACGGCGACGCAATATAAAGATGAAAATGATGTGCCGATTGCACCAAATATCCAAGGAATGGGCATGGTTCAGCCCGGCGAAGCAATCGCTGCAAAGACAATTATCGAACAGCCCGAGTTGGCATTTGGAAAAATGGATGACTACCTGGATACGAAAAAAGTCAACATGACGATTGAAAACACAACAAATAAACGACAAACATATGTATTTCATGTTCCAAAAAAACAACAAGGAATGAGCTGGAAGCTACCGCAAACATTTACGCTGAAAAAAAACGAAAGCAAGACCATTCCAATTGAATTGAGTATTACGACGTCACTTTTGGATGATGGGATCCACCAAGGATGGTTGACATTAGAGGGAGAGGATGAAGCATTCCAATTGCCATATTTGTTTGTAAATAAAACAGCAGATAACCCGAAGGCGATGGGATTTGATTTTGCATTAAAACCTTTTTCCGACAATCAATATGCTTATCAATTATATGTGACCGATCCAACCAAACATGTGGAAGTGGATTTGTACGACCCAGAATCATTGATTTATCAACGTACATTATTAGAAGCGGATGATTTAACCGTTGGTATGAATGAGGGAGAATTAAAACAAGCGGAAATAGGAGAGCCAGGGTCATACACAGCACTGATTACAGTCTATTTGGAGGATGGCACATTTGAAAGCTATGAAACCCCTGTATACATTGAATAAAAATGTTATGTACAGTTGTTCACAAAAAGTTCATAATCACTGTAAAGAAAATCCGCTATAATAGCAGGTAGAGTGGAAAACATGCCGCAATTTGCCTGCTTTTGTCCGCCTTAAATCATATGTGCACATTGAACAAAGGTGCAAATGAATAAAAGTCTATAATCGATTGACAACAAAGGTGTGGCTAAGGTAAAATTGTAGAGTGTGCATGAATGGGTTTACAATTTTAATTTCATGGCATTTTTTGTGTGAATTGCAAGAAAAATGGCATTGTAAAATTGTTGGTTGTTCATACCACGATGATCGTTTTATTTTAAGGGAGAAGCGTAAAACATGACGGAATATGAAAGTATGGCAGCCCGGCAACGGAAGTGGATGTTCTATCTCCTCGCAATACTAGTGCTTGGGGCAGGATTTACTCCTTACTTGACGATATTCCTCGGGCTTCTGTTAGGAAGTGCCGTTAGTTTATATAACTTATGGCTTTTACAAAAGAAGATTGTTGATTTTACAGGAGCAGTAGCAGAAAAGCAACCTGTAAAAGGGATTGGAACAATGTCACGTTTTGCAGCAGCGGCATTGGTGGTCATTATTGCACTGCGATTTGATGAATATTTTAATGTTATTGCCGTTTTAATCGGTTTGATGACATCCTATCTGGTGATCACGCTGGATTTTGCTGTAAGCCACTTTAAGAAGAAGTGAAATTCTTCTTGTAAAAAGGTAGAAAATCGTGCTTGAAAGCGGGGTGAATATGGTGGATCATGGAGCACCAATTGTAGAAAATGTATTTGGAATATCCTGGCTTGATTTTAATTTATCTAACGTACTTATGATTGCAGTAACTTCACTAATTGTATTCGTTCTATGCATGCTCGGAGCGAGAAAGCTAAAGATGAAGCCTACTGGTGTACAAAATTTTATGGAATGGATCCTTGATTTTGTCAAAGGGATTATCAATGACACAATGGACTGGAAAACAGGAAAGGTTTTTCTTCCATTGGGACTAACACTATTTACATACATTTTAGTTGGGAACCTACTAGGTGTTATGACGAACGGTGTTTATAATGACGAAATATGGTGGAAATCACCAACAGCTGATCCGGGAATTACCCTCACTTTAGCTGCAATGGTAATCGTCTTGTCTCACTTTTATGGGATTAAGATGCGTGGTGGAAAAGAATATGTAAAAGATTACTTCCGACCAATGTGGCCACTTTTTCCAATTAAGATTGTTGAGGAATTTGCAAACACGTTAACATTGGGTCTTCGTCTATTTGGTAACTTATTTGCCGGGGAAGTACTTTTAGCATTGTTAGTTGGACTGGTAACATCCGGTTTTTGGGGTGCTATTGGGGGTTTTATCCCATTCCTGGCATGGCAAGGATTTAGTATCTTTATTGGCGGAATCCAGGCATTTATTTTCACGATGCTGTCAATGGTTTATATTTCGCACAAAGTCACTGCGGAACATTAAAATTGTTAATTCACCAGTTCTGGCAGAATGACTGTTGGAACCGGAAATTATTGTATAACTTATTATAACTATTTTGAGGAGGATTTATATTATGGGAGCTTTAGCAGCTGCAATAGCAGTAGGATTGGCGGCACTTGGTGCTGGTGTAGGTAACGGTTTGATTGTAAGTCGTACGGTTGAGGGGATTGCTCGTCAACCAGAACTAAAAGGGTCATTACAAACAACCATGTTTATAGGTGTTGGTTTAGTTGAGGCAATGCCGATCATCGCGGTAGTTATCGCATTAATGGTCATGTAATCGAGCGCCTTGAACAATTAGTAAAGACAAAGAACTATAATGGCGAAGATACACTTCCATAGTCGAAGCTTCGCCGTTGTTTATAAAGACGGGCAATAAAGCAAATATGTAACATTCACTAATGAAGGTGAAAGGAGTGAATTCTGTGCAAACATTCACTGATTATTCCATGATTTATGCTGCATTAGGCGGTTTTCGCGTAGGAGATATGCTCGTACAACTGGTCTTCTTCCTCGTATTGCTTTTCTTAGTGAAGAAATTCGCTTGGGGTCCAGTTATGGACATGATGCAGAAACGGGAAGATTATGTTGCAAGTGAAATAGAAACGGCCGAACAAAGTCGTGCGGCAGCAGAGAAATCAGCAAAAGAAGCTGCAGAACAATTAAAACAAACAAAACAAGAAGCACAACAAATGATAGAAGATGCAAAAGAGGCCGGCGTCAGACAAGAGAAAGATATTGTTGAATCGGCTCGTTTAGAGGCGGACCGCATTAAAAAGTCTGCACAGGAAGAAATTCAAAACGAGAAAGAAAAAGCCCTGCAAGCACTACAAGATAAAGTTGCTTCCTTATCTGTTCTCATTGCAAGCAAAGTGATTGAGAAGGAAATTAGCGCACAGGATCAGGAGAAACTGATCAATGATTACATTAAAGAGGTAGGAGAAGAGCTATGAGTGAAACGGTAGTTGCTAAACGTTATGCCGAAGCTCTCTTTCAACTTGGAAATGAAAAAGCGGTTCTGGAACAATTTGTTGAAGAGTTACAGACCGTGAAAGAAGTATTTGAAAAGAATAGTAAGCTATATACAATCCTGGAGCATCCTCGGATTGCAAAAACGAGAAAGCAACAATTTCTGGATGAAGTATTTCAAAGCCTTAACACAGATATCGTTAACACTTTGAAAATCCTCGTAGAGCGGCATCGAATTATGATCACGCCATCCATGATTGAGCATTTTATCTACTTGTATAATGATGCGAAAGGAATTGCAGAAGCAACGGTATATTCTGTCCGTAAGTTATCCAATCCCGAAAGACAAGCACTTGTGGCGTCATTCGTGAAACGATTTAACAAAAGTACGTTTGACATCCATAACATCGTTGACCCATCGCTTGTCGGTGGAGTTAAAATCAGAATAGGCAACACAATTTATGATGGATCGGTTAGTGGAAAACTAAAACGTATCAAACAGAATATCGTAACTGCAAATTAATGATGATAGGGGTGAAATGGTATGAGCATTAAAGCTGAAGAAATCAGTACACTGATCAAACAGCAGATCGAAACTTTCGATGCAGATATTGAAGTAAGTGATGTCGGCACAGTTATCGAAATCGGTGATGGTATCGCAAGGGTTCACGGTCTTGATAATGTAATGGCGGGAGAACTTGTTGAGTTTTCAAACGGTGTGATGGGATTATCACAAAACCTAGAGGAAAGTAATGTTGGTGTTGTTATTCTTGGACCATACACAGAGATAAAAGAAGGCGATGAAGTTCGTCGTACAGGCCGGATTATGCAAGTACCTGTTGGAGAAGAATTGTTAGGTCGTGTGGTGAACCCACTAGGTCAACCAATTGATGGAAAAGGTCCAATTGAAACATCAAAAACACGCCCAATCGAGGCAGCTGCACCAGGTGTTATGGATCGTAAATCAGTTGACGAACCATTACAAACAGGTATTAAAGCAATAGACGCACTTGTACCAATCGGTCGTGGTCAACGTGAGCTTATTATTGGAGACCGTCAAACCGGTAAAACAACGGTTGCGGTAGACGCCATCATTAACCAGCAAGACCAGGACATGATTTGTATTTATGTCGCAATAGGTCAGAAAGAATCCACAGTTCGCAGTACGGTAGAGACATTCCGCCGTTATGGGGCACTGGATTACACAATCGTTGTATCTGCAGGTGCATCTGATCCTGCACCATTACTGTACTTAGCGCCGTATGCTGGTGTATCCATGGGTGAGGAATTCATGTACAACGGGAAACACGTACTTGTTGTTTATGATGATTTATCGAAACAAGCGGTAGCATATCGTGAACTTTCTTTACTATTACGTCGTCCTCCAGGTCGTGAAGCATTCCCTGGGGATGTATTCTACTTGCACTCCCGTTTATTGGAACGTGCAGCCAAACTGAGTGACGCACTTGGTGGTGGATCATTAACAGCATTACCATTTGTTGAAACACAAGCAGGCGATATTTCTGCCTATATCCCGACAAACGTGATCTCGATCACAGATGGACAGATCTTTTTACAATCAGATCTCTTCTTCTCCGGTGTTCGTCCAGCAATTAACCCAGGGCTTTCTGTGTCCCGTGTTGGTGGATCTGCACAAATTAAAGCAATGAAGAAGGTAGCAGGTACATTAAGACTTGACCTTGCATCATTCCGTGAACTAGAAGCATTCTCACAATTTGGTTCAGACCTTGATAAAGCAACACAAGCAAAACTTGGTCGCGGGGAACGTACGGTGGAAGTTCTAAAACAAGGCTTGCATAAACCACTCGTTGTGGAAAAACAAGTCATGATCATCTATGCATTGACGAAAGGTTTCCTTGACGACATTGCCATCAAAGATATTGTTCGTTTTGAAGATGAATTCCATGTCTGGTTAGATGGTAACCGTAAAGAATTGTTAGCCTCTATCCGCGACACTGGAAAACTTCCAGAAACAGAAGATATGAACGATGCAGTTGAATCATTTAAGAAAACATTTTTAGCGACTGAATAAATTCGTAAACGCAGACGACGAGTTCAGTAAAGTGAAAACTGAACTTGTCTGCTAATTAATAAGATCAGGCAACCTTTTACATGAAAGGGTGGTGAAAAGCTTGGCATCACTAAGAGATATTGAAGGTCGAATTAACTCGACCAAAAAGACCAAAAAGATTACGAATGCAATGCAAATGGTATCTGCCTCGAAAATGAGTAAAGCAGAACGAAATACCAAAGCATATATTCCCTATAGTGAAAAGATGCAGGAAGTTGTAGCAAGTATTGCCAACAGTAGTACAGACGTCTCGCATCCGATGCTCAGTAAACGGGAAGTAAAAAAGACAGGATATCTTGTCATTACATCTGATCGTGGTCTTGTAGGTGCTTATAATAGTCATATTTTAAAACAACTGCAAAAAACGATTCAGGAAAACCATCAGTCAACAGATGAATACACGGTTATCGCTGTTGGCCGCATGGGATATGATTTTTGTAAGAAGAGAGAAATTCCTGTTGCTTTGAGTGTTTTAGGGGTAGCAGACCAGCCGCGTTTCTCTGAAATTAAAGATCTGGCTTCTGATACTGTTCAAATGTTCAGTGATGAGGAAATTGATGAACTGGTCATTATCTATAATCACTACGTAAGTGCGATTACACAAGATGTAACAATGAAAACACTGTTACCAATTACAAACATTGAAAGCAGTGCTTCCAGCAGTGATTATGAATACGAACCGAACCAAGAGCAAATTTTACAAGTGCTTTTACCACAATACGCTGAAAGCTTAATATTTGGCGCTCTACTGGATGCTAAAGCGAGTGAGCACGCAGCAAGTATGACCGCGATGAAGAGTGCAACTGATAATGCGAACGATCTTATTGACGATCTGACATTATCTTTCAACAGAGCACGCCAGGCAGCTATTACACAAGAAATCACCGAGATTATCGGTGGCGTGGCAGCACTGGAATAAAAATATAATGATAAACATAAGATGGCGCTTTTGCTAAGTAACATAAAGCGAAGCGCTGGATTTTCGAAAGTTAGTAAGGAGGGAAACCGATGAGCACTGGACACATTACACAAGTTATGGGACCTGTTGTTGACGTGAAATTCGACGACGGACAGCTCCCAGCTATTTATCATGCATTAACAGTCCAAATTGAAGCGACAGAAGAACGTGAAGCAGCGACACTTACATTGGAAGTAGCACTTCATTTAGGTGATAATACTGTAAGAGCTATCGCTATGGACTCTACAGATGGTGTAAAACGTGGGGCATTGGTACAGAATCAGGGAAAACCAATATCTGTACCAGTTGGAGATGTTACATTAGGTCGAGTATTTAATGTACTAGGTGATAAAATTGACCTTGATGAACCATTGGCAGCCGATACACGTTTAGACCCTATTCACCGCAAATCACCAGATTTTCAAGATTTGACGACCGATACAGAAATTTTGGAAACAGGTATCAAAGTTGTCGACCTATTAGCACCATATATTAAAGGTGGTAAAATCGGTTTATTTGGCGGAGCCGGTGTTGGTAAAACGGTATTGATTCAAGAATTAATTAACAATATTGCTCAAGAGCACGGCGGTATTTCTGTATTCGCCGGTGTTGGTGAGCGTACACGTGAAGGTAATGACCTTTACTATGAAATGAAAGACTCAGGTGTTATTGAAAAAACAGCGATGGTATTCGGACAAATGAACGAACCGCCTGGAGCACGTATGCGTGTAGCATTAACAGGTCTGACAATGGCCGAATATTTCCGTGATGAACAAGGACAAGACGTTTTGTTCTTTATCGATAATATTTTCCGTTTCACACAAGCTGGTATGGAAATCTCTGCATTACTTGGCCGTATGCCTTCTGCAGTTGGTTATCAGCCAACACTTGCAACAGAAATGGGCCAATTGCAAGAGCGTATCACATCAACAGATAAAGGATCTGTAACGTCAATCCAAGCGATTTACGTGCCTGCGGATGACTATACAGACCCAGCACCAGCTACAACGTTCGCTCACCTTGATGCAACAACCAACTTGGACCGTAGCTTATCTGAACAAGGTATCTATCCAGCGGTAGATCCACTGGCATCAACATCACGTGCATTGGACCCTGAAGTAGTAGGGGAAGAGCACTATGAAGTAGCAGCAGAAGTTCAACGAACATTACAACGCTACAAAGAATTACAGGATATCATTGCGATCCTTGGTATGGATGAGCTTGGTGATGAAGACAAATTAGTTGTATCCCGCGCACGCCGTGTACAATTTTTCTTATCCCAAAACTTCCATGTTGCTGAACAGTTTACAGGTCAAAAAGGTTCTTATGTACCTGTAAGTGAAACAATTAAAGGATTTAAAGAAATCTTATCCGGAAAATATGATGACCTACCTGAGGACGCATTCCGTTTAGTAGGACGCATAGAAGAAGTAGTTGAAAAAGCAAAAGGTATGGAATAATAGACAGATGCAGAAGGTTGGATCGATCGGAATGATGAATTTAATTATCATTCCTGTCTTCCTTCGCAAGTCTGAGGAGGGGTTACATTGAAAACACTAACTGTGAGTGTTGTTACTCCTGATGGTCCGGTTTTGGAAGATGACTTTGAGATGGTTAGCTGTAAAGCCGAAAACGGTGAACTTGGCATCCTGCCAGGACACATTCCACTGGTAGCTCCACTGACAATCAGTGCAGTTCGTTTGAAACGTGGTGATGGTGTGGAACATGTTGCTGTCAACGGTGGATTTCTAGAGGTCAGACCAGATAAAGTAACAATACTTGCTCAATCTGCGGAAACACCTTCAGACATCAACGTACAGCGCGCCGAAGAAGCTAAAGAACGTGCGGAACGCCGCCTTCAGATGCAACAGGATCATGTTGACTACCAAAGGGCTGAATTAGCACTCAAACGAGCAATGAATCGCTTAGATGTTTCAAATTAAATGAAGATCTCTTATAACTTGCTGTTGTAAGAGATTTTTATTTGCAGTAAAGCAAGCCCCCGCCCCATTGAAAAATGTTTCGTCAGCTCATCCTTCATATTTCCCTACAGATTATGTCGATATTTCCCGGGAAATGAGCCGGAAATTGTTACATTATTTAATCCACATCTAAAAATAAATCACGCCATACAAAAACCGTTGACTTTTAGAAACAAACATGGCAAAGTTACATATAGCAAATTAATTTAAGGTGGTTCTTATGCTCTCAATCGGACAAACAGCATTATTTAGTATCATATCACATCTGCTTTTTATCTATATAACCTGGCGAGTAATCCTGTCGATTAATTTTGATGCTGTTATTAGAAAAGGACACGTGACAGAGGCAAAAATATTACTTGTGTTTATTACAATTGTCATCGGGACAGGTGTAAGCAGATTTGTCATTGAACTCGTTCAATGGTCTAGGGATCTGCTGTATCTTTTCTAAAGCGCACGTGCTAATTGGCAGGCCTTTCCACATAGACTGATAATCTATTATTTTGTCGCAAATTGTACCGTATGTAAATAGATTCCCCTGTTCATACTATAGCTATTATAGATGAAGGCAGGGGATTTTTATGAAGAAAATCATACTAGTAGCATTATTATTTTTATGCTTAACAACAAATACAATGGCACAAGATATAGAATCAGATGAACTGCATGACATTGCAACCTTTGTTACCGAAGCAAATATGCAGGTTGAAGAATGGGAAGTTACGTGGAAAGAAACGATCAGTAAAGAAGATATAGAGGGTATGATAGCAACCATAAGTAAAGATAATGAATTTACTGTGACAGTGGATAATGATGTGAAAAAATATTTAGCTGAGGACATGCATAAAAAGGGTGGTATCACCGTATCTTATGAAGTGATTCTCCCGAATGATGAGGCGTATCCACCGGAATTAATCGCCGTTATCAAAGGAAACTCATGGAACAAATCAATTGAAGCAATCTATCAAACTGAAAAAGAAATACTCGGTCACCAATTGTTCACAGATTCTGTTAAGGCATATACTTGTCTGACAACACAAGGTGATGCTATAATAGATAGTGACGGTTTTTTAGAAGGTTTTGCAAATTACTTTAATATTCAACAACAACATACACAATTAGACACAATCAAAAATTCAACGCATAAAAAAATATTTTACGGGTATAACCCTGTATGGGTACATAGCTTTTCCATAAACGGGACCCAAATGAACGTACAAGTAGCTGTTACAGAGAATGCAGATGAACATCCGAAATACACGATAGGCACACCTATCCTAATCAATGAATATTAATATAGTGAAAATGGATCTGAAGGAGATTATGAATCATGGAAAAAATCATCGTAAGAGGTGGACACAAGTTAAACGGCACAGTTAAAGTTGAAGGTGCTAAGAATGCAGTTCTACCTGTTATCGCCGCAAGTCTTAGCGCAAGTGAAGGAAAGAGTACAATTACAGATGTCCCGGTTCTAGCTGATGTTTATACAATCAATGAAGTTTTAAAAAATATGAATGCTGACGTAAAGTTTAACAATCACACAAACACCATTGAGGTAGATGCTTCCAAAAAGTTAATGACGGAAGCACCATTTGAATATGTACGTAAAATGCGTGCATCTGTTCTTGTGCTGGGACCATTATTGGCCCGGTATGGTCATGCGAAAGTTGCGATGCCTGGTGGATGTGCAATTGGATCACGCCCAATTGATTTACATTTAAAAGGATTCGAAGCGATGGGCGCAGATGTACACGTCGGTAATGGTTTTATCGAGGTAAGTGTAGCAGGACGTCTTAAGGGTGCTAAGGTTTATCTGGATATGCCGAGTGTTGGCGCAACAGAAAATATTATGATGGCTGCAGCTTTGGCCGATGGGAAAACAATCATCGAAAACAGTGCAAAAGAGCCTGAAATTGTTGACTTAGCCAATTATTTAAATAAAATGGGTGCCAAAGTTGTTGGTGCGGGAACTGAAACAATCCGCATTCATGGTGTTGAAACATTACATGGCGCGGAGCATTCGATTATTCCAGACCGTGTTGAAGCAGGTACTTTTATGGTTGCAGCGGCAATTACCGGTGGAAATGTGCTTATTGAAAATGCAGTGAGTGAACATTTACGATCTGTTATTTCTAAATTGGAAGAAATGGACGTAGTTGTTAAAGAAGAAGGAAACGGTATTCGCATTATCGGCCCGAAAGAATTAAAGGCAACCGATATTAAAACATTGCCACATCCCGGCTTTCCAACAGATATGCAATCCCAGATGATGGCATTGATGTTGAGTGCGGAAGGTACAAGTGTAATTACGGAAACTGTATTTGAAAACCGATTTATGCATGTGGAGGAATTCCGCCGCATGAACGCAAAAATGAAAATCGAAGGACGCAGTGTCATTATTGAAGGACCATCCACACTACAAGGAGCAGAAGTAGCTGCAACAGATTTACGTGCAGCTGCTGCACTTATTCTAGCTGGATTGGGTGCTGATGGTTTAACACGTGTAACAGAATTAAAGCATCTTGACAGAGGCTATGTAGATTTAGTGGGTAAATTAGCTTCACTAGGTGCAGAGATTGAGCGTATTGACGATAATGAGGATACTGTCAACCCAGATGTACAAAAAGATTATCAAAGCGAAAGCATGGCAGCTGAATAATTAAACAACCTAATACAAACAGATGGTACCAAATAGGGTACTGTCTGTTTTTTTATGGAAAAATCACCTTCTTCGTTTCTATTTTCATTGATTTGGAAAAAAAGCAAAAATAAAACTTATTTAAAACAGGTCGAAATGATCATCTTTGATAAATTGCTTATTATTTAAAATTATTCGGAAGATAAATGAACGAGATCCTCCCTTTTATACCAACCTTTGAAAAGTGCTGTCCAATTTATCGGGACTTTGATCCTATGAACAAAAGCGAGAAAAACTGATTCGAATCTATCAATTTAATGATCTATGAAATTATTCGACAAATTATGACAGGATTCTTTGTTTTTATTTGTTAAGGTTTTAGATACAACTAAGTTTTGACAAACGAAGGCGTTAAGTGATGACTTAACATAATTTTAAAAAAGGAGGCTAAGAGACTGCAATCTATTTATCTACTAGATCGTTTGCTTACGAACCGGGTTTAAAATTTGGAGGGAGGATTCACTTTGAAGAGGAAAAGACAGCGTCAAATAAGTATGTTCAGTATACTGGCATCATTCCTGTTGATATTTTCGCTAATTACACCAGTTGCTGCCAATGCAGAATCCAGCGGGAAGTTACATCAGTCATTAAATGATAATCAGACAAATGCCAAAGCAAAAGTAAGTGATCGTTTACTGGATGAATTTAAAGACGATGATAAGGTCACCTTTCTAATTAAATTTGAAGAACAAGCAGATGTTGAAAAGGTTGCAAAAAAAGCCTTATCATCAGCTAAAAAGTCTAAAATAACCGCATATAAAGCGGAATTAGCGCAGCGCTCTGCAGTGGTATCCGAATTAAAATCAACTGCAATCAGCTCGCAGCAAAATGTGCAACAATACCTTGATGGGGAAGTGGATAACGGAAATGTTGAAGACGTGACTTCCTATCATATTGTAAATGGTATGGCTGTAACTGCTACAAAAGAAGTGGCACAAAAAGTAGCTTCATTCAGTGAAGTAGAGAAGATTTTACCGAATGAAAAGAGAGAGTTAATCAAACCAGTCGAAGAAAATACAAAATCTGCCAAGGTGCAGGATGCAGATGATGAAGTAGAATGGAGTATTGATCGTATTGGTGCTCCGGCCGTTTGGGATACAGGTATTGATGGTTCTGGAACTGTCGTGGCCAGTATTGATACGGGTGCCCAGTGGGATCATCCTGCACTAAAGGAAAAATACCGCGGTTATGATGCAGAAACAGAAGAAGTTGATCATGACTTTAACTGGTACGATGCGACTGGTGGTGAAGATGAACCATATGATGATGTTGGTCATGGTACACATACGATCGGAACGATGGTTGGTGGTGAACCAGATGGATCCAACCAAATCGGTGTGGCTCCAGGAGCAAAGTTTATTGCAGTAAAAGCTTTTACTGAAAGTGGCGGTACAGATGCGGATCTATTAGCAGCAGGTGAATGGGTGCTAGCACCAACAGATGCAGATGGAAACGAGCGTGTAGATATGGCGCCAGATGTTGTCAATAACTCTTGGGGTGGTGGGCCTGGTCTTGATGAATGGTATCGGGACATGGTCAAAGCCTGGAGAACAGCTGGCATTTTCCCTGAATTCTCGGCAGGAAATACAGATTTATTCAATCCAGGTGGACCTGGTTCCGTTGCATCACCATCCAATTATCCGGAATCATTTGCAACTGGTGCAACAGACAGTGATGATATGATTGCTGACTTTTCATTACGTGGTCCTTCACCATACGATGAAATTAAACCGGATATTGCTGCACCTGGTGTCGATATACGTTCCGCCATGCCAGGTAGTGAATATGGTGGGATGAGTGGTACCTCAATGGCAGGACCTGCTGTGTCAGGCGTAGCATTACTATTAAGACAGGTAGATGGAAATATAAGTGTAGATGATATGGAAGAAATTTTAATGAATACCGCAACTGAAAGAACCGATGATGAGTATCCAGAAGCGCCGAATAATGGATATGGTTCCGGTCTCGTTAATGCATATGATGCGGTTTCTTCGATGCAGGATGGGCTTGGAACGATCGAAGGACAAGTTACTAGAGCAGGCGAAGATAAAGACGCATCAAAGGATAAAGATAAAACCAGTCTCCATGCAAAAAGTGATAAGACTTCCGCAAAAGCGGATGATACAAGCGGACTGGCAGCAAAAGTGAGTGTACTTGAAAGTGGACGTGCAGTAAATACAGATCCAGACGATGGAACCTATTCACTTCTTCATGCGGCGGGGGATTTCACCCTGCAAGCGGAAGCTTATGGTTTCCATTCAAGTGAACAATCAACAGCAATTGCGAAAGACGAAACATCAGAAGTAGATTTTAGTTTAGAGCAAATCGCGCAAAATACGGTTAATGGGACAATTACGGATGAAGCGACTGGAGAACCAATTGAAGATGCAACCGTTATGCTTGTAGAAGATGCTAATATTTCTCCAGTAGAATCGGATGCAGATGGTAATTTCTCCGTAGAGGGTTATGAAGGTGAATATACCTTAAAAGTATTGGCGAGTGGTTACCATGGAAAAGAAGTAGCAGTTAACTTAGCAGATGGCGATGTGGAAGTTAATGTGGAATTAGAACCACTTTACACCTATCCAGGTGGCGAAATTGGCTATGATGATGGCACCGCAGAAAATGCACGTGCATTCTATGATGCAGGCAATGGCTGGGCAGTAAAAATGTCCTTGCCTGAAGGAAAAGATACAGGTGTTGTAACAGACGGTGTATTTAAATTCTGGGGTGAGGAATTCCCTGAGCCAGGTGGTACAGAATTTGCCGTGGAAGTCTGGGATGCATCCGGTAAGGACGGTTTACCAGGTGAAAAACTTGCAGGGCCAATCGATGCAGAAGCAATCCGTGATGAAGGGGATTGGACCGAAGTAGATTTAAGTAAAGAAAGCATTCAAGTGGATGGCGACTTTTACATGGTTTATATTCAAACGAATGCAAACACCGAAGCGCCTGCATTGGCAACGGATGAAGACAGTCCGAATGCAGAAAGAAGTTATCAGTTTGTATCTGGTGACTGGGAAGCGTCTCCAGCAGATGAAGGAAACTATATGATCCGTGCACGTGTCGATTATGAAATTGAGACACCAGAAATCACTTCACCAGAAGACGGCAATTTAACGAATGAATCGGAAGTTACGGTGGAAGGGACTGCTTCTCCCACAACAACAATTCAGCTAGAAAATAACGGTGAAGAGGCGGCTTCACAAGAAGTCGACGATGATGGTAAGTTTTCTTTACCTGTTGAATTAACAGAAGGGGAAAACGCGATCACAGCCGTCTCTCAAATGGATGGGGATACGGTAGGAACTTCCGATCCGGTAACCGTAACATTAGATACAGAAGCACCAGAACTAACGATTGATAATCCGAAAGATGGAGACAAATCAAATAGCGAAACAGTGACAGTTGAAGGAACGGTTGCAGATGAACATCTGGATGCCGTTGAAGTAAATGGACAGAAGGCTAAAGTGGAAGATGGCAACTATTCTAAACGGATTCTACTAGATAATGGAGAGAATGAAATCGAAGTTGTTGCAGTAGATGAGGCTGGAAATAGTGCAAAAGAAAGTGTAAGCCTTCAGGTGAAATATGATGGTCCTGAAATTGAAAACCTCACACCAACGGAAGATGTAACCATTGAAGCTGGTGAGAGTGTGAAAGTTGAGTTTGATAGTGAGCCTGGATTGAAACCAACGTTTTTAATCCATTTACCACTTACAAATGCGAAGGCTACTGTTGCCAATGCAACAGAGCTTCCAATGATGGAGACGTCTGAAGGACATTATGAAGGGTATTGGACAGCAACAAATAATGTAAAAGCAGACGGCGCGGTAATTGAAGTGAAAGCAGTCGATGACTTCAAGAACGAAACCCGTCAAGAAGCGGATGGAAAACTTTTTATTAATGTTGATTAACTTACTGTATAGAACGGTTGGTTAACATCTTAAAATGGAAAAAGGTGTAGAGGCAATTTGCTTCTACACCTTTTTATTATATATTTCGTCTTTTAATTTTAAATAATCTGTGATAGAATTGAAAGAAAATTACTAATATGAAATAAACGAAGGGGGAATAGCATGAAGTTATACGTCTCAGTCGATATGGAAGGAATTACAGGCCTGCCAGATCAGTCATATGTTGACGCTGACAAGCATAATTATGAAAGAGCACGGAAAATCATGACAGACGAAACGAACCATGTCATTGAAGCAGCATTCGCGTCCGGCTGTGAGGATATTTTAATCAATGATAGTCATTCAAAAATGAATAATATATTAATAGATCAACTGCATCCGGAAGCACAATTAATTACCGGAGAAGTGAAACCGCTGTCAATGATGCAAGGTCTGGACAAAACATATGCAGGCGCAATGTTTGTCGGTTATCATGCGCGTGCCGGACAATTCGGCGTCATGTCCCATGCAATGGTCCATGCCGTTAGAAACTTCTATATCAATGACCATGTTATCGGAGAAATGGGTTTTAATGCATATGTTGCGGGCTACTTCGGTGTTCCAGTACTCTTCGTTGCTGGTGATGATCAGGCTGCAAAAGAGGCAGAGGAACTGATTCCCAATATCACAACAGCTGCTGTCAAAGAAACCATTTCACGCTCTGCTGTTAAATCACTGACACCCAAAAAAGCGGGTGAATTGATAACAGAAAAGGTAAAACAGGCGGTCGCAAATCGCCATCATGTAAAGCCACTTATTCCACCTGAACAACCCAAACTGAAGATAGAATTCAATAATCATGGCCAAGCAGAATGGGCCAATTTAATGCCAGGAACAGAGATTGAACCCGGAACAACGATTGTCAGCTACCAGGCGAAAGACATTTTAGAAGCGTATCAGGCGATGCTGGTAATGACGGAGCTAGCTATGGATACAACCTTCTCCTAGGAGTGGATCAGATGCTGCGTTATATTTTAAAACGATTACTCATTATGATTGTAACCATTTGGATTATTGTTACGCTCACCTTTGTCTTGATGATAAGTATTCCAGGTTCCCCATTTAATAGTGAACGGGGAACAAATGAAAATGTGCAGGCCAACTTGGAGGCACATTATAATCTTGATAAACCCTATCATATTCAGTATCTATTATATTTAAAGTCTATCGCTACCTTTGACTTTGGCCCATCGATCAAACAGCCGGGCCAGACAGTAAATGACTTACTTGGAAGGGGCTTCCCAGTTTCATTGGAACTAGGACTTGTCACAATTATTGTAGCGGTTATTTCTGGGATCATCTTAGGGATTCTCGCTGCCTTAAAGCATAATGGAATCCTTGATTATGCGGCAATGAGTTTTGCAGTGCTAGGTATTTCCATTCCTAACTTTGTTTTAGCGACATTACTCATTCAGGAATTAGCAGTAAATTGGCAAATTTTCCCGCCAGCAACATGGTCAAGTCCTGCACATATGGTTCTTCCGGTAATCGCATTGGCAACCGGCCCGATGGCAATCATTGCCCGATTGACAAGGTCCACCATGCTGGAGGTGCTGACCCAAGACTACATAAAAATGGCGCGCGCCAAAGGACTTTCTCCCTGGAAGATTGTTGTGAAGCATGCACTAAGAAACGCGCTGATGCCTGTTATAACCATTATGGGTACGCTCTTAGCCAGTATTTTAACGGGTACGTTTGTAATTGAAAAAATATTTGCCATCCCGGGAATGGGGAAATATTTTGTGGAAAGTATTAACCAGCGGGACTACCCGGTTATTATGGGTACGACTGTTTTCTACAGTACATTCCTGATATTTATGCTATTTCTTGTAGACATTGCTTATGGCATACTCGATCCTCGTATAAAAATAAACAAAAAGGGAGGCGAGTAATATGAAAATAAGAATCGGGACAGAGGCTTCCCAATCTACTGATCAAGTGCCTGATGATTGGTTTAATTGGAAGAAGAAGGATAAAGAAGAAGCCGAATCCGTTGCCAGACCATCGATGTCATATTGGCAGGATGCATGGAAGCGGCTCATCAAAAATAAATTAGCCATGCTGGGATTAATTTTTCTCATATTGCTCGGGTTCATGGCGATCTTTGGACCGATACTATCTCCCTATTCCGTGAAAATACAGGATTTGCCAAATCAGTATCAGCCTCCATCCAGTGACCACTGGTTCGGTACAGACTCCCATGGACGAGATGTATTTACGCGTACATGGTATGGGGCGCGAATTTCCTTGTTTGTCGGTTTAATGGCTGCACTCATCGACTTTACGATCGGTATAGTGTATGGCGGTATTTCCGGCTACAAGGGTGGACGCACAGATAGCATTCTCATGCGTATTATTGAAATCTTATATGGCCTGCCATATTTACTTGTCGTTATATTATTACTTGTTGTGATGGGACCGAGTTTAACGACGATTATTGTTGCTTTAACGGTAACTGGTTGGGTTGGCATGGCAAGGATTGTCAGAGGACAGGTGTTGCAGATTAAGAACTATGAATTTGTCCTTGCCTCGAAGTCGTTTGGCACGAAGACACCACGGATTATCCGAAAAAACCTATTGCCAAATACAATGGGGCCGATCATTGTACAGCTAACGTTAACCGTACCGTCAGCTATTTTTGCCGAAGCATTTCTGAGCTTTCTGGGGTTAGGGATCCAGGCACCACATGCCAGTTGGGGTGTGATGGCCAACGACTCACTTGGAGCTATTTTATCAGGAAATTGGTGGACATTATTTTTCCCGGCATTTTTCATTTCGTTTACGATGTTTGCATTTAACGTTTTAGGTGACGGTTTGCAGGATGCACTCGATCCGAAGTTAAGAAAGTAGGTGACCACCATGGAAAAAATATTAGAAGTAAAGGATCTTCACGTAACCTTCTCCACTTACGGGGGAACCGTCAAAGCGGTACGTGGCGTGAACTTCCATTTGAATAAGGGAGAAACACTGGCAATTGTTGGTGAATCTGGCTGCGGCAAAAGTGTCACTTCCAATGCGATTATGCGCCTAATTCCAGACCCACCAGGGAAAATTTCCAAAGGAGAAATCATCTTTCGTGGAAAAGATCTCACGAAGCTGTCGGAAAAGAAGATGCGTGGGCTACGGGGTGTGGATATTTCCATGATATTTCAGGATCCGATGACAGCACTAAACCCAACGCTTACAATTGGAACCCAGCTGAAGGAGGGTCTGCAACAGCATCGTAAAATATCCAGTGATGCTGCGGAGGTCAAGGCTATAGAGATGATGGATTTAGTTGGGATACCAAGTCCTAAGGAACGATTGAAACAATATCCACACCAGTTTAGTGGTGGAATGAGGCAAAGGATCGTTATTGCTATGGCTTTAATTTGTGAACCTGAATTGCTGATTGCAGATGAACCGACAACTGCGCTGGATGTAACAATCCAAGCACAGATTTTGGAACTTTTTGAAAAGATTCAGGAAGTGACTGGTGTATCGATTATTTTGATTACACATGACTTGGGGGTAGTTGCAAAAATTGCTGACCGAATTGTTGTAATGTATGCCGGAAAAATTATCGAAGTTGGGACCAAACGGGAAGTTTTTTATCAGCCGGAACATCCTTATACAAAAGGTTTATTGAATTCCGTTCCACGACTTGATTTACAGGGGGAAAAATTAACCCCAATCGACGGGACACCACCAGATTTATTCTCACCTCCGGCAGGTTGTCCGTTTACGGCGCGCTGTCCGTTTGCAATGGAGGTGTGTGATAAAGTTTATCCCACGGGTACTACGCTAAGCGAAACACATCAAGTGGATTGCTGGCTACAGGATGATCGAGCGAAACGTTTATTAGCAACAACAGCTGCAACAACAGCTGAAAAATAAATCACAAGGGGGAAACAAGATGAAGAAGTGGCTCGTAATTTTAATGTCCTTATTAACAATGATGGTACTCGCGGCATGTACTGCGAACGAAGATGCTGGTAAAGAAAAAGATGATTCCGGCAGTGATGATGGCGCAGAGGCAGCGGAGGAGGACAGCGGTGAAAAGGTACTTTATTTAAACAATAGTAAAGAGCCAACATCCTTCGATCCAGCAATCGGTTTTGATGCCCAATCATGGAATTCCTTAAATAACTTAATGGAAGGATTAACACGTCTAGGTGAAGATCATACGCCAGAAGCTGCCATAGCAGAAGATTGGGATGTCTCTGAAGATGGAAAAACATATACCTTCCATCTAAGGGAGAATGCGAATTGGTCGAATGGAGATCCGGTTACTTCCGATGACTTTGTTTATGCTTGGGAAAGGTTGTTGGATCCAGAAACAGGCTCTGCTGCTGCATTTCTAGGCTATTTTATTGAAGGCGGCGAAGATTTCAACAGTGGGGAAGGATCTGCCGATGATCTTGGTTTAACAGCGGTAGATGATAAGACGTTTGAAGTGCAATTAGAAAACCCAACAGGTTACTTCCTGCACGTTTTAACAAACCCGGCATTTTTCCCGGTAAATAAAGCAGTTGCGGAGGATAATCCCGATTGGCATACAGAAGCAGACTCATTTGTATCTAATGGTCCATTCGCTTTAGAAACATGGAAACATGATGATGAAATGATGATGGTGAAAAACGAGGAATACTGGGATGCAGACACAGTGAAATTAGATAAAGTTCACTGGGCAATGGTGGATAATGAAAATACAGAATACCAAATGTACCAAAGTGATGAACTGGATGCTTCAGATATCCCGGCAGATCTTTCCGACGAATTAATCGATGGAGACGATGTTGCAATGGAGGAACAAGGTGGATTAGAGTTCTATCGTTTCAATGTAAATGAGGAACCATTCACCAACAAAAAAATAAGAAAGGCATTTGCACTAGCTGCTAACCGTGAAGAAATTGCTCAATATGTAGTTAAAAATGGGGTAGAACCTGCCTTTGGATTTGTTTCACCTGGTTTCACCAGTCCGGACGACGGTGATTTCCGTGATGCAAATGGTGATCTTGTTACATTTGAACCTGATGAAGCGAAAAAGTTGCTGGCAGAAGGGATGGAAGAAGAAGGTTATGATGAGCTTCCACCAGTTACCTTGTCATACAGTACAGACGATACAAATAAAGCGATCGCCGAATCCCTGCAAAATATGTTTAGCGATGCACTTGATGTAGATGTTACATTGGAAAATAAAGAGTGGAACGTGTTCCAGGAAGAACAAAAGGAATTAAAGCATCAATTATCACGTAGTTCTTTCTTGTTTGACTATGCGGACCCAATTAATTTCTTAGAAAGCTTTATCACCGATTCGTCAATGAACCGTACAGGTTGGTCCAACGAAGCATATGATCAATTGATTAAAGACGCCAAAGCGGAAAAGGACGAAGGTAAACGTTGGGACTTGATGTATGAGGCAGAAGCATTGCTAGCAGAAGAAATGCCTTTATTCCCGATTCGTTATTATAATCAGGTGGAAGTAATCAAAGATGGTGTTACAGGAATACTTCGTCATCCAGTAGGTTATTTAGAGCTTAAGCATGCAGATGTTGAATAAGAAAGCAGATAGGAAAATGGAGGAAGGATTGGTCCCAATACATCTGTATCAGGGCCGCTCCTTTTTCTTACATTGATATGGAAGGCAGGGATGTAGATGATTTATCCGACACACTTACAACCTGGTGATACGATTGGTATCATCGCGCCAGCTGGCCCTGCAGATAGTGATAGACTCCGTAGAGGAATGTTCTTCTTGGAGGAAATGGGCCTCCATGTTAAATTGGGAAAAAACATTCACCAAGTATATGGCTATTTAGCGGGTACGGATGAAGCGCGACTTGCCGATTTCCATGAGATGGTGACTGATCCAACAATCAAAGCGATTTTTTTTGCGCGTGGTGGTTATGGAACAGGAAGGATTGTGTCTGCGATGAATTATGACACCATCAAGAATAACCCAAAAATCATCTGGGGTTACAGTGATATTACGTATTTACATACAGCGATAAGGCAGAAGGCGGGGCTCATTACCTTTCACGGTCCGATGGTTGCTTCAGATATCAGTAAGGATGATTTTGATGAACTGTCTGCCGGCATGTTTAAACAGCTCTTTGCACCAGCGGAATTAATTTATTCAGAGGCTATTTCGCCTTTACACATACATGCTCCTGGAGAAGTAACCGGGGTATTGGTGGGCGGCAACTTATCTGTCCTTGTCAGTACGATTGGAACAGCCTTTGAAATCGATGTGAAAGGAAAAATCCTTTTGATAGAAGATATTGGGGAGGAACCTTATCGAGTAGATAGCATGCTAAATCAATTGAACTTAACTGGGAAACTAGCAGAAGCGGCAGGAATTGTCGTTGGTGATTTTGCAAATACAGACACAGAGAAAAATCTAACACGAACGATGGAGCAAGTATTTGATGATTATTTTAATACGTTACCGATACCGGTGATGAGCGGCTTTAAAATCGGGCACTGCCTGCCACACTTTGCAGTTCCGCTTGGCACAGCGGCAACGCTCTCAACCAAGAGAAAAACACTCATTCTACAACCCGGCGTCAAATAATGGGGCAAGTCCCCGTCCGAGAGGAGCAGTCAACAGGATGAAACAAACATTTGAACCGTTTCCGGAAGCGATGTGGTTGACAGCAGTTCAAGTAGCGACCGTTTGGACGAATCCGGAATCGGCACGAACGATCGACGTATCTGGAACAGGAAACCCCACTGATATTGATGATTGGATTGCTGGTTTAACCTATGAAACAAATCTAGCATTATGTGACGAAAACAGGGTGCAGACGCAACTACTGTATGGGGAACCTGTCTTGATCATAGCAACACAGGGTGACTGGGCGCATGTTGTTATCCCGAGCCAACCTTCGTCCAAAGACACGCGCGGTTATCCTGGTTGGGTGCCATTGAACCAACTCACAAAGGTGAAAAAGAAAAACTGGATAAGTGATACCACTGCAGTCATCATGGATGATAAAGTCTGGTTGGAGAATGAAGTGGGCGAAAGGCAAATGAAACTCAGCTTCATGACACTTTTACCCATTGAAGAAATTGTAGGGGACCGTGTACAGGTTAAAACACCGCACGGAAAACGTTACCTGCCACGCAACCAGGTGAATATTTTTCCTAGTAAAATAGGAATGGAACAAGGAAGTGGCCGGGATATCGTTCAGTCTGCAGCAGCGTTTATTGGTCTTGATTACTTTTGGGGCGGTATGAGTGCATTTGGCTATGATTGTTCTGGTCTTGCCTATGCAGCATATAAGGCAAATGGTTATAAAATTGCCAGGGACGCAGGAGACCAGGCGACAAAAGGAAAGGCGGTCGCGTATGATCATTTACAGCTAGGTGACTTACTATTTTTCGCGTATGAAGAAGGAAAAGGCGCACTGCATCATGTCGGCATATACGCAGATGAGGGGAAGATGATTCACGCACCACAGACCGGCAAAGGTGTGGAGCGGCTCACTATAAAAGGCACAATTTATGAAAAAGAGCGCTGTGCAGTCAGGCGCTATGTTAGTTGAACAGAATCAGGAATTTACGGACTGTTTATCCACACCCTTCAGTTTTTCAAGTTTACTTATACTTAGAGGTGGGGATATTACAGCCCGTTAATGCGTGAGAAACAGAGGAGGCAGGCTAATGAATGAAAAAATTTTACAGGTGGAAAATCTGAAAAAGCATTTTACTGTCGAGAAAAAACAAGTCCTCCAGGCCGTTAATGATGTTAGCTTTTATGTGAACAAAGGGGAAACGTTTGGCCTTGTAGGTGAATCAGGTTGTGGCAAGTCAACCATCGGACGTACGATTATGGGACTCTATGAGAAAACTGCTGGCAATGTAATGTATGATGGCAGAAATGTTCATGAATTAACCGACAAGGAAAAATTCGGATTTTATCGGAATATGCAAATGATCTTTCAGGATCCATATGCTTCATTAAACCCCCGTTCCACGGTCAAGGAGGTTATTTCCGAGCCGATGGAGGTGCACGGGTTATATAAAAGTAAACGCAAACAGCTGGATCGGGTTTACGAGCTTTTAGAGGAGGTTGGCTTAAATCGCGACCACGCCAATCGTTATCCCCATGAATTCAGCGGGGGACAGCGTCAGCGCATCGGGATTGCCCGTGCACTGGCGTTGGATCCGGAATTCATTATCGCGGATGAACCGATCTCTGCCCTGGATGTCTCGGTGCAGGCACAGGTTGTTAATCTATTAAAAGACCTACAAATGGAAAAGGACTTAACCTTTTTATTCATTGCCCATGATTTATCCATGGTGAAGCAAATCTCTGATCGAATTGGCGTGATGTATTTAGGTAATCTGGTTGAGTTGACTGCAAGTGAGGCGCTTTATGAAAAGCCATTACACCCGTACACAAAAGCATTGCTGTCAGCGATACCGATTCCTGATCCAGATATCGAAGAAAGCCGGGAGCGGATTATTTTAGAAGGAGAGCTGCCGAGCCCGATCAACCCACCGTCTGGCTGCGTGTTCCGAACCCGCTGTCCGATGGCAATGGATATCTGCTCGATCGAGAAACCGCAATGGCAAGAGGTAGAACAAGCTCATTATGTTGCCTGTCACTTATATGATCATACAATAGGCAACAGGGATCCAGTAAACACATAGCATACATGCCTGTGGATACGCTGATAATTAGTATCCATGGGCATTTTTTGTACGGATAAGAATACTTGAGCTATGTATCGCAGAAGTAAACACCCTCGGTTAAATACGCACGGCTATCGCTTGACGAATGCTAAGTTTTCCAATGTGTGCGAACTTTTTTGGTCTAATTCTATTGTTTTCTGTATACATTAGTAGTAGGGATGCTAGAGTAATAACGATTTAAAACCACATCATGTACTGCTATGAACAGAATATCGTTTTCTTCCCGCATCTCAAATCAAAAGGGGGAAGGCAATGAAAAATCGCAACTATTCTAAATGGAATTCAAAAGCCCGCAAGAAGAAGCGTGCCACACTACTCAAACAGATACAGTTGAAGCAAAAGGTAAAAGTGCAAAAAGACAATACAACAAGCAATCAGACAGCTCCCTTTAAAAAAATAACACCAATCAAACGGAAAAAAATCTATAGAAACACACCACCACCAACCTGGAGAATTCCAACGGTTTTACTGTTGTCCAGTTTAATTCTATTTATACTGATCATTCCTACGCTGATTGTTGTACCATTCGCAAAGGATAATGAAAAGGGATCGGTGCCGGTGGAAAAACAGGAAGAACAAACTGCAGATGATACGGCAGCAGAAGCGGGAGCGGAGCAGAATGAATCAACAATATCTGTCGCTGTGATGCGTACGAAATCAGAGACGGTGGAAGATATTCCGTTAGAGTCTTATGTAGCGGGGGTTGTTTCATCAGAAATGAGCCCGGATTTTGAACCAGAAGCATTGAAAGCACAATCGCTGGCAGCCCGAACTTACATTGTTGATCATTTACTGCATCAGGATGACGGTCAAGAATCCGATGTAACGGACACAACGCAGCACCAAGTATTTAAAAATGATAACGAACTGAAAAAACAATGGGGTAGTAAATATGATGAAAATATGAAAAAAGTAAAAGCGGCAGTCACAGCTACAAAGGGCGAAATTCTGACATATAAAGATGCACCTATTTTTCCAGCCTTTTTCTCAACGAGTAATGGGTATACTGAGAACTCGGAAGACTATTGGGATGATGAACTTCCCTACTTACGAAGTGTGGAAAGTCCTTGGGATGAGGATTCACCTAAATTCCTGGATCAACAAACATTTACAATAGACCAAATCAAAGAGAAATTAGCAGTCGATCTACCTAATCAGGAACCACTGGGAATTGATGTGACCAGAACAGATAGTCAACGGGTAAAAGAAATAGATCTTGCTGGCAACAAACTATCTGGCAGAGAAGTTCGTGAGAAGCTAGAATTACAATCAAGTGATTTTACCATTAAACAAAAAAACGATCATCTGATATTTACAACTAAAGGCTATGGTCACGGGATTGGAATGAGTCAATATGGTGCCAATAGCATGGCGAAAGCAGGAAAAACGTATCAGGAGATTGTGAAATATTATTATTCGGATGTTGAAGTCGGTACCGTCACAGACACAGCACCAACCCTCGTCGCCAAATGATGAGGGTTTTTTTGTGAGTGGCGGAGTGGGCCTTTTGGTGCGATCGCCGGACCCTGTGTTCCGATCGCTGAACCTGCAGCTGCAAGCGCTGAACCATGTCGCGACCGCCGGACCTTCTGCCGTGAGCGCTGAACTATGTGCCGCGATCGCTGAACCCGCAACCGTAATCGCCGGACCCTATGCTGCGACCGCCGAACCCGCAGTCGTAAGCGCTGAACCCTGTCGCGATCGCTGAACTATGTGCCCCGATCACCGGACCTGCAGCCGTAATCGCCGGACCCCCTGCTCCGATCGCTGAACCCGCAGCCGTGAGCGCTGAACCCTGTGCCGCAAACGCTGAACCACATGCCCCGATCGCCGGACCTCTCGTCCAGAGCACTAAACCCACTGCCATTTTCCTACCCATAATCCCTTAACTTCCCCCATTATTCGAAAAAAACACGCAAATTTAATAAAAACTTTACTTAGAATGTATATATTTCCTTTTTTCTGATCAGAATGGTTGTTGAGGTGATGATATATGAATGAGGAAAACAATGGCGCTTCAAAAAATAAATGGAGCCGCATTTTCCGGAAAAAGTGGTTTTTCCCAGCACTATATTTAACAATTGCTGCACTTCTATTGTCGGTTGTTGTTTGGTATCAGAACATAGATAACCAAATTCCCGATGCACAGAAGGAGCAGGAAGGTACGGAAGACTATATCCCGAATCTACATGACGAGGATGATGCAGCATCCGTATTGGATCAACAGGAGGTTATTAAGACACCTGTAACAGAAGCAGATCAGGATCAAGCAGAAATCGTAACTAAATTTTATGATTACAACGCAGAAAAAGCAGATCAAGAAAATGCATTGGTTCTTTATAACAACCGCTACTATCAAAGCACAGGTGTCGATATCGCAACCGCTGATGATGATGCATTTGAAGTCACTGCAGCATTAAGTGGTACCGTTGAGGAAGTAAAGGAAGATCCACTTCTTGGGAATGTTGTTAGTTTAACCCATGAAAATGATGTAATGACGTACTATGCTAGCCTTGGTGAAATTGATGTAAAAGCAGGAGACGAAGTGAAGCAAGGTGATAAATTAGGCATAGCCGGGAAAAATCTATTTGGAAAAGACGTTGGAACACATGTCCATTTTCAATTAAGAAAAGATGACGAGGTCGTTAACCCGGAAACATTTTTCAATCAGCCTGTCAGTAAATTAGATAGTACTGCAGATGAAGATGTCGACGCAGAGGAAAAAGCAGATACAAATGAAAATGCAGATACAAATGAAGACGCAGATACAAATGAAGATGCTGACAAAGACGAAGATGCCAATATGGACGATGAAGCAGATGAGCCTGGTGATATGGAAGAAGCGCCAATCGATGATCAAGATCAAGGTGACGACGAAGGTCAAGATAGTGACCAAGATGAAGACGGCACAGGTAATGAGAATCCTGATCAAGAGGAAGATAGCGTTTCAGAACCATCAGCAAGTGCTTAATGTAAAGTTGGAAGAATGCTCTGGTAAAAGTGCCAGAGTATTTTTTCATGAGAAGCGCGAAATTTGTCGAACGAAAAGGCTACCATTCGCTGAAAATTATGTTATTATAGGGAATAATTACAGAAAAAGTAATATTTTGACGAAACATTTAAATGCACCTTTAGAAAACTTAGCATACGGCAAGCTTTTAAGGACGAGTACTTTAGCCTGACTTTATGCAGTATGGGAAGTTTTACACTTTCTATTTGACTAAAATAAACCGGATAGGAGAATTTTCAATGCTCAATCTACTAGACAATGTAAATAAGCAAGCATTAACATTGAAGCAATTGATGGAAATATTAAAACAGAAACATAACCATCAGCAAGTGATTGAATTAATGAAAACCTATTGTTTGGAATTACCTTCCTTATCCCTGATGAAAACAGGTATGGAGTTTTTGTATATAAACGGATTTTATGATGACTTACAGCAGTTGATCGAGAAGAATGAGCAATCTGACAATCCATCAAATCGGCAATGGGCGGCCATTTACCAACTGATCATCGACCGTAGAATGAACCGCTATTCGCCACACCAATTACTTCAAACGATTAATCGAATGAACACCACGGAAACAGAGCTACGATGTTTAATTGAATTTGTAAAAGTGACCGCATATTATGACTTGAATCAATTTAACCAAATCGGCAACTTTTTGCATAGACAGCAGTTTTTAATGGAGGCAATTGAGGACAGCCTGCTTGTATCCTATTTTAATATTCGGCTTCACCACATCATGCTAACGTATTATTTGATCCGCAATGAGCTCATTATGGCTAGAAAACATGCCTTTCGGGTATTAAATCTAACAGACAACCCAAGAACGAAAGCGAGTATTCATATTAAATTGGCGTTATCTTATACATTTGATACGTATGAACAAGGAATGTATCATCTGGAAGAAGCATTAAAGATTTCTAGGCAAAATCAGCTTGATCACATTACACATATTATTAAAAATCATAACATCCCTTTTTTATCGGCACATTTTAACAGAATAGAAGATATAATAACCGATGATAAAAGTGAACAAGCACATATCGAAATGGTCAGGGGAAATAATCAAAAAGCGATAGAAATACTGAATGAATTACCAATGGACAGCCCATTTCAGCTCTATTATATGGGGAAGGTAAAGCTGGATAGAGATTTACTGCTCCAGTCTTACAACCTTTTCATCCAAGAAAGAAGTGACTATTTCTTTAGTAGGTTACCACTCTTGGAATTAAAACGGATTGACAATGAATCTATTTGACCCAACTTTTACTTGTACTGTAAAAAAATAAACGGGAGGAATAAACATGAAAAAAAATTTGATCGCGTTATTAATAGCAGGTGCGCTTTTATTTTCCGTAAGCCCTGGCGTGTTTTCAGCAGATTCCCATATTATGAAAGATCCAGATCTTGGTGAACTGGATTAATTGCTTGAAGTTTTGAAAGTAAATAAAAAAATATTCACGCATGACATTTATTTTGTATAACAGGAATATAAATGTATGGTACAAGTAAAAGTTGTCTTTTTAATAAAAATGAATAGCAAATATAAAGTGAAAGCAGCAAATCGGATCTATTCCTGATTGCTGCTTTTATTTTTGGCAGTAAAGAAAGGCATCTATATTTTCTTTCTGCATACGGCGCTAACATTTCTGCTTGTCCTTTTTACAAAAGATTTAATTTTAATCATAAACCCACCCGTCCAGTAATAAAATATTACAAACCAAGCAATCAGAAATGTCTGGGGTGAGAGCTTGTGTGACTGTTAAAGTAGCGTCGTATGAAACCTTTTCCATACTTTACTTATAAAAACCATCGAAAACCAATTTACATATCGAAAAAAAAGAATGCAACAGCCTGTAGTCAATAGAAAGTGTACATAGCTACCATCGTTGTTCAGCGGATTCCTTAAGTAAATTAATATGTCACAACAAAATGAACACCTTGTCTCATACCGCACCTCGGAATAAACAACTTAGGGAGGCGAACGGTGTGCACGATTACATCAAAGAAAGAACGATCCGGATAGGAAATTATGTCGTGGAAACGCGAAAGACCGTCCGAAAGATCGCAAAAGAATTTGGTGTTTCCAAAAGCACAGTCCATAAAGATTTGACAGAGCGATTACCGGAAATAAACCCCGAATTAGCAAACCAGGTCAAGGAAATTCTTGAGTACCACAAAGCAATTCGTCATCTTCGCGGCGGGGAAGCAACGCGAAAGAAGTACAAAATAGATCCAAAAAAAGAAAGCGAAGTAAAACCAGTAGGCTAACCGCTAAATGAGTCCACAGCATTACAAAGGGGGTGATGCCCGCGAACGAAGCGCAAGCAGACAAGAAGTACTTACAGTGAAACCCAGCTCTTAGGCTGGGTTTAAATATGCATAAGACAGATGCTGTACCATTTGCTAGCCCGATGAATGGAGTTATTCGAAATCTAATTTATAATCTTCCGTCTTTACCCATTTCAATTTTGTGGAAAAGATATAGATAAAGAAAAGATTTAACACAATAGGAAGGATAATGAAGGTGCTGAGCATGATCGTGATATTTTCAAACGTCCATCCACCTGCTGCTAGGTTGATATAATTTAAAGGTCCAACGAGACCAGATAAGCCAAACCCTGCGCTATAAGGGGTACCTTGAATATTTAGGACACCAGCCAGTGCGCCTAGGATTGCTGCTGTGATTAACATGGGAAAGGCAATTTTCGGTTTCATAAAAAAGTTTTTCATTTGAATTTTAGGTGAACCCAATACATGGGCAAATGCGGTTCCCAATGAATTCGCTTTATAGCTTGCAATGCCTAAGCCTACACCTGCCGCAACAATCCCCAGATTTGCTGCACCTGAACCGATGCCAGAGAGCATGATGACGGTCGCTACCCCAACGGTCGAAATAGGAGATAGAATAATCAAACAAAATATAAAAGCAATAATAGCACCCATGATAATGGGTTGTAATGTCGTCACATTGCCAATAGCGGCACCGAGTAAACCCGTTGAAGATTTAACAAATGGCAGAATCGAATACCCAATCATTCCTGGTACCAAGATACTCAATGTTGGTATGAGAAGAATGGAATAAGCTTTTAATCCATTGCCAATCCACTGAATGAACAATACGGTGAGCGCAGCCGTAATGCCTGTATTGACAACAATACCAATCCCATTAAGCGCAAATAAACCTTCGGCCGTTTTTTCAATGGCACCACTACCAACCATTGCCGCAATACCGACACTTGCTGTTTGAATGGGTGTCAATTTAAATGAAATGCCTACCATTACCCCGATTAATACGGGTAATAAACTCATCACAAACACGGTAATATCTAATAGATGTTGTAAGGATGGAAAATAAGGGATCAATAACTTTATTAATTCACCTAAAAGTGCATTTGGAATTAATGCCACAACGATACCGATACTCATGCCATTTAATAGCTTGCTGAAAAAGTCCTTCATTATAATAATCCCCAATCTCCTATGTATTGGGAATTATTATAGGCAAAATTCGGAAAGTAGTCAACAACTTTCTTTATTACAGTAACGCGACAATGTGCGAAAGTAATTTTGGATTGATCCAGCAAATCCCCTCGTTTTGACCTTTTCACCCCCTATATTGTCCTACAAATCCAAATATCCCTCCAATCGACAAATTTCACACAAAAATTTTATAAAAATGAAGTTAAATGTTGTACTTTGTGGTAAAATATTATATTAGTAGCATTGTGTTTTTTTGACGGTGCAAGATAGTTATTTACGCTAGGAGGATCTTGGTTCATGTTTTCTAGAGATATCGGAATTGACCTTGGAACTGCCAATGTTTTAATTCATGTTAAAGGTAAAGGAATCGTTTTGAATGAACCGTCAGTCGTAGCAATGGACCGCTATACAGGAAAAGTACTTGAGGTCGGAGAAGCTGCACATCAGATGGTTGGACGTACACCAGGAAATATTGAAGCAATTCGCCCATTAAAAGATGGCGTTATTGCCGATTTTGACGTAACAGAAGCAATGTTAAAGCATTTTATAAATAAAATTAATGTAAAAGGTTTTCTTTCTAAGCCAAGAATGCTGATATGTTGCCCGACGAACATTACAAAAGTAGAACAAAAGGCAATTAAAGAAGCGGCTGAAAAATCCGGGGGAAAAAGAATTTACTTGGAGGAAGAGCCCAAAGTAGCATCGATTGGTGCAGGCATGGAAATATTCCAGCCAAGCGGGAATATGGTTGTTGACATCGGTGGAGGAACAACAGATGTAGCTGTTCTGTCCATGGGAGATATTGTCACAGCGGAATCCATTAAGATGGCTGGAGACAAATTCGACGTGGAAATTCTGCAGTATGTCAAGAAACAATACAAACTGCTGATTGGTGAGCGCACAGCCGAGGACATTAAGATTCAGATAGCCACTGTCTTTAAAGGTTCCCGAAAAGAAGAACTGGAAATACGCGGACGTGATATGGTATCCGGATTACCGCGTACGATTACCGTTTACTCTGCGGAGATCGAGGAAGCATTACGCGAATCGGTTTATTTAATTGTACAAGCTGCGAAGACTGTGTTGGAACGTACGCCGCCAGAGCTTTCTGCAGATATCATTGATCGTGGTGTCATCTTAACCGGTGGTGGTTCAATGATCCACGGAATCGATCAGTTATTAGCGGAAGAGCTGAAGGTACCTGTCTTTGTTGCAGAAGAACCAATGAATTGTGTAGCTAAAGGAACTGGCATCATGCTTGAAAATATTGACAAGATTGAGCGTAAAAGCAAAGTTATTTAAACTTTACCAATAGAAAAACCAGGATAAGTCTTTTTAGTCTATTAGGGATTTACCCTGGTTTTTAATTTTTAAACGGATACATAGGAAATGCGAGATGGGGAGGGGAATTTTTTGCTAAGAGGTTTTTATACAGCAGCCAGTGGAATGATTTCCCAGCAGCGCCAGCAGGAAGTATTATCAAATAATATTGCAAATGAAAACACACCAGGCTATAAGGCAGATCAGGCGACATTACGTGCTTTTCCCGAGATGCTAATACGAGCAATGGGTACGAAAAAGCTCCCAGTGACAAATGGCTTTCAGGTACCAGTGAATAGCCCGGTTGGGGCACTGAACACGGGTGTGTATGTGCAGGAAAACATCCCCGATTATAAACAAGGAGATGTTCGTGAGACAGGCGTGACAACTGACCTGGCAATCGTAAATGGGGATCTTCCGGATGAAACTGGCAGTTTGTTTTTTACTGTTCAAGGTGAGGATGGGGAAGCACTTTACACGAGGAATGGTAATTTTACCGTTGACGGTCAAGGATTTCTTGTAACCAATGAGGGGAATTATGTATTGGATCAAGCTGGAAATCAAATCCAAACAGACAGTATGGAGTTTACGGTTTCAGGTGACGGCATGCTGCAAACAGCAGGGCAATCTGTCCCGCTTGGGATAACTTACATAGCAAATGCGAATACGTTAACCAAGGAAGGAAATGGTTTATTCAGTGGAGATGCCGATAATTTACCGGCAGGAGTTACTTTTGGCATTCAACAAGGGGCCCTGGAGCAATCCAACGTGGATTCTATGCAAACAATGACTGAGATGATGGAATCGTACCGCATGTTTGAAACGAATCAGCGTGTTTTAAAAGCGTATGACGAAAGCATGGGGAAAGCAGTCAACGAGGTTGGGCGTTTAGGCTAAACAAATTATTTAAAAAGTGATCGAAAATGGTCTACCGTCTTTGGATTCCTTTTTAAATGGATAGGAGGAACTTTTATGTCACGACCAATGATACAAGCAGCTGTTACGATGAATCAGCTACAAAATAAATTGGATTTGATCGGAAATAATATGGCAAATAGCCAAACAACAGGTTATAAAAATCGCCAGACAGATTTTTCTTCTTTATTGTTTCAGCAAATTAACAATCTGTCAGATCCGGCCAATGCGGAAGGTCGATTAACACCGGATGGTATTCGGGTTGGTGCAGGAGCGAAGCTGGGAGCGACGAACATTGACTTGTCCCATGGCGCAATTGTGGAGACGGAACGTGTATTAGATGCAGCTTTAACCGGAGAAAACCATTTTTTCCAAATTGAAACAACCGAAAATGGGGTCACGGAAACGCGTTATACTCGAGATGGATCCTTTTATTTGAATCCCGTTAATAACAATCAATCGGTCATGCTAACAACAAAAGATGGGGACCCAGTACTTGGAGAAAATGGACCAATCATCATTGCTGAAGGGTTTGATGGGATCGCGATTCAAGAAGATGGACAAATTATGGTTGATCGTGGTAATCAAACGGAGATAGCTGGCAGCATTGCAGCGGTAGATATCGCACGACCAAGGTTACTCGAAGCAGCGGGAGAAAATGCCTTTCGCCTCCCGAACTTGGCAGAGCTAGAGCTTACCATGGGTGAAGTGATTCGCGATGTGCCACAAGACGAAGCGATTTTACAAAGTGGTGCACTGGAACAATCGAATGTTGATGTAGCACAACAAATGACGGATATGATGATGACGCAAAGATCCTATCAATTGAATGCAAGAACTATTTCCATGGGCGACCAGATGCAGGGATTAATTAACCAGCTCAGGTAAACCATTGGGAAATGAAATGCCCGATATGATAAACTAACTGTTGATAGATATAGACTTATGGATGTAGTATCACGCGCCGTAAGGAAGTAAGGAGAAACAAGTTATGCCTACAAACCATCAATCTGAAGAAGCTGCTGCGAGGAAACAGACAAGGAAGACTTATAAAAAAGAGAAGAAAAAGCAACTTCCAGCAAGTAAGCAGCGAACTGAAGCGTTAAACACAAAAAAACAAACGAGAAAACAAATAAAGCAACAGCATCAGGAAGAAAAACTGTATGCAAAAAAACCGAGGAGACGGATATTCCCCATTTGGATGCGGATTATTGTCGTGCTTCTTCTTTGTGCGATCGCACTTATTGCTGGTTTAATGATTGGATTTGGCATACTGGGTGACGGTGTTCCTGAAGATGTCTTAAAAAAGGAAACCTGGCAACATATCATTGATATGGTGACGAAAGTGAAATAACAATGAAAAGCATTTCACCAAACCTACAGATGAAATGCTTTATCTTAGATATGTGGTTACGGGGCGCGCCCTGTAACGAGACGGATGATCAATACAATTAAGGCAATCACAAGTAATATGTGTACAAGTCCACCAGCAATTTTGAAAGAAAATCCGAGTACCCATAAAATGAGTAATACAAAAAATATAGTCCAAAGCATCATGGTACCTCCTTTCCACAGCAGGTTATTATCGTCCTCTGTTAAAAATAACTAACCATTATTGAAGCTGTTACAGATCAAATTCCTCTTTTAGCTTATTATGAAACATTTCTCTGATATAATGTACAATAGCTGAAGTTCCTAACCATTACTTTTGAACAAGGAGAGATTGAATCATGGACATCCAACAAATTAAAGAAACGATTCCACACCGCTATCCATTTTTATTCGTGGACAAGGTGACAGAAATAGAGGAAGGTAAACGTGTCGTCGGGCTGAAAAATGTTACCATTAACGAGCCATTTTTCCAAGGACACTTTCCAGAGTATCCAGTGATGCCAGGTGTATTGATTCTCGAAGCACTAGCACAGGTCGGCGCGATTGCTGTACTTGGTATCGAGAAGAACAAGGGAAAAATCGGTTTTCTTGCAGGCGTAGACAAAGCCCGCTTCAAACGCGAAGTTAAACCAGGGGACACCTTGAAGTTAGAAGTTGAAATCATCCGGATGAAGGGCCCGATCGGTAAAGGAAAAGGTGTTGCAACGGTTGATGGAGAAATAGCCTGCGAAGCAGAAATTATGTTTGCGATAAAGTGAAACTTCATGCAGTGGAAAAATAAATGAAATAATAAGTATCACTTCCTAATAATTGGTTAAGCTAATTGCGAAAGCGAACACCAAAGGAGGGAACTTATGATGAAAAAGCATTATCTGGTAAAATTAGCCGCACCGCTTTTAGCATTATCATTGGTCGCTGCATGTGGTACAACCAACGATCGGAATGATGACCAAAACCCGGCGGACAATGAAGCACCGCTTGAGGAAGACAATGGCAACCTGAACGAAAATGAACCAGGTACAGATAACAACCCTAACGATGAAATGGATAGGGATAACGATCAAAATGAAGATATACCTAATGATGATTTAAATAAAGACCGCGACAACGAATAATAGTGATAAAAGCAGAACGTCCTTGTAAAGGAATATGTTCTGCTTTTATTTTTTGTCATTCTTTAAAAGGTGATTTTTTTAAGAGAACCCTATTTATTATGTCACCGTTTATATCAATAGCAACAATGCGAAAAAAGTCTATTTTTTCAACCCGCCAGAAGTTGCACATGGCGGGTTGCTTTCTTTTTCATTCGAAATTAATGCGAATCTTATGTATGATTGAGTGAGATTGAAAACATATAATTTTAAAAATATAAATGAGAATATAGTAGAGGTGGAGAATAGCGCAATGAAAAAGATCTTACGCTGCATGACAACTATTTTATTGCTTGGAATTCTTGCTGCTTGCAATGATGACGATACCGATCAGCAATCAGAAAATCGGAAAACATCTGTGGAAACGGAAGCAGTGGTTAAGGATGATTTTATCATAGAAAAGTCGGTATATGGTCGCATATCACCGAGCAGTACTACACCGGTTACGCTGGATGCTCCAGGGGAAATCGATTCATTGGAAGTTGAAAATGGCGACAAAGTTACAAAGGATGATTTAATTGCCACGCTGAAAACCCCAGCTGGTCAGCAAAACATCCGCGCACCAAAGGATGGGGAGATTGCAAAAGTAGAGGCATCCGGTGGTGACATGGTATCTGATGAAGACCCGCTAGCAGTCATAATCGATATGGAAAAACTAAAACTTGAATTTACGGTTACAGCTAGCGTGCAGTCCCTTTTTTCCAAGGATGATACGCTAGAGGCAAATGTTGACGATTATGAACTGAAGGTAAAAATAAAATCGATCGGCAATATGCCCGATGATACTGGATTGTACCCAATCAAAGCAACCGCGGAAAATAAGGACAAAGCTATATTACCTGGTATGGTTGCAACCATACTTGTTCCTGAAAAACGGGTAAAGGACGCGATGATTGTACCAACAGAAGCCGTTGTGGAAGAAGATGGCTCAGCATTTCTATTTGTGATTAAGGACGATGAAGCAGAGAAAATAGACGTGGAGATCGAAGAAACACAGTCAGATAAAACAGCAATAAAGGGTGACGTTAAGGCGGGTGACCAGGTCGTAATAAATGGTCAAACGACACTGGATGATGGTGAAGCGGTCGACGTTGTGAAAGGGGAATAAATCTTGAAGCTTGTAAATACATCTGTAAAAAGACCTGTTGGCGTCATCATGATCGTGATTGCAATTATTGCACTTGGCTTTGTCTCTGTGCGAAACCTCGCTATCGATCTTTTTCCGGAAATTGACTTGCCTGTGGCAGTTGTAGCGACTACATACGAGGATGCGGCACCACAGGAAGTGGAAAATTTAATCAGCCGACCGATTGAAGGGGTTGTTAGTACGGTGGAAGGCATTGAAACCGTTCAATCGCAATCCCAATCCGGCAATTCACTGGTCATCATGGAATTTAATAATGGTACCGATCTGGATCAGGCATTATTGGATGTCAGAGAAAAAATCGACCAGGTAGGTGGAACGTTACCAGAAGATGCCGGTGATCCGAACATTATGCGATTCAGCCCTGATCAGCTCCCAGTTATGTGGGTGGGATTGACAGGGGAAGATGCATCTGCACTAACCGATATTGCCAATGATCAGGTTGTGCCCTTCTTTGAACGACAAGGTGGCGTTGCTTCTGTTTCGGTTGAAGGGAAAAAGGAGCGTGAAATCCAGCTGGAACTTGATGCTGCACAAATGCAGCAATATGGCGTGACTTCTGAAACGATCATGCAGGCATTAGGTAGCTCCAATCAATCAGCCTCTGCTGGTACTGTGGAAAAAGGGGACAAAGATCTTCAGTTGCGTGTCACAGGTGAATTTGAATCGATTGATGATATCAAACAAACCATTATTCAAACCGAAGAGGGGCAGGCAATACATCTAGATGATGTTGCAGTGGTAGAGGATTCGTTTAAAGCATTGTCATCATCAACCCTGGTGAATGGAAAACCCTCAGTTGTGTTATCCATTTCGAAAAAGACGGACAGCAATACAGTGGATGTGGCGACTAACATTCAAGATGGGCTGGATGAAATCAACGAACAATTACCTGGAGGAGCCAAGCTGGATGTGATCATCGATACATCTGAATTTATTCAAATGTCGATCGACTCTGTCATACAAAACATTTTAATTGGTGGCGCCATCTCTATCCTTATTTTGCTCCTGTTTCTGAAGAGTATTCGCGCAACGATCGTGATTGGAGTATCGATTCCGATCGCAGTGATCTCAACATTTGCGTTAATGTATTTCACCGGGCAATCATTAAACGTGCTGACCCTTGGTGGTTTGGCACTGGGTATTGGGATGATGGTCGACAGCTCGATTGTTATCTTGGAAAATATATATTCCTACAGGCAGCGTGGCTACAGCTTGTTTGAATCCGCAACAAAGGGTGCATCGGAATTAGCGCCGGCAGTGATCGCCTCCACGACAACAACATTGGTTGTGTTTTTACCAATTGTGTTTGTGGAAGGCATTGCATCTGATTTATTTACACCACTTGCGTTAACAGTATCTTTTTCATTAATTGCATCCCTAGTTGTTGCGATTACATTGGTGCCAATGCTGTCTTCAAAATTGTTATCGAAAGCAATGGCGGAGGATGGTCGACGTTATTGGTTCAATACATTTCTAGGTTGGCTTGCAAGCAAATATCAAGCTGTCCTGGAATGGGTGCTTAAATTCCGGAAAATAACGATTACGGGTGTTATCCTGATCATCGCAGGAAGTTTAGCATTAATCCCACAAATTGGTGCCGAATTTATTCCAGCGGCCGACCAGGGACAAATGGAAATTAGCGTCGAAACCGATGCAGGCAGCTCTCTGAAACACACCGAAGAAATTGCCGAACAAGTGAATGAAAAAATAGCAGACTATGATCCATTGATTGAAACAAATTATGTCAGTATTGGTGGTGGGAGCGTCGTTGGAATGGGTGGCGGTGAGGGAAGCACGGCAACTTATACGATGCAGCTCATTCCTTCTGATGAGCGCGACCAAACAACCATAGAGATTGTACAAAAAATAGACAAGGAACTGCAAACAATTCCGGGTGCAGAAATTACGGTCAGTTCCATGGATGCTGGAATGGGAATGGGGGATCCAATCGAAATAAAACTAAGCGGACCGGAGCATGAGCCGTTACGTGACCTGTCAAAAGAAGTGGTTGACGTTATTTCCAAAGTGGATGGGGTGTATAATCCGGAAACTGGCGCAACGGATGCTGTACCACAAATGAATATCGTGGTCGATGATGAGAAGGCAGCCATGTATGGATTAACAGAGGAACAAATACGCGGACAAATTCAATTACAATTCACTGGTCAGGTGGCAACACAGTATCGTGAAGCAGGTCATGAAATGGACGTTTCTGTGTTATATCCGACAGATGAGCGAAGCACGATAAATGATCTACAGAACATGAAGCTCGAGTCACCATCAGGCGGTTCCATTCCATTGGAGGAAGTCGCTACATTCCAGGCAAAAAATGGTCCAGTTGCCTTGTTGAGACAAAACCAACAGCCACAAATGAATATTACAAGTGACGTGGTTGATCGTGACCTGGCTAGCGTAGTGAAGGATATTGAAAAGCAGCTCGATAACATGAATTTACCTGAAGGCTATAACTATGAAATCGGTGGTCAGGCACAGGATATGGCAGATTCATTTAGTGATTTGGCTATCGCCCTGATATTCTCGATCTTTCTTGTATATGCGGTAATGGCAGTACAATTTGAGAACTTCCTATTCCCGCTAATTATCATGTTCTCCATGCCAGCAACAGTCGTCGGCGTGATTGGCGGACTATATGTAACAGGACTATCGCTTAGTATTCCAGGCTTTATCGGGATTATCATGCTTGCCGGAATCGTTGTCAATAATTCGATCATTCTTGTCGATTATATTAATATATTACGGCGAAGAGGCATGGATAGGTATGAAGCCATCCTGCAAGCAGGCAAAAGCCGATTGCGTCCCATTCTCATGACAACATTAACGACGGTCCTAGCAATGATCCCGCTTGGGCTCGCATTGGGAGAAGGGGCGGAAACCCAGCAGCCGCTCGCAGTAACGATTATATTTGGCTTGAGTGTATCAACGATCTTTACTCTATTATTAATCCCGGTTGTCTACACTTTATTTGATGATTTAACACAAAAGATAGTTGGAAGGAAAAAAACATGAATAGAATAAGGCGCTCCGCTTAGATGGAGCGCCTTATTTGTACGATGAGTTAAATAAACGCTCTTTTCGTAAATTCTGTTGCTTTTTAATGCTCGCATTTGATAGGAACTGTGATATAACATACCGCTGCGGAAATACACTACGCTTTCCGCGGGCTCGCGATAAGCCTCCTCACTTGCAAAGAACGCTCGCTGCGGGGTCTTATCGTCTTCGCTTTCCCGCAGGAGTCTTCGTGTCTTTCCTTCGCTGGTATTGCACTTACTACCATTAACTGTAGAAGTACTATCTATAAAATTGTATCCTACCAATTCACTAGTCTGGGTGAGTGGTGGGCGGTGACTCCTACGGGCACAGATATGTCTGAAGACACCAAAGCGCGGTTGGTGATGAGGGTCGATTAAAACCGTCCAGCTCATAGGTAGGCAAGCTAATTACGGCCTTTGCGGGCAACAGCTTGTAGACCTCTTGTCGAAGCCACACCATCGGCATACCCCTTGCCGGAGCAAGGAGGCGGAGGCTGTGTCCGTGGGAAGCATCCGGCATCGATATCGGACGGCAGCAATAACACTCATCTTGGAAAGCCAACCAGCACATATGTCGCAGTTTATAGATTTTCTGTTAAGGTACAGTCCTAGACTTCGAGAAAAGAGCCTAAATAAAAATGCCCAAGCTTACCGCAGTGATCATGGCCAGCAAAAGCAATATTTTTTCACAGAAGGTGACTTGTTGGTGATCTGCTACATTCACTTTCATCACGAAAAACACCGCGATAACGATTGTAATAACCAAACTGATAGTCGCCCAGATTCGATCAGTGCCGATCCATAATGCACATAACCCCGCTGCAAGCAGATAAAGCAAAGCCGGAATCCGTGCAGAATAAAGACCGAATTTATTCGTGAACCATACGACGCTCGTCCGCTTCATTGGAACCGCCTGTTTATCAGCCTCCAAATCAGGAATATGATGAACCATCACCCAAGCAAGACAAAAGAAGGCGTTAATTACAGCATTTTGCATCGCCCACAATGGGATGGATCCTAAGATAATCCACGGTCCGGAAAATCCAAGAAAAAGGATAGCTGGAAATAAGCTGAGCCATTCTCCTAAAAAGGGCCGATAGCTTAAACGTAAAGGGGGAAGCGAATAAGAGGCTGCTGCCCAGACACCTATTAATAATAAAATAGTCAGCTCGTATTGCGCAAAAATCGCAAACAGCACAGCAATGATAAGCAGCACAATAGCCAGCCACTTCCCCAATTGTCCGAGTGTATGTAAGGGAATCATGCCTTTTTGGATAACACGGCTTCCGCCTGACAAAATAGCTGGACTATAATCATCTGTACCAGAATGATAATCCGCATAATCATTAAAAGCATGTGTAAGGACACCGTGAATGATAAAAGCGCCGATCGTAAGCATGATAAACAGTGAAAATAAATATCCGGTAGGAATAGAAGTATATAAAAATAAAGGAAGTGTGGTTGATATAATTGTTGCGATACTGGAGGAGATAACTGCAATAGAACGCAGTAAAACCGATCCCCCGCGGAGAATAGTAAGCACTTGATTGGCCATTATTATCGTATCTCCTTTCTTTATTTCAGGAAAAGTTTAGGTGGCGAAGCTTTGTATGTATGCCTTTACCCTCTAATGCGACGGTTAAATCTAATCTGAATGCCTGTGAAAAAAGCTCACGAGCGATCGTTCGCACGTGAGCTTTTTTCACAGGTAGTAGGAAACGATTCAGTGGGGGTTTTTACCCGCCAAACTGCGATAAAACTTTCCTATTGCATCAGTTTAGTCTAAGGCACTCACCATTAAAGGATTGACGAATGCTACACTTTTTAATCCTCAGTTGTAGGCCACCAATGGAATCCATCTTTTTCGAGCAGTTCATGTGCCGCTTTTGGACCCATTGAACCCGCTTCGTAATTCGGGAAAGTAGCTTTTTGATCTGTCCACACGTTCAAGATGCTGTCGATAAATTTCCAGGACAGTGCCACTTCATCCCAGTGGGTAAAGTTGGTTGCATCACCAATCATACAACCATAAAGTAATTTCTCATATGCCTCAGGCGTGTTGATCCCATGCACATTCTCGTTATTATAATCGAGATCGATGGGCTTGGCCATGGAGCCAACGCCAGATTTCTTCGCGTTCAATCTTAAGGTGATGCCTTCGTTTGGCTGAATATTGATCGTAAGTAAATTTGGTTGTCTTTCTTCATTGGTTTCATAAAATAAATTCATTGGTATATCTTTAAATTCGACAACGATTTTCGTTGATTTTCCTTCCAGGCGTTTCCCGGTTCGGATATAGAACGGTACACCGGCCCAGCGGTAATTATCAATCATAATTTTTCCGGCTACAAATGTTTCTGTGTTTGAATCGACCAGATCCTCTGCCTCTTCACGATAGCCTTTAATATATTTGCCATTGATTTTGCCGTGGCCATATTGACCTCGGACAAAGTAATCATCAACCATCGTATCATCAATTTGTCGGAGTGCGCGGAGTACTTTTATTTTTTCAGAACGAATTTCCTCGGTTGATAAATTAATTGGTGGTTCCATTGCGAGCAACGCAACCATTTGCAGCATATGGTTTTGTGCCATATCCCTTGTTGCACCTGAATGGTCATAGTATCTGGATCGGTCCTCGACACCAATTGCCTCACTGGATGTAACTTGGATATTCGAAATGAAACGATTGTTCCAGAGATGCTCGAATATACCGTTGGCGAAACGGATGACTTCGATGTTTTGCACCATTTCTTTTCCTAAATAATGATCGATTCGGTAAATTTGCTTTTCATCAAATGCTTCACGAATTTGATTATTGAGCTCTTTTGCCGAGGCCAAATCATGTCCAAATGGCTTCTCAATAACAAGGCGTGACCATCCGGTGCTGCCTTTTAATCCAAATGTATTCAGTTTATTGGCGATTGTACCGAAGAAGTTCGGTGCCATTGCCAAGTAAAATATTCGATTGCCGTCCGTTTCATAAACGCCTTCGAGATCATTCAATAAACTGCCCAAATCCTGATAGGATGCATCGTCCGTCACATCAAATGGATGATAATAAAAGTGTGATGTGAATGCATCCAAATTATCATCCGTAGAAAGGGAGTGTGAAATTGAATTATTTACATTGTCGCGAAAAACGTCATTTGTCCATGAACGCCGTGCCAGCCCAACCACTGCGAAATCCTCACCAATCGCGCCATTCTGATAAAGCCGATAGATGGAAGGGAATAATTTTCGTTTCGCTAAATCACCTGTTGCTCCAAATATAACGATTAGTACTTTTGGTTGTTGTTTTTTATCCACGATGGATGCCCTCACTTCGTTAAAATATATCGAACTAATCTTTTATTTTATAGGAAATAAATTTAAAATCAACTGATGAAGATTGATCAAAAGACAATAAATGCCTGTTCGTGATCATCTACGTGCCGGAAATTTCCTGATAATCTGATTAATTACCTCGGAAAACATTAACCCAATGGCGATTCCGCCCGACAGCAGCATCACTTGTGCGGATAATTGCACACCGGTAAAATAATCATTTTCCACAAAATGCTGCATCGCGTCATATGCGACCCCGCCAGGAACGAGCGGTATAATGCCAGAAATATTAAAAATGATAATCGGCGTCTTCCTGAATCTCGCGAACACTTGACTCAGAACTGCTACAAGCATTGCCCCCAACACAGTGGCAGGAACAATATCCATTTCGTGGGTTGTGAGCGTGTAATATAAAATCCAACCGAACATGCCGACCAAACCGCTATGAACAAGATCCCTTCGTGGTGCATTAAATAAAATACCAAATCCAGCTGAAGCAATGAAGCTTGTGATGAGATGCGCTACAATTATCATTTGATTATTCCTCCTTCCCGATTAAACAAGTCCAAAGACAAGCGCAATCCCCGCACCAATGGCAAAGGCTGTTAGACCGGCCTCCACACCTTTAGAGAGACCTGCAACCAGATGCCCAGCCATTAAATCGCGAACAGCATTTGTAATCGGCACACCAGGCACCATCGGCATTACCGCACCAATGATGACGCGGTCCAGGCTTGCCCCGAATCCGTAGTGAAGAAATGCCACAGCCAATATTCCAATAATAAAACCACCAAGAAATTCGGAAACAAAGCGAATATCAACCAAGCGATCACATGCGATCATCCCAGCAAAACCAGCTGCACCAGCGATAAACGCAGGGAGAACGTCTGGCCATGTTCCACCAAACATATAGGCAAAACTTCCACTCACAAAAGCAGCCGCAATGATTTGCACCCAGCCAGGGAAATGTAACTTCTTATCATCAATGTGCTTGATGGTCCTGAGTGCTTCCCTAGCATCCAGCTCTCCAGCAGTAATTTGCCGGGAAATATGATTAACCACAGCAATTTTATGTAAATCTGTCGACCGGTTGTTGATTCTCAGAAAGTTAGTTTCCGTCGCTACACCAATGGAAAAATTAATAGCAGTTGGCGTCGCATAACTCTGTACATTTTCCAGGTCATAAGCAGCCGCAATTCGGTTCATCGTATCTTCCACACGAGACGTTTCTGCACCGCTCTTTAGCATGATTTTTCCAGCTAGCAAACAAACCTTCACGATCGTAATATGCTCTTTCACATCAACACCTCCGGCTAACATCTATCATCTATTATAGAGTGGGAGGGGTGGGAATGGAAGTATAACCGGTTTAGATGGATATGCTCGAATTGTTAGAAGTTCACGCTAGAAGCGTTGGGGTTCAAAATGCGGGCAATTATAAAGGCAGATTATGATACAAAAAAGAGCACCCAATTATACGGGCACTCTCCATGGCAGATAGCCACTATTTCTTCTTTTCATATAAAATGGTCTGGGCGATTCCGATAAAATACTCCGACTCATCAATAATATGATCAATCAGGACCCCTGCTGTCGGGTTCCCCGCCGCGGCATTACTTTCATTTTTCACCTGCCGACAAAATTGGATGAAAGCAACACTCTCCTGCAAACAAAATGAAACAAGCTCCAGCACTTGCTGATAAAGCTCAGGTGCCAGCTCATTATCAGCCCTTACTGCAGACTCAACATACCTTTTTACCTGCTGGTGCGTCGTTTCCAGCACGTCTTCCCAGCGTTTTAACGCATCCACATACTCTGATTCCAAATCATGCATCAGCTCACGCATTACCACCGTATGTTCCGCTTCCTGCTGCTTCCAAAACTCCGCCTCATCCAATACCCGTAGTGGCATTTGACTTCCATAATAAAATTGCAAAATTACAGCCTCCCCGTTGCAAACTACAAATGAACATCCATTAATATGTATGCAAAGGGGGCAAGCATCATGCATGGGGAAACGAGACTGTCGTCAAATGTAGGTTGCGGTTGCGCTCACTCGCGCAGCAACCGCACCAACTCGCGCACCAGCCACTCTAACTCGCGCAGCAACCGCACCAACTCGCGCACCAGCCACTCTAACTCGCACGACAACCGCACCAACTCGTGCGCCAACCACGTTAACTCGCGCAATAAAACCTCACCCGATTCAAGCGGTGCTCCATCGCGATACGAACCAAAAGTGAGATTGACAGGTTTTCCAAAATGCTATAATCTTAAATAGGCTTTCTGAGGGTTTGGCTTTCCAAACACGCCCTCAAGAATGATGATGCTTCAGGTCATTGTAAGTAGAACGAGTGAAAACCTATAGATGTATAATTAATTATTTTATTGTATAAAGATAAGGGGAGAGAATGAGATTGAAAGCAAAATCTGAACATAAATTTAAAGTTCCTCATGTATATGTTATTATCTTCTGTTTGATTATATTGGCTGCAATTGCGACATATCTTGTGCCCGCTGGGGAATATGAGCGTGTGACAGAGAATGGCGTGACGGTTGTCGTCAATGATACGTATTCACAAGTCGCGTCCAGTCCTGTTGGATTTTTTGGCATCTTTAAATCTGTGCACGAGGGGATGAGTGAAGCCGCTGGGATTATTTTCTTCATCTTTATTGTTGGTGGAGCTTTTGGTATATTCCGTGCTACGGGAACGGTAGATGGAGCCATTCATACGCTCTCGAAGAAATTGGGCGGTAAGGAAATACTGTTAATACCGGGATTAATGATATTTTTCGCATTGGGCGGAGCTATCTTTGGATTGGCGGAAGAAACAATTCCATATATCATGATTGTCACGCCGCTTGCATTAATGCTTGGCTATGATCGAATGGTCGGTGTTGGAATTGTACTTGGCGGTGCGGCTGCTGGTTTTACGGCAGCATTTATGAACCCATTCACGATTGGTGTGGCCCAGGGCATAGCAGAGATCCCGATCTATTCTGGACTTGTGACACGGATTGTATTTTGGGTTATTTTTCTCTCTGTAAGTATCGTTTATGTCATGCTATACGCAAGGAAAGTCAAGAAAGATCCAACCAAAAGTGTTTTGTATGGGGAAGAACCAAATGATGAACTGACGATTAATCCGGAAAATCAGCACCCATTGACGATCAGACAAGGTTTTATATTGGCTACGCTATTTTTAACGGTTATCGGTTTGGCGATTGGCGTCATCAAATTCGATTGGTATATCACCGAAATTTCCGGCATGTTTTTGTTGATGGGTATTGTCATGGGGATTATTGGGAAAATGCACGTGAACGATATGGCGGAAGCATTTATAGAAGGCTGTAAAGTGCTGGTCATGGGAGCGTTAGTGGTCGGCTTTGCCTATGCCATTTTGATTGTATTGGAAAATGGAAATATAATGGATACGATTTTATATGGGCTAGCGAACTTAGTGAGTGGGCTGCCTTCCGGATTAACGGCAATTGGCATGTATCTGGCGCAATGCCTGCTGAATTTCATCGTACCATCCGGAAGCGGACAGGCGGCATTAACCATGCCAATTATGACACCTCTTGCTGATCTTGTAGGTGTTAATCGGCAGACGGCTGTTTTAGCCTTTCAGTTTGGTGATGGCATATCTAATATTTTAACACCAACTTCCGGTTATTTTATGGCAGGATTAGCTGTTGCAGGCGTAGCGTGGACAAAATGGGTGCGATTTATTTGGCCATTAATTTTAATTCAATATGCGCTTGGAGCTATATTTGTGACAGTCGCACATTTATTTATTTGGACGTAATTTTTAGGAGGAAATGGTTTGACGATAAAAACAACATTAGAAGAACTAGCAGAAGAAGCAATAGAAAATCGCAGGTATTTGCATCAGCATCCAGAGGTATCTGGAGCTGAATTCGAAACGGCTGTGTATATTCATAAACAATTAGAAGGATTAGGTATCCAGATATTGGACTATAAAGCACCAAGTGTTGTTGGATTTGTGCAAGGGACTTCAGGCAAAAAAACAATCGCATTGCGCGCAGATATCGACGCATTACCGATTACGGAAGAGGGGAATAAGCCATATATGTCCCGAAATGATGGCGTGATGCATGCTTGCGGCCATGATGGACATACGGCTATCCTGTTAGCTGTTGCCAAATGGCTTGTGGAAAACAAAGCAGACATACAACCGAACGTTATGCTCATTTTTCAATCGTCGGAAGAACAAGTTCCAAGTGGCGCTGACTTGTTGGTGCGTCAAGGCATATTGGAAGATGTAGATGAAATTTATGGCTTGCACTTGTGGCAACCCATGGCAAAGGGGAAAATCGGTTTGGCGCACGGTCCAATGATGGCCTCCACGGATGACTTTGACATTACGATTCATGGTAATGGCGGGCATGGATCAATGCCGCATGACACAGTTGATCCCATCTATTTATCGAGTCATTTAATTCAAGCCTATCAATCAATTGTAAGTCGGCAAACGAATCCAACCTTGCCACTCGTTATTTCGATCGGAAATATAGCAGCCGGGGCAACGTATAATATTATTCCCAATACATTAACAATGAAGGGAACAATTCGAGCCCTGGACTTTGCCGCACCGGCAATAGCACGAGAGCAAATGAATAAAGTGACAGCGGGAATTTGCGAAAGCTTTGGAGCAACGTGGGAAATAAATCATATTGATGGAACACCAGCCGTGATCAATGATCCATCTGTTAGTCAATTTGTGGAAAATGTTATTCAGCAAACATTTGAAAAGGGTACGTATGAGGCAGTTGATCCTGTAATGGGCGGGGAGGATTTTGGATTTTATTTACGCGAAAAACCCGGCGCCTTTATATTTGTCGGCATGGGAGGCGAAAAAAGTGCCTATCCACATCACCATCCAAAATTTGATATCGATGAAGATGTGATCCGATCCGCAATCAAGTTGTTTACTGAAATAGTAAAAAGTGGAGGAACGCCCACTGACTCCATCTAAAACGAGGCCACTGAAAAAGTTAAACATAGCACAATATATGTGGATCTACCATCGCATCTTCGAATTACTGCGCTTTCCGCGGGCGAGTGTCGAGTCTCCTCGGACTACCGTCCTGCGGGGTCTTCGACGTACAGGATGTACTAGTACAGACGTTGCGACAGGACGTCGCGAATTTAGTCTGTGTACCACTTAATTACTTCCCGCAGGAGTCTTCGTATATTCGAGATGCTAGATTAAGGTGAAAAGACAAGATTTTTAAAATCTACCACTTTTTCAGTGGCCTCTCTAAAACAGGGGGGAGCGCTCCCCAAAGTATCCACACAAAATTATTAAAGCAATTCCACCCATGCAGGCACATTTAACCCACGTAATATCCGTAACTCTTCTTCACGCATCTCAACATAAGAGCTCACACCGCGCAAATCCTCATCAACAAACGCGGGATGAACCATAACCTCAACGGTATCCACATCTAGCCCATGCAATTTTTCGAAGATAACCTCATCTACGCTATCACCATAAAAATCCAGCCAGAGTTTTTCCGTTAATAATATTTCGTGCTCATGTTTCAGAGATTCAACATAACGAACAGGTACCTCATATTCACGTGCTAGCTTAACTACAACGTCTTTCAATGGTTCCCAACCATGGACATGATGATGACTATCAATGTGATGCAGTGGCAATCCAGTCGCTATAAATGCCTCGATCTGCGCACGCCATTCTGTTTCAACTTCATGCACATCTGGTGCTTCCATATCCCTGTACGTATTCTTATATTTAAAATGGCCATCTGTATCAATTAAACTAGCAACACCATCACAACTCACCGGACGTCCCCACGTTAAAACCAGGTGAATACCGACCTTTAAAGTTGGATGTTTCTTCGCTAGTGTTACCGCATCGTTCACTGCCTTTCCATTCATCATTAATGTAGTAGACCCAACAACACCGTTTAAATGGGCATCGATAATACCATCGGTAACTCCTTTTGTTAAGCCGAAATCATCTGCATTAAATAACACTTTCATTACAATTCCCCCTTGTTTGAAAGACTCAATCTGTCGATGGATAATTTCGTTCAATGATGAAGTTTGTTTTATCACCGCGGAAGTAGGAGCGGGAAAATTCGACTTTTTTCCCCTGATCATTTTCAGCAACGGTTTCAATATAAAAGCATGGCAAGCCTGGTTCACATTGTAAATGTACACAAGATCGTTCATCAGACAGTGCGATTTCGACATGCTCGGTTGTTTTTGCAATATGAACGTCAAATTCATCTTTCATTGCGGCATACAGGGATGTTTCTGCATGTGTCTGTGTGATACCAGGTGCTACACTCCAAGGAATATAAGCAATTTCGTATTGGGTTGGCGCGCCATTTGCTTTTCTGACGCGTTCAATGCGTTGTATAGGGTCATTGACCGTAACGCCTAAAGATTGTTGTAACATTTCCGTGGCTGGTACAACGTGAATACTGATTAACGTAATCTCCGCTTCTTTTCCTTGGAATGCTACTTGATCACTGTAGCGTTTCACAGTGTGAGAAAGTGTTTGGTTGACCTTCTGATCTGCCACGTATGTACCTTTTCCTTGTTGACGGACCAAATAACCTTCTAATGTAAGCTGATTTAATGCAGCTCTAACCGTTGTGCGGCTCACATCGAAATCTTTACATAGTTCCAGCTCGGTAGGGATTTGGTCGCCTACTTTATATTTATTCGATTTAATTCGATGCAGTAATTCTTCTTTAATATATGCGTGCAATGATTGGTTTTTTTCCATATTTTACGCCCCTTCGAACACTCTTTAAATAAAGTGTACAAGATTGTACATATAATGACAACTTAAATAATTGTAGTAACAACTTGGCGGAATATGATTATTTGATATAGACAACTATATAATTGTATGATACATTTAAAACGAGTTGAAGCATAGAATATAAGACAGCAAGATTTTTTATCAATAGGTTAACGGGTAGTAAAACTCCTACTTCAAATATGGAGGATAACTGCCTGTAAAAGTTCAATTCGCTCATTCATAGCAACTGACATCATCATTAAAAAGAAAACGTTTACTAAAACAGGATAAGGAGTCTGACCAAAATGACATTAAAATTAGTAATAGTTGGTGGGGGTTCCAGCTACACACCAGAGATTATTGAGGGAATTATTCGCCGTCATGATACATTCCCGGTAACAGATATCGTACTTGTAGACGTCGAAGCAGGAAAAGAAAAACTCGAAATCATTGGCAATCTATCATTACGAATGATTAAAAAGGCCAAAAAGCCAATCCATTTAACGTGGACATTGAATCGTAAGAAAGCATTGCAACAAGCGGACTTTGTTTCCACGCAAATTCGCGTCGGTGGTTTGGAAGCGCGCTCAAAGGATGAACGGATTCCATTAAGTCATGGCTTTATCGGTCAGGAAACAAATGGAGCTGGTGGCATTTTCAAAGCATTTCGTACCATTCCTGTTTTATTGGAACTGGCCAAAGATGTACACACCATTTGTCCGAATGCATGGATTATCAATTTTACGAATCCAGCAGGCATTGTAACAGAGGCGCTTTTAAAGCATTCACCACATAAAAAGGTTATTGGCGTTTGTAACATCCCATACAATATGCGGCACTCGACAGCAGAAATTTTAAATGTTTCTCCAGCAGATGTGAAAATTGAGTTTGTCGGAATGAATCACTTCGTCTTTGGTAAGAAAGTGTATGTTAATGGCGTAGATCGAACGGCAGAGGTTCTGGAGAAGCTGAAAGGAGGACTAGATTACTCCCCAGCCAATATCGTAAATCTCGGGTGGTCAAAAACCTTTATCGAATCTACTGGACTATTACCTAATCCGTATCATCAATACTATTTTCAAACGAGAGATGTCTTGGAAAAAGATATCAAAGCATACGAAGAGAATGGAACACGGGCAGAAGTTGTACAGCAATTGGAAGTATCTCTTTTTAAACTTTATAACAACCCGGAATTGCAAGATAAACCAAAAGAATTAGAAGAACGGGGGGGTGCATTTTATAGTGATGTTGCTTGTAGCCTGATGGATTCAATTTACAATAATAAAGAAGATGTTCAAACGGTCAACACCGTTAACAATGGTGCCATTCCGGATTTACCGGATGATGCCGTCATTGAAGTTAATTGTGTGATCACAAATCATGGACCAAAGCCACTAGCAGTGGGTCCGATACCTGCAGTTGTAAAAGGATTAATGTACCAAATGAAGGCGTTTGAAGAGTTAGTGATTCGCGCAAGCTTAACTGGAAATTACAACGATGCGTATACAGCCCTGATTATGAATCCGTTAATTGCCGACGAAAAACGCAGTAAGCTTATGCTTGATGAGCTGTTAGAAGCACATATTGCTTATTTACCACAATTTAATTCATAGGGGGAATTAGAATGAATAATAAGTTTATGGGAAAATTTATTGAAATAGCGGGTCGTATCGGGGCACAACGCCACTTGGTAGCAATTCGTGATGGTTTCGTCGCAATCATGCCACTCATTATCATTGGTTCTATTGGAATTCTAATCAATAACTTTCCACCACTTGGTAAATTTGAATTGGTTGAATGGATGAATGGCATATTTGGTGATGGAAATTGGCAGGCGGTCGGTGGGAGTATATGGAATGGGACCTTTGCTGTATTAGGGTTGTTAGTCGCCTTTTCTATTGCTTATAATTTAGCAAAGTCATATGAAGTGGATGGATTGTCAGCGGGTTTAATATCAGCTGCCGCTTACATTATGCTTGTACCAGAAACGCCGGACTGGGGCTTGAACTTTGCTTGGCTCGGGGCACAGGGGCTGTTTGTTGCTATTATCCTTGCACTGGTTTTAACCGAACTATTTCGTGTACTCATACAATCAAAGTTTACGATTAAAATGCCTGAAGGAGTTCCAGAAGGTGTTGCACGTTCATTTACAGCCTTAATTCCAGCTACGGTTATTTTAATTATTGTAGGATTTTTCCAAGCCCTTATTAATGTTTTCGCCGATGTTAGTATTTTCGAAATGATATTTAATATCATTCAAGAACCGTTACAAGGGTTAGGTAACACATTACCAGCGGCAATGGTAGTTGCCTTTCTCAATCATATTCTATGGTTCTTTGGACTCCACGGAACAAATATTATTGGATCTGTTATCGAACCCGTTTACTTACCATTAATTCAAGAAAACCTGGAACTGTTTAGTAGTGGAATGTCAGCCTTTGATGTACCAAACTTAGTAACAAAACCATTTCTTGATTCGTTTGTCTTTATGGGGGGCTCGGGAACAACACTGGCATTACTTATCGCCATCTTTATTGTTGTTCGAAGGGAAAAGAATCATCCATACAGAGAAGTTGCTAAACTTTCAGCACCAGCATCCTTATTTAACATTAATGAACCAGTCATTTTCGGGTTACCAATCGTATTGAATCCAGTGATGCTGATACCATTTATATTAGTACCTGTTACACTGACCATCATATCGTATGTTGCACTTGCGACAGGTATTGTTCCAAAAACAGTTGCTATCCTACCATGGACAACACCACCATTGTTAAGTGGTTATCTTGTCACTGGGGGAAGCTGGCGTGGTGTTGGATTACAGATCATCAACTTAGCAGTTGCAGTAGTTCTTTATGTGCCATTTGTTATGGCTGGTGTACGCGCATTAAAACAACGTATGGAGGGATAATTTATGCCAGAAACAACAGAAGAAATACAGATGCTATCTTTTAATATTATATTACATGCAGGTAACGCCCGATCATGTGCAATGGAAGCAATTGGATTTGCAAAGGCCTATGAATTTACAGCAGCACGTGGAAAAATAGCAGAAGCTGATAAATCATTTACGGAAGCACATCATGTCCAAACCAAGCTCCTACAAGATGAAGCCAATGGCAAAAAAAGTGAAGTAACGGTAATATTAGTTCATGCACAAGACCATCTTATGACCGCTATGACGGTAAAAGAACTAGCAAGTGAAATGATTGATATGTATGAAAGAATGGAAAAACTGGAGGGGAAATGATGAAAATAATACTGGTATGTTCAGCAGGTATGTCTACATCCATGCTCGTCAACAAAATGAAAAAGTCTGCAGAAGAAAGAAATATAACAGCAGATATCGAAGCGATGGCAGAATCCGAGTTGAAAAATAACCTGGACAATCTGGACGTTGTACTAATCGGTCCGCAAGTTCGTTATCTGGAAAAGAAAATAAAAGCACAATTAGATCCAAAAGGAATTAAAGTAGAAGTTATGGATCAAAGGGCTTACGGCATGATCCAGGGTGATAAAGTATTAGATCAAGCCATTGCGCTAACAGAATAATAAACAAAAACCCCCAAAAGGTGTTGAACTGCCCCCTGTCAAGTAGACAGTGGAAATAATAAAATAATTTAGGCGGCCATAGTCCTATATTCTATAGGGCTGTGGCCATTTAATTTGTC
>NZ_JAFBEA010000010.1 GCF_016908515.1 Virgibacillus halotolerans
TCAAACTCTCCAAAAAAGTGTTTGAAATAGAATCGACACCAATCGACTCTATCAATTGTCTTAGCTTGTTACTTGTTCATCTAAAGGCAAGCCTTCAGATGTTCGAAAAACAGTCTCTGTTTTTCTTGACATACTGGTTGTTTTGTTCAGTTTTCAAGGAGCAAATGTTTTGCATCGCTTTAAAACAGCGACTTCATTAATATACCATATCGAGTTTTTAATGTCAACTCTTTTTTGTATCTTTTTTTAATCTGTTGAATAAGTTTGTTGCAGTTGGTTAAGCAACGATATTAAATTTACCATGATTATTCGTCGAAAGCAAGAAGAATTTAAAAATAATTTATTGGAAATTGTCAGTTAATCCCTCAACCCTTGTCCTTACTGACTTTTCAAAGCGATATAACTACTTAAATGGCTGTTTTAACCCTGTGGTTATCATCAACTATACTTAACATACCCGTAAGTAATGATTATAAAACCTCAAAAACGACTTTCTTCAAAGTTTGAAAACAACAATCTTCATTAACTTCTGAGAAAACTTGGCATTCGCGAAGCCTTTAATGGTGAATGCCTTAATCGTACTTAAGCAGATAGGTAAGTTTATAATTTTAATCTGCAAAAAAGAAGTTCTTTCTTCTATAGTAAAAAGGCCTCTGATCAAAAAACATCAGGGGCCTTTAAAAAATTACTTATTACGCATTTGTGGAAATAATAATACATCCCTTATCGATGGTGCATTCGTTAACAGCATAACCAGACGATCAATTCCAATGCCTAGTCCACCCGTTGGCGGCATACCATACTCTAATGCTTCAAGGAAATCCTCATCCATAAGATGTGCTTCATCGTTCCCTTCCGCTCTTTCCTTAACTTGCGCTTCAAATCGTTCACGCTGATCTATTGGATCATTTAATTCACTAAAAGCATTCGCGTGTTCACGACCAACAACAAATAATTCAAATCGGTCTGTAAAACGCTCATCTTCTTTATTCTTCTTCGCCAATGGCGAGATTTCTACTGGATGTCCATAAATAAAAGTTGGTTCAATTAATGTCTCTTCTACCTTTTGCTCAAAGAATTCATTCAATACATGTCCATATGTCATTGAGTCTTTCACTTCAACGCCATGTTCCTTCGCTAATTTACGTGCTTCTTCGTCTGTCATCTGTTTCCAGAAGTCAACGCCTGTATTCTCTTTTACAGCATCAGCCATATGCAATCTTGTCCACTCGGGTTCTAAATGTATTTCGTGTTCACCATAAGTAATGGTTGTTGATCCAAGTACTTCTTTTGCAATATGGGCGATCAAGTTCTCTGTTAGCGACATAATATCATTGAAATCAGCGTACGCTTCGTATAATTCAATCATCGTAAATTCAGGGTTATGTCTTGTAGACACACCTTCATTACGGAATACACGACCAATTTCATACACTTTTTCCAACCCACCAACAACTAATCGTTTTAGGTGCAGTTCAATTGCTATACGCATATATAGCGGAATATCCAATGCATTGTGGTGTGTTTCAAATGGACGCGCAGACGCTCCACCTGGAATACCGTGCATCATTGGTGTTTCAACTTCCAAAAATCCATTTCCATCTAAATACCTGCGCATGGATTGAATAATCTTACTGCGAAGTACGAACGTTTCTCTACTATCCAAATTCGTGATCAAATCTAAGTAACGTTGACGATAGCGTTGTTCCACATCTTTCAAACCATGATATTTTTCCGGAAGTGGTCGAAGAGATTTTGTTAATAACTGAAATTCAGTTGCTTTAACGGACAGTTCTCCGACTTTCGTTTTAAACATAACACCCGTAACACCAACGATGTCCCCCATATCCGCTGATTTAAAAATTTCATAAGCCGCTTCACCGATTGCATCTTTTCGAACGTAGATTTGGATTTGTCCCTTTAAATCTTGAATATGTGCAAATCCTGCTTTTCCTTTTCCACGTTTCGTCATTATTCTGCCAGCAATGGTCACTTGATCTTCTTTTTCTTCTAATTCCTCTTTTGAGAATTGATCATATGCCGTCAATAAATCCTCCGATAGATGGGTTCGATTAAATTTACCACCAAAAGGGTCTAGACCTTGTTCGCGATATTCATTTAATTTGTCCCGCCGCACTTGCATTTGTTCCGTTATTTCTTCTGACACCTTTCATCACTCCAGTCATTGTTGTCTATCATTATATAGGAAAACTGCATTTCTTTCATGTAATAATTACCTATCGACGAATCGACATTTAATTTTGTTCGCTATCTGGCTCTAATGTCAGCTCCGCTTTTGCAATTTGCAACTGGGCAGCGATGTCCTCCAATAATGCTTCAGATGCAGGCGCTACACCACGTTCAATTTTTCCAATCACTGCCATAGAGACATCTAATTGCTTTGCAAGTTCAACTTGCGTATAGCCTTTTAATTTCCGAAAACCTCTAATCCTTCTTCCTATTCGCTTGGTGTCCATTCTTTTACATCCTTTTTGTCTGTAGGTGGAAGTTCATCTATATAATCCGCAACTGGCCTATCCCATGGCGGTATAATGGCTGTTGGTGCAATTTCATTCAATGGAATCAACACAAATGCCCGCTCATGCATTCGCGGATGCGGAATAATTAATCTGTCCATTTTACTATTTTCTTGATTATAGAGTAAAATGTCAAGGTCTATTGTTCTTGGTCCAAACCGAATAACCCGCTTCCTTCCTAATAACTGTTCAATTTGCTGGCAGCAATTTAACAGTTCAATGGAAGATAGTGATGTTTCTATCTCGACGACCATATTTAAAAAATCCGCCTGATCTGTGTAACCAACAGGTGCCGTTTCATAAATGGAAGATTGCTTGACAATCGTAATAGACCGCTGATTGGTCAGCGATTGTAATGCACTTGTGATATGTTCATATCTTGGTTCTATATTGGTTCCTAGTGCTATATATGCTTTGTTCATACTGACTTCTCCCGATAAATTTCAACTGCAACTGATTGATAATGTCCCGGTATAGGTGGGTCCGGTTTAATTACCTTCACTTGAATCGCTTCTAACAAGTCAAAGGAAGTAAGTAACTTATCTGCTATCTTCTCTGCAACTGCCTCGACAAGTTTTTTCGCTTCTCCCTCTACAATTCCTTTAATTAATTCATAAGCATGTCCATAGTGAATAGAATCATTCATGTCATCAGACTTACCTGCCTTTTTTAAATCCACAAATAATGCCACATCGACATTAAACCGTTGTCCCAGCTTATTTTCTTCTGGAAATAAGCCATGGAAGCCATAAAATTGCATTTGGTTAAGGACTATTTTATCCAATTGCAGTTCCTCCCTTTCCTAACATTGCATCCATCATTTTTGTTAGCTCCGCCGTAAGCCTCACATTATGTACCCGAACAATTTGAGCACCTTTGTTGATCCCTAAACAGGTTGTGGCACCCGTTCCAATATCTCGTTCTGCTGGAGGCAAGTCGAGTATTTCTCCAATAAATGTTTTTCGTGAAGCAGCTAATAAAAGCGGGTAGCCTAATTCAGTTAACTGTTCCAAGTTATTCAATACAACTAAATTATCTGCCCCTGTCTTAGCAAAGCCAATTCCGGGGTCTATTATTATTTTATCTCTGTGCACTCCTGCTTCCAGTGCGATGTCAATGCTTTCCGATAAATCCTGCTTCATATCATCAATCAGAGATGTATAATTCATATTTGTTCTGTTATGCATTAAAATAATTGGTGTACCCTTTTCTGCTGCGACTTCGGCAATCTCAGGCTCGCGCTTGGCACCCCAAACATCGTTCACAATAGACGCGCCTGCCTCAATTGCTTGTTTAGCAACCGCTGCTTTATATGTATCAATGGAAATAGGTATGGTTATTTCATCCTTGATTGCTTGAATCATCGGGATGACGCGTTCCAGTTCTTCCTCTAATGATACTGGCTGATGGTCCGGCCGTGTAGATTCTCCACCAATATCGATTATATCTGCACCTAGCCGTTCCATCTCCACCGCTTGTTTTACTGCAATGTCAATGGATGTATAGTTTCCTCCATCAGAGAAAGAATCCGGGGTAACATTTAAAATACCCATAATATGTGTTCGCGATGAAAAATCATATGTGTGTGTGTTTATTTTCATTTTTATATCGTTACCTTCCTCTAGTAGCCTTATTCCTTTACTATCGTATCATATAATGCCTTTATCTAGTAGAAATTTAGAACAGCAAAAGTCTCTTTTTAACAACGTGCAAACGGGAAATATGCTGACGGGATAAAAAAACACGATAGGTGGTAGCGAATTGCTGTTGACTTATCAGAGGAAGAATTCCGAGAGCTGCTAGTTGTTGGGCGCTGGTCTCTTAACACCACGTTCAGTGGCGACGATGACACTAGTACGCCCTGTAGTCGAATCCGGACAACTAAAAAAGGGGATTAACACTGAAACAAAAGTGTTAACCCCCTTGATAAACTGGTTTATTTATTCATTTTCTTGATCAAATTGATATAGTGGCGTGGATAAGTATCGTTCACCGTTATCCGGGATGATGGCGAGGACCTTTTTCCCTTTACCAAGTGTTTTGGCTACTTGTTGAGCTGCTGCAACAGCCGCTCCCGCAGAGACCCCGCCTAGAATACCATTTGTGGTTGCAACTTCACGTGACGTGGCGAATGCCTCATCATTAGAAATACGGATGATTTCATCGTAGATATCCGTGTCTAATACGCCTGGGACAAATCCGGCACCCAACCCCTGAATTTTATGTGGTCCCGGTGATCCACCAGATAGAATAGGAGAGTCTTCCGGTTCTACTGCATAAATTTTAATTCCGGAAAAGTTGTCTTTTAACACTTTTCCAGCTCCTGTAATGGTTCCGCCTGTTCCAATTCCGGAAACAAATCCGTCCAAACCATCACGCATTTGTTCTACAATTTCCTTCCCAGTTGTACGGGCATGTACTTCCGGATTGGCTGCATTGTTAAATTGTTGCGGCATATAATAACCATGTTCTGCTTTAAGATCTTCGGCTTTTTTAATTGCGCCTTTCATTCCATCTGCACCAGGCGTTAAAACAAGTTCAGCACCATAAGCGCGCAACAGATTACGACGCTCTTTACTCATCGTATCCGGCATAACAAGAACAGCTTTATATCCTTTTGCTGCTGCTACCATCGCCAAACCAATCCCTGTATTACCGCTAGTTGGCTCAATGATCGTATCCCCATCTTTTAAAAGCCCTTCTTTTTCCGCAGCTTCTACCATGGATAATGCAATTCGATCCTTTACCGAACTACCTGGACCCATAAACTCTAATTTCAAATAAATATCTGCACTGTTTTCGTCTGTCATGCGATTTAATTTAACAATCGGTGTTTCTCCAATTAAGCCAGTTATATTATCTGCAACTCTCATGAAACAACCTCCCAATTCATAGTTAATTTGTATGATTAATTACAATGTACGTTGTTTCCGCTTATTTGTCAACAATTCCAACTGAAAAAAGGCAAATATTTGATAAATCATTTTTCTTCGAATATCCATTCAATGTCTAATTTATCCCATAGTGGGTCTGCCGTTAATGATTGCCCCTGTTCCTGTAAGGCAAGCTCGCTTTTTACATAGGGTTTGATTTCATCGTAGGTAAATTCAATGGATGGAAGCTTTTGATGTAAATAAAGGATGGAAAACCCCTTGTCTACTTTAATTGGCTCACTATACGAATGTGCTTTCATCTTATCTGCTACTGTTTCATATTCGCTAGGGAAAAACTGACTCGTTGTCGTGATAAAGCCAAGATATCCCCCGTCTTTTTTTGAATCTTCATCAATGGAATACTCCCGGGCAAGTAAATCAAATGATGCACCATCATCTAACTCCTTGACCACCTTTTCAGCAACATCCTTATCTTCCACTACGATATGGGACATTTGCATTGCGGCTTTAAAGTTGTACTGATTTTTATACGTGTCATAGAATTCCTTGATTTTTTGTTCATCAATCGCTACATCCTTCGTTAACAGTGCTTCCAATTGATACCGGTAGCGAATATCCTCTCGCCAACCTGCTTCCTTTTCTTCCATCTCTTCTTTCGTCATAATCCCCTGCATAGATGTTAACAATGCTAGTTCCCGGTCTACTACTTTATCGGGAACTTCAATTTTATTTTTCTTCGCTAGTTTTTTTACAGCGGTACGATCTATCATCGTTTTTAGCTGCTGCTTTCCGTTCGCATGACGCAAATCGCGCATCCAATCTTCAAAGGAAATCGATTCTCCATCTATTGACGCGACTGGCCCATTCGTCCTTACCTTTACATCTTCCTCCACAACAACCGTTTCACCCTTATTCCAAAAAAGCAATGTTGCAATGTTCGTAATTAAAAGGACGATAACTATGCCTAGTAATAATCTTTTCGACACGGTAACAACTTCCCTTCATTACTGAATCAATGCCTCTAGTTCTGTTTCATTGAAATGGTATGTTTCATTACAAAAGTGGCAAGTTGCTTCTGCCCCTTTATCTTCGTCAATCATACTTCGTATTTCTGCATTCCCTAGGCCGATAATAGCCTGCTCCACACGTTCTTTAGAACATTTACAGCGAAATTCAATTGGGAGCTTTTCATGAATTTTCACTTCTTCATCACCAAACAACCGCGCAAGGATCTGCTCAGGTGTATTCCCTTCCCGGATCAGTGTCGAAATGGCTGGAAAGGATTGAATTTCTTCTTCTAATCGATCAATAATTTCCTCATCCGCACCCGGCATGACTTGAACAATAAAGCCGCCTGCAGCCAGAATAGAAAGATCTGGATTTACCAATACACCTGCACCAACGGCAGAAGGTATTTGTTCGGAATTGGCAAAGTAATAGGTAAAATCTTCACTAATTTCCCCGGAAATAATTGGAACTTCTCCAGTGAAATAATCCTTTAACCCTAAATCTTTAGTAACACTTATATTCCCTTCCTTACCTACGGCACGCGCTACATCCAGTTTTCCCTTTTCATTTAGATCAAAGTCGACATGCGGATTCGTTACATAAGCGCGGACTTGTCCTTCCGCATTACCGTCAGCGATGATTGCTCCTATAGGACCTTTTCCTTCCACTTTAACAGTAATAGAGTCGTCCCCTTTTAGCATTGCACCCATCATCGCTGTTATCGTAATCGTTCTACCTAAAGCAGCGGAAGCCGTTGCCCAAGTATCATGTCGCCTGCTTGCTTCACCCACTGTATTAGTAGAGCTAATTGCATACGCACGAACCATTCCATTATATGTTGTTGCTTTCACCAAATAATCCTTCATTATGATTACTCCCTCTTTATTTAATAATCCTGTCACTTCATTTGTTCTTTTGATAGATCGAATATAAACCCCTTAACGTTAAATAGGGATCAACTTCATCAATTGTATCCGAAGCTTCGGCCATTAACTTTGCCAGGCCGCCTGTTGCAATGACCCTTGGTGCAGTATTGACTTCTTTCTTTATCCGTTTCACCAAACCATCAACTTGTTCTGCATAGCCATAGAACACACCTGATTGCATGGCACCTACAGTTGACGTTCCCACAACCTGCTCTGGTGCCTGAATTTCAATCTTAGGCAGTTTCGACGCTTTACTATATAGGGCATCCATAGAAATCTGAATCCCCGGGGTGATCACCCCACCACGGTAGGATTGTTCTTCATCGACATAGCAAAAGGTAGTAGCAGTACCGAAGTCAATAATAACGAGTGGTGCGCCATATGTTTCAATTGCCCCGACAGCATTAACAATTCGGTCAGCACCGATTTCCTTCGAATTGGGGTAATTCATTTTTAAATGCGTTTGTACCATTTCCTTGCCTACAACTAAAGGATCTATTTTAAAATATGTCCTGCACATTTTTTCCAATGCAAACATAATTGGAGGGACTACAGAAGATATAATAATTCCCTTAATATCTGAAAAGCCAATTCCTCTATGGTCAAATAATGAACTGATTAACATCCCAAATTCGTCTTCCGTTTTGTACCGATCTGTTTTGATCCGCCATTGATGTTTTAATTGCTCTTGCTCAAATACACCTAATACCATATTCGTATTTCCCACATCCAGAACAAATAGCATTGTTCACCAAACCTTCCCGCGAAATATATGCACTTTAAAATTTAGCTTTACTATTTTTTTAATATACCACACTTCACCATGTATTAGAATTAGATGGCCTGGGGTGTTAATAAAAGTAAAAAACAGCCACTTATTTCTATAAATAAGTGGCTGCTTGTTTTTTTAAGCTTTATTATTATCTCCGTCTTCCGATGGAGTATCTATTTCTTTTTCTTCATCTGCGCTCGTTTCATTCTCTTCAGATTCAGCTTCGGCTTTACGTTTTTCCTGCCTTTGCCTTTCTGCTCTTTCTTTCGCTTCTTCGTAAGTCTCTGGATGGGGTTCTTCATCCGCCTTGGACTGAATGTTAACTTTTAAATCTTCTTCCGGTTCTGGTAGTACACCATCTTCAAATAATGATTTAATTTGTTTTGCATCCAACGTTTCTACCTCAAGCAATGTTGAAGCAATCAGCTCCAGCTTATCCTTATGTTCTGTCAGAATGCTTTTCGCCCGATCATAACAATGGTTAATGAAGTTTTGCATTTCTTCATCAATTTTTTGTGCGATCGAATCACTAAAGTTTGAGTCATCCTGAATGTCGCGACCTAAGAATACTTGATTACCACTGCCGCTGGTAAATTGAATTGGTCCTATTTTATCACTCATACCATACTCGGTTATCATTTTCTTAGCAATCGATGTGGCACGTTCAAAGTCATTCGAAGCACCAGTACTCACTTCACCAAAGATTAATTCCTCCGCTACGCGTCCACCAAGCAAACCGGTAATCTTATCAAACAACTCTGGCTTGGTCATGAAATAACGGTCTTCCCTTGGTAGCATGACAGCATAACCGCCAGCCTGCCCACGAGGAACGATTGTCACTTTATGAACCACATCCGCGTCATCTAACACCATACCGATAATCGTGTGACCACTCTCGTGATAAGCAACAATATCCCGTTCTTTTTTCGAGATTACCCTGCTTTTCTTCGAAGGTCCTGCAATGATACGGTCAATCGCCTCATCAATATCTAACATACCGATTGTAGTACGCTCTCCTCTTGCTGCAAAAAGCGCCGCCTCGTTTAGCAGGTTCTCTAAATCTGCACCAGAAAATCCAGGTGTACGCATTGCTATCGTTTTAAGGTCAACTGTATCATCAAACGGCTTATTTCTGGAATGGACTTTCAGTACATCCTCACGTCCCCTAACATCTGGACGGTCTACCACAATTTGACGGTCAAAACGGCCTGGACGCAGCAATGCCGGGTCAAGGATATCTGCACGGTTTGTTGCCGCAATCATGATGATACCTTCATTCGCACCAAATCCGTCCATTTCAACAAGTAGTTGGTTTAGTGTTTGTTCACGTTCATCGTGACCACCACCAAGACCGGCACCACGTTGTCTACCAACCGCATCAATCTCATCTATAAATATGATACATGGCGCATTTTTCTTCGCGTTTTCAAATAAATCACGAACACGGGAAGCACCCACACCAACGAACATTTCAACGAAGTCAGAACCACTGATAGAGAAAAACGGTGTTCCTGCTTCACCTGCAACTGCACGGGCAAGTAATGTCTTACCTGTTCCCGGAGGTCCAACTAGGAGTACCCCTTTTGGAATTCGCGCACCAACAGCAGTAAATTTGCGTGGATCCTTCAAAAAGTCAACAACTTCAACAAGTTCTTGCTTTTCTTCATCGGCTCCAGCAACATCTTTAAAACGAACCTTCTGTTTATCTTCTGTATACATTTTCGCCTTACTCTTACCAAAGTTCATGACACGGCCGCCACCGCCGCCGCCACCTTGTGCCTGGCTAAGTATAAATAAGAAAAATAGACCAATAATTAAAAATGGAATCATGGTTGTTAAGAACGTAACCCATCCGCTTGGCTTTTCCTCTTCCTCTACTTTAAGTATACTTTGTTCTGTTGCCTGATCTGTAATATTTGCAACGATATCTGTATTATCCGGAACTTGCGCAACAAATGTCTTATCGCCTTCTGTTAACTTTCCAGTATATCGAATAATACCGTTTGCTGGCTGCATCGTCATTTCGTCGATTTCACCATTATTTAAAGCTTCCGTAAATTCCTTTACATTAAATTCCTTTTCTTCTTCGTTCTGTCCATTAAACATACTTATAACAGCAACAATGCCTAGAAAAATAAGTAGTCCGAAGAATACATTCCGAAATATCCGATTCATTGCCAACCTCCTCCCAAACGGGAAAAACTATAGTATATCGTACCATATGAAAAAGTTTAAATACAACTAATTTCATCTGAAAAACCTTTTTCTTTCTGAACGCTGATCGTAAACAGCAGGAATTAAATCATACACTGTTTACCATAACACTAATTACGCTTCTTCCCCACCATAAACTTCCGGTTTAAGAACACCGATATATGGCAAATTACGATATTTTTGATCATAATCCAAACCATAACCCACAACAAACTCATTAGGGACTTCAAATCCGACCAGATCTGCTTTAATCGCTGCCGTTCTTCCAGAAGGCTTATCAAGTAATGTAACAATCTTAATTGATTTCGCTTTACGGTATTTAAACAAATCAACAAGATAGCTTAGGGTTAGGCCACTATCGATAATATCCTCGATAATTAATAAATCACGACCTTCCACTTTTGTGTCAAGGTCTTTTACAATTTTCACTTCACCTGAAGAGCGCATTTCCCCACCATAACTTGATACGTCCATAAAGTCCATTTCCAAATGGGTTTCTATATTCCGTATTATATCAGACATAAAAGGCAATGCACCTTTTAATACGCCAATTACTAATGGGAATTTGTTGTCATACTCCGAAGTTAACTGCTTACCAATTTCTTTACACTTTTTATCTATGTCCTCACGTGATATTAATATATGATCAATATCATTATGCATATGCGCTGCCTCCTACATGATTGCTTCCTTATACTCGATTTGAATATATTCGGTTGGTTTGCCCTGTGTTGCTGGTTGTCCTTTTTTAATTCCGATCAGCCATAGGATCTCATTATTATTATCAACCATTATTGGCCATTTATTTCGTTCTCTTAATGGTATTTTTTCGTCAATAAAAATATCCTTCAGTTTTTTACTGCCATTTAATCCTTTCCAGCGCATTCTGTCCCCAGGCTTGCGCGTTCTTATATGTAATGGTAAAGCAACTTGTTCCACGTCACAACAATAAATATGCTTTTCTTCACGATAGGCAACGTCTGTTAAACTTGCCTTTATGCTGGAACCATCCGGCAACTCCAGTTCGCCTGGAATGGAAAGGACCTCATGAAAAGGAGAATGAAGTGGATGCTGATGCAAGAAGTAAAATGACAAATTCCCATATGACTTTTCAACCTTCAATTGGGAAGGGAAATCCATTCGGGCATTACTTTTTTCACTCCCTATTAAAGTAAACAGATGTGCCTCGTGCACATAAGATAAATCTTTAGGTAATTCATCATACAGATATTTTAATATTAGATGAAATACACGTCTTTGTAAAGCAAGAGGATGCGATTTATATTGATTAATTTTTAGTGAAGCCGTTTTGTTTTCTATATCTAAATCAACGATATCTTCCAGTACTTTATTGGCCTCTGTTTGCAAAAAATCCTCATCCGATTGCAGGCTTTCACTCAAGTATTGTACCGTTGTATGTATTTTTTGGTTTTTTTCCTTTAGTAGTGGAATTACATGCTTGCGAAAATAGTTTCTCGTATACACTGTTTCATGGTTTGACGGATCAATTCTGGGTATAATACCGTACTTCTCGCAATAGGCTTCCGTTATTGTTTTTGTTACGGAAAGCAAAGGACGAATGATTGCCCCAGATGCAAAGCGCCGCTTCGATGGTATTCCGGAAAAGCCGCTTGAATCAGCTGTTCGAACAAATGACATCAGCATCGTTTCCACCTGATCATCACCATGGTGGCCAAGCGCTAAGTAATCAGCTTGAAAGTATTCCATCTGTTCTGCAAAAAACTGGTAACGTACTTCCCGGGCTGCTAGCTGTGTTCCCATCTGGTGCTGCCGTTTATACGCCGGAACGTCTATCGAAGTACCCACAAATACAATATCCCATTTTGCACAAATATCGCGCACATAATCCAGATCCGCTTGCGATTCCTCTCCCCTTAATTGATGATCAACCATTACTGCAATCAGTTTCAGGTTCCACTCCTCCCTCATTGAATGAAGTAGATGCAGCAAGGCCATCGAATCCGGCCCGCCCGAAACACCGACTAGTACGGTAGCATTTTTCTCAAGTAAGTGATGCCTGTTAATAAATGCGGTAACCTCTTGTTTCATATCATTCCATCTCCAAGACTAAATTAGTAAACTAGCTATACCTTATCATAACGTTTTATGCTATAAAAGTAGAGAAAAAAGATAATACAGGGTTGCCATCATCACGATTCCTCCTGATTCTATTAAAAAGGGAGCGTGGGAAGCTTTTTTAGCCTTCCTACTTGTGCGTGTTCGTATTTGCCTTTGCTGTTTCCTAAGAATGTCCGTTATGTCTTGTTTCATTTCCACGCTTGATTGATATTTCCCTCTAATCGCCCGCTTCAATGGCTCTCTGTATGGCGTTAATACACGCACAGCATTTATTTTTTGAACCAACGTTTTTTCCGGATCTGTGCCTTTATCAAATCTCCTTGGATAATACACATGTAAAAATACCATAACAAATGAAAATAGATCGTAGCTTGGTTCTGCACGCCTCGTGCCCATTCCCCAGTAGCCGCGATCATAAAACTCGGTATATTCCTTAATTGCTCTTCCTTTTCGTGTTGTTCCACCGACATCTACCCAGCGAATGCTTGGGGGATTCGTGATCACAAGCAAGTTATCTATTTTTAAATCTCCAAATATCCAACCTGAATGATGTAGCTGTTCCAGCCCGTCCAGCAGTTGAAGCATCAATACACCGATCCATTCATCCCCATGGCGTTTGATAAAAGAAGTGATTGACTCACCTTGTAAATATTCCATCACATAGAAGGCATATTTAGCGCCAGAAGCTGACACCCAGTCATCAACATCCAGTAAAGAAGGCCCAAGAAGATTTCCCTGGACCTTCTTTAATGATTGCAACACATTCACTTCCACTGTCATGGATGCGCCTTGATCACTAATTTTTAAAGCAACGGGGCGACCATTCGATTCACACAGATAAACTGTGCCCACTGCACCTTCACCGAGTTTCCTTTTTACGATGTAGTGTTTATCGTGCCATTTCCCCTTGATCCGCATTCCTGGGCGAATATCAATATCCTGTCTCTTCCACGTTTGATTCATCTTCATCTCTAAAGCTCCTTAATAAGCTTTTCTTACCAAATTGGTACATGGCCTCACGGATTGCCGGCCCTGTCGGTGTAATACCGCCACTTGATAATTTCGGGAAAACAGTGGATACGCTGTCCAATTTGGGCGACCAATCAAACACCCTGTCAATATCCTTTCTTTTTCCCGGGAAACTAAAGATACAAAAGCGATTCCTGCCTATTCTTGAATTCAAACTGATGGATAGATCGATCAGCGCTTCTTTTACAGTGAGTAGTTTGTCATACATGCTTGCACTCGTATCGACTAACACAAGTACTTCTAAATCACAGGTTTCACCCATATCTTCAACGACTTCCATAATTTCGCCGCGCTTTTCAGGATCTAAATCCTCTAATGTTTGTTTTTCACCAAGAATTTGCTGCAACTCTTTATTAACAAATCCTTGTAGGGTCTGTGTCATTGCTTGTTTTGTAACGGTTTGTACGGTTTGAACCAATGTTTGCTTGTACACCAATTGGCTTACACCACCACCAGCGCGTGCAATATCTTCTACTTCCTGTAGACCTTCCGCATCTTCTGTATGTTCATCATCCAAAATGCCGATCACATTGACTGTGATCCCTTGTTCATATGCAAGTTCCGCCGTCTGAGCAGGATTCTCCCCTTTATTTGAGCAGCCATCCGTTAATAATAATATTTGCTTCAATGTTCCTTTCATCACAGCTCATTCCTCCCAACTAGTTGGCTAACATCATTGCCGGTATTGGAAAGAATTATACATGGTTGATCGTACAGATCTATTCTCTAAAGTGCTTTATCCTGATACACGGGTACGCTTGCCCATTCAGGCATGTTTTTTGAAACTTTGGCAACGAGTACTGTCATATCATCTTCAATCTCCCCGGATCTTGTCCGAATAACCTCCTCCAATAATAAATCTGCTATTTCCTGTGGATCATTTGTAGCCATTTCCCGAATTTTTCTCTTCACCCATAAATCAGTGTTTTCCACATGTTTCGGTCCCTCGAAAATACCGTCACTCATCATGATCAATAAATCGTCTGAAATTAATTGCTCACTAACGATATCAACATCAAACTCCTGAATGATTCCCATTGGTAAATTACTTGCTTCCACCTTCAACATTTTCTCTCCCCGTTTAATAAAGCTCGGTGTCGATCCAATTTTCAAGAAACGAACAAATGCATTGTGCAAATCAATCACTGCCAAATCAAGCGTTGCAAACATTTCATCGGTTGAGCGTAAAGATAATATAGAATTAATCGATTTAATTGCTACTTTTTCCGGTATACCTGTTTGCAGAATTTGCTGGAGGAGCCGGAGTGTTTCCATACTCTCTTCTCTTGCTCGCTTCCCATTGCCCATCCCATCACTAATTGCCATTGCATATTTTCCAGCCCCAAGTTCGATCGTTGTATAGCTGTCACCTGAAATTAATCCACCACCTTTTGCTGCATTTGCCGCTCCAGTTTCCACGATGAACTCCCGCGCTGAGCCAAACGATAAATAACAATACCCATTAGGAAATGGCGACACTTCCTCCTGCTTAACAATAATCATTTCCTTTAAAATATCGGATAACACTGGCGCAATCAGTTTCTCACCTTCCCCATGATAATTATAAAAGGAGAGCGTCATTTCAATATCTACATTTCCTTTTTCGAGTCGGTAAATATCCAATTTTTCTAAATCAATCCCCATATGCTTCAATGCGTGAATAATTTGCATTTCCTGTTGCTCATGCTGCTGCCGTTCTTTTAAAATTTCACTCGCAAAATCATCCATCACCTCGGACACCCCTTGTAGCTGATCCGCTACCAATCGCTTGCTTTCCATGACTTGCTGCTTTAGTTTGCGGTTTGCTTCAAAAAAGCTCGTCTCCTCTTTCATCGCTTCCACTACCTTTTTGGATTTCACACAATGATTTTCAAACGACCTCATAACTGTTCGATTTGGTTCTCGTCCATCCGTAACATCCTCTTTCATTTCCTCCATTAAGGAGTAGGTTTTATCAAATTCTTTTTGCCAGCAACGGTCTTTCATGAAACAACTTTGACAAGTCCTTTCCGTTACCTTACTTAAATAATAATCGGTTTCCCGCTTTTTCTCGTCCTCATCCTCTGAAAAGTTATCGGACGTTGTAAAACTTTTTGATAACGCTTCAAATACATCAGAAAATTGTTCTACGCGCTTTGCTGTTACATTACGGACCTTTTGTAAATATTGCTCCTGTTCATTTGTATATTCCTCTGTTCCAGGTATATAGCGGGAAAGCTTTGTGAACCAACTTCCCGGCGTAATAAAAAAGAAAGCGATCGCAATAGAAGATTCAATAATAGAAGGAACCAATGAATCGAAATCACCATATATCCCAATCATAAATGTCCCGACAAGCAAGCCAGCGCCCACCCCAACGCGCTTTCCTTCCTTCAGCAATCCACCCAGCAGCCCTGAAAAGGCAAGTAAACTCATTTGGTACAGGTTTGCAACATTTGCTAAGGATAAAATTAACCCGGCCACAACACCAACTGTAGAGCCAATCGCCGCACCCCCTACAAAGGAAAGTACTAATACAAAGTAACGCGACAGAATTTGCTCGACTGAAGCATCGTAAATTTCCCAACCGATTGTACCAGTAAGAATGGAAGCGATTAAAATAATCATGCAGACAATTTCTTCGTTTTTTAATACAGGTTTATATCTTTTTGGTGATAATAATGGAATGCTTTGCATAAAGATTAGTACAAGGACCGTTCCCAACACCCCCTCAACGAGAAGGAGCATCCATTCATAAGAGGATAACTGTCCATTGAAGGAATAGAGAAATAACCGTGGTGCTATCGTAGATATGAAAACAAGAATCGGAACAATCACCTGCTGATTTTTTGTGTTTTTAAATAGTGCCGCGATAAAAATAAACACAAGCATCGCTAGTCCAAGAAAAACACTTTGGTTTAAGGAATAAGTCAATGCCCCAGCAAGGACAGCAAGCATTGACTTTGCGGTTTTGTTCTTATGTACAAACCACATTGTCGCAATAAAAGCCACAGCAAACGGTGATACGACAGACAAAATGACAGCTCGTCCTAATAAAAACCCGACGATAAAAAATAACCATCCCTTTTCTAGTAATATCGTATGTGCCGCTCTATACATTTGCTTACGGATTTTTTCTATTTGTTTCGTCTTTTCCACCCCGAATGTTTTAGGGGCAACTTCCGGAACCGAACGCATCATATAATCCACTCCTGTCTTTGAAGATATTAAACCACATGAGGCATCCTTTTTTTGTCTAAACAACAGAGCAGACCCAATAAATCGTTCGACGCTTTCTAAGCTTACAAGCAGATTTCAACACGAACGACTGTACGTTGTCTTTTCGTTTATCGGTTAGATAAGCGATTTATGGGAAAAAACTCACTTTCTACTTTTGGCGAAAAGGCTGAGGTTGTGACGAAAGAAAGTTCCCTTTTTTTCCTTATCCTCAATAATTCGATTAAAGTATAAATCAGTAAGCCAAGTTTTTTGAAAAAATATTCCTATTGACACAAACCTAACTCTATTGTATGATAGCTCCTGTTGGCTTATTTGGCGGCGTAGCTCAGCTGGCGAGAGCGTACGGTTCATACCCGTAAGGTCGTGGGTTCGATCCCCTCTGCCGCTATAATGAATAACTTGCTATCATGCAAGTTTAAGAGAAGATAGCCCGGTTAAAGTAAATTTTTACTTTAACCGGGCTGTTTTTTATTTATATTGATAAAGTGAAACTTCATTCAGTAGGGGTTTTTCTTCCCGCCAAACCGTGATATATATCTGTTTATTCAAAATACTGCTGCAACATATCAGAAGTTCTTTCTGGTGCAAATATTTGAGTCAATTTCGTCGAACTATTTGGATGTGTGCTAAAAACCGTTGATTTGCACTGCAGGCGGACGCTTTCCGCGGGCACGGCTTCAGCCTCCTTGAGAAACCCACTCTGCGGGGTCTTCAGACACGTGCTTTTCCCACTGGAGTCGCCGCCTTCCGTTCCAATCAACGATGTAGTGCTTCGAATTAATGAATGATTAAATGATAGTGTATCTTATATTTGGGACTATGGATAAGTTGAAGTGCTTACGAAATTGGCTCCTATGAACCAAAACAGTAATGCAAACTGCCGAAAATGAAAATCCAACCTAGCAACTGGAATACGCGAGACTCCTGCGGGAAAAAGGCCTAGATGAGACCCCGCAGAGCGTTAGCTCAAGGAGGCTCATTAGCCGCCCGCGGAAAGCGAGTGTATTCCAGTTGCGGCAATCGAAGAGAACATTTTGTCTTCACCCTTTTTTCAAGTATACAATTTTTCATTTCAAGGTTCTGGAAAATATTTTTGAAACGTTGCACTAGTTTATCGGAGTAACAAAAACACATCGCTCTTTTAATTTAAAATAACAATAGAAGAAAAAACGAGAAATGACAAATTTTCGCTAGGTCACTACAATCGCAATTTTAAAAGTGAAATTCGAGATCAATAGGGTTTGTAGTGCGCTTATTATTCTTTTTTGCCAAAATTTAGGTTAAACAAAAAGCAGGTGCCACTTTTTATGAAAGTAGTACCTGCTTTTATCATCTATGATTATAGAGCATTCTAATAGACAGCAACTGCTATCCTCTTTTAGCACCTCGACCCCCGCGTTTGGATTCCGTGTGCTTCTTTAAAGAGGCTAAACGGTCTTCTGAATCTTTGAGGAAACGGTTCATTTTTGATTCAAATGTTTCCGTGCGCTCACGGGTATCTCTTTGTGGGCGTTTTGGTCTGTCTTTTGCTTTCTTAATAGACAACCCAATTTTGCCGTCTTTCTCAACATTAATAACTTTTACCTTTACTTCGTCACCGACGCTAAAATGTTCATTAATGTCTTTGACATAGTTATCAGCAACCTCACTAATATGGACAAGGCCTGTCTTGCCTTCCTCTAACTCAACAAACGCTCCAAAATTAGTAATACCAGTTACCTTTCCCTGCAGCTTGCTGCCTACTTCGATTGACATAAAAAAAATGCTCCTCCTTAAAATTATAAATATATCGTTCTACCTATAGTATAGCCAATAAAGGCAAAGTGTGTCAATATGCCGGATCCTCATTAGGTAATTTGAAAATCATTTCGCCCTTTTTCGAGAAGAAATAGTTCGTTCGGGCTATTTCCAATACATAATCCTCGTCTTTTAACAGTTCAATTTCTTCATTCATGTCATCTTCCTGTTTTTTTAACGATGTTAGATCCTTTTCTAATTGCTCATATTGCTCTGCTTTATCTGCCTGAAGTACACGCTGCTTAATGTGGTATGTCGCCATGCTCCCGATCACAATCATTGCCACTACAGAAAATAACACAAGTCGGCGCATTAACCGTTTTCTTTTTCTCTTTTGCCTTCCTATGTAAGCATCATACTGCTGCATATAATTTGAATCTAATCTTGTAACTGTTTTTTCCTTTGAAGTCAAAGCCTCTACCTCCTTTTAAACGTAATATACTTCATCCACTTGGTAGTTATATTCTTCATTGTACTATAAAACCCTGCTAATTTGTATAATAATTTTTTTAATCTTTTTGGTAATAAGCGATATAACAGCTTGAGAAGTCCTTTTATTGGAAACAACAAGATCTTGAGCAGGAAGAGAAGCACGACTCCAACTACATGGATGATGAAAAGGATAATCGTAAATATCGCCTTCACAATCCACTTGATTGGAGTAATAAACAGTACCTGGATTAACCTTGCAATAAAACGGTAGATGGCGGCCACCATAAGGATAACCCGCTCCAGCACCTTTATATATATACTTCGGGCAAGTGCCTGATAAATAGAAAACCCAAGCAGACAGGCTACAAATATATAAAATCTTAGTTCGCCGCCATTGACACGAAATAACACATAAAATAGCAAGACAGTTTGTGTCAACCAAAAGCAGATTTCCAGCAAATAAGTTAAAATAAGCCTTTCTTTCCAATAAGGTCTAAATCGATAATAGGTATCTTTTATGATACCCAAATAAAAGCCACATAAAACCATCGTAATCATGGTGATAAATTGCACACTTAAAGTCATCTGAATAGCTTGCTAAAGAAGCCTTTAGCTTTCTCCTGTTGCTGCTCGTCCACATAGGAAAGCTCATATATTTTCCCTTTGATGATGACAGAGCCTTCACTAACATCCAAATTTTTTAATTGCAAATTTTCCCCGCGGATAATAAGATAACCCATCACTGTTTCCAGTAGAAACTCCTCATTATCGAAGCTATCTACTTCTTTAACACCCGTAATCTCGAGGTCCTTCCGGTTGTTCATCTTTACAGTATGATCTGTTTCAACGCGCGTGATATTTTCCCGATTCTCATAATAATTCATATTAAAAGCCCTCCTTATCATTATTACTTTATGATAGGAGGGACAAGTATAGAACGGTTAACTATTCATTTTTCTCTTCTTTGATCACTTTATATAATGTTTCCGCTTCATCCTTTTTGACGTTTTCTCTGAGATCCATCACTTTTAGTGTTACAATGTTTTGTCCAAACTTAATGACAAGCTCGTCCCCTATTTCGACGATCGAGGCGGCCTTCGCTTTATTGCCATTAATTGTAATCCGTCCCTGATCAGCAACCTCTTTTGCCATGGTTCTACGCTTAATAAGGCGGGAAATTTTTAAAAATTTATCCAATCGCATGACGATCACTCTCCTCTTTTTGCTTGTTCCCAGTACCGATCCATCTCTTCCCTTGATGCTTGTTGGATATCTTTTTCGTTTTTCGTAAATTGTTGTTCGATAAAAGAAAACCGGGACATAAATTTCTGGTTGGTTTGATTTAACGCAATTTCTGGGTTAATTTTATAATACCTCGTTAGATTGGCCAGTACAAATAGAACATCGCCAAATTCTTTCTCTATTTCAACATGATCATTATTTGCGATTGCTTCGTTGACTTCCTTTATTTCCTCATCCAATTTATCCCAGATTTCCGAAACGTTCACCCAGTCAAAACCTACTTTTGCTGCCTTCTTCTGGATTTTAAACGCCCTTGCCAGTGCTGGCAGCCCTTTTGGGACACCATCTAATACCCTTTTACGTTGATCGCCCTTTTCTTCCTGCTTCAATGCATCCCAGTTTTTGTTCACTTCTGCTACTGAATCAACTGTAGTGTCGGCGAAAACATGTGGATGACGATGGATCATTTTATCTGTAACCGAGCGAATAACGTCATCAATCATGAAATAGCCATCATCTTCCCCGATTTGACTATGAAGCATCACCTGTAGGAGTAAGTCTCCAAGCTCCTCAATGATGCCATCATCATCCTGGTCATCGATTGCTTCAATCAATTCGTACACTTCCTCTATCGCATGTTCCCTTAGTGATTCATGTGTTTGCACCTGATCCCATGGACAACCGTCTGGTCCCCTTAGCGTGGCTATAACTTCACGTAGCCGGGAAAAGATGTGATGTAACAAATCAGCTGGTGCCGGTGGAACATAGACACTGGTTAAATTACTGATTTCCATGGAGCGATCAAGTTCCTCTATTGGTAACTTCCATATGCGCTCATCCGCACTACCAACCGCTTCTACGATAACAACCTCATAATCAGCAGGCAAATCTTCCAATAGAGCTAGTTTTACTTCTGAAGCGGTAAAACGATCATATACCTGACAAAAGATAAGATGGTGTCGATAGTCGAGCTGACTGCGGACAAAGGAAGTACCATCAACAAATTGGAACCCTTCGATGGGATCTATTTTTAATGCTGTAAACAAATCATCTAAATAGCTTTTTCCCCCGACAACTTCTACTTCTATTTCATTTTGTTCAAGCAATAGCTGAACCGTTTTTTCCGCCAGCATCGGATGTCCCGGAACCGTGTAAATAACAGGTGATTCCTTCGCCTTTTCAATTAACTTTTCTACAATTGCATGATAAACAGCGGCGAATTGTGTCTCCGCTTCATAATTTTCATCAAAAGATTCAAATTTAACACCTTCCTGCTCCAATGTATGGATAACAGGATGATCGGTTGTTCGTGTATAAACAACATGGTTGGCGTCTGTTAGTTTTTTATAAATACCTAGTGGCAATTGATTCATATCACCTGCACCAAGACCAATAATTTCAATGGTATGACTCATCTGTTTTTCCTCCCTTTATGAATACGAATAAAAAATGAAGCAAATGGTAGCATTGTCAGCTCTTCTTCCGTAAAAGCCCGTCCCCTTAACAAACAAAGCATGAAAAGACCGCCGCCGGTGATCGCTATAAATAGGACATACATGAATAAACCCAGCCGGGATACTATGGCAAAAGAGGAGGAAATATAGTCCAATATGAATAGATAAAGTACCATGGCTACAATTGCTCTTATCAATGCCCAGACGTTTAGCCTCCTAAAAAAGTGTAGTGCTGGCAATTTCCTTTTCAATGACAGGGACACCAATAAATATAGGATCGTTAAACTAAAGATTGTCGCAATCGCGCTTCCCGTAATCCCCCATATTGGTACAAACAGTTCGTTTCCTATCCATTTCATCAAAAGGGAGATAAGGATAAATCCAGCTGTTCGTTTAACATATCCCAGCCCTTGCAGCACAGAGGATGCTGTAATCGCCATCGAGCAGAGAAAAATAGAGAGTACTAAAATTTGCAAATCGAATGTTCCTTTATTGTCCTGAAACAATAATAAGTTCGCGTCCGGGAAAATGGCAATCAATCCAACGGTTGCGCCAACTGCTAAATAAAAACTGAACAATAACGCAGTCCGTATGTATTGATAAAATCCTGCTGGGTCGCTTTCTAACTTTTCCCTGGAAATCGTTGGTATAAGCGCAAGTGCAAACGATGACCCCAGCACCGTCCCAAGCTGAATTAGAGGCTGGCCACGGTCAAAAACCCCTTTAGCTTCCATTGCAGTAACCTTTGAAAAACCATGCTCCATCAAGCCTGGAACGAGTGTAAACGCATCTGCAAATTGGATCACCAAGAGAACCATATGATTGAGCGCCGCGATCATTCCTAAAGTGATTAAGATTTTCATATAATATTTCCACGGAATTTGCCATTGTTCATGTGTAACCAGCTTGCGCTTCATTACACTTATCCGGAAAGAAAATAGAGATATATTTTCTTTCTTGCAAAAATAAAAACCAAGAATCAGAATGGCTGTAATGCTTCCGATAATGGATGCCATTGCAGCAGCTTTTCCAATTTTATAGACATCCCAGCCATGAAGTCCGACAAAAACCGCAGCGGAAATAATAATACACACACGTATAAACTGCTCCCCAATTTGTGAATAGGCTGTTGGCTTCATCTCAAAGTTACCTTGGAAGGCACCCCTTAATAGTGCCGTAAAGGGAATGAACAAAAAAGCAAATGCAGCAAAGCGATAGGTGCTCGTTAAATCCCCGTCACCCACCCAAACTGCTAGTGTCGGTGCAAAGATATACAAGAATAGAAATAGTAGACCATTGATTCCTGCTAACAATAAAAAAATCGGTATGTAAAAGCCCCTAAAAGAAAGACGCTTTCCTGCTGCTTTTAAGTCAACAGCCATTTTAGATATTGCCGATGGAAAGCCGTATAAAGCCAACACCGTCACCATGCCTAGTATCGGGTACACTTGCTGATAAATATAAAAGCCGATATCTCCTGTCATGTTTTGCAGTGGAATCCGGTAGCCTGCACTCAAAATCTTACTGATCAAACCCGCTAACGTTAAAACAAGCGCACCTTTAACTAATTTATTTGATTCATTACCGTCCATGTTAAACGCCTTTCTAAGCTTACAAATTATATATTATTATAGCATATAATATTACTGCGTCATTTTTAGATTTATTTTCAAGAACCATAATAAAAGGCCGTCTTAAAAGTTATACACTTCTTAAGACAGCCCTTTGTTCATGTACATATTATTCCATCTGCTTTGCCAGGAATACCGCGGCCGTTTCCGCAGCTTTTTGTTCCACTTTACTCAGTTTGTCAGCTTCTTTGGAAAATATCATCACACAACCGATCGGATCGCCATTTGCAATAACTGGACTGATACAATGAGCGGTTAACTCCTCTTTATTTCCGTCCACTATCTCAATATTGTTCGATTCTGTTTCAAAAACCTGGGATCGGCCTTCAATCGCTTTTACGACCTCGGAACCAATATTTTTGTTTAAATAGTCCTTTTTCGATTCTCCAGCCACCGCAATAATCTGATCTCTATCACAAATGATTACTGGTACTTGCAGGGAATCAAACAATGCTTCCGCATATTCCTTCGCAAATTGACCCAGTTCATTGATGGGTGAATATTTCTTTAAAATGACTTCGCCTTCCCGATCAACAAATATTTCCAGTGGATCACCTTCACGAATACGTAACGTTCGTCTAATTTCTTTTGGAACAACTACCCTTCCCAAATCATCAATTCGTCGTACAATTCCTGTTGCCTTCATACTAAGTAGCCTCGCTTTCTCATGATGATTGAAGTTCGTGCCTTTACTTCAAATTATCCTCATAAAGTGAAACTTCATTCAGTGCGCGTTTTCGACGCACAGGACGTCGCGAATTTAGTCTGTCATTCCCACTGAATGTTAGTTAAACCAATCGGGCTTGTGCAGGTAGTTATCCCCCATAATTTTTTCTGTTTCCCTATGTTTTTGAGGTGGGGGATTTACTGCCCGCCAAACTGCGATAAAATGAAAATATCACCAACTATGCTTTTAGTATGAATCATCCTTAAGGAACTATACATAAGATACCATATTTTTATCCAGTTCTATCCACGTCTGTTAATTTTGAGATAAATTCCTCCACAACTTCATAACGGTTTTGCTTTGTCTCACTTGAATATTTGAATGAAACCTTTAATTTATTATGCTCTGTCCCCAGCAGGACATTACGACCAAACGTGTTGGCTAATTCAAAAAGTTTAGCACCGTCCATCTGCTCACTACGCTTCTCATCGACAGTCAGTACTATTTTCTTATTCTTCTCACTGATCGATGCTACCCGTTCTTTTTTTGCATACATTTTCAATACGGATACAGCGAATAAGTTTGCTACTTCTGTTGGATAGTCACCGAATCGATCAATTAATTCGTCCTTTAATTCATCAATATCTTCAGCAGCAGTCATCGTTTGAAACTGTTTATAAATATCAATTTTTTGCTTTTCATCTTTTATATACGTTTCCGGAATATACGCATCAATGTCTAATGCCAGCTCTGGTTCGAACGGGACGATATCCTCTGTCTCTTTGCCTGCTTTACGTGCATCAATCGCATCTTTAAGCATTTGTGAATACATATCAAAACCGACAGAATCAATGAAACCATGTTGTTGGGATCCTAACAGATTTCCCGCGCCACGGATAGATAGATCTCGCATGGCAATTTTAAAGCCGGATCCAAGCTCCGTAAACTCTTTAATGGCCTGCAGACGCTTTTCCGCTACTTCCGTTAATACTTTATCCTTTTTATACGTAAAATAGGCATATGCTATACGATTAGAACGACCAACCCGTCCTCTTAGTTGATAAAGCTGGCTGAGTCCCATACGGTCCGCGTCATTGACGATCAGCGTATTTACATTGGGGATATCCACACCTGTTTCAATAATCGTTGTGCTGACAAGTACATCGAATTCCCCTTCTAAAAAGCCAACCATGACGTTCTCAAGTTCTGTTTCATTCATCTGTCCATGTGCAACCGCTATTTTGGCGTCATCTACCAACATACCAAGGTCACGGGCAACTTTATCAATGTTTTCCACCCGATTATAAAGGAAAAACACTTGTCCGCCACGAGCCATTTCCCGTTCGATTGCTTCCCTAATAAAAATGGGGTTATATTCCATCACATACGTTTGAATCGGGAAACGATTTTCCGGTGGGGTTTCGATTACAGACAAGTCACGGACACCGAGCATGGACATATGCAATGTTCTTGGGATTGGTGTAGCTGTTAACGTAAGTACATCTACATTCGTCTTCAGCTGTTTTATTTTTTCCTTGTTTTTTACACCGAAACGTTGTTCTTCATCCACTACAAGTAAACCTAAATCTCGATATTCTACATCCTTTGATAATAAGCGATGTGTACCTATAACAACGTCAACCGTTCCTCTTCTTATGCCATTAATGGTATCCGTTTGCTGTTTCTTTGTACGGAATCGGCTTAATAAACCGATGTTAATCGCATGGTCCTGAAATCGTTCCTGAATCGTTTCAAAATGTTGTTGTGCAAGGATCGTGGTTGGAACTAAAATCGCAACTTGTTTCCCATCAGCCACCGCTTTAAAAGCAGCACGGATGGCTACTTCTGTTTTCCCATAGCCTACATCCCCACAGAGCAGACGGTCCATTGGACGTTCCTTTTCCATATCCTGTTTTATTTCTTCTATACAACGCAATTGATCCGATGTTTCCTGATAGGGGAAGGATGCTTCAAATTCACGCTGCATTTCTGTATCCGATGTATATGCATAACCTTTCTTCGCTTCTCTTTCCGCATAAAGCTTGATCAAATCATCCGCAATATCCTCTACAGATGACTGGACCTTTCGCTTCACCTTCGTCCACTCTGTTCCACCTAATTTATAGAGCTTTGGTTCCTTTCCTTCTGAACCAACAAATTTCTGGACCAGATCAATTTGATCAATCGGCACGAACAATTTATCATCGCCGGAGTATTTGATGAGCATATAATCTTTATGCAGCTGGTTTACTTCCAGTGTTTCAATTCCCAAATATTTACCAACTCCGTGATTGGCATGGACAACATAATCTCCGACCTTTAATTCTTGATAATTTTGTATCCGTTCAGCGTTAGAAAGCTTTTGCCGTTTCTTGGGCCGTTTGGAACGTTTTTTAAATAACTCATTTTCTGTAACTAAGACCAATTTATGCATTGGGAGTTCGACACCATTACTGATATTACCCACTGTAATTGTTGGCTTAGCAACGGGAAGTGTTAAGTTTTTTGACACGGTTGCCTCAATATCATAATCCATTAAAATACCATGTATCTTCTCTGCACGTTCTGCATCAGGAGCCAAAATAACGACAGAAAAGTCTCCTTTTTCCCAGCGGTTTAGCTCGTTTTTGAACAAGTGCATTTGACCGTGAAATTCCTGCATTGCTCTGGAAGAAAGATTGATAATATTCTCAGGCTGTGTATTCGCAATATGTCGTAAAAAGACGGACATGTAAAGGCGCTGCTGGTGCATGTTATCCCATATCGACTGCCAATCAAATGAAAATTTACTGTTCCTTACCATTTGATTAGATGCTAATAGGCTACTGTACCACTCCGCCTCTTCTGTATCGAGATTGGTTGCCGATTCTTGTATTCTGCTCATTTCATCTAAAATAACGAGCCCGTTGGATGGAAGATAATCTAATAAACTAGCAGGTTTTTTATATAAGAAGCCGATATATTTATGCATTTCCTGAAAATGTTCTAGGTTTTTCAATCGTCCTATATCATGTTCCATTACTTCAATTAACGACTCTTTAGCCGCTGATGCTTTCATCTTTTTCAACGTTTCTGCTAGCGCTTCCTCCAGTCGCTCAGCACCAGTTAAAATATCCTCACCAGTGAGTAACAGTTCTGTAGCAGGCCCGACAATAATGGATGTTTGTTTGTCTAAAGAGCGTTGTGTTTCCGCGTCAAAATAACGTATAGAATCTATTTCTTCATCAAATAATTCAATACGGATGGGGTGTTCCTCTGTAATGGGGTAGATATCAACAATACCACCGCGCAGACTAAATTCACCCGGTGTCGTCACCATTGAGGCTCGTTCATAGCCCATATCAACTAATGAGGATAGATAATCATCGATATTAATTTCCTCACCGATTGTGAAATTTAATTGGTATTTATGCCAATAGTCAGGTGGTGGCATGATTCTTTTGAGCGCCGCAACTGGTGCAATTAGAATACCTGATTCTTTATCTAACCATTTCGTCAACGAATCAATGCGCTGACTTCTTAATTCAGGGCTGGCAATAGCAATTTCAGATGCGATTAATTCGTTCACTGGATATAAATGTACGTTCTTATTATCCATGAACTCGGATAAATCATCATAAAGCTGTTGTGCCTGTACCAATTGGTGTGTAACAAGTAAAACAGGCTTACTCGTCGATTCATTAATAACAGACACGAGCAGACTTCTGGCAGATCCGGATAAACCAGCAACAAGCTGTTCCTTCATCCCACTGGATATACCACTGATAATTGATTGTATGTCTTCCTTTGATTCTAAATAATTATTAATCCCTTTCATCATTAAACCCCCGAATTATCTTAGCAAACTTGGCATACGCCCAAGCCTTTAATAGCGTATGTCTTAGTTGCACTTATGCAGTAAGAAAGTAGTTATACTTTCTTACTGCCATTAAAAAACCTCATTCACTGATGTCATTTCTATCAGTTTAAGCGCAAAAATGCCTTGGTAAAGGCACCAAAGCTGTTCTTGCATATGCTATTATTGTATAAAAAAATCAAGTTCATGGTAGTGTGGGTGATCTTCCAATGCGTTCTCACAACTCTCACAAATAACTTGAATGGCTACATCACCATTTTGCTTAAAATGTATCATTTCTTTTGTTTCTCCAATAGACAATTTATCGATCCCTAACATCGTTGTATCAACGACGTCTTGATCCAATGCACCAATCTCTTGCCCGCAATGCCTACATGTATAGATGATAGACATAATACAACCTCCTCGAATAAACAAGTGGCATCCTACTTAAAAGTTTATCCGAAAAGTGACCTTTTATACATGATTGATCCATTTATCCCTGTTTAAAAAGCGATATTACGTCATGATATGTGATCATGATTGATTATATTCATTCATTACTTCGAGAAAATCTTTATCAAACCAGGACTCACAGGCATCAGCTGCTTTTTTAACACTGCTAACCACATCATCCTGCTGCTCTCTAGAAAACGACTGCAACACATAATCAACAACTGGAATAGGTGTTGTTGGTCTTCCAATCCCAATTCTCAGTCGTTTAAATTCCTTTGTACCCAAATGATCGATGGTGGATCTTATCCCGTTGTGACCACCATGACCACCTTTTTGACGTAAACGGATTTTCCCTGTTGGCAAATCCAGATCATCATATATAACGAGTACATCTTCTGTATTCATATCATAGAAATCCATCAAGGGACGAATCGACTCACCGGAAAGATTCATATAGGTTTGTGGCTGTAGCAAAATAACCTTTTCCCCTTTGGAAAACTCCATACTGTACTTCCCATTAAATTTCTTCTTATCCAGTTTCCATTGATGACGATCCAGCAGTTCTTCAATCACCATGAAACCGATATTATGACGGGTATCTTTATATTTCCTGCCCGGGTTTCCTAAACCAACAATACATTTCATGTTAACTTCTTCCCTTTTTGGAAAATAAAACAATCCCTCCTAATAAGAAGGAGGGCTGCTTTTTTTACCTTATAATTATTTTTCTTCTTCTTCGTCCGCACCTACAAGTTCAGGTTCAGCAGATGCATCTGCGTCTCCAGCTTCATCTTCTTCACTCAACACATCCGGCTGTAGCACGGTTGCAATTGTTGTATCCGTTTCTTCAAGGAATTCATATTTATCAGATACAGGCAGATCACCGATTGTAATACTGTCACCAATCTCCAGTGCAGCAACATCTACAGTAATTTCATCCGGAATATTATTCGGTTTTGCACGAACCTGCAATTCATATAGTGGCTGTTGCAGTACACCGCCATCTTTCGATCCTTGTGCTTCACCTTCTAAACGAAGCGATACTTCAACATCCATTTCTTCAGACATATTAACAATGTAGAAGTCTACATGAACAAGTTCATTTTTAATTGGATCCATTTGATAATCGTGAAGCATCACATCTACAGGCTTGTCCCCGTCAATATTAAGCGAAATAATCGCGTTTCTACCTTCATCACGAACCATTTTCAGTAAGTCTATGCTAACAACTGAAGCATGTTTAGGTCCTTTATCTTGCCCATATACAACTGCAGGAACTAAACCTTCCTGTCTTAATTGCTTTGTTGTTGAATGTTTAAAGTCTTCTCTTTTTGCTGCTTTTAAATCTAAAGCCATGTTAATCATCCTCCATATTTTTGTAAAAATCATTCGAAATTATTTTATCGTATTCATTTTCTCTATATTCAAGGATACTATATACGTTTTAAAAATATTTCTTATAGATAATACCCTATAAAACGTTTAGCTAAACATTTAATCAAACAGGATACTTACAGATTGTAATTCATGGACACGTATAATTGCTTCACCAATGAGTGGGGCAACCGATAGAATAGTGATTTTTTCACTGTGTTTATCTTCTGGAAGCATGATACTGTTTGTAATGACCAGTTCTTTGATTACGGACTCATCAATTCGATCAAGTGCCGGCCCGGATAACACAGGATGTGTACAGCAAGCGTATACTTCCTTTGCACCACTTTCAACTAATGCATTTGCAGCTAGCGTGATGGTTCCTGCCGTATCAATGATATCATCAATTAGTATAGCCGTTTTCCCCTCAATATTACCAATAATATTCATCACTTCCGCCACATTGGGGCGCGGTCTTCGCTTATCAATGATACCAATTGGCGCTTTCAAGCGGTCAGCCATACGACGAGCACGCGTTACGCCGCCGTGATCTGGAGAAACGATAATAATGTCCTCAAGATTTTTTTCTTTAAAGTAATCAGATAAAATCGGAACCCCTTGTAAATGGTCAATCGGAACATCAAAGAATCCTTGTATTTGGGGTGCATGCAAATCAAGTGTAATCACACGGGTAGCACCTGCTGTTTCCAGTAAGTCTGCCATAAGTTTCGCTGTAATCGGCTCACGTGCACGGGCTTTACGATCTTGTCGTGCATAGCCATAATAAGGCATAACAATATTAATGGATTTTGCAGATGCACGCTTTAGCGCGTCAATCATAATCAGCAATTCCATAATATGCTGGTTCACCGGTTCACTTGTTGATTGTACAACATATACCTCACAGCCCCGGATACTTTCTTCTATATTGATTTGAATTTCCCCATCACTGAATCTTGAAACCGTACATTCACCGAGCGTTGTTCCAATGTGGTTAGCAATTTCTGCTGCCAACTCCCGATTTGAATTCAATGTAAATACTTTCAAAGATGGATCCTTGTAGCTCGATGCCATAAAATAAACCCTCCGATAATATTTTTTTACTTCCTGTTTTTAAGCTTTTTGGCGTATCCTTCTTTGTTTGTTTGTCTAGCCCTGCCGATCGATAATGCATCCTCCGGGACATCCTTGTTGATGGTTGATCCGGCGGCAACATAGGATCCTTTTCCAACCGTTACCGGAGCAATTAAGTTAGAATTACAGCCAACAAAAGCATCATCTTCGATTGTTGTTAAATATTTGTTTTTTCCATCATAGTTCACTGTAATTGTACCACAACCTATGTTCACATTGCTTCCTAAATGTGCATCACCCATGTAACTTAAGTGGGAAACCTTACTATTATGATCAATTTTTGTCTTTTTAATTTCAACAAAGTTACCGACCTTCACTTCGTTACCAATTTCAGACTCCGGTCGAATATGGGCAAATGGACCAATATTTACACCATCCCCTATTTTACTATCTTTTGCTACACTTTGCCTAATATTTGACCCTTCACCAATTAAACAATTGGAAATCTCGGTGTTTGGTCCAATTTCCGCATTCGCTTTAATGGTTGTTTTTCCCGTAATGATCGTTCCTGGATGAATCACGACATCCTGTTCAATCACCACATCGGGGTGAATATATGTTTGATCCGGATCGATAATCGCTACACCGGCCCGCATATGTCTTTCGTTTATCCGAAGCTTCATGATCTTTTCAGCCTGTGCAAGGGCAACCCGATCATTTACACCTAGTGTTTCTCCAAAGTCAGGTGATACATAGCCACTGACTTTCTCCGATTTGTGACGCAAAATTTCTATTACATCAGGCAAGTAATATTCTCCTTGCGCATTGTCATTTGATACATCTTGTAATGCTGAAAACAATGCTTGATTATCGAAGCAGTATGTACCTGTATTAATCTCATTTACAAGCAACTCCTGCGCATTGGCATCCTTATGCTCAACAATCCGTTCTACTTCACCGGCATCATTACGAATTACTCTGCCATATCCTTTAGGATCAAGCGCCTTTGCCGTTAAAACAGTTGCTTTGGCTCCGGATTTTTCATGATGATCAAATAATGCTGTATATGTTTCATTTGTAATTAATGGCGTGTCTCCACAAACGACAATGGTTGTTCCATCTTTATCTTTTAACAATTCTTGTGCTTGCATGACAGCATGCCCAGTTCCTAATTGCTCTTCTTGTATGACAAATTCACTTTTTTCCCCAATATGTTCAATTACTTTATCGGCACCAAAGCCAACAATTGTCACCATTTTATCTAATTGAACCGATTCCAACTGATCGATTACATGTTGTACCATGGGTCTTCCAGCTACAGGATGAAGTACTTTATAAAGCTTTGACTTCATTCGAGTTCCTTGCCCGGCTGCCAGAATAACAGCATATCGTTTTACCATAAGGAGACCTCCATTATCTTTTATCCATTATGAATATATCGTAAAAACCAGTTATTTTCAATAGTTAACAGCTTATAAATGCCGATTTTAATAAAGAATAGACAGAACGCTTTATTTCTTTTAATTAGAAAACTTGGCATACGCCGAGCCTTTAGGAGTATGCTTCGTTGCACTTATGCAGTTAGAAAATAGCTATACTCTCTTAACTGCAAGAAAAACCAAGAAGACCACTTGGCTCTTATGGATCTCCATCTAGTAAGATGTCCGCTCCAAGTAGTCGCTTTCCGCGGGTGCCCCGGCAAGGGGTATGTCGACGTTGCCCGCAAAGGGCGGTTTTAGTCGACCTTCATCAATGCTTCCTCGAAAGCAAAGAACGCTTTCTGCGGGATCTTCAGTTGGGACTGCGCTAACTCGTCCCACCATAAAGATTTGTTGCTTTTCCCGCAGGAGTCGACTACCTTCCGCGACCATCCATGATAATCGAAGGTAACCTTCCTTCTCTAAAAAAGAAGCAGCGATTTTTCTTTTGTTTACTTTTTTAATCATGCAAGGACAGATAACTGTCAAGAAGCACTATCATCAGAGCGGAAGAAATATATACCCCTTCAAAGGGGTATGCCGACGTTGGGCGCAAAGCCCGCTTTTAGTCGGCCTTCCTTACGACAAGGAAAAGCGTAGCGCGAAGCCCCCGCAGTAAAAGCGCTTTTCTTTTACAAGGAGGCTGAGCTCAAGCCCACGGAAAGCGTAGTATATTTCTGGAGCGGTAGGTATTAACACACCATTCAATTATACTTTCTTTACCTGCAAAAAAAGAAGGCTAACCAATTACGGGTTAGTCTTCTTGTGTTCGTCTTATTAGGATGCCCCCGCCCCTTCATAGGCACCTTCTGTTTCCGTTTCACCTGCACGGCGATACGCTTCCAATACAGCGTCCTGGATCTTTGAACGTGTATTCGAATTAATCGGGTGTGCAATATCTCTAAATTCTCCATCAGGGGTACGTTTGGACGGCATTGCTACAAATAATCCATTGTTTCCATCGATAACGCGGATATCATGGACTACAAACTCCTGATCCAAAGTAATTGATGCTATTGCACGCATTCTTCCCTCAGTGTTAACGCGGCGTAATCTTACGTCAGTTACTTCCATGATGTTTCACCACCTTTTCCCTTTTGAACTTATATAATATAATTCAACAAAGTTAAGGAAACTCCTGCTAAATATTTAAAAAAGTTATATTTTTTTAAATATGGTTAGCAAAAGGGATGAAATGCTATTGCTTTAAGGTTCTTATCCCAATAGACGAACAAGGTAAACCTCCTGACAAAACCCACGCATACCATTATAGATTCGCTTTGCCTTACTGTAATTTTCAACTAAGCTATACACGGTCGGCCCACTTCCGCTCATTAAGACACCTGGTGCTCCCATATGTTTCATAATATCTTTGATACGTTGCACTTCTGGATATAACGTTAAAGTAACGTTTTCTAACACATTTCCCATACTGCTACACATATGCTCAAAATCTTTGTTTGATAATGCATGGACAATTTCCTTCGTATTTGGATGCATGAGTTGTTCTAGTTTTATTTGCTGAAAAATTGTTCTCGTTGATACACCGATATTTGGCTTGGCTAAAACAACCCAACAAGAAGGCGGCGACGCTAACGGTTCAACCTTTTCTCCACGTCCGGTTGCAATTGCTGTATTCCCATACACACAGAAGGGTACATCTGAACCGATACCAGCTCCAAGATCCGCTAACTCTTCCTCGGGGATTCCAAAAGAACACAGCCGATTAAGACCGCGCAACACAGCCGCAGCATCCGTACTTCCTCCGCCAAGTCCAGCGGATACAGGGATATTTTTTTCAATATGAATATGGACCCCAAACGGTAGCCCGTACCTTCGTTTGAAAGCAACTGCCGCCTTATATGCTAAATTCCGCTCATCACTTGGCACATACCTGCTTTCTAAAGAGACTTCAATTCGATCCTGCTCAATCGCATATAACCTCACACGATCAGCCAGATCTATAGTCGTCATGATCATTTCTACATCATGATACCCATCAGTCCGTTTACCAAGTACATCAAGTGATAAGTTGATTTTCGCTGGTGCTTTTTCGAAAAGTACCAACACCCTCACCTACTTTTTCCGTTCTAAAAAGATAAACAAATTGTAACACAACAGAAAAAGAGTAGCGACTGCTATGTGAATTTTAATGAAGGATCTTTACAATTATTACGGGCAACGAGGGTATCCTCCATACAATGCGATCATATATATTCATAAAAAAAGACAAACCCAATTAGGGTCTGCCTTTTTGTTGCATATTTTCCTCCGCTATTTCAATTGCGCGTTTCACCATATTTCCGGCATCACGTGCCTTGATACCGCCCCAGCCTTCCTGTTGTACCGTGTCGTAAAATCCTAACTCCTTGGCAATTTCTTCTTTCAAATGGTCTGACATGATACCGCGACGTCTAGCCATGAAAGAACAACCCCCTTCTGTTATCCATTCTTACGACAGTTATAGCATATGTAACTGATGGTCGAATACACCAGTTACATGTATACAATTAAGGAAAATTTTAATAGCAATCGATGGCGCATACTTTTAAGTTACTGTGCAAAACTGAAATGAACGAAAAAAAATAGAAGCAATAGACTGTTTGTCTACTGCTCCATTGCAATTGCTGCACTTTTACCATCTAAAAAACTTAATTCCACTGTTTCGGTTAAAACGTCTGCATAGCTGTATGAAACACGTTCGAAGGCATTTTCGTCTTGGTCAAGCTCAACGATAAAGACAGAAGGATATGTTTCTGCTAGCACGCCAGAACGTTCAATCGTCTTTCTCCTACCACCGTTGGCTTTCAATCTTAAACGTTTTCCAACGTGACCTTCAAGACCTTGCTTTATTTCGATTAATGTTTTAGCCAATACACTCCACCTCACTGGTTATATCATACCACATGCTTGTATAATAGTCAAATGAAACTTTATATTATAACAGTATACCAATTTTCATGTCAACAATAAAATTTGTCCGTTTTCATTATTATTCCTATTTGTTAACAAAATATGTATGATTTACGCATAATAACTGCCTTTATCATACATAATCGAGCTTAACAATTTATTTTTATCGCAGTTTAGTATTTGGTATATTACCGTCTGGCTTTAACTGTAATAACCTGCGACTTACGCTTTTAAGTTGTCCCATTTTTTAGGCAGAGCGAATCTCACCTTCAACTGATTACGAAGATAAGATCCCATGAAGTTTATTCGTCTGATTCTTCAACAAGGTACGGCATACCTGTTCTCAATAATCCTTTTGTTTCTATACCGCCCATTCCTTTATCACCTGTCAATGTATTTCTAAGCGCATCCCACACGCTCACCTTTTCCATAAATGGGGTGTAAGCTATTTTTGCCGCAATAAACACCGGATCAAGTGCATGAATATTAATTCGCAATGGGGAGCTGGCAAAGTTAGCTCCTGCACGGATTAGGGATTCAAAATGGGATTGACATGCCCCAGCAAAAATAACGAGCTGATCCAGGTGCGGATTTATCCTTCTGGCCTCTCTGACGGTTTCTGCAAAATATTTGGAGTTCCGATATGCGCGAAGATCGTTTTTTTGACCTTTATTTTTCGAATAGGCATCGTGTCCGGTAATTACAATGATATCCGGTTGGATCTTCTCCACCAAAGCACCGATCTCATGGGGCATTTCTTTTTCATGTAAATGTACACCATGTGCCTGTAAACCCATCCGTTGATATAACGCAATACACTTTCTCAGATACATTTGATCTCCATCTAAATGCAGTACACGCGCTGGTACCTGAAAATAACTGGAGTCATTAAAATAGCCGTCTGTTGCTTGATACTCCCGTTTTTCTTTCATCAATTGGTAATCCTGCCGGAATAGACGGTAAGAAAACTCTTCCTTTTCCTTTTCCTTTTGCCGTCTTTTTTCTAATTCTCTTTCCTGTAATGGGACAAGATCGTCCGTTGGGGCATCTGCCTGTAAACGTGTGTCCTCCCCGTACAAAATAGCTTGGTCTTGCTTTATCGATGCAATACGAAATAATAAATCATTATTGTAGGACTTGCGCGTAACTAAATCACCATTGGTAAAACCCATCATGTCACCTCACAGCCAATTAAAAGCCTTTCTATCCATGTTAAAAACATTCCTCTTTTAGCCTATGAAGCGAGCCGCTATTTGTGCATTAAAAAAGCTATTGCACCTGCATGTGCAATAGCTTTTTTTACTTATTCCAGTTTAAAAAACGTATTGGCTAATAATGCGAATTCCTCCATACTCAAAGATTCACCACGCCTTATGCCATCGATTTCGATGCTATCCAATAGGTTTGTAATTGTTTCTTTATCATATTTTTCTTTGTAAAAACTGGTTAGATTATTACGCAATGTTTTCCGTCGTTGGGCAAAGCACGCTTGGACAAGCTTGAAGAAGAAATCTTCATCTTCTACTTGAACAGGTGGGTTTTCCCGGACGACAAGATTCAATATACTCGAATCCACATTAGGCTGAGGCATAAAGACCTGCCTTGGCACCCGCATTACAACAGATGCCTCCGTATAATATTGAACCGCAATCGTCAGGGATCCATAGCTCTTGCTATTCGGTTTCGCCGCCATCCGCTCCGCAACTTCCTTTTGAATCATCACCGTCAAACTGGAAACCGGTAGTCTTTCACGGAGTAATTTCATCAAAATAGGCGTTGTAATATAGTAGGGTAAGTTTGCTACAATATGAATGGACTGTTCGGGAGGGAAATGCGCTTCAATCGCAGCAGCTACATCTGCCTGTAAAATATCCTGATGAATGAGTTCCACGTTCGAATAATCCTGTAGTGTATCTGCTAAGATTGGAAATAAACGTTTATCAATTTCATAAGCAACCACTTGATCCGCGTATATAGCTAATTGCTCTGTTAACGCACCAATTCCTGGTCCAATTTCAATGGCACCTGAAGATTTATCAATTCCTGCGTGCTTAATGATATTTTCCAATATATTTACATCCACCAAGAAGTTCTGACCCAAACTCTTCTTAAAAGAAAATTTATATTTTGATAAAATTTCCTTTGTTCTGGACGGCGTAGCTATATGCTTTTTAGGCATGATCCTCTTCCTCCTGCAGCAGCTGTTTCACCGCTTCATCGAATTGTTTTTTTGTAATTTGAAACATCGCTAACCGTTTTAACAGTTGTTTTCCATTTGTATGCCCGATCTGTAATATTTCCCCGAGTCTGCTTCGACGCATACTCGCATTTGGACCACCTATCAAACCACGATAAATTAAATCCTGCTTCTCTATTTCGCTTGCCTTTACTTCGGTTAGTTCATAAACATCTGCTAAAGCCTGCTGAATCACTTGTATGGACGCATGCTCGATGCCAAGGCTCTTGTTGTGGGGGTTCTTCGCCCGTGCATTATCCTGCGTTATAAAGGCATGCTTACAGCCTGAGACGGCCTGATCAACAATATGCCTGATTCGCTCACCAGGATAATCCGGATCCGTAAATATAATAATCCCACGTTTATCCTTTGCATGCTGGATTTGCTTTAATATTTCCTTATTTACAGCTGAGCCATTTGTTTCAATCGTATCCGCGTTAACAGCCCGTCTGATTTTTGCTGTATCGTCTCTTCCTTCGACCACAATTACTTCTTTTATTTTCAAAACACAACCAACTTCCTTACCTATGTTAGAAAACTTGGCTTTTCGCCAAGCATTTAATGGCGAAAGCCTTAGTTGCACTTATGCAGTAAGAAAGTAGCTATACTTTCTTAACTGCCAAAAAAATATGCTCTTACCATTATATCATGGTAAGAGCAATTTATTCTACATCCTTTGGTTAATGAAGTACTTTTACTTGAACCGTCTTCCTTCCCCAACTATTTGCAGCTGACTTTGAGGATACGTGAACATCAATACGGTTACCTACGATACTTCCACCTGTATCTCCGGCAATTGCCTCACCGTACCCTTCAACCCAAACTTTTGAACCTAAAGGAATCACGTTTGGATCCACGGCGATCACTTTCATATTCGGATTAGCGTTTAAATCAATGCCTGTTGCTGTAACACCGGAACAACCATTACAAGAGCCAGTATACGCAGTTGAATTCATCTGATACACTTTACCACCGTTATTACTGCTGCTGGATTTACTTTTATCCGGCTTTGACTCAGAGCCTTTTTCAGGCGCTGCCTTTGGTTGTTGTTTTGATTCTGATTTCGGTTTGGATTCTGGTTTTGGTTTACTTTCCGATAATTGTACAACTTTTTGTTTCTCTTCGGGTTCGGGCTCGGGTTCCTTCGCCCCAATCGCAACAACCCTATCCTTGCTTTCTTCTTTTACTTCTTTTTCCGTAAGCTCTCGATTGACCTCTTTTCCGTTTTCCTTTGTAACTTCAAATTTCTTTACAAGCGTACCCGGTTTTCCTTCTGACACAACTTCCTCTTTCCCTTGTTCAAGTGAACTGTCTTCTTTCGTTACTGTACCGAAGTCAATATTTTCAGTAACCTCATCAGAGGTCTTTTCCACGCGAACGACGGAGATCGCCGTATCTGCAGTGACATCCTTTTTAATCCCCGGTTTGATTTTATCCAATTTCTTATCAAACTTAATGTCGGAGTCATTTAGTAATTCGCCAACGGTTCCACCCGTTGTCCATACCTTCTTTTTCTTTCCACCATCATTGATTGTAACTTCGTAAGCTTTTGTGACTTCTATATGTAGTCCATCTTTGGTTGCCTCTGTCATTTTACTCGATACATCATCGTGCGCCGTAAAAGAAAGATTTTGTTCAGATAAGAAATCTTCAACTGTATCGGTGGTTGTATAATACTTCTGTTTATCCCCATCGACAGTTACAAAAATTTCCCTTGCTGCCCTGTAATCAATCGTCATACCGTCTTCGACTGGCGCATCCAGTCTAGGTGATATTGCGTCATGCTCTTCAACAGCAATGCCTACTTCTGTGAGCAAGTCTTTCACTGTATCCTGATGTGTTTTCACTGTTTGTTGTTCACCGTTGTCTGTTACTACTACTTCTGCCTTTGTCGCCTCAAATAGTAAGATACCAGCAAATACCAAAAGCGCCAAAACACCAATACCTGAAATAACCAGCTTCATTTTCGATGCCGGCAATAGCTTTGAAAAAATTCGCATGCATCCTGCCCCCTTATACGGATTCGATTATATAAACAGTTATATGCAAAGTCAAAGCAATTCCGATTACGGTTATTTTACAAAAGGATTACATGAATTTTCATCTGTAATATTGCAGCCGTCTTTCACTCGAAAACAGTTAATTTATGTTGGTATACAAGCATTTTAAAATATTACAAAACAGCAAAAAAAGGGTGCTTTTTTTCCTTCGCACCCCCCTTTTTTTCGTTCGACAGGATGATTCTATTTCATTTTAATTACGACACTTTATCATTGACTTTGTTCAATTCCAAAGCATTTTAAAGCGTTTTGTGTCGTTTGTTCACTTATTTCCGAGAATTGCATTTCCCTAAGTTCAGCGATCTTTTCCGCGACCAATTTTACATATGCTGGTTCATTTCTTTTTCCACGATTTGGATGCGGCGCAAGGAATGGGGCATCAGTTTCCACCAATAGACGATCTAATGGAACCTGAACTGCAACTTCTTTCGGGAGCGGGGCGTTTTTAAATGTAACTGTTCCCCCTAACGAGATATAGAAGTTCATATCCAGGCACGCTTGGACATAATCAATAGAATCATTATAGCAATGCATAATACCGCCAATTTCTTGTGCATTTTCCGCCTGTAGGATCTCAATAATGTCCTCCGTTGCCTCCCGGTTATGAATAATGATCGGCATGTTCACTTTCTTTGCTAAACGAATTTGTTTGCGAAAAACTTCTTTCTGAACATCTTTCGGAGATTTATCCCAATGATAGTCCAATCCCATTTCACCGATAGCGACCACTTTCGGGTGGGAAGACAGCTCCTCAATCCAGGCTAAGTCATCCTCCGTCATGTCGATCGCATCAACTGGATGCCAGCCCACTGCCGCATAAATCGTCTCATATCGTTCAGCGATTTCAATTGCTAATGGAATCGTTTCCCGGTCAAAACCAACGACAACCATATATTCTACACCTGTATCAAATGCGCGTTGGATTACTTCCTTCCGGTCCGCTGCAAATTGTGATGCATTTACATGCATATGTGTATCAAATAACATGCTATCCCTCCTTAGAATGAAAGAAAAGGTCAACTTCTCATAAGAAGATTGACCTCATTGATATTTATCTCCGTGGTTGTTAACTGTTACCATTCTGAATCAAATCCGGTTTATTTTACAACGGAACCATTTGGAAGTGATTGCTCTACGGAAGCCAGCACCAATCTGCCTGTATCGTCTTCACCACAAAGAATCATTCCTTCAGACATTTCTCCGCGTAATTTCACCGGTTTTAAATTGGTGATGCAGATGACCTTTTTACCGACCAATTCCTCCGGGTCGTAATGCTCGGCAATACCAGAAACAACTTGCCGTCTGTCTAATCCTGTATCCAGCTGCATTTTCAGCAGTTTATCTGTCTTCTTCACTTTTTCCGCACGTGTTATTTCAGCTACACGCATATCAATCTTCATAAAATCATCGAATACAATTTCTTCTTTTTGCTCTGACGTTTCTTCCTCTTTCGCTTTAGCTGCTTCTTGGGCAGGATTCTGCATCATCGCTTTGATCGTTTCCACCTCTGTTTCTACTTCAAGGCGAGGGAAAATCGGATTTCCTTTTTGAACCTTTGTTCCTGTTTTAATGTGACCATCTGCATAGACACTTTCCCATGTCATTAATGACTCATCCGTGATATTCAGCTGTCTAAACATTTCTGCCGGTGCCTCCGGTAAAAATGGCTGCAGCATAACTGCTGTTTTACGTAATGACTCTGCTAGATGTGCCATCACATTACCCAACCGCTCTTTCTGCGCCTCATCTTTTGCCAGTACCCATGGCGTGGTTTCATCAATATACTTATTTGTACGGCTGATGAGTTGCCAAATAGAGGACAAGGCAACGGAGAATTGCATGTTTTCCATCGCATCTTCAACTTTATCAATCGTTTCCTTAGCGTACTCCTCAAGGGCTTGGTCTACCTCTGTTTCTGCAGCTTTAAACGCAGGAATTTCGCCATCAAAATATTTAACAATCATGGCAATCGTACGATTTAATAAATTACCTAAGTCATTTGCTAAATCATAATTTGTGCGTTCTACGAATCCTTCTGGTGTAAACACACCATCTGAACCAAATGGCACTTCCCGCAGCAAATAATAACGCAGGGCATCCAGACCATAACGATCCATTAATTTAACCGGGTCAACCACATTCCCTTTGGATTTAGACATTTTTCCATCTTTCATTAAAATCCAGCCATGTGCGAATATCTTTTTTGGTAGTGGAAGATCGAGCGCCATTAACATAATTGGCCAATAGATGGTATGAAATCTCACAATTTCTTTACTCATCAGATGCACATCAGCCGGCCAATATTTATTAAACTTGTCCTCATTGTCTGATCCGTAACCAAGTGCTGTAATATAGTTACTTAGCGCATCGATCCATACATAGATAACGTGCTTCGGATCCCCTGGGACCTTTATCCCCCAGTCAAACGTCGTCCGGGAAACAGCCAAGTCTTCCAGACCAGGCTTAATAAAGTTATTTAACATTTCATTTTTACGACTTTCCGGTTGAATAAATTCAGGATGTTCATCATAATACTGTACAAGTCGATCGACATATTTGCTCATTTTAAAGAAATAAGATTCCTCTTTTACTTTCTCGACAGGACCGCCGCAATCCGGACAATGCCCATCCTCTAGTTGACGCTCCGTAAAAAAGGATTCATCAGAAGTACAATACCAGCCTTCATACATATCAAGATAAATATCACCTTGTTTATACAATTGATCAAAAATCTTCGTGACTGACTTTTTATGGCGTTCTTCCGTTGTACGAATAAAATCGTCATTCGTGATTTTAAGTTTTTTCCAAAGATCCTGAATACCACTCACAATGCCGTCCACATATTCTATGGGGGATTGTCCATTTTCTTCTGCTTTTCGTTGAATCTTCTGTCCATGCTCATCTGTACCGGTTAAATACATGACGTCATAGCCGCGCATTCTTTTGTAGCGAGCAATTGCATCGCCTGCTACTGTAGAGTAGGCATGTCCTATGTGCAAATTTCCACTTGGATAATAAATGGGTGTTGTTATATAAAATGTTTTCTTATCTTCCGGCATTGATTTACCTCCTAAGATCCTTAAGTTTAAACTATTCCTATTGTAGCTATTATAACCGTTTTTGCCAAATACTGTGCAATGTGAGTTTTCCTTCCTTCTTTTTATGAAATATCATATAAATAAATTGAAATTTTCCCATTTTAGGAAAAATCATATTGACACAAAAAGGAATTGTTGGTATTCTATTGCATATACCATTGTCGGAATATGACGATTCTTTTCACTGTTCGAAGATACTAAATACCGGGTTTATTATTAGGGAGGAAAAAAGATGAAGTCTACTGGAATTGTAAGAAAGGTTGATGAGCTGGGACGAGTGGTTATCCCAATTGAATTAAGACGTACACTTGATATTCATGAGAAAGACGCCATGGAAATATATACCGATACAAACAGGATTATTCTCAAAAAGTATCAGCCGAACATGACCTGTTACCTCACCGGTGAAACATCTGATAACAATCTTTCACTAGCGAATGGAAAGCTTGTACTTAGTCCAGAAGGGGCGAAAGAGTTAGTTGCAGAAATTCAGTCCAGATTTGAGTAGAGGGAATCATTTCAGCATTTGTCTTATTTAAAATACAACGCCTTGCTCAAGCGTTGTATTTTTTGCTATTAACAACCGCTTTTTCGTAAGTCTTGTTGATTTTGCTTTTCCCGCTGTAGTCGACTGCCCTTCGCTCCATTCAACCATTACAAGAGTAAATAGTCATTGTTTGATTTAATCAAGCAATAAATGTGATGAGTTGCAAAACTCAATGCCAGTGGAGGAAATACACGAAGACTCCAGCGGGAACAGCGAAGACGATGAGACCCCGCAATGAGCGTTCTTTGCGAGTGAGGAAGCTCATTGCGAGCCCGCGGAAAGCGTAGTGTATTTCCGGAGCGCTACGTCTTGTCACAGTTTATAGGCTTTTTGTTTAGAAAACTTGGTTTTTGTCATAGCGAGAGTCTTCGTTGTACTTATGCTGGATAAGAAAGGTTTAAACTTTCTTTTCTGTCAAAATCAACAAAGCTTTTCGGCGGGACGAACCCATCCTGCAGTCTCAATCTTTGAGAAAAGATCCTAACAAAAAGACTGACATTTGATATGTCAGCCTCTTTCCACCGCTTTATTCATCCACGTGAAATATTTGATACACGTCCCGTTTTGGCATTTTCCTGTCTGCTGCCACTTGCTTTATAGCTTCTTTACTTGATACATTGTCTTCAGCTATATAATAATTCACATGGTCCAGAACAGATAAATGGCTCCACCATAGCAATGTCTCTTGTTCTCTAGGTGTAGTATTCCCTTCCATCACAAGACAGAACTCACCCTTTAGCTCCTGCTGCTCCACCCATACGAGGAGTTCATCAACTGTTCCGCGGACATACTCCTCAAAACGTTTAGTGAGTTCCCTAGCGATCGCCACCCGCCGATTACCAAGTTGTTCACTTATTGTCTTTAACGTATCTTTTACCCTATAGGGGGATTCATAAAATAAAAGTGTTGCCTGGAAATCTTTTAATTGGGTTAATGCCGCTGCTTTATCCTTTTTTTTCCGTGGTAAAAAACCATAAAAGTAAAATTCTCTTGCTGGAAGACCAGAACCCACCAACGCACACAATGCCGCATTGGCACCCGGTAATACAACAACGGACTGATCATGCTCGATTGCCGCTTCTACCAATTCATACCCCGGATCAGATATGGCAGGCATCCCGGCATCGCTAACGATCGCTATCGATTCACCGCTTTGTACACGCTCAAGCAATTGATCCGCACGTGACGCTTTATTATGTTCATGATAACTAATCAATGATGTCGTGATTTCAAAATGGTTGAGCAGTTTTTTCGTGTTTCGTGTATCTTCAGCAGCAATGATGCTAACAGATTTCAGTACCTTCAGTGCACGATAGGTAATATCCTCTAAATTTCCAATCGGGGTCGGTACCACATATAGTACCCCTTTCGTCGGATCATCAAAGCTTTTTTGTATGTTCAAATTGCATCACTTCTTTCAGCTTATCCCGGATAAGTTCGAACTTTCTTTTGCGAGACAGTTGTTTGATCTGATATTCCTTTTTTAATGCCGCTTCTTTACTGGGAAACTTTTCAATGAAAACAACTTGAAATGGACCCCTTCCACGGGTATATTTTGCTCCTTTTCCACTCGTATGCATTTTCAGACGCTTTTCCAAATCATTGGTGTATCCTGTATATAGCGTGTTATCCTTACATTTTAACATATATACAATATGCTCATGATCTTCCATAAATAATATCCTCTGCTTCATTTGTATATGTCCCATCACTATTGTAAATATATAGTGGCGGTAAAATTTTCAAATCCGCTTTCCCATCACGAATGCCTTCTACCAATAGCATATTCGCCTCTTTACCCTTTTTTGGATAGACCAATTGCAGCCGCTTAGGCTCCAGTCTGTACGCGCGAAACAATGTGATGATATCGACTAACCTGCCAGGTCGATGAACCATGGCCACTTTCCCGCCCGGACGAACATGTAATTTGCAAGCCTTCACAACGTCCTCTAACGTACAATAAACCTCATGCCTGGCAATCGTCAGAAATTCATTATGATTATGCTCGGTTTTCGCTGGCGTCGGAAAATAGGGTGGATTACATGTGACTACATCGAAGCTGCTCTGACCGAGCATTGGTTGCATTTCTTTCAAATCACCATGAATCAGGTTGATTTGATCTGATAGCTTATTAAGCGCCACATTACGTTCCGCCATACCAAATATTCTTTCCTGTATCTCTACACCTGTAATATTAGCCTGCGTACGCTTCGATAACAGAAGCGGGATCACGCCGTTTCCTGTACATAGATCTAAAATTTTACCCCGCTTTATCGGTACATAGGCAAATTCAGCAAGCAGTACAGCATCGAGTGAAAAGGAAAAAGCGGACGGACTTTGTATTATCTTCATACTTTCATCTGCTAATAAATAATCAAATCGTTCATCATGATATAACTGAACCATATTTAACTCCTATCACGTTAGAAAACTTGGCTTATCGCCAAGTCTTAATGGCGGAAGCCTTCGTTAAACTTATACGGGTTTCCTAAAAGTTTATATTTTCCTATCAGTGTAAAGAAAAGCTGTCTCATCATTCGAGACAGCCAACTCACAAGTTATTTTGCTTTATTCAGGAAATCAAGGCAAAAGATACAATCCTCGTCTTGTCTTGGGCTGCCAAATTCCAAGTTACAAATATGAAAGCCTTCATCATACAGTCTGGCTAAATTATCATATCCTTCACCAGGGATTTCTCCCTTTGCAGCATTTGAATTGGTAACTTCTTTAATGATATCCGCATCTGTATTATCTAAACGGTTTCTTAAATGGTGATTTTCTGTTGCCAGGCGGTGATTTTCTTCCAATAAATCACGCAATCGCCCCTTTAAATCACCAAGTTGTTCATATAATTCACCAATTTGTTGTTCCATATCTGATACCTGATCAAATATTTGTCTATTGTTCATGCTATCTCACCCCAATTATTCTGTGGCAGAAATAATTCCTTCATCAATCAGTTCATCTAGAGTATATTCAATTACACGCTCTTTGTCAGGAATTTCGATTTGGATGAGTCGTTCCAGCATGTTTAAACCAACTACTTTTCCTTTTCCGAAGGATGTCCTAATAGCCTGTCCCATATCCGGTAAATCACGCTTCGCTGCTTCATAATCATCATTTTCATACTTTAAGCAGCACATTAACCGACCACATAATCCGGATATCTTCGCTGGATTCAATGACAAGTTTTGATCCTTTGCCATTTTTATGGATACTGGTTCAAAATCGCCAAGGAATGTGGAGCAACAAAGCATCCGGCCACACGGACCAATGCCACCCAGCATTTTCGCCTCATCTCGAACACCAATTTGTCGTAGTTCTATACGTGTTTTAAACATCGACGCTAAATCTTTTACTAAATTACGGAAATCCACCCTTCCATCTGCCGTAAAATAGAAAATGATTTTATTGCGATCAAATGTATATTCTACCTCTACTAGATTCATATCCAGTCTATGTTCTACAATCTTATTTGTTCCGGTTTGAAAGGCCTTTGTTGCATGCTCCTGGTTTTCAATAACCGTTCGCTTGTCCTGTTCATCCGCAACGCGAATCACTTTCTTTAAAGGAAGTACAACATCTTCTTCCTCGACCTGTTTATTGGTAACAACTACTTTACCAAATTCAATCCCACGCACCGTCTCCACAATCACATAGCAATCTTGCGAAATATCGCAGACGCCGGGATCAAAATAATATATTTTACCCGCCTTTTTAAAGCGGACACCAATTACTTCTATCATTCTAATATCACCCCTGTATTTGAAGTGTAAGTTGTTCAATCACTAATGTAGGATTGACATTTTGCTTCAAATTTCTTTTTGCTTGTAAAATAGCATTTAAAGCATCCACTAATTTTTCCTGAGAAAAGGACATCGCTGCTTTCTCAAGCAATGTATCATCTGAAGCGAAAAACACCATCGCTTCTTCATTACCTATATGGAAATATAGAATATCCTTACATGCCAACAGCAGCAAATCAAGCCCTTGCTCCTGCTCATTTCGTTCCTTAAAATGGGGAACCCATCGACTATGAATAAATAGGAAAACATCTTCCGGATGATCTGAAAATGTTTCTATCAATTGTACCACTAAGCTTCTTGCAGTGGCAAACCGTGTATCCTGGTTCAATAAGAAAGCTTCATCCAGGTTATTAGTTAAAGCACCCATTAATATCGCATCTTTTCCACCCATGCCCTGTTCTGTTAATTGCTGCTCAAACAAGACCGGATTTAGCGGCTGCAAGTCAATGACTTGGCAACGGGAGCGAATTGTCGGGATAATGGACTGACTATTTTCTGTTAGCATAATCGCTATTGTTTGTTTACTTGGTTCTTCTAAAAACTTTAAAATCCGGTTTGCTGCATTTAATGTTAAGGTGTCAGCACCTTTAATAATATATACTTTTTTATTGGATTCAAGTCCGGAATACGTAAATTCCCTCTGTAAATTTCTAATCTGTTCTATTTTAATCGATTGTCCATCCGGTATAATCCAATGAACATCTGGATGATTCCCGGAGGCAATGCGTTTACAAGCATTACATTCCTGGCATGGCTCAATCCCTTGTTTATGCTCACAAAACAATCCCTTTGTGATCAATAAGGCGATTGCTTCTTTTCCAGTGCCACGCTCTCCTTGAAGTAAATAAGCATGAGAAATGCGGTCCTTTTTGATGCTATTGGTAATAATTTTACTTGCTAACGGTTGAACTTCTGCAACCTCAGACCACGTTTTCATAAATACCCTTCCTTACTCTTACCCATATATGTTAATCAGCAGTCCCTTAATCTCGCCAATGAGGCCCAATAAGTCTACTGTCTTTTTTTCTTGATTCATAATTTCCTCGGTTAACGCCATTAATTTTTCATCGACTTCTTTTATAAGTGCTAAATTACGATTTTGTCCATCAATATTAAAGCTGTTTGACTTTTGTAAGTCAAGTCCACTTGATACTGTTTCCTGTAAAAATCCTTTCACCATTCGTTTGAACTTTACTAAATCACGAAAGGTATGAAATCGCGCTAGTTTGTTCCCTTGTAATGTAATATTTTTCATTAATTGCTGTAATTCCTGCTGCTTCAAATGTTTGGTTTGGGACTGAACCATTTTGTTAAATGTCTGCGCCTCGCTGGCTGGTGTACGTGTAAAGTTCGCTTCTGTCTGCGCCCTTAATTCTTGGTTGATTTTCATGTGTTCAGTCCCTTCCCCTCTGATTAAACCCTATTAAAATTGAAAAAATGACTCGATTGGCAGGATGAATACAACCGCTCCGCCAACTTCCACTTTAACTGGCTTCGGAATATAAGAATCCGCATTGCCACCCATTGGTGAAATTGGAGCCACCATTTGTTCACGGTGCGAGCAATTGTCCTCGATCACTTTTAGTGCCTCATCTACATACTCGTCCTCACAACCAATCATCAGTGTTGTGTTTCCTTCCTTCAGAAACCCACCTGTTGTCGCAAGCTTTGTCGTTTGAAAATTCTCTTCCCCTAGCGCATCAACAAGACGGCTCGAATCTTTATCCTGAATTACTGCAATAATTAACTTCATGTTGCAGACCTCCTTTATTTTTTTAGGTATTTAACAATACAGGCTAGTGCATCCTTTTCGACTGCTTCCATCGTTTGATCGGCATTAATCGTTTGAATACGATCCGGGAATTTATCCTTGATAATCTGATAGCCTTCATAAACTTGTTCATGAAAATGGAGCTTCTCCAGATCCAAACGATTTCTTTCTCTATCTTTATTCGCCGCGATGCGTTCTAATCCTTTTTTTGGTTCAATATCAAAAAATAATGTTAAATCGGGCATACAATCTTGAATGGCAAATTGGTTCATTGCAAACACTTCATCGATTCCCAGACCCCTCGCATAGCCCTGGTATGCAAGACTACTATCTATAAATCGATCACATAATACAATTTTCCCTTGTTTTAGCGCCGGAAATACTTTTTCAACGAGATGCTGTCTTCTTGATGCGGCGTACAACAATGCCTCTGTTCGTCCTTCCATTTTTATATGGAGCGGATCAAGAATGATGTCCCTGATCTTTTCTGCAATTTCAATCCCGCCAGGTTCTCGGGTTGTCATTACGTCATAACCTGCCATATCTAATTTAGCTGTTACAGCAGAAAGAATCGAAGTTTTGCCAGCACCCTCGCCACCTTCAAACGTTATAAACTGTCCTTTCACGTGTTCACTTCTCCTTTGTTTCTGTAAACCTTGATGCCGTCTTCCCTTTGCTGTATGCGAACACCCTGCTTCAGCATATATTCGATTGCTTCAATATGTGCCGCTGTTATTGTTTCTCCTTTAAGGATCAAAGGAATGCCGGGTGGATACGGAATAATCGCCTCTGCAGCGATATATCCTGCCCCTTCATGAAAAGGAACTTGTATCGTTTGTAATCGATTCATTGCTTGATAAGACAAAGCCAATTCCTGAATAGGATGTGTAAAAAGCCCTGTTACCTCTATTGTAGCATGATTTACATTATTTTTTAATTGTTCACACACGCTTTTCACTATTTTTATTAACCTGTTCCTTTTCTGAAATGGTGCCAATCCATGGATAAATAAAATCTGATCATCGGTAACGAGTTCCGGATAGACGCCTTCTTTTTCAAAGAGATTTGCTATTTCTTTGGCCGAAAACCCTTGTTTCACGTGTAACGTTAACTTTAATGGATCATCTGAGAGATGGATATCCCAATTATCGGGCGCCTCTAATGCTTCTCTGACTTGTTCAACGCTTTCTAGTATGTCTGTCATTGTTTCCTTTGTCATGGTTGCTAAAAAGGAACGTGCAATATCTAAAGATGCCATTAATGGATAGGACGGACTGCTTGATTGAATCATTTGTAGAAAGTGTGCAATCCGTTCTTTAGAAACGAATGTCGATTTCATATGTAAATAAGAAGCCATTGTCATTGCAGGTGCCATCTTATGCGCGGATTGGACAACCACATCCGCTCCTAATGCTAAAGCAGGGGCAGGGAATGGACCTCCTAATGAGAAATGAACACCATGTGCTTCATCTACCAACACTGGAATATGGTGATGATGTGCCAGCTCAATCATTCCCTTGATGTTATAAGTTTTTCCAAAGTAATCGGGGTAAGTTAGTATAACTGCTTTGGCATCCGAATGACTTTGCAGTGCTTTATCTAACGTGTCGATAGAGGGGCTCGTGTAGCGACCAACGATAGCATCATATTCTGGCGCAATAAAAACTGGGCTTGCCCCACTTAGCTCCAAACCGTTCATAATCGATTTATGACTATTACGCTGTACAATCACTTCATCTCCAGCGTTGCAGGTTGCTAGAATCATCGCCAAGTTTCCCGCAGTACTTCCACCGACAAGGAAAAAGGTATGTTCAGTGCGGAAAAATGCTGCTGCTAACTTTTCCGCTTCAGCAATAGACTCTGTCGGGGCGTGCAAGTCATCTAAACCTGGAATCTCTGTCATATCCATCTTGAGAATTGCATCAAAATGGGATCGGGCATAGGCAGGGAACACATCTCCATTCTTATGACCAGGCACATGAAAGGATGTAGGATTTGTCTCATTAAGTTGTTTTAATATTTGGTAGATAGGAACTTGATGCTGATCCATGGTATGATTCCTCCTTCCGATTTTCTATTACAATACCATTGTAACAAAAAAAGCCTTTGCAAGTGATTGCGCAAAGACTTTCATTTTCTAAGAGTATAGTTTAGGTTGGTTCACATTTTTTAACTTCCTTAGATAGTAGCTATACTTTTCTTCTCTTGGCTCTGTGTGAATCATATTATGCTCACAGTCTGTACAAATAAATAGGGTGTATAAATGAATTCCTTTCGCCTTTTCTTCCTCACATATACCGCACCGTTCCAATGGAATTGTTTGTTTCATGTTTCCCCACCTCCGTTAGCAAATAGTATCTCCTAATCTAACGGAATCTATACAAGGAAACTTTGAAACTTTTATATCAAAAAAAAGTGAATGGCTGCAAGAGAGGCTACACCGAACAATCCAAGTAATCCTGACACAACTACCGTAAACAGATTGATAGGAACATGCAGCCCAACTGCCCCACCTAAAACATTAAGGAAAAATAAGAACAAAATACCAATTCCCAGCTTGACCGTTGTCTGTCCAATAAACCGCATTGGCTTTACCGGGGCACCAACAAATAGCAGTACGATAATTAAAGCAACCATAATGGAAATAACGATTACAGAATTCAAAGTAAACATCTCCTCTTCCTTGTCCTCTTAATAGTACATATGCTAGAAGTTTGGAAAAAAGAACGCGGAAAAAGATGTCCTTACACTGGTTTCCTAAAAGTTATACTTTCCTATCCGTGTTAGAAAACTTGGCTTATCACCAAGCCTTTAATGGTGAAAGCCTTAGTTGCACTTATACTGGTTTCCTATAAAAGGTATATTTTCCTATCAGTGTAAAAAAGACAAAAGGGAAAGGTCCGCATTTGTCTTTTTATTTTACTATTCTATTCTATTTTATTCATCTATTAAAGGTGTGCTGCTGCATTGATTTGCCGATGTCTGGCTTCACGGAGCAAAAATAAATATTTTGCACGCGCAAGGTTTTCCCGATACTGACTATCTGCAGTTGGTTCGATGCTTTTTTCAACGAGCGATTCGATTTGTTTCCATTCAAGCTGCAAAGCATAGATTGTATTTAATAGTTCTTCATCCATATCACTTTTCTTTATCTTTTTAGCCATGTGATCCACCTAACTTCTACAAATCTCGTCTGCCCTCTAACGCCTTTGATAGCGTTACTTCATCTGCATATTCCAAATCGCCGCCAACAGGTAACCCGTGTGCGATGCGTGTGGTCCGCACTCCTGATGGCTTCACAAGACGTGAAATATACATCGCCGTTGCTTCTCCCTCAATATTCGGGTTTGTTGCTAAGATCAGCTCTTCTACTTCTTCATCTTTTAAGCGATTCAGCAAATCAGGTACATTGATATCTTCTGGTCCTATACCATCCATGGGTGAAATTGCGCCATGAAGTACGTGGTATTTTCCATTGTATTCCTTCATCTTCTCCATCGCAATAACATCTTTCGGATCCTGTACGACACAGATAATCGATGAATCCCTTGACGTATCCTGACAAATCGAGCATGGATCCTGATCTGTAATATGCCCGCATATCGAACAATGGGTCAATTCTCGCTTCGCATTTACCAAAGCATTGGCAAAGCCCAGTACATCATCGTCTTTCATATTTAAAACAAAAAAAGCCAGCCGGACAGCAGTTTTTGGTCCGATCCCCGGCAATTTTGTAAAACTGTCAATCAGTTTAGAAATCGGTTCTGGATAATACATCTAATGTGCCTCCTAAAGTCGCGTTCAAAAGGGAGGAAAAAAGGACCAAGCAGTTCGACGCAGCATAGCTAACAAAGAAATGCGATGTGTCATTTTTACCGGACCTTTTGAACAACCACTATAAAACCTAGAACATTCCAGGCATATTCAAGCCTTTCGTGAATTTACCCATCGTATCATTTGTCTTATCGTCAATTTGTTTAAGCACATCATTTGTTGCTGCTAAAATAAGATCCTGTAGCATATCGATATCATCCGGATCTACAACATCTTCTTTAATTTGTACATCTGTAATTTCTTTTTTTCCATTTGCAATAACCGTAACCATGCCACCGCCTGCAGATGCTTCAAAACTCATTTCATGCAGCTCATCTTGTGCCTTCATCATCTTCTTTTGCATTTGTTGCATTTGCTTCATCATACCGCCCATATTTCCACCTTTCATGGAAAACGCCTCCTTCAAAGTCTCATTTGTTTTTTAATCATGTATTTCGAGTAAGTCATCACCAACAAGCTTTCTGGCTTCATCGACAAGTGGATCTGATTGTTCGTTTTCCCCTGTCTGTTCGCTTGTTGATTTTTCCTGTTTGTTTATATATTCTGTACGCAATTCTGTCCAGTTATTTTCTGGAATCGGGATGATGGTTAATGGTTTATCCATCACACCTGCTAGTACAGATTCAATTGTCTCCCGATTATCTAGGAAAAGGGAACAATGAATTTCATATTTAAAAGCAACTACAAGTGCTTCATCTGAGGCAGCTGCAGGTTTGCTATCCTGGATGGTTGCATGTGCTGGTGCATTTTGCGCCTTCAGTTTGCTTAAAAAATTTGCCCATTGTGATTGTACATTTTTCAGCGCAGGCTTTTCAGCTTGCGTCAATACATGACGGATTTTCTCGAACTGAACTTTAAAACTACTTTTCGTCATTCTTGCTTGGGCTTTTTTCGGTTCTCTTGGTACTGCAGATTGGTTAGCCGCAGTTGCGTTTTGTTTCAGTGTGCGCAATTCCTTTTCCAACTGTTCCATTTTTGAGGAAAGCTTTGTAACTGCCTCGGAATCAGCCGGGCTGGATGATGTCTCTTGCGCTTGATAGCGATTCGTAATGGTTAAAATAGCAATTTCAATAAATACCTTTGGACTATTCGTCCATTTAATTTCCTGCTGACACTGATTTAATTGCATAATCGCATCCTGAATCCAACCGATTGATACCGCTTCTGTCAGGGCATGAAAGCTTTCATCTGCACGTGCCCTTTCCAACAATCCTTCCAAGGATGGAGCACTTTTATATAATAATAAATCACGCATAAAGTATATCAGATCATACACAAAACGTCCCGGATCTTTACCACCACTGATTAATTCATCCAATTGTTTTAATGCATGCTTCACATCCTTTTCATGCATTGATTTTACAATATCGGTTAGAATTTGCTGGGAAACGCCACCGGTCACTGCCAGTACATCATCTAATTCAACATTGTCTTCACTATATGAAATCGCCTGATCTAAAATGCTCAATGCATCGCGCATACCGCCCTCTGCGGTTAGTGCAACGGTTTCTAGCGCTTCAGGTGAAACGGAAACATCTTCCACATCTATAATCGTTTTCATACGATCTACAATTGCTTGATTTGAAATTGGTTTAAAGTCAAAACGCTGACATCTTGAAATAATCGTTAGCGGAATTTTGTGCGGTTCGGTAGTTGCTAGTATAAATACAACATGACCCGGTGGTTCCTCTAGTGTTTTGAGGAGCGCATTAAATGCATTCACGGAGATCATATGCACTTCATCAATGATGTACACTTTGTATGGAACAGAACTTGATGCATATTTTACTTTATCACGGATTTCCCGAATATCATCCACACTTGTATTTGACGCAGCATCGATTTCTATCACATCAGAAATCGAACCATCCTGAATACCACGACATGCGGCGCATTCATTACATGGTTCTTTAACCGGCGAACGTTCACAGTTGATCGTTTTCGCAAAAATTTTCGCCGCACTTGTTTTTCCCGTTCCACGTGGGCCGGAAAATAAATAAGCGTGAGAGAATTTTTCCTGAACAATCGCATTTTGCAGTGTCCGGGTAATATGTGTTTGTCCAACAACGTCGGCAAAATTTCTCGGACGCCAAACGCGATACAATGCTTGATAGCTCATAATATACGGTCCCCTCTAAGATCTCTATCTAATTATACCCGATTTCGGGGGTGAATGTGAATACAAAAGTAATAAATCCTTTTATAAAGTGTAACTTCATTCAGTGGGAGCTTTACCGCCCGCCAAACTGCGATAAATAAAAAACCTTTACCAGAAAATAAATCTGACAAAGGTTTTTCTCATATGTAAGCCATGCACCCACCGTTGATGTGACGTCCCTATGCGTTACTTAAGTTCATGGCTCAGCCTAGGCTTCCCCACGGCACACAGAAAATTCCACTTACTGCTGCTTCCTTCCGGACCTGACAGACTTCGTAGGTTCCTGTTGCGCGGGACCTGAGCGTCAACACCACTCCCTTAAGGCAGACCATAAAGTCGCCTCACCTCGGATGGGAATTCAGCCTCGCTATAGCGGATTGCGAGTACAGGGCACCGCTACCTCCCCACCTAGCACGACATGATTCATTATAACGATTCTACTTAAAAAATGCAATGAAAAGAAGAAATTCCTATCTGGTAATTTTTTGTTCCAGGTAAAGAATGTATAAACGAAGGGCGTTATCTACACGTGTCGTTACAAGAAAGCAAACTAAAAATATATCATCTAGGATGGGAGCGGAGGGAAGTCGACTCCTGCGGGAAAAGCAACAACTGAAGATCCCGCAGAAAGCGTACTTTGCTTTCGAGGAAGCTGAAGTGTTGTCCGCGGAAAGCGACTTCCCATAGCGAACATCCTCACGGCAAGAACACCAATGTTTAAAAGGACCAAGTGTTTCCCTGGTTTTTATTGAAGAATCAGTTTGATAAAGCATCATTACTTTTATTTTTTCTTAACGCTTTGAAAAAATCCCTTAATAGATCCCCACATTCTTGCTCCAGCACGCCTTGTGTAATGTCCACCTGATGATTGAATCGCTCGTCATCAAGCAAATTCATCAATGTACCAGCACAGCCCGCTTTTGGATCTGATGCACCGAAAACCACTCGTTTAATTCGCGATTGAATGATCGCACCAGCACACATTGGGCATGGTTCAAGCGTCACGTATAGTGTACAATCTTCCAAACGCCAGCTGCCGTTTTTCCTATTCGCCTCCTGAATCGCAATCAATTCTGCATGAGATAGGGTCGTTTGCGATGTCTCCCTAAGGTTGTATCCTGTCGCAATGATCTCATCATTGTACGCAATAACAGCACCAATTGGGACCTCGTCTATTTCGCCTGCTTTTTTTGCTTGCTCTATAGCAGCACGCATAAATTTTTCATCTGTCATATTGATCACAACTTTTCATTTATAGTTTGAAAATAGCATAGTAGGAAATAAATAAGTAAAGACCAAGCAATAAAAAGGAGCTGCTTATGACTATTTCACTTGTAAATACTGCTGTATTATTTATAGATATTATTAACGATTTTAATTTCGATGGCGGGGAGAAGTTAAATAAACACACCGAAGAAATTTTACCAAACCTTATAAAATTAAAAGCTTTTGCTAAGAAAAACAATTTACCCACGATCTATGTTAATGATCATTACGGTATATGGCAAGCGGACTTTCATAAAATCATTGCCCATTGTACGAATGATAGAAGCAAACATATTATTGAAAAATTAAAGCCTGATGAAGATGATTACTTTTTAATTAAACCACAGCATTCCGCTTTTTTCCAAACACCACTGCAATCATTGCTGAATGATTTAGGAAAAACCCATTTGATGATGGCAGGGATTGCCGGTGATATTTGTATTTTGTTTACCGCAAAGGATGCCTATATGTATCAGTTCAATATGCATATCCCGGAAAATTGTATGGCCTCAGAAGAAAAGGAGACCAACAATTACGCACTCTATTTAATGCGTTCGGTGATGAAGGCAAATATTGAACCGATCTAGCATATTCTAAAGCAACCCCTCATAAAGTGTAAGTAGCAAATCTATTTACGAGGGAGGGATCATTTTGCAAATACACGTTGTACAGCAAGGGGATAATTTGTTTAATATCGCAAATACATACAATACATCTATCCAAAAACTATCCGATGCAAACGAGTTGGATGCACCGAATAACCTTGTTGTTGGTCAAACACTGGTTATTCCGATTGTCGGGCAATTTTATTTTGTCCAACCTGGGGATAGCCTCTATTCTATCGCACAAAAGTTTGGAATGTCCTATCAGGAATTAGCGAGCATAAACAATTATCCCGTTGATAACATTATTCCAGTCGGATACAGTTTATATATTCCACCACAACCAAAGCGAGAAATCACGTCCAGTGCCTACATCGAACCATTTGGAAATACTGTTTCCGAAACATTGATCAACGCAGCAACCAAGACCACTCCTTATTTAACGTACCTGGCCACTTTTAGCTACAATGTGAATCGTGATGGTACATTAACTGCGCCACCACTGGATGACTTGAAGCAAATCGCTGATGGGAATAATACCGCTTTAATGCTCGTTGTTACTAATTTAGAAGCGGGGGCGTTTAATGCGGAATTAGGTCACATCATTTTGACCGTTCAAGCCGTTCAAACTACATTGTTAGACAATATTATTAATACTGCTCAAACAGTTGGCTTTACAGATGTACATTTTGACTTTGAATTTTTACCTGCAGCGGATCGGGAAGCCTATAATACCTTTTTAAGAACAGCCAAGGATCGTCTATCCCAGGCAGGATTACAGATGTCAACAGCGCTAGCACCAAAAACAAGCGCAACACAGAGCGGACAATGGTATGAAGCACACGATTACAAGGCACACGGTGAAATTGCTGACTTCGTCGTGCTTATGACATATGAATGGGGATATAGTGGTGGTCCACCAATGGCTGTTTCGCCAATTAGCGAAGTCCGAAAAGTAGTCGATTACGCATTAACAGAGATACCAGCAAATAAGATTTTGTTAGGACAAAATTTATATGGCTATGACTGGACGCTTCCACATGTTCCAGGTGGCGAACTTGCACGGGCACTGAGTCCGCAACAAGCTATTACGTTAGCACGACAGCAACATGCCGAGATCCAATTTGATGAAGGAGCACAAGCGCCATTTTTTATTTATACAGACGAACAAGGGAATCAGCATGAGGTGTGGTTTGAGGATGCGAGATCCATTCAAGCAAAATTTAATTTGATTAAAGAATTAGGTTTGCGTGGCATAGCCTATTGGAAACTAGGATTGGCATTCCCACAAAACTGGTTACTCTTACAGGACCAGTTTACAATTCAGAAACTGGAATAACCAATAATGAAAGATAAAGTGAAACTTCATTCAGTGGGGGGGTTACTGCCCGCCAAACTGCGATAAACTATGTAAAAAAAGGAAGGGAGCAAATTCCCTTCCTTAACTATTATTTTAACAATTTAACGGACTCACGGTTGAATGCTGGAATATCATCTGGTGTACGGCTGGTAACCAATTGATTCTGACAAACAACAACTTCTTCATCCTTATAATTTACGCCGGCATTTTCCATGTCAACTTTAATTGATTTGAAGCCTGTCGCTGATCTTCCATCCAAGGTTTTGGCTGTAATGAGCAGCTGTGGACCGTGACAGATAGCAAACACAGGTTTTTTCTCATCCATAAAATGTTTGGCAAATTTAACGAAGCGATCATCAGCACGTAATTGGTCTGGTGAGAAACCACCTGGAATAAATAATGCATCAAAATCAGCTGGATTAGCGTCGCCAATTCCTTGATCAATCGTGACTGTTGCTTCTTTATTTTTACCTGTAACTTGCGCTCCTTTTTCACTACCAATCGTTACGACCTCATGTCCGGCATCTTTATAAGCTTTAGCTGGATCTGTATATTCTACATCCTCGAACATATCTGTAATGACAGTTGCTATTTTCTTACCCATCAAAAATCCGCTCCTTTATAATGATGTTACATAGATTGTTTTTCCCACTTAAGCGAATTTCAAACATCATTACTTTATCCCCATTAATTCCCGTAATTCGTTTTCATTGGTAATTAGATCCTTGATGGTGTATCCGTCAAGCACTTGGAAAAATGCCTGTAATGCCTTATTTAAAGCGTGCTTTAATGTACATCCTGGTGAAATCACACAATGGTTTGTTCCTTTATCGAAACATTCCAGCAACACAAAATCATTTTCTAATAGGCGGACAACTTTACCAACATTAATTTCCTCAGCTGGCCGCGCCAATTGAATTCCACCATACCTGCCACGCGTTGACACGATCAAATCAAGCTTCGTCAATTCATGAACAATTTTCCCTAAATGGTGTTGGGAGATATCAAATACATCGGAGATCTCTTTAATACTGGCAAGCTCTCCTTCTTTATTCATCCCTGTATAAATTAATACACGTAAAGCGTAATCGGTATATTTCTTTAGATTCATATCTATTTTTTCCTTTCTTGTTCACTTCTTCACTAAACTGTAACAGATGTTTCTTTTATCCTATTGATACAGCATTTCCATCTAGGATACAATAAAGGTGTATTCAAAATACATCTTTAAAATATCAAAGGGAGTGCTTAGCTATGACAGCGCAAACGACTACTCGGTTAGATAAGGAAACCAGGGATATTGTAAAGGCTACTGTACCAATATTACAAGAACATGGTAGTGAAATAACCAAGCGATTCTATCAGCTTATGTTCGAAAACCACCCAGAATTAAAAAACATTTTTAATCAGACTAATCAGCGAAAAGGGGATCAGTCCAAGGCACTGGCAAACACTGTATATGCTGCTGCAGCTAATATTGATCAATTAGAGGTTATTCTACCACACGTAAAACAAATCTCACAAAAACATCGAAGTTTAAACATTAAACCAGAACATTATCCGATTGTTGGAAAATACCTATTATTAGGTATGAAAGATGTACTAGGAGAAGCAGCCAATGACGACATTATTGATGCCTGGGAAAAAGCTTATGGGGTCATTGCCAGCGTATTTATTGATATTGAAAAAGAAATGTATGAAGCAGTGGAAAATACTGTTGGCGGCTGGACAGATTTTCGTGACTTTAAAATCGTGAAAAAAGTAGTGGAAAGTGATGTGATTACTTCATTTTATCTAGAACCTGTTGATAAAAACCCATTCCCAACTTTCAAACCCGGACAATATATTACAGTAAAGGCTGAAATAAATGGGGAAAAATATCATCATTTAAGACAGTACAGCTTATCCACCGCACCTGGAGTGGGCACATACAGAATTAGTGTAAAACGCGAGGATGCAATAGATAACAATCCGGCAGGGGTTGTGTCCACCTTCTTGCATGAGAACATTCATGAGGGTAGCACATTACCAATTAGTGCGCCTTCCGGTGACTTTGTCCTAGATCAAGCGTGTACGCGTCCACTCGTTTTAATCAGTGGTGGCGTTGGCTTAACACCAATGATGAGCATGCTGGAAACGGTGATTAAACAACAACCGGATCGCGATGTTATTTTCATCCATGCTGCCCGTTCAGGAAAGTTCCACGCCATGAAAGACAGGGTGGATGAAATCGTTCAAAAACATGAGCCAGTAGCTGCATATACAGTGTACGATCATCCTGGAGCAGATGACGAATACGATAAAGCGGGGCATATTGATTACAATTGGCTTAAATCCGTCTTACCGACAAATGACGCTGCATTTTACTTTTGTGGACCAAAAGGATTTATGCGTGCCATGTATACTAATTTAAAACAACTTCATGTCGCAGATGAAGATATCCATTTTGAAATCTTTGGACCAGCAGACGATATAACAGCATAAAATGAAACTTCATTCAGTGGGGGTTTTACTACCCGCCGAACTGCGATAAAAAAATAAGGTTAGCATCTCATCAACAAATAACGAGATGCTAACCTTTCTTAATTTACTCCTCTAATGTAGATGTATCACCGGTTGGCAAGCCTAACTCCCATGACTTCAGCAAGCGACGCATAATCTTACCACTGCGTGTTTTTGGTATTGCCTCTCTCACTTCTATTTCACGTGGTGCAGTATGGGCACTTAAACCAGTTTTAATAAATTGGCGAATCTCCTCAAGTAAATCGTCCGACTCTTCGTAGCCTTCATTGAGTGAAATAAACGCTTTGATAATTTCTCCGCGTTCCGGATCTGGTTTACCGATTACACCAGCCTCTGCTACTGCAGGGTGTTCCAGTAATTTACTTTCTATTTCAAATGGTCCAACCCGTTCACCAGATGTGTTAATCACGTCATCCAAACGACCTTGAAACCAGAAATAGCCATCATCATCCCGGTAAGCACTGTCACCGGATACATACCAGCCATTAATAAAGTAGCTGTCAAATTTATTCGGGTTGTTCCAAATCTGGCGCATCATTGCGGGCCAGCCTTCCTTAATTGCCAAATTTCCCATTTGATTCGGGGGAACGATATTACCTTCATTATCAACAATCGTCGCTTCAACTCCCGGTATTGGTTTACCCATTGACCCCGGACGAATTTCCTCTGATGGAAGGTTTACAATCAGCTGTGCACCTGTTTCCGTCATCCACCATGTATCATGAATACGTAGGTTAAATGCCTTTAATCCCCATGTAATGACTTCTGGATTTAATGGTTCCCCAACGCTCATAATATGTCTTAGTGATGATAAGTCGTATTTATCTGCTGCCGTTTCACCAGCACTCAACAGTTTACGTAATGCTGTCGGCGCAGTATACCATACGCTAACCTTATACGCTTCCAATGTACCGTACCAATCATCTGGTGAAAATCGACCGCCACGAACAACATTGGTAACTCCTTTAAGCCACGGTGCAAATATACCATAGGCTGTCCCTGTTACCCAGCCAGGGTCAGCGGTGCACCAGTATACATCATTATCTTTCAAATCCAGCACCCATTCAGCTGTGGCATATTGCTGAACCATCACATTGTGTACATGGTAGACACCTTTTGGTTTCCCGGTTGATCCGGAAGTATAGTGAATCAGCATACCATCCTCTAAATCTACCCATTCCATTGCGAAATCAGTAGATGCCTCTTCCATTTCTTGCTTGTAATCGATATATTGCCCACCAGTTTCATTATGCTCGCCAATGAGAATAATTTTCTTAAGATCCGGCAGGTCATTCTGCGGAACTCTATCTAGTAGTTCTGGTGTAGTAATCAAAACACTCGCTCCACTATCTTGTAGACGATCACGAACTGCTTGCTCCATAAACGCTTCAAATAATGGTCCTGCAATTGCACCTGTTTTTAATATACCAAAAAAAGAAGCGTAAAATTCAGGACTTCTCGGCATAAATAGAAAGACACGATCACCTTTAGCGACATCATGCTTTTTTAACACATTGGCAAACTGGTTACTTTGCTTACTAAGTTGTTCAAATGTAACTTTTTCCTCACGATCCGGTGCAGCATATATTAATGCGACCTGATCCTTTTTAGCTGGATCTTGTGCATGTCTGTCCAATGCTTCATGTGCAATATTTACCTTGCCTGTTTCATTCCAACTAAAATTCTTATTCATATCATCCCATGAAAATGTCTCACGCATTTTATCATAGTTTTGCAGATTATAGTCCCCTTCACTTGCAGGAATACGCTTCATATCCATCCAATCACCCCATCGTTATTAATTTGAAATCGTTTGCAATAAATTGACCAGACATATTATTACAAATTATATAAGTATTCTGCTGACAAATTCTATTTTAGAACATTTCGTGACATTTTGAAAGTATTTCATGATATAAATGAAAAAACCACTTGAACAAGTAGCACCTGTTCAAGTGGTTTTCCTATCTCGAGGCTGCTTTTTCCTCAAGTCGCTTTTCTCTTTCAGAAATAATATAAGCACATGCCGCATCACCAGTAATATTAAGTGAAGTCCGCAGCATATCAAGTAATCGATCGACACCAATAATGAGGGCAATACCTTCGACAGGTAAGCCGACCTGCTGTAACACCATTGCTAGCATAATTAAACCTACGCCTGGAACTCCTGCTGTTCCAATACTAGCTAATGTTGCTGTTAAAATGATCATGATGATATCTGTAAAGCCCAATGTTTGAGCATACACTTGGGCGATAAATACTGTCGCAACCGCCTGCATAATACCTGTCCCGTCCATATTAATGGTTGCACCAAGCGGCTGTACAAAACTACTAATCTCTTTTTTAACACCCAGATTTTCCTGCGCAGCCTTCATCGAAACAGGCAATGTTGCATTGGAACTGGATGTACTAAAGCCCAGTGAGATAGCAGGGAAAAACCCTTTATAAAATTTAAGCGGGTTACCCTTGCCGAGGCCCCAGATGGCTAAGCTATATGTCACTGCGCCATGGATGAACAACGCTAAAATGACGGTGACCATATACATCGCCATAGAACCCAATGCGCCAAGTCCTGCCCCACCGATTGCAGAAGCGATCAGGGCAAAAGCGCCATAGGGTGCTGTTTTCATAACCAAATTAACAAGATACATAAAAATCTCATTTATTTGTTCAAACAATCGATAAACAGCGCTTGTCTTCTCTCCAAGAACAGCAAGTGCCAAACCAATGAAAACAGCAAATGCAATAATCTGTAGCATATCACCCGAAGCCAAGGAGTTGACCGGATTATCCGGGATGATATTAATCAATGTATCCATAATAGGCGGAGCTGATTCTGCTTCATACTCCGCATTGCTCACATCAAAGACACCAGCTTTTCCTGGTTCTAATAGGTACGCCAATCCTATACCAATACTAAGAGCGATTGCTGTTGTTACAAGGAAGAAGGTAATCGTTTGAATACCAATTTTACCCAGTTTAGCAGGTTCACCTAACCCCGCTGTACCTAGTACAATCGAAACAAAAACAATCGGAACTACAATCATCATAATAAGGTTTATAAATATTTGACCAACTGGATCAAGTACATAAGTATCTGCTGCTGAAAATATATTCTCAGGAACAAAAGTAAAGCCGATGCCAACGATAACACCGAGTATAAGAGCGATAATTATCTTTTTTGTTAGACTCATATCATTCATTCCTTTCTCGTTATAAAATTGTGACGAATCTACTGAATATTTAGGGACCAAGGGTGGGTTACACTTTACATGAGTAGGTGACTTCAGACAAGGTAAAACATACAATATGGAAAGCCTATGAACTGTCTAGGTTAGTGACATTGCTTTATGGTATACAATAGTAAGAGAAGCTGATCATTCTCATTGAGCCACACAAAAGACAATATACTGTAGGATTATATCTGTATTTTTTTGGAAAATCAATTATTGTTTTACATACAACCTGCTTTTCCACTTGTAATATGCATCGTGGCTATTGTAAAATTAATTCTAAAGAGGTGAAGCGATATGGATAACGATATACATGGGGATGAAAAGGTCTATACTACGAAAGAAATCGCCACATTATTAGATATGGCGATCTCTACAGTAAGGAAATATGCACAGCATCTGGAAAAGTCCGGTTACACCATTCATAAAACCGCTAGTAAGGCAAGGGCATTTTCCGAAAATGATATTATGATATTAAGGTATTTAAAAGATTTAAGGGATAAAACAAACATCACAGTGGAGCAAGCCACAAGCATTGTCATTGAAAGATTTGGAAAAGAAGAGGCGTCAGCTATCCATTCCAACCATTCACCTACAGACACGCCAGATGAAGCGAATTATAAGGAAATGGAAGAGAAAATAAACAAGCAGGCTGAACAAATAAAAGTATTGTCTGCAAGGTTAGATGAGATAGAGAAACAAAGTAACAGAAGATATAAGCTATTAATAGAAAATATGAAAAAGCTGCTAGGCGCATTGAAGGTGCTATTAAAGGAGAATAAAAAGAAGAAGCATTGGATTGCTCGTATTTTCAGCAAGTAACCAAATGGCCCCGGCAGGATTCGAACCTGCGACACCTGGTTTAGGAAACCAGTGCTCTATCCCCTGAGCTACGGAGCCGAATAAACGTAACATGATCTATTATACAAAAAAAACCAGTAAAAGAAAAGCATCAATATTTTTCCATGGAATACATCGATTTACTATGCTAAAATTTATAAAGCGATTTAGATTTGTTTTTGATCGGAGGAGTAAGCATGACAGAAGTTCCTTTTATTGCTATAGAAGGACCGATTGGAATTGGAAAGACATCCCTCGCCAGAAAAATTTCTGCCCATTTTGATTTTCATTTATTGAAAGAAATTGTCGAGGGAAACCCATTCCTCGGCAAATTTTATGAGGATATTGAGGCATGGAGTTTTCAGACGGAGATGTTCTTTTTATGCAATCGATTTAAGCAACTAGAAGATATTGAAACAGCATACTTACATGAAAATAAAGCAGTTGTGGCTGATTATCATATATCCAAAAACATGATTTTTGCAAAACGTACCTTGCAAGCGGACAAATTCGACAAGTATGAACAAATTTATCAGATACTCACGAAAGACATGCCTTTACCAAATATGATGATTTATCTGCATGCAAGTCTCGATACAATTATGGAGCGCATTCATCAACGCGGTCGAGATGTTGAACAAAATATAAAAGATACCTATCTTGCCGGGCTTATACAGGATTACGAGGACTATATGAATGAATTTGAAGTATTACATCCGAATATCCCCTTGATACGAATTAATGGGGACAAAACGGACTTTGTACGCTACCAAAATGATTTAGATCCGATTATTGAAATCGTAACGGACCATTTACAAGGTAATGTAGCTGCAAACAAGCGATAACAGGTAACGAAGGAGTACACTAACATGAATCTTAGAGAAAAATACCTCATACCAAATGACAGCATTATTACGATAGCTGGTACCGTCGGGGTCGGAAAATCAACCATGACAAAAGCATTGGCACATGCTTTGAAATTTAAAACCTCCTTTGAAAAGGTAGATACGAATCCTTATTTGGAAAGCTTTTATGCAGACTTTGAACGCTGGAGTTTTCATTTACAAGTGTATTTCCTAGCGGAGCGGTTCAAGGAACAAAAGAAAATATTTGAATATGGCGGCGGGTTCATTCAAGACCGTTCCATCTATGAAGACACCGGTATTTTTGCAAAAATGCACTTTGATAATGGCACCATGTCGCAAACAGATTATGAAACTTATACAAACCTGTTTGAGGCGATGGTAATGACACCTTATTTTCCCCATCCAGACCTACTCATTTATCTAGAGGGCTCACTTGATGAGGTGTTGGAACGAATCCAGGTACGTGGTCGTGATATGGAGAAGAATACACCAATTGCTTATTGGGAAGAGATGTATACGCGCTATGAAGATTGGATTAACAACTTTAACGCCTGTCCGATATTGCGAATTAATATTTCCGACTATGATTTAATAGAAAAAGAGCAATCAATTGAACCCATTTTGGAGAAAATCGGTCATTTTATTCAGCAATCCCGGCGCTGGAAGTCACGCGAAGTAATAAAATAATGTAAAAAAAGGTTATCCCAGACAGCACTTTTGCTTTCTGAGATAACCTTTTTTGTTTTAAGTATAACTACTTTCTTACGACATAAATGCAACTAAGGCACGCGCCTAAAGTCTTGGCGTATGCCAAGTTTTCTAATGCTGCTTCTTCTTGGCGCTTTGATCATAATATGTATCCATCAGACCCATTTTTTAATCCATATTACCTAATTCAATTGAACGCTCACGGGCACTCTGAACACATTCCATAATGATTTGTTGAAAGTCATGACCTTCTAATACTTCGATACCAGCATGTGTCGTTCCTGCTGGGCTGGTTATTTTTTTTCGTAATTCAGCCGCTGACTCTCCCGACTGCTTTAGCATTTCTCCAGCGCCGACTACCGTTTGTGTGATAAGGTCCATCGCGGTACTTTTATCCAGTCCCGCGTCTACAGCAGCCTTTTCCATCGCTTCTACTAAATAATAAATATAGGCGGGACCACTTCCGGAAATACCTGTGACCGTGTGCATATCCGCTTCATTTACTATCGTTGTTGTACCTATAGTGTTAAATAACTCCTCCGCTTCCCCTAGATGTTCATCTGTCGCATACTTTCCAGCAGAAATAGCTGTTGCTGAATGGCTAATTGTTGCTGATGTGTTAGGCATCGCGCGTACCACCGGTGCATCATTACCAATTAAATCGGAAATATGCTCCGTTGAAACTCCAGCAATAACAGAAATGATTAACTGGTTTGGTTTAACATACATTTTAATTGATTCCACAGCATCTTTTAAATCACATGGTTTGGTGGAAAGGATAATAATATCTGTATTCAATATCACCGCTTCTTTGTCCATTAAAGGCTGTATCTGATATTTCTGTTCCAGACGCTCCAAACGTTCTCGATTACTTTTATTTGTCGCAACAATCTTACCTTTTTTTAAGATTTGTGCCTTAACAATTCCCGAAATAATGGCCTCTGCCATTGAGCCTGCGCCGATAAATGCCAGTTTTTTACTCATTTATATTACCTCCTTATAATGGGTAAACTAAAATCAACTTATTTTCTGTATGAAACATAAAAAACTCATGTCATCCCTATGAAAAGGACGAAATGAGTTTCCGCGGTACCACCTAATTTAGCATCCCTAAAGAGGGGTGCTCTGCTTCTATTGATAACACAGTTCAACTGTGGTTAGTTGTTAACTAACGACTCCCAGGTAGGTTCATACATGCTATGATTGATGGAATCTTTCAGCCGGTGAATTCCACTCTCTTTCAAATACCATTGTATTACTAATCTGATCAATGTCTTTTTAATTTAATTGTATTGCTTAAACTGATAAAAAATACAATTTATCAGGAGATCAGTATAAGCTAAGTTTCCTAATAATATATGCTTTTATAAGATTATTGTCAAGATAACTTTGTCATATACCTATAAATTCAGGTATACTAAGCCTGAAAGAATAAGAAAGTAGGTGCTATTTCCTATGGAAACAGATCAATTACAGCAATTAAAACTAGTGAAAAATGAATTAACTCGGTTTATGATGACCTATAAATTTGGTTTAGACGAAATGACTACTAAGATAAATATATTACAGGAGGAATTTGAGCATTTAAATGATTATAACCCAATTGAACATATTAAATCACGATTAAAATCTCCGGAAAGTATATTTAAAAAAGTATATCGGAAGGACTTTGATGTGTCACTTGAATCCATTAAGGAAAACATTCAGGATATCGTAGGCATACGTATTGTCTGTTCCTTTATTTCCGATATTTACAAAGTTAGTGAAATGATTCAGCAGCAAAAAGATGTTACGCTCGTCGCATGTAAGGATTATATTAAAAATCCAAAACCGAATGGCTATAAAAGTTTGCATCTTATTTTATCCATCCCAGTATTTATGTCCGATCGGGAAGAACAAGTTTATGTTGAAATTCAAATTCGAACAGTTGCAATGGATTTCTGGGCAAGTCTCGAACATAAAATTTATTATAAATACGATAAGGACATTCCCGAAAATTTAACAGAAGAACTGACAAATGCTGCGACAGTTGCAAATGAGTTAGATCGCAGAATGGAACAGTTGAATAACGAAGTAAATCATTACAAGAAAGAGGAAGCAAATGATAATGAATTTAACATCTTGCAAATAAATAATGAAAGTTTCCCATTACCAAGTAACTTGCTTCAATCTTTTCTTAATAAGGATTAAATATATTACAAAATCCCACTACAACTGTAGTGGGATCTTTTATCTCCAATATTTATGCGCTTGTTTAAAAATGGAGGAGGAAGAGGGATTCGAACCCCCGCGGGCTTTGACACCCCTGTTGGTTTTCAAGACCAATCCCTTCAGCCAGACTTGGGTATTCCTCCGTGACAACATTTAATAATATACAATATTATCTCCCCCCTGTCAATTCTTTTATGTTTTTTTATTTTCCCCTGTTTAAGTAAGCCCATTATTTCATCAAACCCACAATCAATTTCTTTATTTGTTATATAGCTCAACTTGGCTTTTGATAGAGCATTTTTGTCGCTTTTATTTAAACTGCGATATAAAAGCAAGTTGATTCCCAAGAGGTGTGTTGTTCTGTCGTCCAGGATCGATCCGGGCGGATACTTTCCGCGGGTACGGCCTTCGACGCACAGGATGTGCTAGTGCAGACGTTGCCACAGGACGTGGCGAACTTAGTCTGTCTCATTACACTTTCGGGGGTCTTCGGACACGTGCTGGGACTGCGATTACTCGTCCCACCGAAAACCATTGTTCCCGCTGGAGTCACCGCCCTCCTCTCACCCGGACTGGTTAATGCTATTTACGGGAAGGTACTTTGTCATTTCATCCAGCTAAAGCACGCTTTTATTGGCAAACGCTATACTTAGCGGCCCGTATACACGAAGACTCCTGCGGGAGGAAAGGCATAGGTGAGACCCCGCAGTGCGTAAGCACAAGGAGGCTCAACAGCCGCCCGCGGAAAGCGTAGTGTATACGGGCTGCGGCCAACTAAGAAACTTATGCGAAAGTTGAGTTATATTGGTATGAGACTGTCAAAATTAACGGTTTCACTTCATGCTCAATTTCCAAAAAATATAACAGTTCCCGCGTCGGCAATATTTTTATTACATATATGCAACAGTTATATTTTAACGCCCATTGTATTCAATAAAAGGCTATTGCTTTCAAGAAGATATCATGTATAATCAGTACTGGAATGATAATGATAATCATTATCATTATCATTCCAGTGCAATCAAAGTCACAGGAACGTTAGTCGTTTACAATACATATACGAGGAGATGTTTCCATGGAGCGATTAGAATGTTTGGATATTACGATTATTGGCGGCGGACCTGCTGGTCTATATGCTGCTTTTTATAGTGGAATGCGAGATTTGAACACCAAGATTATTGAATTTCAGCCTCATCTCGGAGGTAAAGTTCATGTGTACCCCGAAAAGTTAATTTGGGATGTTGGAGGATTAACACCTGTTACAGGAGCAACACTTATTGAACAAATGGACGCACAAGCACGCACATTTAACCCAGAAATTGTTTTGAATGAAAAAATCACTAAAATCGATAAGACCGAGGATGATTTATTCCTCTTAACAGCTGAAAGCGGGCAGCAGCACCTAAGTAAAACTGTAATCCTTGCTGTAGGTGGGGGGATATTAAAACCGATAAAAATGGATATTGAAGGGGCAGAGCGCTTCGAAGTAACAAATTTGCACTATACGGTACAAAGCCTTGGGCAATTTAAAAACAAAACCATTATCATCTCCGGTGGCGGAAATGCGGCCATCGATTGGGCCAATGAATTGGAACCGATTGCCAAGGAGATACACCTCGTACATCGGAAAAATAAATTCACCTGCCATGAGTCACAAGCAACACAAATTATGAATTCTAGCATCCATGTGCATTTAAACACAACAATTGATAAGCTGCTTGCAAAACAAGCGGCTAATGAGATAAGTGCTGTCCGATTAAAAAACCATCGAACTAACAGTTTTAAACAAATTAATACGGACGCTGTCATCGTAAGCTATGGCTATGAGCGAGAACTGACCTTTATCAAAGAGAGCCCTTTAAATATTGCATTGGAAAATGAATACTTTGTAAAAGGTTCTTCAAAATCACATTCGAATATTGAAGGGCTATATGCCGCAGGTGATGTCTTGTCCTTTGATGGGAAAGTACATTTGATTGCAGGTGCTTTTGTCGATGCAGCCAATGCAGTTAATCAGGCAAAAATGCTGGTTCATCCGGAAGCAACGGCAAGTGCCAGAGTTTCTTCACATAATGATAAATTCAATAAGAAAAATAAAGCTTTACTTCAACAATTATACCAAGGATAACGAATGTCTAAAAATAAATACTATATTGGGGGATTACGATGTTTAGAAGGAAAAAATGGCTATATTTATCAGGTATGCTTATCCTCTCACTATGCTTAACAGCTTGTGGAGGAACAAATAATTCAGAAGATAATAAGACCAGAGAGTTTGAGACTGTTAAAGGAACCATCGATGTTCCAGATAAACCAGAACGAATTGTCACTGATTATTATGGCGGTGAATTGCTTTCTGTCGATGCAAACGTAATTGGGGTTGGGCCTAGTGCCTTTGATAACCCTTTCCTTACTGATTTATTAAAGGATGTAGAAGATGTTGGTGACCCGATTAATCCGGAAAAGGTGTTGGGATTAGAACCCGATCTCATTGTTGTTATGTATGATGATGATTATGAAGCATTGTCAAAGATTGCCCCAACCGTTTATATTCCGTATGGCACCACAGAAGATATTGATGAAACAGTCGACCTTTTTGCCGATCTAACTGGAAAGAAAGAGGAAGCAGCGCAATATCTTGCTGATTTTGAAGAAAAGGCTGCGGAAGGACGTGACAAGCTAAAAGGCATCATTGACCCGGAAGATACTTTTGGTATTTACGAACTAACTAACAAAGGCGAACTATGGATGTTTGGTGATAATTTCGGACGTGGAGGCCAGGTGTTATATAATGCACTGCACTTAAACATGCCTGATAAAAATACAGGCGAGGAAGGAACAGAACAGCTTTCCATGGAGGTATTACCAGATTATGCTGCAGATTACATGTTTTTAACAACCTATGACCCTGAGAATGATGGGGAGGCACTGAAAGACTTACGAGAATCATCTATTTGGAAAAACCTGGATGCCGTTAAAAACGATACAGTCTTCTATAATGACTTTGACACATTTTACCCCTATGATCCAATTTCTGTTCAGGGTCAAATTGACCTATTTGTAGATATGATTGTAGATCGATATAATGAGGAACAATAAGAAGAGGGGGTTATCCTAACCATAGGATACCCCCCCTCTTCATCCAATCCCAGGCTGTTAATAGATCGTTCTTAAAGATTTATTATGCAGCTGATCGACTGAGTAAATATAAAAAGTATGGAGCACCAATAATTGCAACGATCACGCCTGCTGGTATTTCTGATGGCTGTAGGATTGCTTTACCAATCGTATCAGCAACAATTAACAATAATGCACCTGCAATGGCTGATGCTGGCAAAAGAAGACGGTGACCCGATCCAATTAACCTTCTTGCCAGATGGGGTCCAATGAGACCGACAAAACCAATTCCTCCACTCACTGATACACAAGATGCCGCTAAACCAACAGCAACCGCTAATAGCTTTAAGCGCTCTTTCTCCACCGGAACACCTAAACTTGTTGCAAGACTATCACCAAAACTCAATGCATCCATTGTTCTTGCTTTGGAAAAAACATATGGTAACAGAATAACGATCCAAGGAAGAAGGGTTAGGACAAATCGCCATTCTGTTCCCCAAATTCTACCTGCAAGCCAGACAGCTAGTACATCATATTTCTCAGGGGGTAATCGTAAAGAGATAACCATCATTATCGCGCTAATACCAGCTGCTACTGCAATTCCAGTTAAAATCAGTCTGTTTGGCAATAACCCTTCCTGTTTCTTATACGATAATGCATAAATGATTGCCGCTGTGATAACACCGCCAATTAATGAAAGGAATGGTAATAATAAGACTGGAATATCCTGGTTTGGCGGATAAAATGTCATACATAAGACAATTGTAAGTCCTGCCCCTGTTGTGATGCCGAGAATCCCTGGATCTGCTAAAGGGTTTCTTGATATTCCCTGTAGTATACAACCTGATACAGCAAGCCCTGCACCAACCAATATAGAAATCACGATCCTTGGCAAACGGAATTCAAACAAAATTAAGTTTTGCTGTGCCGTGCCTCTCCCGATTAAAGTTTGCAACAATTCTGCAGGAGATAATCGGATTGCACCAATATTTACACTAATAATGAGCGTCAGCAAAATCAATAAAATAAATACCGAAAGAACGGTCATTCTACGTATCTTTACCTTTTTATCATATTTACTTAATTGCTTTGTGGTCTGCACTATAGTGACCTCCCTTCTCTTCTTGCAACATATAGAAAGAATGGTACGCCAATTAATGCAAACAAGGCCCCTATTGGTGTTTCATGCGGCGCATTGATCATACGTGCACCAATGTCTGCTATACAGGTAAGTAGCCCCCCTATTACTGCTGAACAAGGTATAATCAGTCGATAGTCAACGCCTACAATATATCGGACAAGATGAGGTACTACTAGCCCTACAAACCCAATTGGTCCCGCTACAGATACCGCTACACCTGCTAATACGAGCACAATAATAAAACCAATAATCCGGATGACATTTGTACGTTGTCCCAATCCTGTTGCGACATCTTCCCCGAGACTTAGAAGGGTGATTGAGCCGGATAAGATAATCGCAGCAACCATCGCACCCGTAATCCATGGGAACATCATTTTTAATTGTGACCACTTCACTCCAGCGACCCCACCAGCAAACCAAAAGGCAAGGTCCTGACTAAGATTGAAATAAATGGCGATGCCTTCACTCAAAGCAGTAAAAAGAGCTGTTACAGCTGCCCCAGCAAGTACAATTCGGACTGGTGATGCTGATTTTGTCGACAAGGAACTAACACCATACACTAGTGCGACACTGATACTTGCGCCAACAAATGAAAATAAAATTAAATAATTATATGGTAAGCCGGGCAAAAATGCATAGCAGATAGCTACCATAAATATAGCTCCGGCATTAAGACCTAATAATCCCGGATCTGCCAACGGATTACGCGTCATTCCTTGCATCATAGCTCCCGCAACGGCAAATGAAGCGCCAACTAAAATACCCGCTAAAGATCGAGGTAAACGAAGCTCCTGAATAATCGAATGTGCTGTTACGTTAGCATCGTAATGAAAAATTGCATTCCAAACCGTTGAAATATGTATATCTGCCGCCCCGACAGAGATTGAAAGTGCAAGTCCAAGGGCCAATGCAGCCAGCCCACCTACAAGAACTGCCATCGCTGCCAATGGATGTGAATGTATTCCTGTATCTTTTGTTTTAGCCGTTGTTCGTATAGACATTTTTCACTTCCTTCGTTTCCTATAGATCGAAACCTCTCTTTCAGATGACAATGATAATCATTATCAATTTAATCTTAGCAATCACTGTCTATTTTGTCTATATTTTTTGTTAGAAAAACCAAGAAGGCACTTGGTCCTTTTGGATCTCTCATCAAGTAAGATGTCCGTTCCAGGTAGTCGCTGAGACCCCGCAAGAAAAGTGGGATTCTTTTCTGAAGAGGCTCAAGTAGCAAGCCTGTGGAAAGCGAAGTATATTTCTGCAACGAAAGAGATTATAACACCTTTCGTTTATGCTTTCCTATCACAAAAAAGGCTAAGCCTCAATATTTTGAGAAACTTAGCCTTTTGCTTTACTCTAAATACATTTATTGCTCAATTACTTCTTTTCCACGCATGTAAGGACGTAGCACTTCTGGTATTACGACAGAACCATCCTCCTGTTGATAGTTCTCTAATATAGCTGCAACAGTACGTCCAATTGCTAATCCCGAGCCATTTAATGTATGAACATATTCTGGTTTTCCTTTTGCATCCCTACGGAAGCGAATGCCTGCACGTCTTGCTTGAAAGTCTTCAAAGTTCGAGCAAGAGGAAATTTCACGATACGTGTCCTGGCTTGGAATCCAAACTTCAATATCATATTTTTTCGCTGCGGTAAAGCCTAAATCCCCTGTGCACATGCTCATGACTCGGTAGGGTAGCTCAAGTAGTTGTAATACCTTTTCAGCGTTTCCAGTTAAGGTCTCTAATGTTTGATAAGATTCCTCTGGTTTGGAAAAATGGACCAACTCCACTTTATTGAATTGATGCTGACGGATTAATCCGCGTGTATCACGGCCTGCAGATCCTGCTTCAGAGCGGAAATTCGCACTGAACGCAACATACTGTTTCGGTAAGTCAGTTAGAATTTCATCGCGATGATAATTGGTTACAGGTACTTCAGATGTCGGGATCAGAAAATAGTCCGTATCCGCGATTCGAAATGCATCTTCTTCAAATTTCGGCAATTGTCCTGTTCCGGTCATGCTTGTTCGATTCACCATATAAGGTGGGAGTATCTCTTCATAACCATGCTCATCCGCATGCAAATCAATCATGAAATTGAACAGTGCACGTTCCAATCTTGCACCAAGTCCTTTATAAAACACAAACCGACTGCCAGTAACCTTTGCCGCTCGTTCAAAATCTAATATATCCAAATTTGTAGCAACATCCCAGTGGGCTTTTGCTTCATAAGCAAAGGTAGGGAGCTCACCCCATTTACGTACTTCCACATTATCGTCTTCATCTTCACCAATCGGCACACTTTCATGTGGAATATTGGGGATAGAAAGCATGATATGATCAAGTGCTGCTTCCGTTTCCTTCAATTCCTTATCAAGTGTCGAGATTCTATCGCCAACCGCTCGCATCTCTTTAATCGCTGCATCAGCATCCTTTTTTTCCTTCTTTAATACAGAGATTTGCTTCGTAACTTCATTACGTTTTGCTTTTAATGTTTCTGTTTCCGCTATTAGTTCTCGTCGTTTCTCATCGAATTCACCAAATCGGTCAAGCGCTGACAAGTCTTCACCACGATGGGTTAATTTTTCCTTAACGTCCGCAAAATTGTTTCGTAAAAACTTCATATCCAACATTTCCAGTTCCTCCTTGATTTAATTAGATTATTGTTTTGGCATACAAAAAACTCCCGTCCCAAAAATAGGGACGAGAGTATGATTCCCGCGTTGCCACCCTTGTTGAAGAGATTTACTCTTCCGGCTCACAGCTTTAACGGTACTTAACCGGGTTTGTCTAATAACAACGGTGTTCAACAAACCAGTTCAAGGATGGATTCACAGTTTACTCACATCGATTTACACCAACCATCGACTCGCTGTAGAAAGTTAGACTGTTACTGCTTCCTCTCAATACTTTTACTCATTTTTACTCTAATTATATTATATCATAGTCAAATTACATTGAAGATGCAAGTGTTTCTTTTGATTCTTCCACCATATCAACAAAATATGCAATAAATCGATGATCATCTGTCAACTCCGGATGAAAGGCTGTACAAACATAATGTCCCTGTTTAGCAACAACAATACGATCCTGGTAGGTTGCAAGTACTTCAACTTCTGGTCCTACTTCCATGATGTATGGTGCACGAATAAAGATCGCATTAAAGTCATCTGCAACATGGCTAATTTCAAGTGTTGCTTCAAAGCTAGCCACTTGCCTGCCAAATGCATTACGAGCAACCTTCATGTCCATTAGGCTGAGATGCGCAGCTGTTTGACCGTCAATTTCACTCGCCATCAAAATCAAACCGGCACAAGTGCCAAAAATGGGCTTATTCTGTTCACCAAATGCCTGAATTGCAGTGAAAAAACCGTAACTATCAATCAGTTTACGCATTGTCGTACTTTCACCACCAGGTAAAATCAGCCCATCAATCTCATCCAGCTGTTCTTTTCGCTTTACTTCAATAGCTTGTGCACCACATGCCTCTATCGCCCGTATATGTTCTCTGACTGCACCTTGTAATGCAAGTACACCAATGGTCGTCATACAGATTCCTTCTTTCTTACTTTTAAAGAAAGTATATAATTTTTCAGTGAAAATTCTAGACTATTTGTCATGAATAGCTATAACACCTGTAACACCCAGCATGGATAAACCACCACTTGTGTTTTTTGTTATTCGCTACGATCTTGCATGCGATCTTCCGCAGCAAGTGTACTCATTTCAATTCCTTTCATGGCAGCACCTAAATCTTTAGAAAGCTCAGCAATTAATTTATAATCCTGATAATGGGTTGTTGCCTCTACAATTGCCTTAGCAAACTTTTCCGGATTGTTTGATTTGAAAATCCCTGATCCGACAAAGACACCATCTGCACCTAATTCCATCATTAACGCTGCGTCTGATGGTGTCGCAACACCACCTGCTGCAAAGTTAACTACTGGTAAGCATCCCGCCTCACGGATTTCCAATAATAAGTTATATGGTGCACCGATATCTTTTGCAAAGGTCATCACTTCATCTGCTGACATGGCAGTGAGCTGACGGATTTCGGATTGAACCTGACGCATATGGCGTACAGCCTCTACAATGTTTCCTGTGCCCGGTTCACCTTTTGTCCGTAGCATGGATGCACCTTCACCAATACGGCGTGCTGCTTCTCCCAAATTACGGCAGCCACAAACAAATGGTACTGTGAAATCAGATTTCCTTAAATGAAATACATCATCTGCAGGTGTTAGAACTTCACTTTCATCGATATAGTCCACACCCATTGCTTCTAACACACGCGCCTCGACAATATGCCCGATACGCCCTTTAGCCATCACTGGAATAGAAACTGCATTCATTACTTCCTCAGTAATTGTTGGATCGGCCATACGAGCAACTCCGCCCGCCGCACGAATATCTGATGGGACACGCTCTAAAGCCATCACAGCAACTGCCCCTGCCTGTTCAGCTATTTTCGCCTGCTCCGCGTTAATCACATCCATGATTACGCCACCCTTTTGCATTTCTGCCATTCCACGTTTCACACGATCTGTACCAATGTTTGTCATTTTATTTCCCCCTTATGTTTTTCTTCGGCGTTCTAATTCATCTTAGCAAATACTGTAGTTAAAACAATCCTTTGACCCAGTCAACCGCTGTTGTAAATAGATCAGCGAAAAATCCACCAATCGCACCTAATGTAAGCATAAACCAATTCGCCTTATCTACCGCTTTATCGGTTACCAAATCTATTGAACTGGCTTTGTCGGTAAAAATATAACCGTAGTCATCTTCCCCATCATAAATGACCTCTGCCGTACCAATTTTATCACCCTTTTTAATAGGGGCTTTCAGTTCGCCATCTGCATTCAGCTTCTTTTTATCAATAGCGTATTTAATGCTGTATAATTCCTTTTCATCCTCTTTTACCGGAATTGTAACAGCTTCTTTAATAGAAGCCTTTACAGTTTTGTCTTTCCCTTTTGCTACCGGAATCTCAGACTCACCTTTCACCTGATACCCAGCAGGGAATAGTTCCTCTGTCTTAAATTTTGAAAAACCGTAATCCATCAATTTAGCTGTTTCTTTAAAACGCTTGTCCTCACTATCTGTTTTCATTACAACAGAAATTAATCTTTTCCCATCTCTTTCAGCTGTTCCGGTAAAGCAGAAACCAGCAAGATCGGTATGTCCTGTTTTTAGACCATCCATACCCTCATAATAATATTGCTTTAAGTAGGATGCATCATGTTTAAGCATCCAGTTTAAATTTTCTACCTTTTTATCTTCAAATTCTACTTCCGTTTCACCAGAATATTCTAGCGCTTCAGGGTAATCATTAACTAGATGATAGGCAAGTAATGCTGCAGATCTGGCAGACAATAAGTTGCTCCCATCTGGGTCTGTTCCTTCCGGATGGTTTTCCTCCAAAAAGGAGTTTTCTAATCCACTGGCATTTACAAATTCATATTCAGGAAGACCCATTTCTTCCCCTTTTTTATTCATTAGTTTTACAAATTCGCCTTCAGATCCCGCGATCAATTCTGTAAGTGCAATGGTTGTCGCATTATCAGAGAAAACAGCCATTGCCGTATATAAATCACGTACCGTATAATCTTTATTCTGTGTCAATCCAACTCCGGAAAATGATGCATTGGCAGAAATACCATATGGATAATCACTGATTTGTGTTGTGGTATCCCAATCAATGTCACCTTTTTCGATTGCTTCCAAAACAAGATACTCTGTCATCATTTTTGTCATACTGGCCGGGGGTAAAGCTACATCCGGATTTTTCGCATATAAAACTTTTCCTGTTTCCGCATCAACTAATATCGCCGATTCGGCGTCCAAATTGATTGAATCCGCTGCTTGCACAGTAAATGGTTGTACAACAAACGACATCATCAATACGAGTCCTACTAATAAAAACGACAAACTTTTAGTACATTTCTGTTTCACTTTCTCTACCTCCGCCAAATACTTTTTCCTTTATTTTTTAAAACGTGTACCTTTGTTATTTTACCACATAAAAAAACAAAAAAATAGACGGGAAATCATTCCCATCTATAAATTCTGTGACATTTCAATTTCCTTATGTCAGCTACTGCCCCTATCTTGGCTAATTCAGTAGTGGCCACTTGTATGTGGGTTTTCGCTTAAAACTGTCCGGGATGTTCAAGACATCAATGTATTTTTATCCCTATTGTAAAGAGTAATTAGGTGCTTCCTTTGTTATTTGTACATCGTGTGGATGACTTTCACGTAAGCCGGCATTGGTAATCCGGACAAATCGAGCATCATTTCGTAATGCTTCAATGGTTCCTGTACCACAATACCCCATACCTGCACGCAAGCCGCCAACTAATTGATGAACGGTATCTGCCAAGCTGCCTTTATATGCCACTCTTCCTTCAATTCCTTCTGGTACAAGTTTCTTCGTTTCAGTGGATTCTTGGAAATAGCGGTCTTTCGAACCGGCCTTCATCGCGCCAACTGAGCCCATTCCGCGATACACTTTATATTGTCTTCCCTGGAAGATTTCAGTTTCTCCTGGGCTCTCAGCAACACCGGCAAACATGCTTCCCAACATGACAGCATGCGCTCCAGCTGCTATTGCCTTTACGATATCACCGGAATATTTTATCCCGCCGTCTGCAATAACAGGGACACCATATGCTGCTGCAGCTAGTGCACATTCATGTACTGCAGTAATTTGCGGTACACCAACACCTGCAACAACACGTGTTGTACAAATCGATCCAGGTCCAATACCAACTTTCACAATGTTGGCACCCGCTTCTATTAACGCTTTTGTCGCTTCTCCAGTAGCCACATTTCCGGCAACAATATCTAAATCTGGATACGCTTTTCGGACTGCTTGTACCTGATCCATGACACCTTTTGAATGTCCGTGTGCTGTATCAATAACAATAACATCGACACCAGCTTCGACGAGCTTTTCAATACGTCTCATGCCGTCGTTTGTTACACCGACAGCTGCACCTACTAATAACCGGCCTTGTTTATCCTTGGCAGCGTTTGGAAATTCGATTACTTTTTCAATATCTTTGATCGTAATTAAACCTTTAAGCACACCATGTTCATCAACAAGTGGTAATTTTTCAATTTTATGTTGTTGTAACAACTTTTCTGCGTCATTTAAAGTCGTTCCTACTGGTGAAGTTACAAGATTCTCACTCGTCATTACTTCTGAAATTAAAATGGAGTAATCTTGAATAAAGCGCAGATCACGATTTGTCAAAATACCGACTAATTTCTGTTCTTCAATCGTATTGACAATTGGTACACCAGAAATTCGGAATTTCCCCATCAGATGTTCTGCATCATATACTTGATGTTCTGGAGTAAGGAAAAATGGATTTGTAATAACACCACTTTCAGAGCGTTTTACACGATCAACCAGTTCTGCCTGATCCTCCATTGACATGTTCTTGTGAATGACGCCAAATCCACCCTGACGAGCGATTGCGATAGCCATTTCTGCTTCCGTTACTGTATCCATACCAGCACTAATGAACGGTGATTTTAAATGAAGACTGTCAGATAGCTTTGTATCCAACTGTACATCCTTTGGCAATACCTCTGATTGATCCGGCATGAGTAATACATCATCAAATGTTAAACCTTCTTTAGTAAATTTATCTTCTCGCATCATGATCCTCCTCCAATTTTATATAAAAAAAATAATGGATAATGAAGTAATATCTTATCCATATGTATGTAAATAATGAACTTGGTCAAGCTATTCAGGTAATTCTATTTTTATATACAATACGCTAACAATGGCGCTTTTTCAACCCATGATTCTTTTCCCATTAAAAATAAATAGATTCTAAATATTTTAATAGCTAGGAGGGTGGAGCGATGGAAAAAATAAATGAATTTTATACCTATCTAAATTGCCAACAAACTGCACAACACTATTTATTTCAGTGCTATCAAAAAATACCTGGGATTGACGCTGTTACAAAGAGCTATGAAAATTGTAATGCATTTATGTATTATCTTGACCACGGGAACCGATTTTATGAAAATAGTGGAAAAGTCGATCTATTCGCACGTCCTGTATTACTGTTCTACGGCATGATTCACTTGCTTAAAGCCTGTCTTTTAACAAAACGCCCCAGTTATCCGGAATCAACTGCACTTTTAGCACACGGCGTTTCAGCAAGGAAGCGAAAAAGAAAAAATTACACCTTTATGAAAGATGAAGTGAAAGTGCAGCATCATGGGCTATTCCCTTACTGTGCAGAGCATTTATTTTCCAACAGGCAATTACCATTTGAAAAGATTGATATGGGAAAATTATTTTCCTTGATTCCTGAATTGAATCACTTGTTCACTTTTCAAGATAATGAACAAATGGTTGTAGTCAGTACGGTGGGATCACGTTTTTTCCAGTTTCCAGTACAGCTATTAGACAGTTACCATTTAACAGCAAGTGCATTTAAAAAGCGTTTAGCAACACATCTACCAGAAATAAAACAATTGGAACTTGATGATTCGCATATACAATTAGAACTTACCAAGCCGCTCGACACAATAGATGGTCCTTTTTATGTTCACACCAATAAAGATATTTACTTCCCGATGGATCGAGAACATTTTTTACCACTTCCTGAAGTAATGGTACACTATTTACTTTTATATAATCTGAGTATGCTGTGTCGTTACGAACCCGAATGGTGGGGAGATCTGTTGGTCACAAAGTCAGATATTGACTATCCATTTATCGTACGATTTTTACAACTTACAGCAAATAAAATTCCTTTATTACTTGGTATGGAATTGCATCAACAACTGAACAAAAAATAGGGTGACACAAGCAAAGAATGATTAAATTCCCTTACTGCGTGTCACCCTGAATCAAAAGTCTATCAGCTATTTATTCTTCTGTCTTATCATCTGAATCAGTCTCGTTGTTGGTTTCCTCACTGGATTCAGTTGTTTCTTCTACAATTTCTTCTACCGTTTCTTCTTCTTCATGCTCAACAATCGCAACGGTTGCCACTTCCTCTGCCTCATGCAGGCGAATTAAACGAACACCCATTGTATTTCGACCCGTTTCCGATATTTCTGCTACCGGAATACGAATTAATACACCTGCTACAGTAATTAGCATTAAATCTTCTTCTTCTCCTGTAACATCTTTAACCGCGACAACTTCTCCGGTTTTATCTGATAACTTACACGTGAAAATACCTTTACCGCCACGATTTGTAATCCGATATTCTGATTCAGGTGTCTGTTTCCCATATCCCTTATTTGTAATATGAAGGATGTTAGAACCTTCCTCAATAATTTCCATGGAAACCACTTCATCTTCGCCACGTAAAGAGATGCCCTTTACTCCAGCTGCATTTCTTCCCATCGATCGGATCTGATCTTCCTCAAAACGAATGAGATAACCATTTTTGGTTGCAATCATCATATGTTTATTACCATCCGTTAAGCGAACAGAAATCAGTTCATCCTCTCCGCGCAGTCCCACAGCAATTAAGCCACCTTTACGGATATTGGCAAATTGGGCCAGTGTCGTCCGCTTAGAAATTCCATATTTTGTCGTAAAGAATAAGTAATTCTCTTCACTAAATTCACTAACAGATATCACTGCATTAATCCATTCATCTTTTTCAATCTGCAGCATATTAATGATTGGAATCCCTTTTGCTGTTCGACTAAATTCAGGAACCTCATAACCTTTTGCCCGGTAAACTTTACCTTTATTTGTAAAGAAAAGTACCGTATCATGTGTGGAGGTGGATACAAGATGTTCTACAAAATCATCTTCATTCGTACCCATTCCCTGGATACCACGGCCACCACGTTTTTGCGTTCGATAGGTGGATGATGGTAGACGTTTAATGTAACCTTGATGGGTTAAAGTGATCACAATACTTTCCTCTGGAATTAAATCTTCATCTTCAAAAAATCCGATACCACCAGAGACGATTTCTGTACGACGTTCATCATTAAAACGCTCTTTAATTTCCGTAAGCTCTTCACGGATAATTTCGAGTACCTTTTCCTCATTCGCTAAAATAGCTTTCAATTCACCAATCAGCTGCATCAGTTCATCATATTCATTTTCTATCTTTTCACGCTCTAATCCTGTTAGACGTTGTAAACGCATATCTAAAATTGCCTGTGCCTGCTTTTCTGATAGCTCAAATCTTTCTATCAAACCTTCACGGGCAATATCAGCTGTTTTAGAATTACGGATTAGCGCAATCACTTCATCCAAGTGATCCAGGGCAATACGCAAACCTTCTAAAATATGTGCACGTGCTTCTGCCTTTCGTAGTTCAAAGGCAGTACGTCGTTTAATGATTACTTTTTGGTGCTCCAAATAATGCTCTAAACATTGTTTAATGTTCAATACCTTTGGCTGACCATCAACTAATGCCAGTGTGTTTATGCCAAATGTCGTTTGTAAAGCTGTATACTTGAACAGATTATTTAAAACTACATTTCCGTTGGCATCACGACGCAATTCCATCACGATACGCATGCCGTTACGGTCCGACTCATCACGTAAATCTGTAATGCCTTCAATCCGTTTATCACGGACAAGTTCTGCTATTTTTTCAATCAATTTTGCTTTATTAACCTGGTATGGTAGCTCTGTGACAAGGATTGTTTCCTTCCCGTTCTTCTCCTCTTCAATATCTACCTTTGCCCGAATCGTAACAGACCCTTTACCTGTTTCAAATGCTCTACGAATCCCACTTCTGCCTAGTATTTGTCCGGCAGTCGGGAAGTCCGGTCCATAAATATGATTCTCCATTAATTCATCAATTGTAATTTCAGGATCCCGACTGATAGCTAAAACAGCATCAATTGTTTCACCTAAATTATGTGGTGGTATATTTGTCGCCATACCTACTGCGATACCTGATGTTCCGTTAACAATCAAGTTCGGAAAACGAGCAGGGAATACAACTGGTTCACGCTCTGAACCATCATAGTTATCCTGATAATCGATTGTATCCTTATTGATGTCACGTAATAGTTCCATCGATATTTTGGACATTCTCGCTTCTGTATAACGCATTGCTGCTGCTGAGTCTCCGTCAACGGATCCAAAGTTACCATGGCCGTCTACAAGCATATAACGATAACTAAAATCTTGAGCCATCCGTACCATTGTTTCATACACTGCTGAATCACCATGTGGATGATACTTACCGATGACTTCTCCAACAATACGTGCTGACTTTTTATGTGCCTTATCCGAATGCATTCCTAAATCGTTCATTGCGTATAAAATACGGCGATGAACTGGTTTTAACCCGTCACGTACATCGGGTAATGCCCGCGCCACAATAACACTCATTGCATAATCAAGAAAGGATGTACGCATTTCTTTACTAATATTTATTTCCTTAACATTTTGACGTTCTTCCTCTGCCATTACAATTTACCTCCTATCACTAACTACTCGAGAAGATAGTGATTTACAATATGCCACAACTTCTTTGTTTTTTTGATGGAGTACCGTCATCGGGCTCTTGAGCCCAACGTTGGCACTCCCCATGTCGGGGCGCTTTTAGTTATATATCTAAGTTTTGTACGTATTGGGCGTTATCTTCAATGAAAATTCTTCTTGGCTCCACCTTATCGCCCATTAGCATATCGAAGACCTGGTCAGCATCAATTGCATCGGTTAGCTCAACCTGCAGCAATGTACGTGAGTCTGGATCCATTGTTGTTTCCCATAGCTGTGTCGCATTCATCTCACCAAGACCCTTGTAACGCTGGATACCTGGTTTTGGCGCTTTTGGGAGTTCCTCTAAAATAATATCGAGTTCTTTATCATCAAATGCATAGTGCGCTACCTTACCTTGTTGAACTTTATATAGCGGTGGCTGTGCAATATAGATATAGCCATGTTCGATCAATGGACGCATATAACGATAGAAAAATGTTAATAATAATGTACGAATATGTGCCCCATCAACATCTGCATCCGTCATGATGACTACTTTATGGTATCGTGCCTTTGTAATATCAAAGTCTTCTGCAATACCAGTACCTAATGCTGTGATCATCATACGTACTTCATTGTTAGATAAAATTTTATCCAACCGCGCCTTTTCGACGTTTAAAATCTTACCGCGTAACGGCAGGATAGCCTGAAAATGACGGTCTCGACCCTGCTTTGCTGAGCCACCTGCAGAATCACCTTCCACAATGTACAATTCACTGATTGAAGCATCTTTAGATGAGCAATCAGCTAACTTTCCTGGCAGATTGGAAATTTCCAAAGCGCCTTTTCTTCTCGTTAATTCACGCGCTTTTTTAGCCGCCATTCGAGCACGGGAGGCCATTAAACCTTTTTCTACAATGATTTTCCCTGTTGTTGGATTTTCATATAGAAATTTAGAAAATGATTCACTAAATACGGAATCTGTCACACTACGAACTTCACTATTACCTAGCTTTGTTTTTGTTTGCCCTTCAAACTGCGGATCTGGATGCTTTATGGAAACAATAGCTGTCATTCCTTCTCTTACATCATCACCTGAAAGGTTTGGATCGTTTTCTCGGAATAGATTATTTTTCCTCGCATAATCATTAATCACTCTGGTTAAACCAGTTCTAAAACCAAACTCATGTGTACCACCTTCGTACGTATGAATATTATTAGCGAACGAATAAAGATTGCTTGCAAAGCCGTCATTATATTGAATTGCGACTTCAACAGTTATACCTTCTTCTTCACCTTCCGCATAGAACGGTTCATGTAATACATTTTTGGTTTGGTTGATATATTCTACATAAGAGCTGATACCACCTTCATAATAGTAGCTTACAGGCTCTTTTTCTTTACCATCTTCATCCTTACGTTTATCCTCAATCGTAATGGTTAATTCTCTTGTTAAAAAGGCAAGTTCACGTAAACGTTTTGCCAATGTATCATAATCAAACGTTGTACCTTCTTTAAAAATTTCTGGATCTGGAGTAAAGTGGATCTCCGTTCCAGTAACTTCCGTTTCACCGATCACTTTAATTTCATTTTGCGTAACACCTTTTTTAAATCCTAAAAAGTGAATCTTTCCATCAAGATGAACGTATACTTCTAAATTGGTAGATAACGCATTAACAACAGAGGCACCAACACCGTGCAATCCGCCAGAAACTTTGTAGCCGCCACCACCAAATTTACCACCAGCGTGGAGAACCGTCATAATGACTTCTACTGCAGGTCTTCCCGTCTTTTTCTGGATACCAACAGGAATACCACGTCCGTTATCCTTTACTGTAATACTATTATCGGCCTCAATAATAACCTGTACATGGTCACAATAACCTGCCATCGCTTCGTCAATACTATTATCAACGATTTCCCAAACAAGATGGTGAAGCCCTTGTTCACTTGTTGTACCAATATACATACCAGGTCTTTTACGAACTGCTTCTAACCCTTCGAGCACCTGGATTTGATCCGCGCCATATGATTGTTCACTTACAATTTTGTCTTCCGTTGACATTTTTTCACACCCATTTCTATGCTTCTTCTACTTCATCAGAAAAATCGTCTAATTTACTAATCGTGGAAATCATACTTGCCCGTTTTTTTAATGTGGAAACAGACAGTGTACTGTAGTAAATAATGTCCTTTGTAATCATCACTGACTTTGTATCAACAGTCGGTCCAATGAGCTTTTTCTGTTTTTTTGTTGCATTTACCATTTCTTCCATGATTGTGGATGATGAAATAAAATGATAATCAATAATGGCAATGACATCCTGAGAACGGATAACATTTCCATTTCCTATATGAATAAACATGAAAGACCCCCCTTACTTATGTATCTATTTTTCCACTTTCAACATGAAACATTTCTGCTTTCCGCAATGTTTCATGGTTAATTCCATCAACACTGGTGGTGGATACAAAGGTTTGAACCTTTCCTTGAATGGTATTTAATAAATGGGATTGCCTAAAATCATCTAATTCACTTAACACATCATCGAGCAGTAATATCGGATATTCGCCAACTTCTTTGTAAATCAGTTCTATCTCTGCCAGTTTTACTGATAATGCCGTTGTTCGTTGCTGTCCCTGGGAACCGTACGTTTGAACATCTTTACCATTGACATAAAATACGAGATCATCCCGGTGCGGTCCAATCAGCGTCGTTCCACGGTCGATCTCTTTGTCTTTCATCTCATGAAATTTATTTAGGTAGATAGTTTCTATTTTCTCCTTATTTGCCTCTTCTGATACTTCTATTGTCGAATTATATTTAATTTCGAGCGTTTCTAACTCCCGACTAATCCCGCGATGGATGGGACTTGCCCATTCACGCAACATTTCCAAGAAAATGAATCGCCTTTCCAGCAATGTTGCAGCATGTTCAATCAACTGATCTGTTAAAACCTGTAACATGGTCATATCCGTGCTATTTCTGCGCTGCATTTGTTTTAATAAATGGTTTCGCTGTTTCAGTACCTTTTGATACTGCGCTAAATGATAGATATATCTTGGTTGAATTTGACCAAGCTCCATATCAATAAAACGTCTTCTGATTCGCGGCGCACCTTTAACTAAAGTTAAATCTTCTGGAGCAAACATTACGACATTCAACGCACCAATATAATCACTTAAACGCCTTTGTTCAAGATGATTTAATTTGGCCTTTTTTCCTTTTGTGGAAACAACCACTTCGAGTGGGAAGGTTTGCGTTCGTTTCGTTATTCTACCTTCTATTTTAGCATATTCTTTGTCCCACATGATCAATTCTTTTTCTTTTGAAGTACGATGGGATTTTGTAAAAGCCAAAACATAAATTGCTTCCATCATATTTGTTTTTCCTTGGGCATTTTCTCCGATAATTACGTTGACTTTATCATCAAATCGGATATCTAGTTGCGCATAGTTCCGATAATTTTTTAATTGTAATTGTTCGATATGCATGCAAATTCCTCATTTTTTTCTAATACGTACTAATCGCCTTTTCCCACTATAAAAGATCCGGCTCCCTCTATCTCTACTATGTCGTCTGGATAAAGCTTTCTTCCTCGGCGATGCTCTATCTCACTATTTACGACAACACCTTCATCTTGTAGGTATGCTTTTATCATGCCACCGGATTCAAATACGTTCGCCAGTTTCATAAATTGTCCCAAAGTGATATACGCCGTATTTATGTTAATTTGTTCATGCATTTAACTCACCAATCTTTTTTTGTTTTGCCAAAGCAAAAATTTTACGTGCATCTTAAAAAGTCCTTACATCTATTTTACTAAAGATTTGTGATTAATGGAAGGTAAACCCTATATTTCTTTAAAAAACGCTTAAATCGTCTTAAAATCACTTTTGAAATAGTAAAAAGCTCTTACCTTAATCAGATAAGAGCTTTTTACAACATTTTTAGTAAGTACGGACGGGCAGAATTAATTGGGTAATTGGATCATCATTTGCCGGTCGAATAATAAAGGGGCGCATTGCACCAGTAAATTCTATTTTAACTTCTTCATATTCAATTGCTTTGAGTGCATCGATCATATATTTGGAGCTAAATGAAATTTTTAATTCTTCTCCTTCTATCGATTGAACATTTACTTCCTCTGCGACTGTTCCTACCTCTGGAGAATTACTTGTAATTTCGACCAGTTGATCACCTTTTGTTGTTAAACGAACAACATTATTTCGCTCTTCTTTCGCAAGAAGTGATGCACGATCAATTGTACTTAACAGTTCTTTTGTTTTTACATGTATCACTGTTTTACTATGATCTGGGATCAAACGGGATGTTTCCGGATAATTGCCATCAAGCAGACGGGATAAGAAATTTAAATGCTTGGTCCGGAACAGGATTTGATTGTTGGTTACACTTATTTCGACCATTTCCTCAGTATCATCTAAAATTTTATTTAATTCGTTCAGGCTTTTTCCAGGTACAACGACACTAGGTAATTCTGATTGGCCTTCTTTAATTGGAATTTCTCTTGATGCTAATCGGTGACTATCTGTTGCTGTAAAGTTTAGTGTATTGTTTTCTAGTTTAAAGTGAACACCAGTTAAAATGGGACGTGTTTCCATTGTAGAAACAGCAAAAACAGTTTGTTTGATCAAACTTTTTAATAGATCTGTAGGCATTTCAAAACTATCATCTGTTTGTAACTTAGGAAGATGTGGATATTCTTCTGCATCCTGCCCATTTAAATTAAATTCTGCTTTACCGGAACGTATAGTTACTTTTAAACTTTCATCGACTTCGAGTTCAACTGTTTTTTCTGGTAGTTTTCGTACAATATCAGGGAAATATTTAGCATGCAGGACAACATTACCTTCCTCAATTTGTTCTACATTAACAATACCATTATCTTCTGCTGGAATATAAGATTCAATGGAAATGTCTGAATCACTGCCTGTTAATGTAATACCATGTTGCCTTGCTTCAATTTTCATCCCTGTCAAAATTGGAATCACTGTTCTTGAAGAGATTGCTTTCATTACATCTTGTACACTCTCAATCAACTGATCACGTTGAATTATAAATTTCATTCTTAAAATCCTCCTAGTGGAAGTTCTTTATATTTATTTTTATTAATAAAATATAGTAATAATAGTAATAAGGCCTGTGGGTATGTGGATAAGTGGGTAAGCCCTTTTGACATCACACTTATACACATGTGGATAAAGTGTGTGTGAGTTTGCGTGGTTTTACACACTATACACATGTTGATAAATGTATTTTTGAACACAGACCGGAAAATACAATCTATTAAAATGTTTTCAGTTCCTCTTTAATTTCTTCTAATTCCCTATTTAAATTGGTGTCGTCCACTAATAGCTTTGATATTTTCTCATGGGCATGGATAACAGTTGTATGGTCACGACCACCGAATTCCTCGCCAATTTTCGGTAAAGAGAAGTCCGTTAATTCTCGAGATAAATACATCGCAATTTGTCTCGGAAAAGCGATAGATCTCGTCCGTTTTTTCGCAGCAAAGTCTTCTAAACGGATATTATACTTTTCTCCGACAATTTCTTGAATACCTTTAATGGTAACAACCCGTGGCTTATTGCTGGGAATAATATCTTTTAACGCATCCGCAGCAAGTGCTGCATCGATATCCTGATTTACTAAAGAGGAATAGGCCACAACCCGAATTAATGCGCCTTCCAATTCTCTTATGTTTGTATCAATTTGATTGGCAATATAGAGCATCACTTCACTAGGAATATCTAGCCCTTCCGCTTTTGCTTTTTTAGTCAAAATTGCAATCCGTGTTTCTAAATCCGGTGGTGTTATATCTGTGATCAATCCCCATTCAAATCGGGAACGTAAGCGATCTTCCAATGTAGGGATTTCTTTTGGAGGTCGATCACTGGAAATAATAATTTGTTTATTTTCTTCATGTAATGCATTAAATGTGTGGAAAAATTCCTCCTGGGTCGATTCCTTGCCGGCTATAAATTGAATATCATCAATTAATAGTACATCGACATTCCGATATTTATTGCGGAAACTTGTCGTTTTGTTATCCATAATGGCATTAATGAATTCATTCGTAAATTTCTCAGATGACAAATAAACGACATTCGCATTCGGATCATGTTCTCGTACATAGTGTCCAATTGCATGCATTAAATGTGTTTTACCAAGACCGACACCACCATAAATAAATAATGGGTTATATGCTTTAGCAGGCGCTTCTGCCACAGCTAGTGAAGCCGCATGTGCAAAACGATTTCCTGCACCAATGACAAACGTGTCAAACGTATATTTGGGGTTTAACATTGTTTTGGGGGCCTCATTCCCATTAGCTAAATCTTTTTTCGGTTTTGTTTGTGTGTCTATTTCATCTGTAGCTGTATCTGCATCTGGAATAATAAATTTAGTAGCCAAGCTTGCTCCAGTTATCTCTTCTAATACATTAGAGATGAGATTGGTATATTGATTTTCCAGCCAGTCCCGCGCAAAATGATTAGGGGCCGAAATAATAATCGTATTTTCTTCTAGTTTGACTGCTTTTGTGCTTTTTAGCCACGTATCAAAGCTTGGTTTACTAATTTTTTCTTCGATTTTCTCTAACGTAGCAACCCATAACTCTTCTATATTTTCCATTCTAGTTTCACTCCCTTCCTTTTTTGAATGATGACAAAAAAGGCCTCTCTCAATCTTTAAAACGATGGAAAGGCATGTACAAAATAATATAATTGAATGATTTATACATTATTTATGAAATATGTTTTTATAGATGCTGTGGATAGAATAACTTTATGATATCATACTTGTAATAAGTTTATACACGTTATCCACAATGCTGTTGAAAGTTTTATAAAAGGGCTGTAAATAAGTATCCACAGCTTATCCACAGTTTGTGGATAACATAAATGCCCGACATAGATTTCCACAGTTTAAAACATAAACATAATACCAAATAAAAGCACATAATGCAAAGGTTTTTCGACAGTTATCCACAAAACGCAACACCTGTATACGAAAACTATTCACAGGGTGAGAAGTTGTGGTTATCTTGTCGATATATGGTGTGGATAGAAAAATAATAGGAAAATATCATAAACAGAGCCTGTGGATAGTATGGAAACATAATAAATAAAGGGAAAATTAATTTGGGAAAAATAAAATGAAAGTTGACAGATGACATTGCTTTTACGTATAATTACAAAGACTGTCTGGTAATGAAAGATAAGTTTTAGTTTAATTTGGATATTCAAGGATCCCTTGGGGAGGTGCAAGATAAATGAAAAGAACATTTCAGCCAAATAATCGTAAAAGAAAAAAGGTACACGGCTTTCGTACGCGAATGAGTACAAAAAACGGACGTCAGGTTTTAGCTCGTCGTCGTCGTAAAGGAAGAAAAGTACTATCTGCATAGGCCACTGAAGCGTCAGTGGTCTTTTTTCACTGATAGGGAAATATAACCTATACGGTATAAGGAAATTCAGGGCGTGGTCCATACATGCAGATAAACAGTATAAGCGCAGGCTAGCGCCTCTGTTTTAGCCGTTTAGGCTCGCCACTTAGCGAGTTTTCTTTTACTTCATAAAAGCTTTGTTTTTTTATACATTAAACCTTCATAGGGTTAATACTCGATTACCTTTGTATACAAGAGATGGAAAAGGACAAGCTTGTTGATGTTTGAATGTAGTAAAGGTGATTAAAATGAAAAAACAATTCCGTATTAAAAAAAATAAAGAATTTCAGCTGGCATTTCGGGAAGGTAAGTCATTTGCTAATCGTCAGCTTGTGATTTATTACTTGGAAAAAACTGAACAGGCACATTTTCGAATTGGTTTATCTGTTGGAAAGAAAATTGGTAATGCAGTCGTTCGTAACCGGATTAAAAGGTATTTACGCAAGGCCTTCCAGGAATTAGAGGCTGATATCCTACGACCAGCTGATATCGTAATCATCGCTAGAAATCCAACGAATAAAATGGGCTATGAAGAAATAAAAAAAAGTCTTATTCATCTATTAAATAGAGAGCGCTTATTACGTAGAAGAACAGTAAGACAAGGGAATAAAGTATAAAAAAAGAGAGCTTTTATGATAAGTTGGTAAAAATACTCGATTTTTCCTAGGATCTTATATATATTTAAGTTAGCGTAACATTTGAAATGTACTTTAGTATGTCTGTTTTTGGGAGACGATTTGCGTCTTTCCAATAGTTAGGAGGAAAAGTTTTGCGCAATAAAAAGTTATATTTGCTAATAGCTTTAGTTGTCTTATTAGCAGTTCTTTCCGGTTGTACACAAATAGAACAACCAATCACCCCAGACAGTACTGGGTTTTGGAATAAATATTTTGTTTATCCGATGTCTTGGTTTATTACGTTCTTTTCTGACCTGTATAATAATAATTACGGTTTGGCTATTGTTACAGTAACGATTATCGTTCGTTTAATTCTTTTGCCATTAAACGTGAAACAACTAAGAAGTTCAAAAGCAATGCAAGATATCCAACCAGAACTGAAAGAAATTCAGAAAAAATACAGCTCGAAAGATGCAAATACACAACAAAAATTACAAGAAGAAACAATGGCTTTATTTCAAAAACATGGTGTAAACCCAATTGCTGGTTGTTTACCTATTTTTGTACAAATGCCAATCTTAATTGCAATTTACCACGCAATTATGCGTACAACTGCAATTAAACAAGATACGTTCCTCTGGTTCCAATTGGGAAGCCCAGATCCGATCTTTTTATTGCCATTGATTGCAGGTGCAGCAACATTCTTGCAACAAAAATTAATGATGGGTGGAAATCCAGCAGCACAAAATCCACAAATGAAGGTTATGCTTTATGTTATGCCGATTATGATTACTGTTTTTGCTATTTTCTTCCCATCTGCACTGGCTTTATATTGGGTAGTAGGTAACGTCTTTATGGTTGCACAAACACTATTTATTCGTAAACCAATGATGAAGGATGCAAGTACAGGAGGAGACAAAAAGTGAAAGAACTAACTGCTAGTGGACAAACGGTGGACGAGGCGATCCAATCAGCGTTAGAGCAGTTAAACACAACAAAAGACCAAGTTGAAATTGATGTAATTGATGAAGGTAAAAAAGGACTACTTGGACTATTTGGATCAAAACGCGCCATTGTAAAAGTGACAATCGCTAAAAATCCGATACAAGAGATAGAGCATTTTATTAAAGAGATTACAGACAAGATGAATGTCAATGTTGAAGTTACTACAATTACTAAAGGAAATCATGTTACATTTGAAATGCATGGTGAAAATATTGCATTATTAATTGGTAAACGTGGACAGACTTTAAATGCACTACAGTATTTAGTGCATTTAGCTTTAAATAAAGATAATAAACAATTTTATACCGTCACATTGGATGCAGAAGGTTACCGTGGACGCAGGGAAGAAACATTACGATCCTTAGCATGGAAAATGGCGGATAAAGCGACACGTTTAAACAAAAAGGTCGCACTGGAACCGATGCCTGCATTTGAACGTAAAATTATTCATAGTGCATTGCAGAAGCAAGGTAAAGTGTCTACTTATTCTGATGGTGTTGAACCACATCGCCATATTGTTATTAAACCATAATGGCATAATGGAGCTAAAGATCCTGGACATTGTTTCCAGGGTCTTTTTTTGTCGATAGGGGAAATATAAATGTCAAGAAAATTGGGAAAATAGGATTAGGAAATCTTATTTGGTCGGTGGATCACATATAAAGGCCTAACTTTCCAAAGACCATTTATTCACATGTGGATAAATGGTCTTTGTGCTGGAAATAATTATTACTGTGGATAAGTTTATTTTTTGCCTGATTTATGATATTCTATTAAGTTGTGAAGACTTAAAAATAATGCGTAAGAAATATAGGTATATTTAGGAAGGTGATTGGAGGTGGAAGCAATCGGAACAGACACAATTACTGCAATATCAACTCCAGCAGGTGAGGGAGCAATAGCAATTGTCAGATTGAGCGGACCGGAAGCCATAGCGATGACGACTGAGTTGTACAAAGGTGCAAATTTGCTTGAAGTGGAATCACATACGATTAATTATGGAAAAATTGTGGATCCAATAACTACAGAAATTGCTGATGAAGTGATGGTTTCTGTCATGCGCGCCCCGAGGACATTTACACGGGAAGATGTCGTTGAAATAAATTGTCATGGTGGCATGGTTGCAGTCAATCGGGTGCTTGAAATCATTCTAAGTAAAGGTGCACGAATGGCCGAACCAGGAGAATTTACGAAAAGAGCATTTTTAAACGGACGAATTGATTTATCGCAGGCAGAGGCTGTGATGGATCTAATTCGTGCTAAAACAGATAAGGCGATGTCTATGGCTGTTAAACAGATGGATGGACGTCTCTCCGGATTAATTCGACGTCTGCGCCAGGAACTATTAGAAACAGTTGCACATGTTGAGGTGAATATTGATTATCCGGAGTATGATGATGTGGAAGAAATGTCACATGAGGTAATGCGAACGAAATCAAAAGAGGTTCATAAGGAAATAGAAGCGCTTTTGGAAGTAGCAAATCAAGGGAAGATCTTACGCGAGGGCTTAGCGACAGCGATTATTGGCAGGCCAAATGTAGGAAAATCTTCTTTAATGAATACACTTGTACAGGAAAACAAAGCGATTGTTACCGAGGTGCCGGGTACAACGAGGGATATTATAGAAGAGTATGTCAACGTAAGAGGGGTTCCCTTAAGGTTAGTGGATACAGCGGGAATCCGTGATACGGAAGATATTGTCGAAAAAATTGGTGTCGAAAGGTCTAGACAGGTATTAAAGGAATCAGATCTGATCCTTTTTGTGTTAAACTATAATGATATATTAACAGATGAAGATGTGAAACTTTTTGAAGCAGTTCATGGGCTTGAATATATCGTTATTATTAATAAAACGGATTTGGAACAAAATCTTGATTTATCAAAAGTGAATGTGCTTGCGAAAGGGAAGCCGATTGTTACTACTTCTTTAATTGAAGAAGAAGGAATAGTTGAGTTGGAATCTGCAATTGCTAAGACTTTCTTTTCCGGAGATATTGAATCCAGCGATTTAACCTATGTATCCAATGTAAGGCATATTCAATTGCTGAAACAGGCAAAAAGTGCACTGGAAGATGCAATGGAAGGAATTGAGCTGGGAATGCCTTTAGATATGGTACAAATCGATGTAACGAGAACTTGGGAGATTTTAGGCGAAATAATTGGTGATACAGCGAGTGATGGCTTAATTAATCAGTTATTCTCGCAATTTTGTTTAGGAAAGTAACAGAAAGGGTGAAAAATATGACATATCATGCTGGTCATTATGATGTAATCGTTATTGGCGCTGGTCATGCAGGTGTAGAAGCTGGAATGGCTGCAGCAAAAATGGGCGCAAAGACATTAATGCTCACATTAAATTTAGACATGGTTGCTTTTATGCCGTGTAATCCATCACTAGGCGGACCTGCAAAGGGAATTGTTATTCGTGAAGTTGATGCATTAGGTGGCGTGATGGCAAAGGTTATTGATAAAACGTATATTCAAATGCGCATGTTAAATACGGGTAAGGGACCTGCTGTTCAAGCATTACGGGCACAGGCAGATAAACCATTATATATAAAAGAAATGAAACATATACTCGAAAACCAGGAAAATCTAACACTTCGTCAGGGGATGGTTGATCAATTAATCATCGAAGATGGTGTATGTAAAGGCGTGCTTACAGAATCCAAAACATCCTATACAGCGGAAACAGTAATTGTGACAACCGGTACATTTATGCGCGGTAAGGTATTGATGGGTGATTTAGAGTATGAAAGTGGACCGAATAACCAACGTGTATCTATCAAGTTATCTGAGCATCTGGAAGAGATCGGTTTGGACTTGACCCGATTTAAAACGGGAACACCACCACGTGTTAATAGTCATACAATCGATTATTCCAAAACAGAAATTCAACCAGGGGACGAAGAACCTCAGAGTTTTTCCTATGAAACGACAGAATATATTGCTGATCAAATTCCTTGTTGGTTAACTTATACAAACGAATTCACACATCAGATTATCAATGATAATTTGACACTTTCTGCAATGTATTCTGGCATGAAACGCGGTACTGGACCACGTTATTGTCCTTCTATTGAAGATAAAATTGTTCGCTTTAACGATAAACCACGTCATCAGGTTTTCCTTGAACCTGAAGGTAGGGATACAGAAGAGGTTTATGTGCAGGGATTGTCGACTTCATTGCCGGAATCTATCCAATATGAAATCGTTAAGTCTGTTCCAGGATTGGAAAATGCGGAAATTATGCGTCCTGGTTATGCGATAGAATATGATGCAGTCGTACCTACCCAGTTGTGGCCAACATTGGAAACGAAAAAAATTCCAGGATTGTTTACGGCAGGTCAAATTAACGGGACATCAGGATACGAAGAGGCAGCAGCGCAAGGTATTATGGCAGGAATCAATGCCGCTGCAAAAATTCAAGGTAAAGAACCGGTTATTCTTGATCGTTCACAGGCCTATATTGGTGTATTAATTGATGACTTAGTGACAAAAGGTACAAGAGAACCATATCGTTTATTAACGTCACGTGCTGAATACCGTTTGTTGTTGCGTCATGATAACGCAGACCTAAGACTAACAGATATCGGTTATGAGCTTGGTTTAATTTCTGATGATCGTTACAAACAATTCGATGAGAAAAAACAGCTTATTGAAGAAGAGAAGAAACGCTTAAGAAAGATAACAATTAAACCAAACGAAGCGGTTAATCAGGTTATGGCTGAAGCAGGAGCAACACCATTAAAAGAAGCAATTAAAGCTTATGATCTCATGAAACGTCCGGAACTTTCCTATGCATTTGTTGCCCGTATGATTGAATCACATCCTGATTTGCCAATTGATGTGCAAGAACAAGTGGGTATTCAAATTAAATATGAAGGGTATATCAAGAAAGCAAAAGAACAGGTTGCCCGTATGCTGAAAATGGAAGACAAAAAAATTCCGGAAAATATTGATTATGACAAGATCAGTGGAATTGCTACAGAGGCAAAAGACAAATTGAAGAAAGTTCGTCCATTGTCAGTTGGTCAAGCATCAAGAATTTCAGGTGTGAATCCCGCAGACGTATCCATTTTACTTGTCTATATCGAGCAGGGGAATGTCGCTCGAATTGCTAACTAATTACTCAACTTTCGTACCAATTAAATACGTTCAAAGCGTTAGATACTGATAATGGAAACAGGTTATTTAGGTGACCGCAGCCCGTATACACTACGCTTTCCGCGGGCGGCTGTTGAGCCTCCTTGCGCTTACCGCAGTTTATCGGGTAGTAAAACCCCCACTGAATGCAGTTTCACTTTAGCTTGACGACCTGAAAAGTTATACTTTCATATTAGTAACAATAGGATCACCGATAATTTCGGTGATCTTTTAAACCATATGGGATAGGAGACGTTGACACGATGAATCCGGAACAGTTTGCGCAAGCTTTACAAGCAAAGGGAATTGAACTAGATGACTATAAAATGAAGCAATTCTCTATTTACTTCAATACACTAATTGAGTGGAATGAAAAAATTAATCTAACGGCATTAACTGGGAAAGAAGATGTTTATTTAAAGCATTTCTATGATTCCATAACAGCAGCTTTTCATTATGACTTTAATCAGGATGTCCACATTTGTGATGTTGGAGCAGGTGCCGGATTTCCAAGTATTCCACTTAAAATTTGCTTTCCACAATTAAAGGTGACCATCGTTGATTCATTAAAAAAGCGAATTGGTTTTCTTAACCATCTGGCAGAAAAACTAGAGCTGGAGGATGTTACGTTTTACCATGATCGAGCTGAAACCTTTGGGCAAAATGCGAAGTTCAGGGAAACATTTGATATAGTGACAGCGAGAGCCGTTGCCCGCATGTCTGTTTTAAGTGAACTTTGTTTGCCATTAACGAAAAAGCACGGTTATTTTATTGCAATGAAGGGTGCACAGGCAAAAGAAGAGCTGATAAACGCCAAAAACGCTATTACATTGTTGGGCGGAGAAATTGATGAAACACATCTGTTCACGCTACCAACTGAGGAAAGTGAACGATCAATTATAATGATTAAAAAAGTGAAGAAAACAGCAAAAAAGTATCCTAGAAAAGCTGGTACACCAAATAAAGATCCAATCGAATAAAATAGGTTAATTCCTTTGTTACTTTTATCTGTTTCATTCTTTTACCGTATGAATTATGGTAATATAGTAGCAGGTGCTAAATGGTTTGATAAATTACGCACAGCAGTTTTGTTGTAGCGTTTTTCTTATTGCATGCCAACAAATCGTGGTATACTGGATGGGTAGTTATGTGATTGAGCCAATACGATAAATTGTTCCACGTGAAACAATTTATTTTACATAGATATAATTTAAAAGCTGTCTTTATATCTTAAGATACAGTGATTAAGAAAGATAGCACATAAAGGTGGTGGCTGATAATGGTACCTTTTAATCGAATTTTCGGTTTGGGAGATAAAGCTGAAGCTAAAGCGAAGGAAGAAACGTATGATTTGGATGAAGTTGTACAGCTTCCTGTAAATAAAATTGAAGCCAATCGATATCAACCAAGGTCGATTTTTAATGAGGAAAAAATAAAAGAACTAGCGCAAACGATTCATACACATGGTATGATTCAACCCATTGTCGTAAGAAAGCTGGAAGATGATAACTATGAGCTTATTGCAGGGGAGCGTAGATGGCGCGCTGTACAATCATTAGAATGGGAAAATATTTCTGCTATTATTCGTGATATGACAGATGCAGAGACAGCCTCTGTAGCTTTAATTGAAAATTTGCAGCGTGAAGAGCTTACCGTAATAGAGGAAGCACATGCATATGCAAGATTGCTAGATTTGCATTCATTAACACAGGAAGCATTAGCACAAAGACTTGGTAAAAATCAATCAACCATTGCAAATAAACTGCGTTTGCTAAAATTACCTGAAGAAGTACAGCAGGCTGTGTTAGATAAGGCTATTACAGAACGTCATGCACGTGCATTAATAAAATTAAAAGAGCCAGAAAAACAATTGAAATTGTTACAAGCCATTTTGGAGAATGATTTAAATGTAAAACAAACGGAAGAAAGAATTGCAGCGATGGATCAGCCAAAAGAGGCTCCAAGGAAAAAACAGCCTAAACTAAAAGGATTCAATAAAGATATTCGAATCGCAATGAATACAATACGTCAATCATTGAATATGGTTTCTGATACTGGTGTAGATGTAGAGTCGGATGAAAAAGAACTTGACGATTATTACCAGATTACAATTAAAATACCAAAAAAGAAATAATCTATATTTATTCAATCTTATAGAATACCCATCTGGAATAGGAGATGGGTATTTTTCCACATATCCATATCCAACCCTTCACAAATTAAAATTTCATAACAAAGTGTGAAAATAATAGTCCTTTTCATAGAAAGCGTGATAAACTAGTAGATAGTAGTTTTTATCACAGTTTGGCGGGCAGTAAAAGGCCCACTGAGTGAAGTTTCACTTTATTGTCAGATTAGGAAGTATAGAACTTTCCTAACTGCATAAACGCAATGATGACATTCGCATGAAAAAATTGCGAATGCTAAGTTTTCTAATAGGTAGGTGCCAACATGGGAAAAATAATGTCCATCGCGAATCAAAAAGGTGGCGTAGGAAAAACGACTTCATCCGTTAACTTAAGTGCATGCCTTGCGCATTTAGGTAATAAAGTTTTACTTGTTGATACAGATCCTCAAGGTAATGCAACAAGTGGAGTGGGCATCAATAAGGCGGATGTAAATAAGTGTATATACAATGTACTCGTTGAAGATGTACCAGCTGAAGAAGTTTGTATTTCAACAAATGAACACAATTTAGATATCATACCAGCAACCATTCAATTGGCTGGAGCGGAAATTGAACTTGTACCAACGATTTCTAGAGAAATTAGATTAAAAAAGTCATTGGAAAGTTTAAAGGAAACCTATGATTATATCATCATAGATTGTCCGCCTTCATTGGGGCTCTTAACGATCAATGCTCTAACATCATCAGATACGGTGCTTATACCAGTCCAATGTGAATATTACGCACTGGAAGGATTAAGTCAATTACTAAACACGATTCGCCTCGTGCAAAAGCATTTAAACACAGAGTTAATGATAGAAGGCGTTCTATTAACGATGCTAGATGCCAGGACAAATTTAGGTATTCAAGTAATAGAAGAAGTTAAAAAGTACTTTCAGGATAAGGTATATAAAGTAATCATACCAAGAAATGTACGATTAGGAGAAGCACCTAGTCATGGGCAACCGATCATTACTTATGATCCAAAATCGAAGGGCGCAGAAGTATATCTTGAATTAGCGAAGGAAGTGATGGTTAATGGCGAAAGGGTTAGGTAGAGGGTTGGATGCTTTCTTTCCAGCTATTGAAAAGCAGGAAGAAGACGCCATCCAAGAAATTGCTATCACTGAATGTAGACCAAATCCATATCAACCTAGAAAAACATTTCATGCAGATGCAATTGAAGAATTAAAAGAATCTATTCTTGAATATGGCATTATCCAGCCTTTAATCGTAAGGGAAAGTATTAAGGGCTATGAGATTGTAGTAGGAGAAAGGCGCTTTCGCGCTGCGAAGGAAGCAGGTTTGGAGACAGTACCTGTTGTCGTTAAAGAGCTAACCGATGAAAAAATGATGGAACTGGCATTACTTGAAAACCTGCAACGTGAGGACTTAACGCCAATCGAAGAAGCACATGCATATGCAAATTTAATGCATGAATTGAAAGTTACACAAGAAGAATTATCAAGGCGCTTAGGTAAAAGCCGATCACATATCGCTAACATTGTTCGCCTACTTTCATTACCGGATCAGGTCACAGCTTATATTAATAACGGTGAGCTTTCGATGGGGCACGGCCGTGCATTACTGGGACTAAAGGATAAGGATAAGGTTATCCCATTGGTAAATAAAATAAGACGACAGAAGTTAAATGTAAGACAAGTGGAACAGCTTATTATCCAATTGAATGATAAACCAATGGTTAAAAAGGAAAAACCAAAAAAAGATATTTTTCTCCAAGAAAGAGAATCTGTTTTGCGGGACCGTTTAGGAACAGGTGTCAATATCCATCGTGGTAAGCAAAAAGGCAAAATTGAAATTGAGTTTTATAGTGATGATGATTTAGAACGGATCATTGGTGTATTGGAAAAGCAATAGCATAGATTTTCATTTGAATGACTGACGACATAACCGTCAGTCATTTGTTATACTAGTGGAGCATATTGGAAGCTCTTTCCGGTGAAAATATTTGAGTCAATTTCTTCACTTAAAATCTGTATTTAAGTCTGACTATTTGGATGTGTGCTAAAACCGTTGATTTTCACTGCAGGCGGACGCTTTCCGCGGGCACGGCTTCAGCCACCTCGAGAAAACCGCTCTGTGGGGTCTTCAGACACGTGCTGTTCCCGCTGGAGTCGCCGCCTCCTGTTCCAATCAACGATATAGTGCTTCGAATTAACGAATGATTAAATGATGGTGTCTCTTATATTTAGGACTATGGGTAGGTTGAAGTGAATATTTTGGCTTCATATCTTCTTCCAAAACATCCAATTTTTCATTGCAAGGTTCTGGAAAATGTTTTTGAAATGTTATACTAGTAGGAAATTGATCTAATCACTTTTTCATTCGAGAAGCTGGGAGGGGATAAGGAAATGATCTATTTTGATCAGGCTGCATCTTCTTTTCCAAAGCCTGCCAAGGTTATTGAAGCGATGACGACGTTCATGCAGGAAAATGGTGCAAACCCTGGCAGGGGAGGGCATGAGATGGCACAAGATGCGAATAGGGTCATCAACCGAACAAGAGAAGTTGCCTCATCATTATTTGGCTGTAGTAATCCACGAAAAGCATTATTTTATCAGAATGCCACGGTCGCATTAAACCAGGCGATTCAAGGTTTAACTTGGAAAAAAGAGGACCATATTATTGCCAGTTCCGTAGAACATAATTCAATTCGCAGGCCATTAGAATATTTAAAAAGGCGTTATGGTATATCTGTCTCTTATATCGATTGGTGTGATGATGAAGAGAAATTTCTGGAGGCTGTAACGAACAAAATTAATTCAAACACAAAATTAATTGCAATGACACATGCTTCTAATGTTACAGGATCAATTTTACCGATTGATACAGTTATGAAACAAGCGAAACAGAGAAATATCATTACATTAGTGGATGCTTCGCAAACAGCTGGCCATATGCCGATACATATGCAAGAACAAAAAATTGATATGCTTGTTTTCCCTGGGCATAAAGGATTGTTAGGTCCGCAGGGGACAGGAATGCTACTTGTAGAAGGTGAACTGGATCTCACCCCACTACATTATGGCGGGACCGGAGCCTTTTCTGAGTATCCGGATCAGCCGGATCAATGGCCAGAAAAGTTGGAGAGCGGAACATTGAATACGCCCGGAATTGTCGGCCTTCATGCTGCATTAATAGCGTATGAAGAACGAAAGAATGAAATTGTTCCACGTGAAACAATGCTTACAAAGCAGCTGTTAAAAGGGGTAAAGGCATTACCTGGAATTACATGTTATGGTCTAGGAGAGACAGCAGAACGGATGCCGGTCGTAGCCTTCAACGTGAATGGAGTAGATTCTCAGGAAATCGCAATGATCTTAGACTCACATTATAAGATTGCTGTCCGTGCCGGTTTGCACTGTAGCCCGTTAACACATGAAACATTGGAAACAAGTGATCAGGGAGTTGTTAGGGTCAGCCTTGGTCGATATAATACAGACAAAGAAGTGGAAACCTTTTTGTCAGCGATGAAAGAAATTGTTATAGCTTACGAACAGATTTAATTCATTCTTTATATAGGGGTTGCAGCAATGGTTTTATATGGCACATTAGTAAACGGCGTATTGATTATCATAGGGAGCTTACTTGGCCTGTTTTTTACAAACATACCGGAAAGATATAAAGAAACAGTAATGCATGGAATTGGACTTGTAGTAATCTTAATTGGTCTTCAAATGGCCTTTTCTACAGAAGTGATTATTGTTGTATTGTTAAGCTTGCTCACAGGAGCAGTTATTGGTGAGTTTATCGGTTTAGAAGCAGGGCTCAATCGATTGGGGTCCTGGATTGGTAGTAAATTTACTACAAGAAACAGTGATATTAGTGTTGCGCAAGGGTTTGTGACAGCATCATTGGTTTTTGTTATTGGTGCCATGTCCGTGATTGGTGCACTTGACAGTGGTATTCGTGGTGATCACGAAATACTCATTACAAAAGGTATTTTGGATGGCTTTGTTGCGCTTGTTTTTACAACAACATTGGGATTTGGTGTTGTTTTCTCTGTGATCCCCGTTGTCTTATATCAGGGAGCTATTGCGTTACTCGCCACGCAAATTGATCAATGGTTGCCAGAGCAATTTTTAAACGGATTAATTATTGAAATAACAGCGGTTGGAGGAATTCTGATCTTAGCAATTGGACTAAATATGTTAAAAATAGTCAATATAAGAATTGGAAATTTACTACCATCTATTTTAACCGTAGGCTTTATTTACTATATTTATCAATTGTTTTAGGAAAATATCGGATAATATATAAAAGTAACGGGTGTATCTTTGCGCCCGTTACTTTTATATATTAGATAGAAAAATAAGGTCAAAGACTTTTCTCCGTTGGCTCATCTTTGCGTAAGATAACAGGGGGGAGCGCATAATTATATTTCAATTGTTGATCAATTTGTTCTAATATACCAGCTATTTTATGTGCCATATCGAAAACAATGGACAATCTAGTATTTTGTAAAATGGAATATTCCATCCATCCACTGATGTTAACAACCCCAGTCAGATGGATATCACCGATAGATGGTAGGGGCTTGTTTAAAGCGGCACCTGGCTTCAATGGACCAATTCCGGCAATAAGCTGTCCAATGGATGTGTTTTTTCCCAGACAAGCATCGACAGCGATGATGAACGGTCTTTTATGATTGGCTTTAATATGGTTTACATATTCCTTCAGGTTCGTAGCGTGTACCGGCTCATGCAATGTGCCATAAATCGCTACATGTTTCGGTTTCATCTCAGAAAAAAAAGTCCCTGCTAAGGGCCCTAATGCATCTCCGGTGGAACGGTCTGTTCCGATAAAAACCACGATATATTCACGTGGAAAGGGCGGAAGCCATGAGATGATTTTTTCGCTTATTTCCTTATGGAGCATTGGATCGGTATGCAGCATGCGAAGTGATTCATTATTTTTGGCAAAACGTTGTTTAAGATTCATAGCTTATCCTCCACAAACATATTGGTATAGTATACGGATAAAATCTTCGATCTATACATCAATAATGCAACTAATTGGAGGAAAAGCGATGTTTCGTTCTGGCATGAAGTGGATGTTTCTAATTATTGGGACAACGATTGGGGCTGGATATGCTTCTGGGAGAGAGTTATGGCAATTTTTTGGACATGAAAGTGGACTGGCTATTGTGTTGTTTGCGGTATTTTTTACCATGTCTTGTATTGTTATTATGCAGGTGAGTTATAAAAATCAGTCAACACAATATTTGCCGGTATTACGGAAAATTGTTGGTGCAAAGCTAACTAGGATCTATGATGTCATGATATTTTTATATTTATATACAACCACTGTTGTCATGATTGCAGGAAGTGGTGCGACCGGACAGGCGTTTAACTTCTCCTATTGGTGGGGAATAGGTATTATGGTTGGCGTACTCATCTTATTATTTATGAAGGGTATCAATGGTATTTTATCCGTAAATCAATATGTGTTGCCAATATTAATTATCGGGTTATTGTTTATGTTACTGCAGTTTACGCATGACCAAAAGCTTGCGCTGTTTTCACATTGGCACGAGCAACGGAATTGGACAGCTGCATTTCCGTTTACGGCATTAAATATTTTACCATTAATTGCTGTTCTCGGGGCAATTGGCAATAAGATTAAGTCGAAACAGGAGATTTGGATTGCTTCTATCAGCAGTGGGGTTATTTTAGGCGTCGTATCCTATATATACAACAACAGTTTAATTCAAATTGCTGATGAAATGCTTTTATACGAAATCCCTATGTTTGCGATTTTAAAAAATTATCCGTTTGGTATGTTAATCTTTATGTCCATACTTTTATGGATTGCTATCTTTACAACTGCCGCTGCTGGAGTTCTTGGTATTGTAACAAGAATACAGGACTTTTTTAGGAAGCCGTTAAGTTTGCTGGCCGTTGTCATCTTAGTTACAATGATTCCATTAACAACACTTGGATTTTCAACACTGATCAGTTACATTTATCCGATATATGGCATATTGAATTTATATGTGCTAACACGCTTATTGCTATTCCCTTTATGGAATAAAAATTAGAAAAAACACGAAACGTTGCTGGAGGAATTTATTATGGAAGAAACAAATAAGCTTTTTACATCTTTATGGGAAAAAATCACTGGTCCAGACCTTTGGCTGGATATCGCTGGTGGGTTGCTACAAATTGTTTTTATTGCACTATTAGCAATGATCGTAGTGCGTATTAGTAGGAATCTAATTAATAGTCTGTTTAAAGATAGCCAAAAGAGACAAAGACCGATGCGTATTTCCGAAAGACGTGAAAATACCCTTATAAAGTTGACGCAGAGCGTTATTAGCTATGTTGTATACTTTATCGCCTTTATTATGATATTAAAGGTCGTTCATATTGAAATTGGACCTTTACTTGCAGGTGCAGGTGTTGCTGGTTTAGCAATTGGTTTTGGAGCACAGAATCTTGTCCGAGACATTATTTCAGGATTCTTTATTGTTTTTGAAGATCAATTTTCAGTAGGTGACTATGTATTAGTTGCTGGTGTCGAAGGTACAGTAGAAGAAATTGGACTTAGAACGACCAAAGTTTTAAGTTTTACGGGAGAAATGAATGTATTGCCAAATGGGGACATTACCCAAGTTACCAATTATTCAATACGAAATGGCTTGTCACTTGTCGAAATCAACATCCCGTATGAAAGTGATGTATCAAAAGCCGAAAGCGTGATTGAAGAAGTAGCCACTACATTACCGCAAGAATATGATTATCTTGTCGGTAAACCGGAAATTCAAGGCATAACGGAATTGAATGTATCACACTATGTGATTCGAATTATTGCAGAAACAGAGCCAACGATGCAATGGGCTGGTGAACGTATGATTCGTAGAGTAATGCAGGATCGGTTGTATAAATCTGGTATAGAAATACCATCACCACGCCTTGTCGTTTATTCCAGTGAAGAAAAACAGCAATTGCTAAAAAGAGGATACGAGCGGGATCAATAAAAATCCTGTATAATGAGATATAAAAAAGGGAGTTCACCAAATGGCAGAAAAAGAATTTGGATTGAATGATGTTGTACAAATGAAAAAACCACACCCTTGTGGCGAAAATCGCTGGAAAATAATCCGTATGGGCATGGACATTCGGATAAAATGTTTAGGTTGCGAGCATAGTGTGATGATTCCACGCAGAGAGTTTACAAAGAAACTGAAAAAGGTATTGGAAAAAAGTGAAGAATAAAGGGTAATTTCATTCAGGGGGAGCAATGTAAAATTTAATTTGAAATCCATTAAAATGGACGATCCCCCTTGTAAAATGATAAAATAGAAGGAAGAATGAAGTTAAAAAAACAATATGATAGCATAAGAGACAAAAATAGGTGTACTTTGGTTACCTATTTTTGTTTTTTGCCAACTTGATTTTTAATTTTTGCAATCTATAATTGGAATTACAACTTAGTTCATATGAATGAAATCCTTAAGGAGTGGAAGTTGAATGGCATTAACAGCAGGAATTGTTGGTCTCCCCAATGTAGGTAAATCTACATTATTTAACGCAATCACACAGGCTGGGGCAGAATCGGCCAATTATCCGTTTTGTACGATTGATCCGAACGTTGGTATCGTGGAAGTTCCGGATGATCGTTTGAATAAATTAACAGAACTAGTAAAGCCCAAAAAGACAATACCAACAGCATTTGAATTTACAGATATTGCAGGTATTGTTAAGGGTGCAAGTAAAGGAGAGGGGCTGGGAAACCAATTTCTCTCACATATCCGCCAGGTGGATGCGATATGCCACGTCGTCCGTTGCTTTCAGGATGAAAATGTTACACATGTTTCCGGTAAAATTGATCCCATTGATGATATTGAGATTATCAATCTGGAATTAATTTTATCAGATTTAGAAACAGTGAACAAAAAGTATGACAAAACAGAAAAGCTAGCAAGACAGAAGGACAAAGATGCAGTTGCTGAATTTAATGTCATGGCAAAACTAAAGGAAGGATTAGAAGAAGAAATCCCAGCGCGCGCTATTGAATTTAATGAAGATCAATTAAAGATTGTCAAAGGGCTTCACTTACTGACGAGTAAACCAATTTTATATGCGGCAAATGTAAGCGAAGATGAAATTGCTGATCCGAGTAACAATGAAAATGTACAAAAGGTACGTGATTACGCAGCAAAAGAAAATGCGGAAGTAATTGTTGTTTGTGCAAAAATTGAAGAGGAAATTTCCGAGCTGGACCAAGATGAAAAAGCAATGTTCTTGGAAGAACTTGGTATCCCAGAATCTGGTCTTGACCAGTTAATTAGAGCTACTTATGATTTATTGGGATTGGCTACCTATTTCACAGCGGGTGAACAGGAAGTACGTGCATGGACATTCCAAGAAGGGATGAAAGCACCACAAGCGGCAGGTATTATTCATACCGATTTTGAACGAGGTTTTATTCGTGCAGAGACCGTTTCCTATGATGATCTAGCAGAAGCTGGGGCGATGGCTCAAGCACGCGAAAAAGGCAGGGTAAGGTTAGAAGGAAAAGAATACATCGTTCAAGATGGCGATGTCATTCATTTTCGCTTTAATGTATAACGAAAAATTAGGATCCCTCGAAGAGATAGTTGTTTTATAGGAAAAGATTTGGTATAATATATCATTGTGAGTAATTAAATTACGATTACTCCTTGCTCCTGGACATATCAGGAGCCGCTAAGACCAAAAGGAGGTGCTACGGATGAGAAAATACGAAATCATGTACATCATCCGCCCAGACATTGAAGAGGAAGCTAAAACTGCTCTAGTTGAGCGTTTTAACAAAATCCTTACTGATAATGGAGCGGAGATTGCAAAAGTTGATGAAAAAGGCAAGAAACGTCTTGCATATGAAATCAATGACTATCATGATGGATACTATGTACTGATTAACTTCAGCAGTGATGATCAAGCAATTAACGAATTTGATCGTTTAGCGAAGTTCTCAGATGATATTGTTCGCCATATGATAATTCGAGAAGATGATTAATAATAAGGGGTGGTTCTGATGTTAAATCGTGTCGTACTTGTTGGCAGGTTAACGAAGGATCCTGATTTACGTTATACACCAAATGGTACAGCAGTTGCTAACTTTACACTAGCGGTTAACCGACCTTTTTCGAATCAGCAAGGAAACCGTGAAGCAGATTTTATTAACTGTGTCGTTTGGCGCAGACCTGCTGAGAATCTTGCTAACTACATGAAAAAAGGTAGTCTGGTTGGTGTCGATGGACGTGTTCAAACACGGACATATGAAGGACAAGATGGTAAAACTGTATTTGTAACGGAAATAGTTGCAGACAGTGTACAATTTTTGGAATCAAAAGGTGCCTCTCAAGGAGGACAAAACAATTCAGGATTCCAGCAAAACAATAATCAGAACCAATTTCAAAATAATAATCAAAACCAAAACCAAAACCAGAATCAAAATCAAAATCAGGAAGATCCATTTCAAAATAATGGAGAACCTATCGATATATCAGATGATGATTTACCATTTTAAAAAGGTGTTCTACAGTTTTCTTCATGATAACTGTCGGACATATATACACTAATAAAGGAGGGGTATGAATGGCACCTCGTCGTGGACGCGCTAAGCGTCGTAAAGTGTGTTATTTCACTGCAAACGGAATTACACATATCGATTATAAAGACGTTGATTTGCTAAGACGTTTCATTTCAGAACGTGGAAAAATTCTTCCGCGTCGTGTAACTGGAACATCTGCTAAATACCAACGTAAACTTACAAAAGCAATCAAACGTGCTCGTACTATCGCATTATTGCCTTACGTATCCGAGCAATAAAATAAAACCTTTAAATTTAGCCTTTCAGCTAGATTTAAAGGTTTTTTTACTTTGTAGTGTGCTAAAACCGTTGATTTCCACTGCAGGCGGACGCTTTCCGCGCGCACGGCTTCAGCCTCCTTGAGAAACCCACACTAAGGGGTCTTCAGACACGTGCTGGGACTGCGATTACTCGTCCCACCGAAAACCTTTGTTCCCGCTGGGAGTCGCCGCCTTCCGTTTCAATCAACGATGTAGTGTTCCGAATTAATAAATGTGTATTGATGATAAAATCACATCCCAGTTTTACTTTAGAATAATAATAGGGTTTGTAGTGTGCTAATTACCTTTCTCACCAAAAATATTTTTTGCCGAAAGTGGTATTAGTCCATTTACTTATCACTAAGGGGCCTTCAGATACGTGCTGTTCTAAGCAGAAGAGTCAGTGTGAGCCCGCGGAAAGCGTAGTATATTTCCGTAGCGAAGGTATATCGCACTTTGTAATATTTTGCCGAAACTTGGGCTAAGGCTTATTTGTTAAACCCGTAGGATTGCAAAATGGATACACCTTGATCGCTTTTTAAAAACGAAATAAAATCTCTTGCCTGTTTATTGTATTCACTATAAGATGTCACACCTGCAGGGTAAACGATGTCTTCGTGTAAATCATTATCGACTTCTAGGATCACATCTACATTATTTACATGTGACATATCAGAAGCGTACACAAAGCCAGCATCTGCGCTTCCGGATTGTACATCCGCTAATACCTGATGCACGTCTTTTTCATAAATAAATTTATCCAGTAAAGGTGCTCCCCATATATTTGCTTGTTGTAAAGCCTCTTTCGTGTAACTGCCAGCCGCAACACTGTCGGGATCTCCGATTGCAATTTGATTGATTGCCAAGGATGGTAATTCATTGAGGGAATCAATTGTAAATGGATGGTTTTTATTGGCGATAAGTACAAGTTCATTGGTAGCAAAGTTTGTTCTTGTTCCTGAAGCAATTAATTCCTGCTCATCAAGCATGTCCATCCATTCCTGGTCAGCGGATAGAAAGATATCTGTTGGTGCGCCTTGCTGAATTTGTTGGGCAAGCTTTCCAGAGCTATCAAAGTTTAAGGTTATTTTAGTGTCTGGATCAACCTTTTTATAGGATTCAACTAATTCGTCCATCACATTCGTAAGACTCATTGCCGCGGAAATGTGTAGCTCGTCCTCGGTATTAGATTTCTGGAAAAGATCATCGGAACATCCAGATAACATAAAAAGAGACAAAACAAGCAGCAAATATTTTTCCATAACAATAATCAACCTCCTTACGGTGTACGTATTCTCCGCTTGGGATACACAGAAATAATTTTAATTAAAAACACGAATGTATAAATTAAAAACAACCATAGAAATGAATCGCTAACTGGATAGATCAAGGCGATGATTGTATATAGAATGAATGGTATTGTCGTTGTATAGGCACTCATTTTCCATAGGATGGCAAAGCGCAATTTACGTTTCATGAGCTTTGCGATGCCGACCGAAATATAGGCAATCAAGGAAAGCAATAGAAATACGATCACTGTCATTGGTAAATAATAAAATATAAAGAAATAAATAATCCGGAAGAATATATTTAGGTCAGTTCCCGGTCCGCTTGTTGCTGTTAAGCGCTCAATCAAAGCCGGTACAGAGACCAACAATAAAAGAATAAACATATATAGGACTGCTATATCCATACCGATACGATTAAGCTGGAACATTGCCTTTTTATTAGGCAATTTGATACTATGTAAAAATGCCTGCAGGAAAATCATTTTTTTCATCCTTCTATAATAAATTTCGGGTTATATCTGTATTATAGTAGAAAATGCAATTAAAAGCTTATATGTACCTGAAAAAGTAATGATATTTTAACAAATAACGACAAGAAACATATAGAGATTGATGTTTGAAAACGTAAGCCGCGCACTTCAACATCTTTATTGCCCGGGAAATATTTTTTTCAACATTTTCTGACACCCATTTCTATAAAAATCATGTTATCATATTACAATGGTATGAAAAATAAATATTTAATAAATATGAGTGTTTAGACGAGGTGCAAGTATGAATCAGTCAAAAAAAATTACGGATGGTGCAGTGTGTATCGCTACATTTGTAGTGTTGTTACTCATTACCCTTTTTGTGCCAATCGTATCTATTGTTGGCCCTTTTTTATTACCAATTCCATTTGTAATATATGCTTCCCGATATTATTTTAAGGCATCATTCATCATGTTTGTTGGCGCGGTCATTTTAAGTCTGCTGTTTGCAACCATTTTTACCCTTCCACTTGTTGTACTCATGGGATTCGGTGGTATAATGATTGGAACATCTATTTATAAAAAGTTATCGGCTTATGAGACTTGGGCACGGGGTGCATTCGGGTTTGCCGTTGGTCTGTTATTTGTTTTTGTATTTAGCCAGGTGGCATTCGATGTGAATTGGGTCGATCAATTGGATGAGATGGTAACAGAATCGCTGGAAATGAGTACCAATCTCTTAAATGACCTTGGTGTTGGAGAACAAGCAGATGAAGTACAGGAAGTTATGCATGATCAAATTGATCTTTTAAAGAACTTACTGCCGGTTGCAATCGCTACTATTGCTATCTTTTTAGCTTTTGTTAGTCAGTGGATCAGTTATAAAGTACTTAATCGATTAGAAAGAAAAAGATTATATTTCCCGCCATTTCGCACTTTGCGATTTCCAACGGCAATTGTTTGGATATATTTTTTCGCGTTAATTGTTTCCTTGTTTAATTCGGATCCAATGAGTACCTTTTATATAGCGTCGGAAAATGTTTTAATGTTAACGGGGTTAATTATGACCATTCAAGGCTTTTCTTTTATATTTTTCTATGCACATCATAAGAAAATGTCAAAGGCGATACCAATCCTTAGTGTGGTTTTAACATTGATCTTCCCCATGATTTTACTGTATTTGGTTCGTATCTTAGGTATAATTGATATAGGCTTTAGGCTAAGAGAGCAAATAGCTAGAAAGAAATAGTGTAAGATATCGTGCCAAAGAATGAGGAGCTGAATGTGATGCTAGATTTTAAGAAGAAGTCGAAACTGAGCAGTCATTTATGGATTATTTATGCTGTTACGATTGTCTTATTGGCTGCCATCTGGTATTTCCAATGGATGTTCGGCCTCGTGATGACAATTGTTTTGGCGGCTTCTTTTTATTATAGTTTACGAACGGAAAGAATGTTGCTGAAGGAAGCAGAAGTATATATATCAACCCTCTCCCATCGGGTGAAAAAGGTGGGCGAAGAAGCACTACTAGAAATGCCTTTTGGAATCGTCTTATATAATGAGGATTATCATGTAGAGTGGACCAATTCATATATGAACCAATTTGGGAATGACGATACGACAAATATTGGCAGTTCACTGAACCTATTTTCCGAAAAATTGATTCCCATGATAAAGGAAAACAAAAAGGAATTTTGGTTTGACTATGAGGAGAAGAAGTTTCAAACAGTCATAAAAAAGGAAGAGCGTTTGTTATATATATTTGACAGAACGGAACACTCGGAACTAGAAAAGCAATATTATAATGAGCAAACGGTTATAGCTATCATCTTTTTAGATAATTATGAGGAAATTACGCAAACCATGGATGACGCAAACAAGAGTCAGTTGAACTCACAGGTTACGTCGGCATTAAATGACTGGGCGAGTAAGCATGGGCTTTATTTGAAACGTACATCACAAGAGAGATTTGTGGCTGTTGGTACGAAGGAAATTTTGCAGGTGCTTGAAGAAGCTAAATTTAATATATTGGATGAGGTGCGCGGGTTAGATGGCGTACACAAGACACCTGTTACGCTAAGTATTGGCGTTGGGCTCGGCGATGTGGCATTACCTGCCCTTGGCGAATTAGCACAATCGAGTCTTGATTTAGCACTTGGGCGTGGTGGCGATCAGGTAGCAATTAAAGAAGAAGATGGCAAGGTTCGTTTTTATGGAGGTAAAACCAATCCAATGGAAAAACGTACACGGGTGAGAGCACGCGTTATTTCTCATGCATTAAGAGACCTTGTAAAGGCAAGTGATAATGTTATTATCATGGGACATAAATCCCCGGATATGGATGCCATTGGTTCTGCAATTGGGATTTTAAATATGGCTAAGTCGAATGGTGTAGAAGGACATATCGTATTCGACCCTAATGATGTGGATACCGGTGTTTATCGTCTGATAGAGGCGATAAAAGAGGAAGAAAATTTATGGCAGCACTTTACGGAGCCGGAAGAAGCAGAAGAAGTAATAACGGATCGAAGTCTTGTCGTCGTGGTGGACACACATAAACCTTCCATGGTTGCGAGTGAATCTATTTTAAATAAGGCGGAATATAAAGTTGTGATTGATCACCATCGCCGTGGTGAGGATTTTGTTGAAAATCCAACACTCGTTTATATGGAGCCATATGCTTCATCTACAGCGGAATTAGTGACAGAGCTGTTGGAATACCAGCCAGGTGGTTTAAAACTGAAAATGCTTGAAGCGACTGCATTATTATCAGGTATTTTCGTGGATACAAAAAGCTTTACATTACGAACAGGATCGAGAACGTTTGATGCGGCATCCTATTTGCGCGCAAAAGGTGCAGATACGGTATTGGTGCAACAGTTTATGAAGGAAGATATCGACCTCTATGTAAAACGCAGTAAGTTAATTGAGCGTGCCGAAATTTACCGAAATTCGATTGCGATATCAGCAGCAGAAACCGGGATTACGTATGGTCAAGTTTTAATTGCACAAGCGGCAGACACATTATTGTCAATGAATGGAATCAATGCATCTTTCGTTATTTCTGAACGTGAAGATGGTAGAATAGGTATAAGCGCACGGTCACTTGGAGATGTAAATGTCCAGGTGATTATGGAGAAAATGAATGGCGGTGGCCATTTAACAAATGCGGCCACTCAAATTGAAGATACAACCATTGAAGACGCGCAGAATTTATTAAAAGATATTATAGATGAGTATTATGAGGGGAGCGAAACAGAATGAAAGTAATTTTCTTAAAAGACGTGAAGGGTAAAGGCAATAAAGGCGATGTGAAAAATGTATCTGATGGTTACGCTCGTAATTATTTATTAAAAAATAAAATTGCAGAAGAAGCGACACCGGGAAACATGAAAGCTTTGGAAGCACAAAAACGAAAAAGTGAGCAATTGGAACAAAAGGAAAAAGAAGAAGCAATGGATCTAAAGGATACACTGGCAGATCTAACAGTCGAAATAAAAGCAAAATCTGGTGAAGCCGGTCGTTTGTTTGGATCTATTACAAGCAAACAAATTGCGGAAACACTGCAAAAGGAATATGGCTATAAAATCGATAAACGTAAAATCGAACTTGATCAACCACTTCGTGCACTGGGCTATACAACGATTCCGGTTAAACTGCATCCGGAGGTTTCTGGCTCAATAAAAGTACACGTATCAGAGAAATAATTCCGATTATTTAAATGGAATGAATAAGCAGGCTCCCTTTCGGGGTGGGTCTGCTTTTACGCTGATAAGAAAGTAGAAAGCGAAACTGCATTCAGTGGGAGTCTTACTGCCAGCCAAACAGCGATGAAATTTAAAGACATAAGTGTAACGAAGGCTTTCTAATCAGAAAATAAATCTCTCAAATAAGGGGGAGAAGTGAATGAGTGAAACGTGGAATGATCGGACACCTCCACATAACATAGAAGCGGAGCAATCCGTTATTGGTGCGATATTTCTCGAACCCGCGGCTTTCTCAACTGCATCGGAAGTATTGGTTCCGGAGGACTTTTATCGTGCGGGTCACCAACGTATTTTTGCAGCGATGATGAAGCTTGCGGATAAAGGGGAACCCATAGATGTTGTTACCGTAACAACCCATTTAAAAAATGCTAAACAAATTGATGAGGTTGGCGGTGTATCCTACCTTTCAGAAATTGCTGGAAGTGTACCAACTGCAGCCAATATTGAATATTATAGTAAAATTGTAGAAGAAAAAGCATTACTTCGTCGCTTAATACGAACAGCAACAGACATTGTTTCATCCGGATTTGAAAAAGAAGACGAAGTGGAAGATGTTTTAAATGATGCTGAAAAAAATATACTGGAAGTTTCCGGACGTCAAAACTCCGGGGCATTTAAAGCGATTAAAGATGTACTTATCGATGTCTATGATAACATTGAGCAACTACACCATGCGGAAGCTGATGTAACAGGTATTCCATCCGGGTTTCGCGACTTGGATCGTTTGACCTCCGGCTTTCAGCGCAATGATTTAATCATTATCGCTGCACGTCCTTCGGTAGGTAAAACAGCTTTTGCCTTGAATGTGGCGCAAAGCGTTGCGGTGAACACCGATGAGAAGGTGGCGATTTTTAGTTTGGAGATGGGTGCAGATCAGCTTGTATCCCGTATGCTTTGTGCGGAAGGTAATATTGATGCACAAAGATTGCGGAATGGTCAGCTACAGGCAGACGACTGGGGTAAATTAACAATGGCAATGGGGAGTCTTTCCAATGCTGGAATTTTTATTGATGATTCTCCCGGTATTCGCGTTAGCGAAATCCGCTCAAAGTGTCGACGCTTGAAACAGGAACATGGGTTGGGTATGATTTTAATTGATTACTTGCAATTGATCCAGGGAAGCGTTAATTCCAAGGAAAACCGACAACAGGAAGTATCGGAAATTTCCAGATCATTAAAAGGTCTGGCCCGTGAATTAAATGTACCATTGATCGCTTTGTCACAGCTTTCACGTGGTGTCGAATCACGCCAAGACAAGCGTCCAATGATGTCTGACCTTCGTGAATCCGGAAGTATTGAGCAGGATGCAGATATTGTAGGATTCTTGTACAGGGATGATTACTATGATACTGAATCAGAGAAACAAAATATCATAGAAATTATTATTTCCAAACAACGTAATGGTCCGGTAGGTAATGTCGAGTTGGCGTTTGTGAAGGAATATAATAAATTTGTTGATTTAGATCACCGCTATTCAGACAGCGACATTCCACCAGCATAAACAGTAGATGATGAATAGAAAGGCAGCCATTTGTTGAAAAGGCTGCTTTTTTTGAAAGATAAAGTATAAACGAATGGTGCGCTAATACCTACCGCTCCAGAAATATACTACGCTTTCCGTGGGCTTGAGCTCAGCCTCCTCGTAAAAGAAAAGCGCTTTTACTGCGGGGTCTTCGCACTACGCTTTTCCCACAGGAGTCTACGTATATTTCTTTCACTCTGATGATAGTTGGTTCTTGGCAGTTATTTATCCTTGCATGATTAAAAAGGTAAACAAGAGAAAAATCGCTGTCTTTTTTAGATAAGGAAGGTTACCTTCGATTATCATGGATGGTCGCGGAAATCGACTACCTGGAGCGAACATCTTACTTGATGGGGGGATCCATAGGAAGCAAGTGGTCTTCTTGGCCTTTTCTAATGAGGAAATATAAAGAAACAGGGGAAATAAAGACATTTTACCCAAAGTACGATAAAATAGAAACAGAGTATGTGATATTTTGCCGTTCGTACCAATATAGCGAATGCATGTTTTTAATAGTAAAAAAGGATGTGGCGTAAATGAGTCAAAAGATCTTAGTTGTAGACGACGAAGAGCCAATTGCAGATATATTAAAATTCAACTTAGAAAAAGAAGGATATGAAGTTATTTGTACGTATGATGGTGATTCAGCGATTGAACTGGCTGATAGTGAAAACCCGGATTTAATTTTATTGGATATTATGCTGCCGAACAAAGATGGCAATGAGGTTTGTCGGGAAGTAAGAAAGACCCACACGATGCCGATCATTATGCTTACGGCAAAGGATACGGAAATTGATAAAGTGCTGGGACTGGAACTTGGTGCAGATGATTATGTAACAAAGCCTTTTAGTAACCGCGAATTAATCGCGCGTGTAAAAGCGAATTTGCGCCGCAAAAGTGAACCAGATGATACGGTAAAAGCGAAGAAGGATATTGTGATCGGCAGTCTTATTATTCATCCTGATGCTTATGTTGTTTCAAGGGATGGTGTACAGATTGAACTCACCCACCGTGAATTTGAGCTATTACATTATTTAGCACGTCATATCGGCCAAGTTATGACACGTGAGCATTTACTGGAGACCGTCTGGGGTTACGACTATTTTGGTGATGTACGTACCGTTGATGTAACGGTGAGAAGACTTCGTGAAAAAATTGAGGAGAGTCCAAGTAATCCAGTGTGGATTGTAACCCGTCGCGGTGTTGGATATTATTTACGTAACCCTGAGCAGGAGTAGTTGTCATGAATAAAGTTGGTTTTTTTCGTTCGATTCAATTAAAGTTTATTATTATTTATATTCTTTTGTTGCTGCTTGCTATGCAGATTATTGGTTCCTTTTTTACCAGAGAACTGGAAAAGGAAATGCTCGATAATATGGAGGAGTCTGTAAACCAAAGTGTGGATTTGCTGACCTATAATCTAGAGCAGGCGTTTAATAAAGAACGCAGTGAGGATGGGGACGAGCCAACACTTCAAGAGGAAATCCAGGAAATTGTAAATGGCGTTTCTGATTTAACCAAATTACAGGTGATTGACAATCAAAGCCGGGTACTTGGATCAAATGAGCTCAAACAGGATGATATTGGCAAGAAGACAACAGAAGAACTTGTACAAAAGGCACTCTTTCTGGATTCACCACAACGTGATATTGCCTTGGATCCGGAGACACAGAATAGGGTTTTAGTAAAAGCGGTTCCTGTCTTTGATGATGAAAAAGTTGTTGTCGGGGTTATTTATTTAAAAGCATCATTGAATGGTGTTTATCAGCAACTTGAAAATATAAATAATATCTTTTTAAAAGGCTCGATTCTAGCGATTGCAGTTTCCGCATTTATTGGCATTTTAGTTGCACGAACAATAACAAAGCCAATTATGGAAATGAGAAGACAGGCGCAGACCATGGCTAAAGGAGATTTTACCCAGAAGGTTAATGTATACGGGAAAGATGAAATTGGTCAATTGGCTGAAACATTTAATGATCTAAATGGCAGGCTAAAGCATTCCTATGCAACCATAGAAGAAGAACGCTGGAAGCTAAGCTCCGTCCTGTCCAACATGTCAGACGGTGTGATTGCAACAGATAGTACTGGATCCGTAACATTAATGAACGAAGCGGCTGGAAGGCTAATTGGTCATAATCCCGATGAAATCGTTGGGAAATTCCTGCTTGACGTGTTGCAATTAGAGGAGAAATTGGTTGATATTACTGAATTACAGGATAATGGCTCCATGATTATTGATTTGAGTGATAGTGAGCAGGACTTTTTAATTCAGGCCAACTTTTCAACTATTTCAGATGATGAAAACAATATCACAGGATTTATAACCGTGCTAAGTGATGTGACGGAACAGGAGAAGGTGGAACAGGAACGGCGTGACTTTGTATCCAATGTGTCTCATGAGTTAAGAACGCCATTAACAACGATGCGTAGCTATATTGAAGCATTGACTGATGGTGCATGGGAAGATAAGGAAATTGCCCCTAAGTTTTTGGGGGTAGCACAAAATGAAACAGAGCGCATGATCCGCATGGTGAATGACCTGTTGCAGCTTTCAAAAATGGACTCAAAAGAACTATTAATTCAAAGGGAACGAACAGAGTTTACGAGTTTCTTCCATCATATTATTGATCGATTTGAAATGAATATTCCGGAACATATTACTTTCCAACGGGAAATACCTAAGGGAAATTATACGGTGTGGCTTGATAAAGATAAAATGACACAGGTACTGGATAATATTATTTCCAATGCGATTAAGTATTCTCCTGAGGGTGGTAAGATTCGATTAAAAGTAGAAGCAAAAAGGTACCAGCTCCTAGTCAGCGTTCAGGATGAGGGCTTAGGCATTGCTTTTGATAAACTTGAAAAAATATTTGAACGCTTTTACAGAGCGGATAAAGCGCGAACTAGAAATCTTGGTGGCACAGGCTTAGGTTTAGCAATAACCAAAGAGTTAGTGGAAGCCCATCACGGAAAAATCTGGGCGAATAGCAAAGAAGGTAAAGGAACGACAATTTCCTTTACACTTCCGCTTATGAACCAAAAGCGGAAGGGGGATCTTTCATGAAGCTGGAAACGACAAAGTCCTTTATGTTAATTGTTTTAATCGGGGTAAGTCTTTTACTCACTTACGGCTTGTGGAGCTACCAACCCAATTATGAGACGCTGAATGATCCACAGCTGTTGAATGAGGTGGATATAGGCGGCAAAGTAGAAGCGAAAAAGGATCTCATTACACCAAGTAAAATGATTTTCCATGCGAAAGACCATTATTACGGCTTCTCAGATCCGAAGAAGCAACAACAGTTTTTTAAAGATATGCAGTCTTGGACGATGTATAATTTGGATATCAGTGCCGCAGATGGTCGAGCAGCCAAAACGTATGAGGTTGAGGTTGTTTTCCCCGGTGCTATTCCGATGGAACTGCTGAACAAGATATTTACTCTCAATGATGATGAAATCGAATTGCCATCCTGGTCGTTTCAACGGATGTATTATACGTTTGATTCGGATAAAGCAGCACTTAAAGTCCAATTTTTATCTGAAAATGGTAAGCAACAAGCGACTGCAGTTATTAATGATCCTAATCACTATGACCAATTATGGACAATGGTATTCGCTCCGGGAGACTTGAGTGAGTATACGTTATTTAATAAAGATATCTATCTTCCTAAGGATAGGATCTATTTAAATAAGTGGTCGTTGACATTAGATCGTATTGAGCCACAGGATTTTGTCAATGCCCTATTTGCAAATCCATCTATTGTAACCAGACCGAGTGGTGGATCTGGTGGCAGTAGTGATACCTATTATACGGATACACAAAGGCAAATGAAGGTGTTTCGGGATCAGCGCATGGAATTCATTAGTCCTTATACATCGGAAAATGATCAGATGGATCCACTGAGTTTATTAGAGAACAGTGTAAAGAGCATCAATGATCATAAAGGTTGGACGGAGGATTATTATCTGTTGGATATTAAAGCGAATGCAGGTAAAAACGCGATTCGATATCAGATGTACACTGATGGTTATCCTGTTTACAGCGGCTCTAATTTATCACTCATTGAGCAGGAATGGCGGGATCAGGTCCTGACAAAATATGAGCGCCCACTATTTAAAATGAGTGATCCCATCAACAGTGATCAAATTGAATTGCCATCCAGCGAGGAAGTTGTTTCTTATTTGGAAAACAACGGTACTTATCAAATGGAAAGCATTCAGGATATTCAAATAGGATATAAACTTAATTATATGGACGATGATAGCTATACCCCATATGTAACACTTGAACCGGCATGGTACATGAACTATAATGGCAGCTGGATTGAGATCAAATTTGAAGATCCAACACAACAAAAAGGGGGAGATTGAGGATGCAATGGAGTCAAATTAAGACCTTATTTATCCTCTGTTTCCTCGTACTTAATATATTTCTATCCATCCAATTTATCAGCAAACAGAAGGAAGCAGATATCGGTGAATTGGATAATGAGGAAATCCCGTTTGAAGATCGACTGGAATCCGAAAGAATTAAGGTTAAAGATATTGAAACAGATGTAAAAGAAGCATCTTATATAAAGGCATCACAAAAAGACTTTACAACAACAGAACAGAAAGCGTTAGCCAAATTAAAAGATCAGGATGCAAAGGTGATCAGTAATAACTTTATTATTTCGAAGTTTGATGACCCAGTATCCCTGCCTTCCCAATTGAAGAAAGATGATTTGGATCGTTTTATGAAGGACCACACGCTTTTCCCAGACGACTTTGCATATTGGGGATCGAATAAAGAAATGAATGTGCTGATCTTTTTCCAGGAACAAAAAGGTTTTCCGGTTTACTTTAACCAGCACGGTTTATTACTTGTGTATTTAAATGATAAAAATGAAGCTGTTTTTTATACACAAACGATGCTTGATGATCCGGAACCCCAGGGTGAAAAGAAAACGTTGAATAAACCAAAGCAGGCAGTTGAAACGCTATATAAAAGAAACCATTTATATCCAGGTGATGAAGTAACCGGTGTTGAAATTGGGTATTATACCCGGATTCTATCTGAAGGTTTACAAGTTTTTGCGCCCACATGGAAAGTATCTGTTAAAGAAGAAAAAGATGACCACGTGCGGGTCTATTTTGTAAATGCGATTGAAGGCCTTGTGTTGGATAGTGAAGATATTGAGTTCTTAGAAACGGCGATAGAAGACAATACCCGTAAAGTTCGAGTGTTGGATGGTGATAGTAAGATGAAAGAAACCATCTTGTCACATCTAAAGCAAATGACAGATGAAGATAGTAATCGGAGTGAAGAAAAATGACGTTACGTTTTAGTGTGTTAGCATCCGGCAGTACAGGAAATGCTTTTTATATAGAGTCAGAGAAGGAAAGAATATTAGTGGATGCAGGTTTAAGTGGTAAGCAAATGGATCGATTATTCAATGAGGTTCATGTGGATCCATCTAAGCTGACAGGTATACTGGTGACCCATGAGCATTCAGATCATATTAAAGGGCTAGGAATTATTGCCCGCAAATATAACTTGCCAATTTATGCGAATGAAAAGACATGGATGGCAATGGAAAAATCGATTGGTAAGCTATCATTAGATCAGAAGTTCCATTTTGGTATGGAAGAAGTGAAGACATTTCAAGATATGGACATCGAATCGTTTGGTGTATCCCATGATGCCGCAGAGCCGATGTTTTATACGTTTCGTCATGATGGTAAGAAAGTGGCGATTGTCACAGACCTTGGCTATGTATCAGAACGAATTAAAAAGACAGTAGAAGATGCTGATGCATATATATTTGAAGCAAACCATGATGTGGACATGCTGCGAATGGGACGATACCCTTGGAATGTAAAGCGTCGAATATTAGGAGATTCCGGACACGTATCCAACGAAGATAGTGGTTTGGCACTGGCTGACATTATTAGTAATCGTACGAAGCGGATTTATTTAGCGCATTTAAGTCTAGATAATAATATGAAAGATCTTGCCCGCATGTCTGTGGAAAGTGTGCTACAAGAAAGAGGAATTACAATTGATTTAATGGATACCGATCCAACCAATCCCACACCACTATATGAAGTAATATAAAACGCTCCGACCACCTGCAGGATGAAAACAGGTGCTAGCAGCGTTTATACTGATTTATTGAAAAATCGGTAACTGATCCTGTTTAATTTTTACGTTGGAAGGAATACTATATGAAAACAATATATATGGGATAAGGGGTTAGATAAATGGGATATTATGATCAACATTATCCGCCAAATCCACATCGTAAAAAGAATAAACCCTGGTTAGTTCCAGTTTTACTTGGCATTGTCATCGGTATTTTATTAGTTGTTGTCGCCATGCCCGCTTTAATAAAATCAGATATCATGCCGGGAAATGAGGCTACACAGCAAGGAAATAATCTGGATGTGAAACATGGGAATCCACATGGCTCAGATTTGAATCAAACCATCAATGTCGATGTCTCTACACAAATTACAGACGTTGTTGAAAAGGTTACGCCAGCAGTTGTTGGCGTGATTAATATTCAAAAGAGTGGGGATTTCTGGCAGCAGGAAAATGGGGATAGTGAAGCAGGAACCGGATCAGGTGTCATTTACAAGAAAGAGGATGGGACAGCCTATGTTGTTACCAATCATCATGTTGTAGAAGGTGCCACATCATTAGAGGTTGTTTTATCAAATGATACCCACCTCGATGCGGAATTGATCGGCAGTGATTTGTTCTCTGATTTAGCAGTCTTGCGAATGGATGGATCTGATGTAAAGCAGGTGATGGAGCTTGGGTCTTCTGACAGTATCAAGGTTGGAGAGCCAGCAATTGCGATCGGGAATCCACTAGGAATGATGTTCTCAAGCTCTGTTACACAAGGCGTTATCAGTGGAACACAGCGAACGATTCCCCAGGATTTTAACCAGGATGGACGCGCGGATTGGCAAGCGGAGGTTATTCAAACCGATGCAGCGATCAACCCCGGTAATAGTGGTGGTGCACTCATTAATATTAATGGTCAGCTTATTGGCATTAATTCAATGAAAATTAATCAAGCAGCTGTAGAAGGCATTGGTTTTGCCATTCCTATTGATTCTGCGATCCCTATTATTGAAGAATTGGAAGCAACAGGTGAAGTAACTCGTCCTTATTTAGGCGTTGAAATTTACTCTTTAGACGAAGTACCTCAAGCTGAATGGAAAAATACGCTTCATCTTCCCAAAAATGTAGAGGGTGGGGTTTACGTTTGGTCTGTTGAACCGATATCGCCGGCCGATAAAGCAGGGTTAAAACGGCTCGATGTGATCACGGAGATAGATGGTAATCCAGTGATGAATATGATTGATTTACGGAAAGTTTTATACCAGGAAAAGAAAATAGGCGATGAAGTAACCATTAAGTATTATCGTGATGGCAAGCAAAATGAGGCCAAATTAACACTGGGAACTCAATAATAAGTAGAAAAAAGGCTATCCACATGTTGAAGGATAGCTTTTTTCATGGAAAGTAATCCACAATCCATCAAAGTTATTCACATACCGTGGATAACTTTGTAGACAGATTCAATATATAGTATATAAAAAAGGGTAGGCACAAAATAGCTAGGAACATTTGTGCATATGTGGATAACTTTGGGGATAAGTATGCTTTTGCGTACATAAATGTTTATCAGTTGACGAAAACAGAGGATCAAATTACATATTTCACCTTTTCGCGCTTTGCCAATGTTGTCCAATTAGAATTAATAATACTAGCATCACAATATCAAGCCGCGCTTCGAACGCAAATGTTAGTAACCCTTGCTCAGAAAGTACGGGCCACTTTGTTAAGCATAGAGCACCGATCATCACAATGATCAGTGGTATGGTTGCGTGCTTGATATACATTCTCGCAATAACTAGCATCCCACACGCAACTTCAGTAATTGCAACAAGGAATAAGGTTACCTGAGGGAAAGGTAGTCCAAGGCTTGCAAATACGGTTTGAAAGTCGCTATCTACTAATTTTAGAATACCTGAAGTAACAAATACGTAGCCAATAAGATAACAAATCCATTTTGTTTGATACATTTCGGGAACACACCTCCAAATGAATCCTTTTTAAATATGTATGCGCCAATGTAGACAATCTTGACAAGCTTTTATTTAGTTCTCAGGTTTCTCAGTACCTTCTTGTTGCTAAGCATGCCAAATAACCTTATAATTTCTTTTAGACATAGAATAGTATAAAGGAAGTGCAAACCTGTGATTCGACGATTTTTTTCTTATTATAAGCCACACCGTCGTTTATTTATTATTGATTTTACCTCCGCAGTAATTGTAGCGTTGCTTGAATTAGCGTTTCCGGTTGCTGTACAACGCTTTATTGATACGCTCTTACCACGCGGGGATTGGAATCTGATCGTGACGGTTAGTGTGTTGCTTTTATTAGTTTATATAGTGAGTACGCTTTTACAATATGTTGTTACATATTGGGGTCATAAGCTCGGGGTTAACATTGAAACGGATATGCGTGAAGACTTATTTCATCATGTACAGCGCCAGTCTTTCCGCTTTTTTGATAATACAAAAACAGGACATATCATGAGTCGAATTACCAATGACTTATTTGATATTGGAGAACTGGCACACCATGGTCCTGAAGACTTTTTTATTGCGATCATGACGTTTATTGGTGCCTTTTTCATTATGTTTATGGTCAATGTAAAGCTCTCTTTAATTATCTTAATTGCTGTGCCGATCTTAATCTTCCTGATTGCCTATAGTAATATTAAAATGAACAAGGCATGGGGGATGATGTATCGGCATATTGCTGACGTAAACGCACGTGTGGAGGATGCTGTTTCCGGTGCACGTGTGGTGCAATCTTTTACAAATGAAGACTTTGAAATGGAACGTTTTATCAAGAACAACAACAGCTTTCGAACCGCAAAAGTTGGTGCATATAGAGTAATGGCATTTGTTAGTTCGAATATTTATATGATGATGCGTTTAGTTACATTGCTGGTACTCATTTTTGGCGCCTGGTTAATGCTTGAGAAGGAACTCTCCAGTGGAGATCTTATTTTGTTTGTTTTGTTTGTGAACGTGTTAATGAAACCAATTGAAAAAATTAGTGCTTTATTGGAGCTCTATCCAAAAGGGATGGCAGGATTCAAACGGTTTACTGAATTACTGGACATGAAGCCAGATGTACAAGACCGTGAGAATGCGAAAGCAGTGCAAATGCTAAAAGGTGATATTGCTTTTGATAATGTTACATTTGGCTATGAAAAAACACAAAAGTCTGTGCTACAATCAATGAATTTTGACATTCATGCTGGAGAAACGATTGCTTTTGTCGGCCCGTCCGGTGCAGGAAAAACAACAATCTGTTCGCTTATTCCTCGTTTTTATGACGTGGATAATGGCAGTATTACCATCGATGGTATAGATTTAAGGGATATGACAAAGAAATCTCTTAGACAGCAAATAGGTATTGTGCAACAGGATGTGTTTTTATTTACGGGGACCCTTCGTGAAAATATTGCTTACGGTAAACTGGATGCGACAGATGCGGAAATTGAGCATGCGGCACAGCAAGCACATATGGAGGCGTTTATTAAAGAATTACCAGATGGCTATGAAACACAGGTCGGCGAACGTGGTCTGAAGCTCTCCGGTGGACAGAAACAGCGTATCGCTATTGCGCGCATGTTTTTAAAGAATCCACCGATCCTCATATTGGATGAGGCAACATCAGCACTTGATACGGAAACCGAAACCATCATCCAGAAAGCTTTAACGGAACTGGCGAAAGACCGTACGACGCTCATCATTGCACATCGCTTGGCAACCATTAAAAATGCCGATCGCATCATGGTTGTCACAAAAGAGGGTATTGAAGAAGAAGGTAGCCATGAAGAACTGTTAAAACGTGACGGTGTTTTTGCACATTTGCATAAGATACAAATGCAATAAACGGATCTTAAAGAGGATTTCCTGTCTTGTAAGGCAGGAAATCCTCTATTTATTGATGGAGAATAGTAAGGTATTTAAGGAAGTCGCCTGCTTCAAGCATAATTCAAAAAAAGCCGAATAATAATGATAGATGCTTGTTTTAATAATTATGCGAGAGAGGTAATGATATGGCTTTTAACAAAAAATGTTGTCATTGTAATTACGCATTTAGTTACAAAACATTGTTGAATCAAACAGCTATTATGAAGTGTCCGGCATGTAAGGCAGAGCTGCAAGCTACATTATTATCGAAGATTATCTTTTCATTGATTTTTATCATTCCTTTTGTTTTGATATTAATGGGCATTGAACGTGATCTTGGTAAAATTGTTGTGACTTTAATTTGGGTTATCATCAGTTTTTTAGTTATTCAGCCACTTGTGCTGAAATATGAATAATTCAACTTTCGCAGAGCTTATTCGTTAATTTTATCGTTTTTTATTATCGCATTTATATAAACTGCGACATAAGAGCATGTTTATTTGCCAAGGGGTGTGTTATTCCACCGTCCGGGATCGCTCCGGGCGGATGCTTTCCGCGGGTGCCCCGGCAAGGGGTATGTCGACGTTGCCCGCAAAGGGCGGTTTTAGTCGACCTTCATAACCACTCTCGGGGGTCTTCGGACACGTGCTGGGACTGCGATTACTCGTCCCACCGAAAACCATTGTTCCCGCTGGAGTCACCGCCCTTCTCTCACCCGGACTGGTTAATGCTATTTACGGGAAGGCGCTGTGTCATTTCGTCCAGCTAAAGCACACTTTTATTGGCAAACGCTATACTTAGCACCCCGTATACACGAAGACTCCTGCGGGAGGTCGGCTAATAACGGTCACGTCCTGTGACCAACGCCGACACTAGAATATCGTGTTCGTCGAAAAGGCATCGGTGAGACCCCGCAGTGCGTAAGGTGGCCACTGAAAAAATGGTAGATTTTAAAAAAATTGCTTTTCACCTTAATCTAGCATCTCGAATATACGGAGACTCCTGCGGGAAGTAAGAGATCGACGAGACCCCGCAGGACGGTAGTCCGAGGAGACTCGACACTCGCCCGCGGAAAGCGCAGTATATTCGAAGATGCGATGGTAGATCCTGATATTATAGTGCTATATTTAATTTTTTCAGTGGCCTCGTGCGTAAGCACAAGGAGGCTCAACAGCCGCCTTAGGATGCGCGAAGTGTATACGGGGTTGCGGTCGCCTATGAAACTGGTTTCATTATCAGCATTACAGATCTAACATAGATAGAATTTATATCGAGCTTATCTCTTTTTGTGTAAAAAATACCCTTTTATTTTATAAGGTTGTCAGGGGAATTATTAGAAACATTCTAGGTTTAACTCATCTAACTATTTGAACGTATTTTATTGATGCGAAAGTGAGTGAATAATAAACAGTGGTTCTCCATATACTTATCCACAAAAACCTGTGGATAGCGTGTGTATAGTTTTAGTATTCTGAAAAATGATGTTTTAACATTCAGTTAAAAGGGAAAACATTTGCTAGTTGTTTGTTCATAACGTCTATAATAAGAAAGGTTTGATCGATGGTGCGTTTAAGTGAAGAAAAAATTGAAGAAGAACTGCAAGCTTTGCCAGATTGGGAACGACTGGACGAAAAGTGGATGGCGCGGAAGTACCGCTTTAAAAACTTCCTGGCTGGAATTAATTTTGTAAATCAGGTTGCAGTATATGCGGAGAAGGACAAACATCATCATCCATTTATTTCCATTGATTATAAAGTGGTGACATTAAAAATATCGTCATGGCAAGAAAAGGGAATTACCGCTTTGGATTTTGAAATGGCAAATCACTTTGATGAACTCTATGAATTAGCCGAGAAATAAGCATAACGAATTTTGTCGATATTTCCCGGGAAATAATAACCCCCTCACAGTTAATGAGGGGGTTATTAATATTGCTAAGGAATAAGCTTTTATAATCAGTACAACGTCTTTTTACTTTATATATTGTGTAAATAGAGCACAAATATAACCGTCATAATCGATCCTGTTACCAAGTAGTGTGTCTAGTTGCTTTTCCCGTATAGCACCAAACCATTGCAAACCCGAGAAACTAACATAAGAAGAATAGATGCAATGAATAACACTAAGGGAACATAAGTAAAGATCTGTGCTACCCCTACGGTGAAAAAGAGCATGTGACAGCCTATGAAGAAGATAAGAGAACTGCGCGCTGTCGGACTAACAGGAGAGTTTTTGCGGAAATATATAACAGCACCTGCTATACTAATAATAGAAAATAAAATGATTAAACTGCTATGAACCATCTACTTCACATCCTTTGTATGGATTGGAAATGTGACTTCCTTTTACAAGGATACAAAGTGGGGTCGACCCCATGTAAAGACTTATATTTTAAGGGGGATAAATAAGCTATGAAAATTGGAAAATTTATCAATAAGGTACAAACAACGAAGGATACAGTAAGGCATTACGAAAAAGTCGGCCTGTTAAAACCGGCATGGGATAACACACACAGAATATACGGAGAAAAAGAGATCAACGATTTTCATGCGATTAAAGAGATGCAAGCATTGGATATGTCTTTAAAAGAAATACAGGTAATTTTTGAAGTGAAACAGAACAATGGTTGTGGCTCAACCGAATTGCTAGAAGAAGTGATTCAAACAATCGTGGAGAAACAGCAACATCTTATGCTAGAAGAAAAGACAATCAGGCACAAAAAAGAGCAGATTACGGGGATGCTGAATGTGCTAATGGAAGTGAATCAAAAAGGTAAGAAATAGAAAGAGGACCAGATCGACCCGGTCCCTTCTAAAGAACTGTATATAATCATTTTTTTGAATGTCAAACACATTTTTCTGTTTATATAGCTAATGATATAAAGTATTGTCTCTTTTCTAATCTAATGCTTCATCCACTCTGTTGCCAACATGCCATATACAACATGATCCACATAATGATCATACAGCCATTCTGCTTGACGTAGCTGTCCTTCACGGGTAAAGCCTAATCTCTCTGGGATGGAGCGGCTTTTTTTGTTTTCATAGGCGGCACGGATGTCGACACGGTTTAGTTTTAACTGATAGAACGCATAGTCAACCAAAGATTGTGTAGCTTGGGTCATAATCCCTTTACCTTGAAATCCTTCGCCTAACCAATACCCAATGTAGCCCACTTTATTGGTCCAGTCGCAGTGGTTGAACCCGGCAATTCCAACGAGCTTATCTTGATAAAACACCCCTGCTGTAAGTCCTTTACCTTCACGATAATCATGCAGTATATGTTCAATATATGCATGGGAATCATCAACGATTGTTGTTTTGTCAACCCAGCCAAGCCATTCGCGTAAATGTTCTCTGGAATCGTCGGTTAACTGAAAGAGCGCTTCCGCATCTTGTAAATCCAATAGCTTTAATACAATGTTTTCATCAATTTCTCGTGTGAACATGTGCTTCCACCGTCCTTTGTAGGATATAGCATATCACAATAGCAAGCGGCAGACACGACCCGGTTTTTGTCGAAGTCTGTATTTTTCCATAGGTAAATAGATGGATTTGTTCGACAAATCAAGGTTTTGTACCATGTTATAAGGTATAATAAACGTACTTAATCATAAAAGGATGTGTCTATCGTGATGAAAAATAATGTGAAAGCGATATTTTTATTCTTTCTGATCTTAACCATTGCGTTTATGCCATTTGCTGATCAGGAAAAAGCATTATTTGTAACTGCATCCGATGAATTAACAGAAGCGGATTTAGAAGCATCCGCAACATTACATGAAAAGTTGAATGTTATCCTAGGTGATGAGCGGTTGGATGGTACGGTAACTGGTGTAAGTGTTAGAAAGGCAGATACGGGTGAAGCAGTATTCTCCCAGATGGGTGATACGCGACTGCATCCTGCCTCTAATATGAAGCTATTGACCAGTGCTGCAGCATTGGAAACACTTGGGGAAGATTATCAATTCACTACGGAAGTTTTAACAGATGGTAAAGTGAAGGGAAAGGTACTGCAAGGGGATCTGTATTTAAAAGGTAAAGGAGATCCAACATTAATGAAAGAAGATCTTGATCAGTTAGCATTAGGTTTAAAGGATCAGGGTATTTCAAAAGTTAAAGGGAATCTGATCGGTGATGATCGTTGGTATGATGATATTAGGTTATCCATGGACTTGAATTGGAATGATGAACCATTTTATACTGGTGCACAAGTTTCTGCACTAACCCTTTCGCCTGATGATGATTATGATTCAGGAACCGTTATTGTGGAAGTCATGCCAAACAATAAGCAAGGGAAAAAGGCAGAAAAAGCCAAAGTGAAACTGACACCAGAAACAGATTATGTTGACATTATAAATAAAACCGAGATGGTCCCTGAAAATGAAAAGAAGGATATTTCCATTGAACGGGAACACGGAACAAATAATATTGTTATTGAAGGAAAAATGCCACATAAAGGGGCAAGTTCGAAGTCTTGGGTAGCTGTTTGGGAGCCGACAGAATATGCGCTGGATGTGTTTAAAAAATCCTTGGAGGAAAATGGTGTCCAGCTAATTGGAGATGCCAAGGTAAAGACCGGTAAAACAGCAAAAGATGCAACACTGATTACTGCAAAAAAATCGATGCCTTTAAAAGATCTGCTTATTCCATTTATGAAGTTAAGCAACAACGGCCACGGGGAAACATTAACAAAGGAAATGGGTAAGGTCGTAAATGATAAAGGTACTTGGGATGATGGACTGAAGGTAATCAACAATACATTGGATGGACTTGATGTTAACACAGACACGATCCTGCTTCGTGATGGATCCGGTATGTCACATAAAACAGTGATTCCGACAGAAGAATTAACCCACATGCTCTATGCCATTCAGGAAAAGAGCTGGTTTAACACATTTGAAAAATCGCTGCCTGTAGCTGGTGTAGATGACCGTTTAATCGGGGGTACATTACGCGATCGGATGAAAGATAAAGAGACGAAAGGGAATGTGAAAGCCAAGACAGGATCTTTAACAGGTGTGTCCAGCCTTTCCGGTTATGTGACATCGAAGGATGGAGAAAAATTAATCTTCTCGATCATGATCAATAATTACCTCGGATCTTCCGTAACAAGTATAGAGGATAAAATCGCAACAGTGCTTGCCAAGCATGATTTTACGGAATAAATCAGTGAATGACGCAAACTGCAAACCTTAGTGGGTCTGTTTAGGTAAAATGTGGTACGATAACATAAACAGATTCTCGATGAAGGTTGTGATGTCTTTGGGATTTAGCAGTATTATTACGTTGATTGTTTCAATCGTTACCATTATCAATATTTTATTAGCAATTTTAGTTGTTTTTATCGAGAGAAGAGATATTGGGACAACGTGGGCATGGCTAATGATCTTGTTTTTTATTCCTGTTGTCGGCTTTTTAGTTTATTTGTTCTTTGGAAGGCAGTTAAAGCAAAAGAACTTCTATAAACTTACAGTTGAAGAAAGTGATTATTTAGAAGGCGCAGCAGATGAACAAATAAGGCAAATAAAACAGGCAGAAGGGTTAGATGAAAGTCGTCTGGTTCAAAAATATGGACACATGCTTCTAATGAATTTGAAATCATCCACTTCGTTGGTCACAACGGATAATGATATTACTATCTTTAATGATGGGGAAGAAAAGTTCGATGCCTTATTTCAAGATATAAGGGATGCAAAAAAGGAAATAAATATTCAATACTACACCATTCAACGGGATTTACTAGGAAAAAAACTGCGTGATGAGCTGACGAAAAAGGCAAAAGAAGGTGTAAAGGTACGTGTACTTTATGATGAAATAGGTTCAAGGAAAATAACCAAATCCTTCTTTAAAAATTTGATTGCGCACGGTGGCGAAGTAGAGGTTTTCTTTCCATCGATTGTGAAGTTTATTAATCCCCGGCTTAATAATAGAAATCACCGTAAATTATGTGTCATTGATGGAAACATCGGTTATATTGGTGGATTCAATATCGGAAAAGAGTACTTAGGTATGGTTAAAAAGTTTGGCTATTGGCGTGACACGCATTTCCGGATGATTGGCGAAGCTGTAGATCAAATACAGGGCAGGTTTATCCTGGATTGGAAGGAAGCCACGAGGCAGAAAGAGACACATTTGAATGAGTTTTTATTTCGAACAGAAAAAAACCAAGGTACCTCTCCTGTTCAGATTGTCGCTTCCGGTCCCAATTCGTATACCGAACATATTAAAATGATGTATCTCAAGTTAATTATGAACGCAAAGAAAAGTGTTTATATACAAACTCCCTACTTTATTCCGGATGCGAGTTTCTTGGATGCTTGTAGAATAGCATTGTTAGGTGGGGTTGACGTCCGCATCATGATACCGAATAAACCAGATCACCCCTTTGTATATTGGGCTACACTTTCCTATGCAGGAAAGCTTCTGGAATATGGCGCAAAGATATTGATTTATGAAAATGGATTTCTGCATGCAAAAACGATTGTAGTGGATGAAGAAGTTGCATCGGTAGGTACAACGAACATCGATGAGCGAAGCTTTAGTTTGAATTTCGAAGTTAACGCGATTGTTTATGATGAAAAAGTAGCGGGTCAACTGCAGGACATGTTTCTTCAGGATACGGAGCAAAGTTCTCTTTTAACAACAGAACGATATCAAAATCGATCCACTTTTATTAAATTTAAGGAAGCCATTTCCCGTCTGCTATCCCCAATTTTATAAATGTTTCGATGGGCAAACACGGGATTAGACCGATTTTCTATGGCTAAAAACACTTTCTTACATAGAAAGTGTTTTTAAGTTTTGTTTACCTGTTTGACGATATATTCCAGTTCATTTAGTAACTTGTCTAATTCCTGGGATATATGTACGACAGCATCATAATTATTTTCTAATGTGCTTGCGTTATACATTTCTAATCTAAGTTGTTCGATTTGCGTTTCTAATGTTTCCTTCAGACTCAAGTAACTTCCACCACTCTTTCATAGCTATTAATAGCCCGTTTTAGATAGGTTAAAACATGTCATAAACTGTAAAATCATGCACTGCCTGAAGGAAATTGTTCTTTGTTATGGTAAGATAAAATAATATACAAATAGAGCGCATCATATATGGAACGTTTTGTTCGAAGAAAATTTTTTCTAAAAAGAAGCCGATGTGGAAGGATGGGGTGTGGAATGCAGGAAAAGGCAATTACGATTGAAAGTTTGGTTCACAAGTTTTCATTAAAAATATTAGCAGGGAATAGCCAATTGCAGCGAACGATCACGCAATCAAAGGCGCACCGACCCGGTTTGGAATTTGTCGGTTACTTTGACTTCTTTCCGATGAATCGTGTGCAGGTACTTGGTAGGAAGGAAATCACTTTTCTGCACAAACTAAATGAGGATGAACGTAAACAACGAATAGGAAATATCGTCAAATATCATCCACCCTGCTTCATTGTTACGCATGGACAGACTGGACTGGACTATTTAAAGCAATATTGTACCGAGGAAGCAATCCCATTATTATACACGACGGAGGCTACCTCAGAATTTATTGCAAAGCTTGATGCTTATATGATAAAAATATTAGCGGATGAAATAGCGGTGCACGGCGTTTGCATTAATGTTTCTGGAATAGGAATCATATTGCGCGGAAATTCAGGAGTTGGAAAAAGTGAAACAGCACATACGCTAATTCGGCGCGGACATCGCTTGGTTGCGGATGATATCGTTGTACTCAAAAAGCTCAGTCACCGAACCTTGCTTGGAACACACAATGAGACGAATAAGGAATTTCTTGCGCTTCGCAGTATTGGATTGTTAAATGTCGTTCGGCTATATGGAAGAAAGGCATTCCAGGAAGAGACTCGTATTGCGCTGGATATCAAACTGACAAAGTGGGACGACGACTCTTTGAATAATGAATTGGAGATTGAACCCAAATTCAGGAAATATATGGGTGTATCCGTCCCACATATTGAGATCCAACTACAGCCAGGACGGGATGTGGCTGGATTAATTGAAGCGGCGGCAAATAACTGGTATCTCCAACAACAGGGATACAGTGCAATGGATGAGTTTGTAGAACGAATAGAAGCGAATTCCAATGTATTTGACCCGAAAGATGTTCAAGGCCCTGAAGATTGATGGAATCGTTTTACGGATTACTTAAGAAAAAGGACGGAAAAAATCATATGAAAATATCCATTATTGCAGTCGGGAAATTAAAGGAAAAATACCTCAAACAGGGCATCCAGGAATATTTGAAACGGCTGACTGCCTATGCCAAGGTTGATATCATCGAATTAGCGGATGAAAAGGCACCGGAAAACATGAGTGAAGCCCAGATGCTGGAAGTGAAACAAAAAGAAGGCGAACGTATTCTAGGGAGTATCCATCCAGATACGTTCGTCATTACCCTTGAAATCAACGGCAAGATGCTAAGTTCGGAACAGCTCGCAGCAAAGATGGACGAACTAGCTACCTATGGGAAAAGTAAGATTGCTTTTGTGATTGGTGGATCACTGGGGTTAAGTGAAGCAGTGGAGAAGCGGAGTGATTTGGCCTTGTCATTTTCTAAGATGACTTTTCCACATCAGGTAATGCGGTTGGTTTTGTTGGAGCAGGTGTATCGGGCGTTTCGGATTATTAGGGGGGAGCCTTATCATAAGTAAAATGTATTTCAATAAAATATGGAAAAATTCAGTTAGTCGTAGGCCGTTAGATCTCATCTTTTGAAATAGTCTTACTGACCGATAACTTTATACAAAAGCATGTGGATCCAGATATACAGCACCGCAAATGATTGAACTTGCGGTGCCTTTTATTCCATCCCTATACCAGAAAGCTATCCCCTAGAAGACCATCCTTAACAACTTCTTCAGCAACCCCATCCCACTAATCGCCTACCCCCTCTGTTAATATCATTTACCCTCTTCACTCCATAAATACCACCTACTCGCACCACCCAAAACCACCAAATATCATTTCCCAAAATAAATTTTCCAATTCATGCCTCCTAAACCCACCTTCGTACGATTATTAAGATAGAAGGTGTTATTTTCTGTTTCTATCAGTAATGTTACACCTTCATCTTCACCAATCTTTTTCGATTTGCTGTAGTAACAGTAAAAATAAAGATTACAAAAAGGAGGGTTAGCATTGGAACGACAAACAATAACCGTTAAGGAAGTCGCGAATTATCTTGGGGTTCACACAGATACAATTTATATCATGGTAAAACAGAAGCAACTTCCACACTTGAAAGTACAAAATCGCATTTTGTTCACGAAAGAATCCATTGATCTATGGATACAAGACCAAGAGTATACAAACCTGCACAGCTAAGCTGCAGGTTTATTTGTACGTTAAAAAGAATGCCTTACATATAGGCTTAGGGAAAGGGAAGATAGACATGAATTATATTAAAGAATTGAATGGATTTAGAGAGTGGCTATTATCGAATGAGCTGCCGGCTAATGCTGTTTCTTTATGGTACACGTTGATGAGCATCAACAATACAGCAAGATGGAAGAAAAGGTTTAATGCGCCGAACGCGATTGTCAGGCAATTATCGGGTTTAACCAAACAAGGCTTACTGGATGCAAGGAACAAGTTGAAAGAACAAGGATTAATTGATTTTGAAAAAGGCAAAAGAGGACAAGCATCTGTCTATGAAATGATTTCACTAACGCGTACAGATGAGTCCACGTTATACCAATCGCAAGACGAATCAGCATACCAATTGAATGACCAGTATCAAGGCGAATCCACATACCAATCTTTATACCAATCACAAGGCGAATCTGTAGGCTCATTACCAGACGCGTTCCGGGGCGAATCCATAGGCGAGTTTCAGCCCGTACTTAAACAGAAACATAAAGAAAAACAAGAGAGAAGAAAAGAGGACAAACGTGCGCAACCTTTGTTCACTATTTACGAACAAAACATCGGGAAGCCAGGTCCAATTGTGAAGGATGAACTGAAGCAATGGGGCGATTTAGTTGGTGAGCCAATTGTGTTAGAGGCCATGAAGCAGACTACTAAATATGGCGGGCGAACGTTTAGCTACCTGGAAAAGATTTTAGAGGAATGGCGTGAAGCCAATTTAGCAACCCTTGAATCGGTACAAGCCTATGAAAAACGAAAGAACGCTCGAAAAAATAACACAGTTCCATTCCGAAAACCGGCGAAAGAAAGTAAACAATCCCTATTCGATGAACTACGGGAGGAGGTATGAAATGGATAAAAGTGAAGCGATTCAAGTGCTGGAAGCGATTAGAGATATTTACCCGAAGTATGAGATATCAAAGAAGAAAGCACAAATGCTTATTCCACAGTTGAAACCGATGGATTATAAGCTGGTAATGGAAAAGCTATCTTCTCATTTGGCTACCTGTCCCTATCCACCTACGATTGCGGAAATTGCTGCCTATCCGGTCGAAAACAATGACCACTTGGAGAAAATAAAAAGATGGCGTGTTGAAGCATCCAAGGTACCTGACGAAATCAAGCAGGTTTTCCATCAACAAATGGTCAAACTAGTAAAGGACAAAGCAAATGACAGCCATTGCCAATAATGAAGCGGAAGCATCGGTACTTGGATCTGTGCTGAAGGATGGGATACTTTTCAAAGAACTACTGGTACAGGAAGCACATTTTTACTATGCAAATCATCGACGGATATTCCGGGCCATGAAGGAGGTGTCTGATCAAAATGATTTTATCGACATGGTAACAGTGACGACCAAACTGGGGGACGCGATTACGCAAGTAGGTGGAACCACTTACTTACTAGAAATGGTGGAATCTGTAGCAAGTACGGCAGCGATGAAGCATCATGAACGCTTAATCTTTGATGCGTATCGGGCAAAGATGTCAAAAACATGTGCCTTACAGTTTGCTGAAGACCCCACGGATCAAGCATTAGACGCACTCATTACAAAATTACAGAATTTCCGTCAAGTAGGGGTGGACAAGCAGGATAAGACAACCTATGATTATTTGCTTGAAATCACCGATGATATGTGTTTTCCGACAGAGGAGCAATCTGGGTTTGGTACATCTTTTCAAGACTTAGATGATATGACGGGTGGATTACAACGGGGAGAGTTGATTATTGTTGCTGCAAGGCCTTCCGTTGGCAAAACTGCGTTCGCACTGAATCTAGCAGCTGGTCATGCAGCAAATGGTGGGACGTCATTGGTCTTTAGTTTGGAAATGGGAACCAAGCTACTCCTGCAACGAATGATCTCGTCTGTAGGGATGATTAACAGTCAAAAATGGCGGAACATGGCTTTTTCAGGAGTAGATTATGAACGGGCCATCAATGCGGTCGGGACTATTTCTAACTGGAAACTAGCGATTTATGACCAAATGCGAACGGTGATTGATATCCGTTCTGCGATTCGAAAAAAGGTTCATGACAATCCTGAAGCCAAACATGTAGCGATCATTGATTATTTACAATTGATGACCCCAACAGGCAAGCATGAACGTCGTGACCTGGAAATAGGTGAGATAACACGTGAGTTAAAGCTACTTGCAGTCGAGTTGAACATTCCAATTGTATTACTGTCCCAGTTATCAAGGGGCGTGGAGTCACGTCCAGATAAGCGTCCACTCATGTCAGACCTCAGAGAGTCAGGAAATATAGAACAGGATGCAGACGTCATTTCATTTCTGTACCGGGATGATTACTATGATAGGGATTCTGAGAGGAAAAATAGGATGGAAGTTATTCTGTCTAAGCAACGGAACGGTCCAACAGGTACGGTGGAGTTGATATTTAATAAGGCATATGGACGGTTTGGGAATTTGTGAGGGCGTTTAAAAATCCACTAAATAGGATAATAAACTAGAATCAGCCTAGTCTAATATCCTGTTTATACCGGTATAAACAGGATAAAAACTTGAAAGAGGATAACTGATGGCAGCGAAGATTAAAGCGTACCTTCAGCGTTTGTAAGTTTTAAGGTAACTATATTGTAGATGATCCACAACGTTATGCTATTTGCCGAATGTAAAAGTGCCGTCCAGGAAACGCTATAAAAAGTGAGAAGTTTTACATGGGCGTGCATGCTTATACAGCAGTTCTGGTACACTTTTTATATAACAAAACCTTTAGAATATTACTATTTCCTTGCTGAACAAATAAAAAGATTGACTCTTTCGCTCGGGGGGCTTTAAATATGCTTATACGTCTATAAAGGAGCAACAACATATGGATAAAAAACAAACGATACCTCTTATTATCGTACTCATAAATCTATTTTTAATATTTCTGGGGATTAGTCTTGTCATCCCTGTCGTACCAACCATTATGAACGAATTACATTTGTCTGGATCGATGGTTGGTTACTTAGTCGCAGCTTTTGCCTTTTTGCAGCTGCTTGCTTCACCGATTTCAGGAAAATGGGTGGATCGCTATGGACGCAAAAGGATGATTTTGATTGGGTTAGTGATCTTTGCTTTTTCTGAATTTCTATTCGGTATTGGCCAAGGCGTCGTTGTGCTGTTTTTATCGCGCATGCTTGGGGGGATCAGTGCGGCCTTTATCATGCCTGCTGTAACCGCATATATTGCTGATATTACATCCATTGAATATCGGCCAAAAGCACTTGGATATATGTCGGCAGCTATCTCAACAGGATTTATTATAGGGCCGGGAATAGGTGGATTCTTAGCGAACTTTGGAACGAGAGTACCTTTCTTTTTTGCAGCTGGTTTCGCGCTGGTGGCATTTGTCATGTCTGTTTTTCTACTAGGTGAACCTGAGCGACACCAGGAAGAGCAAATAGCAGGTACACCTACAGGATGGAAAAGGATTCTCATACCTGTTTATCTCATCTCTTTTATCATTATCTTTATTACATCATTTGGTTTGTCGTCTTTTGAATCGCTGTTCTCGTTGTTTGCGGATCGTAATTTTGGTTTTACACCAAAGGATATTGCAATTATGATTACTGGTGGTGGCGTGCTCGGTGCCATTTTTCAAGTTGTGTTGTTTGATCATCTACTTAAATGGATTGGTGAGGTCCGACTGATTCGATATAGCTTAATATTTTCAACTGTTATGGTTTTCTTCATGACGATTGTACATGATTATTACGCCATTTTGCTTGTTACGATTACCATTTTTATCGGCTTTGATTTAATGCGGCCGGCCGTTACCAACTATCTGTCCAGAATTGCAGGGAAAGAACAAGGATTTGCCGCGGGTATGAACTCGATGTTTACCAGTATTGGTAACGTGCTCGGACCGGTCATTGGGGGACTGCTGTTTGATGTGGACCTGAATTATCCTTTTTACTTTGCAGCAATAACACTAGCAATCGGCATTGGGATAACCTTTGTGTGGAAGGACCCTGAAGCAGACCCAAGCATTATAAGAGATTAAATAAAGCCAGAGGGACTGTCCCTCTGGCTTTTTTAGTAATTTCAAATCGCCCCTGATCCAGCTTCAATTATTGTCAGCTTATATCACATCTCTTAATATTTCCGTCTTTTACCGGAACAAATCCAAGAAACGTTCCCAAAGACCTTTCTCTTCTTCCTTCACTTCTTCTTTTTCTTCTGGTTCTTCTACTTCAATTGATTCGGTTTGCAAAACAAATTGAACGACATCGACATTTTTATTTTTTTCGGATACAAACGATATTGGATCGAAATCAGATCCATCATATTCTTCCATCATTTTATCTATCTCGGACTGCATCTCCCCTGGCAAATCACTGGTTTCTCCTTCCAGTTCTTCCGTGCCGTCTTGAAGATCTCCGGCGCCATCCTTCAGAGAAGCCGTACCATCTGCAAGTCCACCGATACCTTTATCGATAGCTTGATAGTTCGATGCCAAATCGCTAACACCGTCCGTATATGCTACTAAACCTTGATGGAAAGTTTGGTACTGAGATGAAAGCTCTGATATACCTGTTTGCAGATCTCCTAGTTCATCTAATCCGTCTATAGAATCCAATCCACTCTCAATTTCAGCCGCAGTAGCATTCGCTCCATCTGCCATTTCTCTTACCGAACTAGAAACGTCTTCCAATGTTCCTGTCGTGGTGTCAAATGCTTCTTTCACTTCCTGGTACGTACCTTTCACTTTCTGAGCGGATTCATAGGAATCGATCAATTGGTTGACAACATCCTGATCGACGTCACTTTTTAAAAGTTCCTCGATTTGGTCTTCTGTGATGTCACTATTAGGGATCCCACTTATCGCCTCACGCAAATTACTATAGGCTATATCGTAGTTATCACGCAGTTCATCAAGGCCATCAGCAGTTTCCGCCAAACCATCTGCTAATGCACGGATGCCTTCAGGTAATTGCTTCAGGTCACCTGCGTCGGGCATTTCATCTGGAGCGCCTTGTAATGCGTCACTTACTTGTTGTAAAACATCATTAATTTCCGAAGATCCACTGATGAGTTCGCCGGAAGACTGATCCAATTGGTTGATCCCATCTAGGTAGCTACTGGATCCGTTGCGTAGTTCCGCAGCGCCATTATTTAGATCTGAAATGCCACCTTTCAAATCGTTGACACCACCATTAATCTCTTTAATCGCGTCTGCTAGTGAACTCATGTCGCCTTTCATATCGCCCAAGTCTGGGTCATCAATCGACATGGAAGCGGGTGTTGCTGATATCTCGATTGGATCCATTTCCAAATCTTTCACATCGGCAGATACAATGAATGTTTCTTCCTTGCCCGGCATAACGGTAAAGGTTAATGCGGTATCTTTACCAGACTTCGCTTTGTTTGCATCCGGAGCTTGGATCTTATCAAAATGCACTGGATCAAGCGTCAGTGAAATTTGCATCATATAATTTTCGAAAAACGCAGGATCGACAGCGTCATTGCCAGAGGTCTTGATCTGTAATTCCAGTGACCCCTTTTTGCCGGCTAATTCATGCGGGTCGATTTCTTTTCCATCTAGCATATAGGTGATATCAATATCCCATGGTAATGGTTGGTTGTCGATGTTTCCTTGATAATAAAAATCCTTATCTTCCTTTTCTGCCTGAAAACGAACCTTACCATCGTCTGTCTGTTTGATATCCGTTAAATTACTTAAGTTACGAACATTTGTATAATCGCCATGGTCCGTGATGGTGCCAGGCTTCGTGTCACGGAATGTGTTCACTACATACATATTCTGCAAGGCACCATTTGCCTCTAGCTTACCGTAAATTGCTTCGTCCTTCATGGCATATTTGCCTTTTTCAGCGTCCTCATTCTCCTTGTCTTTCGCTAACGCGGAGAAAGGAAGGGAGCCAAATACTAAAACGGTTCCCATCATCACAGCTGCTATTTGTTTCAATCGCATGATATCACTCCTCTTTCCCTTTGAAAAAGTTCGGTTTCCAAGTTGTTTTTTCAATAACTTTGTCAAGCGCAAGTAGTAATGCCGGCAAGAAGAACACCACTAACAGAAATGCCAACAATGCACCACGTCCGAGCAAGAGCCCAATGGATCCGACGATCGGGTCTGATGACGTCACTGATAAAATAAAACCGACACTAGACAAAATAGACGCAGACACCCCGATAGAGAATATTTTCTCATTAATCGTCTTCTTGACGGCATCCAGTGCGCTCATTTCTTTACGAAGCCGTGTGTAGTTTTCGGTAAACAAGATTCCATAATCGACCGTCGCCGCCAGTTGCACCGTACTGATGATCAGATATCCGACATAAACAAGTGGTGTATCGGTTAAGTACGGAATGGCCAAGTTTATCCATACGGACGTCTCAATCGTCAGCAGGAGAATAACTGGGAAGGAAATCGACCGGAATGTAACAAGCAGCACAATCGCAATGGAAATCACTGTCAGTGCGTTGACTAGCGTATTGTCCGCTTCCACAATGTCTCTCATATCATACATGGTCATGCTTTCTCCAAGCGCATGGTAATCATCGCCATAATAATCAGCGGCAATACCTTTAACCGTTTCGACAAGGGCAAATGCTTCGTCCCCTTCTGCATCTGTGGTCGTATTTAACGTGATCCGGCTGTAATGTTCCGAAAAGAAGGATTCGGTTTGGGATTCATCGAGATACTCTGGCGGAATGCCTGCCCCGATAACATTCACATAGGAAATCGTACTTTTCACTTCATCAAGGTTATCTAGATCTTTCACAAGTTGATCTTCTCGTGCTAGATCTCCCTTTGGTACTAACAGAACCATCGGGGTATATTTATCAAACGTAGCTTCAATTGCCTGCTCATCCTGACCTGCCCGCGTATTATCCGGGTTCCCCCCATTACCATAGAGGAAATTCGTCTGACCTTGCGCCAAAAAGGCTGGAACGACAAGTATAGCGATGATCAATAAGACAGGTATACGAAGCTTCACAATATATTTTCCAATATTATATTTGCTTGGCAAGAAAGGTCGATGTTTTGTTTTATCAATGCCTTTATACATTAGCAATGTGAGCGCTGGAAGGAAGATCATTACACTGATAAAGCTGAGCAAGATTCCTTTTAATAGGTTCAGACCTAGATCTGCACCAAGCCCAAACTGCATAAACATCAATGCCGTAAATCCAAAGACTGTCGTTGATGCACTTGCTGCAATAGCCGGGAATGAACGCTTTATAGCCAGTTTCATTGCTTCCGCTGGCGTATCCTCTGTCTCCCGGAAATCATTGAAACTATGAAGTAGGAATATGGCGTAGTCCAGCGATACAGCGAGCTGCAGGATTGGTGCTACTGCCGCTGTAACAAAGGATACTTCACCAAGAAAGATGTTCGTCCCCATGTTAATCAGTACGGATATACCAATGGTAATTAGGAAAAATGCCGGCTCTAGCCATGACGTTGTGGATAGCAGCAGAATCAAAATCACAACAGGTACAAGGATCAACGCTGCATTCATCGTTTCATCGCCTGTCGATTGTTGCGAGATTGCCGTATCCAACGCATCTCCTGACATCGCGTTATCCTTACCGATCAAATCATAGACCGCATCCGTTGTTTCCACTTCTTTTCCTTTTTCAATTTCAAAAGAAAACAGTGCATTGCTGTCTTTATAGTACGATTCAACGGTATCTGTGTTTTCCATTTCGATCGGTGTAGTAATCTCCATCACATCATCGAGCCACATCACACCAGATATACCATCAATGTCTTCCAATTTTTTCTTGTACGCTAATGCTTCCTGAATGCTGACGTCTTTTATCATGACCCGTGTATTGGCCACGTCATCGTCAAACGCTTCATCCATCACATCTGTAGATTTTATGGATGGCGCATCATCTGACAGATAATCGACCATATCATAATTGGTCTTGACGCCAAACTGTACTATTACACTAATAATTGCCAGCACGCTAAAGGTGATGACAATTGATTTTTTATATTTTAAAATAAGATCTGTCATGCTGTCTCTATTCATCCTTCCTTGCTTCATCCATTTAAACGCGATATTATTATTATACACAACACTGTGTTGGACTTACAACAAACAATTTAAAGGTAAAAGTGTTAAAACCAACACTGAACGATAATGTGTTGAATAAAAGAAAAAGAAAGCGTGACAATTTGATGAACAAAAAACTCGACCGACGAAAGAAGTACACACGAAACGTTTTAATGGACAGTTTAATCACTTTATTAAAGACCAAATCGATTTCCTCCATCACGGTTAAAGAAATCTGCGAACAAGCTGATATTAACCGTTCCACCTTTTATGCGCACTACAAAGACCAATTTGATTTGCTTGAACAAATAGAAGAAGAAATCATTACAGAATTAAATACGTACTTAAATCAATACGACTTTGAACAGGAACAGGAAGCACTGCAGATGACTGAGAAGCTCCTGGAATATGTCGTTTCCAAGTATGACATGTTCCAGACACTTCTTAATGAAAATGCTGACCATTCCTTTGAACGACGCGTGATGGATGTCATCCGGTCATTCATGATCCAAAGTCAGATTACCAATGATGAAATGGATGAGGATATTGCTGAGTATGCGATTACGTATACCATCAGTGGCAGCATTTACGTTATAAAACAATGGGTTGCAAACAATATGGATCAGTCGCCGAAGCGAATTGCAGTGTTGATTAATAGTTTTGGGTTTAGGGGGTGATAATTCCTGTAACAGAAGCGGTTCTTGAAGTATGGCGAGTGTTAGAGATACAATGATACAATATGAAGAACTTTTGTGATGAAACCGAGAGATTTAGGAAGCTCGGATTTAGCAAATACCTTAGGGGGTTTTAAGATGGACATGAATAACAATGATATATTAATTCGTTTAAGATATGCGCTTGATTTAAAGGATGGGGAGATGGTAGAGGTATTTAAGCTTGGAGGCGTTGCGTTAACCGAAGATGACTTGCAAGATTTGCTTGTAAAATCAATAGACAGCTACTATGATGATGGAGAAATTGATGACGAGTATACGGAATGCAGTAATTCCATGTTAGAGTCATTTTTAAATGGTTTGATTATATATAAAAGAGGTAGACAAGATCCAAATCCAAGTCAGCAAGGCAAACCAGACATGTCGATTCAGAACAACGGAAGTGTGAATAATGTATTGCTAAAGAAATTAAAAATAGCACTAACATTAACAAGTGAGGATATGTTAGATATATTAAAGTCTGCAGATGTAATCGTGACAAAAGGAGAATTGAGCGCCTTATTAAGAAAAGAGGGGCATAAGAATTATAAACGGTGCGGCGATCGCTATGCCCGGAATTTTTTAAAGGGATTGGCCTTTAGATATAGGGGATAGGTTAGCTTTAATGGTGGAGAAGGATTGATAAATAAAAAACAGATAATCATCCGGTTGTGTATTTTAAAATAAAATTTGTTAAAGTAGTATTAAAAGCACATATTAGTTTTTTATTGAAGGAGCATTTGACATAATGTCCAAAAAGAAGCCTATATTATTCATCCTCATCATTATTTTCATCGCCGGTCTGGCGGATCTGAAGTATAAAGGGTTATTCTATCGGTTATTGCCAAACACCATACAGTCATATATAAATGAAACGTTATAAATCATCGAATGTTATTTAACTTGTAAAGGATCGGGCGGAATGTTGCTGGTCCTTTTTTGTTTATAGACAGACTTTCGTTGATGAACATCAGGCAATTTAATTTACAACCCAATATTATTCCCCAAGATTTTTTCCATGGAAGGAACTCCCGTGTAAAATTGTAAATGAAAATTTGGATTTTTAGATAATAGTGATACAATATTAGGAGGTATAATTGCATTAGAAATGATGTGGGACTAAATTTTATCCTGACCTGTTAAGACATGAGCACCTGCATCCTTTCAGCAAATTTCAAAGTGTAAGGAAGGTAAAAATGAGTAACAATCATACAACAGCAGACGTTATCTTAATTGGCGCTGGAATCATGAGTGCGACATTAGGATCACTATTGAAAGAATTAGCACCAGATTTGAAGATTACCATTTTTGAACAACTAGAAAAACCGGGAGAGGAAAGCTCCAACGAATGGAATAATGCAGGAACGGGGCATTCTGCACTGTGTGAGCTTAATTACACCTCCGAAAAACCGGACGGATCCATTGATATCAGTAAGGCAATAACCATTAATGAACAGTTTCAGCTTTCCAAGCAGTTCTGGTCTTATCTTGTAAACAAGAATCTAATAAGTAATCCGCAAGACTTTATCATGCCATTGCCTCATATGAGTCTAGTACATGGGAAAGATAATGTAACATATTTAAAAAAGCGATTTGAAGCACTTTCAAATAATACGCTGTTCCAAGGGATGGAATTTTCCGATGACCCGGAAAAGCTAAAGGAATGGATCCCGCTTATCATGAAAGACCGGATATTGGATCAACCGATAGCAGCAACAAAGGTCGACAGTGGAACAGATGTCAACTTTGGATCGCTGACGCGTAAATTATTAGATCACTTAAAGAGCCAAAATGTGGATATCAAATACAATCATACGGTAGATGATATCGAACGTACGGAAGACGGTTCCTGGGAAGTGAAAGTGCGGAACTTTGAACGCGGTACGCTCGAACACCATACGGCTAAATTCGTCTTTATTGGTGCCGGTGGCGGTGCCTTGCCTTTACTGCAAAAAACGGGTATCCCTGAAAGTAAACATATTGGAGGATTCCCTGTAAGCGGACAATTCCTGGTATGTAATAATCCTGAGATTGTAGCGCAGCACCATGCAAAAGTATACGGCAAAGCAGCAGTTGGTGCGCCACCAATGTCTGTGCCGCATCTCGACACACGATATATCGAAAACAAAAAAACAATACTATTTGGGCCGTTTGCTGGCTTTTCGCCAAAGTTTCTAAAAACGGGTTCAAATATGGATTTGTTAGGTTCTGTAAAACCGAATAATGCTTTTACGATGTTAGCAGCAGGCGCAAAAAATTTGTCGCTAACAAAATACCTGGTTCAACAGGTGATGTTATCGAAAGAACAACGGATCGAAGCGTTAAGGGAATTCATTCCAGATGCTAAAAGTGAAGATTGGGATTCCGTGACAGCGGGACAACGTGTGCAAGTGATTAAGGACACGGATGACGGTGGAAAAGGAACGCTTCAATTTGGTACGGAGCTTGTCAGTGCCAGTGATGGTTCCGTTGCTGCGTTGCTAGGTGCTTCTCCGGGAGCTTCTACTGCCGTTCACGTGATGCTAGATATTTTCGAAAGGTGCTTCCCTGAGCATTTAAAAGATTGGGAACCAAAAATAAAAGAGATGATTCCTTCTTATGGCAAGTCACTGGCGGAAAACTCGGAACTTACCCAAGAAATTCAGACCGCAACAGCACAGACACTTGGGCTAAACGAAAACTTACAGACTATGGTTTAAAGCTAATAAACAGCGGCATCTCTTTAGGGAAGCCGCTGTTTTGTGTAGGGTGAATAAATACCACGGCACGTAATGCGCTTATTTTGTAATTTTCCTATGTATCAACAATAATTTTTAAACAATTTCCAATTTTCCTCTTGACATTTCAAACAAAGCCCTGTAAGTTATTACTTAACAACTTAATAGTTTTATTTTCTTATCCAGAGAGGTGGAGGGACTGGCCCTTTGATACCTCGGCAACAGACTTGTAAGAGTACTGTGCCAATTCCAGAAGCGTAATGCTTGAAGATAAGAGGAGTGAATAACTACGACAACGTACCCTCTTCTAATTCAAGAAGGGGGTTTTTTCATATAGGAAAAACCCCCTGTAACAGCAAAATTCACTTTACGGGGATGATAGAAGGCACAAAATGACCGAAGACTTTGATTTAATCGTGTATCGTTTTAAAAAGAGATATTATCTAAAAGATTGTTGCTGTTGAATCAGGGAAATTCTGAGCAGCCCGAATACACGAAGACTCCTTCGGGAACCAAGAGATAGGCAAGACCCCACAGGGCTTTGCCCGAGGAGACTTGCCACTCGCCCGAGGAAAGCGAAGTGTAGTCGGGCTGCGGATCACATAGTAACATTCTATGTGTTTTAAAAAACTAAAATGGAGAGAAGGAATTTATATGTCAATCACATTAACGAAAGCACCATTTAAAGCAGATCATGTTGGAAGCTTGTTACGTCCGGAAAGTATCCATCAGTCGAGAAAAGATTTTGAAACAGGGAATATTTCGGCGGAAGCGCTATATGAAATTGAAACAAAAGAAATCAAGCGTATCGTGGATAAACAAATTGAAGTTGGTTTGTCAGCTGTTTCAGATGGGGAATTTAGACGGAGATTCTGGCATACTGATTTTCTGGAACATTTAAATGGTGTGGAAGGCTATGTACCGGAAACTGGCTTTAAATTTCACGGGGAAGAAACGGAGAGATATGATGTCCGTAACACAGGTAAAATTTCATTCAACGCGGATCATCCGCACATTAAAGATTTTATTTTGTTTAATGAAATTGTTGATGGCCGTGCGGTTGCCAAACAGACGATCCCAAGCCCGAATCAGCTGTTTAATGAGGGCATTCGTGACGAGGCTATTTATTCGGATATCGAGGAATATGCAAATGATATTATTCAAACATACCGTGATGCATTACAGGCATTTTATGACGCGGGTGTACGTTACCTGCAATTTGATGATGTGTATATTGCTGGACTTTCTTCACCGGACATCCCTTTCAATGATGGGAAATACCCAAGAGAGCGTCTTATTGAATTGGCATTGAAAGTTGTGAATGAGGTGCTGGAAGGCAAGCCAGATGATTTGTATGTCACGACACACCTTTGCCGTGGTAACTATAGATCCAACTGGGCATTTGAAGGCAGCTATGCGCTGATTGCACCAACATTATTTGCCAAAGAAAACGTGGATGGCTTTTTCCTTGAATATGATGATGACCGTTCTGGAGACTTTAAGCCACTTGATTACATACCAAATGATGGCGCGCAGGTTGTGCTTGGTCTGTTTACATCGAAATCGGGAGAACTGGAAAATAAAGAAAATATCCAAGCACGTATTAAAGAAGCAACCCAATATATTCCACGTGAACAAATTTGCATCAGCCCGCAATGCGGCTTTGCTTCTACACATCATGGAAATATATTGACGGAGGAAGCGCAATGGGAGAAATTAAAATATATTGTCCGCATTGCGAAGGAAGAATTGGGTTACTAATCGATTTAAAATAGCGGGGTCAATAACAAGCTACGTAAGAGATAAAAAAAGAAAGTCACTTTGCTATCGTTCGGATAGCGAAGTGACTTTCAGTATTACTATTCTATCATTAATTCCGGATCAGATAATCGAATGTACCTAAGGCAGCATTCGCACCAGATCCCATGGAAATAATGATCTGTTTGTTCGGTGCATCGGTACAATCCCCTGCGGCGTACACGCCAGGAATATTTGTTGCACCATATTTATCTACAACGATCTCGCCGAACTTATTGCGCTTAACTGCATCGCCCAGCCAGTCTGTATTTGGTACAAGACCGATTTGGACAAATACGCCTTCCAGTTCGATGTGTTGTTCTGTTTCTGTATCACGCTCAATGTAAGTAATACCGTTTACGTTGTCTGAACCGGTAATTTCCTTTGTTTGTGCATTTTTGATGACAGTAACATTTGGCAGGCTATTTAGACGATCCTGGAGTACAGAATCAGCTTTCAATTCCGGTGCAAATTCAAGAACTGTTACATGTTTCACAATTCCTGCGAGGTCAATTGCTGCCTCGACACCGGAGTTACCTCCACCAATAACAGCTACATGTTTACCTTCAAACAATGGACCATCACAGTGTGGACAGTATGCAACGCCTTTATTTCTGAATTCATCTTCACCGGGTACGCCAATTTTGCGCCAGCGTGCACCTGTGGAAAGGATGACGGTTTTACTTTTTAGAACCGCACCATTTTCCAGTTCAATTTCAATTTGGTCTTTCTTTTCTAAACGAGTGGCACGTTGTAAATTCATCACATCAATGTCGTAATCTTTGACGTGCTCTTCAAGGCTTGACACGAATTTAGGGCCTTCCGTGCGCTTGACACTAATAAAGTTTTCAATACCTGCTGTATCGTTGACTTGACCACCGAAACGTTCAGCAGCAATACCTGTACGAATACCTTTACGTGCTGCGTAGATCGCGGCACTTGCTCCAGCTGGACCACCGCCAACAACAAGGACTTCGTATGGATCTTTGTCTTCAAACTCCGAAGCATCTGGTGCGTTGCCCATCTTGGCAAGAATTTCTTCCAGTGTCATACGGCCACCACCGAATGAATCGCCATTTAGGAACACAGTAGGTACCGCCATGATGTTTTTGCTTTCCGCTTCTTCTTTAAAAGCTGCACCATCAATCATGGTATGCGTGATGCTAGGGTTTAGCACACTCATTACGTTCAATGCCTGCACAACGTCAGGACAATTTTGACAGCTTAGGCTAATGTAGGATTCAAAATGATAGGTTCCTTCAATGCCTTTAATCTGGTCAATGAACTTTTGATCAACTTTCGGTGCTCTGCCGCTCACCTGCAACAACGCTAACACTAATGAAGTAAATTCATGTCCAAGTGGGATACCGGCAAAAGTGATGCCAGTATCTTCATCGACACGATTCACACTAAAACTTGGTGTTCTTTCCAGTTGTGTGTGTTCTACTTTAATTTTTGGTGACATGGTAGCTAATTCATCCACTAGCTCCAACATGTCGCGGGAAATATCATCAGATCCCGTACTAACTTTGAGAAGCACATTGCTCTCCAGCATTTGAAGATATTGGGCTAATTGTGCTTTTATATCTGCATCTAATAACATGGGTTGCACTCCTTAAATTTTACCTACAAGATCAAGACTTGGTTTAAGTGTTTCGGAACCTTCTTCCCATTTTGCTGGGCAAACTTCGCCTGGATTTTCACGAACATATTGTGCCGCTTTAATTTTGCCAACAAGCGTGCTTGCGTCACGGCCGATGCCGTCTGCATTGATTTCAGCTGCTTGTACAACACCATCTGGGTCAATAATGAATGTACCACGTTGTGCAAGACCAAGTTCCTCGTCCAGCACATCGAAATTGCGGGAGATTGTTTGTGAAGGGTCAGCAACCATGATATATTCGATTTTGCTAATTGCATCCGAATGGTCATGCCATGCTTTATGAACGAAATGAGTATCTGTTGAAACAGAATAAACTTCAGCGCCAAGTTCTTTTAGTGTTGCATATTGGTTTTGTAGGTCTTCTAGTTCTGTAGGGCAAACGAATGAAAAGTCCGCTGGGTAGAAGCAAACAATGCTCCACTTCCCTTTTAGATTTTCATCAGTAACATCGATGAATTCACCGCTGGTACTATCGTAAGCTGATGCTTTGAATGGTAGTATTTCTTTTCCAATTATAGACATAAATAATCTTCCTCCTGATACTTTTTTTGAATTATATAGTTAATTTATACTGAAAATTAATAATAATACTTCGATAGTTAACTATAATAATTCTAATCCAACACTCATTATTATATATAACGTAACATTTGTCAATTATAATAATAGGAATGATCATTATTCAGCTGGATTGTTGCTATGGAAGTTCTTTTTAGCTAAGCAATAATTGCAAAAGCGAGTATTGAATGAATTTGAAACAAAAACTTATATTCTCAATTGATGCCAATTTTTATCGATTACACAATATTTCGCAAATGAAAAATAGTCTTGGAATAACGAATGACGTGGGCAGGCGCATTAGCTCTTTTTCTTAAGAGGCAACGAAGTGAAATGTGTACCCCCTGAAGATTATTATGATAAACCATATTCGTTTTTAGATAATCCGACTGTACTTTGAGAAGAAGTATTTTATGAGCATTATATAGAAGCGAAAATTATATCTCTGCTTTTTTGTTAATATCATCGACATCATTGGGATATACTGGATATGAATAAATGCTATGAAATGTTTGTTTATAATTGTCGGACACAAGCGAGGAAAAAATTAGAAGATTGCATAGCTGAACTAGAAAAGACGATTTAAGTTACACGACGATAATAACTGGGATGGGGTCCTATTAAACTTTAGCACGCCTGCGGTTCAAAATTTTTTATTATAATATGCATTAGAAGGCTGTAACAAGCGTATCTTTGATTTAATTATTAAACAATATCTTTATCACTGTGATGAATATATTGATTGTTATATAGAGTATAAGGGTAGATGGAATTGGGAGTCGTTTGATCTGATGAATGAGTACGGCACACTGGATAGGTTTTTTTATCTAATACATTGTAGATGCATTCCATTGTGCAAAAACAGAACTTAAAAGGGTCCTGCGCTTAACAAAACCTTGCTGGCATATAGTCATAACTGTTCGCCAGTGGTTTTTAATTAGTCCTTTTAGTCCCAAGGCTCCGCTTTTATGCAAGCGAAATTTGTAACGTTGTAACAGAATTAATTTAACCATTATAGTAGAAGGTATCCGTCAAACCCAATTTCTTATTAAAAAACTTGTTGACTTTCACCGATAAAAGATATATAGTGAACTTCTGCCGCAAAAAGCGTCTTTGAAAATATGAAAATAGTTATTGACAAGAACGCAATGGCATGATATTATTTAAAAGTTGCTGAAAAAACGCAGCACAAAACATTTGCTCCTTGAAAACTGAACAAAACAACCAGTATGTCAAGAAAAACAGAGACTGTTTTTCGAACATCTAAAGGCTTGCCTTTAGATG
>NZ_JAFBEA010000011.1 GCF_016908515.1 Virgibacillus halotolerans
TTTATCTCAGTGCTTTGTAATTTTGATTATATAATATGCCACCTGATCGGTTAACATTGTAAAACTAATTTACACAGGATTTGGGACTTGACTGGTCCGGCGTTCAGGACAGGAGGTTCAGCGTTCGTGACAGGTGGTCCAGCGTCCGGGACAAGAGGTTCAGCGCTCGAGGCGGGAGGTCCGGCGTTCAGGACAGATGGTCCGGCGCTTGGGGCAGGTGGTTCAGCGCTCGCCGCATACGTGATTATAAAAAAGTAGGAAGCCACTAAAAAAATCGTGGCTTCCTACTTTTTTATTGTTTTCCAATATCCTTGCGGTAAAAAAAGTCTTCTGTATGTGATAGGACTTCCAATCCAGCATAGGCACTTTCAGCTGCTGCTTGCAGTGAAACATTTTTAGCGCCGACGAGTAATACACGTCCACCATCTGACACTAGCTTCTCCCCGACGAGCTTTGTTCCTGCATGTATCGTGAAGCAACTTTTTGTCGTCGCCATTTCTGGTAGCAACATTCCTTTTTGATATGCAGCCGGATAGCCTTTGGATGCGACAACGACGCCAACACAAGCATTCTTTTCCCATTTCAGCTGCGGGTCTTTGCCATCCATCACGTCCATCAGCACTTGGACAAGATCGTTCTCCAACAATGGCAGGACAACCTGGGTTTCCGGGTCCCCAAAGCGCGTGTTAAATTCAATCACTTTTGGCCCTTTCGTAGTCATAATAAGTCCGGCATATAAAATTCCAGTAAATGAGCGACCATCTTCCACTAGACCATCTGCCGTCTTTTGCAAAATTTCGTTCACTGCAAAGGTTAAATCTGCATCAGAAACATCTTCAACCGGGGCAAATGCGCCCATTCCGCCAGTGTTTGGCCCTTGATCATTGTCAAATGCCCGTTTATGATCTCTTGCTGTAACCATTGGATAGACGTTATTTTTGTGCACGAAAGCCATTAATGAAAATTCTTTTCCGTCTAAGAATTCCTCTACAACGACCTTTGCACCAGCATCAGCAAAAGCTTTGGAAACAAGCATATCGTCAACTGCAGCTAAGGCTTGTGCTTTTGTCTCTGCCACAACAACACCTTTCCCAGCTGCAAGCCCGTCCGCTTTAATAACGATCGGCGCCCCTTTTTCTTCGATATAATGCTTGGCATCATCTGCGTTAGTAAAGGTTTTATGGTCAGCAGTTGGAATTTCATGTTTGTTCATAAATGCTTTGGCAAAGCTCTTACTTCCTTCCAGAAGTGCTGCAGCTTTTGTTGGTGCAAAGACCGCGAGACCTTTCTGTTGAAAGCGATCAGCTATCCCAGCATTTAATGGATTTTCCGGTCCAACTATCGTTAGGTCAATCGCCTCTTTCTCCGCGAATGCGACAAGACCATCCAAATCCATTTCATCAATTGGAACGCATGTTGCATGCTTCCCGATCCCGCCATTCCCAGGGGCCACGTAAATATTATTCACTTGCTTACTATCCGCTAGTTTCATTACAATGCTATGCTCGCGACCACCGCGACCAACAACTAAAACGTTCATATGAAACCTCTCCTGTCTTTCATATTATTACGTGTTCAAAAGGAGGATAAAAAGGACCGAGAAGTTCGAGGCAGCGTAGCTTTGAGTACCAGAACGTATGTATTTAATACGTGAGGAACGGAATAGCAAGCTAACGAAGAAATTCGATGTGTCATTTTTACCGGACTTTTTGAACAACCTATATTAATGTTTAAAATGACGCATACCTGTATAGACCATTGCAATGCCATGCTGATCACAAGCATCAACAGAGTCTTGGTCACGCTTAGAACCGCCCGGCTGGATAATTGCTGTTACACCAGATTTTGCTGCTGCTTCAACAGTATCCGGCATTGGGAAAAATGCATCAGATGCCATGACAGATCCGGATGCTTTGTCGCCAGCTTGTTCGATTGCAATGTTTGCTGCTCCAATCCGGTTCATTTGTCCTGCGCCAACGCCAAGTGTTTGATTCGACTTTGCGAGTACAATCGCATTTGATTTCACATGCTTAACAGCTTTCCAAGCAAACAATAAATCGGTTATTTCTTCTGCTGTTGGTTGGCGTTTTGTTGCTACTTGCAAATCTGCTGCGGTCGTTTTACCATCGTCACTACTTTGAATCAGTGCGCCACCTTTTACTGTTGTTAGTTTGTGATTTGCAGCTTCGCCCTCTTGCATCTCTAATTCTAGCAAACGAATGTTTTTCTTTTTCGTTAAAATTTCAAGCGCATCAGGAGCAAAAGCAGGAGCAATGACAATCTCTAAAAATATGTTACTTAATTGTTCTGCTGTTGCCTGATCTATTTCACGGTTACATGCGACAATCCCACCAAAGATAGAGATCGGATCCGCGTCAAATGCCGTTTTAAACGCGTCATTCATATTATCTGCAACACCGATACCACATGGATTCATATGTTTGACCGCTACAGCTGCCGGGTCTTCATATTCAGCTAAGATGTCGAGTGCTGCATTCGCATCCTGAATATTATTATAAGATAGTTCTTTTCCATGTAATTGCTTGGCGGTTGCTAGACTATTACGGACAGGCAGTGGTGTTCTATAAAATGCTGCTTGCTGATGTGGGTTTTCCCCGTAACGTAATGTCTGCACCTTTTCATATGTAACAGTATACGTTTCTGGATAGGCTTCTTCAGTTTGGACAGAAAAATAGTTCGCAATCATGGCATCATAATGTGCGGTATGGCGGAAAACTTTTGCTGCCAGCTGCTGACGCTTTTTCCAGTCTAACTGATCGTTACGCAATGCTTCTAATATCGCTTCATAATCAGCTGGATCCACTGCAATTGCAACGTCAGCGAAGTTTTTCGCTGCTGCACGTAGCATGGATGGGCCACCTATATCAATATTTTCGATAATTTCTTCGTCAGAAACACCTTCCCGCGCCAGTGTTTCTTTAAATGGATACAGATTAACCACGACCATATCAATCGGTGTGATTTCATTTGCTTTCAATTGATCCAGATGTGCTTGGTTATCTCTTTTTGCGAGTAAGCCACCATGAATGAATGGATGTAATGTTTTCACACGGCCGTCTAATATTTCTGGAAAGCCTGTCACTTCATCTACTGCTTTAGCAGGGATACCTGCTTCTTGAATCACACGCAATGTGCCGCCGGTAGAAATAATTTCATAATCCAGATCATGAAGACCCTGGGCAAATGCCGTTATATTATCTTTATTAGAAACACTGATTAACGCTCGTTTTTTCATAGAAAAGCTCCTCACGATTAAAAGTTAGACGATGATTGTAACAATTGATTAACGACCCTTGGATATAATGCATGTTCAACCTGTTGAATACGCTGCTTTAATGTTGCTTCCGTATCTCCTGATAAAATAGCTACCGATTCTTGGGCAATGATTGGTCCTGTATCAATACCCTCGTCAATAAAATGAACCGTCACACCTGTAGTTTCGACACCTGACTGAAAGGCTTGACCAATCGCATCCTTTCCTGGAAATGCCGGGAGTAATGATGGATGAATATTAACAATTTTTCTTTCAAATGCCTGTAACAATGTTGGTCCGACAATACGCATATAACCAGCTAGAAAAACCCACGATACGTTCACTTCTTGTAGTTTTTGAACGAGCTGCTTTTCATAAGCTTCCTTGGATGGATATGCTTTTGCATTAAAAATAAATGTAGGAATTTTCGATTTAGCAGCCTTTTCGATGACACTGGCATCCGATTGATCACAAACGAGTAGTACAATTTCACAAGCCAGATGTTCCGTATCCATCAACGCTTGAAAGTTACTACCTGTTCCGGACGCAAATACCGCTGCCTTTGCTTTTGTCATGACTGGAAATGCACTCCTTCTTCCGCTACTACACTTCCGATGACAGAAGCTACTTCACCATTTTCACGTAATCTATTGATGACTGCATTTTTTTCCGTCTCCGCCACAACAAGCACCATCCCGATTCCCATATTAAATACGCCGTACATATCTTTGTCCGGAATATTCCCTTTTTCTTGTAAAAATGGGAAAACTTCAGGTACGTCCCAGCTTGATTTGTTTAATGTAACCCCAAGTCCTTCCGGAAGCATGCGTGGGAAGTTTTCATAAAACCCGCCACCAGTAATATGGGAAATCCCTTTGACATCATGGTTATCCAGTACTAGCTTAATTGCTTTTGCATAAATTTTGGTTGGTGTTAGCAATGTTTCGCCAAGCGTTTTTGACAACCCATCATAGGTCTTATTTAAATCCATATCTGCAACAATTTTACGGACCAGTGAATAGCCATTAGAGTGAACCCCGCTGGAAGCCAGACCGATAATTGCGTCGCCTGCCTGAATAGACGCTCCTGTAACAAGCTTCGACTTTTCTGCAATTCCAACAACAAATCCTGCCAAATCGTACTCATTACCTTGATACATCCCAGGCATTTCTGCCGTTTCCCCGCCAATTAGTGCTGCTCCTGCATCGACGCAACCAGCAGAAACACCAGCGACAATTTGCTCAATGATCTCTGGCTCATTTTTACCACAGCCAATGTAATCAAGGAAAAACAGTGGCTGGGCGCCTTGGGCAACTACATCGTTCGCACACATCGCAACCAAATCAATCCCAACGGAATCGTGCTTATCCATTTGAAATGCGAGTTTTAGCTTTGTACCAACACCATCTGTTCCGGAAACCATCACTGGTTCCTTATAATTAAATGAAGTCAGTTCGAATAAACCAGCGAACGATCCAATCCCACCCAATACTTCCGGGCGTGATGTTTTCGCAATATGCTTTTTCATTCGTTCTACCGCTTCATAGCCTTTCTCCACATCTACACCAGCTTGTTTATACACATCTGACATGTCTGACACATCCTTAAGCATTTTTTTACTTCTTGTTGGTTGTCCTTGCTTAGCTATAATATACAGGGCTTGGCGCTATCATCGACCAGCCTTTTACTTTTCTGTAACAGGGTATTTCCCTGTCATGCACGCATTGCAGATCCCTTGATTGATTGTTTTATCTTTTACGATTGCTTTTTCCAAACCATCTGCAGATAAATAAGCAACACTATCTGCTCCGATTATTTCGCCTATTTCTTCAATGGAATGATTGGCGCCGATTAATTCTTTTCTTGTTGACATATCAATCCCGTAATAACATGGATGTTGAATGGCTGGTGAAGCGATCCTGACGTGTACTTCTTTCGCACCAGCTGCTTTTAACATACGAACGATTCGTCTACTTGTTGTACCGCGGACAATGGAGTCATCAATCATCACAACCCGTTTCCCTTCAACAACCCCACGAACCGGGGACAATTTCATTTTCACACCTTGTTCCCGCATTTCCTGGGAAGGCTGGATAAATGTACGACCAACATAACGATTTTTGATGATGCCCATTTCATAAGGAAGACCTATCTCTTCCGCATAACCGATTGCAGCTGAAATACTTGAATCTGGAACCCCTGTTACAACATCGGCTTCAACGGGAGATTCCTTTGCTAATTCAACGCCCATCTTTTTTCGGGAGCTATGCACGTTTACACGGTTTAAATCACTATCCGGCCTGGATAAATAGACATATTCCATTGCACACATTTGTCTTTGTTCGCGCATTTGAAACCGTGTTGATTCCAGCCCCTTATCACTGATAGTAATTAATTCTCCTGGCAAAACTTCCCGTTCGAAGGTTGCACCAATCTGATCAAATGCACATGTTTCTGCTGCTACGACGTACGCATTATCCAATCTACCTATCGATAATGGGCGAATACCATGTGGATCCAATGCAACATGCATCCTATCTTCTCTTAAAATCAGATAAGCATATGCGCCAGTTAGCTTTTGCAGTGCGTTACTAATTGAGTCCTCTGTTACATGTTTGCCATGACGTTTAATGAGATGGGCAAGCACTTCTGTATCTGAAGCTGTTTGCAGGATGCTCCCTTCATCCTCCAGTTCACCACGCAATTGATGAGCGTTCATGATGTTACCGTTGTGCGCAATTGCCATACTTCCTGTCTGCGATCGGAATAACAGTGGTTGGACATGTTCGATTTCTTTATAGGCTTGAGAGGAATAACGAACATGGCCAATCGCGGCATTCCCTCCCAGTTCGGAGAAATTCGCTCGCTTAAATACATCATTAACTAAACCTAAATCCCGATGCTGTTTTAACGTTTCTCCATCACTAACAACAATTCCAGCACCTTCTTGCCCACGGTGTTGTTGGGCGTGTAAGCCATAATACGTTATTTCAGCTGCTTTTTCATGACCCCATATTCCAAACATTATGCATTCCTCATTTAGTATTTGATTTCAACAAGCTGGGAATCGATTCTGTCCACAAGCTGTTGAGCCCTTCAACATCTTCCTGAATAACGTTTTGGTCGTTCACATTTATATTGAATGTATGATCTGACGTAACAACACCGATTTGCTCAGCGTCTCTCATCATTGCTTCAAAACGTGCTTGATTTTCCGGTTTAACCGTAACGATGAATCTTGATTGTGACTCACTAAACAGTGTGACTGTAGCGTCCCCTTTAAGATCTGCGTTGACACCTAAGCCCTGATTGTTAAAGACACTTTCTGCTAATGCAACAGCTAAGCCGCCTTCCGCCAAATCATGTGCAGATGCTACGACACCTTCATGTATCGCTTCTAGCAGGTTTTGCTGACGTTTAGCTTCTACTTCCAGATCAATGACAGGCGCTTTTCCAGTATATTTTCCGTCAACGATGTTTTGCAGTTCACTACCACCAAACTCCGCGTTTGTGTCACCGATTAGATAAATCAAGTCGTCCGCTGCCTGGAAATGGCTTGGTGTGATATGATCAAGCGATTCATGCAAACCAACCATGCCAATAATCGGTGTCGGCTGAATTGCCTGCCCTTTGGATTGATTGTACATGGAAACATTTCCGCTAATCACAGGCGTTGCTAAAGCATCACAAGCCGCGCTAATTCCATCGATACTTTTTTCCATTTGCCAAAATACTTCAGGATTTGTCGGGTTACCATAGTTCAGCCCATCCGTTAGCGCCAATGGTCTTGCACCTGAAGCAACAATATTTCTTGCCGCTTCTGCAACAGCTATTTTCCCGCCTGTTTCCGGATCCAAATAGATATAGCGCGAATTACAATCGGTCGTAATCGCAATTGCTTTATCCGTGCCTTCAATACGCACAACCGCTGCATCAGAACCAGGGCCTGCAATCGTATTTTTTTGAGCTTCTGTATCATATTGCTTGTACGCCCATTCTTTACTAGCGATCGTTGGCTGTTGTAATAATTGTTTTAGCATTTTGCCGTGATTTTCTACGTGTGGAATCGTATTTTCCATTGCTTGAAATGCTTTGAAATAAGCCGCTTCTTTTGATGGGAGGTGATATACTGGTGCGTCCTCTGCTAAAGCATCAACAGGCACGTCCGCTACAACTTCACCATGCTGTTTAATCCGGAATGTTTTCTCTTCAATCACTTCACCGACTGCTACTGCCTCGACATCATGCTTCTTGAAAATGTCAATAATTTCCTGCTCCTGTCCTTTTTTGACAACGAGCAACATCCGCTCTTGTGATTCAGACAGCATTAATTCATAAGCGTTCATATTTTCTTCCCGCTGTGGTATCAGATCCATATCCATTTCTATACCAGTACCGGCTTTACTTGCCATCTCACTTGCTGACGACGTTAGACCTGCAGCACCCATGTCCTGAATACCAACCAGCGCATCGGAGTGAATCACTTCCAAACAAGCGTCAATCAGCTTTTTCCCCATATGTGGATCACCAATGGCTACCGCGGATTTATTATCATCCTCTTCTTCCACTTCTTCGGAAGAGAATGTTGCACCGTGAATACCGTCTCTCCCGGTAGAACCGCCCGCATAGATAACGGTATTACCTACACCCGCCGCAATACCGGACTGGATATCTTTATGATCAATCAGACCAACGACCATTGCGTTGACGAGTGGATTTTCTTCGTAGCTATCATCAAACTGCACTTCACCACCAACAGTAGGGACACCAATCACATTTCCGTAGCTCGCAATACCACGAACCACTTCGGAAAATAGTTCCTTGGTGCGATCCGTTGTCAAGTTACCAAAACGCAGGGAATTCATTGCCGCAATCGGTTTGGCACCCATGGAAAATACATCACGGGCAATGCCGCCAACGCCTGTTGCTGCACCTTCAAATGGCGCTACAAACGATGGACTGTTATGACTTTCTATTTTAAAAGCAACCGCCTGGTTATCACCGATATCAATAATGCCGGCACCTTCCCCTGGCCCTTGGAGAACATGGGATCCTTTCGTCGGGAATTTCTTCAATAATGGCTTGGATGTTTTATAACTGCAATGTTCTGACCACATGACTGAAAATAAGCCTGTTTCCGTGTAATTTGGCAGGCGTTTTAAAATATCCTTGGCCATATTGTATTCCTGATCAGATAATCCCATTTCTTCGTAAATCTTGTCACGCTCAATTTGTTCGGCTTGCACGTTATTATTGATTGACAATTCCGGTTCCCCCTCATTTTGGCTGGTTAAACTTACATTTTTTTCATGATTGCTTCTTTCATTTAGCCCGCGGCACGAATACACTTCGCTTTCCGCGGGTGACCCGTGAGCCTCCTCGAACTCCGTTCTGTGGGGTCTCACTCTGGCCACTAGTCTCGCAGAAGTCTACGTGTATTCGTGCCGCTCAGAACGTTTAAACGAATGCTCACCAGCAATGGAAATATCCGAGACTCCTAGGAAATAGACTAAATAGAAAGCGTCTTTTATAAAACAGTTTTTTGCAAAAATTGATCGACTTGGTCTGTTCGTTTTGCTTCTGTTTCGGCAATAAATGTCACATGACCCATTTTTCGTTTCGTTTTGGCTTCATCTTTCCCATATAAATGGACAAACCCATTTGGGGTGCTTGACATTGCTTGTAACACACCAGCCAGATCTTCTCCCAACACATTGATCATGGTGGCAGGCTGCAACAGCTGTATTTCTGTTAGCGGCAAGCCACAAATGGCACGAACATGCTGCGTAAATTGCGATACATTACATGCTTCTATCGTATAATGCCCGGAATTATGCGGACGAGGAGCCATTTCATTTAAATAGATATCATCGCCCTGTACGAACATTTCAATTGCAAATGTACCAACAATGTTCATTTTGTCCGCAAGAATTTTCGTTGCGTCATATGCTTTTCGCTCAATTGTTTCATTAATCCCGGCTGGAACCGTTGTTTGATAAAGAATATGATCTTTGTGATCATTTTCAGCTATTGGGAAGAACGTGATGGCTCCCGATGCGGCTCTGGTGAACACAACAGAAATTTCTTTATCAAAAGTTACCCAATGTTCGATAATACAGTGCTGGTTCTTTTCAGCAAAGTCGATTGCCTGCTGCTGATCCGCTGATGAGGTCAACTTAATTTGTCCCTTACCGTCATAGCCACCGCTGCACGTTTTAATGACAGCCGGGTAAGTAAAGTCTGCGAGTGCAGCTTCACATTCCTTCCCGTTTGTAACAATTGAAAATTTCGGAACAGGTAAGTTCGCGTCCTTCATCAATTGTTTTTCCTTCTCACGGTTTTGTGTAATTTCTAATGCATAAGCACCTTGTGGTAATTTACCTCGCTGCTCAATATAAGTTGCTGCCTTCAAATCCACATTTTCAAATTCATAGGTGACGACATCACTGATTTCTGTTAGTTCTTTGATCGCGTCCATGTCGTCATAAGCGGCAACAATTTGTTTGTCTGCCACTTGCGCTGTTGGACAACCCGGTGTCGGATCAAGTACTGCAACCCGGTAACCCATATATTTCGCGGACAATGTCATCATTCGTCCTAGCTGTCCACCACCAATGATCCCGATCATCTGCGGTGGTAAAATTGTTTTATTTTTTTGCAAGGTCGTCCCTCATTTCTGTTACTTTATCTTTCAAACCTTCACGATTGGTTTCGAGATTTGCAGCAACATGCTTATCGAATGCGCCGACTATTTGTCCAGCAAAAATGCCCGCATTGGTTGCCCCTGCTTTACCAATCGCCATCGTAGCTGTTGGGACACCACCAGGCATCTGTGCAATCGATAGTAAGGAATCCATGCCACTTAATGCCTTACTTTGAACAGGCACGCCAATGACAGGCAGTGTTGTTTGTGATGCGATCATTCCTGGTAAATGTGCGGCGCCGCCAGCCCCTGCAATGATTACTTTTAAACCACGTTCTCTAGCTGACTTCGCATAGGTGAACATGTCGTCCGGCGTACGGTGTGCCGAAATAACACCCTTCTCATACGTGATGCCAAGTTCATCCAGTGCACTGCACGTATGTTGCATCGTTTCCCAATCTGAAATACTTCCCATGATTACACCGACCACTGCCATGCTATCCCTCTTTCTCACATTTCATTTATTAAAAAGCAAAAAAGTCTATTCGTCTCCCTCATAATATGAGAGAAGATGAACAGACTTAGGTTCAAACACACATAAAAAACGGATCATTGCTACTTCACAACGATTCATCCTCCCTCATAGTCCAGCATTTACGGTGCTGGGTAGAAACTTCTGAGCCATATTCTCAGCAAATATATGAGGTTACGTATTCAGTTTTTATGGGTTAAGCATAACAAAACAATTATACAACTGTCAATATAACTTCAGACGATTTTCGACAAACTTCGGGATCTGTTCATATGAGGTAATTTCGATTTAGGAACTGACCATTGCCCCACCATTAACATGCATCACCTGCCCCGTAACATATGATGCATCATTAGAGGCAAGATAAACATAGGCAGGGGCTAATTCAAACGGCTGCCCTGCCCGTTTCATCGGCACATCTTTTCCAAATTTGGTAGCAATTCTCTCAGCTGAAAAACTTGCAGGAATCAATGGCGTCCAGATGGGACCGGGAGCGACAGCATTTACACGGATGCCTTTATCGACAATGTTTTGCGACAAGGAACGTGTGAACGCAACGATAGCACCTTTTGTTGCTGAGTAGTCCATTAATTCAGTTTCCCCTTCGTATGCCGTAATCGACGTTGTATTTATGATTGCACTTCCCTTACCAAGATTTGGTAATGCAGCTTTTGTCATGTAAAAGAATGCATATATATTCGTTTCGAAAGTAGCATCCCACTGAGCATCTGTAATATCGGTTAATTGATGCTGCACAAATTGTACGCCATGGTTATTTACCAAAATATCTAGTTTACCAAAATGATCGATAGTTTGCCTAATCACTTCTTTACAATGCTTGGGATCTCGTAAATCTCCAATGAGCAACAGACACTTCCTTCCCATTTCTTCGATGCGACGTTTCGTCCGGTCAGCATCACCATCTTCATAAGCATAATAATAAGGAATTACAATGTCTGCTCCCTCTTTTGCAAAAGCAATTGCTGTAGCGGCCCCAATCCCGCTGTCTCCTCCAGTGATCACTGCAACCTTATTTTCTAATTTCCCTGCCGCTTTGTAGTTTGGGTTTTCAATAATCGGTTTAGGGACCATTAGGGATTCAATTCCGGGCTGTTGGTCCTGATGTTGTGGTGGAAACTGGGTCGGTACTTGAGGCAGTTCACGTTCCATTCCTTCGTTACCATCGTGACTCATACGCGTTCCTCCTAAATTGTCCAATATTCATAGGCGCTATAACCGTAATCTATTCAAATGATGGGCGTATGGTTCATAGGATTTACCTCTTTCTTGGAAAGAGATGCTTGCAGACTCGGAAGTTCACAATTTCTGTCTATCACCAGTTCATTAGCTGATGTGTTCAACCATTATTGGGTCGAACAAAAAAACAAGCAGACTGTTTCAGCCTGCTTGCTCTTTATCTATCGGTTACTCAGTTTTTTCATCCTCAACTATTGGTATCTCTGGCGTAACATCTGCTTCTTTCGGTTGTTGATTTGGCTTTTTTTGATTAAACAATTTACCTCTGCGAACTTGCTTGACCCAAAATCCGCCATGGATTTGTTTCGGTTCATAGGCGATAATAAAGGCTTTCGGATCAATCGTTTTTATTGTTTCATAAAGCCTGAGTTCATCTTTTCTTGGTGTTAAGATTTGCATGGACAACCGGTCGCCTTCCATTCCATATGCAAACCAGCTCGTAACACCATATCCTTTATCGCGTAGTTTACGCGTGAATTCAATATCAGGGTTAGAAGAAATAACATTTACCGTAATGTAGCCGAGTGCCAGTTTTTCTTCAATTTTACTTCCTACAATGACACCTATTCCGAAACCGACTGCGTACGCTATAATATTTTGAACCTGATTTAAATTATCTAGTACGAGTCCAAGACCTAAAACATACATGACAATCTCAAACATACTTACAAACGCAGCGATATACCTGCGTCCTTTCAATGTTAGAATCATACGGATTGTTGAAAATGATACATATATGATATTGATCACAAGTATAATGGCAACCATTACGTATGCATTACTTAACAACTTAAAAACCCCCTATACTACCTATTCTTAAAGGATACCTTATTTTTCATTCATATGAAAACATGTCTATAGATAGAATGGTTATTTTTTTATTATAAAAGCCGTTGAGGAACAGTATACTTAACGCGTAGTGACACACTCACGCCTCAATCACTTATTCGGTCCAAAGACCCGTTTCTCAATCCCTGATTCCCGTCCATATAAGCGCTTGTTTAATCGCTTCTTCCAACTATCTGCTAATAACGTACATGATGCAAGGTCATCAGCCATTCTGAGATCCTCTTTATACACATGCATGACTTCATTACAAGCGGCAATTGACCACTGGGGATATGGACGATCAATTAATTCCAAATCGGTGCCCGGCTCAACTTCTCCTTCTTGTAGCACGCGGAAATACCAGCCAGTAAAACCGGTCTTCTGAATTTGCAATGCAAAATCAAGTATTCCAAAACGTCGCGCAGGCTTCCAGCATGGTTGTCTTGGCTGCGACACCTGTATAATCGCATCTCCCATCTTAAAGGTATCTCCAATACAAACTGTAAATTCATCCATTTCCAGTACAGCAAAGTTTTCTCCCATTGCTCCCATGTCGATAGTCTCCAGTTCTAATTCTTCCTTCCAATAAGTATAATGCTTAATTGGGTAGGAAAACACCGCCTTCTCTGGACCACCATGGTTTTTTTTATCAGCAACTTCATCCCCAGTGAAACCGGTTTTGCTCAACCAGATTTTACCGCTGTGCTCTTGTTTAAATATGCCCGTTTCCCACGGCTTGTCCATCACCTGATCCGCATTCGCGTCACCCAATTGCTTTACCTTTCCAATAAATATTTTATGTACATATGGCTCATCCTGTTCATTTCGATCCATCGTATCTACCACCCGCTCAACTTATATGATATAGTGTCCTTATTCTACTTGAAAAAACACAGAAATGAAAACAATCCATGTTAACTGGGAGGAATGTAAAATGACAGACAATACCAAGAAGGCTACATTTGCAGGCGGCTGCTTTTGGTGTATGGTAAAACCATTTGACCAGTGGGATGGCGTCCATCGTGTTGTCTCCGGGTATACCGGTGGGTCGCTTGAAAATCCATCCTATGAAGATGTCAAAGCAGGAAATACAGGGCATCATGAAGCAGTGGAAATTACATTCGATCCAAATATGATTGCATATGAAGACATTGTAGAAATATATTGGCAGCAAATTGATCCAACCGATGATGATGGTCAATTCCAAGATCGCGGGGAATCTTATAGAGCCGTGATTTTTTACCATGATCAGGAACAAAAGGTGATCGCCGAAAGGTCTAAACAAGCACTTGCATCCAGTAAAAAATTCACAAAACCGATTGTAACACCCATTTTGCCTGCTGTTCCTTTTTATCCAGCAGAGGATTATCATCAGGATTTTTATAAAAAGAACAAACAGGAATATCAAAACGACCGGGCTAAATCGGGCCGAGATGAATTTATCGAGAAATATTATGAGTCCTAAACAAGTTAGGAGCTGACATTTTTGTCAAATAGTAATTCCTTAACACCTTTGAAAATGCTGTTATTCAGCTTTCATGCTACAAATACAATTATACTGAGTTATTTGCCATTATATTTAAAATACAAGGGACTGGAAGGGACCGAAATCGGCTGGGTATTGGCTGTAGGACCACTGGCTTCGATATTTGCCCAACCTTTCTGGGGATATATGAGCGATAAATTTAAAACGGTCAAACGTGTCATCCAAATCTGTATTGTTGGACTTTTGGTTATGGGGACATTATTTTTTCAAATGAATGGTTTACTTCCCATTATGATGATGGGGGCTGTTTTCTATTTCTTCGTAACCCCGATTGGTGCATTGGGAGATAGCCTGGCACAACGGCGCGCAGACGATTTACGTGTATCATTTGGAACCATTCGCATGTGGGGCTCTATTGGATTTGCCGTTTCCTCACTCGTAATCGGTGAAGTACTAACACGAGTTGGTATTCAATACATGATCATTCCCTATTTATTTTTTGGGTTTATCGCGTTGCTTGTCACCTTCCGATTAACAGATGTGAAAGTCGATTCAGAGCCGATTCAGCTAAAAGATGTTACAGCGATTATTAAAAATAAACCATTTGTCATTTTCCTAATCATCATCATGTTTCTAACGGTTACCCACCGGGCAAATGACAGCTTTATTGGATTATATATTGCACAGCTTGGCGGCAGTGAAGGGCTGGTTGGGCTAGCGTGGTTTGTTGGTGTTGTAACAGAAGCAATTGTATTTGCTACCGCAGGATTTTGGTTCAAAAAGTATCATCCGCTGTTTTTCATTATCATTGCTGGTGCATTATATAGCATTCGCTGGTTTATTTATGCAGCTGTGGATCAGCCGATACATATCATCAGTTTACAAGTTTTACACGGCTTAACATTTGGTGTGTTTTATTTAGCAGCATTTAACTATGTGTCCAGACTCATTCCAAAACTATTACAATCTACCGGGCATTTGATCTTTTTCGCAACATTCTTCGGAATTTCCGGGATTATTGGATCACTTTCGGGTGGAGCACTCATTGATTCCTTTGGTGGAGCGACATTGTATTTTGGCATGGGGGTCTGTGCACTGATTGGAACAATATTAATTACCGTTTACCATATTCTACCTTTTGGAAAAGAGGCATATGTACATCAAGCAGATCGAGAATAAGTCAAAAACTTCCATGGAAAGCAGCCATGGAAGTTTTCATTTTAAGTGGGTAAGTACCTGATTACCTAGAAACAAATTCATTTCCGGCGGCCCAAAACCGCCATGGATAATGAACCGCCTCACCTGTATTTTGTATACCAATCCTTGGACCAGTTGCGATACGTTCAGGGGCTATTTCTTGTCCCTTTGAAATCCAAAGTGGCGTTTTATCTAGTGGAAGTCCATAATCAGCCATGGTGATGCCAAGCGCTTTTGTTAATTTCCCCGGACCATTTGTCCATTGGATTTCAGTTTTTGCTTTTGGCCTTCTTTCTGCCATTAATTCCTGACCAGAAACAGGCTCCACTGCCCTGATGAGAACGGCATTAGGTTGGCCTGGTTCACCACTTACCACGTTAAAAAGACAATGCGTATGCATCGCATACGTATAGGTGATGCCAGGTTCACCAAACATGATTTCCGTTCTTTTCGTGCGACGTCCTTCAAAGCTGTGTGCTGCACGATCTTCCGGCCCCATATATGCTTCTGTTTCTACGATAAGGCCCGATGCAGTACCCTCAGACGTTTCTTTCGTAAGCAAACATCCGAGTAATGCTTTTGCAAGCTCCAGTGTTGGTTGACGATAAAACTCTTTTTCCAGTGATTTAGTCATATGCCGCTCCTTGATGTGCGTGTATCTCTTTTTTTATTTGTATAGGCTTTTCCCTGATTATCTTTTGCAACTAAATGAATTACATTCTTTTGTAGATCTAATCCTTTACTATTCACTTTAGTTGTTTAATCTCTTTTTCGACCATATCACCAAACTGTGCTAGTAAATCATTATAGCGATTTATAATCTTCTCATAGATTAATCTTGCTTCATCCTCATCATATAAGTGAGAAGTTTTATTTCGATCAATCATCATATCAATCCATTGCTCTCCATCATTAATTAGTCCAAAGGCAAACGCTTCACGTATCGCACCTCTAGGACTTCTAATCTCACTTATACCTGTATATTCCAGAAACAACTTCATGAGTTTCCAGCTTAGTTCAAAGGTGAATTCGAATCGTTGGATCACCCCATCAAAAATAATATCATCATAAACCTCTAATTTCGTCGCTTCAGCTAGTCTGGTACTTGCTCTTTTGTAATCACTAAGCTTTTCGTTGAGCCTTTGTTTGTTCATAAATAACTACCCCTTCCTTCCTTATATTAGCCAGTAGTTCTTTTTTATTTAAGCGATCCAAAAAGACGATATCTATTTTCAAATACGTTGGCATCTCTTGTATGTCGGCTTCAATTAAATTTTGCTTGGAATGGGTAGCTTGATTGGTGTATATCGCTAAATCAATATCTGAATTCGGTCGGAAATCCCCTCTCGCTCGCGAACCAAATAACATTACTTTTTCGATATAGTCATTTTTAGAACAATACCTGATTAATTCTCCTAAAAACCGATGAGAAATATAGGACCTTTCAAGATCTGTTGACACAACACCACCACCTATGTTTACTATGCTTATATTATATCATTGTACATTAAAAAAACGAAACCATCGTAGGATGATCCCGTCTCATTATTAAAAACTAACTCAAGAAAATAAAATACAATATAAATACAACGAACAAACCATACATCATGGGGTCAATTTCTTTGATCCGTCCTTTTAAAACCATGGTAATCGGATAAAAGACAAAGCCGATTGCGATTCCTGTTGCGATACTATATGTCAGTGGCATCATAATAATCGTAAAAAAGGCTGGTACGGCAATTTCAAATTGATCCCAGGCAATATTTTTAAGTTGGGAACACATCAGCACGCCAACAATGATTAAAGCAGGCGCTGTAACTTCAGACGTGACAACACTTAATAAAGGTGAAAAGAATAAGGCTAAAATAAAGAACCCAGCTGTCACGACAGCAGTAAATCCGGAACGTCCTCCTGCACCAACACCTGCTGAGGATTCAATATAAGAAGTTGTTGTAGAAGTTCCTAAAACAGAACCAACCACAGTACCAGCAGAATCAGCAAACAATGCCTTCCCTGCTCTTGGTAAGTTATTCCCCTTCATTAATCCAGCTTGTGTTGCTACGGCAACTAAAGTTCCTGCCGTATCAAAAAAGGCAACGAATAAAAAGGTAAAGATGACAATTAACATTTGCGGTGTAAGCAGATCCCCCAAATGTAAAAAGGCTTGTCCAAAGGTTGGTGCGATACTTGGCACTTGACCAACAATACCATTAATACCTGTTGGCGGATCAATCAACCCGGTAATGATCCCCAACAAGGCAGTCAGCACCATGCCGTAAAATATACCACCTTTCACATCTAAGGTGAGAAAGATAACCGATACGATAATACCAAATACCGCAAGCATTACGGACGGTGTACCCAAATTACCAATGCTGACTAATGTCGCATCATCACCGACTATAATGCCGGCATTTTGAAAACCGATAAATGCGATGAATAACCCAATACCAGCGCCGACCGCCAATTTCAAATCAGCTGGAATCGCATTGATAATTTTTTCCCGTAAACCGGTTAATGTCAATCCAACAAAGATGACGCCTGCCACTAACCCGCCTGATAAGGCTGTTTCCCATGGAACGCCATATCCAAGCATTACCGTATAAGCAAAAAACGCATTCAATCCCATTCCCGGTGCGAGTGCTATTGGATATTTGGCAATAATCCCCATCAATAGCGAGCCGACAGCAGCCGATATGGCTGTTGCAGTAAATACGGCCCCCTGATCCATTCGTGTAACACCTTCCGGAAGGTTGTCAATTCCAACTAAAGCGAGTGTAGCAGGAATGACGAATAACACATAAGCCATAGCCAAGAAGGTTGTTAAGCCTGCCATAAACTCTGTTTTATAATTGGTGCCCAGCTCATCGAAGCGAAAATATTTTTTCATCATTACTTCCCCTTTTTTATTAAATTAAAAACAAAAAGCACCCCTGACAAAAAGCCAAGCGTGCTACATAACTAAGCAAGAAAAAGTAATTAGAAAAACATTGCCATTACAGACAAAGCTATAACCATTACTGTAACCTGCGTAGTCAGACCATTTACGGTAGTCTGGTAGAAACTTTGGGCCCTATTCCCTTTATTATACGCATATTATTCATTTGTATATTTAACCTACTTTAGTCGTTCCAAAAACGTTTTACTCCTACATTAAGTACGATGCTAATACTGTATAACTCGCGCTGACAATGAAATAAGTTTCTTAGTCGACCGCATCCCGTATACACTCCGCTTTCCGCGGGCGGCTGTTGAGCCTCCTTGTGCTTACGCACTGCGGGGTCTCACCGATGCCTTTCCTCCCGCAGGAGTCTTCGTGTATACGGGCTGCTAAGTATAGCGTTTGCTAATATAAAAGCGTGCTTTAGCTGGATGAAATGACAAAGTGCCTTACTGTAAATAGCATTAACAAAGGTGGCTGAGGCCATGCCCTAAGGATGCGCATCCGCCCAGATCGATCCTGGACGGCGGAATAACACCCATCTTAAGAAATCAACATGCTCTTATATATAAATGTGATAATAAAAAGCGACAAAATTAACGAAAAGGCTCTATCAAAAGTCAAGTTGGACAGTGTATCACCATCTTTTCTAATTCTATCAAGGCCTATATGTTAATTTTACTCTGCGAATGTTGAGTGTATATAACATCATTGATTTTAAGCTATTTCAAAAAATATTACAACCTACAAAAATATGTAAATTGATATAGTGGTGCATCTAGCGGTCGTTTATACAGATGAAATGTTATTTGGTACAGTAAATGTAATCGTTGTTCCATGATCGGGTGTACTTATAATTTTCAGACCTTTGCCATACAATTGCTTCAAACGTTGATCAGTATTAATTAGTCCAATGCCTTCTTTTCGACCAGGTTGGATGGTAAAGATTTGTTTTAGCTTTTCTTCGTCCATGCCGACACCGTCATCCATAACGGAAACTTCTGTATAACAAGCTTCTTTGTGGATACGTATGGTGATTGATCCCCCAGCGATTCGCTTCAACACGCCGTGATTGACAGCATTTTCTACTAATGTTTGTATAGATAAAGGTGGAATCATGACATCTTTGACCTCGTCTATTTCCCATTTTATATGAAGCCGATCCCCAAAGCGCTCCTTTTCAATATATAAGTAAGATTCAAGTAAATCAATTTCATATTGAAGCTGAACGACCTTGTCTAAGTTTTTTAGATAAAAACTACGCTGTAAATAATGGGCGAATTTCTCAAGAAGACGGGTCATTCTCGGCGTATCTGTCTCGCTCAATGAAGCAATCGCATTCAACGTATTCAACATAAAGTGTGGGCGAATTTGTGCCTGAAGCCAAGCTGCTTCCATCCATAGTCGTTCATTAATTGATGCTCGTAAATCGGTTAAAGCATGTACCCGGACATTTAACTCCACCGCATCGACCGGTTTTGTGACATAATCATTTGCACCTGCTAAAAAACCAGTATAGACATCCTCTGGGTTACTTCGCGCTGTTAAAAGAAGAATCGGCAGTTCAGATATGGAAAATTTCTCTCGGATAGAACGGGTTAATTCATACCCAGACATAACAGGCATCATAACATCCGAAATAATTAAATCCCATTCCTTCCACTCAAGTTGTTCTAATGCTTCTTTTCCGCTCGTAACAGTTTCTACCTCATATTGGTCATCAGAAAGAATGTTAGTCAACACTTGCAAGTTCACTGGATCATCATCGACAGCCAAAATGATCGGTCTGTATGATGATGGCGTGTGCTTAGTAAATGCTTCCATCATCTTATTCATAGCAATCGGTATTTCTTTTATAGGAAGTTCGTTCATATTCACAGACGGAGTAGTTGCCGCTATTTGTCCTTCACCAGCGCCTTCTGCTAGTGGTAAGGTAAATGTAAATACCGAACCTTCGCCCAAGATGGAATTTGCTTTTATTATTCCACCATGCATTTCAACTAACTGTTGGCAGATGCTTAGACCTAGACCAAGGCCACCCCCAATTGCTGTAATACTGGAATCATCTTGTTTATATTGCTCGAAAACTGTATGGAGTGTTTCTTCTTTTATCCCTATGCCTGTATCAGCAACATGAATATGAGCCATTCCATCTTGTATGTTGGCATCAATGGTAATGATGCCTTCATCCGTATATTTCACCGCATTATGAAGCAGATTAAATAAAATTTGAGTGAGTCGATTTTTATCCGCTGCTACATGAGGAAAGTCGCTTGAGATTCGGACTTCCATTTGGATATTTTTATTTTCTATGAGAACTTTAAGCATATCGACAACGGCTACTGAGACAGCTTGGATATCTAGACGCTCTTGTTGTAGCTGAATCCGATGTTCTTTCAAACGAGTGATGTCTAGTAAATCTTCCAAAGTCCGTGACATATGGTGCCCAATTGTCAGTTGAAGTGCCAAGTCATCTTGCGTTTTTTCATCCAATTGATCGGATCTATTACGTAAAATAGACTGTGCGATATTAATAATACCGTGTAATGGATTCCGAAGCTCATGGGACGTATTAGCGAGAAAATCATCCTTTTGCTTCATCTCTTTTTGAAGTTCAGTAGTAAGTTCCTCATTTGATGTATTTAAAGCCAATAATTGCTTGTTCTGTTGCTCTGTTTTTCGAATCGAGTCTGCGAAATTTTTACTCATCAGGATAACATGGATCAATACATATATGCCAACTGCTGGCAGCATCAATGTCACTGACTGGTACCAATTCTGCCCTATCGCAAAATCATTAAAAAATGCTAGAAATATGATTCCCATTCCGATCAAATTGATTTTTGCATTTCTGTTATTGTTACGAAGACTTTTAGAAATAACAGAAATCATATAGAAAAAGGTAGGAATCGCTAATAAAAAAACATTGAAAAATAATGCTTGGAAAAATACAGGTTGTGTAAATAAAGTGGTAATAATAAGTCCACTGTGTATGATGACTAGCCCATACATGATTTTCTTAGAAAACACTTCCTCATGCCATTTCCACAATAAAATAACATAGAACATGGAAGTTGCTTCTGTCAATATATACTCCAACCTAGTACCCCAGAGCCAAGACATATCTAATATGAGTGTATAGTAAAACGGAACAGTAAATAAAGCCCTGGCAGATATTAACATAGCAAACATCCCAAATATAAAGAAAATAAGTTCCTGTTTACTACGGTAACGATACAAGGCAAATAAAACCATAAATAAACCGATGATAAAAATGCAACCATTAATAAAAAGCGTGCCTATCATATTCGTATTAAATTTTTGAGTCACAACCGAAGCTTCCCCTAAATAAATGGCGTTCTCAAACCCCCCACGAATATGGTCAAAGCTAGATACTTGCATCGTCAGTAACACTTCATCTGATTGCGCAATAAAATAACCTGTTCTCGGAGCCATTTCAGCAGTATGTGAAGCTGCATCTTGCCCCACTTCTCCATTTTCAGCGACTTCTGTTTGATCTACATAAAGTGTATAGGCACTGTACTGAAAGGGAATATGAATGGCTAATGTTTCTCCTACATATTCTTCAGGGATTTTGATTGTTGTGCTATATGTTCCAAATGAATTGATTTCCCCCGTTTGTGTCTCAAATGAGCTAGGAAGCAAAACTGTTCTTCCCATTCCAGTTCTTATTTGCTCTTTCACCTCATTAGGTGTTAGCAATTCCCCTTCAAAGAAATCCCACTTTCCATCTAGGTCGGTATAGAAGTCTTTTGACTGTGGCTGATTACTAAGATCAAATAACTCCGACGAATCAGGCTTTTGTGCTGAGATATTACGACCAGTTATCACCGTTGTTAAGAATAAGATCACTATACATGCAAATAGATATCGTTTATGTTTAACCCCCAACTGAATCTCCCCTACTCCACATAAAAGCTATTACGTGCGAATTTACAAAATATCATGAATAAACCTATTCTATCATAATCATACGAATTACTCTGTTGCATCACGAGAGGATATTCAAGTGATATCGCTGGGAGCTTTCTATGTTTATAATAGTGGATTTACTGGTTGGGACACGAGTATTCAAACAAACTTTTCCTTAGAGCTGTTTAATTTTCCAGTTGAAATCAATCATTTACAAGTGTTCTGTTTAGCTGTCGTTCTCCATTTTATTAGTTTGCTATCGATCGTAGGGGTAACAATATTTGTTTCATCCATCACGCGTTCACCGTTCAGTTCTTTAACTATAGCATTAGGATTATTCCTTTTACCAAAAGCATTCACTCAATTAATTAAAAGGGGCATCGTATATAAACTATTAAACTTATTTCCAATCAATAACTACCGTATTGAGGATTTTTTAACGCTAATGAGTACAAAACAAGAATTTATTCTCCATTCTTTTGTGCAAAATATCATGTTTACCATGGTTGTTCTATTGGTGATGAAAATTGTTTTAGATGGGGTTGTGTATTTCCGAATGAAACAGTATCAAGTCACGTGATTTTCAGGAGATTAGAGGGGTATCAATGATTATCTCCCTAACCATATAAAGGGGTACGTTGCTATCCCAAGCATATTGACATCAGAAAGAGCGTTAGTTTCAATATTATTTTTTTTATGCTAAACTTCATTTATGTGTAAAGGATTAATTATAAAATAATTTATAACTAGAGTCTTCATTAAGATAGATACATATTGATAGGAGGTCAATTATCAATTGGTAGGTAAAGCTGAACGTTATAAGGAAATTTTAACTGCGGCGCGTAGTGTTCTGGCAGAAAAAGGATTTGATGAGACAAAAGTATCCGAGATAGTGCAAAGAGCAGGTGTTGCAAAGGGGACATTCTATCTATACTTTCCTTCTAAGTTAGATCTGGTTCTTGCTTTGATCCGTGAAATGAGAGAAAACATCCTTTTTGAAGCAAAAAAAGTTATGGGCTCTAATAGAAGCCAACAAGAAGAACTTATGCAAGTTATCAAGTCTGCTTTTCATGTAATGGAGAACTATAATGATGTTTTCCCTGTCTTTAACGCAATCAGTGCTTTTAAAACAGAGCAATGGGAAGCTGAAAAAGAAATAAGAACACCTTACTATGACTTTTTAAAAAGCTTAATCGAGAATGGTCAAAAATCGGGTGAATTTAGATCTGATCTAAACACAGAAATGACTTCATCATTAATCGAAGGCATGGTTGAGCATGTGGCACATGAATGTTTTATTTATCATTCAGATTTCCAAATAGATGACTATCTTTTTACTATTAACCAATTACTGAGTACGTCACTTTCTAATCGTTGTTAACCAATATTCCCTCCATTATTTATATTATTTTTAACCATTTCATATCAAGTGTTTTAGTTAAAGAGAAATCCGCTTGAACAAGAATTTTGATAATAAGTCGTATTTCTCTTTTTAAAACCTTTCGCATTTGTTTTATTCCTCCCTGAAATGCTCTTCTTAGTTATGGCGCATTCCCTTATATATTTTTATAAAAGATAATCTATGATTCATTGCAACTCAGGAATTACATATGAGCGTAGTCAAAGGTTTTTTTAAAATAACTCTTGACTATTTTTAAAAACTAAGTATACTATTCTTTAATTGACTGACCGTCAGTCATAAAAGCATTTAATTAACTATATTTATGTTTTTTTAAAAGGAGGGTAATAGCACACCGATATTTTTTGTCTTAGCTTTCCAATCTTTTGGTAATAAAAAAGGAATGTAGAAGCAAAGCAATTATGCAAAAGTATGCACTGATTCTTTTTATCAAGAACAAAAGTTCATCCTGAGGCATTATCCATTGATGACTTTATTAATAAAAAAATCAATTCTTTCATCCAAATGCTTTAGTAATTTTTTTAACATTATGCAAGTGTACTTACTTTGATTATGGAGGAGATAAATATGAGAGTACTAAAAAGTTTCTTCAAGGAAAAAGAAACCTTATTGGGTATTTCAGCAGCAATTGCTTTTCAACTTATTTTTGTTATTGTCTGGTTAACTGGCTATAACGGTGTCTATGACCGGACAGATCAATTTTCCATTGGTATTGTAAATGACGATGCTGTACTTGGAGAAGGAATCACAAATAAATTAGAAGATAGAGATTTATTTCAGATAACAGAGTTTGAGGGATTAAAAAAAGCAAAACAGGAATTAGATGAAAGAAATGTCAATATGCTGATTCATCTCCCAGACCAAATGATGGAGCAATTGCAGGAGAATGAAGATGTAAATATTGATTATTATATCAATCAATCAACCCCAACCTTAACAAAACAAATGATGGAAACTGCAGCAAATAGAGTTAACGATGAATTGAATCAACAAGTTAGAGAAACGATGAATACACAATTAGCGGAAAACCTTCCACAAATGGTAGCTGCGGAGGCTCCAAGTGAAGATATGAAAGCAATGGTCGAGGAAGTAGCAAGCCAAGTAGTAGAACTGGTGCAAGAGAACACCCAAATTACTCCCGTGGAAGCCAATGTAGTGAAAACCAATGATAAAGAAGGTTTTGCTATCACCGTGGTTCCGCTGTTAATCGTATTAGCGTCATATATTAGTGCAATGCTTATTAGCCAATATTTACAATTTACGAACGGAAAATTAACCAATGAATATACCCGGTCTGCCCTTTTTATTGGTAGACAAATCATTAATATCCTATTAGCTATTGGGATATCCTTATTAACCGTTTGTCTCATGTATCTGTTTAACATTGAATTGGATCATAATTTTTTCGCTTTATGGGGAATTCAAGCTATTTTGCTCTTTAGCTTTTTAGCGATATCACAAGTTTTCGTGATGTTATTTGGTAATCCTGGTATGATTTTTAACATCGCTTTAACAGCAATTCAATTAGTTAGTTCAGGTGCCCTCGTTCCTCGTGAATTATTGCCATCTTTTTATCAGGAACTGGGTAATTTATTGCCTGCAACCTATGGTGTAAACAGTTATTTTAGTTTAATTTATGGCGGTGGAGATCTCGCCTCAGATTTGAAGCACTTAAGTATTATTATTGCAGTTCTGTTGGGTATTGCTATTGTCGTGCAAATCGTATTTTATTTATGGGATAAATTAAAATCTCAAAAAACACCTACTGTTAAGAACTAAAATATAATTTTCAGGGGACTGGGACTAAGCCCCGATAAGCAAAAAAATAAGCATGGTACCTCCAGCAATTCATGATGGTGATACCACGTGCTTATTTTTATGTTCAATTGCGCTTGCTTATGATATTTATCCCTGTAAGACAGTGGAAGAGATTGACTCACATTATCCTCAAAACTTTCAAATAAATGATCCAGCCAATAATTCAATCGCTTTTTTGCGGGCTTCTATCCCCGGTATAAGTGGTATTAACAATAATTCATCAGCCTTAAATTGCGTAATCAATTCATTTAATTGTGCTGTGACCATTTCAATATCACCAACTACCATTCGGGTCCGATTCGCTTGAATCATTGCCTTTTCCTCTTGCGTATATTGATAATGGCGAGCTGTTTCAACCGAAGGAAATTCACTCAGGCTACCAAAATTATCTGTGCCGAGTAACCAAAGATCTAAAGATTCCGCGTATGCTTCCGCTTGCTCATTCGTTTCAGCAACGACAACCATTTGCGCAATGGATACTTTGGGTTCTGGCATGAAAGGTGAAGGCTTAAATGCCTCACGATAAGCCTTTGCTGCCTGAATACCAATATTTAATTTATCAATGCCAGCAAGCAGGAATAAGCCAAAAGTATAGCCACCCCCTAACTTAGCAGCCATTTTGGCACTTTTGACACTGGTTGATAATAGCCACATCTGAGGAACAGTTGGAATAACAGGATTAGCAGTAATGCCATGGAAGCGATGATTTTCATCCACTTGGTCGTTTAAATATTTGGTTAAATCGACAATGCTCTGTTCGTAATTGAGCTTACTCTCCTTATTCTCATTCAATGTTCGATTCACAATCGGGGTTCCAATCGTATTACCCATTCCTAAATCAATGCGATTCGGATGAAAAGCTTCGAGCACACGAAAATTTTCAGCCACTTTATATGGACTGTAATGAGGGAGCATCACGCCGCCAGAACCGATACGGATACGGCTTGTCGCATCTGCTAAACGCATCATAATCAGTTCAGGGGAACTACTGGCAAAAGCAGGAACATTATGGTGTTCTGCCATCCAGAACCGTTCATACCCCAGCGATTCTGCTAATTGAGCGAGCGCAATCGTATGCTGCAAAGCCGCTTGGGCACTCGTGCCTTCGTCAATTTGAGCGTAATCTAGAATCCCTAATTTAACCATTTCCATCCTTCTTTCTAGGCCACGAGTTCTTATGCTTCAACTGTCGGTATACCTAACATATAATTGACGAACGCTTCCTTCGTTAAATTCCCAAAATAACTGGCTAAATCCAGCGGTTCTAAAGCGTTTAATAAGTCATCTTTTCTTAATCGTATCCCCATTAGAGCCGCTTCCACTTCTTTAACATCTTTCGTCCCAAAAAAGTCTCCTGTAATCTGGATGGCAGAAATTTTAGCATGTTCTATACTTAAACCGATACTAATCGTTCCAATTGGAAATCGATCCGTTAAACGATATTCAAACTGCTTAAAACGACCATAGTTCCAGTCCCAATTGCTGTATTTCTCAGCGGCAATTTTATCAACTCCTGCCCAATCTTCCGGGGTTAATTCATAACGCTTCGCTTGCGTCATATCATCAATTTCGAGTAATTGACAAATCATATACTCCGTAAAGTCCCAGACCGTCATTGCTTGATATTCAGGTGCTAAATGGGGACGGATCGATCCTACACGGCTACGTACAGATTGAATGCCGTGTGCCTCAATTTTCTTTTGGTTAGGATTCAACACGGACACCATTGCTTCATAATTAGGATCTAATAGTAACGAATAGCCCGCGTAAACACGACCATCCTGTAACATCATTGCCGCTCCAGAAATTTTCTTGCCATCTAAAACCAAATCATTACGGCCCTTTTGTTCTAAATTATCCACGCCTAACTTCTGAAGTGCCTTGATGGCCGGCTCATACAACCGTCCATAATTTCCATTAATGTCGCTATTACCATCAAATAAGAAACTAAAACTCATATTACGGTCATCAAGATAAATCGCACCACCGCCCGTTACGCGGCGAATGATTTTAATATCATGTTCATCCATATAGGGTTGATTGACTTCCTCATATGCATTCTGGTATTTTCCAATTTGGACAGCCGGATGCATCATATACGGGAACAATACATCCTCATCTAAGAAAATATGATCTTTCACATATTCTTGTAAAGCCATTGTCATTCCCGGATCATAAATCCATTCACCATCACGTTTTGATTCAATTAAATACATACGTTATCTCCTCCATCACGCTTTCAACGCAGCTGAATGTAAAACGTTAGCAATATCTTCATCCATTCTTATTGTTTGTGAACGAACCGCATGTGGAGTAAAATAATCCTTCTGATTCATTGTCACAAACAATGCTTTCGGATTCGCCTGCGTCATTTGTTGGAAAGGATGTTTAATAAATTGTGGCGTTGTATGTCCAACCCCAATTTCCAGAAAGAGTATCTTCTTCGCTTGGTTCTCCTTTAAGAATTGTTCATAACGCGCTTTTTGCTCATGGAAATGATCATCTTCAACCATTCCTTTTTCTTTAGTACGTTTGTTCACTTCCAAACCAGCTCCACATTTCGGACAATACGGAATCAATGCCTCAGAAACCTTCATATCTGATTGTTCCCGGACCATTTGACGAATTAAGCTTTCATCCTGATAAGTCTGTTGATGACAATGATTAGAACATTGCCACAATCCATATTCCCCTTGAATACGAAAGACTTTATCCATATCGAAATCAGCTGCATAAAACGCATTATCAGCATTCGTTGTAATAATATGATGGTTTTTATCAGCCAACATCTGGCGCAAATCAACATATGCTTGCCCTACTGGTTGATCAAAAAAATTCAACAAACTGAAGCGACTTTGAAAGGCCCAATATTCTTGCGCGTTCTCAAACTCAAATAGACTTGCCTGTAACATATCAAAGAAACGATACTTCGCAATAAAATCAGGAAATGCATCCGTAAATCGTTTTCCTACATAAGTAAATCCCGTTGCTGCAGACATTCCTGCTCCAATCCCGATGACAATTGCTTCAGCTTCTTCTATTAATTGATGTAAACAATCTGCTTGTGACACAGATGATTCTGTCGCTAATGTCTGCCATTGCGTTTTAAGTTGTTCCATAACAATCTCCTATTCTTTCATCCCTAATATCGCTCGATAAATATGTAAATCCTCATCTTTAAACACATTAAAGATAACGTTTAGTGCTGATCGGGTATCACTTAAATATGCCTTCACAGTCTGAATCGCAATTTCAGCCGCACGCCCATTAGGGAAATTAAATTCACCGGTTGAAATGCAACAAAAAGCGATCGTCTTTTGTTGGTGCTCATCAGCCAAGGCTAAACAAGAACGATAAGACGAAGCTAATAATTTTTCCTTTAAGAGTGATACACCACGCCCGTCGATATAGGGACCGACTGTATGAATGACATAGTCTGAAGGTAAATTGTAAGCCTTCGTTATTTTTGCTTTCCCCATCGGCTCTCTGCGACCTTGTGCTTTGATCACTGCATCACATGCTAGCCTTAATGCTACACCTGCACGTGTATGGATCATATTGTCAATACAGTCATGATTTGCCTTCGTACAGCCTATAAAATCACTATTGGCTGCATTGACAATCACGTCTACTGCTAGACTCGTAATGTCGCCTTGCCATAAATATAGTTGCGGCTCTATCGCTTCCAAATCATTCAAGGCGGTTAATGTCCGTGCATTATTCCACTGCGTTAAGAAGGCATCCTGGACTCGGGTAAATTGATCTGTCACCGGTTCAGGCGGGCGAACATTACATAGTCCCCGAAATAAAGCTAATTTTTCCTGTGCAGTACCTCTTTCGTACTGATCCATTTTTTCCTTCGTATCTATGTTTTCTTCCAATAAATAGTCAATCAGATAATCTAGTCTCGCTTCTTGATCCATTATCCTACCCCTATTAAGAAATATATCTAGTGACACCTTCTAATTTGTTAAACGCATCTTCATCAACATCTGTTAATTTAATTACCCAATTTTCTTCTGGTTTCGCCGAATTTAAAAGTGTTGGTTCACTTATTAATGCTTCATTTCGCTCAACGACTTTACCAGCCAACGGAGAAGCCAATTCTAGAACTGTTTTCGAAGCTTCCAAATTTAAAATGGTATCACCTACTTCAAGCGTATCTGTATCAGCATCTGCGTATTCAACGAAACCAACTGTACCAATATCATCTTGTAATTCTGGCGTCATACTTATCGTAAAATCATCACCATTTTTTTCAATAAATAAATATTCACCACGTTTTTTCATCAGTAATCCCTCTTTCTCACTTAAATTTAAGCCTAATATATATACAGTATAACATTCATTATGAATAATCTAACAAAATATCTTATTTTAGTGAAGGATTATCAAGATAGCGAACTCTGATAGCGTTTTACTATTTTCCAATCAACTATAACAGTGATCAAATCTGTATCAAATTGACATTGTTCTTAACAGGTGATAGGTTTAAATTAACATTAACAATTACACTTTACTTTAAGGAATTGGAGAATATGCAAATGAAAACAACGGAACAATACAGACCTTTATTTGAGACGATAGCGCTACCAAATGGGATTGAATTAGATAATCGTTTTGTCCTGTCACCAATGGTTACTAATTCTTCAACCGTTGAAGGTTATGTTACGCAAGAAGACTTGTCTTATGCAAAACGACGCGCCCATTCAGCGCCCCTACAAATTACAGGTTCTGCTTATATTGAAGAATACGGTCAATTGTTTGAATATGGTTTTGGTATCGATGATGACCATAGTATCGCAGGGCTTAAAAAACTCGCTCAAGCGATGAAAAAAGACGGTGCGAAAGCAATTATTCAATTAACGCATGCAGGTCGTTTTTCTAAAATTTCGCTTAAAGACTTCGGTGTCGTTTATGGTCCAAGTGAAATGAACTTAAAAACCCCAATTGAACATACCGTCTTACCCATGACCAAACGTAAAATCAGGCATGTCATTACCCAATATGCTGACGCAACAAGGCGCGCGATTCAAGCCGGTTTTGATGGGATTGAAATTTCAGGTGCACAGCGCTTATTAATCCAAACATTCCTATCCACTTTCTCCAATCAGCGTGACGATGAATATGGTGCCCAATCACTCGAAAATCGCTCACGTTTTGGGATTGAAGTGTTGCAGGCTGTTCAAAAAGTTATTGATGAAGAAGCACCTGCTGATTTTATTCTTGGTTACCGTGGTACGCCAGAAGAAACGCGGGGCCATGAAATTGGCTACAGTGTGGAAGACTTTCTTTATTTCATGGATCAATTAATGGAAGTAGCTGATATCCAATACTTAGCTACCGCAAGTTGGGGCAAGAATATTTATAAACAAACCATTCGGCAAGGTAAATTTAAAGGCAAATGGATGAATCAAGTTGTGTTCGACCATATTGCTGGTCGTATTCCGGTTATGGCATCTGGTGGTATCAACTCACCAGAAAAAGCACTGGAAGCCTTTCAATTCGCTGATATGGTTGGGGCATCTACACCTTTCGTTACGGAACCGGAATTCGTTACTAAATTGGAAGCTGGTCGAGAAGATGAAATCAATTTAGGTTTTACGCAAGATGAACTAGCAGATTTAGCAATTCCTGAAAGAGCCTTTAAAGATATTGTCGAATTAATGGATATCGGCGGCTCACTTTCAGATGATACGCGCAAGGAATTTAGTAAATTGCGTAAGTAGTACTTGTTGTAAGATCAGAAAACATCAAACCTATTTTACTCGTTAAGAGATAAGGTTTGGTGTTTTTTGTGTTCATGCTACCTATAAATCCTTATACAACCACATAATATTAGCCCCTATTTTGTTAGCTCCTTAGTGGTCAAAAGTGGATAATCAATATAACCTTTCTCATCGCCACCATAAAATGTGGTACGGTCAGGTTCGTTAAGTGGAGCACTTTTTTTCAAGCGTTCTACAATATCAGGGTTAGCAAGAGCCCATGCCCCAATTGGTGCTATGTCAGCAAGATTATTATCGATATCAATACTAATGTCCGCTATCGGACGTCCTGCACGATTAACCAATAATGGATTTGACCAGATAGAACGTATTTTACGTAAAAGCCCCTCATTTCCTACATGCATGACGTGAAGGTATGCTAAACCTAATTTATCCAACTCGGAAACAAGATATTCATAAACTTGATCTATATGAACCCCTTCTTTAACGCCGCCAAGCCCTGCTCCTGGTGATATTCGGAAACCAACCTTATCTGCACCAATTTCATCTATAACGGCTTTTGTAACTTCAATCGCAAAACGTCCCCGATTTTCAACGGATCCACCATATTCATCTGTACGAACATTAGAATTTTCTCCAAGAAATTGGTGAACTAAATAGCCATTCGCACCATGAACTTCAACGCCATCAGCTCCAGCTTCAATAGCCGCCCTCGCAGCTTTTCTAAAATCATCAACAACATCCCTTATTTCTTCTGTACGTAATGCCCTTGGTACAGGAACATCCTTCTTGCCATCGGCCGTAAAAATCTGCTCTCCTGGAGCAACGGCTGAAGGTGCTACCGCTTGACGATGATGCGGCGTGTTATCTGGATGGGAGGTCCTTCCTACATGCATTAATTGTATAAAAAGATGCCCCCCTTCTTGATGGACCCGATCAGAAACATTTTTCCACCCTTGAATATGTGATTTGGTATAAATGCCCGGTGTATTCAAGTAACCTTGACCGTCTTCAGATGGTTGAGTACCCTCACTAATAATTAACCCTAGCGAAGCACGTTGTCCATAATATTCAGGACTTAAATCTGAAGGTGTTCCATCAGTTAGCGCTCTACTTCTAGTCATTGGTGACATTGCTAACCGATGTGGTAATTGCATATTTCCAACTATGATTTTTTCCCATATTTTTTTCATCCTATACTATCCCCTTATTTTTATATAATGGCATACTACCTCAAAATCAACGCTTATTCTTTATCGAACTTTTTTGATCCGCAAAGTACCCAAGCCTACGGGAAAAACTTCACTTCCAGTTATTTTTACCTTTTTCAATTTATTCACTCCTCGTAACAACCTGCTATTTCTCAATTTAACGAGAAAGAGGCATTCTATATAACTTATCGTCATTTTCCTTTTCGATTCCTCGACCATCTAAGTTATTACTAATAAAGTACAGATTTTCATCCCCAACGTATATATCCCGAATACGACCAAGATCTGTTACCAGTTCTCGATATTCATTCTTTTCTAAATCAAACTCCAAAACGGCACTTCCTCTGAGCGCTGCAACATATAATTTTTCATTATCATATGCCATTCCAGATGGCGCCCATGTTGCTTCATTTCCAGAAGTAAACAAAGGTGAAATCATATTTTCCCGCTCTTCCCTACCTTCAATAACCGGCCAGCCATAGTTTTGACCAGCTTCAATTAAGTTCACTTCATCATTGGCATTATCACCATGCTCGCTGGCATACATCGTACCGTCGAGAGACCATGTCATTCCTTGTGGATTCCTTCGATGGACCAGGGAACATCCAAACTTTCCGCAATAACTTCCAAATTGTCTATAGATAAAGATAGTTCCTCTGTTTGCTTATCCTCAGGGTTATTAGAAGAACCTTGTTGCTCATTTTCAGTACACCCCGTTATGAAGAAGATAACAGTAATTGAGATTGCTAAAACTTTTTTCACTTTAAATACTTCCCCCCCCTCATTGTCTTCATTCTATTGCTCACTTTCAACTCTAAAAAAAGAACTATGCAGCATGCTTATACAATGAATTCCGAAGTATAATACATATAAAACCGATTACCAATGATAGTACACCTACGAATAAAATATACTTCGTTCCCAATTGGGCAATGATAACCCCTGCTACACCAGCACCAATCGTAGTACCTAAGTTAACTGAAGTCAGGAATAACCCATTTGCGAAATCTGGAGCCTTTGGAGCCGCGGACATCATCCAATATTGATTGATATTTGCACCAACCCCACCAAGTATCCCCCAAACTAAAATAATAATAGCAGTAGGTACCGTAAGTTCAGCCACAAAGTAAAAGATAAGATAAACAGCAGCTAATACAATGGGAAAGATCGTTACAGAACGGATTGGATAGTCTGTAAGTAATCTCCCTGCAATCATATTCCCGACAATATTAGCCAGCCCATATACAAGTAACATGATACTGATGACGTTTGCCGACATATTCGTTACCACACCCAAATATTCGGCGAGATAACTATATACCCCAAAAATGGCTGCGTTTAAGAAAAGAACAGCCAAAATAGAAAGCCATGTAATGCCATGCGTTAAAATCTTTAGCTGGGAACCATATGAGAGACTTTCCTGTACTGGCATGGAAGGTACGTAAATCAATGTTGCAATGAAGGTGAAAATATTTACAACAGCGAAAAAGGACATCGCCACTTCAAGTGAAACTGTATTTGCAAGAAAGCTTACAACTGGAACACCTAAAACCATGCCTGCGGAAACCCCTATAAATACTTTAGAGATTGCCTTTGGAGCTTCTTTTTCACTAACAGAAGCTGCAGCAACGGATAAAGCTATCGAGACATAAACAGGATGGAAAAAAGCTGGTATCACACGTGCTACTAAAACAACCGTAAAATGGCTTGTAAAGACGGAAATAATGTTACTAATAATGAAAATAGCTAGTACCAGCAACATGACTTTTTTTCGATTGATACGAGAAAACACTAATGGCAGCGTTGGTCCTGAAATGGCAATGCCTAGCGCAAAAAGACTAACCAATAAACCAGCTGTCGAGACACTGACATCAAAATAATCGGCTAAATTAGGAAGAATGCCAATGACACCCATTTCGGTATTAATAATACCAAACACGCCAACTCCCAAGATAAATATAAGTAAATTTTTAGAGTGCTTCATAAAATATTGTTTCACTACTTTCTATTTCTACAATCATTCAGTATTGCTAGCCATTCATTGAAAAGAAGGATTGAAATTCTAATGGATGACCTACTTCTCTCCCTAAGGCTTATTAAGTATTCACTAAGAAAGGCTTGAATACTGCTGGGAGCTGGCCCATTGAGTAAATAGCTAATATCATTTATAACTTGCTTTTCGCTCTCGTCAGGATTCACTTCTTTTTTACAGCATAGCGAATCCATAATGTACCGTGTTCCAATTTCTCAACCGATTTAAGTTGAAAAGCTGTTTCTTTCATGCTGGAGTATGGTTCTTTTGCGACGAAGAAACGGTTGCCATTTGGATCAGCATTTGCGATAGGAGCCAAGATGACGCTGACCTCATCAACTAGTCCGTTTTGAACGAAAGACCAGTTGATTGTTCCGCCTCCTCCAACCATCATTCGCTTAATATTGAACAGGTTATAGAACTTGTCAAGCATCACTCCATAATTAATTTGCTCTTTACCGGCAACGATATAGGATATCTTTTTCTTTCTGAGAAAGTCTTTATAAGCGTTTGATGCCTGCTCCGTTAAAATTTCTATAATGTGAGAAGATACATCGCCATAGCCAAAAGTATTCTCTTCAAAGGCTAATTCTCCTCGTGGGTCAATCGATAAATAATACATAGGAGCATTGGAATATGCTACATAATCTCCTTCAGGTACGAGAACCGCGTTTTCATCTAAAACTGGTTTCTTGTAAAACGTAATATTGTCTTCTGTCGATGTTTTACCGTTTAAGTAGCCTTGTATTTCAAACTGTTGTTTTTCAGGGTCCAATGAAATTTCTTGATATTGGCGACTTGCTTCCTCAAACTCTCGTAAATCCATCACACCGATATTACCATCGATGGAGGTGTGTGTGTGGATAATAACATATGGTTTTTGCATGCATTTTCCTCCCCAAATAATCAGATCTTTTTAGTTTTAAATTCCTTACTCTATGTCAATCGTTACCTCAATATCACCTGGATAATTCTCCAGTACTTCCACGCCTTCCAAAATCTCACCCATTTTCACAAGTCCATGAAGCGGTTCTTGATCTCCTTCGTAGTAAATGACGAAGGCTTCACCGGGTGTCCAGTAGGAAATATCTCCTTTGCTGAAATGTGCAACATTTGTATCTTCGACCGCTAAACCGCTTATTTCTATATATTTTTCACGACGATGCAGGTCATGCATCGTAACCGTCATTGGAAGCTGTTCCATAAAGTCTCTAGTTGTTCCATTGTCTTCTAATGTTGCCTTCAATTGTTCATTCCCAAATGTAATTGCTACATGTCGATTCTCCATGTATGCGGAATCCCCCTTATTGGATGGCATCGTGTTTTCTTGTTCCACTTCTTGCCAGTTTCCTCTCTATCTAGTCCACTGCACCCTAACAGTAGCAGCAGACTTAGAAAAATAAACAACCAAATATGCCATCGCTTGATCAATTTCATATGCTTAAACAGGCTGGGTAGTCGGGCGAACAATCATATCACTTATTGCCATTCGTTCTGGTGTATCAATCGCAAATACAACAGCAGATGCAATATCTTCTGGAACTAAGCCCCATTCTTTTTGTGATTGATGGAGATCTTCTGAAACCTGCTTATCACTAATGGTTTTGTACAGCTCAGTTGCAACTGCCCCTGGCGAGATGATAGTTGATTTAATGTTATTTTCCCTTTGCTCCTGTCTTATTCCTTCCATAATCGCGCGTACTGCAAATTTTGTTCCGCAATACACAGCTGATTCGGGATAGACAACATGCCCTGCTACAGAATCCGTTGCAATAATATGCCCTGACTTTTGCTTCGCCATAATAGGTACGACTGCAGCGATTCCGTTTAACACACCCATGATATTGATATCAAGCATTCTCTGCCATTCATCACGACGTCCTTCGATAATTGGTGCGGTTGGCATAATACCTGCATTGTTGTAAAGCACATCAATTCTTCCGTAAATGTCCATCGCGAGATCTACAACCTTTTTGACATCTTCATTGTTGGTTACATCTACTTGTTGGATATGAATGTCCACCTTGGGATAAGCTTCTTTGATTGCTTCGAGACGATTTAATCGACGTGCAGCAATAATCAACTTGGCCCCTTTTTCCGCAAGCAACTTAGAAGTTGCTTCACCAATCCCACTGGACGCACCCATAATAATAGTCACTTTATCTTTCATTGCCATCATTAAACTCCCCCTTTGCGTCATTTACCTTCTCAGTAACATCATAAGATGATATGATTCAGATATCAAATACCTATATCAAATACTTTAGTATGCATAATAGGCATAGGAGGGTTTTTATGGAGATTCGATTATTACGTTACTTCATTGCCGTCGCGAACCAACAAAATATTTCAGCGGCAGCAAAACATTTACATATATCCCAACCCACATTATCGAGACAATTAAGTGACTTGGAAGCAGAATTGGACACCACTTTGTTCACCAGAGGAAATCGGAAAATTATTTTAACAGAAGAAGGGATGTTTTTACTAACAAAGGCGAAAGAAATCGTGGAGTTAGTCGACAAGACAGAAGCAAATTTTAATCAGCCAACAGAAATAATTAGTGGAGAAATATACATCGGTGGCGGTGAAACCGAAGCAATGCATTTTATCGCTGAAACGTTAAAAGGTTTACTGAAGGACCATCCAGCCATTCAATTTCATTTATACAGTGGAAATGCTGACGACATTACAGATAAATTGGACAGTGGATTATTGGACTTTGGTATTGTCATCGAACCAACAGATAAACAAAAATATGATTACATGCAGTTACTAGCGAAAGATGTTTGGGGTGTATTAATGCGCAAAGATAGTCCTTTGGCGCATAAACCATCGATTCAACCAGCGGATTTAATAGATAAACTTTTAATCATTTCTCGTCAAACAACCGTCGATAATGAGCTATCCGGATGGTTTGGACAGGACATTAAGAATCTCAATATTACCGGAACGTATAACTTGCTTTATAATGCCGCCCACATGGTTGAGGCGGGGCTTGGATATGCTTTGTGCATAGATAAACTGATCAACACATCGGGGGACAGCAAACTTTGCTTTAAACCTCTGGGTCCTAAATTACATGCAGGATTAAATATAATCTGGAAAAAACATCAAGTATTCTCTACAGCAGCAAGTGAATTTTTAGATCAAATCCGATATCATATTGAAAAACATAATCAAAATGAATGGAGGTAAATTGTTTCCTGAACAGGATTCCTTTTTGATATAATGAAGCAATACCAAAAGTAAAAGGTTGGGATAGATATTTTAAAGCGATTGTTTTTAATGCTGTTAATCATATTGTTAGCATTTTGGACAAAACCATTTTGGGAGGATTCCGTTCGTGAATTTATTCCTGAAGCCGTTAGCGATACTTTTCATTCTGCTAAAGAATTTACTACTGAGAGAATAGATAGTGACATTGGCTTTGGTTTTGAGCAAGTGAACGATGAAGCTACATCTCTTTTTTCTTCCATTATCGATACTGTACAAGAAAAAGAGCAAAAGCCAGAGCAAGAACAGGTAGAAAAGCCTGAACTAACAACGCCAGATGAACAATCATTTTCCATTGGGAATGTGGAATTGGGTGATATGAAAGATGATGTAGAAGAGATGTATGGAGAACCGATGCGTGAAAGTGAAAATGAATATGGTGTAGATTGGTCAACTTACCATGAAAACTACCAAAACTTTATGATGGTTGCGTATGATGAACAAGAAGTTGTTCGTGGACTATTCACAAATCAAGATTTGCTTTCTTCACAGTTTGATATCGCATTGGGAGACACAAAAGCTGTTGTAAACGATGCGTTGGAAGAACCGGAAGAAATGATTCGCAATGGCTGAATGGCTGGTTTAATTATCAAATCAATAGTGAAGGAGAATACGATGTTTACCAAATAGATGGGGACAATGTAACGATCTTTTACGATATTCATGAAGGTGATGAGGTTACAGCTATTCAGTTAATGGATGAGGACCTAGAAGCCGAGAAAGACACCCTTTATACTCCTGGTAGTGAAGCATTAAAAGCTGGTTTTGAGTATCAATTATTCGACTTAACGAATGCTACCCGTGTAAATCACGACCTCCCTGTCTTGAAGTGGGACGAAAATGTAAGGGAGACTGCTAGAAAACACAGTAGTGACATGGCAGAAAATCAATTCTTTAGTCATACGAATTTAAGAGGTCAGTCCCCTTTTGACCGAATGGAAGAAGACAAAGTTGCTTTTACAAGTGCAGGAGAAAACCTCGCATACGGGCAATTTAGCAGTGTTTTCGCTCACCAAGGATTAATGAATTCACTGGGACATCGTGAGAATATATTACACAATAGCTTCACCAAATTAGGAATTGGTGTTGATTTTAATGACAACAACCAGCCATTTTATACGGAGAATTTTTTGCGTAATTAATAGTATTATGAACCCCACAATAGCTATTTAAAAAGGCTAGTTAACTAGCCTTTTTATTTGTATAAATAAAAGTAAATGCTCGGATAATGTTCAAGCAATTCTTTTAACGTTTTTGCAATGATGCATTTCCTTTGTTCATCGCCATCAATATAATACTCACCGTAATCATTTGTATGATTTGGTTAAAATCTGTTTCCATTTAATTTATCAGAGGATATTCCTGAACTCACTTTATTTCGTCATACTTTCATGATTCGCTTTTCGTTCTTGATGTGCATTTTTGCCGTGTAGAAAATAATATAAAATGGAAACAGCTATAACTAAAAGAGCCATCGACCAATACAAATTTCGGTATCCTAATAATGGAATCAACATACCAAGAAGGAATGGAGCAAAACCTGCGCCTAAGTCTGCAAACATATAGAACGTTGATGTTGCAAGCCCAATTTTTTCTATTGGTGATGATTTCACAGCAATAGCTTGAGAACTTGGTATTAATGTTCCATATCCTAGTCCGATAAAAATAGCGGATAACAAAAGCAAGAACCCATTCGTTGCTGTTGCTAATAAAGCTAATCCAATCATAAAGCACAGAAAGGATGGATACATCACTTTATTTTCGCCGAAGCGGTCAAATATCTTTCCTGTAAATGGACGTGAAACCAACGTACTTACTGCATAAACAATAAAGAAAAAGCTTGCAAAATAGACAAGATTAATTGTTTGTGCGTAGGCTGTTAGAAATGAAAGTACACTTGCATAAGCAACCCCTACAAATATAGCGACAAAGGATATTGGTAAAGCTTCTTTTTGCAAGTACTTGTTTACACCACTTACTGACTGCTGCGCTTCTTGTTTTGATATAGGAACTACTTTGATTTTTTTAATTGTGAACCCAATTAAAAAAGCCACCAAAATGGTTGCTAGACAGAAAGTAAAGTTCATTTCAAATCCAAGTTGTTGATTAATTAAAATACCTACAAATGGTCCGATTGCAGACGCCACTGTTGTACTTAATGCATAGTACCCAATTCCTTCTCCTTTACGATGCTCTGGAACAATTTTTGACGCAATCGCTCCAGTCGAGGTAGATGAAATACCAAAAGCAATGCCATGTAAAAAACGAACGATTAATAATATCGCTAAACTTTGTATGGTGAAATATAATGATATTGTTAAAACGGAGGCAACAAGACCTATTAGTAAAATATATTTAGGCTGCCATTGATCTATATATTTACCAGAATATAATCGACCAACTAACATCCCAATAATAAATATTCCAGCAGCTAGACCGCCCATCCCTTCATTTGCCTGATATTCTTCAATTGTGAACAATGTAATGGTAACAATTAATGAATAATGAATGATATACATTAGAAAATTCACCAATGTAATTAACATAAAATCCTTTGTCCAAAGTTTCTCTGACAAGATACACACTTCCTTAAAACAGCAGTATGTTACTAGTATATCTATTAATAATACTGTTGTATAATTAAAATAAGTGATGTTTACATTAGCAAAACTTATACAAGGGAGTGATCATATTGAACTTTGAACAGTTACATTATATCAAGGCCGTATTAGAATACCGTTCCATAACACATGCAGCGGAAGCACTATATATCAGCCAATCTGCATTAAGTCAATCGATTGCAAACTTAGAAGATGAAATGAAACATAAGCTTTTCCATCGTTCAAGAAGCGGCACCTTCCCCACTGAAAATGGTAAAAAGCTAATACCAATTATATTAGAAATTCTCGAATCCGAATCCAAGTTAATACAAACCGCCAATGCTTTATCCACTAAATTGAGCGGAGAACTTACAATTGCCACAACTTCAACTTTATTCATGACAGTTCTTCCACAGGCACTTTCGAGATTCAAAAAAGATAACCCCCAAATTGAAGTGCGTGTTATCGAAGCGGAAAATGATGAAATTTTTCATCTCGTACAAAAACAAAAAGTTGATATTGGACTATTCTCTTTAATGGATCATCACAAATTAGACACCGCCCTAGAAATCCATTCTTTATTTTTGTCTAGTGGTTTTAAAGCAATTGTAGCGAGTAATTCCAAGCTCTCTTTTCATGAATCAATTAGTCTCGAAGACATTCGAAATTATCCATTTATTTTATTTGATCGTGAATTTTATACTGTCAACATTGAAAAGTTTGAAGAAAGTAACGGACCACTAAATACCTTGTTTAATACCAAAAACCCCAGTGTCCTATTTCGCTCAGTCTCAGCGGGTCTAGGTATTAGTATTGTTTCCGACTTAATGCTTAAAAATGATCCTTATCTTAAAACACAATCCATTGTTGCGATTCCAATTGGTTATCCTTTTAATGATGAAATTCATTTTGAAGCAATATCCAATAAAAGCAATGGAAAAAAACAACTGTTAGAAACGTTTATTTCATATATACGAAAGAACAAAAACGCTAGCACCGATTTATAAGGTAGGCAGACTGCAGTCATCGTACGAATTGGACGGATCCAATAAGATAAAGGAAACATGTCTCTTCATGGGGGTATGCCTATATTGACTAGATCGCAGTTAGTCGGCATTCTTCTGCAAGCGAATCGATGTTGACTTATCCTAATGTCGTTCAGTAGAAAAAATTTCTCGTGACAGACTGGTAGGATTAAATTCCCCGAATTTCATGAATACAGTTTTTTTATCCATAACTTTCTATCTAGCCTCAGTCTATTTTTCGGAACAGCTTTATTGTCATAAACATTACTAGGTTTGTTATCCAATACTTCAATTTTAACTGGTTAAGTTTGTGAATCATTCCCGCCAAGGCTCCGTGTCAAACCGACTATGATGCTATCTTTTTCTTTACACGCAATTCCAATCAGCGAGGAGCCAAAGTTTAGCTTCCCATTCGAAATAATTAAGGCTCTAGTATATCTATCTTTTTTCTTTTAAGCTAAAAGATTTGGTATAGTTTCTTACGTTACGACATAGATTTTACCAATGGCGTATCGTTCAGAAAGGATGGGATTATGAATCGTAATACAGACCAATATAACAAAAAAAGACGCCCACTCAACCGCATTTATCAAAAAGGCATTATATATATATCGTGTGTGATTATCTTGTTTATTTTCACCGGTATTTTAACAACCGTTTCGCCGGCATATCGCTTTTCTTCCCATGCCATCACCGAATGGACAAGTGAAATTGATAGTTCCATTTTTCTCTATTTGATGGGAATGGAAAACAAGGCATTTCTCCAAGCCTATCCGAAAGATAGAAAGTTACCGAAGTTATCTTCCACCATTTTTGATTTGGCGACAAACATTCGACCAAACGATTTCAGAAGTTTGTTAGGGAATGAGCTGCCTGGTTTTTCCACTTTTGATACGAAGATCATTGTAGCGGGTGAAGGTACCGATTATACGACGTTACCTGTTGAATCATCACCACCCCTAGAAAAAATTTTAGAGGATCGCGAAGCAGTTTTCGATGAGCCGGAAGAGGCTGACGATTCGACTGAAAAGGGTAATCAGGACAAGCGTACTACCGGCAAACGGGATGTGGTTTTTATTTATAATACACATAATCGGGAATCTTTTTTGCCGAGTTTACCGGGGGTTACAGATAAAGATTCTGCCATGCACGATAAAATAAATGTGACAAAAGTGAGTGACCGGCTAGCAAAATCACTGAAAGCAAATGGAATTGGTACAAGTGTTGATCACACTGATTTCATGCCGATCCTAAACGAAAAAGGTTGGGGGTATGCAAAATCCTATGATGCATCACGAAGTGTCGTGGAAGAAGTATTTCAAGATAATAAGGATATCCAATATGCATTTGATATCCATCGAGATTCCCTTTCCGGGGATAAAACAACAACTGAGATAGATGGAAAAAAATTCGCGAAAATTATGATTGTTATTGGTGATGATAACACGGATAATCAAACAAACCTGGCACTTGCTACCGATTTGCATAAATTGCTTGAGAAAGAGTACCCCGGATTAAGCCGGGGGGTTATTAAACGCGGGGGTGCTGGTGCAAATGGAGTATACAATCAGGATTTATTGGATACTGCCCTACTTTTTGAAATTGGTGGTGTGGACAATAATTTTGATGAGTTGCACCGTTCAGCAGATGCTCTAGCAGATGTTTTTAGTGAATTTTACTGGGATGCCGAAAAAGTAAATGCCGAAGAGGAAGATTAACGGATAATACGATTACTTATCACATTGCTGTTAAACGATTAGAATACTTCCGTATATGTAAGAAAATAGAAAGCATCATGTTAATGCTTCCTTTACTACTAGTTAGCAGCAACTGTTTTTATCAATTTCTTCAATAATTGTTGTACATTGGACCTATTACTAGCAAATGGTATATCGGTATTAATTGATTAACGGTATTAGATGATGAAGAGAGAAAACTGACAATGCTTTTAGTAGTACCCTAAATTTTAACTTGCACGATACATTTGAGATTCCCATGGCTAAAGCCGCAAGTACTACACCTTGCGGCAACCGGGTGGGATTCTTGAATGACTTAACGTTCGCAGTCCATTTCTGTTTGGAACAGCCTTCAAGATGATTTATCCTATCAAGAATGCTGGTAACGAGTCATCAAAAGAAAAAATTGGTTTTTTCTTTTCTTCTTCCGTCACTAAACATCTATTCAATAAATATATAATATTTTCCTTATCCATATTAGCACCAATAAAGACAAGCTCTGTCATCCTATCTCCAGCCTGTTCATCCCAGTCTTCAAACAAAGTTGGATCTTGTACTTTTAACGCCTCTTGTTCCACTTCGGAATAGCTCGCCAACCATCTACCTGCCCCTTCCAGCGTCATCATGGAGCCAGCCTGAGACAAGAATCCCGCTACATCATTTCTTGTGACTAACCAGAAGAAGCCTTTTGCCCGAAGTATTTCTTTTGGCCAATGCTCCAGCCATTGCTGAAATCGCTCTGGATGAAATGGCTTTCTGCTCCTATAAACAAAAGAACTAATGCCATATTCTTCAGTTTCTGGTATATGCTCTTCATTTAACTCTTTTATCCAGCCTGCTCCCTGACTTGCCATTTCAAAATCAAATTGCTCGGTATTAAGCACCTGTAATGGATCAACTTGTCCATATTTTACTGGAATGAATTTTGCTTCCGGATTTAATTTATAAAATAAAACTTTTAATGAAGCTATATCGTCGTCAGACAGCTTATCTATTTTATTTAAAACAATAACATTAGCAAATTCAATCTGATCAATCAATAAGTCAACAATCCCTCTTTCATCATCATCGGAAACATGCAGTTCCCGGTCCATCAACAAATCCTCCGATTGATAATCCTTCCAAAACTGATGCCCATCTATCACAGTTACCATCGTATCAAGCTGGAAAAAAGTATTTAAATCAATTCCTAATTCTCCATCGGCGTATACAAAACTTTGAGCAACCGGAATTGGTTCAGATATGCCGCTTGACTCAATTAACACATAATCAATGTCGAGCTTAGCTAATTTTTCTAACTCTATGATTAAGTCTTCCCTTAATGTGCAGCATATGCAACCATTTGTCATCTCCACCATATTTTCTTCCGTTCTGACAAAGCCTCCTTCCTTTATCAATTTTGCATCTACATTAATTTCGCTCATATCGTTGACGATAATCGCTATTTTCAACCCTTGCTGATTTTGAAGTAGATGATTAAGCAACGATGTTTTTCCCGCTCCTAAAAATCCGCTCAAAACAGTCACTGGAATTTTCTTACTCATTCTTCTTCCACCTTTCTTTCCTGGTCCATATATACACGACTGGGCGTAGTCCCTTTTTGAAACAAATACTTCCCGCTATATCCCTCTGTTTCCTGATCCAGCGCTGCGATAACCAGCTGGCATACACGCATACCAGCTTGCAGTCTCACAGGCACACGATTTGCATTAAACAATTCCAAGGTAATTTGTCCAGAAAAGCCCGGATCAATCCAGCCGGCATTTTGAATAAAGACACCAAGTCTTCCTATAGAACTTCTTCCTTCCACAAAGGCAGTTAAATGATCCGGTAAACCGATTTGTTCTAATGTGGTTCCCAACATAAACGTTTGAGGCGGAATCGTTATGGTTCCCTTTTCTGCTATCTCTATTTCCTGATAATTTGCCGGCTTGTCAATGGATAAATAAGGGGTAGATATGTCATCAACAACTAAAAAATCCTTCCCCAGACGCAAATCAACAGAGGCTGGCTGTATGCTTAATTCTTGAAACGGAGTTATGGACAACTGGTTGTCATATATGCACTGTTTTATCGTTTGTCCGGATAAAATCATCTATTTACACTCCTTTTTCATCCTAAAAAATATAAACCAGCAGCTAGAAATGCTGCACTAACAACACTTGTCAACATTTGCTTTCCGCCTATCGACAAAGAGGTCTTCCAGCCAAGTTCCCTGCCAATCGTAAATAAGGTCACCAAACAGGCAGAAAGTGTGGAAGCCAAATAAACCAGAATAAAAATTTGACTGAGTGACATGTCAATTAGCAGACTGCCCTGCCCTTCATTTAAGACGAGCAAACCATCCTTTCTGATAAAAGAAAAGATCAGACCTGGCGCTGCCTCTGCAGGCAGGGAAAACAAATATAATACCGGCATGGCAAGCCAGCTGAAAATGGATAATACATTTAGGCTATGAAGCACAGATGCAATCAGACATATCAACAGGAAAATAGGCATCGCCTGCAGTAAAAATTGTTTAATAGATCCGGCAACTTTCCACCAAAAAGCCTGCCAGTTTATCTTTTGTATATAAGGTAGCGGAGCGATACGTGTCAATTCATTCACTTTATCCCGGTTCCAAATTCTTGTGTGAATCGCTCCCACAACAAATAAGATAAATAAATAAGGAATAAATAAAAGTGGCGCATGGGCTGCATTAAATAGAGACAGCGTAGCTCCTATTTGATAACTGCATGCTGAACCGAATGAAATCAGTGAAACACAGGATATTCGGGTACAGCTGCTGCAGCTTCTACTTTGAAATACCGCTACAACATTGCAGCCGAATCCAGTGATGACAGGCAGTAAATCCCTTCCTGTTAAACCAATTTTACGAAGCCATGGATCCAGCGCATTTGTTACGTGTTCCTGTATACCAATTTCTTCCGTTAAGATTGTAGTAATGCTTATTAAAAGAACAACCGGAAAAGCCCATAGAAACGAATAAGAACCTAACGTGATTAACCCGTAATCGCCTACTAATACTTCAGCCAGAAAAATAGGAGCCTGATCCATCCATGAACCAATAGGCTCGAGCACATATTGCTCTGTTATCGGCTCCATCCAGCTAACAAATAAATAAGCACCAAATACGGGAAGGGCAAACATGGCAAAAATAAATAAACAAGCCAGCATTGGACCTGCTATCGGCAAGCGAAATATTGGAATTAATTGATTAACGGCATGGAAAGAGGAAGGGAGAAAGTTGAGAATGCTTTTGGCAGCCCCCCAAACCTTGGCCTCCCCAATACATGTGATAACTTTCTTCTGTGCCTTTTCATCCATCACTCTTGTATTAATCCAGACTACCGGCACCTGCAGTAATTCTCGTACCCGATTTTGTTCAGCTTGGGATGGCAAATGTTTATCACTATGTGTTGCCGCAATCGCAACTCTTTTCCCTTTCAAATTCAATCCTGCATACAACTCTGTCAATTCTTCTTTTAGATTGGTCGCTTTCACTACGAAGAGAATCGTCTTTTCCTCCTGCAAATGATCCAAAGTAAGCTGTGTGCTTTTGCTATCTACGTCCAATTGAAGTCCGGGTAGATCTGTTAATTGGATATGTGGATTTAATTTACAGGAAGCTTCCAAAGCAGATATGGTTGATCCTTTTATATTTCTTGCTAATGCACTTTTTTCACCAGTTAATTCACGAAACAAACCTGATTTCCCGACTGACTCAAATCCAATCAATAACACCTCTGTTTGACTAGGAGAAGAAGCCTGGCTGTAATCTAACATTGGCACATTTCTCCGCACATTGAAAGGTCATCTAAATAAAAGTTTTCTTGTTTATACATTTCTAAAATAGATAAATCTAAATTTAAATGACGGCCGATTGTTTCAGCTATAACTGCATAGCGCTGGCGGAATTTATAAATATAACAAAAAACATGACTATCATGCCGCAGTTCCGGTCCTGCTAAAAACAGACCAGGAGTCGCAACCGATTCATCTTCCTCATTAACTAGCACTTCATCATGCTTACCACGTGTGATTAAGTTTTCGATTAGCGTTGTACTTCCCTTAAAACCTGTTGCTAAGATTGGTCTTTCAGAGGTAAAATATACTTCCCCATCATTTGTATACACATCATATCCAGAAGCATTTTCTTCAATCTTGGTTACTGCTGTATTCCCCACAACATTTAATAAATCCGAATCAAATAAATGACGCACCCGATGATAGGTATAGACTGACAAAGCAATACTTGGATCACTATTATCCAGTTCCCATGTATTCGTCTTGGCGATGACAGTAACCTTTTTACCAAGCTTTCCTAATTGATAGGCAGCATCCATGCCACTTTCATATCCACCAATAACGATAAATTCATCTCCATCCAGCTCTTGCCAGGATGAAACCAGACTATTGTGGATGGCAAAGTCTGCGCCAGGAAAAGGTGTCAAATTTGGATATTGGTACTGTCCGCCAGCCCAGACCACGTAACGGCTCTGATAAAGACCTTCGGATGTATCCAGTGAAAAAACAGACCCCTTTTTATTTATCCCCTTTACTTGAACACCCTTTTTAATCGGAATGGCAAAATGCTCTGCCACTACATTCAGGTATTTCGCATAAGCCTCTCCAGTGGGATGTTCCATATCAAGTGTATAGGCTGGGGAAGTTTTTGGAACAACGGCATTTAAATCCGTCTGACCAAATCCTTGCGCCGGAAAAGAAGGGGTGATAAATCTCATTTCCTCTGGCCAACATAAAAAGGAAGCCCCAATTTCCTCTTTTTCTAAAATCAGACAGGATGCATTCATTTGCTTCAGTATAGATGCAACTCCGATTCCTGAAGGACCAGCTCCTACAATAATGACATCATATATTTTTTTCACAGTTACCCTCCTAAATCAAAACAATTACGATTTATAACTCAAAAAAAATTAAGCAAGGCAATATTGAAAGCCTTTTTCCAATTCTTTATGGTCAAGATGCTTTCCAATAAATACGACCTCACTTTGCTGTTTTTCGTCATCCGCCCATGCATCGCCCTCTGTACCAGCAAACAGCATATGTACTCCTTGAAACACAACTTTTTTCTCAAGCTGCTTCATAAAAAGAACACCCTTGTAACGATAGAGACTTTCTCCTTTTATACGGACTAAATAGGCAAACCATTTATTCACTTTATCTAAATCGAGCGGACGATCTTCCCGGAATACAAAAGATGTCACTTGATGATTATGATGGTGATGATGTGTTTCCTCTAGTAGCTTAGGATCAATGTTTAATACATGATCCAGCTCAAAAGATCTATTTCCTATCAAATCCTTGGTATCAATATTTCCATAAGCAGTATAGAATCGCTTCGCATTTGGATTCATTTGAATCAGCTGCTTTTCCAGCTCATTTTTCTCATTTTCTGTAATTAGATCTAGCTTATTTATAAGCAAAATATCAGCAAATGCAATCTGCTGCACCGGTTCTTCCTCCTGCAGATGCTGTCCTATATGCTTCGCATCAACCATCGTAATCACACTGTCGATTTCAAAGGCCTCTGCGGTTTGCTCGTCCATCAAAAAAGTTTGAATAACCGGAGCAGGATTAGCCATGCCTGTTGTCTCAATTACAACCCGGTCCAATCTTTCCTCCTGTTTCATTAAATTATCTAATATGTTGATCAAATCACCGCGCACATTACAGCAAATACAGCCGCTGTTTATTTCAATGATTTCTTCCCGCGTCGGTATCACCAGCTGACCGTCAATGGATGTATCACCAAACTCATTGATGATAACAGCAACCTTCTGATCTGACATATCATGTAGCAATTTATTTAACAATGTTGTTTTCCCGGCACCTAAGAAACCAGTTAAAATAGTTACTGGAATGGGTATTTCTTGTGACAATGCTTTTCCTCCTTATCCACGAAAGAAAAAACAGCTTTTACGCCAAACACCGATGGAAGCATTTTGTTTTCTTTCATGGTTTATTTAATTTTTCACCTAAAAATACAAAGGCAGCATATGATGTCATGCTACTTATACATTTTCAGCTGATCTTATTACCAGCTGGATTTTTTCACGCCAGGTACTTGCCCTTTATGCGCATATTCTCTAAAAGCAATACGGGACATATTAAATTTGCGCATATAGCCGCGTGGTCTGCCTGTAACCTCACAACGATTTTTCAAACGTGTTGGTGAAGAATCCCGTGGCAATTTGCGAAGTGCCTCGTAATCACCTTTTGCTTTTAGTTCCCTTCTTAGTTCTGCATAATGTGCAACCATTTGCTGGCGTTTTTTCTCTTTAGCTATTTTTGACTTTTTAGCCATTCTTAACATACTCCTTCCGAGGTTAACTAATTTTTCTACTTCTTCGCACTACATATCGTAATCATTACGAATTAGAATCATTATAAACCACCTAGCCTGAGATGTAAATAGTAATGATTACGATTTATAATAAAAAAATTAGAAGCTTCCCAAAATGAAAGCTTCTCTACTATTAATATAATTCATTCCATCGAGGCTTCCGATTCTAAAAATGCTTCTTTTACATTCTGCCATTCTACTTCGGAAGGTTTCCAATATCCACGTTCTGATACTTCCACCAATGTGTCCAGTAAATGGTGATATGCATGGGGGTTTGCCTGACGAATTTTTTCCTGTAATGCTTCATCTCCTACATACGTATCATGGACATGGGAGAATATCCAATTCTCTACTTTGTTTGTTGTTGCAGCCAAGCCAAGCAAATTTTCGGTATGCTTTGCCATCTGCTGTACACCATGATAGGGGTGTTCAAGCAGACCTTCTATCCATTTCGGGTTCGTCAGACGTGTTCTAACTCCCCGATTAATTGCATGCTTTACATCTTCAGTATGTGTTGTTTGCTGTGTCGTATCCGTTATATAAATCTCGACATGTTCTCCTTTTACTTTTTCAATCGACTTCGCCAATCCGCCAAAGAAATTATAATAGTCATCAATATCCGTAATTTCATATTCATGGCTAGCCCGTAGTTGGGAAACGATATCTGTTGCTTCCATATTGATATCATATAAGTCAGGAAAACTTTCTCCTCTTCTCAATTTACTATAGACATGTTGGGCATGATGTTTGTACATTTCTCCAAGTTCTTCTTCATCCATCCAGTTACCATCTTCAATCATATGATTAATCCCTGTCCCATACTCACCCGAAGCTGGTCCGAATATCCGTGATGCGGCTAAGTCAAATGCGTCCGCTTCTGTATACCCTTCGTTCAACAGATGCTCCTGTACCTCCAATGTAAAAGCCTTAAAATAATTATCTTCTTCCTGCTCATCCGCAAGTGCAAGTTTTTCAAACAAGTCATTCAATGCATCGATGACATTCGGGAATAAATCCCGGAATACCCCAGACATACTGATTGCAACATTTATTCTTGGTCTTCCCAGCTCAGCAATAGGAATAGGTTCAAATATTGTGCTTGTTGCTTCTGAATGTTTCACTGCTTTTGCCCCTACATATTCTAAAATTTGTCCAATAGTCTCTCCCTGCGTTCTCGATGTTTCAATACCCCAGAGCACACAAGCTACAGTATGAGGAATTTTCCCATTGGCTTCTTGAAATTGTGCAATGGTTGCTTTAGCTATCTCCGCACCCCTGGTAACGGCAGAAGGGCTTGGCACAGATCGTGGATCAAATTGATAGACATTAGATCCAGTCGGCAAGGACTCTGGATTTCTATATATATTCCCCGCTAATTTAGCTGGGAGATAGCCTCCGTTTAATGCTTTGATAATAGAAGAAAGCTCTTCCGTTTTTCTCACCCGATGATAAATACTTTCCCCATATGCTAAAATATCAGCAAATGCTTCTGCAAGAGTGTTTTCCTGAGTATCAGGTAAACACTTGGATTCCACATATGCTTTCAATAAGTCAGCTGCTTCTTTTTCCAACGCTGCATCTTTCCCTTGCAGCGCTGGTCTTAATTGAGATACCAGCTGCTTTAAGGTACTCCCTTTATACTCTTTTCGCAGTGTATATACCACATGACGAATCGCATCTTCATGCTTCATTCCTTCGCCAATGATATGTAGCCCATACGGAATTAAGGAATATTGCATCCGCTGCAGGTCTTGCTCTATATCACCCAATTGCTGATGGGAATAACCATTTTCATCTGCTATTTCCTGTATTTCTTTAAAAATCCCTTCACAGCGCAATGGATCAAGCTGTTCAGCTTCACGATATTCATGCAATAGACGTTCCAATTCTTCATAATCACCATACAATCCCCCATCTCTAAAAGGCGGCGCCTGGTAACTGCTTAGTACAGCGTGTGTCCGTCGCTTCGCAAGCATTGCCTCAGAAGAATTGCCGATATAATAAAAATAAAAATGCGGCAATGACTGTATCAATTGATCAGGATAACATTGGGAAGACATGCCGTTTTCTTTTCCAGGCAAATATTCCAGTGTTCCATGCGTACCAATATGCACAACGGCATCTGACTCAAATTCTTTCTCCAACCATGTATAAAAAGCTAGATATTGATAATGTGGCGGAATAGATTGATCGTGGTAATTCGCTGATGAATCTTGATCTGCTCCATTTCTGCTTGGCTGTAATCCTATGAAAATATTACCATTGATAATTCCGGGGATAAAAAAATCCTCTCCATCTGTCATTATTTCTCCAGAATAATCCCCCCAATAGCTCTTCAGACGTTCCCAATCTAAATTATGGCTCCAGTCCGCTTTTGCTTTTTGAACAGGATATCGTAATCTTTGGTGCAAGTCCTCATCTACACCCCAGCTTGTTTCGTTAAATAACTGACGCTGTCGAAATTGCCTTTCCAATTCTTCTTCAGTCATTCGTTCTGCCTGATATCCTTCATCAGCTAATTTATTTAATAAGGCGGAAATGGAACGGAACGTATCTAAAAAGGAACCGCCAAACAAATTCCCTTCCCCCGGCGGATAATTATATCCAATAAGCGCAACCCGCTTTTGGCTGTTCTTCGTTTTACGCAATTCCAGCCAGCGCTCGATACGATTCATAAAATAATCGACCCGCTCTTCCATAAGAACAAGCTCTTTTTTCTCAAATTGATATGCTTTATCAAAACCTGCTGATTGGATCGCGGCAATGGGATAGGTCTCAACAGCACCATCCAGCTCTGGCAAAACAACGTTCACCATGGCTTCTACTGGAGAAAGTCCTTTAGCTTTTTCCCATTCTGTTAAAGTGGTGCGTGTCAGAAAGAATGGATGAAGCATAGGAATATTCAGCTTCTCCAGCCAATCTGTCACATCTTCTCTGTCTCCTCCTATTGGTCCAGATCCAAGACGAAAACCGACAAAATTCACAATGAGTTGTATATCATCCAGCATTCCAGCAAATATTCGGTCCAGACTTTCCAAGTCAATCTTCATAATACTTGTTAAACCGATGGGAATAACCGAAGCAACTGGTCTTAAACGTTCGATAAGCTCAGCAATCACATCTGCGGACTTTACTCTTGCTTGGGAAGCAATGTAGAAAAAAACAATCTTTGATTTTGGTAGATCCTGTTTGGACTCTTGTAAGAATACATCTGCACTGCTGTAATATTGACCAGTGCCAGGATCGATAATCCCTGTTTTCTCTGCATAACTAGGGGCTTTTGCTACAGGAACATCCGGATCTCCATAAAGATTTGCCGCAAAATACATGAGTTCCTTCCAATTCACAATACTGGAAGCATGCCAATAGCTTTTTATCTGCTCATAATTTTCTATCGCACATTCCTTCAATTTCCGCTCCGTCTGGTTCAACTCTTTTGATTTATCAGATAGGGTAAGTTCTCCTGATGGTGGCTTAATTTGAATATCTTCCCCTCGTAATGCGGCAAAACTAATAAGCCTCTCCCACTTCGATCCGTTAACCATCAACGATATTTGATCACATTCATACGTTTTGCATATCTCTGCCATTTTCATGACCACAGCATTCTTAACTCCGTGTGGATCATAGATAAATAGATTAGCTGTTTGACATACGTGTTCAAATCGTGTCCATTGTTCTGCACTTAACGATTCTTCGGTCAAAAATAAAGATAGCTTTATATTCGGATAGACTTCACTTACCTTCTCATGCGCTTTCGCTGCATCAGCCAATGTTCCAGATGAAGCAGTCGCAAAAATAATATGCACTGTTTTTCTCCCCCTTCTTGATATCCGTCAAGATTTTTATTGTTTTCCTGTACGTACTTCCGGCCGATAGCCAATCCAGTCATTTTATTTGCAAAGATAGGTAGTTCACTTTATCTGTGCCCTGCTTATGGATGAAGTCTGCTTTGCACTGTTTTGGCAATATTTTTGTCTGTTAAAACATCGAGTGAGATGTACTCTCCATCTAATGCGGCTGTCAGTTCTTCAGCCAAACCAAATGTGTTTCTTTCGCTTTGGGTATCAATTACTGTCACAGGAAGCTGTTCTCGCGCAAGTCTTCTTGCTATTTGATAGGCTTCGCTCCTTGCTTGAGCTGCTGTACCACCGGGTTTCAAAGTTTCATTAGCATTTCCATCGGTCAAAATAACAATATAAGGTGCAGCCTGTTTATGGATGCGCCTTTCTTTTTCACACAGGATTAACGCTTTTTCCAGCCCGGCTGCCAGAGGTGTTTTTCCACCAGTAGGTATCTCTCCAAGTTTTCTCTTTGCCTCTGCAAACTTATTCGTAAAAGGCAATACTACGTCTGCTCCCGTCTTACGAAAAGAAACCAAGCCGATACGGTCTCTTTTTTGATATGCCTGACGCAATAATTCCATAATGGCCCCTTTGACAACGCTCATTTGTCTTTTTGCTGCAATAGAACGGCTAGCATCAACTAAAAAGAGAATCGTAAATCCCTGCTGTTTCTCCTTTAATTTATAGCGTATATCCTCTTTTTCAATTACCAGCGCCATACCCTCTCGCGGCACGCGAACCTTCATAAATGGAGCTGCGGCTGTTAACGTATGATATAAGGAAATTGCCTCTGTTGGTCTGCCCACCGCCCGAATCGCCCGTCCATTGCCGCTTGCAGAAGTGCCCTCCTGATGTTTCCCCTTAATCGTGTGTGGATTAATATTTCGCTTTGAATAGAGCAATTCAGACTGTACTTTCAGTGATGTAATAATCTGTTCCACTTCATCTTCAAGGTCTTCAGCAATGGTCTCACTATTAGGCGGTTCCTCATCCGGCAAGGGCTCGCCAGGAGTTTCATGATTTTGCCTGCCTTTATCTGCTAGCACTGTTTCTTTGTCAGAGGATGAAAGACGCTTATCCTCCAAGTTATTTTTAGAAGTCTCCTCATTCGCCGGTGACTCTGATTCCTTAGATAGTGAAGATTCCTGCTGTTCTCCCATTCTATGGGACACTGCATACCCCGCAGCTTCCTCGATATGTTTGGGCTGTACAGACTCATCCGAATCTAAAGCCGCTAACGCACGGGCCGTTTCGATTAAATCTACATCGGCTTCCTGATTTTTGCAGCCTGAACGGAGGACGACCTCAACTGCCAGCCGCAGCGTGTCCTTAGAAACTTGAACAGAGGGCAGTCTCTGTTTAGCTTGCTCTATTTCTTCCTTTCTATATTCGTGCTCTTGATCGTCCGGAGTCAATAGAATATCTCTACGCTCTGATACATTAAAAACGGGAACTAAACGGGCACATAATTTTGCATGTTTTAACATCGATTTGTCTTGCATTTCCTGATCAAGACAATAAAACCATTTCGCCATAAGAGGATAGCTGTAAAAATCGGCGTCCTGATAAAGTTGAATTTCCTTGTTTTTCAGCAATTGTACAAGCAAACGTTGATTGCTTTCTGACATAAGGGCGAATTGATCCGTGATAACCACCTTTGCTTGATATAGGAGGCTGTGACTGCCTGGGTTCTTCCTGTTTTGCGAAAACAATGCAATCTCTTTTTCTCCCAATAACTTTTCCGTCGCAACATGAGCAGGAACGATAACGATATCCTTTTTTGGAAAGTACGGAAAAACAGCTTCCAGCAAAGTCGTTTTCCCTGTTCCTCCTACTCCGACAATACATACTCGATCCAAATATGGATTTATAAGTGCGGCTGCAATACCACGTTTTGCTTTCATTTGACCAATCAAACCATTCATTAATTATCTACAACCCTGTTATTTAATAGCCTTGCCAACTCCTGATGCAAAGGATTTCCTTTCATTGGATCCTGCAATAACCGGTGCGGCAAGGCAAGTTCTGCCGCTTCATAAATATCCTCCAGTTGCACCATCGTACGCTGTTTCCATGCTGCTAATGTTTGAGCCGCAGTAATAACCGTTATATCAGCCCGATGACTTTCAATACCGAGTTTAATGGATAAATCAGCCACGGCACCAATCAAATCGTCATTGATCTCCACAGATGGAAAAAATACTTGAGCACGCTGTATCTGCTGCTTGAGCTCCATTTGATCCTGTTCATACCTTTTCTCAAACTGTCCCTGATCGCGTTCAAAATCTAAACGGCGCCGAACAACCTCCATACGATCCTCTATATTTTTCTCGCTTTCTATATCAACACATAAACCAAAACGGTCGAGCAGCTGTGGACGAAGGGTACCTTCTTCCGGATTCATTGTCCCCACTAATACAAATCGGGACGGATGCTCATAAGATACTCCTTCCCTCTCAATTCGGTTAACCCCCATCGCTGCTGTATCTAGAAGAATATCAACCAAGTGATCTTCTAAAAGATTCACCTCATCCACATACAGAATATTCTCATCCGCTTTTGCTAGTATTCCTGCCTCCAGCTTCTTTTCTCCTGTTTTTAGAATATGCTCCATATCCAATGTCCCTACAACACGGTCTTCTGTGGCACTGACCGGAAGATTGACTACAAATGTATCAGGCAGAACATCAGCCAATGCTCTTACAGCAGTTGACTTCGCAGTCCCTTTTTCCCCCTGGATCAATACGCCTCCGATTTTGGGATTAATTCCATTTATAATCAGCGCTTTCTTCATTTTTTCCTGTCCTACAATTGCTGTAAAAGGATAATTTCTCACACATTTGCCCTTCTTTCTCTCAAAAAATAACTGGTAATTAGTTACTTTTTGAGTGGTTTCATTACAATACGCAACAAATCATCATGCTCATCTTCATAAATATCCGACTGTACATGGAAGACTTCTTTAAACATCTCTTGGTTCATCACTTCTTTGGGAATTCCTTGCCCATAAATATGTCCTTCTCTGACTACAATCACTTCATCAGAATATGTTGCCGCATGATTGAGGTCATGTAAAACCATGACAACTGTTACATCCCTTGTTTCTTTCAATCGCGATACAATTTCCAGTACATCCAATTGATGTGAAATATCTAAGTACGTTGTTGGCTCATCCAAAAAGAATACTTTCGGCTGCTGAGCCAAACAAAGAGCTATCCATGCTCTTTGTCTCTCCCCACCAGACAGGTGAGAAACATTCCGCTTTCTTAGAGAGTCTAATTTGGTGAGGTGGATAGCTTCATCAATAATTTCCTGATCATCTTCGTCCAGCCTTTGAAACATCGATTTATGTGGCGTCCGTCCATATGCAATCAACTGCTCAACTGTTAAATCCATTAAATCATTCACTTGAGCAAGCAACGCCAGTTCCTGTGCTACTTTTTTTGGAGCAAGCTGATAAAGATTATGTTCTTTCCAATAGACATCACCCGCGTCTGGCTTTAGTTGGCGGGAAAGTGCATGCAATAATGTGCTTTTCCCCGAACCGTTCGGGCCGATAATGCTGTAAATTCGACCTTCATCTAACCTCAAATCTATTTTGTTCAGTACCTGTTTATCAGAAAAGGATTGAGAAATAGAAGCTGCTTGTAAAACAGTCATACCATTTTCCTCCTTAATAAATATAAAAAGAATGGCGCTCCCAATGCTCCCATAATGACACCAACTGGTATTTCAATAGGAGCAAAAACAATCCGCCCCACTGTATCAGAGGCAGTCAAAATCGCCGCTCCCAAAAAAATGGAGACAGGCAGGAGCACACGGTAATCATTACCAACTATTAATCTCGCAGTATGAGGAACAATTAAACCCACAAATCCAAGTAAGCCAACAACACTAACTGCACTGGCTGCTAACAGTGTTGCCACAGCCGTCATGGAAAAACGAATCCACTCGACCCGGGCTCCAAGACTCTTGGCTGTCCGGTCACCAAGCATTAACAAATTCATTTTTCGGATACCGATCATGGCGAAAAGAATACCAAGAATAGAATAAGGCAGAATCACTTCCACCTGAGGCCAGCTTCTTGCACTTAAGCCGCCTACCATAAAATCAATGGTCCCTTGAACTCTATCACTATAAAATACCATCAAGGCAGATATACCAGACCCTAGAAATGCCGAAACAGCTACACCGGCCAGAATAATCCGTGTTGGCGCAATCCCTTTTTCCCATGCTAACCCATATACCGTAAATGCGACGATGGTTGCGCCGATAAAAGCAACCGGAGTCAGTATATGGGGTAAATGTGGATAAAGTATTAATACAATCATCCCCGCTAAGCCTGCCCCGCTGGACACACCAATAATATACGGATCAGCCAGCGGATTTTTCATAATTCCTTGCAGCAATACTCCGGCTACTGCTAGGTTAGCGCCTACTAAGATAGCAACAAACGTACGTGGAATCCGGATATTCCAAATAATATTCTGAAAATCGCTCTGAATATCTCCGGTTAAAGCTGCCCAAATATCTTTTAATGGAATATTAACCGCGCCGAATTGAATACTAAAGATCGTCGAAATTACTAGTAAAATAACAAAAACAGCAACAATAAATCCTTTCCATCCGGCTCTATCTCTTAATGCTTCTTTTTTACTCATTCCCAAACACTTCTGGGTACACCATTTCTGCCATATCCTGCATCGTATCAGCATAATCAAAGCCTGGATTAGATAGATATTTTTCGGAAGGTATAATATGGACATTTCCCTCTTGTACAGCTTTTAGTGAACCCCACGCAGGATTTCCTTCCAAATCCTCTTCTATTATTTCCTTTCCAGCTTCTTCACTACCATGTATAGTCATTAAGATATAATCTGGCTGCTGTTCGGCAATTGTCTCTAGACTATATGGTGCTGAGGTTTGAGATTTAGGGCCGGCTTCCATATCTTTTCCGATATTATTTACATGGAGTAAATCCCCAATCTCCAGCGCAGTCGTATTGGCTCTTTGGACAGAAACACTTTTCGCTGTAATATTTAAAACCACTATAGACGGATCCACGTCACTTGGCAGCTTGTCTTGTACTTCTTGCATCTGCTCTTCCGTTTCTTGCAGTTTCTTGGTTGCAAGCTCTTCTTTATCTAATATTTCCCCCATAAGCGTTGCCATTTTCTTTACATCATCGAAAGAGCGCATGTCTAATAACGCAAAGGGAATATCACTGCTCTCCATAATCCCTTCCAAATCAGCATGGAAATTTGGTGCTCCAATGACAAGGTCTGGAGAGAGAGCCACCAGTTCTTCCGTATTTATTTGATTCACCGTTCCCAATTCAGGCAAATCCTCTGCTTTCTTTGGAACAGGTATGCCGCTTGTTGACATTCTCCCAACCGCTTCTCCATCCAAGTCATAAATCAATTTTAAAAATTCGGGTGCTAAGACAACAATCCTTTCTGGTTGACCATCAAGCACTACTTCCCTGTCCATGCTATCTGTAAAAGATATTTCTTCCATATCATCTGAACGCACGACAACTGTCTCATCCGCTGTCGATGTTTCTTCGTTTTGCTGACAAGCTGTCATTAATATAATTACAATAACAGCAATTCCGATTCCTATTATTTTATTCCTAAGTAATAAATTAGCCAAAGTAGCTCCACCTCCGTAATGATTACGATTTAAGAAAAATGAATATTTTCTTAATAAATGACAGAATTAGACATTGCGTTGACCCTAAGTTATTAACATCCTTATTTAAAAAGATGAATATTTTATTTCTTATTATTAAATATTTCCCCAAAGTAAAGTGTTTAGTTTTGAGGAAATATTAACATTATTAATCTGTTATTTTATCAAGCACTTTTAAGTTATCATCCATTAGTTCAATATAGTCTTTCCCATTTTCAATATTCTCTTCTGTTCTTACTTCTAAGTTGTGAATCATTACAGCCTCCGCATCAATCTGTTCTTGAATAATGTCAGAAAGACGGTTCTTGCTGTTTTGTTCGTACAGAACATAATCTAAATTGTGCTTTTCAGCAGCTTTTATAACTTCAGTTAATGCCTTTTGTGATGGCTCCTCAGTAGAAGATAAACCGCTTATTGGAATTTGCTCGATACCGTATCGTTCTTCCCAATAACCAAAAGCTGCATGTGGAACTATAATATATTTATTTTCTTTCGTATCAAGGAGATCCTTGTATCTCTTATCCAATTTTGTTAATTTGCTTTTTAATGCATCAAAATTTTCATTGTAAAGAGCTTCTTCATCAGGATTTAATTCAATTAACTCCTCCTTCAATATTTTCGCAACTTTAATGACTCGTAATGGATCAGTCCAAATATGCGGATCATGATCTTCATGATCATCAATTGTTATTGTTACTGGATTTGATTCGGCAACTCGTTCATGATTGTCATCATATAGCTCAGCTTTTATTTGTTGTTCTGAAATAGTAGCTTCCCCTTCATAAGTATCTACATTTTGATCTTCTACCTTTTCCCATTCCTTTGAGTCCGGATCAAGTGTAAACCAGTGCCAATGATCATAATCAGCGTCTTCATTATGTTTTGCAGTAAGCTCAATTGTATCCCCCGTATGGTAATGACCAGCTAATCCTCTGAGTGAAATTGCTTGGTCCTCATCTCCGTCGTGGTCGTGGTCATGTTCATCATGATCGTGGTCATCTCCATGTTCATGGTCGTGCCCATCATGATCGTGGTCATCTCCATGTTCATGTGAATCGTGATCGTGGTTATCCTCATGTTCGTGATCATCAATTGTTATTGTTACCGGATTTGATTCGGCAACTAGTTCATGATTGGCATCATATAGCTCAGCTTTTATTTGTTGTTCTGAAATAGTAGCTTCCCCTTCATAAGTATCTACATTTTGATCTTCTACCTTTTCCCACTCCTTTGAATCTGGTTCTAGTGTAAACCAGTGCCAATGATCATAATCGGAATCATCATTATGTTTTGCAGTAAGCTCAATTGTATCCCCTGTATGGTAGTGATCAGCTAACCCTTTGAGTGAAATTGCTTGTTCCTCATCCTCGTCATGATCATTCCCTTCATGTTTATGGTCATGTCCGTCATGATCATGACTGGCATGTTCATGATGGAAAAGATCCTCATGTTTTCCGATTTCTATTAATTTCACATCTTGCGAATCCAATGCACCAGAGACACTTTCAGCGAATCCCTCCATTCCTTCCCCTATATAAATAAATGCATCACTTTTCGCAAACTCAGTCATTTCCTTAGAGGTCGGTTCATATGTATGACCATCTGCGCCTGGTGGATAAACTGAATGAGCAGTAACCGTACTCCCACCGATTTCCTCCACTATGTATTGAAGTGGATAGACTGTAGTATAGACGGTTAAATCTGATTTTGATTGTTCAGAACTAGATGCGTCTTTATTTTCGAAAGAACAGCCTACAGTCACAAAAACTAGTAACAATAATATTGCGAACGGTTTTATAAATTTCATTCTCTACTCCCTTTCCATTTAGATCGTAATCATTACGACTTAGATTGTATCGTAATCATTACGATTTGTAAATAGAAATTATTACGATTTATAATTTTATTTTGTTAAAGCTACAACATGGCCGATTGAACAACTCTATATCCATAGATTTAATTTAAAATCCAACTGACAAAGAAAAAACTAGAATTCATTCTTTATAAAATGAAACCCTAGTTTTTTTCGTTCAGTTTTTTTATTTTATTAAACATTATCCTCCTACCAGTTGGATTAGTGGCGGATATATATAAGGGTCATCCCGCTCCTCTATTACTGTCCAATTATCGACTTTTATGACAGGCAGTTCGAATCCATTATAAGTTGTTATATCAAGGGTCCCTTCTATTTCAAGCCATGTGTCTTCTTCAAACTTTCCAGCTTCTTCAAATTCATTTAGAAAACCTATTACACTTGTATCTGCTACACAGTGCACCATATAAAATCTTGCCAAGACCAATTGATTGGGGCCCAAATTTTCCTCCCTGTATACAAATCCATTTATTTTAAAGTTCTTACCGACGAACGCTTTTGGATTTGCATCTATTTCTTCATAATAGGCTCCATATATATTTTCATCCATTTGAATAACATCCGATTCATGAAGACCTTCCATTGCTTTGTCATATTCATTTTCAGAAAAATAATTATTGTTTTCCATAGGCGTTTGATGTTCCACCTGTGTATCGTTGTTGTCTGCCGTTGAATTTAAACTCCCATTTGCTTCTTTTTTGATCGTTTTCTCTCCATACATATCCTTATCCTCATTTTGACCGCCCCGAGTTAGAATAGTACTTTTCTTAGCTGCTATTGACGCATCCAGTGTTACTGGAGCTAATAAAAATCCCGTAACCAAAGGGAAAATAATTATTGCATATCCGATGAACCTTTTTATAAATGAGCCGGAATCATGATTGTGATCGCTACAATCTGAACAGAAATCATGCGTTTTCTGCTTAATTTCCCACACTCTCATTAACTGAATGATAAACAAGAAAACAAATGCTCCTGCTGCAATTTTACTTGTAAGATCATACTTCGGATTAATAAGTTTTTCGATATCACCCGTATAATGCAGCTTAATGAAAAGCGCCGCAAAACCTACTAAAATAAATGCCCGCAGTAGCTGCCTAAAATTAATGCCCATTTCATCTCACCATCCCAACAAACTAACAATATAGGTAGATAAAAATACTACCAGCGTTATGAATATCAACAGCACCATTACAAACTTTGTTTTGAACACCCCAAGGAGCATAAATGTATTTTTCAAATCGATCATTGGGCCATAAACCAAAAATGCTAGAACGGAAGCGGAAGGAAAAATGTGGCTGAATGAAGCACCAATAAAAGCATCAGCTTCCGAGCATAAAGAAAGGAAGTAAGCCAGTCCCATCATGACAACAGTCGAACCAATGAACCCGTCACCAAATATAAAAAGGGAGGATGCCGCTACATAGGTTTGAACAAATGCCGCTACGAATGCGCCGATAAACAAGTATTTTCCCATATCAAAAAACTCGTCAATCGAATGATTCATCATTTCCCCCAATTTATGGGAGAAAGGTTTCTTTCGATCGGTATGACTATGGGCATGTACATGATTCCCATCTATTAATTGGTTGGATTTATAGAAGTAACTAATAATAAGTGAGATAACTAGCGCCGCAACAAAGCCTGCTCCCATTCGTAATCCCGCCATTTTTAAGTCATTTCCGAATGCCATATAAGTGGATAAAATGACGATTGGATTGATTAAAGGCCCCGTTAACATAAATCCAACTGCTGCATGAATAGGTACACCCTTTGAAACCAGACGACGCATAATTGGTACAATGCCACACTCACAGGCGGGAAATAGACCGCCAATCACACAACTCATCAACACAGCAAGATATCGATTAGCTGGAATCCATCGCCTAATCATTTCTTCGGTTATAAAAATTTGAATAAACCCTGCAATCAGGACTCCTATTAGCACGAAAGGAAGCGCCTCTATCAAAAGACTGAGAAAAATAGTGTTAAGTTGTTGCATGGAATTTGGTATGTGTACAGATAAGATTTGTCCAAGTGGTTGGCTGGTGGAAATGAGAAAAAGAACAATCATGATGACAAACATACCGGTAACATCGAATAATAGTGAATGTAATCTGTGATTCATTTTATTTGTCCCCCCATAAATTTCTTCATTTATAATAAGTATTTATGCCAATATCCTGCTACGACTTTTTAGCATCCTTTTTAAAAGAAATACCATTCGGGATGGGAATACAAACAATTCCTTAATCGTAATCATTATGATATATCCATTCTATTAATCGGAATCTAATATTATTCTAATTTAAGATAAAAGGGTATAAAAAAAGAACCTTATGTCAAGGTTCATTTAAATAAGTAAGTATAATCTATGGCGGAAGATCGACTGCAATTCGACATTTAGCCGCAGTCCAGCCTTTCTAAATGCTTCAACAACATCCTTTATTTCTTCTGTATGTAATTCTCTTCGTACAGGAACATCCTTCTTGCCATCGGCCTAAATGATACTCATCGAAGGGTTTCTACAATAAAAACATATAGAAGTAATGAGGTTGTTATGCTAATATTACATTTATACATAATAAAATAATTATGAGGTGAAACGTATTGAAAAAGTACATGATGATTTCCATTCTAATAGTAAGCGGATTTCTATTAGCGGCATGTAGTGATGACAGCAATGATAGTGATGCCTTCGACAATGCAAGTGATTCTGTAAACGATAGTGAAGATCAGAAAGTAAGTGCAAACATTCCCGAGGAAGTAATCAAAGATGCGGATGCTGACCCGATTGAACTAGAAGATCAGATGGATCTGGAGATCGGGGACAAAGGTTATGCCATAACACAGTCGGAAGGCCTTCCGCTTGCAGCAACGCTAAACAGTGTCGAAAAGACACAAGATGTCGGCTCTGAGACACGGGACGGTGATAAATTTTACCTGATTGCCGATTTCACATTTGAAAATCTCGGAGACGGTCACCTAGAAGTAGAGAAACCGGATGTAGGTTCAAGTTCAGATGAATCAGCTATTATAAATGACGAAGTGACGAAAGGAGACCGACTCGGACTAGGTAGCTGGGCTCTCGATGAGAATGGCGATATCGATCAAGATAACCCTACGAATACAATAACATTAGAACCTGGTGAAGAAGCAAATCATAAAATTGCTTTATCCATGCTTGACAGTGCAGATGAGTATATCGTTTACTTCGGTTTTTATGCTTCAAACAACAGAGATTACAGGAACAAGGCTGCATGGACGATCCAGACAGAGCAAATAGATGAAAAGTAAAACAAGCCAAGATATTGGAATGGACTGAGTCCATTCCAATATCTTGGCTATTTATTTGAGGAACTTCCCAATATGGATATAACAGATAGATCGGATTTGACTTCCTTAAAGATAAATTTAATCGTCATACTATTTAATTAGAGGCAGAAATACATCATCTACAATTTCAGAAATTGTCTTCTCTGTTACAGGCTCATATGTGGTTAAAAACTCATGTCTAATCAGATCAATGGGAAGTTTCACTATCCGCTCAGAAATCTTTTCTTCCTTGATTTCTCCTCGCCCTATTGCGCGTTTTATGATAGTCTCCATTGTATTTGTTCTCCTCATATTTAATATCTCAGAAAACGGAATATCAACAAGTACAGACATTAAACCATGCAGGGTCTCTGCCCCAATTTTGGACAAGGTATCGTTTAGTCGTTTCATTACGATGATAACGTCACTTCTTATATCACCAGTATCAGGAATGTCGCCCACCGGTTTTGGCATATTTTTCTGAATAGCAGCTAATACAAGCTCCTCTCGATTCGCCCATCTTCGGTAGATAACCGGTTTACTTGTTTTTGCCTTGATAGCAACTTCTTCAATCGTAAAGCTTTGATAGCCAACATTCACGAGTTCTTCCCACGCAGTTTGAAGAATCGCCTCTTCCAGTTCTTCGCCTCTTCTTCTCGTATTCATCTTTTGTTACTCCTTTTTCATTTATACATTCGAAATAAAATACCTTGCGTATCTTATATTTTTATTGTAACATATTCTCATATAGGAAACCCACAGTATCTTATATCTAAAAAAGGAGTGTTAAAATGGATAAAGCAATCAAGAATAGCAATTCAAACGAAAAAATTGATCCAGCTGTTTTGAAAATAGTTTGGATCTTACTTATTGGGATGTTAGCCCCTTTATTTGATACAACCATTATGAATGTAGCCATCGACACGCTAGGCAATGCTTTAGATGCACCTGTTTCAATGGTTCAATGGGTGATGACCAGTTATTTAATTGCACTTGGTGCCATCATTCCTGTTTCAGGATGGTTGCTAGACCGTTTTGGAGATAAAAATATATGGATATTTGCCTTAAGTTTATTTTTAATAGGCTCCATTTTATCCAGTTTAGCTTGGAGTATCGAAAGTCTTATCTTATTTAGAGCTATCCAAGGGCTTGGAGGCGGATTGATGATGCCGATTATGCAAACAATGGTAGTCCGGGCTACTGGCGGAGAAAAGTTAGGAAAACTGATGGCTATCGTAGGCTTGCCCGTATTGCTTGGGCCTATTCTAGGTCCTGTTTTAGGAGGTATCATTATTAACGCGCTTAATTGGAGATGGATTTTTTATGTAAATATTCCAATAGTCGCTGTTGCTTTGATTCTAGCAATCTGGCATTTACCAAAAGACAGCGCGCCCAAAAAGACGCAAAAATTAGATGTGATTGGATTGTTGCTGCTTACACCTCCAATCATTTTAATTATTTACGGACTTACTGTAGTTAGTGACTATAATGGATTCTTTAATCAACATGTCATGATCCCAATTGGGGTTGGAATCATAATCCTGATTCTTTTCTGTATGCATGCTTTAAAAAAGCAAAGCAATGCAATTATTAATATCCTGCTTTTTAAAAGTCGTTCTTTTACAGCTTCTTCGTGCCTTCTATTTCTATTAGGATTAACTACTTTTGGAGGAATGCTTTTGCTGCCACTTTACTTCCAACAAGTACGGGGGGCCAGTGTTCTTATTGCAGGGCTTTTATTGATACCCCAAGGTATAGGAATGCTGCTTACTCGCTCGTTAGCAGGTAAGCTGACAGATACAATTGGGTCGCGATGGGTTGTATTTTTGAGTACTATTCTCACCATACTTGGTACAATACCATTCATTTTTAGCAATGCAGATACATCTATACTATTAATTTCTTTGACGCTTATTTTGCGTGGTGCAGGACTTGGAGGCATAATGATTTCAATTATGGCAAGCGTTTATATCGGATTAAGCAAAGAAGATATACCTCATGCAAGCAGTATGACACGTATCCTTCAACAAATTGGAGGAGCTTTTGGAGCTTCTATACTTGCAATAATTTTACAAAGTCAATTGAGTTCACTAAATGCAATGGGTATTACTGCTATAAATACCGCGTTTAACCATACATTTATGTGGACAACAATTTTTACGGTAATCTCCTTAATCTTTGCTTTGTTTTTGCCCAATAAATTAAGCAAAAATCATTCTACGGCCGATTAGAAAAGTAAACGAAACTGAAGGCCCGCCCCCTATGTTAGGAGTGATGTCATCATTTACTTTAGTGTATACTAGCGCTTATATACGGAAGGAAATACCAAAAAGTACTTCTATAAAAATCAGAAGTACTTTTTATGCTCACTTTGATTCGTTGCTGTGGCTTTGGAATAAAGTTTGATTAAAAACACCTTACACCCCAATACTTTACTTGTCTCGCTTAAATTGGCAAATCAAATGATAAAAACTCAGGTAGTTGTTGTTCACGCTTGTCGAGCATAATCTGTTCTGGCTTGATCCCCTGTTCACGCAGTACTTCAATGTTCTGCACGAGGAATTCGTCACTGCCGACAACATAGAAGAGTCCATCCTTGTCTGCAGCAAGATTTTTCACTTCTTCATAGTAGTCTTTACGGTTATCAACGAACTGTGATGTGAACTTCTTGTCAGACGCGGATTCAAAAATATTAGTGAATAAGAAGTCTTTTGATGAATCGACGTTCAGGGAATGAATTTGATTGACGTTGTCAGCGCGTTCGAAATAATCAAGTACAAGCGGTCTGAAAGTTGCCAGACCGACACCTGATGACAGCAGGTAAACATTTTTGTCTTCTCTTTTAAGCGGTACATTCGAATGGATTTTAAATATCGCAACTTCACTACCGACTTCAAGCGTTCTTAGAATCGATTTAAACTCAGAGCACTGCTCTTTGATGCGTGTTGTGATGCCGATTGAATTTTCGTGTGGTAAAGTGGAAATTGACATATGGCGAACCAAGCTACGGTTTGGTTTCTCTCCTGCGTTAAAACCTTCCAGTCCCAAGTGGATGTGGGCCCCTTCTTCCCATGTAAGGCCTTCCGGACAGTCGACTAGGTACGTTTTTATCTCTGGTGTTTCTTCAATAATCTTATTTATCTTTGTCCAGTATATTTGCATTATATCTTCTCCTTATTCAATGATATGAATCGTTACTATCTAATATACATCAAATGATAACAATTCTCAATTAAACAGATTGGCCATTTAAGATAATTTATGCGACTAAAATAATAACATTTTAGAAAAAGGTTTCGCCTGAAATAAATCAGCATTCATCTCAATAATAAACTTTTCGTCTGTAACCGATAGTTGTCGGTGCGAATCATGAGGATTTAAGATGAACAATTCGTCTTGAGCAATTTCATGATCAGCCTGCTTGGTCCTTCTAAAGAAAAGATACATTTAAATAATCTGTTTGCCATCCTCTGTTTTCGTATAATCTTTCCTTTACAATTACTTTTATTTCGTAAAGACAAAAAAACTCAACTGAACTAAATCAGTTGAGCACACTAATAACATTCTTAAATAAAGAAAAACTATTCTACCCCTTTTAACGATTCAACCATGTCGATTCTTTTAACCTTCAGTTTTAAGAAACTATTGGTTGTTAAAGTTGAAACTAATGTAAGTAGAATCGCTATAGGTATACTCATTAAATTAAGTGAATGTGGGAAAGCCATTTCGTCTGAAGCGATAAATTCACATAGAATAATATACATTGGGTAGCTAAGTAATATTCCAAATATGGATGAAAATACAACTAGAAAAATATTTTCAACAAAGATTACACGATTTATTTCTTTTAAAGTTAAACCTAGTACTTTCTCCGTTGCAATATCCCTTCTTTTTTCAAAGATATTAATAGAACTAATATTATAAATCACTGTAAATGCAAGTAATATAGAGGCAACGATCATAATAAGGACTAGGGAATCTATTGAGCTGGAAGCATTTAGATATTCATTTTTTTGTGTATCTTTTACAGTAACATGTGAGAATTGTGAATCATCATCCAACTTTTCTTTTAAAATCTCCACGTCATCACTTGTAGTTAAATGAATGCTCATAACTGGGTAATTAATATCATGTTCGTCTAGTAGTTCAAATGTTCCATAGAATCCTTGATTTGTATAACTTTTATATACATCTAATATCTCCACTTCAATATTTTTATTTTCTATAACAGGAGAGTTAAAGCCTAGTTCAATCATATCTCCTTTTCCTATAGAGTTTTCTTCAGCAAATTTTTCTGACACATATATACCACTATCATTTATTTTAATTTCTTCTCCACTTCTATTATATAAATGATTAGATTGTGTATCTTCATTGACAATGTTTAAGACTGTATTTTTGTTGTCATAGGTTACTGGAGATACGCTAAATAAATCGGCTGCATCTACAGTATCCTTATGCTTAAAATCTTTATCTTCAAAGGAAGGCTCATTTAAAGTGGCAGTAACATCATAACTTCGATTTAAATCAAATTCTGTGTCCACAATCTGATTAAAAGCATATTTTATTCCAATAGAAGCGATCATAATACTCACACAAAATATAATACCTAAAGAACTTAACCAGAATCTTTTTTTATTCATAGAAATATTTCTGAAAATCATTCTATACGTATAAGGTATCTTATTCCAGATAAATTGATTTCTTTCCACAATAGAGTTTTTTGCTTTTTTAGGCGGTAAAGGCCTCATACCCTGTGCTGGAATTTCCTTTAGAATTTTCCTGCACGCCATTCCTGTTGCAATAGCACCAGCAATTAAAGCTACTAGAAAGCCAATAATGGACAAATGGATGTATGTTACCGAACTTAAAGAAGGGAATACAAATAAAACAGAGAGTGTAGAAATTAATACTTTTGGAAATAAAACTATACCTATTGTTGTCCCTACTATCGTACCTATTAAAGCTGTAAATAAAGGGTATTGTAAAAAACTAACACTTATATCTAGTTTTGAAATTCCAAATGCTCTCATCACAGAAATTTGTTCACGTTGGTTCTCAATTTGTCTAGACATACTTATAGATGTTATAATAGCAGCCAAAGCAATAAAAACAATTGGTAAAATAACACTTAAATTCTTTACAGATTCTAATTTACTGGATACCATTTCATAACTTACATTTTGTTCTTTGGCAGTTGACTGAAGATAAGTTGAAAGTTCAGAGTCTATTTTATCAATAAGTTCACTATCGTCAGCTTTGCTTGTTAAATTTATCAAAGCTTGAGTATAGTTAATCCCAAGTTCTTCAAAGAAATTAGCCTCTACTATCCCTACCGCATAACTAGAATGATTGGGAACAGGTATAGTATTATCATCCGTATAGTAAATATATTCTGCACTTTTAAAAACGCCTGAAACAGTAAGCTCATCATCAACTTGTTCATTTCCAATACTTACAGTTATATGATCTCCAATTTTAATATTATTGCTCGACACATATTCACTATCTAAAATAATTTGATCACCTGTCTCAGGGTAATCTCCTTCTATTATAGTAGGAATATTCATATAATTATCATTAGAATAAGACTGCAGGGTAATCGTGTCATCTGAAGATATTCTTCCTTCAAGGAGGAATCTTCCTTGTACTTCTTTTACCTCTTCAAATTCCTTAATGGTATCAATATCGTCTTTACTTAAGTCTAAGAAAGAAACAGACATATCGGCTAGATTTGCTTCTTGATAATAATCATTGATAGATTCATTAATTGTATCGTAAGAATAAGTAAGTCCGACAAAGAACGCAATTCCAATAGAAATCACAAGAGAGATAGCCGTAAATTGACCAATATTTTCTAAAATATCTTTTCTGAATTTTTTTATCAAAAACTTCATAGCTCTGATCACCTACCATTCAATATCATCAATATCTTTCTTATGATGATTCCTATATATTTCTTCAACTTCTCCACTCTTTACCTTGATTACCTTATCAGCCATGTCTGCAAGGGCTATATTATGTGTAATGACAATTACTGTCTTGTCATAATCTTGGTTCACTTGTGATAAAAGCTTCAATACTTCTTTACCAGTTTTATAATCAAGAGCCCCTGTCGGTTCATCGCACAATAACAAAGTTGGATTTTTGGCAACCGCTCTTGCTATAGCAACTCTTTGCTGCTCTCCACCTGATAATTGAGTTGGAAAATTATTAAGACGTTCTCCTAAACCAACTCTTGATAATATTTCTTTTGCATCAAACTTATCTTTGTTATAAGAACTGGCAAACTGTACATTTTCTAATGCATTTAAATTGGGAATCAAATTATAGAACTGAAAAACAAATCCAATTTTATTCCTTCGAAAAAAAGTTAACTCTCTTTCGTTATATTTATTAATTTCCTCATCTTCAACAAATATTGAACCCTCGGAAACAAAATCCATTCCTCCAAGAAGATTCAATATGGTAGTTTTTCCAGCTCCACTTGCCCCAAGAATAATTATAAATTCTCCTTTACCAATACTAAAACTTACATCTCTTAAAGCTAATATTTCAGTATCTCCTGACACATATCTTTTAAAAACATTTTCAAGTTTTATAATATTATTCATGTTCAACCTCCATATTCATCTTTAAAATAATTATTTAGAAAGCTTAAGAAGTGTATTTTTCATAAACTTCATGTCTTTTTGATTAATCAAACCAGGAACTAATTGATTTATAATACCAAATACATAATCTGAACGTAATTCGAGTTCTTCTAATTTCCATTTAAATAAAATAGGATCTAACCAGACATCAGCGAGTATTAAAATTACTTCTGCTGCAAAAGTTGGATGATCACACTTTATTTCATTTTTTTCAATTCCTTGTTGAAAAATTTCTGCAAGAATCGGAGAAAGATTTTTCATTGTACCTCGTAATGTATCTAATAAGGCATAGGGAACTTTTTCAACCCATCTATTTTCGATTAAGTTATTTTGGATTGAATTATTCCCAAAATAACTTATGATTTTTAGAATTTTTTCCTTAGTAGAGAGTTCATGGTTATTCTTTACTTCCTCAAAATAATCTCTGACACAATTATGTGCTTCTTCTGTAAGAGTTTGTAAAATTTCTTGTTTACCCTTGAAGTGATGATATATTGCTCCTTTAGACATTTGTGTTTCTTTCATAATATCTTGTAAAGAAGTAGCATCATATCCTTGTTCAGAAAACAATTTTACTGCAGCATTTAATATATTTCCTTTTGATTTTTTGGCTTTTTCCTGTTGTTTCATAATAACAATCCTCCAATCCAGACCAACAAAATAAACCGACGGTCGGTTTTTTATTATTGTATCACTTTCTTGCTGATTTAGTCAACACACTTCACATCTTTTTACAAGAACAGTCTAGTTCCTTGTATCTGTTCATTACACAAAAGACTTATTCAATTATCTGTGGCCCAACTGTGGATCAATTAATCATCTCTTCATTATTTTCATCTGCTACTTTTCCACAGGATGTATGTAGAAATCGTCACGCTTCACATTTTAACTGTTGAACTACCAATGAATTTTACTAATGGTCTACAATTTCCCACCCAAATTGTGATACGATTTATGAAGCGCCATGATTTGTCTTGCTTAAGAGCACGCTTTATCTACTTCCAAACCTGTGATGTTGTTAGGTTCAAAAAGAGGAATCGATTTTACAGTTATGAGGATGATATACATACGGAAGGGGAGAAAAGATTATTAAACATTTTGCGAATATACGTTTGTATGCCACTGACACTTATGTTAATATAATAATAGAGCACAGATTCTATTAAGTCATCAAACTATAGCTATGAAAGGACTTGATATCATTGGAGATGCAAAATCCACACGATAAATTCTTCAAAGCAACATTTTCTAATGTAGAAGTAGTGAAAGATTTTATCGTTCACTTTCTACCACCTTCCGTTCGTGAACTGATTGACCTGACATACATTCAACCTCAGAAAGACAGCTTTATCCGTCATGACCTTCAAGAATATTTCTCCGATTTACTATTCCAAACGAAAATTCATAACAAACCAGCCTATGTGTACCTTCTATTCGAGCATAAAAGCTATGTCGATTACCATATTTCTCTGCAATTACTGCAATATATGGTGGAAATATGGAAGACCAAACGGGAAAAAGAAGAGATAGATACGTTACCATTTATTATGCCTATTGTTCTGTATCATGGTCAAAATAAATGGACTGCTGCTTCATTCAGTGACCTATTGAAAGGTTATAAAGATTTACCTCCAGAAATGCAGAAATATGTACCCGATTATGAATACTTTCTTTACGATGTATCATACTATCAAGACGAAGAAGTGCAGCTTAATGTATTGTTGCGAATCATATTGCTGATGTTCCGTGACATCCGGAAAAAAGATGTACGGGTAGTATTAAATTCCGTCTATCGATCGGTAGATTATCTACAGCAATTAACAGATCAGAAAATGGCAACTGAGTACCTTGATACGCTGTTCCGTTATGTGTTCAGTGCCAATCAACATCTTACAAAAATGGAGTACTATGATATAATTGAACATGTAGGAAATACCTCTAGAGAAGGGAGCGAAATGACAATGAGCTTAGCAGAGATTTTTCGAAATGAAGGAATAGAAGAAGGCTTACAAAAAGGTAAAGCAGCATTAGCTAACACTGCCATTGAATTAATCACAAAATTTATAGCTCCGATATCAGAAGAGATGAAGAATAAGCTGCGCGAGCAAGAAATTAATACGTTAGAAGCGCTTATCAAACAAATAGATGAATTTCAAACCATAGAAGAAGTAAAACAATACTTGAAATAGATAAAACACGGGGCTTCCCGTGTTTTTTTAACCTAATCAGAGAATTAGCCTCCCCCGCTGTTTTCACTTTCTGTTTGGAAGCAGGGGTTATACGGACTGTTGCCTCTGGTTTACGATTGAATCCATATTGACGTTTTAAAAGTCTTCCTCATTTTCCTTTTGGTCGGCATTATTTTATGGTCCGTATTTTTTATCTTAGCTACAGTTTTTTATTGGTAAATGTTAACCTGCTTATTTCAGGTAAAGAAGGTTCTAAAAAAACACGTCTAAAAAATAATGATTATATTATTTTTTAGACGTGTTTTTCCATTTAATGTAAAATTATTTTTAGTAATAATGTATTTAGTAGCATGCATCAAGGATTATATAAGTCTATATTTCCTTAAAATTAACTGCTAAAACAAGACATTAGCTATTATTAACAAACAATATGATCGTTTAGCTTCTATACCTGAATGCCTCGGTGACGATTTTACCGAAGAAGTATTGGAAGACAAATCTCTTTATTGCCTGTATATATATCAAAAGGATTAGAGTTTGATTCCGTACTAATGATCGATGTCGATGAAGCACATTATCCGAGCACGGAGCAAACAACCAAATTATTATATGTCGGCTGCACAAGGGCTTTGCATCATTTATCGATTATGTACAGCGGAAAAGCCTCCAAATTGATTACGAATGAATAACGTGCAGTAATAGTTCCGTTGAAGTAAAGAATAAACAGGACAGAAAAAGGCTTATCAGTATTAAAATGGTTTAGAATGACAATGAAAAGGCGAACAGCATGTAGCAATAAACTATAAAGTGTGGATTCCATATATGAGATTATAATTACTTATAAGGAGGAAAAGAAATGAAGCATATGAGCTTTATTCTATTTACAATTATGCTGTTACAAATTTTAACTGGCTGTTCTTTGACTGAGGAATTGTTTACTGAAGAAGAGCAAAGTGCCGTAGAAGTAGCCTTAAAACAAGATACGGGGAAAGGGGCAATTGAATTAGTTACACCAACCATTACTACAGCAGATAATGAAATTGAAATTAAGGTTAGTGGTATTAATGAGGACAAAATCACTTTTATTTCTGTAGCGAACAAAACCATTTTTGAAGACACCATTGAGAATGATAAAGTATACACGTTAGACATTGGCGATATCAAAGATGCACTCCGAACAGATTACAAACCAAAAGTACAATTGTTGCAAACAAATAATGACAAAGTATCTGGGGATATTACTACTTTCAAACAAATTAGATATACTGTTGAACAGGAATAAATAGGTTACAGGTTTTGGCTTTTTGTATGCCCCATTGGACATTGCTACGATGCTTATCGTTGATGCTACAAATTAAAGGATGTAACAGATACTGCAAAACCATTGCAAACTCAGCTGGTTATCAAGGTAAAAATATATCCCACAACCCATTTGGTGATTGATTTTTTCAAAAGAAAAATATCGAATAAAAAATAAGCCTTCCTCAAGCAAGCGGATCAGATTTATAATTATATCGAACGGTTTGAACTAGATTTCGTTTCTCCTATACCGGTCATCAGGGCAATTTGGCATTACCGAGAAAACAAGACAAATAACCTTCTAGTAAGAGCTACTCTTACTAGAAGGTTATTTAAAATTACTGATAAATGTAAAGTATTATAAGAAAATACCTTTACAAAAATGATTTCAAGGAGGAGGATGATATTTCATTAGATTAATTGTTTATTAACTATTTTCAGGTTTCGAATGTTTTATGATTGATATCATATCTTAATTTCTTTAATTCTCTTGTGATCCGTTTGTATCCATAGCGTTCATAGAAATTTGTAAGGGAAACTGTTATTAAATACCTAGCTATGAATCTAGAAGTAATGTCTTTGCGGCTGGCTTCTACTAAGATCCGAACCCGGAAATTATATATATATAACAAACAAATATTGAGGTGGTTGAAAGAACATCCAGACTTACCTTCAGCACAAGTTTATGATTGGCTAGCAGAAAAGCTGATGATTTTGAAGCCGGTATCATATGAATAATAATAAAATTAGCGTTCAAGTCATTTTCATGATAGATTCGATCACTAGGCGTAGCTATAATATCTGCATTCTTATTTATTTCTTGGATGGCTTCCTCAATGTTTTATTGGGTTTTTAAATAATATAAATTAATCTTGATAATCGATAACGATGTTTTAAATCTTCGCCACGAAGGGGCTAAGAATTATGAAATTCATTTAATTAGAAATCTATTAATACCTCATAATTTTTAATAAGACTTTCTAATTCTCTTAAATATTTTTGAGCCCTACTTGTTTCCGTAAATAACACTCCATTTACCAGTGGGCTTTTGGCATATACTTTTCTAATTCCAAACTCAATTCCAAGATTTCTAATTTTATCAGTAATAACTATTTTTGATGGCGTATTCAATAGTAAGTCAACAATTTTATTAGCTCTTTCTGAATTGGACTTCTTCAACAAATTTATTACTTCATAGTCTTTCATAAGGGCAAATCCGCTTATTTTTTGACAATCTTCTTTATATAATTTAATTGCCACTGCTAACATTCTATCTACAGCAAGTAGCAGTGGTGATAGGAAAACTTTGTGGTCGCTAACAATCAATTTCATAATCAACTCTGCCGTTTCACTATCTGTTTCAATACCTTGAGAAGTACATGTTAACTTCCAAATTATATCTTTAGGTAACTTATCAATGGTTCCGTACATATAAGTATCCCTAAAAAAACTATCTATATGATCAATTCCCAATACACCATTTCGTCCCGTTAATACAGTTTCTCTATTTAATAGTTGGATGATGTCTTTACTCTCTACACCTTCTTCTTGCAGAATAGTGGATATCTCATTGCTTTCAATATATCTGTTGGTTAATACATGATGATCAAACCCAAGAGATTTCTCTACAGAATGTGAAAATGGCAAATGTCCTATGTCATGTAAGATTGCCGCTAATCTCATTAATTTATCATTCGGAAAGAAAAAGCAAACTAGTTTCCAAACCCCGACCGTATGCTCATATCTAGAATGCACCACTGGTGAAACTAAAGAACCAGCGCCGAAATGTGCTAAGAATTTGAGTCTTCTTAGGAACGTAGTATTAAATAGCCTTTTTTCTATTTCCAGTGGATTTACGTGTGGATAAAGCGGTTCATGTATAATAACATCGGTATTGAACATATTTTATACCCTCCTATCCCTCGATATGTATTTTATTACTTGTTTTCTCGTAGTATTTTTTTCATTTGTCTTTTATAAAATTTAACAATCCCTTTCCGTATCCTCCACCTTGATGCTTAACATCAATAAACAATGCAGCCAAATAATTATCTACCATTGATATGAAGCCTAAACCATTTTTTCATTACTTATAACATAGGTTTCAGACATTGGGATCAATTTTTCTTCCATCTCCGTTTGCTGTAATTTCCAATAATCCTTATCAATAAAGTCGTGTGCTGTTAATAAATCTTCATACCATATTTCTACTAATTTATTGCCCTTGTTTCTGAAAAGTGCCCGTTTGCCTAAGTATTTATTTAACCTATTTCACAAAACCTATGTGCTGTTTTTGTTCACTAATATTCAATTCAGGAATATATTTCTCAACTAAAGCAATAGTCTCATTAACCAATATTTCCAATTCCACCACTGAACTTCGTGGATTTCCCGTCAGAATATGAGTTATCCGGCGACCAAGGTTTTCTGGTTTAATCTTCATTTGTTCCCCATTGTACTTCATCCACTTAAATATCGGATGATGAACATACATATGATTAAGCCCAAACAAAACACCAAATAGTTTCTTTTGAACGTCACAAATAACATCGTAGAACATAAGCCAATCTTGACGGTATACAAGTGCTTCACGGTTATTCCACCGATTACCTAACCAAAGATTTTCCGAAATCATTTTTTCAGACAGACCCAAAGGATATTTTGCAACTATATTTTTCAGCTCATTAATTTTCTCTTTCCCATAAAGGCTTACACCATCATTGACGGCAGCTACAATACACTGCTTATCATAATCCGTTTTGAATCTGTCCACCACATCAGAAATGAAACATTCCACTGTTGTTGATAAAAAGTTGCTTATTTCAAACTTCACCCCATCTTGATCAATAAAGGATTCAGACCATTCCCCTTCCTCATATGGTTCATACGATAAAATTGTGCCTTTAACTCTTTCGATGGGTATTTTACGATCATCATCAGTTAAAGAAGCAGACCTTAAAATATGTAATTCAATATCTGAATGCACATCCTCTAAGTTCCTTGATACAGAACCAGCTAAAATAATTGCTTCCACCTTTGGATTCTCTCTATATACCCTCGACATATCCATTGATTTTTGAAATAAGTTCATTAGATCTGCTCCCAACTAATTGGCTTTATTTATTCAGCTATCGCGTCTGTTTGTTGAAAGGTTAAACTATTACTCTTATATCTTCCCAACCGTATACACATTCATTGAGTTTCTTTCCAGAAATCTGTTCTTCCACAGTGTCAATTTTTTCACCTCCAAGTGCCTCATAAAAAAGGCAAGAATCATTATCCTCTAGCACTTTTACTATCATTGTAGAAATGTTTTTCTGTTTTAGTTCTTCAATTACTGGCTTTACTAGTAATTTTCCTAGCCCATTTCTTTGATATTCTTTTAAAATATAAATAGCATATAGTTCGCCTGAGTAACTTGGATATTTTCCTGTCCTTTCTTCCCCACCAGAAGAAAAACCCACAATATCATTTTCCTTATTTTCTGCCACAAATACGTCGCCGTTTGGGATGTTGATTCTCCATAATTGCTCCCGTCTCTCATAGGTCAAATTATTTAAGTACTCCTCCGGGACAATATTTGCATAGGTAGTTTCCCAACTATCAACGTGTACCTTTGCTATTCCTTCCGCATCAGCCAAAACAGCCTTCCTTATCTTCATTGATTAGTCGCCCCATTTTTCCCATTTAAATATTAAATTCTATTCCTAACATAATAAAACCTGCATTCTTCCGCAATCTCGCCGTATAATTGAAAAACGATATTCTGCAAAAGCACCCGAACGGAACAATAAACGTTAGTCATTCGCCATCGATGAAGTGATTCTAAAAATAATATCCATCTGGATCAACTATTCTAAAATCCTCCAATCCCCAGGGTCTTTTTGTTAATTCAGCCTGTATTGGATATTCTTTTGCAACTACTTTGTTATATGCTTTCTTTACATCTTCAACTTCCAAAACTATTTCTACTCCCAAACCAATTTGTTGACCATTAGAGGTTTTAAGAGGGTGTTTTTCAGACAAATTTTCCATTTCCCCTAAACCTAAAACCACATCACCATTCCTAACAGATATGTAACTTTTATTAGTATCCTTTGGAAGGTTGAAACCTAACACATTACTATAAAAATTCATTGACTTTTCTATATCTCCCACGAACAATTCCAGTCTTAATTTCATTTTCATCTCCCTTTCAAAAGGCTATTTATGCTTAATTTAGCATAGATAGCCTTTACTGTTCTATTCAACTATTTGGCCCATCGTATTATAAGGTTAGCCGGTCATTTCTGGTTGACCTATTTTTTATAGGTTTTATTCTTAAGGTAGTCGGGGTAGGACGATCTGTCCTGTGGGACACCGATCCCGTCCACAATACTGTCCTCCCTCTACTTGTAGAAACATGTTTGAGGATGGTTTGGACCTGATCCCGTATAACAAGCGAAGCTATGACACTACAAGTGACGAAGAGGCGAACCGGCAAATCTATTAAAAGGAGTGTGATTTATATGGATCCTGTAATCGGCTTGGATGTTGCTAAAGGCGAAAGCCAAGTTCAAGCTTTTTTACAAAGGAAACAGACGTATAGAGAAAGCTCTTAATTTACGTCTTTTAACTAGACAGAACAGTGCTTTAACAGACAGTTATGTTCAGATAAAACTTCAATTTCAAGTGGCTTTAGATCAAGTATTCCCTGAATATCATAATGTTTTTAGTGATTTATATGGGAAATTATCATTAAACAATTTATTGAATTATCCTACTGCTTAGACGTTCACAAAGTCGCTGATGAGAAGTTAGCCGAAGAGATGCGTCAATTTGGAGCTAGACGCTCTCATGCATGGTTTTTAGATAAAGCACAGCAATTAAAAGAAGCTGCAAGACGTAATCCATTTCAATCTCAAATTAGCTATGGGCAACTTGTCAGCTTGCGTATGTACATTCAGATGCTCTTTCAATATCAAGAGCATTTATCAAAGTTATTAAGAGAAATAAATGCGCTTTCAAAGTCCTTTGAAGAATACAGATTAGTCCAATCCGTGCCTGGTATCGGAGATAAGATTGCGGCAACTATCCATCTCTGAAATTGGTTATATCAACCAATCCGAGCATCCTAAAAAGCTAGTAGCCTATGCAGGATTGGATCCATCTGTTTTTGAATCAGGTAAATTCAAAGCCTCCATCAATCGGATCACGAAAAGAGGTTCATCGAGACTGAGACAAACGCTTTACACGGCTGCTCAGTGTGGTTTAGCTAAAGGACGAAACAAAAAACTAACTGCTTTTTATGAACGTAAAAGAAACGAAGGCAAACCACACAAAGTCGCTATTATCACTTGTGCGAACAAGCTTGTTCATTGGCTCCATGCCATGTTAAAACGCCAGGAAGTCTTTGTAGATCAAGTGTAATTTGCTTTATCTCCCTACGTTTTTTCCTTTAACTTAAAAGGCCTATTTAGAATGCTCACATTTAGTGTAACATGCTTTTTAAAACTTTTTTAGTACTAATTGTTGACAGCTATTAGCTGGTATTGCGGAAGAACTTATTGAACTAAAGCACCATTTAGCAAAAGAAGCAACTGCTTTTCCAATTAAACCATATAATAGACTAAGTTATTTACTTCTCCTTGGCCCTGGTAGTTAAGGAACAACAGGGAAACATGGTATTAATTACAGGAATCATTTCTTTACTGATCGTTCTCAAAATGATATCATAGGCTGTGTAAGAAGGGGAATAAGCCATATTTTTTAAAGTAATGGGAATGTTCATTCTCAAAAGTAACTTTGCATGGATTCATAAGGTTTCATTCCTCTAGCGTTCGAAGGGAGGGAATAGCATGGCTAGAAATAAAGAATATGATGAGAATGAAGTATTACGAAAAGCTATGGAACTTTTTTGGAAACAAGGCTATGAAAAAACCTCTATGCAAGATTTAGTGACTCATATGGGTATTCATCGCAGAAGCATATACGACACGTTTGGAGACAAGCATACATTGTTCATGAAAGCATTGGAACAGTATGCCGAGATAATAGAAACCAAAATAGAAACGCAAGTAAAGTCGCAGGGTTCGGTCAAGCAGGCGATAAGACGTTTATTTGAGATGGTAATTCCAAAAAACGAACAACAACCGATCGGATGCTTAACAGTGAATTCAGCAGTTGAATTGTCCTTGCAGGACGAAGAAGCAGCAGAAAAGGTTGCAGAGAGTTTTGATAGGACAGAAAACCTGCTATATGAGCTATTATTGCATGGTCAAAAATCGGGAGAAATATCTGATCAGCATGATATGAAAAAACTTTCTCAGTTTTTCCATAATTCGTTAGTCGGATTGCGCGTATTGACAAAAACCACCGATGACAAACAAAAACTGGAAAGCATTATCGACTTGACGCTATCTGTCTTAGATTAAGCTTTCTTTTTTTGATAATTAAAGAATGATCATTCTTTAATTATCACTAATTGGAGGTGTTAAAAATGAAAGCGATGGTAATTGATACGTATGGAAAGGTTCCATTGCATTTGGTAGAAGTACCCTTACCTGAAATCGGTGAAAATGAGATACTTGCAGAAATTCATGCAGCAAGTATTAATCCCCTTGACTCTAAGATACGTGATAGAACAATAAAGTTATAAGAGCTAAAGGGAAGATTATTTTAAAAATTAGATAACCATTAGATGAACGATTAGTGTAATAAATCAACGTAACAAAATAGAAAGGCATTATAAATGCTAGTTTAAGTCCTCGATACTACAATATCAAGGTTGAAAAAAATATTTCTAACTATCCGAGCGATACGTTCGAAAGGAGACAATACAATGTCAAAGTTTACTATTCCAACTACATCAAAATATGTCGAAGCCAATGGAATTCGATTTGCCTATAGGAAGTTTGGCAAAGAAACTGGTGTTCCACTGGTGTTTTTTATTCACTTCCGAGGAACAATGGAAAACTGGGATCCCAAGGTTATTGAAGCTCTGGCTAAAGATAGACCAATTATCCTTTTCGATAATACCGGTGTCGGTGAATCCAGTGGCGAAGCGCCATATGCTGTAGCTGAAATGGCTAAGAATGCAGCATCCTTCATTCATGCACTTGGTTTACAACAGGTCGATGTACTTGGTTTCTCAATTGGTGGGTTCGTAGTTCAGGAGTTAGTATTGCAACAGCCGGATTTAGTTCGCCGCTTAGTACTTTCGGGTACTGCTCCACAATCAGGCGTTGGTCTCAATTTTCGGCACGATGTATATGTGGCGGCTAGCAGTGAAGATGCTGACAGCGCCTTCGAGAGATTCATGTTCCTTTTTTATCACTCGACCGAAACTAGTCGTGCAGCTGGAGCCGCTTCACTGAAGCGTATTATGGCCCAGAAAAAAATTGAGAGTTCGTTGCAGGTACGTAATACACAAGAGAAGGCGATATTACAGTGGGCTGATCGAGTGCATAACCAATCCTATGAGTGGTTACATAAAATTAAGCAACCAGTACTTGTAACCAACGGTGTTGAGGATATCATGGTGCCTACCGAAAACAGTTACATTCTTGCCGGGCAACTACCTAACGCACAGCTTATCATTTATCCAGACGCTGGACATGGACACCTGTTTCAATATCCCAAACTGTTTGCTGAACATGTAAAGCTTTTTCTTGACGCCTAATCTCAGATGAGTTCAGTCAAGATCACATAAGAGCCGCACTCAAATGGACATCCTTAGCTGCGTCGTTGAAAATACGCTTAAAAGTTAAAAATTATTATTTAGGAGGTATGGTTAATGAATCACTTAGAAAACTTAAAGAACATGATGGCGAGTGAAATACCTGGCCCCCCAGTTGCACAAGTACTTGGTTTCAAGGTTGTAGAAGTTGAAGAAGGTAGAGTTGTTATAGAAATGGAAGCTTCTGAAAGATTGCATAATCCGATGGGCACCCTACATGGTGGGATACTTTGCGATATAGCGGATGCTGCGATGGGATATACTTTTGCTAGCACGCTTGCAGATGATGAAGTTTTTACGACAGTGGAAATTAAATTAAATTTCCTAAAACCTATATTTGATTCGAAACTTCGAGCTGAGGGAAAAATAATTAAGAAAGGAAATTCTGTTGGATTATTGGAATGTCATATATATGATGAAAAAGAAAGCCTTGTTGCTCATTCAACTAGTACGTGTATGATTTTAAAGGGAAATTCTAAACAAAAAAGAGTGGAGAGAGGAAATGGTAAATAAAATGAATAACTTTCAAGCAATGGTATTAGATAAAGTAAATGATCAATCGAAGTTAGAAATCAAACAATTAAGTATGGATGATCTTCCTGAAGCTGAAGTAACCATTCGAGTCGCATATTCTAGTGTGAACTTTAAAGATGGTGCAGTAGCTATCCAAAATAATTTTGTAACCTCCTACCCTTTAGTACCAGGGATTGATTTAGCCGGAACGGTTCTTGATTCAAAAGATGAACGATTTACAATTGGTGATGAAGTCATTGTTACTAGCTATAAATTAGGAACAGGACATTTTGGCGGATTTAGTGAAATCGCACGTGTACCTGCAGAGTGGGTTGTTCCTCTTCCAAAAGGATTATCTTTAAAAGAATCCATGATCCTTGGAACAGCTGGGTTTACTGCAGCATTAGCCGTTCAAAGACTTGAAGATAATGATTTAGAACCAAGCGATGGACCTATTTTGGTAGCTGGTGCAACGGGAGGAGTAGGCAGTATTGCTGTGAATATCTTGGCTAAAAAAGGCTATGATGTTGTAGCTAGTACAGGCAAATTAGATCAAGAAGAATATTTGCAAGGATTAGGCGCTAAACAAATCATTCACCGTAATGAAATTATAGATAGCGACAATAAGCCATTGCGTGAAGAAAAATGGGCTGGCGCAATCGATCCTGTAGGCGGAAAAACGCTCCAATACATTCTAAGTACGTTGAAATATGGCGCATCTGCAGCTACATGTGGTTTTACAGGTGGGACTGAAATTTCCACAACCGTTTTTCCTCATATTTCAAGAGGTGTTAATTGGCTTGGCATTGACTCGGTTGAATGTCCAATGGAAAAGCGTTTAGAAATTTGGAATCGTTTAGGTAATGATTTGAAACCAACAACGTTTACTGAAGAGATGGTAAATGAAATCTCATTAAAAGAGCTACCAGAAGTATTAGCTGCTATTCTAGAAGGAAAAGTGCGCGGAAGAACGCTTGTTAAACTATAAAAGGATACCAATCACAACAAAACATATGAACTAACATAGTGATAAAGGGCACATATAAAGAGGCGCTGAAAAGGTATTCATTTTAACCTTTTCAGCGCCTCTTGAATATTTAACCACAGCATGTATTCTACTCCAGTTCCACGACCTTCTTTAATTCACTTATCGACTTTATTTTAAAATTACAATTGAAGTATCGCACCAGTTAGTGGAAGAAACTTTTTTATTAATCCCCTCTTAATTTTTACTTGGTTAAATTAAAGCTTTGCTCAATTAAATTATAAATTTCCCCTTTTGGATCGGTACGTTCTAAAACAAGCGAAATCCAATGTTCCTTATCCATATGATATCCGGGTAAAATATTTTTTCCATTTCTTAAATTGTCACTTATTTCAGGGGGACATTTTAAATTCAGAACATCTATTTCTTCATTTCCATCTAATCCCAATTTTTCTGGTAGAACATTCATTATGAGACCATACCATTTCTCGCTAGATTCATGTCTCAAAGCTGCATATTCGGGAAATTTCCCCCATGGATAATCAGGTAATGTACCATAGTTTTCTTTGACGTGTTTAAAGATATCTTCTCTTGTTAACATACTGAATAATCCCTCCAACTACTTAAATAGACTTTCGACATTTGCCAAGCTAGATGGGACAAGTGCTTATCTTTCCCAATGGAAATTTAACTTCATTTTTCTTTACCCCAATATCTTTTATACAAAACAGTTGGTTAAATCAAATTTAAACAGATTATTTATTTGCCGAACTTCAAATCCTCCCATATCTTCCTCCTAAAAACTTAATTTTGATTATTATTCTCGTTTAATTATCTTAAGGTAAGTTCTCCCACAATATGACCCGATAATTAAATAACGTTTGTTATTCCGCAAAAGCGCCCGATTCATGAACAAATAACTTATGATTTATCCTTTAAATAACGCAATAAAAATTCTCTGTCTTCTGGATAAGAAAATGTTAAGTCTTTTATTTCATCACTATTTTTCCATTCTACTTTATGAATTAGATCGTCGGGGTCTTGTGCTTGTAATTTCCCCCCGATTACTGCTACTTCAAAATAATGTACTTCGAATTGAACATCATTTTCCCCTCTTTTTATAAATATCTTTCTTACAACCTTTACTTTATAACCCGTTTCTTCTTCAACTTCCCTTATACAATTTTCCTCCAATGTCTCCCCGCTATCTTTTACCCCAGAAGGAACCGACCATAACTTTGAGTTTGGATCTCTTGGTTTGCCTTGCAATACCATTAAGACTTCATTTTTATCGTTGACACAAATTCCTGCTGAACCAAGCATTATTATTCTCCCCCTGTTCCATTGAATGGACCGATTTTGCAAAAAAAATACGCCTGTAGTGTTACAGCTCATTAAGCTGAATTTGTATGTTTATGCAATACTTCTTCTCCAACAATCGCGCCCGTTTGTTCAGGCCGCACACCTGAAACTTTGGCTATCAAAATATCCTATCCTCAAACATCCATTTTCAGGTGCTATTCTACCCTATAGGCAAACCATACCCATACCGACTACCTCAGTGCATTCATTTAATCATTTTTTAGTGACTTTAAATAATTAGCATTTGACTTATAACGGTCGGGCAATTTTCCGTATGTTGTTATTCTCCATATAAACTCCATGGGACCAATCTTAAAATATTGAAACCAAATGGTGCTATATATCATTTGAATAATCAAAATGCCGATGGCAATGTTCATTAACGTCGTTTGGTGCACGTTACCTTTTAAATGAAATAGATCACTCGCTAATAAAATTAAGGCGGTCTGAACAAGGTAATTTGTTAAAGCCATTCTCCCCAAATACTTTAGGGGTGTCAATAATCTTTGAATTATATTGTGACGGAGAAGGAGTGTTAACGTCGTCACAAAGAATGCACTGACAAAAGGAGCGGAAATGGCACCCGCTTGCTCAATTTTTCCGTTTTGTTCGGATAAGAAATACTGAATGTAAATAACAACAGGCAAAAGAACAAAAGTAACAATTTGTACCCAACGAAATCCTTTTTGATAGGTCGCAATATTTTCAAAAACCTTCCATTGTCCCATGCATAACCCAAGCAGGAACATCGGAAAAATCATAAGATAGCTCCCTCCAAGAAATATAGCAGGAACCATGAGTATAACAGCAGTTATAAAATTAATGGTTGGTTTTAATTTATAAAAAGGAATGAGAATGAATCCGAATACTGCATAGGGTAGCAAAGCCTCCCCGGGCTGAAAGTATTGATGAATCAAACCAAGAATCAATAGTGCAAGCAATCGTCTTATAAAGAGAGTTGTACTTCGATCACCGCGATTGACGGCTCGCGTAATGAAAATATAAAAACCAATCCCAAATAAAAAAGAGAAAATCATAAAAAATCGTTCCGATATCGCATAGGATAAAGTTTCACTCCAAAAAGGGTTGGTTTGAATGGAGGAGGGGAGTATAATAACCGTTATATTTGCGAATATAATCCCCAATAATGCAAATCCACGCAAGAAATCTAATGTATCAATCCTTTGTTTCATATATATCTATCCTTTATTTATGATTAAAATGTCCAAAGGGAAGCCAGAAGTGTATCGTCTTGCCTTGAAAATTTAACTCATCTTTAATTAACAGATGGACTTTTAACACCCTGTCATACACCAGACAGAAAAGGAGTCAACTCCTTTTACTTGTTAGTTATCCTAAACCAGTCCCTTTCAAAAAGAGAGACCAAACTCAATCTTTCTCTCCCAATAACTCCTGTGCCTTTTTAGGGACGTCATCAGCATCCACCTCTTCATAGGTAATTACTTCATCTTTTTTGTAATGCACCTTTAAATAAGCACCTTGTTTTAATTGATCTCCAGCTGTGAAAGAGAGTTCTTTTACCTCTCCATCCTCATCAAAACCCGTCAGATTATACTCATATCTGGTATAACCCGATTCTTCATATTCCTCACCATCATCATCAACTTCCACATAATATTTAGTCGAACCAATTGTTTGCAGTGGCTGTGGCGAACACGCAGTCAATAAACATATGGCAAATCCCATACTTACAATAAGTAATTTTTTCATCAAAAACCATCCTTTATAATTAACAATAATTCAATTATAAAAAATAAATTCAAAAATCAACATCGAATTACCTTACAAATACCTTTCAATTTTGACACTTTATTAGGTAATAATATTAAGGAGTCACTTACGAATTAAAAGTCGATTTAACTTATCTAATTTTATTTCCGCCTCGTTTTATACCACAATCTGCCCCGTTTGTTCAGCTTCGGAAATAATTCTTATTCCGGATTAATGCCCGATAATTGACTAAGTTGATAATTACTTTTCTGGCATAATGAACGTGATAGAAAATCCATTGCTTTCTTCAACCTTCATAAATATTTCATTAAGAATTTCTAATGCTCTTTCATTTGATTCATATTTACCCAAAGTTTTATTCCATTGATCCAATAAACTGTTTTCAATAAAACCTTCTATATTTTTCCCTTTTACAGTAACATCTTTTACATTCAACAAGCTCTGTTTATTTTGTGTAAGTAACCATAACATAGAAAAGATCATCCTTTCCGTGCAAATTTATGACTCTAATTTGTACCGCAATCTGGCCCGTTTTGGGCTCAGTGCTTATTCCACAACTGCGCCCGATTGTTTTAAATATAGGTAAAGACCATAATCAGTTGGTACAGAAGCATAACCCATCTGTCTTAACATAGCTGTAATATTACCACGATGATACGTTCCATGGTTGACAACATGGGGCACTTGTTCGAACACACTCGTTTTCATCAGGTCACCATTCGGGTTCTGAATCCCTAGGGCTTTGTCTGAGCCTTTCAATTGGCTGAAGAACAACCTATATCGTTCTGATAGTTTTAAAAACATTGCTTCCATTTCCTCTAATCCTTTTGACTCCGTTTGCTCTTTGAGTTCCTCCTGTAACCTCAAAGCATGCTCCATTTCCCTACCAGAGAAAACCTCTATCCAACCAAGATCAGAAAGATAAACATGAGCTAAAACATGGGATATTGAGGAAAATACACTTTGAATTTCCTTACGATAAACATCCTTTGGAAGTTCTTTAAGTCGGTCAAAAATTTGTCCATTCGCCCATTCGTTATAATCATATAACTGTAATTCAAGTCGTTCCATTTGAGACTTCTTCCTTTCATATTTAATATAACCGTCAACCTAATTATACACTGCCATTTTTATTATTAGTAACATCCAAATGACTGTATCCTTGTTTCACTAGCTGGTCCGTTTGTTTAATAAAGAATATTTAAAATTCATCTTTTGATACTATTTTAACATACAGAAATTATTCACACATGATAATCCGGAATAACCAAAAATAATCCCTACCAAATTATTTTTGGTAGGGAATCATATATTAATATACCTTTTTATCTGTTTTTGATTAAGTTAAATGCTGTTAAATAGGCGTTCTCTCTATTGTACTTTTATTCCCACTCAATCGCCGGTAAATAGCTCATTTACTAAACATTAAAATTCACTTTGAAAATATTTCAAGCAGATTGGATTTTTAATATCCAAGCATTTTAATTTTATATTGTCTTGTTAAACTAAACCGCCAGTTAGTTTAAGATCATTCCTTCACAAAATCCTTATTACTTACTTGTATATGGAGTAATTAAAATGTTATTCCATTAAATGGCCCGTTCGAAGAGTCGCAATCGGTTTCGGTATAGAACTTTATTACAAAGTAAACATTTCCCAAGTAAAGAACTTTATTACCACAGAAAACTTCCGGGTATAATTATAAATATAATGTATACATAGGTTGTACAAAATCACCCGAATTTTTTGGATGGATTTAATCTAAATCATAAAAAAATCGCATTTTCACCGAATATTTTAGTCAGAATTACGTAGTTTTTTCTTTTAAACTAAATTACTTTTGGAAGTAGGAATATGCTTAGATTAATTATCACGGATAAGCCATCTTTCGCAAAAAATATTGCGGATGCTTTAAAAAACAAGAATAGAAATGACGTTTATTTTGAAGGAAATGGATATATTATTACTTGGGCGTTTGGACATTTGCTTCAGCTTTACGCTGTAAAGGATTACGATGAAAAAATGGCAATATGGGATCTGGAGAATTTCCCCTATATTCCTTCGGGTTTTCGACACAAGGTAAAAAGTGATCTCCAAAATCGAGATAAAGAAGATTCCCGGACTAAAAAGCAGTTGAAGGATGACTTCGCCGGAGTCACTTTGGGTGCTACGTTGTCGCCAGTGTCGAACAGTTTTACTCTTTATAAGAGCCAAGATACCAGTCGCATTCAGCCCAGCCCATAGTCGGCAGATCCAGGTGCGCACCTGTTTCTTGCATATAGTATCTAGAAATTGAATTCGAATTAATCATTAAACTTTTTGAATGCAATCACTGCATTATGTCCGCCGAAACCAAAGCCATTTGAAATTGCATAGTTTATTTTCATTTTCGATGCTTTGTTTGGAACGTAATTCAAGTCGCATTCCTCATCCGCGGTTTCGTAATTGATAGTAGCTGGTGCGATATCTTCCAATATACTTTTAAGCGTTATTATAGCCTCCACTCCACCCGCAGCACCAAATAGGTGTCCCGTCATCGATTTTGTAGAGCTTACCTTCAATTTATATGCATGCGACCCAAAAGTAGCCTTAATTGCTTTTGTTTCTGATTTGTCTCCTTCTGGTGTGCTTGTTCCATGCGCATTAATATAATCAACATCAGTAGGATGAATTCTCGCCATTTCTAAAGCTAGCTTCATCGCCCTTGCAGCACCATCGAAATCAGGAGATGTGATATGATAGGCATCGGTTGTTGAACCGTAACCGACAATCTCGCCCAAAATTGTTGCACCTCTTTGTTTAGCATGCTCATACTCTTCAAGTACTAAAATACCGGCACCTTCCGACATGACAAAGCCATCACGCTTACCATCAAAAGGACGGCTCGCCTTTTCCGGAGAATCATTTAAAGTAGACATCGCCCTCATCCTTGAGAAACCAGCAAAAGATAAGGGATTAATGGAAGCCTCTGTGCCTCCCGCTACAATGGCATCAGAATAACCATGTAATATATTTAAATAAGCTTCACCTATTGCATGGTTCCCTGTTGCACATGCTGAAACTGGCGAAAAACTTGGACCTTTAAAACTATATTTAATCGCTATAATACCTGCTGCCATATTACTAATCATCATTGGTGCCATAAATGGAGAAACTCTTCTTACGCCTCTTTCCAACAAAGAGTTATAATTGTCCATTACGGTGTCGATTCCACCAATTCCTGATCCTACGTAAACGCCTATCCGCTCTTTATTAATCGTATCCCGATTAAGTCCTGATTGCTCTATAGCTTGGTTCGCTGCTGCATAGGCATACTGCGCAAACAAGTCATATTTCCCTAACTCCTTTTTATCGAAGTAGTCTTCCGCAGGAAAGTCACTTACTTTTCCGGCAATCCGCGTGTTAATTTCTTTGAATTCACCGGATTCGACTTTTTTAATACCTGATTTACCTGCTTTAATATGACTCCAAAACGTATCTATATTATTTCCTAATGGTGATACAACTCCATAACCTGTTACGACAACTCGACGTTCCATATTTTATCCCTCCAATAAATTCGATATGTTTTCATGTTAGCTGCTTTAACCTAGCTTTTCGATAATATAAACCGTATATTAAAACAGCTATAACTATAACAAAGGAAAAGCAAATATATATATTTCTATAAATAATTTCTGAAGATAAACTTTCTTGAAGTACTAATAATAATCCAGAAATTGTCACACCGAGCCCCGCACCTAAAAATTGTATTAATTGGACAACACCTATCCCTGAAGCAATTTGAGCCTTTGGCAGAATTCTTGTTACTTCGTTGGAAATACTCGTAGAGAGTGCTGTAAAGCCAACACTCGCGAACATATATGTTAAAAGTATGAAATAGGGAGTTAAGGTAGACAAGAATGCAAATAGGATTGCGGCACATAATAAAAATAATTGGCCAAAAATAATTAATGGTGCATTGCCAAAACGGTCAACTAATCTTCCTATAAATTGTCCGGCAATCACCGCAATAATGGCGCCTGGAAAAATGATCATTCCTACCACTACTGGTTCTTTTCCGAATACAGTCGTAAGAATAATGGGCATTAAAAATAGATTTGAAAAGTTTATGAAAAAGGCTGAACAAGCAATAAATAGTAGTTTTGTATACTGCTTGTTTCTAAGGAGTATTGGCGGAATAAACGGCTCTTCCGTCTTATTAAGATATCTCCACCATGCCGCGAATAGGACAATGGTTCCCACTAGGATGACATATGAAAATGTGGATAGAAAAAGTAATAGACTTGTAACACTAAGTCCCGTTAGAATTGCACCATATAGGTCGAAATGTCCTTTTTTTATGTCCTCTTTTGGCAAGTACTTGTGGAAGAAAGGTAGAGATAGAATTGAAAATCCTGGGATAACGAAAAGATAATTCCATCCTAAGTATTGAGTGATTACTCCCCCTATTACAGGACCTAACCCAAATGCTAGAGAGGCAGCTGAAGCAATAATTGCCATCGCTTTTCCACGCCTTGATAGGGGGATATAACGTCCAGCCATTATCATACCCAATCCCATCACTGCTCCGGCTCCAGCAGCCTGAAAAATTCGAACCCCTAACAATATAAAGAAATGAGTTGAAAAGAAACCGATTATCGATGTGATTCCTAAAATGCTAATGCCAAAGAGTAAAAGTCTCGATAGGGAAATAAAATCGGATAGCCTACTAAAAGTCAACGTAGAAATGGCGAACATGATTGAATAACCAGAAACAAGCCATGATGCCGTTGATGAACTTAAGGAAAAGTCTATAAGTATAGAAGGCAATGCAACATTAAACATTGTCGTATTCATTACCGCAAGCAAGGTGGCAATACTCCAAATTAAAATGATTTTATTCTCTTGAAAGGGCACCTGGCTATCATCTTTGAAAGAAGAAATTGAGGTCATTTGATCCCAGCCTTATTTTTTAAATAGTTGTAAAAACATACAAAATTGCCTTCACGACTTATAACGTCCCAGATGAAGCTTAATCATATGGAACATTCCTCACTTCTATCATTAATATTGTTTTATAAAGAGGCGCTGCGAAAGGTTAAATCCATTACCTTTTTTAGCACCCCTTTATATGTGTCTTTTTATCATTAGGTCAACTCATATGTTATATGTTATTGTTCCCTTTTATAGTTTAACAAGAGTTCTACCGCGTACTTTTCCTTCTAATATAGATGTTAATACTTCTGGTAGCTCTTTTAATGATATCTCATTTACCATCTCTTCATTTAGATTTGTTGGTTTTAAGTCATCACCTAAGCGATTCCAAATTTCTAAACGCTTGTTCATTGGATATTGAACCGAGTCAACACCAAGCCAATTAATACCTCTTGAAATATGAGGAAAAACGGTTGTGGAAACTTCACTGCCGCCTGTGAAACCACATGTAGCTACAGATCCACCATACTTCAATGTACTTAGAATGTATTGGAGCGTTTTTCCCCCAACAGGATCAACCGCTGCTGCCCATTTTTCTTCACGTACTGGATGATTATCGTTATCTACAATCTCATCTCTATGAATGATTTGTTTAGCGCCTAATCCTTTCAAATATTCTTCTTGATTTGATTTGCCCGTACTAGCTACAACATCATAGCCTTTTTTAGCCAAGATATTCACAGCAATACTGCCCACTCCTCCTGTTGCACCAGCTACCAAAACAGGTCCATGGCTTGGTTCTAAATCATTATCTTCAAGTCTTTGAACGGCTAATGCTGCGGTAAACCCAGCTGTTCCAAGGATCATGGCTTCTTTTAAAGATAATCCTTTTGGAAGAGGAACAACCCACTCCGCAGGTACACGTGCAATTTCACTAAATCCGCCAAAATGTCCTGTTCCTAATTGGTAACTAGTTACAATGACTTCATCACCTGATTGATATCGCTCATCTTTCGAATCAATCACTGTTCCAGCCAAATCAATTCCTGGTACTATAGGGTAGGAATCTACAAACTTGTTTAGGATAGCTACTGCACCGTCTTTAAAGTTCACACTAGAATATGCCACACGAATGGTTACTTTACCTTCAGGAAGATCATCCATACTTAATTGTTTGATTTCTAAATTTGTCTGATCATTTACTTTATCTAATACCATTGCTTGAAAATTATTCATTTTATTTATCATTTCCTCTCTCTACTCTGTTTTGTTGAGAATTTCCTTTCAAAATCATACACGTACTAGTTGAATGGGCAACAAGACTATCTTTTTCGTCATATACATGACATTCCAGTAGCCCAACTGTGGCACCTTTTTTAATTAATTTCCCTTCAGCTCGAAGTTTCGATTTAAAAACAGGTTTAAGGAAATTCAATTTAATTTCTATTGTCGTAAAAATTTCATCTTCAGCAAGCGTACTAGCAAACGCTAATCCCATCGCAGCATCGGCTATATCACAAAGTACCCCACCATGTAGCGTGCCCATCGGATTATGCAATCTTTCAGAAGCTTCTAATTCAACAACAACTCTACCTTCTTCAGCACCTACCACCTTAAAACCAAGTACTTGTGCAACTGGGGGGTCAGCTATTTCACCCGTCATCATTTTCTTTACGTTTTCTAAGTGATTCATTATCGACGCCTCCTAAATAATAAATTTTAATTTTTAAGAGTATTTTTCAACGAGGCCGCTGAGGATGTCCATTTTGGTGCAGCTCTTTTGTGATTTTGATTGAACTCATCTGATGATTAGGCGTCAATAAAAAGCTTTACATGTTCAGCAAATAGCTTAGGATATTGGAACAGATGCCCATGCCCAGCATCTGGGTAAATGATAAGCTGTGCGTTAGGTAGTTGCCTGGCAAGAATTATACTGTTTTCGGTAGGTACCATAATATCCTCAGCACCGTTGGTTACAAGTACTGGTTGCTTAATCTGATGTAGCCGCTCATAGGATTGGTTATACACACGATCAGCCCACTGTAATATCGCCTTCAGCTGTGCATCACGTGCGTGCTCTGAACTTTCAACTTGTTTCTGTTTCACAATACGCTCCAAGGAAGCTGCTCCAGCTTTACGACTAGTTTCAGTCGGTGAATAAAAAAGAAATAGAGCATTTTCGAGGGCCTTATTCCTATCGTCCGAAGTACTAGCAAGATATACATCATGTCTGAATTTGAGTCCCACCCCTGATTGTGGAGCAGTACCTGAGAGTACTAAGCGGCGAACTAAATCCGGCTGTTGCAACGCTAACTCCTGAACTACGAACCCACCAATTGAGAAACCAAGTACATCGACCTGTTGCAAACCAAGTGCATGAATAAAGGATGCTGCTTCTTTGGCCATTTCAGCTATAGTAGATGGCGTTTCACCATTGGATTCACCGACACCGGTATTATCGAAAAGAATAATTGGTCTATCTTTAGCCAGGGACTCAATAACCTCGGGATCCCAGTTTTCCATTGTTCCTCGGAAGTGAATAAAGAACACCAGTGGAACACCAGCCTCTTTGCCAAACTTCCTATAGGCAAATCGAATTCCATTGGCTTCGACATACTTTGATGTAGTTGGAATAGTAAATTTTGACATTGTATTGTCTCCTTTCGAACCTATCGCTCGGATAGTTAGAAATATTTTTTTCATGCTTGATATTGTAGTATCAAGGACTTAAACCAGTATTTGTAATGCCTTTCCATTTTGTTACGTTGATTTATAACACCAATCGTTCATGTAATGGTTATCTAATTTTTAAAATAATCTCCCCTTTTGCTCTGCCTGTTTCCGAATATTTCATCGCCTCTTCAACTCCATCCATAGGGAAAATTCTATCAATGATAGGTTTGATTTCCCCAGATTCAATATAGTTTGTAATCGTACTTAATTGTTCCCCACTTGCCTTCACAAACATAAATGTATATTGCACATGATGTTTTTTCTCGAGTTTTGTAAGCTTATGACTCGCTGCTGAAAACAACATCGTTTTCAAAAGTCCCAACCCATCTGCTTTAGCAAATCGAGCATTTGGCAAGCCAGATAGAGAGATGATTTGTCCGCCTTTTTTAACAATTTTGAATGACCTTTCGAGTATGTCACCACCTAGTGTGTCAAATACGGCATCATAGTTTTCCAATAGATCTTCAAACTTTTCCGTTTTATAATTAATAACTTCATCCGCACCAACCGATTTTACTAAATCCATTCCGGCTTCACTCGTAGTTGTTGCAACAGTAGCCCCCATTAACTTTGCAAGTTGGATCGCAAAAGTTCCAACACCTCCAGCCCCTGCTTGAATCAAAATCTTCTGTCCTTTTTGTAATTGTAAGATGTCATGAAAAGCTTGATAAGCTGTTAAACCGACCAGTGGGATTGCTGCTGCTTCTTCAAAACTCAAGTTCTTCGGTTTCAAAGCTATATCATTTTCATGAACGGAAATATATTCTGCAAAAGTACCAATACTTTGCTTACGCGGTCGGCCATATATTTCATCTCCGACTTTAAAACGCGTTACTTTTTTGCCTGCCTTGACCACAACACCAGAAAAGTCATTCCCAAGAATAAGTGGCATTTCATATTTAATTAATAATTTTATTGTTCCATCACGTATCTTAGAGTCAAGTGGATTGATACTTGCCACATGTATTTCTGCCAACACCTCATAATCACCTACTGTGGGCATAGGCCTGTCGGCTAACAACAGAGGAGTTTTTCCGTATTTTTCAATTATCATTGCTTTCATCATAAAGCCTCCAAAAAACGTTTTAACGAAGGACTCTTCGTTTGTTTGCTTGTAACCAACCGGGAGCCCAACCTCTTTCCATTGTATCCAGGGTTATCCCTGGTGGAACAATAGAATCAATTTCGTCGAGAATATCGTTACTTAATCGGATGTCTTTACCTTTTAATGTTTCTCGAAGTTGCTCAAGCGTTCTAGGCCCTATAATGGCTGAAGTTATGCAAGGGTAAGCTTGCGTGAATGCCATGGCAAGATGTGGTAAAGTCATCCCCACTTTATTTGCAAGTGTTTGTAGTTTTGTTATAGCTTCAAATTTGAGACGATTTTCTTCTCGGTTAGGGTCTACAATAGATTGCAGATTTCCTGCAAAGGTGGCTGCTCTTGAATTGGAGGGGACTGCCTCCCCAAAACCGTATTTACCAGTTAATAAACCACCCGAAAGTGGACTCCAAACCATAACTCCCATTCCGTATTTCGCTGTGGCAGCAAGTAAATCAAATTCGATACTACGATTTAATATGGAATACGGGGATTGCTCAGAGATAAACCGTGCTACATTTTTACGTTCGCTAATCCATTGAGCTTCTGTAACTTGCCAAGCTTGGAAATTAGATGTGCCAATGTAGCGAATCTTCCCTTCAGTGACCAAATCCGTCAGTACACTAAGTGTCTCTTCAATATCGGTATTAAGATCAGGCTCGTGTAGTTGATACAAATCGATATAATCAGTTTGCAACCTTCTCAAACTATCTTCTACAGCTTTTCTTATCCAGTACTTTGAATTTCCCGATTGATTTTGCCCACTGCCCATGGGCTTGCCACCCTTAGTGCCCAGAATGACATCCTGTCTGCGCCCTTTTAATAATTTACCTAGAATTTCTTCTGATTGACCACTTGAATAGACATCTGCCGTATCAATTAGGTTAATTCCTTCAGCTAAAGCTTCATCCAAAATAGGTGCAACTTCAATCTCAGTATTATTCCCCCAAAAACCAAATGTACCGGTACCTAATACAAAACTGCTTACTTTTAGACCTGTGCGGCCTAATACTCTGTATTCCATTTATCCCCAACCCCTTCTTTGATATGTTATTTTAGAATGCTCATTCTCATTAAATTAAAAATTTCCCCCGAACGATGCTTACTCTTACTGTCCAGTGATTTTATTCAAATCATTCTAATGTGATTTTCCCGTTTTAGCTACCTTTAGACTTGCAGAACTATTTGAGTGATAAACACGAATACGCACACATGACAAGAAAACTAGCATAGCCACAAATATGAATTGTTATGTCGATAATGCAACCTTACTTTTTGTTATTATCTATTAAATAATTACAAAAACAAGATCAATTAATCTTCTAAAAACGGATAATCTGTATAATCCTGCACACCACCAACATAGAGCTTATTTAAATCTGGTTCATTTAGTGAGGCACTTTTCTTAACACGCTCAATGAAGTCTGGATTAGCTAGTGCCCAAATCCCTACTGTTGCGACATCTGCTAGATCATTATCCAAGTCCACATTAAGTTGTTCAAGTGGACGTCCCATTCTATTTACCAATAGTGGTTGTGTCCATAATTGACGTATTTCTTGTAATAAGGGTTCATTGCCAAAGTTCATAATATGAAGATAAGCCAAATCAAGCTTATTTAATTCCCCTATTAAATGTCGATACATCTCAATATTTGTAACGCCTTCCTCAATTCCGTTCAATGTTCCTTAAGGAGAGAACCGAATTCCTGTTTTTTCTGCACCAATTTCATCAATAACTGCTTTAGTCACTTCAATTGCAAATCGAGCCCGGTTTTCAATTGAACCACCATAGGCATCTTGACGATGATTTGAGTTCTCACTAAGGAATTTGTTGAATTAGATATCCATTTGCCCCGCGGAGCCCTACTCCATCAGCTCCAGCTTCAATTGCTGCCGCTGCAGCTGTACGAAATTCTTGAATGACTTCTTTTATCTCATTTCGACCTAATTCCCTAGGAGTCGGGATATCTTTCTTCCCCTCAGCTGTATACATTTCTACTCCAGGTGCAATAGCTGAAGGTGCAACCGGTTGTCGATGATGGGGCGTATTGTCAGGATGTGAAACACGCCCTACATGCAACTCCTGTGCAACCATTCCTCCTATTGAAAAGCCTAGAATATCGACTTGTTTTAGATCAAGTGCCTTAATAAAAGTTGCCCCATCCTTTGCCATTTCAGCTATAGTAGATGGCGTTTCCCACTGGATTCACCGACACCAGTATTATCAAAAAGAATAATTGGTCGACTTTCTGCTAAAGCACAAATCATATTAGGATCCCAGTTTTCCATTGTTCCACGGAAGTGAATGAAGAAAACGAGCGGAATTCCTGTTTCTCGGCCGAACTTTCGATAGGCAAAGCGGATTCCTTCAGCTTCGAAATAACTTGATTCAGTTGGAATTGTAAATGTTGACATTGTATAGTCTCCTTTCGAACTTATTGTTCGAGTATTTTTAAATTAGATTTTATCTGTCTGGCAGTGACTTACTGTACATGTGATGGCTGCCTGATTTTCAATATAATTTTCCCTTCTAATCTCTTGTAAAGGAAATAATTTACTCTACAAGTATACGTACAATTTTAATTGAAATAATTCGAGAACGAACATTCTCAAAAGAGTAAAAAAAGAAAGCTTAATCCAAGACAGACAGTGTCATATCGATAATGCTTTCCAATTTTTCTTTATCATCGCTTGTTTTCGCTAATACTCGCAATCCCACTAATGAATTATGAATAAATTGGGAGAGATTTTCCGCATCATGATGATTAGATATTTCTCCTAATGTTTGACCTCGAAGCAATAGCTCGTACAGTAGTTTTTCAGTCTTTGAGAAACTATCCACAACTTTCTCTGCCACCTCTTCGTCATGCAGGGATAATTCAACTGCTGTATTTACTGTTAAACAACCAATAGGTTTTTTTTCGTTTTTATAAATTGCAATCTCAAATAAACGCCTGATGGCCTGTTTTACCGAATTCAGTGGCTTTACTTGCGAATCTATCTTGGTCCCTATTACCTCTTCATAGTGATCCAATGCTCTCATAAATAATGTGTGCTTATCGCCAAATGTATCGTATATACTTCTGCGATGGACGCCCATATGCGTGACTAAATCTTGCATCGAGGTTTTTTCATAGCCTTGTTTCCAAAAGAGTACCATAGCTTTTTGTAATACTTCATTTTCATCGTATTCTTTGATTCTTGCCATCCAATTCCCCTCCTTTCTAAAAGCAGCTCTTTATAACGTCGTTTAAAAAGCCTTTAAGTACTTAGAAGCCCGTTTCGAGAACGATCATTCTCATTTTCCTAAAAAAATATTGCTTACCCCTTACCTTAATATACCTTACGATATCATTTAAAGAACGATCAATCAATAAAAATAACTTCAGTAATTATTATACCATTACCATATGCTTTAGAACCATCGGATAGTGATTTTTTCTCAAAATATAATTCAACCAGAGAAAATTGGTAATTAAATAAATTTTTCATCTTACACTATCCGAATCTTGATTATCTTGTTCCACAATACGAGCGGGTCTGATTGTTGATCTTTTGAAAGTAAAAGGCAAAGAAGTTGCAAATAAAGAAGGATATTCAGAAAATAGTGTGGAAAGAGAGATTAGAAGTCTCCTTTTCATTGCTTTAACAAATATGAAAAAGTCTTAATTTTAACGGACTAACCAATGCCATTTGAGAGCTTTTTTTCCGTTTTTTTGACAAAATCGTCTTTGCCGTCACCATAGCTATCAATGTCAGTGGGATATTTGTCAGCTAATTTACTTTTTAATTCTCCATATTCTTTGCTTATTTCTGGATTTTGGCGAAGATAATCTCTGAACAATAGGTGTCTTTCGATTTCTTGAATATTATCATACTGAAAAGCATGGATTTGATGAGTCCGATTATCTCCGCCTTTACGGAAGTACCTTCTTTCTTCAATTCCAAACTCACCCATGACTTCATAACCAAGATTTTCAAATTGTGTAGAGTAAGTATCCAATTCACTGATGTCTTTGACCACAAGCAAAATATCGATGATAGGTTTTGCTTTTAGACCTGGAACTGATGTACTGCCAATATGAAAACTATTTACCAGTTCTTTTTGAAGGAAAGTCTTAATAGACAATTCTTCCTTCTTATACTCACTTTTCCAATTTTGATTATAATCTACAACTCTTATATTCATTAGACGTACCCCATTCCTTTATATTTTACATTTTTCCACAAAAAATCCGAATACCTATAAAGATAAATCCTTCTACCATTGTGCTTCCACACGATAATCCGAAATAGTACTTAAATGAGCATTAGTTTAATATGATAGGTTCCCACACAAAAATCCGAATACACAAAATTTTAAGACGAGTTTTATTATTACAATGTGGACAAAGTTTCCATTTAATTTTTTTCATAGCATATGTCATCCTATAATAATCTAATGAGTTTTATTGTTTAAAAACAACCATCTAGTTCAAACGTTTCTCTTCCAAGACATTAAAAATTGTTTTTCACCTGTATTCTCATCAACATTTTCAGATTGTATTACGAAATTCTCTCTTTGATAAAATTCAACGGCACGCCTATTTTTTTGATATACACTTAAAGATAGTTCTGATTTTAAATCTTTAATGTAATCTAACAATTGTTTCCCGATCCCTTTTGATTGTTCATTACTTAAAACAAAAATACCAGCAATGTAATTATCCGTGAGTCCTACAAAACCTAATATTTTACCGTTTTCATAAACGTATACTTCTGATTGTGGTAGTAACTCTTTTACAGTTTCTAACTGTTTTCTCCAATATTCATCACTGATAAAATTATGAGCTTTAATATTAACTTCAAGCCATATGTGGATGATAACTTCAAAATCATCCTTTTTTAGTTTTCTAATCATAATTTATTATTCTCCTGACTATTAATGTGGTTAATCAATGTTTTTATTAGATTCCATTATCTTCCGAAATGTACTACAGTAAATTTGCATTCCTTCTAAAAAAGCATTTCGCTGTTGGAGAGTTAAGTTGTCCATAGCACTGCATTCTGCTTTCCGTATTTGAGGAATAATCTTATCAGTAAATTCCTTTCCGACTTTTGTGAAATGAATGGTTTTTGCTCTTCTGTTCTCTGGTATTTCTCTTAGCTCAATCATACCTTGCTTATAAAAACTAGTAATGATGGTGTTCACTGTTTGCTTAGGCAAAAAAGTAGCTTCACAAATCTTTTTTTGTGTACAGTTTTTTATTTCAGTTATAAGATTAAGGATTTGTAAACTAGTGTATGGAAGGTTAACAGATTTTGCATATTCTTCATAAATCATATTCATTTCTTGCAAAGAACTAGCAAATTGCCTAACTTGTTTTTTAATAAGGTCATATTCCATGCCAAATTGCTCCTTTATTAGTACAGTCTGATTACAGTACTATTATATTAAACCTTGTTTTCTTTGTCAAATATCCTTTTAAAGTACTTAACAAGTTCCAAATTCATAATCTATCTTAACTCACTAGCGTTGTATAAATATAATCAAAATAATACTATTTTTATTTTAGTTAAAACCATAAGAAAAAATTATGCTGAAAATAGCTAGTAGCACGTATTCCAGTTAATTAGAATACGTGCTAGATAGTTTACTCTACAATCATCCAGTTTATATCTTTTTCTAAAGTTAGTTCGTACTAGGAAAGTTGAGAGACTTTTGTTGTTTCATCCAAATATTTTACTGTCAACCATACTTTCACTTGGTGCTCTTTTTCTTGAAATACAGGATTGATTAATTCAGAAAAGATGTAGGCTTGGTCAATCGATGGCAAAGCATGCTCTTTTACATAATAAGCAAGCTCTTTATCAGTTGCAGTCGGATAAAACGCAAAAAATGTCTCCAAAAACTCGGTCACTTCTTGTACCGTGTCGGAATCAACTGTTCCGTTACTTTCTGGTTGTTGTGGTTCATAATCTGAATTATTCGGTATGCTCCATAAAGCAGGGTTTCGTGTAATTACTAAGTTTCCTGCGTTATCTTGATGAAGCAAGATTCGATACGTGGAACGAATCCGCTGAATATCGTTATCTTCTGTAATCTTTTGATCTACTGAATAAACAACTGTATAGGTATCATCATTATCTGATGCCACTGACCAAATATCAATATTACTCACACTGGAACTGGTAGGAATATCATCTCTTACAGTATCGAAATTTAAAGCTTGTAAATCCTCGGTCAAGTAGTCATTAATCTTTTCCACCCGTTGTTCAATGGAATTTTTTTCATTTTGCCATGTGTAGTAGTCTTTAACAAAGATTTCGTAAAACTTTCTATGGCACTTGTATCCATAATTTTTGTTTCAATGATTTCTTTTCATGAACAGTATGCTGATCAATCGCTGTAAAGTTTTTATAAATGGCAAAGGCAAGACTGCCAATGAGTAGCACCATGTCTTCTAGTTTCCCATGTACTTTCTTCTACATTAGATTGATAGTATGGCAAATAATATGAGTTCATAAACTCTCCAAAGGTAAGTCTATAATTGGCATAACCATTCAGCATATGGTATTCATTTTTTATTCTAGTCGCTTCCTTATTGGCCTCTCTTGCTGAAGTAAACCTTTTACCATTGCTGTCTTTTCTACTTTTCTTTTGAATCCTTTTACCGGTAACCTTATCAACACCAAGTTCAATATTGTAAAAGAATCCTCCTTTTCCATCTTGATATACTCCTGAATATTTTGTTTTAGCCACTCATATCGCCTTCAAACGAAACACCAATAATATTTTCAACTGCATGGCATGGTACTCTTCCCAATCTTTTATTGTTATAATACGGATAACATTCTTGCACCATATAATATTTAGCTTGTCTAATAATATCAACTGATTGATATGGTAGAAAACCCATATCTTGCAATTCTTTTTTTGAAATGGTTTTATTCATTTGTATCCTCCTCATTTTTTAAAAATAGACATAAAAAAAGAACAGATTTTTTCATCTGCTCTTTCACAAAGTAAATTATTTTAATATAGGACATTATCTTTATCCCAAAATAAGCCTGTAGTGTTACAGCCCATTAAACTGAATTTATATGTTTATGCAATATTTCTTCTTCACCAATCGCATCCGATTGGTGAAGAGTCACCTTTTATTCTTATAAAAACTTTTTCATTTTGGTTTAGGATTATCTTCCAGGTACTTAACTAACTTTTCGTAGGAAGTAGTTTGATAAACGAGGTCTTTTGTGTTAAATAAAAAGTAATTAGGTTTATCCTTTTGAATTTCCAAATAAGGAGTATCTTCTTTTGCATTGTCATAATCAGATTCAGTTATTGTCCTAAAAACAGAATTACCGACTAATTCCTTTTCCAACTTCATATCAACTTGGTCATCACCAACAACATATAATGCATAGCGACCTTTTTCTTCAGAAACCATTACACCTCTTTGATAATCATTACATCCAGCTAATCCCAACACGGAAAACAACAATAAACTAAATATGACTACTCGCTTCATAGGTTCCCCCAATTGGTTGATTAATTTGATATTTGGATGAAATAATCTGACCTGAATCAAGCACAGTTTTTTTCAACAAACGCGCCCGTTTGTGGCACATCATTATACGATTATCACAACAATATAATAAGGTGTATTAATTAAGGCCAAAGCAAATGATGTTTCCATTTTTCATCATTCCGTTGATATTGCACTCTTATATGCTTTCTTTCTGAATCTCCCTGCCAAAATTCAACCTCGTTAGCGTCGACTGCATACAATGTCCAGTTAGAGCTTATAGTATTAGGTGATTGCTTTATCAATTCTTTTGATTTTACAAATGCTTCATCTAGATCCTCGAGACGCTTTAATTGCTTACTCTGCTTGCCGATTAAAGCTTCTGCTCTTCCTCCAATTGATCTTTCTAAAATCTGATGGAGATTCAGGTAAATCATCGGTGTAGAAGCTTTGAAAAGGACCTTTCAACACTTCTAATCCTCTTAATAAATTCTTTGTTTGTTTCATAATACTTGCTTCTCCCTTATCATTTTCTTCTGCAATATGGCCCGATTGCGGAATAAAGTATAAATGAAATTTTAAACTACTTATTGATAAACCGCTAAGACTTCTAAAGTTACTACATTCTTTTCACTTTTTATATTTTCAGCGCCTTCAATCTCTTGTTCTTCCGCTTGTCTTCTCATCGCTCTATTTAATGAAAATAAGTCCTTCATTACATCAAATAAAATTACAGGATTATTTTTTACATCTTTACGAGTCAATACTTTGGCAATTATGGTTACTTCTTCATCTTCAAAATCCTCTAACTCTGTCAACTGGTATTTAAGATTATTTGAATTTAACTTAGAAAAACCAACTCTGTCATCAAAACGCTCGCTGTCAAAATACATAGGAATCTTTGTATTTTCCTTTCCAAAGATTTTATTAAATATTTCTTCCTCTTCTTCATTTTCCATATCCATTTGTGCAGTTAACATAGATTTAAATTCATTAATTAAATCCATCATATCGAATTGCTCTGGAATATTAAACATACCTTCGAAACGTATAATTGCTGTTTTGGGAACAGTTTCAATATCAAAATCTTCATTTCCTGTCATATCAAAATAATTGTCTTTACTATTTTTTTCAAGTAGTTCTTCAAATTCATTACAATCATAAATTGGATTATCTACAATTTCTCCCTCAAATTCATCGGTATTATCATAGTTTCCTGATGCAATGTATGCATCACCTTTAACAGACTTAGAAGTACTTTTTTTAACTTTTTTGAAATCAACTTGTCTTTCGCCTTTTAACAATGCACTGTATTCTGCAACTTTTCGTGAATCAAAGTAGATTAAGTTTTTAAACATTTGCTTAATATCCCACCTTATATTATTGTTTTCTCTTCCCAGGTTAGTTTATCGCTTTTATTCAACAACCTGGCCCTACTCTTGAAGATTACTGTTTTACTGAATCCACAATATTTTTTGCATCCACCAAGGATAACCCATATCTTTCTCTTAACACTTTGATCGTCTGCATTTTTGTCATGGAATTCAACATTTTATTTGCTTCCATCTTCAGACCATCATATTTGGAATCGTATTTGAACGAATCACTATATTTCTTTTTTAAATTATCGTCTACTTTATTGATTATGCTACTAAATGGGGTCACAGCAAAGAATAATGAAATAATAACAGCTGCCCATACACTTATAGTTTTAAAGGCACCCTGTAGGTGGAAAACATCGTTAATTAGATAATTTGCGAGTTGAATAAGACCGAACCCAATTGCAACAGCTATAATAAATGAAACGATAAGTAACGTAATTTGAGACAATGATAGCCATTTCATTTTTTTAATCTTGCCATTACCAATTGAAAAACAAAGAAAGGCTACAGGTAATAATACTAATTGCCAATCCGTATATCCATACCTAAGCCATAAAGCAACTATACCTAAAAGTAAAACCCATCCACTTACATTAAAAAATCTTGTGTTCATTTCAGTAATATCCTCCTTTTTGACTGGTGTTCAACAATATGGCCCGTTTGTTGAATCTCCTTTAAGGAGAATCGGTTTATTCAATTATGATTGCTTCTCCATCCCTCAATGCTTTAAATAGAATTTTATTTTCAATCATAAATTCAATTGCTTGGTTCATATCGTTAGATTCTTTGTGGTCTGTTTTATAATGAGGGGCAATTACATAATCCAAAATGCATAACCCTTTCCATATAGTCTGATGTTCATCACCGTAAGGCTTCAGTTCAGGTTCATCTACTAAATGAATACCTTTTAGCGTTGGTCCAAGGATACAAGCTCCTGCACTATACCCCCCATATAGAATATCTCTTTTTTCTTTATAATACTTTTTAATAATTTTATCGAAGCCGCTTAATTCCATAGCTTGAGCGAGAACAAAGGTATTACCGCCTCTTACCCAAATAACATCGTATTGATCAAGCCTTTCATTCAATCCTTCTTGGTTATAAAAATACTTTTTCAAGTCTAAAATATCAACCGTGAAACCTAATCTCTGTATATCACTTACATCCGTCGCATCACTTTTATTTTTTCTTTCCAAATCAGTAGCAAAATCTAATGCATTATTGATATAAGCGACTTTTTTATTTCCATTTTCCGTCAGCTCAATTAGTTTCCGTTCTTCGTTTCCAATTTTAAAAGATGAAAGATAAAATTTCATATTGTTCCCCCTCACTTTTTACGCTTTCCTATTCTGTTAAATGGCCCGATTGAAGTATAACCTTTATTCCGTTAAAGCGCTCGTTAACTTAACACTCATAATCATATAAGTTTTAAGTGATGTGTAGAATTTGGATAAAGCTTTTCTTCTGAAAACCCAAGGGAAGTATAAAATTTATTTGCTTGTTCTGTATCTGTATGTAGAACTAAAACCTTATAATGGTTTTTCGCATCGTAAATTATCTTATTCAGCAAGAGTTTTCCAAAACCTTTTCTTCGATAGTCCCTAGAAATGTAAAACCTTCGTAACCGTCCGATTTGTTGTTCGCCTGAATAGGGGTCGATATTAAGGCCACCAATTGCAATTAGTTGATCCTCCTTGTTGAACACACCATATAACGATTCCCCGGGCTTATTAAAGTTATTAGTCCCATTTTCATAATCATTAACTAATCTTTCAAGAAATTGAAAACCATTTTCTTTACTTTCCTTCACTAAATCAGTTAAGTCAAAATAAAGCAAATTAATTATTTTCCGAACTTCAAATTCTCCCATACCATCCTCCAAAAAACTCAATTTTGATTATAAATTTCTATTAATTACCCTGGGGGAGATCATCTTCCCCAATCTGGCCCGATTCTTGAAGATCACTGTTTTACTGAATCCACAATTTTTTTTGCATCCACCAAGGATAACCCATATCTTTCTCTTAACACTTTGATCGTCTGCATTTTTGTCATGGAATTCAACATCTTATTTGCTTCCATCTTCAGACCATCATATTTGGAATCGTTTTTGAACGAATCACTATATTTATTTTTTAAATTATCGTCTACTTTATTGATTATGCTACTAAATGGGGTCACAGCAAGGAATAATGCCTTTATTCCGTTAAAGCGCCCGATAACAGTGCAATGAGTGCAATCCACTATCATTACGCCTGATAATGCACGCTGTTTTTCGAATTCATATAATAGAGGTACTCAAAGCCACATCGTAGCTAATTAAATTATACTTTGCTTCAAAGCCTACGGAGCGATACAATTCGACAGCTGATATGTTGTCTTCTCCTACACAAATCGTGATCTCCTCAATTCTTTGATAAGAAAAGAGTTGATTTAATGCACACGTAATTAATGTTTTACCAATGCCCTGTCTTCTAAAATCTTTTGACACACCTACATACTCAATATTCCCTTCCATGTGCTTAGGATTAGCTTCTATATATACGTAACCTTTAATGTTAAAATCATTTTCTTTAGCTAAAATTAACTGGTTGTTATCGTTTAACCTACTAAGTATCGTGTTCGCATCAAAATACGTATTAGGGAATATCTCATTATGAAGTTTTGAGAAGGACTTATGATATTTATCATTAAAGTGATCTAAATTTACAGTTTTACTTTTATAATTATCCTTGGTTAATTTAAGTACTAGATCTGAACCTTGGTCTATCCCTTCATTCTGTAGTGCAAAATTCTTTGCAAACTTATTTCCTTTATTTATAAAGAATGAGAGACTTTTCACTTCCCTAGGTACTTTTTGAATTAGTTTTTCCCATAATTTTGAAGCTAACTCCATATTTTCTTCTCTAATAAAAGGGCCCCATACATCAGCATATCCCCTACTTAAATCAACATCTAAGCCTATTGCGCCTATGATATCAAAATTATTATAAGCTACTATAAAAGATTCATCTAATTCTAAATCTGAAAAATCGTTAACTAACGTATCATATATCTCAGAGCTATTCTCTCCGCAGAAACCAATGTGATACTTTCCTTGAGTGTTCATTTCTTCTAAAAAATCAGCAAGCAACCTTACGTTAACTGGTGGATTAATATCCATAATTCGCAACCTCCCTAAAGCGTCGTTAGTCCAAGTAGACTTATGCCATTATATGGCCCGTTTGTGTAATAAAGATTATTTTGAGTATTTGAATATCATTTTAACATACAAAAATTAGTTTCACACGATAATACCAATTTCCAAAAAATAATCCCTACCAAATTATTTTTTGGCAGGGATTTTGGCAGGGAACTATATTATTTTATACCAATTTGTCAATTTAAGATTAAGATAAATACTGTTAAATAGGCGTTCTCTTTTCAAATCAAGTTAGCTCTTTACTCCCACTCAATCGTAGCAGGCGGCTTGCTCGTAACATCATACACAACCCGATTAATATGTTCCACATCATTCACCAATCGCGTTGAGATTTTTTCCAGAACATCCCACGGGATACGTGCCCAATCGGAGGTCATACCATCAATAGAGGTTACTGCACGAATACCGATTGTATAATCATATGTCCGCGCATCTCCCATCACACCAACACTGCGAATATTAGGTAGGACAGTGAAATACTGCCAAATGTCTCTATCTAAGCCAGCTGCTGCGATTTCTTCTCGCAAAATAGCATCTGATTCACGGACAATAGCAAGTTTCTCTGGTGTTACTTCGCCAAGCACCCGAATTGCTAAACCTGGTCCAGGGAAAGGCTGACGCCATACAATATGATCCGGAAGACCAAGTTGTGAACCGAGCTCACGCACTTCATCTTTGAATAGTGCATTCAATGGTTCAATCAGCTCAAATTGCATGTCTTCTGGTAATCCACCAACATTATGGTGAGATTTGATTGTTTGCGCTGTATCTGTTCCGCTTTCAATAATATCTGTATAAAGCGTACCTTGTGCAAGAAAATCAATTTCTTTCAGCTTGTCTGCTTCATCATCAAATACATATATAAATTCATTACCAATTATTTTACGTTTTTGCTCTGGATCGTCTACACCTTTAAGTTTAGATAAGAAGCGTTCTTCCGCATCCACTTTGATAATGTTCATATGGAAGTCTTCGGCAAATAACTTCATCACATCATCTGCTTCATTTTTCCTAAGTAAGCCATGATCAACAAAGATACATGTCAACTGGTCGCCGATTGCTTTATGAATTAATGCAGCAACAACGGACGAGTCAACCCCACCACTGAGTGCACATAATACTTTTCGGTCACCGACTTTTTCTTGGATTTTCGCGACTTCCATGTCGATAAAGTTTTCAATTGTCCATTCCGCATGACAGTTACAAACTTCAAAAACAAAATTTTTGAGTAGGTGGTTGCCGTATTCTGAATTACGAACCTCCGGATGGAATTGAACGCCATAAAGTTTCTTTTCAGGATGACTGATTGCCGCAATTGGTGTGGCATTGCTTGTTGCATCTGTTTGAAATTCATCTGGTGCAGCAAGTACTTTATCACCGTGGCTCATCCATACCGTTTGACTGGCAGGAGTATCCTTAAATAGACCACTGAAATCACTAACTTCCATCGTTGCTTTTCCATACTCCCGTTTATCTGTACGTTCTACTTTTCCGCCATATTGTAATGTCATCAATTGCATACCGTAACAAATACCTAGAATGGGAATACCCAAATCAAAAATAGCTGTATCACAGCGGAAGCTGTTTTCATCATAAACACTGTGTGGACCGCCAGACAAAATGATGCCTTTTGGATTCATTTTCTTAATTGCTTCAGCAGTTAGCTTATGTGAGTGTAGTTCACTATAGACACCGAGTTCTCTAATCCTTCTTGTAATTAATTGATTGTATTGGCTACCAAAGTCCAATACAAGTATCATTTCATTGTTGTCCATGACTTCCGCTCCTTATTTGCTGCTTTTATTTCGATTTACTACCGTTTGTTGATCGTACATCTATAAGAAAAGCTAAAAAAACTACTTGGTTCTTATGAATCAAGTAAGATGTTCGCTCCAGATAGTCGCTTTCCGCGGACAACACTTCAGCTTCCTCGAAAGCAAAGAACGCTTCCTGCGGGATCTTCAGTTGTTGCTTTTCCCGCAGGAGTCGACTACCTTCCGCGACCATCCATGATATTCTAAGGTAACCTTCCTTCTCTAAAAAGGAATAGTTGGCAATTTTTCCCTCGTTTACCTTTTTAATCGTACAAGGATAAATAACTGTCAAAAATCAGTTATCACTAGAGCGGAAGAAATATACGTAGACTCCTGCAGGAAAAGCGTAGTCGCTGAGACCCCACAAGAAAAGTGGGCTTCTTTTCTGAGGAGGCTCAGTGCAAGCCTGCGGAAAGCGTAGTATATTTCTGTAGCGACAGGGACTAGATAAGCCCTTCGTTTATACTTTAACTACCTTTTAAAATAACCTGGTCTTCACCCTTTTTGCATACGTCAAGTACGAAAAAGACAGAAACCAGGCTACATAGCTAGACATAACAAGTTCCGCCTTCATAGTCAGTACATTTACGGTGCACCGGTAGAAACGCTCTGGTCCCTATTACCTGAGGATATACGAACGGCAATTGCATTCATTTTATTTATATCTTCCTATTTTACTAACCGGCGCCCCGATGGTCAACCCATTACACGTTTAATTAAATCTTTCCATAATTTCGTGAGCTTATCCATCTCTGATTCGTTTACCTTATTCCGATAAAGGACGTGTTCGAAATGGGTCGTCAATTGCCCCATTTCATCTGTCTCATAGTGTGCATCAATTTGCTTTGCGAATTCACTTAATGTCTGATCCGTCTCTTTCTTGAAGCCATTATGTTGTAAAATATTGAGCAGATGATGATATGCTTCTTGATATGTTTCCGCATTTTTCTGGCGCTTTAGCTTGCGTGCCAACAGCAATGTCTGCCAGCGGAATCTAGTTTTATAGACAATCAAGCTGATTGCAGCTAATAGAAGCACACCAACAATGACGTGCCAGATTTTTAACGACGAGTTACCCGATTCATCCTCCGCCTGTGCGATTTCTGGTTCTTCGTCTGATGCTTCTTGCTCCCTTTCCGATTCCGGTTCCTGTTCTGCCTGTTCCGGTGGTACATCTGGCCCATCATCCTGGTCCTCTACAGCATTATTCTGCCCAGTATCTGAATGAAAATCAGTTAGGTTAGAAAATCCTTGTGTTGGCTCAAATGGAACCCATCCTACATCAGGGAAATATACCTCTACCCATGAATGGGCATTCGAATTAGTGACCTCATACACATCACTAGAAGGATCTGCATCCATCGATAGACCTGGAATAACCTGCCCTCCGGTAAATCCTTTCGCCCACCTTGCAGGAATATCCAACGTTCTTAACATAACCACCATTGCCGTGGAAAAGTTATCGCAATATCCGACTTGTGAATCGAATAAAAACTGATCCACATAATCTTCCTGTCTACTTGGAACAGGAACATTCTCTGTTTGATATTCAAATTCATTTTGTCCAAAGTAACGTTCAATTGCCCGAGCCTGATCATATCGATTGTTATAGACGGATGTAATGTCTACTGCCAATTCTCCAATACGATCAGGCAATGCGGACGGGAGCTGTGTGTAGAATGCTTCGTAATCTGTCAATTCTCCCGCATCTGTTTCACGTAATTTCTCTGTCTCAAAGGATGGCTCGTCGTAAACAATCGAATAACGATCTAAATCGGTAACTTGATCATCCACTTTTGTTTGAATGGCCTCCGAATGTTCATCCAGAAAATAGCTTGCATCTTCTGCAATCGCTTGATGAATCCCATATGGATAAATCAGTTTTTCAATGGATGTATTTCCTTGGAACACAAGCGTTGACTCCAATCTTTCTGTTTCCACTGCCGATGTAAAAGTTTTCAAATCAATGATGCCATCTTCTTGAACCTGATATTCGGGTTCCGTGAAAAGCTCCCACCCCTTCCCGGTATATACATCCTTTGTTTCAATCCGCCAATAATGTTTCCCCTCGCCTGTTGCCTGAAATACAGGGGTGTCGTCTTGCTGAAATGAGCCACCAAGGCGGGAATCATCTTCCCCATAGCCTACCTTTTGTATCGGTCCACTGGATCCCCCACCCGTTCCGGTTGCACTTTGAATAAATGGTACAGGGTCAGGCCATTGCGGTCCCATTTTTGGACCTGCAAAGCCAATAATGGTCGAAAAAAGCACAATACCGAGCAACGGGAATAACCATGTCGGCGTTTTCTTTACCCAACCAAATGGAATGGACGCGCTGTCTAACTCCTTCATAAAATTTGCAATGCCTAAAGCGATAAAGGAAATAACAAACGTTCTTACAATCGACAAGCTGGCATCATATGCCGTGTACGTATCCAGTACTGTAATATAAACAAATGTAAGTAAAACAAATAATAAAATCCGCTTCATCACCACGAACCAGTAATGCAATAAATAACTGATCAGCCAAATTAAGATCAGAAATAGCATACTACGAAATACAGGCGTGATATAATACCATTGCTGAGAAAATAGGACATCCATATTATAAGTGAATTCCGTATAAAACGCTTCAAGCCAATGGAGGCTTAGAATGCTTTGTTCGAAAAAAAGGCCGTTAACAATAAATAACAAGCCAAATCCTTTGATCAGAAATGTGATCCACCATTTCATCTGAAATAACGAAATAAAGAAGCAAAAGAAGGCATAAAAAATAAATACGGACAGGTTACTGATTTCGGCAATATCTTCGACGGGATAAAGCCATTCTAGGAATAGTAAAAGCCCACATAAATAGAGTAGGGAGGTGTATAAGATTGATTTACTTTGTAGAAAATTTTTCATGATATACCACCTCTATTGGACTTTCCACTAATTGCTTTTCCGTTAGTACATGGATATCTGCCCGTTCAAATTGGAGCTGCTGTAGAAGCGAACGCTCCTCCTGCGTAATCCGGCTGGATGGTTGAATATATATGACTTTCACCCTGTTCCCTCGCTGTTTCAGTTGCCGGACAGTTTGTTTAAATGTGTGATCGATATGGGTTGTTATTATCATTAAAATATGCCCACCCGTAATTTTCGCCATTTCTTCCTGCAACCTGACAGAGAAATGTTGATTACCGGTTGGCCTGAGGCGTGTTAGATGCTGCCGGATCCATTCTTTCTTTGTTGGATCATGATGAACAGGAAATTGAATCGTGTCCGCACCTATCGAAAGTAAACCAACCTGTGCCGCCTGTTTCTGAATCGTTTCCATTAAAGAAATCGTTACTTCAATAGCCGCTTCAAACGCCAATTCATTCATCCCATCATCGTAACAGCTATTTAAAACAAGCATGACGTCTGTGCTTTTTTCCTGTTCAAACTCTTTTGTCATGATCGTGTTTTTTCGTGCTGTTTGCTTCCAATTAATCCAAGAATATTTATCGCCTGGCAAATATTCTCGAACACCGGAAGCCACGTTAGTATTTTTTAAATTCAAGGTGGACGAAGCGATAGACCCTTGTTCATAACTACTCATCGGCTCTTTCATTTGAATCGTACGCTCATTTGGATAAGCAATAAGCTGATCCTTTATCTCAAACGTATGCGCCTTTTTCACAAAACCAAAAATATCACCTGTTTGAACCCGAATCGCTTGCAGTTCATGCTCTCCCCTTGGTACTTGGGATAGATAATAAGATAATTCGATCGTGCGACGAAAGGAGGGAAAGATAATTTTCTTCATCTTCCGGTTCACCCGTAACTTTTCCGGTTCATTCATATAATGATATTTATCTTTACGATTGTCGATTCGCTTTAATGTCTCAGGAAATTTTTCTTCAAATATACAATAATATAACGGGAATGGGATACTACGACTGATGTTGACAGTTACATTTACTTCATCCCCGGCACGGATCACACGATGGGAGAGCGTCCTTGTAACCATCCAGTTTCTGATCGGATAAAATAGCAAACCGATATGATATAAAAAGATCGGTAAAAAGCTATAAAATAAAAACCAGCTTACAAATCCACCTTGAAACATTGCAAAAGAAAACAAAAGAAGGAAAAGAAAGATAATAAAGATCAAATTACTAACGAAAAGCGCTGTCCCTTTCATTCGATAAATTCCTTTCGAATCGGAATGTGCGTTGTTTTTACGATGGATTCTACGATATCTTCACTTTTCACCCCGTCGTATTTTGCTTCAGAGGTTAAAATAATCCGGTGGGACAGGACAAATGGTGCCAGAAACTTCACGTCATCTGGCAATACGTAATCACGGCCTAGAATAAAAGCATACGCTTTGGCTGCTTTCATTAATGCAATCGATCCTCTTGGACTCGCGCCTAGATAAATTGCACTGTTCTTTCTGGTTCGGGTTACTAGATTAATAATATACTCCTGCACATTAGGATCGATATAGACCTCTTTCACTTCTTCTTGAATAGCAACGACTTCCTCTCGGGACATCACCGGTCCAATCGATTCAATCGGATGATTCTCTGATGTACGCTCCAGCATTTCCAGTTCATCCTCGAACGATGGATAACCCATGTTCAATTTTAAAATAAATCGGTCCAACTGGGCCTCGGGTAACGGATAGGTCCCCTCATATTCAATCGGGTTCTGTGTTGCCATGACAAAGAATGGTTGCTGTAATGCGATTGTTTTTCCATCTACAGTCACACTCTTTTCTTCCATCCCTTCCAGCAAAGATGATTGTGTTTTCGGTGACGTCCGATTAATCTCATCGGCAAGGATAATGTTTCCTAAAATGGGTCCGCCACGAAACTCAAATTCAAGTTCCTTTGGATTATAAATCGATATCCCTGTCACATCGGAAGGTAACAAATCCGGGGTAAACTGTATTCTTCTAAAATCGCAATCTAATGATTTTGCCATCGTTCGAACAAGCATTGTCTTTCCCACACCTGGAACATCTTCCAGAAGCACATGCCCCTGGGCTAGCAGTGCAACAAGGCTTAGGGCGGCAGCGTTTTCTTTCCCGATCATCACTTTATTAATATTTTTAATCACTTTTTCTATCTTTTCATTATATAAAATGGTTTCCTGCATCATCTTTCGACCCCTCTCAGGCGTTCACTTTATTCAATTTTCACACTTACTATAACTATAATTATAACTATACTAAAAAAGGCCTATGAAGTAAAAGCAGATTATTGAACAATTTGAAAACTAGCATGTACATTAAACTGCTTTTTTATACTACGGGAGAGGAGAATGATGATTGCTGGGACAACCCGTAAAGTTGAGCGCCGCCCGATTCGTGGTGCTTCTCTCCCGAATTGCCGCCCTGCTCTCCCGAGTTATCATGCTTCTCTCCCGACTTCGCGCCCTCCTCTCCCGCTTGACCCAAAAAATGCTCCCCGTTCCAACGGGAAGCATGATATTTAATGATCTTCAAAATAAGGATTGCCTTTCATGCCAATCCACAAGTCTGATTGTTCCAGCTGGTGAGCTATTTGTAATAGTCGGTGTTCCGCTCCTTTACCAGCCATAAATTGGACTCCTAACGGAAGCCCATCTTTAGACAAGTGAACGGGTACGGATATACCGGGCTGTCCCGTTAAGTTTGCCAATTGGGTAAACGGTGTGTAAGTTAAACTTGGGACAAACATGTCGTAAACGACTGCCTGCTTATCCTGCATAGCAGCTTCAGCAATTTGTGCACGTAAGGCCTCCTGCTCAGACTTGCTAAATGTCAACTCACCTACTTTTGGTGCTGGGAAAGCGGTCGCTGGTGTGACATAAAAATCATACGTCTGGTGCAGCTTAGCCATTTGTGCTGCAGCAGTATCCCATGACGCAAGACTTGCAGAGAACGCCGCTGCGGAAACCGATTTACCAGCTTCGTTCAATACCCATGTGTCAATTTCAACATCATCAGCCGTAATCGATCGACCCATAGCCTGCTCCAGTTGCGCCACCACCATCGAAATCTCACCGCTGTTCATTAAGAAATAGTCTCTCATTAATTGGACACCGTCAACACCATTATTCACTTCTTCTACCATATGTCCCTCTTTTTCCAACCATTTAACGGTCTTTTCCACGGCTTGCTTTGCTTCATCTGAAACGGGTGTACCAACAGGAGATTCCGTTGTGAAGCCAATTTTAAGTTTTTGCTTTTGTGTATCCTTCATCGCTTCCGTGTAACTTCTTGGAAACAATGGCACTTGAAAAGCTGCTTCTGGTTGTACAACTTGAAGTAAATCCAGCATTGCTGCACTATCCCTCACACTTCGACTCAGTGCAAAATCAATCGAAGCACCTTGCCACTGTCTGCCTGCACCAGGCCCAACAGGAGTGCGTCCACGTGTTGGTTTCAGTCCAAACAGCCCACTAAAGGAAGCAGGAATCCGAATGGATCCACCACCATCACTTGCCCCAGCAAGGGGGACAACACCAGATGCAATCGCAGCAGCAGATCCTCCACTTGAGCCACCAGGCGAATAATCGGCATGCCATGGATTTCTTGTTGGACCATAAAGCGCCGGCTCCGTAATATTCTTCAAAGCAAATTCCGGTACGTTTGTGTGCCCCATAAACAAGAAGCCCGCGTCGCGCATTTTTTTCACCAAATGGGAATCTTGTTCGGCACGCATTGTTTTTAATAATTTCGTTCCGGAGGTCAGTGGCTCCCCCGCCAGTGCCTGCGAGATATTTTTCAATAAAACAGGCACACCGGCAAACGGTGCATGATCACTTACCTGTACTTGCTCCGCCTCTTTCAACACCTTTTCTTTTCTATCATGAATAACCGCATTCAAGGTGGGGTTTACCTTTTCCAACTGTTGAAAACTGGCTTGTAACAGTTCTTTCGGCGATACTTCCTTTCGTTTGATTAATGCTGCCATTTCCGTTGCGTCCAATGTTAAGTACGTTTTCAGGTCCATATGTAAATACACCTCTATTAAACAATATTTACCATCATTGTATCATTGAACACTGCAGATTCCATCCGATCAGCACGAACCACAAATCGATCACCTGTCTTTCATCCATGGTGGGTCCCCATGTTCATGCAGCTTTTGATTGACTTGATAAATAATAAATGGGATAACAAAAGCTAATATGGTGCAAATCAACACTAATTTACTTGGTAAAAAACCCATCAAACTGTCAAACATTGCTGTTTTACTCCTTTCTGTTACCCTCCACTTTTTCGGAAGCTCCTGCCGTGCGAACATGCGCTTTCGCATTGACACGAATGTTACTTTTCGCAAAAAGGTTTTCACCATGATCCCAGTTGTCCTTTATTTTTTGCCATGTATGATAGTGTCTCTCGTTTAACTTTTGATCAAAAGCAAATATATCCGCATTCATTTCCTTTTGGGTACGTGCAATTGTTTGACCCGTCATCGTTTCTATTTGCTTGGAAATCTCCTTTTCGATCTCGGACAATGTTTGCGAATTGTTTAGGTTCTTATTACCAAATACTTCTGCGATTCCTCCTTCTACACCAATATCTACCGTTATATTTATGCTTTCCGGATCTTTCGTATCCAGCTTAACATCGCTTTTCGCATTGTTAATTTTAAAAGTTATTAAATCTCCATCATAAGTAAACGTAATCGTTCCACCATGTGTGTCGCCATTCACCAAGTTCAATGCAGTCATTTCTTTCTCGTCAAGGAAACCTACAAGCTTATCTTCATATCCATGAAAAATAGCCCCACCTTTGTAATCAACTTTATTTTTTGCGGCGATAACGTAAGGAATGATAAAGCTACTATTCGTTAAAAGCATTTGATGAATATCACCAACATGCATCGGTTTAAACAAATTCGTTTTTTTCATACTAACTTCCAACAGATTATTGATGTATACAGCTGGCAATTGTTCATTTTCTGGCTGGATACCGAGAATGTCCTTTGCCTCGCCTTTAGCAGCGACCACCTTAACGCCACGGCGCATCTCCTTATCCCGAACGAACACATCCAAGACATCGGCAAACAAATGCGGCGTCTCCAACAACTCATCAGAAACAACGAGTAATTTTAAATGCTCAAAAAATGGCATTTTACTTGTAAGTGATGCCATCTCTTGATCTATAGCAAAAACACTGTCACCACTGCCAGACAAATTCATAAAGGCTTTCCCTCCACTTCCCCCGTTCATTGGGGAATTCAGTCCAGGTGGAACAACAAATTGATTGGTTAATGTTAAATCATAATTACCATCGACTTTTCCATCCTTTAGATCAATGGCAGAGCCAATGACAAATCCCCGATCTTCAATGGGTACATTATCCCAACAACCTGTGAGCATCGTTATCAGCAAGCAATATAAGAGTAAAAGATATCTTTTTTTATTCAACTTGTTTCATCCCCCGTATTTTCGCAATGATGAGTAACAATATCGTTACGAACACCGTTGTCCCAGCAGAAACATAGCTTACAAATGTACCAAAGTGATTTAATTCGACAAGATTTTCCGGGATCATACTAATTAGATAAATAAGTGGTGACAAAATGAAGATAAATGTCATCTTATTTGCTTTTTTAAAAATAGAATGCAGTGCCAAAACTGCGATATCAAATGCCATTGTTGTTGTATTAAAAATAGCCATTATCCAAATGACATAAAAAACCACTTCTGCCCGTTCAAAAATGCCGCCCGGAATCTCGACCTGTTTCGCCAACTCTACAGTTGGATTTAACAGATTGGCTGTACCTGCATGACCAAAAACACCGATACAAGTAATGAAAACAAGGAAGTAAAAAAACATAACAATGCACACACCAATAGAAACCATTTTTGGAGCACGCTTTGGTCGATCAGCCAAAGCAAGATAAAATAAGAGAATACCAAGTCCAACATAGGATGTAATCATACTTCCAGTTCCTTTGATATAACCTGTAAACGATGTCTGAAACATTGGCAATAAGTCACCAAAGTCAAACCACTTTATATTTAAAAGCATGATGATGATCGTAATTAAAAAAATAAACGGAAAGAACAACATGTTCAGCCGAAACAATCCGATCCTGGAGCTGGAAATGGCGTAAATCACTACAAGTAGAAAAGTAAGGGCAATAACTTCCATGGGTGTCTGTTCAAATAAATATTCCTTTGCAGTATTCGCGATATTACGTACAACATACGAGGCGATAAGCATTGATATCGTACCAAGCAAAAAGGTTAATATGACTGCTACAGGTTTGCTTACGATAGCAGATGCGTAGGATAAAAAGCTTTGGTTTGGAAACATAGTGGCCAATTTAGCAACCGTCCAAGCCACCAAGAGGGTTAACATCCCCCCAATTAAAATAACGATCCAGCCATCTGAGCCAACGGTTTCATCCGCGACGAATCTAGGAAAAGTAAGTATGCCACCGCCAATTAACATGGAAGGGACAATAATCATTATCTCTTTGTCATCTATTTTTGGATCAGCATAAGTAAACCACTTCATGATTACTTTTCCCCTTTGTTTGCCGACTTTTCATCCTCCGTTTGCAAATATTCCGGTCGTTTCATCAACATGAATCTCGGTGCACGCAGAACGAGATCCTTCATGTCCCCTAACATCGTTGGGGCAAATGGCGTAGCGTATGGCACCCCAAAACTCTTCAAATTGACAAGATGGATGTTGATCATAACATATACAAGGATCACGCCATAAAGCCCTAAGAAAGCAGCTGCAAACATGAAACCAAATCGAAGTATTCGCAATGAAATGCTCAAACTAAATGTTGGCGTTGTAAATGCGGCAATCGCTGTAAGCGCGATAACAATTAGCATAACTGGACTGACAATTCCCGCCTGTACTGCTGCCTCACCAATCACAAGCCCACCGACAATACCAATGGTTTGACCAATTGGTGTAGGCAATCTTACCCCGGCTTCCTGCAATAACTCCATTGTGATGACCATCAGCATCGCTTCCACAAAGGCTGGAAAGGGAACACCTTCCCTGCTTGCTGCGATAGAAAAAGCGAGTTTAGAAGGTAAAAGCCCCTGATGAAAAGAAACAAGCGAAATGTATATTGCGGGTAAGAATAGTGCAAGAAAGGCACCAATATATCTCAGAACCCGTAATAACGTGCCGTATAGCCAGCGCTCATAGTAGTCTTCCGGTGATTTTAAAATATCCCCTAATGTCGTTGGCGCGATTAAAACAAATGGTGTTCCATCCAGGATTATCGCCACTTTCCCCTGTAAGAGTGAGGAAGAAACCACATCCGGTCTTTCCGTGTCCATCATTTGCGGGAAAGGAGACAAAAAGCTGTCTTCGATCCATTGTTCGATAAAGCCTGATTCTGGTGCATCATCCAGATCAATCGTTTCCAACCGCCGACTCACTTCCTGCACAATTTCCGGATTGACAATACCCTCCACATAAGCTAAGACAAGATTATTCTTGCTGCGCCTACCTACCTGGGAAGTCTTCAAGCGTAAATTTGGGGCCCGTATATTACGGCGAATCAATGATATATTTGTACCTATACTCTCTACAAAGGACGTTCTTGGACCACGAATTAGCGTTTCCGTAATTGGTTGTTCGATGGCGCGGGTTTCTCCACCTTTTATGTCCATAATTAAAACTGCGTCTATGCCATCTAGGTAAAACACAGTATTACCGGAAAGTATGCCATTGGAAATGTCATCTAATGTTGTTCCTTTTTTTATTTTATTGATGGAAATAAATGTTTGATATATCTTATCAAACATTGCCTCTACATCCTCTTCAGACTGTTGTTCGACTGATAAATTCTGCAGATTTTCCAGTATATTGTTTTGCAACAGTTCCTTATCTACCAAGCCATCAATATAAGCAATGGCAGCCTGTTGTTCCCCATGTCCAATCGTAAATTCCCGCGTCATTAAATCATCGGGCGCATCTAACATGTTATTGAGGTTTTTTATATTTTGCTCGATATCTTTAAATATCTCGATGGCAAAGGAGGCTTCTACTTTGGTCTGTTGCTGTTTTTTATGTCGTCCGAATCTGGATCGCGCCATCAATATCCCTCTTTATCCCTGCGGCGTTAAGGTTTAAGTGAAGTAAAAGCTTCATTTGAGCCGAGTCTTCTTTATTTCCTATATTAGTCTGTCAAATTTGGTTTCTTTTATACTAATCATGTATAAACCGTTTGATCTCAGACAAGCTAGAAAATAATCTTAGAAAGTGAAAGGATAATGCATAAATGGAAAACAACCAACACCAGGTAACACTCACATCGGCGGAGATTTCCAGTCTCTGGACAGCATATCAGTCTGATACACTGAATATATGTGGTATAAGCTTTTTCTTAATACATGTAGAGGACCAGGCAATTCGTCAGGTTCTTGAACAGGCTTTAGCAATAACAGAAAAACGCAAGGAGACAGAAATACAGCTTCTTAACAGCGCAAATCACCCTATTCCACAAGGTTTTACCGATAAGGATATCCATTTGAATGCACCGCGCCTCTTTTCTGACAAACTTTATTTGCTATATACTTTAAACACGACCTACTTGAATTTGATTACATTCAGCTCTGATTTATCCATGGTGTCCCGTACCGATATGATTCACTTTTTTTCAGATAGCTTAAGTGATGTGCAAGTCTTGCATCAACAAGCGAAGGAATTGGCGATAGAAAAGGGGATTTATATTCGTCCACCTAAGATCCCGGCGCCACAGCAAATCGAGTTCGTGCAAGCGGATCGTTTTTTAGCAGGTTGGTTCGGGGAACGGCGGCCGTTACTAGGTACCGAAATCGCTATGCTCGTTTATAATTCCAATCGTAACGCTTTAGGCCAGGCGATGATCACCGGATTTAGCCAAGTTGCAGAAAACAAAGAAGTAAAACAATACTTTGAAAGGGGCCGAGAAATTTCCGGCAAGCATTACGATGTTTTTTCCGCTGCTTTACACGAAGATTATTTATCTGATGGCATATTACTGACCCCAGAAGTAACAGCGTCTACTATTGCACCTTTTTCCGATAAACTCATGATGAATTTTGTTACTTCATTAACGGCGTCAGGCATTGGACAATATGGGGCCTCCATTTCAGCTAGTCCCAGACATGATTTAGGGGTTAAATATACCCGATTAATGGCAGAAATAGCGCGGTATTCCAATGATGGGGCAAAGATATTGATTGAAAACGGATGGATGGAACAGCCTCCAATGGCTGCAAATAGAAAAGACTTGGCAAAATAGGGTCACAAAATGGAGAAGCAGATAGGGAAAAAAAGCATCCAATTGGAAAGACTATTATGGAGTATTGCCTTTCCGGGTTTTGGGCAATTATTAAACCACAAATTTGCAAAAGGATTCCTGTTCATTGCTTTGGAATTACTAACCAATTTTCTAGGTAACGTTAATCAAGTCATCCTATTAAGTTTTCACGGGGAAATTCAAGCAGCAATCACACAAACAAATTATCAATGGTTCATGTTTTATCCTTGTTTGTATTTCTTTGCCCTCTGGGATGCCTATAAAGATGCGGGTGATGGAGCAAAACCTTTTGCCTATTTACCATTTGTTTTTTCTGCTTTTGTCGCAACAGTGGGCCTCATTTTCTCTCAAACGTTTCGTATTGCCGGATACCTCTTTGGCCCTGTCTGGTTACCAATCGTGTTTGTCCCTGTAGGAATAATCATTGGCATTACAATCAAGCACATGCTACTTAGAAAGCATTCCTATGACAATGAACAGTCTACGAAATCTACCCCTCAACTTAAATAGTAATCATGATTGCTCCTCTTCCTTCATAGACTAGAAGAAAATCATGTACAAACTATTTTCGGTGTAGGAGGGATTGGAGATGACGGTACAAATCATTGGGAAATACCAATCTGTGACAGATGCGGTTAAAGCATCCAGTAACCTGGAATTAAAAGGTTTCAAAGCGAAAAACATTCTCATGCTTACCGATCACCACCCCGATGAATTAACAGATCTTACCGATGTAAATATTGCCAGCAGTTTACCGATCGATGAAACCAATATAACTTTTTTTGACAAAGTGAAAAAGCGATTCACAAAACAAAGCGACCGTACACTGGATTTACATGAGAGGCTTGTTCGTTTCGGTGTATCAGAAGAACAAGCAGCAGAATATATCGCTGATGTTGAGAGTGGAAAAACAGTGGTTATCGCTGACGATGAATTGAAGATGGGGCACGACCCAATCGCACGGCATAGGGACAGTCCCCCATCTCGATAAAGTGTTAAAGCAATAGTGTGGTGGGGGACTGTCCCCTAACATGTAAAACAAAAGCTTGACATCAGAACACGATGCCAAGCTTTTGTTTTGCGTACTTGCCCTAGGGCATGCATATAAGCGTTAAATATCCATGCTAAATTCGCCTATAAGTTTTATCATATAACCGATCCAATCTGTTCCAGTTAACTGTCCGCTCACCATAAAAATCCCTAAAAACAAGAGCATAATCAAGCCTATATATACATAACACTCCAGTGTTTCTTTCCAATACGGTTTATCATGTTTATTTGTCATTATGTGTGCTCCCCTTTATTTTACAATACGATAATTAAATTCCACTTTGAATAAAACCTTCCAATTTTGATTAGAAGGCTTTATTCCATTAAAATGAGCAAATTTACGTATTAGGGGAGATAGTTCGATTGGTATTTGATCGCATCCAAGAAACCAGTCGCTTCCGTTATTCCTAAAGGAAAAAGAAATGGATCTAAAACGGGTGGAATCAGGCTAACGATCTTTTCGGCTTGTGGAAAAAGTGCCGGATCGGCTTTCCATTCATGGTAATTTGGTATCGTGGTTGGTGAAGTGAGATGGGAAGCACTGATATCTGTCGTATAGCTAGCGGATGAAATGGTTGATTCATTCGTTTGGCTCAGATCAATCTGAGACAATAATTGTGTTGGTTGACTAAATAACATCACACCAAACACAATAAACAACAACAGATTACGTAAACGTGTCTTCTCCACCTCTTCACCTCCCTTTCACCATACCTACATGTTAATAACCGATTAATCGTATTTTAACATGTTTTATCCTTTTTGACCGATATGATGAAAGAATGGTCCTCGAATCAAAAAATTTTTTATTGGTTCAACGTTTTAATATTCATATTTATCGCAGTTTGGCGGGCAGTAAAATTCCCAACCAATGAAGTTTCACTTTATCCTTCCATCACTTACGATCGAATGTTTATATTTCCCAAATCCAATGATTAACGTTATTCCAGTCCTTTTTCAATCAATTTAAATTCGGGTATTAAATCGGATAAGGATACAATATTCGCCTCATTTTCATAGACAGGAATGTATTGTTTTAATACTTCCACCATCATCGGACCTGATATACCAACATGACCGATCGCTATGAATTGGTCCGCGTTCACTAAATTTCTTGCGAGTACATTCGCTTGTTTTGTAATATGTTCCGTTGTATATATATCATCAAAAAACAAATTATTTTCCAAGAATGGGACATTCATTTCTATTGCAAGCTTGCTTACAACACTTTTATCAGTCGTCTTGCTATCAAGATAAAAGAGTCCGTTTTCCTTACATACTTGTAGAACAATTCGCATCACTCGTTCATCCTCAGTCACCTTTGACCCCATATGATGATTTACGCCATCGGCATGTGGGACATCTTTAATGGCTGCTTCCACACGTTTACGGATCTCGCTATCACTTAAATCTGTTGTAATTGCACCTGGACCAAGCCAGCTTTTCTTCCCATGCTTTGGTTCCATTGGTAAATGTACAATCACTTCGTGTCCATTATGATGCGCCAGCTCTGCATCCTCTCTTGTTGTTGACAGAAATGGCATAATAGCGACAGTGAGGTTTATCGGAAGCCCTAGGATTTCCTCTGTCCCCTTCATATTGTTACCGAGGTCATCAATTACAATGGCTAAATTTTTCTTTGTAGGAGATACCGGTTCTGCAAAGCCCAGCTGAATAAATGATAAGAAGAAGATGAAGCTACAAATCCATATTTTCATTTCAAAACCCCGCTTCTTTTTTCAACTACAATCTCCTTTATTATTCACAAGTAACAGCCAGTGATTGATAGTAATTTATGGGTATAAAACCAGCTACTGTAATGCTGTAAAAAGGCGGATACAATCAATAAAATGAAACATGATAAAGAAGACTTGGTTCAATTGAAATTTGAACTTAGCCGCACTTATGTCTTAGGGACCGCTAGCGCAGATAATGATCTGCGTTCGCAGTTTGTGGCACTTAGCACCTAACTATTGCCACAGAGATAAAAATATTCAGTTGGAGGTTTTCAATCAATGGCTAGAGACGTGCTTTGTGAAGTAAGTAACTGTGCATATTGGGGCAATGGCAATGTTTGTAATGCTGATCAAATATATGTAGTCACACACAAACAAACGAAAGCCAGAACAACAGAAGAAACAGACTGTAAAACCTTTAAAGCAAAAGGATAGATACCAACTAAATAAAAACAAGACACCAAAAATGGTGTCTTGTCCATTATTTCTACCAAAGCTCAAAAAAACCTCTTCTACAGCCACACCTACTTCTGCCACAACCACAGTTGTTTCTTCCTCTATTTCTGTCTCTGTCACAGCCTTTGTTACAATGGTCTTTCCGATCATCATGTTCGTGCTTGCCATTATTTTTATTATCACAGCAATAATAATGATGGTGATGCGTAGTATGACATTTGTTTTTAGACTCAGATTCATAATCTCTACATGACATTATCAGCCACCTCCTTATACCACATTATATTGTTGTAATGCGAAAAGGACTCGGCTATGTTGCTGATACAATCGTGTATTTTCAGGAGACAGTAACATTCATTTAATTTCTATTACTCTGATTCAAATCTAGTTTTTTTATTCTTCGCCTATGGCATAAACAGTACCAGTATTATCAAACAGGTACAATGTACGGTCCGGGGCAAGAACCATATTTGAAAATTCGCTGGCTTTTCCAGATCGGAAATTCCATTTAAGCTCCCCTGATGAATCGACAGCGTAAATTTCATCCCATGAGCGAAAATACACAGTCCCCTCACTATCAGCAATGATGTCACTGTACCCCATTCCGAGAACAAACGGATCTGCAGGAACACCTAAATTTGTTTCCCATGCAAAGGAATCCTTAAGATCCCCATTATCCCCGTCAAATAAAGCAAACAAATCATTATTCAGATGCACCCAAATATCTCCATCTGCTGTAATGGCGGGAGCAGGACGCTGGTAATCTCCTGCATGCATATCAAGCTCTTCGTGAAAGTTCGTTGATTTCCATTTTAACTCACCGTCACTTGCGATTGCGTATAACCCGTCAGCTTCTTCGTCATGCATATTGGTAACTATGTAGATTGTACCATCAGCCCCGATAACAGGGATCGACTTCTCTGGATCACCCGTATATTTTTCCACGATTTCAAGGGACCAAAGCACTTCCGGTTTTTGTGGTCCGGCAAATCGGGATTGTCTCGTCCAATTCGTATCTATCGGATGAATGGCTGTTGGATCATAATCCCCTTCCAAAAAATCACCGATGTTACCATTGGGATCAAACGGACCTGCCTTCTCCGCTTCTTTTTCTGTTGATGCCGTTTGAGTGTCATTATTCTCATCTTTATTTGACTCGGATTCGTTTGGTTGATTGTTTCCCTCTCCATCATTACTATACTCAGACGAGCAGGCATTAAACAGCAATAAAAAAAACGCAACTAAAACTAAAATGATTACTTTTTTCAAACGTATTCCCTCCTATTATTGTTGTCTTATCCAGCAAAGTTTTCCCCTATGAAAACACACATCAAACTCAGATTAACACAATATGGAGAAGGAAACACCGCGTTTTTTCATTTTTCTTTTTTTGGTGGTTCGTTCGAGAATGAAAATGACATTGCCTCAAATAGAATCAACTATGCAGCGTATGTAAGAAGGTGAAATGAATAAAATTAATATCCAGTAATCATGCTTAACGATAAAAAATAAGTCCATTTCAAATTCTATAAAAGAAATGGACCCTATGTTTATCTGCTTAATATTTTATTAATCTGAACCGTTAACACAACATTTTTTTCAACGAAATGTCCCAATTGCGAAAGATCGTTTCAAAGACTTTATTGAAGAAAAGGTTACATTATGAAGTTCAACTCTTCATTCAAGCATCACATTAGTTTAAGTTTTCCTTAACTAGCAAGTTCATTTGTTTCATGTCTATACAGATAATTTCTAAGTGAAATACATATAAAACCTAACACCAATGAAAGAATACCTACTAGGATCATATATTCTGTACCCATTTTTGCGATAATGAGTCCACCTATTGCAGATCCAATCGTTGTACCTAAATTAGTAGAGGTTAAAAATAATCCATTAGCGAAATCTGGAGCTTTGGGGGCTGCAGACATAATCCAATATTGATTAATATTTGCCCCAATACCTCCAAATACACCCCAGACTAAAGTAATAATAGCCATAGGTACAGCAAACTCACCCACAAAGAAAAAAATAATATAAATAGCTGTTAATACAATAGGAAAGATGAAGACTGTACGGGTTGGATATTCGGTAAGTAACCTTCCCGCGATCATATTTCCAATAATATTAGCTAATCCGTAAACGAATAATAGAATACTAATTATATTTAACGACATATTGGTTACAACCTCTAAATATTCAGCAAGATAACTATATACCCCAAAAATAGCAGCGTTTAGGAAAATAACTGCCAAGATAGAAAGCCATGTAATTCCATGTGTTAGGATCTTTAGCTGGGAACCATAGGAAAGACTTTCCTTAACAGGCATGGAGGGTACAAATAGGAAGGTTGCAATAAATGTAAAAACATTTACGATAGCAAAAAATGACATCGCTATTTCCAGGGAAACCGTATTTGCAATAAAACTTACCACAGGGACGCCTAGCACCATACCTGCTGATACCCCTATAAATACTTTAGAGATTGCTTTTGGTGCTTCCTTTTTGCTAACAGAAGTAGCGGCCACGGATAAAGCGATGGAGACATATACAGGATGAAAGAAGGCTGGTATAACACGAGCAAGTAAAGCAACGGTAAAATGAGTTGTAAAGATGGAAATAACATTCCCTATAATGAAAATGAACAGTACGAGCAACATTACTTTTTTTCGATTTACACTAGAAAATACTAATGGCAGCGTTGGTCCAGCAATGGCAACAGCTAACGCAAAAAGACTAACCATTAGACCAACTGTAGAGATACTGACACCAAAATGATCCGCTAGAGAAGGGAGTATACCAATTACCCCCATTTCAGTATTTATAATACCGAAGACACCAACTGTTAAAATAAAAATAAGCAATCTTTTAGAGTTTTTCATAAAATATGGTCCACTTCCTTTGATAATCAGTTCAGATATTCATTCTAATTTTTCTCCAATTGGCGTGATAACATCTTTATTTTGACTACTGCTTACTATTAATTCTACCGGGATTCACATATATAGCAAATACCTATATCTTATATCTTGATATGCTTGATAAGCATTTCTTGAGTATATATGCTACAACATGATTAAGGAGGCGTTATAAATGGAACTTAGAGTATTGCGATATTTCCTTACTGTTGCAAGAGAAGGAAGCATTACAAGAGCTGCTGACTTTTTGCATGTGACACAGCCAACTGTGTCAAGACAATTAAAAGAACTAGAACAAAAGTTAGGTAAAAATCTATTTACTCGCAGTAGTCACAACATCATTCTCACAGATGAAGGAATGCTCTTGCGAAAGAGAGCAGAAGAAATCGTTGATATGGTAGATAAATTAGAGGCAGAATTTGGTTCCATGGAAGAAACAATCAGTGGTGATGTTTACATTGGTGGTGGGGAAACGGACGCCATGAAACAGATTGCACGGGTAATAAAAGCTTTACGATTGAGTTTTCCAAATATACGTTATCACCTCTACAGTGGCAACGAAGATGATGTGACGGAACGTCTGGACAAGGGATTGCTTGACTTCGGCATATTAATTCATCCAGCTAATTTGTCAAAATACAATTATATCAATATCCCAGAAAAAGATGTTTGGGGCGTTGTTATGAGGAAAGATAGTCCTCTTGCTTTCAAAGATACCATTCAAGCAGTAGATGTATTAAATGTTCCTCTAATCTGTTCGCGGCAGGCTATGAAACAGACTTTTTCTAAAAATGAATTTGCGGATTGGTTTGGTGAAGACTTTGATAAATTAAACATCGTGACTACATACAATCTGGCATTTAACGCCGCCATTATGGTTGAAGAGGGCATTGGTTATGCAATAACCCTTGATAAAATAGTGAATACGTCTAGTGATAGCAACCTTTGTTTCAGACCGCTAGAGCCAAGACTTGAATCTGGCTTAAATATTGTTTGGAAAAAGCATCAGGTTTTTTCTGCGGCTGCTGATAAGTTTTTAAAAGAGATTCAGGCGAAGGTTTCTAATTCTCTATCAGATGTTTAGGAAAATCAGGTAAACCTATTTTGTTTTTTTAGGATGGGGGTTTTTACTGCCCCGCCGACTGCGATTAAAAAACCACCTCTCCATTTTTGTGAGAAGTGGTTATTTCTATACAAATTAATTATAAACTAGACAGCTTCACAAAAGCTGAATTATACCATTCCTGGCGTGTTTTAAGCTGCTCTTTTGCGTTGTGTTGAATTGTGAATTGCTAGCTCTAATCCCACTTCCTAAAAAATACATCAATCCTAAATTCATTTTTGTGAATATCAGAAACTACTTTTCCACCTTGTTTGTGGATTAGCTGTTGAACAATGTGTAATCCTAACCCAATTTGTCCACCAGATCGACTAGCATCCAATCTATACGTTCGGTCAAAAATGCGATGAAGGGCGGATTGATCAAGCCCATCCACGTCATTTATCACGCTTAATTGAACATATTCATCTTGTACCATTAAGTTAATTGTTACATAGCTTTTGGCATAACGTAACGCATTTTGAATGATGTTGATTACAATTCGATTTGTCGCTTTCAGGTCAGCCAAAATAGGGGATATGTTACTCTCATCCATATGTATCTTAAGCTTACTTTTCTCAAAATCATCGTAGAACATTAACATTGCTTCTACAACAATTTGATCCAGAAACTGCTGTTCCATGATCACTTGATTGTCGGATGAGTTTATTTGTGAAAGCTCATAGAATAAATCGACCATCATGGTGAGGTTGTCAATTTTCTTTTGAATAATAGACAAGGATTCTTTCTTTTCTTCTTCAGATAAAGCCGGATCCGTTAACAATTCTGAAAACCCCTTAATTGATGTCAAAGGGGTTCTCAAATCATGTGAGATATTTGTAATCTCTTGTTTTAATTCTTTTTCTCTCTTTTCTTTATGTTGCTGATCCCCCTTGAATAAATAAATAAGCCGGTTGATTTTCGTGATAAAATGATTCAGAGGTTTACTATGCGTATTTGTACGAACCAATTCATTTGTACCAAAGTTTTCTATAATTTCTTCCAACTGGTTTGTCATTTTTTTTATATCCCAATAAAAACCGAGGAGCATCCCGATACTAATCAATAACAGTACAATCAATAGTGTGATAATCAACCAGCTATTCACTTCATTCATCCTTTCTCTAATCAATCAATATATTGTTTGGCAAATTTTCTCGCTCCAATTAGTAAACAAATTACCGAGATAACGATACCAGTTATCCAGTAACGAAATTCAAATTGAGTTGATTGGTCCATGAAGCTCATTAGGTTTTCATTAAACTGTGTACTGGGAGCATATTGATATAGTTCATCTAATCCTGAAATCGGTCTAAGAATCAGTCGTAACAAATCACCAGAAAAAACAAAAAAGAACAGTAACATGATAATGATATAGACCTCGCCGGCTTTCATCATTTTCATCGCGTGGATCATAAAAAAACCACTAAGCACAATTGGCAACATATTAAAGCTTGCGATTAGAAAATTGCTAACTGATTGTTCTTCTTTAACAAAGAGATTCTCACCCAATCCAATCATTAAAAGTAAACCAACCACACATATCACCAGAAAATAACTCAAAGTTAAGATCAGCTTTGACCAAAAAATCGTATTTCTAGAAATACCAAAAGATATAGATTGTTTGATTAAGGACATGTCCTTGCCTGTTAGTGCTAAATTAAAGAGAAAAGCAATGATTAGAATTAGTATGCTACTGCCAATGACATTTGAATAGAAAAATAGACTTGTTGCATAAGGGAAATTTGGCTCATGCTGTCCAAAATAATACAAGGTAGCTGCTGAAAAAATAATTAACAATAAGCAAATTAAACTCGTTATATGAAGCCCTTTTTTACGAAATAAACGGTAGTTTTCACTTTTTATATAATTAATCATTTTTCACTCTCCCCCACTAATCCTAAGAAATATTCTTCCAAATTCAATGCTTCTATACGAAACTCCATTACTAACACACCATTGTCAACTAAAAGGCGATTAATTTCGCCACCTTCTTCTATATGGTTTTGAATGGTTATGATATTATCCGGTAGGGTTTTATATTCTATATCCGCATATGTTTGTTCTAATAATCGCGCTGTTTTTGCTGGATCATCGACTTTCAGCTGAATTTGCTTTCTACTTTTATCATCTAAGGATTCTTTACTTAAATCATCGACAATGACACCGTTCTCGATAAACATAAAACGTTTTGCTAGCAATTGTAGTTCCGTTAAAATATGGTTGGAGACTAAAATCGTTATTTGTTTTTCTTGATTTAGTTTCAATAATAATTTGCGAATTTCCATAATACCTTCTGCATCTAAACCATTAATTGGCTCATCCAGCACTAAACAGTCTGGATTTCCTAAGAGGCAAAGAGCTATGCCTAATCTCTGTTTCATTCCCATCGAATATTCCTTAAAGCGCTTCCGCTTTTGATTAGCTAAACCAACAATTTGCAGCACCTCAGCAATGCGTTTCTTCTCAACCACACCCCGCTGAATTCGAAAGTATTCCAAGTTTTGGGTTGCAGTAAAATCAGGAAAAAATGCTGGTGTCTCTATCATAAAACCAATTCTTTTCTTAGTTTGTGCCATTTCCTTGCCAGATTTACCAAATAAGTAAATATCCCCTGAAGTCGGCATTAATTGTCCGGCAAGCATTTTTAAAAACGTTGATTTCCCAGCACCATTTTTACCAATTAAAGCACAAATTTCCCCTTTTCTTAATGAGAAATCAAGGGGTTTGATAACTTCCTCTGCTTTAAATGTTTTTGTCAATTGATAAGTTTGAATAATCGTATTCATTTTATTGACTCCTTCGCTAAGTGTCTTGATATATATATATAGTTTAGCTTAGGTGTCTTTAATTTCCTTTAAGCAAAACATAAAGAAATCGTAAAGAGATTAAATCAGCATAAAGCCTACTCCCCAAATCGTTTTTATATACGCATCATCAGTGACCTCTGCAATTTTTTTGCGAATATTTGAGACATGTACACTAATTGTATTGTCATCACCCACATAGGGCCCTGTCCATATTTTTTCATAAATCTTTCTCTTAGAAAAAGCGTGCTCTGGATGACTGATAAATAAAGATAGAATAACAAATTCCGCATTTGTTAACTGCAACTCATTGTTTTCTAAAGTAACAGATTGTTTTTTTGGATTAATTTTTAACCCACGCCATGCTATCTCTGCCGTTTGTGATGAATGAACACTTGATTTACGTAATTGAACTTCTACCCTAGCCACAACTTCTTGTTGATTAAACGGCTTGGTTATATAATCATCTGCACCCATTTTTAATGCTTGAACTTTATCTTCTATATCCATTTTGGCTGAGACTACAATAATTGGAATCATACTCTTTTCCCTAATTTTGCTTATGAACGCCTCCCCGCTTATTCCAGGTAACATCAAGTCCAATATAATTAAATCATATGTACTATTTTGCAATTGTAATATACCTTCCGTACCAGAATAAGCTGGAACAGAAACCATGCCTGATTTTGTTATAATCATGTTCAATAACTTATTAATTTCTTGATCGTCTTCAATTACTAAAACCCTTTTCCCTTCAAACATAATCGTCACCTGCCTTTGAAAAGCATTATCGTTATGTATTATTATCTCTTTTCTTACATTTTTGTCTAAGTCTAATATTATCATATAAAGAGCTTTACCATCCTTATGATAAGATTTATTTTATGATAAAAATAGGGTATTCTTTATATAGAAGATCATAATATAATAAAATTATAAATTGAGATAAAAAAACGAGGTCCGCCACTACGGCAAACCTCGTTTTATTAATAGTAGTTAGACTTACATCATGCCAGGCGTGTTGTGAGCCGTTTTTTTGTGTTGTGTCGGATTGTGAAATGGCTTTGAATCAATGGTTTGAGTGTCTCTAAATAAGTTTAATTGCGTGTGATTGTGTAGGTTTGTTTATTCCTGTTACCTTTTTGTTACTTTTTTATCCTATCATAATTAATTAACTTTCAATACATATCTATAATTGTCATTATGTATGTATTTTGCGCATAGCGAATTGCAACTCGTATAGCACACGTTTGCCCCATACGACATCTATCCTAACGGAAGGGGAAAACAAAAGTCCAAGATACCGTTAGTCTGTAATTTCCTTAAACGTCCAAGAAGCTAAACTAGCACCATTTGATAAATATTTGCCAAAGTTAGAAGATTACATGTTCGATGAATAAAGCCTCTCTAAGTAAAGTATATGTGCCTAAATTGATTAAAACTAATAACTTCAAATGGATAGTCTTTAAAAAAGGAGCGAATATTTTTATTAGTCAAAAAGTACCCTTTTATTAAAAATTCCTCATTAAATCCAAGGTGATTCATTATTTCTTTGGCATTTTTTTCAAAATACTCAATTCTCCTTGTGAATTGTTTTGCCTTAGCCTTTCGGTTTAAAAAGTATTTACTTTGATCACCTAGTGAGTCTTTCATAGTTTGACTTAATCTCATATATTTAACTTCAAATAGTAGAATTTCTTTTTTCTCTTTATTAATTACAATCAAGTCATAATCCCCAAGGTCTCTGGGATGATTCCCTTTTGTATCAAGCTTGTATAATTCCTTGTCAACATATACATCATGAATATCTGTATTAAATAATGGTGATAAATCTTCCACTATTTTATCTTCATAATGATTTTTCCATTTATCCACTGCTTCTGTTGTTTTTTCTAATTCGATATTATACGGTAAAATAAAATTCATCATACCTTGAAACCAGCTTTGTTGTAATTCATATAAAGAAACTGGCGTATAAATCATCCTATTGCCAATAAATAATATAGGCTGGGCTGATATTTTATTTTTTCTTTTTTTCTTTTCCCAAATCGGTATTACTCCGTTAGCATCTGGAATTTTATCAATATTTATAGTTAAAAATTCTATAACTTTATAGAATTCTTCTACAAATAAATCCGTTTCTTGAATAAAAACATTAGCTAAACAATTTATTGGGGCTTCAACAACATTATTTTTTATTACCACTTCTTCATGCTCTGAAAGCTCATTTACTATCGAATTTGAGTAGAGAAATACCAATGTAGTAGCTAAAGACTTTAAGGATATACCTGTCTCACTCTGAAAATTTTTCTCAATTACATCCATCATTTTTTTATCAATCTCATTATCTCTATTTGAATAATCTCCATAAGTATATCTTAAGTCCATTAACAACTTACCATCTTCTAAATATTTTTCAGTCTCTTCTATTTCGATAACATAGTCTTCTCGTATCTCCAACTGATTCCATCCTATAGCCCCATAATTAACAGCGTCAGACATCGATTGAAAATCCAAAATCCACTTAGCATAAGCTATCATTTCATCAATTTGTCTCCAGCCAGGTGTATTATTAGATGTCTTTTCACAAATCAAATTCTCTTCTATTAAGTATTCAAGCACTAGCTTGTATGTTTTTGATTCTTCACGTAATTTAATCGCTTCTCTTCTAAGCGTATACAATATCTCATCTTGCAAATGATTAGACAAGGTAAATTCATCCAGTCTTTTTTTATGAACCCTTATTTGAAAAAGTATAGCAGAATAGCAATTTAGTAATTGTTTATGGAGTTCAGTTGTATTAAACTCTCTAATTTTTTCTACTAAATCAGTTCGAATTTTATTTCTGAATTGTCTTACAGTCCCTACAATCTCTGATTCATCATATATTTTAGGCTCTAACCCTATTTGTTGTATTATTTTAGACATCAATTTTCTAACACTTTTGAAAGCAGATAACTTTGGAGGGAAAAATGTAAATTGTGGTTCTATAAAATAAGGTACCTCAAACTGACTAATTGAAGATGTTCTTTTATTGTTATCACTATTTTTGAATTCCTTTATTAAATGATCTATACAATTAAAACTAGCCCCTTCTAAAAAGCTAAGTAGTAAATTGTTTTCAAAAAACATTGTCTTACTTGAATAATTATCTGCAAATATTCTCTCCCAATATGGTTTAATTAATAATATTTGGCTATTTTTATCTGTATTAATAACTACTTTTTTACAGTACTCAGTTTCAATAATTAATTCATTTCCTGCGTTTTTTAATAATATACTCTCTGACACTAGGTTAATTTCTAAAAGGGATTTATTAAACAATGATAGAATCAGTTCATAATGTTTTGCAAATCCATTTATTATAATCTCATGAAATGAAGTTATTGTTTCAAGTGTTTTTTCATCAATATCTTCAATTATAAAATAAAGTTCTTGATAAACTAAATATTTACCTATTGACTTAAATATATCAGCGGAGCCTGTTCCGGATTTCGAATTCAATGACAGTTCGGATTTTCCGCTTTTTATAGGGTTCCAAAAATGGATATTTGAAAATGCATCACTCATATTAAATGGATAAAATTCCATTTCTTCTTTAAACAGCCCAATAGTTCTTTCTACTGACTCATACGGCGGTACAACTATTTGAGGTTCAGTAGCTCCTTCATTAATCGTCCTAGCCATATCTCTCCATACTTGAAAATAAGAAGTTATTCCTGAAAAGTTCATTACTTTATCTTGATTTGTTTTATAGAACAAAATAAAATCAACTATTTCCTCTAAATCATTTGCAAAGTTTATTATTCCCATTAAACCTTTTGCATCTAGATACATATCATCACCATAAGAAAACATCATCATTTTACTTACATTTGGTGAAAGTCCTACAGTATTTACTTTTTGAATAATAATATTCATGTCATCTTTAAATTCAATCCCTTGAATATTTCGATCATTTGAAAGGCCTCCAAAAGCATAACGCCTGTCTAATATTCCTTTTCTAATTAAACTTAACAATCCATCATCTATATCATCTGAGACAAAAACAACAATATTATTTCCATTCCAGATTGTAAAAGAATCTTCTATAATGGTTTCTGTTTGTAGTTCTTTATCAAAAATCATTATAGAAAAGAGATATGGACTTTTTCGATCGGATTGATATATAAAATTATTCATTATTTTTTTTATTAATGCATTCCAAACCGATTTTTTTATTGAATCATATTCTAATTTCTCTTCAACTTTCTCTAAAAACGTCTCTTTTAGTACAGGCAGAAAAACGGGATAATCTTTGGTTGGTGTGAAAAAACCATATAATTCTTCATTTTCACTTTCAAATCCTTGAAAAAACAACTTAAGTTCAGGACTTTTAAAAGAGTCAAAATTATCAAAGGTGGCATAAAAAAAGGCCTCTGGAGGACAGCAAAATTCATTAGAATATGAATAATTTTTACTATATAAATTAGAAATAATAAAGTCTTCATAATCTAAAACTTCTTGCCAAACAGATTTTAAAAAAACATCCTCTTCAACTATTTCTTCAATAAGAAAACATGCCTCATAAATATCTTCAGATCCATTCGCAATTAATATACTCTTAAATTTATTGTCTGAAAAAAATTTCACTTCTCCAGAATCACTTGTGAAATCTTCTTTGTATATTAAGAGGTCATCCATATGTTTTTTTATTTTTATGAATAAATTTTGAAAATCACTATAAGTATTAATTTTAACTTTACCTTTTTCGTTTTCAATCTCATGCAAAATTCTATTTAAGTTATCCACTATACCGATATAGCATCTATTTGGAAGCCATGATGTTATTGCATAAATTGATTTAGCCAAGGACTCTGTATCAAAATTCTTTAAGTAAGTTATTAACTCCAAATTTCTCATAATTTCACATTTCACTCCATTATTTAAATAACAACATTCAGTTATATCTCCAGATTCTAATGCATTTTTTCTAGCCATGAAGAAGATCTCCGTTATCTCGTACGATATCTATCCTAACAAGAAACTAATCAATATAGGTGGCATGTAGGCAGTTTCATACATGTACCTCCCTCGAAAAAGTAATATCTTTTTATTTCTTTATATACTAATTCTAAAAGCCCAAGAGTACCTTTTATTCAATTAATCATAATTTTTCTTAACCCTAAGGGCATATAACTTATCACCAGTAATTTCACAGGGAAATTACTGTGTAATAATCAATAAGGGGTGAGCCACCACCCTAAAAGCCCTATTACACTATTAACAATTATATCAAACTACTAACCTTTTCACATCATTTCCAATCCACTTTGTGGGGATACATACTTACCACGAAGAGTTTTTTATAATACCTTACATGCCTCCTCTATCGCACTCCCTTATTATTCCTAGTAGCGAACTTCTATAAAATCAATGTTTATGACATCAAATTTATAAAAACATTGCGCCCAGTTACGTATTATTGTTTATTCTTGTTACTTTTTCATGAAAAAACGAGGTTTGCCTTCTGGCAAACCCCGTCAAATGAAGCTTTTGTTATTGTGTTTTTAGTCTCACATCATGCCAGGCATTCCGCCCATACCGCCCATGTCAGGCATTCCGCCGCCAGCAGCGTCTTCTTCAGGAAGGTCAGCTACGACTGCTTCTGTTGTCAAGAACATTGCTGCAACAGATGCTGCGTTTTGTAGTGCGTAACGCGTAACTTTAGTTGGGTCAACGATTCCAGCTTCAACCATATCTACCCATTTGCCGTTAGCAGCGTCAAATCCTACGCCAACTGCTTCGCCTTTCAGACGTTCTACAACGATAGATCCTTCAAGACCTGCGTTGTGTGCGATCTGACGTACTGGTTCTTCAAGCGCACGTAGTACAATGCTTGCACCAGTTGCTTCGTCCCCTTCAAGTGCTAAATCTGCAACTTTACTGTAAACATTAACTAGTGCAGTACCACCACCAGAAACGATTCCTTCTTCAACAGCCGCACGTGTTGAGTTTAGTGCGTCTTCAATACGAAGTTTACGCTCTTTTAGTTCTGTTTCTGTTGCAGCACCAACTTTGATTACTGCTACACCGCCAGCTAATTTAGCAAGACGTTCTTGTAGTTTTTCTTTATCAAATTCTGAAGTCGTTTCTTCAGCTTGTGCACGAATTTGTGCTACTCTTGCTGAAATTGCTTCAGGATTACCTGATCCTTCTACAATGGTTGTATTTTCTTTTGATACAACCACTTTAGAAGCACGGCCTAATTGTTCTACTGTAGTGCTTTTCAAATCTAAACCAAGGTCTTCTGTAATTACTTCTGCACCAGTAAGTGTCGCGATGTCTTCAAGCATTGCTTTACGACGATCACCGAATCCAGGTGCTTTCACAGCTACTGCGTTAAATGTTCCACGGAGTTTGTTAACAACTAATGTTGCCAATGCTTCGCCTTCAACATCTTCAGCAATTAATAGAAGTGGTTTACCTTGTTGAACAACTTGTTCTAATACTGGTAATACTTCTTGGATGTTACCAATCTTTTTATCTGTAATTAGGATATATGGATCTTCCAGTACTGCTTCCATTTTATCCTGGTCAGTAACCATGTATGGTGAGGCATAGCCACGATCAAACTGCATTCCTTCAACAACTTCTAGTTCTGTGTTAAAGCCTTTTGACTCTTCAATCGTAATTACACCGTCATTACCAACACGTTCCATTGATTCTGAAATCAAAGTACCTACTTCTTCATCGCCGGATGAAACAGCGGCTACCTGAGAAATCGATTCTTTGTCTTCAATTGATTTTGAGATGGTTTTCAATTCTTTTACAGCTGCTTCAACAGCCTTTTCAATTCCGCGACGGATACCAACTGGGTTTGCACCAGAAGTAACGTTTTTCAATCCTTCGCGAATCATTGCCTGTGCAAGTACTGTAGCAGTGGTTGTACCATCACCAGCAACATCATTTGTTTTTGATGCAACTTCAGATACAAGCTGTGCTCCCATATTTTCAAAACGATCTTCTAATTCAATTTCTTTAGCAATCGTTACACCATCATTTGTAATAAGCGGTGAACCGAATTTTTTATCTAAAACAACGTTACGACCTTTTGGCCCTAAAGTTACTTTAACAGCGTTTGCAAGTGTATCCACACCATTTAGTAATGAACGACGTGCTTCTTCACTAAATTTAATTTCTTTAGCCATATAAAATTCCTCCTTATGATCATGTACCAGTCTATTTTATTCTATGCTTTACTAGTCACCGACACTTAGCCGATTGTAGCTAAAATATCACTTTCACGAAGAATTAAGTATTCTGTACCTTCGTATTTCACTTCAGTACCTGCAAATTTGGAGAAGATAATAGAATCGCCTTCTGCAACTTCAAGTGCTACTTTTTCTCCATTTTCTGTAACTCGTCCTGAACCAACTGCAACTACTTTGCCTTCTTGCGGTTTTTCTTTTGCCGAATCTGGAAGTACAATACCGCTTGCAGTCTTTTCCTCTTGCTCAACAAGCTCGATTACAACACGATCTCCTAGTGGTTTAATCATGTAGATAGCCTCCTTAATTCCATTTCAGTTTTATTTTATTAGCACTCTAACCTTCCGAGTGCTAATCCCACTTATTATAATAAATAATTCCAGCTAAAAATGCAAGCAATGTCTGCTATTTTTTTATTTATTTTTTAGCAATTAAGAAAAACATGCCTCTTCTTTCCCCATAAATGGATAAAGGAATGCTATCTGTGCATTGCTTGCAGACAAAAAAGACTTTTCCGCTGAGCCAATGCCAAGTTTTCTAATTTCTCCCACATTAACCATACTATTATATTCAGCGCCTAAAGTATGATAAAATACGACATATGATGTAAATAGATGTTGTAAATAGTCCTGCTAGATATTACATACACTATACAAACTTGAACTGCGATAAATTGTATGTGCAAAAAGGAGACGTTTTATTTTGACAAAAAGATATTGGTGGGTGATTATTACCTATATCATTATGCAATTTTCGTCCATATTGGTTCTACCAATAGCGAAAATGTATTCGTTAGACCGTTTGGAAGTCATGCACCTTGCTATTAATTGGTCTATTTATAGCTTTATTATTGGTTTGATTATTGTCCTGTTTTTAATGAAACCGGACATGAAAATGGAAAGTAGATCTGATGCTGCGTCTGTTTCGCAGGCTGTTTCATGGTCTATAATCGGCGTTTTTATGGCATTTGCCTCCCAAGCCATTGCTGGATTAATTGAGACCCATTTACTTGGCATCACCCAGGGTTCCGAAAACACGGAAAATATCATGAATATTACGCTTACTACACCATTATTCATGATCATTCCAATGATTATCGCGCCTATTTTAGAAGAGGTTATTTTCCGGAAAATAATCTTTGGATCTCTTTATAAACGATTTAATTTCTTCGTTTCCGCGCTACTATCCGCATTTGTATTTGGAATTATCCACGGGGAGCCACAGCATATCCTAATATACGCTGGGATGGGATTTGTATTCGCGTTTTTATATGTCAAAACAAAACGTATCATCGTACCGATTGTTGTCCATATGGCTATGAACTCCACCACTGTTCTTGCCCTATACTTTTCCCCGGAGGATTTGGAGCAGCAATTGAAAGAAATGCAAATGATTTTATTTGGGGGTTAACAATTGAGAATCTCATCTTTAATGATGGCAATCATCTATTTTATCATGGGGATTGCTTTCATATTTATGGCTATTCGCAGTGCTGATGATACCGTATGGAATACCATTACAATCCTGCTAGCAGTGGTTGCCACTTTCGACTTCATTGTAGGGTTCCGGCTGATATCCAGCCACTTTTCAGGGAAGAAAAAGAAGTAGCTCATCGGCTACTTCTTTTTTATTTCACTTGTTTAAATTTATCAAACCATTCATCCTTATCGTCAATCGTTTCATCTAACAAGGTATACCGGATTACAAATAAGTCACCATCCTGAACAAAGGCACGACCAATCTCTTCCTGGTCAAATTCAATATCATCATCTTTGATCGAAAAGTCATATAGACCTTCCTTATCCGTGACATCTTTTTTATTAAAATCAAATTTTCCTGTAACCAGTTCTGTTAGGTTTTCCTCCATGGCATCAATAAATCCTTCAGCACCGATTAATTCCTCGCCATTCTCAACGTAATGAAGTGCCAATGAATCTTGTTTTTCATCCATACCAGTAAATTCTGCAATACCTTCCCCATCTGCTTCCTGATAGTCAACAAGCACCCAGTCTTCACCGAAAGGCATTTCCAGGTCTGTAAGTATATCGGCATACTCACCTTCCATAGCTACTTCCCCATCTGCTTCAGCAGGTTCTTCCATTACTTCTCCATCTTCATCTAAAGCAGTCTGTTCTGTTACATCCGTGTTAAAAACCTTCCATACGCCGTCATCCGGTTTTAAGGTATGTACACCTTCAATTTCGTTATTCTGATAATCAGGTCCATCAATTTTTACTGATTTTTGTGTGAAACTGACGGTTGCTTCGTCTTCTGATTTGTCCTCAACGTTTAAGTTAGATATATCCACATCTAATTCATACACATCCATTTGATCCATGAGATCTTTGGTCGAGTCATATGCTGGGGAGTCAGGATGAATGGTTTCCATATATGCGTCAATATCCTTCTCCTGCATTGTTTGAATATTTGTCTCTAACATATCAAACAATTCCTCATCCTCTGGGACCGCACTTTCCTCTTCTTCGGCTTCATCATCAGCCACTGCTTTTTCATCAGCAACTTCTTTTACCTCATTCTTATCTTTATCTTCTGGTTCCTCGGCGTCAGATTTTTCTGAACAACCTACTATAAAAATACTAAACATTAATACAAAGATAATACCAAAAATCGTTTTTTTGTTCATGCAAAACTTCCTTCCCTTTATTTTTTTATTAAAATGATTCTTTAAAAAAGTAAATCAAATATCATCATACATGATGTCTCCTAACAAAGACAGATGCCCAAAGAACTATTTAGTTACCCTTAAACAATACTTTATACCTAAAAATCACATTTATGTATTACCTCTATCCCAGGTGAAAAATATCTAAAGGTTGATTCTTTAGAAGAAAACAAAAAAGGAAGGCTATAATCAGCCTCCCATACAATATTTATATGTTATCCAGTGGATAATGTTTCAAGAAGTATACAAGTGCCTGCAGTTCAACGGCCAAATCAATGTGATGAACACGGATGTGATCTGGTACTGTAATTCTTGCTGGCGTAAAATTAAGAATTCCCGCTATCCCTTTATTGACCAGCTTTTCGGTAATCACATCTGCCTCTGTTGCCGGCACCGTTAAAATTGCAACCTTGACATCACCTAATTTCTCTTCTAAATCATCAATATGATAAAGAGACACCCCTGCAATATCATTTTTTACTTTTTCCGGATCTGCATCAAAGGCCATCTTGATTCGGATATTGTTGTTCTTCATAAAATTATAATGTAAAAATGCTGTTCCAAGGTTCCCTACACCAATTAAAGCGACATCCGTCACTTCATCCTGATCCAATGTTTTGCGGAAAAAGTCGAGTAAATAGTCTACATTGTAGCCATAGCCTTTTTTGCCTAATGCACCAAAATAAGAAAAATCCCTCCGGATGGTGGCAGAATCAACCTTCACCGCTTCACTAAGTTCCTTTGAAGACACACGTGACTTTCCTTGGTGATTTAAGTTGTTTAAAAATCGGTAATATAATGGCAAGCGCTTCGCTGTTGCCTGTGGAATTTTATTTTGTTCCATTATTACGCTCCTTTTCGTTTAGAAAACTTGGCTTATCATCAAGCCTTGAGGCGAATTGCCTTTATTGTCACTTATACACTTGGCATATAGTTTTTTACTGCCCCGCCAAATTTCGATAAAAGCCTCCCGATTTGCCACCTTTTTTCTCTAACAAATAGGTTTGACCGATGATCATTGCTTTGTCAATTGCTTTACACATATCATATATCGTTAATGCGGTTGCAGATGCTGCAGTCAATGCTTCCATTTCTACACCAGTGCTTCCTTTTGTTTTTACAAACGATTCTATTTGTAATTCATAGGTTTCATCCTCAACAAGCCATTCAAAGGCAATGTCGATTCCTTTTAGTTGTAATGGATGACACATCGGAATCCAATCCGACGTTTTCTTAGCTGCCATAATCCCAGCTACTTGGGCAACAGCAAGCACATCGCCTTTTTTTATTTGATTTGTCGTTATTTTTTCATAGATTTCTTTTGAAACGTGAACACTGGATCTAGCAATCGCTGTTCGCTCCGTTTCCTTCTTCTCGCCAATATCTATCATTCTTGCCCTACCTTGCTCATTAAAGTGCGTAAAATCAGACATAAGCTCATCTCCACATTATAATAATCTAACTCTATTTTAGCAGATATATGGAAATAAGTCGTGACTTGTTTCACAATAGTATTGCCTGCTTCATTCATGATACGATACACTAATATAGATGAGGTGACAGAAATGATATTAATGCAATTAAACGGACTTTCAAAATCCTTTGGCGCAGAGGAAATTTTAGCAAATATAAAAATCGAAGTAAAAGATAATGACCGCATTGCTATCGTTGGAAGAAACGGTGCAGGTAAGTCAACATTATTAAAAATAATGGCTGGAGAACTTTCTCATGACGAGGGAGAATTTTTCAAACCAAAAGGTCTTTCATATGGATATTTATCCCAGCATATGTCCTTAGAATCCGGTAAAACGATTTGGGCTGAAATGTTAGAAGTATTTCGGCATTTAATTGTGCAGGAACAGGAACTCCGTGTATTAGAAAAACAGATGGAACAATCTGCTGATGAAAAAGTATTACATGATTATGATAAGCTGCAACAGGCCTTTCAGACTGGTGGTGGATATAGGTATGAAGCAGATATTAAGGCTGTACTGACTGGTCTAAACTTCCATCATTTTGACTATGAAACACCAATCAGCGACTTAAGTGGCGGACAAAAAACACGGTTGGCATTGGGCAAGCTATTATTGACAAAGCCGCAGTTGCTCTTATTGGATGAACCGACAAACCACTTGGATATCGATACCCTTTCCTGGCTGGAAAATTATTTAAACAGCTATCCTGGAGCAGTTGTCATCGTATCTCATGACCGTTATTTCTTAGATAAAACAGTCAACCTCGTTTATGAAATTTCACGTCATAAAACGAAAAAATATCATGGCAGCTATAGTAAATTTCTCGATCAAAAAGCATTGGATTACGAGCAAGATTTAAAGGAATTTGAAAAACAACAAACAGAAATAAAAAATATGGAAGACTTTGTACAACGTAATATTGTTCGCGCATCAACAACGAAACGTGCCCAAAGCCGTAGGAAACAGCTGCAAAAGATGGACAAGCTGGATAAGCCATTGGGTGATGAATCGTCTGCCTCCTTTTCCTTTCAGGTAAACAAAAGAAGTGGAAATGATGTGTTAAAGATAGCTCAGCTTGCTTTTCAATATGAAGAGGAGACTGAAGCCTTGTTTAAACAAGTAAACCTTCATGCAAATCGTGGGGAACGGATTGCATTAGTCGGTCCAAATGGTGTCGGTAAAACGACTTTATTAAAAGTAATCCTCGACAAATTGCAGCCGCTCTCTGGAAATATCCAGCTAGGAACAAATGTTCAAATCGGTTATTATGATCAGGAACAAGCTGATTTAACATCTACAAAAACAGTGCTCATGGAATTATGGGATGAATATCCGACTGTTAATGAAAGAGATATTCGCACGGTATTAGGGAACTTCTTGTTTTCTGGTGACGATGTGTTAAAACAAGTCCATGCTTTAAGTGGTGGCGAAAAATCCCGACTTGCCTTAGCCAAGTTGATGATGCAAAAGGCAAATCTGCTTATCTTAGATGAACCGACCAACCATTTGGATATTGATAGTAAAGAAGTGTTAGAGGCGGCACTAATTGATTTCCCAGGAACAATTATCTTTGTATCTCATGACCGTTATTTCATCAATAAGATTACGGATCAGGTCGCGGAAATGCAACGTGATGGGATAACCATTTACCTTGGGGATTATGATTATTATGTAGAGAAAAAAGAAGAAGAAGCAGAAATCGCTCGCCTTGAACAAACGACGGAAACGGTACAAAAAACAGATGAACGGAAACTCAGCTTTAAAGAAGAAAAACAGCGACAGAGCGAAATTCGAAAAACACAGCGCCGTATCACAGAGTTAGAGGAATTAATTGAAGCGCAGGAACTGGAAATAGAAAAACTCGAAGAAAAAATGACGGAGCCTGAAGTATACCAAGATCATGAAAAGGCACTGGAACTAACCAATCAGACGAGCGAGATCAAGCAACAGATTGAGCAATTAATCGAAGAATGGACAGCATTACAGGAAGATTAAAAACAAGCCTGGGATTTATTTCCCGGGCTTGTTCTATATGATCGAGTGATATTTGTATAATAATTAGCTAATTTAAATAATTCAATCATGTGGACAACCTGTTTATTCGCCCGTTTAATGATAAACAAAACATTCATGGAAAAATAGTTCGGCACTGTGTCTTCTACTTTTTATTTTAAAAAGGAGTTATTCAGGTAATCCACAACGTTGTACACATTAAAACGGCTTTAATTCGGGTTATTAACAAACTTATTCACAGTATCCACAAAAATAATTCAAGTTATCAACAGACATTATCCACACCTTAACACTTTATAAAATATGTTTTCGTAAAATATACCCACAGGGCTGTGAATAACCTGTTAATAACTATTTTAATAGTAGAGAAGCATTTGCATTTAAATCCAGTGATGAACGTCTCCCTTGTTCATAGGCAATCGTCCCTGCAGCAGCAATCATTGCCGCGTTGTCTGTGCACAAATGTAGTGGCGGAATCAACAATGGTATATCTACCTGTTTAAACGCTGTTTCAAGTGATGCTCTTAACCCTTTATTAGCTGCTACACCACCAGCTACAATAACTTGTTTCACCTGATATTGTTTTGCCGCCCGTAACGTTTTACTTGTTAACACTTCAACAACACTTTCCTGGAAGCTCGCAGCAACATCTTCATCCTTTAGCACTTCGCCACGCTGTTTCGCATTGTGGATTTTGTTAATAACAGCTGACTTTAATCCACTAAAACTAAAATCGTAGCTACCTTCTTCTAACCAGGCACGTGGAAAAGCGATATTGGCTTCCCCAACAGCCGCTAATCGATCAATATGCGGGCCGCCGGGATAGGGCAGGTTCAACATCCGTGCAACCTTATCATATGCCTCTCCGGCCGCGTCATCGCGTGTTTCACCAATGACTTCATAGTTGCCATGGTCTTTCATTAAAACAAGCTCTGTGTGGCCCCCTGAGACGATTAAAGCAAGAAGGGGAAATTGAAAGTCTTCTTCCAAACGATTAGCATAGATATGGCCCGCGATATGATGAACACCGACAAGTGGCTTCTGTTTAGCGAAAGCCAAAGCCTTTGCGGCATTCACACCAATGAGCAAAGCCCCAACAAGTCCCGGTCCTTCTGTTACAGCGATTGCATCGATCTCGTCCCAGCTCAGTTGGCTGTCACGAACAGCTTCTTCCAACACCATGGTTATTTGTTCCACATGGTGTCGTGAAGCAATCTCTGGAACAACCCCCCCAAACCGTTTATGGCTATCGATTTGTGATGCAACGACATTGGAAACAATCTCTGTTCCATTTCTAACAACTGCTACTGCTGTTTCATCACAGCTTGTTTCTATTCCTAATATATTTATATCCTTTGTCATAAACTCACCCACATCACTACAGCATCTTCCTGATTGTCTGTATAATAATTTTTCCGTATTCCACCAGGGACCAGACCAAATTTCCGGTACATATTCTGTGCAACAATATTAGATTCCCTTACCTCTAATGACAATCGTATCGTTCTCATCAATATTGCTTGCTGAATCGCATATGCGAAAAGTCTTTCCCCCAGTTTACGTCCGCGGAATAAAGGTAAAACTGCAATATTCGTGATTTGTGCTTCATCAATCACGATCCACATACCAACATATCCAATGATTTGCTTGTCCAATTCCATTACGAAATAATGTGCATGCTGGTTATCCACAATTTCCTGATAGAAAATATCCGTTGTCCATGGTGTTACAAAGGTTGCACGTTCCACATGCATCACTCGATCAACATCAGCAATCTCCATCCGTCTGATTACTAATTCACCCATTTTGCTGTTTTTCCTTTTGCGCTTGTCTCCAATTCGCCTCTGCCTCTGCCAAACGCAAATAATTTGGTGTTAATGTATGCGTTTCACCAGGTTCCTTGTCCAATCCCGCTAAAGCAAGATTTGCAGGTCTTGCTAGGTGATAAGGCCCCTCTGGTATCTTTGCCAGATCTCCTAAAGCATCGACAATCGCTTCTTGATGTATGGCTATATCTGGACTTAGAAAGAGCACTTCTTTTCCTTCTTCAGCCAGTTTTTCCAAAGCATCCACCATCAGCATGTTTTTCTCTTCATAAACACTTGTTAACTGATCAGCCTGCCACTGATACACGCCTGTAAACACCAATCCGCGTCGTGCATCAAAAAAGGGACAAATCAAACCATTAAAGAATTTTCCCTGATATGCGAGCACTTCCAGGCTTGATACACCTACAACCGGAATATTTAATGCCCACGCTAACGATTTTGCAGTTGTAATACCAATTCGGACACCGGTATAAGATCCAGGTCCCTTTGCTACTACAATTTTATTCAGTTGGTCTGGCGTCATGTCAACTTCATTCATTAGCTTCTCAATTGCTGGCATTAATCTGACAGAATGATTCTTTGCTAAGTTTGTAACAACCTCACCAATTACCTGGTTATCTTTTAATAATGCGACACCTAATAATTGATTGGAAGTATCAATCGCAAGTATATTCATCTTTTTGATCTCCTAACCCTTTAGTTCATTAACAACCCATTCAAAATGCTTGCTTGTTGCACTAAACGTTAAATTTCTTGTATGTTCATCTACATACGTAATATTAATATTTAACCGGTCCTCCGGTAAATAATCTTCGATAAACTGCGCCCACTCAACAACAGCTATCCCATCTCCATTAAAATACTCCGAAAACCCAATATCTTCATCCGAATTTTCCAATCGATAAACATCCATATGATAGAAAGGAATCTCGCCTTCATACTCTTTCACAATCGTAAAGGTAGGGCTACTCACTGTACGCTCCACACCAAGCCCTTTTGCTATTCCTTTAGCGAATGTTGTTTTACCTGCACCCAGATCGCCTTCCAATGTAAGCACGTCACCAGGTCTTAGATTAGTTGCTAATTCCTCAGCTAGTTTTATTGTCTCCTGAGCAGTTTGTGTTTTAATTTGTTGTTCATGCATCGTCTCACCTACTTAAGATGGGAATATCCCCATTTTTTTAATTTCCGCAGTACATTATCTTTATTTAAAAATACTTGTCCATTATTTTTATCGCTGGAAACATACCCTATTTTAGTCAGCCTTGTATTTGTTTGTACAGCTATATCTTTCACTGCCTGCCAATCATCTTGATGGACTGTTCCCAACAACTCAAAGTCTTCTCCACCAAAATACTTCCACTCATGCTTTAATTGTTCCGGAAATTGATGATAGGAAGCACTGACTGGAACTAAATGATCATATATTACCATATTTACTTGAGACGCAACAGCAATTTCAGCCGCTTCGTTCGCAATACCATCACTAATATCATTTAGTGCAACACGTTTTAATTCAGCTAAACATCCAGCAAAGTTTAAACGTGGGGAAGGCATGCGGTGTCTTTCAATGTAATAATCTGCATCATGATAATCTTCCCTATGGGTTAATACATGCAACCCAGCCCGCGCGTCACCCAAGGTTCCGGTAACAAATACGATATCATCAGCCCTCGCAGCATCACGGTAACGTGCTTTTCCTTTTTCCACATAACCAATTACAGTGATGGCAATAGATAACTCAGCTCCAGATACCGTATCCCCACCAATTAGATCCACATGGTAACGATCAGCCATAACTTTCATTCCGCTAAAAATTTGCTTTAGCCCTGTTTCTGACCAATCTTTCGGAATAACAATCGACACAAGGTAAAAGGCAGGTGAAGCTCCCATTGCAGCTATATCACTGAGATTCGCTGCTAGAGCACGATAACCAATATGAAACGACTCCATTGTATCCTTCGTAAAATGAATACCATCTACAAACGTATCCACTGCAGTGACAATATCTTTTACTGGCTGCCTAAAAACCGCTGCATCATCGCCTATACCTTTTAACAATGACTTTTGCTTGTAGGAATGCTGTGTAATCGAATCTATAAATGTGAATTCATCCATTGATTAATCACCATTTTCTATTTTACTACATTTAATGATAGCAAAAAGCCTGGATAAATGGAAAGCATTCAATTATTTTATGATGGGTAATATAGTTATTTTGAACATAAAAAAACACACGATTTAATAATCCTGTGTGAGTATGTATTCTTTTTAAAAAATGGCGGTCTGGACGGGACTCGAACCCGCGACCTCCTGCGTGACAGGCAGGCATTCTAACCAACTGAACTACCAGACCATTATTAATTATTCTTCAAAATTACTGATCTTTCAACTGGCATAGAATTATTAATTATTATTCGTTGCAATAAGTTGAAATAATTTGGTTGCACTTTACAGTACCACTTATCTTTCAACATAGATCGTTGAAAAAATTGGTTGCGGGGGTAGGATTCGAACCTACGACCTTTGGGTTATGAGCCCAACGAGCTGCCAGACTGCTCCACCCCGCGATATAAGAAAATATTCAATTGGTACATGCCTTGATCCAATGAAAGTGAAAACTTTCATGCCTGGCGACGTCCTACTCTTGCAGGGGCAAAGCCCCAACTACCATCGGCGCTGAAGAGCTTAACTGCTGTGTTCGGTATGGGAACAGGTGTGAC
>NZ_JAFBEA010000012.1 GCF_016908515.1 Virgibacillus halotolerans
ACAAATTAAATGGCCACAGCCCTATAGAATATAGGACTATGGCCGCCTAAATTATTTTATTATTTCCACTGTCTACTTGACAGGGGGCAGTTCAATTTAGACATATGGGGTTTATTAATATATTTGTTAAATAAACAAACTAAGTAACATGACAACACAAATACCAACAACTGAGGTTGTAAGTAACAGCAATCCCCATGTTTTAAATGTTTCCTTTATCGATAGGTTAAAGTATTCTTTAAACAGCCAGAACGATGCATCATTCACATGCGTGATCGTGTTACTACCTGCAGCCGTTGCTAGCACCATTAATACAGGGCTTACATCGAAGGTATGGATCAGCGGACCAACAATCCCTGCTGCTGTAATCGCAGAAACCACACCAGTACCTGTTGCAACCCGGAGCAATGCTGTAATAAACCACGCCATAATCAATGGTGATATCGTTGTATTCGCCATCATTGAAGCGATATAGTCACCAACACCAGAGTCCAGAATGACTTCTTTGAATGCGCCACCGGCACCAACAACAAAGATGATCATCGCAATTCCTTCAATTGCTTTTGAAAAAGAGCCCATAATTTCCGGCATCTTCCGACCAACACGCAAACCGAATGTGTAAACAGCTACTAAAACTGCAATTAACAAACTGACCTCAGCACTTCCCAGGAAATTAATGATTTCATGGAATAATGTGTCCTCTTTGATGAAAATATTAAAAATAGTTGCTGCTGTAATCATGATCGCTGGAATTAATGGAACAATTAAACTGATCGCAAATCCAGGCATCTCTTCATCCGTAAATTCTTTTGGTTTCTCCAAAAGTGGTGGTACAGGATGATCTAAATTACGCAACACCCGTGGTAAAATAATCCCCGCAGCAATCACGCCTGGTATAAAAACGATAATTCCCAAAATATATACCATGCCCATGTCAGCACCATATGCATCAACAAGTGCAGTCGGTCCTGGTTGAGGCGGGAATAAACTATGTGCCAGTGTTGTTGCCGCCACCATTGTAATTCCCAGCCGCATATATGGCACTTTCGCTTCGATTGCAATACTAATTACAAGAGGCGCTAAAATGATAAACGCAACTTCATAAAAAACAGAAATTCCAAAAACGGCCCCAACAACAATAAGCGCCCACTCTACGTTCTTCACACCAAACTTGTCCAACAATGTGGAAGCGATACGTTGAGCTGCACCTGAATCAACCATCAACTTACCTAATACCGCACCAAAACCAATAATCAGCGCCAAGCTCCCTAGCGTGCTTCCAAGTCCTGCTTTTATCGTATCCACGATGCTCGTTAATTGCATGCCATTTAACAGCCCAACAAATATAGCTGAAATAATCAGCGCAACGACACTATTAAGCTTCAATTTCATATTCAGAAATAAAAGCAGTGCAACCCCTAGCGCAACCGAAATAATCGGCATATTATGTATAAGCCAATCCAATTTTACTTCCCCCTAAAACGTAATAAGTTTAATAGATTTAGCGGACAGACACTCCTGCAAACCCTTTCTTAACCAGGAATCATTATACCATATTTACTAACCCTGACCCGTATTTTCTTGTGAAGTGTTTGTGTCTAATTTTTCACATAAACTTTTCATCGCACGTTCAAGGTAACATCTAAAAACGGGACTTCCACTGGATGAAAGTCCCTTTTACATGAAGGCGGTTTTCATAACAATCTTTTAGAAAACAGCCTACATTAACTTTTCGTATCAGAATCATTCATTCTTTTTTTAAATGCTGCTAATTCATCCAACCACATCACAATCAACGCTCTTAACTTCCGCGTATCTATCTCACACGGTAAGTAAGCATCAACACCGTCAAATTCGTCAAATAGATCATAGATCAAAGTTTTATCCGACTTAACTTCCAATTTACAACGATTGCCGCTTGACGTCGCATCATCTGTTTCTCCATCCAAGACACCATCAATTTCATTAAGAATAGCGGCATTCATGATTGGCGCATCAGCCATTAAAAACTCACCAACAATTGCCATGGCTGGATCATCAAAATAAATGGCCAAGCTTTTTCGTCTCATAGCGCCATTTTTTAAAGGAATTTCCTTAATTTGATACATTCATGATCACGCTCCTTAATAAACCGGGAATGCCGAAATAATTCTATCCTGCTCGTCAAGATACATCCGGATCACCATACCGTCTGACGTCAATCCTTCATATGTATTCCCGGATACTAACGTTTTCTCATTAAAGGATTCATTAATCGCATCAACGACTTGTTGGGCATTCCAATCCTCTGGAAATAAGGTAGACTTTCCGCCATTCGATGTTTTAGCGGTACCATTTACTTCAATCTTTGCTTCATATACACCAAATTCGTTTGGTTTTGTTTCTGTCCCTTGAATTACTTTTCCCTGTTTCGATGGCAAACCGTCATAATGAAAGCCTACCGCATCCCCATGTCTATTTATTTCCCCTTCCAGAATATGTTCCAGTGCGCCATTACGAAAATGGTCTGTATCCGTCAAATCGGAGATGGAGGTGATCTTAGAGGTCTCAGCATTCCGGCTTTCATCTATATGCGGATCATTATCCCATATGTCCTGCACCCCACAGGCAGTCAAAAGCAATAAGCTTAAGCATAAAATGACTGTCTTTTTAAATTTATTTTGCACTTGCTTCACATCCTGTTATTCCCTGGCAGTTAAGAAAGCATATACCTGTTTTCTTCTGCATAATTGAATGAAGACAATTATGCAGAAAGGCTGGTGAATGCCTAATTTGTCCCATGACAAAGCATTAGAAACGACCTTAATTTCCCATTCTTTTTTTCACTGTTTCTCTAACTTCTCTAATCGTGTCCATTTTGTTATCCCATGTTTTCTGACTTAAATCGACCGCATAATCTTCCGGATTAATTGTCCGTTTATATTCTTCCCAAAATAAGTCGAGTTGCTCTGTTGCATAAGCCTGCATCTCATAAAGGCTCGGGTTTTCATAAACTAATTCCCCGTCAACAAATATATCATGGTGCAACTTTTTCGCAGTGAAATCAGTTACATACTTACTAATATACGTGTGTATCGGATGGAACATTTTCAGCCGTTCCTCTTCATTTGGATGTTCATCTTCTAACGTGATGTAATCCCCTTCTGCACGATTGTTTAATGTGTTGATAATTCGATAAAGCTTCTTCACACCTGGCGTCGTTACTTTTTCCGGATTGCCTGATATTTTAATGGTGTTCTGCATGTTTCCCTGTTCATCTTCAATTGCAACAAGCTTGTACACAGCGCCTAATGCTGGTTGATCATACGCTGTAATCAGTTTGGTCCCAACACCCCAAACGTCTATCTTTGCACCTTGTGCCTGTAAACTTAAAATCGTCGACTCGTCTAAATCATTGGATGCATATATCTTTGTATCTTTAAATCCTGCTTCATCCAGCATGACGCGGGCTTCTTTGGAAAGATAAGCCATATCACCACTGTCCAAACGAATCCCTTCAAAATTGATTTTGTCTCCAAGTTCTTTCGCTACTTTAATCGCATTTGGTACACCAGATCGTATTGTATCGTACGTATCCACCAGAAAGACGCAATCTTTATGTCTTCTTGCATATTTTTTAAAAGCAGTATATTCATCTCTATATGCTTGTACCATGGAATGCGCATGTGTCCCTGATACCGGAATACCGAACAATTTCCCTGCCCTTACATTACTTGTAGCACCAAATCCGCCTATGAATGCTGCCCTTGTTCCCCAAATAGCAGCATCAAGTTCATGTGCTCTTCTTGTTCCAAACTCCATCAAAGGCTGATCGGCGACGATATGTTTAATTCTTGCTGCCTTCGTTGCAATCAATGTTTGGTAGTTCACAATGTTAAGTAAGGCTGATTCTATCAATTGTGCTTCAGCTAAGGAGGCCTCTACTCGTATAAGGGGTTCATTTTCAAAGACAATTTCCCCTTCACATACCGATTTCAGATTCCCATTAAACCGAACAGTTTTTAAATATGCAAGGAAATCCTCACCATAACCCATTTCTTCTTTTAAATAGGTTAAATCAGATTCACTGAATCGGAAATTTTTAATATAATCCATGATTCTTTCCAATCCCGCAAAGACCGCAAAACCAGCGCCAAATGGTATGTTTCTAAAATATAAATCAAATACTGCTCTTCGTTTGCAGATCTCGTCTTCCCAATATGTTTCTGCCATATTAATTTGGTACAAATCGGTATGTAATGCTAAACTATCGTCTATGTATGACATCAAACAAACCCCCAGAATTTTTCTTAATCTTATTTTCTCATTATACGACAGTTTTGTCACATGCGATGTCTTTTTGTCGAAACATATATAACAATGAGAAATGATCATGAAAAACAACTACTCCAACGGCACCCGTCAAGCAGTTGTTTTTCACTAAGTGAACAATATATTACTGCGCGGAATAACCACCATCGATGACTAATTCGCCGCCTGTGATGTAGGACGCTTCATCTGTTGCAAAGAACAATATAGCATTGGCAACTTCTTCGGGTTTTCCTAAACGTTTCATTGGTGTCGCATTGACCAGCATATCCATAGCATCTTTATACTCCGTGAGTGTAGCGGTCATTGGCGTTTCAATCACACCTGGGAATACGGTATTTACACGAACATTGAACCTTCCTAAGTCCGCCGCCGCTGCTCGTGCGATCGCCCGTAGAGAACCTTTTGATGCAGAATAATGGTTGAAGCCAGAACCAATAATTGCTGTATAGGAACACGTATTTACAATCGAACCGAAACCTGCTTCTTTCATATATTTTGAAACATGTTTAATTCCGAGAAATGGTCCAAATGAATTGATCTTATGCATGAGCGTCCAATCTTCCTCTGTAATTTGATCGGGCGTTTTTTCAGAGGAAATACCAGCATTGTTGATTAAAATATCGATGCGACCATATCGATCAACAACTGCCTTTGTTAATACTGCCCAGTCTTCATCGGAAGAAACATCTAATTTCATTCCTTCTACATTGTCTAACGCTGCGATTTTTTGTAAGTTTTCTTCATTAATATCCGCGGCAATCACCGTCGCACCTTCATCAGCAAATAATTTCACCATGGATGCACCCATGCCTGATGCTCCACCCGTAATGATAGCAATTTTATCTTTTAATCGATCCATTTTTATCTACCCTTTCATTTTTGGATATTAGTTACAATAAAATTATATACGCTTATCCACTGTTAGGGTTAGCAATTTAGCACACTTTATTTATGTGAATAATAGAAGTGTGACAACTTTGAGACATGAACATCTGAATCCAGTTAAGTTCCCTCAGATCATCACCTTGGGTTTTTTTCTTTATGTTACAATTACAGAAAATTACTTTGCTAGCTAAAGGAGCATCCTATATGAAAATTAGTGAATTTGATATTCAAGGTGCAATAGATCAAGAAACGCGTTGTAAACATTATCATTCGGAAAAAGATCTGATCGCGATAAAATTTTATTGTTGTAATACCTACTACCCCTGCTACCTTTGCCACGAAGAGCATGGTTGTGGACAACATACCGTTTGGCCAGCGAAGGATTTTGATCAAAAAGCAATTCTGTGCGGAAATTGTAAAACAGAATTAACCATCCATGAATATATGAACAACGAAAATACTTGCCCATCCTGTGGCACATTATTTAATGCCGGCTGTTCCCTTCATCATCATTTATATTTTGAAAAACTTCGCGAATAAACCCTTTGGCTTCTCCTTCATGTTTGTTTTCTTTTAAAAAGTGGTATTGCTTATAGTGACGCCATAAAGAACTCAAATTAATCAAGGAGGTAATTTTCTTATGGATCCTAGAGAAATGCAAAAGGGTCGTACGCCTCGACAACGACAAAGCAAACAACCTGGTATCGAATCAAAAATGGAGCCATTACCAGCGCAACCAACGAATTATAAAGGTTCGGATAAGCTAAAAGGAAAGAGTGCCTTAATTACTGGTGGCGATAGTGGTATAGGTCGGGCGGTTTCCATTTTATATGCGAAGGAAGGCGCTAACGTGGCGATTTCCTATTTAGATGAACATGATGATGCTGAAGAAACCAAGCAATTGGTAGAAGCAGAAGGCGTAAAGTGCTTACTATTACCTGGAGATATTAAAGCAGAAGATCACTGTATTGATCTTGTGGAAAAGACAGTAGCAGCATTTGGTAAAATTAATGTTTTGGTAAACAATGCTGCTATCCAATATGTACAGGAAGATGTCCTAGATATTTCGACGGAACAATTTGAGGAAGTATTCCAAGTGAACTTCTTTTCCCAGTTTTATTTAACCAAAGCAGCGCTGCGCCATATGCGGGCTGGTGATGCCATTATCAGTACTTCCTCGATTAACGCTTATCGTGGAAATCCGATCTTCATGGATTATTCAGCAACTAAAGGTGCCATTACCGCCTTTACAAGGAGTATTGCCCAAATCCTTGCTAAGAAAGGCATTCGAGCAAATACAGTCGCTCCCGGACCGGTATGGACACCACTTATTCCATCTTCCTTTGATGAGGATGGTGTAGAAAACTTTGGTCAAGATAGCTTAATGGGCCGACCTGGTCAGCCATCTGAACATGCATGGCCATATGTCATGCTTGCAGCAGATGAGTCATCTTATATGACCGGACAAGCCATTCATATTAATGGTGGATCATGGACATCCTCCTAAGATAAAAACAAGCGCAGCAAAGCTAACCCCTGCTGCGCTTGTTTTTATTTATTATTTAACCTTTAAACCTTATTATTTTTCCCTACCAACATTTGCATCCGCTGGTTAAACAATGTTGGATAAGATAGATAACCAAGCATGATACTCGTTATAATTGCTGATGTCATGACTAGAAACAAGATAAGCAATTGAAACTGAACTGCTTGTACTGGATCTGCACCTGCAATGATTTGACCACTCATCATACCCGGAAGCTGTACTAATCCAATCGTTTTCTGACTTTCAATTGTTGGAATGATACTAGCTTTGATGGAATCAGTAAGTTGGCGATGAATCGCCTGTTTGGGCGTTCCACCAAGAGATAGAATAAGTTCGGTTTCGTTCTCATGCGTTTCTACTTCCGATGTGAATCGATTAAGAAAGAGAATGGAAAGTACCATTGAGTTTCCAACAATCATACCACTGATCGGAATAATATATTGTGGTGTTGCTGGTGTAATACTCAAGCCGAGTAAAATCCCTTGCGTCAGAACTTCTATCGTGATAAACGTGATCACCAATTTCCACGTAATTCCTTTAATCGCGGCTCCCTTTTTTCTGGCGTTTTGTGTTGCTGCACCAATTATCAACAATACCATCAGTAAGATATATAATATATTTTCGGCATCAAACACATATTGCAATAGATAACCGACAATAAGTAATTGCACAATAGAACGTATAGCCGCAACTAACGTATCCTTCTCCAATCCAAGGTGAAGTGTTTTAGATAAAACGAGCGGAATAATGACGAAAATAAGTGCGAACGATAATGTAAGATAACTCATTCCACTTCCCCTTTCACAAATTGATTGACTGCATTGTTTTCGGGATTATCCAATAAGCCACTTTCACCTGATTCCATCAAACTCCCGTCCATCATAACCCACGTATAATCACCTATCGTGCGCGCCTGATGAATGCTATGTGTAATCCAAATAATTGTCGTTCCATAATCACGATTAATTTTCATAATAAGATTTTCAACATCTTTCTTTGATACACGGTCAAGTGAAGAAGTGATTTCATCAAGCAGTAGGATCTCAGGATTATTCACAAGGGTTCGCGCAATTGATAGCCGCTGGCGTTGTCCGCCAGATATTTCTTTCGCATCCTGATCCAATAACTGTTTATCCAAATCAACAACTTCCATCAGTTCATTTGCATGTTCTTCTGCCAATTGCTTTCCCTGAAGTTCCATTGGAAGGGCAAGATTGTTTCGTACACTGCCGCGGATCATCGTCGCATCCTGAAGTGCAAGTCCTACACCAAGGCGTAATTTCACTGGGTCATAGCTGTCAATATGCTTATCATGAAGATAAATCTCACCTGAATCCGGGGGTATTAATCCATTACATAACTTGAACAATGTTGTCTTTCCTGCGCCTGAAGGACCGACCAATGTTGTAATTTTACCTTTTACAAAAACACCGGTAATATCCTTTAGAATATGGGTTCCACCTGCAGAATAATTTACGTTTTTAAATTGTATTGCTGCATTGTCTGTCACTACTGTCACTTCCTTTAATCATTAATCTGCATGTGTTAAAACGGAAAATAGCACTTTCAACTATTGTAACCAGCTAGATGAAATCGTTGCATCATAAATCTATCTCACGCTGTTAAATATATCCAATTTATATATTAACATGAAACAACGCAATGAATGACTGTAGAATTACAAATTCCGAAGCCATTCATTGCACTATATCAGAAATCTTTTATCCCACTCAAAAAATCATCTAACAACGCGTCGCAAAATAAATACAAAAACAAGCATAATAAGCGATCGTTTTTTACCCTTTTTCTTCCCCACCTAGCTACAATATCGTTATATTTATTATATCGTGCAGGTATATATCATTTTCTTCAGAATCCAATTTCAAATCGTTTTTTAATGGATCAAACCTCAGCAGCTTGCCCTTAATCGTATGGTAATTGTGATCCATAAAATACGTAATTTCTACAGTAAGACCATCCATTAATGCAAGCTGCAGTATCCGATCAATTTCTATTTTCTGCTGCTCATCCAAGATTGGCTTTATTTTCTTTTCGTCTTCTTTCCAGAGCGCTTCTAGCATTTGATTATGCTCCGGGAGCATCATTGAAGTCCATTTCCGTGTTCCACGATCGTTAACCATGCTACGCACCTACCCCTTTTTTGGTTGGTCCAACAGACAAAATATTATTTAATCTGAACGTCCTGATCTGCCTACGATAATAACAAAAAGCTACAATGGAATGAACTTCCATCTGAATTACCCTGATAATCCTTTGCGTGACCCGATTGTCGCTATCCATATAATAGATCATAATTTTTTCTTTGTCGTGTAGCGAACGATTCATGAAATACATCATTTTAATAACTCCTTTATGGGATCGCTTGTTCCTTTATTATATAAGAACATTTGTTTGTTTTCAAGTGGGAATATATTGAAAAGACGAAGACTTCTTCCTACTTCAATACCTTCCAAATCAATTAACCCATCATCGCTAAATTGTGCTAATATAAACATAAGAAATATATTTTTTAAATTATCAAGTAACTTTTTAAAAAAATGAGGAAAACTTATGAACCAGTCAGCGGAATTTGTTTTTTTACAACCGATTTTCATTGCTTTTATTATTATTCTTTTGACGTTATTACTGATCATTGTTTTTCAAAAAACGCAGATTGCTAATCTTTTTACTCTTTTTAGTATTGGGCTTATTTCATCCATTATATCTGCCATCATGCTCTACATGAGCGGATATATTGTTGATGAATATGGCCTGGGTGGAGACACAGCAAGTTTCTTTATGTTTCTAGCAATTGTGGGGTTATCGATCGTTAATTTTTTCGTTTTTTTAATAAAAGATGGTTACTGGAAGCCCGATAAAATTGCCAATAATAAGTAGCAAAGGATGGATAAGGATGAACAGGATTGGAATAGATGCTGACGGATCGCTTGTTAAAATTGCTTATGAGGAAAACAGAAATTTACATACAAAAACCTATCCAATAGAAGAAATTTCTGCTTGTTTGGATTGGTTGCAAATGTTAGCCCCAGATGCCAAGCTGATGCTGGCCGGTGGCAAAAGTGCACATGTACAATCGAAGCTGCAACAGAAACATCAACATGTTGATGAATTTCAGGCGACTGTAGTTGGAACGCGTTATTTATTAACAAAAGAAAGAAAACATGCTCCTGATCAGTTTATCCAAGTTCATATCGGAACAGGAACTTCTATTTTTCATGTGATGCCAGATTCCTTTGAGCGCTTGCTTGGAAGTGGCATTGGTGGTGGCACATTGATGGGTCTGGGGAAACTTATTTCTGGAGAAAATAACTTTAACCAATTGCTCAAATTGGCTGCACAAGGACAATCCCAAAACAGTGATCTGTTAATTAGAGATATCTATGCACCAAGTCCATCTCCCCTAACAGGCAGTCTAACTGCAGCTAATTTCGGAAAAGCACACCTCAATGAAGATGCGTCTACAGCAGATCATATCGCAAGTCTGATTAGGATGATTGGCGAAACCCTCATACTGCTTGCATCTCAGGCCACTACTGCGCATCAGTTAAAGAGCATGGTGTTTACAGGTAGCACATTGAACGGCAACCAACCGTTAAAAACATGCATCAAGACTTTCCAAGAATTGGTGGACTTTAACCCCCTATTTCTGGATAAAGGGGCATATGTCGGAGCGATTGGAGCCTTGCTAGAGGCGTAAAATTTTGCAAAACACTTTTGCACTTCACCATGGTCCCTCATAACGGATCCATTACCTAGCTGGTAGTGAAGCAGTGCTCTTTCCATACTCGGCTAATAGTTCTTGAATTCATTTCCACGCCACTCCTTAAAAAGTTATACTTCATAGCTACAATCGAAATGAATTTATAAAAGGTGGCATCGAACATAAAAAAATATATAAAAAATAAAGAATAAGTATATGCCCCCAATCTTTTGCCTTACCCGCATATAACCCTTACAATTGTTATGAGGAAAGGGGATCACCATGAATACAAACTACAACTTACCAGAAAACATTACTGAAATTCTAAATGCAAACCAAAGAAAAAATGATGATACATTTACAACATTAATCCGAGAAGGTGGTTACGTGCCGCCACATCAAGAATTACTAATCGATGCGATTGTCGCCTTAAGCATGGGGAAAAATATTCTGCTCAAGGGACCAACAGGCTCAGGAAAAACGAAATTTGGCGAGACGTTATCCCATTTATTTCAACAGCCAATGTTCAGTGTGAACTGTTCGGTAGATCTGGACGCAGAGAGTTTGCTTGGCTTTAAAACATTGGCCTATGAGGATGAAAAACAAGTCATCGAATTTGTGCCTGGTCCCGTAACAAGTGCAATGAATAATGGCACGTTCTTATATATTGATGAAGTCAATATGGCTAAACCGGAGACATTGCCACTCATTAACGGTGTGTTAGATTACCGCAGAACGGTTACCAATCCGTTTACAAATGAAATTATCACGGCGAAGGAAGGCTTTAATGTCATTGCCGCGATCAATGAGGGATATGTTGGTACGGTCCCGCTGAATGAAGCATTGAAAAACCGCTTTATTGTGATTGACGTTCCATATATTGAGGGGGAACAATTAAAGCATTTGATTCAGACAAACACAACCCTAACCGACGAAACGACCATCAATCTTTTTGTAAAATTGTCCACTGACCTTATTCGTGCGGTGTCCCAAGGAAAGCTGTCAGAAGACGCCGCCTCAATCCGCGCCTTGCTTGATGCATGTGATTTAAGCCAACTCATTCCAGCAAAACGTGCCATTTTACGATCGATTGTGGACAAGCTGGAAGAAGAACGGGAAAAGGAATTTGTAATCAATTTAGCAGAAACCTATTTTTAAAGGAAATGCTTATAACAAAAAGAAGTCATGTTTTCGTTTTTAGAAAGGAGGAGGCTATATGAGGTTCAACCAGTGGATCGATACCAGTGTGGATACAAGTTTATTTTTATTACTACAGGATCTGTCCACCGTCCTGTCCGGTAACCCGGATTTGAAATTCGAATATTCCTTTGGCTCCTATATCGATATAACAAATAATATTGTAACCGGCAGCAGCATGTGGGATGTAGAGAACCAAGTGATCAAGGAATCCGGATATAAGTCAGATCTTTTCCTCAGAACCGTTGGCACACTTCATTATTCAGATGTCCAGGTCTTGAAAACCTATTTGCAGGATATCGATGAATCCAGTTTGCCGAAATTCGCTGCGCAGCTCGTAACGTTACTCGAAGATTTGCGTCTGGAAGAAATCATAAAAAAAGACCGCCCCGGTACGAAAAGAGATTTCACTAACCGGAAAAGGTATCTGAAGCATTTTTTCACGAACCAAATCGCCGCTACAAGCTTGAAACGAGATAACCAGCTTGGTGAATTGTTTTGTCTGATTTACTTACTGCTTCAGGCAGATACACCAGATCCACGTTTCCCGAAGGCGCATAAACAACAGCTTAATGAGCTGGAAAAATTAAAACCGCTCCTCTATGAAATATTCGAAGCGAAAAGAACGGCGGATATTACGAAGATTGCTATGCAAATTGTATCCCAATTAGAGTCAAACTATCAAGATAACATGAATGACTTTTTCACTTTCCCTATTTCTAAAATCAATCGGTTTGAGGAAAATACATTGTTTGATGAGCTCACACGAACCGACGAACTAGCAAATGAGGATAAAGAAGATATCAATGATCAGGATGAATTCATTGATGAGCGCTTTTCCACTTGGCATCGGGAAAATGAAAATAGCGATCGAAAACAAATGTTCCTGCAATTCGAACTCGAATCCGGGACCAAAACATCCATCATGGGTGGTGATACAAGGGAAACCGAGGACGGCAATGAAGCCATGGGAACTGTACAAGGCACTTCAGGTGAAAGTGATCAAAATGACTTTTCCGAACTGCCGTCGCTCGAAAAGAAAGCAGGTAGGAAAAGCAAAGATCACAGTGAGACTAGTTATGGCGAAGAAAATAAAAATGCTAAGCAGATTGTCAAACATGCACAGACCCCGTCTACAGCGGATCGGCAACTTTATCAAAAGTACGTCAATGGTATCGATGCTTACAAACGAAAGCTCGCAACTACAATAGAAAAAACGCTGGAGCATAAAAAGAATGCGCCACGTAAAGATTTAATTATTGGTCGCTTATCAAAGAAGCTACTTCCACTCGTCCTCGACGAAAATCCAAGAGTGTTTTACAAAAAATCCGAGGAATCAAAAGACATTGATGCTGTTTTCACGCTGCTTGTTGACTGTTCCGCGTCCATGCACAATAAAATGGACGAAACAAAACGCGGTATTGTCCTATTTCATGAAGTGTTAACCAAATTAAACATCCCCCACTCCATCGTCGGGTTCTGGGAAGACGCCAATGATGCAAAGGACGATTACCAGCCAAACTTTTTTCATATTGTTCATGATTTCAATGACTCCCTTTATCAAAACACCGGAGCCAACATCATGCAGCTGGAACCAGAGGAAGATAACCGAGATGGCTTTAGCATACGCGTCGCAACCAAAGAACTGGCAGCAAGAAGAGAAAAAAATAAGTTCCTGCTCGTATTTTCAGACGGGGAACCTGCCGCCTACAATTATGATCAGAATGGCATTGTAGATACAAACGTCGCTGTTGCAGAAGCACGCAAAAAAGGCATCGAAGTGATCGGCATGTTTTTAGCAGATGGCGAAATCGATGAACAGGAAGATATCACGATGAAAAACATTTACGGAAAAGAACGCTTGATGATTCCAAGTGTCGCAGAACTCCCAGAACATTTCGCACCACTGTTGAAGAAACTGTTGCTACGGACGATATAACGGGGACAGTCCCCCACCACGCTAACGCGTTAAAGCGATGGGGGACTGTCCCTATCATTAAATTTTCTCTTTTACTTTCACCATCGTTACATAAATCACAGCAGCCATCATACTACATGCAAAGATAACAATTCCCATTGGGACGGCTGTATGATCTCCGCCCATTCCTACAAGTGGTGAAACGAGGGCGCCACCACCAAAAGGAAGGATGCCAAGAAATGCCGAAGCACTTCCTGCTGCCTTTCCTTGGCGTTGCATACCAAGCGAAAAACAAGTCGTGTTCACCATTCCAACGCTAGACACAACAAGAAATAACGCTGGAAGTAAAATCCAAAATGAGAGGTTTAAGAGAACAACAAGTAACAACAAACAACTACCAATAAATGAAATGATAATGCCGGTCAATAATAGTTTCGCTTCCTCGATTTTATTCGCTAATCTCCCTGTTAATTGAGCAGCAATAATGATACCTACACCGTTCACCGCAAATATCAAGGAGAACTGTTGTGGCGACACCCCGTAAATATTTTGCAAAACGAATGGCGATCCAGCTATGTAAGCAAACATACTCATGGTAACAAAAGCCTGCGCCAACGCAATTCCCATAAATACACGATCCTTCAATAGATCACGAAACGTTTTAATGGTCGCTAATATGCCACCTTTTGATCGTTTCTCTACTGGAAGCGTCTCAGGTAAAGAAAAGATGACCGCAAGAAACATGAGAAACCCTATCAAACCCAAAATGAGAAATACCGCAGGCCAAGAGACCCAATTTAAAACCGCACCACCAAATATTGGAGCGAGAATGGGGGCAGCCCCATTCACTAACGCAAGCAATGCGATGAATTGCGTTAGCTCTTTACCATAGTACATGTCTCGTGCAGATGCACGGGCAATAACAATTCCCGCTGCTGCCGCAAAGCCTTGAATAAATCGTAAACCGACAAACATCCAAATGTTAGGGCTAAATGCGCAGAGAACGGATGCAATGATATAAATAATTAATGTAACCACGAGTGGACGGCGCCTGCCCTGAATATCACTTAACGGTCCAAACAGCAGTTGTCCGATTGCTAATCCTAATAAACAGGCAGTTATACTTAATTGTCCAAGCGATGCAGTGGTCTGCAGGTCATTGGTTACAATCGGAAGCGCAGGTAAATACATGTCCATTGATAATGGCCCAAACGCGGTGAGTGATCCTAATATCAGAACCATCCATACCTTATTAAAGCGTTTTGGGTTAGGTTGGTCATTGAGCTGTTTTTCTAAGGTATTCATCTTTAATTTCTTTCCCCTTTGTTATGTATATGTTTCTCTATAATAGACTATCTAAAAAAAGATTGCACGAACATCTTTGATCTGGAAGCGGAATTATTCAATTCCCTTCAAACAGACGATATAAGATCTCATAAAAATGCGACGGTAGCTAATCAGCACCGACGCATCATTATTAAAATCGTATTTATGGCAAAAGCCCATCAACAGAACGAATCATTCTTGCTTGGATTACCTAGGCCGAATATTTTCCGGCAATATAAACCGATGAAAGATCCAGCAAGTGCCATTACCATCCAGACCCATCCGTGTAAACTGAATGAAGCGATCCCACTGAAATATGCCCCAATGTTACAACCAAATGCAAGTCTAGCACCGTACCCCATCAGCAGTCCACCGATAATCGATGAGGCAGCAACACCTGGTTTGATTTTTCCTGGTTTGAAGTTACCTTGGAAAGATGCAGCAATAAATGCACCAAGTATAATACCAAAGTTCATGACACTAGTGGAATCCGCAAGTACTGTTTGTTTCAGCGTTTGTGTATCCCCTTGCCAATAAGACCAGCTTGCGACATCCATGCCAAAAAATTGTAAAAACTTAGATCCCCAGAGTACGAAAGCTGACGTTATCCCCCATGGCTCTCCCCGTACAGATAGTACCAGTGCATTGAGTACAGCAAGTACAACACCAGCTGTCACTAATGGCCATGCCCCACGCCATATTTTCTTGAACCCGCTTGTCGTAGCGAGCGGCTTCATTTGTGGTGGGTTTTTCTTTCTAGCAATTTTAACAGTTACCCCATAAATTCCAAAGAACACTAAAAGCTGAACGATCCACCCTCCAAAATAACCTAAGCCCGTTGACTCTGCTAATGAGATCGGTGGTAGTGATGGGAGATCCAACCAAAATCCGAGATGATAAGCGCCTAAGACAGACCCCGCAATAAAGGCAATCAATGTTAAAATCATCGATGATTTACCGCCACCCAAATTATACAGTGTACCGGAAGCACAACCATTCCCCATTTGCATCCCGATACCAAATATGAATGAACCAACAATGATACTGACACCTATTGGCGATACGAATCCTGTCGGTGTTGCTCCTGTAAAACTGAAACCAGTACCCAATATAATGGCAAATAGTGTTGTAGCAACTGCCAGCATAATCATGTGGGCCTGTAATCCTTGCACATTCCCGACGGATACCAGCCTCCTGAATGCGGAGGTAAAACCAAAGCGCGCATGCAGCAATGTGACACCTAAAGCAATACCGAGCAAATATAGAATAGCTTGAACAGAACCTGAAGTAGCCAAGATCATTGCAAATAATATAATCGCGGCGATCGCGCCAATCCATACAAAAGGCTTTTGGATAGGATTAAGCTTTGTTACGATCGTTGTTGGTTGTTTAAGATTCCGATCATGAAGTGTATGTGCAACTTGTTCCATTTACATTCCCTCTAATCCCTATGAATTTACTTACCTTTAATAGTAAGACTTATTGTAATACATTTTTAAGGAAATGTAAATGGGTAAAAGCCCTCCTTTGATGGTTGACCTTACAGTGCATTAACAGGATTCGAACGAAACTTTGCCGTTTACTTCTTTCCGGACAACTTTTCCTATCGATTCCAAATACAATAATCTAGTAAGTGTAGCCATAAAAGAACTCAAATTAAGTATAATATTGACCGTTCCATAAATTTCGTAGCATACATCATTCGCAGTTTTAGCTTTGTCCTTCACGGACGCTAAAACTTGTTCAAGACGGTGCTCATGTTTATGCTTTATCTCCTCTACCCTGTCATTTAAATGGAGAATCGGATCGCCATGTCCAGGCAAGGCAATATCGGAAGGATATTTTTTGATTACTTGTAAAGACGCAAAGTAATCCTTTAACACGTTCTGTTCTTCCCCTGACCAAAGACCAATCACTGGATTAATATCCTTTAACATATGATCGCCGATGATCATCACTTTTTTCTCTTTGTGATAAAAGCAGAAATGATCCGGTGCGTGCCCCGGTGTCCAAATCGCTTGGTAAAAATCGTCTCCCAATTGAATTTCCTGATTGTTTTCAAACAATCCATCCGGTTCGAAATCATAAATAGATGCTTCGTCTTTCATATGATCCGACAGACCTTGTCCCCCGTGCTTGATCACCAATTGATTTAATCTATCTTTAAGACCTGAAACACGATTTTTCTTCATTTCTTCGTAGCTCAAATCAGATACAATTACAGGTACACCTACATCCTGTTGGAACCATTTTGCAAGCCCAATATGATCTTGATGCGCATGTGTCAGCACCACTTTTTCGATTGCTATTCCGGATGCGAGTACTTTTTCCCAGCCATCCTTTGCTTCCTTCGAATCCGTACCCGTATCAATTACTGTATACCCGTGCTTTCCTTCTATTAAATAGCAATTTACTTCCCCCATCCCATCAGGAAACTGGATTACTAATTTATGTATATTGCCCGTTACGTTCGTTAACATTACATTTTTCCCCTTTTCAAAAACATACCTGAGATTAATCGCAGTATTTATATAAAATATATTTCTATTGTACCTCGAGCAACTTGAAACGGAAAGAGAAGTAAACTAAAATATGCTATGCTTTTATTGAGATGACTTTAGAAATTACTAAAACCATTTTTCATTCGGATTTTTTGCTGAATGTTTCATATGATAAGCTAGATTTATATGAATAGAATAAACATCATCGTGAAGGAAGGATGGATATAATGCATAAACAAATTTTAACAAACGATTGGCAACCTGTTCTGGAGGATGAATTTACGAAGCCCTATTATTTAAAACTAAGAGAATTTTTAAAGCATGAATATACAACACATACTATATATCCGAAAATGGATGACATCTTTAACGCGCTTCATTACACCCCTTTTCATGATGTGAAAGTGGTGATATTAGGACAAGACCCTTACCATGGTCCTGGACAGGCACACGGACTCAGCTTTTCCGTACAAACAGGTGTAAAACAACCACCCTCGCTGAAAAATATATTTAAAGAATTAGAGGATGATCTAGGATTTTCCCCTCCTGACCATGGATATTTAGTAGATTGGTCGAAACAAGGTGTTCTTCTATTAAACACTGTTCTAACTGTACGACAAGGACAAGCACATTCACATAGAGGTAAGGGCTGGGAAAATTTCACGAATCAGGTTATCGAATCATTGAATAAGAAAGATAAACCAGTCGTCTATATATTGTGGGGCAGTGCCGCACAAAAGAAACAGGAACTGATCGATACATCCAAACATTATGTGATTAAATCCCCTCATCCAAGCCCATTGTCAGCCTATCGGGGCTTCTTTGGCAGTAAACCATTTTCGAAAGCGAATGCGATGTTAAGAGAATCGGGGCAAGAAGAAGTCAATTGGGAACTATCCTAATTGACTGATTTATAACAGAACATGGCCCAACATTACATTTGTCCCCTATATGTAATATTGGGTAATGTTCTGTCTCTTCTTTTTATATATCCAAAACCTCCTATATAACCAATCACTTCCAACTAAATTCCGCTTTATTTTCAAAGATAGATTCAAAAAAAGATTACACTTTGTCATACTTTGTAATAGTTTGTCGCTGAATTGTAGCCTTACTCTAACCTCACAATGTATTTATTTTGCTAGAATAGAAAGCGTTGATAAAATTTCAAATAGGGGGATACATAATGTTTAAGATTAATCATTCTGTAAAAAAATATATTGTTTCAACAACTTTCGTAACGGCAATCGCGCTGACACCGATATTGTCTGGAAGTGTTTTCGCTCATGGTGGTCCGGATTCGGAAGCAAGTCAAAACAATTCAAATAACGCTCCAGTGACCCAACAAGTTGAAAAAGAGGAAACTCCCACTGTAAATTCGGGCACCATTTTAACTGGTGATCGTGGAGAAACAGTTAAAAATGTACAAACAACATTAAACAATAAAGGCTATACAGCCAATCCAGATGGTATCTTTGGTCAAGAAACAGACAAAGCAGTGAGAGATTTCCAGAAAGATAGTAGTCTTTCAGTTGATGGTAAAGTAGGACCAGCAACTAAAGAAGCACTAGCAATAAAAACTTCTACTACTGAAAAAGAGGATCTGACAATTGTAGATGCTCCTAAACAGCAAACAAAAGCTTCAACTACGAGCGCATCAAATGTTTCAAATTCTGATATTGTTTCTACTGCCCAAAGCTTGGTAGGTACACCATACACGTTCGGTGGGACAACTACTGCAGGTTTTGACAGTAGTGGCTTTATCAATTATGTATTCGCTCAAGAGGGTATTAGCTTAAATAGAACCCATGCTGACATGTGGGCTAGCAATGGAACATTTGTAGACAATCCAAGTGTTGGTGATGTTGTATTCTTTGAAAACACATATAAAAGTGGCGTTTCACACAGCGGTATCTATATCGGTAACAATCAAATGATTCATGCTGGTACTGAGAAAACTGGTGTAGAAGTAACCAATATGGGCTATGACTATTGGCAAGATCATTATATCGGTGCAAAATCTTTTAAATAAACAAGTAATTTTTTAAATAAGGACTGAATGGCTTCATTGCTGTTCAGTCCTTTTTATTGTCTGAATCATTCCTTGACTGAAATAAAAGCTATCCTTCATGCTTCTTTTATAACATAAAGGATAGCTTCTTGATTGATTAAGCCATAATTTTACAAATATCATTCGTGAAGTCAACTGGATCTGCTACAGGCAATCCTTCGATTAATAAAGCTTGGTTATACAATAGACTTGTATACAGTCCGAACTTCTCCTGATCGTTGTCATATGCTGTTTTCAATGCATCGTAAACTGCATGGTCTTTATTGATCTCCAGGATCTTATCTGCCTTCACGTTTTGATTGTTAGGCATGGATTGCAGCACTTTTTCCATTTCCAATGAAATTTGTCCATCAGTTGATAAGCAAACGGGATGGGATTTAAGCCGTTTGGATACTTTCACATTGGTTACCTTACCGGAAAGAAGGTCTTTCATTTCCTTGAACATATCCTGATGTTCATCCTCTTCCATTTTTGCTTTGTTATCCTCTTCTTCTGTATCAATTCCAAGATCACCACTGGAAACAGAGCGGAATTCTTTTTCTTTATATTCGTTAATCATTTTAATCGCAAATTCATCAATTTCATCTGTGAAATACAAAATTTCATATCCTTTATCCGCAACCATTTCTGTTTGTGGCAACTTTTCAATCCGTTCATTAGATTCGCCTGCAGCGTAGTAAATATATTTCTGATCCTCGGGCATTCTGGAAACATAATCACTTAAAGAGACCAGCTTCTTCTTTATAGAGGAATAAAATAGCAGTAAATCCTGCAATGTTTCTTTGTTCGCCCCAAATTCACTGTAAACACCATATTTTAATTGACGTCCGAAAGCATTATAGAATTTTCCATAGGTTTCCGGCTCATCCTGAAGCAACTTTTTAAGTGCTTGCTTAATCTTTTTATTAATATTTTTGGCAATTAATTGCAGCTGACGGTCGTGCTGCAGCATTTCGCGAGAGATATTCAATGATAGATCTTCAGAATCTACCATACCTTTTACAAAGCTAAAATAATCCGGGAGCAAATCTGCACATTTATCCATGATTAACACGCCATTAGCATACAATTCAAGTCCTTTTTCATATTCCGTGGAATAATAGTCGTATGGTGCTGTTTCAGGAATATATAAAATGGCGTCATATCGGATGTTGCCATCCACCCTTGTATGGATGTGTTTTAATGGATTATCAAAACCATAATGTTTCTCTTTATAAAAGTTCTCATAATCTTCATCTTCCAGTTCATCTTTGTTTTTACGCCAAATAGGAACCATACTATTAATTGTTTCTTCTTCTTTAAAGTCTGCGTATTCTTCACTATCTTCTTTTGGCTTACTCTTGGTAATTGTCATTTTAATTGGATAGCGGATGAAATCGGAATACTTTTTAATAATGCCTTGAAGACGCTCTTCTTCTAAGTATTGGTCATAATCCTCCTCTTCAGTGTTTGCTTTCATTTTTAATATAATTTCAGTTCCAACTTCTGCTTTCGTATCGGGGTCTATTGTATAGCCGTCTTCCCCTTCAGATTCCCATTTATATGCTTCACCACTTCCAAGTGACCGACTTCTAACAGTAACAACGTCAGCAACCATGAAAGCCGCATAAAAGCCTACACCAAACTGTCCAATAATATCATGGCCATCCTCTATTTCATTTTCCTTTTTAAATGCTAAAGAACCACTCTTCGCAATGGTACCAAGATTTGATTCCATCTCTTCTTTGGTCATTCCAATTCCTGTATCTCTTATTGTTAATGTACGTGTTTCTTTATCAGGAATCACTTCGATATAATAGTTTTCTTTATCAAAATTCATACTATCATCTGTCAATGCTTGATAATAGATTTTATCAATGGCATCACTTGCGTTTGATATCAATTCGCGTATAAATACTTCCTTTTGTGAGTAGATAGAATGAATCATAATGTCCAATAAGCGTTTCGATTCAGCCTTAAATTCCTTTTTCGCCATATTTATATACTCCCCTTTTCTACTATTCTGTTTCCTATTTTAGCACTCTATCAGCAAGAGTGCTAATCTCATAAATGTAATATCATATTTTATGAATAATGTCAAAAACTTTTTACTTTTAATAGCATATCGTTAGTTATATAACTACGAAAATACACGGGTCGAAAAAGGTATTCCATATTACTGATTCGGGTCAAACCTAGTAAATAGCTATTTATTATATAATTCCATATCACGCTTCAGCGCACGCATATTTCTCATATATGCTAAGAGGAACGGTGCAAGAATAATGACAACAGACCAGTTCAGTATGGAAACATATAGATTAAACATGGAAATAAAAGAATTTAAAATTGCTATGACCAAATTTACCATCCCAACTGTTGCTATCAAATTAACGATTCTTTGCAAATGTTTGATCCGCGACTCGTTATCTGTGTAAATCTCAAACGGTTCACCTGTTGCCTTTTTTCGGAAGTATACCCAACGAAAGTAGGTGTCCACACATTCAATCCCATTTTCCTCCATAAATTCCAGATAATCTTTACTCTTTTCAGTGTTAGGCAATTCCTCAAGTAATTCAATACAATAATCGTATTCTCCAGGACTCCCCTTTTCAAAAGTATAACGACAAAATGAATAGCCAATTAACTGAAAACCGTTTGCAGCCATTTCATTAATCCATTTTTCTTCCTTTTGAAAGTTATTGAAGAACTTTATCTTTTTAATGGTCATTTTCCTTACCCTCCATGATTCTTTTTCCGTTATTTAGCAGTTCCTGCAACCGATCGATTTCAGCAAAAACAATTGCCTTTCCTGTATCTGTCAGTTCATATTCCTTCTTCCGACTCGCTTCCTCACGCGTTACTAATTGAATCCACTCTTTTTTTAGCAGCGTTTTAATTGCCCCGTAAAGTGTACCTGGTCCCAAATTTACCCGGTCATTACTAATCTCCTTTACATGCTGCATGATTCCATAACCATGCATTGGAGTTTGAAGCGCTAGTAAAATATAATAAACTGCTTCTGTTAATGGGATATGTTCCCTATCCTCCATGATATCTCTTCCTTCCAACCAATATCGCGATACGTTATATCGTCTTACGATATAATACACATACTATATCGCATGCCGATAGTAATGTAAACCCCTTATTTGAAAAACGGGGGGAATGATTCATGTATGTATCATGTCGAAATTTTCTGCTTTGATGGTTATTTATCTTTTTTATATCTGGCAAAAGACATTTTGTACAGAATATTAATACGTTCTTATTTGTATTTGTACCTCATATTTATTTAATAAGACGCTATTGTTATACATCTTTTTACAATTTTAGGAAGGAGGTATAGCAAGACTAAAAAAATTTACATTCATATTTATGAAGGGGGAAAACATTTGTGAAACGAATTCCAAAAATAGGTCTCCTGACGCAAATCCTGATTGCTTTTGTAATCGCTATCATAGCTGGAATTTTATTTGGACCAAGTATTGGAATTGTTGAGCCGCTTGGCATCCTATTTTTACGTCTTATTCAATTTATTATTATTCCATTAATTGTTTCTTCACTTATCGTGGGGGTTGCCAGTACAGGTGATATGCAAACACTTGGAAGAATTGGCGGGAAAACGATTGTTTATTATTTAGTTACCACCTTTATTGCTGTTGGCATTGGTCTACTTGCTGGGGTTTTATTCCAGCCTGGTGCTGGCGTTGATATTTCCACGACAGGCGACATTCCAGAAACTGCTGAAACTGGCGGTGTTGTCAATGTATTATTGGAGATTATTCCAACAAATCCGCTGGAAAGTCTATCAAGCGGTAATATCCTACAAATTATTTTCTTTGCTCTATTTATCGGTCTTGGTATTACGATGGTTGGAAAAAAGGCAGAACCTGTTTATCAATTCTTTGATGGCCTAGCAGAAATTATGTATAAAATTACCTGGATCATCATGAAACTAATTCCAATTGGTGTATTTGGCTTGTTGGCACCAATCATAGGAGAATATGGGCTTTCCGTGTTGCTTCCTTTAATTAAGCTGGTTACCGTAGTCGCTGTCGGTTGTATTGTGCATGCAATCATCACCTATTCCATCGGTGTGAAAGTGCTTGGAGGAATGAGTCCATTACGATTTTTCAAAGGGATTCTGCCTGCAAGCCTAGTCGCGTTCACGACACAAAGCAGTGGTGGGACCTTACCCGTTACGATCAAATGCTCTGAGGATCAATTAGGCGTTTCGAAAAAAATATCAAGTTTCGTCTTACCATTAGGTGCAACCATCAATATGGATGGCACCTCCCTTTATTTAGGTGTTGCCGCACTTTTTACAGCACAAGCCTATGGCATTGACTTATCATTTGTACAAATGCTGACGATCGTGCTTATTGCCACGCTGGGATCCATTGGAACTGCAGGAGTCCCCGGTGCCGGACTGGTGATGCTCACATTGGTTTTAACGACTGTCAATTTACCACTCGAAGCGATTGCCGTCATCGCGGGCGTTGATCGTTTTATGGATATGTTCCGAACATCGGTAAATATAACAGGTGATGCTTCCGGAGCCGTTATTATTCAGGCAATGGAAAATAAAAAGGCCAAAAAAGCGGAGAAAAATGCTGCTGTGGAGTAAAATTGCAAGCAACAAGTTCACAGTACTCCATTGACGAAAATGAGTTTGGGTTAACGTCCCAAACTCATTTTTATTATACATACCCCGAGTCCATATTTCTATCGTTGAAAATGAAGATTTACTGCCGCTTTTTTGTTTTCTTATTATTATATTTTTCAGCTGGGGTTAACGGTTCATTGGCGAATTCATGATCAAATTCCTTAGTTAGATTTTTTCGTACTGCTTGTTCATCACTGACCCCGTTATTTGTTTGATGCTTCTTATCTTTACCCATTAATAAAAACACCTCCTAGCATATATTCTGCCTTAACTCTTACATCATTATGTATTGGTATGAGGTTATTGAATGGATACTTATGAGGCTTTCAAATGGAGTTATTACTTTTCAATCATTAGAACAATATTTATGGTGTATCTGACGTCACATCAGGCTATGCCAATGGAACCAAAGAAAATCCCAGCTATCAGGATGTAATCAAAGGTGATGACAAATTCGTTGAAGCTGTAGAAGTCACCTATGACCCTGAACGGATTGACTTGGAAACATTAGTGGATGACCTTTTTCTTGTCATTGATCCGACCTAAAAAAATAAACAAGGGAATGATGTTGGCGTCCAATATCGCACCGGTATTTATTTTCAGGATGAGAAAGATGCTACCATCATTAAAAAAGCTGTCAATAGGCAACAGGCTTCCTATGAAGATGAGATTGTCACCGAAGTACAGCCTTTAGATAACTTTTATTTGGCGGATGATGAGCACCAAGACTATTTGGAAAAGAACCCGAATGGTTATTGTCATATTGATTTAAGGGTAACAGATAAGCTTGCCATCCATCCGATTGAAAAAGATGAAGCAATTGTAAAAGAAAAGAGTCAATAGGCAAATATTCATAGATGGCTATTGACCCTTTTTTCTCTACTACCCTTCACTGGTCCTTTCCCCCAGCACACGTTCATCACGCGAAATTTCCCGGGAAATCATACCCATCCGCCTCCGCTGCATTGCTAAGACCAAAACGACCAATCCGATACCAATACCATCTGACACGAAACCAGGATACATGGTTAATAAACCACCTGCTAGTAAAAGGATTCGTTCCAGAATAGTGGTACTTGTAACCAGCCAACCGATCACACCTGCTGCGAGTGTGATCACACCAATGATCGCAGTGATTATCGATACAACGATCTCGACGACCAAACCTTCCATCAGCAAGGCTGGTTCCAGCACAAATAGGAACGGAACAATAAAACCGACTGATCCCAACCTAACAGCCTCCAGTCCTACTTGGTTAGGGTTACTGCCGGCAATCCCGGCTGCCGCAAACGCGGCCACAGCAACAGGAGGCGTAATCGCTGAAAATATGGAAAAGTATACAATAAACAAGTGGGCAGACAGGCCAGAAACCCCTAATTCCATTAATGCTGGTGCCGCTAACATTGCTGTTAATATATAGGCGGCCGCAACTGGCATCCCCATGCCTAAAATAATACAAATGAGCATCACGAATACCAATGTAGGCAGCAGCATCCCTTCCGTTAATCCAAGGACAATACTGGTTAATTTCCCACCAAGCCCAGTCGACATAATACCGGCTATAACGAGTCCTGCCGCTGCACAAGCTGTTGTTACCGGTATCGACGACTTGGCGCCATCGACCATCGCAATCATGATTTTCCTGATACCCATTCGTGAATTTTTGTTAAACCAGCTAACCATGATAACGGATAATATCCCATAAAGCCCCGTTTTAGAAGGACTGTAACCTTGAACAAGGAACAAGACTAAAACAATTAAAGGAATAAAATAGTACCAGCCTTCCTTCAACACATTAGCAATACGCGGGATGTCTTCCCTGGCCGCACGCGGTAAATCCAATCGCAATGCCTCAAAGTGGACCATAATAAGCAAGGAAACATAGTAAAGCACACCTGGAATAATCGCAGCAATGACGATCGCCCCATATGATATCTGGGTTACAGCTGCCATTAGGAAGGCAGATGACCCCATAATCGGTGGTAAAATACTTCCCCCAGTAGAAGCAGCAGCTTCTACTGCTGCAGCGAATGATGGCTTATAGCCCGTGCGCTTGCTTACAGGAATTGTAAAAGTTCCAGTCGTCACCACGTTTGCTGTCGGACTTCCGGATATCGAACCAAACAATGCACTGGCCAGTACCGCTACCTTGGCAGCCCCTCCCTTCGACCTACCTGCAATTGCGGTTGAAAGCTGGAAGAAAAAAGTTCCTGCTCCTGCATGATTTAAAAATGCTCCAAACAACATAAACATAAACACAAAAGAAGCTGCCACTGAAATTGGTGAACCCCATAGTCCATTAAAACTAAAGGCTAAATCATCCAAAACTTCTACAGGCGGAAACATCCGATGTGCCAATAGTCCGTTTAAATGATGGCCTCCTAAAGCATAAGCGATACCGATAAAGACAATAACGATAATTGGAAAACCAATCGCCCGACGCGCTGCTTCAATACTTAAAAGGACAAACACCACCCCAAAGAATAGATCAAGATAGGTTAGAGGATGCATGATCGGAATTCTTTCCGCAATTCGCTCGGCATGGACTGTGAAATATATTCCTGCCCCAAAGGCAAGGATTGTACAAGCATAATCGCCCCATGTCGGCATGCGACTGGATCCTGTTTTTTTAGAATAGCCATATATCATAAAGGTTAATCCTAATATAAACGCCAGATGTATCGCCATTTGGTTAATTGGATTTAATTTTCCCCAGACAACGGCCCAAATTTGAAATATCGATAAAGCAAATGCAGTAATGCCAACTATTTTAAAAGAAATCCCGGATAATTCACGTTTATCCCCTTCCGTAAACCATCCGGTTACACTATTTTTAAAAAAATCCACGACTCGAAAACCTTCTTTCTCCGGCAAGTGCTCTTATTGTTTTTAAAGTAGGATGAAATAGACTCGCTTAATCGATGAACCCCTTTTCTCGGAAAAACTTTTCCGCCCCTGGGTGTAGTGGAACCTGTCCCACATCCATCATTTTTTGTTCTGTTAAGTTTTTAAACTCTTTATGTACCGTCCCCAAATAGTCGAGGTTTTCATAAATCGATTTGGTTACCTCATAAACCTCTTCATCCGGTACATCTTTATGTACAATTAAAATAGCTGGTGTATTTACTGTATCTTTATCTTCCTCTACAAACGGATAACTCCCCGCTTCTATCGTACCTGTCTCCATTCCAAGATCGTCTGACACTGCTTCCATTATCTCTGGGTTGATGGAGAACAGTTTAAGATCCATGGTTGTCGATGCTTCGATAATATCACTGGAAGGCACGGACACAGCGTCCCCCGTCGCATCAATCCGGTTATCAGCCATCAGTTCAAATGTCTTGGCATCATCTAAATGATCAACAGATCCACCCCAGGAGATAATATCGTTATAAGTAATCCCATATTCCTTTAAAATATATCGGGTAATAATCTCACCCGCTGATCCTTTTTGATCCACAGACAAACGAAGGGCTGCCTTATTTTCAATGAGCGCCTCGAAAGAATCATATGGCGTGTTTGCTTTGACGATAAATTGATAATAATTAGCTGGGACAACCACACTGACAGCCCTGATATCTTCATAGGATTTATCATACGGTTCCTCACCGCGATAAGCAGCGTATGCAGTCATGGCATAAGACATGCCGTATGGAACAGTGTCTGTACCTACTGTTGGCGGATTCTCCACGATTCCGCCGGGTTCCACTGTAATCATGGCTCCATCATGTTCCCGCCGGACCGATTCTGCAACGCCCTCTGTAAACACAGACCACGCGCCACCCGTTCGACCACCAATGATTGTGGTTTGAATCGAATCGTTTACTGTCGAACCAGAAGCCGCTTCGTTCCCACATGCAGTCAAAAACAATATCCCTAAAAACAATGCGCTAAGCCTGCTAAACTTCCAACCTAACAAACTAATTGCTGATCCACTCATTTTTTATTGCCCTCTTTGAAAGCTAATATCCAATGCCTGTACAGAATGGGTTAAAAATCCTAACGAGATATACTGGACCCCCGTGTCCTGATAAGATGCCAAGTTTTCCAGCGTAATTCCTCCAGAAGCCTCGGTTACGCTTGTCTCCGGAACGTATGTAGCAAATTCCCTGACTTCCTCTGGTGAACGATTATCAAACATGATCACGTCGGCTCCCGCGGCAACTGCCTCAAGTACTTCTTCTTTTGTTTCTGTTTCCACTTCTATTTTTACCATATGACCGATTTGCCCCCGAACAGATTCGACCGCTGCCGTAATCGATCCTGCAAAAGAAATATGGTTATCCTTAATCATGACACCATCATACAATCCCTGCCGGTGATTTTTCCCACCACCGCAGGTAACTGCATATTTATCAAACATGCGCAGCCCAGGCATTGTTTTCCTAGTATCACAAATCTGGATCGTAGCATCGTTCAGCGCTTCTACACACTGATTCGTAATCGTCGCAATTCCACTCATCCGCTGTATGATATTCAGAATCACCCGCTCACCTGTGAGTAAATGCGTTATTGGTCCAGCCACATCAGCGATTTTCTCCCCACTGGTAACCCGTTCCCCATCGGCTTTATGAGCAACAACTTCAATCGATGGATCCAATAAGTGGTAGACCGCTTTGATCACTTCTGACCCGGAAATAATGCCTTCCGCTTTTGCGATAAATACGCCCTTTCCTGCTTTATCAGACGGAAAGATACTTTGACTGGTGATATCCTGGTCTCCAATATCCTCTAACAAAAAAGTTTCCAGCTGTGTACGTAATTTTAATTGATTCATCATCATAACTCCTTATATTATTTTTATGTGGTATAGGAATGCATAGTTCGTGAAAATATTCACATTAAAACGACTAAACATTTACAGATATCTATCTAGGTGTCTTGACATCTATATTTACATAAGACTATTATAATAGCAAGCAGATTTTTTTCGAATGGTGGAAAATTTTGTTGAAAGATGAAAGTATCAAGAGGAGGATTATGATGAAAGACCAAACGAAAATGTCCTCTGAAGCAAGGCAGAGGCTAATTATGGATAGACTAAAAGAAACCAACCGCGCGATTACCGGCAGTGAATTTGCAAAGCAAACAAATGTGAGTAGACAAGTTATCGTCCAGGACGTTTCTATTTTAAAAGCTAAAAATGAACCCATTATTGCGACAAGTCAAGGATACATGCTACTAAACCAAAACGAAGTGGATGTACGGCGCAGTGTCATTGTCTGTAATCATACAGCCGAGCAAACGCTGGAAGAATTACAAATCATTGTCGATCATGGCGTTACCGTGAAAGATGTCATTGTGGAACATGCGGTATATGGTGATATAACGGCGTCGATTAGGGTAAGCAATCGTGCGGAAGTAAACCAATTTGTCAAGAAAATAAATGATAGCAAAGCCACTTATTTATCTGCCTTAACAGCAGGTATTCATTTACACACACTGGAAGCAGATTCAAACGATAAAATCGAAGCAGCATGTCATGATTTGGATGCTGCTGGTCTACTTATTAAATAAGTTCCCCCGTCAAAAAATACGTATGAATACTTCGCTTCAGCATATATTTAGTATGAAGCTCATCAATCCTGATACAGAGGGGCGATCAGATGGGGGAAAATGATGAGAGTGCTGAACAACAAACTGAGCAGTCGCCATTAGATTTAAGTATTAAACTCGAACTGATAGCGTCTGTTTTCAGTACTATAGGCGAAGCGCTTGGTATCTTAGCGCTATTAGAAGCGATTGAAGAAGAAAAAATTGAAGATAAGCAAGAACAGCAGGAACAGAAAGAATTGGATCAGAAGTTGGAAAGAATGCAAGCCCAAATCGATACGTTGACAAACGCGTTGGATGAAATAAAAAACGGGAATATCTACTAAAATAAGAACCGTAAATTTCAATATTACATGCAACACTCCATATAAAACCGCCATATATAAGACTTTCTTCAATTGATTGTTGGTGTGGGAAAGGATAGGCTGCCCTTTCCCGATAAATCTCGGGTCAGACCATTATAAGTTTTGTTTGATCCGTTGGTACATATCCCTACATCGATAACATACAAGAGCACCTTTTTCGTTCGCTTTGCATCTTCATGAGCACCTTGCGAATTTTGTTGTTTTTTCTATTGACAGAACCAGGTAGATTGGATATAGTAAGTATTGTCGTTATTACATACGATTCCGTAGCTCAGCTGGGAGAGCGCTACCTTGACAGGGTAGAGGTCGTTGGTTCGAGCCCAATCGGAATCATAGCCAGAGCGCCAAACGTTGTTGATCAGCGTTTGGCGCTTTTTGTCTTCATATAGAATATTTTCCCTCGCCCTTGATTCACTCTCTTATTAATATCACAAATCCACCCCAGCACTTTAACACATTAGAGCATCAGGGGACAGACCCCAAACTATTTCGAATTCCGAAACAGTTATTGGATAAACCAAGCTACATTTGCTATTATAAAGGTACTAAAATCGTTCTTTTTTTAATATGGAGGTATAACGTGAAGCTTGTATTATCATTTTTAAAACCATATAAACTCCACATGGTATTGGCTTTTTCTTTAATGCTGGTTGAACTTGGTGTCGAACTGCTCCTTCCTTTTTTCCTCGGAAAGATGATTAATGATGGTGTTGTCAATCAGGATATCAATAACATTGTAATGTGGGGCAGCATTATGATTGGCCTCGCTTTTCTGGCGTTTATTGCAGGTATATTAAATTCGTTCTTTGCTTCACATGTAAGCTTCGGATTTGCTTATGATATCCGGGAAAAGTTATTTCGTAAGATTCAACAGTTTTCGTTTGCGAATTTAAATCAGTATCCGACTTCCGGACTGGTTACAAGGTTTACAAATGATGTCAGACAGATTCAAAATACGATTTTCATGGTGCTCCGGATTATGTCTAAGGCACCACTGATTGTAATTGGTGGTGTGGTAATGGCATTTATTGTGAATGCAAAACTTGCACTTATTTTCCTTATTACCGTACCGTTATTGGTTGCTTTTATTCTCTGGGTACTCAAAGTTTCAACAACTTTATTTGATAAGGTACAACGGCGTGTGGACAATGTGAACCGTGTAATGCAAGAGAACCTTGCTGGTATGCGGTTAATCAAGGCATTTCTGCGTAGAAATCATGAAGAGAGCCGGTTTACAAAAGCAAATAGAAATTTGGCAGATATTACTCAAAAGACGTTCCGCTTTGTCGAGGCGTCCTCCCCCATTCTCTTATTTGTCATGAACTTAAGCCTGATTTTCATTATTTGGTTCGGTAACATCCAATCGGTTGCCGGAGAAACTTCTGTCGGTGACGTGGTTGCGATTGTTAACTATGCATTAAGGGTATCCATGTCGGTTTCGATGTTCACATTCATTATTATGGGCTTCTCTCGTGCGAAAGCTTCCGCGGATAGGATCAGCAATGTCCTTACAGTCAAGGTGAACAAAAATGACCGTTTCGAGGCAGATCAACACATGGCAGTGCAACATGGAGATGTGGAATATGACCACGTTTCCTTTAAATACCCAAATACGAACGAAACAATCTTAAAAGATATTTCTTTTCGTGTAGGTGCCGGGGAAAAATTGGCGATCATTGGTGCGACAGGATCTGGAAAAACATCGATGTTCCAGCTCGTCCCCCGATTGTATGAGGTGAGCAAAGGATCCATTATGATTGATGGAAAAGCCATTACGGATTATACAATGGAACAGCTTCGAGCAAGCATTGGATATGTCCCTCAAAGTCCCCTGTTGTTCACCGGCACGATTGCCGATAATATCGCTTGGGGAAAGCAACATGCAACAAAAGACGAGATCATCCAAGCGGCTAAAGATGCGCAAATTCATGATACAATTATAGAACTTGCCGCGCAATATGATACGAAGGTCGGACAAAAAGGGGTTAACCTGTCAGGTGGACAAAAACAGCGCATTTCAATCGCCCGCGCCTTGATTCGTCAACCAAAAATATTAATGCTCGATGACAGTACAAGTGCGCTGGACCTGACGACAGAATCGAGGCTGCTAGATGCCATTCAGGACTATCATTGTACAACATTCATTATTACACAAAAAGTATCCACTGCGATGAATGCTGACCGAATTTTATTGATGGATGAAGGAAAAGTACTGGAAACCGGCACCCATCATGAATTGCTTAAACAGTCGGACCTTTATGTGCAAATTGTGGAATCACAATTTGGAAAGGAGTATACCAATGCCGTTCAATAAATTAAAACAACCTTTTCAATATCAACGGATTCCTTTAGAAAACATCGATAAAAAAGAAAAAAAGAGAGCGAAAAACACCGCGGGAACCATTAAACGAATCTGGTCTTATATGGCAAAAGAAAAAGCCAAGCTCTTCCTCGTCATTTTGATGGTGATCGTAAGTTCTGGTCTGGCACTGCTTGGACCCTATTTAATTGGAATGGCGATTGATGATTTTATTGTGACGAAGCAGACAGCCGGATTAGGTATGCTATTGCTTGGCTTACTAATGGTTTATTTATTCCATTCCCTGTCCATTTTCCTGCAGAACTTCTGGATGGTTGGAATTGCACAAAATACGGTATACGATTTAAGGCATGATTTATTTCATCATTTCCATCACCTGCCGATTTCCTTTTTTGATAAACGACAACAGGGAGAATTAATGAGCAGGGTGACAAATGATGTGGATAATATCAATAACACATTGAATCAATCGGTTATCCAAATCTTTTCCAGCGTGATTACACTAATCGGAACCGTTGTAGTCATGCTGATACTAAGTCCCCTTTTAACGTTGGTAACCATGGGTGTGATTCCGTTTATGTTTCTCGGAATGAGGTGGATTACGAAGCGTACTGGTCCCTTATACAAATTGCAACAAAAGGATCTCGGTGATCTGAATGGTTATGTAGAAGAGATCGTTTCCGGTCAGCATATTGTCAAAACCTTTTCACAGGAAGAACGTGTTATCGATGAGTTTGAAGAGAAAAACAGCAAACTGCAGCATACGGGTTTCTGGGCGCAAACAATTGCCGGATTTATCCCTAAAGTAATGAACATGCTGAACTTTTTAAGCTTTGGAATGATTGCGTTAGTTGGTGGTATTTTGGCGATCAACGGACACATTACGGTTGGGGTTATTGTTATTTTCACCGAATATGCACGACAATTCACTAGACCGTTAAATGAACTCTCCAACCAATTCAACGTCCTGCTTTCGGCAATCGCGGGTGCGGAGCGGGTATTTCATGTCATGAATGAGGAACAAGAGGAAACCGATGAGAGTACAGCAGTGGACTTGTCTGACACCACGGGGCATTTTGTCTTTGACCATGTTTCTTTTGGTTACGAGGAAACAACGATTTTGAAGGATCTCAGTTTAGAAGCGCACCCTGGTGAAACGGTGGCATTTGTTGGGCATACCGGGGCAGGCAAAACAACGATTATTAATCTAATTGCCCGTTTTTACAACTATGACAGTGGGAAATTGACACTAGACGGGGTCGATTTGAAGGATATTAAACGGTCCAGTTTAAGGCAACATATGGCATTTGTATTACAGGATTCCTTTTTGTTTCAAGGAACCATCAGGGATAACATTCGCTATGGTCGTTTGGATGCGACAGATCAGGAAGTGGTTCATGCAGCAAAAGATGCCAATGCACATGATTTCATTATCAAACTGCCGAGCGGATATGATACGATTCTCGATCAGCATGGCAGTGGTATCAGTCAGGGACAAAAGCAATTGTTAACAATCGCAAGGGCATTAATTGCTGAACCATCCATCCTTGTCTTAGATGAAGCAACAAGTAATATTGATACGATCACCGAATTAAAAATTCAGGAAGCATTAAAACGACTGATGCACGGTAGAACAAGCTTTGTTATCGCGCATCGCCTCAATACGATCCAGGAAGCGGATAAGATTATTATGCTGGACCATGGGGAAATCATCGAACAAGGAAGCCATGATGAGCTGATGAAATTAAAAGGTGACTATTACCAGCTGCAAACCAAGCAATTGTTAGAGCAAGCAAATTAATGATATAATATGAATTGAATAATTATGGCGAACCTGAGGTGTATATTAATGGGAAGAAAAGGAAAAATGGTGGAAGAAATCATTGAAAGTAAATATTTAGCTGAAAGCCTTACATTAACATTATATCAGCCAGAGGCATTCTCCCCATTATACAAATATAATATTTGTATAATGCAGGATGGAAATGATTATTATCAAATGGGGCGCATTGCAACACTAAGTGATAAACTGCACGCCAATAACGAAATAACAAATACCGTATTTGTCGGCATACACTATCGAGATAAATTTGACCGCAGCAAGAAGTACCATCCGAATGGGGAGCAACAAGCCGACTATATCAAATTCCTTGTCCATGAGGTGGTACCTTTGCTTGATGATATACTCCCTACCTATCATATGGGGCAATCACGAGCACTAATCGGTGACTCGCTAGCTGGCACATTAGCATTAATGACGGCATTGAAATACCCGAACACATTCGGTAAAGTGATGATGCAATCTCCTTATGTTGATCAAACCGTGATCGATGCTGTGGAACAGACGTCAAACATTCATGCGATTGATATTTATCATACGATCGGTACAGCGGAAACGGCTGTCAAAACAACAAACGGACAGACGCTTGATTTTGTTACACCTAACCGGGAGCTAAGTAAGGCGTTAACCGCTAAAGGTGCGAGCTATACCTATCGGGAATTAGAAGATGGCACACATACCTGGAAGTATTGGCAAAAAGATTTACCAAATGTTTTAATGACAATGTTCGAATAACTTCCCTATCTGCTTAAGCACAGGCGAAGGCATTCACCATACAAGGCTTGGCGAATGCCAATTTTTCTAATGTTTTTTATTAAATTGTTCCTATTTATCTGATATATTTGTTATAATGAAGAGTAAATCTTGTACTTATATCCATCATCACTAAACACTATACAGATAACATGTTAAAAATATCTTTAGGAGGTTTTACTAATGACAAACTACGGCATCGTATTATTTCCATCAAAAGGAATACAAGATGAAGCGAACTCATACAGAAAACGTTATGATCCCCATTATGCGTTAATTCCGCCGCACATTACATTGAAGGAATCTTTTAAAGCCGAAGATGAGCTGATTGAAGCGCTTGTCCCGGAACTTAAGAAAATCGCAAACGAAACAAGGCCCTTTACCATCAATATTAATAAAGTAAGTACCTTTGCTCCGGTAACCAATACGATTTATTTGAAGGTTGAGCCTATCCAGGCATTAATCGATTTGAATGAAAAATTAAACCAGGGAGAATTCCCGAGAAATGGTGCGTATAACTTTGTACCACACATTACACTTGCACAAGCGTTAGAGCATGACGAGTATTCAGATGTTTTTGGTAGCTTGAAGATGAGAGACAATAAATATGAAGATGCGATTGATCGTTTCCAACTATTATATCAGTTAGAGAATGGTTCATGGACTGTTTATGAAACGTTCGTATTTGGGAAGGAATTCATGTGAACATTAAAACGGTAAAATCAAAAGAGGAATTAGCGCAAGCCTATCACGTTCGAATGGTTGTTTTTGTTGAAGAACAGAAAGTGCCAGCGGAAGAAGAACTCGACGAGTATGACAAAACATCTACCCATTTCATTGGTTATGAAGGAAACGAGGTCATTGCAACAAGCCGTCTGCGCTTTGCTGATGACTATGGTAAATTGGAACGCATTTGTATATTAAAAGACCATCGTGGAAAATCACATGGTTCTCATATGATAGAAGCAATGGAAGCAGCCATTACAGAAAAAGGTTATACAAAAGCTAAGTTGAACGCACAAACACATGCCATTGCATTTTATAAGCGACTCGGCTATGAAGTCGTATCCGGTGAATTTATGGATGCAGGTATTCCACATGTGACAATGATAAAGCAATTGTAAAATAAGGTTTCCCTATTTCACGGGGAATCCTTATTTTTTTCCATTTATCCTATGCATGACATTTATTTTTAAGGTTATCCTAAAAAGTAAATGTTAAAAAAGGGGATCATGCAAATGGAAAGTATGCTGCCAATGTTATTCGAAACACTATTTGGATTTGCAGCCTTATTTATATTAACGAAAGTCCTCGGAAAAACACAGATGTCCCAATTAACACCATTTGATTTTATTGCTGCAATCGTTATGGGTGAACTTGTCGGTAATGCCCTATTTGACAAGGAAGCAGGTCTGTTCGAAATTGGTTATGTTGTTGTTGTGTGGGGCGTTTTGTTATACATGGTCGAGATCATCACACAAAAATTTAAAGGCACACGGTTTGTACTAGAAGGAAAACCATCCATTATTATTCATAAAGGGAAATTAATCCGGGAAGAAATGAGGAAGAATAAAATTGATATTGGTGAAGTGTTGCATTTACTACGGGCAAAAGACACTTTTTCAATACAGGAAGTTGAATATGCCATTATGGAATCTAATGGTACCTTGTCCGTGTTGAAGAAATCCGAATATCAACCAACAACAAAAGCGGATATAAAGGCACCATCAGCAGATGTAAATTTATCAGCAACTTTAATTTCAGATGGTGAAATCATTAACGACAACCTACAGGAACTTCATTTATCTATCGACTGGCTTTACAATGAATTAAAAAAACAGGGTTATGAGAAGCCCGAAGATGTATTTTACGCCGAATATATGAAAGATAAACCACTTTTTTTACAGTCATTTATTGAAAAACAAGGGAGAAAGAAAGAATAAAAATTAATTTAATCATATTCAGCGCATTGCTCCCTTTTAGAACCGATTCTATACACTTTCGTTGAATTTACTGCCTTTTCCTGTAAGACTCGCAAACACTTTTTGATCGTTTTTTTTGGGAAGTACATTTCGATACATTGTTTTATTGATTCGTTCATATTCTTTTGTTATTTCCTGATGTTGTTTTTCTAAAATTACTTTAAATGGTTTATCAATAAATTGCGGGTTTTGCTTTGTTTCGATGATTCGATTTTGATAATCATTGTATTGAAACGGTTGTACAGGCAATATATATCCCATTAAAGTCCCCTCCTCAATCATCAGATAATTAGTAATACTATATCTATTCGGAAGCAATGCTTATTTTCTGTCCTACTATCTATACCCTTTTTTCATTAAAATAATCCTATTTTAGAAAAAACAAAAGCAGCTACAGCTAGCTGCCTCGTATGATGAATATTTAAAACCAGCCAAACGGTCCGCTTCGTCTCCGATCATATTCCTTGTTTTCATAATCATGGTGATGATGTTCATTGGATGATTCCCTATGCTCATGCTCCCCATGAACGTGTTCCTGGTGTTGGTGTTCATTCCCTCTCCTGCCACGTTCTACATAAACATGGTCCGCTTGAATGATGAGATCTTTTACGTGGATAACCTGTTTTCTTTCAGACATCTTGTTATCACTCCTTTTGTAAGTTGGGTCGTTATCAGCCTATGTACAGATCTGACTTTCGTATAGTCATTCGCCCGGAAAACTTTAAATATATTCCAAAATTCTATCCATGAACGCCTACACAAACTGGCCATTCGCACATATTGTATTAAAGACAACTAAGTCAATATATTTTGAAAGGGGTAATAATTCATGGGTAGTTGTGGAAAAGAATATGATACTGGTAGCTGTGTTTGCGATGTTTTAAAAGAAATCGCAAATGCTCAAAGCGATGTCGTCGAGAATTGCTGTGATTCGAGCTGTGAGCAGTCAATCAGTGATTTGTTAGGTGAAACAGATAATGGTAACGGCTTAGACACTGTTCCAGTCCTGTTATATTGTCAGGAGGGTTGTTCGCCGTTTAAAGGATATGGTGCACATCCGAGTAATATTTCAGATGTGATGGGAAGTTACTATTTCCGAGTTAAAAAGGTGATGGATGATTGCTGTGCAGTTCTGGAATTATTAAGAGATCCGGAAGATGCCAATAACAATCCCCATAACCCGGTAGATCAATATACCGGCTGTTTACGTGCTACTGGTATTTGTATTACTGTCGATGCCAATTGCTTCTGTCACATTACGTGCCTGCCAGCAATTGATGCTTTCAATTAATTCATTAAAAAAACACCGGGGTTAAGATTACACTCCCCGGTGTTTTTTCTACAATAAACAAGAATTAGAACCCCAACATCCGAATATCTATGATTTTTTCCACGGGTATTTTTGTATTCGAGGTCCGTTTCCCTGTGCGCATATAAACAATATCTTCTTGCCTATCAACAATGTAACCACGATATGTTCTTGCTTCTGTCTTTACTTCACATCGCATTTTCGGCGCGAATTCAGGTGCATCAGCAAAATAAGATATTTTATCTTTTAATGACCTGTCTTTAAATTTTACCGGTTCGGTGATATTAGTTGCATCTTCGGTTAACATTGCTGCATCTGTTAGAATGGATTCATCATCCTGGGTTGCTTCTGCCGTATTGTCTTCCTGTTTTGTTTTATTAAATTGTTTTTCAAATGCTGTTTTTCTGATCGGCTGTTTGGGCACTTTCTTTATCGGGTCCTGTTTATTCGTGTTGCTTTCTGCTACGGTTGTAGGAGCCGTATTAGCTTTGAGAGGTGCATTTGTTTGCATGGTCCTTGGAGACCTGTAATCCGATTGCATTGGCGCTTCTGGTGTTCCTATAGATGGCTGATGAATATAAAGCAATGGGTCTCTGGCAAATTGTTTCTTTCCCATTTAAAATATCTCCTTCCTATTCAATTCCTCAGCCTAGTATATGAACCCATTTTATAAGTGTGTAAAGTGAAATGCCATCAAAAAAAGAGCATCATTTCTGATGCCCCTTACAATCTGTTACAGTAAATAGTCTAAAAACGATGTTGCAATACCAAAATAAACTGAAATCGATATAATGTCATTGATGGTTGTAATAAACGGCCCAGAAGCTACTGCCGGGTCAATTTTCAACCGATCCATCACAATTGGAATGACTGAACCGGACAAGGTTGCGATCGTCAGTGTCACCATGATAGAGATACCAACAAGAAATCCTAAAAACAGTTCGCCTTTCCATAAATAAACTACAATCGTAATTAAGACACCACAGGTTGTTCCTGTAATCAATCCGGTTGTCGCCTCTCTAAGCATCAATTTCATTTTACCTTGGCCACCAAAATCACCAGTTGCCAATCCTCTTACAGCAACCGCAAGTGATTGTGTTCCGGTATTACCTGCCATCGCAGCGATTAATGGAATAAATATAGCCAAAAGTGTTACTTGCTCCAGTGTCTCTTCAAATTGATCAATTAAACTTGCAGTAAACATCCCTAAAAACAATAGAATAATTAACCATGGTAACCGCTTCTTTGCAGCTGAAAGCGGGCTGTCATCCGGTCTTTGCACGTCTGAAACCCCAGCTAGTTTGGAATAATCGTCACTTGCTTCTTCATCCATAACGTCAAGAATGTCATCAACTGTAATAATCCCTAATAAATGATTTTGAAAATCAACCACCGGAACAGCTAAGAAATCATAATCCCGCATCATTTTCGCAATTTCTTCCTGGTCCTTAGCAACAGAAACAGCTACAACCTTTTCGCTCATGACATCTGCAATTTTTGTATCTTCAGCCGCGATGATTAAGTCACGTAAAGAAAGCACACCTGCTAAGCGCTTAGCATCATCCAAAACATATAAATAATAAATGGTCTCCGCATCCGGTGCAATTGTTTTTAATTCACGCATCGCCTCTTTGACAGTCTGGGTTTTATATAAGGCGACAAATTCCGTTGTCATGATACTACCAGCAGTTTTCTCTTCATAATGAATCAATTGTTTAATTTCATCTGCTGCATCCTGATCCATAATCGTCAGGTAACTGGCTACTTTTTCTTTATCCAGTATATTTAAAATATCTACAGCATCATCCGCTGCCATCTCGGAAAATATCATTGATGCAAATCGTGGATCCATTTCCGTGATAAATTTTTCAGTATCTTCAATTTCAATGTTCTCCATGATGTCAGCTAATTCTTCAGGAGACAAATAAGCATAAATTTTTAATCGTGTCTTTTTCGGCTGATCCATAAAAAACATTGCCTGTTCGTACGGATGCAAATCCAGAAATTCTTCCCGAAACGACTCCATTTGTTCATTTTCTAATGTTGTTTGCAGTTTTACTAAGTGATCTTGATACTCCTTTGTCTTCTCCACGATTCCACTTCCTCTCCAACCAAAAAAGACGAGTCTCTATTAATAATGTACCCAATACCGCTTGAATAAAACTAATATTTTCTAATCAGCTTAAAGGGATGGGACTGTTTTTCCCGGTTGATGATTAAATTATAATTCCAACATTTGATCCTTCTCGAGTCAGGGGAACTATCCATTCCCATCACCTCCTGAGTTATTGATAAATAATAAAAAACACCCTCCACGAAGAAGGATGTTTATCATTAAAGTCATGAATAAATAAACCTGCATCGTAGAGTTTTAGCACTATATGGCTTGAATGAACTTGTATTCATCCGGCTACATTAGAAACCACCTTAAGTCGATAGTTCCTGCTGACCCATTGGTGTCTCTCGACGTTTCTGGGCAGTAGCTTACCTCCATATAGGAGCCTCACCTAACGAGGGTGTAATTTAAGTTGTTTGAAACACATCCCTCATTATAACAAGACACAGACATTTGTCAAATTCATCCAAAGTTAAACTTTTATTCACCTTCCGAAAAATTCACTCCCCAATCACGGGTAAAGGTTTTATTTACTTATTGGTGTAAAATGATACGATTCATGTATACTAATGAAAACGTATATTTTAGCAATGTCTTAAATGTATAAAGACATTGCGAGGGCGATGATCGCAGACGAAGGCAACTCGCCCAGAAGCTAGGCGAATGCAAAGTTTTCTAATAAGGTGGCGAAAATAATGAAAGTAGATATAATCGGTGATGTTCATGGATGCTTTGATGAATTATGTAATCTGTTACAGCAACTTGGCTATCAAAAAAAGCAAAACAGCTACGTCCATCCAGGTGGTAGATTTCCTGTATTCCTGGGCGATATAACGGATCGTGGCCCCGATTCATTACAAACGATTCAGCTTGTTTATAATATGGTTGTACACAAACAAATAGCCTATTATGTACCTGGAAACCATTGCAATAAATTATATCGTTATTTCCTCGGAAACAAGGTCATGCACCTTCATGGGCTGGAAACAACGGTCGCAGAATATACTGCCCTTCCTAATCGGGAGCAAAAAGAAATCAGGCATATGTTCATGACATTATATGAGCAAGCGCCACTGTATTTACAGCTACCAGAAGTACAAGCTGTTGTGGCGCATGCGGGGATCAAGGAATCTTTAATTGGACGGACAGATAAGAAAGTGGAAAGCTTTGTCCTTTATGGGGATGTGTCCGGTGCGTTTCACCCTGATGGACGCCCAATTCGCCGGGACTGGGCACAATATTACCAGGGAAAAGACTGGATTGTATATGGGCATACGCCTGTGAAAACGCCTCGATTCGTTCATAGAACCGTGAACATTGACACAGGGTGCGTATTTGGCAATGCCTTAACTGCCTTCCGTTTACCTGAGGAGAAGATCGTGAACGTTCCATCAAAACAACCGCTGCTTGAAGAAAAATTTACGATCTATGATGAGACCTAGAAGCCCTACACCATTCCTAAAATGTCAGACGGCAGTTGTGATTGTAATCTGATCATTTTATCCGATGTCGGATGTTGGAATACAAGTTCACTGCAATGCAAAGCCTGTCGTGTGATCAGTGATTTAGAACCACCATATAAATCATCTCCTGCCAGTGGATGTCCAACATGGGAAAAATGAACGCGGATCTGATGTGTTCTGCCTGTTTCCAGTTTAATTTCCACCAGCGAATAGTGCTGAAATTGTCGCAGTACTTGATAATGGGTTATCGCTCTTTTGCCTGTATCGCAAACAGCGCGTTCAATGATGGAACCTTCCTTCCTGTCTATCGGAGCATCAATCACTCCTTCGACCTTGTCCATCGTACCTTCTACGATCGCTTGATATGTTCTGCTTACTTTACCAGCCTGGAGCAAGTCCGCTAACAAGGAGTGGCTATACCGATGTTTAGCAATTAAAACTAATCCCGACGTGTCCCGATCCAACCTCGAGACCACATGAATCGTATAAGGAATGTTATTTTTTTCGTAATGTGCCAACACCCCATTTGCAATGGTTCCTGATGGATGATGACAGGATGGAATCGTCGCTATACCAGAAGGTTTATCAATAACGATCACATCTTCATCTTCAAAGATAATATTAAGATCCATCGCTTCCGGTACCATTCCAGGCCCAATCTTTTCCGGCGGGAACAATACCTGTAGCATATCCCCTTCCGCTAAATCATATCGGACAGTTCGCGAGACCCCATTAACCATAATTTTCCCACCATCAAATTTCACCGCTTTTATGATCCGACGTGAGAAACCATGGATTTCTTTCAAATATTCACGTACCAGCATACCTGTATGCTTTTTTTCAATGACCCATTTCATGTAACATTCACCTGCACTGTCGTATCAAATATCATCATCAGCAACGAACGAATCACGTACCCGCTTCCAAAAAGGGAATGGCTTGTACCGGGCAAAACGAATGGTTTCGTCTGCTACCCGACATTGGATTGATTTTACATTCGTATAAGTTGTTGTAAAATGATCGATCCCAATCAGAAAACTTCGATTTACAATTGGTTTCAAAAAACAGGTATGGTGTTTTGGCAAAATTAATGGGGAACCAATCGTACGGAAAACCCGATTATTAATCGATGCCATCTCAGTTAACTGAATCGCATTTAAAGACGGATGTATAATGCCGCCTCCCAGTGCTTTATTATATGCAGTACTTCCCGACGGCGTTGAAATACATAACCCATCTCCACGAAAAGTTTCGAAATGCTCTCCCTTGATGTCCACATCAAATACAACCGAGCCTTCCGCCGTTTTAATGGTTGTCTCATTGAGCGCAAGAAAGCGATCCTCCTCGCCCCCTGATTTCGGGCGAATCGTCACTTCCAGCAATGGATACTCAACAATTTGACTCGGAGTTTTAGCAATTTCAATAATCAACTTTTCTATTTCTTCAGGTAGCCAATCCGCATAAAATCCTAAATGCCCGGTATGCACACCCAGAAAAGCTGTTTCACTCAATCGACCAATATACCGATGAAATGCTTCCAGAAATGTACCATCTCCACCAACAGAAATAACGAGTTCTGGCTCCTCCTTATCATATTCCAGATCAAATTCGGTTAAATATTGCTTGATGGTTGCCTTTAAATTATTGGAGCGCTCATCACCCTTTGATACAATTGCAAACTTCACTATGATTCATCCCCTCATTATGCTGTATACTGCTTTGTTTGTAGGAATCCCATCGCTACTTACGATGAAAAATTCGTTGCGCTTCATTCACTTCTTTTTTTATGGTAGACATTTCTTCGTCCAATTTAAAAGCTGCCTCTGCCGCCCGTTGTAATCGTGCTTTGATTGCAGTTGGTATGCGACCTTTATATTTATAATTTAATGAATGCTCATTGGTTGCCCAAAAGTTCATGGCTAATGTACGAATTTGGATTTCAGCAAGCACCGTCTTTTGACCGTGGATGGTTTCTACCGGATATTCAATGATCATATGGAACGACCGATAGCCACTCTCTTTTTCATTTTTTATATAGTCTCTTTCATCCATAATCTTCAAATCTTTACGCGAGCGCAGCATATTTACAACCGTATATATATCATCTACAAACTGACATACGACACGCAGTCCCGCGATATCCTGAATTTCTCTCTCTATGTATTCAAATGGGATTTCCTTTTTCTCAGCCTTTTCTAAAATACTCGGAATGGGCTTCACCCTCCCAGTTATAAACTCAATTGGGGAATGTCTGGATTCATTCTCAAATTGTGCGCGCATTCTTTTTAACTTCACTTTTAATTCATCAACTACCTGCTCATAAGGTGCAAGAATTGCTCCCCAATTCATCATCAACACCACCCGACTCTCTTTTCATGGAATTACTACTACCATTTTACCATATCTCATTATAATGGCTAACCTTTGCATATTAAAATAAACTCCGTTATATTCATAAATAAACGATGCAAGTCCCATTCGGAGGTTAATCATGACACAGGAAATTGAAATTGAATATAAAAATTTATTAACAAAAGAAGAATTTAATCATATTTTAAAAGGACTGCCTTTCCCTGAGAATGGTATCACACAAACAAATCATTATTTTGAAACGGAGGACTTTTTCCTCAAACAAAATGGTTGTGCGCTAAGGATTAGAGAAAAGCAGGGAAAGTATCAATTAACATTGAAAGAGCCCCATCCACAAGGTTTACTTGAGACGCATGATGCCTTAACGAAACAAGAAGCCCTTGATTGGATAGCCGGAAATATCAATGAAAAAGAAAATACTGCCAAACAACTAGCAAATAAGGGCATTTCAACTGCCGATCTGATTTATTACGGGAGCCTAACTACCGAACGTCGCGAGCTGCATCACCATGATGTCCTCGTCGTATTGGATTATAGTACGTATAATGGAAAATCCGATTATGAATTGGAGGTAGAAGCACCTAGCGAAGCAATTGGTATCAAGGCATTTCATTCCTTACTAGAAACCTACCAGATCGAAAAAAAACATACACCAAATAAAATTAAACGCTTTTTTAGCTCCAAACAATAGGTAAATAGTCATCCACCAAAGTTCATTTGGTTTGCTCCCTTATCGCTGGCTTGCTACAATATATATAACTGAATAAGCAAGGAGCAATCATAATGACAAAACCTGGAACCATATTTGAAGCCATTGGTGGTTTTGATTCGATAGATAGACTTGTTACCGCATTTTATAAGCGGGTTGGGAAGCATCCAAAATTAATTCCTATTTTTCCCGATGATTTAACAGAGACAGCACGAAAACAACGATTATTTTTAACACAGTTTTTTGGTGGCCCACAGCTCTATAATGAAGATCGTGGTCATCCAATGCTAAGAAGAAGACATTTACCCTTTGTGATCACACCTGAAAGAAGGAATGCATGGCTTGATTGTATGTCAGAAGCTTTAATTGAAGCAGAGATTGAAGAGCCTTATCGTACAGCTATATTTGATAAATTATCCATGACTGCAAATCATATGATGAATACACCGGAATAAGAGAAAGGAGAATCGATGTGAGTAATCAAACTGGGCTAAATCGCTCAAATCGTACTAACACATCGTCGGGATATAGCTTTTTTGATTTTGTTCAAAAGCCAATTGAAGTTTATGTTTTTATTGATCCTCTTTGTCCGGAATGCTGGTCTTTAGAGCCATACTTAAAGAAGCTTTCGGTCGAATATGGTCGATTTTTTACAATACGGCCGATTGTAACTGGTCATTTAAATACATTAAATAAAGATCAATTTCATGAACCAAGAAAATTAAAAGAGATCTGGGAAAAAACTGCAAAACGTACAGGGATGAGCTGTGATGGCGATCTGTGGATTGATAATCCTGTTTCCCTTCCATGGAAGGCTTCCTTAGCAATAAAAGCTGCTGAATTGCAAGGAAAGAAAGCGGGCAGGGTTTTCTTGCGTAAAGTGCAGGAATATTTATTTCTTGGTAAACAAAATGTTTCTGATAGAGACGTATTAGTGGATTGTGCAAGGGAAGCGAATTTGGATATCACAGAATTTAAAAACGATCTCTTCTCCCCTTCTGCAAAGAAAGCTTTACAATGTGACTTAAAATTAACAATGGAGATGGAAGTAGATTACATCCCTACAATTGTATTTTTCAACCAAGTGGCAGAGGAAGAAGGCATCAAAGTTTCCGGTCTTTATCCTTATGACATTTATGTACGTGTATTAATGGAGATGCTACAGAAAAATCCGATTCCTTCTGAAAAACCGCCACTGGAAGACTTTCTGGCCTTTTACGGTGTTGTTGGAAACAAGGAAATTTCCGTTGTCTATGATTGGTCACTTGCGAAGACAGATAAAGAAATGAAAAAGCTACAACTAAAACGAAAAGCAGAAAGAATCCCAGTCAAATACGGATCCTTCTGGAAATATAAAGAAAACTAGCCGAGTGACGAGCCTGGAAAGCGATGACAGAGGTGTAGTTGCACTTATACTGATTTCACATAAAATATTTTTTCCAAATCAGTGTAAAGAAAACTAGCCGAGTGACAAGCCTGGAAGGCGATGACAGAGGTGTAGTTGCACTTATACTGATTTTCAATAAAATATTATTTCAAGAGATCAGTGTAATACTAATAGCCTTGCAAAGGGCTATTTTTTTTACATAAATAAAAAGAGGATATACAGGGCAGTGTATATCCTCTTTATTCTCACGCTTTGTATTTATACAAAGGGGGATGGGAGAAAGTTCATGATCAAACAAAGGGGTTTTGTTTGTTTTAACTTACATGTTAAATATAACAGGGATATTATTAAAAGACAATAAGTTTGTGCATGTTTTCACAAAAAATTCACTTCTACTTCACATTTTAGAAACATATCTTAACATATAATCAAACGTAGACAGGAGTGAATAAGGTTGCAAAGCTTATACCCAGTGCTGTTTTTGTTGCTTGTTATTGTTGCCTTTATATTAAATATCCTTGGGCTTATGAATCTGATCCCACTTTATTTCACGCTACCACTATTATTTATCTCTATCTATTTAGCCATTTATACATTCACACACAGAGGCGTATACCGAAGAATGAGGTAAAGTGAAACTTCATTCAGTGGGAGTTTTTCCACTGAATGTTAGTTGAGGCCCACACGACGTGGGTTTCAAAGACGGTGCCACTGGAAGTGGTGATTTTAGTCTTTGTTCCCTGCTTGTAGGGCTTGTGCGGGCAGTTATCCCCCACCTAAATTTTCGGTGTTCCTATTTTGAGCTGGGAGTTTTACTGCCCGCCAAACTGCGATAAAAAAACAGGATGCACACATGGTTCATCCTGTTTTCCCCTGTCATTTATTTCAATAACATTTTTTCCATTTCGTTCAGTTTTTCTTCAAACACTGCTAACGCATCTAAAATTGGTTGTTTGGATGTCATATCAACGCCTGCTTTTTTCAGTACTTCAATCGGATAATCGCTGCTTCCTGCTTTTAAGAAGTCAAGGTAGCGTTCAACTGCCCCTTCACTGCCATCCAGAATTTTATTTGCAAGCGCGGTTGCTGCTGAATAACCTGTCGCATATTGATACACATAATAATTCATATAAAAATGGGGTATTCTAGCCCATTCCAATCCGATTTCTTCGTCAGAAACAACTGCTTCACCGAAGTATTTTTTATTCAGGTTATAATAAATTTCCGTAAGCTTATCAGCAGTCATTGCTTCCCCATCTTGCATTCTCGCATGAATATCATGCTCAAATTCAGCGAACATGGTTTGACGGAATACAGTTCCACGGAATCCTTCCAGAAAGTGGTTCAAAAGAAAGAGCTTTTGTTTCTCATCCTCCAAGTTGTTTAACATATATTCATTTAAAAGCGCTTCATTACACGTAGATGCAACCTCTGCAACAAAGATCGAATAGTCTCCATAACGGAATGGTTGTGATTTTCTCGTATAATAACTGTGCAACGAATGGCCCAATTCATGTGCCAATGTGAACGTATCATTTACACTATCCCGCCAGTTTAGTAACACATATGGATTGGTGCCATATGCACCGGATGAATAAGCGCCACTGCGTTTGCCTTTATTCTCTTCCACGTCAATCCAACGGTTTGCATAACCTTCCTTAATAATGCTGATGTACTCCTCGCCTAAAGGAGCTAAACCATCAACGACATATTCCTTTGCCTCTTCATAAGAAATCTTCATATCTACATCCTGAACAAGCGGCGTATACAAGTCATACATATGCAATTCATCCAGTCCTAGCACTTTTTTCCGCAATGCTGTATAACGATGCAGTAATGGTAGTTTCTCATTTACCGCTTCCACTAAATTTTCATATACTTGTTCCGGAATATTATTATTATCCAGTGCAGCTTGTCTGGCGGAATCATAGTTATGCACCTTCGCAAAGAAGTTATTCGATTTCACATCGCCACTCAAAGTGGATGCAAATGTGTTTTTAAAGCTCCCATACGTGTTATACATCTCTTTGAATGCCGCTTTACGAACATCACGATCCTTTGATTCGAGGAAGCCGATATATCTGCCATGAGTGAGATCTACCTCTTCCCCGTCTTCATTTTTAATCGTTGGGAAAGTAAGATCCGCATTGTTCAGCATGCTAAATGTTTGTGAAGGACTCGACATCGGTTCAGATGCTTCCGCTAATAATGCTTCCTCTTTTTCACTTAACACGTGTGGTCTTTGACGGGTAATCTCATCCAAGGTTTTCTTGTACAATTGTAGCGCTTCGTTTTCTTTCAGGAAAGCATCTACCTTCGCTTCATCTATCGCAAGTATTTCCGGTACGATAAAACTCATCGAGCTGGACGCCAATGTAAGCAGACTCTCAGCCCGCGCATTCATACCTTGATAGAAATCGTTCGTCGTATCCTGATCATATCGCATATGTGCGTAAGTAAACAGCTTACCTAATCGCTCCGCAAGCTCATCTTGAAGCTTAAATAATTCATATAATGTTTGTGAGGAATCTGCCAGTTTTCCTTGATATGCCTCCACTTTTGGAAATGCTGCTTTTAATGCCTTTAACTCTTCCTCCCACAGTTCATCCGTTGCAAAAATAGCTTCCAAATCCCAGGTATACTCCTCTGGTACTTCGCTTCTTTTTGGTAATGCTTTTGTTCCTTGTGCCATATTAATTCCTCCCTTTGTTCTGTTCCCTATAAGTTAATTCGGGAATTTTAAAAAAACTCCTGCAAAAATACACTACATTCTTTAGTATAACGAATTATTAGTGAAACATGCTCGTATTTTGTTCCTTCTTCATCATTAACTGATTCATCAGCCTCTCATCGCCAATTAAAGCTGCTTCAATATGTTTATAGAAAGGTATCGTATTTATTTTTTTAAAAGTGTGGGAAGCGCATTGTTGAAGGATATCTAATTGAACTAGCAATTGAAGATATTGTTCAATCGGATCTGTAGCGGATGATATTAAAGGAAATTCATGTCTGTGGAATAGATGTCGTTGGAGGAGCCGTTGACACGACTTTAGTGAAAAGACTTGACCGGTTGGCATGGGATGAAGCAATTCCAAACAGAGTCTACTTTGCCAATCCCATGTAGGGGTTTTCATCCAGTATTGTGCTTTGACAGGAAGATGGATAATGGGCGGTAAATATTCCCGGTTCGTGCCCTTGATGTATAACCACTGGTGCCATGCCAATTCTCTGCCATATAGACGATTGTTTTGCCTTAAACGAAATCGCTGCTTTTCCCTTTTCCATAATTGAAATATTTCCCTTGGCAAAAAGGGCTGTTGACGAAATATATCCGGAAAATGCATTTGTGTGAGATAATTAGCGCTAATCCTACCAATGGTTTGCCGAATGTTTGTATAGTATAAATCCTGTATCGTTATGAACTGGAGGGAAATAGGGCAAAAGAAGAACAATGTCGGTAGGAATGCGTGAGTAAACTGATGAATGAAGTGGGTAATAAACTGATCCAACTTGATATGATGCTTTGTCTGCCGCTTGAAACGGTTCGCGCCGATGATCCAGATCGGAATGATACCTGCCTTTTTATACCCCTCATTCCGTTGTTTGATTTGTGAGACCGGTATGCGTGCACATTGATATTCAATTGCGATTCGCCTTCCATTCAAGTGGAGGAGCATATCCGGACGCTGGTTAATTTCCGGGATATAAGCCTCTAATGTAACATCCAACTGCTGATGCTGGAGCCATTGATACAGCAGCAGCTTCCCCTTTTCATGATAGGTGCCTTCTCCACCCTCGTGTGATGGACAATTACTAATAGACAGATGAGCAAAGTGCGGAATCATTTTGCTCCCCGCTTTGATAATCACCTGATCCTTACATATTGGACAGAAAAATAATTCCTTTTCTTGTTTGATCCTATCAATTTCTGTCCTCGTTAACCTGGCAAGCGTAACAAATTTTCCTTTATCTGATTTTGCTTGCAACAAAAAACCACCTCCGTAATAACAATATTCGACAGAGATGGACAAATTCCTTTTTATTTACTCAAACTTTTTAACCAATAAAATACGTTCAAAAAGTTGGACGAGTTAAACCTAGAATGTTTCTAAAACTTCGCTTGACAACCTTGTAAAATAAGGGTTGTTTTTTACACATAAGGTAAAACTGCGACATAATAAAATATGCCTTATCTTCGCTTTGGAAATACACTACGCTTTCCGCGGGCTCGCGCTGAGCCTCCTCGCAAAGAACGCTGCGGGGTCTCATCGTCTTCGCTGTCCCGCAGGAGTCTGTGTGTATTTCCTTCGCTAACTTGGTGGTGTGACAACAGTACAATATTAGTTTGCTTTCAACTATTATGATGGTTGTTTAGAGCGGAGGGCCGTTGACTCCTGCGGGAATAGCACGAGTCTGAAGCCCCCACAGAGTGGGTTTCTCGAGGTAGGTTAAGTACGCGACGTCCCGTCGCAACACCTACACTAGAACGTCCTGTGCGTCGAAGGCTGAAGCCGTGCCCGCGGAAAGCAACGGTACGCAGCGGAAAACACCAGCTCTTATGTCGCAGTTTATATAAATGCGATAATAAAAAAAGCGCAAAAAAATAGGCAACCATTATTTCGGGTTGCCTATTTGCACTGGAAAGTATGACCTGACCTGTTCAAACGTATTGGATTCAAATATCTTCTTACCGTATTCCTCCAATAAATGAATGGTTACATTAGAATCTGTTGCGAATTCAAAAACCTGGCTGATGATGTCTTCCTGCAAATTATCATCCAATGTTTCTTCCGAGAATTCCATATACAGATAGTAATCGTCGCGATAATGGTAAAGTGTTTCTTCAGCATTTTCTACAAGGTTTTGGAAGTAATGACTTAACTGAATCACATCTTCAAAGTCATCGAATTTTACAATGATCCACATATTTTCCTCTATCATATCTTCCGCCGCTTCATCATCATCCTTGGATTTACCAAACTTATCTTCCAGCATGCTTTCCACTTTCTTATCGACAGGTAAATCTAATTTATTGCCTTCTTCTGTTTGCAACTCCAGTTTTTCTCCATTTTTGGATACTTGTGCTTTCGTTACAATAATCTCTAGACCTTTTTCTAAAGCCTGAACCTGGATCCATAATGGACCCTCCACATTAAAATCTTCTTTATAATTCACTTCATCCATCATCTGCCAAAAAAGCTGTTCACTCCGCTCACGATTGTACCAGATTTCTTCACGTTCAAATCCGCGATCTTCTATATCAATATAGGAAATATAAAACTTGATTGTATTTTCATTAATTCGCTCTATTTCCATCTTCAATCTCTCCCTTCTCATGAGAAAAACAGGATATTTTGTTTTCCTTATACATTTGTCTAGGTGTTTCATACTTAAAAAAGTACTCACATTTAGGTAGAAGAGACAGGCTTCACCTTGGCTATCTAGTAATATATATTTATCTATTATTATTCACTTACCCATTATTTTGCTTCACTAACCATATCCATTTTTCTTTCTACTACTATTGTATGATAGCACAATACAAATTGGAAATTAATATGCCTATAAAAAGACAATTAAATAAAATATGCATCTAATAAACAAATATGATATTAATATGATATTGTAAACCATTTCTTTATGTTTGTCACGCACTTCATAATATAAAGAAGATAAAAACGCAGAACCTGTGATGACACGGGCTCTGCGTTTTTATTTAAATATAATCATATACTGTTAAATACAGTACAGCAATTAATTAACCATCCGTTGCGCTTCTCGTAGTTGAAAAGTACGTACTGTTCTTGGTAAAAATCGACGTATCTCATCTTCGTTATACCCTACTTGCAGACGTTTTTCATCAAGAATAATTGGTCTTCTTAATAAACCCGGATTTTTTTGGATCAAGCTGAATAAATCTTTTAAAGGCAATTGTTCAATATTAACGTCTAACTTTTGAAAGACTTTCGAACGTGTTGAAATAATCTCATCTGTTCCATCTTCCGTCATCCGTAATATTTCCTTTATCTCGTCCAACGATAATGGCTCGGAAAAAATATTGCGCTCTTTAAACGGGATATCATGTTTTTCTAACCATGCTTTTGCTTTTCTGCAAGATGTACAACTTGGTGAGGTATAAAGTGTTACCATGAAACTTCACTCCTCATTCTGAAATATGTGTTTGGTCATTTCTTAAACATTTAAGCACTTATTAAATAACAATAAGTTTAAATAACCTATAATTTAATTATACTACAATTGTCAAGTAAAAGGTAGGGGTAGTTTGATCTAGATGTAACATTTTCTTAAATGTTTACAAAACCAAATGTTATCGTCTAAATATAATGTACCCCTATTCATTTTCAGTTAAACACTTTATTTGAAAAAATTATCTTTTATTTTTATTTAAATCATCTAAAATGTTCTTTTTCCCGCTCTCTTCATCATAGCTTAATACTTCATCGACAGGCTGATAGGACTTGCCGTACAGCTCTTCATCTTTATATGTATGGATATGCTCATACATCTTTTTCATTTGTTCAAAAATCACATCTTCAGAATCATCATTTGGAGACCAGTAAAGAATTTCCATTGGTGTTTCCTCATTTGTTGCCAATGAACGGCGATTATAACCAATAGCATGTGCATGGTTAAACCCTTCTCTATGATAGAAATGCAATCTTTTCTCTGTATCTGTATCTTCATAATCCACTGGTTCAACCTCTAAAATAATCGGTTTATTCCGCTGTTTTAATTTCTCAATTAGTTTATGTCCAGTTCCTTGACCCCTTGCTTCTGTTGATACCCAGACATAATCAATAAAAATAAATGTATCGAATTCAGCATACATCATAACATGCAGTGGACTCTCGTCTTTATAATAGACATCCCCTTTTTCCTCCAACAACATTTCCATATGCGCTTTCGATTTCATTTCCTCGATTGGAAAGTATTCATTTAACTTTTCATACCAATTCATAGTTCGACTCCTTCATCTTGCATAATCTTTCTTTATTATAACGAATAAATCCTGATTTGTTAAATCGCTTTCTTTTTGTACTCCTGTCTGTCAAAAAAACGGAACGCTTTTATCAATTAAGCGCTCCGTTTTTCATTTAATCTTTTCCGATCATGTAATCGACATTCTTGGTATACGTGTTTCCTGCATTCCATAACAAGTATTCATCTATTCCATTTTCATATAATGCTTTGATTTGTGCTTCTACTTCCGGTTTCCCGTATTCAAAGGTTGCACCACTATACAACCACGGCGCTGAAAAGTCTTGCAGCCAAGGTCGCGAAACGGGTGCCGTATCGAGCGCGCCCAATACTTTATTTTCTACTTTCGCATATTCCGTTACGAGCTTATATGGTTCTTTATCAGGCACATCAATGCCAAAATAAGAAGTCCAATGACTCGGATAAATCATGGAGGATATCACGTCTACATTATCTGCAATCTTAGAAAAGTTTTGCCCGATGCCAGGTGTTTCTTCGATTGTCGCAGCATAGCCAAAGATATCCACAGATACATCAATGCCATAATTGCCTAATTCTTCTCGTGCATAGGCAACAAAGTCTGTTACCGCCTGTACCCGCTTTTTCGTATTACTAAGATCAGCGTCCTTATAATCTCCAAGGGTATACTCCAAATCGTCATCCCTCGTTTCGAATCCTTCCGGGAAACGAACATAATCAAATTGGATTTCTTGAAAACCCATTTCTGCGGCCATTTTAGCAACATTCACATTGTATTCCCATACTTCTTTTTCAAAAGGACTGACAAATGCATCCCCTTTTCCGTTCACCCATACTTTCCCATTATCTTTAAAAGACAGGTCAGGTCGTTTCTTTGCCAGTTCCGTATCCTTGAAAACGACAATTCTTGCGATCGGATAAACGCCCTTCTCTTCCAATTTTTTCATCATTTTCTTCGGATCATCGATATAATTATTAGAAAATTCCTCGTATGGGGAACCCTTCTCCGGTTTAAATGTTAAATTCCCATTATCATCTTTAATGTCAATGACCATGGTGTTTAGATCCGTTTTTTCGACTAAATCCAACAGTGAATCAAAGCGGCTACCACCTGCTGAGTTACCAGTAAGATAAATCCCTCTGACTGCATCCGGATACTCGAAATTGTAGCCAGAATCATATGTGAAACGTTTCATTGTCACCGCTGTATCAAACGGCTCAATACTTGTTTTTCTTTCTTGATGAAACGCTCCTTCTTCCGGTTCATCTGTTTCCTCTGCGCTGATCGTAATTGGTACCAGGAAACAAAACAGCATAAAACCCAGGAAGCTAAGCAGCTTGTATCTTTTTTCCCCCATTACTATCAAACTCCCATTTCCATATTATTCATCTAGTATATAGTAAAAGCATCGTTTTTTGAATGATATTGTAAAGATTTGTCACTTATTTATTTTTTAAGCACGGATTAGAAAACATGGATTTTTAAGATATCCTATCAGTGCTAAGGATTTATTTGCGTTCGGTATTATATATCGTGTATAATTAGGGCAGAATTATACAAAAGCAATGAAAAAGGTGAAGTACAATAACCCGCTGTTTTAGAGAGAGCTTGTGGTTGGTGTGAACAAGCAACAAGGTATATTGGAAGTGGACTTTGGAGCTTTTTAGGTTAACATAAAGTGATCTTACAAACTTGTAAGATAATCAGGGTGGCACCGCGGTTCATTCGTCCCTACGATAAGGGATAAATGGGCTTTTTTTAATGAAAAAATAAAAATAAATAATGGAGTTGGCTAAATTGAAGACAATTTTTTCAGGTATACAACCAAGTGGCACACTAACCATTGGTAATTATTTAGGTGCGATGCGGCATTTCGTACCCTTACAGGATGATCATCAATGCTATTTCTGTATTGTTGATGAGCATGCGATTACGGTTCCACAAGATCGATTAAAACTGCGTCATAACATTCGTTCGTTGGCGGCATTGTATCTTGCTTCAGGAATTGATCCGGAAAAGGCAACATTATTTATTCAATCAGAAGTTCCTGCGCATACACAATTGAGCTGGATATTACAATCCATCAGTTATATTGGTGAATTGGAGCGGATGACACAGTTCAAAGATAAGTCGACTGGAAAAGATGCTGTTTCTGCTGGTTTATTAACGTATCCACCATTAATGGCAGCTGACATTTTACTTTATAACACAGATCAAGTTCCTGTTGGCGAAGATCAAAAACAGCATATGGAGCTCACAAGAAATCTTGCGCAACGTTTTAATAATAAACACAATGACATCTTTACAATTCCGGAAGTTAGTATCCCCAAAGTTGGTGCACGAATCATGTCACTACAAGAACCAACGAAGAAAATGAGTAAATCAGACGAAAATGAAAAAGGATTTATCTCTATGCTGGATGAACCAAAGAAGATCGAAAAGAAAGTAAAAAGTGCTGTAACCGATTCGGAAGGTATTGTAAAATATGATAAAGAAAACAAACCTGGTGTTTCTAACCTCTTAACCATTTATTCCAGCTGTACAGGCGAATCGATTGAAACGCTTGAAGAAAAATATGCAGGCAAAGGATACGGTGATTTCAAACAAGGGGTTGCAGAAGCAGTCATTGGTGTGTTGAAGCCCATCCAGGATAAATACAACGCACTTATCGATTCTGAGGAATTAGATGATATCTTAGACAATGGCGCAGAAAAAGCCGCGCACACTGCCAACAAAACACTAGCCAAAGCAAAAAAAGCTGTCGGTCTTGGCAGAGTAAAAAAACGCAAATAGTAAAGGTGCCCCGCTGAATGGGGCACCTTTTATCGCAGTTTGACCGGGTACGTCCAAGACTCCCATTGAATGAAGTTTCACTTTAAGCTTGCTATCTCGACTTTCGGAATAATTTTTCATCAAAAAAGAGTAACTAGCACACTACAAACCCTATTGTTATTCTAAAATAAAACAGGGATGTAATTTTATTAAGCTAGTGCAACCTTTCAAAAATCTTTTCCAGAATCTTGAAATGAAAAATTGTATATTTGGAAAAAGGTGTGAAGAAAAAATATTCTCTTCTATTACCGCAACTGGAATACACTCGCTTTCCGCGGGCGGCTAATGAGCCTCCTTGTGCTAACGCACTGCGGGGTCTCATCGAGGCCTTTTTCCCGCAGGAGTCTCGCGTATTCCAGTTGCTAGGATGTTTTTTTATTTTCGGTGGTTTGCTTTACCGTTTTGATTCATCGAAGTCAATTAATAAACATTCAACTTATACTTAGTCCGAAGTATACACTATCATTTAATCATTCATTAAATCCAAGCACTACATCGTTGATTGGAACGGAAGGCGGCGACTCCAGCGGGAATAGCATGAGCCTTGAGACCCCACAGTAAGCGAAGCGAACGAGGAGGCTCAAGCCATGCCCGCGGAAAGCGTCCGCCTGCAGTGGAAATCAACGGTTTTAGCACACATTATGCTACACTGGCATTTGAAATAATCTGAAAAATGTTGTAGTGACCAAAATAAAAACGCAGTTCCCTGTGTAAGGATTTATAAGTTTTCTCATCGAAACTATTGGCTATCCATTATTGATGTGAAAATGACACAAGCGCGAGAGGGATCATCTCCTTCTCGCGCTTTTGTAACGTTCCCACTCCATTATTGTTGTTTAGAAGCATTTTGCTCTTTGTTTTCCGCTTGCCACATTTGCTCTAAATAAGGCTGTCCTTTGATTAACTTACCGCATAAATCTTCATGATTGATACTCCAGCCATCTTTCACACCACTGTAAAGTGCATCCCAGACTGCATCCTCATTCATAAAACGAATAAATGGATAGCTTTTTGGATCCCATTCAGTTAACCAATAACGCAATTCTTCCAAATTATTAGTTGTGCGCAGCTGATCAAGCCCCATCATCAATAAATGCTTTAACTGTCGCTCTCTTCTCGTTAATCCAAAAATAAGCTCTGGTGGCATAGATAGTATATGGTATTCTTTTTCATAGCTGTTATTCTCTATCTTGTAATGATGTCGTTTCGTATCCTTAATCATATCGAACACAAGCTGTTCCTGTCTCGGAATGATTCTGCTTTTACGAATTGGAATCGAATAACCAATTGTATCAAATACCATCATATCACTACCATCTGTTATTACACATGCATAATCGAGTGCAGACTTTTCGTGTCCTTTTCGTGTATAGGTGCGTTTATAAATGGAATCCAGCAAAGCCTTCGGAATATCGTGCATGTCATTTTCGATATAATTATACAACGTTTCTGTTATGTAAAAAACAGGAACCTGATCCAGTAATTCAATTCTGTCCTCTTTCCGCCATTCATGAAAATAACACACATTATAACCGTTTTCTTCTCCTTCAAACCAGTTCACCCAAACATCATGCAAATATAACATATAAACAACCCTCACTTTGTATACTCAACTTAGCATACATTATGACCATCATTGGAAAAAAATATTCTATTTTCAAGTGAAGTTTAATATTTACTTGGAAAACGATAAATAACAAACGCCATTAATAAAATACCCATTGGTAGAAAGTAGCACTCTATTCTGCTTTGAATAAAAACAAAATACTCCAACCAGGATATTCCTGCCGGCAAAAAATTGGTATAAGCTATCAATGTTACCCCACCAGCAACTGCCATTCCAAATCCGACAAAAAACAAAAATATACAGCCCATATTTTGCCCACCCATACTTGTCCATCCTTTTTATTTATTCTATGCTTGGACAAGGTAATAAATGAACGGCTTTTAAGAAAGGCAATAAAAATCCCGATAATAAAAGAAGCCAACCATCCACGGTTAGCTTCTTTTATTCATTCCAATTTTCTATTCGTATTTTTTAAAAATAAGTGCTACGTTGTGTCCGCCAAATCCAAGCGAATTACTCATCACGACGTTAACTTCCTGTTTCCTTGCTTCATTTGGTACATAATCAAGATCGCATTCTGGATCTGGTGTTTCATAATTGGTCGTTGCAGGAATGATATTATACTTAATTGATTTAACTGCAATCACGGCTTCGATACCGCCTGCAGCACCAAGTAAATGTCCTGTCATTGACTTCGTTGAAGAAACAGCTAATTGATGTGCATGATCTCCGAATACCGTCTTGATTGCCATCGTCTCGTATTTATCATTGAGATCAGTACTTGTTCCATGTGCATTCACATAATCCACTTCATCATGTGCGATACCCGCATCATCAATTGCTTTTTGCATGGCACGTGCCGCTCCCTCGCCTCCCTCGGCTGGAGCTGTGATATGATAGGCATCACCAGTTGCACCGTATCCAACAATCTCGCCATAAATATGGGCACCCCGTTCCAGTGCAGTTTCCAGTGTTTCCAGAATTAACAGCCCCGAACCTTCTCCCATAACAAACCCATCTCTATTCTTATCAAATGGACGGCTCGCTTTGCTAGGATCTTCATTGGTTGATAAAGCTTTTGCTGAAGTAAACCCTGCAAATGCCATGTTAGAAATTGGTGCTTCTGCCCCACCTGCGATCATGTAAGCTGCGTCGCCACGCTGGATTGCTCTAAATGCATCTCCTATCGAGTTTGCACCGGAAGCACACGCAGTAGTTGAACAAGAGTTAATTCCTCTTGCGCCTAGCTGAATGGATACTTGTCCAGCAGCCATATCCGGGATCATCATTGGCACGAAGAATGGACTTACACGTCTTGGTCCCTTTTCCAAAAACTTCGTATGTTGATCTTCCCATGTTTGCATACCACCAATACCTGATCCAATCCAGACACCGACATCATCCCTATTGCTGTCATCGATGGTCAATTTGGCATCCGCTACGGCCATTTTTGCGGCTGCAACAGCGTATTGCGTAAATAAGTCCATCTTTCTTGCTTCCTTTTTATCGACGTATTCCAATACATCAAAATCTTTTACTTCTGCAGCAACCTTCGCTGGAAAGTCATCTCTATTTACACGGGTAACGAGACCAATCCCAGATTTTCCTGCAAGAATATTCTCCCACATGGTTTCTACATTGTTTCCTACCGGGGTAACGGCACCGAGCCCTGTTACAACAACTCTTCTTTCACTCATAAGTTACTCCTCCTAATACTTCAATACCCATCATATAAAATTACATCCCCCAACGCAAGGCTACAGCACCCCACGTTAGTCCACCACCAAAACCGACGAGCACGATTAAATCATTATCTTTTATTTTACCATTTTTTACAGACTCTGATAAAGCAATTGGAATAGAAGCAGAGGAATTATTGCCATATTTTTTAATCGTTTTAGCCATTTTATCCTCTGAAATTCCCAATCGTTCCCGTGCGGCATCCATAATTCTAATATTTGCCTGGTGCGGAATTAAATAATCCACGTCTTCTTTATTATAACCGGCCTTCTCGATTACATTAATAGAAGACTCCGGCATTTGTCTCACAGCGAATTTAAAAACTTCCCGTCCATTCATCACAAGGTGATCCATTTCGTTTTGATAAAGCTCCTTACCGCCCGCTCCATTTGAGCCAAGTTCAAAAGAAAGTATACCTTTACCTTCAGAAACGTTACCCATAACAGCAGCCCCTGCACCGTCACCGAGCAGCACACATGTATTACGATCTGACCAGTTGATAATCTTAGACAATTTCTCAGATCCAACAATTAATATTTTTTTATATGCGTTTGTTTCTATAAATTGCTTCGCAGTAATCATCGCATACATAAAACCGGAACATGCGGCACTCACATCCATTGCAGCTGCGTTTGTGGCACCTAACCGATCCTGAAGCATACAGGATACCGAAGGAAAAGGCGTATCTGGGGTTACCGTTGCAACTAATATTAAATCGATTTCTTCTGCTTTGATATTCCCATCCTTTAAAGCATTTTGTGCAGCGTGAAAAGCCATGTCAGACGTATCCTCATCATCCGCAGCGATTCTTCTCTCTTCGATGCCTGTCATTGTTCTGATCCATTCATCATTCGTATCTACGATTTTCTCCATATCTTCATTCGTAAGCACTTTTTCTGGAACGTAATGTCCGAGTCCAATTACACCTACACCCATATTTACAACTCCCATATTTAAAAGTTTAATATCAATTCTTATGACTTGGTACTAATTTTAATGTAAATCTCCCCGTCTGGCAAGCAAAAAAATGGATCTTGCACGCTTTTCAGCTCTTATTCGGGGGAAATAGGATTCGTTCAACTAATACGACGCTTTATATCGCTCATAATGTTCACGTACTTTTTTTATATTTTCATCAACAGGTACATTATCACGAAGGTAAATGACATTTTCCTGTTTTTCATCCTTCTGATCTTTTTCCCTAATTGATTTCACGATGAGTTCCGCTGGCAATTGTGTTATGCTCATCCATTGGATCAATCCTTTTGCAAAATCTTTCATATAAACTCCACGGGTTTTCATCCGTTCTGAATCGAATGCGACAACTTGTTGTTGATCATAAAAGCCAGTCTCCTCCATTGGCATCCATTCACCAAACAAGATCGGAGGGTGAATGCACAAACTGTTTGGCTTCTTAGTGAATGATCCATCATCACTTCCAATCCCTATCATACAGTCTGTTTCCGCATGCGATAACACTTGTTTTTTGCCAGGAAAAATAATCGTATCATAGTGTTTCTTCACGTCAGTAGAAACAAATGAGAAAGAACTGTTTCTGCCAAAAAATAAAGATAAAAGCTCATTTCCTTGCGTATCTTCAATGCCATCTACCTGCAGATCATTCGCTAACAACTCATTTACAATATGAAAACCAATCCAATGATTACACCCAACAACTAAACATGCCATATTGATCCCCCTCATTTTTAGTACCGCCAAGTTGCAATACAAGTCTTCTTTATGTATATTCCAAAAGTAATCCTTTTATTTTATGATATCATTTGGTAAACTAGATAGAGACAATTTATATAAGTGATAATTAGAGACATAATAGAACGAAAAAATGAGGTGCTAATGGTGCGATACATTATGACAATTTTTTGGGCAGTATTAATCAGCGGTGTGCTATCTTATGTTTTATCTAGTATGGGAGATGCCGAATTTGTTTTGAAAGATACACTCATTCTAGCTGGTATACTTTCAGTAGCGATTTTCATTCTTGGTGACGGTCTGTTAAAAGATAATAAAGCAACTGAATAAGGAATAACCCCTGAAATCACATGCTGTGACCGGGGGTTATTTTTTAGATAGGCAAGTATAAAACCTTCCTACCGCATAAGCGCAAACAAAGACATTCCGCCTAAAGGCTTGGCGAATGCCGATTTTTCTAATGTTTTAAATTAATACCATGGTAAAACACTTAAAGCTGCCAGTGCAGTTAATGGTAGAATAAGTCTTCTAAACCGCGGTCGTGGTCCATAGCCGTATCCCGGATAACCACCGTAGCCTGGACCGCCATATCCATGATGGCCATACCCGAATGGTCGACCATCTCCCTCGGGTCCCCGATCAACATGTGGCAATTCTTCCTGATCATCCATTGGTACCGCAAAATAGACATATTCATCATCTAAGCCGGTTACAATCCCGTCAAACCTAGACCCATCAACTACTTCTGCCAAAACATAAGCATGCATATGTTTTTTACATAAATCATATATATCATTGTAATTATCTTTCATTATACTGATCATCCTCCTCACCTTCTAGACTATTCAACCATTTTATAAAAGGTGAATCATTCTAGGGTGACGTGGTGAATAGCTGGGGAGAGGATACAATGGAGTCCATTTCTGCACTGTTTTTATTAGTAAAATACTTTATTCTAGGGGTTATTCAAGGGGTTACGGAACCTATACCTATTTCTTCCAGTGGACATTTAGTTATTTTCCGTGAATTATTTGATATTGAAATCAAAGGGCTTTCCTTTGAAATTGTTGTTAATTTTGGTTCACTTATTGCTGTACTACTTATTTATCGTAAAGATATCGCACGCCTGGCAATCCATTTCTTTCAGTTTATTCTTCAAAACGACCCAGCGGCAAAAAAAGATTTCCAATTTGTCATTTTTCTCGTTGTCGCAACGATCCCTACCGGCTTAATTGGTTTACTATTGGAAGACTATATTAGTGAGAAGTTGAGCGGGGTTGCCATTGTCGGGGTGACACTATTAATCACCGGTGCAGCAATCTGGATAATTCGTAATTTATCAGGTAGAAAAAACGATGGAGATTTGACAATAAAAGACGCTATTATTGTTGGACTAGCCCAAGCTGTTGCTTTAATTCCAGGAATCAGTCGTTCTGGTGCAACCATTGTCGCAGCGATGCTTGTCGGGATGAAAAAGGAAACAGCCCTACGTTTTTCCTTCCTGCTGTATATTCCGGTAAGTCTTGGTGTAACGTTTTTATCTATAACAGATATTATCCATGACCCGGATTTTGATCGATTAATGATCCCTTATATCATTGCATTTATGGCCGCGATGGTTGCCACGTTCTTTGCGTTAAAATGGTTTATGAATATTATGGTAAAAGGTAATTTAAAATACTTTTCCTTTTATTGCTTTATTGTCGGGGTACTTGTCATTGTCTTCCTGAATTGATTGAAGCAATGAACCAGCAACTCGGGGGCCTGACTTGTTTAGCCCCCGCTTACAGGTGGTATAAATGCAACGATGTCTCCACTCGCCAACACCGTATCCTCATCAGCATATTCCTCATTGACAGCAATCATTGCGCTATCGATGTTTGCTAGATTATATTTTGCCAAGGCGCTGGCTTTAAGCTCTTTTACAGTCATTCCTTCCGCTTGGAACGAGAGCTTTTCATCCCCTACCAGTTCTTGTAATTCAGCAAAAAATAATACATCAACCATTTTCCATCTCCCCTTTCACCGGAATCCGATTTTCATAAGATTTTTCTTGCTTCTGATCACCAATCCATAAATCGCCGTCTTCCCAGTGTTCCTTTTTCCAAATGGGAACCATTTCTTTAATACGCTCAATGGCATAGCGGCTCGCTGCAAAGGCGTCTTTTCGATGCGGTGTTGATACAGCAATTACAACAGCAATGTCTGTAATTTCCAAACGACCAACGCGGTGGGCAATCGCTGTTTCTGTGTTGTCCCATCTCTGATCAATTTCATCGCATATTTCAGCAAGCTTCTTTTCAGCCATGGATACATATGCCTGATATTCTAAATAAAGCGTTCTTTTTCCCTTTGTAAATTCACGTACTGTTCCAATAAATGTGTTAACTGCACCCGCTTCTGGGCGAACAACTTTGGCAATGACGTCATTTATTTCAATTGGTTCTCTTGTTATCCAAACGTTTTTATCCATGCGGATCCTCCCTTAAATCAATGATTTGCGCTGCCAGAGACGGTAAGTAGTCATTCACCTCTTGCAATGAAAACGTAAAATAGGGCAGGTTTGCGATCAGATTGTCGTTTATAGATCCGACTGCAATAATATTTGTTAGTTCATCCAGTAAATGCAAATCCTGCTGTTCACGTACAAGCACAATTTTAGGATATTCTGCTTGCTTATATCCTTCGATTAATAAAATATCTACTGGCAACAGGTGATAAAATGTGATCCATTTATGTATGTCGAATGTGGCAGTGTGATTCATCATGAGGTGGAATTGATTCTCTCCTTGTACTGCGCTCATTGCTGAACCCGCCTGTAAATGCTGATAGCTGTCTGTTTTCTTTACAACCTCCGGCTCACCGCCATGTCCGTGATGTTTCAAGGTGCCTACTTGTAGATGCTGCTTAGAAAAATAACGAATCAAACCCTGCATTAAAGTTGTTTTTCCAGTATTTTTATAACCGACAATTTGACAGATAGGAAATTTCCCCACTTGTATTCATCACCTTTAGTTTAGAGAACTTGGCATTCGCCAAGCCTTTAATCGCTACTTAACATTTAGCCACACTTATGCAGTGAGTAAGCTTTATACTTCCCTATTTCTAAATAAAAAGGTCGATCCATATCATATGAATCAACCTTTTTTCGTAAAATCAATCAGGAATACCAAGTGCAATTTTTGCGTAACGTGACATTTTATCTTTACCCCATGGTGGATCCCAAACAATATTCACATTTAATTCTTTAATTTCAGGTATATCTGCAAGTGCACGTTTAATATCCTGTTCGATATGACCTGCAAGCGGACAACCCATAGATGTAAGTGTCATTGAAACGTTACATAGACCATTTTCGTCCAGATCCACGCCATATATTAAACCAAGGTTGACAATGTCAATTCCCAATTCAGGATCAATGACATTCTCAAGTGCCCCAAGCAGATTCTCCTCTAATGCTGCCTCCATCATATTACCTCCTTGTAGATTACTTACCTTCTATTTAAACATATTTTTTACTTTTTTGAAACGATTTGCTCTACCGTCTCACAGATGGGCTTCAAACCACTTCACTGTTTCCAATGTGGCAAAACGGCTTACTTTATGACCGCGGTTTTTTTCTTTAATGAAGCGAATTGTTTCGGGATTATCATAAAGTTTAGATGCAGTTTCGTAAAAGGTATAAGAATGATCGAAAGGTACTACCGGATCACTTTCTCCATGCCAAAACAGCAATGGACGATTATCCAGTTTTTCCGGTTGTTTCGATAAATCATATTGCCCAAGTTGTTTGTATAATTCATCGATGGTAGCTTCTGATACAGGTAGGTCCCCTTCTTTTTGAAAACTATCTACCAACGTTTTTGCATAAGTCGTTATTTTAGGAGAGCCCATCAGCACTGCAGCCGTTTTAATCCATGGATACGTAGTTAAGGATGCCGTCGTCGTAATTCCCCCCATACTTGTACCAGCCACCCCAAATCGATTATCCAATATCAGCTTTTGCTCGTCCAGATATTCTTTTATGATACCCAGTTCTTTAACATTTTGCAGTACGATGTCCCAAAAGGAAATCTGCTTTTTTATCGCAGACATTTCAATCTCCCTTTCTCCGTGGTACTTGCTATCCGGAAGCAGAACCCTGTATCCCTTTTCAGCTAACAGGTAAGCGATTGGCAGATTATGTTCCTTTGCACTTGTAAAACCGTGAAAATAAACAACAACTGGCAGCGCTTTCTGCTTATTTTGTTCCTTTACAATTATTAAACTTGGTATGGATGCGATATTTTCTTTATATATTCCAATCATGTACAAAGCCCCTTATTAGAAAACTTGGCATTCGCCAAGCCATTAGACGAATGTCTTTGTTATTTATACAGAAAGGAATAGGCACCTATTTCTTTCTGCAAATCAATTCACTCATTTCATTTTAAAGCCTAAGCCTGCAAAATACCAACAAAGTCATATTATCTTCCTTTACAACTGCTTCCATTCCCTATAAACTATGGTCAGACGAGGTGAAATGAATGAAAAATGAAAAACATTTAATTGCATTGGATTTAGATGGGACGCTTTTAACTGATAATAAAGAAATTAGTCCCCGAACAAAACAGATTGTGCAGGCCGCAATCGAGGCAGGACATATTGTAATTATTGCAACCGGCCGTCCGCACCGTGCAAGCATTACTTATTATCATAACCTTGGATTAGATACACCCATGGTAAATTTTAATGGTGCCCTGATTCATCATCCCACAGACAAAAAATGGGACGTTCTGCATAACCCGATGCCTATACGAACTGCAAAAAAGATAGTTGATGCCTGCTATCAGCTAGATGTCAACAATGTTTTAGCCGAAGTAATGGATGATGTTTATCTTGATCGATATGATGAAAAAATCATTGATATTTTTGATTCTGCTCAGGCCGATACACCTTTTATTATTGGCGATTTGCGCAATAAATTGGATGAAGACCCTACTTCTATTCTTATTCATCCAAAAGAAGACCATATTCATGCATTAAGAAGTCATTTGAATGATTACCATGCAGATCTTATTGAGCACCGGAAATGGGGCGCTCCGTGGAATATTATTGAAATCGTAAAAAAAGGTATGCACAAAGCAGTTGGACTAAAAAAGATTGCACATTACTTTAATATCCCACAAGAAAGAATTATTGCTTTCGGCGATGAGGATAACGATTTGGAAATGATTGATTATGCCGGTGTAGGCGTAGCCATGGCTAACGGAATTGATGAATTAAAATCCATAGCCAACCATGTAACACAAACAAATGAAGCAGACGGCGTCGGCACTTTCCTCGAAAGTTACTTGAAACTGAAGGTTAAATCTGTTTAATTTTTCCTGCCATATTAAAAAAATAATGACCGATACTAGAAGTGAGCGTGAAAAAGCGTTCACTTCTTTTTTTACTGCCAGTATTGTTTCTTAAGGTTTATTAATGTTTTTTCTTAGGAGGAATCTTTGTGGGCAAAAGAAGTAAGTCAAAACGATTTAGTCATCAAGCCGCTGATTCTGTAAAAAAACATGCCGAAATTTTCACTTACCGTTCCCGCCTGTCAGATGTGGAACAAAAAAGTGGAGAAGCGAATAACTATACTGAAGGAGGGTTTTAATTGGAGGATAATCATTTATTTCAACAAGCAAAAGACGCTGTCATGAACTTTATGAATATGCAAGGGACTGATGATCGAGACGGTGCCAATGAAATCGATCAGGAAGCAGCCCAAAATGCAATCCAAGCAGCATACAATGATGCCTCTCCGGAAGAGCAGCAGCAACTGCAGCAATTGGAACAACAGCTGAAAGAGAGCAACCAATTAAAGTAACCTTTACAGCTTATGATGGTAATTTCCACTTCATTATCTGATGAAACGGTTTTACTTTAAGTAAGCAGCCCTACTCATTGAAGTGAGTAGGGCTTTTATCAATTACTTTTTTAAATGCCATTTGTATGCTAATATAGGGACAAGTATGTTTAGGAGGGATTTAATTATGGCAGTTCGTAGTGAAGCTACACCAAATCCAAACGCATTAAAATTTACCACAGATAAACTTATCTTTGAAGGTACCAGCAGTATTTCTGTTATGCCGGGAGATACAAGTGAACACGCAATTTTAAATGATCTAATGGAACTCGAAGACGTCGATAATGTTTTTGGTTACCAAAATTTCATCACTGTAAACAAGCAATTTGATGCTGAATGGGACAACCTAACAGAGAAAGTAATGGAAGTATTTAATAAGCACGGTTATTAATATACATAACAATTAGCGTAGCGTAGAACGTCTTGGCTATAAATGACGATGTATAAAAGGTCCGCAGCAGGGAAAATCCCTTGCTGCGGACCTTTGTTTAATGATTGAGTACATCCACAGGAATATAGTTTGGATTAACTACCCTTCCATTTTCCCCTTTTACATAGAGCATTACAATGGGTGTGTCCGCTTCGTCAGCAACATTATCAGGTAGCATGCTTGTTATGCCGAATTCACTCCAACCGAGGTGTCCTTCATCCAGAGCAATCGCAGTTTCTTTCTGTAAAACTTCCTCACCCTGTGTCAGTTCATAATATAGTTCATTCCCACTGGCTTTTGCTTCACCAATTAAATGCATTTGATTTCCTTCCACTTTCACATCAATACCCCGAAACATAACAGACGCAGTGTCGGTATGTTCCTCCTTATGATCTGAACGCGCCTCCTGTTCGCTGCCACATGCGGCTAACAGCAGGACCGTTAACAGGAAAACAATTATTTTTCTCATATCTGCTTTCTCCTTTAATCTTTTCTAAATGATCCAAGGATACCTGCCGTTTCTATCAGATTTGTGAAGGCTTGCGGATCCACTTCATTAATTATTTTTTCCAGATCATATAGCTCATATCTCGTGATCACCAGATACATCATATTTTTATCTTGTTTTGTATACGCACCTTTTGCCGGGATAATTGTAATTCCACGCACCATTTTATCATGAATCGCTGTTTGCAACTCATCTGCTTTTAATGTAATAATCATCGCAGTAACTTTCTCGTGGCGTGTATGCAATGCATCGATAACACGGGTTGTTACATATAAAGTCAATAATGTGTATAGCGCATTTTCCGGTTCGTATAAAATACCCGCCATCGCAATAATAACCGCATTTAACATTAAGAAATAAGTGCCGATCGGTTTATCATTTATCCGCGATAATAGCATTGCAACGATATCCATTCCACCTGTAGAAGCACCGAATTTCAATGTCATCCCTACTGCTGTGCCTCCTATGACCCCACCTATTACGGCGTTTAACATAATATCATTTGATACAGAGATCAATGGTAAAATTTCTAAGAATAAAGTAGTACATCCGACAGATAATGCGCTATAAAGTGTAAAGCCCTTACCTACTTTAAACCAGCCTAAAATCGCAACCGGAATATTAAATAAGAGTAATAAGATACCAGTACTAATATTAAACCCAATAAAATCACTAAACACGCTGGACACCAACTGGGCTGCACCAGTAAATCCACTTGCATAAACATTCGCCTCAATAAGAAAGAAGTTTAGTGAAATGGCATTTAATAATCCTCCAAAAATGACAACGATGACGCGTTTTGCTTCCATCATAAACATAGTTTACCTCCTTAAAAAAACGATTGTATCGTTTTTTCAAACGCTATTATACTTTGACTATACAGACATATACCTATAAACTAAAATAAATACAATTATATAATGAATGCAGGTGAAAAAAATGAATGTAAAGATTCTAACTGATTCTGCAAGCGATTTGTCAGAGTCATATTATAACGAATATAACGTGGAAATGGTACCTTTAACTGTTCATTTGGATGAAAAAGAATTTGAAGACGGGAAAACCATTGCACCCAAAACCATCTATGATGCCATGCGAGATGGAAAAACACCGACGACATCTCAAGTTTCCCCTCAATTGTTTAAAACTATTTTTACAACGTATGCTAAAGCAAACCAGCCTTTAATTTATTTGGCGTTCTCATCCGGATTATCCGGTACATTTCAAGCGGCAAAATTGAGCGAAAATGAAGTGAAAGAGGATTATCCAGAAGCGCAAATTCATGTTATTGATACCAAATGTGCTTCGTTAGGATATGGCTTGATTGTAATTCAAGCAGCAAAAATGGCACAAAACGGTGCATCTGCCGATGAAATTATGGATACCATACAATTTCAGACAGCACATATGGAACATATTTTTACCGTGGATGACTTGGAATACTTGTATCGCGGTGGACGAGTTAGTAAAACAGCAGCTTTCGTCGGTACATTATTAAAAATCAAACCCATATTACATGTCGAAGATGGAAAATTGATTCCACTTGAAAAACTTAGAGGTTCAAAAAAAGTCTTCCAGCGCATGCTTAGCATCATGGAAGAACGCGGAACTGATTTAAAAAACCAAACAATCGGCATCAGCCATGGTGACGATATCGAACGGGCTGAACAACTAGCTACAATGATCAAAGAGAAATTTGGCGTCGAGCATATCGTAATCGAAATGGTTGGTTCCGTTATCGGCGCTCACTCCGGGCCAGGTACTATCGCACTATTTTTCTTAAATAAAACGAAATAATTTTATGATGAAGGATTCCCTATTTTTTGGAGTCCTTTTGACGTTACACAAGTACTGCCTGAGTTCAGCACAAATCAAGCAGCAACCAGGGACTGGCGCTCCTCCCTATTGTTAACTTGCCTGTGCCTTTTACTACCCTCCCCCTCTTTTTGCAGAAAAAATCCGATGATTGAAATTGCTGCATACGGGTAACGCTATACTAGATAAAGTGAAACTTCATTCCGTGTCCACTGAATGTTAGTTAAACCAATCGGGCTTGTGCGGCAGTTACCCTCCATCTGAAATTTTCGAAGTCCCTATATTTTGATATGGAAGTTTTACTGCCCGCCAAACTGCGATAAATCATGAGGAGGAATTATTGCGATGGAAAAATCTAACGGAAAACAAACCCCACCAGCACAGCATCAGGATAATCAGCCAGGCATTGAATCCAAAATGCGCCCTGAACCAGAATATATTCGTAAAAATTATCAAGGAAGTAATCAGTTAAAAGATAAAGTTGCTATAATTACTGGTGGTGACAGTGGCATTGGACGGGCTGTCAGCATTCATTTTGCAAAAGAAGGTGCGGATGTTGCTATTATTTACTTGAACGAACATGACGATGCAAAAGAAACAAAGCGTCTTGTCGAGCAAGCGGGTCAAAAGTGTTTATTGATCAATGGAGATATTGGCAGTCAATCCTTCTGTGAAGCCGCCGTAACAAAAGCATTGGATACATTTAATAAGATCGATATTCTAATTAATAACGCTGCAGAGCAGCACCCACAAACAAGCTTTTTAGATATTACGAGTGAACAGCTTGAACAAACTTTCCGCACCAACGTATTCGGTATGTTCTATATGACAAAAGCCGTATTGCCAAACTTAAAAGCTGGCAGTTCAATTATTAATACCTCATCCATCACCGCATATCAGGGGAGCAAAGATCTGATCGATTATTCAGCAACAAAAGGAGCCATTACTTCGTTTACCAGATCAATGGCCAGCCAATTAGTTGACAAGGGAATTCGTGTAAATGGTGTTGCTCCCGGGCCAATTTGGACACCTTTAATTCCATCCACGTTTACAAAGGAAAAAGTAGATTCTTTTGGCGGTGACTCCCCGATGAAGAGACCAGGGCAACCAAAAGAACTTGCTCCCGCATATGTATACTTAGCAAGTGAAAATGCTACCTATGTATCCGGACAGATGATGCATGTGAACGGCGGAACGATTGTTAATGGGTAAAGTCCCTTTTTTAACAAAACAGAGAAAATAGGTTGAATAATCTTCTGTAAAGTGGTAATTTTAATAGATAGGAATAATTTGAACTGTAGAAATGAGGGTGAATGATGTTTTTATCTGTTGTGCTTCAACTCGTATTTGCTTAAGGACGGGATACGTGTGTCCATTTTTATTAAGTCAAATGCAAGTTACAAGCGGCGGATAAACACCTGAACCTTTTAGTTGAAGACAATCAAAAGTCTTATTTTGGGCAGGGCATATCGCTCTGTCCTTTTTTGATGTCTTTGATTATCTTAAAAGTCAGCAGCATCCTTCCTTTGTGCTTGCACCCGACGTAAACGATACAAACAAAGGAGAGAAAAAATAATGAGTATTTTAGATGTTCAAGGGCTCACACATAGCTTTGGAGATAAATTTATTTTTCGCGATGTCACATTTCGCATGTTAAAGGGGGAGCATATTGGGCTTGTTGGTCCCAATGGAGCGGGAAAATCAACCTTATTGGGTCTATTAACCGGTCAGTTAATTTCTGATTCGGGAGACGTCACTTGGCACCCCAATATTAAAACCGGCAATCTAGAACAGCATATTGATCTAACGGCTGGAGAAAGTTTGCATACTTTTTTACAGGGGGCCTATCGTCACCTATTTGATGCTGAAAAAGAAATGATCCATTTGACCGAAAAAATGGCAGACCCGGAAAATGAAGAACTGGATGCAACTTTAAAGCGGTACAGTGACTTACAAATGGAATTGGAACAAAATGATTTTTATAGCATCGATGCAAAAATCGAAGAAGTGGCTGCAGGATTAGGTCTGACAGTACTCGGAATGGATACAGATGTCTCCAGTTTGAGCGGCGGTCAAAGAACAAAGCTCCTATTAGCGAAATTATTATTACAGCAACCAGATGTGTTATTACTTGATGAGCCAACAAACTATTTGGATACCGCGCATATTGACTGGCTAACACAGTATTTAAAAGCATATCCACATGCCTTTATGCTTATTTCCCATGATACAGCTTTTATGAATGCGATTGTCGATATTATTTACCACCTAGAACATAAACAACTGACTCGATATGTAGGCAACTACGAGCAATTCGAAGCAGCCTATGAATTACGAAAACAACAAATCCATCAACAATTTCAACGTCAACAAGAGGAAATTGAAAAATTAGAAACCTATGTGCAAAAAAATAAAGCACGTGCTTCCACAGCGAAACAGGCAAAAAGCCGTGAAAAAAAGCTGCAAAAAATCGAACGGATTGAAAAGCCAAACGATAATCCAAAACCCAACTTTTCTTTTGCAGTCTTCAAACAACCTGTGAGTGTATTATTAAAAGCGGCGGATTTACAGGTAGGATATGATAAACCCTTGTTTTCCACGGTCAACTTAGAACTGAAGCGTGGAGAAAAAGCAGCGATTGTCGGGCATAACGGCATTGGTAAAACAACGACACTAAAAACACTGCTTGGCGAATTGCCTGCCCTTTCTGGTTCTGTTTCCATTGGTGATCGTGTTCTTCCTGAGTATTTTGAACAAGAAATACATTCTGGTGCGGCGCACACTGCACTAGAAGAGGTTTGGTCAGCCTTTCCTGATCTAACACAAAAAGAAGTACGCCAAAATCTTGCCCGGTGTGGCTTGAAAAGTGAACATATTTTCCAGCCACTAAAATCATTAAGTGGTGGAGAACAAACAAAAGTACGTTTGTGCCGCCTCATGCTAGCTAAAAGTAACTGGCTTATACTGGATGAGCCAACGAACCACCTGGATGTAGATACGAAAGAAGCGTTAAAGGAAGCGCTACGCACCTATGATGGGACAGTTTTAATTGTATCTCATGATCCGGATTTTTACGAAGATTGGGTAACAAAAGTTTGGGACGTGGAAAAATGGCGGTAAACGATTTATTTGCGCTATCCATGTGTTATAATTGGCATACAATAGACTGGCTTCGCATGAGGGGTTAGGCACACCTTTTCACCTTCTGGGATACTTCCCAAGAAGGGGGTGTTGCCAATGGATATGGGAACTGCATTAACGCTGATGATTTCCTTCGGTATGTTAATTGCTTTCATCATGTCCGACAGTAACATTAGAAAAATTAGCTTATCGCCAAGCCCTTAATGGCGAAAGCCTTAGTTGCACTTATGCAGTAAGAAAGTAGTTATACTTTCTTAACTGCAAAAATAACCCCTCATACGCTTTAGGAGGCACGTGAGGGATTTTATTACTGCACGCTTACTATAACCTTTCATAAATTTCCTCACGAAACATTTTATCGCTTAAAAGCTGCAATTCAAATCCATTCAGGCTATTCATTAGCTTTTGGGTTTCGTACCATTCCAACTTATTAAAGAAAATCGCCATCTCAAACTTATTTCCATTCTTATCTTCCGCAAACAAAGCGTCTGTTAATATGTATTGCGTGGAGCCACCTTTTTTTCCAGCGCGTTTAAGCCACGTTTGATTTACTGGATTCTCCATTAACGCGCCAAGCAGGTATTCCATTTCTTCACTTACACTTTCCGGAAACAGTTTATTATTCACTTTCTGCATAATGGTTGCATATTCGAATGTCGTAGATTTGATAAAAATTTCGGAATAAAGTTGATCATAATCCATGTGCCACCAATCAGACACATTGACTTTTTCTTTGTATGCTTTATCCGTCATTAATTTATCATGAATGATAGTTGAAAAGGATAACAATTCATCATCATTCATTTTTCTTATTTCTTCAACAATGTGTTTTTTTACCGCTTTCATCGTCAGATCTGGATATTCCCGCTGTTTTATCTCATAAGGAATGAAGACCACGGACACAAAGTAATATAATGTGGAATGGTTCTTTACACCAATTCCCTTCATTCTATCTTCAATCGATTGTAGACTGAGTTTCTCCATTAAAAACTCAGTGTTCGCGTTGGAGCTAAATGTTATCATTCCTTTTGCTACTTCTTTCAGTGACACCTGGTCATTTTCAATGAAGCCTTTTTCTTCAGCATGCTTTAACCAGGCCTTATGAGCTCCGCCATCGAGCCCAGCAAGATAATATTTCTCAAGATCTTTGAGACTGATAGGCGTCTCTCCATCTACCTTGCCTTCCGCAGCCTGATAGGCATACTCCATTGCCACCATAATCTTCACTGTACTTGCAAGAGACATCATGTCAGATGAACGTATATCCATTTTCAACACGCCATTTTCTTGAAAAACCATCGAGGATTTAATCCCTTCTTTTCGCAACATCTTCCGAATATAATTCGTGCTACTTGTGTTCAACCACTTTATAAAAACAATAAATAAAATAAAGCTTAATAATATAATTGCTCCAATGATATAAACATATTTTAACAACTGATTCTCTCCTTCAAGTGCTTACATATATGTATTCATTCATTGATATTTCAGCTTTCAGACATTGGCATATATCTTGTGAAGTAAGCGCCTAATATCAATAAAATAACAGTAATCGTCCAACTCACTAACCCCATAAAATGAAACCAATAAGCCAATATATTTGTTATAGCAATAAGAAAAAAGGTAATAGAGGTTAAAGCACTTTTTATTCCTGTTATACCCATCCTTTTTCTTTTACGTATGACAACAGTTGCAGAAAAAACGAATACGATTAGCAATATGATTGTTAATAAAATCTGTACCAGTTTTATTACCTCCTTAGAAATTGTATTTTCGGTTGGCTATTTTCTCAAAGATTTGGACAGCACCGAAAATCTTAGTTATTTTTGTTAGATAAGAAAGTTTAAATCTTTCTTATCCTGCATAAGTGCAACTATGACTTCTGCTAGGCAAAATCCTAGTTTTCTAAACACAAAATCTATAAACAACGACGTAATAGATTGCGCCTTGACTTCGCTTCGGAAATACACTACGCTTTCCGCGAGCTCGCGCTGAGCCTCCTCGCAAAGAACGCTGCGGGGTCTCATCGTCTTCGCTTTCCCGCAGGAGTCTACGTGTATTTCCTTCGCTAACATGGTGTTGACAACAATACAATATTAGCATGCTTTCAACTATTGTGATGGGTGTTTGGAGCGGAGGATCGCTGACTCCCGCGGGAACAGCACGAGTCTGAAGACCCCGCAGAGTGGGTGATGAAGGCCTACTAAAACCGTCCTTTGCGGACAACACCTAGCTGTTACGTCGCAGTTTCTATCAAATGCGAGAATTTAAAAGCAACAAAACTTACAAAAAGAGACTTTCGGTTAAACTTTTCCTTCTACACTGAACTAAATGTCAATATATTTTCGCTGCATCAGCTGGTAGATTTCTAACATGCTGTAAAAAACCGCTCACTGCCTGTTCTTCTTGATATGGGTACTGAAAGTTAAACGTATTTGCAACAAATACCGCTGTTTCACGAAAAAGTTCGCACATCGTAAATAAAGCGTTCCAGACACCATCATAACTGCCATCTGCATAAGTTAGCAAGAGCTTGTCCCACGATGCTTTTGGTAAAAATGCATCTAAGTATTTTCCTGATTTACCAATACTAACGGAAAAGTTTGTATCAATCCCAACTTGCCACTCCAACATTTGATTTAACATGTTTCTAACCATATTTAAATGTGCTTGTGCATAAAGCATTTCTTTTCTCCATAATCCCTTTGCCACATACGTCGAAACCCACCAAAATTCATTACAGCAATCCGCAAAAAAAGCTGCAGAAGGTCGCTTCATCCAGTATGCTTCATCAGTCGGTGCCGGAATGCTAGGTAACTTATTATCCTTATCCAGCAAAATAATTGTCAGCTTATCTTCCCTACAATATAGATCCTTTTCTTCTATTGGTGCGAGAATCAGGTCTATTCGATTACCATCATTAAACAACATCAGATAGGAGAACCTGCCACCCAATTCAGGTGGAAATAAGGCCATATTTTCTGGTGTCTGCATGATCATTCGTTCCCCAAATACATCGATCCAACCCGGATCATTAATAAACGATTGCATATCCGAAACAAGATAGACAATGTCATAATCCTGGAACAGATCCTTCGTTGCATTTGGATTCGTTCGGGAGCCATTCATCCCCACAGCCCGAACTCGCATATCTTCCTTCGCCACATGTAAAATCATATCCATCATTTCTTTTTCTGAACGCATATTTTTATCCCACCTGTAAGACTTTCTGCCTTCTATTGTACGCGTCAAGCCTAGTAATTTGCGATTTCATACAACGCCTAGCGATCTTTAATCTCTTCTAGCAAAGAAATGACTATGACGCTTTCATTCTGTTCAATCACTGCTTACAATAAATAATTCGACACATTTTTCAAAAACCCTTTTAAAAACAAAAAAAGCACCGCAACATGCAGCACTTTTTCCACGTAGCTATTTACTTCTTCTGTTCGGCGTCAGCCTCAGCATTTCTTTTCTTTTGTTTCCGGCTTAAAAAGACAATCATCGCAATGAACAACGCAAAAACACCGAGAATAAATCCGATAAAGCCCCAATTCAGCCCACTATCTTCTTCTACCGTAAAGACTTCTGCTGTTTCACGCGGAAGCCCGATTTTATATTCGCCATTCTCTGTTTCACGAACGATATTATCCCCAAGGAATCCGTGTAATTGCATACCTGAGTCCATTCCCGTCACCGTTACGGATTCCGATTCGCTGCCATTGTTGATGGCAATATACATCGTTTCATCTTTATATGTTCGTTTGTACACGCTCATCGCCTTGCTAGAATCAACGATTTCAAAATCACCATAGCTAAGTACAGGGAATTCTGTTCTTAGGGAAGCAATTCGATCATGAAATTCCTTAATATCTGTATTCCCACTATTAAATTGTACGAGCATCTGTGCTTCTTCCGCATTTTCACCATACATTGGTATTTCAGATCCTTGGAAAATCCCAGGCGTACCCGGCATCGTATACATATAGGTTAATGCCAGTTTCCATGTCGTTACATCATTACGTCCCTGCTCCGCAAATTGCTGGGAGAAACGTTTCGTATACTGATTATCTACATATAATAAATCAGCATCCCCCCCGTTGTTTTTCTCTGTTTCCAATAAATCTATAACTGGGGTATCAACTTTAGAAAAAACATCTGTCATTGATTCATAAAGTGCTACATTATCGATTGCCTGAATCTCTGTTTTCTCTAATATCTGTTCCCTATTTTCATCAGTCACTAAAATATCGCCAAGTAAATAAAAATCCGGGTCTCTTTCTTTAATATCTTTAGTAAAATTGGCAAGAAAGTCCAAGGAAGACTGGTCAACAGCCTGCAACTTGAATCCATCTATATCTGTTTCGTCCATCCAGAAATTTGCAGCATCATGTAAAAACGCGGCAACTTCCAGATTATCCTGATCAAGCTTCACTACATTATCTAACCATTCCGGATCTGTTTCTGTCTGTTCCTTGACCCAGTCCTGTTTGTCCGGATCATCAACGATCGGGTGACTTTTCGCTACATAATTCGTTACAAATTCAAGTACAACCTTGATTCCTCTTTTATGCGCTCCATCAATGAGTGCTTCAAGATCCTCTATCGAACCAAACTGTTCATCCATCCGGGTGAAATTCTCTATCCAATTACCATGGTACCCGCCAGGTGCATTTTCCATAATTGGTGATAAAGAAATCGTCGTGATACCTAATTCATCCAGCTGATCCAGCTTTGCAATAATACCTTGAATATCTCCACCATGGAAGCTTCGAGGATCATCTAGATCAACTTGGTCATCCGTCTGGAAATTACCATTGTTAAAACGGTCCACCAATATATTATAAATAACTTCTTCATTTAGTTGTCTATCCTCTAATCCTGCAGCCTCGGTATAACTTACATTTGTAAAAATAAATAGAGCTGTTAAAAGCATTATTGCTGTTCTTTTCATAACAATCCGTCCTCCAAATAGATGTACTTCCCTATCCTATTATTAACTTTCCAAATCAATAGTCAAGAAATATTGATATATTGTTGAAAAGACTACATATTTTGTTTTTTTAAACAGACTAAAAAAAGACTATCCAAAAGTCTGGATAGTCTTCTATGATAAGAACTATTTATGGAAGGATACCAAATGGTAAACGTCCAAATCCTAATACGATCGCAATAACTGCTGCGATAATTAATTGGATTACAAAGCCCTTAATTGGTTCTTTGTGGCTCAATTTTACCCCAATCATTTCCATTGAAATAACTGCCCACAGACCGGCAACCATTTTTAAGATCACTTCGGGACCAAACCCGCCTGCATTCGGATAATAGTGCGTAAAGTATAACGTGATACCGGTATACAGAATAAATAAATAATCAAGACGTAGTATCATGTGAAGTATTTTCCCAGGTTTCATTTTCCCTTGTTTATAAAACATAGAAACAAGAATAATCAGGATTAATGCAAGAACCCATGATGTAATGTGCATATGTGCCAATTTAAAAAGCCTCCTCTTTTTTTAGAAATCTTGGTATACGCCAAGCTTTTAGGCGTATGCCTTAGTTGCTTATGTAGTAAGAAAGGAGTGATAGATACTTTCTTTACTGCCAAATAAGCTGTGTTAGCAATGTCCATTTTTAATGTTTACTAGACTATTGCCATCATAACATGTCACCTGTGAAAATTCACTTGGCAGATAAGTAAATATAGAATTTTCTTATCCTGCATAAGTGCAACTAAGGCTTTTGCCATAATGGTTTGGCAAAAGCCTTAGTTTTCTAAACAAATCTTTGACATCTGAAAAGAAGCTAATTAGTCCAAAAACTGTTATAATTAAAAATGATTATTATTTTAATGTGGAGGGATAGCATGGTACAAACAAGTCAAGAAATTATTGATCAAACACAGGAATATGGCGCAAAAAATTATCACCCGCTTCCTGTTGTGATAGCAAAGGCTGAAGGCGTTTGGGTGGAAGATCCTGAAGGGAATCGCTATATGGATATGCTCAGCGCGTATTCAGCAGTAAACCAAGGACATCGTCATCCGAAGATCATTGGAGCATTAAAAGAACAAGCTGACCGAGTAACACTAACCTCACGTGCGTTTCACAATGACCAATTGGGTCCATGGTTTGAAAAAATTTGTAAATTGACGAACAAAGAAGTGGCACTACCAATGAATACAGGTGCTGAAGCTGTAGAAACAGCTATAAAAACAGCTAGACGTTGGGCATATGATGTCAAAGGTGTCGCAGAAGACAAAGCTGAGATCATTGCTTGTAAAGGTAATTTCCATGGTAGAACGATGACAGCTGTTTCGCTTTCTTCAGAAGCGGAATACCAACGCGGATTCGGTCCCATGCTACCAGGTATCAAAATCATTCCTTACGGCGATATCGATGCATTAAAAGAAGCCATTAACGAAAACACAGCCGGATTCCTGTTTGAGCCAATCCAGGGCGAAGCTGGCATTAATATACCGCCTGAAGGCTTTCTAAAAGAGGCATATGATGTTTGTAAAGAGAATAATGTATTATACATTGCCGATGAGATTCAAGCAGGATTAGCTCGTACTGGTAAAATGTTTGCTTGTGATTGGGAAGACGTTACACCAGATGTTTTGATTCTTGGAAAAGCATTGGGTGGAGGCGTTATGCCGATTTCCTGTATTGTAGCAAACAAAGATATTCTTGGCGTAATCACACCTGGTTCTCACGGTTCCACTTTTGGGGGAAATCCCTTGGCTTGCGCAGTGTCCACTGCTTCACTAAATGTGCTGGAAGATGAAAAACTTGCGGATCGTGCATTGGAACTTGGTAATTACATGATGGGTCAATTGAAGACGATCGTAAATCCCAAAATTAAAGAGGTGCGTGGAAAAGGTTTGTTTATTGGTGTTGAATTAACAGAATCTGCCCGCCCCTATTGTGAATCATTGAAAGAAAAAGGATTATTATGTAAGGAAACACATGAAAATGTGATTCGTTTTGCCCCACCACTGACTATCAGCAAAGAAGATTTGGATTGGGCAATTGATCATATCAAGGCTGTTTTACAAGCCTAATAAACATGGTGCTCTGATGCAAAGAGCACCATGTTATTTTTCCTCCATCTTTTTTCACATATTGTTGGGTAATTTCCACCAATTATTTTTCAGTCGTAATACCCTCACCACCCCACCTTTTTGCTGATCTTTACTATTTTCCAAGTAATAAAATAATCCCGCCGAGCATCGGAACAGCTACCATGGCTATTTTTAATACCAATGGATGCAGACGCGTTGTAAATTTAGCACCGATATAAGAACCAATGATTGTTCCAATTACTACTTCTGCAAATAACTTAAAATCCAGAAAACCGACTGAATAATAGCCAAAACCTCCTACTAATGCAATCGGCATAATGACAAGCATTGTAGTTCCTGCAGATAACTGAATGGATAGGCCAAAAAAGACGAGCAAACCAATTTGAATAAATGGCGTAGAACCAATGCCGAATACGCCAGACAGGATACCGGTTACGATACCGACTCCACCAGCTGCCGCCCAGAATCTACCTTTCGATGATAGGTTCTTTTTTGCCATTGTTTGTGTGGAAAACATACCAAATCCAATGGTTACACGAATCCAAAGTAAGATAGCGGATAGAATCAGCATGCCAGCGGTAAACCATTTTAGCTCATGCCCTGGAATAATATCCGCAATGTGTGAACCTAAAAAAGCACCAACCGCTCCAAACAAACCTGTTGCCAGGCCAACCTTTACCATCACATTTCTTTCTCTTAGATGACTGAGTGTACCTGATAATGATGTAAATACCATTGCAGCTAATGATGTTCCAAGCGCTGTATGTATAGGAACATCAAATACTTCACTTAATACCGCAATTATAAAGCCAGAACCGCCTGCACCGATGAAACCAAGCAACAGTCCGATAACTAGCATCGTTAATAAAACGAGCACGATGAAAATCCCTTTCTATTTCTAAGATGATTTAATAATTATATCATATGAATTTAAGAGAGACGGGTAGCAGCACTCAACATCCGGCGGGTTGTTGCACATTCCATTCAAACACAAGAAAATTAGTTGCATTAAAATTTAGGATAAGATATCCTAGACTGATATAGGGTCCATTATCAAAGCCTAACTGTAAGTTTTGAGGTTCTGAGGTAGAATGATTTATCATGAAAAACCATGAATCCGGTTGAAAAAATAACTGATATCAGCGAGGTAAGCCGTAATAATACACCATTGAATAAGGTGCCGTAACGGCGCCTTATTCAATGTCAAATACGAATGATTATGTGAAAAGAGGTCGTAATGATGAAACTTGTTGGGATATCGGGCGCACTTGCTGGTGACAAGACACCTTTAGCTGTAAACGACGTTTTGGTCGCAGCTCAACTGCTTGATTCAACCATACAAACAGAGTTAATTGACTTAAGAGACTATGAGATTGAATTTTCTGTTGGTGCCCCGTTAGGTGATTATAACGATGATACTTGGGATGTTGTTAATAAAATTTTGTCTGCTGATTTTCTGGTATTCGGTACGCCGATTTATCAAGCATCCATTTCGGGAGCATTAAAAAACTTGTTAGATCTTTTTCCCGAATATGCCTTTAGATATAAAGTAACAGGCATTGTAGCAACAGGATTATCTAACAAACATTTTCTGGTACCAGAATATCAATTAAAGCCAATCCTTACTTATTTTAAGGGTTTAACCCCTACGAATAATGTCTTTATCCATAATGATTCCTTTAATGAAGAAAGTGATGAAATTATAGATAGTGATGTTTCTAAGAGAATTAAAAAACTCGCCGAAGAAATGATCTATCTGCAACGGGGGATTAATAATAGATAATTCCCCTAACCTTGTTTGGTCCAGTAAGGAAAGGGGCTTTATTCCTGGATCATTTTGGCATCGTAGCACGTTTCAGGAGTCTGCGCTAGCTCAACTCGCTAATTTTAACGAAAAAAACGTACAAGGCCCCTTCCAATCCGTTAGCCATTGATCATTCCTCATAATTACGACTGAATGAATTTTTCCTCCATTTTTTTTAGGCTCCCCAATCTAATTATTAACAAATAAATAGCAACAAACTTTTTAAAGCAGCTTACGATTTCAATGCTGCAGCAACCGCCCGGCCAGCTTCTCTTCCGGAAAATAAACATCCACCTAGGAAAGTCCCTTCCAATGAGCGATAACCATGTACACCGCCACCGCCAAATCCGGCAACCTCCCCTGCTGCATATAAGCCTGGTACAGGATCACCTGTATCGTTGAGCACTTGCCCCGATAGATTGGTTTGCAGGCCGCCCAATGTTTTACGGCTGACAATATGCAATCGCACCGCAATCAGCGGTCCATTTTTAGGATCCAATATCTTGTGTGGGGGTGCTGTACGAATGAGCTTATCACCCAAATATTGACGGGCACCACGCAATGCAGTTACTTGCAGATCTTTGGTAAATTTATTATCCATCTCACGATCTCGTGCGACAATTTGGCGTTCAACATGTTCCGTTCGAATGCGCTTTTCACCAATTAATTTATTCATGCCGATCACAAGATTATCGATATTATCGGCGATAACAAAATCCCCACCCCTGTCCATAAATGCCTGTACAGGGCCAGGAGCACCAGGCAAGGCTCTTTTCAATACTTTCTTAATACTTTTTCCTGTTAGATCCGGATTTTGCTCGGATCCGGAAAGCGCAAACTCTTTTTCTATGATTTTTTGTGTCAATATAAACCAGGAATAATCGTACCCTGTTTTTTGAATCGCTTCTAGTGTACCAAGTGTATCAAAGCCGGGAAAATTGGGTGTTGAAAATCGGCGTCCCTCCGCATCCAGCCAGATTGAAGATGGCCCAGGCAAAATACGAATTCCATGCTTATGCCATACCGGATTCCAGTTTTTTATCCCTTCTGTATAATGCCACATCCGGTCCCGATTGACGATCCGACCACCAGCATCTTCTGTAATAGCAAGCATTCGCCCATCAACATGTGTGGGCACACCTGTAATAATGTCCTTCGGTGGTTCGCCAAGCCAGTCAGGCCAGTTCGCCCGAATTAAATCATGGTTGGCACCGATGCCTCCACTAGTAACCATTACTGCTTCTGCCTGATACTCAAACGTATCAATGACATTTCTATTGCTTTCCTCCCCACGGGAAGCGGCACTTGGGGCTAACACTGCACCATGAACACCGTTAATGACACCATGATCATCAAGTAACTGGTCGACACGATGTCTTGGTAAATAAGTCACCACTCCATTCTTCATGTGCCCGCGAACACGCCGTTCAAACGGGGAGACGATTCCTGGACCTGTCCCCCAGACAATATGGAAACGTGGGACAGAGTTTCCGTGACCTTCAGCGAGATATCCACCACGTTCTGCCCAACCAACAACAGGGAAAAAACGTACCCCCATTTCATAAAGCCAAGCACGCTTCTCACCTGCTGCAAAATCTATATATGCTTCCGCCCATTTTTTACCCCAATAGTCTTCATCATCCTCTCTATCAAATCCTGCAGTACCTAACCAATCCTGCCATGCCAATGCTTTCGAATCTTTGATACCCATCCGGCGCTGCTGGGGCGAATCTACTAAAAACAAACCACCAAAAGACCACCATGCCTGTCCACCTAATGACGCTTCGGGCTCTTGATCAAGCAGTAATACTGTTTTCCCGGCATCCGCTATCTCAACCGTAGCCACAAGCCCAGCAAGACCGGCTCCAACTACGATTACATCAACATCCATACTTTTTCCCCCTTCGCAACAATGCATTATTATCTTCAGTATATATTTCCTGAAATTTTCAGTCAATTAACAACACAAAAACAGCCAGCCTTCTCCAAAAAGAAAGCTGGCGCTTATGGTTATTATTCTTTAGGTACATGAATCAACAGTGCCTTCGAGAAGAAATAAAGGTACGTTTCTTTAACAGGTTGTTTCCAGATTTGCTCGATCGCATAGCGATACAATTCCATTTGTGTTTCATAACGTTTTATAAGTTTTTCTTTGACTTGGTCCGAGACATCCTCAGGAATCGCATCTGTTTTATAATCCAGAATGATCCATCCGTCGTCCTTCGGGATGAGGACGTCAATCACACCTTGGATGAGCACATTTTCTTCCACATCACTTTTCCAGGCGGCGTATACTTTGCTAGCCGGAAGTGTAAGGCTGAAGGGCACCTCGCGATATAATGTTGGTTTTTCCATCATCCATGTTGCGATATCTGTTGTGAAGAATTGTTCAATAGCGCTAATGTCGATAATATCTGCTTCCTGGCTTGTAATTACTTCTTTATCTACCAAAGCCTCGAGCTGTTCTACAATTTCGGTACTTTCAAGCTGTTTGGTTAAAGGTAAATGTTGCATGACAGTATGCATTGCTGTCCCTTTTTCCGCAGCTGTAATTGTTTTTTCCTTTTGCATGAAGTTTGGTCTTTTTACAATTGGAGCTTGAAATGACTGGACGAGCTGGTTTGCACTGTAATCATCCTTCAGCTCACGTTGCCGTTTAATTTCGGTAACGGATTGCTTGGCACGGGAATGCGCTGCTTCTGCAAATGGATATTGAAATGATAGGCGATCATCGACTGCTTTATCCAGCGCTTCATCCGATACTTCTACAGGCTGCCAGTTTTCAATGTTCTCTTGTAGTTGTCGATCCGTTTCTTCCGTGGACTCTTCCAAATTGGTCAAGGTGCTGCCATGGACAATCGAAATCTTCCACTGTGACGGGTCCAACTGAATCGCCTTTAAGACAGATGTACCAATGTCCTCTGATCGTAAAATATCGTTGTCCTTGTGACGCAACAATGCCGGTCCTACCCAGTCCAGATACGATTTGGAGTCCCCGCGGAAATGTGCCGGAAGTACCCAATCATCATGGTTGATGACTTTATGCCATTTTTCCTGTTTTTTCTCAAAAGACGGCACATTACCAACCATGACAAGCTTTTCCTTTGCCCGGGTTAATGCGACATAGAGCACACGCATCTCTTCTGCTAACAGTTCGCGTAACTTTTCTTGATTCAAGGCATGGTAAAATAACGTCGGGTAGGTGATCCTTTTTACTGGATCAATATATTTTGTCGCAAATCCAAAGTCTTTGTGTAATAAATATTTTTGCCTTAAATCCATTAAATTAAATTGTTTATCCATCGCACCTAAAATAACAACCGGGAATTCCAGGCCTTTGCTTTTATGAATGGTCATGATCCGTACGACATCTTCTTGTTCACTTAATGCTCTTGCCGAGCCAAGGTCATCGCCTCGTTCTTCCATCCGTTCAATAAAGCGTAAAAAGCGGAACAAGCCACGGAAAGAAGTTGTTTCATAGCCGCGCGCGCGATCATAAAGCGCTCTTAGGTTAGCCTGACGTTGTCGTCCACCAGGCATACCACCAACAAAATCATAATAGCCGGTTTCCCGATAGATCGACCAAATTAAATCAGACAATGCACCTTGCCTGGCAGCCAAACGAAATTGCTTCAGCAATGCCAGAAAGCGGGTTACTTTCTCCGCAGTTGCGCCCGTGGTCTGCTGTTCAAATTTCCGTAATGCATCATAATAGGTATGATATTGATCTGCCAGCCGAATAGCAGCTAACTCATCTTCATTCAAGCCTACGATTGGCGATTTTAAAACGGACGCTAAGGGAATATCCTGACGCGGATTATCGATCACCTTGAGCAAACTGATCATCACTTTAACTTCAATTGCTTCAAAGTAACCAGTTGAAAGCTCTGCATAGACAGGGATACCTTGCTTTTTCAGCTCGTCAACAATCGTTGGTGCCCATGTCATTGAACGCATCAATATGACAACATCCCGGTACTGCATATCGCGTTGTCCTTGTGCCGTTTTATCAAACACCTGTAGTGCCTGCCCATCTTCCTTATGACCAATCCACGTTTTAATTTTATCTGCATATGCCCTTGCTTCCAACTGCGCCTTTTCCAGATCTTGGTAGTCCTCTTCCTGTTCTGACAGGTCTTCTTTTTCTTCTGGTGCCTCACGGTCAATAATTAACAGCTCCGGACAAGGATCGGAAAAAGCTTGTTCATCGTACATTTTATTTCCATAAATCAATTCAGCATTCGTGTCGTAATTAATCTCACCTAATGCTTCATCTAATATTTGCCGGAATATATAGTTGGCGCCTGTCAGGACATGCTCTCGGCTGCGGAAATTACTGGCTAGATCAATCCGTTTCCCTTGACTATCTGCCTCTCTATAACGCTTATACTTTTCAATGAACAGTGATGGTTCAGCATGCCGAAAACGATAAATGCTCTGCTTCACATCCCCGACCATGAACATATTTCCAGGCCCGGTTTGATCACTAATTAATTGTAAGATCGTTTCCTGTACCAGGTTTGTATCCTGGTATTCATCTACAAGCACTTCGCGAAATTGCTCTTGAAAATGCCGTGCAACACTGGATGGCTTTGGATCGTCCAAATCAGACGATTCATCCACCAGTAACGCCAGACAAAAATGTTCAAAATCAGAAAAGTCAACAATAGCCTTTTCTTTTTTATGTTCAGCAAATCGACTGCGGAATTGTTTTACCAGTCCTGTTAGATGCTTTATGACTGGTGCCAATTCACGCATGTCCGCTATATGTCCTGATAGATTCCGCTTAAACCAGCTATCCTTCATGCTATTCCAGCGCTTCTTATAGCTATTCCTTAGTGCTTGCACCTTGGCTTTCTTATCCGGGTCACATTCCGTTTTTTTTCTGGATAAATTCACAAAAGAACTTGCGGTCATAAAGGATTGCAGGTCATCCCACGTATCTACATATTTACTTGCTTCTATCACATTGACATAATCAGCCTCAATTGCTTCCATATATTGTGAGGGACCATCACTATCCTCGGTCAATTCCCTGGCTAATTCCACTTCCTGTTTTACAGCTTCAAGCTGATTGATTACTTCTTGTTTAATAATCGTTAACCACGTTAATTCCGCTTCTACAAAGTTATCTGGTACTTCATACGTTTCTGCCAGCTGATCGAGCCACTTTTGCGGTGCAGGATTTTGCACCGCAAACGTATAGAGATCAAGAATCAAGCTCTCGACTTCTACATCACTTCGATCGCTCGAAAATCGATCAACAACCGCGAAGAATCCTTGCTGTTCTTCCGCTTCCGCACCATACCATTCTTCAAAAAGATCATCCATGACCTCTTGTTTGATTAAATCAATTTCCATATCATTGGCAATTCGAAATGCTGGATCAATGTCGAGTAAGTAGGCATATTGCCTAATAACCTCCAAGCAAAAGGAATGTAACGTTGAAATGGAAGCACGTTGCAGTAATGATAGTTGTTTTTTCAAATGATTGGATGTTGGATCTTCAGCCAGTGCCTGCTCCAATGCCAAACCGACCCGGTTACGCATTTCTTGTGCAGATGCATTTGTAAAGGTAACGACAAGTAATCTATCAATATCTACAGGGTCTTCTTTGTTGATCAGCTTTTGAATAATCCGCTCGACTAACACGGCTGTTTTCCCTGATCCCGCTGCGGCAGCAACGAGTACGTCACTACCATCCGTATAGATTGCTTCCGCTTGTCCTTCCGTCCAGTTCACCATTACATGTCCTCCCCACTGTAAAGTCTTTTAAGAATCTCATCGTCCTTCATATCTGTCAGCTTGCGATAATTATTGTCTTCCAGGATCGGATCGAATTGACATACCGAATGAAATGGACAAAACGTGCAAGCAATTTTTTCCTTATGCTGGTAAGGATTTAAATGAACTCCACCACCTGTCATATCAACACCAGCGCTTACGATCAGCTGATGAATATGGCTCTGTAAACCTGTGAAGGTATCCGGATCCGCAATTTTTGAATGGCTGTAAAAGCTGCCATCTTTTTTCAGACCCGCTGGGACAATGTGACTACTTATACCTTCATTTAGTGATGTATCCATTAACTTCACAATATCTGCTTCCGATAAAAGGAGTCCTTGCATCTTATACTTTTTCAAAATTTCTTGCTCAATACGCTCATCCGATAATTTCTCTTTTCCGGAAATCATTGGATTATGGACATGGAAATAAAGTACACCCGCTGGAGTTGCTTTTGCACCGAGCCACGATTCCGAATGGGAAAGAACAACATCCAAATAGGTGAGCATTTGCAACGCTAAACCATAATAAACCTCTACTAGGTTCAAACCTTTAGAACTGGATTTATAATCAATAATTCGCAAATACAATGCTTCTTCTACAGTCGCTTTATCCACTCGGTCAATACGACCACGTAGCACTAGTTCAAATCCATTCGGCAATGTGATCGTTAAAGGTGGCAAGGTTTCATTCTCACCAAAACCGAGCTCCAAACCAACCGGTGAAAAACCGCTCTGTCTCGCCTGCTCACTTAGAATGAATGCGGCTCTAGCAATCACTTCCTGCAATTTCAACTGAATATATTTGTATCTATTTGAGCTGTGTAGGATTTGATGTTGCAGGATTGGTGCTAATTTGCCAACAGCCTTTTGTGCATACGTGTTTGTATCCTTTGCTGTCAGTCCCGCAAAGTCTCTTCCTTCAGCCTGTATCCATTCGGTAATTATTTTTAAGGCCTCATGGAAAAGCTGTCCAATATCCGGTGCATCCAGCTTATAGGTTTTTCGTTCTTCTAGGCCAAGACTATACTTAGCAAAATGCTGATAAGAACATCTATAATACGTTTCCAGCCTGGAGACACTTGCTTTTACTTGTTTCGGATATATTTGCTCTACCGTCTCTGTCGCTAAATTCACAGGCTTATTTTGATAATATAAGCTTTGTAAAATCGTATACGTCGTGCCGTATTTTGGTTGCTGTTTAATATACCAATTTAACACATGCCACCAGACAGGACGCATCGGATAACCTTTCTGCTGGCGAGCCAGTTGTGCTGTTAAGGCGGATCTTGTTTTAACTGGCGTTGTAATAAATCGATCTGCATCGATTAATTCTTCCGGATCCTGTAGCAATAGATGCTCACAGCAGTTGGGAAATAAATCCTCTACCCGTTTAATCAACTGGGATGGCATTTTTGCTTTTCCTTCTTCATCACTGAGTGGATAACTGACCCACAGCCGATCCTGTGCTGCTGTAAAGGCAACATACATATAAAACCAGTCATCCAGCAGCTGTCGCTTGCTGCTTTCTGCTAATTGCAGTCCATGTTCTGCTAACATCAATCTTTCCTGCTCATTAATCATGCCGTCACCAGGTGGTTTCATCGGCCATATACCATCATTTACGCCAAGCAGGAAGCCTGCCTTAATTCCGCTGATTCTTGATCTGTCAATCGTTCCAACAATAACATGGTCCATACTTGGTGGCACATGGGCAAATTTCAATGTTTCAAAGCCTGCTTCCAGTGTGGAACGGAAGATGGACAGCGACATTTTTTCATCTCCTGCCATCTCTACCATTTCATCAAATAACTGGATAATCGCATCCCAAACCTGTTCCTGTTCCCGGCCTTTCTCTATTTCTCCCTGGTCATCAAAGACTTGCTGCATGTTCTCCAGTTGCTCCGGTATACCAAGGTTTTCCAATAACATATAAGTAACTTCACATTGCTCACTTACCGTAGCAGCTGCTCTTATTTGCTCGTCAAAGGGTTGTAATGCTTGGACAACCTGGTTTCGATATTTATTAATGCTGATCTGAATTTTCTTCTCGGCATCCGTTTGCGCCGCCTGATCAAAACCGCGGAACCGCTGAAATTTCCATTCCTCACTGCCACACCAGCGTTCCCGTGAGCGAATACCATATTCCAGCACATAATTTTCCAATTCATCAATCGCATCGCTTGTTAACGGCTCATTTTTATCTGTGGGCGGGATAAAGCCAGTTTTCAGCACACGGAAGATAGCATCATACCGCCAGTTCCCTTCCACAATATCCAGCACGGAACGAAGCAATTCAATTAATGAATGATTAAGCATCGTTCGTTTTTCGTCAATAAATACTGGGATATCATAATCACCGAAAACTGTATCGATTAAGTCATGATAGACGTCTGTTTGTCTAATAAATACTGCCATATCCTGAAACCGGTAATTTTCTTCGCGAACAAGCCGGATAATCTCCTGTGCAGCCCCTTCCACTTCTGCTCTGGGGTGAACTGCTTCGGCAATTTGAATCGGTACTTTCCCCTCGTAAACAGGTGCAGGTCTTACATCAAAGTTTTCCTCTAAATGGGAAAAGTAAGGACGATTCTTGAATTTGCCGTTTGCTGGATCAAATTGAATCGTGTCCGTCACTTGAATATTATTTTCCTCAGCAGTTTGTTTTAAGACATGATAGGTTTCTGTTGTTTGATAAAATAAATCGAGTTCAGAAACCGTCTCATTCTCCGGGTCATCTAATGCTAAAGTGAATGTCACCGACTTACACTTTAGCATTAATGCTTCGATCACGATGATTTCTTTTGGAGTAAATCGGTGGAAACCATCAAAATAAATTTCCGCACCTTTTAACAGATTGGATTCTTCGATCTTATTCGCCAGTAATTGTAATTGATCTTCACTATCAATATAGTTATCTTTAAGCGCATCGATTAGTTTTTCATATATATATAATAAGTCGTCCAATTTATTAGTCAGTGCCACTTCACTCGGTTCTTTATGTACGAACTGGTTAAGTTGATCAATCTGCAATTGTAATATTTCCGGTGTAATTTCATACCGTTTAAACTCGGTAATCATGCTTTCCAATTGGTCCAGGAACCCTTGCTTCTCCATTGCTTTTTGAAAAACACGCCAATCACCTTGTCTTTCTTCGATGATTTTTCTAAGCATCATTTGCATGCCCACGGAACTAATAAATTGTCTTGTTCCCCCACCTGTTTCCTGCAATATACGCCAGGCAAGACGGGAAAAACTGACAACCTGTCCACGAATACTGCCTTGTATTTCTTTATCGTTAAACAATGCATATTCCTGTTGAAATGTCATTTGATCTGGAACAATATAAAAGATGGGTGGTCCTTGCGGGTCCTCAAGCAGTTTCTCTTTTATTTCATCTAACGTTCTCCCACTCTTTCCTGTTCCCGCTCGTCCCAACAAAAAACGGATTCCCATGGTTGTACCTCCTCAGGTCTAGCAATAAAAAAATAATGCTCTTTTTGTAAGCTTTGTTGCTTTTAAATTCTCGCAGTTGATAGAAATTGCGTCATAACATACCACCGCTACAGAAATACATTACGCTTTCCGCGGGCTCGCGATGAGCCTCCTCACTCGCAAAGAACGCTCGCTGTGGGGTCTCATCGTCTTCGCTTTCCCGCAGGAGTCTGCATGTATTTCTTCCGCTAGTATTATGCAATGGTATATTATTTATCAATTGCCTTATAAAGAAAACTTGGTTCAGATGGTCCGCAAGAGTCTTAGTTGCACTTACGACGCAAAGATAAAATACTGTTGACCCTATTTTGATCGTTGATTGGAGCGTAGGGCGGTCGACTCCAGCGGAAAAAGCAACAAGTCTTTATGGTGGGACGAGTTAGCGCAGTCCCAGCTGAAAATCCCGCAGGAAGCGGGCGATGAGGGCCGACTAAAACCGTCCTTTGCGAACAACGTCGGCATCCCCCTTGCCGGGGCAAGGAAGTTGAAGCGTTGCCCGCGGAAAGCGACTGCCCGGAGCAGAAATCAACCTGATCTTACGTCGCATTTAATAGACTTTGTGTCAAAAACAGCAAAGTTTTTCGGTGGGGCGAACCCACGGTGCAGTTCCAACCTTTGTGAAAAGAGCTAAAAATAAAGCCTTTATCTATTTTACCAGATAAAAGCTTTGTTGGCAGATAGGAAAGTTTTAAACTTTCCTCCTACATAAGTCCAGGCTAAGGCTTTCGCCATTAAGGCTCGGGGATAAGCCAAGTTTTCTAATTTGTAGTATACATTTTTAGGCGATTTTCTTATATTATTCACCAAAACTAAAGGTTGCATGGGAGAGCGGCCAGTACCTGATTCCGACCTTGCCAACAATTTGTTCTATTGATATAAAGCCAATGGATCTGCTGTCCAAACTGTCTTCGCGATTATCGCCCATCACAAATAGCTGTCCTTCAGGTACCTTCGTCTCTCCTGTCTTTTCTTCTAAATCAAAATCCGTGGTATGTGGCATAGTATGACTTGCTTTGACAAAAGCATGTAAAAAAGGCTCTTCTACATGTTCTCCATTAACGTAAAGCACATCATTTTTATATGCAATCCGATCTCCCGGCAGGCCAATAACCCGTTTAACATAATCTTCCTGTTTATTCGCATGAAATACAATAACATCGAATTGATCTACATCTTTTAAACTGTAAATCACCTTATTCACCATTAATAAATCCCGATCCTCTAACGTCGGTTCCATCGACTCCCCGTCAACGACATAACTGGCAAACACAAAGGAACGACATAAGTAAGCAATTCCAATTGCGAACAGGATAACGATTATTACTCTAAAATATTTTGTTTTCATCATGTTTTATCCTCCAGGGTTTTCCTCTACTTTTTAATACCCTGTTTCCCGCATTTTTAATCCTTTTTAAAACTGGAACTATCATTCAGAATTGCTTTCTTTTGTAACCTTTTTTCCACGTACTTTCCTGTTAACCAAAATAAAACAATACCTACACCTACCATAATTGTCTTAACTGGATTCTTTGCAAATTCAAAAACACTGGATCCAATGTATGCGATGGAAAAAATCATAACTGATTTACCTAATATGACTGCCAAAATAAATTGCTGTGTGCTGACTTTGGAAAGTCCAGCTACAACATTAATGACAGCCGATGGTGAAAATGGAAAACAGATCAACAGAAATAATGGGCCAAATCCGTGCCGCTCCAGCCAAGCGGTTACTTTTTTCACCTGTTTATTCTTCCGTACCGCCTTGAACAGCCGCTTATCGCCAAGTTTTCGGATAATGAGAAAAACGAGTATCGACCCTACGGAAGCACCAATCCAGGAATATAAGAAACCAAGAAATAGGCCATAGGCAGCGGCGTTCGCAAAGACGAAGACAACCAATGGTAAAAATGGCAACAAAGATTCAATTAACGGTAAAAGAATACCTGGTAATGGTCCAAGACTTTCATATTTGTCCAGTAGTTCAAAAATGAAATCATCAAAGTTTCCCTCTTCAAGCATGATTTTCCAGTCAGATAAGATCGAGTATAGGTGCATGTAATTCTAATCTCCTCATTCACATATCAATAGATGTCTACATTATACTATTTAGTTTAACTAATTTCAGATAAATGTAAACACATACTATTGATTTCATTAGAAAACTTGGCATTCGCCCAGCCTTTAGGCGAATGCGCTAGTTCCGCTTATGCAGTAAGAAGGTAGTTATACTTTCTTAACTGCCAACAAAAAGTAGCCACATCTTTTCATTTTTTTGTTTTTTAGTGTATCTTTTGTTTCATTTATCATATAATACAATAGTAGAACAAATGTTCCTAAACCGAAGGGAGAGATTATCATGCATTATTTAACAGATGAGGAACTGCGTCCCGCCACCCGCTTACTGTTTCTTACCATGGCAATAATCGTGATCAAACAGGATATAAAATACAATCAAAATGGAGCTTCTAAAATGAAAGAAACATACACAACACTGCTAGAGAAAATGGTTATAGAAGCTACGAATGAACGCAGACAATTGCTAATAGAAATGAAAAACAAGCAGATTAAGGTTGTTACATTAAATAAAAATGATTCTTTTTCATCCTTTCTGTTCACTTGCCAAGGGCGAGAAGAAAAACGAAACTATTTCAACCCTGCAATTCGTAAAAAGGTAGAAGCTATCATGCTCGATCTGATGAATAAGGCTTTAAATTCTATTCTGAATCTGGATCCTTCCGAAACTGCTGCAAAAACTTAATCCGATCATCTAGTAAATAGCGAAATTGTGCCGTTCGATTAACCTGATTCAACAAAGACCCATAAGAAGCCTCAATCATAATACGTTTGCCATTTTTAAAAATAATCTCCGTTAATTTACCCGCTGCTTGTTGCAAATCATTAATATGGGTATGAGCAAGCCAAGAACAATTCGGATTTGTAGGCGAATAGGTAGGGAAAAAGTACATCCCACTTAAAGGATCGATGGAAATTGGCGCTTTATGTGTGATTCCGCAAACATTGCGCGTTCCTTCCTGTCTGCCCTTGAGACTTGCTCCGAAGAACTTACAGGCATCATCAATCACCTTACTTGGGGATTGATGGATGGTGTATTCCGCCTCCTTTTCCAATACCGTGGTTATATTCTTTTTTCCTTTATGGGATATAATTGCTAAGGTCAATGGGGTAATTTCATAGGATGGTTTATAAAGGTTTCTTTGCATTTCACTTTCTTCCTCTCATAAAATGAAAAGCATGTGGCTATCTACTAATTTAGCAAATTTAAAACCAAAAAGAAACATAAAAACTCTATTTCATTGAAAAATCTGCAATATCTTTATTTTTAGATAGACATCCGACATTTTTTGACAAAATTTAATAGATTAGAGCTGTTTTTCCATTATTTATTCGCACCTTTTTTAAATTAATCTACGTTCTCAAAGCATATTTCATACATGTCAAAAAGATGCCTTAGCGATTAAACGTTAAGGCACCTTTTTTCTCATGATTTATACTAATTGTTCCCGCAAATTTTTACGCAATATTTTACCGGTTGTATTTTTTGGTAATTCATCTAAAAATGTAATCGATACAGGAATTTTATACTTGGCTAAATGTTCCTTGCAATATTCCATCAGGTGCGCTGTTGTAATTGCTGTATCATTCGTTACTACAAAACATATGACTGCCTCGCCCGTTTCGGGATGTGGTGTTCCGACAACAGCTACTTCCGAAACATTTGGATGGGAATAGAGCACCTCTTCTACTTCTCTTGGATACACATTATAGCCGCCTACAAGAATCATATCTTTTTTGCGATCCACGATATAGAAATAGCCTTCATCATCCATTCGCGCCATATCACCTGTATGCAACCAACCTGCTTTTAATGCTACAGCAGTCTCCTCCGGCATTTTATAGTACCCTTGCATCACATTCGGTCCACGCACAACCAACTCTCCTACTTCGCCAGCCCCTACTTCTTCCCCAAGCTCGTTCACCACTTTATTCTCCACATGAACAATATTTGTCCCAATAGATCCAGGCTTCCGAGGCTTATCCAATGGATTAAAACATGTAACAGGAGACGCCTCTGATAAACCATACCCTTCCGATATTTGTACACTAAATGTTTTCTCAAAGTCTTTTAATAATGCTACAGGCATAGATGATCCGCCCGAAATACACATTCTAATTCCAGCAAACCTATCTTCTTTTTCTTGTGCACTTTGCAATAAATAATTATACATGGTTGGTACACCTGCAAAAACAGTAGCTTGATAGTCTTTTGCAATTCGAAAAACTTCCTGCGGTGAAAATTTCGGCATAATTAGGATCGTTCCACCGTTCATTAATGGAGCATTTAACGATACAGTCAGGCAAAACACGTGAAACATCGGTAATGCAGCAATGACACGATCTTCCCCATTGATCGTTAAATAATCAGCAACATCCTTTGCATTGGAATACAAATTTTGATGAGATAACATAGCACCCTTTGGTTTACCTGTTGTCCCTGATGTGTATAAAATAATCGCTAGATCTGTTTCAGCAAGCCTGGGCGCCTTAAATTCAGCACTTCCCTCCCGATTCATCATTGTAAACGATTTCATTTTTGCCGTAATGGAAGGATAATCACCTGGCTCAACCACAGCTCCTGTTTCACAGCTAATGTAGTGACGAACACTGGGCAGCTGATCTACTATTGCAGCAAATTTCTCCATGAATATATCCATTGTGATAACACTTTTAACGTCCCCATTTTTTAAAATATAGGTCATTTCATGTGCCGTGTACAATGGATTTACTGGGACAACAACTGCCCCCAATCGAAGTGCACCATACATACCAACTACATAATATGGACTGTTCCCAACCACTAAAGCAATATGATCCCCTTTCTTCATTCCGAGTTGCTGCAAGCTTGATGCAAACTTTTGGACTGCACCTTCCAGTTCCATATAACTCGTTTCTTTATCCTGAAAAACGAATGCTGTCTTGGTCGGATGCTTTCTTGCAGTAATCGATAATTGATCACTTAAATTCATATTATTACCTCCTCTTAGCCAAATGAATGAATGGTCATTCACTAATCATTATAAAAATACCAACTAATCTGCAAATTTATGTACCTCTTCAGTATAAAATAAAGTCCGTTTTTTTTCAAGGGAGAATCTTTTTACATTTCTCTCTGCTGCTGCTTTAACATCCTGAATCAAACATCATTGGCTTTCAAAAGTCCATAGATATCCACATCTTCATATTGGCCCCACCTCAAGATATCCTGCTTTATTGTGCCTTCATACGACATCCCTACTTTTTCCATTACTTTGCATGATGCCTTGTTCTTACTCATGATCGGCGCCCATATCCGATTTAAATTCAATTCGTTAAAACCAAAATCAATGATTAATTGAGCAGCTTCTGTTGCATAACCTTTTCCCCAATACGGCCTTCCAATCCAATAAGCCAATTCGCCTTTATTATGTAATTTATCCACACGGATTGTCATGGTTCCAATCAATTCTTTTGTACTTTCCATCGTGACTGCAAACGGATAGGCACTCCCCGCTTCAATTAGTTTGGAATGCCCTTGAATCCATTCCTTGGCTGCTTCTAATGTATATGGATGAGGTAGGAAGGTAGTCTCTGCAAGCCCCCTCTCCCCTGCCAATTTTTGCGCTGTTGGCGCATCGCTTACTTTATAAGAACGTAAAATCAGTCGATCTGTTTGCAAAATTGAAAGCATAATAATCACCTCTTTTCTGATGTTTTAACACGAAATATCCCAATCTATACGAAATGGTCTAGTATAACAAAAGCCCGATTTCACAACATTTATACTGAGAAATCGGGCTGTTCTATTTATGAACTTAATAAAGCAAACCAACGAAATCTTCTTTAGAAATTTTCCCTAAATAATGCGGAACATCTATATCTGCCAAAGCATCTTCAATTGCTTTACGTTCATGGCGGATGCCTGTCAATTTATCCTCGATCACCTTTACTTCACCAACACCGAAGAAGTCACCAAAGATTGTACAGTTTTCAATGATTCCCTTTTTCACATCTAAACGGACATCCACAAGTCCGCCCGGGAATTTATGTGATTCTTTAAAGTTAAAGGACGGTGATTTTCCATAATTCCAATCCCAATTTTGATAACGCGCTTTGGAGATCTTGTGGACATTTTCCCAGTCAGCTTCCGTTAATTCATATTCAGGAACATCTTTTACATCGTCCACTTCGAAAACATACTTTAAGATAAGTTCTTTAAATTCATCTACCGTTATTTTTTCTTCCAGGAATTCGGAAATATTTGCTACACGGCTGCGGATCGATTTGATCCCTTTTGACTCAATTTTTTCTTTCTTCACATTTAATGCGGATACCACATTTTCAATTTCCGAGTCCAGCATTAATGTACCATGACTAAACATCCGACCTCTTGTGGAGAACATCGCATTACCGGAAATTTTACGTCCTTTTACCGCCAGGTCGTTTCTTCCTTCTAATGCGGCTGGTACACCAATTTTATTCAGTGCCTCCACCATTGGTTGGGTGAACTTTTGGAAATCCTGGAAGCTGTCTCCATCATCTTTCGTAATAAAGCTGAAGTTTAAATTTCCCTCATCATGATAGACTGCTCCTCCGCCAGATAGACGACGAACCACTTTAATTCCATTTCCATCCACATAATCCGTGTTTATTTCTTCAATTGTATTTTGGTTTCTGCCAATAATAATGGATGGTTTATTAACATAAAATAATAAATATGTATCTTTTTCCCCAAAATTATTTAATATATATTCTTCAAGTGCTAAATTAATCGTTGGATCTGTTATGCCTTTATTATCGATAAATTTCATCTAAAAGAACCTCCCATTGATATTCCTCAGTATACTGCTTAGTTTAATCTATATAACCATTCCAATCAAAACATATACTCATGCGAATCGACAAATTAACCCTTCTTCCGCCAGTTGTATCGATCCGTTAAATTCACATCCTGCTTCCTTTATTAGTTGTTGATGATCCCCATATTGCGGTAAATGGCTGAGCATTAATTGAGCAACATTTGCCTTAGCTGCAATTCGGCCACCTTCTTTACTTGTCATATGTCCTGCTCCCGCTCCGTCCTGTTCCGCATAAAAATTACAATCGGTAATCAGCAGGTCAGCATCTTTAGCGAAATCAATCCATGCTGCTTGATAACTGGTGTCAGCCGTATATACGATGACATGCTCCCCGTCCGTAATGCGCATACCATAACACGGAACCGGATGGACCGTTTTTAGAAATGTAATGGTAAAGGGACCGACATCTAATGCTTTATTCGGATCATAGGCTATCCCTTTTGTGTAGTCATGGGTGAGACGATTAAACCCCGTTTCATCTTCGCTATGTCCATAAATCGGTAATACATCACTTACACCCATCGTATAATAGTTAACCAAACGGGCGTATTGTAAGACACCAATATCTGCTACATGATCATGGTGATAATGAGACAGGAGGACTGCATCCAGATCGGTTACAGCTATATACTTTTGTAATTTAGACAATGCTCCACTTCCAACATCAATTAATAATGAAAAATTTCCTTTTTTTAATAAATAGGCGGAAGTTGCGCCATCCGCGGCAGGATAGCCTCCCCAGTATCCGATAACAGTTAATTCCATTCATAAAACCTCTATTCCTAAAATTTTGTTGTAACACAGGGTTGACAGATAACATACTGTTATATTACAATGAACTTACCAACTTAAAGGAGGATACACATGAAAAACGTCGTTGAATTTTTTAGAAATTTACCAAAAAAGAGATGCCAGCAATGTGGCCAAGAGATGATGTTCGAGAAAGCCGATTGTTATGGAAACTTATGTGACGAATGTGATCATCCAGCAAGATAAAACTTTAAATTACAATCTGAACCTATTACTACTGTACTACAACACTTTTAATCCATCTACTAACAGCTACCCTTCAAGGATAGCTGTATTTTTTTATTTTTGAAAACAACACACTGGTCGTGCTAGTCATTGGCGAAGCATCTTATAGATATCAAAGGTAATCATCCATCCTTGAAAAAAGTATCATTCCATTTGTTTTTATATTATAATTATTTAGCGTACCGAAATACTTTTTTGGAGGGATTAACGGATGACAACAAAGCATACATCAAAAACACTATACCGTTCAGAGGTTCCTGCTGAACAAACATGGAATTTAACAGATTTATTCGCTTCTGATAATGCGTGGGAGAAAGAATTAGAGAAAGTGAAAGAAGATGTACAGCAAGTTGTACAGTATAAAGGAAAATTAGGAACAGATGCAGCAACATTGTTCGCCTGCCTGTCAGTACTGGAAGCGTTTCAGAAGCGGGTTATTCATGTGGCTACCTATGCTAATCTACGTTCAAGTGCAGATGGATCCGATCCGAACAACCAGCGTGACGCAGCTAAAGTTGCTTCTGCACTTGCTGGTATTGGAACCAAACTTTCTTTTATTAATTCCGAATTGCTGACTCTATCTGACGAAACGATCGAACAATTTCTAAAGGAAGAACCTAAATTAAAAGTGTATCAAAAAATGCTTGCAGATATTGCGGAAAAAAAGCCATACACATTAGCACCTGACATTGAAGAAACGTTAGCAGCATTTGGCGAGGTTCATGATGCACCCTATATGATATACGAACGAAGCAAGTCATCTGATATGGTCTTTGACGACATTGAGGATGATCAGGGAAATAAGCTTCCCATGTCAGCCGCGCTTTATGAAGACCGCTATGAAATAGCAGCTGATGCTGGTATCCGCCAAAAATCTTATGCATCTTTCAGCCATACATTGAATCAATATAAAAATACCTTTGCGGCAAACTATGCCACAGAAGTCACGAGACAAGTTACCGAAGCACGCCTTCGCAATTATGGCTCTGTAACAGATATGCTGCTTCATCAGCAACAGGTTACAAAGGAAATGTATCACAATCAACTCGATGTGATTCAACAAGAACTCGCACCACATATGCGACGTTACGCAAAACTTAAAAAGGAAAAGCTTGGCCAGGATAAGCTTCATTATTATGATTTACAAGCGCCATTAGAGCCGGACTTCGACCCACAGACAACCTATGAGGAGGCAACTGCAACCATTGAGGAAGCATTACAGATCATGGGACCGGAATACAGTGAGATTATAAATAAAGGGGTTAATAACCGTTGGGTAGACCGCTCCAATAACGTTGGTAAAGCAAGTGGTGCATTTTGTGACACCCCATATGGCGTACATCCTTATATCATGGTGACATGGACAGGAGCCATGCGTGGTGCGTTTATTCTAGCCCACGAATTAGGCCATGCTGGACATTTTTATTTAGCTGGTGAAAACCAGAACCTGATGAATACAGAACCATCCACCTATTTTGTCGAAGCACCGTCCACTTTAAATGAATTGCTACTAGCGGAGCATTTATTGAATAAAACGGATGATAAACAAATGAAACGTTGGGTCATTACACAGTTACTCGGAACCTATTATCATAATTTCATTACCCATCTACTCGAGGGCGAATTCCAGCGTCGCGTCTATGCCTTAGCTGAAGCCGGCACACCGTTGACAGCAGATGTTTTAACCAAGCAAAAAAGAGAAGCGCTTGAAAACTTCTGGGGCGATGCAGTGGAATTTGACGAGGATGCAGGTTTGACCTGGATGCGCCAGCCACATTATTATATGGGATTATATCCATATACTTATTCTGCTGGTTTAACTGTTTCTACGGCAATCGCACAGAAGATTAAAACGGAAGGAAAACCTGCCGTTGATCGTTGGCTGGATGTATTGAAATCGGGTGGTAGCAAGAAGCCGCTTGAGTTGATTAAACAAGCTGGTGTGGATATGTCCAAACCTGATGCCATTAAAGAAGCGGTCGCGTATGTTGGGTCACTTGTGGACGAGCTGGAGAAAAGTTACGAATAACATTGAATTGGAATTGGATTAGGGAGGATCAGCATTTATCTGATCCTCCCTTTTTGATTTTATAGTTTGACGCCCAACTAAAGGCGTTCGGCGATCAACTTTATCCGGGGAGCGCCTAACTAGGCAAAAAAGGCACCCACTAAGCGTGAGCGCCTCCCCATAAAAATCCAACATAAAATATCATTAATCCTGTAAAAATGCTAATACTTCAGCGACAGCTTTTTCGCCCTGTTCAATACAATCCGGTACGCCAACGCCTTCATAGGAGCTTCCTGCAATAAATACACCCCGTAACTTGCTACTTGCCTCAGATCGAACGTAAGCAATTCGCTCATTGTGCCCTATTGTATATTGTGGCATTGCGTTTTTCCAGCGAGTAATCACACTGAATTCAGGTTTTGCTTTTATTTTCATTGTTTTATTTAAATCCTTTAAAACAATCTCTGTAATTTCTTCATCCGATAAATCGACAACTTCCTGGTCATCTGGTTTACCCACATAACAACGCAACAGTACTTTTCCTTTCGGTGTGGTGGATGGCCATTTCCGATGTGTCCATGTACATGCTGTTATGCGATAGTCACTTGTTCTTGAGATAACAAAGCCAGTTCCATCCACTGCTTTTTTTATTGCGGATTGATCAAATGCCATCGCAACATTTGCCACAGATGTGGATGGAACATGATTAAACTGTTTAAAGAAATCATATTGGCTGAACACCTTTGGTAGTGTATGATGTGGTGTTGTCATCACGATGGCATCTGCTTTATATACATCACCATTGCTTAATAAAAGATGGTAGCCATGTTCTTTTTTCTCCACATGATCCACTGCCACTTGTTTAGTGACGATATTTGCCTCTAATTGACGCTCCAGTTCAATCACTAATGTTTCCAAACCATTTTCAAAGGAGAAAAATGCGCCCGGTTTTTTGCCAGTAGATGCTTTTTTCTTCGGTGTGGTTTGCTTTAATCCTTTAATTAAGCTGCCATACTTCTGTTCCAACTCGTGAAAGTTAGGAAATGTCGCCATCAAGCTCATTTCATCCAGATCGCCGGAATAAATGCCCGACAATAACGGATCCAGCTGATTTTCTACTAATTCATTACCAAAACGGCGACGGAAAAATGCGCCAAGCGACTGGTCACTTCCTTTTTTCCCTTTTGGCATCACAAGATCAAACCCAGCTCTTATTTTCCCTTTTAAAGTAGTAATACGGGAAAATAAAAATGGGCGCATTTCCATTGGTATCCCCATATAGGACCCACCAGGCATTTTATGTAACTTATTCTTAACTAGAATATAGGATTGCCCTGTTCCATTTCGAACAAGTTGGTCACTTATTCCTAATTCCTCCACAAGCTTGACGGCAGGTTTTTTTCTCGATAAAAAGGAATCCGGTCCACGTTCAATTGTAAATCCATACCGTTTTGTTGTTTTTATTTTTCCGCCTAAACGATTGCTCGCTTCAATCAGCTTCACTTCATAGGGTAAGTGCTGTTCTTTGATTGTTTTTTGTAAATAATAGGCAGCGGATAAGCCTGTTATCCCGCCGCCTACAATTACAATTTTTTTCGTTTTGGTCATTACGCTTCACGCTTTATTTTTTTCGATACTACATTGGCGAGTGTTTCGATAAATAAAGGATTCGTGTTCGGCATTTCTGGACGATGGTATGTTGCCCCAATATCGTCACAAACTACTTTACACTCGTAATCATTATCATATAATACTTCCAAGTGATCTGCGATAAATCCAACTGGTGCATAAACAAAAGAACGGTAGCCTTTTTGTTCATATAGATCGCGTGTTAAGTCCTGAACATCTGGTCCAAGCCACGGATCTGGTGTATTCCCTTCACTTTGCCAGCCGATTTCGTAATTTTTAATACCTGCTTTTTCTGTAATCAGTTGTGCAGTTTCTTTCAGTTGATCCGGGTAAGGATCGCCATTTTGCAATATTTTCTCTGGCAGACTATGCGCAGAAACGATTAATACTGCCTTTTCGCGCTCATCTTGTGGCATTTGAACATAAATCTCGTCAATTTTATCTGCCCAATATTTAATGAATCCCGGCTCATTGTACCAACTTTCAACCGAGTCAATCGCAATGCCATGTTTTGCTGCTTCGTCATTGGCTCGGGTATTGTAGGATTTCACACTAAATGTAGAATAGTGTGGAGCAAGTACAAGTGAAACTGCTTCCGTAATACCATCCTTTGCCATTTCCTGTACTGCATCTTCAATAAATGGTTCAATATGCTTTAGACCGATATATGCTTTATATTCATATTCATCCTGGTCCGCATTGAGCTTTGCTTCTAATGCTTTTGTCTGCGCTTCGGTGATGCGTGCTAACGGTGAAATTCCACCAATCGCTTTATAGCGATCTTTTAAATCTTGTAGGGCATCTGGTTCAGGCTTTCTGCCGTGACGAATGTCCGTGTAGTAACGTTCAATATCTTCTTCTTTGTAGGGCGTACCATACGCCATTACGAGTAAACCGATTTTTTTCTTTTCCATTTTGCAAGCAACCTTTCCTTAATTAGAATACTATCCTATCGCTTGGTATACGTATGAATCAAATCAGTCAGCTTTTTCAATGTGGCTGGCTTTATATCAGGTGTTACACCGTGACCTAAATTAAATACATATTTCCCATGTTCCATACCTTCATCCAAAATTGCTTTTGTGCGCTTTTCTATTGTTTCCCAATCTGTTAATAAAATCGTTGGATCAAGGTTTCCTTGAAGAACTTTCGTAATCCCCATTTGACGTGCTTCCGTAATCGAAGTTCGCCAATCCAATCCAATAACATCTACTGGTAAGTCATTAAATTCCAGTAGTAAATGATTTGCACCAACACCGAATATGATCAATGGTATATCATGTTTCCGTAATTCAGAAAAGATCCGAGTCATAATAGGCTTAATGAATAGACGATAATCCGCAGCATTTAGCGCGCCCACCCATGAATCGAATATTTGCACTGCACTTACGCCGGCTTCTATTTGTGCCTCCACATAAGTGATCGTCATATCTGCCAGTTTATCCATTAACAAGAACCATGTTTCCGGCTCACGATACATAAATGCTTTTGTTTTGCTGTAATTTTTCGATGGGCCACCCTCAATCATGTAGCTCGCCAATGTAAATGGAGCGCCACTAAAACCAATTAACGGTACCTCAAGCTGTTCCTCTGTCAGCAGACGAATCGTCTCCAGTACGTAGGGAACATCTGCCTTGGGATTAATGGTCCCCAGCTTTTCAACATCCTGAAAAGTAGCTACGGGATTATGGATAACCGGACCAATTCCATTTTTAATTTCTACATCAATACCTAAGGCTGGGAGTGGCGACATAATATCTTTATATAAAATTGCCGCATCTGTACCATAATTTTCAACTGGTAGGCGTGTAACGTAAGCACCCAGCTCCGGTTGATGTGTGATTTCAAATAAAGAATACTTTTTCTTCAGCTCGAGATATTCCGGTTGTGATCGACCAGCTTGTCTCATATACCATGCTGGAATGTGTTCCGTTTTTTCACCTTTGTATGCCTTGATAATTGTATCGTTTATTTGCTTTGACATATCTTTCACCCTTTATACGTAATAATTCCCTATCCAACTATATCGACTTAAACCGCAACTGTATAGTAGAGTAGCTTGATTGTCATGAATTCGTCTAAATTACTACCATGACAATTCAACAGATTCCGAGACCTTTCCTTCCAGTTTTGTCAGCGGGTCATAAGGAACGACATAATATTTATTACCCTTGAATAATGCATTGTCGATAACGAACGTTGTCTTGCCTTCAACTTCCCCAACACGTTTATCAATGCCTTCCTGATCCAGATAAATACGGTAAACCACACGCTCGTCATTAGAGCCGGTCCATGACAAATTTCCTTTCACAAGGGATAGGCTGCCAAATTCAAGGTTTGCCTTTAAATCCGTAATTTCTGGTAAGATAATCGGTCGCTGTAATCCATTCACAGCTTCCGGCTTCGTGAAGCTGTCCGCCAATCCTTCCTGCTGATCCATTTCAGTTAAGATTTTTTTAGTCAATTGGGTTGGATAGGAACTCCCAGCTGTTAAATAATGATCTTTATCCGAATTATCATAGCCCATCCACAATGCACTAACATATTCTGGTGTATAACCGACAAACCAGGCATCTTTCGTTTGCCCTTCCACCAGTGGATGCTGGGTAGAACCAGTTTTTCCTGCAAGCGCTTTGGGATATTCGCCGGAAGATGCTGTGCCACTTTTTACCGTTTCCATTAAAATCTCTGTCATATTCCATGCGACCTGTGGACTGAATACTGCTTCCTCATCCAATTCTGCCTGGAAGATTAATTCGCTGTCCCTGTCATATATTTGGTCAATCGTATGGGATTTAGCCATCTTACCGCTATTTGCAAAGGTACGATAACTTTCCACCAATTGCACGGGTGTTATTCCCTCTTCCAGACCACCTAATGCAATTGCTAAGCCGTCATCTTCGATCGTAATGTCCATTTTGTTAAGATAGCTTTTCGCATTGTCTATTCCAATTTGATCAAGCAGCCACACCGTAGGAGCATTTTTCGACTGGATTAGCGCCTGGTAGAGTGATACCGCACCATCATATTGTTTATTCGCGTTCTCTACTTCATATCCATTATAGTCAATCGGCTGATCCGGTATAATGGAATAAGGGTTAAATTTATCGTCCTCTAATGCTGGACCATAGACGGCGATTGGCTTAATAGTTGATCCCGGTTGACGTTGCACTGTTATCCGGTTTAAATCGCCTATCTGGTAATCCCTGCCCCCGATAGCTGCTACAATTTTACCTGTTGCTTGCTCCATCATAACAAACGCACCTTCGACCCCCGCAGTATTCCCTGGGAAATATTCGTCATTTTTAAATTGCTCATATGCGATGTGCTGCGCCGTTTCATCGATATTCGCTATAATTCGGTAGCCTCCACGTTTTAATTCATCAATTGATAAATCATGTTGATCTGCCGCCTCTTTCTTAACGAGATCCACATAGCTGTCTGTCGATGGATCGATTTCTCGCTCACTAACTTGGAGCCCGAGTGTTTCTTCCTGTGCTGCTTTGCTAGTCTCTGCTGAAATAACGCCAGTACTTTCCATTGCCTGTAAAACAATATTTCTTCTTTCCATTGCTTTTTCTGGATGGTCGATTGGTGAATAGCCATTTGGTGCCTTTGCCAATCCTGCCAACATCGCGCCTTCCGCAACCGTTAAGTCTGCCGCAGACTTTGAAAAAAAGTATTGTGCTGCTGTTTCAATCCCATAAACGCCTTTTCCAAAGTACATTTGATTGACATACAGCTCTAAAATCTCATCCTTTGAAAATCGTCTTTCCAGATTGAAAGCTGCCATTACTTCCTTCGCTTTTCGTCCCCATGTTTTATCATTGTATAGGAATAAATTCTTAGCTAGCTGCTGTGTGATTGTACTTGCGCCTTCCACCTTGCCACGCGCAATAATATTCTTATAGACCGCACGCATGACAGACTTCGTATCAATCCCGGAGTGCTCAAAAAAACGCCTGTCCTCAATTGATATAAAGGCATTTTGTACATCTTTCGGTACATCCTTGATCGAAATAAGTGTTCGATTTTCTTTATATAATTTGCTGATTAATTCGCCGTCTGCTGTTTCAATCGTTGTTGTCGCATCTAATTCCAGGGCATCATTATCTACAACGATCATTCCACCAAAGAACACGACGCCATATCCAATTACCCCGATAATAATCAGGGCACATAAAGCGATTAAAATCCGCTTTGTCCGTTTTCTTAAGGGAGAAGGTTTTCGCTTGTCCTTATGGAATTCTGCACGTGTTATTGGACCATTTAATTGTTCATCCATTTGTTCACCTCTACACAAATACACTATTTATTATACGACATTATATGACAATCTAAAAGCAAAAAACTTCATTTCACCTGTTTCGGCTGTTTTCTAAACAGATAATTTTTTTTGACACAAAATCTATGAACTGCAACATAACATGTTGCTTCGGAAATACACTACGATTTCCGCGGGCTCGCGCTAAGCCTCCTCGCTCGCAAAGTGGAGAGATGGGGGCGACTAAAAACGTCCAGCTCATAGGCAGGCAAGCTAATTACGGCCTTTGCGGTCAACGCTTGCAGACCTTTTGTCGAGGCCACAACGTCGGCATACCCCTTGCCGGGGCAAGGAGGCTGAGGCCGCCCTAAGGATGCGCATCCGCCTGGAGCGATCCCATACGGCAGCAATAACACATGTCTTGGGAAATCGGCCAGCTGTTATATCACGGTTTCTATCAGGTGCGATAATTTAAAAGCGTAATGAATCAGAATTTGGGGTATGATGGAATTAGATAGCTATTGAAAGGGGAAATAATGATGAAAGCTTTTATGACCAACGGCACCATTGATTTTTTAGAAAAACTAGTGGAAAAGCATCCCGAAATAAATTTCTTTTTAATGAATAGCACTGCAGGGGCTTTAGCTTATTATGAGAATAAGGATAAACAAGTATTCGCTTCTGGAAGGGAATATGAAGCACTCACCCAATCAGGGCAAATCACACAAGAGGGATTCGTTGTTATGAATAATATACCGGTTACAGATGACGACACGGCAGTATTCGAAGATCGATTTAAGCAGCAGGAAAAAGCGGTCGATGGTGTTGAAGGATTTCAGGCTTTTCGATTATTAAAGCCTAAAAAAGGAAATAAATATGTCGTTTTCACCCAGTGGCGTTCTGAAAAAGACTTCGAAAACTGGAAAAACTCGGCACAATTCGCCAAGGCACATCAGAAACAAGCAACAAAGCCATCGGCATATCCTCCAAATAAACCGTTTGTCACAACTTATCATATGTACGATCCTGAAGCAGAGTAAATATAAAGCAAGGCTGTTTTCTTATACTTTGTTGCTATTGATATAAACTGCGACGCAAGAGTTGGTTGATTTCCGCTTCAGGCAGTCGCTTTCCGCGGCATTAACATTGCACAATACTAGCGACGGAAATATACGAAGACTCCTGCGGGAAAGCGAAGACGATGAGACCCCGCAGCAGTCTTTGCAAGGAGGCTCAGCGCGAGCCCGCGGAGAGCGTAGTGTATTTCCAAAGCGAAGATAAGTACTAACTCATTATGTCGCAGTTTCTATCTACTTTAAGACCCATTACTTAGAAAAAACAACATTCTTTTAGAGAATAGCCTAAAACAAAAAGCTAACTGATTATTAGCGACCAGTTAGCTTTTATGCTTATTTTAAGATATATTCATCAAAAAACGCTTCAAAATCCGCTTCTGTATGTTGACCAACGATGCGTCCAACTTCTTTACCATCTTTATAATGAATAAGGGTTGGCGTAGATTCTATACCATACGGACCCCATTGATCTTCAAATTCTAACAGATTAAGCTTTTTCACCTCGACATCCAAGTCTTCAGTCACTGGCATAAGGATTGGTGTTGTACGTTGACAATAAACACATTCCGGACTATAAAAATAGACCGTTACATCTTCTCCGTTATCCAATTCCTCTTTTAATTCATCAGGCATAATCTGGTTTCCATAGAGTGGGTCATCCAGCTGATCAATCGTCGACTGCTCCAGCTTCTTATCCCCATACGGATTATCATTATTGTTTACTGCTTGATTGTTTTTATAATCAATGACGAAATATAAACCAGCAAATAAAATGACAATGACGCCAATAAAAATAATCAATTTCTTTTTCATCGCTTAGTTTCTCCTTTGTTGTTTAAGTAAAATAAGGTGTAGGACAAAGATAACAATAAAAGCTACTCCTGCCATAAATGGGATCGTAATAAACCCGAAGTAATTCACATAAGTAACATTACATGGAACAAGTCCACAAGCACCGCCCGCTTCTGCTAACGCAGGCAATTTCTGTATCAAATAATGATAAATGGAAACAAACATACCTATCCCACTTAATATTAAACCTGGTAACGCAATTGATAAATCTTTTTTTATTAATGCAACCCCATAGATAATCACAAGCGGATACATCAAGATACGCTGCACCCAGCATAATTCGCAAGGCGTATATCCCATCACTTCAGAAAAAAACAAACTCCCTGCCAAAGCAATAAATGCCTGTCCCCATAGGAGCAACAATAGGTTTTCATTTACTTTCGCCTTTTCTTTTGTCATAAATGTTTTCCTCTCTCTTAAACGTATAGTTGTATTATACAAATCACAAGGGTAAAAAACAAAGGGGTTGCCTGAAATTCCTTTTTTAAATTGACAACTTTATGAACAACCAATCGTTATTTCAACAATTGATTTCGGTGAACATAGACTGCTGCTTGTGTACGATCCTGTACATCCAACTTCGATAAAACATTACTCACATGCGTTTTCACCGTCTTAATTCCAATATAAAGCTTGCCACTGATCTCCTGATTCGACATGCCATTGCCAATACATAACAGCACTTCCCTTTCGCGACCTGTTAACGCATCATGGGGCTTCTTTGACTCGGAACGGAAATTGGACATCATTTTCCCGGCTACTTTCGGTTCGATCACATTTTCACCGCTTACAGCCTTTTTAATCACACGCACGATATCTTCACCCGAAGATGTCTTCAAGATATAGCTAAATGCGCCTGCTTCAATGGCAGGAAAAATCTGCTCGTCATCATAATAGCTTGTTAGAATAATAATTTTGCACGTAGGAAATTGTTGCATCACTTGCGCTGTGGCCTCAATTCCTGTACCATCTTCCATCATTAAATCCATTAAAACAACATCCGGTCTTTCTTGTAAAATTAATGCGATCCCCTTATTTCCACTAGACGCCTGACCGACTACTTCAATCGTATCATCCGTTTGTAAATACGCAATGATCCCTTTACGAACAATTTCGTGATCGTCAACTACAACAACCTTAACCATCTTACACCAGCCCCCTCAACATGGTATTCGTATATCAATATATGTACCTTCATTCACATTGGATTTTACGGTAAATGTTCCTCCTAATTCTTCGCTGCGCTCGCGCATTGTCTTTAAACCATAGGACGCTTTTCGATCAGAATAATGATCGATATCGAATCCTTTACCATTATCCCGAATATGAACAAATAATTCTGTTTCCCGTTTGGACAGATTCACCGTTACTTCTGTCGCCGCTGCATGCCTTAGAATATTCGTAAGCGATTCCTGAACAATGCGGAAAATGTGCTCCTCGATCGTTTCAGACAGTGATAAATCGTCAGGTACACGTACATGAAAACTAATCTGGCTTTTCTGCTTGAGTTCGTTAATTAATTTATGGATCCCGGTTGGTAAGGAGTCACCAGACAAATGAACAGGTCTTAAATGCAACAAAAGGGCACGCATTTCCGTTTGTGATTGCAGAGCCGCCTTTGCAACATCCTTCATTTGCTCCTTTGCCGTTTCTGGATCTTTTTCCAGTTGCTTCACTGCTGCTTCAGACATCATCGTTAAGGCAAACAACTGTTGACTAACGGCATCATGTAAGTCCCTTGCTAATCGCTGCCGTTCCTCCATCACTGCAGACTTATGAGCGGATTTGGCAAATTCTGATTTTTCATCCGCCATTCGCTGTAATGATTTCACCTGGTTTTGCAGTTTTTCGCCTAAATGATTCAATTCACTAGCAATCCTTGAAAACTCACTATCTTGATTAATATGCATGCTTGATTCATAATTACCATTTGCAAATTGTGTAATCAGCACAGAAATAGAATCTAATGTTACTTTAATCGAATCACTTGATTTAAATCCCGCATAAAAAGAAATGATAATGCCTAATAACACATAAAGTAAGATAAATACAAATATACTTGTTTCATTTAACCAGTCCGGGTTGATCAGCACATGGATGGTTAATAGCACCGATAACAGCGTAACAGTTGTAATAAACATCGCATACAAATGGGAACGGATATAACGAAAACGAATGCTATTGAAGCGCTTTATCATTGCCCACCCTCCTCACACATGATCTATTCGAACAGATCCCGCTTTTAATTTTAATGTAAAATTAATTTTTTGAACTGCTTCATCATAATGATCGGATTGATAAGCGATCGTCCGATTGATCCCGTCCATCTTCTGACCAAAAATGTTAATATCCCCCGCTACTACTGAGGCATTCACGCAAAACGCAACATTTTCCGGCATTAAAATTCGCACATCTCCTGCAAGTGCACTAATTGTGATTGGTGTTTCTTTCTCTGGTATAAAGGCTTTGGAGAAATCAAAATAAAAATCCCCAGCCATATTCGATAAGTTCAACGGTTCTACTTTCCAATTTGGTCTATTGTATTCAATATCCCCAACAAAAGAAAACGCCTTTTTATTATAACCCTTCTTATAGTTGCCCCTCTTACCTGTATCAACGAAAACTTTTCCATTTCCATTAGAATGACGAATAAATGAGAAGCCAAAATAAATAATCAATAATGGCCATAATTTAAAAACATCTTTAAAAACAAAGGCAATGACATCAAAACGGTCCAGTATTAAAAGCCCGCCAAAAATGAAGAAGAAAGATCCGAAAATCCAGCTTCCCCCTTTAAACCTAATCCTATCTATCATCCATTTAAGCCCAGCAACCATAAATAGAACTGGATAAATGTAAAGCCAGCCGTTTTTTACATTAAATGTTGCAATCCCAAGGTTATCTAATACAAGAATAACCCCCACAGCGATAATAATCGTCGCCACTATATATTGAAAAAGTCTACCCATTTGCTTCACCTGCTTTATCTCTTTTTGGGCTGCTTGTTCCCACTACCTCTATCATAGTTATTATTTCCCCAGAATAAAACCACCCTCCGATTGCTTTTGTCTCCGTCTTAGGTCTGAGACCGTCGCTTTTGAATCGTTCCATACAATGATAGCAATCCAATCAGGCACACAAACCCAAGGAAAAAACCGGTCATAACATCGGTTAAATAATGAACATTAATAAAGAAGCGGCTCAAACCAATTAAAAAAACGAGCATAGCGAAAAATAGCTGAACGCAGAAAATTGCTTTTGTCGAACGTATTTTCTTCGTAATAAAGTAAGCCAGCAGCCCATAACAAACCATCGATATCATCGCATGTCCCGAAGGAAAGCTGTGCCCTTCCGCATTGGCTGCTACAGAAATACTCGGGCGCTCTCTTGCTACCAAATTCTTAATTACAGTATTGAGTAAATGACTCGTCAGTGTACCGCCCGCGAAAATGATTGCTGGTACATAGTCACGTAACATCCACCAAATCACAAAAGTCATAACAAAAATAAATGGCACCAAAAAAGATGTTGAGCCCAACTCCGTCATTCCACGAAGAAATGTGTAAACATAGGTGTCATCAAATCGCTCAACAAGTGCGCGTGTCCATTGATCAACATAAGGGAGTTTCCCATTCATAATTTCTACAATCCAAGTCCCTATGACTAATAATATCCATATAATTAAAACAATACTAACTGTATTACGTTTACCTAACATTGCACGACCTCCTCGCTTTTTCCATCATACCTTAATTTAAGTTTTAAAAAAACTAGATAGGGTATTGTATATATGTGAATCAAATAAATTAAATTTTAAAAAGGTAGGGATTAATGATGGCAAAAGAAGTGAAACGAATGGATATACAAAAATTAATTAATGGACTAAATGACGATTTATCTCATGAGTATGGTGCTGTTGTTCAATATACCTACAGTGCTGCAGTAGTAACCGGATTGTTTCGTTCCGCATTAAAACCATTCTTTGAATCGGAAATCTCGGACGAGCAGGGACATGCCCTTTATTTATCCGAAAAGATCAAATCACTCGGTGGTATACCAACAACAAAAGTAGCTGAAGTTCCCCAACCAACAGAAGTGAAAGGCTTATTGGAGGCGGCACTTCAATCCGAGAAAGATACGATTAAACGTTATGAAGAACGTATCGACCAGGCAAAAGAACTTAATCTCATAGAGTTGGTTGTCAAATTGGAAGATGTCCTATCTGATGAAACGCATCATAAAGAAGAAATTGAACGCTTATTAGAAGATCACCGCTTATCCTAATTAAACAGCTCTAAAAAGTAACTGTCCCTTCTACATCGGGACAGTTTTTTGTCTTGTAACTCAACTTTCGCACCAGTTTCTTAGTCGGCCGCAGCCCGTATACACTACGCTTTCCGCGGGCGGCTGTTGAGCCTCCTTGTGCTAACGCACTGCGGGGTCTCACCGATGCCTTTCCTCCCGCTGGAGTCTTCGTGTATACGGACTGCTAAGTATAGCGTTTGCCAATAAAAGTGTGCTTTAGCTGGATGAAATGACAAAGTACCTTCCCGTAAATAGCATTACCAGTCCGAGTGAGAGGAGGGCGGTGACTCCAGCAGGAACAAAGGTTTTCGGTGGGACGAGTAATCGCAGTCCCAGCACGTGTCCGAAGCCCTCCGAGAGTGGGTATGAAGGTCGACTAAAACCGCCCTTTGCGGGCAACGTCGATATACCCCTTGCCGGGGCACCCGCGGAAAGCCTCCGCCCGGATCGATCCCGACGGCGAAATAACACACCTCTTGGGAAATCAACATGCTTTTATGTCGCAGTTTATATAAATGCGATAATAAAAGGCGACAAAATTAACGAAAAGGCTCTATCAAGCCTGATTTGTCAATTTTACTCTGCGAAAGCTGAGCTTGTAAGATAAACTTTTATAAATCATGTTTTTCCCTTTTTTTGATTAGGAATGTTATAATAGTCTAAATTATGGATAAGGGAGAAGTTTATTTTGCTAAAAGAAATACAAGAATCAATTGACGCGTTGTATCCAGAAATGGTAGAGATACGCAGATACTTACATCAACATCCGGAGCTTTCGTTTCAGGAAACAGAAACGGCAAAGTATATTGCTGATTATTACGAAAAGCTCGGCATCCCTTATGAGACTAATGTAGGCGGAAACGGTGTTATCGCAACACTAAAAGGTGAAAAACCGGGAAAGACGATTGCTTTACGTGCCGATTTCGATGCACTGCCAATCCAGGAGGAAAATGATGTCCCCTATAAATCACAGGTAGATGGTGTAATGCACGCTTGTGGACATGATGGCCATACGTCAACACTACTTACCCTAGCAAAGGTCATGAAGGGCTATCAGAAGGAGCTACCAGGAACGATTGTCTTCCTGCATCAGCATGCCGAGGAATACGCACCAGGTGGCGCAAAACCGATTATAGAGTCAGGCGCGCTTGATCACGTTGACGCTGTATTTGGAACCCATTTATGGGCTACAACGCCATTAGGTGTGTTGCAAACGTCGAAAGATGCGTTCATGGCCGGTGCCGACCGATTTGAAATTACAATCCAAGGTCAAGGCGGTCATGGTGGGTATCCACACGAAACAAAAGATGCGATCGTGATTGGCTCACAGGTTGTTGCACAGCTTCAGCAAATCGTCAGCAGACGTTTGAATCCTTCAGACACTGCCGTTGTAACGGTTGGCAAGTTTCAGGCTGGTAACACCTTTAATATTATTGCTGACCAAGCAACCTTGATCGGTACGGTCCGTTATTTTGACCCTAACGTACAGGAAAAAGTCATTCAGGAAATTGAAAAAATCGTTAAAGGGGTATGCGATACAGATGATGCCACTTATACATTTGACTATTTTAAAGGCTATCCGCCATTAATTAACCGAGAAAACGAAGCGAAAATCGTACTTGAAGCAAGTAAAAACGTGAAGGAAATCCATAAAAGCGAGGAAATCATTCCCGTAATGGGCGGTGAGGATTTTGCTTACTATACAATCGAAAAACCTGGTGCTTACTTTTTCACCGGTGCGAATAAGGCTGGGAACCCGTATCCACATCATCATCCAAAATTCGATATTGATGAACGTGCATTGCCAATTGCCGCCAAAACATTAATTGAAGCTTATTTTGGCTATCAAAAGCAATAAACCTCATAAAAAAAGATCCTTAAATAAAAGTTTAAGGATCTTTTTCTAGTTACATCTAGTTTATTTTAGTTATTCGACCTGGCGCTCCCAATGACGGTGGGCAGTGATTGCTTTCTCAAATTCCTCTGTGAATAGCTTCATATCTTCCCCAACGACAACACCAGGACTGTTCTCCATTTTATTAGCTTGAACCCAGCTTTTTCCCTCATGAGTCGCGCCAATTGGTTTAAAGTGTGAATAGGCCTCATTGATAAAGTATTGTGCATGATGATAAAATCTCTTACTCACTTCATTACCACCAACAGCATAAATGGCATCAAATAAAACTGATTCGCCTGTTAAAAAGGTATGATCAACTTCCAGTTCTGTTCCATCTGAACCTTTAATCGTTCCCAACTTCTCACTTACAAGTCCAGGATGTACTCCATCTGCTATTAATTTATCTAACACGTACTTTATTTCAGCCCCATTGAAATCATTATCAATTAAAACAGCCACTTTACGCGTTGCCATTTTCTTTGCGGTACTCTCTTGACTCAGGGCTGGTGATGATTTCGTTACATTAGAGCCGCCGTTTTCAGGTGGATGGACACCGATATTGGTTGCAATCGTTTGTGCTAAATCTAGATTCACATTTGCAAACATGTCTACAACTTGCTGTTGAACGAACTTGCTGTTGACCATGCCAAGTTCAAAGCTAAATGCATCTTTAATGTGTTCCTTCTCTGGTGCGGTCATACTGTTCCAAAACAAGGTAGCTTGTGAAAAGTGATCTAAAAAGCTATTACTTCTAGCCTGCACTTTCCGACCATCTACTTTTTCCTGATAATGGGCATATCCGCCCTCCGTTTCAGATGCAGTATCTGGGGTGTTATTTGCAAGTGAATTATTATGATAGCTTACTTGCCCCTGATTGATGGTTTGACGTCCATAACCATCACGTTGGTTATTATGAAATGGACAAACAGGACGATTGATCGGAAGCTCATGAAAATTCGGGCCTCCAAGTCGAATGAGTTGGGTATCTGTGTACGAAAACAAACGCCCCTGTAATAATGGATCATTGGAGAAATCTATTCCTGGAACTACACTACCAGGATGAAATGCGACCTGTTCCGTTTCCGCAAATACATTGTCCACATTTCGGTTTAATGTCATTTTTCCGACTACTTTAACAGGTACATCCTCTTCTGGCCATAACTTTGTCGGGTCCAGTATGTCGAAGTCAAAAGAAAACTCATCTTCTTCTGGAATAATCTGTACTCCTAGCTCCCATTTAGCATAGTCCCCCGCTTCAATGGATTCCCACAAATCCTGACGATGAAAATCTGGATTTTTTCCGTTTAGTTTTTGCGCTTCATCCCAAACCACCGAATGAGCGCCAAGTTCCGGTTTCCAATGAAATTTAACGAAATGTGCTTTTCCCTGCTCGTTTATCAGACGAAATGTATGAACACCAAAGCCTTCCATCATTCGAAAACTACGCGGAATAGCCCTGTCAGACATCGCCCACATCATCATATGCGCGGTCTCCTGATTATTGGCAACGAAGTCCCACAACGTATCGTGGGCTGTTGCAGCTTGTGGAATTTCATTATGGGGTTCTGGTTTCACTGCATGAATAAGATCTGGAAATTTAATCGCATCTTGAATGAAAAATATCGGCATAGTATTTCCTACCAAATCGAAGTTACCTTCTTCAGTATAAAACTTTGTCGCAAAACCACGAACATCCCGCGCTCATTCACCTGAACCCTTTGAACCGGCAACAGTAGAAAAACGTACAAATACCGGCGTTTTTGATCCTGGTTCCTGTAGAAATCCGGCTTTGGTATAATCTTTCATCGATTCGTAAAGTTCAAATTCACCATGTGCCCCGTAACCGCGTGCATGCACGACCCGCTCCGGAATGCGTTCATGATCAAAATGGGTTATTTTTTCACGAAAATTAAAATCCTCCATTAACGTTGGACCACGTTCTCCGGCTTTCAAAGAAAATTCATCTTCCGACACTTTAAGTCCTTGGTTCGTGGTCATCTTTTTATCCTTATCATCCACTCGAAACTGATTTAATTGCTCATCTTTCCCCTTTCCGTCCTTTTTATCTTGGTTACGCATACTAATTGATCCTCCTTTACTGAATCTTGGTATATATTCTCTACCCGATTGATAAAGGAAGCAAACAGTGGTAATGAAGACAGACTTAAAAAGGGATGTCCCAAGTAACATGGAACATCCCTTATCTTACACTAATTTTCTCTTTATATAGCCATTCATGAAAACAAACGTAAACGCTATTCCTGCTGCCAGTGCGATCACAAAGCCCAGATACAACTGCATGACCAGGAATAAAAGTGCAAATAGCACCGCTTGAAAAAGCGTTAACTGATAAATTATTTTTACCAATGCATCTTTACGCCACTTAAAATCAACTGGATATAGATCCAACCATATGACTGTCCGATGATGCTGGTACAATGTCATCATTTGAAAGCTACTGAGATATAAAAACAAAATAGCAAAAAGAATTTTCATGGCTATATTTGGAATGAAATAAACGAATAAACCGCCTACTACAATTAATCGAATGTACATACCAAGATAATCCCCACTACGCACAAACGTGATCCGGTACAAATAATCAAACGTATTTTTATTAGAAAACGGCACTTTACTAACAAGTGATACAATCCACCTGCGTTTCTTTACACGGTTTTTCAAATGAGGTACCTCGGCAAACATGTTCGCAAGCCGGTAAAAGGCCTGCATCCGGTTCTGGTCCTTTTCCACTAACAAATCCCAAACAATCCCAGACTGCTTTCTCGATAAATTATAATCATATAAAAATACAAGTATAAATAATACCGTTGCAATCGCACAAAACAGCATATCCCCCGCTACAATAAAATAAAATACGGCGATATTTAAAATAATACGAATCAACAGATCAACCTGTCTCACGCTTGGTTCTCTTGACCGCAACATCCACCAATTCGTAATCAGATTCCACCCTTTAAATACAAGCACAACGACAAGCACGAGTAAATACATTTTCCCACTACGATCAGGGTAGGTGGCAAAATATAGCGGTCCGAACGCAGCGATCGCAAGCAAGATTAAATATAATTGAATCACAAAGCTGTAGATCAAGGAGTTTCTAAAATAAGCTTTCATCTTATGCTCTGCAGCAATAAGGAATACCAAATCCGGTTCCTTTAATAACGTTCTGACCGGACTATAGCTGACCAACAATCCGAGTACCATGCCCATGACAAGTGCTGTCGGGAAGTTATCCGGAAGTGACGCAAGCCATTGCTGATAGTAAACGGCGATGGCTGATATAAAAAACAGTAAAGCTATCATGATATGACCATTAAAAATGTACTTTAAATAACGACTCGTCTCTTTCATGTGTGCAGCGAATCGTTGTTTATAAAATTTATGTGAATCAAACATGGCTATCTTCCTTCGTTAATTGCACATATAAATCATCCAGTGTTGCGCCGGGCATATCAAAGCTCTCCCGCAATTCTGCCAGCGTCCCCATCGCTCGAATGATACCATCATGTAAAATAACAAATCGATCACAATAGCGTTCCGCGGTCGCTAGAATATGTGTAGACATTAAGACGCCAGAGCCTTTCTCCTTCATCTCATCCATTAATTGCAGATAAGACTGAATACCTAATGGATCTAAACCAACAAAGGGCTCGTCCACAATATATAACGGCGGCTCAATTAGGAAAGCACACATGATCATTACTTTTTGCCGCATCCCTTTAGAAAAGTGTACAGGAAACCAATGTAGCTTTTTCTCCAAGCGAAATTCTTTCAGAAGCGGCTGTAGCCTTTTCTCAAAAAGCTCCTCCGGAACATCGTAAGCCATCGCTGTTAACCTGAGATGCTCATAAAGCGTTAATTCATCATACAATATCGGCATTTCCGGAATATAGCCTATTTGACTTCGGTAGGTTTCCGGGTTCTCTTGAAACGTTTTTCCATTAACAGCTACAGATCCCTTTTTGGCATGCATTAAACCAATAATATGTTTGATTGTTGTACTTTTTCCGGCACCATTTAGCCCGATCAGTCCAACAATTTCCTTTGGATAAACTTCAAACGAAATGCCATGTAAAACATTTTTATGTGTATAGCCACCATGAAGTCCTTCAATATGTAGCAACGATTCCACAAGGGTTCCTCCTCATATCATTCTCTTTTAGCTTCGAAACAAGTACAGCTAAGGTTCTTTTATAAATTTTATCATTATTACGGTTGAAAGCCAAAGCAAACTATCCACTTATTATCGACAACTTTTTTAATTTCACCGTATAAAAATTCGAATTCTGTTCAAAATAAGGTTTGAAGAGACGGGGATGTCTCATCCGTGTTATGAAGCAAATGAGGTGTTTCCGATCGAACATCTAATGTAATTTCGTGTATAAAAACACAAAATGGGGTGTTGGTGATCGATAATCCAAGCTGAATTTCGCATATTCAACACAAAATGAGGTGTTTCCGAAAAATACGCTAATGAATTAAAATCCTTTTGCCAGGACATATCTCAGGTCCCCTGAGATGCTGACAAAAAGATTTTTGTAAGCAAGCAGTTCGTGCTCGCATTACAAATTAGGTGCATTAGATTTTTCAGTCATTCCCGTCTTCTTCTTAAAGCAGGCCAGTCCGCTATACAGTGGACTGGACCTGTTTCTTTTCACTTTACTTCCATCCTGTTCCTTTATACAATGAAGACAATAGAAACAAAGGAGCTGTGATTATTATGGGTCATGAAGATTGTATTTTTTGTAAAATTATAAATGGCGAACTTCCGTCTGCAAAGGTATATGAAGATGAACATGTCTATGCCTTCCTTGATCTTAGTCAAGTAACGAAAGGGCATACACTGGTCATTCCTAAAACACATACGAAAAATATTTTCGAAACCTCTCCAGAAGTGGCAAAAGAATTATTTGCACGAATTCCTAAAATCGCAAATGCGATTAATACTGTCTATCAACCACTCGGCATGAATTTATTAAACAATAACGAAGCAGCGGCAGAACAATCCGTATTCCATTTACATATTCATATTATTCCGCGTTACGGTGATGGGGATGGCTATACACCAAACTGGACTGTGCACCAAGACGATTATTCATCAGAGGATTTACAAAACATGGCAAAAGAAATTCAGGACACGATCGAAAGTTAACAGTTCTCTTAGTTCTCTACAACTTTTAGCTTGTAACAGAAATGATTTCTTTTTATTTACACAGATGTTTGGTATAATAAGTATACATTTCTGCAACTGACAATCAGTGTACAGTTGGGAAAAATACTGAGTTGAGCTGAGAAGAGGAGTATTAAAAATGAATACGAGAGTTTTAGTTATTTTATCTTTGTTAGTAGGTATTGGTACTGTTTTGCATACAGTTGTTCCACCAATTTTATTTGGGGTTAAACCAGATATGCTGTTATCGATGATGTTTTTGGGAATTTTGCTTTTTCCGAAGACAAAGTATGTTGCCATACTTGCTATCGTTACTGGTATTATTTCGGCCTTAACTACCGCTGCACCTGGTGGACAAATCGCTAACTTAATTGATAAACCTATCACTGCAGCATGTTTTTTCGCTTTGTTTTTATTAATAAGAAACATGACCCCTACGACCATTAGTGCACCAGTACTAACCGCTGTAGGAACGATGATTAGTGGTACTGTATTCCTGTGTGTGGGGCTATTTATTTTAGGTTTGCTCGATGGCGCGTTCATCGCATTATTCCTAACCATCGTATTACCAGCAGCTGCCGTGAATACAATTATTATGGTTGTTGTCCATCCTATTGTACAGGGAATTATGAAACGATCTCGTCCAATCACAATTTCTTAAGTAAAAAGTATGACGGTACCTTTAAAGTATTAATAATCCTCTGGCAAAACGGTGTCAGGGGGTTTTTAAAAAGAATACCCACAACCGAAAAAGGAAAAAGCCACTATTTTTAATCTGGATGACTTTTTTCTTGAAAATAGGTTTGATACTAACCCGTTAAGAGGAAGAGATAATGTAGGTGTATGAAAGGGGCGTATTAATATGTCAAATAGAAAATCATTGTTGTTTGGAATCGTAGTTGGAGGAGCGGTAGGTGCTACCGCAGCATTGTTAAGTACACCTTCTTCAGGAAAAGATTTACGTGGACGTGTGAAAAATCAAGGTTTAGAGTGGAAAGATTTATTTAATAAATTAAAGCAGGATGGTTTACGACTTAAGGATCAAATAGCAGAAACGTCACAGGAAGGTGTAGCACTAGTTAAAAACCTCACTGCGGATATGAAAAAGTCTGTTGAAGAATGGAAAGATACGGTTGAACCGCATCAAGATAATATTCATAAATACCTCGAGCAAATCGAAAAAAGTTTAAAAGACCTTGAGAATAAGGTAAAAACAGAATAAAAACAAAAGGCTTTCTCCTTAGGGGAAAGCTCTTTTTTATCAAAAATATTTAGGCGCCACGATGATTGCACCACTTTTTATCGCGTTTCTGATATTAGTATGCACTGTATGGACGAGTATAAAAAAGAGCTGATACACGATGTATCAGCTCTTTTCATTATTTATTATTCTACGCCTTCTGTCCATTCATCAACTTTATCCTGATTATCTTCAACCCAATCAGCTGCTGCTTCAGCAGGATCTGTACCATCTTGGATTTCAAGCATTACTTCTTCCATATCTTCAGGTGCCCAGTTGAATTGATCCAGGATTTTATATGCGTTAGGCATGTCATCTTTCAAATCTTCACGAACCATCGTATTAATCGTCTCTGCTTCTCCAAAAGTTTCTTTTGGATCATCTAAATATTTCAAGTCATATTTAGCGAATTTCCAGTGTGGTGTCCAACCAGTTACAACGATAGGCTCTTCATTTTTATATGCCTCACCTAACTCAGTAGCCATTGCGCCACTTGATGATGTTTGAACTTCCCAGCCGTCAAGACCATAATCTTCTACCGCATTTTCAGATGCTTGAACAACGCCAGCACCAGGTTCAATACCAACAATGGTTTTATCTACATCATCTGCAATACCATCAAGATCTTCAATAGAATCAACATCCATGTATTCAGGTACTACGAGACCAATTTTAGCACCTTCCAAGTTTTCACCCAGTTCGTCTACCTGGTCTTTATACTCTTCATATAAATCACCGTGCGTTGCTGGTAACCATGCTGCTACCATACCATCAGCTTCACCATTAGCAACTGCTTGCCACATTACGGCGTTATCAAGTGGTGTGTAAGTTACTTTATAACCTTGATCTTCCAATACTTTACCAATAACATTTGTTGATGCGATTTCTGAATCCCACTCTACATATGTTAATTCAATATCTTTACTTTCTTCTTTTCCTGCGTCTCCAGATCCTTCTGATGATGAATCATCATCAGATCCACAACCTGCAGCAAATAATGATAGTGATAGTCCGGTAACAAGACCAAGACGTTTCCAGTTAAATATAGCCATAACTAATCTATCTCCCCTTCGTGTAATTTTATATATGGAAACTTTTCATAAGAAAAGATACCAGCAATTTTTCTTCGCGGCATTTGTCAAATACACGCATCTTTTGACGGTTATTAAATGTCGCCAGAGCTCCGAAATAAGTGCGACTAAGTCCAAATTTCATTTGGACTTAGTCTTCTTTATGAAGCTTTTTTACGCTTATTCATGTTTTGGGTAATCCGGTCAATAATAATTGCCAGGATTACAATACCTAGACCAGCTACAAATCCGCTACCAACCTGCGCACGTTGTAATGAGGAAAGCACTTCTCTTCCCAATCCAGGTGCACCAATCATCGATGCGATAACAACCATTGACAGTGCAAGCATAACCGTTTGGTTAATACCAGCCATAATCGTTGCTTTAGCCATCGGAAGCTCAACTTTAAATAACTTCTGCGCACCAGTACTTCCAAATGCTTCAGAAGCCTCCACCAATTCGTTTGAAACTTGGCGGATCCCTAAATTTGTAAAACGAACCGTTGGTGGTGTCGCAAAAATAAGTGATGCAAACACACCCGGTACCATCCCGATTCCAAAAAATGCTACTGCTGGAATTAAATATACAAATGCTGGCATTGTCTGCATAAAGTCCAATATAGGTGAAATAATGGCCTCCGCTATTCTACTTTTTGACATAAGAATACCAAATGGAACCCCTATGATAACAGATAATACACTCGCTAATATTACCAATGTAAGTGTATCAATTAAATGATCCCAGAACCCCTGATTATAAACTAACCAAAGCCCAACAATAGAAAAGGCGGCCAGGCCGAACTTTTTCCCACTAATGAAAAAAGCGATCAATGCCACGATAATAATAATAATAACAGGTGGTATGGAAACCAATGTATCAGAAGTAAAGTTCATAAAATTTCCAAAGTGTTCCTTAATCGGATCAAATAAGAATGCAAATGTGCTTGTTAGCCAATCAGTAAACCACTTTGTTCCTTCTGATATTGGTATTTTGGGTACAAAGTCTAATAAATCATCAAGCATTGGTTAAATTCACCTCGCCATCTCCAGATAGTGCAGCGATAACTGCGCCGCGTACAATAATTCCAATTAATTTACCATCATCAATAACAGCTACAGGCATTGGTGAATCATGAATGATGTTAAAAATATCATTCATCGCAGTATCTTTATCAACTTTGGGGATATTATTTGTTAAGATTTCTTCCAAATTGCTAATCTCTTTTTTGCGAGCCTCTAACGCATCATCTGCTGTTACATACCCTTTTAGATTTCGCTTATTATCTACAACATAAATACCTGATAGCCCTTCTTCACGCATTCGTTCCAATGCCACACGCGGACCATGTTTTTCCATATTTACTGTTTCAGGTCGTTTCATAATATGCTGTGCAGTTAAAATTTTCGATCGGTCAACATCTTCAACGAATTTTTCAACATAATCATTCGCTGGATTAACTAGAATTTCTTCAGGTGTACCAATTTGCACAATCGCACCATCTTTCATGAGTGCAATCCGATCTCCTAGACGAAGTGCCTCATCCAGATCATGTGTAATAAATAAGATCGTTTTTTGCATGCTCGATTGTAAATCGATTAGTTCATCCTGCATTTCTTTACGGATAAGCGGGTCTAAGGCCGAAAATGCCTCATCCATTAACAATATTTCAGGATCATTGGCTAATGCCCGGGCAAGACCAACCCGTTGCTGCATCCCACCTGATAATTGACCCGGGCTCTGATTCATATATTCACCCAGTCCAACTGCTTTTAAAGCTTCTTTCGCTTTTTCACTTCTTTCTTCTTTCGGTACGTTTTGGATTTCCAAACCAAATTCCGCATTTTCTAAAATACTACGGTGCGGAAATAGAGCAAAGTTTTGAAAAACCATACTTATCTTTTTCCTTCGCACATTTCTTAATGAAGCTTTATCCATTTTCGCAAGGTCTTCCCCATCAATAATGATATTACCTTCCGTTGGCTCAATTAATCTATTAATCAAGCGGACCAACGTGGATTTACCACTACCGGATAGACCCATAATCACAAAAATTTCCCCAGCATTTACGGAGAAAGATGCGCGATTAACACCAACGGTATTTCCTGTTTCTTTTAGTATCTCTTCTTTGGTCAGACCTTCATCGACAAGCTTCAAAGTCTGCTTAATATTTCTACCAAATACTTTTGATAAGTTTTTTGCTTCGATTACCGGCATATCTTTCACCTCTTTACATCTATTTGTTTTAATAACGTATGAATTTAGTCGCCCTACTTTTGAACCAGTTTATAGCCATATGAAGCTACATTGTCTTCATTTATTTCACAGGTCATTAATTCCGCACGGCATTCATCTACTTTATTACTATATACGTTTCAGCTTTGGACTTCAAATATCAAATACCGTTAATTTTGTATATATTTTTCATTCAGTTTATTCCGTACACACTTTAGATAGTTTTAACTCCAAATAACGACTGATTCCTTCAATATACTGTTCTAATGGCTGTTTTCAAAATAAATCATTATGGTGTAACCTTTATTTAGCAACGTTTAGGAGGATTTTATGACACATCCCAATACTGAGTTTTTAACGAATAAAATCATGCTTGAGTTCTCTAAAACATTAGAATTGTTTGGTTTAACAACTTTGGAGTCCCGTTTGTTTGCATATTTATATTTATCTAAAGAACCCCTAACGTTAGATGAGATGAGTGAAGCATTAGGTAAAAGCAAAACATCCATGAGTACAAGTGTCCGCAGTTTATCCGAATTAAATCTGGTAAGCCGTGTATGGAAAAAAGGGATTCGTAAGGATTTATATCAAGCAAACACACAACTTTTTAAAATTTTTATGAGTACTTATATTAAAAAATGGATTGATGCCTCCAATCGACAGAAGACTTCCTTAGAAGAAATTTATGAATCAATTGATGTGAATAAGGATCATCAAGAATCAAAGGAAGCAGTACAAAATATTAACCATCGGCTATATGATATTATTGAATTCCACAAAGACATGGAAAACTTATTCAGTAATATAAAGCTATAAGTAAACTATTTAATTTTCCATTCCCGTTCCGTTATATTTGTAAACATAAAAGGAGGATCATATCCTTCTTTTTTCATGCGTTTTTCCCTCCAAACCAATTGAAAAATCGGTCATGAAAAAAAAGTCGAAAAGTAATGTTAAAAACCTATTGATTTTTACTTACAATCGTACTATTATTCTCTAAGGATTGATTAACAAGCGCCATTTCACACATTGTCAAAAGAGCACTGGAGGGATCAAAAATGAACTGCTGGAAATCAATTAATTTAGTAAAAGAATTCGGCTATTATCGATTGTTGTTCATATCATTTTTGATCGGCTTATTCGCATTTATCTTGCTGTATGTCCCAGTTTCTATATCGCATCATGCGAGTCACGTTAAAGAATCAGGCTTTTTGGTATTTATTGTAGCACTATTATTGCTGCCAGCGATACATTCTTTGACACATATTTTCCCGTTAATTATCATGAACAAACAGGTGAAAATTGTTTGTAAGGTAAAAAACCGATTATTGCCCGTTTTTAGCTACTACACAAAGTATCTATTAACCAAAAGAACCTCTTTGTTTGTGGCATTGGCTCCAACCTTGTTTATTACGATACCTGGTATTGCTGCAAGTTGCTTTTATGTAGACTATTATGTTTATATTCTATTATTTACTGCTGCGCACATCGGATTTTCTTTTTTGGACATTTTATATGTTGCTAATATCGTGAAGGCGCCTAAAAGAGCTTATATTGAATACGGTGATAATGGCTTTGATATATTATTGAAAGCATCTCATTAACGAATGGACCCAGTAATCACTCCCGGGTCCATTCGTTTTTTATTATAAAAATGGATTCAATACTATTCATAAGTTTAATCTTTTGATAGAGTATACAGTGTAGTATTTAAAATAATTTGTAATGAGCGAATAGAATATTTATCAGGATAGTGGTAAATCCTTATGAAGGAGGGCTTTTATATTGAATATTCTTTTCCCAATCTACGCATTACTTGTCTTATTTATTTTCAATTCACTTACATATAACTTTTGTATGAAAATGGAAATGGAAATCCTGAAGCAAAATAAAATTTTTCGAGTAATCAATGCCATGATTCTCATTTTGCTTGTATGTTCCTATGTAAAAGTACTGAATGCCATCACCTAAAGAAGGCTTGATTCAAATAACGATTGAACCTTAGCCGCATTAACAACGCACAGGAAATTGCTATATTATCTGTGTTCAAAGCTTTGCTCAAGCTTCATCCGCCAACAGGGGGCTGTGTATTTAGCCAATGTGTTCAAAGAATTGTTTTTTTTATAGCAAAATGTGTTATATTATTCTTTAGTAAAATAAATGTAAGCAAGAGATTAGGAGTGTTAATAGATGAAGAAAGTAGCAATCGCAGTTACACTTTCCGCAAGTATATTAGCTTTAGGTGCATGTAGTTCAGATAAAGCTGATTCGGAAGTGGTAGTGAAAACAGATGCCGGAGATATTACAAAAGAGGAATTCTACAATGAACTAAAAGATCGGTACGGGGAAGAAGTACTTCAAGAAATGGTCACTACGGAAGTCTTAAACGATAAGTACGAAGTGAGTGATAAAGAAGTAGATGCAGAAGTAGAAAAAGTGAAAGATCAGTTAGGTGACCAATTTGATATGGCACTTCAACAGCAAGGATTTGAGGATGAAGAAGCATTCCGTAAAGTACTGCGTATCAGCCTATTACAGGAAGCAGCCGTTACGGAAGGTGAAAAAGTGGATGAAGATCGCTTAAAAGAAGAATATGATCGGAAAAATACGGAAATCGATGCATCGCACATTCTAGTAGAAGATGAGGATACTGCAAAAGAAGTGAAAAAGAAGCTGGATGATGGCGGCGATTTTGCTAAATTAGCGAAAGAGTATTCCTCAGATGGATCTGCTGAAGAAGGCGGGAAATTAGGTTATTTCTCTGCTGGTGATATGGTACCTGAATTCGAAGATGCAGCATATGATATGAAAAAAGGCGAAATTAGTGATCCAGTCCAAACAGAGAATGGCTTCCATATCATTAAAATAAATGATATTCGGGATAAAGAGGAAAGCATCGGTAAATACGAAGATGTGAAAGATGATCTGAAACGAGAAATTCTCAGTAAGGAAATGGACCCAGCTAAAGCACAGGAAAAAATCCAAAAAGTAATGGACGAAGCAAAAATTGACGTGAAAATTAAAGAATACAAAGATTTATTCAAGCAAGAAGAAGATGTCGAAGCAAAAGGATAAGCACAAAGAGGATGCTCCCAAATGGGACATCCTCTTTTCTTTGTCTAGAGCTACGGCACCTTATGATAAACGCTGTCTTTGTCCTGCTTTAAGCTGTCTCTCGGCTTCTATCCGATCCATGTATATTTTTCCTTCTTCTTCAATATACTGCTGTTCCACTTTTCTTTCTGCAGACATGGCTTTGAATGCCATATACCCGCACAGAAAAATTAAAACAATCATTGCCAAAACCCACCAAGGCACTCCAGCGATCATGATCCAGCCCCCCTTGTCCATCCTAATCACATGTATATGCAACAAAGGAGGAGAAAATAACCCGCTTTTATTTTTCAAATGTCGGTTTATAAAACGCACGGTTATCCATGGCAAACATTCGCTCTGTAAACTCACCCGGCTTTACTTTTTCCAAAGTACGATTTAACATATTTAACTTCGCATCGATCATATCGATAAAGTGTAATATTTCTGCCTCCCTGACCAATGGTGGTGTTGGGCTGCCCCACTCTGCCTTACCATGATGACTCAGTACGACATGCTGTAAAATTAATACTTCTTCCCCTTCAATTTGCAACTCTTTTGCCATATGACCAATTTCTTCTACCATCATTGGAATATGCCCTAGTAACTTCCCTTCTATTGTATAAGATGTTGTCACTACGCCCGAAAGCTCTTTTAATTTTCCAAGGTCATGTAAAATAATCCCCGCATACAGCAGATCTTTGTTTAATTGTGGATACAGGTTACAAAGTTCCTTTGCAATTTGTAGCATGCTAACGATATGGTGGGCTAGCCCGGATACATATTCATGATGATTTTTAGAGGCGGCCGGGTATGTTAATAATGGTTCCTGATATTTTTTAATAAATGCTCGTACAATACGCTGCATGATTGGGTTTTCCATCTCAAAAATCGCTTCAGTCAGTTTTTCCTGCAGCACTTCTCTTTCGACTGGTGCTTTTTCTACGAAGTCAGATACATGCAATCCGTCTGTTGGTTGGGCAGGACGAACAGCAAATAACTTTAATTGTGCCTTCCCACGAAATTGATTGATTTCACCAGATATATTTACAATTTGTTCGGGCGTGAATAGTGCCTCATCCTCTTTTGTCGCATCCCATAGCTTCGCTTCGATTTCCCCTGTTGCGTCACGTAAAATTAATGTAAGAAAAGGTTTACCATTACTGGCAACACCTTTCGTAGCTTCTTTAATTAACATAAAATCCTGAAAAGGATCCCCTATGTTCATATGACCAATTCCCTTTGCCATCTCGTTTTCCTCCTCTATACAGCAATGAGACTGACAAAAAACAGGTGGTTATCCAATTCGAAATTCACCATCTTTTTTTAAAGTCAATCTCAAGTCGCTTGATTTATTCATGCTTTGGTATATAGTCAAAAATCTTTCCTGTTTCGATCACTCGAATAAATTCCATTAACCACTTATAATAATTCTTTGCATAAACCAATCGTTCAATATCATTGTCTATATTGCTTCTTAATGTTTCATCTGTCGTTTGTGCTCGTAGCTTATTTAGTTCAGCAATAGTTTCCTCTGCTTCTTCAATGTTTGTTTCCGTATGCTGTCTCCAGCGATTACCGAATAAAGATGTGAATGATTTGTACCAATCTTCCTCTGATTGATATAAATCTTTTCGAATTCCCTTTTTGAAAGTAGATTCTACCATTTTCATATCTGATAATGATCGGACACCTGTTGACATGCTTGTCTTACTCATGACTAATGCTTCCCGCATATCATCTAAAGTCATCGGCTGATCTGAAAAATACAGCACACCGTAAAGGCGCCCGACCGAAGACGTGATGCCATATAGACTCATATTCTTTGCAATGACCTGGATAAATCTTTCAATCGTTTCCTCGTATGTTTCCCATTCTTTTGGTTTATTTTCCTCTGGCAATGGAAGTCCCTCCATCCGCATATTATCTGGAGATAGTTTATCATTTTTTATTCATTAATGCGAATACCATCTGCTAATTGAATCACTTTTGTATGCTTTGTCGAGGCTGTTACTTCTTTTTTACAGGTAAAAATAATGATTTGCTGCTTTTCGCCAATAGACTCCACAATTTCCATCACCCGTTTCGTTCTAACAGCATCAAAATGAACAAATGCGTCATCAATGATAAATGGTAAACGATGCTTTTCACTCATGATCTCACTAATTGCCATACGCAAGGATACATACAATTGGTCTACCGTACCTTGCGATAGCTCATTAATCGTGTAACGAATCGCGTCATTGGTTTCCACTTGAAAAGGTTGATCTCCAACCGGCGCATATACTGTTTGGTAACCATTTCCTGTTAAATGACGGAAATATGCCGAAGTAGCTTCGATTACTTTATTTAAATATTTGTCACGGTAAATACGCATTGTTTCGGCTAGCATTTCTTTCGCCGTTTTTAATACAGCCCACTCCTTGGCAAGCTTATTTAACTGTTCTTTTTCCATCGCATATTGATGGATCGTTTCAGAGTAACTTTCAGAATCCTCCATGTTTAAAAGCGCCGCATTCACCTCGGCAAGCTCCTGACGTGCCGCTTCTATCTGCTGCTCTGTTTCATCTATCGACTCGATCGTTTGCTGCCTGTCCATTGTAAGTTTATTTTCGTCCGTTTCATTGTCATGGAAGCATTGTTCTAAACTTCCTGGCAGTATGCTATCCAGTTGGATTCTCAATTTCTCCAGTGCTTTAATGATCTCCTGCTTTTCTTCCAATTGATTTGCTTTTTCATAGTACGCATCTTCCGTATTCACTTGTGCACTTGCAAGTAAATCATTTTTTTCCTTTTTGTACGGCAGCATTTTTTGTTCTATATCCCGTTGCTGATCACCAGCTTCGATGCGTAAGGACTCATATTGACTAATTTGCTGCTTGGTTTCTTCATCATTAGCCTGTTGTGCTGCAATGATTTCCAGCTGATTTTCCCATGACTGCCCTGCATTGTATTTATTTATTTGCTGTAATAAGTGGATTACTTTTGCTTTGTATTGGTCCAGCTTATCTTTCAGCTGTTTGGCTTCGTTAACAGTCTCTTTATACGTCTCATAGACGTCTAACAAACGCTGCATCCGATGGTATATTTCCGGCCAAAAAGCCACGTCAGCATACTGTAAAAAGGGATATGTCTTCACTTGCTTATCTATTTGTTCATATAAACGCTTTTCCTTTTCTTCCAGCGTCCTTTTCTTCTCGGTCCATTTTATATATTGGATATCTCTTGTTTTTTCCCGCTCTTTTAAAGCTTTATATGCTGTTCTGTTTTGCTCATAATCAGCGATGCTTCGTTCTGCCTTTTCCTTCTCTTCTTTTGTGATCTGCAGCACATTTAACTGAGGGTCTGTCGAAGAAAGCATTTCTTCCATTCCCTTTATTGTATATCTACTCCATACCCAAGTACCTGTTCCAACAATTAAAAAGGCAATCATAACGGCGTGCAACCATGGAAGTTTAAATGAGATAGCCGTTATACCTGCTACTATAGAAAGAATAATTGCGGCAATCAGACTTATACGGCTATTTTTTTCTTGTTTAGCTATCCTATTCTTCCAAGTTCGCTCTCTTTGTTCCGATTCACTTTTTATTTTTGTCAGTACATCAAATTCTTTATATTGATTAACCTGATCGCGTAATTGTTGGATTTGTTCTTCCGACAGGAGCCCATCATCCAATTCCTGTATTTGATTGAGCAAGTAGTTACGCTGATGTTTTAATTCATTTTCTTCCTGCTTTAGCTGATCTTTTTCAAGTTTCAGCTGATCGGTATCCTTTTTGAGCTGTTGCCAGGTGTTTTCTATATGAAATGGGAAATGAATTGTGGCTAAATCTGTTTGTTCCAGTCCAATATGCAGTTGATCGATCTCCGTGTTTATTTGTAATGTTAATTTGTTGCTTGTTACTTCCACTTTTTCGAGTGATTTTTTTATTTCCACAAATGTCTGTTGCTGCCGGGTAATATCCACAGCTTCTTTGTAGATCTTATCTTCTGTTTGTGCCGCCTTTAATGTATCCATTTTCTCACGATATCTTTTTTCATTATTTTTTAACACAGCTAATTCGCTTTCTAAGGGTAAAAGTTTTTCTTTCGCCTTTTCTAGTCGATCTAGCCCATTCTCCGGAAAGGTAATGCTTTCCGGATATACCTGAAGTCGTTCAGTATAATGTTGATAGTCACGTATCGTGGGCACGGCATGTAATTGTTTTTCGATCTCGAAACGGTGTGATTTCTCTTTCTTTAACGTGATTTGCAATTGCTCTATTTTATCGTTTAATCGTGCTGCTGTTTCTTGTTTATCACGGTAGCTTGTTTCCTCCGATTTCAAGCGGTTAAGCGAACTAAATAATGCCTCCAATGATTCCAACCGCTGATTGATAACAGGTTTTTTACCGTATGGTTTAAACAGCTCTCCCAAATGCACATCTATTTTCTTTTCAATCGCATAAATGTTATTCGAGCCTGACAGACCGATACCAAGTAACACTTCACCCAAGTCATCTTCCTTCATTTCCTGTACTTGATTTAAATCAAGCGCAGAAAAGGAAAATATAGCCTGATATGTTTGATAGGTCATGCCTTGTAAACGCTCCTTAAGCCACGTTTCATCATGTGTCATACCATCATTCGTATAGCACGTTACTGCACCGTTTTGAACTTCATCCAGGCGTTCAATGGTATAGTTCCCGATCACTGGATCATAAATCTGAAGCTTCCCACCCATCTTCCCACTTGTTTTCGGCCGGTAAAATGATCGTTTTTTGGGTGGTAAACCAAATAACATAAAAAGAATAAACTTTTGCAAGGTCGATTTTCCCGATTCATTTTCGCCATAAATACAAATAGCTGATTCACTGGATAAATCAATCGAATAGTCGATCCATTTGCCAAACCCATATATCGTTGCATGAACTAATTTCATCCATTATTCACCTCATTCCTTCAGCAGCTCATTGAGCAGCAAGCTTTTCGCTTCTGACTTAACTTCCCGTTCTTCATCTCCCGTTAAAAGATCGACAAATTTCCGTGCGCTTTTTTGTTGATATAATGCTTTCATAAACGGTTGAATGGATGTTTCATCAAAGTGTCGGCTCAATTCACCGATAAAGTGATCCCCTTTTGCTTGTTCCATATCCATGTCTGATACATGCGTTTGAACTGCATATCGGAAAATATAAGTCCAATTTTGCTGGTGTGCGGTTGTCTCGTTGATTAATTCGATTATATCTTCTACATATTTATCGTTTTCCCATTGCTTAAGTTTGGGGTTATCACTGACAAGTGTCAGATCAAGTAATTGGGCTGTATCCTGCTTTATCGCATCCAGTGCCGTTTGTATATAAGTTTCCATCTGCCCAGCTTCCGTACAAGCTGAGACATCAACCATTAATGGACGAAACGCAATTGCTTGTAAGGGAATAAAGGACATCGTTACATTACTTTCAGACAGCACTACATGGTAACAACCCTTCTCACCTGTTTCTTTTCGATTTCGTCCTTGAATATTACCAGGATAGATAATCGGCGGATTTTCTTTTAGAATTTCTCGTTTGTGAATATGTCCGAGCGCCCAATAGTTAAAATCTTTTTCCGTTAGATCCGTCAGCTGAAAGGGGGCATAAACATCGTGTGCTGTATTACTTTTCAGGCTCCCATGCAGTGTGGCAATATGATAGCTAACGTCCTTACGCTGAATCTCGTATTCTGTTGTCTTTTTATTGTTTACTGCACGATTTTCATAACTGAACCCATAAATTGCAACTAAAGGTTCGCCGTCTTTTTCATAAATAAAATGTCTCACTTGTTCATCAGGAAAAATAAACACATTTTCTGGAAATGTGACCGGATGAATATTGCCATTGATAAAATCATGATTTCCATACGACATATAAACATAAATATTGTGGCGATTTAATGCTTCAAATGCCTTTTTTAAACGAATTTGTGATTTTAGGCTTTGTGCTTCATTATCAAACAGATCGCCTACAATCAAAACAAAATCGACCTTTTTATCGATCGCTGTTTGTACTAATCGGTCCAGTGCACGAAACGTACTCTCTCGTATCTCCTGAAAAATATGCTCGGGTGTATTCGCCAGCCCTTTGAACAAACTGTCTAAATGTAAATCAGCCGCATGAATAAATGAAATTTCTCTTCCCATCTGTACACCTTCCAATCTCCTGCAACCTATTTTTTAGAAAACTTGGCTTATCATCAACTTTTAATGGATAAAGCCTCGTTCCTAATCAGTTTACTTTTCTTATTAGTGTAACAAAACCTGTTAACGAATGCACGTTCTATCTCCACCAAATTAAAAAGGCCACCCTAAAGTGACCCTTCATCTAATTTATTCTTTCTTCGATAATTGAAATGCCTTTTTAACGTCTTTTAATGAATTGGACTTTCCATACATTAAAACGCCACCACGATAAACCCTTGCCCCAAGCAATGCTAGAATAACAATGGTTACAATTAGAATCCCAATGGATATTGCAACCTGCCAAATAGGAATATCCAACATACCAATACGCAAAAGCATAAGCATCGGCGAAAAGAACGGGATATAAGAAGATACCGTCACTAACGTAGATTCTGGTGCAGCCAGCCCGAATATCGCAATAAAGTAACCAATCATAATTAAAAATATCAATGGCATGATTAATTGCTGGGCATCCTCTGATCTGCTAACCAATGATCCGAGCATCGCTGCAATTGTCGCGTATAATATATAGCCAAGTAAAAAGAATACAATGCTATAAATGATTAACGACACTGGTGTGTTAAGAATACCAAACGTTTCCAGCATCCCTCCCGCTAATTCATCCTTTTTTAAAGCGATCATCGCGTATCCAGCAAGAATAAGTATGCCAATCTGTGTAAGACCAAGCAGCGCCACACCAAATATCTTTGCAAACATATGCGTGACTGGCGGTGCACTAGAGATTAATAACTCCATCACACGTGACGACTTTTCCGTTGCTACCGCATTAATAATCATGGTTCCATAAATAATCACAACGATATACATGAGAATAACCATGACATAGATAATGCCGCGCGCTTGGTTTAATTCTTCGTTTGTCTTAGCCGTTTTATCTAATGCAACGGCATGAAAGGCTACTGGATCGTAAATCGATTCAATTACCTCTTGATCAATTCCCGCGTGCTCAATGGCTATGCCCACCTTGAGCTGTTGCAATTGTTCCTCAATCACCTGTTGCACGCCAGAATTCGTAATATTATTTGCATAATAGGTTCCCTCAGGCAGATCCTCATCGTTGAGCGATAAGATAACGAGCGCCTCATATTCTTTATCTTGCACAGCCTCCTTGACCTCTGATTCCGACGAAGAAACAGCAACAAGTTCGAGATCATCATCTATGTTTTCAGCATTTTCTTTAAGTGGAGCAAAAATCTGATCCGTTGTATCGATCACAGCAATTTTATCCTTCTCACCGCTAGAAAAAGTATCAATGATCTGTTGAATATTAACAGCAGCAAAGATGACGAGCAGCGTAATTAATGTTGTGATGATAAAAGCTTTTGATTTAACCCTTGTAAAATACGTATGTGATAGAACAATCCAGAATTTATTCATAAGCCGCACCTACTTTTTCAATGAAAATATCATTTAATGATGGTTCGGCAAGATCAAACTTACGAATAAATCCTTTGCCTTGTAATGCTGCAAATATTCCTTGAGAGACTGCCTCATTCTCTATTTGCAATTCACATCCTGCCGTTACTTTTTTAAGATGGAGGACACCCGGATAATCCCGTAAAAATTCCAATGGTATATCGGCATGAATAATTAAATTTTTCTTTCCAAAAGAACGTTTTATTTCTCCTAAAGCACCATAAACAACTGGTTTTCCTTTTTGTAAAATACATAAGTGCTCACATAATTCTTCCACATGTTCCATTTGGTGGGAGGAAAATACAATCGAAGTCCCCTGCGCTTTAATATCCAAAACTGCTTGCTTTAACATCTCCACGTTAATCGGATCGAGACCAGAAAATGGTTCATCCAAAATTAATAATTTAGGCCGATGAATCACAGCAGATATAAATTGAATCTTTTGCTGATTCCCTTTGGATAATTCTTCAACCTTTTTATCCATATACTCCGGCACTTTAAATCGTTCCAACCAGCCTTCCAGTTCTGTAACAATATCGTTTTTCTTCATGCCGCGTAACCTTCCCAAATAAATAATTTGTTCCCGCACTTTTAGTTTCGGATATAGCCCTCTTTCTTCTGGTAGATAGCCGATTAAATGGCTTTTATCATAATTAATCGGTTCACCATTCCAGGTAATATCTCCTGAAGTACTGTCTAACAGCCCCAGAATCATTCGAAATGTTGTTGTCTTTCCTGCTCCGTTTCCTCCTAGAAATCCAAACATTTCACTCTCCGGAATTTCAAGTGAAAGTTGATCAACAGCAGTATGTTTACCAAATCGCTTTGTAACATCCTTCAATAATAACGTCAAAATGCATTCCCCTTCCCACTATTCTTTATTTGCAAAAAACACGGATGTAATAATTAAAGTGAAACAATGTAAAACGTAAATAGCAGTCATCAGGAAAAATCCAAAAGATGGTGCACCTTCCACTATGATCACCACAGCCCATGCAATAATTAATATAACGAGCATCGCGTCCCATGATTTTGCTTTAGCACGATGGGTTTGCTGCCAGTAACGCTCATCAAACAAGTTCTTTTTCTTCCCGATACATCGATTGATAAAAAACACCAAAAGGGCAATGACAACGCCGCCAACTAATCCAGAAAGACCAAGTAAAACTTCTTGCAGCTCAATCAATGTTCTCATCTCCTTCAAAAATAAACAGTTCTTCAATCGTACATTCAAATACCTGAGCAAGTTTATGTGCCAAAATCAATGACGGCTTATACTTACCTTTCTCCAAAGAAATAATCGTCTGTCTGGAGACAAGTAACCTTTGTGATAATGCTTCCTGCGTAATATTCATCGCTGTACGCTTTTCTTTGATTTTTGTTTTCATAATATCCCCAACTCTACATAGTAAAGTAAACTTTACACTCAGAGTAAATTACTATATGCTTAATGTCAAGGACACTTTACAAAAAACACGTGATTTTTTAATTTTCCGTGCAGGATCCCCTGAAATCATTTAGAATAATACAGATAGGAAATTCTTTTATCAGCTCAAGGAGGAATAAAAATGAAAACCTTTGCATTAACTGTGTTTAGTCCATCAGGGGAGAAATTACTGGATGAGTCATTTGAAGCAGAAAATAATGAAGAGGCAAAAAAAATAGGCCAAACCCGTTTGGATGATGAAGGCTATAGTGAACACACGCACCGCTGTGTATCACCTGAAGCAAAATTAGTATTATTTCATCGATAAGTTTAAAAGGCTTCACGAAAATGCCTCGCAGGGTTTTGTGAAGTCTTTTTAAAATTCGCTGTTTGCATATACTTTGTTACTCTTGATATAAACTGCGATGTAATAGGAATATTGATTTCCGCTACTGGCAGTCGCTTTCCGCGCTCCAATCAACGATTATAAATAGAATCTGGCATTCATGCACAATAACAGTGTAGGAAATACACGAAGACTCCTGCGGGAACAGCCTTAGGATGCGCGATGTGTATTTCCGAAGCAGTAAGATAAGAAACCCAGCTCAATACATCCCAAGTTATATCTACTTTTAAGATTCTTTATTTAGAACAATTTTTTCGGTGGGACGAATCCAGGGTGCAGTGTCAACCTTTTAGAGAACAGCTTTAACGTTAAACTTATCTCCCTTTAAAGGCAGGCTCTCTTTTTTCCAGAAAAGCCTGTACACCTTCCTGATGATCTTCCATATTCCGAAGCTCCCACTGTATCTTTTGTTCTTCTGCTAAATAGTCCTCCAATGTTGCTTGTTGTTTCCTATGGTATATCATCTTCGTTTTCAGCATTGCTGTGAGAGGCATATGAAGCAGTCGTTGCCCCAGATCTGTTGCCTGTTCTACCACCTGTTTATCTGTCAGAATATCAACCAGACCCATCGCTTTCGCTTCTGGACCAGCTGCTTGTTTTAACCCCCAAATAAATTGTTTTGCCTGTTGGATACCCAATCGTTCTTTTAAAAAGAAATGTCCTCCGCCATCTGGTACCAGCCCGATGCCAATAAACAACATCCCTAATTTTGATTCATTTTGAGCGACCACATAATCAGCTGTCAGTGCTAGACTAAGCCCAAGCCCAGCTGCAGATCCTTGAACAGCAGATAGGACAATTTTCGGCATCATATATAATTTCATTGCGATTTTTCCAATCGTTGTCATAACTTGATCAAAAAGATTCTTATCCGAAAAGTCTTTCATCATACCAATGTCTCCACCGGCAGAAAATGCGTTACCTTTGCCAGCCAAAATAACAATTTTATCTTCGTTTTGCTCTACCTGCTCCACAACCCGCAACAATTCTTCAAGCATTTCTTTATTTAACGCATTATAACGCTCCGCACGATTCAAATAGATATACGATATATTATTTTTGCTTTCAAATAAAACCGTTTTCAATATTTTCATCCCCCTTTACCTCTACGATGTACCTTATTACTATTTCGACAAGTACTTTTATAACCCTTCAAAAAAAAGAAAAACCCGCAGAAAGTTAATTCTGAGAGTTTAGTTATGTTGTATTATTCTTCTGTTGATTCTTCCGGCGCACCGTAAAGGTCTTCAAGCGGCTTCGTGATAATCCGGCTCACGTCGTTAATCACAAGGTTTAAACGTTGCTCTTCTTCCATTAATTTAGAAATGTCCTCATGTTGTTGAACCAATTCTACAACTTTCTGAGCTTGTTGCACTTCTTCTTCTGTAATTTCCTGACCTTGCATTTGTTTTTCTTGCAATTCCATTTGTGTATCACGGAAACTTTCAAACATTTGCTTTGCAGACGGATCATTCATGACTGCTTCAAAAGCGGTTGTTAAGTTTTTAAATTCCTCACTCTCACGAATTGCCTTTTCTAAATCATACGCACTATCATAAATATTAGGCACGATTTAACCTCCTTCAGTTTTATCTCCGCGGCGTTACGAATGCACTCGCCTCTTCAGCGTTGTGCTAAATGCCACCAAGCTGCGAAATAAATATGACTAAGAATCAGGTTGGATAAACTATGTTCGCGACGTACTGTGCGTCGATTTCCCTCCTGCACCAAGTCCACTTTATCTCAGAACTACTATAACAAACGAACTGACTCATGTATACTATTTCATCAAAATGTTTGAAAAGCTATAATTATTTTTTAATCTGGTTAAGTATTGCTATAATTATAATATCTGACGTCAGAAAGAAGGTTTTCCTATGCTCAAACAACTTAAAAACACATTTGCATCTTTTCGAATATATCATGATGCGGCAGATACTGCTGAGAATTATCAATGGTTTATGACAGAGGATAATGAAATCATTGGAATGGATAAAGCGGAGCTAACTAAAAAAGATATCGCCATTTTATCGGCATTTTTAACACCTTATGATACACATTTTCCCGTCCCGACAGAACAGGAAAAGCTTTGGAAAAAACGAGTCAATGGTTTGGGAACTCAAACAAACATAACCCCTTTTCGGTTCGTTTATTTTACGATTAAGAAAAATCAAATCAATTTATTTTCCTTCAAGGAAGCGATTCATGCGTTCTTCGCCAAACCTGTCCCAATTTTATGGAAAAATGAACAAGAAGGCATAATTATTGAAGAACAATCGTCACTTGTCGAGGAAAATATTTCATACGAACAAATTATTGATGTATTAATGAGTGATCTTTATGTGAAATTAAATTTTATTGTCGGACCCTACCTGGATCATCTTACAAATATAAACAATCACTATAATCATTTCTTGGAAAATGCTGCTGTTGCATTATCCTATTCTGAACAATCAGTTATCAGTTATATCGATGCAATCCCTGCTTTATTCGTAAATCAAACGGACGCCTCATTTCGGGAGGAAGTTACTTCTTTGATTCTCCAGGAATTTGCTGCCGATGATGAACTGCTCCACACCATCAAGACGTTTATGCATTGTAATTTAAATGTGTCTCTTACTGCAAAAGAACTATATATGCATCGAAACAGCTTGCAATACCGCTTAGATAAATTCATTGAAAAAACGGGCATTGATGTACGACAATTTCACCAAGCATTAACGGTTTATCTCGCCCTACTGGGAAACATGCACAAAGAAGCATAATATCTTTGTGCATGTTTCCCATTCCTTGTTTGCCCCTTCTTCTTTATACTAAAGTTAGTAAAACGCTTACATAAATGGAGGGGATGAAATGGCAGAATTACGATTAGAAAGTATTAAAAAAACATATGACAAAAAGGTACTTGCAGTTCATGACTTTAACTTGGATATCGCGGACAAAGAGTTTGTTGTATTTGTCGGACCGTCCGGTTGTGGAAAATCAACAACACTTAGAATGATTGCTGGTCTTGAAGAAATTTCCGAAGGCTCGCTCTTTATTGATGATAAAAAAATGAATGATGTTGCACCAAAGGATCGCGATATTGCAATGGTTTTCCAAAACTATGCGCTCTATCCACATATGAATGTGTATGACAATATGGCATTCGGATTAAAGCTTCGTAAATTTAAAAAAGAGGAAATTAAAGCACGTGTCGATAATGCGGCAAAAATTCTTGGCTTGGAAGCTTTTTTGGACCGTAAACCGAAAGCGCTATCAGGTGGGCAGCGCCAGCGTGTGGCATTGGGACGGGCAATTGTTCGTGATGCCAAAGTATTCTTGATGGATGAACCTTTATCCAACCTGGATGCTAAATTACGTGTACAAATGCGTTCAGAAATTCAAAAGCTCCACCAACGTCTGCAAACAACAACGATTTATGTAACACATGACCAAACAGAGGCAATGACGATGGCAACCCGGCTCGTTGTGATGAAAGATGGCATTATCCAACAAGTAGGAGCACCAAAAGATGTTTATGATAAACCGGATAATGTATTCGTTGGAGGTTTTATCGGATCCCCTTCCATGAACTTCTTAACTGGAATAATCGCAGAAGGAAATTTCGTAATGGGTGATATCAAAATAAAAATTCCTGAAGGTAAGATGAAAATACTTCGCGATCAAGGCTATAACGATAAAGACATCATATTAGGGATCCGCCCAGAAGACATTCATGATGAACCCGCATTTATTAATGCAAGCCCGGATACTAAAATCACAGCTTTTATCGATGTTGCTGAGTTAATGGGGGCGGAATCTTATCTCTACTCAAAAGTGAGTGACCAAGATTTTGTTGCACGTGTTGATTCCCGATCAGACATTATGGGTGGGGAAAACCTGGAATTAGCATTTGATATGAATAGAACACACTTTTTTGATGCAGAAACTGAATTACGAATTAAATAATAGTAATATATGTACGTTATTAGAAAAAGGAGAAGTCGCAGTGACTTCTCCTTTATGCCATGTTTATTTAGGTTGGTTTCCGTTAAGTTGTTGTTGAGCAGTTGTCACTAAACGTTTAGTGATTTCTCCACCTACAGATCCGTTAGAACGGGAAGTTGAATCTGGTCCAAGTGTTACACCAAATTCTGATGCAATTTCATATTTCATTTGATCAAGAGCTTGTTGTACACCAGGTACAACTAATTGGTTTGAATTTGAATTAGCCATGTGTTTTTCACCTCCTGTAATTCTATTGTTCGCATTTAGTTTAAAGTTATTACGAAAATTGATTGGTAAAATGTTCATGTAAGACCAATTCAGCGAAAAAAAAGCTCACCCGTCAGGATGAGCTTTTCTACGCCTTATTTTGGATGAGTCATTTCTTTCGGATCAACATATTGATCAAATTCCTCTGCTGTCAGTAAATCTAACTTTACTGCAGTTTCCTTTAACGTTGCGTTATCTGCAAATGCTTGTTTCGCTATTTTAGCAGCATTTTCATAACCAATGTGCGGATTTAATGCCGTTACCAACATTAAAGAATCATTTAAATTTTTCTCGATTTGTTCATGATTTGGTTCAATGCCTTGTGCGCAGCGCTCATCAAAAGATAGCATGCTGTCGGCAAGGAGCTGACAGGATTGTAGGAAGTTATAAGCAATAATCGGCTTGAATACGTTTAATTCAAAATTACCCTGACTTGCAGCAAATCCAATCGACGCATCATTTCCCATTACCTGCGCAGCAACCATTGTAACTGCTTCACTTTGGGTTGGGTTTACTTTCCCTGGCATAATCGAGCTTCCTGGCTCATTTGCCGGAATTGTAATTTCTCCAATGCCACATCTTGGACCGCTTGCCAACCAGCGTACATCATTGGCAATTTTCATCAGATCTGCTGCCAATGCTTTTAATGCTCCATGCGCATAAACCGTTTCATCATGACTCGTTAAAGCATGAAATTTATTTGCTGAAGAAATGAACGTTTTTCCGGTAAAATCGCTAATTGCTTTACAAACGCGCTCAGAAAATTCCGGATGTGCATTCAATCCGGTACCGACTGCTGTTCCACCGATCGCTAATTCTTTTACATGCTGTGTGCTTTCTTTGATCATCGCTTCCGACTTCACTAACATGCTGTGCCATCCACTTATTTCCTGACCTAGCGTTAATGGTGTAGCATCTTGAAGATGTGTCCGACCTATTTTCACAATGTCTTTAAACGCGTTCATTTTTTCCTTCAATGTGTTTTTCAAAGTAATTAATGCTGGAACAACTGTGTCTTCCAACTCTAAAACTGATGCAATATGCATTGCTGTTGGATACGTATCATTGGAACTCTGTGATTTATTAACGTCATCATTTGGATGTAAGACAACATCACTGCCCTGTTCTTGTAACCATTTGTTTCCAACAAATGCGATGACTTCATTCACATTCATATTGGACTGTGTTCCACTTCCAGTTTGCCAAACAACCAATGGAAAATGGTCATGCAGCTTCCCTTCGATAATTTGTCCGGCAGCATATTCAATCGCTTCGGCTTTCTTATTATCGAGCAAACCCAGTTCACTGTTTGCCTTTGCAGCACTTTGCTTCAAAATCGCAAACGCTTTAATAATTTCCGTCGGCATTTTTTCATTACCTATTGGAAAGTTTTGCTTACTTCTTTGTGTCTGTGCACCCCAATATTTGTCTGCAGGTACATTAATTTCCCCTAGTGTATCTTTCTCTACCCGGTAATCCATCCTATTTCCTCCCCTAAGTATATATGTATTTATTTTAACGCTATTTCTATTGTAACAAATTTTATTGAATTAAAGAAGATTTGCCGATTGGCAAGCCGGAAAGCGAAGACAGAAGCTAAGGTCGCGCTCATATCGATATCCTAGAAGTTATATTCCCTTAGCAGTGAAAATAATAACTTGCAATTTACGTCATAATTGTTACAAATTAATCTATATATGATGATGACACAAATTTGTACCTATTTTTACCACCATTTTCAGCCGAATATCTTTTATAATACAAGATAGGAAAAAATACTTACAAAACTATTTCTTCTAGAAGACCATTAGACGCAATCATTTATGCTTAAAACAATTATAACGAATCAAAGTCTTCGCTAGATAAAATAGAGCAACGTGTTCTGAGGAGGTTTACGTGTTGCCAAATATTTGGACACATATACTTTTTTGTGAAGATGTGGTTGATGCAGTGAAAAAACCATATCCCTTTTCACAAGATGAAACATTGATGAAACTGGGGGCACAAGGACCAGACCCTTTTTTCTATTATAACTTTTGGCCGTGGATAAAAGAAGAACCCGTACACGATGTTGGAACGGCCATGCATACGAAAAATTGTGGTGCCTTTCTGATGGATATGATCATTGCAGCCAAAGATATGAGTCCCAGAGTGAAGGCTTATGTTGCTGGATTTATAACGCACCATGTGTTGGATCGTAACACACATCCGTATATCCATTATCGGGCGGGCTATGAAGGAAGTGATCATCAAAAGCTGGAAGTTTTGATTGACACCGCCATGATGAATAAATACCATAATTTAAAATCATGGAAAGCACCTGTATACAAAGAAATTGATGTAGGTAGATCTTTAGATAAGGATGTGCTCGGTCTTTTACATGAAAATATAAACAAATACTATCCCGAACTTCACAAGGATTCGCCTAAATATATTCAAAAGGCCTATAAGGACATGAGACGTGCTTTAAAAATCTTAGCGGATCCATATGGATGGAAAAATGCATTGCTAGGATCGCTTATCTCCTCCTATTCGCATCGGCCGATAAAAGCGGATATTGATTATTTAAATTTAAATGAAACAACCTGGCATCATCCAGCTACCAATGAACCTTGTAATAAAAGTTTTGTAGCACTTTATAATCAAGGGAGAGCCGAGGGGATTGCCATTTTAACCGAAGTACAACATTATTGGAATCATCATAATGTCGAAGCGGAACAAACTTTACGCGAACTAATTGATAATATTTCTTATGATACCGGAAAACCGCTGCACTTCAATTTAACCAATCATTATAGTGATCCAATTGTATAAGAAATAAGGCCAGGCGCATAGCCCGGCCTTATTTCTTATTGTCTCAACATTCGCAGAGTAAAATTAACATATAGGCCTTGATAGAATTAGAAAAGATGGTGATACACTGCCCAACTTGACTTTTGATAGAGCCTTTTCGTTAATTTTGTCGCTTTTTATTATCGCATTTATATATAAGAGCATGTTGATTTCTTAAGATGGGTGTTATTCCGCCGTCCAGGATCGATCTGGGCGGATGCGCATCCTTAGGGCATGGCCT
>NZ_JAFBEA010000013.1 GCF_016908515.1 Virgibacillus halotolerans
CACACCTGTTCCCATACCGAACACAGCAGTTAAGCTCTTCAGCGCCGATGGTAGTTGGGGCTTTGCCCCTGCAAGAGTAGGACGTCGCCAGGCGAATTTAAACCCAAGAAGCAATCATGCATCTTGGGTTTTTTTGTCGAACAATAAGTTTAATCTTTGTTTGTTTCAAATTAATCCTACATAAAATAAATGATTTCCAGGCAGGAATCAGCAGATTCAGCGTCGAATATATGTAATATGGATGATCGATTACAACTAGATATAAGATCATATTAAGATATTACTTATGCAGTTTGGTGTGAGCAGTAAAACCCCTCCTCAAAAGTATAGGAAAGCTGAAGTGTTAGGTAGAGGAAACTGCCCGCACAAGCCCCAAGCTCTGCAAGCAGGGAATAAAGACTAAAATGGCCACTTCTAAGTGGCAAGGTCTTTGACACCCACGTGTGGTTCTCAACGAACAAACATTCAGTGGAAGAAAAGAAAACCCCCTCTGAATGAAGTTTCACTTTATCGGCTTTTAAAATAATATATTCATGAAAGTTGTTAATCACTGATGTCATCTAAAGTACGGCCTCCTGTAAAATGCTTGTTTTGTTTCTCTCTTTTTTGTCTAAGATGAATATAGATCAAATCTATTTGCATCTTGCCTGTTTTCGCGTATAATAAAATCATAGTCAAAGATAGTCAAAGTCAAAACATAGGCAGAGCTGGCTCATACAGATAAGAGGAGGTGGGCTTGATGCGCAATATTTCAGATATTATCGAACAACATTTGAAAAAGATCCTACAAGCACAAGGTAAAAATGTCATTGAAATCAAACGAAGTGAGATAGCGGAGTTGTTCCAATGTGTTCCTTCACAAATTAATTATGTGATTAATACGCGTTTTACAATGGAGAAAGGGTATATGGTAGAAAGTAAGCGCGGTGGTGGTGGATATATTCGAATTATCCGGGTCATTCATCAGGACAAATCAGACCTTGTTGAAGAGATTATTGAAATGATCAATCCAGTAGTGACACAACAGGCATCTATTGACGTATTGGAACGCCTTTTGGAAGAGCAGATCATTACCGATCGTGAGGCGAAAATTATGCTCAGTGCGATTGATCGAACTACATTGGCATTTCAATTGCCATTGAGAGATGAGATACGTGCAAGGATTTTGACCGCCATGCTTTCCACATTAAAATATTTAGGCAAGTGATTCTTGTAAAGGGGGAAAATAATTATGGAATGTCAGGAATGCCATCAACGGCCAGCTACACTTCATTTTACACAAGTAATCAACGGAAACAAAACAGAAGTACATGTTTGTGAGGTGTGTGCCAAGGAAAAAGGCTATATGACGTATCCAGAAGAAGGATATTCCCTTCATAATCTACTTTCAGGTTTATTTAACTTTGATACGACTCAATTAAAAAACCATCAGGGTCAGGCATTTAAGCAGGAAGAAGAACTAACATGCCCGAAGTGTAAGATGACATTCACTGAATTCAAAAGCGTAGGTAAATTTGGTTGTGCAACATGTTATGAAACGTTTTCCAGTCGTTTGGACCCGATACTCCGCAGGGTACATGCAGGAAATACGAAGCATGCTGGTAAGATTCCGAAACGCCAAGGTGGCGATTTGCATACAAAGAAACAGTTGGAGGATTACAAAGCGGAATTGCAGCATTTAATTGAAACGGAAGCATTTGAAGAGGCTGCAAAGGTCCGAGATAGCATTAATGCATTGAAAAAACAAACGGGTGATCCAGAAACAGGTGAAAATTCATGACGCTACAACAATTTATGAATGAAGCGATTAGTCCCTGGATGCGTGAGGAAGGTCCTGATAGTGATATTATTCTAAGCAGTCGTATACGATTGGCAAGAAACCTATCGGATTTTACTTATCCGATTTTAGAAGATCAGGAAAGTCTGGAGGAAATTCGCGACTTTTTTGAAAAGGAATATGAACACCAAACTTTTCAAGACTATGAGGACTTTTCATTTATTCCAATCCACAATTTAACTGGAATTGAAAGGCGTGTGCTCGTTGAAAAGCATTTAATTAGCCCGCACCTAGCTAAACGGGGAAATGCTGCGGCAGCCATGATCTCAAAGAATGAACAGGTGTCTGTAATGATCAACGAAGAGGATCATCTTCGTATCCAGCTCTATTTTCCCGGATACCAATTGCGAAGTGCGTTGGATAAAGCATTTGAATTCGATGACTGGCTGGAGGAAAAAGTTAATTATGCATTTGATGAAACAAAGGGGTATTTAACAACCTGCCCAACCAATGTAGGAACCGGAATGCGTGCTTCTGTTATGATGCATCTTCCTGCATTAACAATGACGAAACAAATGAACCAGTTACTACCTGCGATCAACCAATTAGGTCTTGTTGTACGAGGAATATACGGGGAAGGCAGCGAAGCGCTTGGTAACATTTTTCAAATATCCAATCAGATTACACTTGGTAAATCTGAGGAAGATATTGTAGAGGACTTAAAAAGTGTTGTGGACCAATTAATACAACATGAGCGAAAAATACGCAGCAGAATGATGGAACATTCCAGCTTACATTTAGAAGATCGTATTTATCGGTCTTATGGCGTTCTAGGCTACAGTCGAGTCATTGAGTCAAAAGAGGCTGCAAAGTGTATATCAAATGTTAGATTAGGAATTGATTTGGGAATCATTAAAGATACTCCGCAGAATATACTTAGTGAATTAATGACGCTTATACAGCCAGGATTTCTGCAGCAATATGCAAAGCGGGAATTAACAACGAAAGAACGAGATATTTTAAGGGCTTCACTGATCCGTGAAAGGTTACAATTGGAAAAATAGGAGGAAACCACATGATGTTTGGACGTTTTACAGAAAGAGCACAGAAAGTATTGGCATTATCCCAGGAGGAAGCAGTTCGTCTTGGTCACAGCAATATAGGAACAGAGCATATCCTGTTAGGACTTGTCCGTGAAGGGGATGGGATAGCCGCAAAAGCTTTAGAGTCCTTAGGATTAGAAGTACCAAAGATTCAGGAAGAAGTGGAAAAGTTAATTGGTGCTGGTAAGCAACCCATGCAATCCATTCACTATACCCCACGCGCGAAAAAAGTAGTGGAACTATCTCAGGATGAAGCAAGAAAGCTAGGGCACTCTTATGTGGGAACAGAACATATTTTATTAGGTTTGATTCGTGAAGGAGAAGGTGTAGCTGCACGTGTATTAAATAACCTTGGGGTAAGCTTAAACAAGGCGAGGCAGCAAGTACTGCAACTTTTAGGCAGTAATGAGTCACAAGCTGGTCGTCAGAACCGTGGTCAGCAATCCAGTGCTAATACACCAACCCTTGATTCATTGGCAAGGGACCTAACTGTAAGTGCAAAGGAAGGTAAAATTGATCCAGTTATTGGCCGTGGTAAGGAAATCGAACGCGTGATCCAAGTCCTGAGTCGACGTACCAAAAATAACCCTGTACTTATTGGTGAACCTGGGGTTGGTAAAACGGCTGTAGCGGAAGGATTGGCACAGCAAATTATTGACAATGAAATACCGGAAACACTGCGCGATAAACGAGTAATGACCTTGGATATGGGGACCGTTGTAGCGGGAACGAAATATCGCGGTGAATTTGAAGACCGTTTGAAAAAAGTCATGGAAGAAATTCGTCAGGCCGGAAATATAATCTTATTTATTGATGAATTGCATACATTAATTGGAGCTGGTGGCGCAGAAGGTGCGATTGACGCTTCAAATATTTTAAAACCATCTCTATCTCGTGGTGAATTGCAATGTATCGGTGCAACTACCTTGGATGAGTATCGCAAGTATATTGAGAAAGACGCAGCGTTGGAGCGCCGTTTTCAACCAATCACGGTGGATGAACCTACACTTGAAGAGACAGTACAAATTTTAGGTGGATTGCGTGATCGTTATGAAGCACATCACCGGGTAACAATTACAGATGAGGCAATAGAAGCAGCTGCAAACCTTTCTGACCGATATATTACTGAGCGTTTCCTACCGGATAAAGCGATAGATCTTATCGATGAGGCTGGATCAAAGGTTCGTTTACGTTCATACACCATTCCACCCAATTTGAAGGAATTGGAACAAAAGTTGGAGGAAGTGCGTAAAGAAAAGGATGCATCTGTGCAAAGCCAAGAATTTGAAAAGGCTGCGTCTTTACGTGATTCAGAGCAGCGTCTGCGTGAAGAATTGGAGAAAACAAAAGATCAGTGGAAAGAGAAGCAGGGACAAACAGATACCGAGGTAACGGTCGAGGATATTGCGAGTGTTGTGTCCATCTGGACGGGTGTACCTGTTTCTAAATTAACAAAGGATGAAAGCCAACGCTTATTAAATATGGAAAATATATTACATGGTCGTGTCATTGGCCAAGATGAAGCTGTTGACGCCGTGTCAAAAGCCATTCGAAGGGCGCGTGCGGGCTTGAAGGATCCAAAACGTCCCATTGGTTCATTTATATTCCTGGGACCAACAGGGGTCGGTAAAACGGAGCTTGCACGTGCATTAGCTGAAGCGATGTTCGCTGATGAGGATGCGATGATTCGCATTGATATGTCAGAGTACATGGAAAAACACTCCACTTCTCGTCTGGTTGGTTCACCTCCAGGTTATGTCGGATATGAAGAAGGTGGACAATTAACAGAGAAGGTACGTAGAAAACCATATTCTGTTGTCTTACTTGATGAGGTGGAGAAAGCACATCCAGAAGTATTTAATATCTTGTTGCAAGTACTAGAGGATGGACGCTTAACCGACTCAAAAGGTCGGGTGGTTGATTTCCGTAATACGGTACTTATTATGACCTCCAACGTCGGGGCAAGCGAACTACAGAAAAATAAATATGTTGGCTTTACACTGGATGATGAGGGGCAGCAATACAAGGATATGAAGACAAAGGTTACCGATGAAATGAAGAAAGTCTTTCGTCCTGAATTCTTAAACCGAATTGATGAAATGATCGTATTCCATTCATTAGAGAGAAAACATATGAAAGATATTGTGACGCTGATGATTGAACAACTTCAGCGCCGCCTGAAAGAACAGGATATCGACTTCTCCATCACGGATAAAGGAATCGAGAAAATTGCTTCAGATGGTTATGATCCGGAATATGGAGCACGTCCATTACGTCGTTCTATTCAAAAGAACATTGAGAATTTAATGTCAGAGGAATTGTTAAAAGGAACAATTAATAAAGAGGAAAAAATAAAAATCGGTCTGAATAATAAAGGGGAATTTATTATTCTCTCATAAAGGTTATCGTATTTGATGTGATTAAAGCTGGAAGGGGATATTCTTCCAGCTTTTTTTCATCATCTGGTCTCCTATTAATTGTGTATGAATATGACATGTGTGGCATAAATATGGAAGAAAAAGACTGAATTGATAGGTGGCTGTAACCAAAAAATGCAGTTAATCGTATATAATAGATTTAGAAGGGATAGATTGTTTTGGCGAAACGTAAAACCAAGTATGTATGTCAGGAATGTGGCTATGAATCAGCCAAATGGATGGGAAAGTGTCCTGAATGTCATCAGTGGAACTCAATGGTTGAGGAAGTGGAAGCATCAAGTGTGAGGAATCAGCATACATTTAGTGGTGGTATCCAAACAGCGGCTAAGCCGGAGAAAATTACTGCTATTGAATCGCAAAAGGAACCTCGTGTGACGACGAAGATGAAGGAATTTAATCGGGTACTTGGTGGGGGGATTGTTCCTGGATCACTTGTACTGATTGGCGGAGACCCCGGAATTGGAAAATCAACGCTATTATTACAAATATCATCTCAATTAGCAGAGAAGCAAGTACCTGTCCTATACATTTCTGGAGAGGAATCAACACAGCAAACCAAACTTCGTGCAGATCGCCTCGACGTAAAAGCAGATTTACTATATGTTTTGGCGGAGACCAATATGTTTGATATCGCTAAGCAAATTGATGAGGTAAAGCCATCTTTTGTTGTGATTGACTCCATACAAACAATCTTTCGTGAGGAAGTCGCCAGTGCGCCTGGCAGTGTAACACAGGTTCGTGAATGTACCAACGAATTAATGAAAATAGCCAAAACAAATGGAATCCCCATATTTATTGTTGGGCATGTTACGAAAGAAGGGGCAATTGCGGGTCCGAGAATGCTTGAGCACATGGTAGATGCGGTCCTATATTTTGAAGGTGAACGACACCACACGTATCGTATTCTGCGAGGGGTAAAAAATCGTTTCGGTAGTACAAACGAGATGGGTATTTTTGAAATGAAGGAAGAAGGATTGCGGGAAGTGATGAACCCCTCCGAAATATTCCTGGAAGAACGCTCGCAAGGCGCAGCTGGGTCAACAGTTGTCGCTTCGATGGAAGGCACCAGACCAGTACTGGTCGAAATTCAGGCATTAATTTCTCCATCAAGTTTTGGTAATCCACGTAGAATGGCTACTGGAATTGACAATAATCGTGTTCCATTATTAATGGCAGTTTTAGAAAAACGGGTAGGTCTTATGCTGCAAAATCAGGATGCTTATATAAAAGTCGCTGGGGGAGTAAAGCTCGATGAACCTGCGATTGACTTAGCGATTGCTGTTAGTATTGCCTCCAGTTTTCGTGACCAGCCTACAAAGCCAGAAGATATCTTTATTGGTGAAGTCGGATTAACAGGCGAGATCAGACGAGTATCGAGAATTGACCAACGGGTACAAGAAGCTGCTAAACTCGGATTTAAACGTGTTGTTTGTCCGAAGAAAAATCTAGGTGGATGGACAGTCCCTGCGGGTATACAGGTTGTCGGAGTAGACACGGTACAGGAGGCACTGGAAGTTGGTTTGGAACGATAGAATTGTAAATAACAAAAACAAAACAATTGTTATCTATCATCTGCTATGATATAATTTTACGTTTACAAAATTGAAACACTTTAAAAAATATGCTATCATTTAGTTGATATTATAGGGTTTTGTTTACTTTTATAGATTAAATTTCTTTTGAGAAGGCAATAATAACAGATAAGGAGGTGGCAGTGGTGTTAAAAAAGATAGTTCATTTATTTTTTATCATTACAGGTGGGGCCGTTGGATATGTATACGGGCCGACTATTATTAAAATATTAAACTTTACAGATGCAAGATGGGTGGCATCATCCTATGTTGGTTTGTTAATCGGAGCTATTATCTTATTTCTTATTTCCTATTGGCTGGTTGATTACGTCGTAAACTTTTTACGTTGGATTGAGGAAGCACTCATCAAGATTCCAGTGGGAGATTTGTTCTTTGGCAGTATTGGGTTGATTGTCGGCTTAGTGATCGCTTATTTAATTAATATGACGCTGCAGGATATTAATATTCAAGTTGTCTCACAAGTTTTACCGCTCTTTATTACTATTTTATTAGGTTATTTTGGGTTTCAGGTTGGATTTAGAAGAAGAGAAGAATTTGTGAATCTGTTAAATATTAATAAAAAAGAACGTGATAAAAAGCGCGTTGCTGATGGTGATGAAGATGTAGTGGTTCCAAAAGCAAAAATTTTAGACACAAGTGTTATTATTGACGGTCGGATTGCAGACATTTGTCAAACGAACTTTCTAGAAGGAACGATTGTTATTCCTCAGTTTGTACTTGGCGAATTGCAGCATATCGCTGATTCGTCCGATGCATTAAAGCGGAATAGAGGACGTCGTGGTTTGGATGTGCTCAATCGTATTCAAAAGGAACTTCCTGTTAAGGTAGAAATTTACGAGGGCGACTTTGAGGATATTCCAGAAGTGGACAGTAAATTGATCAAACTTGCTAAGGTTATCGGTGGCATTGTTGTAACTAATGATTTTAACTTAAATAAAGTGTGTGATCTACAAGGTGTTAGTGTGCTGAATATCAATGATTTAGCAAATGCGGTTAAGCCGGTTGTTTTACCTGGAGAAGAGTTGATGGTTCAGGTCATTAAAGATGGTAAAGAACAAAATCAGGGTATTGCATATTTGGATGACGGTACAATGATTGTTGTGGAAGAAGGTCGGGACTATATTGGTAAAACAATTGAAGTGTTGATTACCAGTGTTCTCCAGACATCAGCAGGCCGTATGATCTTTGCAAAACCAAAATTACTTGAAAAAGCATTGTAAAAGGGGTATAACTTATAATGTACAAAAGTGATAACAAAACTTGTTATCGCTTTTTGTGCTATCTTTTAGAATACTTGGCTGATCGCCAAGATTTAACGGCGAAAGCCTGAGCTTATTATATATATTAAAAAAATAACTTTAACACTCGAAAGGAGAAACATGATGGGAAGCGAAGTACGTGTACGCTATGCACCGAGTCCAACCGGACATTTACACATTGGGAATGCAAGAACGGCACTATTTAACTACTTATATGCAAAACATTTTAATGGGAAGTTTATTATTCGAATTGAGGATACCGATGATAAAAGGAATGTAGCTGGTGGCGAAGAAAGTCAGCTAAGGTTTTTAAAATGGCTTGGTATTGAATGGGATGAAGGTGCTGATATCGGCGGCGACTTTGGACCATACCGTCAGATGGAAAGACTGGACTTATACAATAAATACGTGGAAAAATTGTTAGCACGTGGTCTGGCTTATAAATGTTATATGACGGAAGAAGAGCTGGATGCTGAGCGGGAAGAACAACGTGCCAATGGACAAGTACCAAAGTATTCTGGCGCACATCGTGATTTGACAGCGGAACAAATTGCTCAATTTGAAGCAGAAGGTCGTAAGCCGAGCATCCGTATGCGTGTGCCTGAGAATCATACGTACACATTTAATGACCTTGTTCGCGGGAATATTTCGATCGAATCCAGTGACTTTGGTGATTGGGTGATTGTGAAGAAGAATGGTATTCCGACGTATAACTTTGCAGTAGCAATTGATGATCATTTAATGAAAATATCACATGTCCTGCGTGGAGAAGAGCATATTTCCAACACACCTAAACAGATGATGGTTTACGATGCATTTGATTGGGAAGCACCGAAGTTCGGTCATATGACGTTAATTTTAAATGAAGACCGTAAAAAGTTAAGTAAGCGAGATCAGCATATCTTGCAATTCATTGAGCAATACCATAATCTTGGTTATTTACCTGAAGCATTGTTTAACTTCATTGCTTTATTAGGCTGGTCACCAGTTGGCGAAGAGGAAATTTTTGATAAACCAACATTGATTGATATTTTTGACCCAGAACGTTTATCAACATCTGCGGCAATCTTTGACCCACAAAAGCTAAAATGGATGAACAATGAATATATTAAAGCATCTGATCTGGAAACAGTTGTACAGTTAGCGATGCCACATTTAATTGAAGCAGGTAAAATACCTAAGGATATGAATGATGAACAGCGTATTTGGACAGAAAAAATGATTGCACTGTACAAAGATCAATTACGTTATGGTGCAGAAATTGTCGAATTGTCGGAGCTGTTTTTCCATGATACGCTCACATATGATGAAGGTGCAAAAGAAGTTTTACAGGGCGAGCAGGTTGCGGAAGTGCTTCAGGTGTTTGCTGATAAATTGATTCATTTGGATGACTTTACAAAGGACTCCATTAAAGCGCAATTTAAAGCAACGCAAAAAGAAACAGGGCACAGAGGTAAAAAACTGTTCATGCCAATTCGTGTTGCTACAACTGGAGAAACACATGGCCCCGAGTTACCTTTTGCGATTGAGCTGTTAGGAAAAGATGTCATCCTGGCACGTTTAGATCAAGTCTTAAAGGATATTGGCGCATAATAAGCTATCGGACAAGCCTATATTATTCACATTAGGCGATAAATATAATATAGTAAGGTTATATGGAACGTTGAAGAGGGAAAGTAGGAAATAATCCGCTTATACAGAGAGAATCACCTTTGGCTGGGAGTGATTTTAAGCATTGTTTTCGAAGTGCCCCTTGGAGTCCGTTATGGAAATGAAGTACATAACGGCGGTATTCTACCGTTATCAGAGCACAAGTTGAGAGGATTTTATGCCTCTAAACAGAGTGGAACCGCGCGAATAAGCGTCTCTGAGTAATCATTTACTTGAGGGGCGCTTATTTTTTATTTTTAGCAGATAGGAAAGTATAAAACTTTCCTACTGCATAAGTGCAACTAAGGCATTCGCCATTAAAGACTTGGCGAATGCCAAGTTTTCTAATCAACAGGGGGTGCATGGATTTGGGGATTTTTAAACGAATGAAAGAGGATATGGATGTTGTGTTTGAACAGGATCCGGCTGCACGAACGTATTTCGAGGTGTTTTTAACTTATTCTGGTTTACATGCGATTTGGTCTCATCGGGTTGCACATGCCTTTTATAATAAAAAATTATTCTTTATTTCACGTTCTATTTCCCAAGTCAGTCGCTTTTTTACCGGGATCGAAATTCATCCGGGTGCCCAAATTGGTCGTCGCTTTTTTATTGATCATGGCATGGGGGTTGTGATTGGAGAGACGTGCGAGATTGGCGACAATGTTACGGTTTTCCAGGGAGTAACGTTGGGGGGGACCGGTAAAGAAAAGGGAAAACGTCATCCTACAATTAAAGATAATGCACTGATATCTACTGGTGCGAAAGTACTTGGATCGATTACAATAGGAGCAAGTGCCAAAGTTGGTGGCGGATCGGTTGTATTAAAAGACGTCCCTGATCATTCAACGGTTGTAGGTATCCCGGGGCACGTTGTAGTGCAAAATGGAGAAAAGGTACGTCGTGATTTAGACCACCATAAAATACCGGATCCAGTAGAGGATCGTTGCGCAAAATTGCAACAAGAAATTGATGAATTAAAAGCTGAAATAGCTGAATTGAAAGAGGGTAAAGTATATGTCGATTAAAATTTATAACACATTAACCCGGCAAAAGGAAACCTTTCATCCTTTAGAAGAAGGAAAAGTAAGTATGTATGTGTGCGGGCCAACTGTATATAACTATATTCATATTGGAAATGCTCGTCCGGCAATTGTTTTTGATGCGGTAAGAAGATACTTTGAATATAAAGGATATACAGTGGACTATGTATTAAACTTTACGGATGTAGATGATAAAATTATCAAAGCCGCCCATGAATTGGGGGAGGAAGTTCCTGATATAGCGGATCGCTTTATTGATGCTTATTTAGAGGATGTCGGCGCGTTAGGAGTTAAAAAGGCGACACGCAATCCAAGAGTCATGGATACAATGGATGATATTATTGCTTTTATTGACGCGCTGGTTAAGAAAGGTAATGCTTATGCAGTCGATGGAGATGTATACTTTAAACCCCGTTCGTTTAATGGATATGGAAAGTTATCTCACCAATCGATTGATGAATTACGCTCCGGAGCAAGAATTCAGGTTGGGGAAAAGAAGGATGATCCGCTGGACTTCGCACTATGGAAAAACGCGAAAGAAGGAGAAATCGCATGGGATTCCCCATGGGGTAAAGGGCGCCCAGGTTGGCATATCGAGTGTTCTGCAATGGTGAAAAAATATCTTGGGGATACGATCGATATCCATGCTGGTGGACAGGACTTAGCCTTTCCACACCATGAAAATGAAATTGCCCAATCAGAAGCAATGACGGGAAAAACATTCGCAAACTATTGGATGCACAATGGGTATATTAATATTGATAATGAGAAAATGTCAAAATCACTAGGCAACTTTGTTTTAACAAGAGATTTAATCGAACACCATGACCCACAGGTATTGCGCTTTTTTATGCTAAGTGTTCACTACCGCAATCCAATTAATTTTACCGAAGAATTGCTGGAAGGTGCGAAAAATAGTTTGGAGCGGATTAAAACAGCTTATTATAATTTAGGATATCGTAAACAATCGAGTATGAACCTGACAAAGGATACAGATGTATGGTTGGAGAAAATAGATGACTTTAAAAAGGCATTTGAGGAAGCAATGGATGATGATTTTAATACAGCAAATGCGATTTCTATTTTGTTTGATTTAACGAAGGAAGCGAATCTGTATCTGCAAGCTGACCAAACGGCTACCGCGGTGATAGAGGCATTCCAGGAAAGCATGCTCAACTTGTTGGGTGTACTTGGTATCGGAATGAAAGATGAGGAAGACTTGCTCGATGAAGATATTGACGCTTTAATTTTGGAAAGAAATGAAGCTAGGAAAGCACGTGATTTCACGCGTGCGGATGAAATAAGAGACCTACTGAAAGAGAAAAATATTCTGTTGGAAGATACATCTCAAGGGGTTCGCTGGAAAAGGGGCTAATATGGATTTAAATGTAAAACAGATGAAGAGTCTAGCCCTTGCTTATATGGGGGACGCCGTTTATGAGGTGCATGTACGTGAACATCTGCTCTTGACCGGCCAGGTGATGCCAAATCAGCTGCACCAACAGGCGATCACGTTTGTATCCGGAAAGTCACAAGCGGCGGTCATTCTACATTGGCTGAGAACAGGAACGTTGACTGAAGAGGAGGAGCGGGTTGCGGCACGAGGAAGAAATGCTAAATCCGGCTCTATTCCTAAAAATACAAGTGTACAAACATATCGTTATAGTACCGCATTTGAAGCATTAATTGGTTATCATTATTTGTCGAAAAATAGCGGACGTTTAACAGAACTGTTGGAAAAGGCGATTGAATTTGTCGAAGGGAGAGAACAATAGCATGGATCAGGAAATTATTATTGGGAAAAATCCGGTTATTGAAGCATTAACATCCGGCCGTTCAGTGAATAAAGTGCTGATACTGGAGCAATTAAATGCAAATACGCAAGGAAAGATTCAGCAATTAAGTAAAAATGCCGGGACCATCGTACAGAAGGTACCGAAAAGCAAATTGGATCAGCTTGCAGACGGGAATCATCAGGGTGTAATTGCCTATGTAGCTGCATATCAGTATGTGGAATTGGATGATTTATTTAATCGGGCAGCAGAGAGAAATGAAGATCCATTCTTTATTATTTTGGACGAGCTGGAGGATCCGCATAATTTAGGGTCTATTTTACGAACTGCCGATGCAACTGGCGTTCATGGCGTTATTATTCCAAAACGGCGCTCGGTCGGTTTAACGGCAACCGTTGCAAAAACAGCTGCTGGGGCATTGGAACATATTCCCGTTACCCGTGTTACCAACATTGCCAACACGATAGAGGAATTAAAAGAACGAAATGTTTGGGTTGTAGGAACAGAAGGTGATGCAACGGAAGACTATCGGAGGCTGGATGGAACGATGCCACTTGCCCTTGTCGTTGGTAATGAAGGAAAGGGTATCAGCCGTTTGGTACAAAAGAAATGCGATTGGACCGTTAGTTTGCCGATGAGTGGAAATGTATCTTCATTAAATGCATCTGTTGCATGTAGCCTACTGCTCTATGAAGTATATCGTAAAAGATTTCCGCTTGGTAATTGATGATGGATATTTTAGTGGTAGATGGATACAATGTCATCGGTGCATGGGAAGAACTACAACACTTAAAAGAAGTAGACATCGGACAGGCCCGCGATCGACTAATCGAATTAATGGCGGAATATCAAGCATATTCCGGCAGGCGGGTTATTGTTGTGTTTGATGCGTACACAGTACCAGGTGTGGCAAGTAAACTAGAATCCTTCAAAATTGAAATCATCTACACGAAAGAAAAAGAAACCGCAGACGAATGTATTGAAAAACTGGTAAAAACATTAAAAAATGTAAAAAACCAAGTATATGTTGCGACCTCGGACTTTGCCGAACAACGTACCATTTTCGGAAGTGGTGCGTTAAGGAAGTCTTCACGGGAATTATTGATTGAATTAAAAAATATAAAAAAAGAAATTGCGGATAGTATCGAAAATCATCTGAAGGTTAGGCCACAGTCCAAAATTGCGTTGGATCGAAAGGTTTTGGAGAGGTTTGAAAGAATGCGGCGAGGAGATATATAAGTGTAAAAACTTTATTTTCTCGCTCTTTAAAATGTAATCGCTTTAATATGGTGTTGACGGTATGGAAAGGCTTGCTGTATAATGTTTGAAAAGTGAATGGGTTTTAGTCTGGGAGGTCATTCTTGATGAGTGTCAAGCTATTAGACAAAAATGATAAAGACTTACGTGTGCTTGATGATGACGAAATAATTCATTTGATTCATCGGGAAAATAGTCACGCATTAGATTTTTTAATACATAAATACAAACCATTTGTTCGGGCTAAAGCGCGAACGTATTTTTTAATCGGTGCAGATAGAGAGGACATTATTCAAGAAGGAATGATTGGCCTTTATAAGGCAATGCGCGATTATGACAGGGACAAGCTATCTTCGTTTAAAGCTTTTGCGGAATTGTGTATAACACGTCAGATCATTACTGCGATTAAAACCGCCACACGACAAAAGCACATACCGCTTAATTCCTATGTCTCACTGGACAAGCCAATTTACGATGAGGAATCTGATCGCACGTTATTGGACGTGATTGCGGGTTCTAAAGCGATTGATCCACAGGAATTACTCGTCAATAGAGAGAAATTCACCGATATGGAAGCAAAATTATCGGAATTATTGAGCGAGTTGGAAAAGAAAGTACTGCACTTATATTTAGATGGCCGCACGTATCAAGAGATCTCTGCAGATCTGAGGCGGCATGTGAAATCAATTGATAATGCGCTGCAGCGTGTGAAGCGCAAGTTAGAACAAGTGATGGAAACCAGTGAATTTAGCTTCTAAACCGCGTGTCCATTGACATGGATGGCGAGTCGTGCTAAATTGGATAGTGGTGAGATAATGAGTAAAAAAATAACTTTAGCGTGTGCAAACTGTTCTAGTCGAAATTACACAACGAATAAAAATACATCCACACAAGCAAAACGATTAGACGTAAGAAAGTATTGCAAAACATGTGGAGTGCATACATTGCATCGCGAAACAAAATAAAAGTATTTCGGGGGGACAGGCATGTTTACGTTTTTTAAGAATGTATCTAGGGAAATGAAGAAGGTTACTTGGCCCAAAGGGAAGGAATTAACGAGTTATACCGTAACCGTTATTTCAACTGTAGCGTTTATGGCAGTGTTCTTTACCGTAATCGATATTATAATTACCCAGGTATTGAATCTTTTTTGAATAAATATGATATAATCATGCTATAATAAAAGATAATAAATCTTTAACAAAAACCCGAATTAACGGGTTTTTTAATATTGTCTAAAATGTTACGTAAGTGATACTAGTAAACATAAAGTAGACTTGGTTCGGATCGGGCTTCTACGCTATCTGAACTGAAGTCGCACTTATTTCGAAGCTTGGCAGACTTAATCACCCGCCTGTATTGGTGAGTCTAATTAATAACGCCGTGGAGATAAATCAGGCATAGATTAAATAAAGGGAGGGAAGGGCAATTTACTTGTCCTGTTCAAATGGAGAAAAATTGGTACGTGGTTCATACGTATTCCGGGTATGAAAACAAAGTGAAAATGAATTTAGAAAAACGTGTAGAGACAATGGGGATGGAAGATAAGATATTCCGCGTCATGGTTCCAGAAGATGAAGAAACAGAGATTAAAGACGGCAAAAAGAAAGTAGTTAAAAAGAAATTCTTCCCAGGGTATGTGCTTGCAGAAATGATTATGACAGATGACTCTTGGTATGTTGTTCGTAACACACCAGGTGTTACCGGGTTTGTGGGTTCAAGTGGCTCTGGCTCAAAACCAACTTCGCTCTTACCGGATGAAGTAGAAACAGTATTGAAGCGTATGGGTGTTGCTGAACCGGTTATTCAGCTTGATTTTGATCTGAAAGAGAATGTTCGTGTAACGGATGGTCCATTCTCAGATTTCACAGGGACAATTGAACATATTGATGCAGACAAACAAAAAGTGAAGGTTCATGTCAATATGTTTGGTAGAGAGACGCCTGTTGAATTGGATTTTTCACAGATTCAAAAGCTGTAAAAAGATAAAGCCTTGCAATATCTTCGTATTCATGCTAAAATTCTCTTGTTATTCATGACCTCTATTTTTGGGGTGTAATGGATAAATAAGAGTGGGAGGGAACCACAGGAACCCTATTACCACATCACGAACTTTAAGGAGGTGTGTTTCGTGGCTAAAAAAGTAATCAAGTTAGTAAAATTACAAATTCCAGCAGGGAAAGCAAACCCGGCTCCGCCAGTTGGACCAGCACTAGGTCAAGCGGGTGTTAATATTATGGGATTCTGTAAGGAATTTAACGCACGTACGCAAGATGAAGCAGGTATGATTATTCCGGTTGAGATTACGGTGTTTGAAGACCGTTCATTTACATTTATTACAAAAACTCCACCTGCAGCAGTATTGCTGAAAAAAGCAGCAGGAATTGAAGCTGGATCAGGTGAGCCAAACCGTAATAAAGTTGCTACTGTTAAACGCGATAAAGTAAAAGAAATCGCTGAAACAAAAATGCCTGACTTAAATGCTGCTGATGTTGAAGCAGCGATGCGCATGGTTGAAGGAACCGCGCGTAGTATGGGTATTACGATTGAAGACTAATGTTTGATGCGGTATTGGTTGCGACTTAGCAATGTCTGATCGCAACCTTTTTCGCGAAACAAAAGCATTGTGAAGTCTTCGTGCTTTTATAAGTGGGAGGTTTTACCGCTATAACCACAATAGAGGAGGAAATATTTAATGGCTAAAAAAGGTAAAAAGTATCAAGAAGCATTTAAGCTTGTTGATCGTTCAAAATCATATGATGTAAAAGAAGCTGTTGCATTAGCGAAAGAAACGGCTAAAGCAAACTTTGACGAAACAGTTGAAGCTGCATTTCGCTTGGGAGTAGATCCTAAAAAAGCAGATCAACAAATCCGTGGTGCAATGGTTTTGCCACACGGTACTGGTAAAACACAACGTGTACTCGTATTTGCAAAAGGTGAAAAGGCAAAAGAAGCAGAAGCTGCTGGCGCTGATTATGTAGGTGAATCAGACTACATTAATAAAATTAACCAAGGTTGGTTTGACTTTGATGTAATTGTTGCAACACCTGACATGATGGCAGAAGTAGGTAAACTTGGTAGAGTGCTTGGACCAAAAGGTCTTATGCCAAACCCGAAAACTGGAACAGTAACTTTTGAAGTAGCGAATGCTGTTAAAGAGATCAAAGCTGGTAAAGTTGAATACCGCGTTGATAAGTCTGCTAACATCCACGTTCCAATTGGGAAAGCCTCATTTGACAATGACAAACTTGCTGAGAACTTTGAAGCAATTACAGAAACACTTGTAAAAGTAAAACCACAATCTGCAAAAGGAATTTACATGCGCAATGTTTCCATCGCTTCTACAATGGGCCCTGGAATCAAAGTGGACGTATCTAGTTATGTGAAATAGTTTCTGTTGTTGACAGGCTATGATAAGTCGGTTATACTAATCGACGATGTGAAAAAAATACGATATACTGTAGACAGTAGGTGCGCTTGACGCTTAATTTCCTGCCGAGGTGTTTATAAAACAAACTTGATAATGTGATTATCAATTGTTATATAGAGCCCCCATGTCTGCATGGGGGCTTTTACTTTGTTGTCTTTACGAGAAGTGCTCTAATGCTTGTCTTATGCTGGGGCGTGTAACCGGCTAGGTCGAAGGCGGCTTGGGGGCATTTCAAACGGTATTTCGAATGTTTATAGGAGGTGGAGTAATGTCTAGTATTATTGAAAAGAAAAAACAAGTTGTCGATGAAATTGCTGAACAATTCCGTACAAGTCAAACAGCTGTTGTTGTTAACTACCGTGGACTTAGTGTTGCGGAAGTAACGGAACTTCGTAAAGAACTTCGCGATGCAGGTATCGATTTTAAAGTGTATAAAAACACAATGACTCGTCGTGCTGTTGATTCACTTGAATTATCGGAACTGAACGACATCCTTGTTGGACCAACTGCTGTTGCGTTCAGTAAAGATGACGTTGTTGCACCAGCAAGAATTATGAACGACTTTGCAAAAAAATATGACGCACTTGAAATTAAAGGCGGCGTTATTGAAGGCAAAGTAGCAACACTTGAACAAATGCAAGAACTTGGTAACTTGCCGAACTACGATGGTATGGTTTCTATGTTGCTTAGCGTGCTTCAAGCACCTGTACGTAACTTCGCGTATGTTACAAAAGCGATTGCGGAACAAAAAGAAGAACAAGGCGCATAATCTTATCGCCAATGATAGTGAATGTATAATTTTATAAGAAAATAGGAGGAAATATATCATGACTAAAGAACAAATTATTGATGCAATCAAAGAAATGTCTGTATTAGATTTAAATGATTTAGTAAAAGCAATCGAAGAGGAATTTGGCGTAACTGCTGCTGCACCAGTTGCTGTTGGTGGCGGAGCAGGTGGCGGAGAAGCTGCTGAAGAACAAACTGAATTTGATGTTGTATTAGAAGCTGCTGGAGATTCAAAAATTAAAGTTGTTAAAGCAGTTCGCGAAATCACTGGTCTTGGTCTTAAAGACGCAAAAGACATGGTTGATAACGCACCAAAAGCAATTAAAGAAGCTGTATCAAAAGAAGATGCTGAAGAAGTTAAAGGTAAACTTGAAGAAGCAGGCGCTTCTGTAACTGTTAAGTAATTGATTCGTTCAATATAAGAAAGCTCGTCGTCAATTCGACGGGCTTTTTACTTCATTCGATAGTAAAAATTCAAGGTATAAGCGTAACTAAGGCTTGGCGAGAAGCCAAGTTTTCCAACAATATCTTCCTAACTCTATAAAAAGTAGGTGCCAAATGTCTGAGCATTACTTTTCACAAAAACCTCAATCTAAAAGTTCACCCAAGACGTGGAATTATCAATTAAGAGAAAGAGAATATACGTTTACTAGTGATGTTGGTGTTTTTTCCAAAAACGAAGTAGACTTTGGTTCAAGATTATTGATTGAACAATTTAATGAACCGCCTATCGCTGGTGATTTTTTAGATCTTGGCTGTGGATATGGTCCGATTGGGATCGCATTGGCAGACTGTTATCCAGATCGAAATATACTGATGGCTGATGTTAATGAACGAGCATTGGTGTTAGCGAAGCAAAATGCTACTAACAACCACGTTGGAAATGTTGAGTTGATTAAAAGTGACGGACTTGCCTCCATCAACAATCACTCGTTTGCAGCAATCCTCACTAATCCGCCCATTCGTGCGGGGAAGCAAGTTGTTAATAAATTGTTTGAGGAATCGAGAGCGGCTCTGGCTACAGGCGGAATGTTGTGGGTAGTTATCCAAAAAAAGCAAGGAGCACCATCCGCTCAAAAAAAGTTAAAAGATTTATTCGGGAATGTAGAAGTGGTGACTAAAAGTAAAGGGTACTTTATATTGCGATCCTTTAATGTTTGACCCGCTACGCAACCTATGATATGATAGTAAAATGCTAACATTGGGATTCTTATGTCAAGTAGAATCCTTATTGTATATGAAACGTATATTTCATCGGCGATCGGGGACACTGATAAAATTGAGAAAAATAACGTGGGGTTTTTAACTTACACTGAAAAGGGAAAGATAACTTGTCGGCAAGAAGGAAGTTCGACGAGGTTACAAGTTTAGAAATCAGTATATGCGCGACAAGCGCCTCTGACTTCGCCTTTCAGGCTCGACATTTGGCGGGTAACATTTAAAAACCTTTTTTTCATTTCAATTTTTAATTGGTAGACGGTTACCTATGGAATAGCCGTAATCAATGATTTTATAATGTTGGTTGATAGAACGAAGTGTGTTAGAATTCGAAAAACAAAACTGGAATAAAGTTTATTTCAGTGCGTTTTTCTAAATATAATAATCATTTTTGTAGAGGAAACTACTAATAAACCTACGGAAATGTATGATTTAAGGGGTGAAGCAGTTGACAGGTCAACTAGTTCAGTATGGACGGCACCGCCAACGCAGGAGCTATGCGCGCATCAGTGAAGTATTAGAGTTGCCAAATTTAATCGAAATTCAAACAGCTTCTTATCAATGGTTTCTTGAGGAAGGTTTGAAGGAAATGTTTCAGGACATTTCTCCCATCGAGGACTTCACAGGAAACTTATCATTGGAATTTGTTGATTACAGTTTAAGTGATCCAAAGTATCCTGTTGAGGAGTCAAAAGAAAGAGATGTCACGTACAACGCTCCACTTCGCGTTAAGGTTCGTTTAATTAACAATGAAACCGGAGAAGTAAAAGAGCAAGAAGTATTTATGGGAGATTTCCCGCTTATGACAGACACAGGAACATTTGTAATTAATGGGGCAGAGCGGGTAATTGTATCACAGCTTGTGCGCTCACCAAGTGTCTATTATAACGAAAAAATCGATAAAAATGGAAAAAGAGGCGTAACCGCGACTGTGATTCCAAACCGTGGAGCATGGTTGGAATTTGAAACGGATGCAAAAGATGTCGTTTATGTTCGCATTGATCGTACGCGAAAAATGCCAATCACGGTACTATTGCGCGCGCTTGGGTTCGGCTCAGATCAGGATATCACTGATCTCCTAGGGGAAAGTGAATACCTCAAAAACACGCTCGAAAAGGATAATACAGAAACGACTGAAAAAGCGCTATTAGAAATCTATGAGCGTTTACGTCCAGGTGAACCACCTACAGTAGAAAATGCAAAAAACCTATTAGTGACTCGCTTTTTTGATCCGAAACGCTATGACCTTGCACGTGTTGGTCGTTATAAAATGAATAAAAAATTGCATATTAAGAACCGATTATTTAATCAAATCTTAGCAGAAACGATCGTTGATCACGAAACTGGGGAAGTTTTAGCGCAAAAAGGTGATAAATTAGAGCGTAAATTGCTAGACAAACTCATTCCACATTTAGATAGTGAAGATAATAAACTCGGGAAAAAGGCAGTTAGCCTCCAGAGCGGCGTACTTGAAGATGACGTCATCGTTCAATCTATTAAGATTATAGATCCGACTGATCCTAGCGGAGAACGCGAATTGGATGTAGTTGGAAACGCGGGTGTAGAATCAGAAGTTAAAAACATTACGCCTGCAGATATTCTATCATCGATCAGTTATTTCTTTAACTTGCTCCACCGTGTTGGGGATACAGATGATATTGATCATTTGGGTAATCGTAGACTTCGTTCTGTTGGGGAGCTATTGCAAAACCAATTTCGTATTGGCTTGTCTCGTATGGAACGTGTTGTACGCGAAAGAATGTCTATTCAGGACACATCCAGTATAACACCACAACAATTAATTAATATACGTCCGGTGATTGCGTCCATTAAAGAGTTCTTTGGTAGTTCGCAGTTGTCCCAGTTTATGGACCAAACAAACCCGTTGGCAGAACTTACACATAAGCGTCGTTTGTCAGCGCTCGGACCTGGTGGACTCACACGTGAACGTGCAGGCATGGAAGTACGTGACGTTCACTACTCTCACTATGGTCGTATGTGTCCAATTGAAACGCCTGAGGGACCTAACATTGGGTTAATTAACTCGTTATCAAGTTATGCGAAGGTAAATACATTTGGCTTTATTGAAACGCCATTCCGAAGAGTTGACCCGGAGACAGGTAAAGTAACTGCGCATATTGATTACTTAACTGCAGATGAAGAGGATAACTACATCACTGCACAAGCAAATGCAAAGTTGAATGAGGATGGCAGTTTTAAAAATGAAGAAGTTATTGCGCGTTTCCGTGGGGAAAACACAGCTGTACCTCGTGATCAAATTGATTATATGGATGTTTCGCCAAAACAGGTGGTCTCAGCTGCTACAGCATGTATCCCATTCTTGGAAAATGATGACTCAAACCGTGCCTTGATGGGTGCGAACATGCAGCGACAAGCAGTACCGTTGATGCAGCCGGAAGCGCCAATTGTTGGAACAGGTATGGAGTATGTGAATGGTAAGGACTCCGGCGCTGCAATTATTTGTCAACATGATGGTATTGTAGAGCGGGTAGAAGCGAAAGAAGTGCAAGTACGCAGGATATCTGTTGTAGATGGTAAAGAGGTACAAGGTGATATAGACCATTATCGTCTGCAAAAATATATCCGTTCCAATCAGGGAACCTGTTATAACCAGCGCCCCATTGTAAGTGAAGGCGACAGGGTAACAAGTGGTGAGGTTTTAGCGGATGGACCTTCGATGGAAAATGGAGAACTAGCATTAGGTCGTAACGTACTAGTCGGATTTATGACTTGGGAAGGTTACAACTATGAAGATGCTATTATCATGAGTGAAAGACTTGTAAAAGACGACGATTTCACATCCATTCACATTGAAGAATATGAATCAGAGGCACGTGATACGAAGCTTGGACCGGAAGAGATTACGAGAGATATTCCTAACGTTGGGGAAGAAGCCTTGAAGAACCTTAACGAACACGGGATCATCCGTGTTGGTGCAGAAGTAACAGATGGTGATATTTTAGTAGGTAAAGTTACGCCTAAAGGGGTAACGGAATTATCTGCTGAAGAGCGTTTGCTTCATGCAATCTTTGGTGAAAAAGCCCGTGAAGTGCGTGATACGTCATTAAGAGTACCACACGGTGCTGGCGGGATCGTGCATGATGTCAAGATATTCAACCGTGAAGATGGTGATGAGTTACCACCAGGTGTTAATCAGTTGGTGCGTGCATATATCGTCCAGAAGCGGAAGATCTCTGAAGGGGATAAAATGGCAGGTCGTCACGGTAACAAAGGGGTAATATCGAAATTATTACCTGAAGAGGATATGCCGTTCTTACCTGATGGTACACCGGTTGATGTGATGTTGAATCCGTTAGGTGTTCCATCACGAATGAACATCGGTCAAGTATTTGAAATGCATTTAGGAATGGCTGCTAGACAACTCGGCCTGCATGTTGCTACACCCGTATTTGATGGTGCGACAGAGGAAGATGTGTGGGAGACGTTGGAAGAAGCAGGCATGGCTAGAGATGCAAAAACAGTGCTGTACGACGGTAGAACCGGAGAACCATTTGATAACCGTGTATCCGTGGGCATCATGTATATGATTAAGCTTGCACATATGGTTGATGATAAATTGCATGCACGTTCAACAGGGCCATATTCGCTTGTTACACAGCAACCACTTGGTGGTAAAGCGCAATTTGGTGGACAGCGATTTGGTGAAATGGAAGTTTGGGCACTGGAGGCATATGGTGCTGCATACACACTTCAAGAAATATTAACGGTTAAATCCGATGATGTCGTCGGACGTGTAAAAACGTATGAATCAATTGTGAAAGGTGATAACGTGCCAGAGCCAGGTGTACCTGAATCATTTAAGGTACTCATTAAAGAATTGCAAAGTCTTGGGTTGGACGTTAAAATGCTTTCCAGTACGGAAGAAGAAATTGATATGCGTGAACTTGAAGAAGATGATACACAAGCAGCAAATAAACTTAATTTAGAAGTAGAAGAAAATTAAAAGTAAAGGAGAGTCGCCTCGTAAACGGGGCGAATCTCCAGTTTAATTTTAGAATATAAAATAGAGCTTAAGGTTTCGGTATCAATGAAATGAAGGTTTTCTTACCGACTGTATGATGAACTTCTACTCAACGCGAGTTTTGTTTCACATAACAACGGTAAAACATAAAAGGGAGGTAGGCCCCTTGTTGGATGTAAATAACTTTGAGTTTATGAAAATTGGTTTGGCTTCTCCGGAGAAAATTCGCTCATGGTCTTATGGCGAGGTAAAAAAACCGGAAACAATTAACTATCGTACATTAAAACCTGAAAAAGATGGTCTGTTTTGTGAACGTATTTTCGGGCCGCAAAAAGATTGGGAATGTCACTGCGGGAAATATAAGCGTGTACGCTATAAAGGTGTTGTTTGTGATCGGTGTGGTGTAGAGGTAACGAAATCCAAAGTTCGTCGTGAACGTATGGGTCATCTTGAATTAGCGGCACCAGTATCGCACATCTGGTATTTCAAAGGAATACCAAGCCGGATGGGACTTGTGTTAGATATGTCTCCACGTGCACTGGAAGAAGTTATCTATTTTGCAGCATATATTGTAACTGAACCAGGAAATACACCTTTAGAGAAAAAACAGTTATTGTCTGAGAAAGAATATCGGGCATATTATGACAAGTACGGTAAATCATTTAAAGCTCAAATGGGTGCTGAAGCTATTCGCAAACTCTTGCAGGATATTGATCTTGTGAAAGAAGTGGATGGATTAAAAGAAGAATTGAAGAGCGTTCAAGGTCAAAGGAGAACGCGTGCAATAAAACGTTTAGAAGTAATGGAGTCATTCCGAAATTCTGGAAATGATACTTCTTGGATGGTGCTGGACGTTTTACCGGTTATTCCGCCGGAAATCCGCCCAATGGTGCAACTTGATGGGGGTCGTTTTGCAACATCCGATTTAAACGATTTGTATCGTCGTGTTATTAACCGTAATAACCGTCTAAAAAGGCTGTTGGATCTTGGGGCGCCGAGCATTATTGTACAGAATGAAAAGCGGATGCTGCAAGAAGCGGTCGATGCTTTAATTGATAACGGACGTCGTGGACGACCTGTTACAGGTCCTGGTAACCGACCATTAAAATCCTTGTCACACATGTTGAAAGGGAAGCAAGGTCGTTTCCGTCAAAACCTATTGGGAAAACGTGTGGATTATTCCGGACGATCTGTAATTGTCGTTGGACCGCATTTGAAAATGTATCAATGTGGACTACCAAAAGAAATGGCTTTGGAACTATTCAAGCCATTTATTATGAAAGAACTTGTAGAAAAAGGAATCGCCCATAATATTAAATCGGCAAAACGTAAGATCGAACGCGTTCATCCGGATGTATGGGATGTACTGGAAGAAGTTATTAAAGAACATCCTGTATTATTGAACCGTGCACCAACATTGCACCGGTTAGGGATACAGGCATTTGAACCAACATTGGTTGAAGGCCGCGCTATTCGTTTGCATCCATTAGTGTGTACGGCATATAATGCTGACTTTGATGGTGACCAAATGGCTGTCCATGTTCCGTTATCGGCTGAAGCGCAAGCAGAGGCAAGAATTTTAATGCTTGCTGCTCAAAACATTCTAAATCCAAAGGATGGTAAACCAGTTGTTACACCATCACAGGATATGGTACTAGGTAACTATTATTTAACATTGGAACGTGAAAAAGCCGTAGGTGAAGGAAGTGTCTTTAGTAACTTAAGTGAAGCCTTGCTTTCTTATCAAAATGGGCATGTGCACTTGCATACGAGAGTCGCTGTGCAGGCGTCCAGCTTAAACAACAAAACATTTACGGAAGAAGAGAATGGGAAGTTGCTGATCACATCGGTCGGTAAATTAATATTCAATGAGATTTTACCAGAATCATTCCCGTATATAAACGAACCAACGAAGCATAACTTGGAAATTGAAACACCAGCGCACTACTTTGTTGAAAGTGGTGTGAATATAAAAGAAGAAATTGAAAAGCGGGATATCATCAAGCCATTTAAAAAAGGCTTCCTCGGTGATATTATCGCTGAAGTGTTCAAGCGCTTCAAGATTAGTGAAACATCTAAAATGCTTGACCGTATGAAGGATCTCGGTTTCAGCTATTCAACAAAAGCTGGTATGACGGTTGGTGTATCCGACATTGTTGTACTAGAGGAAAAACAAGAAATTCTCAAAGAATCACATGACAAAGTGGAAAACGTATCAAAACAATTCCGCCGTGGTTTAATTACAGACGAAGAGCGGTATGACAGAGTAATCGCTATTTGGTCGCAAGCTAAAGATGTCATTCAGGCTAAATTGATGGGTTCATTGAGTTCAAAAAACCCTATATTTATGATGAGTGATTCAGGAGCGAGGGGTAACGCATCTAACTTTACGCAACTTGCGGGTATGCGTGGTCTGATGGCCAACCCATCTGGTAAGATCATTGAACTGCCAATCATTTCAAGTTTCCGTGAAGGGTTAACGGTGCTGGAATACTTTATTTCTACGCATGGTGCTCGTAAAGGACTTGCTGATACGGCACTGAAAACAGCGGATTCTGGTTATCTAACAAGACGACTGGTTGATGTTGCGCAAGATGTCATTGTTCGTGAAGCAGACTGTGGAACGGATCGTGGTTTGACAGTTTCTGCATTAACAGATGGCTCAGAATTGATCGAACCATTGAATGATCGATTAATTGGACGTACTGCTTTTGTTGCGGTAAAACATCCTGAAACAGATGAAGTAATCATTGAAAGTGATGAGGTAATTTCTGAAGATCAAGCCAAACAAATTGATGACGCAGGGATAGAAAGTGTAACCATACGCTCCGCATTTACATGTAATACGAAGCACGGTGTCTGTCAAAAATGTTATGGACGTAACCTTGCAACTGGTTCCGATGTTGAAGTAGGGGAAGCTGTTGGTATTATCGCAGCACAATCTATTGGTGAGCCAGGTACACAGTTAACGATGCGTACTTTCCATACAGGCGGTGTTGCAGGAGACGATATTACACAAGGTTTACCGCGTATTCAAGAATTGTTTGAAGCTCGAAATCCAAAAGGGCAAGCAGTTATTAGTGAAGTCCATGGTATCGTAGAAGAAATTAAAGAAGTAAAAGATAAGCAGGAAATCATCGTTAAAGGTGATGTTGAACAACGTGCTTATCCGGTTCCATACAATGCGCGTATGAAAGTGGCTGTTGGCGATGAAGTCATTGCTGGTCAAGAGCTCACAGAGGGGTCTGTGGATCCGAAAGACCTGCTTCGCGTTCAAGGTGTTGAGGGTGTTCAAGACTACCTACTACGTGAAGTTCAACGGGTATACCGCATGCAAGGTGTTGAAATTGGTGATAAACACGTAGAAGTGATGGTGCGACAAATGCTACGTAAAATTCGGGTTGTGGACGCTGGAGATACAAATGTACTTCCTGGCTCATTGCTTGAGATCCACCAGTTTAAACAAGCTAACCACAGTGTACTTACTGAAGGAAAGCAACCAGCAATCGGTAAGCCGATGTTACTTGGAATCACAAAAGCATCACTTGAAACGGATTCGTTCCTATCTGCGGCATCCTTCCAGGAAACAACGCGCGTGCTTACAGATGCAGCTATAAAAGGCAAGCGTGATGAGTTGTTAGGTCTGAAAGAGAACGTCATTATCGGGAAGCTTGTACCTGCTGGAACTGGTATGCACCGCTACCGTAATGTAGAAGCGTCCTTAGATCTAAAGGCAGAAGAAGTAGAAGAAAGTGAAGAAACAGAAACAATTCAATAAAAAGTTAAGGCGCCACGTCTCCGATGATCTTAAGGTCATCGGGGCGCTCTAACCGGACATGACACATTAACAAGAAAACTTCGGAAGCACTAAAAAATAGTAATTATATATTGACAATAAAAAACGAGAATGGTACTATATTCTAGGTGCTTCCGATTACCCTTGTTACTTTGGAGGATTTAAATATGTCTTATGAAAAAGTGACAAAAGCGAAATCGCATATCATTATCGGAACAAAACAAACACTTAAATCCATGAAAAATGGAGAAATAAGTGAAGTGTATATCGCTGATGATGCTGATCAGCAAATAACACAAAAAGTAGCTAGTTTAGCGAATGAATTGGAAATACCTTGTCAGCGTGTAGATTCTATGAAAAAGTTAGGTGCCGCTTGTGGTATAGAAGTCGGTGCATCTACTGTGGCGATAAAGAAATAGTTGTTTTGGTGAAGTAAACTTCACGAAGACTTTGTTTTTTGCCGAAGGATGAACCACCTGGCTATGTGGTATTACAAATAGCCTGAAACAATGCTGGTTACTGCTTTTTATTTCATTATAAATTATAAGAGGGGAGGACAAATTCAATGCCTACAATTAATCAACTTGTACGTAAAGGTCGTATAAGCAAACCAAAGAAATATGATTCACCAGCACTTAATAGAGGGTATAATAGCTTTAAAAAGAAAGTTACTAAATTAAACTCTCCACAAAAACGTGGCGTGTGTACACGTGTTGGTACATTGACTCCGAAAAAACCGAACTCAGCACTTCGTAAGTATGCGCGTGTTCGTTTGTCAAACAACATGGAAGTAACTGCATATATCCCTGGAATTGGTCACAATCTACAAGAACACAGTGTTGTCTTGCTACGCGGAGGTCGTGTAAAAGACTTACCAGGTGTACGTTATCACGTTGTTCGTGGTGCACTTGACACTGCTGGTGTAGAAGGCCGTGGCCAAGGACGTTCTAAATATGGAACTAAAAGACCTAAAAAGAAATAATCGTAACATAAACAAGTAAAAGAAAGGAGGAGGACATATGCCACGTAAAGGACCAGTACCTAAGCGCGATGTCTTGCCGGATCCACTTTACAATTCGAAACTAGTGACTCGGCTAATTAACCAAATTATGATTGATGGTAAGCGAGGTATAGCTCAAAAAATTCTTTATAAAGCATTTGAATTAGTCGGCGAAAGAAGCGGACAAAATGCAATGGAAGTTTTTGAACAAGCAATGAAAAACGTAATGCCTGTACTTGAAGTACGCGCACGCCGTGTTGGTGGATCAAACTACCAAGTACCAATGGAGGTACGCCCGGAACGCCGTCAAGCACTAGGCTTACGCTACCTTGTTAACTATTCACGCTTACGCGGTGAAAAGACAATGGAAGAACGTCTTGCTAATGAAATCTTAGATGCATCCAACAATACAGGAGCATCTGTGAAAAAACGCGAAGAATTGCACAAAATGGCTGAAGCGAATAAAGCATTCGCTCACTACCGTTGGTAAAATAAAACAACTAAAAGCTTATAAGAGGAAGGAGAAGAATACATGGCTAGAGAGTTCTCCTTGGAAAGAACACGTAATCTTGGTATTATGGCGCATATTGATGCAGGTAAAACCACTACTACTGAACGTATTCTTTTCTACACAGGACGTATTCATAAGATTGGTGAAACACATGAAGGTGCTTCACAAATGGACTGGATGGAGCAGGAGCAGGAACGTGGAATCACGATCACCTCTGCTGCGACAACCGCAGCATGGAAAGATCACCGTATTAACATCATTGATACACCTGGACACGTGGACTTCACAGTAGAAGTTGAACGTTCTCTACGTGTACTTGATGGTGCTGTTACTGTACTTGATGCGCAATCTGGTGTAGAACCACAAACAGAAACTGTTTGGCGTCAAGCAACAACATATGGTGTTCCAAGAGCTGTATTCATTAACAAAATGGATAAAATTGGTGCAGACTTCCTTTACGCTACAGACACTTTGAGAGAGCGTTTGGGAGCTAATGCACACCCAGTTCAGTTACCTATTGGTGCTGAAGACAATTTTGAAGGAATTATTGACCTGATCAACATGGAAGCACATTACTACCTTGATGATTTAGGTAAAACTGATGAATCACGTGAGATTCCTGCAGAGTACAAAGAAAAAGCGGAAGAATTACGTGCGGAATTGGTTGAATCGGTTTCAGAGCTAGACGAAGAGCTAATGATGAAGTATTTAGAAGGAGAAGAAATCTCCAACGAAGAACTGAAGCAAGCGATTCGTAATGCAACACTAGCTGTTGAATTTTATCCGGTATTCTGTGGTTCAGCATTTAAGAATAAAGGTGTTCAACTATTACTTGATGCTGTAATTGATTATTTGCCTGCACCAACAGATGTAGCAGCTATTGAAGGTATCGTTCCTGAAACAGAAGACAAAGTAACACGTGCAGCAGACGATAGTGCTCCATTCTCTGCGCTAGCATTTAAAGTTATGACAGACCCTTACGTAGGTAAATTAACATTCTTCCGCGTATATTCTGGAACTTTGGACGCTGGTTCATATGTTAGAAACTCTGTTAAAGGTAAACGTGAACGCGTTGGACGTATTCTTCAGATGCATGCGAACTCCCGTCAGGAAATTTCAACTGTATATTCCGGCGAAATCGCTGCAGCAGTTGGTTTAAAAGATACTTCAACAGGGGACACATTATGTGACGAAAAGAATCTGGTTATTCTTGAGTCAATGGAATTCCCTGAACCAGTTATTGGTGTTGCAATTGAACCAAAAACAAAAGCAGACCAAGATAAAATGGGTACAGCTTTAGCGAAATTAGCTGAAGAAGATCCAACGTTTAAAACCGAGTCAGATGAAGAAACAGGGCAAACGATTATTTCTGGTATGGGTGAACTCCATCTTGATATCATTGTTGATCGTTTGAAACGTGAATTTAAAGTAGACGCAAACGTTGGTGCGCCGGAAGTAGCATATCGTGAAACTTTCCGTTCATCAGCTGAAGTTGAAGGTAAATTCATTCGTCAGTCCGGTGGTCGTGGACAGTATGGTCATGTTTGGGTCAAATTTGAACCAAACGAAGAGGGTGCCGGTTTTGAGTTTGAAAACAAAATCGTTGGTGGTACAGTGCCACGCGAATACATCCCTTCCGTTGAAGCTGGTATTAAAGAATCATTGGAAACTGGTGTATTAGCTGGCTATCCATTAATTGATGTTAAAGCACGACTTTACGATGGAAGCTACCATGATGTTGACTCAAACGAGATGGCATTTAAAATCGCTGGTTCAATGGCATTAAAAGCAGCGAAGAATAAGTGTAATCCTGTCTTACTTGAACCAATGATGAAGGTTGAAATTGTTATCCCAGAAGAATATATGGGAGATATCATGGGAGATGTAACGTCTCGTCGTGGCCGTGTAGATGGTATGGAAGCACGTGGTAATGCACAACTTGTTAGAGGCTTCGTTCCACTTGCTGAAATGTTTGGCTATGCAACTGCATTGCGTTCAAACACGCAAGGTCGTGGAACATTTACAATGGTATTCGATCACTATGAAGAAGTGCCGAAGAGCATTTCAGAAGAAATTATCAAGAAGAACGCTGGAGAATAATTGATTTATTCTTGAATCTGCAGTATAACTTTAGTGAGAGTCAAGAAATAACTTTTAAAGTTATTTCCTGGCCGCACTTAAAATAAAAAATACTTTTATTTATTTAAAGGAGGAACTATATAATGGGTAAAGAAAAGTTTGACCGCTCAAAAAGTCACGTGAATATTGGTACAATTGGACACGTTGACCATGGTAAAACAACATTAACTGCTGCAATTACAACAGTAATGCACAAAAAACAAGGTACTGGTGGCGCTATGGCCTATGACCAAATTGATGGTGCTCCAGAAGAAAAAGAACGTGGAATTACAATTGCAACTTCTCACGTTGAGTATGAAACAGATACGCGTCACTATGCACACGTGGACTGCCCAGGACACGCTGACTATGTTAAGAACATGATCACTGGTGCAGCGCAAATGGATGGAGCTATTCTAGTAGTATCATCTGCTGATGGCCCAATGCCACAAACTCGTGAGCATATCCTATTATCTCGTAACGTTGGGGTACCTTCAATTGTTGTGTTCCTTAACAAAACAGATATGGTTGACGATGAAGAACTATTAGAATTAGTTGAAATGGAAGTTCGTGATCTATTAACAGAATACGATTTCCCTGGTGATGATGTACCAGTAATCAAAGGTTCTGCACTTAAAGCACTTGAAGGCGACGAAGAGTACGAAGAAAGAATCGTTGAACTAATGGCTGCTGTTGATGAATACGTTCCAACACCAGAACGCGATACTGACAAACCATTCATGATGCCAGTAGAGGATGTATTCTCTATCACTGGTCGTGGTACAGTTGCAACTGGCCGTGTTGAACGTGGAGAAGTAAAAGTAGGCGATGAAGTTGAAATCGTTGGTCTTAGCGAAGAAGGAGCATCTAAAACAACTGTAACTGGTGTTGAAATGTTCCGTAAGCTTCTTGACTACGCCGAAGCTGGCGACAACATTGGTGCACTACTTCGTGGTGTAGCTCGTGAAGATATCAACCGTGGTCAAGTACTTGCTAAACCAGGTACAATTACACCACACACAAACTTCAAAGCTGAAGTTTATGTTCTATCAAAAGAAGAAGGTGGACGTCATACCCCATTCTTCGCTAACTATCGCCCACAGTTCTATTTCCGTACAACGGATGTAACTGGCGTTGTTCAACTTCCTGAAGGCGTTGAAATGGTAATGCCTGGGGATAACATTGAAATGAATATTGAATTGATCTCTCCAATCGCAATTGAAGACGGAACTCGTTTTTCAATTCGTGAAGGTGGACGTACTGTTGGATCAGGCGTTGTATCATCAATCCAAAAATAAGTAAAAAACAAAAAAACGGACAGCGAGACGACGCTGTCCGTTTTTTTGTTTTTGCGAGGCTCTTTTCGTAAGCTTTCTTGTTTTTTAAACCTCGGATTTGATATAAATTACGTTATAACAGCTGGTTGTTTTCCACTGCGGACCGTTGCTTTCCGCGGGCACGGCTTCAAACTCCTTGAGAAACCCACTGAGGCCACTGTAAAAGGGGTAGATTTTAAAAAATATTGCTTTTCACTTTAATCTAGCATCTCGAATATACGGATCATTTCTAAATGAATCTTACTAAATCCATAAAAAAGTCTAATTATCCCTTGCATTACCTGCAATAAGTTTGTATAATACATAGGTGCGCAACCCATAGTTTCTTTTTGTGAAAAAAAGGGTTGCAATGACCAAGCGTATGCTTTATAATGAGTAAGTTGGTCAATTAAGGCGATGAAGTGGAAGGTTATTGGTACACCCGGCCCCTTTGCCATGGCGGGGTACTAAAAAATTTTCACAGAGTATGTCTATAATAATATGGGCGAAAGGGAGGGAAAATAATGGCAAAAGAGAAGATTAGAATTCGTTTAAAAGCATATGATCACCGTGTTTTAGATCAATCTGCTGAAAAAATTGTAGATACAGCGAAACGTTCTGGCGCGAATGTGTCTGGTCCGATTCCACTACCTACTGAAAAATCAGTTTACACGGTATTGCGTGCGGTGCACAAATACAAGGATGCACGTGAGCAATTCGAAATGCGTACACATAAACGCTTGATCGATATTGTTAATCCAACACCAAAGACAGTTGATTCGTTAATGCGTCTTGACTTACCATCTGGTGTGGACATTGAAATTAAATTATAAACTTAGGTTTAATATAGGAGGTGTAACGGATGACGAAAGGAATCTTAGGTCGTAAAATCGGCATGACTCAGCTATTTTCTGAGAACGGAGAATTAGTCCCAGTAACAGTTATTCAAGCTGAAGCAAACGTAGTATTACAAAAAAGAACATTAGAAAATGATGGCTACGAAGCATTACAAATCGGTTTTGCTGATGAGAAAGAATCACGCACAAACAAAGCGAAAAAAGGTCATGCTGCAAAAGCGAGCACTGCTCCTAAGCGCTGCGTTCGTGAATTCCGTAACGCAGATCTTGACGCATATGAAGTAGGTCAAGAAATTAGTGTTGATGTTTTTCAAGCTGGCGATAAAATTGATGTGACTGGAACTTCTAAGGGTAAAGGTTTCCAAGGAACAATCAAACGCTACAATTATTCACGTGGTCCAGTAACTCATGGTTCACATTTTCATAGAACGGGTGGTTCAATGGGAATGGCTGCAACGCCTGCCCGTGTACTTAAAGGTACAGAATTGCCAGGTCAAATGGGTGCTGAACAAGTAACCATTCAAAACCTTGAAGTAGTCAGTGTTGATGCAGAGAAAAATCTGTTGTTAATCAAAGGGAACGTCCCTGGAGCAAAAAAATCATTCGTAAAAATCACGAGTGCAATTAAGGCTAACTAATCATAGAAACGAAGGGAGGATATGTCATGCCTAAAGTAGCACTATTTAAACAAGATGGAACACAAGCCGGAGATGTTGAATTAAACGAGTCCGTTTTTGGTATTGAGCCAAACACACATGTATTACACCAGGCGGTAGTGATGCAACAAGCATCATTGCGTCAAGGTACACACAAAGTGAAAGGCCGCTCTGAAGTACGCGGTGGCGGTCGTAAACCATGGCGTCAAAAGGGAACAGGACGTGCGCGTCAAGGTTCTATTCGCTCTCCACAATGGGTAGGCGGCGGTGTCGTTTTTGGACCGACTCCACGTAGCTATAGCTACAAACTACCTAAAAAGGTACGTCGTTTAGCGCTTAAATCTGCATTATCTTCTAAAGTAAAAGAAGAGAACCTCGTTGTTTTAGACAACCTTGCATTTGATGCACCTAAAACAAAAGACGTGGTTAAAATGCTTGATGCACTAAGTGTGAACGAGAAAGCATTAATAGTCACAGCTGAAAAGGACGAAAACGTTGTTCGTTCAGCAAATAACCTGCAAACAGTAAAAGTTCTTACTGTGAAAGAGGTAAATGTACTAGACTTGCTAATGCATGACAAGCTGATCTTGACAAAAGAAGCAGCTGAAAAAGCAGGGGAGGTGCTCGTGTAATGAAAGATCCACGCGATGTTGTAAAGCGCCCGGTTATTACAGAGAACTCTGCTGACTTAATGGCAGAGAAAAAATACACATTTGAAGTAGAGCCTAAAGCAAACAAAACAGAGATCAAGGATGCTGTTGAACTTGTCTTTGGTGTAAAAGTATTAAAAGTTAATACAATGAATCTCAAAGGTAAATTTAAACGAATGGGTCGTTATGGCGGTTACCGCTCAGATCGTAAAAAAGCTGTCGTTCAACTTTCAGAGGATAGTAAAGATCTGGACTTCTTTGAAGAATAAGACAAAAATAAGTGAAGGAGGGAAATAGGATGGCGATTAAAAAATTTAGACCAACCTCAAACGGTAAACGTAATATGTCTGTATTAGATTATGCAGAGATTACTACGGATAAACCGGAAAAAACGCTGTTAAGCCCACTATACAAACATGCTGGACGTAATAGCCAAGGTAAAATAACTGTACGTCATCACGGTGGCGGCCACAAACGCCAATACCGTATCATCGACTTTAGACGTGATAAAGATGGTATACCAGGACGCGTTGCTACGATCGAATACGATCCGAACCGTTCAGCTAACATCGCTTTAATTCACTATGTTGATGGTGAAAAACGTTATATCTTAGCTCCGAAGGGACTTAAAGTCGGACAATTAATAGAATCAGGTGAAAATGCGGACATCAAATCTGGTAATGCATTGCCACTAGGGAATATCCCGATTGGTACCGTGATTCATAATGTTGAACTTAAACCCGGACGAGGTGGACAACTTGCTCGGTCAGCTGGTGCAGAAGCACAGATTCTTGGTCGTGAAGGAAAATACAGCTTGGTTAGATTGGCATCTGGTGAAGTTCGCTTGATTCTAACTACTTGTCGTGCAACGGTAGGTCAGGTTGGAAATATCGAACATGAACTTGTTCGTGTTGGTAAAGCAGGACGTTCACGCTGGAAAGGCATTCGCCCAACTGTACGTGGTTCAGTTATGAACCCTAATGATCACCCGCACGGTGGTGGTGAAGGACGTACGCCAATCGGCCGTAAGTCACCAATGTCACCATGGGGCAAGAAGACACTTGGATTCAAGACTCGTACGCGTAATAAACCGTCTGATAAATATATCGTTCGTAAGCGTAAAAAATAACGAATAAGATGACGGGTAATGAACTCCCGTCTCTCCACTCTGAAAGGAGGTTTATCCATGGGTCGTAGTTTAAAAAAAGGACCTTTTGCAGATGACCATTTACTAACTAAAGTTGAGAAACTAAATGATACAGACAAAAAACAGGTGATCAAAACCTGGTCACGTCGTTCAACCATCTTCCCAACTTTTATAGGTCATACAATCGCTGTATATGATGGACGCAAACATGTTCCAGTCTACATTACAGAAGATATGGTCGGACATAAATTAGGTGAATTCGCGCCAACCCGCACATTTAAAGGGCATTCAGGCGATGACAAGAAAACAACTCGATAATGAGAGAGGAGGCACTCAGACATGCAAGCAAAAGCCATTGCGAAATCGGTTCGTATTGCTCCTCGTAAAGTACGATTAGTCGTTGATCTGATTCGAGGAAAAAACGTTGGTGAAGCAGTTTCGATCTTACGTCACACACAACGCGGTGCTTCTCCAGTCGTAGAGAAAGTTTTGAAGTCTGCAATCGCAAACGCAGAACACAACTACGAAATGGATACAGATAATCTGATTATCTCAGAAGCATATGTAAATGAAGGTGCTACATTGAAACGTTTCCGTCCACGTGCACAAGGACGCGCAAGTAAAATTAACAAACGCACAAGCCACGTTACAGTGGTTGTTACTGAAAAGAAGGAGGGATAGTCAGTGGGTCAAAAAATAAATCCAACAGGTCTCCGCGTAGGTATCATAAAAGATTGGGAGTCAAAATGGTATGCTGACAAAGACTATGCAGACTTACTTCACGAAGATATTAAAATCAGAGAATATCTTGAAAATCGCTTACGTATTGCTGCTGTTTCTTCTATCGAAATTGAGCGTGCAGCAAATCGCGTGAACATTACTATTCATACAGGTAAGCCAGGAATGGTAATTGGTAAAGGCGGTTCTGAAGTAGAAGCATTGCGCAAATCACTAAATAGCTTGACAGGCAAACGAGTTCACATCAATATCGTTGAAATCAAGAAAGTTGATCTTAACGCTAAATTGGTTGCAGACAACATTGCTCGTCAATTAGAAAACCGTATTTCATTCCGTCGTGCACAAAAGCAGACAATCCAGCGCACTATGCGTTCAGGAGCAAAAGGAATAAAAACACAAGTATCCGGACGATTAGGCGGAGCAGATATCGCTCGTGCGGAACACTATAGCGAAGGAACTGTACCACTACACACACTGCGCGCCGATATTGACTATGGCACAGCAGAAGCTGATACTACTTATGGTAAATTGGGTGTTAAAGTGTGGATCTATCGTGGAGAAGTCCTTCCAACGAAAACTAAAAAATAAGGAAGGGGGTCATTACTTATGTTAATGCCTAAACGTGTAAAATATCGTAGACAACATCGTGGAAAAATGAAAGGCCAAGCAAAAGGTGGTACGACAGTATCTTTTGGTGAATATGGTCTACAAGCAACTGAAGCTTCATGGATTTCAAGTCGTCAGATCGAGGCATCCCGTATAGCAATGACTCGTTACATGAAACGTGGAGGTAAAGTTTGGATTAAAATATTCCCAGATAAGCCATACACAGCAAAACCACTTGAAGTTCGTATGGGATCTGGTAAAGGTGCCCTAGAAGGCTGGGTAGCAGTAGTTAAACCAGGTAAGATTTTATTCGAAATTGCAGGTGTTGAAGAAGAAGTTGCACGCGAAGCGTTACGACTTGCTGCTCATAAACTGCCTATCAAAACAAAATTCGTAAAACGTGAAGAAATTGGTGGTGAAATCAATGAAGGCTAATGAAATCAGAGAACTAACCACTGCCGAAATTGAAGAAAAAGTAAAAACGTTAAAAGAAGAATTATTTAATTTACGTTTCCAACTTGCAACAGGACAATTGGAAAATACTGCACGCATCCGTGAAGTAAGAAAATCAATTGCTCGTATGAAGACTGTTGTTCGCCAACGTGAAGTAAGCGTAAATAACTGAATTTCGAGAGGAGGTTACCCTCAAAATGACTGAGCGTAATAATCGTAAAGTATATACAGGCCGTGTTGTATCAGATAAAATGGATAAAACAATCACTGTTTTAGTCGAGACTTATAAGTTTCATAAGCTATATGGTAAACGTGTTAAATACTCTAAGAAGTTTAAAACACATGATGAAAACAACCAAGCAAAAATTGGAGATGTAGTCACCATTATGGAGACACGCCCATTATCAGCTACTAAACGTTTTCGTCTAGTTGAAATCGTTAAAGAGTCAGTAGTTATTTAATTAAAGTTCGCTCGGAAGGTATCCGAAGGGAGGTCACAGCGGTATGATTCAACAAGAAACTCGTTTAAAAGTTGCAGACAACTCTGGTGCACGTGAAGTTCTAACCATTAAAGTACTCGGTGGTTCCGGTCGTAAAGTTGCCAACATTGGTGATGTAATTGTTTGTTCAGTGAAACAAGCAACACCAGGAGGCGTTGTTAAGAAGGGTGAAGTTGTTAAAGCAGTCATCGTTCGTACGAAATCCGGTGCACGCCGAAAAGATGGGTCATATATTCGTTTTGATGAAAATGCAGCGGTAATAATCCGTGATGATAAAAGTCCAAGAGGTACGCGTATCTTCGGACCAGTCGCACGAGAACTACGTGATGCAAAATTCATGAAAATCGTATCTCTAGCTCCAGAAGTTTTATAAGCGAAAGAATTGACAGTGTCAAGGAGGTGCGTCAAGCATGCATGTAAAAAAAGGTGATAAAGTAAAAGTAATTTCCGGTAAAGACCGTGGGAAACAAGGAACTATTTTAGAAGCATATCCTAAAGCGGATCGAGTTCTTATAGAAGGTATTAACATGGTAAAGAAACACGCAAAACCTTCACAGGATAATCCACAAGGTGGAATCCTTAACCAAGAAGCAGCGATCCATGTTTCTAACGTAATGCCAATTGATCCTAAATCCGGTGAACCAACTCGTGTTGGGTATGAAGAACGTGATGGAAAAAAAGTCCGCATCGCTAAAAAATCCGGTGAAGCATTAGATAAATAATTTTCAAGCGAAAGGAGGGCGACATGATGAACGCATTAAAAGAAAAATATCAAGGAGAAGTTTTAACAACCTTGATGGATAAATTCAATTATAAATCTGTTATGCAAGTGCCAACTGTTGACAAGATTGTTATCAACATGGGTGTTGGCGATGCAGTTCAAAACTCAAAGGCATTAGATAGTGCTGTTGAAGAACTTTCATTAATTTCGGGTCAGAAACCAATGATCACTCGTGCAAAAAAATCAATTGCTGGTTTTCGCCTTCGTGAAGGAATGCCAATCGGGGCAAAAGTAACACTTCGCGGTGACCGTATGTACGAATTCCTGCAAAAGCTAATTGCTGTATCACTTCCACGTGTACGTGATTTCCGTGGTATATCAAAAAAGGCTTTTGATGGTCGTGGTAACTACACATTAGGTGTTAAAGAACAACTAATTTTCCCGGAAATTAATTATGATAAAGTAAATAAGATTCGTGGTATGGATATCGTAATAGTAACAACTTCCAATACAGACGAAGAAGCTCGTGAGCTTTTGGCTCAACTAGGCATGCCTTTCCAAAAGTAAGCTATGAGCTAAATAAGGAGGGAAAATTGTGGCTAAAAAATCAATGATTGCGAAACAAAAACGCCCACAAAAGTATCAAGTACGTGAATATACACGTTGTGAACGCTGCGGTCGTCCGCATTCTGTAATTCGTAAATTTAAACTTTGCCGAATTTGTTTCCGTGAACTTGCCTATAAAGGTCAAATTCCTGGTGTCAAAAAAGCAAGCTGGTAAACCCCGATTTGGGAAGGAGGTAATGATTAATGGTTATGACAGATCCGATCGCAGATATGCTGACTCGTATTCGTAATGCTAACATGGTTAAACATGAGAAATTGGAGCTCCCGGCTTCTACTATAAAAAAAGAAATTGCTGATATTCTTAAACGTGAAGGTTTTGTTCAGGACTATGAGTTTGTTGAAGACAACAAACAAGGTGTTCTGCGCATTTTCCTTAAATACGGTGTTGACGAAACACGTGTAATTACAGGTATCAAACGAATTAGTAAGCCAGGACTACGTGTCTATGCAAAAGCAACTGAAGTACCACGCGTACTTAACGGCTTAGGTATAGCAATCGTATCAACATCTAGAGGTGTGTTATCTGATAAAGAAGCACGTGCTCAAGCTGTTGGTGGCGAAGTTCTAGCATATGTTTGGTAATTAACATTTTTTGATGAGGAGGTGCATGAAATGTCTCGTATAGGACTAAAACCAATTGAAGTTCCACAAGGTGTAGAAGTAAAAATGGATGGTAATACCGTAACAGTTAAAGGACCAAAAGGTGAATTAACAAGAGATTTACATCCGGATATTACAGTTAACATTCAGGAAAACGAAATTACATTTGAGCGCCCAAGTAACCATAAAGATCACCGTGCATTACACGGAACAACTCGTAGCTTGATCAGTAACATGGTTATTGGAGTTCATAAAGGTTTTGAAAAATCCCTTGATATTATTGGTGTTGGATATCGTGCACAAATGCAAGGGAAAAAATTGGTGCTTAATGCTGGTTATTCACATCCAGTTGAAATCGAAGCCGAAGAGGGCATCGAGATCGAAGTTCCTAAAAACACACAAATAATTGTTAAAGGTATCGATAAAGAATTAGTTGGTGCAGTTGCTGCTAACATCAGAGCAATCAGACCACCTGAACCATATAAAGGTAAAGGTATTCGTTATGTTGATGAATACGTACGTCGTAAAGAAGGTAAAACTGCTAAGTAAGGTTACTTAGAGAGCAGAAAGGAGTGACCCTGGATGATCACAAAGCCTGATAGAAACGCAACACGCAAAAGAAGACACGCACGAGTTCGTAGGAAAATATCCGGAACTCAAGTTCGTCCTCGTTTGAACGTGTATCGTTCAAATAAACACATCTATGCACAATTAATCAATGATGACAACGGAGTTACACTAGTAAGTGCTTCTACGAAAGATAAAACATTTAATGGTGAAGCTACAAGTAACACAGAAGCAGCAAAGCAGATCGGAGAAGCGATTGCTAAGCGTGCGCAGGATAAAGGATTCAAATCGGTTGTATTTGATCGTGGAGGCTACCTTTATCATGGACGTGTAAAAACTTTAGCAGACGCTGCCCGTGAGGCTGGTCTTGAATTTTAATCGATAAAGGAGGGAACCATTACATGAATAACAGCATTGATCCGAACAAACTAGATCTTGAAGAACGTGTTGTTTCAGTTAACCGCGTTGCGAAGGTTGTAAAGGGTGGACGTCGTTTCCGCTTTGCAGCACTAGTAGTAATCGGAGATAAAAATGGTCATGTAGGTTTTGGTACAGGTAAAGCATTAGAAGTACCGGAAGCAATTAAAAAAGCAGTTGATGATGCAAAGAAAAACTTAATTGAAGTACCTATTGTTGGAACTACTATTCCACATGAAATCAATGGCCGATTTGGTTCTGGTAACGTATTAATGAAACCAGCAACTGAAGGTACGGGAGTTATTTCCGGTGGACCAGTTCGTGCAATCCTTGAACTTGCCGGCGTTGGTGATATTTTGACTAAATCTTTAGGTGCAAACACACCTATTAATATGATCCGTGCAACATTAAATGGATTATCTAACTTGAAACGTGCAGAAGAAGTAGCAAAACTACGAGGAAAGTCTGTAGAAGAACTGTTAGGATAAGGAGGGAAATACTATGTCTAAAAATTTAGAAATCACCCTCACACGCAGTGTTATTGGTGGAACAGAAGGACAACGTAAAACTGTTCAAACATTAGGACTAACTAAAATTCGTCAATCCGTAGTTCGTGAAGATACACCAGCCATTCGTGGTATGGTTAACAAAGTATCTCATCTCGTGACGGTAAAAGAAGTTTAATTATACATTAGCGTAAAGAGGAGGTGCTCGCATGAAACTTCATGAATTGAAGGCGTCAGAAGGAAGTCGCAAAACAAGAAACCGCGTTGGTCGTGGAATGTCATCTGGTAACGGAAAAACTTCCGGCAGAGGACACAAAGGACAAAAAGCACGGTCAGGTGGCGGTGTACGTCCGGGCTTTGAAGGTGGACAAATGCCACTATTTCAACGCTTACCGAAAAGAGGATTTACAAATATTCACCGTAAAGAATACGCAATTGTAAACGTGGATGTGCTAAATCGTTTTGAAGACGGCACAGAAATTACACCAGAGCTATTACTTGAAGAAGGTGTCGTAAGCAAACTTAAAGCAGGTATTAAAGTACTTGGCAAGGGTGCTATCGAAAGAAAGCTTACAGTAAAAGCTCACAAGTTCTCTGCTTCAGCTAAAGAAGCAATTGAGGCAGCGGGCGGTCAAACCGAGGTGATCTAATTGTTCCGTACAATCTCCAATTTTATGCGCATAGGTGACATTAGACGGAAAATTATATTCACACTGCTTATGTTGATTGTCTTCCGTCTAGGCACATTTATCCCTGTGCCATTTACAGATAAACAGGCAATAGATTTTATGAACCAGCAAAATGTTTTTGGTTTTCTGAACACATTCGGTGGAGGGGCACTACAAAACTTCTCTATTTTTGCAATGGGGATTATGCCGTACATTACAGCATCAATCATCATGCAATTATTACAAATGGATGTCGTACCTAAGTTCTCTGAATGGAAAAAACAAGGGGAAATGGGTCGTAAGAAATTAGCCCAAATTACCCGATACGGTACAATCGTTCTTGCATTTGTTCAGGCAATTGCAATGTCAATTGGATTTAATGCAATGGCGGGGGGCATGTTAATTGCAGATCCCGGCATTACAAAATTCATTGTAATTGCAATCGTGCTAACAAGTGGTACAGCATTTTTGATGTGGCTTGGAGAACAAATCACAGCAAATGGTGTTGGAAATGGAATTTCAATAATCATATTTGCGGGTATCGTAGCAGCGGTGCCGAATGGTGTTAAACAGTTGTATAGCCAATATATTGTAGATGCTGGTGATGAATTGTTTATCAACATTGTAATTGTCGCTTTAATCGCGTTGGTTGTTGTAGCTGTAGTTGTTGGAGTGATCTTTATACAACAAGCTTTACGTAAAATACCAATTCAATATGCAAAAAAACTTGTCAATCGTTCCCCGGTTGGTGGACATTCTACGCATTTACCAATAAAAGTGAATGCTGCAGGAGTTATCCCGGTAATCTTTGCTATTGCATTTATGATTGCACCTAGAACGATCGCTGGTTTCTTTGAAGGTGGGTCAGTTGCATCAACGATTGAAATGATCTTTGATTATACACAACCCATTGGTATGGTCTTATATGTAGGGCTGATTATTGCATTCACCTATTTCTATACATTTGTTCAGGTTAATCCGGAACAAATGGCTGAGAACCTGCAAAAGCAAGGTGGGTATATCCCAGGCATCCGTCCTGGTAAGAAAACAGAAACATACCTCACACGAGTGATGTATCGTTTAACGTTTGTAGGGTCCCTCTTTTTAGCAGCCGTTTCCGTGCTGCCAATTATTTTGGGTGGTCTTGCGAACTTACCTACCGCAGTACAAATCGGCGGCACAAGTTTACTAATCGTTGTAGGGGTAGCGTTACAAACGATGAAACAACTGGAAAGTCAGTTAGTAAAGCGACACTACAAAGGATTTATTAAGTAAGTTCCTGCTGCCAATGAGAGCGAGGGGAATAACTTGAACTTAATTTTGATGGGCTTACCTGGTGCTGGTAAAGGCACACAGGCAGAGAAAATAAATGAGCAATATAACATCCCTCATATTTCAACTGGCGACATGTTCCGTCTCGCTATAAAAGAAGGAACCGATCTTGGTAAGGAAGCGAAAGCTTTTATGGACCAAGGGGCACTTGTTCCAGATGAGGTAACAGTTGGGATTGTAAAAGAACGCTTGGGTAAAGCCGATTGTGCAAATGGATTTTTATTGGATGGTTTTCCAAGAACCATCGCACAGGCTGAAGCATTAGAAGCGATTTTAACAGAATTAAATCAAACCATTGACCATGTGATTCATGTCGATGTACCAGAAGAAAATTTAGTGGAGCGCTTAACAGGTCGTAGGGTCTGTCCAACATGTGGAACAACTTATCATGTCATGTATAATCCACCAGCAAAAGAGGGTATATGTGATAAAGATGGTTCAGCATTAATTCAGCGTGATGATGATAAGCCAGATACGGTTAAAAAACGCTTGGCAGTTAATATCGAGCAAACAAAACCGTTATTGGACTTTTATCAGGGTAAAGGATATCTCACTACTGTAAACGGAGATCAGGAGATTGATGATGTTTTCCGGGATATTCAAGCAACACTAGAAGCTTAAACATTTCTCACTGCTTATAACACGGATTAGATGCAATTTAGTCTGGTAAAAGTTATAATAAAAGTCTTGGTAAGTGTGAAAATAAGTGTACAAATGAATATAAAAGTGGCACTAAACTGTTTTAAAGAAATGAACCTTTTCTACAAAGGTAGCAATTAACTATAGCCTAAGTGAAGGTGATCGTTGTTGAACGAATCTGATTCGGTTCCACGAGTAGGTCAAGTTGTTCGTATTAGACAAGGGCGTGAAGCTGGACAATTCGCTGTAGTCATTCGGATGATTGATGAGCGGTTTGTATTGCTTGCGGATGGAGAAAAGCGTAAATATGATCGACCAAAGAAAAAGAACGTAAATCATATTGAAGTGATGGATTTTATTTCTCCGGAAGTCCAAAGCAGCCTTCTAGAAACTGGTCGTGTCACAAATGGTAAATTAAGGTTTGCTATAACTAAATTTGTCAATGAAGTTGTGACAGATTTGAAGAAGGGAGATCAACACTGATGGCGAAAGACGATGCAATTGAAGTGGAAGGTACCGTAATGGAGACATTGCCTAACGCAATGTTTAAGGTAGAGCTTGAAAATGGCCATACGGTCTTAGCACATGTATCCGGGAAAATTCGTATGCATTTTATACGAATTCTACCAGGTGATAAAGTAACGGTAGAACTCTCACCGTATGATTTAACTAGAGGACGGATTACGTACCGTTATAAATAAGCGAGCTCCGATATAAAAGGAGGTAAAGATGATGAAAGTAAGAGCATCTGTAAAACCAATTTGTGAAAAATGTAAAGTTATTAAACGAAAAGGCAAAGTAATGGTGATTTGCGAAAACCCGAAACACAAGCAAAAACAAGGTTAAAAAACAAGGAGGTGCTAATCACTTATGGCACGTATTGCAGGTATAGATATTCCGCGTGATAAGCGCGTAGTAATTTCATTAACTTATATCTTTGGTATTGGAAACACTACCGCAAAGAAAGTCCTTAAAGAAGCAGGCGTTTCTGAAGATACTCGTGTTCGCGACTTAACTGAAGATGAATTAGGTAAGATCCGTAAAGCAATTGATGTATATACAATTGAAGGTGATCTTCGTCGTGAAGTATCACTAAACATCAAACGAATCACTGAAATTGGTTCGTATAGAGGTATGCGTCACCGCCGTGGTTTACCAGTTCGTGGACAAAAAACGAAAAATAACTCACGTACTCGTAAAGGCCCGCGTTATGCTATCGCAGGTAAGAAAAAGTAAGTGAAGGAGGTTAGCTAATCAATGGCACGTAATACAAATACACGTAAACGTCGTGTGAAAAAGAATATTGACACAGGTATTGCACACATTCGTTCTACATTTAACAATACAATTGTTACAATTACGGATGTTCATGGTAATTCAATCGGCTGGAGTTCAGCAGGTGCGCTTGGATTTAAAGGTTCTCGTAAATCTACACCATATGCTGCTCAAATGGCTGCCGAAACTGCAGCAAAAACAGCGGTTGAAAACGGCATGAAAACATTAGAAGTTACTGTTAAAGGACCTGGAGCAGGTCGTGAAGCAGCAATTCGTTCACTTCAAGCAGCAGGATTGGAAGTTACTGCAATTGTGGATGTAACTCCAGTTCCTCATAATGGTTGTCGCCCACCAAAACGTCGTCGTGTATAATTAGACCGTATAGAATTTGTCACCCTGTCTATAATGGGTTATGATAGCTAAAAGTGTAGAGATGTAAATCTTTTATCATTAGGCATTCACGAGACAAGAAGTACGAAAGAATTGCAGGTAGCGCAGAAACGCCAACTGCCTATTTGAGGAATTTCGGTTAGACATGGCTCTAACCGAGGTTTCGACGTTTTAAAGGAGGGTTTTGTTGAATGATCGAAATTGAAAAACCAAAAATTGAAACGGTTGAAATTAGCGATGACGCTACATTTGGAAAATTCGTAGTTGAACCGCTCGAACGTGGATATGGTACCACTCTTGGGAACTCCTTGCGTCGTATCCTATTATCCTCACTTCCAGGTGCTGCTGTTACATCGGTTCAAATTGATGGAGCACTTCATGAGTTCTCAACAATTGATGGTGTCGTTGAAGATGTTACAACAGTAATTTTAAACCTGAAAAAACTTGCTCTCAAAATTTACTCTGATGAAGAGAAAACTTTAGAGATTGATGTACAGGGAGAAGGAAAGGTTACCGCTGCAGATCTGACTTTTGATAGTGATGTTGAGGTATTAAACCCGGAATTGCCAATTGCTACTTTAAATAGTAAGGGCAGCCTGTATATGAAAATCACAGCAGAACGTGGTCGTGGTTACCGTCCAGCTGATGAAAATAAAAATGATGATCAAGCGATTGGTGTTATCCCGATTGACTCGATTTTTACACCTGTGTCCCGTTCTGTTTATCAAGTTGAAAATACAAGGGTAGGTCAAGATGCCAATTTTGACAAATTGACATTAGATGTCTGGACAGATGGAAGCATTCGTCCTGAAGAGGCAGTTTCTTTAGGCGCTAAAGTCTTTACCGAGCATCTTAATATCTTTGTAGGTTTAACTGATGAAGCACAGAATGCTGAGATTATGGTAGAAAAAGAAGAAGATCATAAAGAAAAAGTGATGGAAATGACCATCGAAGAACTTGATCTTTCTGTTCGATCTTATAATTGTTTAAAACGAGCTGGTATCAATACAGTTCAAGAGCTTGCAAATAAAACTGAAGAAGATATGATGAAAGTCCGTAATTTAGGTCGTAAATCACTAGAAGAAGTTAAAGTAAAACTGGATGATCTGGGCTTAGGCTTACGCAATGATGACTAATCAATAGACACCTTTAGAGCTTTTAGAAAGGGAGGGATAAGTCCATGGCTAGAAAGTTAGGACGTACAACTGACACTCGTATGGCATTACTTCGCAATCTTGCATCTGATTTAATTATTCATGAACGTATTGAAACAACAGAAGCAAAAGCGAAAGAACTTAAATCCGTAGTAGACAAAATGATTACGCTGGGTAAACGTGGAGATCTTCACGCTCGTCGTCAAGCTGCAGCTTTCTTATATAATCAAGAAGCAAACGAAAATGAAAATGTTGTTCAAAAACTTTTCAATGACGTTGCTGCACGTTATGAAGAACGACAAGGTGGGTACACACGTGTTCTTAAATTAGGTGCTCGTCAAGGTGACGGAGCAAAAATGGCAATCATCGAACTAGTTTAATGAAACCTTTGCGCGTATAGGGGCAGGACTGAATCTCTTCCATGAGGTGAATCCAAGCCCTTTTTTTGTAGTAAAGAAAAGTTGACGCGCTAGGGGCTATAGAGCGCATGGTTTTAGCACTCGCAGTGTCAATTGCTTATGACGGTAGTCGCTAGCTGACGCGCAACTAGACAAAAAAAGCTGAGACAATTGCCCAGCGACACATCAAAATCCCAAGGCGGGAGCAGAGTATTGAGGAGGAAGTACAGCATGAGAAAAATAATTGAGTTTAGAAATGTATCGTTCAGATATGAAGATGAGCAGCCTTGGGTATTAAAGAATTTGTCATTTGAAATCTATGAAAACGAATGGATTGCTATTATAGGTCATAATGGATCTGGTAAATCCACAATTGCTAAACTGCTTAATGGATTATTATTCCCACAAGAGGGAGAAATATTAATCGATGGGAAACAGGTTAACCAAGATACGATTTGGGATATCCGTAAAGATGTTGGTATGGTTTTTCAAAATCCTGACAATCAATTTGTTGGAACAACAGTGCAAGACGATGTTGCTTTCGGAATGGAAAATCGTGGTTTTCCCCGGGAGGATATGATAAAGCGAATGGAAGAAACGTTATCTGCAGTAGGAATGCAGGATTATCTGCTGACTGAACCGCATCGCCTTTCCGGCGGACAGAAACAGCGTGTGGCAATCGCAAGCGTGCTCGCCATTTCACCGCAAGTTCTTATATTGGATGAGGCAACAGCAATGCTTGATCCGAAGGGACGAACTGAAATCATGCAAACTGTGACAGATGTTCAAAGTGAAAATGAACTATCATTGATTACGATAACACATGATTTAACGGAAGTGGTACAAGCTGATCGTGTTATCGTCATGAATGAAGGTGAAATATGGCGTGAGGCACTGCCACGTGAAATTTTTTCTTTAAAGGATCAGCTCCGGGAAATCGGATTAGACGTACCCTTTATTACAGTATTAGCTGATGAGCTAAACCAATTAGGTGTGCCAATCACACAGGAGCCGTTAAACCACGAAGAGTTGTTGGAGGAATTATGGACATTACATTCAAAAACGTAAGCTATATTTATCAAGCAAATAGCCCATTTGCACATAAAGCAATTGATGATTTATCTTTTCATATCCCATCCGGCTCCTTTGTTGCTGTTATTGGCCATACAGGGTCAGGGAAATCGACATTGATTCAACATTTAAATGGCCTGGTCAAGCCAACAGCGGGCGAAGTAACGATTGGTGATTTTCATTTAACACCGGAACAAAAACCTAAAAACATGAAAGAGCTACGCAGTCGTGTTGGTGTTGTCTTTCAATACCCGGAGCACCAATTATTTGAAGAAACGGTTGAAAAGGACATTGCGTTTGGTCCGGAGAACTTTGGTGTGTCAAAATCGGAAATCAAGCACCGAATTCAACAAATAACGCCTGCGGTAGGCCTTACGGAAGAATTACTGGAACGTTCCCCGTTTGAACTAAGTGGTGGACAAATGCGTAGGGTTGCAATTGCTGGTGTGTTAGCTGTTAGACCTGACGTACTTGTGCTTGATGAGCCAACTGCTGGGCTAGATCCTCGGGGACAAAAAGAAATGATGAAGATGTTTTATCAGCTGCATCAAGAACAGGGGCTAACGACAATACTCGTAACCCATAGCATGGAAGACGCTGTAAAATATGCAGACCATGTCATCATTTTAAACAAAGGTACAAAGTATATGGAAGGTAAACCAGAAGCGGTTTTTACACAAAAAAAAGCATTAAATAAAGTGCAGCTTGATGTACCAGAGATGGTCCAGTTTTTAAATCAATTCCAGACGAAATTAGGGAAAGAAATCCCCTTTGATCGGCAATCGATAAAACAGGTTGCACAATCGATTCAGCAAATCATAAAAGGGGCTGAATCATCATGAATAACTCCTTGATTATTGGTCAGTATGTACCAGGAAATTCCATTGTGCACCGTTTGGATCCACGAACAAAAATAACAATTATTTTCTTTTTTGTTTTTATCGTATTTTTTGCTAATACGTTAATCAGTTATGGGATTTTAACCATTTTTGCATTGACGAGTATGATTACGTCTCGTGTTCCGATTCGTTTTATCTTAAAAGGGTTAACACCTGTCTGGTTTTTAATTGTTTTTACCTTTATTTTGCACTTATTTGTAACCAAAGAGGGAACACTTATTTTCCACTTGTCTATTTTTAAATTTTATTCTGGTGGTGTGATTCAGGGACTTGCCATTTCTGTAAGGTTTTTCTTACTTATCCTAGTTACTTCCCTATTAACTTTAACGACAACACCGATTGAAATTACCGATGCAATAGAGGATATGCTGCATCCGTTAAATAAAATTAAGTTCCCTGTTCACGAACTTGCACTGATGATGTCCATATCTTTACGCTTTATTCCTACACTAATGCAGGAAACAGATAAGATTTCCAAGGCGCAGGCTTCCCGTGGTGTAGATTTTAGAACGGGGCCGATTAAAGATCGCGCAAAAGCGGTTGTTCCATTGTTGGTTCCATTATTTGTCAGTGCGTTTAAACGGGCAGAAGAATTAGCAATGGCAATGGAAGCGCGTGGCTATCATGGTGGTGAAGGGCGGACAAAGCTAAGGGAGTTAAAGATTGGTAAGCACGATATCCTGATCTATATACTATTTGCTTTTGTCATTGCGATTCTATTTTATACGAGAAGTTATTAGAGAGGCTGGTAAAGGTGGAACGACTGAAATGTATCATTCATTATGATGGATCGCGATTTTCTGGTTTCCAGATCCAGCCAAAGAAGCGCACGGTTCAAGGTGAATTAGAAAAGGCATTAAAGAAAATGCACAAAGGCGCTGAGATAAGAATACAGGCCTCTGGACGAACAGATACAGGCGTACATGCCTTGGGTCAGACAATCCATTTTGATTCGCCCTATGACATCCCAACGCTTAATTGGAAGCAGGCACTGAATACACTCTTGCCGGATGACTTATATATTAAAGAAGTAGTGATTGTAGCTGAAACATTTCATGCAAGATATGACGCTATAGAAAAAGAATATCGCTATTATGTGTGGCATGAATCGGAGCCCGATGTATGGAAACGAAACTATGCCTACCATTTTCCCTACAAACTGAATATAGATGCTATAAAGCAGGCTTGTGCCTATTTAGAGGGTAAGCATGACTTTACTACCTTTTCATCTGCAAAGGCAACAACAAAAGGGAGTAAAGAACGAACGCTTTATCAGGTCAGCTGTGAGAAGCGGGGAAGCGAGATTGAATTTATTCTGCGGGGGAATGGCTTTTTATATCACATGGTTCGTATTATCGTTGGCGTACTACTAGATATTGGTCAAGGAAGAAGGATCCCATCAGACATTAAAACGTTACTGAAACAAAAGGATCGCCAACTCGTTGGAGAAACGATTCCAGCTCAAGGATTGTATTTATGGCGGGTAAAGTATGAAAAAGTAATATAAATAAGCGATTTTTAGAATTTTACACCTGAAGCCCTTGACAAAACGCTCGAATTTGGTATATTATGATCTATGGCATTATATTTCTAAAACCATGATTAGCCCCGGAATCTAATTATGTTGAATATAGGAATAACGAATTGAAACAAATTAATTGGAGGGAAACTATCATGCGCACAACTTTCATGGCGAATGAAAACAATATTGAACGCAAATGGCTCGTTGTGGATGCTGAAGGCCAAAGACTAGGCCGTTTGGCAAGTGAGGTTGCAGCAATCCTTCGTGGAAAGCACAAGCCAACTTACACACCACACGCTGATACTGGTGATAATGTAATTATTATCAACGCTGAAAAAATAGAATTAACAGGTAATAAAATAAATGACAAAATGTACTACCGTCATTCAGGTTATACAGGTAATTTGAAAGAGCGTAATGCTGACGAAATGCGTACAAGATACCCTGAGCAAATGATTGAACTTGCTGTTAAAGGTATGCTTCCTAAAGGTCCACTAGGCCGCAAAATGGGTAAGAAATTGCACGTAAACAGAGGTTCAGAACACAATAATCAAGCTCAAAAACCAGAAGTTTATGAGCTTCGTGGATAATTAAAAGGAGGTTAAACAATTGGCACAAGTACAATATTACGGCACAGGCCGTCGTAAAACATCAACTGCACGTGTACGTCTAGTTCCTGGAACTGGAAAAGTAATCATCAATGGTCGTGATTCAAAAGACTATTTCCCATATGAAACACAATCACTAATCATGAATCAACCGCTTGCTGTTACAGAAACAGAAGGCACTTACGATGTATTAGTAAACGTTCATGGTGGTGGATTCACTGGTCAAGCTGGTGCAATTCGTCATGGTATCTCTCGTGCGCTTCTAGAAGCGGATCCTGAATACCGTGCATCATTAAAGCGTGAAGGATTCTTAACACGTGACCCACGTATGGTAGAACGTAAAAAATACGGTCTTAAAGGTGCACGTAGAGCTCCTCAATTCTCAAAACGTTAATAGTAGTAATAACAAGGATATACCTGCAAAAACAGCCTATTTCATTTCGAATGAAATAGGCTGTTTTGTTTGAATAAGAGTTAGTGAAGTAGAATGTATGCGAATATAAATTTTAAAAACGAAATGAAACAACAAAACAGCTGATCAAAGCTGTTTTGTTGTTTCATTAAAGAAAGGTCATTATCTAATCAAATCGTTAATTATCACCAAAAGTAATTTACTATTGACATAATGTCTATAAAAAAGAAGAGCTAAAAAGGGACGCTTATTTATTGAGTACTGCTGTCTTTGAATCGTGCTTATAATAATCAAAGTGTAAAGCGTCTAGCGGTTTGCGTCCAAGAATCAGGTCTGCTGCTCTTTCGGCTAGCATTAACACTGGAGCGTGTATATTTCCATTTGTAACGTATGGCATTACGGATGCATCTACTACACGGATGTTTTCTAAACCATGTATTTTCATTGTGTTCGGATCCACTACAGACATTGGATCAGAGGCATCTCCCATTTTTGCTGTTCCACATGGATGAAGTGCTGTTTCTGCATCGTTTCGAACCCACTCTATAATTTCTTCATCTGTTTGTACAGATTGGCCTGGTGAAATTTCACCTGTATTATAAGGTGCTAGAGCTGGTTGAGAAATAATTTCTCGTGTAATTCTAACAGCTTCTATCCATTCTCTTCGGTCTTGATCAGTAGAGAGATAGTTATATACCATACTAGGATGCTGCGAAGGGTCCTTGGATTTAATTTTAAGTGATCCACGAGCATCCGAATACATTGGGCCTACATGGACTTGGAAGCCATGTGGTGTATCTGCCTTTTTTCCATCGTAACGTACAGCTAGAGGCAAGAAATGATACATCAAATTCGGGTACGTGCAATCTTCATTAGAGCGTATAAATCCGCCACCTTCGAAATGGCTGCTTGCTGCAGGTCCTTTTCGTTGTAACATCCATTGTAAGCCGATCCATGGCATTTTTAATTTATTTAAGCTAGGCTGTTCTGAAACCGGCTGAGGACATGCATGCTGAATATATACCTCTAAATGGTCTTGTAAGTTTTCACCTACACCTGGAAGATGGACAACTGGATCAATATCTAAACTTTTAAGATATTCTGCATCTCCGACACCTGACAATTGCAATAATTGAGGTGTATTGATCGCGCCGCCAGCAAGTACAATTTCCTCAGCATATACTTCTTTTATTATTTTACCTCTCCGGTATGTAACACTTTTTGCTTTTGTTCCTTCAAAATTGATTTTTGTTACAAAAGCTAGTGTTTCAATATCTAGATTGTCTCGCTTTTTCGCCGGATCTAAATAAGCATGCGAAGCGGATAGTCTTTTTCCATTATAAATATGACGGTCGAATGGGCCAAATCCTTCTTGTTTATAACTGTTCACATCAGATGTGCGAGAGTAACCAGCTTCCTCTCCTGCCTCAAAGAACGCATTAAATAAAGGATTAGTAGCTGGACCTCTTGTTAATTTGATTGGACCATCATGCCCGCGATTTTTGTCACCAGGCGAGTCAATCGCATTTTCCAATTTTTTAAAGTAAGGGAGAACATGTGCATAGTCCCATGATTCCATTCCTTTATCAGCCCCCCAACGTTCATAGTCCATTGGATTTCCTCGTTGGTAAATCATTCCGTTAATCGAGCTTGATCCACCCAATACTTTTCCACGAGCGTGAGCAATACGTCTGCCATTCATATATGGCTCAGGATCAGATTTATAACCCCAGTCATATAAAGGATTACCAGCAGGGAACATTAAAGCTGCAGGCATTTGGATAAATAGATCCCAAGGGTAGTCACTTCTTCCTGCCTCTAAAATAAGAACGCTTTTCGTGCCGTCTTCGCTTAATCGGTTTCCAAGTATAGAACCAGCACTTCCTCCACCAACTACAATATAATCATAATGTTTCTTCATATTTACAACCTCCATACACACTACATTCATTATTATTTAAAAAATGAATGTGATCGTTTCATCATATTATTTGTCTTTTATTTATATTGGTTTTGATTCTCTTTCCAATCGGTTAAAATATTCTTGAATTCATATATTTTGTTTAATGTATCTTCATTTATCGTGTTTGAAACTGCCTTTCTTGATCGAGGCGAAAATAAGAAAATAGATATAATCGCTACAAGTCCATATAGAACTATGTTCTTCTTCATAAAAACACTCCTTGATTTTTGTCGCTTTATTTTGATAGCTGTTGCTGTAGTTTAAAATGTATGAATGTCCAATTGACTGTATATCCTTGTGCCTCACCTTGCGATATTGTAAAACTGAACTTTAGTTACATTATTATGGTGTATTAAGATCAGGATTTAGTTGAAATGGTCCCTCATTTATTTCGAAGCCCCAAACCAGTTCATTTTTTCAGGTTGCAGATTTGTAAAGATATGCTTCCGTTCTTGATATTCTTCTAGTCCAGTTGTTCCTAGTTCACGACCAAAACCAGATTGTTTATATCCGCCCCATGGAGCTTGCGGGAAATAATTATTGACATCGTTTATCCAAACTGTTCCCATAGGCATTCTTTTTGCACAACGCGCTGCTTTTGCAATGTCTTGTGTCCAAACGCCACCAGATAATTCATAGATGGAGTCATTGGCTAGTTTTATTGCTTCCTCTTCTGATGTGAACCGTTCTACTGTTATAACTGGTCCAAATCCTTCATCTTGTACAAGCGCCGGGGCTAATTTCCAGGATGCTTGCAATAGTGGATAATTCCAAGGCGTAATTTATGCACATACACCTATTGGCTCACGAACAACTCGGCTTTCTTCTAATGTTTTTCCAGTATCAATCGTTTCGAGCCTGGCTAGTTCCTCTTGATTAAGTTCAATTAAATCAGCAATTTTGCGAACTATCTTTGTACGTTCAATCGTTGGGTGTGTACTCCAATCTCCATTATCAAATGCCTTTCTTGCAGAAGTAATAGCATCTGTTTCATCGCTTTCTGTAACAACAGCAATAACTTCCTGATTAAAAGGATTGATGATAGAACGGACAGTGCCAGAAGCAGCTGTTTTCCATTTACCATCGATGTATTGTTTTTTTACTTCCATCGCTCCTTCTCCTTTTATTAAATTAAGTTTATTAAATTAAAATTTAACATTAAGAATAGATATAACCTATCATGACGAAATAAAAAAGTCAAAGAGAAGAACAGAAAGTAGGAAGGAAACTCAAAAATAAACGGTTCGGAGCGTGATCTTTAATTCATGTCATACCTTATGATTGGAAACTAGAGAATATTTCCTCTAAAAAGATAAATAATTCGAGTAAAATTTAAAATAATTTTCATTCAAATTAAGCTGTTATTCGCGAAAAATGACCATAATTGATACTTTAAGACGAATAACTATGTATATCTGAGTATACCATGATGTATATATTGCTTACTCAAGTATACTTGTAAACGCAAAGCAGCTAGGGATTACTTGCCAAAAAAGGTGGCTTGACATTGGTTCGAGGCTTCGATAATGTAAGCATATAAAATTTATTTACAATATTTAATAATTATTTAATATTGTTAAGGGGTTGAATACAGGTAAGGTTATTAACTAAACTTTGGGGGGTGAAAAAGTGGCTCATATCTATCTAGACCAGGAAAGCTATGATGTAGATGGTATTCTTTTCGATAAAGATGGTACACTGCTTGATTTCCGTTCGTTATGGATTGATTGGTCTAAAGATATCATTCTCCATATTTGTTCGGAAATAAAAATAGGTGATGATCAAGAAAAACAACTATCTGCTTCAATTGGAGTAGATTGGGAGACTGGAAACTGGGACGTGAAAGGGCCTCTTGCAATCGGCACGACGCAGGATTTGATTGCTATATTAGCTCATCAACTCTATCAAGCTAATATACCTTGGAACACTGCTTTTGCACTGGTCACAAATGTATTTACAAAGGTAAATAAAAAGGATAGCTGGAAAAATCGTGTGAAAGAGGTGCCAGGTTTGATTCGTTTTTTGAAAAGGTGTAGGAATCATCAGTTGAAGTTAGGGGTGGTGACTTCTGATGATTATAGTCATGCCGTACAACATCTCAAATCATTAGAAATTGATTCCTTTTTTACAGCCATTATTGGTGGTGATCAAGTGACCCGAGGAAAACCTTTTCCAGAGGCAGCTGAAAAAGCTTGCGAAAAAATGGGTCTAAATCCTCGACGTTCTATAGTTGTCGGGGATTCCGATGGTGACATGATCCTTGGTAATAATATTGGGTCAAAAGCGAATGTCGGTATTATTCAAGAATCAAATGAAACAGATCACTTTTTACATGCAGATCATTTGATACATACATATGATGCTATTTCACTGGATAATAGCTGATCATTTCCGGATACAGAATGTCATTAGATGTGGCAAATGATATCTATATAAAGAGAATGAAACAGATATGAAATTTTATTAGAAGAATAGAAGGATTAGAAAGGTGAGACGGATACGTGCCTAAAATTAAAATGACAAGCATTAAAAAAAAGTACGATAATAAAGGTGAAGAAGTCATCCATGATTTTAATTTGGATATTGAAGAAAATGAATTTATCGTATTTGTCGGTCCCTCTGGTTGTGGAAAGTCAACTACGCTACGAATGATAGCGGGGCTTGAAAGCATTACAAGCGGCGAGCTTTGGATGGATGGTAAGTTGGTCAATGATGTGCAAGCAAAAGATCGGGATATTGCAATGGTATTTCAAAACTATGCTTTGTTCCCGCATTATAATGTTTACGATAACATTGCATTTGGTTTGAAAATGAAGAAATATAAGCGCAGTTTTATCAAAGAACGTGTGGAACAAGCAGCGGAGATTCTTGGTTTAACGAAATATTTGAAGCGCAAACCTAAAGACCTTTCTGGCGGGCAGCGTCAAAGAGTTGCATTAGGCAGGGCTATCGTACGGGATGCTCATATTTTTCTAATGGATGAACCATTATCTAATTTGGATGCTAAATTGCGTATTCAAATGCGGAAAGAGATTATCAATTTGCACCGGCGATTGGGTACAACAACAATTTATGTGACACATGACCAAACGGAGGCAATGACAATGGCTTCCAGGATTGTTGTTCTGAATGATGGATATATCGAACAGATTGGTACCCCAGAGCAAGTGTACAATAACCCACAGTCAAAATTTGTTGCTGAATTTATGGGTTCACCACCGATGAACTTCTTGGAAGGGTCAGTGAAAGGAAACCAATTAATGTTGGATTCGGGGGAAGTGCTCGGAGAACTTTCACAATCAATTGGTGATGTGGAAAAGGTCGACATCGGTATTCGATCAGAAAATATTGATATTGCTGCGCATGATACCGGGATTAACATGACAGTTAATCATGTGGAATTGATGGGAGCGGATTTACATATCCATGGAAATGCAGATGGAAAAGAAATAGTAATCCGTGTAGTACCAAGTGAGAAGGTAGCTGTAAATGAGCAGGTATCCTTGAGGGTGAATATTGACATGGTCCATCTTTTTGATGCAAATACTGGGAAGGCGCTGTTTGACAGAGAGAAGGTGAATGCATGATCCGGCTGAAAAAAGCAGGAAAGCTATTTATTTTCCTTGGCATTCCCATGATTCCGTTAATAGTGTTTTGGTTTGTTCCAATGATTGTTTCTTTGTGGCTGAGTCTTACAGATTGGGATTATATTAGTCCGACTTTTAATTATGTAGGGATGGACAATTATACATATGCCTTTACAAGCGATGATTTTTATCAAGCCTTGAAAAATACTGTTGTTTTTGGTGTTTTCACGGTGGTTCCAACCATCATCATTGGTCTTTTGTTGGCAATGCTGCTCCGAGAGGGACTGAAAGGGATCACCTTTTTCAGATCACTTATGTTTTCTCCATGGATTACACCAATGGTAGCTATGTCCATTGTTTGGGCTTGGATCTATGAGCCTGATATTGGGTTGTTAAATCAGGTACTAGGGTGGCTACACCTTCCTCAACCAGAATGGTTGCACAGTTCAAGTAGTGCATTATGGTCTATCATCATCGTTACAGTATGGAAAAATGCGGGGTGGGCCATGTTGTTTTATTCGGATGCACTGCAAAAGATACCCCGTGATTTGTATGAAGTGAGCAATCTTGAGGGTTCTTCTTGGTGGCAGAAAATGAGGACGGTTGTTATTCCGCTTGTTTCGCCCACAACATTGTTTTTGGGGATTATGTTAGCAATTGAATCTATTCAAGCATATGACCAAATTCAGGTTATGACACAAGGCGGGCCTTCTGGAAGTACAAGAACACTTCTGTACATGTATTATCAAATGGCTTTTGAACAGTTCAATATGGGACAGGCAACTGCGATTTCAACCATCATCGTTATTATTACAGGGATCTTGGCATTGACGATGTTTTATGCATCAAAACGCTGGGTTCATTATTAGGGAGGGAATAACAATATGCAAAATAATAAAAAATCCAATCTGAAGCAATTTGGTTTCTATCTGTTATTAACCATCCTCGGAATCTTGATGGTGTTCCCTTTGATTTGGATGTTATTAAGTGCTCTAAAATCACCGGGTGAAATTTTCGCAGTCCCTTTAAAATGGTTACCAGAAGTAGCGCAGTGGGGAAACTTTAAAGAAGCATTAGAGTTGGCTCCCTTTGGATTGTATATTTTTAATAGTACCTTTACGGCACTGGTCATTGTTATTTTTCAATTCGTTTTATCCTGTATGATTGCGTACGCGCTGACGCAGATGAAATTCAAGGGACGGACACTCGTTTTTAATCTTATTTTGATTACATATATGCTTCCAACTGAAGCGACATATGTGCCAAGTTACACAATCGTAGCAAAGATGGGGCTTCTGGATACACTCTCGGGTGTCATCATATCAAATATAGCCAGCGTGTTCACTATCTTCTTGTTGCGTCAAGCGTTTATGCAAGTGCCTAAGGATACAATCGAGGCTGCTCGTGCATATGGTGCTGGTGACTTTACAATTTTATGGAAAATTATGATTCCAATGAGTAAATCAACTATTTTTGTGGTCAGTCTAATCAGTTTTGTCAAAATGTATAATAACTATTTATGGCCATCGCTTATCGTCAAAAGTGAAAAAAATTATCTTATTACGGTTGGATTGAATAAGTTTTTTACCTCGCAGGGATCATTTGCAGACAAGTGGCCATTAATTATGAGCGCGAATGTGCTATCTGTCATTCCTTTACTGATTCTGTTTATCATTTTACATAAATGGTTTATAAAAGGCATTGGTGATACTGGATTAAAAGGTTAAAAACAATATAACAATAATATGGGGGAATAAACATGAAAAAGTATCTTTCAAGGTTTGGTTTGTTGCTTGTTTTGGCTTTGGTTTTATCTGCTTGTTCAGTCGATGAATCAAGTGGTGATGGTAAAGTAGAAGTTGAATTTTGGTATGGGCTAGGAAGTGAAGCAGATACGAAAATGAAAGAACTCATCAGTGATTTTAACAATCAGCATGATGATATTGAAGTAGTTGCGGTACCACAGGCTGATTACGATGAAACATATGAAAAATTGCAGGCGGCCATTGCTTCAAATACGGCACCAGGGGTGTTTATAGCTGAGCTCAACCCGTTGACCGATTTAGCGAAAAAGGAAGCGATTGAACCTTTAGACGCTTATATAGAAAATGATGACAATTATGATGAAGATGACTTCTTGGAGGCGCTGCTCAAGCCAGGTGAAATCGATGGCTCATTATATGCCATTCCTGGTTATGGAACAACGCAAGTGATGTATTATCGAAAAGATATCTATGAAGATGTAGGAATTGATCCAGAAGAAGCTTATTCAACTTGGGAAAACCTTGCTGATGCTTCGAAAAAACTGAAAGATAGTGGAGAAGTAGATTATGGACACTTGCCGATGTGGAAGGCAGATAATTTAATCGACCTTGTGCTTAGTAATGGTGGAGCTATCTTAAATGACGATGAGACAGAAGTATTAATTGATAGTCCTGAGTGGATTGAAGCATGGGAGTTCATACGGAAGCAAATACATGAGGAAGAAACGATGAAAGTAAACTCTGGTGGACAAGGCTGGGAATATTGGTATAAGACAATTGACCAAGTAATGAATGGCTCCGCAGCAGGATATACAGGTTCATCCGGAGATAAAGGGGACCTCGATTTTGATGTTATGGATTCCCTGCCACAGCCTGGTTTAAATGGTAATGAAGGTAAGCCTCGGGTAAATGGCCTGTATATGGCGATACCAGAAGGAATCAGTGATGAAGAAAAAGATGCAGCATATGAATGGATAAGCTACTTTTCAAGTAGTGAGGTCAATGCGGATTGGTCAAAAACAATTGGTTATGTCCCTGTCCGGGAGTCCACTACCGAAGAAGAAGTGTATGCTGATTTTGTAGAAGAAAATCCGTATGCTAATGTACCTTACGAACAAGCTTTGACTGCTAATCCAGAGTTTCTTGATCCTACAGGTGGAAAGATTTTAGATGCTTTATCGATTGCAACAGATAAGGTGGAGATAGAAAATATACCGGCAGAAGAAGCATTGAAAAAAGCAAAAGAAGATGCTCAAGCGGCACTTGATGACGTGAATAATAAATAAATTGAGGTGACTAACTGATGATAGGGGAACTACTAAATCAAAAAGTAACAAGTCATGAATCAGGGAAGTATCTAAATGAAGAATATGTCATTACGGTTCCTGAGGGTGTTACATCGCTGCATTTTGATGCTCAAGTAGATAAGGCTGTGTGGCTTACATGTATGGTATATGATGAACAGAAAAATTTACGAGCACAGCTTTTGCGAGCGGGTGAATCAGGATCAATTCTTATTCATGAACAAGCGGATCTAAGTAGCCCGTATACCATTTCGGGCTCGATTCAGTCCGGAAAATGGATCATTGATATGACAGTATTGAGTAGAACGGAAATTTCAACCAATGAAAGTTGGTGTGAAATAATCGTTTGTTCAGATCAAGGAACTAGGAATGAAAAAGAAATTGATACCTTGATATGGAACGATGAAAATGAAACAGATTTTTCCTTAACAGGTTTTGATAATCAACAGGTGTTCCAAAGTGAAAAAAAGTGGTATAAAGGTGATTTTCACACTCATACCACTTACACAGATGGAGAAATGAGCCGAGAAGAAAATATAGAAATGACGAAAAAGCAATGCTTGGACTTCTTTGTGGCAACCGATCATAATATTGTGCCGACTTCCTGGTTTGCGAAAACAGATACACTTGTCATTCCTGGTACTGAAGTAACATCCACACTGGGTCATTTTAATATTATTAACCCGAATACATCTCCATTCGTAAAGAATCGAGTACGTGATATGTATAATGAAGAAGGAACAAATCAAATTATTGCACAAGACTATGGCGATGCTTTGGTCTCAATTAATCATCCATTTCTTAAAGGTTGCCCGTGGCTATATAAAGATACAGATTTAAAAAACATTGATACGCTTGAAATCATTAATGACCCTACATATCCAGATAATCTCGAGGCGATAGAGCAAGCACTTATTGCGTGGGATTTATTATTAAATGACGGATACCAAATTACTGGAATTGGTGGTTCAGATTCACATTTACGTCCTGATGACCACTATGAGGGAAGTACAGAACCTTCCTTGATAGGAGATCCAGGAACATTTGTGCACTGTGACCGGTTGACTGCACATAATATTATGGACAGTGTTCGTAAAGGATATGTGACTGTATCAAGGGGGGGATTCATCAATATAACGGATGGAGAATGCTTGCCAGGTGAGAAAAGTTTGTTTCAAAAAGGAAATATTTATGCCAGTGTAGATACAAATGAAGATGTCTATATCGAATGGATTGTTGATGGGGAAATAATGAAAAAAGAAAACAAATCCTCTGATTCCTATTCATTTCATTTTCATGAAAATGAGTATCATTGGATACGTGTTGATATACGCTATCCTGATGGAAGTCTTTATGGATTTACGAATCCGGTTTATTTTGGGGAAAAGCAACCTCAAATGAAGACGTGGAATGAAATATTGAAGCAAATGGATATAAAGGTATAAAGTAAAGAAAGTGTTATGTGGTGCTGCAAAGACCATATAACATTTTCTGTATTACGCGATTCTTTTTGACACTGCGTAATACTATTCTGTTAGTATAACTGAGAGAGTATATGGTAATCTATTAGTAATAATAGAGGGCAAATGAGGTGATCAATTGAATAAAAATGATAAAATAGCAAAAGAAAAAATGGAGAATGCTAAGGAACAGATCATTGACGCTATTGCAGAAACAATGGATTTATATGGAGTGACTCCTGCAGCAGGCAGATTGTATGCAATGATGCAATTTGAGGAGCAAATGAACCTTGATGAGATGCGAGAAGAATTGGGAATGAGCAAACCAAGCATGAGTACAAGTGTCCGCAAATTGCAGGAAATTGATATGGTAAAAAAGAAATTCCAACGTGGATCAAGAAAACATACATATGTAGCTGAGAAGAATTATTTTAATACATTCATCTCCTATTTTTGCCGTATGTGGGATCGAGAAGCAAAAATGAATTTGACTGCTATTCAAGAAGCTGAATTTGAGTTGGGTAAAATTTTTGAAGATAAAGACGTTTCTGAAGAGATGTTGCTAGAAGCTCGTGAAATCTATAATCAAATCGAAGAGTCCAAAGTATACTATCGTTGGTTGGAACACTTGGTGGCTAGTGTTCGCTCTCAGGAAATATTCAAATTTATTCCCCAAAATCCCGAAAATGGAGACTAGCTGTCTGAATAAATTGTTTCTCTATATAGTGGAATAAATTTCATCATTCCTAGCCCTTGTACCCCAAGGGATTTAAACATTAAAAGGGAAGTACCTCCCCAAATCCTGTATAATGGTATAGTTGATCATAACAACCAAAAAGGCTGGAGAGATACTCCCTATGATTATTATATGACATGAAACCTACCCAAAAATATGAAGCGATTATTTCAGCGATAGATTTGGATACAGTCTATCATGAAGTAACCAACGCCTACTTCTTTAAAACCTTCTGTTAAGTTACTTGCTAATAACTTACCCTGAATCAATCCGGAAATGGTAACTCCAATTGTCATTCCTAATGTACGCATGAATTGATTCGTTGAGTTTGCTCTTCCACGGTACTGCGGTTCCAAATTATGCAGGGAAGCTGTCGGAAGTAGTGAAAATGAGAATCCCGATTTGGAGTAAAGTGTCACGAGTGTAATGGGGGAAAGGTTTATGGATGAGGTCTTACAGTTAAGTATAAAGGATTTTCCATTATATTTTTTCTAGTGTAATACATTGATGCCATCCACGTTTTTATTAAATAATCGCCGCAACGAAAAAGTTGCATTGCGGCGGTAAAAGTTGACAAAACATGTTTTTAGTGGAAAACGAGTTAAACGCGGGATGTATTGCACAAAAAGTAATACGTTAATAAACGCTGTGTAAACGGATTGGCAAACATCCTAAGAAAAGTAGTGCCGAAAGTATTCGCTAACGGCATAGCGGCTGTGTGTTCCCAGCCTTAAGTGATCAATGTGCATTAGCACCAAACCTGAAACCCGCGATTTTAATCGTGGGAGGTTCATCCGTTGATTAATTTGGAACGAACTTTGTTTGATATGAATTCAATAATTAAGATAAGTACAACTAGCCCAATTAAAATGGACCCAACTTGATGCCATTTATAACTCTGCATGGCAAAAATGAGTGGTGCACCAATTCCCCCGGCACCAACTAGGCCTAGAACAGACGCATCACGAAGGTTCATATCAAATCGGTATATCGATATGGACGTAAATATTGATAACAACTGCGGAAGAATACCATAACGTATCTTTTCAAAAGTGGTACATCCAATTGAAGTCATTGATTCTAGTACACCTGTATCTAATTCCTCAATCGCATCAACGTATAACTTCGCAAGCATTCCGATGGAAATCAAACCAACAGTAAGAACCCCTGCAAATGGGCCTGGTCCTGTAACACGGATAAACATCAAACCGTACACGATAAATGGTACTGTACGAATGATGATTAATAGGAACCTTACTAACCAAGAAACCGGCTTTGGTACAAGGTTTGAAGCGGACATAAAGGCAAGAGGAATCGATAGAATGGCACCTACAATTGTACCTAAGAAAGCTACAGCTAACGTTTCAATAAGCAAATATAAGACACCTTTGTTTGTTAGATTAAACAAAAGATCCAAATCCGGATTTAAAATCCCTTTAAAAATATTTAACATGATTCCAAGTCCACTGGAGTTGACATCTTTAAAGTTCATAGCCGTTAACGACCACAACATTACCATAACAGTGATTGCTGTAATCGTTAATATATACGTGAGTTTGCGTGGGGCCGCATGCAATTGTTTCTCCAATTTATCCATAGTAATATGTGACTCCTTTTCGTTGTTTCAAGGTTAAATCAACTTTCTCCGGAAATATTCACTTATTTGTTCGATAATAAAGACAGTCACAACAAGTGCCAAGATGGTCATTCCTACACCAGAATAATTACGCCAACCAAGGTCTTGATTGAGCAATAGCCCGATACCGCCAGCACCAACAAAACCTAGAATGGCTGCATAGCGGACGTTTCCTTCAAAACAAAACAGTGAAGTGGACAGATAACTAGGTAGTACTTGGGGGAAAATTGCATAACGAAAGGCTTGAAATCTTGTCATCCCAATGGACTCCATCGCCTCAAATGATCCCATTTCGGCATTTTCAATCTGTTCGTAGAGTAATTTACCCACATATCCAACCGTGAAAATCAAAATAGCAATTGATCCGGCTATTGGTCCTAGACCAAAAATAAATGTAGCAATCAGTGCTGTAACAAGTGTAGGTAATGTTCTAATAAGACTTAAAATGACTTTAAAAATAGCCGCAGTAGACTTGTTAGGCACAATATTAACCGATGCTAATACTGCAAGCGGCAGTACCAACACAGCACCAATTAACGAACCAATTAACGACATTTTAATCGTATCCATTAATGGTTTCCACAGATGGTTGATATAGCCCCAGTCTGGTGGCATCATAGCAATAATAATGTCGAAAAAATTATGGATGCGTGTGAAGATGGTGTAAAAACTAAACTCTGTATAATATGCAGACAGATAAATAGCGATGGCTACCAAAATAGTAATAAAAGGTGCGCGTGATCGCTTTTTGTGAACTACTTTTCCGTTTGACAATAAGATTTTCTTAGGGGGGAAAAGTTTATCATACATGTAATGACTCCTCCTCCGCATCGGTACCAAACTCTTCCACTTTTCCACCATATATTTCATCTAGGGTGTCTTGGTTTACATCCTTACTTTTTCCGTCAAAAACTATCTTTCCTTTTCGGATCCCAATAATTCGATCAGCAAATTCCAACGCGACCTCTACATGGTGGATATTTAAAAGAACAGAAATATCCATATCCCTGTTAATCCGCTTAAAGTCATCCATCACTTGTCTAGAAGTAACTGGGTCCAACGAAGCAATTGGCTCATCAGCTAAAATAACATCAGGATTTTGTGCAAGTGTACGCGCTAGCGCCACACGCTGTTGTTGTCCACCAGATAACTGATCAACGCGGACGAATGCTTTATCAAGAATTCCAACCTTATCAAGTGCATCCAATGCTTTTACTTTTTGCTCTTTTGTATAGACACCAGTAATTTTTCTCCAAAATGATAGCTCCGGTACAAAAGAAACAAGCACATTGTTTAAAACAGAAATACGTGTCACCAAGTTAAAGGATTGAAAAATCATTCCGATTCCCCTGCGAAAATGACGAATTTGCTTTCCTTTTAATTTTGCCACATCAACATCATCTACGATTAATGTACCTTCCGTAATATCATGCATTCGATTAATACAGCGAAGCAACGTGGATTTCCCCGCGCCTGATAAACCAATAATCCCCACAAATTCACCTTGTTCAATAGTTAAATTAATATCCTCTAATGCCTTTGTTCCATTTGGATACTGCTTCCCCACATCTGTAAAATTTATCATTGTATTTCCTCACTCTTCTTTATTCGACTTACGACAATTAAAAAGGTGTATTCTATTATATAGCATGAGAACACCAAGAATGGAATGGCGCCCTTACTTTTTAACAGTTAAGAAAGTATAACTACTTTCTTACTGCATAAGTGCAACTAGGGCATACGCCCAAGGGCTTGGCGAATGCCAAGTTTTCTAATAATGAATGTTCACAACAATAGTTACTTAATTCATATTTTGAATAATTTCTTGTGCATCTCTTTCCCCGTCATAATCAGTGGAATCTGCTTTTTCGTATCCCTCGTGGGAATAAATGTCAATTACTTTTTGACCTTCTTCCGTATCGGCAATTTCGATGAATGCGTTTTGTAATGCTGCTTTAAGTTCATCTGTCATATTAGGGCTATCTTTAGCAACAGTGATTGTATCATTGTAAATAGGTTCTGTTACACCAATGACATTCGTTTCATCCCAAATAGAATCATCACGGTTATATGTTGATGTCCAATCATCCTCATAATCTCTTCTACCATCTGCAAAAGTAACTAAGATATCAACTTGCTCTGATGCCAATCGTGCAAATGAACTTCCGTAAGAATCTGAAGTTACAACATGGTCTAGACTCGTAATGTCTTTTCCATCATAGTTATTCTGTAACCATAGAGTAGGATAAATATAACCTGCAGATGAAGAAGTTGACATTACAATCCAGTTTGCACTATTCAAATCTTCCCAAGATAATTCCTCGCCGCTATTTATTTTCTTGGATAGTTCTTGTCCTTTTTCAGATGGACCTGCGATCGCCAATGCTCTGTAGTAACTTACTTGTTCATCTGTTGGCTCTGTTGGCTTATTGTCATTCCAATCTTTTGGATCATCTGAGTCGTTTGATAAGCCTGAACGGGTTGCGGCTAAAATCACATCAGCGCCGTCATCATATAAAACGTAAGTACCACCAGGAATAAAACCAATATCTGTTGCGCCAGATACAAGAGCTTCCCCTACAGCCTCGTAATTGGTGCCAACATTAATATTTACTTTGTCCACCTCATAGCCTTCCTCTTTTAATTGCTCTTTTAATAATTCTTTCAATGGTTCGGTTGCTGTTACAATTTCATCTGGTTCTCTCGATGGGACAAATTCAATTTTCAATTCCTCTATATGCTTGTCCCCATCGGCACCTGAAGCGCTGTCATCCGAGCCACACGCTGCTAGTAGTCCAGAGATCATGAGTAATGCAACAAAAATCACGAGCCTTTTCATAATAATTCCCTCCTTTTATAGTCTCTTGTTCTTAACACCTATTCTTATCGTAAAATACAAATGATGTTATGCAATCTAATTTGTGAATGATCTGATTAATACTTGAAAACATCAGATTACCACTCATATTGATTGCTTAAAGTGCTATGAGTATATCACAAAACGCTTTGAATTTCACTAACTATTATTATAATAAAGTTTATTCAATCAATTATGGTTATTCATTAAGAATATACTTACTTACTGAATACCGGAAATATATTCATGCAATGCTAGTGGATTATGTTAAAATAAAGAGCTCAGGTATTCCATATCAAATGGTAACAAATTGTTGAGGATATGAATTATACATATATAAGCTATAACGATGAAATGTTAATTGTATAAAATATGGAGTAGCAGAATGAAATGGTTTGTTTATATAATTCGTTAATGGAACAACTTTTACACTGCTGACAATCTACATAAACTTCATCAGTTTGGGATAATCAATATAACTATAATTATTTGATGTTACTTCAAAAAGAAAGGAATTAGTGAAGAATGTGGAAAGCGATAAGAAGCAATATCGGGTTTTCTCTACTTTTATTACTATTCATAGTACTCACTTTGCTGTTTTTTATTGGCTTTATATTTTCTGAAAATTCATTTTCATTTAAAAAAGAAACGGAACAAACTGTTGCCGGTAAATATAGTGAAAAGGATTATATTTCGGTCCGCAATATTTTGTAGAGTCCAAAGATGGCGTGCCGAACAGGGTATCCAAAAAAATATATATAACCGAAATAGATGATAGATACACAGTATATGGAAATAAGCTTTCTGCTATAGACTTAATTCTGGCAGGAGTTGTTTCTTTCATTGGCTTATGTTTAGTGTTATTTACCATTTATATTTTAGCTAGGGAACCAAATGTTATAAGTAAACTATTTGCGTTATAGTTATTTATCGTAATTATTTATCTTGCTTACAAACTTTATGTAAAAAAATCATATATAAATGATTTAATCAGTCCTGACTGCTAAAACATTGGGTTTCCTTTCAAGGGTCTGATGTACGTCGTGAGCCACACTAAAAGTCTTAATGGGGAAGTATGATAATCATAAGTTTGGTTTTACTATAATTGGTCTAATTCAAAGTGCGACAAAAATGAAGAAGAGATCCAAATACCACAAAAGAATTGACAAAACATCAAAAAATACTTTTGCTATTAACAAAACATGGTATAATCCACGGTTTTAGTTTAGGAAGTGAAAAATGCTAATAACAGTCGGAATAAGACATCAATTATTAACATATAGCTTGACAATGAATTAACAGTATAAATAGAAAGTAAAAAAGCTCAGATTGATTTTAATTATGAGCTTTTTAATATTATAGTTACTATTTTATTCAACAATTGCGCCGATTGCTTAATAATGTATATTTTTATTCATTATTAAATTTGGCTTGAGGACAACACTTTTTTAATTCTGATAGAAATAGCTACCAACTGAATAATTCATTTGATGAAAAATGTAAATGGAGGAGTTATTAGTCAAGGAACGCTTGAAGAAGGAGCTTTTCAGAATGACGGTTTGTGACAGCCCCTTCATACGTTGGTTAAGTGTTTCATAGCCTAAACCTTTTAAGTCGCATATAAACGCTTCATGATCTCATGGTTTTTCTGCGCAAATAATTCATTATGGGAAGAAACCATCCCCCATGAATCTGCATCAGGCGTAATATACTGCTTTGCTTTGTTTACCGCATTTGCAGCGTCCTGGAATGCGCCGGCAATCAGAAGAAGCTTTCCTTGATGGTTCAAGATATCACCAGCTGCATACAATCCCTCTACTGATGTCTCACTCATTGGACTTCCCGCTACGCAGTATTCATTTTCCATTGCAATTTTCAATTCGCTATTTTCCAGCAGATCCTTATCTCGTTCATATCCATGATTGATAATAACCTCATCTATGACAACTTCTATTTTCTCATTGTCTTCACTGCGGTTTAGCACCACTTTGTCAATTTTTTCATCATCAGGTGTTGCGACTAACTTTTCTATCGTTGTATTGAACAAGCATTCCACCGTGCTGTTAAGTAATTGAGTTACTTGGGCCTCATGTCCATTAAGCATGTCTTTTCTATAAGTCAGGTAAACTTTCTGTGCAATTGGTTCCAGCATGTTCGCCCAATCGATCGCCGAATTGCCGCCACCTGAAATTAAAATTGTTTTCCCTATGAAACGGCCCAATGATTTAACGGAGTAGTGTAGATTGGTCACTTCAAATCGCTCGGCGTTGTCAATATTTAATTTGGTTGGTTTCAGAATACCACCGCCTACAGCAAGAATAACTGTTTTGGAATAATGCTTCTGACCGGTTAAAGTATGTAAGATGAAATGACCGCTTTCATCTTTAGAGAGGGAAGTAACTTTTTGTCCGAGCACGATTTCAGGATCGAATGTTAAACCTTGCGCCACCACTTGTTCGATTAATTGGGTGCCAGTGGCCGGCGCCAGCCCGCCTACATCCCAAATCATTTTCTCCGGATATACATGAACTTTGCCGCCGAGAACAGGTTGGAACTCAATAATTTTTGTTTTCAACTCACGTAAGCCGCTATAGAATGCAGCAAACAATCCCGCGGGACCGCCGCCAACAATCGTCACATCAAAAATTTGATCTGTATTCATACGATCGTCTCCTTATCCTTATTATGCTATATTTTGATTTTAATCGTCACGTCGATGATGAAACCCATAGATTGACTTAATACTTCATGTTAAACAAAGAATTAATAACTCCGTGACTACGCTTTAGAACATGACATAAAATATAGAAAAAACACACATCTATGAATGTAAGGACAATACCCGAGTAATTTCCGTCGGCTTCACAAAAGAAGCCAATGCTTCTCAGTGTGCGTACTGTATGCGCATTCGATATATCTAAATGTTTCTATTTATGGATTTAATGCGTTTCAGCAAAGTATGTAGCTGAAACTTCTAACAATTAAATGATAATGATAATCACTATCAATAAATACTATACCAGATGAATATAAATGATTCAACATGAATTAGATCCTGCCTGTAGCTAGTGCAGGGTGGATGGGTCCCCTTTTTCGGGATATTTCATTTTCACAAACGAGCTGTAACAAAATGTTGAGGCAGTTAGAGTAGGCAACTATGAGTTAATGGTTTGCGATGATCATCGAAGATTGTGGTGGCGGTAAAACCATCCGTACACCGCAATTTAATCTAAAAATTTTAATTGACAATATATCAAATAAAGTGTACATTAATTGATAATGATTATCATTATCATATTAGGAAGGAGATCAAAAGTAATAAGATACATCCACTTGTTGCAGTTCTTCACCGTTGAGGAAAGCAAAATATTTTTATTTAAAATTCAAAATAGTATTTAATCTGTGAAGTTAATTAGCTCTATTTAAAAATACATTTCATAATAAGGTAGGTTACATAAATGATTGCAAAGCGAAAAAGTTCATTAATAACATGTATGGTTTTAGCTGTGTTTATGGCGCTAGTGGTTGGTTGTTCAGAAAAGTCAAGTTCAACATCCGAATCAACTTCGACCGAAACGCCCGACTCCCAAGATGCAGATTCTGAATATCCAATTGTAATTGAGCATGCTTTAGGTGAAGCGGAAATACCAAGCAAGCCTGAACGGGTTGTTACCATTCAATGGGGTAACCATGATGTTGCGCTCGCTCTCGGAGTTGTACCTGTAGGTTTCTCCGAAGCAAATTTTGGCGTTCAGGATGACAGTGGAATTTTGCCTTGGACGGCTGAAAGGCTAGAGGAGCTTGGCGAAACGGACCCGAATGTTTTCCAAGATACGGACGGTCTCGATTTTGAGGCTATTTCAGATGCGAATCCAGATGTGATCCTTGCCGCTTACTCAGGTATAACAGAGGAAGACTATGATCTACTTAATGAAATCGCTCCGGTTGTCGCCTATCCGGATGCTCCTTGGGCAACTACATGGCGTGAGCAAGTTAGTTTGAATGCAACCGGTATGGGGATGAAAGCGGAAGGCGAAGAACTCATTAAGGACATCGAGGACATGGTTGACGAAAAGCTAAGTGAATATCCTCAGATTGAAGGCAAGAAAGTGGTTTGGGTTAACTTCTCAGCTGATGATCTGTCTCAATTGCATATTTATACACCTGCAGACTCTCGTGCCTCTTTCCTGCATGAGCTAGGGATGGATTATCCTGAAAGTGTGACGGAACAGATTACGGATCCTGACAGTTATTCCTTGAATTTAAGCGCTGAGAATGTTGAGGCTCTTTACGATGCAGATATATTAATAGGGTATGGTGATGACGAATTGTATGAAACCCTTAAAGCTGATTCACTACTCGGTAAAATTCCTGCAATTGAACGAGGGTCAGTTGCGTTTATTGAGAGCGATACACCTTTAGTAGCTGCTGGAACACCAAATCCACTTTCAATTACTTATACGATTGACGAATACCTAGAATTAATAGGAGAAGCTATTAACAAGTTAGATGAATAGTTTATTGGTTTCAAAAGGAAAACAGCTACACACACATGTTCCAAAGCATTTCACAATCGTTCTGGTGGTTTGTTTTTTCTCGCTCGTCATGTGCGTGTTTGCTTCCTTGGTCTTAGGTTCTCGAGTGGTAGAATTTAATGGAGTGATGGATGGTTTATTTCACCAAGGTATAGATTCCTACGAAGCAAACGTAGTTCGCAAGCGAATTTCTCGAACAGTTTTCAGTTTACTTTGTGGTGCGGCACTCGGTGTTTCGGGAGCACTCATGCAAGCGGTCACTCGTAATCCGATTGCAGACCCGAGTATACTGGGAGTTAACACGGGAGCATCATTGTTTGTTGTTTGTGGAATTGCGTTCTTGAACATAAGTAGTGCAAATCAGTATATATGGCTAGCTTTAGCCGGTGCTGCAATTACTGCAGTTTTCGTATTCGGAATTGGCTCAATGGGGCGTGGTGGTGCTACGCCTATTAAGCTTGTTCTGGCGGGAGCCGCTACAAGCGCAGCGCTTTCTTCCTTGGTCGTCGCAGTCATGATTCCACGCTCCCATGTCATGGACCAATTCAGATTTTGGCAGGTAGGGAGCGTTGGCTCGGGGAATTGGAACAGTATTGCAACTTTCTTACCCTTTCTGATTATCGGCATACTGATAGCTATTCTTTCTGCCCCAGCATTAAATGCGCTGGCATTGGGAGACGATGTTGCGACGGGACTGGGTGTTCGAACAGGAATACTGCGGCTTGTTGCTGCTTTAGGTGCTGTTCTTTTATGCGGTGCGGCTACCGCACTGGCTGGGCCTATTGGCTTTATCGGGCTTTTATCGACCCACGTCATGCGCCTTATCCTTGGTCCCGACTTGCGTTTTGTTATACCGATGTCAGCAATTTCAGGTGCAATCATTTTGACTGTATCTGATGTAAGTGGAAGGCTCATTGGTAGCCCTGGAGAACTTGAGGTTGGGGTTGTTACAGCATTTATAGGGGCCCCGTTACTAATCATATTAGCTATGAGATCGAAAGTGAGTTCATTATGAAAAACGAAACTGTTGACTTTATTATAGCGGGCAGGCGTCAAAGACATCGCCGATGGATACTTGTTACCAGCTTCCTAGCGATACTTTCATGCATTCTATGTTGTGCGATGCTTTTATTGGGGAACACTGTTTATCCAGTTAAAGATGTAATCCGAGCGCTCTCTGGAGAGCAAATCCAAGGTGTTTCTTTTGCAGTTAATACGATCCGTCTGCCGCGAATGCTGGCGGGTATTTTTGCAGGGTTTGCTTTCGGTATTGCCGGAGACATCTTCCAGACGATGTTGCGTAATCCCCTTGCGAACCCGAATGTAATTGGTATTACCACTGGTTCGAGTGCGGCGGCTGTTTTTTGCATCGTCATACTTCAAGCAAGCGGTGCTGTAATTTCCACTGTTTCGGTGATTGCTGGTCTAGCTACAGTAATATTAATTTATATATTATCCAGGGGAAAGTCATTTTCGATCGGGCGATTAATCCTTATCGGAATAGGCGTACAGGCAATGCTGAATGCTGTGGTATCCTATCTTCTACTCGTTGGTGCAGAACAAGATATTCCAGCAGCGCTCAGATGGCTCAGCGGCAGCCTCAATGGCTCTCAAATGCATGAGCTTCCGCCTCTTGTAATAGCCGTTATTATTCTTGCGCCTATTGTTATGGTGCTAGGGAAACATCTAAGTATATTAGAACTCGGTGAACAGTCGGCTACATCTCTCGGAGTGGACACGGACAAGACAAGAGTGATACTTATTTTGAGTTCTGTCTGCATGATTTCGCTTGCTACCTCCACGACGGGTCCAATAGCCTTTGTCTCCTTCCTTGCGGGACCAATCGCGAAAAGGCTAGTCGGAGTTGGCTTCTCAAATGTACTTCCGGCGGGTCTTGTTGGTGTTAATTTAGTTTTGGCGGCAGATCTAATCGGACAATTTGCTTTTGAGGTCAGATTCCCTGTAGGCATCATAACAGGAATAATCGGAGCACCGTATCTGATTTACTTGCTAATCCGAATGAATCGAAAGGGAGAATTATAATGAAACCGACACATATTTTTCAAGCCGAACAAATAGTGGCAGGATATGATAATAAAACGGTTATCCAAGGAGTAAGCCTTGTTATCCCCAGTAATAAAATAAGCGTTATTATTGGAGCGAACGCTTCTGGGAAATCTACGCTTCTTAAAACGTTAGCGAGGCTATTAAAGCCTACATCTGGCAAAATTACGCTTGATGGCAAATCCATTGTAAAAATTCCATCAAAACAATTGGCTCGCGTTTTAGGACTGCTACCGCAATCTCCAATTGTTCCAGAGGGGATTTCTGTCACGGATTTGGTTGGACGAGGAAGGTTTCCACACCAATCCTTGCTCAGTGGATGGACAAAAAAAGATTATGATGCAGTTGCTGAAGCGATGAGCACGATGGATATAACGGAGCTTGCAAATCAAAATATTGACGAACTTTCAGGTGGTCAAAGACAGCGCGTCTGGATTGCAATGGCTCTGGCGCAACAAACAGATATTTTATTTCTTGATGAACCGACAACCTTTTTAGATATTACATATCAAGTCGAAATTCTTGATCTACTTACAGACCTTAACCGCAAACATGGAACTACGATTGTAATGGTTCTTCATGATATAAACTTGTCTGCGCGTTATGCAGACAATATCTTTGCGCTTCATGAGGGCAAGCTGATGGCTGGGGGTGAGCCATCAAAGGTTATAACGAGTACATTGGTTAAAGACATTTTCGGGCTTGATTGCATTGTGGTAAAGGACCCGATTTCAGGATCTCCTTCTGTGGTACCAAAAGGGCGCTATCATGTTAATAATAAATAGACACCTTAAATAAAGCCAGGTCATTAACACTGTACAGAGCCTTCCATTTATAGGGATATATCAACGAAAACAGCCTATTTCATTATGAATGAAATAGGCTGTTTTATTTTGTGAGTTTCTACTAGGTAACCTGTTTTTTTATTTTTTTTGAATTATTATCTGTTACTTCCAGTATATCAAGTAAGAAAACGAACACTGGGATACCGATAATTAATCCCCAGACACCAAAGAAGTTTTGCGAGAAAATAAGTACGACAAACGTATAAAAAACTGGTAAATTTGTTTTGGAAGACATCAGCTTCGGATTTAGAATATATGCTTCAATCCCATGAATCATCATAATAGCTACAAATAAGTAGAATACTTTCAAAAATCCACCTATTGTAAACGCAATGAGCGTAAGCGGGATAAGTGAAATAATAACACCTGCAACAGGGATGAGCCCTAGAAAGAAGATCATAATGGTTAATCCAAAAACCTGTGGGAATCCAAGAACCATTAATACAATGACGGATAGACATGTATTAATGAGTGCGATAATGAACTGAGCTTCAATTACTTTTCCAAATGTACGTGAGAACTTTTTACCGAAGAACTCAATCTCATGATAGAATGGTGCAATCTTGCTATCTTTAAACTTCTTCGTGAATGCTATTAAACGCGGCTTTTCAAGCAGGAAAAATAGACTTAACAATAAAGCGATCAAAACCTGGACACTCGTTTTACTAATATCCGAAAAAGATTTCAAGAGAAATGAAAAACCATTTTCTATATAAGCGGTAATCTGATTGTTTGTGATAATCGACTCAATGAAGTTTATGATGGAATTGTCATATGATTGTGTTGAAAAGTTTGTAATCTGTCTAATTAATTGGCTGATTTCTGTTGTAACAATCGGCAAATACTTCACAATGCCTACTGTTAATAAACCAACAATAATTGTATATAGCAATAACACAAGCAGTGTTCGGTTTAGCTTTAAGCGTGCGATTGTAAATTCAACAAGTCCATTCATTAAAAAAGTAAAAATAAATGTTAGGAGAATGAGATTCATCATACTTCTAACACTGAAAAGAATGAGGACGATTAAGCCAAAAATAATGGCACGTTTAACGCCTTTTTTTTGAAAAAAATCTGCTATCGATTCCATGTAAATAGTTCCCCTTAAAAAATCCGTTTTAAAAACCACATTAACATTACTTATATATATTAAGTATCTCCTTGAAAAGTGAAAAATACAAGTTTAACAGAAGGGAAATTTTTTCTGTTCGTATATTCAACTGAAACCTGCTCCATTAAAATAAAATTCTTGCCAAATAAATGACCATGGTAACAGTAACGGTACTGGCCAGGGTAGAAAACAGGACAACCTGGGCGGCGAAATTGGGTTGATTATTATATTCTTGTGCAATAACCGAGCTGTTTACAGATGTAGGCATTGCAGAAGCGATTAACAATGCCTGGGCCGCAATACCGTCAATTTGAAAGACATAAATCATTCCCAGGGCGATGATCGGTCCGATAATGAGTCGAATTAATAAGCTGAAATAAACGGATGATAACCCCGTTTTAAATTTAATTTGAGCAACTTGTGCACCGAGTGTAAGTAATGCGAGAGAAACCATTGCATCCGCAATATAATTTGCTGGGACCCAAACAAACGCTGGAACCGGCACATTGTAAACATTTAACAGGATACCAGCCAGCAATGCATATAAAACCGGCATCTTAAAATAGCCAAGTGCAGCTTTTAACTTGCCGATTTTGACCGATTGCAGTGAAAATATTCCATAAGAAAACAGGAAGATGTTTTGCAATGTAAGCATGATAACCTGGATGGACATGGCGAATGGGTCGCTTTTAAATACTAAATCATTAACAGGAACACCATAATTACCAGAGTTAAAAAACATCACACTGTTAGAAAAGGCAATTTTCTCATCCTTCTTTGCACCGGATAGCTTCGCCCATAAAAGCGAAATGAGGTAAAGGATAATAACATAGATAATGAAGAAGAACATCACCTTGCCAAATAAAGAAGCGGAGAACGTCGTGCTGTATAATTTAACAAATATAAATCCGGGAACAAGAAAATAGATATTTAATTTTGCTAATGTCTGGACATCCAAGTTAAACTTCTTCTGTAAGATAAAGCCAATGGCCATAATAATGAAAATAGGTAATATAATATCTTTTAAAATAAAGAATAGCTCTGTCAAGTAATCGCCGCCTTTCTATGATTTCCTTTGGCTGTTTTTTAAAATTTTTCTCTAAGTGATGAATCTTGAAAGCATGTTGATTTTCGCTCCAATCAACGATCGTAAAAGTAAATAGCTATCGTTTGATATAATCAAGCAATAGATGGGTGAAGCTGCAAAACACAATAGCATCGAAGGAAATACACATAGAATCCTGCGGGACAGCGAAGGCGATGAGACCCCGCAGCGTTCTTTGCGAGGCAGACTAAGTACGCCAACGTCCTGTGGCAACGTCTGCACTAGCACATCCTGTGCGTTGAAGGCTCAGCGCGAGCCCGCGGAAAGCGTAGTGTATTTCCGAAGAGGTAAGACAAAGAACCGAATTCATCCCGTCACGGTTTATATCAATATCAACAAAGTATACGAGAAACAACCTCCGTTCTTACTTTGCTATCAGGCTGGATTTGGTATAGTCATAACCTACATAATTAATCGCCTGCAGTCCAAGGAAGTTTTTAATCGCAAGTGCTGCGCCGCCAAGTGCCGCAGAATCCGCTCCTAACTTAGAGGCCCGGATGTCCCGATAATTATTCATTTTGGATTTGAGTTTGTGCTCTATTTCTGTAATGAATGGAGAGTTTTCATTAATAATGGCACCATTTAGAACGATTTTTTCCGGATTGAAAATATTAATAATATTGTTTAACCCAATGGCTAAATAATCCAGGTACGTATCGATAACAGGGACTGCTCCTTCCTGATTTAATAAGGATACTAAATCAATAGCGCCGCCGATGGAGGTCTTTTTATGTAATTGATCGACCAATGCCTTTTCGGCAGCATACAATTCCCAACATCCTTTGTTGCCGCAAGGGCAGGGCAATCCTTGCGATTCAATGATCATATGACCGATTTCCCCTGCGAAACCTTGATAGCCATGATAAATTTCATTTTTATGTATCATTCCTAAGCCAATACCTGAATACAATGTGATACAAAATAAATCCGCAATGTGCTCATCGTAGACCTGTTCTGCAAAAACACTTAGATTGGCATTGTTATCAACGACAACCTGCGTTTGCAATGACGCTTCCAAGCTATGTTTTATATTAATGTTGGACCATTGATGTTTAGGTGTAAAAATAATTTCATTTTCATTATTCACAATACCATGAATACCTACGCCAACACCAACAAGTCCAATTGGTTTATAGGTTTGATCCAAATCAGCTAGATAGGGCTTAAGACTTTCGATTAATTGTTTGGTGACATGATCCAAATTATCGTTACTGATCTTCAATTTTATTTTTTTAATTGGTGCCCCTTTTAAATCTGTAAAGAGAATGTTCATTTGATGTTCATCGATATCAACGCCAATACTATATCCAGCACGCCCATTAATTTCTAATAAAATGGGTTTTCTCCCCCGTGTAATCGATTCTCCTATATTTTTCTCAATGACAATATGCTCCTGAATGAAATCATTCACCTGGGAAGAGACAGTCGCTTTATTTAACCCGGTGATTCTTGCTAGATCACTCCTTGATAATGACATGTTTTTAATGATCTCCTCGAGCAAAATACTTCTGTTTAATTGTTTGATATAACTAGCATCGCCAGTATTCACTATATGTCCTCCTAAAAAATCAGTAAAATTGTATAATTCTGCTTGAAAAATAAACCGTTTACATATATTATAACAGTATAAGAGAAATAGTTTGTTTAGTAAACAAATAATTAATCAGTAGAAGATTTGTTATTAGCAGCTGTAACAGGAATATAAAGTAACGATAAACTTTACATGCTATTTAATAAAAATGGGGAGAGGTTGAATTCATATGAAAACATTTATCACAGATGACTTTCTACTATATAATGAAACCGCGAAGGAACTTTATCATCAGACCGCGAAGCATTTACCAATCATCGATTATCATAATCATTTAGATCAAGTAGCTATTTTGGAAGATACAAATTATAAAAACTTAGCTGAGATTTGGCTTGCCGGGGATCATTATAAATGGAGAGCAATGCGCGCGAACGGAATTAGCGAGGAATATATTACTGGCGATAAAAGTGATTATGAAAAGTTTTTAGCTTGGGCTAAAACAGTACCAAATACGTTTGGTAACCCATTATATCACTGGACACATCTTGAACTATTAAATTATTTTGGGATTGATGACGTATTGAATGAGGAGACAGCACCGGCAATATGGGAAGAGGCGAATAAAAAGCTCAATTCTCCTGAATGGTCGATTCGCTCTTTATTGAAAAAGGACAAAGTAGAGTTCCTTGGTACCACCGATGATCCGGCAGATGATTTAGCCACACATATTGCACTGGCGAAAGAAGGGTATGAAACAAAGGTATCCCCATCTTTTCGCCCGGATAATGGTTTAAGCATTGAAAAGGATGGATTTCTCCCTTGGCTAGAGAAATTAGGAAAAGCGGCAGATACAGCAATTGAAAGTTACGACGAATTTTTACAGGCATTAGCAAAACGCGTTGATTACTTCGATGAGCATGGCTGCAGAAGCTCTGATCACGGCATAAGTGTTCTATTTTATGAGCAGGCTACAAAAGAAGAAGTTGCGACGGTTTTCCGTAAGCGATTAAATGGCGAAACATTGTCAGCAAAAGAAATAGACCAATATAAGACTTTTACATTAGTATCATTGGGTGAATTCTACGCAGACAAAGGCTGGGTTATGCAGCTGCATTTAAGTCCACTCCGCAATAATAATACAAGAATGTTTAACAAGATTGGTCCGGATAGTGGCTTTGACTCTATTGGTGATCTTCCTATAGCGGATAAACTTTCTGGTTTGTTAGATGCAATGGAAGAAAAGAATAAACTTCCGAAAACAATATTGTATAGCTTAAATTCCAACGATTATCATGTACTTGCTTCCATGGCAGGCAATTATCAAGATGATGAAATTCCTGGGAAGGTTCAATTTGGTACTGCATGGTGGTTTAATGATACAATTGATGGTATGGAAGACCAGATGAAGATTTTAGCGAATGTCGGGTTGATTAGTAACTTTGTTGGCATGCTAACAGATTCCAGAAGTTTCCTATCATTCTCAAGACATGAGTACTTCAGAAGAATACTCTGCAACTTGTTAGGTACATGGGTTGAAGAAGGAAAGGTTCCAAAGGACATGGCTTTGCTTGAAAAGTATGTGCGCGGAATTTGTTATGAGAATGCCAAACGTTATTTTTCAATCTAAATCGCAATCTAAATTACTTTTTTACAAGAAAGGAAATGAACATGTCAAAACAACAAATAGGTGTAATTGGTTTAGCAGTAATGGGTAAAAACTTGGCATTAAATATTGAAAGCAGAGGATATTCTGTTTCTGTATATAATCGCTCTCCGGAAAAAACAGACGCTTTCTTGGCGGAAGAGGCCAAAGGTAAAAACTTTGTTGGTGCAAAAAGTATCGAAGAATTCGTTAATTCTTTGGAAAAGCCACGTAAAATTTTACTCATGGTGAAAGCAGGACCGGCAACAGATGCAACAATCGAGTCCTTGCAACCTTACCTTGCCAAAGGTGATATTCTAATTGATGGTGGGAATACATTATTTGAAGATACCATCCGTCGTAATAAAGAACTGGAGAAAACAGGCATCCATTTTATTGGTACTGGTGTATCCGGTGGAGAAGAAGGCGCGTTGAATGGTCCTTCGATTATGCCTGGTGGACAGAAAGAGGCGTATGATCTTGTCGCACCAATCTTTGATGCGATTGCAGCAAAAGTAGACGGTGAATCATGTAGCACATATATTGGACCAGGTGGTGCAGGGCATTATGTGAAGATGGTTCATAACGGTATTGAGTATGGGGATATGCAGTTAATCTCTGAGGCCTATTTCATCTTGCAACAAGTACTTGGATTAGAAGCGCAAGAACTTCATGAAGTATTTTCAGAATGGAATAAAGGCGAATTAGATAGTTATTTAATTGAAATTACAGCGGACATATTTACAAAAGTGGATGAAGAAACTGGGAAACCACTTGTAGAACTTGTCTTGGATAAAGCAGGTCAAAAAGGTACTGGAAAATGGACAAGTAAAAATGCGCTTGACCTTGGTGTTCCACTTCCATTGATCACGGAGTCTGTGTTTGCACGTTGTATCTCTGCAATGAAGGAAGAACGCGTGAAAGCCAGTAAGGTATTGAGCGGACCAGGTGTAAACAAATACGAAGGCAATAAAGAGGAACTAATTGAAGCCGTACGTAAGGCATTGTACATGAGTAAAATCTGTTCTTATGCACAAGGATTTGCTCAAATGCGTGCCCAATCCGAAGAAAATGATTGGAATCTGCAATACGGGGATATTTCGATGATTTGGCGTGGTGGATGTATTATTCGCGCAAGATTCCTACAAAAAATTAAAGATGCTTATGATCGTGAACCAGGCTTAGCGAATTTATTACTGGATCCTTACTTCAAGGAAATTGTTGAAGGATATCAATCCGCATTGCGTGAAGTCGTTTCCGTAGCAATTAAACAAGGAATTGCAGTGCCAGCATTCTCGAGTGCAATAGCTTACTATGATAGCTATCGTACGGCGGATTTACCAGCTAACCTATTACAGGCGCAACGTGACTACTTTGGTGCGCACACGTATGAACGAAAAGACAAAGCGGGTACATTCCATACAAATTGGTTCTAAACATAAAGAAATCCCCTGTTCAATAAAACGGGGGATTTCTTTTAAAAAATTAAAATTGCGCTGCCTGCAATTCAACCGCATTGGCGTATGTTAATATCAGTTCCGGTACTTGTAAAAAGCGTTTAATGGAAAGCGCACAAGCACCCATCACACAGGCTTTGTTTCCAAGGTTAGAGATAACGATTTCCTGATACTGACTCATGGATGAATGCAGGTTACTTTTGATTTGGTCAATTACATTTGGATACATCCGCAATACCCTACTGTTGATAACCAAGGTTTCCGGATTATACAAATTAATAATATTATTTAGCCCGATGGATATGTGTTTTATAAATTGATTCAGTACTTTGTACGTGACAGGATCCTGGGTATCGATCCATTTTTGTACATCGTCAAATTTTATATTAGACTTACCCTGTTCCTTTTCCAATTGTGCAAAGAAGCTTGGTTCCGAGGCATACAGTTCCCAGCATCCCTGGTTACCACATTTACAGCGATCACCATCTGGAAAGATAATCATATGTCCCATTTCGCCGGCATAGCCGTGATATCCTTTGTGGAGTTTGCCGTCAATCATGATGCCTGCGCCAATACCTGAAGAGATATTGAGATTTAGCAGGTTACTGTTTTTTTGATGTTTATATACGCTTTCTGCATAGGCCGAAAGATTCGCATTGTTTTCAATGGAAATGGGGATACTTAATTCCTTTTGGAGTGTTGCCTTTAACGCTTTTTGACGCCATTGAAATTTAGGAACAAATAAAATGCTTTCATCTTTATTGACTGTACCGTGGATGCCGATCATTACGCTAATCAGACCGTAACGGCTGTTGACATATTGTGCACTATAATGCTTTATTTGTTCAATTAATTGCCGCACGATCGTATCATAATCGTCTGTTTCGAGTTGAATCGTATCAGATTGAACAGGGTTTCCTTGTAAATCAGAAACGGTATATTGAATCTGATTATAGTCAAGATCGATTCCCAATACGTAGCCGGCCGGGCCGTTGATGGAAAGCATAATGGGTCTTCTACCGACTGTGTTGTGTTCGAGCTGTGTTTCGTAAATGAGTTCGTCATCTAATAAACTGGCAACCTGTACAGAAATCGTTGCTTTATTGAGACCCGTAATTTTTGAAAGATCTGCGCGCGATATTCTGCCATGTTCGATGATGTTTTTTAAAATGACACTTCTATTAATTTTTTTAATGTAGGCACCATCACCTGTAACCATACAAAATCCCCCTTGTTGTGAAACATTTTTGCGTAGAACGATGTGATTTCTACCTTTTAATTTGTCTGTTGAACAAATAAAATAGTAAAATAAAAAGGTAATCGAGTATTTTCTAATTGAAAGGCTTTATAAAGCGTTTACATTGATGCTTATTATAATATATCATAGTTTAACGATGATGACACGATACAATAATAAAAAGGAGTGATTGAAATGAAAACCCTATACTTTGATTGTTTTTCAGGAATGAGTGGAGACATGACGATTGGTGCGCTGCTTGATGCTGGAGGGGATCCATCCCATTTAGAAGAAGAATTGAAAAAACTACATATGGATAGCGAATATGAATTAAAATGGAATAAAGTTGTGAAGAACGGAATTACGGGGACAAAATTCGATGTGGTGCTAGCGGAAGCAGATCATCATCACGAACATCATCATTCACATGGCCAACACCATCACCACGGTCATCGGTCGTATAAGGATATTGTGAAATTGATAGAAGCGGCTGGTTTTTCTGATGAAGTAACGAATATGTCTTTAAAAATCTTTAAAAAAATAGGAGAAGCAGAAGGTAAAATTCATGGCATGCCACTTGAATCGGTTCATTTTCATGAGGTAGGCGCAGTGGATTCTATTATAGACATCGTCGGGACAGCAATATTGATACAACAAATGGAGATAGATGTGATTAAATCGGCGCATGTCCCAGTTGGATCAGGAAGGATTCATATCGATCATGGTGTATATCCGATTCCAGCACCGGCCACATTAGAAATTTTACTTGGCGTACCCATTGCTGCAAGCGAATTAAAGGCAGAGTTGACGACGCCAACTGGTGCGGCGATTGCAGCGGTACTTGCAGATGAATTTTGTACCTTGCCAGCGATGAAAGTAGATGCGATTGGTTATGGCGCTGGAACGAAGACCTTTCAAGATCATCCGAATGTACTTCGTGTAATTATTGGAGAATAATCGATTCTATTAAACACCCGCAGGCAAACCAAACGTTTATCCTAAAATTATCTAGGAATGCTTTTTAAAAAGCATTCCTAGATAATTTATTCGGTAATTTAGACAGTTCTAGGCAATGTTTTTACGCTTTTTTTGTTATATACTAATAGATGGGTACGCTAAAGGGAGTGATAATTTTGAATCAATCCATCCTGGCAATGTACCGAATGCATGGGATTACAGAAACATTTGACTATCACTCACATCAGGAATATGAAATATATTTTTTTCATGCTGGATCATGTCGATATTTGATTCATAATCAAATTTACGATTTGGAGCCTGGTGATATTTTGTTAATGGATGGGATGACACTCCATAAACCGAATGTGAATCCAAATAGTGAATATGTTCGCAGTGTCGTTCATTTTTCTCCACAGTGGATTAAAGGCGTGTTAACAGAATTAAACAGTATGTATTTATTAGATGCCTTTAAAAAACTACAGCATTGCTTGATCCGTACCAAGGAAAATGAGGAGTCCAAGGAATTGGAAAGAACCATATGCCGTCTGTCAGAATTGCAACAAGCTGGAAAAAGACAGGATCTTCAATCGGAGACAGAAATGAAGGTATTATTACTGCAAGTGTTAATTAGTGTGAACCGGCTCGGGGAAATGGATTCGAGGAAAATTCCGGATGAGAAGCCGGAGAAGGCTGCGTATGCGGAGGACGTTGTTGCATATATCCAATCAAATTATATGCGTAAATTAACAGTGGATTCCATTGCCGAAGGGCTTAATCTAAGTAAATCTTACGTTTCCCATTTATTTAAGGAAATGACAGGGTTTACAGTAATGGAGTATGTCATGGGATACCGGCTAACCCAGGTGAAATATTTACTTGAAATGGAACCGGATAAAGCATTAAAGGATATTGCGAATGAAAGCGGATTCGAAAGCGTTTCCCATTTTAGTCGTTATTTTCGTGAAAAAGTAGGCGTAACGGCTAGAGAATATCGCAGGTTACGTCAACAAATATATAGTAAGGAGAATGTATGATGAAAAAAGTGAGATTGGGAATTATAGGTTTGGGTGCGCAAGGTGGCGCATATGCAGGCTTTATTGCAGAGGGAAGAGTAAAGAACATGGAAATTGGTGCAATTTGTGATACCGATCCAGAGAAAAAAGCAGTAGCAAAAGAAAAGTATCCAGACGTTCCATTTTATGATAACTATATCGATATGCTGGAAAGCGGCGATGTTGATGCGATTGTAACTTGTGTGCCGCATTACTTGCATCCCGAAATGGGTATTGAATCACTAAAAAGAGATATCCATGCATTGGTTGAAAAGCCAGCAGGTGTTTATACGAAGCAAGTAAAAGAGCTAAACGAATTTGCTGCTACCAAACCAGAATTAACGTTTGGCATTATGTTCAACCAAAGAACAAACGAACTATACCAAAAGGTGAAGGAAGTTATTGATAATGGCGAAATCGGTAATATTCGCCGAACGAATTGGATTATTACGACATGGTGGAGACCACAAGGCTATTATGACCAAAGTGCATGGAGAGCAACATGGGAAGGTGAAGGTGGCGGTGTGCTTGTTAACCAGGCCCCACACCAATTGGACCTACTTCAATGGATTTGCGGTGTACCTAAAAAGGTGTATTCGAATGTGAAATACGGTTATCAAAGAGATATTGCAGTGGAAGATGAAGTAACGACATTGCTTGACTATGGCAATGGGGCAACGGGTGTATTTATTACTTGTACACATGACATCATGGGGACAGACCGCTTCGAAATCCTTGGTGATAAAGGGAAAATCGTGGTGGACGACAGTAAGAAAGTAACAATCAAGCGCCTTTATAAATCAGAGAAGGAAATGAGCGACACCATGGCTTGGGCAGATGTTACGAAGCTCTTCATGGGTGGAGATCTGTCAGAAGTGTACAGTGAAGAAGTACTGGAATTTGAAAGTGTTTGGGGCGGACAACATACCGCAGTAATGGAAAACTTTGCTGCCAATGTTTTAGATGGCACGCCGCTACTCGCACCTGGCAGTGATGGCATCAATGGGGTTGCATTAGCAAACGCTATTCATCTATCAAGCTGGTTAGGTAAGGAAGTAGAACTTCCCGTGGATGAAGATGTTTACCTGGCAGAATTAAACAAAAAGATAGAAGAGGAAAAGGTCAATCAAAAATAATAATCTATCGAACTAACTCATTGCCTGCTTGGCTATGGGTTAGTTTTCAAGGGGGAACGGGCTTATGCTTAGAATAGCCATTATTGGGCTTGGAGATATTTCAAAAATTCATATACCAGCGATTCAAGCCAATCCTAATGCAGTGTTGACCGCCGTGTGCGATATTGACGAAACGTTAAAAGATACGGTTCCAGGTGTTAACTTTTATTCCGATTATGAAGTAATGCTTAAACAGGAAAAGTTGGATTGTGTCCATGTTTGTTTGCCGCATCACCTCCATTATCAGGCAACGAAAGCTTGTGTGGAAAAAGGTGTACACGTATTTCAGGAAAAGCCATTGGCACGTAATGCGGAAGAAGGTATGTCCTTAGTAGATTTGGAGGAAGCAAACAAGGATATTAAGATTTGCGTCTCTTTCCAAAATCGTTTCAATGAAACATTTGAAAAGCTACAGGAAATCGTGGCAAGTGGAAAATATGGGAAAGTCACCGGTTTAAAAGGATTGGTTACTTGGTTTCGCCCGAAAGCCTATTATGATGTGAAACCATGGAGGGGCCAAATGAAGTATGCCGGCGGCGGTGTCATGATTAATCAGGCGATACACACGCTCGATTTAATGCAGTTACTTGGTGGTGAAATTAACACGATTAGAGGGTCTGTCGACAATTTATTTGATTATGGTTATGACGTGGAAGACACAGCAGTGGCCAATATTCAATTTAGTAATGGTTCGACGGGGTTATTTTTTGCGACAAATACAAACGCAGGAAATTCCAGTGTCGAATTGCAGGTTATTTTAGAAAAAGGGAAACTAACGATTAAAGACAGTATCCTAACAAAGGCAAATGAACACGGGAAAAAAGAAGAAATCATTGAAGATAAAAAACTTCCTGGGTCGAAGTTTTATTACGGGGCCAGCCATGCTAAATTAATCAATCATTTCTATACCTGTATCGAAAATGACTCTCAAGACTATATCCATGTGAAGGATGCGCAGACATCCATGGAAATGATTAGTGCGATTCGCAGATCTTCAGAAATTAAACAAGAAATAAACATGGAGGTATATCAATAATGAAAAAAGGAAAAATCGGCGTTCAAATGATGATGCTTAAAGGGAAAGTGGAAGAGCTTGGTGCTTATGAAACAATGAAAAAACTATCTGAACTTGGTTATGGTGCAGTGGAAGTATCACAAATTCCGATGACGGAAGAAAATGTTGGAGAATTGAAACGGGCAAGCAAAGACTTCGACATTAAAATCGCAGCGATGTCAGCTCCTCTAGAGCCGATGATGCCGGGCGCACCTGGGGAAACGCTAACAGATGATTTTGATAAAATTGTCAACGATTGTAAAACACTCGATTGTAACTTTTTGCGTATTGGCATGCTTCCATTAAATGTGATGGGTGATAAGGATCAAATTATGGCATTTATCGAAAGAGCAGAGGCAATGGCTGAAAAGCTGGCTGGTGAAGGAATTGAATTATATTATCATACACACCATATCGAATTTCAAAAATTTGATGGTGAGTATTTATTAGACATGATTAAAAACAATACGTCTAAGCTTGGCTTTGAACTGGATGTACATTGGATTCAGCGGGCCGGCGTCGATCCGGTTGAATTTGTCAAAGAATATAAAGGGCGCATTTCCCTATTACACTTGAAAGATTATCGGATTGGTAAATTGGATGTGACAGCGGATGATTTAAAAGATATGGGTACATTTTTTGAGAAATTCACGAACTTAATCGAGTTTGCTGAGGTTGGTGAAGGAAATCTTGATATGAAGGCGATCATTGAAGCAGGGCTTGATAGCGGTGTACAATATTTCTTAATTGAACAAGATGATACGTACGGACGTGATCCATTCGATTGCTTGAAAATATCAGCAGATAACTTAAGAGAATTAGGATATGCGGACTGGTTTTAATAGGATGAAAAATGCAGGCTAATTTCTAAAAGAATGTTGTTTCATACAAGGGTTTCTATAAACTGCGATGTAAGGTATGTTGATTTCCGCTGCAGGCAGTCGCTTTCCGCGGGCAACGCTTCAACTTCCTCGGAAGCAAAAACCGCTTCCTGCGGGATTTTCAGCTGTTGCTTTTCCCGCTGGAGTCGACTGCCCTCCGCTCCAATCAACCATCATAAAAGTAGATAGCTAATGTTTTGATATATTTAAGTAATTAATGTGATGAAGTTACAAAACACAATATCAGCGCAGAAAATACACGTAGACTCCTGCGGGAATGCGAAGACGATGAGACCCCGCAGCGTTTTTTGCGAGGAGGCTCAGCGCGAGCCCGCGGAAAGCGTAGTGTATTTCCGAAGCGATAGGTAATGTCGCGGTTTGTATCAACTGTGGTGATGTTAGCAATAAATGATGTGGAAAAAGCCAAATTAAAAGAGCAAAATTTAAAGGGAAGTGATGATAGATGGGTAAGGATGGAATGAATTATGCACCGAAAGGGAAACCGAATCCGGTTGTTAAGGAGGGGGAGTTCCCAATCGCTGCAGCGGCATTGGATCATGGCCATATTTATGGGATGTGTAATGGTTTACTGGAGGCGGGTGCCACATTGAAGTGGGTTTACGATCCGGATGAGGAAAAGGTCGCGGAGTTTGTTAAAACATTCCCTGAAGTTAAGGTCGCGGATTCTTTAGAACAAATCTTGAATGATCAGGCTATTAAACTAGTGGCAGCGGCAGCTATACCATCAGATCGAAGTGCGCTTGGCAATAAAGTAATGGAAGCTGGAAAAGATTATTTTACAGATAAAACGCCATTTACGACGATGGCACAATTAGAAGAGACGAAACGTGTTGTAGAAAAGACAGGGCAAAAGTATATGGTCTACTTCAGTGAACGTCTACATGTTGAAGGCGCTGTTTTTGCAGGTGAGTTGATTGAAGAGGGTGCAATCGGAAAGGTGATCCAAGTAACCGGTTTTGGACCCCATCGCCTGAATGCTCCAAGTCGCCCGGATTGGTTTTTCAATAAAGCGCAATATGGTGGTATTTTGTGTGATATTGGCAGTCATCAAATTGAACAGTTTTTATATTATGCTGGCTGTGAGGATGCGGAAATCCTACATAGTAAAGTAGGAAATTATAATAACCCAGCTCATCCAGAATTGGAGGATTATGGTGATGCGACATTACGTGGGGACAATGGAGCAACACAAATCTTCAAGGTGGATTGGTTTACACCGGATGGATTGCGCACATGGGGGGACGGTCGTACTTTCATTACTGGAACAGAAGGAACCATTGAAATTCGCAAATATGTGGATGTGGCAAGTGAAACAGATACCGGGGATCATTTATATCTGGTGAATAAAGGTGGCGAGAAGCATTACGAGCTATCTGGAAAAGTAGGCTTTCCGTTCTTTGGTGCATTCATCAAAGATTGTATAAACCGTACAGAATATGCAATGACACAAGCCCACGCCTTTAAAGCTGCAGAACTGTGTTTACAAGCACAAGAGCAGGCAATCGTGGTAACCGACTGAAAGATTTAAGTTGACAGTTACAAATTCGGACAGTAATCTAGATATAGAGAGTCATATAATGCTAGAGAATTAACTGTTTTAGAGACCGAAAAATTTAATCTCTTTTAGAAGAGAAAAAATATAAAGTGAGGCGAGAGGCATGAGTAAAACAATGGTTGAAAAAGATCATCAACTAGGAGAGATTCTTTCCGATATGGGTCGCGTGATGGTTGCCTTTTCCGGTGGTGTTGATAGTACACTGGTATTGAGACGTGCACAACAGGAGCTGGGAGACCAGGTGTTGGCAGTTGTTGTTGCATCAGAATTATTCCGTCAAGAAGAGTTTGACAAGGCAGTAAAACTTGCGGAAGAAATGGGCATTCGTGTTCTGAAAACAGAGATTAAAGAATTGGAAGATGCCGGGATCGCAGCGAATAACCCAGATAGCTGGTACTACAGTAAGAAACTGCTCTATTCTCATTTGAATCAATTGGCAAAAGAGCTGGGATATGATTACGTGCTGGATGGCATGATCATGGATGATCTAGATGATTTCAGACCAGGTCTCCAAGCAAGAACAGAAGAAGGTGCCCGTAGTGTGCTCCAGGAAGCTGGATTATACAAACAAGAAGTTCGTGCTCTTACCAAAGAACTTGGCGTTCCGGTCTGGGATAAACCTGCGTCATGTAGCTTGGCTTCCAGAATTCCTTATGGAACCAAATTGGATAAGTATAAAATTGAACAAGTAGATCAGGCAGAACGCTTCATCATGAACCTTGGATTTAAGATGGTGCGTGTTCGTCATCATGGGGAAGTGGCACGTGTGGAAGTTACCCCTGAGGACATGCCGGAATTATTGAAACAACATGATAAAGTTCAAATGAAGCTTACTTCACTTGGTTTTACCTATGTCAGCTTAGACTTACGCGGTTATCGCACGGGTAGTATGAATGAAGTATTGCCGAGTGAAACATTAGAAACAGAAGTTGGTTAAGCGTCCAATACTGTAAAGATAATATAATGCAAAGGACTGTCCAGACACAATATTTTGGGCAGTCCTTTTCTATCATTGAAATGAAGTATAATGTTTGACGGAAGTTTGATCGAATGATATTCTAATAATGAATAATTTGTTTGGTTACTAAACTAAATAAAAAGGTCCTGTTATATAGGTATTTGAAAGGGATTACACCATTAGCTACGCTTACTTATGTAGGGTAGTGTGAAAAAGCAATGAAAAGGGAAATATATAAAGAATTAATTAGAAAACTTGGCATTCGCCAAGCCTTTAATGGCGAGTGCCTTCGTTGCACTTATGCAGTAAGAAAGTAGTTATACTTTCTTCACTGCATAAAAAATTATAGAAGCGGAGTGAATGCGATATGGGCATTCTTCAGGAATTGCTAAAAGATATTCCAGTACCGAAGATGGCAAAAGTGAGGCAGGTATTCGATGCAACACAAGTGGATGATCTAAGCGCTGCTTTACAAGCTGAATTAGAAAAGGAATATATCAAAGAGACAGTTAAACCAGGCATGGAAATTGCAGTCGCAGTTGGAAGTAGAGGGCTGGATCGTCTAGTCGAGACAACCGCTGTAACGGTTAAATTTTTACAGGACTTAGGCGCTAAGCCGTTTATTGTTCCATGTATGGGAAGCCATGGTGGAGCTACAGGTGAAGGGCAAAAGGCTGTCCTGGAGCATTTGGGTGTTACAGAAGAAAGTGTTCATGCGGAAATTCGTTCCTCGATGGAAGTCGTGAAAGTTGGAGAATTACCAAATGGGCTGCCCGTTTATGTAGATAAAATAGCTTCACAGGCTGATGGCATCGTTGTCATTAACCGTGTAAAACCACATACAGCTTTCCGTGGACCGGTTGAAAGTGGCATCATGAAAATGATCAGTATTGGGCTTGGTAAACAAAAAGGTGCAGAAGCATGTCATCAGCTAGGATTTAAGCATATGGCGGAGCATGTACCTGCAATGGCGAAGATGATCATGTCTAAAATGCCAATTCTGTTTGCAGTGGGAACTGTTGAGAACGCATTTGATAAAGTTGCAGAAATAGCAGTACTAGCACCTGAAGAAATTGAAGAAAAGGAAATTAAGTTGCAACAGCTATCCAAAGACTTATTGCCGAAGCTTCATTTTGATCAGATTGATGTACTCATTTTGGATGAAATCGGTAAAAATATTAGTGGAGATGGTATGGATCCGAATATTACCGGACGCTATCCAACACCATATGCCCACGGCGGGCCGGATGTAACGAAAATGGCTGTTCTGGATTTGACACCAGAGACGGAAGGAAATGCAAATGGTGTGGGTACAGCAGATTTCACTACCCAGCGTCTTGTCGATAAAATGGACCGGGAAGCAACTTATGCGAATGGACTAACATCAACCGTAGTTGGTCCAACGCACATCTCAACCACATTGCCAAACGATCAGCAGGCCATTCAAGCCGCGATCAAAACATGTAATATTTTAGACTTCACCCAAGTGAAAATGGTGCGAATTAAAAACACATTAGAATTAAGTGAGATTGAAGTATCAGAAGCATTACTTGATCACGTAAAAGAACATCCGAATTTGGAACAAACGTCAGATTTATATGACTTGAACTACAATGAAGCAGGTAATTTAGCTTAACTATTTATTTAAGGGGGAAATACGAGATGAGTAATTTATTTGATTTAACAGGGAAAACAGCAGTAGCAATTGGTGGTAACAGTGTACTTGGCGGATCAATTGCAAAAGGATTAGCAGCTCAAGGTGCACAGCTGGCAATCGTTGGTCGTAATATGGATAAGGCGGAAGAAGTAACCAAGGCGATTGAAGCAGATGGTGGCGTTGCGAAGTCATTTCAGGCTGACGTTAGCTCATTGGACTCCATTGAAAACTTAGCTAAAGAAATTGAAGCATGGTCAGGTGGCTGGGATATTGTCCTTAATGCGCCTGGTAAAAACAGTTCCACACCATTCATGGATTTGGACATGGAAGAGTGGGATGACATTATGGATGTGAATTTAAAAGGCTTGGTATTTACTACCCAAGTTTTTGCGAAAAAGATGATCGACCAAGGACGGAAAGGTAGTATCATTAATATTTCATCTGTTTCATCAACCACACCATTATCTAAAGTATTTACGTATTCTGCTTCAAAAGCGGGCGTAAATAGCGTAACGCAGTTTTTGGCTAGAGAATTTGCTCCAAATGGTATTCGGGTTAATGCAATCATTCCGGGATTCTTCCCTGCAGAGCAAAACCGCAAAATTTTAAGTGAAGATCGCATTGAATCGATCATGAACCACACACCAATGAATCGTTTTGGTGAGCCCGAAGAATTACAAGGTGCAGCGGTATATCTTGCTTCCGATAAAGCATCCGGCTTTGTAACTGGCTCCCTCCTTCGTGTAGATGGTGGATTCGGCAGTATGACAATCTAAAGAAGACTTGGTTCAGGTGGCGTTCTTACCACCTGAACCTTAGTCACGCTTATACTGATATCCAATAAGGTGCTTTTTAACTAGTAAAGAAAGTATAGACGAAGGACGTCACTTAGCCCTGCGCTACAGAAATCTATTACGCTTTCCGCAGGCTTGCTACTTGAGCCTACTCAGAAAAGAAACTCACTTTTCTTGCGGGGTCTCAGCGACTACCTGGAGCGGGCGTCCTACTTGATAGGGGATCCATAAGAACCAAGTGATATTCTTGTTTTTTTCAAATTAGTGAAAAGAAAACCAGGTTCAGGCAAGGCTTTGGGGTTTTTATCTCCAGAGCCTTTTCTAACAAGATGTAAAGGAAGAGGTAGTTATGTTAAGAGAATTGGTTATCGGACTTGATATAGGAACAACGAGTGTTAAAGCGGTTGTTTTTGATATAACAGGAAAGCTCATTGCTGAGGCAGAAGATATGATCACGACGTATTACCCGCAACCGGAGTGGGCGGAGCAGAACCCAAAAGAAGTTGAACGTTCATCCGTGAAGGTGATCAAGGAAGTTGTTGAAAAAGCTAACGCGAAGCAAGATGAACTACTCACAGTGGGGATTTCTTGTGCCATGCATTCACTTATTTGTATAGACGAAAATCATGAACCGCTATCACCCATGTTGATTTGGTCTGACGGTAGAAGTAGCGAAAAAGCGGACGAACTCATGGAAACAAAAGGAAAAGACATCTTTTTGAAAACCGGTACACCCATCCATCCCATGTCACCACTTGTTAAGTTAAGCTGGATGAAGGAAAATGACTATGAGCCGTATCAAAAAGCAGCTTATTTTATGACAATGAAGGAATTCATCCTACAAAAGTGGTTTGGTCAACGTGTGATTGATTACTCCATGGCCTCTTCGACAGGGCTAATGAATGTAAAAGCGCTCGACTGGGATGAAGAAGTGCTTGAAATCGCTGGCGTGAGAAGAGAACAGCTCTCAAGCATTGTTCCTCCGACAGAAGTATTAACGCATATGGATGCGGATATCGCTGCGGAAATGGGAATAGCTGAACAATTGCCTTTTACGATTGGAGCGGCAGATGGTCAATTAGCGAACCTTGGAAATGGATCGATTTCTCCCGGAGAAGTGAATGTATCTGTTGGGACAAGTGGTGCAATTCGACAGTTTATGAAAGGTGCAAATGTAAATGAAAAGTGCGAGACATTTACGTATGCCTTTACGGATGATACGTCCATTATAGGTGGTCCAACGAACAACGGTGGAATCGCGCTTCAATGGCTGAAAGATATGCTGGAGTTTGAAGGAACGCATGATGAGTTTGTTGCTGAGGCGGAACAAGTTGATGCAGGCGCAAATGGTATTATTTTTCTCCCATATGTAAACGGTGAAAGAGCGCCGCTATGGAACCAACGAGCAAAAGGTAACTTTTATGGGTTAAGTATCGGTCATAAAAAGGAACATCTTATCCGTGCGGTTCTGGAAGGTATTACATTTAATATTTATCAAATAGGAAAGTCTTTGGAAGCAGTAGCGGGCAAGCCTGAAAAGATAAGTGTAAATGGCGGTCTGACAAAGTCTCCGTTATGGGTACAAATCATGGCAGATGTGTTTGGAAAAGAAATTCATCTTTCCGATACTCACCATAATGCGGCCTGGGGAGCAGCATGGACTGGTTTAGTTGGAATCGGTAAGGTGGAATCATTTGAGGCGATTAAGAAGAATATGCCAGCAGAAAAGGTAATTGAGCCAAATATGCAAAATCATGCAGCATACGTGGAAATATACGACAAATATGAGAAGATAGCAAAAGATTTAGCTGTTTATTTTACTTAAAATCGATCGGTTAAGGTGGGGGAAGTAGGATGGAAGATATTTTAAGGCAAGTCCAGAATGGTACCTTAAGTGTGGCAGAAGCTAAGGAAAAGCTGGAGACATATGAGGACTTAGGTTTTGCTAAAGTAGACCATCATCGCAAGCAGCGTCAAGGCTTCCCTGAAGTGATCTATGGTGAAGGAAAGTCAGCAGAACAAATTACCTCCATCATGGAAGCGATAAAGGCGAAAGAAAACGATGTGCTAGTTACTCGTATCTCACAAGATAAAGCGGATATTATTCTGAAGCAGCATCCCGAGTTTATCTATCACAATACGGCCCAAATTCTACATTGGCACCAGCCCACAATGTCTCAAAAAGTCGCTAAAGGCTACATCGCTGTTGTTTGTGCAGGTACATCTGATTTAAGGGTAGCGGAAGAGGCGGCAGTAACAGCAGAGGCACTTGGAAGTGAAGTTCACCGGATTTATGATGTAGGTGTCGCTGGTATTCATCGCTTATTTGATAACATCGAAGAAATCCAAAACGCGACGGCATCCGTTGTGGTTGCCGGCATGGAAGGTGCGCTTCCAAGTGTTGTTGGTGGACTGGTTTCCTATCCAGTGATCGCTGTTCCGACAAGTGTAGGCTATGGCGCCAATTTTCAGGGTCTATCCGCATTACTGGGCATGTTGAATTCCTGTGCTTCGGGGATCAGTGTTGTAAATATTGATAATGGGTTTGGCGGAGCATACAATGCGGTGTTAATTGATCGCCTGGCAAATAAAACAGACTAGGCTGAGAGGAGTGTTTTCTAATGATTTCCCATCCCCCTACGAATGACGAACATATTGATGAACAAATGGTAAAAATGGAAGTAAATCTTGATGATATGCCTGGTGAATGGCTTGGTTATGTAATGGATGTGTTATTTGAAGCGGGTGCGAATGATGTTTATTACACCCCCATTTATATGAAGAAGAATCGACCAGGAATATTACTGCAATTACTTTGTTCCTATAAACATATTGAACCAATGAAAGAAATTTTATTTAAGGAAACGACAACGTTGGGTGTACGTTATTATCCTTTAACGGTCCACCGTATGGAAAGAACCTTTATTAAAGTGGAAACGGACTGGGGACCTGTTACCGTCAAACAAGGTATACAAGATGGGAAAGTCTTGCAAAACGCTCCCGAATATGAGGAATGTAAGGCGATTGCCAAGCAATATAACCTTCCATTAAAACAAGTTTATGAGCATGTATGGAAACTGCTAGATTAGCAGCGCTAAACTACGATAAAAAGTAAAGCTTTGGACGCTACCGTTCAAGGCTTTTTGCTAAGTGGACAGGAGGAAAAGATGAAGTACCACTCGATATTTCGCTACCTTTATATATTCTATGCGTTTGTTTTTTTACTGCATGTTATCAATGTTTTTATAGAAAGCACGGTATTGAATTACGTGATTGGCGTTTTTTCTATTGTTATGTTTGGCGTATCATTCATGGGCGCCTCTAGATTATTCAAGTATTTGGCAAGTGCTTTTGTTGTCATAGGGGGGGTAGCATTTATAGGTTCAGATCAATCCCTGCTTACTATTCCAGCAATGGTAACATCTAATTTATCCTTATTGACATTGTTAGCTATGCTTCCATGGATGAACAGTGTTGTACGAAGTGGGAGATTTGATCGTAGCCTGAATAATTTGTTGAAGGTTAATGTCTCTGACTTGGGGAAACTTTACCCAAGAAGTTCCGTTACAACGCTGACGTTTGCATCCTTCTTAAACTTATCTGCTGCTACCATATCACAGGACATTCTTAGCAAAAATTTAAGTTCACTTCCAACGAAAATGCGGAATTCTTTTATTAGTACAGCGACGCTTCGAGGTTATTCCTTGGCTCTTTTATGGAGCCCATTGGAAATACTATTGGCGGTATCGATATTTACAACGGGAGTGGATTATGTTTCCTTGTTGCCTTGGCTACTTTTAATTGCAGGGCTGACATTTATGATGGATGCTATTTGGGGTAGATTTCACTATCGAAAGTATTCCTATGAAAATGTGAACCGTCAGTCGAATGCAGATGTCAAAACATTAACGAAAAAGATTGTTCTCTTATTAATTGCACTTATTTTATTTTTAACCTTCGTAATCGCACTGGGGAATCTGTTTAATTTGGACTTTATTTTCACGGTGACATTGCTTATATTCCCATTTGCGCTCAGCTGGGCGTTTATAATGAAACGAGTGCGCAGCTTTTGGGTGATTGGTTGGAATACATGGAAGACGAAGACAAACGCGATGCAAAATTTTATTATCTTATTTCTTTCGTTAGCTTTTTTTGAAGCAAGTATAAACGGTACAACCTATCTGGATTTTATCAAACAGCCACTTTTGGCTCTATCTGATTATCCATTAATCCTTTTTATTTTTATCCAGGTTATATTTATTTTTCTGAGTATGTTCGGAATCCATCCGATTGCAACCATTGGGATTTTGACTGGTGTCATTACAAGCTTACTGGCGTTTATGAATCCGGTTAGCTTGGCAATTGTGCTTGTTACCAGTGCGGTTGCGACAACTTCCGTCAGTACATATGGATTAGTCGTGCAAATAACAGCTATGAATCTAGGGGATAACCCATATCGGATTACCTTGAAGAACTTGCCATATGCGCTATGCTTTGGTGGCATTGGATCTTTTGTTGCTTATTTACTTTTATAGGAGTAAAAAATTTGATTAAACGAATGAACCCGTTTACAATTAAAATTAGTTTGTTTGCTATACAAACTAATTTTCCATTAAATGATTGCTTTGAAGTTATAGCTTTCTAATTTAGTGAGGGGGAACGATGTTGAAAAGGAAAACGTTTTCTATTCTATTATTTCTGATTGTATTCGCAATCATTTTAACAGGGTGTGGGACTTCTGATGCTAGTTCAGATGAAACTACTACTTTGGTGTTGGCTGAAAATCAATCGGAAGATTATCCAACAACAGTTGGAGCCAAGGAGTTTGCAAGATTAGTAGAGGAGAAAACCGATGGCCGCTATAAGATAAAAGTATATTCAGGCGGACAGCTGGGCGATGAGAAAGATGTGCTTGAATTAGCACAATTGGGAGCGGTTGATTTTGCAAGAGTTAATACCATTCCGCTAACAGAGTTCTCTGATGATATAGGGGTTCTTGCCATGCCTTTTTTATTTGAGGAAGAGGAAAAGAAATGGGAAATACTGAATGGAGATGTTGGGCGTGAACTATTGGATACGTTAGAGGGCAGTAATTTGGTAGGTCTATCCTTTTATGATTCTGGTGAGCGGAGTTTTTACAATACAATCCGACCAATTGAAACACCCGAGGACATGAAAGGAATGAAGATCCGGGTTCAAGCGTCTGAAATGGCTATCGATATTGTAGAAGCGCTGGGAGCCTCTGCAACGCCGATGGAATACGGGGAAGTATATTCCGGATTGCAAACAGGTATCATCGACGGCGGGGAAAATAATTTTCCCAGTTATTACACATCCGGTCATTATAATGTAGCACCATATTTTACGGTTAACGGGTATCAGGACGTTCCTGAAGTATTATTGGGCTCCGAGGATATGTGGAAGACGTTAAATAGCGATGATAAAGAGGCATTTAGAGAAGCCGCATTGGAATCTGTTGACGTCCAACGAGAATCATGGGCAGAATTGACAGCGGAAGCGAAGCAGGTGGTCGTCGAGGCTGGCAGTGAATTAGTAGAAATTGATGATATAACACCATGGCGAAAAGCGGTTCAGCCTGTATATGACAAATACGAAGACCGATACGATGAATGGATTGAAAAATTGACGCGTGATTAAGGTGTTCATTGCCTAAGGTGAATCTTATCTCATAGGGGGATCAAAATGGAAGCTCTACTGAAATTTAAGCATATAATTGACCGAATCTTATTGATTGCATCATTGTTATTACTTGTTGCAATGGTCTTTATTATTATTTATCAAGTCTTTTCTCGAGAATTTTTTAGTGTGACACCTGCTTGGTCTGAAGAATTATCTCGCCTATTATTTGTGTGGGTCAGTTTCTTTGGTATTGCATATGGTTTCAAGGAAAAGCTTCATATCGGTGTTGGCGTGATCGTCAACAGATTTCCTGAGAAAGTACAGGATGTCTTTGATTACATAGCAAAAGTAATCATTATCGGATTTGGGATTATTATGATGTATTACGGATGGCAATTCATGGTGCTCATGGGGTATTCTACACTGCCTGGGTTAGGTGTGCCGTCTAGTGTATTATACGCTGCGATTCCTTTTGCTGGGTTTTTCATCACAATAAATGGAATAGAATTATTATTTGTAAAAGGATTGCATCAAACGTATGACGATGATGCTAGTGAGGGGTGAGACTTTGGCGATACTTATATTAATTGGCGGTTTTTTATTACTCTTATTGTTTAGGGTTCCAATTGCGCTGTCGCTTGCCGTAGCATCGCTTGCTACAGGGATATACTTGGGTATCGATCCAGCCGCGATTGTACAGCGAATGGTAGCAGGACTGAATTCATTTTCCTTATTGGCGATCCCATTCTTTATTCTTGCTGGAGAAATCATGAATGAAGGTGGAATTTCCCGAAGATTGATCAATTTGGCCAATGTCATGATTGGTAAAATAAGGGGTGGACTAGCGTTGGTAAGTGTTTTGTCTAGTACACTCTTTGGAGGGATTTCTGGTTCTGCACTTGCAGATACCTCTTCGACAGGTTCGGTATTAATTCCAATGATGAAAAAGCAGAAATATCATACGGACTTTGCTGTGTCTGTAAATATTACCAGCTCTGTTCAGGGGGTATTGATCCCTCCGAGTCATAACATGATTATTTACTCTACTGCTGCCGGTGGTGTATCGATCGGTGGGCTATTCATGGGTGGGCTCATCCCTGGCCTTATTTTGGGACTAGCTATTATGGTATTAACGTACGCAATAGCAGTGAAACGAAACTATCCGAAAGGTGAAGCGATTAAGAAGGAAGATATCCCTAAGATCGTTTGGGATGGTGTATTAGGTTTATTCACCGTAGTTATTATATTGGGCGGTATTTTAAGTGGTTTATTTACTGCTACTGAATCAGCGGCCATAGGCACACTATATGCGTTTATTATTACCTTTTTTGTATATAGAGATATTCGTATTTCGCGCATGGGTGTTATTTTAAAAAGGACATTCCGGACGTTATCGATGGTCCTGTTTCTGATTGGAGCTTCGTCTGGGTTCGGCTGGCTGTTAGCATTATTAGAAGTCCCTGCGATGGTGGCAGATGGAATGATCGGCTTTTCACCAAATAACTTTGTTACGATATTAATGATTCTTTTTATCATTTTATTATTGGGAATGGTAATGGATATGGCACCACTTATTTTGATCTTAACACCAATTTTGCTTCCTGTTGCCACAAGTATTGGCATGGATCCAGTTCATTTTGGTGTCGTATTAATGCTTGCATTAGGTGTTGGACTAGTAACCCCCCCTGTGGGTTCTGTTCTATTTGTAGGCTCAGCTATAGGTAAGATATCGATTGAAAAAGCATCGAAAGGAATGCTGCCCTTTTATGGAGTGATGATTTTGATATTACTACTCATTGCATTCATACCGGGCATTTCGTTATTTTTACCGGATATATTGGGGCAATAGCAGATTTTAATAATGAACTGTAGGCAAATATAGTATATATGCAGATAGGGAAAGATTCCATATACGATCGTGTATGGAATCTTTTTTTGCTAGGACATGGTAGAATCCAGCATTGCATGGGTGCAATACTGTCGAGTTGAATTGCAAAAAAACAAAAAGATTACTTGCTTTGTAAAACGGTTACATATATAATCTGTTTAGTTAGTCTGTTTGCCAAACAAACTAACTAAAGGTAATTAATTGTAATAGTAAACGGAATAATTAGTTTAATAAATCATTTTAAAAGGTGAAGGAGGATTAATAAATATCAAAGAAGACAGTACAAACTGCATTATCAAATAATCCGGAGCAATGTCAGATTTTGCAAAGTATGATGCAGTCTATCATTTAGTGTATCTACTGGAGAACAGATCTTGTAGCATCCAATCTAATTTGTAAAATGCCAACATAAAGTACTTTCATATAGTGTAAGGTTGGTAGTTAATTTGTTGACCTAACAAATTAACTAAGATTAACGATTCAAGTTATAGAAAAATATTTTCTTTCCATTTGTAAGCGTTTAAATATTATTCTTGGAGGGGTTTAAAATGAGTAATAATGCATTGAAAGCACCAGAACCTTTGACAAACGAAACAGGTCCATCGGTGCGTCCGTTTGGTATGAGAGATAAAGTGGGTTATTTATTAGGTGATTTAGGAAACGATTTCTCTTTTATTCTTGTAAGTACATTTTTAATGGTATTCTATACAGACGTATTTGGTATTAGTGCGGCAGCAGTAGGTACGCTATTCTTAGTTGCTCGGTTCTGGGATGCGATTACGGACGTTATATGGGGGCGTTTTATTGATTCTAGGAAGTCAACACCTGGGGGAAAGTTTAAACCGTGGATTTTTAGAATGGCTTTACCACTTGTCATCTCCAGTGCCTTAATGTTTGTTCATATTCCAGGTATGGGAGATGGGTTTTACTTAGCTTATGCCTATGTTACCTATATTTTATGGGGGATGCTTTACACAACTGTCAACATTCCATATGGTTCCATGGCCGCAGTGATTTCTGGCGACGCTGTTCACCGTTCGGCACTATCTGGATGGAGAACAGCGGGCGGTATGGCAGCGAACTTAATCATTAGCGCTGGTGCGCCACTTATTGTATTCGTCGATAATGAACTTTCTGGAAGTCGTATGCTGATGATGGCTGTCTTATTCAGTATTTTAGCTTTTGTATCATACATGGGGTGTGTCAATTTATCTACTGAGCGTATTCAGCATCCAGAGAAGAAATCTGGTGAAAAACTTAGTTTGAAGAAAACGTTAAAAGGTTTTAGTAAAAATATCCCACTAATTACTATCTTGATTTGTTCGTTATTATTTTTGATGGGTATGATGCTTGTAGGTTCGATTAATGTATATTTGTTCAAAGATTATTTTGGAAGTGCAATGGCTTTAAGTCTATTTAGTTTACTTCAAAGTGGTGCGGTATTTCTTTTAATGCCTGCGTTAGCCCCGCTTGTTAGGCGATTTGGTAAAAAAGAAGTTGCTGCAGGTGGGATGCTGGTAGCGGGGACCGGCTACCTAATACTCTATTTGATTCCAAATATATCTCTACCAGTATTTTTAGTTGTCAATACGATTGGTCTTTTTGGGTATGCATTATTTAACTTGGTTATTTGGGCTTTTGTTACAGATGCAATTGATTATCAGGAATATTTAACTGGTTCACGAGAAGACGGAACCGTATACGCGGTTTATTCATTTGCAAGAAAGATGGGACAAGCATTTGCTGGTGGGCTTACAGGTTATGCGCTTACTTTTGTAGGATATAGTGCTGGTGTTGCAACACAAACACAAGAGGTCAAGGATGGAATTTATACGGTAGCAACACTTGTACCATCTGCCATCTATTTAGCTGTATTCCTACTCCTTACATTTGCTTATCCATTAAACAAAAAACGTACCAAGCAGCTTGAACTTGATTTAATTGAGAAACGGGAAACATACCAATAAGTTTATTTATATCTATGTAAATAGAAAAAACTGCAACGAACGCTCAGTACTTGTTGCAGTTTTTTTATATAGGCATCTCTATTCATACTCCCCTACTGTACGGAGTACATCCATTATTGTAAAATTTCACTTGTAGAATTGGAGTATCGATATAGGACTAGCGGAAACCCTAGAAGCAATTGCAAAAGTGAAGGATAAAGCTAAAAGAGAATATTTAAAAATAGTGTAAATTTATCAAATACTGGAGGAATATAAAATGGGTCATGTCCAGGAAGAAATACAATTGGATGATGGAAATGACAATGCAAAAGAAGTATCACCTTTTGGTTTTGGGGACAAGTTTGGTTATTTATTTGGCGATTTTGGGGGCAGTTTATTTTTTATATTGGTAACTTCCTACTTAATGGTTTATTACACGGATATTTTACATATTAGTGCTGCAATGGTTGGCATCTTATTTATGGTTGCGAATATTTGGAATGCCTTTGTCGATGTATTATGGGGGCGATTTCTTGATGCAAAGGGAAATACCAAAAATGGAAAGTTCATCCCCTGGATATTCCGCATGTCTTTTCCACTTGTTATTGCAGGTGTGCTCATGTTCGTGAAAATTCCCGGAATGTCAGATGGATTCTACGTCGCATGGGCGTTTGTCATGTATATGCTATGGGGCACTTTATACTCGACGGTGAACATTCCTTATGGTTCGATGGCGTCTGTTATCACGAATGATCCGGTAGAACGAACAACATTATCGTCTTGGAGAACAATGGGGTCTTCTTTGGCGATGTTAATTATCAATGTTGGTGGACCACTCATTTTATTTGAAAACAATATAGCGAGCGCCAACCGCTTTTTGCTTGTGGCAGTTATATTCGGATGCTTGTCCCTTGTATGCATCATGGGCTGTGTCAGGTTAACAACGGAACGAATTGTTGTATCTGAAAGAGAAAAGAAAAAGGGTGACTTTAAAAGAACTGCGATAGGGCTTGTGAAAAAAAATCCCTCATTTGGTTGTTAGTTGTTTCACTTGTTTTTATGGCGACCATGTTGATGATTGGTGTTGTAAATGTTTATTTGTTTAAAAATTACTTTGGTACTACAGCTGCACTGAGTATTGTCGGATTTATTCAAACTGCTACCGTATTTATTGCGATGCCAATCATTGAACCAGCCGTTGCTAGATTTGGTAAAAAAGAAATAGGTTCAGCTGGACTACTAATTGCAGCCGTTGCCTATTTATCTTTATATGTTTTACCGGGTGTCTCAGTAACCTTATTTGTATCTTTAACAGTGGTGGGTATGTTTGGAATGAATATATTCAACATGATCACTTGGGCATTTGTAACAGATGTAACCGATTATCATGAATATTTAACCGGCATGCGTGAAGATGGGACAGTTTACTCTATTTATTCTTTTTCACGAAAAATCGGTCAAGCGCTTGCCGGTGGACTCGCTGGTTTTGCAATAACGGCGGTGGGGTACGATGTTACAAAGGGAACACAATCACAAGATGTGCTTGATGGCATATACTCACTGGCGACCTTGATACCAGGGCTATTGTTTTTACTGGGATTCTTCGTTTTAGCGTTTTTTTATCCATTAAATAAAAAACGAACAAACCAACTCGTGATTGATTTAGAAAAGAATAGGGAAGCAAATCAATAATCATAATGGATAGAATTGCTTGTTAAAAAGTGGAGATTATCTCGGTAAATTAAACGGGGTAGTTCCTTTTTTAAAAAATGAATAAATTAATCCTGTTTATGCTACTTTTGTCCTATTAAATAATTAGATATATCATTATAATGATAATATAAACGCTTTCAATATTAAAGGAAGTGCTATCGCATTGAAAAGATTTGGATCCAGCATTAGTTAATTTGTTTGCCAAACAAATTAACTGAATAACGACATTTATTTATAAGAAATAAGTATATTTGAAAGCGCTAAAGAGACAAACTTATCAAAAAAATATATCTTAAGAAAGATAAATGATCAACATTGTTGCAGACCGCAAACATAATGAAATAGCTTGTATCAAGTTATCGTGGTGATGCTGCAATTACTTATGAAAAGGTTATCATCCAGGATACATAGTTTTAAAAAAATGGGAGGAATTAAAATGGGTTTAGCACATGAAGAATTACAATCAGATTATGTAGAGAATACAACAAAGACGGTGCCCCCTTTTGGATTAAAAGATAAATTTGGCTATTTATTTGGTGATCTTGGAAACGATTTCTTTTTTATATTGGTAAGTTCCTATTTAATGGTCTATTATACAGACATCTTGCATATTAGTGCTGCCATGGTTGGGGTATTATTCATGATTGCCAGAATATGGGATGCTTTTGCCGATATGCTATGGGGTCGATTCATTGATGCTAGAAAAAATACAACACATGGTAAATTTACACCGTGGATTTTCCGTATGTCATTTCCACTTGTTATTTCAGGTATACTAATGTTCGTTAAAATTCCTGGAATGACAGATGGATTTTATGTGGCATGGGCTTTTGTAATGTATTTGTTATGGGGTACTTTGTACTCTACAGTTAATATCCCTTATGGTTCCATGGCATCTGTTATTTCTGGTGACCCGATAGAACGTACCGCTTTATCTACGTGGAGAACAATGGGAGGGTCAATGGCTGCTTTAATTATCAATGTCGGCGGACCGCTGATTTTATTTCAAAATAATGTAGCGAGCCCCAATCGCTTTTTCTTAGCAGCAATTATATTTGGTGTTTTGTCCCTTGCATGCTACATGGCATGTGTCAAGTTAACAACGGAACGAATTGTTGAACCGGAAAAAGTAAGCCAAAAAGGTGACTTTAAAAGAACTGTCAAAGGACTTGCGAAAAACAAAGCATTGATTTGGTTGCTGGTTATCTCATTAATCTTTCTTGGCACAATGCTGATGGTTGGATCTGTAAACGTTTATTTGTTTAAAAATTACTTTGGTAATACAGCTGCGTTGAGTATTGTTGGGTTTATCCAAACCGCTACCGTATTTCTCGGCATGCCACTGATTGCGCCATTGGTAGGAAGGTTTGGTAAAAAAGAAGTTGGATCAGCCGGGATGCTAATTGCAGCACTTGCCTATTTATCTTTATACATGTTACCAGACGTTTCTGTAACCCTATTTATTATATTAACAGCAGTAGGCATGTTTGGAATGAACCTATTCAATCTGATCATATGGGCATTCGTGACAGATGTTACGGATTATCATGAGTTTATAACTGGGATGAGAGAAGATGGAACGGTTTACTCGCTTTATTCATTTGGCCGAAAACTCGGTCAGGCCCTTGCTGGTGGACTTGCTGGTTTTGCAATTGCAGCAGTAGGATATGATGCAACAAAGCCAGCACAGTCACAGGAAGTACTTGATGGCATTTATTCATTGGCCACTTTGGTACCAGGGTTACTCTATTTATTGGGATTCCTTGTCTTAGTGTTCTTGTATCCATTGAATAAAAAACGTACGAATCAGCTTGCGGTTGATTTAGGAGAAAATAGAGAAGCAAAGAAGTAATTGAATAATAAAAGAAAACGCAAGGGAAAGCTGGGATTCAAGAGGCTTTCCTTTTCTTTACAGATGTGATTTCAGCATTATTCAAGTTCGTTCTTTTCTCTATATTCCGTTGGCGTATATCCGGTCTCCTTTTTAAAAATTCTTGTGAAATACGAGGCATCTTCATAACCAACATTCCAGGCGATCTCCTCAATGGAAATCGCTTCATTAATTAATAAATGTTTCGCCTGATTGATCCTGATCATTTGCTGATAACCTGTTATCGTCATATTTGTTTCTTGTTTAAACTTTCGAGACAGGTGACTGGGATGCGTGAAACAGAGAGAAGCAATTTTATCTTTATCAATTTGTCTATCATAGAAGCTAATAAGATATTCGATGGCAGTACGCGTAATCTTAGAATAATTCGCCAGATTATTTGATAGAATAAGATCGGTATATGCGATAATCATATCACTATATAATTGCTGTAATTTCGACAAGTTATTTGTGTACTCTATTTCATTGGCAAATTTATTAGAAACGCGATGGATAAGAATTGCCGGAACGCTGCTGTTCACAGCAACAGAACGTAGCAGTGTGTTTAATACAATCGCCAGGTTTTTAACTCTTCGTAATGGTTGATTGGGGAACCGGTCAGAAAAGGAGAACAGTATATCATTAGATTTCGATAGTTCTAGCGCTTTCGCCTTCTGCCCTTGTTTGACGGCATGCAACATATCTGCTTCAATCTCATATCTCATTTTTACTATTTCAACTTCTTTATCCGATTGCTCCTTTTTAGGACTGGGTTTATCCTTGACATCGTTACTATCTGCTGTAATGCTTACTGGTATTGTTTCAGTGTCCATTAACCTATTGAATTGCTGTAGGACACTCGCGAAACTATTTGTCTTTTCAATGTTTAGGATGTGAATATAATTACAGAAAACGCTTAAATCTTCACGTTCATTGTGGCTGAGGTTGTACCTTTTGGATATTTCAAATAAATGTGGTGTATGTTCAAAAAAAGGTCCGATAATGACAGTATATTTAGCTTCATTTGAAGGTGTATAGCCGAGGAATTGCAGCCCCCATTCATTGGTATAAGCAAGTAATGTATTTTGGTGTTTGTTCATTTCCTCATTAAAGTACAATAAATCCCCTTCTTTTCCACCTGGCATAAAAGCGGGTATCGTTATTTCTTCATGATGAAAGATAAACTTCCCATCTTGACCTAATACATATGTGTTTAGATCTGTTACATGACTTATTTTCAAAGCTGCGGAGATAACTGCTGTTTGATCCAACGTTGATTCACCCCTGATTTATTTACTGAAATTGCAAGATTTGTCCTAATGAAAATACTATTTCTATTATAATAGAGTTAGAAAAGCGATTGCAAATGTAAAGTAAGCGGTATTTTTGGTATGATGGGGATAGATTGGAGTGGTTTTCATTGAAACAAATCAAACGACTAAATGAGACAAATTATACCGACATATTTGCTTTATCACAATTTGCCTTCCAATATGAGCTTTCGGAAGCTGAATTATTAAAAAAGAGGGCAGAAGCGGCACGACATAAGATTTGGGGCTGGATGGTAGACGATCAGATCGCTGCGAAATTGCATCTGATTCCGCTTTCTATTTATTTGAATGGGCGTCAGTTTGAAATGGGCGGCATTAGTTCTGTTGCAACCTGGCCGGAATATCGCAGACAAGGGATGGTCAAACATTTACTCAAACATGCTTTAAACGATATGAAAGAACAGGGTCAAACAATATCTTTGCTTCATCCTTTCTCTGTGCCCTTTTATCGCCAATATGGATGGGAACTTACGTTTATGAATCAGTATTATACGATTCCAATGGAGAAACTGAAAAAAGACTGGAAAGGCGAAGGATTCATAAAGCGGATAAAGCCGGATGTAACGTTGCTGGATGAAATCTATATAGATTATGCGAAAGGTTTTACAGGTATGATTGTCCGGGATGAAAAATGGTGGGAGCAGCGTGTCTTAAAGGATAAGTGCCATATCGCGGTTGCTTTTAATAAGGAACAACAGCCGGAAGGATATATGCTTTATGAGGTGAAAGAAAATATATTCCGCGTAAAGGAAATGGCGCACCGAAATTTGAATGGTAGGAAACTGTTGCTTCAGTTTATCGCCAATCATGATTCCATGGCAAAGGAGGCCCGTATGACTGTACCGGAGAATGATAACTTGCCGTTATTAGTGGATGACCCCGTATTTGCTCAAAAGAAGGAACCATATTTTATGGCACGCATTGTCGATGTCGGGCGATTCTTGGAAAACTATCTATTTGAATTGGAAAGCGATGTTTTATTAGAGCCGCTTCAACTTTATGTAGAAGATGAATTTTTCCCGATAAATAATGGTACTTATAAATTGGAAAAGGTAGCTGGCGACATCAAAGTACTATATATGAAAGAACAGGAAAATGGGATTCGCTGCAGTGTGCAGCAGTTGACAGTGATGCTGCTTGGTTACAAACGACCAATGGACCTATTCCAAGTCGGCCTTATCCGTGGAGAGAAACAGGAAGTAGAGCTTTTAGAAAAGCTAATACCAAAGCAGCAAACCTTTTTGTCGGATTTTTATTAAGAAAACAGGTTGTTTGTCCTTTTCAGTTAGAAATATTCGAAAACAATAGAATTTTATCGGAATATACGGTAAAATTGATGTAACATGTAAACTTTTGGGAAATCTTACAGAATTCGCAGACAGAAAAGGAATGGACTAAATGACATATACTATTAATCTATTTAAATTTTTCTTCAACATGGATGATCATGTTTTTCGAATACGTAAGGCAGAGAAGGTCAACCATCTTTGGAAGGTAAGTGTTTTGCTGACTTTGGTTAGTGTGGTCGTTTATATATGGATGGCGTATCTGGGTATCGGTTCTGACCTTGTTTCGCGGGGGGCTGTAGGGTTAACACCTGAAGCATATGAGTCCGCTAAAATTTGGTTTCTGTTTGGACGGGTGATCTACGCTGTTTTATTTGCGGCGCTAGTAATATTTTTGCCTACTTTACTTTTTTACCTTTTAACGGAAATTCCTTATCAGAAATTGTTAATCATGCAGCAAGTCGTACTTGTCGTTATGCTGATAGAGCGAGTCATATGGGTTCCGCTTATGTTATTAATTGGTCTGGATTGGTATGTATCACCACTATCATTGGGTATTATTACTTCTTATATAACAGATGTATCATGGGTCATTTATTTTTTGGGCGCGATATCCCTTTTTCAATTATGGATTATCTGGTTTCAGGTGAAATTTATTACTTCACTTGTCCCGATGAGAAAGCGTTGGATATGGTTCAATGTTATACTTTTGCACATTTTAGGGTGGGCCTTGACAGCACTCATTGCATTTGCTGATACATATATCGTTAGTGGGTGGTTTGGATGAAGCGAAGGATTAGAATAATTCAAGTAAGTGTCGTCCTATTTATTGCCGTTAATTTTATGTTGGTGTATTTTGATCGAGAAGATAAGGTGGAAAGAAAAGCTTATATTTACGATTGGTCAGAAGCCATTCAATACGATATGAAGGAACAGTTACATACACCGGGGGTGATGGCTTCTGCTGGAGAGGAATATGTTTATTTTGATAAAAGCCTTGGGCAATTCCAGGAATTCCTAACGGAAGAGGGGGATGACGTGAGTCCGGGTGATCCGTTATATTCCTATAAAGTAGACAGCTTTTATGAGTCGGAAATCAAATTAAGTAATGACGTACAGAAACTGCAAGGAGAAGTAACTGCAATTGAAACGGCGCTAACCAAGATGCAGCAGTATCAACTTCCAGACGCTTCTATAGATGATGCTAAAACGGTACAAATAACGGAAGACGAGATAAATGTTGAACTTCCGGAGGACACGACCGAAGCAGCCGTAATCATTGAACAGTATATTGCGGAAAAGGAAAAAGAACTCGGACAAAAGCAAGCAGAGTTGGAAAGTGCCCAGTCCCAATTGGATACGCTGCAATCAAGTGGTGATACTGTTATCGTTGACAGCCCCTTTGAGGGTAGAATCAAGTCAATTAAAACGACACTCGCCGATCCAATTGTAACGATTGAACAAAAGGGATTACAGGTGGAAGGTACATTTAGCGAGGCAGAGCGAACGAAAATAGAACAAGGTCTACCTGTCGAAGTGATGATTAAGGAAAAGAAAACATTGCTCGAAGGAGAAGTCGGTGAAATCAGTGAAACACCTGAAACTTTAAATATTGAAGGGGAAAGTGTTTATCCGTTTCAGGTAGTCTTTGAGGATGATGCCGGGCTGGAAGAGATGTTACCAGGTTATCATGCAGATGTTGCGATAACAATGGAGGACTCACCAGATGCTACCGTTCTTTATGAAGATGTTATTTTCAATGGTGCTGTATGGAAAATGACGACAACGGGAGAAGTCATAAAGCAGCCAATTAAAACAGGCATATATATGGATAAGCGGCACGAAATTACAACTGGTGTTGAGCAGGGGGAATGGGTTGCCGGAGATCAAAAAAGCCAATATCGATCGGGTGCAGCATTTATTACGCCGATCAAGCTGAGGGATATTCCGTGGAAGCAATTAAACAAGGATGAAAATAAGGGGAAAAATATTGTTACAGGAATTTTATCTAGATAAGAAAAGGGTGTCCGTCCAGACACCCTCTCTATAATTACATATTAGATGCTTTGATTTGTTCTGTGTCTGCTTCTTTATGATCTTCATGATATAATACGTTGACGATTGCGCCAATCATTAAGATCATCCCCGTCAGGAAGAACCAGATCATTAATACAATAATCCCGCCGAGGCTTCCATAAGTTGCTGTGTAATTGCCGAAGTTACTTACATAAAAGGAAAAGCCAAGTGAAATGAGCTGCCACAAAATAGCGGCAGTTAATGCACCAGGAATAATGTGCTTTAATGGCATTCTTTTATTTGGTGCCAGTCGATAAAGCATCATCAATAGTGTTGATAGTATAACAAGACTGAGTACCCAACGCAGAACCTGGAATAAAATGGCGAAGGCACCACTGAATCCGAGATGAGCTTGTAGAAATTCTAGGATAACATCACCAAATACAGGTAGAATAATTGCTACGACTAACGCGACAATCATGCCAAGTGTTAAACCTAGTCCAAGTAAACGAACAAGGATAAATGGACGTGTTTCTTCAACGCCATAGGCTTGATTGGATGATTTAACGAAGGCGTTAATCGCATTCGATGCCGACCACAATGCACCGATGATACCAACAGTTAGTAAGCCACCACGTGGTGTTTCCACGAGATTGATAATATTGTCTTTCAGAATAGACGCCATTTCGCCTGGAATCGAATCACTTATAAAACTTATTGCCTGATTCGAATCGATGTGAAAATAAGGAATAAGTGCGAAACAGACAATCAGCAGCGGTACAATGGAAAGTAAATAATAATATGCCTGTGCTGCAGCCAGCAAAGGGACATTATCTCCACTGAACTTCGCCATAAAACGCTTTGCATACTTGATTATATTAGACATGTAACTTCCTCCATGATGAGTTGTGTTTATCTATATACCCTTATTTGCGGGTATTCAATCAATGCATTTCACGTTTTATTTATGATGTCTAGTGGTATAATGCATATAGAGAAGACTTGGTAAGGTGGTGGACTTACCGCGCGTCTGTAAAGGCAAGTATATTAGCGGTATCGCGGAGATAAAGGAGGGTTTATCCTATGGGAATTATTTATGTCGGTATATTATTTTGTGCAATTGCATTTGCAATGGTCGTTATATACATATGTTTTGTATTAAAGCGTGTTTCCAATACGATGGGAACCCTAGGTGAAACGTTGGATGAAGTAGGCAAAAAAATGCAGCATGTAACGCCGCAATTACTTAAAACGATTCGTGAAACGGATAAACTTATTGATGATGTAGATGATAAATTAAAAGCTACAGACAGTGTTTTTGATTCGATTGAAAATGCTGGAGTTTCTTTACAATCATTCAATCAGGTTTATGCACACAGTGCAAAACAGCTTTCTGATGAACAATTTCAGAAGAAAACCAAACCATTTGTTGAAAGTATGAAATGGAGTGAGGCAGCGCTATATTTGTATTCCAAATGGAAAAAGGATAAGCCTGCCAAAACCAATAACAGGACAGACGTAAATCAAACAGAGAAAGAGGGATAAGAATGACTTTAGTAGGTATAGGTGTATTACTGATTGGGATTGCTTTTGTGATATTAGCTTTTTTTATTGGGCATGTTTTGAACAATTTGGCTGGTGTACTTAGCGGTATTGATAAATCGATGCAACGTTTACCAGACCAATTAGATGATATTTTTAAAGAAACGGGTAACTTGATCGAGGAAGGTAATAAATCCCTAGCGGACGTCAATGACAAAATGGAACAGCTAAGCCCATTGTTTTACATTGTTGGAGATGTTGGGAATGTCACCAGGAAGTTTACCTCGTCACTGGTTGATGTATCACAGTCGGTTAAAAGTAAAACAGATGGGGCAAAAGAAGTAACAGAGAAGAATAATCTAGGTGGCTTGTATGGCTCGTTTGCCTTAGGATACTACTGGTTGCAAAAGCGTAGACAGCAGAAACAGGTAAAACGTGAAGGAGTAACTTCCGATGAACAAGAAGCGTAGTAAAATTGGCTATCTTCCGATTGTAGGTGGAGCACTTGCCTTTGGATGGTTCGTTAAAAACTTTCAAAGCAAAGCGCAAGGGAATGATGAGTCGCTGTTTCAAAAGATTAAAAATGCGGAACAGAAGTTGTATCAGGATGGTTTAAAACGGGCAAACGAACTGGATCTAATTAAAAATGAAATTCAAACAAAAGTAATGAAATAAGCAAAGCGCGAGGTGATCCCCGCGCTTTGCTTATTTTTCATCCACGATGTTTCGTTCATTAGAAAATTCTTTGCCTTTTTGAAAAAAAAAATAACCTAAAGTGAGTGCACCATACAAACCTTCCAGCCGATTCCGATGTGTAAACTCGCTTGCCTCGGTTGTACTTGTTTCCAGCCGCATCACCGCATCTACCATTGATGATGACAAGTGATTCGTTGCTCTGCCCGCATCTCCTATAATATGAAGCATTGGACTTAATTCCTTCAATTGTTCATTTACCATATGAAGCGTATCCTTACCGGATCCAATGGTCTCTGTCACTTCTGTGATAACCTCATTTATATTTTGTGGCAGCTGATCTGTCGTTACTTGTAAACTGCTGAAAACGGCTGCCAGTTTATTTAGCGGCTTAACTAAAAGCATAACGAGACCGAAAAATGCAATACCGATAATAACTAAACCGATTCCTACCCAAAGCATCTCCATTCCTCCTTTTATCAAAAGACATTTCCTTTATGATACCACGACACTGAAATAATTAAACCATTTTGTATAGTCATAAATCTGCATCTTGTCCCATAAAATAATGCAAGCATACAATAAGGGGCGAGTGCTATGAGACGATTTGGTAAGATTGCATTTTGGGGAATAGGAATTTTGGTGTTAATTATTCTCATTCGATTACCTATTCAATCAAGTGAAACAACATGGCAGACATGGTCATTGCCACTTTCTGGTAAAACGATTGTCATTGACCCGGGACATGGCGGTCCTGATGGAGGCGCGGTGGGGAAAGATAAGACCCAGGAAAAGGATATTTCATTAATTGTAGCGAAGCGGCTACAAAATTATTTACAGCAATCTGGTGCTGTTGTTTATTTAACAAGAGAAAAAGATACGGATTTGGCGGCGGAAGATACAAAAGGACTTTCGCGCAGGAAATCAGAAGACATTCGTAAGCGTCTCGCCTTTATTCATGATAAAGAAGCTGACTTTTTTGTAACAGTTCATTTAAATGCACTCCCTTCCAGTCGCTGGAGCGGCGCACAAACCTTTTATTATCCGAAGTTCGATGAAAGTAAGCACATGGCGAAAATGATTCAGGGTGAAATCATTCGTAACTTAGAAAATAGCAGTCGTTCTCCGTTAGCTATTAATGGTGTCTATTTGTTGAAGCATGCGGAAATTCCGGGTGCGCTTGTTGAAATAGGTTTCCTGTCCAATGAGAGGGAACTACAGCTACTGAAGCGAGAAGATTACCAACGGCAAATGGCTGCCAGCATTTATGAAGGTATTTTACGTTACGTGACTGAAGATCCAGAATAAAGAGACTGTCCCTATGATTCATATCACTTAGATTTTTGATAATCTATGTTATACTAGCGTTGGATATTATTTATAGGGATGGTGACAGATGGTGTTAACAGAAGAGGAAATTACCCAGTTATTAAAACCGGTGAAGGATCCATTTTTACATAGAACACTTGAGGAAACAGGTGGCATTATACAAGTAACAGTGAAAGAAGAGAAACAGCATATTAGTGTCAAGGTTGGTATTGGAAAAACGAATACGGCAGAACAAATGCAGCTACAGCAGGAAATTGTCGGTATTTTAAAGAAAAACGGTGCAGCAACTGTAGGTCTTCGTTTTGAACAATTACCGGATGAAGTTATTCAAAAATATCAACCAGCTGTAGAGAAAGAACAAGAAGCATCCTTAATGGGAGGATCGAATCCACACTTTGTAACGATCGCAAGTGGTAAGGGTGGTGTTGGTAAATCAACTGTAACCGTAAACCTTGCCATGTCCTTAATGCGTATCGGCAAAAAGGTTGGAATCATTGATGCAGATATTTACGGATTCAGTATTCCGGATATGATGGGTATTGAGGAACGACCGGCAGTGCGTGCAGAGAAGATTATTCCAGTGGAACGATTTGGCATTAAAGTGATCTCTATGGGCTTCTTTGTTGAAGATAATTCGCCGATTATTTGGCGTGGCCCTATGCTTGGGAAGATGATCAATAGTTTCTTTAAAGAGGTGGAGTGGGGAGATTTAGATTACCTACTGCTTGATCTACCACCAGGTACCGGTGATATTGCCATGGATGTGCATGAACTGTTACCTACCAGTAAAGAAATTATCGTAACCACACCACATCCAACAGCAGCATTTGTTGCGGCACGCGCTGGGCAAATGGCCATTAAAACAGAGCATGAAATTTTGGGTGTCATAGAGAACATGGCGTACTTTGAAAGTAAAACAACGGGTGAAAAGGAATATGTTTTTGGTCAAGGTGGCGGAAAGAAACTTGCCGAAGTGTTGCAAACAAAAGTACTCGGACAATTACCGCTACAACAGCCTTATGAAGAAGAGGATGTTTTTGCTCCATCTATTTATCAAGAGGATCACCCACTTGGTAAAGAATACCACAAAGTTGCAGCGAAAATTATATCGAAAATGGAAGATTAATGAATGGATGAGGGTGTCCCGTTTGCAGGTGGGGCACCCTTTTTGATCATCTAATACGGATGTGAACTTCAGCATTTACACGTTTTTCTAGCCGTTTTTCCAGTTGTTCTTATTACCCCGCGCCCCCCGCGTCTGACGATTTATCGTTTTCATCGTTTTTATCTTGCTCTGTTTTTTCGCCACCCTCTTCATCTTTAGCCGATTCGTTTTTATTCTCCTCATCAGCTGCCTTTAATAGTATATCTTGAATTTTTGCCTGAAATAAAGGCGTATCTATCGTTTGCTGAATCGCTGTCTCAAGATGGGCCCGAAATTGCTGACCTTTTAATACTTGTAACATTTGTTCAGTGATTTCCGGGTTTTGCAGTAGTTCAAGCATTTGCTTTTGAAATTCTGCATCGTTCATTAAATTTTTCATTAGTTTTTTCTGTTCATCTGACATCGATTTAACATAGCTTTCAACAAATTTCGGATCCTTAAATAATTTGGTCCACATTTCGGCACCTTTTTCGGACGTGAGTGCATCATTGATCGATTGTTTGACAACATCGGAATTAATCACAAGCTCCTGCTTCATTTTATCGTCAGTCATTATTTCTGCAAGTGCCCTGCGTCCGTCATCTGTTTGCAATATGTCAACAACCATTTTCTTTGTTGTATCATATTCGCCTTCTTTTGCGGAGGAATCCCCTCCATCACAAGCACTCATCATGATGATGGAAATTCCTGCAATTAAAATGAAGATATTGCGTATCATTGAGGATATCCTCCTTCCTTTACACCTTTAATATGGATGTTCGATTAAAGAAATATGCACTTTTTTAAGGAAAAAAGTCTGCCGACGTGATAAACTACGATTAAACACAAATGAAATGGATATGAGTCGTATAGTAAGATATTTTGTAGGAGGAAATCGGATTGAATAGTCGTAAATTGGTGCACTTCTTTTTTACAACCCTCATTATTGGGGGAATAGCAGGACTAATAACGAGCTTTTTTGTGAAGGCAGAAGAATATAGCTTAATCTTAAGTCCGTTTGATTTTATGGAATTGCTCGGTCTAGTCGTGTTTTTTATAGGGATCGGTTTTGTTTTTAGTATGATAAGTCAAACGGGCTTTTTTGCTTATTTGTTTATTAATCGATTCGGTTTAAGTATTTTTCGTTCCTATTGGTCGACCATACAGATTGTACTTGTTGCGTTTGTCGTATTTGATTTAATATATTTTCCATATAAAGCAACACAAGGAACGGTTTCTATCTTTTGGTATATTTTAATGTCCTTTGCGATTCTTGCTTACGGGTGGTTTATCTCGGAAGTGAAGGCGCAGGAAACCAATCGGTCAGCATTTGCTCCGGCATTGTTTTTAATGGTAGTCATGACGACACTTGAATGGATACCAGGATTGCAAACGGAAGGTACGGATTACGCGTGGTTGATGATCATTCCGTTACTTGCATGTAATACTTATCAGTTGCTTGCACTGCATCGTCTAACAAAAAAGGATAGTGCAAAAGGAAAACAGCCCGAAGCAAAACAACCCGCACGTAAGAAAAAGGCGGGTATGAATAGAGCATAATAACTTACCTCTGATTCCCGAATAGGATCAGAGGTTTTTTTATTCTACCATCTTCGCTTTTGCGTGCGCAGCATTAACCATCTCAGTGATGGAGATAAAATCGAATCCCTTATTTTTTAATCCAGGCAAAATCTTTTTCAAAGCATCTGAGGTTTGTTTTGCTGAATCGGAAGCATGCAGTAAAATAATATCCCCATTTTCAGTCTGTTTCATGACTTGATCGATAATGAAGTCTGTACCCGGGTTTTTCCAATCATTTGTATCCACGTTGTAATGAATAACCTGGTAATTTAACTCTTCTGCCAGTTCGATGATCTCTTTATTGAAATGACCACTGGGTGTTCGCAAAAGGTTGATATCTTCGTAACCCATCTTTTTGAAAACTTCCCGGGCGTGTAATAAATCTTTTCTTACTTGTTCTATGTCTTGATCGAGGTAGCTCTTATAACGATAACCTAGCATACCAAGTTCGTGTTTCCCCTCTGATATTTTTTCTACAATATCTGGATGTCGCTCTGCCCATTCGCCACTAACAAAAAAGGTAGCCTGAACCTGATTCTTTTCAAGTTGCTCTAGGACGTCGAGAACGTTCTCTTCTCCCCAGCTGATATTAAAGGTTAAGGCTATATCCGTTTCATTGGCATCCCCTTTCGTAAGTGCGACAGGCTTGTCCTGTGAAGAAACTGAAAATGCTCCGTCCTGCTCAAACCATACGAATGCAGCGGTAAACAATGCCAGTGCTACGACAACAAGCCAACGCTTGCTTTTATTAAATCGCCATACATAAAAATGTTCCATAGCTTCTTCCCTCCTATGTCGTGTGCTTGCCTTTGTTAAGTCTATGAATAGAAATGATAATTATGAACAAGCTATTCACCTCTAATGAAATTGGTGATCAAACGAATGGAAGAAGATGAAAAACATGTCATGCAGGGTATAGTAATGTAAGAATAAAAAAACGAGCACAACCGACAAAATGCGCCAAAGTTTTCGTAATTTGTGGTATAAAGTATAAAAGAAACACTTTATAGCAGTTTGGTGGGCAGTAAAACCCCCACTGAATGAAGTTTCACTTTATAGAAAATCAGGTAAAAGGATAACTGGCTTGTTTGAGGAGGTTTAAGAAGAATTATGTTGGGTTTATTAATTAGTGAAATGGAACAAAGTGAAATAGAGTACTTATTGAAACGAGAGATGGAAGAGCTTTTGATGGATTTAGAAGATCCAAGAATAGACCAGATGGTAAAACGTGCAATGAGTGAAAGGTATTATACGCTCTTCCAATTATTTCGAAGAGTAGCAAGTGAGCAGGAATGCATGAAATATATGCCGAAAAGACAAGAAAATCAATAACTTATGACGGCAAAAACCTCTATAGCTTGTATTTTATAGAGGTTTTTTCATTGCTGATTTGCTTACAATGTCTTTCTTTTGTGATATAATATATTCGTGCTTATAACATATGGATCCAGTGAACTCGACATTTTTTAGGGAATGAAAAAGTCCGGTCAGAGATGGGATTTCGTGATGTTTCAACATGAAATGTCATTTCTTGATAAAAAAATGGTTTTTACTATTGATCTTATATTATTAATATGCTATATTAATTTCTGTTGTCATTTCCGAAATTCGTTTTTTACAGAGAAAAAAATATTTCAAAAAGGTTATTGACAATTATTTGAAACCATGATAAATTAAGTCTTGTCGCAAAAACGACATAAGAAAAATTGCTCCTTGAAAACTGAACAAAACAACCAGTATGTCAAGAAAAACAGAGACTGTTTTTCGAACATTTAAAGGCTTGCCTTTAGATGAACAAGTAACAAGCTAAGACAATTGATAGAGTCGATTGGTGTCGATTCTATTTCAAACACTTTTTTGGAGAGTTT
>NZ_JAFBEA010000014.1 GCF_016908515.1 Virgibacillus halotolerans
ATTTACGTGAATGAGATCTTTTAGACATACAAAAACTCCCCTTAAGGAAAACAGATTTTATTTTTTAATCTGTCTACCTTAAGGGGAGCATATCATAATGACTGGGGTCTTTTTATCGCAGTTTGGCGGGTAGTAAAACCCCCACCTCAAAAATATAGGTAACCAAAAATTCTAGGTGGGGGATAAACTGCCCGCACAAGCCCTGCAAGTAGGGAACAAAGACGTTGCCACCTCCAGTGGCAACGTCTTTGAAACCCACGTTGTGTGGGCCTCAAACTAATATTCAGTGGGAGAGGCAGACTAAAATCGCGACATCCTGGGACTGCACCACAGGTTCGTCCCACCGAAGACATTTGTCGCAACGTCTGGGACTGCGCTAACGCTCGTCCCACCGAAAACCTTTGCACTAGCACATCCTGTGCGTCGAAACTCCCATTGAATGTAGTTTCACTTTATGTAACTCCGTATTTAGAACAAAAAGCTCGCCCCAAAAAAACTCATTTGCTAAATTGCGGTAAAAATCAAAATGTAATATAAATGTAATATTAAAATATTTAAAAATCAATTCATGATCATGTAGCCGTTGTAATCGCATACATTAAATTTAACTAATTCAAACTATCAAAAAACTTTAAAAAGGCTGTTGACCAAAAGGGAAATCCGTTATATGATAACCAACAATATTAATAAACCAAAACAGTCCTACTTTTTAAAAAGCAAACGTTAGACTCAATTATCAAAATCTTATAATAAGCATTTCGATAAATGCTCGCTAAAGTATCTGACTAAATAATATAATTCGATGACGGGAAAAAAGGAATATGTACCATTGTATTTTCAGAGATCCGGGGTTGCTGGAAGCCCGGAAATACAACATATTCTGACATCATCCCTGAGTGCGGAGTTGAACGGTTCAAACCCATTAGACTTTGCCAGGTGCATAACTTTGCACCTGTTATCAAACCAGGCTGTACGTTAGCCTCCTAAGGCAGTATTCGTGAGAGTACTGCAAACCCGGGTGGTACCGAGAAATGATAGACCCTTTTCTCCCCTACAATTCTGATTTTATGCAGATTTAGAGGGGCGAGAAGGGTCTTTTTATTTGCAGTTAGAAAGTATAAAACTTTCCAACTGCGTAAGCTAAAGCTGAATTTTCTAATTAATTTGATTACCAAAGGAGGCAAGTAGTAATGAAGGTTGAAGCAGAACATGAAATGGAAGTTACGAAAGAATTGAAAACAGGGTCTGATCTACTCATTGAAACATTGGTTGATCAAACGGTAGATACCATATTTGGCTATCCAGGTGGTGCTGTTTTACCCATTTACGATGCGCTCTATCGCAGTGAAGCACCATTTCAGCATATTTTGTCAAGGCACGAACAAGGAGCGATTCACGCAGCAGAAGGCTATGCACGCGTAACAGGTAAACCTGGGGTCGTATTTGCAACTTCGGGTCCAGGGGCAACAAACTTAATTACAGGCATTACGGATGCGATGATGGATTCATTGCCATTGGTTGTCTTTACTGGGCAGGTTGCAAAAAGTGTTATCGGCACAGATGCATTTCAGGAATCAGATATTATTGGCATCACGACACCGATTACAAAGTATAACTACCAAGTGAATCATTTATCCGATTTACCGAGAATCGTGAAAGAAGCATTTCATATTGCTTCAACAGGACGCCCTGGGCCGGTGTTGGTAGATATACCGAAGAATATTTCCTCGGAAATTGTATCCGGAGAATTTGACAGTGACTTTTACTTACCGGGATATCAGCCGACTGAAAAGCCGAATCCACTGCAGATCGTGAAACTGGCAGAAGCATTAAGCCGTTCGAAAAAACCATTACTACTGGCTGGCGCTGGCATTATCGCAGCAAAAGGTTCGGAAGCGTTACTTGCATTTGCTGAAAAATATCAGCTCCCTGTAACAAATACATTACTTGGGTTGGGCAGCTTTCCGGGAACAAATCCATTATCATTGGGGATGGCTGGGATGCACGGATCATACGCCGCGAACATGGCGATTTATGAATGTGATTTACTGATTAACATCGGCGCCCGGTTTGATGATCGTTTAACAGGGAATTTGGAACATTTCGCACCGCAGGCAAAGGTTGCTCATATTGATATCGATCCAGCAGAAATCGGTAAAAATATACCAACTGAGATTCCGGTCGTAGCGGATGCTAACGCAGCATTGGAAGCATTATTAAGAAGTGATGTTAAAATGCCTGACCACCAAGTGTGGAAGGAAAAAATAGAAAAGAATAAAATCAATTATCCGTTATGGTATAAACGCTCAGAGGAATTAATGTCACCTCAATGGTTACTGGAACAAGTTTATTGGGCTTCTAAAGGAGAGGCGATTGTAACAACAGATGTCGGACAGCATCAAATGTGGGCGGCGCAGTTTTATTCCTTTGATAAACCCAATCGCTGGGTAACATCCGGCGGGCTAGGAACGATGGGCTTTGGTTTTCCGGCAGCAATTGGAGCGCAGCTGGGAGCCCCGAACGATTTAGTTATTTCGATCGTTGGTGATGGCGGCTTTCAAATGACATTGCAGGAACTATCAGTGATTAAAGAAAGAAATTTACCGGTTAAAGTAATTATTGTTAATAACGAGGCGCTTGGTATGGTAAGACAGTGGCAGGAAAGTTTTTATGAAGAAAGATATTCAGAGTCACTGTTGACTGTAAACCCGGACTTTGTAAAACTCGCTGAAAGTTATGGCATCCGAGGGGAAAGAATTGACAAAGAATCGGACGCTGTCAGCGTACTTGAGGATGTTTTTGCTTATGATGGGCCGGTTGTTGTTGATTGCCGAGTTCTTCAACTAGAAACGGTTAATCCGATGATTGCACCAGGTAAAGGAATTCATGAAATGATTGGGGTGACGAAATCATGAGACGGATTATCATCGCCACTGTTCAAAACCGGGGAGGCGTATTAAACCGGATCACGGGTATGCTTAACAAGCGGCAATTCAATATCGAGAGTATCTCCGTTGGTACATCGGAACAAGAAGGGATCTCGAAAATGACATTTGTTGTCGAGGTCAGTGATAGTCAAAAGCTTGAACAACTGACGAAACAGTTGAATAAACAAATTGACGTTTTAAAAGTATCTGATATTACAGATAAAGCAATGGTTGCAAGAGAGCTTGCATTAATCAAAGTTGGTGGCAGCGGGCAATTACGATCTGAAGTCCAAGGGATTATCACACCGTTTCGTGCCTCTATTATCGATGTGAGCAGAGATAGCTTAACCATTCAAGTAACGGGAAACCCGGATAAGGTAGAAGCTTTAATTACGCTGCTCAGACCTTACGGCATTAAAGATTTAACGAGAACGGGGGTAACTGCTTTCCTGAGAGGGCAGCAACCGCAAGTTACAGAAATAAACTCAGCATTTTCCATTTAAGTAAAAAGCACGAACAAATCAACTAAAAACGAAAACAGAGAGGAAGATTTATTATGTCAAAAGTACTTTATGAACAAGATATTCAAACAGAGGTTTTACGAGAAAAGAAGATTGCTATTGTTGGTTATGGCTCACAGGGGCATGCACATGCATTGAACCTTCGTGACAGTGGTTATGATGTTGTGATTGGTTTAAGACCAGGTAAATCTCAGGCAAAAGCGGAAGAAGATGGCTTTACCGTACTATCTGTTGCTGATGCAGTAAAAGAATCGGATGTTGTGATGATTTTGCTTCCGGATGAAGGTCAAACAAAAGTATATTACGAAAGCATTCAACCAAACCTTGAAGCAGGAAATGCAATTGCGTTTGCGCATGGATTTAATATTCACTTTAGCCAAATCGTGCCACCATTTGATGTTGATGTTTTCCTTGTTGCACCAAAAGGACCAGGACATTTAGTACGCAGAACCTATGAAGAAGGCGCAGGAGTTCCTGCATTATATGGTGTAGAGCAAGACGTAACAGGCAATGCCAAAGCGATTGCACTTGCATATGCACAAGGTATCGGAGCCGGAAGAGCTGGTATCCTGGCAACAAGCTTTCAAGAAGAAACGGAAACAGATTTGTTTGGGGAACAGGCTGTACTATGTGGCGGTATTACAAGCTTGATCAAAGCAGGCTTTGAAACATTAACGGAAGCAGGCTATCAACCGGAAGTTGCTTATTTTGAGTGTTTACATGAAGTGAAGTTAATTGTTGACTTGATCTATGAAGGCGGATTGGAAAATATGCGCTATTCTATCTCTGATACAGCACAGTGGGGAGATTTCGTTTCTGGTCCACGTGTCGTGAATGAAGAAACAAAAGCGCGCATGAAAGATGTTCTTACAGATATACAGTCAGGTGAATTCGCTAAAGGATGGATTCTTGAAAACCAGGCAAACCGTCCGAAATTTAACGCAATCAATGCACAGGAAAATAATCATATAATCGAAAAAGTTGGAAAGGAGTTACGTGATTTAATGCCTTTTGTTAAAAACCCATTGCACAACAAACAAGAACAACAAAAGGATGTGAAAGTTAATGTCACAAATTAAGATTTTCGATACAACTTTGAGAGATGGAGAGCAATCTCCCGGCGTCAACTTGAACCAATTGGAAAAAATGGAAATCGCCAAACAACTAGAACGTTTGGGCATTGATCGGATGGAAGCGGGATTCCCTGCTTCCTCCAAAGGTGATTTTAATGCAGTGAAGGCGATTGCTGAAACGATTAAAGAAACATCTATCACCGGTCTGGCGCGATCCGTAAAATCAGAAGTTGATATCTCTTGGGAGGCATTAAAGTCGTCTGCTGAACCGTGTTTACACCTTGTGCTAGCAACGTCACCCATTCACATGACCTATAAGCTAAAGAAATCACCGGATCAAGTGATTGAGATGGCAGTGAACTCAGTGGCCTATGCAAGAAAGAAATTCCCACAAGTTCAATGGTCTGCAGAAGACGCGTCTCGTTCCGATTTGCCATTTCTGGCACAGATTATTGAACGTGTCATTGATGCAGGCGCTACGGTGATTAATTTACCAGATACAGTGGGGTATACAACACCGATTGAATACGGAAAAATGTTCCGCTATATTAAAGAAAATGTACCAAATATTGATAGGGTACACCTTTCTTGCCATTGCCATAACGATCTTGGTATGGCAGTAGCGAACTCATTAGCAGCAATTGAAAACGGGGTAACCCAGGTTGAGGGAACAATCAATGGTATTGGGGAGCGCGCTGGAAATACGGCGTTAGAAGAAGTAGCTGTTGCGCTGAAAATTCGTGGTGATTATTACAAGCATACTACCGGAATGAGATTGGAAGAAATTAAACGTACCAGTGATCTTGTATCTAAATTAACTGGTATGCAAATACAAGCAAATAAAGCAATCACAGGGCGCAATGCATTTGCACATGAATCTGGTATCCACCAGGATGGTGTCTTAAAACATGCCGCAACCTATGAAATTATTACACCGGAAATGGTTGGGGTAAATAAGAATACAATTTTCTTAGGAAAGCATTCAGGACGTCATGCGTTTACAGTAAGACTAAAAGAGCTGGGCTATGAGCTTACCGAAGAAAAATTGCAGGAAGCTTTTGAGGCATTTAAATTATTAACAGATCGCAAAAAGGAAATCACGGATGATGACTTGTTCACGATCTTAATGGAAGTGCAAACTGATACATCGGCAATCAATAAGTATGAGTTGGAAATGTTTCAGGTGCAATATGGAACTGAAAATGTACCAACAGCCACGGTTGTCCTGAACACGCCGGAAAATAAGCGAGTTGAAAAAGCCTGTACGGGTCAAGGTAGTGTCGAAGCATTGTATGAAACATTGGACGCAATCATTCAAGAGGAATTGCAACTTGTTGATTACCAACTTAGTTCCGTAGGACGTGGCAAAGATGCACTGGCAGAATCCTATGTACAAATGATTGTAAATGGGGAGCCAGTCAATGGCAGGGGTACTGCTCAAGACGTGATTGAAGCATCTGCCAATGCATTTTTAAATGCAGTGAATCGCTATGTGATTCAAGCACAATCGAAACAAAACCAAAAAACAGGAACAACGAAATAAGCATACGGACAGTCCGGAGATAAATGCTGAGACTGTCCAATAATGAGAAATAGGGGAGGGGAGTTTTTATGAATAAGCAAATTATTTTACTTCCGGGTGATGGTGTTGGAAAAGAGATTATGGACTCAGCCAAGCGCGTATTAAATGCAATCGCCAGCGAATTTGGTCATAGCTTTACATTTCATCAGCATGCCATTGGTGGTGATGCAATTGATCAATTCGAAACACCTTTGCCGGAAGATACGGTTAAAGCATGTGAAGGTGCAGATGCTATTTTATTAGGTGCTGTCGGAGGGAAGAAATGGGACTCCCTTCCAGCACATTTAAGACCGGAAAAAGGCTTGCTTGGCATTCGTAAAACATTGGGGTTATTTGCGAATCTTCGTCCTGTAAAAGGGTTCGCGCCATTACTTGATGCTTCACCATTAAAAGAATCAGTTATTCAGGGCAGTGATATTTTAATCATCCGTGAACTGACAGGTGGACTTTATTTTGGTCAGCCAAGTGAACGACGGGAAAATGGCAACGCGGTCGTGGATACCCTTTCCTATCATCGTTCTGAAATGGAACGAATTATTGATAAAGGCTTTCAAAGTGCGCAGTTAAGAAACAACCACTTGACATCAGTTGATAAAGCGAATGTTTTAGAATCAAGTCGTATGTGGCGTGAAATTGTAAATCAAAAAAGTAAAGAATATCCTGATGTAACAGTTGAACATCTGTTAGTAGACGCTGCAGCAATGAAGCTGATCACGCAACCTAACACATTTGACGTGATCGTTACGGAAAATTTATTCGGTGATATTTTAAGTGATGAAGCTTCCGTGTTAACCGGGTCACTTGGCATGCTACCATCAGCGAGTATTCGCTCTGATGGCGTCGGGTTATATGAACCGGTTCATGGTTCAGCCCCGGATATTGCCGGAAAAGGAATCGCAAATCCGCTTGGAATGATTCTATCTGCTGCAATGATGCTTCGGTACTCATTCGGCATGGAGGATGAAGCGGATGAGATTGAGGAAGCTGTCAATGATGCATTGGAACAAGGGTATTATACAGCTGACTTGAAAGTGACGGGTGGCAAGTTAGTTGGAACAGAAGAAATGACGAAAGTAGTACTAGATAATTTGACAACAAAAAGTGTTTCGAACAGCATTTGTAGTGTATACGTTTAAATGTGGAGGTGTGATGAATCGTGAAACCAGAAACAATTGTAAATAAAATATGGAATAAACATGTCGTACATCAAGAAGAGGGAAATCCGGATTTACTGTATATTGATTTGCATTTGGTCCACGAGGTAACCTCACCACAGGCATTTGAGGGGTTACGATTAAATAATCGTAAGGTGCGCCGACCGGATTTAACTTACGCAACAATGGACCACAACGTGCCAACAAAAAATCGTGATGTTATCAAAGATCAAATTGCACAAAAGCAAATGGAAACATTGAAACAAAATTGCTTGGAAAATGGCATCACACTGGCTGATATGTACCATCCGGATCAAGGAATTGTGCACGTGATTGGGCCTGAGCTTGGATTAACCCAACCGGGTAAAACAATTGTTTGTGGGGATAGTCATACATCAACACACGGTGCTTTCGGTGCATTGGCTTTTGGTATTGGTACGAGTGAGGTTGAGCATGTACTCGCAACCCAATCGCTATGGCAAGACCGTCCAAAAACATTAAAAATTCAAGTTGAGGGTGACCTTGGTCCCGGTGTAACTGCTAAAGATTTAATCTTGGCGATCATTGGTAAGTTCGGCGTAAAATTTGGAACCGGCTATGTAATGGAATATACAGGTAAAGCCATTCGTAACTTATCCATGGAAGAGCGCATGACAGTGTGTAATATGTCAATTGAGGCTGGCGCACGTGCAGGACTGATCAGTCCGGACGAAACAACGGTTGAATTCCTGAAGGGGAGAGCACACGTCCCGGAAGGAGAAGCTTTTGAATTACTTGCCGAAGAATGGTTGAGTCTGGCAACCGATGAGGGTGCTGTATATGATAAAACAGTCGTCATTAAAGCAGCGGAAGTCGAACCGCAAGTAACTTGGGGTACCAATCCTGGTATGTGTGTACCGGTAAGTGGTACCACGCCAGATTTAAGTCAGGTGGAGCACAAAGAAGATGTAGAACGGGCACTGGATTATATGGGACTAGTTGAGAATCAGCCGATCACATCGATAGAGATTGACCATGTGTTTATCGGCTCCTGTACGAATTCCAGATTAAGTGATCTGCAAAAAGCTGCAGCAATTATTGAAGGAAAACGTGTGAGTGATAAAGTAAGGGCAATTGTTGTCCCTGGTTCCTTTAGTATTAAAATGCAAGCTGAAAAAGAAGGATTGGACGAAATTTTTAAAGCGGCAGGCTTTGAGTGGCGCGAAGCTGGATGCAGTATGTGTTTAGCGATGAATAACGATGTCGTTCCACCTGGTGGACGTTGTGCATCCACCTCAAACCGGAATTTTGAAGGAAGACAGGGAAATGGTTCACGCACACATTTAGTAAGTCCAGAAATGGCGGCGATAGCTGCCGTTGAAGGTCACTTTGTGGATGTTCGTCAATTTACAGGAGTGCTTAACTAGGAGGTGTGATGCATGGAAGCAATTGAAAAGCATAGAGGGCTTGTTTATCCACTTAACCGAGCCAATATCGATACAGACCAAATTATACCGAAGCAATTTTTAAAACGGATTGAACGAACTGGTTTTGGCCAATTTTTATTCTATCATTGGCGCTTTGATGACGATGGAAATAAGCGCACCGATTTTAGTATGAATTATCCGGAATATCAAAATGCTTCTATATTAGTGGCGGGGGATAATTTCGGTTGCGGGTCTTCACGAGAACACGCACCATGGGCATTGCTTGATTATGGTTTTCGTGTGATCATCGCGCCGAGCTTTGCCGATATTTTTTATAACAACTCGCTTAAAAATGGCATCATTCCAATTCAGCTGGATCAGGAGCAAGTCGATCAATGGATGGAACGTGCAGAAAAAGGCACACTCACCCTTGATATCGATTTGAAGAATCAATTTATTGTGGATGAAGCCGATCAAAAAGTTCACTTTGATATACCAGAATATCATAAAGAAAAATTAATAAATGGTTGGGATGACATTGCACTGACATTACAGCATCAGGATGCGATCAGTGCCTATGAAGGAAATTTAGCATAACAGTACGTGTTCAAAAGAAGAGAACTAACAAATTAGGAGTGTGAAGCAATTGGGGATTGCCTAACTGGTGAAAAGGTTTATACCGCGATGAAAAGTTTAACACCCATCGTTCACCGAACACCATTATTAACATCGGAAACAACGAACAAATTAGTTGGTAAGAACGTTTATTTTAAAATGGAAAATCAACAAAAAACAGGCGCATTTAAATTCCGTGGCGCGAGCTTTAAACTGATGCAGTTATCTAAAGATGAATTGAATCGGGGTGTGATCACTGCTTCAGCGGGGAATCACGCCCAAGGTGTTGCTCATGCCGCATCGAAGTTAGGTGTAAAAGCAACGATATTTATGGCTGAAAGTACGCCCCACGCAAAGGTAAACGCAACGCGAAACTATGGGGCTACCGTCGTGCTGACCGGAGAAAGCTTTCAAGAAGCATATGAAGCATCACTGAAGCAGCAAATGCAAACAGGTGCTACTTATATTCATCCATTTGATGATTATGATGTGATGGCAGGTCAGGGAACCATAGCCATGGAAATGCTTAGACAAGAAGACCGGATCGACACCATCCTTGTCCCGATTGGCGGTGGTGGTCTGATTAGTGGTATCGCTGTCGCCGCCAAGCATGTCAATCGGAATATTAAAGTGATTGGTGTACAGGCAAGTGGCGCTGCTGCGATGTATAACAGCTATCATAGTGATCGTGTGAAAAACGATAAAACAGTAGCGACAATTGCAGAAGGAATCGCGGTGAAACAGCCTGGAAAACATACATTGCCAATCATTCGAGAATATGTCGATGATATAATAACCGTTACGGATGAAGAAATTGCGGCCGGGATTGTGTATATGCTGGAGCGCAACAAAACACTTGTGGAAGGCGCAGGTGCAGCAGCATTGGCAGCTTTATTTGCACACAGTAAACAAATAAAGTCCAGGCATTGTGGCATCATTGTGAGCGGAGGAAATATGGATATCAGTACCTTGTCAATGGTACAGCAACTGGCAGAAAGAGAGCACCAACCTGCTTAAGATAATATAAGATGAACAAAATACAAGCCGAATAGTACGAACCAGGTACCATTCTGTCGAAATATATAAGGAAGTCGCAAGCCCTAATATACTTGCATATTAGGGCTTGCGACATTTTTACTTCATAAATTATTAGGTACACGTTTCGCTTTTTGCGACTGCTTTTAGGGTAAGACATATACATATGGGTAAACAGACTACTTCAATTACACCTCAGACCTTTTCCATTCGCATGTTTTCATTGTTTATCACATTTATTTTAGCCTTTTAGTATATATGATACAAGGAAACGAAAAAGGAGGGAAATAATGATTAATAAGGTGAAATGTTTGTTAACTATTGTTTTCATCATGGCATTCATGCTAATGATTGGTTATCCGGTTGCAGCATCTGAACAAGCAGATAGCCAAAAAAGTCTAGCTGATCCAATGCCTATCAATCCTGGTGAAAAAAATGATGCAACAGGAAAGGGAGGAAATGAAAACAATGAAACACCAGGTGAATGGTATAAAGGAGAAACACCGAAAAATCTAGATGTAGACGCTCCCATCTTGTTGTTTGTCCCCGGACTGAACAATACAGCACAAATATTCTGGGAAGACAATGATATGTACCGAACGGCACACGATGCAGGGTATCAAACGGCATTTGTACAGTTGTATGATGCTGGGGGCGAATCAGCGGATATGTGGGATAACGGGGAACTATTGGCAGAAAAAATCAGTGAAATATCCGATTACTTTAATGGGAAACCGATAACACTTGTTGCTTATAGTAAAGGTGGCGTAGATTCACAAACCGCAACAACCTATTATGGCGCATGGAAAAATGTAGAAAACGTGATTACATTATCAAGCCCACATCATGGCTCACAGCTAGCAGATTTAGCATACAGCTTTTGGGCAGGTTGGCTTGCTGATTTAATTGGGATGCAGGGTGAAGGTACGTATGCATTGGAAACAGGATATATGGAAAATTTCCGTTCAGAAATGGACTCGGAACCTTTGGCATATCAAAATGATTATTTCACTTTAGGTGGAGAAGATTGGGGTTCTATGTTCTCTTCCACATGGTTTGGTGGTAACTATTTATCTAGTTATGGAGATAATGATGGGGTAGTCACGACCGAAAGCAGCAATCTCCCTGGTGGTCAAGAATTGGCTATTGGAGAGTGGGATCATTCGACGATCCGAACGGGCCTAACTTTTGATGTTTTTCAAAGTTATATAAATAATAGCGAACTTGTAAACTACCGCGATACAACGGAGAAGTCAAATCAGGCAGAACTGACAACTTCAGTAGGAAACCAGTGGATTCACGGTGGTGCGTTAGCAGCAAATGACGTTGAACGACTATCAATCCCGGTAGAGGAAAATGTAAAGGGGCTATCCCTTGATATTATGACAGCCACGCCTGTAGTGATTAAAGTTACCGATCCAGATGGAAAAGAGAGTAATTTGCATGTGAATCCCAGTAAAAATGTTGAAGGACTTTTCACAGGGGCATTTAGCAATCAAATTAAACTTGATCATCCAAACGTAGGGGAATGGCAAGTTGAACTTCAATCAAATAAAGAAAGTGGATATCTCCTCGTTGCAGATTATGAGGCGAATGCAAAGATCCAGTATTATCATGCAAGAGGGGAGAATCAAAACAAAGCATTAACGTTTGATCTGACAGCAAATGCATTTAATGTCCAGGAAGATTCATTACGTGCAACCTACCATGTAATAGAATCAGGTAATATGAATAATGTAAAAAAATGGTCTGTCAAGGGCAACGAGAATCTGTCACAAACATTAACGTTTGATAAAAAGAATAAAGTTTATAATATTTCAGTAGACATTACTGGTATAACAAAATCGGGATACCCATTTAAACGGACTGTAGTGGATTCAGTTTATAGTGGAAAATAGTTAGGTTAGAACTGCTTATCTGTTATTGAATCGTCTATTTCGCGGAAATAGCTTGCAAATTAAATGTCATTAAATATAGAGTTGGAAGCTTTTATTGTATATAGAAAAGTATTCCTGAACTTGAATAATATCATATAATTATATAAAGTAATAGTTATCCTGCTTTTAATTTCGAAAGTTCTAAGACAAGGGAAGATTTGCCTAGGAAAAGGAGTGACTTCCATATGAAAAAAAGGCACATCTAGGATTGGTCATTAATTTGGAGAATTTAAGTAGAAAATGAGGCGAGATTTTCCTTTATTTTGAACACTTTTTGAATGAATTTTTTGCCTTTTCGAAAAAATAGACATGTTATTTCACTAAAACACTTTACAAATCCCTTGTAATTCTTTAATATATGCTAATATTACCTTCGAATCTTCGAAGGTAATTTATTTTGTAGCAGAAAGGCTAACTATTTTCTTATTCTGCATAAGTGCAACTGTAAAATCAAGATGCAGGAAATGAAGCTTCATAACTATTTTGAGAGGGGTATGATTCATGCTAGTATCAAAACAGGATTTAAAGAAATTAATGAAAGACAAGCTACATAAAGCCGGTTTGAATGAATTACATGCAGATGGCGTGGCAGATGTATTGCTTCACGCTGATTTAAGAGGTGTTCATTCTCACGGTGCAATGCGAGTGGAGTATTATGCGGAACGAATTGCTAAAGGTGGTATTAACGTAGATCCGGAATTTACATTTAAGCAAACAGGTCCATCCACAGCAGTATTTGATGGGGATAATGGTGCCGGGCACGTTGCTGCAAAAGAAGCGATGGATGAAGCGATCAAAATGGCGAAAGAAAATGGCATTGCAACTGTTGGGGTAAGACGAATTAGCCATAGTGGTTCCCTATCCTACTTTGTTCAACAAGCTGCCAAGGAAAATATGATTGGAATTTCCGTTTGTCAATCTGATCCGATGGTTGTTCCATTTGGCGGTGCAGAACCTTATTATGGAACGAATCCGATTGCATTTGCCGCACCAGGTGAGGACGGGGAGCACATCACATTTGATATGGCGACAACAGTCCAGGCCTGGGGTAAAATACTTCATGCACGTTCTAAAAACGAAGCGATTCCTGAGGGCTGGGCGGTAGATGAAAACGGTGAAAATACAACCGATCCATTTGATGTGAAAGCACTATTACCGATTGCTGGACCAAAAGGCTATGGTTTAATGATGATGGTGGATATCCTTTCCGGTGTGCTACTGGGACTTCCTTTTGGAAATAAAACTTCATCCATGTACCATGATTTAAGTGAAGGAAGAAACCTTGGTCAGCTTCATATCGTAATTAATCCGGAATACTTTACGAATCTAAAAGAATTTAAACAGAATATCACTAAAACAATGAATGATTTAAACAGCATAAAACCTGCAAAAGGGTTTGACCACGTATCCTATCCAGGACAGCGTAGTGCAGAAAGAGAAAAGAAACAGGAAGCAAACGGAATTGAGATTGTGGATGATATTTATGAATATCTCGCATCTGACGTTGTTCATAACAACGCATACGATGATAAAGATCCATTTGCAAAATAAAGCATGAAAAAGAGGCTGTCCAAGTGGGCAGCCTCTTTTTCATGAACCATCGCGTCTAAGCGCTGAATGATTGTCCGCGATCGCCGAACTCGCGCGGCAGTCCCGCTAACTCCTATACGTTTTCTTTTAAAAACGCAATCACTTGTTCAAATGCTTCCTTCACGAGCGGATCATCCATATGCTGATCAAATGTATGCTTACCATTTGGAATGGTAATTAACTGAGCGCTCCCGTCAAGGGATTGAATTTTTTTATGCATGTTTACGGATTCCGAGTAAGGTACGTCCTCATCATGATCTCCGTGCAAAAGCAATGTCGCTGGATAATTGTCATCGACTTTTTCAATTGGACAATAGGCATGTAATTTATCCGCTTCCGTAAATGGATTCCAATTGGTGACGTAATCAAGCCAGGTTCCCTGCTGCCTGCAATATAAATAAATTGCGTAGCGCCTTTCAATGGGCGCCCGGGAGATGGGCTGTGGTTGAATGAGCTGATCGGCAAGCATTTTTGGTACAGTAGTCATGCTCGTAAAGTGTGGAGACGGCTTTGTGTACCAGTCACCTAAAATATTCCCATAACCATAAAAAGAAACAATTGCTTTTGGCTTGATGTCGAAGGTGCCGGCAAGTAAAGCTAAATAACCGCCAGCAGAGCTGCCAATCACAGCAATACGCTCAGGGTCATAATCGAATGTCTCTTTGCCAGTTTCTTTCAACCAAATAAGCGCGTCCGCAATGTCACTGGCGATATCCGGTAATTTACTTTCTGGTGCCAGTCGGTAATCGATTGAGCAAAAATGGAAGCCATGCTGATTATATAAGGCGATCTGTTCCTTATGCACATCTTCTCTTGTTCCCCATATAAGTCCACCGCCATGGATATACATAATTAGTGGTGCATTTGTTTCGTCTGTAGGATAAAAATCCCCCTTGATGTCGCAACCAGTGATGCTTTTGTATGTGAATGTTTTTTTCATGTATGTCAACCCTCTTTCTATAAACAGCCAGTCTATCATTTTGTAAATAGATTAACTGTCCCATTTAAAACTGTCAAATAGATGAAAAAACACAATACCGACAGTTTGCACAAAAAATAAAAGTATTATTGTCTTGTTTGCACAATGAATTTCATTGGAAAGTCAGATGTTTTCGTGTATAATCTATTAGTGGAAAACAAATTATACCCAATGATTATCCGATGGTAAGCCTTTTAGGAGAAACTAACCCGGACTAAAAAATAGATAAGAGGTGGTTTTAAAGTGATTCATACAATTATTAAAAAGAATTCATATCAGGATTCTATCAACTTGATGTTGCTTACGAACGCTGTATCTGCAACAGAAGGAATCAATAAAGTCCAAGTGATGATGGGAACGCCAGCCAATAAGGACATCTTTAAATCTGCAGGACTATATACAGAAGAACTGGAAAAAGCAGAATCCAACGATATGGCAATTGTCGTTGACACAGACGATGAAAGTAAGGTCGCTGAAATACTAGCAAAAGCAGATGAATACTTGGAGAACCAAGCGATCAGCGGTGACAGTGAAACATTTGAAACAGTTCGTACATGGGATAGAGCAACGAAAGCACAACCAAATGCTAACCTGGCACTGATTTCAGTTCCGGGTCAATATGCTGCAGAAGAAGCGGATAAAGCATTGGATTTAGGACTTCACGCTTTCATGTTCAGTGATAACGTATCACTTGAAGATGAAGTGAAATTGAAGAAAAAAGCACATGAAAAAGGATTAATGGTAATGGGACCTGATAGTGGTACAGGTATTCTTGATGGTGTACCAATCGCGTTTGCTAACGTTGTAAACAAAGGGAAAATCGGGGTTGTTGGTGCATCTGGAACAGGTATCCAGGAAGTAACAACCATCATTGACCGACTTGGTGAAGGTGTGAGTCATGCAATCGGTACAGGTGGACGTGACCTGAACGAAGCAATTGGCGCTATTACAATGATGGATGCTATTAAAGCGTTGGAAGCACATCAACAAACAGATATCATTGCTGTTATTTCCAAGCCACCAGCCAAAGAAGTTCGTGATGAAGTAGTTGAATTGCTTCATAACGTGTCTAAGCCTGTTGTAGCAATCTTCCTTGGTGAAAAGCCAACCCAATATGAAGGTAATGTATATCAAGCTTACACATTAGAAGAAACAGCTCGCATCGCTGTTGACCTTGCAAGAGGAAACGAAATTAAACCGGACTATAATGACGGAGACCATGAGGCAAAAACAATAAATCTTAAACCAGAACAGACGGCAATTAAAGGTCTTTACTCTGGTGGTACCTTAGCTTCTGAAGCTGCTGTATTAATCTCAGATGCAATGGGTCTTGGTTCAGGTATTAAAAATGAAGAAGGATTCGTTCTTAAACATGAAGGACACGAAGTTGCTGACCTTGGGGATGACATGTACACACAAGGTAAGCCACATCCAATGATCGATCCGGAAACAAGAGCTTCCTTCATCGAAAAAGCGGCAGAAGATGAGAAAACAGCAGTTATTCTACTCGACTTTGTGATTGGTTATGGTTCACATGCAGACATGCCAAGTGCGTTAATTCCTTCGATCAACAAAGCAGTTGCTGCTGCGAAAGAAAAAGGTCGCGAAATAGCAGTTATCGCATCTGTTTGCGGAACGAACAATGATCCACAAAACTACCAAGATCAAAAGAAACAACTAACAGAAGCAGGTATTATCGTAAAAGATAATAACAACCAAGCTGTACGTACTGCACTAAGCGTTATTGGTCTACAAGTGGAAGATGCACAAAAGGCACATGTAGATGCACCTGAAAGCACGAGAACATTTGATTTAACTGTATCTGAAGCAGTTCAAACTTTATTGAACAACAAACCAACCGTGATCAACGTTGGTGTGAAAAGCTTTACCGATGCGATTATAGGTCATGGTGGACGTGTTGTACAATACGACTGGAGACCAATCGCCGGTGGTAATGAAAGAATGAGAAAAATTCTTAACTTACTAAAATAAATCTTAGAAAACGAGGGAATAGTGGGGGGGAATCCCCCAGCTCCCTTTAATCATTATTTTTAATATAGTGCACGCAAAAATGAGGAGGATACAAATGAATTACAACTCGATGGACGAAGCAAACAGAGCGGTACTTGATAAAATTGTCGGTTCTGCACCATTCTTGGTTGACGTTGTCCCAGCAAAAGAAAAAATTAAAGAATTAAATGAAGGAAAAGTGATTCTACATGCAGGCCCACCAGTTGCTTGGGAAAATATGACAGGACCTATGCAAGGATCTTGTATTGGAGCAGCCTTATTTGAAGGATGGGCAGAAACGGGTGAAGAAGCAGAAAGAATGCTTGCAAACGGGGAAGTTAAATTTATTCCTTGTCACCATGTAAATACAGTAGGTCCAATGGGCGGTATTACATCAGCTAATTTCCCAGTTCTTGTAGTTGAAAATCGTTCTGATGGAAATGAAGCATATTGTATTATGAATGAAGGTATTGGGAAAGTACTACGTTTTGGTGCATATTCTGATGAAGTAATCAATCGTTTAAACTGGATGAGAGATATTTTGGGACCAACGCTTTCTAAAGCAATTAAATTAACGGAAGACGGTTTAAATATTAACGTTATGATGGCTAAAGCAATTACAATGGGTGACGAATTCCACCAACGTAACATTGCATCATCCCTTATATTCTTAAAAGAAATCAGCCCATTTGTGGTACAAGTAGATATGGATGATAATGATCGTAAAGATGTCATCCAATTCTTAGCAGATACAGATCAATTCTTCCTAAACATTGCAATGGCTGCAGGTAAATCTGTAATGGATGGAGCTAGAATGATTGAAGCTGGTACAGTAGTAACAGCAATGTGCCGTAACGGTTATGAATTCGGAATTCGTATCAGTGGTATGGGTGATCAATGGTTTACTGCACCTGTTAACACACCACAAGGTTTATTCTTTACTGGTTATGACCAAGACATGGCTAGCCCTGACATGGGTGACAGTGCCATTACAGAAACATTAGGTGTTGGTGGATTCGCTATGATTGCTGCACCTGGAGTAACTCGTTTTGTTGGTGCAGGTGGTTTCGATGATGCACTTAAAACAAGTAATGAAATGACAGAGATCTGTATTGACCACAACCCTAACTTCTCTATTCCTACTTGGGATTTCCAAGGTGCATGTTTAGGAATTGATGCACGTAAGGTAGTTGAAACAGGTATCGAACCGGTAATCAACACAGGTATTGCACACAAAGATGCTGGAGTAGGCCAAATTGGTGCGGGTACTGTACGTGCACCAAAAGCATGTTTTGAAAAAGCGCTAGAAGCATATGCTGAGAAATTAGGCTTAATATAATCGATGATATGCAAATGAAGCAGCTATTATTTGCAGAGGAATATAACCAACATATTCCTCTGTTTTTTTCAGAGAACAATTCAGGCTATGTGCATAGTGTGTTTAAAAACGGGTTGAACATTCGAATGGGGAACCATCTATTTTTTATTGGGACGACTAAAAACGGACAACTCCCATTTGGTATTCATATGGATGTGCAGCCGATAGAATTACTTGTATCCGCAACAAATGTTGATACACCGGTAGTTTGGCAGGAAGAGATGAAAGAGCTCTATCTGGAGAATGGATTGGTTATTAATCTGGAAAAGGGTAGATCCTATAGCAATAAGTTGAATGTCGTGGCAGATAGCAAAGGCACCATGCTACAACATCTCGAAACCTATTTAAGTCTGTTGGCGAACTACGGAGAACCGACAGGATTGGATGTGGATATCGAACAATTTATCATAGATTATGCTACAGAAGCGGCGGCTCCAAATGAAAATATAGATAAACTATACACACTCATGGGAGCAGTTTTTTCAGACGATGAAGAAAAGATAGACCGGGTACTGCGTTATTTTCTCGGGCGTGGTAAAGGATTAACACCGTCCGGGGATGACCATATTGTTGGTTTGCTTGCAGTACATGCTGTGACTGGCGCACTACATCCGGTATTTATCGAAACAGCTAAAAAAATAATTGAAAATGAATCGATCACAACAGATGTTGCGAAGGAGTATTTAATTTACGCACTTCAAGGCGAATTGGGTTCCCCTGTAGCTGACGTAATCGATCAATTGGTACAAAAAGGTTCCACTAATTTAGAAAACAATATGTTAAAGTTATTAACGATGGGTCATAGTTCTGGTGTAGATACAGCATTCGGAATACTGATCGGAATTTTAGCAATTCAGGAGGCTAACAAATAATGGGTGATAAAGTATTAATTGCACTAGGCGGAAATGCTATTTTGCAACCAAAACAGGAAGCAACATTTGAAAATCAATATGAGAACGTTCGTCAAAGTACAGCAATCATTTCAAAAATTGTACAAAACGGGCACAGTGTGATCATTACGCACGGTAATGGACCGCAAGTTGGTAACATTTTACGTCAAAATGAAGAAGCGAAAGATGTTGTACCAGCACTTCCACTCGACGCATGCAGTGCAGAATCTCAAGGATTTATCGGGTACATGATGGATCAAACATTAAAAAATGAACTAAACAAGCTTGGATTAGCCAATAACGTGGTTAGCATGCTCACACAAACACAAGTAGCTGAAGATGATCCGGCTTTTCAAAACCCGGAAAAACCAATCGGCGTATTTTATACTGAAGAAGAAGCAAAACAATTAGCTGAAGAAAAAGGCTGGGATGTTGCGGAAGATGCTGGACGTGGCTGGCGCCGGGTTGTTGCATCACCAACACCACAATCGATTCTTGGCTCTGACGTAATTAAATCTTTAACAGATGCTAAATCAATCGTTATTGCTGCCGGTGGCGGTGGCGTTCCTGTTGTTAAAGGTAAAGACGGTTCTTTAAAAGGGGTTGAAGCTGTTATTGATAAAGACAGCAGTGCCTTTAAACTAGCAGTAGAAGCTGATGCAGATGTGTTTATGATCCTTACTGACGTGCAAAATGTTTACGTAAACTATGGCAAGCCGGATCAAAAAGCGTTGAATGCTATTTCTCTTGAAGAAGCGAAAAAATATGTGGAAGAAGGCCAATTTTCTGCAGGTAGTATGGGTCCTAAAATGGCAGCTGCAATTGACTTTGCTGAACGTGGCGGTAAAGCAATCATCTGTTCATTGGATCAAGCTGACCTTGCAATGGAAGGAAAAGCAGGTACTTCCGTATCTAAATAAATATTAGTAGTAAGAACAAAAATGGTATCTAGTACATGCTTTAGCTAAAGCATGTAACCTAGGTACCATTTTTTTATTTTAAAAGACTTTCCTACCTACATAAGTGCAACGAGGGCAACCGTCATTAAATGCTTGGCCAATGCCAAGTTTTCAAACAGGAGATGTTCATATAAATCAAGATGGATAAAAGTTGGCCCTAGAAATAGCATTTTTTCTGATTAATAATTTCCGGGTGTCAGGAATAAAATGATACATAGCAGTCGTGAGAAAGGAGACCGCTTCTATATGAATAAAAAAGTGAGCGGCAAAGGGTTGGCCATCATACTATTATTTATCCTCATTATTGCAGCTGTCATCTTTTTCTTATTCAATAATGCTTCAGGACACCAAGCAGAAGAGGCGGTTAATGAATTTTACAGTTACGAACAGGATGGCTCCTACGCTGAGTCATGGGCGATGTTTCACCCATTGATGCAAGAAAAATTTCTCAAGGGAGATTATATCGAAGATCGCGCACATGTGTTTATGAACCATTTTGGTGTAACTTCGTTTACATATTCCTTGGATGACGTCTCAGAGGTACACAACTGGCAAATGGATGAGAAATCAGAAAAAATTGATCATGCATATAAAGTAACGGTAACACAGGTTTTTAAAGGAAAGTATGGGAATTTTATGATTGTGCAGGACGTATATGTAACATTAATGGATGATCAGTGGAAGGTGCTGTGGGACTATAATCTATAATAAGATAACTTAGTCGTGACAGCGCCTACTTGAATGGTGGGCTTTTGCATCGCGGCATGTGGTCGCTCGATCCTGGGGGCGAAGCGCCATACTCTTGCCCGCGAGCGCTGAACGTTCGGGTCTGATCGCCGAACCCTTGCCCGCGAGCGCTGAACCTTCGCATCCGACCGCCGAACCATCCCGCGAGCGCTGAACATCCTGGTCGGACCGCCGAACCAATGCCCGCGAGCGCTGAACATCCTGGTCGGACCGCCGAACCCTTGCCCGCGAACGCTGAACGTCCGGGTCCGACCGCCGAACCATCCCGCGATCGCTGAACATCTGGGTCCGACCGCCGAACCAATGCCCGTGAGCGTTGAACCTCTGAGTCCGACCGCCGAACCAATGCCCGTGAGCGCTGAACATCCGCGCCGGATCGCCGAACCGATGCCCGCGAGCGCTGAACCCCCGCGTCCGATCAACGAACCATTCCGCAAACGGCGACCCACCGCAAAACATAAATAAAAATCCCCTTCCGAGTCAAAGCGCGGAGGGGATTTCATCATTTTTATTGGCTGATTTTAGTTTGTTCTTTTACTTTCACAACCCAATCAAATGGATCGTTGATTTTGCCATATTGGATACCGGTCATGGTATCGTATAATTTACGGGATATTTCACCTGTTTTATTGTTGTTAATAATCATATCTTCGCCGTTCCAGGTTAATTGACCGATAGGTGAGATAACTGCTGCTGTACCAGTACCGAATGCTTCTTCTAGAAGGCCGTCTTTATGTGCTTGACGGAGCTCTTCCATTGAAATTCTTCGCTCGACGACTGGGATGTTCCAATGCTTTAATAGCTGCAGGGTAGAGTTTCTGGTAACACCTTCCAGAATGCTGCCATTTAAAGCGGGTGTAACAACTTCACCATTAATTTTGAAAAACACATTCATGCTACCGACTTCTTCAATATACTTCCGCTCGACACCATCCAACCATAATACTTGAGAAAACCCTTTGTCAGCACCGACTTCCTGTGCTTTAAGACTTGAGGCGTAGTTTCCTCCGGTTTTTGCTTCGCCTGTACCGCCAGTAACCGCACGCACATATTGGCTTTCAACTGCGATTTTTACGGGGTTAATTCCTTCTTCATAGTACGCACCAACAGGTGATAAGATTACAATTAATTTATAATGACTAGACGGTGCAACACCGAGATAAGGCTCAGTTGAAATAATAAATGGACGAATATATAGAGAAGTTCCGTCTGCTCTAGGGATCCAATCTTTTTCTAAATCGACAAGTTCCATAATCGCACGTAATATAAATGTTTCATCGATTGGTGGGATACAAAGTCTACTGTTAGAGCGATTTAAACGCTGCAGATTTTTTTCCGGGCGAAATAATTGAACACTATCATCGACAGCAACGTACGCTTTCATACCTTCAAAAACGGATTGCCCATAATGAAAGACCATTGCCGACGGATCGATGCTTAGTGGTTGATAAGGTGTAATTTGCGCATCATGCCATCCTTGTTCCACGGTGTAATCCATCGTAAACATATGGTCTGTAAAAAATCTTCCGAAAACTAACTCATCTGTCTTTGGCTTATCCTTTTTCGTAGCGCAAAGATCCCATTTAATTTGTTGTTCTTCCATGTGAATTATCCCCTTGTTGTGAAAATTACTTTCTTTTATAATTTATATAGTGTAACAGAATTATTATTCTTGTCAATTAATTAAGTTTATTAAAACTTCATTTAGATCCGGTCATGCCAAACTTGGCTGACCGGATATGTTAGTTATTTCTCTAGTTTGTATAAATATATCCTCCATGGATAATCTTTTTTTTCAAAGCTTTTTTCATATTGCAGTCCAAGCGTTTTGTAGTTATCGATAGGCAAGGCCGAGAAGATATAATCACCGCCAAGTGCCTCTAATGCGTCTGTATTAATATCCAGCTGTTCAATTGTTTTATCACTGTTTTTTGTAAACATATAGCTTTCCCCGAGTTGGGCTACATACATATACAAACGACCACCCCAGGTGTCAAAGTAATTTTCCAAGGAAGGGCTTTTTCCCAGTTCTGGTGCAATTACTTCCCGGAATTGATGTTTGTATGAAAGTGGGAAACTGTTGTTATACGTATCAAGCGTATAGAACCCGTTATATTGGGCAATTGTTGGGTGCATACCAATACTGACGACCCGGTAATCTGATGGATCTTTCCCGATATAATCCTCAATATCAGCAAACAGCTCCTCTGCATAGAATTCTTTGAATGTGGGTGTGCCCGCTTCGCTGTATTTGCTTTCTTCATTCAGATTAAACAGGTTTACACACTGTGCTACCAGCAGTACAACAACAATCACTTTACCGAATTTAAGATGTTTCCAAAGAATGACCAATGCCAACGCAAAACAGATATACCAAATAAGCGGAGTGAGAAAGTGAAATCTGCTGAAATTAAATGTGTTCAATACCATGATTTGGTCTTTCAGCACACGCCAGCCTTCCCAATACCAAAATGCGTACCAGAGCGACAAAGCCGCTGAGGACAAGAAAAGCCCCAATAATAATTTTGGTTTTAAGTTACGGTATGCTGCGACAATTAATGCGACCCCAATCACAGGGATAATAATAGTCAATTGTTCGGCCAGGTCATGTGTATGTCCATAGAAAAAGTTATGTAAAAACAAATTAAATGTACCAGGTATGTCCTTATGCCCCAGATCCAGTTCATCACGATGGGAAGTAAATCCTTCATTAAAAAACATCGAATAAATCAGCAAGTAATTTTGCACCAGATAGATAAAAGTCATAAATGCAATTGAACTGAAAAATATCCAATTCGACTTTTTGGTTCGTATCCAGTCAAACAGCCAAAGAAAGCCCATGATCGTTAAGAAAAACACAAAGGTTAAAACGAAATTGGATAGAAAGGGAATTAACCCAAGGATAATCCAGTTATATTTTGGTGTTTTCCCCCCATATTCCCGGAACGTCAGAAACACATGCAATGCCAATGGTAAGCCTGCGATGGATAACATACCTGACGGCCAGTATGGCAATAATGCAAAGCCCAGCGCAACGCCAACCGTAATAAAAGGCAGTTTTTGATTGCGCAAGATATGTCTGTTTAATAATAAGTACATCCCAAAGAAGGCAACAAAACGCATCACCGTCTGGCCAATCGCATAGGCGGTCATTGGCTCAAATAGAGCATACATCCAAACCATTGCATCAAGGCTGGACGCGAGTGTACTTCTTGGGAGTCCATTGATCACGTTTGGTAAGGCAACGTCTGTTAGAGAGAAAATATGTCCACTTTCAACGAGCAATTTATACCAGACAATATTTGAATCCATGTTGTCATGAACCCGAATATGTGTATCCTCTCCCAAAATATAGTAGGGGAGGAGGTACGCGATAATAACGAGACATGCAATAATTTTATATTTATGCTTCATAGAATTTGTATAGATGTTTGACCACATGTTCGATTGCCTCTTCTCCAATTCCAAAATAGATTGGTAAGCGTACCAATTTTTCACTTTCTATTGTTGTAAACACATCATCGCCAATAAACTTTCCATATATCCTGCCTGCATGGGCAGAATGCAATGGTACGTAATGTGTAACAGCCATCACGTCATTTTCCTTTAAGTAGTCTATTAAAGCGGTACGTTCTGTATCGTCCTTCGTTTTAACGTAATACATGTGTGCATTATGTTCACAGTTTTCTGGGACATAGGGTAGCATAACTTTCCCAGCCGCCATTAGGGGCTTCAGACTTTCATTGTATTGCTCCCATACGTCTAATCGTTGCCTATTGATCACGTCGGCATACGTCAATTGAACAGATAAGTAAGCTGCATTAATATCGCTTAATAAATAGGAAGAGCCAATGTCGCGCCACGTATATTTATCAACCATTCCTTTAATAAACTGTGAACGATTGGTGCCCTTTTCCTGCAAAATTTCCGCACGATCAATGGCATCCGGGTCGTTAATAATCAACGCACCGCCTTCTCCGGACGTATAATTTTTCGTTTCATGAAAACTAATGGTACCGAAATGGCCAATCGTTCCGAGCGGTTTTCCTTTATAAGTGCTCATCAGGCCTTGTGCAGCATCTTCAATAACCCATAGATGATGCTTGTTAGCGATGTCCATTATCGCGTCCATATCACAGGAAACGCCGGCATAATGGACAACGACGATCGCTTTTGTTCGCTCTGTTATCGCTGACGCCACTTGCTTGGGATCGATATTCATTGTTGCTGGATCAACATCAACGAATCGAATGGCAGCTCCCCTGAGGGCAAAGGCATTGGCGGTAGAAACAAACGTATAGGACGGGAGGATGACCTCATCCCCTTCTCCCATATTCGTCAATAGCGCAGTCATTTCAAGTGCAGCAGTACAAGATGGGGTGAGCATCGCTTTCGCGCAACCTAAGCGATTCTCCAGCCAATTGGTACATTTTTCTCCAAATGGACCATTTCCCTTTAATACTTGATTACTGATTGCCTCTTGGACCGCTGCACCTTCTTTTCCAGTCGTACAGGGTTTATTGAATGGAATCATTGTATCACCTCATAATAATGATGCCTAGCACAACACATGAAATACCAATGACGTTTTTCATTGTTATCGGCTCCCCGAACATAATGACAGAGAGTAAGAAAACAAGCACAAACGACAAGCTCATGAATGGGTAGGCATAGCTAATATCAAATTTCGTCATTGCCGCCATCCAAAACAAGGACGCGACAAATGCGGAAAGGAATCCCGACAATATCCAAGGATTCAACAATAGTTGTAATATAAAGACAAGTTTATCAAACCACAGTTCCGGTAAACTACCATATTGATCGATTTGCCATTTAAGGACAAGTTGGCCGAAAACAGTGAAAAAAATGGTGCCAAAGATAAATAAATAACCCATCTATTATCCTCCTACAGGCAATGAGCCATTTAATTTATGGTATACATCAATCGTATTTTTCAGTTTGAACCCCAAACTAAGAAATAAATTTAAAGAAGGCAAATTGGAGGGGGAAATCGACGTGATTAAAGTATCTGTTTCTTCCCGTTCAAATTGATCTTTACAGCTTTGGCTTGTAAATGCCTTTGTTAATCCTTTACTGCGAAACTGTTCTTTAATGCCAAGCAGGAGGACCTTATCCCCCTCGTAAGCATAAAATCCGGCTAATTTCCCATGATAGTTTAATGCGAAGATGAGATCCTTTTCAATCAAATCACTTACCCAGTTCATGTAACGTCGGTCTGCCATAAAGTCAGGGATGTTAAAGTCACGATGAAAACGTCCACCTTTAAAAGACTCCTTAGCAATCTCAAGAATGTCCTCCCTAACATAATCACGGGAAAGCGAAATGCCTTCCTGTTGGTAGATTTGCAGATTTTCTCTTTTACAAACAGGCTCTGTTAAAGTATCTACATAATAAAAGCCATATTTTTTTAGATTTTCCGTACTTTCCAGTGGGTCGATCTTTAATGTAAAATGGCCTTCCACCTCATTTGTTTGTTTTAAAGCATCTTCTGTTGCTGCAGTTAGTTGGTACGTATCAATGTGGAAATTCCGCTTATCCCATGGTGTTTCCTCTAAATAGTTTGTCATTGTGTTCAGCTCCTTCTAGTTCGTATTGTGTGTAACTAAAACTTGGTGAAAAGCATTCGTCTGCTACTCATCCGTTGTTTCACGAATAAGATATAGCGGTCTTGCTTTCGTTTCGTTGAAAATTTTTCCGATATAAAGCCCGATAATACCAAAATTAAAGAACATGAGACCAGCGATAAAATAGATGGAAACCATGACACTGGTCCAGCCCTGTACAGGCTCGTCAAGGAAAAAGTATTTCGCAAATAAATACAGGCCATAAATAAACGAGATGCTCGCAATGAGAAATCCAAGCTGGATGGATAATCTCAACGGCTTATTAGATTGCGATATAATAGCATCTGTTGCCAAAGTGATTAATTTCCCCAGGTTATAGGAAGACTTTCCTTTTTTTCTCTCACTATGTTCGATTTCGATCGATGCAGATTCATAGCCCATCCATTGGATAAACATTGGGAAGATGCGGTTTTGCTCGCGCATTTGTTTGAATCCATCGATTACCATTTTAGAGTTAATACTAAAGTTTGCAACCGAATGATCGGATGTAAGGCCTGTAAAGTAGTCATAAACACGATAAAAAGCTTGAGAAGATTTTCGTTTTAGCCATTTATCCTGACGATGGACTCTTTTACCAAAAACAACTTCGTATCCTTCCAGTGCTTTATGATACAAATTGGGAATTTCCTCCGGTCGATCCTGTAGGTCACAGTCCATCACAACGATCCAGTCTCCAATTGCATGATCCAAGCCAGCTGTAATTGCATAATGCTGACCAAAGTTGCGTGCTAAGTTAATTCCTCTGATTCGCTGATCTTCTTTGTTTAATTGCTTGATTGTTTCCCATGCATGGTCCGGACTAGCGTCGTTCACTAAAATAATTTCGAGTTGGGCTGGAATTTTTTCGACGGTTGTTGTAATCCGGCTACAAAGTTCAAATAAACAGGTTTTACACCCGTAGACAGGAACAACTACTGAGATAAGTGGGTAAGTTGTTTCCATTGCTTCACATACCATTCTACTGTTTTTTTCATTCCTGTCTCCAGTTGTTCTGCCGGTTTCCAGCCAAGTGTGTCTCTTAATTTCGTATCGTCCACTGCATATCTACGATCATGTCCTAAGCGATCTTCTGTTAATGTAATCAGCTGCTTAAAACTGTCTAAGGAAGCAGCCTGTTTTATTTCCGGTTTCAACTGATCCAATATGTCACAAATCGCAGTTGCTATTTCAATATTCGTTTTTTCATTTCCACCACCGATATTGTATTTTTCCATGGAACGTGCTTGATGGAAAATAAGGTCCAGCGCTTTACAATGATCTTCCACATAGAGCCAGTCTCTGATGTTTTTTCCATCTCCGTAAATTGGAATGGGTTCCGTCGCCAGTGCTTTGGAAATAATCGTTGGTATCAGTTTTTCCTGATGCTGCCGTGGACCGAAGTTGTTCGAGCAGCTTGTAATAACGACATTCATCCCATGGGTATAGCCAAAGCTTTTTACAAGCATGTTTGCACCAGCTTTGGAGGCACTATAAGGATTGCGTGGGTCATATGGTGTATCCTCGGTAAATTTACCTTCTGCACCTAAAGAACCATAGACCTCGTCTGTAGAAATATGGTGGAATCGTCTTTTGGCAAGTTCTCCTTTTTCTTTCCAATCATTTAGTGCAGCTTGCAGCAGGACCATCGTGCCAAGCATATTTGTTTCAACAAATGCTTTGGCATCCTTGATGGACCTGTCGACATGCGATTCGGCGGCAAAATGGATTACGCCGGTAATATCAAAGTCATCGAATATAGACTGGATGAATTGTTCATCGACGATATCACCTTGTATAAAATGATAGTTACGCAGATCTTCCACTTCTTTCAAGTTATCGGTAGAGCCAGCATAGGTCAGTTTGTCAACATTGATGAGTTGCATATCCGGATATGTTTCCATCATATGAATGATGAAATTAGACCCGATAAATCCCGCACCGCCTGTTACAAGTAATGTTGGCTTTTGTTTACTCATTTTCAATCATTCCTAACATGGGATTCTGATTAACCGCAGGGTCCCAATATTGTTTTGTATGTTTCCTATCTGCAATTTCTAATAAATATCTGCCATAATCATTCTTTTCCATAGACTTTCCCTTTTCATAGAGTGCTTCACGGGAAATATACCCTAGATAATAAGAAATCTCTTCCAAACAAGCTAGTTTGAATCCCTGACGTTGTTGGGTTATTTTTACAAACTCAGCTGCATCAAATAATGATTCATGTGTACCTGCATCCATCCAAGCAAACCCTCTGCCTAGCAGTTGGACATCCAATTGTCCTTTATCCAGGTATGCCTGGTTAAGGTCAGTAATTTCCAGTTCACCACGATCGGAAAACGGCAGGTTTTTTGCCTTTTGAACTGCATGGTGGTCATAAATATATAACCCCGTTACAGCAAAATCTGATTTGGGTTCCGCCGGTTTTTCTTCCAAAGAAATGACTTTTTGATTATCATCGAATTCTACCACACCAAATCTACTCGCATCTTTTACGCGATAACCAAAAACAGTTGCATGCTCATGATCCTTGATTGCCTTTCTGAGCAGTGTAGTAAACCCCTGACCATAGAAAATATTATCACCAAGAATAAGTGTAACATCATCTTTTCCAATGAAATACTCAGAAAGGGTTAATGCTTCCGGTATGCCATTTGGGTCTGATTGTTCTTTGTAGATTAATGAAATACCAAGTGAAGACCCATCGCCAAGTAACCCTTCAAACCGTGATTTATCTTCTGGTGTACTAATAATCATAATTTCTTTAATGCCACCCAGCATAAGTACAGATAATGGATAATAAATCATCGGCTTGTCATATACAGCCAATAAATGTTTATTGATACTGTCTGTACTTGGTGACAGCCTTGACCCACTGCCGCCTGCTAAAATTATCCCCTTCATAAAAATCCTCACCCCTCGTAGCAGCAATCATATCACTAGAACAGTGATGGATACTACCCCAATATTTTTGAATATTACTTATGCTTTAATAAATCGTAACACTTCCTTATATACACATTCCACAATTACGATGTATTTAATCTTACAATTATATTTCAATTTCATTTCGATTAACTTAAGTACTACCCATCAAGAACAAAAACAATACGAATCTGTATCAAATAAATGATCGTTATAATCCTACTCGATGTAAACGGAGGATTTTTGTCGCAGTTTGGCGTGCAGTAACCCCCCCACTCCAAAAATATAGGGAAATCGAAAATCTTAGTGGGGGGATAACTGCACGCACAAGCCCGATTTTGGCTCAACTAACATTCAGTGGAAGAAAAGAGAACTCCCACTAAATGAAGTTTCACTTTATCCTTTAACTTTCCTTAAAGACGAAAAATGTCGAAATGAATAATTTCCTTATATATATCACTTCAATTTACTACACTAATGCATTAGCAAATGAGCGAAAATGCTTCTGTGAATGAAACTGACTTTTATTATAAAAAAGGAAAATTAAGCATATTTTCCAAATAAATGAAAGTAGCTTACTACCTATTAATAGTAGGAATTCGAGCACTTAATTGACAATAATCTGGATATCACAACCAAAATTTTCAAAAAAGTTATTGCCTTTTTTGAAAATTTCACTTATAATTAGCTATAATACATTAAAATCTAATTACAGTTTGAATTCTAAATAGGAAGAAAATGTTAAAAACGTTAAATGAATAATATGGAAGAATCTACGAATCTATATCTATACGGAGAGAGTCGCTGGACGATTTGTGTTTTCTCGAAATGATGAAAGCCCTTACAAATGTGAGGAAGAAGAAAAGCTAGTGCATTTAAACTAGAAAATAATTTAAAAAGTAACTGTTTCATATTTAGTTATATAGGGTATAGATTAAGATTTGATTTTTTTAAAATATAATTATCAGAAGGTTTCGTTGGTACTCAAAATTAGAAAAAATAAATATACATACTTTAGGGGGATTAATTTGAGTAAAACCTTATTAGAAATTAAAAACCTAAAAACGTCATTTCGGATTAACGACGATTATTATGCAGCCGTTGATGATGTGTCACTAACTGTTAATAAAAACGAAATTCTCGGTATTGTCGGTGAATCAGGATCAGGGAAAAGTGCACTTGCTTTTTCTATTATGGGACTTCATAACCGAGCAAAAATAGAAGGATCTATTGATTTTAAAGGGAAAAGCATAGCGAATATTTCTACTGCTAAAATGAATAAATTACGCGGGAAAGATATGGCAATGATCTTTCAGGATCCGTTAACTGCTTTAAACCCATTAATGACGGTTGGAGAGCAAATAAGTGAAATAATATTTTTACATAACAAAGGGTTATCTAATAAAAAACGTAAAGGTAGGGTAATTCAATTAATTAATCAAGTGGGAATCCCACGCCCGGAACACACATATGAACAGTTTCCACATGAACTGTCTGGTGGAATGAGGCAACGTGTCATCATCGCAATTGCAATTGCGAATCAACCAGAGCTGTTGATTGCGGACGAACCGACAACAGCCTTAGATGTGACGATTCAATCGCAAATACTTGACCTGATTAAGGATTTGAAAAAGGACATGGATGCAGGAATTATTTTAATTACCCATGATTTGGGTGTTATAGCAGAAATGGCGGATCGGGTCGCTGTTATGTATGCAGGACAAATTGTCGAAATTGCAGATGTGCATACATTATTTGAAAATCCTTTACATCCATATACAAGATCACTATTCAATTCTGTTCCAAACACAAATGAACATCAAGATAGGCTGCATGTTATTCAAGGAATTGTTCCATCTTTACAAAACTTGCCCCGTACAGGCTGTCGTTTTGCAACAAGAATACCTTGGATAGATGAATCCGCCCATGAGAAAAACCCCGTACTGCATGAGGTGATACCTGGTCACTATGTACGCTGTACTTGTCATAGTCAATTTTATTTTCCGGATGAAAGCAAGGAGGATCAGAAGCATGGGGTTTCTTGAAATTAAAGATTTAAAGGTGCATTTTCCAATTAGGGCTGGTTTATTTAACCGCGTAGTAGGACACGTCAAGGCTGTTGATGGCGTTTCGTTTACAATTGAAGAAGGTAAAACGTATGGACTTGTTGGTGAATCCGGTTCCGGTAAGACGACAACTGGAAGGGCGATCATTGGATTGAACGATGTTACTTCAGGATCGATTACTTATGAAGGAAAAAGTGCTTTAGGTAAAAATAAATCTATTTTAAATACACATAAAGATGTTCAAATGATTTTTCAGGATCCATATTCTTCCTTGAATCCAAAGAAAAGGGTACTTGATATTATTGCAGAGCCCTTAAGAAACTATGAAAATCTCTCCAAACAGGAAGTGCGTAGGCGGGTGGAGGAATTATTGGATAAAGTGGGCTTAAGCCCTGAGTCGATATTCAAATATCCGCATGAATTTTCTGGCGGTCAGCGTCAACGTATTGGTGTTGCGCGGGCAATTGCATTAAAACCTAAATTAATTATTGCGGATGAACCTGTTTCCGCCTTGGACGTTTCAGTTCAGGCACAAGTATTGAACTTTATGCAGGATTTACAAAAGGAACTGAACTTAACGTATTTGTTTATCGGCCATGATCTTGGTGTTATCAAACATTTATGTGACAATATCGCGATCATGTATAAAGGCAGGTATGTCGAGCAAGGAACGAAAGCGGATATTTTTAATAACCCACAGCATATATACACAAAAAGATTAATTGCAGCAATACCTGATATTGAACCAGCCAACCGTGCTAAACAATTGAAATATCGTCAAGAAGTACAAGCGGAATATGAACATGCTTCTGATGAATACTTTGATAACGAGGGCTTGGCTTACGGTTTGCAACCCATATCTGATACACATCTTGTAGCTCTGCCAGAGAAAGGTTGATGAATATATGTGGAAATTTATCGTTAGGCGTATTTTAATCATGATACCGCAAATGATCTTATTAAGTATTTTAATTTTTATTGTCGCACAAATGATGCCTGGTGACGCATTAACCGGAATAATTGACCCAAACATTGACCCGGCTGCGATCGAAGCACAAAGAGAAGCCCTTGGATTAAATAATCCATGGCATATTCAGTATATTGATTGGGTAAATGCAACCCTTCATGGTGATTTAGGGCAGTCATTTCGGTTTAAAATGCCTGTAACGGAACTGGTGGGTCAACGACTGGTAAACACTGTATGGCTTGGTTTAGTTACATTAATCTTTACCTACTTAATTGCAGTTCCGCTGGGAATTACAAGCGGCCGTTATAATGATACATGGCTTGATCAAGGTATCACCACATATACTTATATTGGGTTTGCTATTCCGTTGTTTATTTTTGGATTAGTGATGCTTTGGGTGTTCGGATTCAAATTAAGTTGGTTCCCAACGAACGGAAGTGTGGCGCCTGGAACAGAGCCTGGGACAATGGCTTTTGTACTCAGTAAAATAAAACATCTATTGTTGCCAGCCTTATCCATGGCCTTAATTGCAACAGTTTCAACGGTTCAATATTTACGCAGTGAGATTATCGATACGAAACAAAAGGACTTTATTGTCACTGCAAGGGCAAAAGGAGCTTCTGAGCAAAGGGTTTATAATCGTCATATTTTACGGAATTCCTTATTACCAATTGCGGCCTTTTTCGGTTTTGAACTTACAGGGTTAATCGGTGGTACCGTTTTTATAGAAACGATCTTTAACTATCCGGGTATGGGACTATTATTTATAGATTCCATTACACAACGGGATTATAGTGTCGTTACTTCTGTAGTACTGTTATTCGGAATAGCTTCTATATTAGGTGCATTACTGTCAGACATCATTTTAAGTATTGTTGACCCGCGTATCCGGATTAAATAAGAACGCTATAGACTCTGAGGTGATTGAAATGGAAATGAGAAATGAAAACATAGATATACCGAAGCCGATTAAAAGTCCATCGACAATTAAAATTATTTGGCGTGAATTGGTCAGAGATAAATTGGCTTTAGTGTCATTGATATTTCTAGTGTTAATAACAGCTTTTGTATATGGCATTGCCCTTTTTCTCGACAAGTCTGAAATTGTAACAGTTGATTTATTTGCAATTAATGAACCACCGGGTGGGGAATTTATCCTTGGGACAGATTACGGTGGCAGGGATATATTTGGGCAATTAATTATTGGAACACGTAACTCACTTTCTGTTGCGATACTTGTTACATTGATGACTGGGGTAATTGGGGTTGTATACGGACTCGTTTCGGGATATATAGGCGGTACGGTAGATAATATCATGATGCGTATTCTTGACTTTTTCTTAATATTGCCATTTCTAATGATTGTTATTGTATTCGTGGCAATTGTTCCGAAGTATACTGTCTTTTCATTTTCATTAATTATGACCGCATTTTTATGGATGGGAATTGCTAGAATGATCCGTTCGAAAGCATTACAAGAAAAAGAACTTGACTATGCACAGGCATCCAGAACGCTCGGTTCTTCCAATTTGAAGGTCATGTTTAGACAAGTTTTACCGAATATTAGCTCATTAATTATCGTAACAATGACATTGAATTTAGCAGCGAATATCGGTCTGGAGTCTGGCCTTTCTTTTCTGGGATTCGGATTTCCGGAAAGTACACCAAGCCTTGGGACACTGTTAGGTTATGCAAGAAATCCACAGACCCTAGAGTTCCGCTGGTGGATTTGGGTGCCTGCAGCTGTACTTATTTTAGTATTAATGCTAAGTGTGAATAATGTTGGTCAAGCGTTAAAACGTGCGACAGACGCAAGACAAAGAAGGGGTTAATGAAAGGGGGTGAATCAAAAGTTAGAAAAAGTGATCTTAATAGGATACCTGCATGAATGCTGTTAAACACATTCGTGTTAAGTATAAATGTCAGTCAGGTATGAGTTGTATGACTGACGAAAACAAACAGTATGAATAAAAGGGGAGGTTAGAAGAATGAGAAAGAAAAGTTTGAGTAAAGCGTTTTTCGCGCTCATGTTGGTTTTGTTACTAGCGCTAGCCGCATGTAACAGTGAATCTTCTTCTGATGAAGGGTCTAAGGGCTCCGATGACGGGGATAAGGCAGAGGACAAAGATAAAGGGGGCGAATCGGAGGACGGCTTGTATGATATTAGTGACTTCGATAAGGTTGCGGCAAATGATGATGAAGCAATTGATGGCGGCGAACTAAATTTTGGTTTAGTGAGTGATACATCATTTGAAGGAACACTTAACTATGCTTTCTATTCAGGCAACCCTGATGTTGAAGTGATTAAATGGTTTGATGATGCACTATTAGATATCGATGAAAACTATAATTATACCCAGGATGGTGCGGCAACATATGAAGTAAATGATGATGGTAATGAATTCACATTTAAGATTCGTGACGAAGTGAACTGGAGTGACGGTGAACCCGTTACTGCAGAAGACTGGGAACTTTCCTATCTTGTCATTGGTGATCCAGATTACGATGGTATTCGTTATGGTTCTGATTTTACGATTATCGAAGGTATGGATGAATACCATGCTGGGAAAGCGGATGATATTTCCGGGGTAGAAGTGATTGATGAGAAAACATTGAAAATTACGTTTAAACAGGCTACACCATCTTTGGAAAACGGGGGTATTTGGCCATATGCTATCCCAAAACATATTTTTAAAGATATTCCAGTAGCGGAAATGGCTGAATCGGATGAAGTGCGAAAGAATCCAGTTGGATTTGGGGCATTTAAAGTCGACAGTATCGTACCAGGTGAGTCTGTCGTATTTACGAAAAACGAAGATTACTGGCGTGGTGAACCAAAGCTTGATAAAGTCACATTACAAGTAGTTAACCCAGATACTGTTGTTCAGGCATTAAAAGAGGGGAAAATTGACATGACGAGTGATTCTTTCCCGACAGATCAATATCCGGATAATGCAGATATGACCAATGTCCAATACCTAGGTGATGTGGATATGGCATACACGTATATTGGCTTTAAGTTAGGTACATGGGATGGCGATAAAGGCGAAGTTGTGCCTGATCCGGATATGAAAATGGCGGACAAAGATTTACGGAAAGCGATGTGGCAAGCGGTTGACAATGACGCAATTGGAAATAAATTCTATCATGGTCTGCGCTGGAATGCGACAACACTTATTCCGCCTTCCCATCCTGAATTCCATGATGATTCAAATGAAGGTGTAACTTTTGATCAGGAAGCTGCGAAACAGTTATTGGATAATGCAGGCTATGTAGATACAGATGATGATGGATTCCGTGAAGATCCGAACGGTGAGGAATTAGTCATTAACTTTGCTTCTATGTCAGGTGGAGATACTGCTGAACCATTAGCAAATTACTATATCCAATCATGGGAACAAATAGGTCTTAAAGTAGAACTTTTAGATGGTCGTCTACAAGAATTCAATACGTTTTATGATCGCGTAGAAGGTGACGACCCGGAAATTGATATTTATCAAGGTGCATGGGGTGTTGGTGATGATGTGGATCCTACCGGTCTTTATGGTAGAGATGCAGCATTTAACTACACGCGTTATGCGAGTGAAGAAAATGATAAATTGCTTGAAGCAGGTGTTTCTGAAGAGGCGTTTGATACGGATAAACGTAAAGAGATTTACGATGAATGGCAGCAATTGATGGTCGAGGAAATTCCTGCTTTTCCAACGTTATACCGTGCTAAATTAGTACCGGTAAATAACCGTGTGAAAGGCTGGGATGTTTCATCAGAAGCAAATCCTTATCATGAGGTTTCTGTAACAGAAGAAAAACCAGAAATAAATGAATAAAAACAAACATTAAAATAAGGAAGTCTGCTTTGGTACCAACCATAGCAGGCTTCTTATTTTTTCATCTATTTAGTCCCAAGCTTGTTGCACCTTCTATCTTTTCAAGATAGATCATCATTTGGGTCTAAAGAATCTTAATATTAGCTCCGACTTCGCGTATAATGTACATAAATTGAAGGCTATAAAATCCTAAGGAGGACAATCATGACCCAAAAAATTGGTGTAATTATCATTCATGGTGCAGGTACTCCAACTGAAGATTTTGCAGAAGCATTGATAGCACGTATTACTAAACAGTTTGTTAAGAAAATATCTTTTGACCAAGCAGCGAAGGAATTAGTCTTTGAACCTGTGTTCTGGTCGGCAATTTTTGAACAGGAACAATTGGATCTATGGGAGCGGGTACAGCAGGGGGCAGATTTAAATTACCAACTGCTAAGGAAGTTTGTGATTGATTTCATGGGGGATGCGGTGGCATATCAACCGACAGTGTTAGGAAATCAAAATTATGATAAGGTTCATTCGCTTGTTGCAGCAGCTATTAATAAGTTAAGAGCAAAGGTAGGTTCGCATGCTCCTTTATGTGTCATTAGTCACAGCCTCGGTACGGTGGTTGCTTCTAATTATTTCTATGATTTGCAGTATAAAAGGGAAAACATTGGAGCGGAAACGAATGCACAATGTGGCGATACACCACTTGAACAATGTCAAACACTCACATTGTTTTATACACTGGGGAGCCCGCTCGCATTGTGGGCATTACGGTACATGGACTTTGGTTCTCCTATCACCGTTCCCTCGGCCAGCATTCACAAACGCTATCCAAATCTAAAAGGCGAATGGTTTAATTTTTATGATAAAGATGATATCCTAGCCTACCCATTAAAAGGTATTAATGCTGCTTATCAACATGCTGTTACGAAGGATGTAGCAGTGAATGCAGGAGGTTTACTCACAAGTTGGAATCCATTGTCACATAACCAATATGACGAGGAAAGAGGTGTCATTCATCCGATCGTTAATGGGTTAGTGAGAACATGGAAGGAAATGAATGTAAATAGTAAATCATTAGAGCATCCGAGTCATTCATCCCATAGTTAACATTTACTGTTATAATGAAATTAGTTGAATGAAGAAAAGAGGGTGAAATAGCTATGAATCTAGCAACGGTTGGAACGAACTGGATTACCAGTTCATTTATTGAAGCAGCAAAGCAATCTGGGGCCTTGAATCTCGCTGCAGTATATTCACGCACGGAGGAGAAAGCAAAACAATTCGCAAGCGTTCATGAAGCAAAGGCGGTTTTTACGGACTTAGAGGCAATGGCAAACAGTGATTCGATTGATTGTGTGTATATTGCTTCTCCTAATGCTTTGCACTATGAACAAGCAATTATGTTTCTTCAGCATAAAAAGCACGTTATATGTGAGAAACCAATTTTCTCAAATATAAAGGAACTTGAAGCAGCTTATAAAGTAGCGGAAGAAAACGGAGTTTATTTATTTGAAGCGATGCGAAATATTCACATGCCTAATTTTCATCAGTTGAAAGCGCATTTAACAGCGATAGGAAATCGGCGCAGCGCAGTGTTGAACTACGTTAAATATTCATCTCGATATGATCAGGTCCTGAACGGGGAAGAGCCTAATATATTTTCATTGAATTATTCTGGTGGCGCGCTCGTAGACTTGGGAGTTTATCCACTTGCATTAGCTATCTCATTGTTTGGAAAACCAGAAAGAACGAGCTATTTCCCAGTCAAGATACGTACTGGTGTGGACGGAAGCGGAACATTAATTTTAAATTATCCTGATTTTACTTGTAGTATTATGTGTTCTAAAATAACAACTTCCTATGTGAATTCTGAGATTCATGGGGAAGAAGGTACGATATCAGTAGGTGATATTGGTACATTATCAGATTTAACATTAACTGATATTCATGCGGATGCGACAACAAAATTTGGTGATGAACAATTGAAAGCGGAAATGTTTTATGAAATCGAAGCTTTTACAACGATTATGGCATCTGGAAATCAGGCAGCCTATGAAACCTTAAAAAGTCTGAGTCATGACGTGCTTTCCATCACTGAATCAGCAAGGAAAGAAAACGGTATCCTATATTTAGGGGAGAAATAAGGCGGATTTTAAAAATCAAAATATGCCTGGAAAGCGCAACGCTAACCGGGCATATTTAACTAAAAACGCTTATTCTAGATTAGAATATGGACCACTAATTTACCATTTACGTCCGGTACTGCCGCCACCGGATGATGACCCACCGCCGCCAGATGTCTTGCGTCTACTGGAAGAACCCGAGGAACGGGAGATTGAACTTCGGTTTCTACTGTAGCCGCGATTTCGTCGGTTACTATATCCATAACCATCATCATAATTATTGTATCTGCGTCTACGTCTGCCGCCTCCAAGAAATCCTTTTAACATAAATAGAACTACAATAACCGCTCCGATCGAAATGATCGGATGATCACTAAAATATGTTTTCCCTTTATCAATGAGTCCTATCCCTTTATCGGCAATACCCTGTTCGGCTGCTTCTGGTTCAACAGAAGTGTCATCGGCATTCACAGTTACGTTGTAATGATCTGCTAGATCTGCCACAATTTGCTTGTATGTATTGGTTAATCCATCATCATATTGTCCCTCTTTAAAATAAGGGATCGCATATTCATCTAGAATTTCACCTGCGCGCTCATCGGAAATAATCTTTTCGATTCCTTTACCAGTGATGATTTGGATCTCGTGATCGTCTTCTGCAAACATAATTAATGTGCCGTTATTTACATCGCCTTCTCCAATGCCGTAGTGATCAAAGGCTTTTACAGCAAAGCTGTTAGCAGGATCGCCATCTAAGCTATCAATCGTCAATACGACAACTTGGGCAGTGGACTCATCTTGCAGGGACTGACCAATTTCAAGTAGATCATCCCGATTGGAGTCGCTGAAGATATCAGCGTGATCCTGTACAAAGAAGTTATTCTCATCTAAAGTTGGTACATCCGCAGCAAATGCTGGTGTCGTAAATAAGGTGAAACTTAAAAAAAGAATAAAAACCATAAGTGTGCGCATTGCTATCGCCTCCATATCTAAATATTCTTTAATATATCATGTTTACGACATTTGTAGGAGGGACTAAAGTCACATTTAGGCGAATTGACTTATACGATTATCCTCTATATAATAGATCCATTGAATACTTGAGAGGTTCTTAGCTTGCAACCCTCTATAAAAAACTAAGGACAGATGATGCGATTTAAAAGCCATGTGCCTTAGGGTGCGTGGCCTTTTTTAGTTACATGAGGAGGAATACATATGAAAGAACAGGATTTATCTGAATTGACGTTATTAGGTAACCAGGGCACGACGTATAATTTTGATTATGCACCAGAGATATTGGAAACATTTGAAAATAACCATCCAAACAGAGATTATTTTGTGAAATTTAATGTTCCGGAATTTACTACATTGTGTCCAATGACGGGTCAGCCTGACTTTGCGACCTTGTACATCAGTTATATTCCAGATCAAAAAATGGTTGAAAGCAAGGCGTTGAAACTGTATTTATTTAGTTTTAGAAATCATGGTGGTTTTCATGAGGATAGTATGAACGTCATTATGAATGACTTGATTGAATTGATGGATCCACGTTATATAGAAGTGTGGGGGAAATTCACGCCAAGGGGTGGAATTTCCATTGATCCGTACTGTAATTATGGAAAACCAGGTACCAAATTTGAACAAATGGCTGACCATCGGATGATGAACCATGACATGTATCCAGAGAAAGTGGATAATCGATAAAAAACCATTCATGAGGGTTGGCTAGGGTCTACCTGTTAAAGAAGATCTTTGGTTGCTTTATTATTGGTGAAGCTGGCTAGAAAAATTGGCACAGTCCAAATAGAATCGGAAGTTGTACGTCCTTCGTAGCAGAGGGGCGTATTTTTTTGTAGAAGTGCGTATTACAGATATAATAGAAAAATGATCTGTTATTAGGTGCATTTCCTGGGAAATAACATAACAAATGATGTCATGTTAAGTGTTGGATTCGACAATAACTATAAGTGGAGTGATTATTTGGTCTCTGTCAAAGATATTCAGAAAGCAAAAGAAAATATCGCAACTGTCATTAGTGAAACACCAATTTTTAGTTCTTCTCAATTAACTGAAATATGCGGTAATAATATGTTTTTTAAAGGAGAACATCTGCAGAAAACCGGTTCATTTAAGCTGCGTGGTGCTACCAATAAAGTGAAACGGGTTGTTAAAAACGGTGCAACCTTTATTACTGCTGCTTCTTCTGGGAATCACGGGCAAGCAGTTGCATATATTGCCAACTTACTCGGAATCGATGCAACGATCGTTGTCCCGGAAGATGCGAATCAAAGCAAAATCAATGCGATCCAAGCCTATCATGGGCAAATAGAGAAATACGGATGGACCTCAGCAGAACGATTACCACGAGCGGAAGCATTGGCGAAGGAAAATCAAGGAATTTATATACCACCATATGATGATTCATTCATTATTGCTGGGCAAGGAACGGTAGGCCTGGAAATATTGGAACAATTAGATAATGTGGATGTTATTGTCGTTCCCATCGGTGGTGGGGGACTTATCTCCGGCATATTAACAGCAGTAAAAGAAACAAAACCATCCATAAAAGTGATTGGAGTAGAACCGAAAACTGCGAATGATACGTTCTTGTCACTGGAAAATGGAACAATCACATCCATTAAAGAAACGAAAACGATTGCGGATGGTCTAAGAGCTAGTCACCCTGGAAATATGACATTTCCAATTGTCCAAAAATATGTAGATGACATTGTATTGGTAAGTGATGAGGAAATTCAACAAGCGCAATTTTTCGTCATGGAACGCATGAAGCAGGTGATTGAATTTTCTGGTGCGGTAACAGTTGCTGCGGCAATTTTTGGCAAACTAAGTGTGCAGCAGAAAAACGTTGTGTGTGTATTATCCGGAGGAAATGTTGATTTACATGAATGGCATGGTTAAATGAACGAGATGATAAGCTTTATGCCAAAGTTATCAATGAAAGTAAACCTACATGAAGAAATTTCTTTTTGTGCATTGTGAACAAATGACAGTTCATTATATACAACTTATTTCAATGAATCATGCAGTCTAGCTAACTCATGCTAGTCGTTTTGTCCAATCAACCTAAAGACAAAAGTGCGTTTATTGTTGTATACTGTTGAATGGTTTGAAAAAGTAAACAATAAACATAGTACATTTAATTGAATTTAGGGGGTATTCCTTTGGACAATATTAATCGTGAAGCCTTTAAGGAAGCGGGCTTCAGTGAAGATGTTTTACCAACAAAGGACAAGGATAGGACTTGGAATATAGGAAATTTCGCAACTGTTTGGATGGGATCTGTGCATAATATCCCTAATTATATTGCAATCGGTGGTCTCTTTGCAATTGGGTTATCGGTCGGACAAGTATTTTCGGCAATAATGGCAGCATCTATCATTTTGGCATTGGTGATGGTGATGAATGGACATGCTGGATCAAAGTATGGATTGCCATTTGCAATGCTTCTCAGATCTTCTTACGGGAATAAAGGATCGATGATACCTGGCGTACTAAGAGGTGTTATTGCAGCAATTATGTGGTTCGGTTTCCAGACTTATGCGGGAAGTCAGGCATTATCTATATTAATCGGGAAAATGTGGCCATCGTATTTGGCATTAGGCGGCGATTGGAACTTTTTCGGATTGACATTACCTGCACTCATATCATTCCTTCTATTCTGGGCATTTAATGTTGCGTTAATTTATGGAGGAATGGACTTTTTAGGTAAATTTACCAACATTCTTTCTCCGCTGGTATATATTGTTTTTGGTGGAATGGCGATCTGGGCTATTAACTTAGCAGGCGGTATTGGTCCAATCCTAAGTTACAGTGGAACAGGAATTAGTGGGAATGGTTTTGTTGTCTTTATCGGTGCAATCACTGCAGTTATTGCAGCATGGGCAGCGCCAATGGTCAGTGTTTCGGACTTTACGAGGTTGTCTCGTTCCACGAAGGAACAAGCGATTGGACAGCCGTTAGGGTTAATTGTGACCTATTTATTATTTGCTGTTGCAAGTATTTCTATTATTGTAGGTTCCGAAATTGCTTTTGGTACACCGATTTGGAACGTGCTGGATGTTGTAGCTCGATTTGATGGTGCGTTTGCAATTGGAATATCTGTACTGACATTATGTTTAACAACATTATCTGTAAACGTGACTGGAAATATTGTTCCAGCAGGTTATCAATTGGCTTCATTATTTCCAAAAAAACTTACCTTTAAGTCAGGTGCAACAATTGCAGCTATCATCGGTATACTCGTTATGCCATGGAAACTAATGGAGAATTCAACTAGTATCTTTACATTCTTAAACATTGTCGCGGGTCTCTTGGCACCAATTACTGGCGTAATGCTGGCGCAATATTTTATGATATCAAAAAAAGAAATCGACTTAAAAGAATTGTATTCACATAATGGGAAGTATAATTATCAAAATGGCTTTAACGTGAATGCGATCGTAACAACAATTGTTGCGGGTGTGCTTTCTTTAATTGGCATGTTTGTACCGTTTTTCGATGCGCTTTATCAGATGTCATGGTTTGTAGGGATCATATCAGCCTTTATTCTCTACACAGTTCTTGAACGCGCAAGGTTAAAAAAAAACTTGCAAAAAACACCATTAAACAAAGTTGAAAAACCTGATAAGGTAATGCAAGGTTAAAATAAATATACCAAAGGAGAATGAATATGACTTACGATTTAGTTATTAAAGGTGGAAATGTTGTATTACGTGATAGCGTGGTAACAGCAGATATTGGAATAAAAGATGAAAAGATTGCCTGCATCGCTGAACAAATTACAGATGATGCTAAAGAAGTAATTAATGCAAATGGTCAATTTGTTATGCCTGGTATGATTGATACCCACGTTCATATTAGTGAACCTGGGCGGACAGAATGGGAAGGCTTCGAAACGGGCTCTAAGTCACTTGCAGCAGGTGGAACAACAAGTTATGTAGAAATGCCTTTAAACGCGTTGCCAGCAACAACAAATAAAGCAGCTCTCGATCTTAAATTGGAAGCAGCAATCGATCAGAACTATGTCGATTACTCCTTTTATGGTGGACTTGTTCCAGATAACTTGGACAAGCTACAAGAATTGTCTGATGCGGGTGTACAGGCTTTCAAATGCTTCCTATCAGATATCACGAGTGATATTCCGGATGACTTTGTAAATGTAGACGATTATACGTTATATAAAGGAATGCAAAAATTAGCTGAATTGGGTCATATACTTTGTATTCATGCAGAAAACCCTTCGGTAACTTCAAAACTCTCGGAAGAAATGATGAGGGAAGGTAGAACAACTGCGATGGATTATGTGGATTCACGTCCGATATTTACGGAAGTAGAAGCAGTTCAGCGTGCATTGTTATTTGCCAAAGAAACAGGATGTAAACTACATCTAGTGCATATCAGTACATCCGAAGCAATTCAAGCTATTACACAGGCACGAAGAGAAGGTGTCGATGTTACGGTAGAAACGTGTACACATTACTTAGCGCTTACTGCAGAAGATGTAGCGGAAATTGGTCCACGAGCGAAATGTCAACCACCATTAAGAAAAGCAAAAGATCAAGCAAAACTATGGGACGAGCTAATGGCTGGTAATATTGATTGGCTAACATCCGATCATTCACCATGTACGGAAGACTTAAAAGAAGGTAACCTTTTCGAGGCATGGGGCGGCATCAGTGGCGCACAAAATAACGTGGATATTATGTTTGATTTAGCAGTAAAACAGCGTGGGTTATCCATTAATAAATTTGTTGATTTAATTGCAACGAATCCGTCAAAACGTTTCAATTTACCAAATAAAGGTGAGATCTCTGTTGCGAAAGATGCGGATATTATTTTAGTAGACCCGAACAGTTCTTACACATTGAAAAGAGAAGACCTTTACTATAAAAACAAACACAGCGCGTACGAAGGTAGAGAAATTGACTGTCGCGTGACAAAAACAATCCTACGTGGAAATGTTGTTTATGATCTTGAACAAGGTATCGTTGGTAACCCGAAAGGTAAATTAATGTCCGCTAACGATAATAAATAAAGACTGTTTTCCAATAGAGTGCGGTGGGTTCGGCCCATCGGAAAATTTGTTGTTTATATAAGTAATGAAACTTAAAACTTAAAAGAGGTATGAACTGCGAAGTATATGCCAGTTATTTTCCGCTACGGACCGTTGCTTTCCGCGGGCACGGCTTCAGCCTCCTCGAGCAAACCACTCTGCGGGGTCTTCAGACACGTGCTGTCCCGCAGGAGTCAACGGTCCTTCGCTCCAAACAACTATCATCATAGTTAAGAGCAATTTAATTATTGTCAAAAACTATGTTAGCGAAGGAAATACACGTAGACTCCTGCGGGAAAGCTCAGAGCGAGCCCGCGGAAAGCGTAGTGTATTTCCGAAGCGATAAGCAAGGAACGCAATGATGTCGCAGTTTATATCAATAGCAACAAGGTATACGAAAACAGCTTAAGTAAAACAGTAAAAAACGAATAAATGGAGGAGTGCCACATGGCTGATTATGATTTAATTATTAAAAACGGTACGATCGTTACTGCTGATGCAACGATAAAAGGATCTATCGCTGTTAAGGACGGAAAAATTAAACAAGTAGCTGCTGATCAAACAATTGAAGCAACTGCTGATAAGGAAATTGATGCAGCAGGACTTCACGTTTTTCCGGGGCTAATTGACTCACATGTCCACTTTAATGAACCTGGAAGAGCCGAATGGGAAGGTCTTGCAACAGGTAGTAGAGCGTTAGCTGCTGGTGGTGCAACGACATTCTTTGATATGCCATTAAATAGCACACCACCAACCATTAATAAAGAGAACCTGAAACTGAAAAGTTCACTTGCTGATGAAAAGTCGATCGTAAATCCAAGATTCTGGGGTGGACTTGTTCCGCAAAATATTGCGGATTTAAAAGAACTACATGAAAATGGTGTGATCGGATTTAAAGCATTTATGTCACCAAGCGGTATTGCTGATTTTGATAATGCGGATGATGAAACCCTTTATAAAGGGATGAAAGAAATTGCTTCATTCGGTTCACTACTTGCTGTACACGCTGAGAGCACTGTTATTTGTGACCAGCTTGCAGCAGAAAAACAAAGCCAAGGTAAAACAACTGCGAGGGACTTTGTCGAATCAAGACCAGTTATTTCTGAGATTGAAGCGGTAAGAAGAATTATTTCTTATGCAGAAGCAACAGGTTGTAAATTGCATATTGTACATGCAAGCAGTCGTAAAGTCGTAGAAGTCATCAATCAGGCTAAAGCACGTGGTGTCGATGTAACTGTGGAAACATGCCCACATTATTTAGCGTTGACAGTAAAAGATTTAGAAGAAAAAGGTGGTCTGGCCAAATGTATGCCACCACTGAGAGACGAAGATGAAGTAGAAGACCTATGGGCAGCTGTAGCAAATGGCGAGATCAATGTTATTGGATCAGATCATTCACCAGCACCAGCAGATATGAAAACTATAACAGATAACTATTTTGAGGGCTGGGGCGGTATTTCTGGTGCACAGTCACTTTTAAATATTTTGTTAACAGAGGGTTATTTCAAACGAAATATTCCGCTTGAAAAGATAGTCGAACTTACTTCAGCAAATCCAGCAAAACGATTTGGAATTGCTAATAAGGGAACGATCGCTGTTGATTATGATGCCGATCTAACACTTGTTAATCTAAATGAAAGCTTTGAACTGAAGAATGAAGATCTATTCTATCGTCATCAACATTCTGCCTATGTAGGAAAAACATTCAAAGGAAACGTGAAAACAACAATCGTAAATGGTGATGTTGTTTATAATGATGGAAAGATAATCGCTGATCAACAATAATACACAAAAAGATTCCAACATCCTCTTATGGGATGTTGGAATCTTTTTAATTAGATAGATCTATGTGCAAAGTGAACAATTAACTGTCCATATACAACAACATATATCACATGGTGGTTTAGAGTGGAAGGTTCCCGAAGTACGTTTTGTTCATTACAGATAATGATCTTCTGACGATTTTCAATTAAACTACTATTATGGATAAATTTTCATGGGGTAGACTTGATGAAAGTTAACCCCATGAAATGAGAGAATATGTATTTCAATCAAAGGGGGAGCATTACATAGTGAAGGAAGCAGAAGAGATAGAAAAAACGCAGCATGAATCTAAATCTAAAATGCCATATTGGTGGAAGGCAGTAATTGCTTTTACTTTTGGGTGGATGTTATTGAATGCGAGCAAATACTTTCTGAATCCCATTTTAGGGAATATTGGACTGGAGTACGACCTTAATAATACGCAACTAGGGCTTGTCAATAGTATTTTCTTTTTAACTTATACGTTTGCACAAATCCCTGCCGGCTCATTAGCGGATAAATATGGGAAGAAAAGGTTTATTGTAATTGGTTTCATTTGTTTTGGATTATTTACAGGTTTAAGCGGATTAATGGCAGGATTTACAGGCTTTATTGTTGCGCGAGCGCTTGCGGGACTTTCGTCGTCCACCTATTATGGTCCACAGTTTGCCCTGTCTGCAGAGGCGATACCAACGAAACATAGGACTCTAGGGAGTGCAATTATTAACAGTGGCGCAGGAGTAGGGATTGCCTTAGGGTTTGTAGTGTCAAGTACATTAGTATTGGACTGGGGTTATGACTGGAAAATAGCTTTTTATATTTTCGGTACGTTGACTGTTTTGGTAGGGATCTTGATCAATGTTCTGGTAAAGGACGATAGGAAAAAGCAGCCAGAAGTCGTTGGAGAGGAATCTCCAACACCGAAACCAAAGGGATCCGTAATTTCCTTATTTAAAAATCGCAACTTGCTTGTTGTATTTTTAGTATTATTTTGTTCCATCTATGGTTTCACGGTTATTGTTACATGGTTACCGCTATATTTGGTGTCTGAACGTGGTTTTTCAGGAAGTCAGGTTGGATTAATCTCTGCACTGGTGCCCTTGACGTCGATTCCGAGTGCATTACTATTTAGTCATTTTATCGATAAGATGGGTAAGAAAAAACCATTTGCCTTTTTTATGCTTCCAATGGCTGCCATTGCGTTATGGGCAACAGTGTATATGGAAAGTATTCCACTACTTATCGTATCATTGATTTTTTATGGTATTTTTGGAAAGCTTGCTTTAGACCCGCTTCTCATTGCTACTGTTTCTGAGAATGCAGAGCCGGAAATGTATGGGGTTGCTTATAGCACATATAACTTTATCGGGATGATTTCTTCTGTAATCTGCCCGTTCTTTACTGGTATTCTTGCAGACATGACGGGAAGTATGAGTTCTGGGTTTTATTCTGCCGTTGTTGTGCTTGGAATAGGGATGGTCATCATGATGTTCCTGAAAGAAACGCCACGTAAAACAGCAGCATAAACATAACTATATAAAAAACAAGAAGGTTGTTCCATATATATTGGGACAGCCTTTTTGTTGTTTCTAAGCTACATGAAAGGAACGATTTTGATTTAATTTGTATAACGCATTGTTTATAGTGAACAAAAAGGGGTTAACGGCTGTCCAGCTTGCAACATTTCCAACTCGAACTTTGGCTTATCAGCCATTTACTTGAAAGTCAGATTACATTAAGCTATATATACCTGTCTGGAATCGCATACATAGTGTTTCTATTATGCAGCATTTATAGAAGGAAGGTCTTGGGAGAAGGCTCATTCAATATAGCAAAAGGGTGAAATTATATGCAAAAGGAAGCGAAGAAGAAAAAGAAGTTTGAAATGCCGCATATTTATGTTATTTTATTTCTGTTTAGCGCAATTGCGGCCGTTGCGACGTATATTATACCTGCCGGTGAATATGATCGCGTTCCTGGGCCAGAGGGGCGCGAAACGATTGATGCGAATTCCTATACGGTAGTAGAGCAAAATCCGGTAGGTCCTGTTGATTTTCTAACCGTCATACCGAGAGGGCTAATCGATGCAGGAGAAGTTGTATTCTTTACATTTATTATTGGCGGCATGTTCATGGTGTTGCGTCGTACCGGAATTATTGAGATCGGTGTGGATAAGTTAGCGAAGAAGTTTGCGAGTAAAAGTCTGTTGCTTATACCATTGCTTACGGTGGTCTTTGCGGCGATTGCGACAGTAATTGGCACACCGGAATTATGTTTGGTTTATATACCGGTCATTTTGCCACTGATGATTGCGCTTGGTTATGACTCGATTGTTGCTGCAGCGATCGCGTTATGCGGAACAGTGATTGGTTTTACTGCAGGGGTACTTAATCCAATTAATACTGGGTTGGCACAAAAAATATCTGGATTACCTGTTTTCTCAGGTGCAGGTTTTCGTTTGACGTTATTTATTGTAGCCATCGCGTTAGCTGTTTTATTTATTATGCGTTATGCAATAAAGGTTAAGAAGGACCCAACTGCAAGCTTTGTTTATGAGGATGATCAAGAAAAAAGAGCACTTCATCAGCATGCGAATCAAGTTGAGGAAATGACAATGTCAACGAGACAAAAATATGCTGCTATGGCGACATTTATTTTCTTCGCTATTTTAGTGTATGGTGTACTTGCCAAGGGCTGGTTTATGATAGAAATGGCCGGATTGTTTATTATTATGGGAATTGTCGTTGGTCTAATTGCTGGCTTAAATACGACTGAAATTGCGGAAGGATTTAATAAAGGATTTCGAGATGTATTAATGGGTGCTATTATCATAGGAATAGCACGGGCAGTTGCTGTTGTGTTGGAAGATGGTCAGATCATGGACACGATCGTACACAGCCTGGGTTCAGCGGTTGGTGAGCTACCTGCAGTATTTGGTGCGGTCGGGATGTATTTGGTACAGTTGATTATCAACTTTATCATCCCATCCGGAAGTGGACAGGCATTAGTCACTATGCCGATTATGGCACCATTATCAGACTTGATTGGTGTCACAAGACAAACAGCAGTACTTGCGTTCCAATTAGGTGATGGATTTGCACATATTTTGTTTCCAACATCTGGATACTTTATGGCGGCATTAGCTATTGCTGGCGTTTCTTGGCAAAAATGGGTTCGATTTTATGGTCCGTTGTTCTTATGTTTTATGGGACTATCGATTGTTGCCCTGATTATTGCACAGCTTACCCAGTGGACAGGTTAATTAAAAAATGGCCATTTACCTAAGTGTAAATGACCATTTTTTTATGCTTCTTCCTCTTCTTTTAGAATCGTTCCAATCATTAAAGCAACGCGTACTTTCAATGAGTCGGCTGGATCCCGGAATGAACAATGGAGCATTTCTTCCGTCTTCTGGATTCTGTATTTTACCGTATTACGATGAATGAAAAGTTTTCTGGATGTTTCCGAGATTTCACATTGACAGTCCAAGTATACCTCGATCGTTTTCACTAATTCTAATTCCTCTTTTGTTTCTGGATACGCCAGTGACTTCAGCGTATTTTCATACAACGATTTGATATCTTTTCTGGGAATGGTGTTGAGTAATTCCTTGATTTCCCTTGTTTTATAAAAGTTGATGAAGCCCTTCATTTTAAGTTCGTAGCCATTTGTTATTGCTTCAACTGCTTCCTGATAGGCGACAGGAATGTCCGTAAGTGTATGAATTAAGTTACTTACCCCGAATGAGACAGAAAAGTCTTCCTGAATATTTCTTTGCGCCTTTTCGATGAACGCTGTAACCTTTTTCATTTCTTCCTCTGTATAATTGGTAAATTGTAGCATCATCACAAAGTATTTTTCCTTTGTAAATAAGGTTGCTTGCATTTCTCCATCAATGATTTCGTCCTCAAGCTGGTCATAAATGCTGTTGTGTAATTCTCCTACCTTTTTTTCGTGTAATCGCAGTGTTTCATATTTTTCGTCTTCCGTATCCACGTTACATACAATGCATATACTTTCCATATTTTTTTCTAGTCCATAATAACTTGCCCGGCTTGTGATCTCTTCCTCTGATACAATTCGTTTTTCGATTAAATCAGCAAAAAAGTTATTTTTCAATAGCCTGGAGTTTTCTTCGATAGATTGTTCTTTAATCATTGTAAATGAAATGACGTTTCCAGCCTGTTCAATCGCCATTTGCGACGATGGATAGGGCATTGTTGCTGAATCAATAATAACAAGCATGCTTGGATACTGACGTTTTGTTTGCACCGGGAAAGTCGTAACCGATTGTAGTTCATCGGATGGTAGGTTAAACGTAACTCCTTTTCGAGCACGAGCGAGATCATCCTTCGTATGTTGAATGATTTCCTTTTCCACCAACTGCATCGAATCCTTACGAAAATCATAGCTATGGGCAATTAGTTCTCCGCGGTGGTTTAATAAAATAGTTGGTCGCGATAGAAAATGTCCAAGCTGTTCTACAAGTGAAGGCAAGCTATATCCTCTAATCATCATGTTTGAAAATTCCCTTTGAACATGGATGGCATAATATAGCTGCTCCGCCTCATGGTCATTTAAATAGTTTAAGATATGACGGGATACATCACCTAAAGTATTTTCCGTAGGTAAATCGATGATAGGAAAGGCTAGGTCATCTGCAAGTAACTTCACTTCATTTGGCAATTCCTTTAAAAATCGATAAACTTTAATGACGATACCTGAACAATTTAAATCATGCATCTGTTGGATTAAATCGAGTAGCTTTTGTGTATCATCTTTAAAAGCATAGGCAGTTGTTAGTAATAAATCATTTTTGTTTAAAAAATCAATCACGTCTGGTGTATCAGATATATTTACAGATTGTACGTTTCGCGTCAAGCCTCTGTGGCCCGCCAAAACCTTGCAATCTTTCATCCCTTCTAGTATGAACAAATCGTTTACTGTTTTCATATTATATCCCCCTTGATAAAGGTCGTCCAAAGGAATTATAACTTGTTTAATGTAACAAGTAAACAAAAGAGGTTAATTGAATTATGCACTTTAACCAATGACTTATTTGTTCAAACGCATTATAATTTGAAGGTCGGTGTAAAATAGATTATAATTATTTAGCTTATTTTACATACTTTTTAACAATAGAATCACACCTCGCTAAACTTCCAATATGTAAGTTACGATGGTGTTTATTTTGTTGTATACTTTTACTATTGATTTATTTACTTAAGGTTTTTCGAATAAAAGGCTGGTGTCTATTATGAAAGAATTATTAAAATCAAGTAACTGGTTTTCAGGGTTACAATGGCTCTTTTTCATTTTTACCAATATCATTGTTATACCGATCACAGTTGGGGCCGCATTTAATCTTCCACAGGAAACGATTGTTTCCATGCTTCAACTTTCCTTTATTGTGACAGGGATTGCTTGTATGCTTCAGGCATTTATAGGTCATAAGCGTGCAATCATGGAAGGACAATCCGGGCTGTGGTGGGGTGTGATTTTAACACTGGTTAATACTGCCGTTGCTCAAGGTGTACCATTGCAAGAGCTTGGAGGTAGTTTAACGGTTGGTGTATTGATCTCTGGGGCGATAACAGTGATCATCGGATTATCTGGCGCAGGTCCACATCTGGCAAAGCTATTTTCACCTGCTGTCATGGGCGTATTTATGTTTTTATTTGGTGTTCAGCTGGTAGGTATTTTCATGAAGGGAATGCTTGGAATTCCCTTTGGGAACGATGCTGAATCGGGAGCGATAGATGTATCTGTTTCTTTATTGTCGATTGTAATCGCAATTATTGTCATTATTATTAGTGTGAAAGCACCGTCGGCAATAAAACGTTACAGCTTGCTGATTGGTATCGTTCTTGGATGGATTTTGTTCGTTATCTTTTTTGATTCGGAACCTGCTGCAAAAGCATCATCATTTAATTTTGAACTGTTTCCTTTAGGGCACCCTTCATGGAATACCGGTATCATTATAACGGTTGTTTTAACTGGTTTATTAAACACGGCAAATACATTTGGGGCATTAAAAGGGACGGATGCAATGTATCAGTCGATGACAACGAATAAGCAGTATCGTTCATCCTTTACGATTACCGGTGTTTTAACGCTTATAGCCGGACTGTTTGGACTTGTACCTTATTCACCATATGTGTCATCGATCGGATTCTTAAACCAAACGGGTATTATTAAGCGAATTCCGTTCATACTTGGTGGTTTCATGTTCTTATTGATGGGATTAATTCCGTCAGTAGGCGGATTTTTCTCCGGGCTGCCATTGAGTATTGGTAGTGCCGTATTGTTTGTAAGTTATCTGTTACTATTAAATTCGTCATTTCAGTTTTTTAACCAAGTATCATTTAATACGACGAATGTCTATCGGTCATCTGTTCCGCTCTTTGTAGGAATCATTATTATGACCATGCCGGCGAGTTATTTTCTAACATTGCCAAGCGTGATCCGGCCGCTTGTAAGTAGTGGCTTGTTAGTCGGAATTGTTTTAGCGCTTATCCTGGAAAATTTATTTCCATGGGATCGTTATGGGACTGAGAAAGAAAAACCAAAGAAAGCGCGCAGCTAGCGTATTATGAAAAAAGCCAAAGCGTCCATTCTAGTCGCTTTGGCTTTTTAAATTAAGCAAAGGTGCTCAATTACTAAGGTTAAGACAGGCATATTAAGGGTAAAGTAAGATGGGTCGTTTAAAGTGTATAAAAGTGACAATGGGATGTTGGGAAAAGTCATTTTTTTATTCAAAATGAACAATAACGATTTTGGTTTTTATCCAGATGTTACATAGGATTCAGGCATAGAAAAGGCTATAATAGTAGTAGAAAAGTAGTTATATGAAGACGAAGCAAGAAAGGGTGACAAGAATGGATTTGAGCAAGGATATCGTAAACATGCTTGAAATGCTGGGTTCTCATGGAAAAGACCCTGCTGGCGGCATTACCCGCTTCCTTTATTCGGAGGAATGGGTCGAGGCCCAGAAGTACTTGGAACGGGAGATGGAAAATGAAGGCTTAGATGTCTCATTTGATGCGATTGGAAACCTGTTCGGTACATTAAAAGGTTCGAAGTTTCCTGAGGAAACAGTTTTGTCTGGATCCCATGTGGATACAGTTAGAAATGGTGGCTACTATGATGGACAGTATGGTATTGTAGCAGCCTTTATCGCAATTAAATATTTAAAAGAAAAATACGGTCAGCCACTCCGCAATCTCGAAATGGTTTCCATGGCAGAAGAAGAGGGAAGCCGTTTTCCATATGGACTCTGGGGGTCGAAAAACATTGTCGGTATAGCGAAAAAAGCAGATGTTGAAAAAATGGAGGATTCAGATGGGGTTCCATTTGTTAATGCCATGACCAGAGCCGGATTTGCATTCCGCGATGAAGAGGTCGGTATGCGGGACGATTTAAAAGCATTTGTTGAACTTCATGTTGAACAAGGTAATGTCCTTGAAAGTGAAAAGAAATCTGTTGGTGTTGTTCATAGTATTGTCGGTCAGAGAAGATTCAATATCGAATTAACCGGACAGGCAAACCATGCAGGTACGACACCAATGGGCTATCGAAAAGACGCGGTTTATGCTGCGAGTCAGATGATATATGAAATTATTTCTGCAGCAAGAGTACATGGTGATCCACTGGTCGCTACAGTTGGAGAAATTGATGTGACACCAAATGTGGTTAATGTTGTTCCAGGAAAAGCATTATTCTCATTGGATATTCGCCACACGGATAAAGACGCACTGGTCAGCTTTACAGATGAATTGAATGAGATTTTAAGTAAAACGGCAAAGGTGCACGGTGTGACGCTCGATGTGAATATGTGGATGGATGAAGATCCTGTGCCAATGGATCAAGAGATTGTCGATATAATGGAAGGCTATTGTAAGGAAAATGGCTTAAATTATAAATTGATGCACAGTGGTGCAGGACATGATTCGCAAATATTTGCTCCACAAATACCAACAGCTATGCTATTTGTACCAAGCCGTGATGGTATTAGTCATAATCCAGCTGAATTCACGGAACCCGCTGATTTAGCGGAAGGGGTTAAAGCTCTTATTGGTACGCTTTATGAATTAGCTTATAAAGAATAGATAGAAAACCATTCTATTAAAAAGAAAAACTAAAGGAGAGATATTATAATGGGTTATCCACAAGATTTATTATCATCAAGATCAATTATTAAACACGGTAAGTATGCGTTGATCGCACCAGAAGGTCTAGTGAAAAACGTTGTTCCAGGCTTTGAAGAATCTGACGTATCTATCCTATCTTCACCAAAACTTGGTGCAAGCTTTGTCGATTATATTATCACGATGCACAAAGGTGGTAAAAACACAGGATTTGCTGGACAAGCAGATGTACAATCATTTCTTTATGTGATCGATGGTAAATTAAAAGCTACTGCAGACAATGAAGAATATGAGTTGGAACAAGGTGGCTATATTTACTGCCCGGCAGGAACAAAATTGGCATTTGAAAACCTTGTTGATGGGGATTCAAAAGTATTCCTTTATAAACAGAAATATACGCCACTAGAAGGTGTTGCAAAACCAAAAATTGTTACAGGTAACACAAACGATATTCCTGAAGAAGATTACGATGGTATGACTAACATGCGCTTGCAGGATTTATTACCAACTGATGATTTGGCTTTCGATATGAACTTCCATATCTTAACGTTTGACCCTGCTGGTTCTCATCCGTTTATTGAAACACACGTACAAGAGCATGGTGCATATCTGTTATCTGGTGAAGGATTGTACAATTTGGATAACGAATGGATTCCAGTTAAAAAAGATGACTACATCTTTATGGGACCATACGTACAGCAAGCATGCTACGCTGTTGGTAGAGAAAAGCTATCTTATATTTACTCCAAAGATTGTAACAGAGATCCAGAACTTTAAAATGTAAAATGAATTTGACTTAGATGAAAATGGTAAAAATATCTCGGTATTTTTACCATTTTCAATGTGTATTAGGATAAAATACACGCGATCAAAAAGAAAATAAGAGGTGTCACGTATGAGAGTTTCAAAAGAAGAGCTGAATAAATTAATAAAAAATAAACTGCAAAAGGCCGGGTTACAGGAAGAACATGCGGCTGTTGCAGCAGATGTGCTTGAACATGCAGATTTACGAGGAATTCATTCCCACGGTGCAATGCGGGTCGAATACTATGCAGAACGGATCGCTAAGGGCGGTATCAATACAAATCCTGCATACAAATTTGAAAAAACTGGTCCAAGTACCGCTGTCTTTGATGGTGACAATGGTGTCGGTCATTTCATGGCAGATAAGGCAATGGATGAAGCGATTAATATGGCCAAGGAAAATGGCGTTGCGGTTGTAGGTGTAAAGAAAATGAGCCACAGTGGCGCACTTTCTTATTTTGTACAAAAAGCTGCTAACGAAAAAATGATTGGTATTTCTCTTTGTCAGTCGGATCCAATGGTTGTACCATTTGGCGGAGCTGAAGCTTATTATGGAACAAACCCGATTGCATTTGCTGCACCAAGTAAAACAGGGAAAAATATTATTGTAGATATGGCAACAACTGTACAAGCATGGGGTAAAATCCTACATGCTCGTTCTAAAAATGAATCCATTCCAGATAACTGGGCTGTTGATAAAAATGGGGAGCCGACAACAGATCCATTTAACGTACAAGCATTGTTACCAATAGCTGGACCTAAAGGCTATGGATTGATGATGATGGTTGATATTTTATCTGGTGTATTATTAGGACTCCCATTTGGTAAAAATGTATCTTCCATGTATGAGGACTTAACGGCCTACCGTAATCTTGGACAGTTGCACATTGTAATTAATCCAGAATTCTTTACAAGTATGGAAGGATTTTTGGAAAACATTACGACAACAATGGATGACTTAAACAATATTAAACCTGCTGCAGGTTTTGATAAAGTATTATATCCTGGGCAACCAAATGACATTCAACAGGAAAAATATGAACAAGATGGTATTGAGATTGTTGATGATATTTATGAATATCTCGTTTCTGACGTCATTCACAATAACGCATACGATCATAAAGACCCGTTTGCAGAGTAAGTGAACAAATAAACTTTAATAAAAAAAGGGATATCGCTATGATATCCCTTTTTGCTACCACTACTTTACCAATCCCAACGTTTTTAATCCGTTAAATATACCCGAATTTGTAACAGCTGACGTGGTATGTTTAGCATATTGAAAAAGCTCAGGATCACCATTCTCCATTGCAAACCCTTCACCGACAGACAACAGCATTTCTTTATCGTTCATGCCGTCACCAAAGGCAATGGCTTGTTCTTTTGTGATGTTTAAACGTTCTAGAATACGGTCAACCGCTTCGCCCTTATTTACGTTCGTGCGGATGATATCGTAACTGTTCTCGATGCCCGCAATGTTGACTTGAGACATGCGAAGGTTGGGCGCAATCTCGTAAAGATTTTCTTCGGAATGATTTATATTCATAACCGTAACACCTAATGTTTTATCCGCGGTTTCATTGGTATACAATTCGTTATGTTGGAGCTGAAATGTATCAATAAAAGTTTGGACAAATGGCTGATCAAGGGATGTGAAATAATTTTTCCCATTTGTATATAGAACCATTTCATGATTGTTTTCTTTAGCAACTTGTAGAAATTGTTCCACAGATTTAGCATCCATTGGCGCGTCAATAATTGTCTCATTTTGATAAACAGCATAGGCGCCATTGTAGCCAATGTAAGAATCAACATGAAGCTCTTCAGCAAGCTCCATGACTTCATGAAGCGGCCTTCCTGTACAAATGAAGACTTCTATTCCCTGGCTTTGTAATTGCGTAATGGCTTCTTTTGTGGAATCATCATATGTATGATCCGGTTTTAAAATAGTTCCATCGATATCGAGAAAAAGTATCTTGTATGTCATAGTGATCTCCTTTGTATGTATACTATATAGCATAATATCATATTTTGAATGGATATGCTGTGGGGGAGGAGCAAACTCGGGAGAGAACAGCGCAAACTCGCGCGCCACAAAATGATGCCAGACACTCACCCGGTGTCTGGCATCATTAAAAGTTATAACGCTTTATCATCAATGGCATCTAACCAATCGTCAACTGCTTTTACAATAGATTCGACTGTGCCTTCTTCAAATGGAGAACGAAGATTTGCTGCTTCCACCAATTCGAGAAACGGTTTTGATCCACCTAGTTTGCATAAGTGATAATAGTCATGCCATGCACTTTCCTGATCATCACGTGACTTTTTCCAGAACTGAAAAGCACAGACTTGTGCGAGTGTGTAATCAATATAATAAAATGGAATTTCATAAATATGGCTCTGTCGCTGCCAGAAAGCTCCTGCCTCTAAATAGGTGATCCCATCATAATCACGATGTGGGAGGTACGTTTCTTCTAATTTCTTCCATGCAACCTTACGTTCATCTGGTGTCCAGTTTGGATTTTCATAGATCAAATGCTGGAATTCATCTACAGCCACACCATATGGCAGGAATTGTAGTGTATCAGCTAAATGGGAATATCTATATTTATCCGCATCTTCTTTAAAGAAAAGCTCCATCCAGGGCCACGTGAAAAATTCCATGCTCATCGAATGGATTTCTGCGGCTTCACTTGTTGGAAAGCGATATTCAGGGACAGCTATATCTCGGCTGGAATAGAACTGGAATGCGTGACCTGCTTCATGTGTGAGCACATCGATGTCGCCTGAAGTCCCATTAAAATTAGAAAAGATAAAAGGTGATTGGTAATCTTCAATGAATGTACAATACCCACCAGATTCTTTCCCTTTTTTGGCTTCCAAATCCATTAGATTACGATCCAGCATGTAGTGGAAGAACGCATCCGTTTCGGCTGATAGTTCGCTGTACATTTTTGTGCCATTTTCAACAATCCATCCGGGTGGACCTTTTGGTGTCGCATTACCAGACTTAAATGTGAAACCTTCATCATAAAACTTTAAGGCATCAACACCAATTCGTTCCGCTTGTTTCTCATATAACTTTGTGACTAGCGGAACAACATAATCCCGTACTTGTTTACGGAAAACATGAACCATTTCTGCGTCATAATCAATCCGCTGCATCCGTTTATAGCCGAGTTCAACGAAGTTTTTATAGCCTAATGTTGTCGCTATTTCATGACGCGTTTTTACAAGCTGATCGTAGATATCATCGAACTTCGCTACGTGTCCCTCATAGAATCCAAAACTTGCCTCTACAGCTTTTTTTCGTGTGGAGCGATCCTTATTTTGGGAGAATGGTGTAAGCTGTGCAATAGTATAGGTTTCTCCTTGGAATTCCACTTCTGCTGAAGCCACTAGTTTAGCGTATTCTGATGATAGTCTGTTTTCTTTTTGCAGTAAATGAATCACTTCTGGCGAAAAAGACTGAATCTCGAGATCTGCAATAGAAAAAAATTGTGATCCCCATTGCGCCTCTAATTGTTCGCGATAGGAAGATTTCACTAACGCTTTATAAAATTCCGTACTGAGTGCTTGCAGTTCAGGTTCGAGTTCATCAAAGAAATCCCGTTCTTTTTGATAAAATGCATCATTTGTATTAATTGTAGCTCTGATATATACCAATTCAGAAAGGGTGGACAAACGATTGCGAAAGGTATTAATTTCCTCCATTGCCTTGGTAGCTTTATTGAATGAGTCAGCAGCTTTAAAGTCCTGTAGTAATCCGCTGAACTTGTCCTTCTCTTCCTGTAAATTCGGCCGTTCATACGTATAATCTTCAAAAGTTATCATGATATTTCCCCCTCATCTATACTAATTATTCAACATGACGTGAAAAAAATCCTCTTTTTTGTCTCTGATTTTACGGTTTTTTTGCACCTGTGATATACTAAATCTAATCGTTCAGCGCTAAAGGAGCATAAAATGAAACCAAAGTTTGAATTGACCAAGCAACAAAAAGATGAATTGACTGGATTAATTCAGGATTATTTTGCAAAAGAAAGGGAAGAGGATATTGGCAATTTGGCTGCCATGCTCATCTTGGATTTTTTTGTAGAGGAACTTGCGCCCGTGTTCTATAATAAAGGGGTAGAAGATAGTCATGTCTTTATGATCGAAAAAATTGACGATTTATATGGCATCCAGAAATAAGATCCGAAGAAAGGGGCATCATAGAAATGACAGTGGATGGTAGGTATCGTGATCAGGTTTATCCAGGTTTAGAAGTTGATATTGTGTTAAAGAAAGACCAACGAACAGGAAAGACAACAGCGGGGATTGTAAAGGATTTATTAACGAATTCCAAGTTTCATCCGCATGGTATTAAAGTTCGCTTGGAGGATGGGCAAGTAGGAAGAATTCATTCGAGATAAATTTGTCAAAATTCAGCTGGCCTCAGACAAGAGCTGATTGACTTTATAACTGTTCAACTGTAAACTATAGTCAGTGATATATTTATATTAACGAGGTGAAATCATGATTCAATCCGTCTTTACAATCGGTATTATTTTAGTTATCGTGGCAGTTGCGTTGAGTGTCATTTTATTAAAAGCAACACCAAATGAAAAGTTTACCGGCTATTATCCAAACTTTATTCTCATGGCAGCTGGACTAATTCTTCTATTAATCGCTACATATAATAAGATAGAAGTAATGGGTGCTGGTCTTGGTGGTTGGGGCATCGCCTGTTTATTTGCTGGTGCAATTGGCGCTGTCATTGCATCTATCGTGGATTCATACGCAAACGCAAATGCATAATGTACGAAAAGCCGCGGAATTATCTAGTTGATTCCGCGGCTTTTTAATTTACTATAATAAATACGTGTTTCCCTCACGTTGCTCTACTTTTCCTTGTTTCATCAATCTACCAAGCGCACGTTTGAATGCTGCCTTACTCATATTAAAGGTACCACGGATATCTTCCGGATCACTTTTATCGTTAAACGGAATCATTCCGTCATTGGCTTGTAAATGGTTCGTGATAGCATCTGCGTCTTCATCTAAACTATCTTGTTTAAGTGGACGTAGTGAAACATTTAGCGTGCCGTCTTCCTTTACCTCAATGACACGTCCTTGAACAAGCTCTCCAAGACGCGGTTCTTCTTTGCGTTCGGTATGATGGATAAATCCACGATAGTCGTCTGTCGTGATGATGGCAGTTCCTTCTCTACTTGTGAAATAAACCCAGCCGCTGATCGGCTTGTTCAGCAGATCCTCTGGTGCCAATTCAATCTCTCTTGCTATGACACCTTCTGTTGCTGGAATGGCAAGCAGCCGTCCATTCTGATCTTTACCTAATGTAACAAGAAGCTTGTCGCCGGCTTTCGGCCAAACATCTTCATATAAAGGCAGATCATCAACAGATACGAGCATTTCTTTCGCGATACCAATATGAACAAAGACACCTAATTTGGGAATGACTTCTACGACCTCTGCCCAGTCATATGCATCCATTTGAACGGATGGCAGTGCAGTTGTCGCTGTTACATTTCCTTTTTTGTCATTGTATAAAAATACATCGACAGTTTCGTTTTCTTCCAGTTCATTTTCTGCTTCATTAAGATGTAAGAGCGCTTCGTCCATCTCTTTTTGCAACACATATCCAGTATCAATTTTACGTAGTACGGTCATGGTTTGAATCGTTCCTAATGGTAATGTCATGATATAAAAACCTTCTCTCGTTTATTTTTGTTATGTATTGGAAAAGGGGCACCCTTCTATTAAGAGTACCCCTTTGATTCTAAAGTAACGCATAAGTTTCATTTTATTTTTATCCCGATTGTTTCGGGTGGGAAATTCTTCTCAGTGTGCTTTTTAATTACGGTGCTAATTGCCGCAAAAGCATTCGATTTTATTATTGACTTCTTTATTCGAACCTGGTGATACCCAGATTGTTTAAAAGAATTTCACTTTAACCGCGGTACATGTTCCACTGGGTGTTCTCTAACTTAAGCAACGTAAGCCCTACCTGCTCTTACGTCCTTGCGACCCCTTAGTCGCGCCAGTGTGAATAAGCTTCTTCAAAAACATTACGTAGAATGCCAGAATAACTTATTTGTTACTTCATATTTTTCAACTTTACTATAATCTCATATATACGGGAGTTTGTCAAGTTCTTACAAATCCCGCTTTGAAAATATTATCTCCACCAACTTCATTCATGGATATATAAAATAAAGCGAAAGCAACAATAATGGAATATTTTCAGCTAAGAGTACATGGATGCCTGTAGTAAACGGAAATGGTAAGACGTTAACGTTAATATCACACCAGTCGTAGGGGTAATTGTTGGAGAATGTGCCTTGCTATTTGGGAAGGATGTATTTTTGTGATACATTTATTGTTAGGAAATATAAATAATGGAGGAACGAAACAATGACTACAGAAATTACTTTACGTGTGTTGGAAAAAGAAGACTTGGCGTTTATTCATAAGTTGAATAACAATCCTGATATTATGTCGTTTTGGTTCGAGGAGGCCCATCAATCCATGGCTGGTTTACAGCGGGCTTATGATAAACAAATGGATAACGAACATCAAAGGGACTTTATAATGGAAGAGAATGGTAAAAGGCTTGGCCTCGTTCAATTGGCTTTCATTGATCTTATTCATCGGAAAGCTGAATTTACGATTATGATCGACCCATCACAGCAGGGGAATGGCTATGCAAGTAAGGCAACGCGGCTTGCAATGGATTATGCCTTTCAGATGTTAAATTTACATAAACTCTACTTATTTGTAGATGAAGCGAATGAAAAAGCGATTCATATTTATAAAAAAGTTGGTTTTAGCGTGGATGCAACATTAAAAGATGAATTTTTCATCAATGGAACCTATCGTAATGCGGTAATTATGAGTATATTTCAGAAAGACTATCAGGCGCTTTATCAATAAGATATGTATACGCACAACAAAAGGCTATGTTTACCCTGTGTGAAAGGATGGATGATATGTTACGGATCATATTAATGATCTTAGGAGCTATCGTTTTAATTGGTTGGATTATTACGATACTTTAAATTTAATAGGGGGGAGTGAATACAAATGGATCTTCAGTTAAAAGGAAAGTCGGTTATCGTTACTGCCGCAAGTAAAGGACTTGGAAAAGCTGTTGCCATGGCCTTCGCGCATGAAGGCGCACATGTGTTAATCGGTAGCCGGAATGAAGCAACACTGCAATCCGCTGTTACAGACATCAAACAGGAAACCGGCAATGAACAGGTGGACTATGTGGTATGTGATATGAAAAACCCAAAGGACATTAGTGGACTTGTAGAAAAGGCGGTATCCTGGAACGGCACGGTTGATGTACTAATCAACAATGCGGGAGGACCGCCAGCAGGGAAATTCATGGACATGGGTGATGATGATTGGTATCATGCTTTTGAATTAAATTTACTCAGTTTTATTCGAGCAACTCGGGCAGTTGTTCCGCATATGAAAAAACAGCAAAAAGGACACATTGTTAATTTAGCTTCCTCATCAATTAAACAAACTCTGAATAATTTGGTTCTTTCCAATACAATGCGACCAGGTATTGTTGGTTTAGCTAAATCCTTATCGCAGGAATTAGGCGGAGACAATATTCTTATTAATACAGTTGGACCAGGAACCATTGAAACCGATCGGATCGCAGAACTTAATCAAGTGCAAGCCGAACAGCAGGGAACTACAGTTGAGGCAATTAAATGGGATGCCCAGCAGCTTGTACCGATGAAGCGATATGGAAAGCCGGAAGAATTCGCCAAGGCCATTTTATTTTTAGCAAGCGGTGCGAATACGTATATAACAGGTCAGTCTCTTATTGTTGATGGTGGACTTGTAAAATCATTATAAAGTGAAACTTCATTCAGTAGGTGTTTTACTGCCCGTCAAACTGCGATAAATGTAAACTTCCACATATAAAAATAGGATGAGGCTTATGTTAAAACCAATCCTCATCCTATTTTCACATGAAATTAGATATACCAAGTCCGATCAATAACAACGGAGGCAAAAATGTTAAGCGCTGAAGCAGTTTATTCTTGGATAACAGCACCCCGATTTTTATCCCGCAAAGTAGAAATAGACCACTCATACATGCTACTAAACCGGCTGTGAGTAATGGCGAATAACCAAGCATGGAGGCGCCAAACCCAGCTCCAAATGCATCTAGAGCAAGTGCGATTCCAAGTAGTAATGCTTCACTGCTGGATATCGCACCAGACTGGTCTAAGTCCGCGTTATGAGGCGTTACCAATACTTCCTTAAGGTCATCAAGCCGATGCTTTACCGCCCCATCATTTCGATTAGTCTTTTCAGGGCGGAGGATATTATATAAGGAGAAGAGACCTAATAGGATTAAGATCACGCCTCCAAACATGCCTGCAATATCAGGTGAAATGAATGACCGAAGTACCGTACCAAGGGTCATGGACGCCAACACGACGATACCGGAACAGAACATTATAATAATCAAAGCATGTATAGGAACCCGCACTTGACGCATCCCATATGTCATGCCAACACCAAATCCATCTAAGCTAACTGCAATTACTAAAAAAAGTAACCCCATATAAAACAGCAATATGATCAATCCTTCTTTATCTTCGTGGCGTTACTAAATCTCCCGCCTCTTAAAGGCAGGTGATAAGTGCCACTAAGCTCCGAAATAAGTGTGACTTAGGCATCCGCTATTAGAGACCAGATGAATGCCAAGTTTTCTAATGAATCTAGACTATTGTATGGAATGCGTTAGATATATGATTGGGCTTATTGCATAAGGAAGTGTTGACAATTCTTCCATGTAGGTTCTTATTTATGGTAAAATAAGATAAGAAGTATACATATAGAGAGGATTTTATTATTGAGTAAAACAGTTGTATTAGCAGAAAAACCCTCTGTTGGCCGTGATATTGCCCGTGTCTTGAACTGCACGAAAAAAGGCAACGGCTATTTAGAAGGCTCTAAATATATTGTGACATGGGCGCTTGGGCATCTGGTTACATTAGCAGATCCTGAAGCGTATGATGAAAAATATAAAACATGGAAGTTGGATGAATTGCCAATGCTTCCAGACCATTTAAAGCTTGTCGTTATCAAGAAAACCGGTAAACAATTCAGTGCTGTGAAAACCCAATTGAATCGAAAAGATGTCAGTGAAATTGTGATCGCAACAGATGCAGGAAGAGAAGGAGAGCTTGTAGCACGTTGGATTTTAGAAAAAGCGCGGGTGAACAAACCTGTGAAACGACTCTGGATATCATCTGTGACAGATAAAGCAATTCGTGATGGCTTTAAGCAGCTAAAACCCGGGGCGAAATACGTGAATCTGTATGACTCGGCAGTCGCCCGTTCAGAAGCGGATTGGTATGTTGGTTTAAATGCAACACGTGCACTAACGACGAAGTTTAATGCACAGTTATCAAGTGGCCGTGTTCAAACACCGACACTTGCGATGATCGCTGCTCGCGAAGCAGAGATTAATCATTTTAAACCACGGAAATTTTATGGCATCGAAGCAAAGGCAAAGACCGGATTTACGCTTACCTGGCAGGACGCGAAAAACAATAGCCGTATGTTTTCCAAAGAAAAAGCGGATGCGTTATTTGCTGATCTGAAAAATAAACCAGCAAAAGTGGTTGATATTGATAAATCTTATAAAAAGAAAATGGCGCCACAGCTTTATGATTTAACCGAACTGCAGCGGGATGCCAACCGGATTTTTAATTTCTCTGGAAAGCAGACACTCTCGATCATGCAGAAGCTTTATGAACAGCATAAAGTATTAACATATCCACGTACAGATTCCCGGGTTATCTCCACGGACATTGTTCCGACTTTAAAAGATCGGGTGAAAGCGTGTGGTGTGGATCAATACGCAAAAGCCGCTGGAAAAATATCGCGAAAAGAGCTGAAGTTGCCTAAATCAGTGGTTGATAATACAAAGGTTTCCGATCACCATGCGATTATTCCAACGGAGGAGCCAGTGGTTTTATTTGATTTAGACGAAAAAGAGCGTAAAATATATGACCTCGTTGTGAAACGATTCCTGGCGGTGTTGTCTGATCCTTATGAGTATGAGCAGACAACAGTAATAGCTAAAATTGCAGATCAACAATTTACTGCCAAAGGAAGAATTGTAAAGAAACAGGGTTGGAAGGAAATATATGACAACCGGTTTGACGAGGATGATAATGGTAAACAACAGCAATTACCGGCTGTAGAGGTTGGAAATGAATTTCCTGATGTTCGTATTACCTTGACACAGGGAGAAACAAAACCGCCGGAACGATTTACAGAAGGTGCTTTGCTGCAGGCGATGGAAAATCCGGCACGCTTTATGGCCACAGATGAGAAGCATCTGGCTGGTACAATTCATCAGGTAGGCGGGCTTGGCACTGTTGCTACAAGGGCAGATATTATTGAGAAGCTGTTCCACATCGCTTATATGGAGATGAAAGGAAAGCATATTTACTTAACCTCTAAAGGTCGTCAGTTACTGGATTTAGTTCCAGCAGATTTAAGGTCACCGGCATTGACTGCAGAATGGGAGCAGAAGCTAGGGCTTATTGCGGATGGAAAGCTGAAAAAGCAACAGTTTATCACGGAAATGAAAAGTTATTCCCGTGAGATTGTCCAAGAAATAAAAGCAAGTGATGCCAACTTTAAACATGATAATATGACAGGGACAAAATGTCCTGATTGTGGCAAACTTATGTTGGAAATTAAGAATCGAAACGGACGTATGCTTGTTTGTCAGGACCGCTCTTGTGGACATCGGAAAAACATTGCGAAAAATACGAATGCCCGCTGTCCAAATTGCCATAAACGTCTTGAACTACGTGGTGAAGGGGAAGGGCAAATGTTTATCTGTAAATGTGGACATCGGGAAAAATTGTCTACTTTCAATGAGCGAAAACAACGAGAGAAGAAACATAAGGTTTCTAAACAAGATGTAAATAAATATTTAAAAAAACAAGATGACGAATTTAAAAATAATGCACTAGCAGAACAACTGGCTAAATTAAAGAAATAAACAACAAGCTGAAGCGGGAGAGCCTGTTTCAGCTTTAGATTTTCTCTTGAACTGAATGGGATTTAAATTATAAAATACGTCATATATATTCCTGTGAAATAAATGATGAATAAATATGTAAAGGCATGCTATAATTTATGTCATAAAGATACACTATGAAGGTAGGTGACTCCATTGAAGAAAAAGATCTCATCCCTGGATTTTCCATTATTTGCGATTATATCAGGGCTCATATTAATTGGACTGATGATGGTATACAGCTCAAGTTATACATTTTCGATCCTGGAATATGGGGATGAAAGATACTTTTTTAATCGGCAATTGATATGGATTATAATGGGGCTCATCGTGTTCTTTATCGTAAGCTTTATCCCGTATCAATGGTACGGTAAAATAATCGGACCGCTTGTGGTTACAATGCTCGTATTATTGCTGTTGGTATTGATTCCTCATGTAGGGATAACACGGAATTATTCAACACGCTGGTTGGGAGCAGGACCATTGTTATTTCAGCCATCTGAAATAGCAAAAATAATCATGGTCTTATATTTTGCGAAGGTATACGCGAATAAACGGAAATATATTGAAAACTTCAGCCGTGGTGTGCTCCCGCCTATCATTCTACTTATTGTTGTCTTTACGATGATTTTAAAGCAACCGGATTTAGGGACGGGTATGATCCTTGTTGTTGCCTGTGGGAGCATTCTTCTTATTTCGGGTGCAAGATGGAGACATTTAGTAGCTTTAGGAAGCATTGCAGCTGTAACGCTTGTTGTACTAGCCACTTCAGCAAGTTATCGAATGGAACGTTTGACGTCATTTGTTGATCCATTTGCGGATCCACAGGGGCAGGGATTTCAAATTATTAACTCCTTCTTAGCAATAGGTACGGGTGGCCTAACAGGTAATGGACTTGGGAATAGCGTTCAAAAGCTAGGGTATCTCCCTGAGGCACACACCGATTTTATCATGGCTATTATTGTAGAAGAATTGGGGATTGTCGGGTTAGCAGTGATCATTGCTTTATATGTACTGTTGTTATTTAAAGGATTTTCTATCTTTAAGCACGCACCGAACTTTTTCGGGAAATTTATTGCAATGGGGATTACAGTTCAAATTTGTATACAGGCTGTGTTTAACTTAGGTGCAGTGTCAGGGCTTATGCCCGTTACAGGGATTCCATTGCCGTTGGTTAGTTATGGTGGATCGTCGATGTTAATCACGTTAGGCGGGTTAGGGATTTTGATGAATATATCAAGGCAATCGAACAAAGAAAGACCGGATCATAACCCATCTCGTCAAGAAAGTAATAACCAAAAACCATGGGTAGTTTCCAGATAAATACTTTTCCACAATAAAACGACATGATTGTGATGAAATGTGTTAAATTAGAGAGAGTCCAATGAATAGTTGAGGGGTTCAAGCGAGGTATAATGATGGGAAATTTAAACAACCGAATGAAAAGTGTTTTTGATAAATTAGATTATATATTGATCATGTGTGTGGTTTTACTGTTTGTAATAAGTCTGTTTGCGATCTATAGTGCTTCCGGGCAATATAGTGCCGATCCGATGTATTTTTTGCTTCGACAATCTGTCTGGTTCTGTGTTGGATTGGTAGCAGTGTTTGTCATGCTTTTCATCGAATATGAGCATTACAGGACGTTGGCTATTCCGTTTTATATTGCGGGTTTATTATCGTTGGTATTTGTTCACTTCTTTGGGGTGGAAAGTAAAGGTTCACAGCGCTGGGTTAGTTTTGCAGGAGTGGATATTCAGCCATCAGAGTTTGTAAAACTTTTTCTTATCTTAGCGATAGCAACAGCCATATATAAAATCACGGGAAAATATAAAGTGAAGAAGAAGCGGAATCTCTATATTTTGGGGAGTATTTTTATCCTTTCTATCGTTCCGTTTTACTTTATCTTCGAACAGCCTGATTTAGGGACCGCGTTAGTGACGGTTGCAATTGCAGCAACAACGTTATTGGTTTCCGGTATCTCATTTATATACATTGCTATAATCGCAGCAGTAGTAGTGGCTTTCCTTGGAATGCTGGTTTGGCTATTTATGTATAAACCGGAAATATTTGATTTGTTTTTTAAAGATCATCAGCTTGCACGGATATATGGCTGGTTGCAGCCGGAATTTTATTCGAATACATTTGGCTATCAATTAAGTGGAGCTAGAATGGGAATTGGTTCCGGAGAATTGTTTGGAAGTGGTTTTCAAAATGGATCCATGGCACAAAGTGGCCGGGTACCGGAAATACACACCGATTTTATTTTTACAGTAATTGGTGAGGAATTTGGCTTCTTAGGTGCAGCAATTTTACTCGTGATCTATTTTATTATGATCTACCGAATGATTATTATTGCATTGAATTGTAAAGATCGTTTCGGTATGTACATGATCGCCGGTGTCGTTGGTTTATTTACGTTTCAAATCTTTCAGAACATCGGAATGACAATTGGACTCATGCCAATTACAGGCTTAACATTGCCTTTTGTCAGTTATGGTGGTAGTTCCTTGCTGACCAGTATGATCGGCATCGGCTTGGTATTAAATGTTCATGTCCATACGAAGGAATATATGTTTGAATAAAACAGCCATGCTAGTTGCAGGCCAATTTAATTGATCAACTGATTGAAAAAAAGATCCCCGTGACATCTATAATGGATGATATACGGGGATTTTTTTATATGACAAGCACCTTGGATATTGTTGTTAATCTTCTTCTGCTTTTACGGCAATTTTACTTGCAATCCAGCGCTTGGCCGTTGCTTCGTCAATTTCGTATTCTTTACCTGCACGCAGCAGGTCACCATGGTATGCGGTCTGTACATTCATTTTTAACTTCATCATTGGACAAGCTCCTTATTGGTTAATAATACTATTATACATGCATTCATATACCTTCAGCAAAAATTCAATATGAAAAAACGTATATATTAAGGGAGTTTTTTCAGAGGGAGACTTCCTTTTAGTTTTTAATAAACATCCATCTCTATTTATGCTAAACTGGGAAAATGAGGTGAAGTGATGATTTATGAGCTTAAAATTACACTAAAAGACGTTGGTGCACCTGTCTGGCGGCTTATTCAGATTGATAGTAGTGCTACATTCTATGATTTACACAGGGTGTTACAAGTTGTTTTTGATTGGGACAATTATCACTTACATGGATTTTTAGTTAAAAGGTCCAAAGGTGAACAAATTGAAGATATTGAAATTAAGCCAGGTCGTGAAGATGATCCGGACGAATATCCAAATAAGATGGAAACATACAATGAAAAGGAACAAACTTTGTCAGATTGGTTTAAATTGTCTAAGGATAAAATATCATACGTATATGACTTTGGGGATAACTGGGATCATGAAATCCTATTTATGAAAAAACTCAAGGCCGAAGAAGAGGTCAAATATCCAAGATGTATGGATGCTGACAATAGGGCTCCCGAAGAAGATAGCAGGGGTGAAGTTCTGATGGGTGGTGTCGATCTTAAATTTAATTATTCCAATGAATCAATAGAAGAAATAAATGAGGAACTGCGCTTCCAATTACCTAATCTTATTTCCGTAGTTGTAGAGGATAGCGCAGATGACTGGGAAAAGGTCCTTGCAAAGGCAAAATGGTTTCATAAACTGAAGCCATGGGAAAGGCTGGACGATGCAAATATTCTTGCTGTTGAAGATCCAGTAACAGGAGAAAAACTGTTCTGTTCTGTACTCGGTGCGGCAGGTGAAGCTTTTGGATTGGCTGTTTATATTGGTGAAATGGGTTATCTGAACTTATGCGACATATTAGATAATCGGGAATCATCGTTGGAAGCAATGATGAATCAACGCTGTTTACTGCTTAGCTTTGAAGATAAAACTGATTTGGACAAGGCGGATTATAATCATATTCGAACGTATAGCATACCATTCCGTGGACGTAAAAGCTGGCCGCAATTTCGTAGCTATAAGCCGGGTTTTTATCCATGGATGATGACTAATGAAGAAGCGCGATTAATGAAGCTTGCTTTAAATCAGATTATCGCTATATATGAGGAAGCGGAAATAGAATTAGAAATGCCTGATATGGTTTTAGAAAAGAAGGTTCTGGCGCGAATTCCCAAGAAGGACAAGGATGAAATAGTTTATCAAACTCAAATACTTGATTTAGCAGGCTATCCAGAGGAAAAAGAAGTATCGCTTGCACTATCAGAACTTGATCTAAAGCGGATAAGAAAGTTAAAAGCAATAAAAGGACTGACGATCGAATTTTCAATGGACCATGTGATCATGCCTACAAAAGAGAACCCGAACAAACGGGCAGTTCTACCGTTACTAGTAATTGCTGCGGATCATGATGAGGGGCTTGTCATGTATCAAAATTTGCAACAGGAGCACTACGATACTTATTTTCCGCAAATGCAGCTGATTAAAGCTTTTCAAACGTTAGAAGGCATTCCTGAGAAAGTGATAATGAATGAAAGGAGTGCCCAGCTTCTTAAGCCAATTATTGATAAATTAGCACTGCATGTTGAAATAAATGAACATTTGCCAGTTGTTCAAGAAGTATTAGAAAAATTGTATGAACAGATGGAAATAAATTAAATATAGAAAAGCTGAACCCACATGGTTCAGCTTTTTCATTTATATGACACAATGCTGTCATCATCCATTTTGAATGCTAGCTTGAAACATTGGAAGTGATTATCGTTATCCATTAAAATGAAAAGAGAGACATCGCTTTTAGGCAGATAGGAAAGCATAGCACACTCCTACTGCAGAAGTGCAAGCTCAGGCACCCGTCATTAAAAACTGACGAATGCCAAGTTTTCTATTGGAGGGGTTATCAATGAGTGAAATATTAATGCTTTATGCAAGTGGAACAGGCAATACAGAATTAATGGCCGAAGTAATGGTTGCTTTTCTTGAAGATAAAAACAATCAAATTGTAACCAAAACGTTCGACTTTGATCCAATAGATGTAGAAGAACTTTTAAATTATGATGCAATATTAATTGGCACACATACATGGGATGATGGCGGACTTCCATATGAAGTAGAAGATTTTTATGAGGAATTGGCAGACGTGGATTTAACTGGGAAAATTATAGGTGTATTTGGCTCGGCAGATTCTTTCTACGATACGTACGGTGGAGCAGTGGATTTGCTTAGTGACCACTTGCAGAATTTAGGTGCTACGCTGGTGCCACAGCGATTGAAAGTCGACCTGGAACCGGATCGTAAGGACGTGAAGCGTTGTGAAGTGTTTGTTGGGGTACTTTGTGAGATGATCGAAGAGAAAGTTTAGGCAGTTATGACAAAATTAATCAAGCGAAAGGATGTTTACATGGAAAATAGTCATCGATTTTCAAGACTTGTTTCATTTCTAGACCAATCCGTACAAGAGAAACGTATTCCTGGAGTAGCTTTAGCAATTACTTCTTCTGAAAAAAGTATATTTAAATATACTACGGGATTTGCACACGTTGATAGAGAAATCAAAATGAAGGAAGATACTATCTTTGATTTAGCATCTTTAACAAAAGTTGTTGCAACGCTACCTTCTGTACTTCAATTAATGGATACGGGGAAATTGGATATAGATGATCCGGTTTATTATTATATCCCGGAGTTCAAGAAAAATAATAACGACATAACCATTAAACATTTATTAACACATGCGAGCGGATACCAGCCAGGAATAAAGTTTCATTTGAATAACAATACACTTGAAGAAGCTATATCCATCATTGGTAAACTGACGGATAAGGGGAAGACTGGTAATCAAGTGATTTATAGTGATCTTAATTTTATTGTGTTAGGCTATCTTGTCGAGCAAATAGCTGGTGTCCCATTAGATAAATATACGGAAGAGCATATTTATAAACCCTTAAATATGAATGATACTTGCTTTAACCCACCGAAAGAATGGAAGGAAAAAATAGCAGCAACCGAGTATATGACTACAATAAAAGATTACAAGTGGGGAGCGGTACATGACGAAAATGCCAATCACTTTAACGGTGTGAGTGGTCATGCAGGACTTTTTTCTACAATAGAAGATCTTTCTAAATTTAGTCGAATGATTTTAAATGGAGGAAAGTATAGCAATGAAAAGGTGTTATCTGAACAATCAATTGCGCTAAGTACACACGTAATGACAAAGAATCTAAATTTAAATAGGGGCTTAGGATGGGAATTATTCAATACGCCATCCATGTCTGGACAATTTATACAACATGGATTCGGTCATACCGGGTTCACTGGTACATCTATTTGGTTTGACCCTGAAAAATCCGTTTCCATCATTTTATTAACGAATCGTGTCCACTTTGGCAGAGATACAAATATCGCCCGATTTAGAAGAATTGTTCATAATTTAGCAGCATTGGCTGCTGTTGAATAAAGTAAGGCATTGAAACTATTAAAAAACTATTTAATAATATAAACCATCCTAATAATCTTAGCAATAAAAATTAATTACGTATATATTTAAGAATAGTGAAATAATATGTTGACAAAGTAGTTAGTCCTAACTATAATATGGTTACCAATTAATATGTGTTTTGAAAACCTTAATTGTAAGCGCTATCCTAATTAATTAGGATAGAGTTATACTCAGCAAATGAACTGCGAGTAGTAGAAGTAAAAAAGTGTTCAGAGCGTTGATATAGAAGCATTATAAAGTAAATTGATTGAATAATATTAAAATTATATTTTTAAAGAAAAGATAGAATTTAGCATATTGATTGATACCACCACTAGTTCAATCGATCTGTATACAAAGATAAATATGATATTCAGATGTAAAACACGAACAATAATGGAAAAATTTATAGAATCCCTGATAAATCAATCATCAAGAGGGTTGTGTTATTACTTTAGAACAGTTGATTCTATTTTAGTCGAAAACTTATCGGTTGTGGTTAGAGTACTCTTCCATTCTATTCAAATATTTAGGGCATTGTTTCAAAACAACTGTTTTAAAGATTACAATGGGATGCCGCTGCTGATAGCTATCAATCTATTTGCTAATTGCAAAGAACCTTAGATGAAATCGGTCAAGAATAACTAATGCTAGTGGAGTACACGTAATAACGAAAGAGCTAGTGCCGGAATAAGTGGAGATTGGTTTATTTTATGATGATCACTATCTTTGACGTCGTTTTTAATAATATAGTAGGAATAGATAATAACTTGAAAAGCTAATCATTAAGGGAGTTAAAATATCATTGATTTATTATTGAAGGGTAAGTTTACATTACCAATATTTTAAATATTGGTAATTATATAACCTTTTTTATATAATTATTGCAATTACAAGATCCAAGTTCTTTAAGTTTTATCTTGGAAGAAAAGTCATTGAAAGGAGGCTAGGAACTTTCTATCTGTATCAGTGTAAACTTAATATAGAACTTATACAAAAAGTTAGGGGATGATTAAATGAGTTACAAAAAGTTGTATGTATTACTATTTTTAATACTGGTCAGTCTATTGTTTGCTGCGTGTGGAAATGGCGTTGACGATGCTGGTGATGAAGGTATTGATGCAGTAAAATTAGAAATGTATAGTTGGAGAAGTGAAGACAGGAAGGCCTATGAAGAAATTATTGATGCATTTGAAAAAGAAAACCCAAATATTAAGGTTGAATTCCAGCCATATGATTCTACAGAGTATAACACCATACTTACAAATTCATTAGTGTCAGAATCGGGGCCCGATATTGTTCAGCTACGACCGTATTCTGGGGCGCGAACAATTGCTGATAATGGTTACCTAGTTTCTTTAAATGATCTGCCAGGCGTTCAGGATATTGATAGTACTTATTTGGATGCCGCAAGGGGAAGTGACGAAAATGTCTATGGTATTCCATTGACATTAAATTCAGGTGTAATATTTTATAATCAAAATATATTTGAAGAATTAGGAATAGATCCACCTGAAACATGGGAGGAATTAATTGAAGTAAGTGAGCAAATAAAAAGTAAAGGAATTACTCCAATTGCCCAAGGAGGACGTGATTCATATTTACTCTCAATATTTCATGGTGTTGTTGCACCTACAGCGTATGATGGAAATGAATTTGTAAAAGATATTTTAAATGGAAATGCAGATTTAACTGATCAAAGAATGATGGAGTCTTTAGATCGATTGGAAGAATTAGAACAATATTTGCCTGAAGACTTTATTGCTTTAGATGATAATGACGCCCAAGCATTATTCTATTCAGAGGAAGCAGCTATGTATATTAACGGGGACTACAGATTAGAAACATTCGAAAAAAACATTCCCGATATTCCTATCGGAGTTATCCCTGGTCTAGCATCAGAGGTTGGCGATCAGCCGGTTGTTATGAATTGGGTAGATGGTTCTTTTGGAGTGGTAGAGGCATCTGAAAATAAAGAAGAAGCATTAAAATTTATGGAATTTATGGCAAGTAAAGAATTTGGACAAATATTTAGCGACGAGTTAAATAGGGTAAGCGCAGTAGAGGGCGTGAACGCGAAAAATGAGGTTGTTCAAAAAGTTACTGAAGCATCAGAAGCCAATTCTACTCCATATTTAATGCTTGTCCATTTTGGTGAAGGTTCACCTTCAACAAAATCTATTTTTGAGGATTCAATACAAGGGATGTATTTAGGAGAAATTTCAAAAGAGGAACTTTTAGAAGAAGCGCAAGAGAATGCTGAAAAAGTTGCTGAAGAAAAGCCTGAGGATCTGGAAAACAAAGAAGATGATGGAGATTGATTTTCTTAGTGTTTAATAAAAATGAATATACAATTGACACAGTTAATTGTATATTCTGATTTTTAAGGAGGGAATATAAATGTCTTCTTTTAAAACTACTGAAGGAATGGCTCATCGGAAAAAAAGTAAAAGAAAGCATCTCGTACATCTGTTTCTTTTACCCGCAGTTCTATTATATGGGGTCTTTCAATTATATCCCTTAATTAGTGCCGCGTTCAATAGTCTTTATTCCTTTAATGGATTTGATAAGAACCAATTCATAGGACTACAAAATTTCATTACCTTATTTAAAGAAAAACCTTATAATACGTTTTTTTTCAACGCTTTCCAACATAATTGGATTTATTTTTTCGTGACTGTTCTGACTCAACTAGCAATATCGTTGCTTTTGGCATTAATTATTCATAGTAAAATAAAGGGGAAGGAATTTTTTAAAAGTGTATTTTTTCTACCTAAATTATTATCAGTGATTGTGATAGGTTTTTTATTTAGTTTAATTTTAAATCCTACTAGAGGAGCTTTAAATAGTTTATTAGATGGAATGGGCTTAGAGTTTTTAACTAGACCTTGGTTAGGAAGTATGGATACAGCACTATTTAGCGTCATCTTTGTGGATAGTTGGGCATCTATTGGTTTTTCCATGTTGATTTTTTTAGCAGGCCTACAAGCTATAGAGCCAGAAATATTTGAAGCTGCTAGGATAGATGGAGCCAATCCGTTAACAATCTTAACTAGAATTACTGTTCCAATGCTTGGGCCATCTTTGATGATTATGACTGTACTTGTCTTTATCGGATCCTTTGAAACATTTGAATACGTTTTTGCAATGCAAGGATCCACGGGAGGTCCTTACTATTCTACTGATGTGCTGACTACCTTTTTCTATCGTTTAGCTTTCGGAACTGTTGATGGTGGTCAATCAATAGGAGTAGGCTCTGCTATCGCAGTTGTTTTATTCTTAATTATAGGGCTAGCAACATCTACTATTTTGTTTGTATTTAAAAGAAAAGATTTCGAAAGATAGGAGGAATTCAATTGCGAACTAGATGGTATTTTCAAACTATAAAGTATTTGCTTTTAGCTTTATTTACATTTATTTTTGTATACCCGATATTTTTAATGTTTTCTTCATCATTTAAAACAAATATTGAGATATTCACAACACCTTTAAGTTTACCTAAATCTTTTTCATTTGAAAATTTTATAGAAGTTTGGGATGTAGTTAATTTCTCTAATTATATATGGAATAGTATTATTGTGAGCTCGGCATCTGTATTTATAGTATTGTTTGTATCTTCCTTAGCAGGCTTTTATCTTGCGAGATATCCGTTCAAGTGGAATACAGCGATATTATTGTTTTTTATGATAGGTCTAATGTTACCAATGAAGTTGGCTGTTATACCTCTCTATATGATGATGATGAAATTAGGTCTACTAGATACATTATTTTCTTTGATTTTTATTTATGTGGCAGGTGGAATTCCTTTTGCAGTTTTTCTTTTCTATGGTTTCTTTCGTACAGTTCCAAAAGCATTAGAAGATTCTGCACGACTTGATGGATGCAATGAATTTCAAATATATTATAAAATAGTTCTTCCGTTAATGAAACCAGCGATTTCAATTGTTGGAATTGTTAATTTAATAAATGTTTGGAATGACTTCTTTTACCCATTAATTTTTATTCGCACAGATTCTCTGTCTACTATTCCTTTGGGGATGCTTACTTTATTTGGGGAATATGATACAGAATGGAATTTACTTTTTGCAGGTTTATCACTATCTGCTTTACCGATGATCGTTGCATTTCTATTTGCGTCAAGGCAATTTATGGAGGGTTTAACTGAAGGAGCTGTAAAATAATGGAAAAGTGGATTACATTTGACTTAGATGGTACATTAATGCAAAACCCCTTCTCAAAATGGGTTTTTCCGGAAATTGCAACTAACATTCAGGCAGGATCTAAAAGTGAAAAGGATATACAAAAATTAATAATCAATGAGCATGAATTGAGAATGAGTGAAAAAAAGGTTGTACAAGCTTATGATTGGGATGATATTGTTGAAAGTGTACTTTCCAATATGAATATACCCGAAAAAGTAGATGTTGAAAGTATAGTGAAAAAGCATTCCTTTAAACCAAAGATTTATTTACTAGAAGAAGAAATTATTGATAACTTAGAAGGACTAAAAAATATTGGATATAATTTGGCAGTTTTAACTAATGGTTATTCAAAATACCAATTGCCAGTAATGAAAGAGTTAGGGTTGGAATGTGTATTTGATGAAATAATAACACCTGATATATGTGGTTATGCAAAACCAAACGTAGGAATGGTACAATCACTTAATGGTGAAGGAGAAGTTGTTGCCCATGTAGGTGATAGAATTGATCACGATATTATTATGGCTAACCAGCTTGGAATCACTTCGTTTTTTATAAATAGGGAGCTTCCACAGTATATAGAAAAGGTTCCGGTTCATAAAAGAAATAGGTGTGAGAACATTTTGTCGATCTGTAAAGATAAGTGGGAGAGCGAAAATAGTCTAATTTCAATACCTTTTCAAAATGACTGTATTCCTGATATAGTAGTTTCTTCCTTAGAAGAATTATTAAATTATTTTATAAGTATTAATAGCTAAACGCTGTTTTTTGTAAAAATGTTAACACATAAAAGGGTGAACAAAAATGACCTATCTAATCGGAATAGACGGTGGCGGTACAAAAACAGTGGCAATATTGGCTGATAGTGATGGTACCATTATAGCCAGTGCGACAGCGGGTCCCACTAATCCAAATGTAGTACCAAAAAAGGATTTACAGCATACGTTTGAAACACTTCTAAAAAGATTAGAAACGCAGGAACCTGATCCATATAAAAAGGCTACACTTCTATTTGCTGGGATTTCAGGCGCAGGAATAAAGCAATCACGCACAGACCTGATCCATATTTTAACGGGGCTTGTATCGACGCGAATCACCGTACAAGTTGAGTCAGATACGATTAATGCCCTATATTCAGGCACGTTCGGTGAGCCTGGAATCGTACAGATTGCTGGCACGGGTTCGATAACATATGGGATCAATAATCAATCTGAACATGACCGGGTTGGTGGGTGGGGTTATTTATTTGGTGATGAGGGCAGTGGCTTTGATATTGGTAGACAAGGAATCATGTCCGTATTAAAATCTGACGATGGGCGTGGCGAGGAAACAATATTGACTACGATGCTATATACCTATTTTAATGTAATGGAGGCACGTGCATTAATTCAAAAAATCTATACAGCTTCAAGCCCTAAGAACGAGATATCGCCACTTTCCAGGATTGTATTTTCCGCTTACAAAAAAGGGGATTTGGTTGCATCTAAGATTATAGATAATGTGATTGGTGAATTAAGCGCTAGTATCCTAACTTTGTATCGAAAACTCTTTGATACACAAGAAGTAGTGAAAGTCGTGCTATGTGGCGGTGTTTTTAATGAAGAAGATATCCTACCAAAGCTAATTAAAGCAGAATTAAATGATTTTAAACAAATTTCAATTCATGTTCCTGAAATGCCACCTGTTGGAGGATCAATCATTGGTTCTTATTTAATGCAGGGATCACTGCCTAATATAAACGTAGTAAATAATATAATAACATCGTTTCATTCATATAATATTAAAAGTAGGTGATGTAAAGTGTCCCATGTTAAAGGTGGGTTAGTGATACTAAAAGAAATGGTAAATAGTTTAGCGCCCTCAGAGAAGAAAATTGCTGAATATATTCTTGCGTACCCTGAAGAATCGATATTGTTAACAGCATTAATGCTAGGTGAAAAAAGCAATACCAGTAGTGCTGCAGTAATCCGTCTTTGTAAATCATTAGGATTTAGCGGCTTCCAGGAATTAAAAATCCGAGTTGCTGGCGATTTACAGGATACATCGGTGGCCGGCTATCGTGATATCGAACCGAATGAATCTTATAAAAATATTATTGATAAAGTAACTTCGAATACGATACAAACATTGAAAGAAACGGTAGATATTATGCATGTCACTGATCTTGAAAAGGCTGTAAAGACGCTTATCCATGCCAAATCGATTATTTTTGTCGGATTTGGTGCATCTTACATTGCGGCGAGCGATGCGGCGCAGAAATTTATCCGGATCGGCAAACACACCGAATCATTTTCCGATGTACATATGGCCGCGACTTCTATTGCTAATAAAGGTCCGGAAGATGTAGTTGTTGGTATATCTTTTTCCGGAAAGACGTATGAGGTAGTTAAATTACTTGATTTGGCACAGCAGAAAAAGGCCAAGACAATTAGTATAACGAAGTATGGAAATTCCCTGGTTACGGATTATGCTGATATTCATTTATATACTTCGGCTGCAAGGGAAGCAACATTTAGAAGTGGGGCAACCTCTTCACGTATCGCTCAACTACATGTAATTGATGTATTATTTATGTGCCTTGCCTCAGAGGAATATGAGGAAACAGTTGAACATTTAGATGAAACAAGAGAGGCAATTTCATTTCTGGAAGGGGAATCTGCGAAGAGACGAAAGAATGGCAATTAGCTAAAAATCGAAGGCCTAAATTTTGTAGGTCCTCATTCCAGCAAGCCATAAAATAATATAACTATTTAAGTGATAGCTAATTGACAAAATAATTCAATGGTCCTATAATGATAGAAAATTGTTAATTTAAACATAATGATTCTGCTGAAGTAATTATTTGGCTTTTTTATATTAGTAGGAAAGCAAAGCACATCATTCAATGTTTAAATAATTATTTTTTGAAAGCGCTTAAATTCCAGTGGAGGAGATAAAACAAATGGAACTATCCAAACTAACAACAGAAAAACGCAATCAGCAAAGTATGAATTTAGATCAAATGTCTACGCTGGAAATTTTAAAAACAATTAATACCGAGGATAAGAAGATTGCTGGTGCAGTAGAATTGGTATTACCTCAAATTGATATTGCCGTGGAACAAGCCTATAAGGCGCTAGCGGGTGGTGGTAGATTATTTTACATTGGTGCAGGCACGAGTGGACGTTTAGGTGTTATTGATGCATCAGAATGCCCACCAACATTCATGACACCGCCAGAAATGGTACAAACGGTGATGGCAGGGGGAAGCGATGCATTCTTTAATGCTGTGGAAGGTTCTGAAGACAATGAGGTACAAGGAGCAGCCGATCTAAAGGAACATCATTTTACAGCAAAAGATGTGGCAATTGGCATCACTGCCAGTGGAAGAACGCCATATCCAATTGGAGCCCTTAAATATGCGCAGGAAATGGGCGCTTATACAATTTCCTTGTCATGTAATGAAAACGCCTTAATTAGTGCGTATGCGGCGTGCGCGATTGAGGTACTTGTTGGACCAGAAGTTTTAACCGGATCAACAAGAATGAAAGCAGCTACCTCACATAAAATGATTTTAAATATGATCAGCACAACCGCAATGATCAAACTAGGTAAGGTGTATGAAAATCTAATGGTTGACGTACATGCAAGTAATTATAAATTAAAAGAGCGCGCCAAGCATACATTAATGGAAGTAACAAAAGTTTCTTATGAAGAAGCTGAGAGGATACTGCATTTGACGAATTATGAAGTAAAACCAGCGATTGTTATGCTTGAAGCAAGTGTAAATCTTCATCAGGCACAGGTTGCGATTGGACTGAATAAGGGGTATGTAAGAAATGCCATTCGTTATCTATCATAAAGATACGTTAATTGTCGGAAATTCCATTAATGGTTTACTAACTGTTAATGCATTTCAATTATAGCAAGATTGCATGTGGGTGAGCATTTATTGCTTTGCAAACTGCAAAAAAAGAAAAAAGGGGGAAAGACAATTGAGCGAATTACTTAAACGTCGCGGGGTTTTACTGTTTACTGCAATGTTACTGCTTGTATTCGCTGCTGCATGTTCATCCGATGATAAAACTTCGGGTGAATCAGATGACGCTGGCGGTGAGGATGGGAAAATTTCCGGGGAGCTTGAAATACAATATTTTGTTGGGGGTTACGGTGATTCCTGGTGGAAGGAAGTTATTTCCGATTTCGAGGATGAATATCCGGATGTAGAGGTTGTTGAACAGGCTGGTCCAAATATTAACGATGAAATGCGCTCACGCTGGGTTGCAAACGACCCACCTGACGTCGTTTATATTGATGGCGCAGGGTCAAGTGAAACGCAAATGGTTGAGGATGGACAATTGATGGATTTAACGGACTGGGTTCAGGATATCGAACTTGAAGGTGGCGATAAACTGATAGATAGTTTCATCGTTGATCCAGGAAAGTTTGACGGTGATATTTATACGTTACCACTTGTATTTGATACATGGGGAACGTGGTATGACAAAGCATTGTTTGAAGAAAAAGACTACGAAGTGCCGACAGATTTCGATAGTTTCATGGATTCCATGGAAAAAATCAAAGATAAAGAAGGAATTGACCCATTCGTAACCAGTGGGGAACACCCTTATTACTTCTTGCGTGGTATGCTTTATCCTGCATTTGGAGCGGCTGGTGGCGATGAGCTGCTTGCAGATGTGATTACAGGTAAAGAAGGTGCTTGGACAAGTGATGTTGTTCTTGACACGATGAAAAAGGTAGAAAAAATGCAAAAAGAAGGCATGTTTGATTCTGGGCTTGGTGCATTGAACCATACACAATCGCAAATGAATTTCTTACTACATGATAATGCATATATACCAGTAGGTTTCTGGTTGCCGAATGAAATGGAAAATGATATTCCGGATGGATTTGACTTTGGATTCATCCCATCACCAATGCAAGATAAAGGTGAACCGTATGCGATCGTTCCGGATTTAAGGCCTTTAGCGATTGCAGAAGAGGCAAAAAACCCCGAAGCTGCAAAGGCATTTATTGAATTTGCATTTACAAGAGATTATGCGATGTCATTCTCTGAACATACCGGAGCGATTATGAATCTAACGGAAGTAGATTTAACGGAAAATGATAAAGTTCCAGGTTATTTAACCGAAGCGAATGAGATGATTAATGATCCTGATCAAGTACAAATTTATGAAAAACCACATCCAATGAGTGCTGATTTAGAAACACCTGTTGGAGACGCATTAATGTCACTCATGTTAGGTAATATGACCGCAGAGGAATTTACTGAAGCGGCAGAAAAGGCGGCAGCCGATTATCGTGATTAAGTAAAAATGTGAGTATGGAATGGAGAGGTGGTACGTGTTGCCTTTCCATTCCATCCATTTATCACGTATTAACGGGCTGTAATACCCCCATCTTTAAGCGTAAGTAAACCGAGAACTCAGAAGGTGGGGCATAAAACGGCCAGTTCCTGATTCTGTTCAACTAACATTTAGCGGGGGAGAAAGACACCCCCTACTAAATGAAGTTTCACTTTATCTTCACACTGGGAAAGGGTGATGAAATGGTACAGTCAAAAAAACAAAAGTATACGTTTTTGGCATTTTGCTTACTTCCTACTTTTATTATGTTTGCTATATTTACACTTTATCCTTTGTTTAGTGGTTTGTACTATTCATTCTTTGATTGGTCAGGATCCTCCCATGTAAAGGAATTTATTGGTTTTGATAACTACATAAAATTAATCAACGATTCAATCATTCCGGGAACAATTATTCATGATTATTTCCTTGTCGTAACAAAGGTTATTGGGATTATGATTTTAGCGATGTTTTTTGCCGTTGCCTTAACACAATTAAAAATAAAAGAAGCACCGTTTTATCGGATCGTATTTTTCTTCCCGAACATTATGTCTGTTGTAGTTATTGGGATACTCTGGACATTTATTTATAACCCAAGCTTAGGATTAGTTAATTCTGGTCTTGAATATCTAGGGCTGGATAGCTGGACAAGGCCATGGCTCGGAAGCGAAAAGTGGGCATTGCCGAGTCTAGTATTACCCTCTATATGGGCAGGTATCGGGTTATTCATGCTGATGCTGATGGGTGGTATTGCCAACGTGTCGAAGAGTTATTATGAAGCAGCAGAAATTGATGGCGCCAATGAGTGGCAACAATTTTGGAAAGTTACTTTGCCGTTAGTCTGGCCGCAGATCAAAATATCAGTCCTTTATATTGTTATTACAACGCTAAATGGTTCCTTTATTATCGTTCAGGTAATGACTGGCGGTGGGCCTAATAATGCAACACATGTGATGGGTTCCTACCTTTATCAGCAGGCATTTGTACAATATAATTTTGGTTATGGCGCAACAATCGGTGTGATGATTTTAATCCTTTCATTAATTACAGTGCTCATTTTACAGCTCCTTATGCGTAAGGAAAAAGTAGAATACTAGGTTGATTGGATATTAATGGAAAAGGGAGGGGAGAACCATGAAGCGTAGTGTTGGTGAAATATTAGGTAGAGCTGGTATACGAATTCCACTTATTTTATGGAGTATTGCAGTATTATACCCTATTTTTTGGATGTTTCTCGGTTCATTTAAATCGAACGCGGAGATATATCGAAATCCCTGGGGATTCCCCGAATCATTCAGTTGGACAAATTTTACGGAAGCGTGGACAAATTTTAATATTGACACGAGTGTTTTTAACAGTTTGTTTGTAACAGTACTTGGTGCTTTCCTAACCTTAGCACTTGCCGTACCAACTGCTTATGCGATTGAACGGCTGAAATTTCGGGGAAGTAATTTTCTATTTATGTTATATGTATCAGCGATGATGATTCCGATGGTATTAGGTTGGATTCCGTTATTCTTCTTACTGATGGATTTTAATTTGCTTAATAATTTGGTTGGTCTATCCATTGTTTATGCGGTAAGTCAGCTACCATTTACGATATTCGTGCTAACAAGTTTTATGAGTACGATTCCGAAATCGCTGGAGGAATCTGCAGCGATTGACGGACTATCCCCATATGGTGTGTTGTTAAAAGTGATTACACCTTTGAGCATGTCGGGGATCATAACGGTAACAATTATGAATGCGATCCAGTTTTGGAATGAGTATTTTATGGCATTAATTTTTCTGCAAAGTAAGGATAAATATACATTAGCCCTCGCCATTGATTATATTAGTAGTGAAGCAGAATATACCAATGCCTGGGGAACATTGTTTGCAAGTCTTGTTATCGCCATTGTTCCAGTTATTATTCTTTATGCTATCTTCCAACAACGGATCTCAAAAGGCATGACAGAAGGAGCGATTAAAGGATAGTCATATAGTAATTTGTAATGACAATCAGTTGTTAGCTGGTTGTCTTTTTTTGGAAAAAATTCATTTATCATTCGACGAAAATCGACAAATAAAAAAATGCATCAAATAAAATATCTCTTCATAGAAAATACCGCTTGCAATGGATGGGTAAATAAGACTATGAATAAAATTGAACCTGAGCCTTTGCCATGACGTATAGACAGGAACCAGACGAAGTACCTAACACAACTAAAGCAAGCACTAGTACTTATTGTTCAATTTTGAATAATCAAACATATACGACGGAATTCGACAACATTTTCAAATCAATTCTATTAAAATAGTAGTAGAAACAATTGATATTGACAGTCAGAAGCGCATGAAAATTATTTATGGAGATGGAGGTTTGTCAATGGTTGTATAAAAATGTTGTAAACGCTTTCTGTGAGAGGTTAAGACAACTGAATAAAGGAGGAATCCATTTGAAGCTTCGACGCTGGATAACGCTGATGTCACTGGCTCTACTTATTCTGATGCTCCCGCTGTATGCTTTTGCGGAAAAGGATAAAACACGAGGATCTGATGGAAACGATGGTGAAGTAAATAATGATGAGATTCATAAAAAGATGGAAGAAATGACAGTAGAAGAAAAAATCGGTCAGCTTTTTATTGTCCATGTTTATGGAAAAACGCCAACAGATGAAAATTATGAAGATATAAATCTAGACAATAACCGGGGTGGTAAAAACTTTCAAGAAGTGATTGAAAACTATCATGTTGGTGGTGTGATTTATTTTAATTGGACAGACAACATTGGTATGCCACTTGATAAGAAGCAAGTGAATGGATTATCAAATGGTTTACAAGAAATAGCGATGGAACAGGATACAGAAATCCCACTATTTATTTCGACAGATCAGGAAGGCGGAATTGTGCAAAGGGTTACAAGTCCAGGAACTGTTTTTCCAGGGAATATGGCGCTTGGTGCTATTGGATCAGAAGCATATGCAACGCAGAGCGCAAGTATATTGGGCAAAGAATTAAATAGTCTCGGCATTAACATGAACTTTGCGCCTTCCGTTGATGTCAATATGAATCCAGAAAACCCGGTCATTGGTATTCGTTCTTTTGGTGAAGATCCTGATCTGGTGTCACGTCTGGGTGTTGCTCAAATGAATGCCTATAAGGATGAAAATGTGATGGCTTCCGCAAAGCATTTTCCAGGCCATGGGGATACGGATACAGACTCGCATTTTGGTCTGCCAATTATTGACCATGATCTTGAAACATTACACGAAGTTGATTTGAAGCCCTTTAAAGCAGCTATTGATGCAGGAATTGACTCGATTATGACTGCACACATCGTCGTACCTGCGTTGGATGATTCAGGATTGCCGGCCACATTATCTAAGCCGATTCTTACTGATTTACTGCGTGAAGAGATGGGATACGATGGTTTAATCATCACAGACAGCCTAGGTATGTCCGGTGCAAATGTATATCCGGCTGATCAGGTACCAGTTGAAGCACTAAAAGCCGGTGTGGATGTTTTATTAAATCCACCAGATGTAGCAGTTGCTTATAATGGTGTGTTGGATGCTGTTGAAAGTGGAGAGATCAGTGAAGAAAGGTTGAATGAATCTGTTTATCGTATATTGAAATCAAAAATGGATCATGGTTTGTTTGAGGATCCCTATACAGATTCAGATGCAATTGAAAATATTGGAACAGAAGCACATTTGCAAACAGCGGATGAAATTGCAAATAAAAGCATTACCCTAGTTAAAAACGATCATCAACAATTGCCATTGAAGCAATCCGAAAATGTATTAGTAACCGGTCCATCGGAAGCACAACCTGAGTTACTCTCCAATCAATTAAATGAAAAAGGGATTAAATCAGACAGTTTGGAAACGAGTATGAGTCCGACGAAGGAACAAATAGACGAGGCGGTAGAAGAGGCGAGAGAAGCAGATACAGTTATTATTACCACCTATTCTGCTAATACAAATGAAGCACAACAGCAAATGGTTAATGAAATTCAGAAAACGGACAAGTCAGTGATTGTAGCAGCACTTCGTAATCCATATGATTTAATGGTTTTTCCAGAAGTGGACACGTATATCAACACATACAGTTACCTGGATGTATCTGTTGAAGCACTCGCCAAAGTGATCATAGGCGACGTGAATCCATTTGGTCAACTACCTGTTACGTTACCAGGCTTGTATGAGATGGGACATGGATTAAATTATATTGATACACCACTAAGTGCAGCAGGAATGAAGACACTTGTTGAACAGTTGGATGTGGACGGGGAAATAAACAGCGAATCTAGCAGTCGTCTTTTAATGACACATCTTGCAGCAGTAAATCAATATGAAAAAAAGGAATTGACGGACAAGGTATTGAAGCATATGGATAGTTTTCAGCTGTTGTTAGAAAAACTGAAAGATGATGAAGTGATTACAGCTAAAGCATATAGCTATCTAGATACAGAAAGTGAAAGATTGATAGCGCATTGGAACAATAAATAAAATTTGGTTACTATTTTGCTGAGGTAATAGGGGTTACTAAAAAACAAGGAGGAATGGAATTGGGAATTAAAAAACAGTTAGGTATGGGTGTGCTGTCGGCGGCACTTGGAATAGCATTAATTGGTGGGGGAACCTATGCTTATTTCAGTTCGAGTGAGACAACCAATAATACATTCGCAACAGGAACGTTGGATTTAGCGGTTGAACCAACAACGGTAATTGAGGTAGGGGATCTTAAACCAGGAGACTGGGTCATTCGTGATTTTGAATTACAAAATAATGGTTCGTTGGATATAGAGAAGGTTTACCTGGATACGGATTATAATGTGGTTGATGCGCAAGGCGACAATACAGAAGACTTTGGGAAGTATATTGAAGTAGAGTTTCTTTATAACGCGGACAAGCTAGATGAAGTCATTTATGAGACAACTTTGGATAAGTTAAAAGAGATGAGTCCTGAAGCGGTGAACGAGCATATCTTTTATCCGACGCTTGGTGAGAAAGGTCTTCCATCCGGAGATATTGATGACCTAGTTGTAAAGTTTAACTTTGTAGATAATGGCGAAGATCAAAACGAGTTTCAGGGGGATTCACTAAACTTGGAATGGACATTTAATGCGGAGCAGACAGCCGGAGACGAACAATAACCCTGTAGATTGGGAGAGCTATTTCTAAAAAAATATTGCAACTATAACGTTCATTATTTAGCCGAAGCAAACATTGACCTAGGAGGGATTAATTGCAGAACAAGAAAGTAAAATTACTATCTATTTTGTTTACGATACTACTCGTATTTAGCATGAGTGTTCCAACGGGATATGCTGATAACACAGGATATGAACCCGAAAATCCTGGGGTGAAACCGGAACAAACAGCAGAAGGTGATTTGGGGATGGTTGTAACAGCACATCCCCTCGCTTCAAAAGTTGGTGCGGATGTGTTGAAGCAAGGTGGTAATGCAGTTGACGCAGCTGTTGCGATTCAATTTGCTTTAAACGTTAACGAACCAATGATGTCCGGTATTGGCGGTGGTAGCTTTCTAATGTACTATGACGCCGAGGAGGAAGATGTTTCCGTAATTAACAGCCGGGAACGTGCTCCAGATGGTGCAACACCTGATATGTTTATGGATAAAAGTAATATTGTAACAGGTGAAGGTAACTTCTTGTTAAGCGCAATTGAGCAAAATAACGATGGGGGTGGCGCATTTCATATCGGGGAAGTAACGGTGAATGATTTAGACAGTCCGGATTCTGATGAGCCTGCTTTTCATTATAATTTCGAAGGTGAGCAAGGAGCAGTCTGGGATTTTGATAAATTTGACCTAGACGAACGAGGAACAAACTTTACATTAGATCATGATGGGGGGCTGATTGCTTTTGGTGAGCCAGTAGGCAGTAATAAAACTTCCTTTGGTCGAACTACCCCAGTAATGGAACCGATAGAAAATAGTGAGTTGCAGGTCAGATTTCGGACAGATGATCCTGGGGATGACAGACGGTTAAGATTCTGGCTTCGTGCCGATGAATACAGAGCAGGCAGTACTTTTGCGAAAAATGGCTACGGGATTGAAATTGATACAAAAACGAACGAGTTGAAATTAATACAATCCAAAGACGCAACAAGTTCAACACTAGGTACTGTACAATTTGATAGAACCACAGATTGGCAATCGTTACGCTTTCAGGTTGATGGTGATGAGCTCAAACTAAGTATGTGGGAAGATGGTACCGATGAACCGGAAGAATGGGACCTGGAAACGGTTTCTGGTATGGTAATACCATTCTCTGAACGTGTTCAAAGCGGGCGTTCAGTTGGTGTTCCAGGTACGTTGAAGGGCTTAGAAACAGCAAACAACGAGTGGGGAACGATGTCATTGGAAGAACTCATTCAGCCTTCCGTCGAAATGGCAGAGGAAGGTGTTAAGGTGAATTGGGTGCTGGCGGATGCGATTGAAAGTAATCAAGATAAATTGTCGCATACTGCTGCTAAGGATGTATTTATGCCGGAAGGGCAGCCACTAGAGGAAGGGGATTTGCTTGTACAAAAAGATCTTGCCAAAACATTTAGGTTGATAGGTGAGCAAGGTGTAGATGCGCTTTACGGTGGGGAAATTGGTGAAGCACTTGTAGAAGAAGTGCGCGACTTCGACAGCAGCATGACCACAGAGGATCTTGAACATTATGATGTGACGCACGATACGGCTGTTTGGGGAAATTATCTTGGCTATGATATTGCCTCTATGCCTCCACCAAGTTCTGGGGGATTGACAGCACTGCAGCTACTTAAAATGTTTGAAGACATCGATTTGACGCAGTATGACGTAAGGTCAGCGGAAAAATACCATTATATGACGGAGGCAATGCATCTTGCCTATGCTGACAGAGGTGCTTATATGGGGGATCCGGAATATGTCGATGTACCAGGAGAAGGATTACTCCATTCTGACTATGTTAGTAAGCGTGTTAAAGAGATCGATTCGGATAAGGCAAACCCGAATGTACAACCTGGTGATCCATGGGAATATCAGGAAGGTGAACCTAATGCAATTGTAGAACAAGTCGATGATAAGGAAGATGGTGAAACGACCCATTTCACAGTGGCAGACCAATGGGGGAATCTTGTTTCGAATACGACAACCATTGAACAGTTATTTGGATCAGGAATTATGGTGCCCGGATACGGTGTGATGCTGAACAATGAACTAACAGATTTTGATGCAATACCTGGTGGTTCAAACGAAATCCAGCCGAATAAGCGTCCTTTAAGCAGTATGACACCCTCCATTATTTTTAAGGACGATAAGCCTTTCATGACAGTGGGTTCGCCGGGAGGGGCGACGATTATTACCTCTGTGATGCAAACGATTGTTAATGTAATCGGATATGATATGGATCTGAAAGATGCGATTGAAGAACCACGCATTTACAGTAATCAATATCCGAGCATCCGATGGGAGTATGGTATTCCAGATGATGTAAGACAAGAGCTACAGCAGAAGGGGCATTCATGGGAATCCGAGCCACAAGAAATTGGGAATGTGAATAGTATCTTACTGGATTCTGAAAGCGGACACTATATTGGTGCCGCCGATTCCACTAGAGAGGGAGTCGCGATTGGTGTGTCATCTGAAGAAGCCAGTGTGAACCACATGAAAGAGCTTGTAACCGAATTGGAAGAAGATGGCGAAATTGTAGATCAAAAAACTGCCCGTTTATTACAGACGCACTTAACATCTGTGGCACACTACGAGGCTAATGAATCGATGGATAAGGCTGTGAAACACATGAATAGTTTTAAACAATTGATAGCTCAGCAGGAAGAAGAGGCGTTACTATCGGAACAGGCATTGAACGTATTAACAAATGAGGCTAATGCCCTGCTTTCAATGTGGAAATAACAAGATTATTTTATCCACCTAGCATAAGTGTTTATGTTAGGTGGTGTAGCTATATGAAAGCGGAATTTGCAACTATTAATAATAGGTATTCATACTAGATTTTATCGTATGGTAATCGTTTTTAATATCTGCATTTAAAATATATTGAATATTTTAAATTAAAGTTCAAGGAGGAAACGATGAATAATCATATTTGGACAAAAACATTATCATTTGTAACGGTTTTATTATTGTTTATAACGCTAAGTCCGATGTCTGGAAAGGCAGCTACTTCTGATTCATCGGAAGATTTACCAACGACTGGATTCGAGGAACGCGATGGAGATGGTTGGACAACGCTTGATGAAGAATTCGAATTTATTAAGGAAGTAGCGGAAAAATCTGATAGAGTATCCTATTCTCAGGTGGGGACTTCTGTTGAGGGAAGACCATTTTATATGGTACGAGTTGGTTTCCCAGAGCCCCCATCAGACGAAGATATTGCAGATGGACGAAATATATTGATCATGGGGACCCCACATGGCAATGAACCAGCTGGTAGGGAAATGACGTTAAAAAAATTGCGTGATTTAGCATTTACAGATGACCAGAAAATGATTGACCAATTAAGTGAATCTACAGTGCTATTCATACCGACGCCGAACCCGGATGGTAGGGAAGCCAATACACGTGGAAATGCTTGGGGGTTGGATAATAACCGTGACCATCTACAATTGGAGACACCAGAAATACAGGCAATAGCTGAAGTGATGGATCAATTTAGTCCAGATATCACTGTAGATGCTCATGAAAGGCCAAGGGATACTGGTGATCCTGATGTTGAAATGCTTTGGCCACGTAACCTGAATGTAGATGAGCAATTACGTGAATTAAATATAGAGATGGTAGAGAATTACTTATTCCCTGATGTGGAGGAATCTGGTTTCTCAACTGGCCTTTATGGTACACCTCCAGGTTCTGGTAGTGGCTCTGAAAGAATTTTACGTAATATGGGAGGTCTACGTCATGGGCTGTCTTTATTGGTCGAAACTCCTGGGATGGCAGACCCAGTAGATCGTGTTGATATGCATATGCGAACGATAGAATCCGTGCTGAGATTTTATGAAGAACGTTTCGATGATGTTGGAAAAGTAGTAAGTGAAGCGCCGAAACGTAAAAAAGAAGCAGGCGGCAATCAAGATAAATTCTATTTAGATGGAACCCATGATTGGGATCAGTCGGAATGGATTGCAATGGATCTCGCTCCAACTGGCTATCTGATAAATAACGCACAAGCTACAGTAATTAGTAAACAAATTGAATTATTTTCATTGGAAACAGAATCTATTGATGAATATGGAGAGTACGTCACAATGAACCAGCCAATGATGACAATCATACCGCTTCTTCTTGATGCTGGAGCATCTTTCAATGAGGTTGATGGTGTGGCATTATATGATCGTACAAATCCAGGGAGTGCAGAAAACATGAAAGCACAAGTTGAACACTTTGAAAATGAGGGGGAATTCACAAATGAAGAAGCTTCCCATTCGTTAAAGGTACATTTAGCCGCAGTGGATCAATTTGAACAGCAAAATAAAGCAGAAAAAGTTGTAAAGCACATGAAAGGCTTCAATCAGTTGCTGGATCAACAGATGGAAGATGATCAGGTTTCTGAAGCGGCATATAACAACCTGGTAGCATATGCTGAGTACTTGATTGAAAAGTGGGATATCAACTGATAAAAAATCTTTACAATACGGACAAGTTGAAGGAAGTATCTTTGAGGTGTCATTCAATCAGTTAAAAGAAGATTGAGTATGAAGGGGGTAAGTTAAGTCTTACCCCCCTTCGTTTTAAATGCTTATATCAAGCAGGATAAAATTGTTATATGGGAGGTAAATCATATGAAAAGATGGTATATTGCTGTGTTTGCGATTTTTCTTGTCACATCATTTACAATGCTAACAGGCAGCACAGATGTGATGGGAAAAGCGGACGATGATGGCGAAGAAGATTTTCAATTAGGTGTGGAGGTATTACTGAACGACGAATTGGATGAGATTAAAGGTAAAAATGTTGGACTGATTACGAATCCAACAGGGGTCGATCAGAATTTAAATAGTATTGTTGATTTGTTGTATAACCATGAGGATGTAAATCTTGTAGCACTGTATGGTCCTGAACACGGTGTACGTGGCGATGCACAAGCGGGTGAAGGAGTTGAATATTATATTGATGAAAAGACAGGTCTACCTGTGTACAGCTTGTATGGGGACACGAAGAAACCAACACCGGAAATGTTGGAAGGTGTTGATGTGCTGGTATTTGATATTCAAGATGTTGGCGCCCGGTTTTACACGTATATTTATACAATGGCATATGCCATGGAAGCTGCAGCAGAAAACGATATTGAAATCATTGTCCTGGATCGTCCAAACCCAATCTCAGGTGATGAAGTAGAAGGGCCAATCCTTGATCCGGAATATGCTTCATTCGTTGGCATGTATCCGATTCCACAGCGACATGGGATGACGGTCGGTGAGCTTGCGAAGTTATTCAATGAAGAATTTGATATTGAAGCAAATCTTAAGGTTGTCCAAATGCGGGGCTGGAAGCGGTCGATGTATTACGATGATACGCCGCTTGCATGGGTGTTACCGTCACCAAACATGCCGACACTCGATACGGCACTTGTCTATCCAGGGACAGCACTAATAGAAGGAACAAATCTATCTGAAGGAAGGGGAACAACTAAACCATTTGAATTAATTGGTGCACCCTTTATTGATGGAGACGCCCTTGCAAAGCAATTAAATGATGCAGATCTACCTGGCGTTCGATTCAGAGCAGCATATTTCACACCACAGTCATCTAAACATGCTGGTGAACTTTCTGGTGGGATTGAACTATATGTAACAGATCGAGAAGCCTATCAAACGATAAAAACTGGTTTGACGATCGTGAAAACAATTCATGATATGTACCCGAATGATTTTGCCTTTGGTGCTGAAAGCAATGACGGTGTATCATTTTTTGATAATTTAATAGGTAATGGCTGGGTGCGTGAAAAAATAAAAGAAGGCGCTTCCGTGGAGGAAATTACAGATAAATGGGAGGGCGAACTGCAAGCATTTAGCGATGTGCGTAGAAACTATTTGATTTATACGTTGAATGTAGATGATATTAAAACGACGGTGGAAGACTTAGAGAAAAAAGGAGAAATGACCGACCAAGAAGCAGTACGTGCGTTACAAATGCATCTCACTGCAGTAGGACAATATGAAGATAAAGGGTTGAAAGAAAAGGTTGTCAAACACATGAAAAGCTTTATCCAACTACTAGATCACCAAAAGGAAAATGGGCTCATTTCTGAAGAGGCTTATGAAACACTTAGCTCGGATTCTAAATCATTGATGAAGCAGTGGTAATAAGGACAAGCCTTCCATTGCTAGAAGAGCAATGGAAGGCTTTGTACGTTCTTAAAGCATAGGAAAGTATAAACGAAGGGCGTTATCTAGTTGTCGCTCAGATTTATATTGACCTAATGAATGTCGGTGTTGCTACAAGAAAGCAAACTAAAAATATATCTAAAAATATATCATCTAGGATGGGAGCGGAGGGAAGTCGACTCCAGCGGGAAAAGCAACAACTGAGGATCCCTTGAAAGCGTTCTTTGCTTTCAAGGAAGCTGAAGTGTTGCCCGGGGAAAGCGACTACCTGTAGCGGACATCTTACTTGATGGGAGATCCATAAGGAACAAGTGGTTTGCTTGGTTTTTCTTAAAATAATAGAAAAGGGGAGAGGGAAATGAAAAGAGGATTTAATTTAGTAATAGTCTTTTTTATGTTGTTTCTTACAATGATCTCAGCGGAAACTGGTTACGCATCAACTGTAGAACTGCAGCCTGACACACCACAAAATGTTGACATGCTGGATCAACCGCTGCATGAAATAGATGCAGCCATTGATCAATCAATGGGCGAAAGGGAAATTCCTGGAGCAGTCGTGTTAGTAGCCAAGGACGGTAAAATTGTTAAACATGATGCGTACGGATATGCAGCACGTTATTTGGATGATGAATTTACAGAAATGGATCAACCCGTGCCGATGCAAAAAGATACGATTTTTGACGTGGCTTCCATGTCTAAATTGTTTACTGCAACTGCAGTGATGCAACTGTGGGATCAAGGGAAATTTGATCTGGACGATCCGGTCGTTAACTATATTCCGGAGTTTGCAGTAAACGCTAAGGATGATGTTACAATCCGGCAGTTACTTACCCACACGTCGGGATTCAGTCCTTCGCCACAGGAATCACTTTATAAAATTGATGGTAACCGTGATGACCGTTTAAATTATGTATTGGAACAACCTTTGGAAAATCAGCCTGGGACGGCGTATGTATACAGCGATGTTAATTATCTAACTTTAGGCGTGTTGATTGAACGTTTAAGCGGACAACGTGAAGATATCTTTGTCAATGAAAATATTATAAAACCTTTGGAAATGACAGATACGATGTATAATCCACCAAATACGATAAAAGATCGCGTTGCTGCTACAGAGTATCAGCCGTGGACAAACCGAGGGTTAGTTTGGGGAAGTGTTCATGACGAGAATGCCTGGGCGCTCGATGGTATTGCAGGGCAAGCAGGCATTTTCAGCTCGGCTGAAGACTTAGCCGTATTTGGGCAAATGATGTTAAATAGAGGAAGTTATCAAGGGGAAGAAATTATTTCTGAGCAAGCATTTGACCTGGTAAATACAAATTGGAATGAAGATTTCCCAGGACAAGATCAAGGACTTGGTTGGGAATTAAATCAGGATTGGTATATGGACGGTCTCGCTGAAAGCAATACAATGGGACATACTGGTTATACAGGAACGTCGATCGTTGTTAGTCCAAATAAAAATACGATTGTGATATTGCTTACAAATCGGGTTCACCCAACAAGAGATACGCCATCCACCAATCCAATCCGCAAAAAGGTATCGGAAAAAACAGCTTATGCAATAAATGCGTGGAGTGCAGCTAATATGAAAAAACTTGTAGAAAAACTTGAAGATGACAACGAATTTGAAAATGTTAATGTCGCCTATACTTTGAAATTACATTTAACTGCTGTCAACCAATATGAAAAAACAGAATCAGATGAAAAAGTCATCAAGCATATGGAAAGTTTTAAACGATTGCTTGATCATCAACTGGAAGATGATTTAATTTCGGAGGATGTCTATGAAACACTTAAAACAAGCGCTGATTATTTAATTGATAAGTGGCAATAAATTATTGCTAAATTAATAACTATGGAGGTGGAACCTACATGAACAAGCGATACATGATTATTTTTGCACTGTTTCTTTTGTTTTCGCCGCTATCAAAAGTGATGGCTAACGATGAAAATGATAATCCAATACCAGAACAGCATAGCAGTGAAATCAATGCTACAGTCACAACTTATAATTTACAGGCTGGAATGGGAACGGATGGAAAATATGATCTCGATCGAATTGCTAATACGATCCGGGAAACAGGTGCAGATATTATTGGCTTGGAAGAGGTGGATGTTCATTGGGGAGATCGTAGTGAATATGAAAACACAATTAAATTATTAGCTGAAAAATTGGACATGGAATATTTTTTTGCACCGATTTATGATTTAGACCCATCTGTGCCAGGGGAACCTAGACAACAATTTGGTGTCGCGGTTTTAAGTAAATATCCTATTTCACATGCGGAAAATCATGATATTACGAGATTGTCTACCCAAGATCCGGATCCTGAACCGGAGTTAGCACCAGGATTTCTTGAAGCGCAGATCGATGTTGATGGAGCGGAAGTTTGGTTTTATGTGACGCATCTGGACTATCGAGCAGATCCAATTGTAAGGGAAATGCAAGTCAGTGACATGCTAGCTATCATGTCTGATCATCATTACAATATATTGGTCGGGGACATGAATGCTTCTCCTGACGCAGAAGAACTGGCACCACTCTTTTATTGGTTTGATGATGCATGGGATAAAACGCAGGATCAGCAGCTTGGTTATACATTTCCTACAGAGGATCCAATTAAGCGGATTGATTATGTACTTACTTCACCAAGAATGAATGTGAACGATACCTTTATTACGCTATCACAGGCGTCCGATCATTTGCCTGTAACGGCAGACATCACATTAGTGCGTGGAAATCACTCACTAACAGTAGAAGGGGTGAAAGTGCTGGTAGAAGCGTTTAAGCAGCAAGGGGAAATTTACGATCAAGATACCGCCCATATATTAAACATGCATTTAACTGTAGTTCAATATTTTGAACAACAGCATATGACGGAGAAGGCTGTTAAACATCTGGATAATTTTAATTTGCTACTGGATGAACAGAGAGACAAAAACTTAATTTCTGAGGATACTTATCACACACTACACTCAGATACAGCATATTTGATTGATAGATGGGGCGCACATTGATAGGGAGTTATACCAATCAGTAATCGGGTGAGAGGAGCTGATTAATAATGAAAAATTACGCTAGTCTAGGCTGGCCATTGGTTGTTGGCATGCTTGTCGCAGTTCTTATTTTAACTATTGTGGAACAGCCAGCTACAGCTAAAAAAGATCATGGGAAGTCAAATGAAAAGGTAATTCCTGGTATTGAAGTCTTTTTGGAAAAACATGTTGATTGGGTGAAAGATAAGCGGGTTGGGTTGATCACAAATCCAACTGGTGTGGATAGGGAAATGCAAAGTGATATTAATCTGCTTTTTAATAACAGTAATGTTAATCTGACTGCATTGTTTGGTCCAGAACATGGCATCCGTGGTGATCGAGAAGCAGGTGAATATGTGGAATCATATGTGGATGAACAAACAGGATTACCTGTTTATAGTTTGTATGGCCCGACATGGCAACCAACCGAAGAAATGCTAGAAGACGTTGACGTTTTACTTTTTGATATTCAGGACATTGGCTCAAATGTGTATACGTATATTTATACGCTTGGTTTTGCGATGGAAGCTGCAGCACAATATGATAAAGAGTTGATCGTGCTTGATAGACCGAATGCGGCAGGTGGCGATAAAGTGGAAGGGCCTGTTCGGGATCCGGGAACGGTTAGTTTTATGGGGAGGTTCCTGCTTCCGGTACGCCATGGTATGACTGTCGGGGAGCTAGCAACGATGTGGAACCATGAATATAGCCTAGGTATTGGTTTAAAAGTGGCACAAATGTCAGGTTGGGAACGGACTATGCATTATGAAGATACGGGGCTTCCATGGGTTCAACCATCGCCAAATATTCCAACACCAACATCGGCTGATTTATATGCTGGTACAGAGCTAGTTGAAGATACAAATTTGACGACAGGTTTAGGGACAACCAAACCATTTGAATTACTCGGAGCGCCCTGGATCGATGCCGACGTACTAGCTGCTGAATTAAATAGCAGAGATATTGCTGGGTTGCGTTTTCGACCAGCACACTTTACACCAGAATTTAGTAAGTATAAAGGTGAATTAGTCTCGGGTGTTCAAGTTCATATTGATGATTCGCACGAAATTGATCTTGTTGCGTTGGGGTTGCATTTGATAGATGCGATGCGTGATCAGGATCCTGAAAATTTTTCAATAGATGCATCATATGGTCAATTAATTGGTGATCCAGACGTTCGGAAGATGATAGTTGACGGACGACCTGTAGATGAAATCATGGAGAGTTGGCAGGAGGAATTGGAAGCGTGGAAGAACAACGTCCGAAACAAATATTTATTGTATCCTCCATATCCAGATGATGGTGAGCCATATGAAAAACAATCGGTTCTTGGTATTTTACCACTAGATGTTGAAACATCTCCGGGAGAGGAAATCGACCTGACTGTTCATGGTGTCGATGAACAAGGTGTTAAGCTAGATGTTGATCAAAATGAGGTGAAGTGGCAAGTAGAGGGTGGTATTGGCATAGTTGAAAATGGCATGTTCATACCTGATAAACAGGGCGAAGGGAAATTAACTGCTTCCTATAACGGACTAAGTACAGAACGAAAAGTTACTGTTGATCAAAATATAATTAATAATATTCGTCATGCTGCTCACAGTAATTACACCCGAGTGGTATTTGACCTTAATAAAAATACAGATTATGAAATAGGAGAAACAAAGGGAAAACTGATTTTAAAGGTTCCACATACTTTAAAAGGTGATGAATTAGAAGAATCCGGGGTGGTCAACATACAAAACAGCCCGGTAGTTTCTAAAAACGATTATCGGTTTGAAGCGGAAGCATTTATTGCAGAAATTCAGTTGAAAGAGGAATCGGTTGCTTTTGAAACACCTTCCTTTTCCGATCGAATTGTTATAGATGTAATGCACTAATAAACAAACGACAATTAGATTATTATCTGGTTGTCGTTTGTTTATGGAGAATAAAAAGTAGAACAAAGCTTATGATTGGATTATTTTGATAAATCATAATTTCGTGTTTTAATAGTAATATGAAGGGAATTTGATAAGTTAGCGCGCATGAAATAATTGTACAGGAGTGGTAATCAATGAAAAAGGAAATGTTATATGGCAATACTCCCTGTTTTTTAGGTGGGAAAAAAGTTAAATTAAATAAGGATAATATAGATGATCGAGATGTTTTGATTTATGGTGTTCCTTGGGAAGGGTCTGTTACATGGGGGGACTATACGGGGTGTGAACTGGGTCCGAAAGTGATTCGCTTAAATTCAGCCCGTTATTCTGGTTATCTACCGGAATTGGATGATATGGATGTACTGAGTCACTATCAGATTGGTGATTTAGGTGATGTAGATGTAGTCCCAGCGGATACAATAGAAACCATGCGTCGCATTGAAAAATTTGCCAGCGATGTATGGAAAACAAATAAATTTCCAGTCGCTTTTGGCGGAGACCACGGCATTACTTATCCAATTGTGAAAGCATTAAGTGAAGAAATTGATGGAAAAGTTGGGATCATTCATTTGGATGCCCATTATGACAATTACAAAGAATATGAGGGAGATCTATATGCACGGAGCACCCCTTTCCATCGAATTTATGAGAGCGAAAGTGTTCGTAATGAAAGTATTGTTCATATGGGAATTCATGGTCCACGAAATGCACCTGAAACAGGTAAATATGCCAAAGAGGTTGGTGCAACTACCATTTCCGTTCGCGAAGTTCGCAAAGCGAAGGATTTAGCGGAACTTGCCGGTCAGGCCTATGCGATTGCCAGTAAAGGAACGGAGGCTGTTTACCTAAGTATTTGTAGCGATGTACTCGATTTCGCTTTTAATCCGGGTGGTCCGGTTGATGGAAATGGCTTAACGTCTTATGAACTTTTGGAATTGGTTCATGCGTTTGCTAAATTGGGTATTCGTGGCATGGATTATGTAGAGGTTTATCCGCAACAAGATACCAATGATAATTCATCCCATTTCGTAAGTTACGCTGTACTGTATGCCTTGGCGGGAAATATATTAAGAGAACAGAAGGGTTAATGTATGAAGCCACTTTCCAATCGGAGAGTGGTTTTTTTGTTGAAATAGCGACAATGACCTACAACATCTGAATATAAAACCGATATTATCAATAGGAAGTTTTATATGATGAGGAGAGACGCCCACATGAAATTACTTTTTAGTAGAAATAAACAAGTGAATGAACCATCTTTACTAGAAAAAAGTAAGCAACTGCATCCTGTCGTTGAGGTTGAAAAAGGCTCAGATCTGGAAAAACAATTGAACATGCTTGATCTTACGGAAGCAGATTTTGCTGTGGCCCAAGTTCTTAAACCATTTGTTGAAGAAAATAATACAGCTATCATTGATGGGTTTTATGAAAACCTGGAACATAATCCAGCCCTTATTAAAATGATCAACGAAAATAGTTCAATTGAGCGATTGAAACAATCATTAAACAAACATATTGTGGAAATGTTTGCTGGAGAAATTAATGAAGCATTTATCCAGAGGCGCAAAATGATTGCACACATTCACGTGAATATTGGATTGACACAGAAGTGGTACATAGGTTCATTCCAAAAAATATTTGACGGATTGATCATGCTGTTGAGGGATGAATTTTCAAATGAAGCAGACTTTTTACTAGTAGTAAGTGTGGTTAACAAGCTATTAAATTTAGAACAGCAAGTGGTATTGGAAGCATATGATGAGGAAGTTATGCGGCAAAAAGAAACAGAAGCGGAGCAAAGGGAAGAACTGATTGATTCATTGGAAGAAACGTCGATGGAACTTGCTTCTCTTGCGGAGGAAACGAATGCATCAATTGAAGAAATGACTGCACAGGTAAATATCATTACTGCAAATTCAAAAACGGCTACTGAGCTGGCGGAAGAAGCAAAGGAAGTGGCTGATCAGGGGAGAAATCATCTGGCAGTCATGAATACTTCTATAGAAAATATGGAACAGGGAACAACAAAAGTGAATGAAGAGATGACAGGCTTGGAGGAGACATCCACACAAATTAAAGAAATTATTGGAATTGTAAAGTCGATAGCAGACCAGACTAATTTGCTTGCGTTAAACGCGTCGATTGAGGCCGCCAGGGCGGGTGAACACGGGCGCGGTTTTGCAGTAGTAGCTGATGAAGTGCGTAAATTGGCGGAGCAAACAGCGAACTCCGTTACCAATGTGACAGAATTGATCAATCAAACAAATGATCAGGTATTAAACAGTGCCTCCTCTATCAAGGAAGTTCGGGGATTTTTAACGAATGTTCGGGAGCAGATGAAAACAACTGAAAACGCGTTTGGGAAAATAAACGGTAGTATGGAAAAGACAAAGGACAGTAACGCAAGGAATCAGGCTGATTTAGAAGTATTTAGTCAAGCGATTCGGGAAATTGAGGAATCAGCAGCAACGATCACCACATCAGCCGATAAATTAAATCATATGATGGACAAAGGATAAAGTTAGTATTGTGGGGGTCTTTAGACCTATTCATGTAAATTAAAATCATTCTAAATACTCTTGTTGTCGGTTAATGTTCATGATAACATAACTTTAATGAACAGAATTAGAGAGGAAAGAATGTATTGAGAAAAAAGATGATAGATGACCTTTTGCAATCCATCAGTAAATTATCTGAAGATGTGAAGGAATTACAATCCAACAGTCGTCATTTGTATGATCTGATAGCAAACACAGAAATGAATATGGAACGTGTTAATTTTAAGTTATTACGTTTGCGGCAGGACATCTTTATTTTGGATCAGAAGTTTGTTCGTGTTGTAAAACTTTGGGAAATTAGAGAAAATAAATTTATAGCGAAGAAAGCAATATAAAAGCGTGCATACTGCAGGCTTTATTTTTTTGCTGTAATTGTTTTGTTTGGTGCCGTTCCTTGATAACTGCTATGATTAAATTTCATCTAATTAATCAAAGGAGTAAAAATTATGAAAAAATCCTTCGCCGATTTTATTCCACAAAATAAGAGTTTCATATGGTTGATCATTTTAATTATAACGCTATTATGGGGCTATGCATGGGTACTTATGAAATCCGCTCTTCTATATATGGGGCCTTTTACTTTTTCAGCGTTTCGTTTTGGAACAGGGGCAATAACGTTACTATTTGTTGTTTTAATACTTAAAATCGGATTGCCACCAAAACAATATTGGAAACATTTAATCGTAGTTGGTATTTTACAAACCTCGATTGTTTTTCTATTTGTCATGTATGGCTTGGAGTTTGTTGGCGCTGGAAAAGCATCTGTTTTACTCTATTCCATGCCCATGTGGAGTAGCATGCTTGCAGCAAGGTTCTTGGGAGAAAAGTTGACACCTTCCAAATTCACTGGATTATTAATCGGGATGGTAGGACTATTGACCATTCTAGGCTGGGATATTTGGGCAGGGCAAAGTTTTGAAATGATTTTTGGCGAAATCCTTATCATCATTGCGGCGGTATCATGGGGGATAGCAAATGTTTACTATCGACTCCATGTGCAGGATTTGCCAAAAATACAAGCATCTGGATTTCAAATGTTATTTGGAACGATCGGAATTATCATTGCTACCCTGTTTATGGAGTGGGGCGAACCAGTCGTGTTAAATGCACATAGTATTTATTATATTTTATTTACTGGTGTGTTTGCTTCTGCATTGTGTTTTACAGTCTGGTTTGTGGTGATCAGTTTAATCGATATGGTGACGGCTACGATCGCTACCTTGCTGGTACCAATATTTGGACTCGTATTTAGCAGTCTCTTATTGGATGAGAAAATGACGATGAGTATTTTAATTGGATCCGGATTGATTATTATTGGAATTATTATAGCGCAAGTAAAAGTGAAAAGACCTCGCCCTGATTGAACTGCCCCCTGTCCAGTAGACAGTGGAAATAATAAAATAATTTAGGCGGCCATAGTCCTATATTCTATAGGGCTGTGGCCATTTAATTTGTCTTGATATCTTTCATGAT
>NZ_JAFBEA010000015.1 GCF_016908515.1 Virgibacillus halotolerans
ATGTTCGAAAAACAGTCTCTGTTTTTCTTGACATACTGGTTGTTTTGTTCAGTTTTCAAGGAGCAAATGTTTTGCGCCGCTTCAAAACAGCGACTTCATTAATATACCATAGAGAGTTTTTAATGTCAACTCTTTTTTGTATGTTTTTTAATTTTACTGTGTCGCGAAAACCAATTCGTTTTTGGCGACATTCAAAACTTTATCATGGTTCAAATACAAAGTCAACGACTAATTTACAAAAAATGTTTTTTATGCAAATCAAATTGATCCTATTATATGAAGAAAGAGGAATACAAAGAGATTAGAAAATCGGCAACAAATACTATTTACTCCCTTGTGGCACGCAACTATTTTGCGCAAGTCATTTTATCGCAGTTTGGTGGGCAGTAAACTCCCCCCTAAAAAAATAAGGACACCGAAAACTTTAGGTGAGGATAATTGTCCGCACAAGCCCTGCAAGCAGGGACACAAGATTAAAATTGCCACCTCTAGTAGCAACGCCTGGGACTCCGCTATCGCTCGCCCCACTGAAAACCTTTGCATTAGCACGTCTTGTGCGTCGAAACCTTCCCTGAATGAAGTTTCACTTTATAAGAATGAAAAACCTGCCTTTTATTTTTTAATCTATTTTGTTTTTATATTCTTCTATCATTTTCAGCATTAACTACGCCTAAGTTAAGCGCATATCATTTTTATAGATAAAATCAATTCTACCAATCCCTCCATCATTTCCTCCAACTATTATCACCTCCGTATTCCCAATTCTAATTCGTTACAATTAAGTCAAATCCCTTTCTCAAAAACGAATTTCAATTTATAATATGCTATACTACCAATGTAAGATTGAAGGAGGACAACCATGGCTGAACAACAATTAGTTTATTCAAGTAAAATAAATAAAATACGTTCATTTGCCTTGATTTTAATTTTTGCAGGCATTTTATTAATGTATGGTGGCATTTTAAGTAAAAAAATTGGATGGTTAATGTTAACATTCTTTATTCTTGGCGTTATATTCGTCTTATTAAGCTGTGTTGTTTATTTATGGATCGGTACATTGTCGATGAAAGCTGTGCCAATCATCTGCCCAAATTGCGAGAAACCGACCAAGATGCTTGGACGCGTGGACGCATGCATGCACTGTAAGCAACCTTTAACATTGGATAAGGATTTAGAAGGCAAGGAATTCGATGAGAAATATAATACACGGCGCTACAAAAGAGAAGCCGCAAAAAAGAATAGTGATGAAAAATAGAATCCGCCATATGTCGGGTTCTATTTTTTGGTATACTTCACTTAATGTTATTTTCATAAAGGAAGTGTCCAATAATGAATCCATTGCTCCGTTTTGATTTTAAAGACTATCAGGGGAAAGAGAATACTTTTACATTCAGAAACCCACAAGAAATAATCACCGCTTCAACCATAGACGAAGTTCTTCCCGCTTTACAGAAAGTACAAGACGCTGTAAAAAATGGATATTATGCCGCAGGTTATCTATCTTATGAAGCTGCCCCGGCATTTAATCGTTCATTCCGTGTACATACCAATCAAAAAATGCCTTTACTCTGGTTTGGACTGTTCGATCAACCGGCAAGAAATTCATCACAATCTACGAAGCCTTTCTATACTTCAAAATGGCGAGAGCAAACCAATATTGAAACATATAATCGCAATATTACTCAAATAAAACAACACATTAAACAAGGAGATATATCTCAGGTAAATTATACGCTCCAGATGGAATCACAATTTAGAGGTGACTCCATAGCTTACTACGAACAACTGGCAGAAGCACAATCTGCTAACTATAGTGCCTATTTAGATATTGGCGACTTTACAATACTATCTGCTTCTCCTGAGTTGTTTTTTCATTTAAAAGATAACAAGATTACGACGAAGCCAATGAAAGGAACAATCGGCCGTGGGAAAACAACTGCAGAAGATCAGGCAAATGCTAAGTGGCTCTATCATTCTAAGAAAAATCGGGCTGAAAATGAAATGATTGTCCAGGTGATGCAGCAAGAACTAGACACAATTGCAATCCCTGGAACAATTAAAGTACCAGCGTTATTTTCTATTGAAACATATCCAACCGTCTATCAAATGACATCAACCGTAACGGCAGATATTTCACCTAGTAAGGACATAATAGATATTTTCAAAGCAATGTTTCCATGCGGTTCCATCACTGGATCACCTAAAACGGAAGCAATTAATATCATCAAGGATTTGGAGTCTGACCCGCGGGAAATATATTGTGGCGCAATTGGTTTTATTACACCTGAACAAGAGGCAATTTTCAATGTGCCGATTCGTACTGTAATGATTGATAATCAAAATGGCACTGCCACATACGGCGCAGGTGGCGCTATTACTAAGGATTCCACTGCCGTAGAAGAATATGAGGAAGTTTTGGTTAAGGCGAGAATACTCGAAAAAAATAGGAAGCAATTCCAATTACTTGAATCCCTTTCCCTTTCTAACGGGAGCTATCTCTTGTTAGAAAATCATCTAAAGCGGCTAAAGCGTTCTGCAGACTTTTTTCAATTTAATATAGATCTTGCGTTAGTTCAAAATAAACTGGTTGATTTCGCAAAAGAAAATGATAATAAACAATGGAAAGTGCGTTTACTTGTAAACGAAAACGCTGCAATTACATTGGAAGCAAATGAATTAAGCCCTATCAGCACACCAGTCCCTGTAAGGCTTGCAAGTACACCTATTGATATAGCAAATATATTCTTATATCATAAAACAACAAACAGAATGGTATATGAAAAACGATTGAATGAATTTCCTGGGGTTTTCGATGTTTTACTATGGAATAAAAAACGAGAAATAACGGAATTTACAATTGGCAATATCGTCGTTGAAATAAACGATGGTCTTTATACCCCACCAGTCGAATGCGGCTTACTTGCCGGTACCTATCGAGATTCATTGGTAGAATCCGGCACAATAAGTGAAAGAAAGATCACGCTTGATGATCTTCGCGATTGTACGGGCATCTGGTTAATAAACAGTGTTCGGAAGTGGGTTCAAGTAATGCTCTCCTTAGAAAACTAAGGTGCTAAGAAAGTAGTTATGCTTTCTTAACTGCTAAAAAAAATCCAAAGACATCAATGTGTCTTTGGATTTTTTAAGAAGTATTAATGCTTTTGTGTTGCCAAGGCCTTACATTTCTCGCACGTCCCATAAATCTCCAGTCGATGATAACTTACATCGAACCCTGTTACCTGTTCAGCTAAGGACTCCACCTCATCTAAAGATGGATAATGGAAATCCACAATCTTACCGCATACATCACAAATAATATGATAATGTTCTGTTGTGCTGCAATCAAACCTGCTTGACGAATCACCATAGGTTAATTCACGAACAAGTCCAATTTCACGCAACACACGCAGATTATTGTACACAGTTGCCACACTCATATTAGGGAATTTACTTTCGAGTGCTTTGTAGATCTCATCAGCTGTAGGATGGGTCATCGAGTTCAGAAGAAATTCAAGGACAGCATGCCGTTGTGGTGTTATCCGGACGCCTGATTCTTTTAATGTACCAATTGCTTCTTGTAAACGCTGTTCAGACACCGTCAACCACCTCACTTTCGATAATATATTCGTATCTAACAATATTATTACATTATAATCTTTATAATTAGTGTACTATCTATTAGTACGTCCTGTCAATCTTAGCATATTATGATCCATTAGTATTTAGCACTTCTACCTAAAAAAAGATACCTACCATTTATCTAGCAGATATCTTCGTTTCTTTAAATGTCTGCTTTCAGCGGAATTTCCTCTCCACCTAAACACTGATTGACATACCGTGCTGCAACAAACAAATAGTCGGATAAGCGATTAATATAAGAAACAACGAGCGGATTGGTCAGTTCGTCACCTAATCCAACTGCTGTACGTTCTGCCCTTCTAGTGATTGTTCGTGCTGTATGCAGCGCACTTGATGTACTATTACCTGACGGAAGGATAAACTGTGTTAATGCTTCTAGATCTTTGTCCCATTCATCAATTTGGTCTTCCAGCTCCTGAATATGTTCCTTTTTTAATTCCCAGGTTACCTTTTTCCCGTTTGGTGTAGCGAGCTCTGCACCAACATGAAATAGAATCGTTTGGACACGGTGCATGCGCTCGAGAAAAGCTTCCTTTCCGTCCCAATCTTCTTTATCCAAGAAGCTTAGTGCCAAGCCAATCATAGAGTTAGCTTCATCACATGTCCCATAGGCTTCCACACGTAAATCATTTTTTGCAACGCGCTGCCCATAAATTAATGAAGTCTTCCCTTTATCACCTGAACGTGTATAAATTCGCATGATTAATACCCCCTCGTAGGATCGATTTCATTCATATATGCACCCTTACCAGTCAAATAAGTGTCCAGGTTCGGTTCAAATATCTCCAAGGCACGTACCATATAATATGGGGAAAGTCCTGAAATATGAGGTGTAATGGTTATATTTTCCGCTTGCCAAAAAGCATGGTCTTCTGGTAATGGTTCTTCTTCAAATACATCCAGGACAACATGTGCAATTTCTTTATTTTGTATAGCTTTCAACAAATCTTCTGTGCTGACAACGTTTCCGCGTCCCATGTTTAAAAATACCGCATGTTCAGGAAGCAATCTGAAATGTTCGTATGTAAAGAAGCCCTTTGTTTCGTCTGTACTTGGAAGAACGGATACAATGAAATCTGCTTCTGGCAGTAACTGACTTATCTCACCTTGTTTATAATTTTCATCAAAGAACTCCACTGGTCTACCACTCCGGGAAACACCGATTGTTTTCATACGAAAAGCCTTAGCGAGCCGTGCAACTTCTTGTCCGATCGCACCTGTTCCTACAACGATGAGCGTTTTGTTCGTAATTTCTTGCATGCGAACCGATTTGTCCCAAATGTGTTGCTGTTCATTTTTCATAATAACTTTGCCTTGACGATAAACTTGTAAAAGCATTGAAATGGCATATTCTGCCATTTGAACCTTATGGATACCACGCGTATTTGTAACAAGTATACCCTTTTTCTTGATTTCCTTAAACGGCAAATCCTCCAGCCCGGCAGACATCACCATAATCCATTTCAATTGATGGGCCTTCTCTATTAATTCAGCTGAAAGATCTCTGCCAAAAGTAACTACAATTTCTGCTTCGCTAATGTGCTGCTCGAGCGCCATCTGATTTTCACAGAACATAAAGTCTTGTTTCGGATAATTTACTTTTAATCTTTCCTGGTGTTTGCTTGATATTTTTGCAGAAAAAAGAATCATTACCATTCCCCCTCTTTTCTAGTTGCTTCTATCATACCTGTTTTTTGCTTTTTTAGGCAACAAAAGCAGCCCCATATATTAGGACTGCTTTTGAACAATTATTTATTTTCTTTAATGAAATTCAACGCTTCTTCGACATGCCCTTTTACACTTACTTTGCGATATTCCTTTTGCAATTTCCCTGTTTCATCGATGATAAATGTCGATCGCTCAATCCCATAATATTCTTTTCCGAAATTCTTTTTCAGTTTCCATACATCAAATGCTTCTGCCAGTTTATGATCAGCATCAGCTAAAAGTAAAAACGGTAAATCATGCTTATCGATAAATTTCTGATGGCTTTCCACCGGATCCGGACTTACCCCGATAATCACTGCATTCAGTTCACCAAACTTTTCATGTTCATCCCTAAAATCGCATGCTTGTGTTGTACAGCCTGGCGTCATATCCTTAGGATAAAAATATAAAACCACTTTCTTGCCTTTAAAATCAGACAAGCTTACATCCTCACCTTGCTGATTGGGTAATGTGAAATCTGCTACTTGTTTTCCAATTTCTACGGTCATTACTAAATCCCTCCATGCGTGTTTAACTATATCATAACTATAGCATAGAGCAGGGATTGATTCATTCATCTTTACTTACTTGTTGTGATTGTACCAATTTTAATACAAATGCAGTTGGCAATACATAACCGATCAGTGCTTCTATCAATGCAATAGCCCGTCCAATCCCAAGGGGAGTAATATCTCCATAGCCTATCGTTAATAATGTCACGCCACTAAAATAAACAGAGTGAACCGCCGATCCAATTATATCGACTTGTCTCATTTCACCATACTCCACTAAAATGATATCTTGGAAGGATAGGATAAAATAAATCATCCCAAACCCAAGGATAACAATAATATATATAATTAATAATGTGTAAAATAACTCCATAGAAAAACGACTTTCCTTCAATTTTATCACAGGACGGAAATTCCGCCCCCGAATAAATTCATATAAGCTTATCACTATAACGAGGCAGATTCCTAATAGCAACAGTAAAGGAATTATATGCATACGTATCCCCTTCATCACTTTATCGCGGTTTGGCGGGCAGTAAAACTCCCATTGAATGAAGTTTCACTTTATACTCTAATGTATGCTTCATCTTTGGAAGCTTGTCATTTATTTTTTCCTGTGATTTATATACAATCAGTGTAAGATACATATAAAAGGCGGTGTTTATAATGAAGCGGATTTTTTTAATTGAAGATGACCCGAAAATTGCCAATTTATTAAAGGATTACCTCGAACGATATGAATATGACGTTACAATTGTAAAGCAGTTCGATAAAATCATCGAAGAATTCCATGCATTGGAACCACACCTTGTGTTGCTAGATATCAACTTACCACGCTATGATGGATTTTATTGGTGCAGACAAATCCGCAGTGTTTCTAATTGCCCCATCATTTTTGTTTCTGCACGCGACTCCGGCATGGATCAGGTGATGGCAATTGAAAATGGTGGTGATGACTATATTACGAAGCCATTTAACTTTGACGTGGTTCAGGCAAAAATCAAAGGCATCATGCGGCGAATTTATGGAGCCTATGCAGTCAGCAAGCAGACGGATTTTCTCGAGATCAATGGATTTTATTTGCATTTAACTGCAATGGAAGCGGAATTTAAAGCACAATCGATAGCCCTTACGAAAAATGAGTTTGTTTTATTGAAAGCCTTTGTCGACCAGATGAACAACGTCTTATCGAGAACTTATTTATTGGAGTTGCTCTGGGATGACGAACAATTCGTCGATGATAATACCCTTTCCGTGAATATGACCCGCTTGCGCAAAAAGCTGGATGATATTGGAATCACGGGCAGTATCCATACCGTTCGTGGGGCAGGCTATAAAATGACAGATACATGGAGTGGAACACAGTGAAGCAATTTTTAAAAGATGAAATTCCATTGATTTTGTTTTTCTATTCGCAATGCGTATTAATTATTGGGGTCGCACAAATTGCTTCGATGATAGCAGATAATCCATTAGGCGCTGACATTATTATATATTTATTCGTGTTACCAACGAGTTGTTTGATTATCTTTCTTTCCTTTCGTTATTATAAGTTTCGAGCGTTTTATACAAAAAATCAATCAGGTGTGTTTCCCGATCCCCCTAACCAGATGTTAGAAAATATAAAATCACAAAGGGATCAGGAAACGAGTGACTATGCTGCGGAGATTGAGCAACTGAAGCAACAAAAACAACTGGAATTCAATTTTATTCAACAATGGGTTCACCAAATGAAAACCCCTGTATCCGTGATGCATCTGACACTACAAAAAGATAAACTAGCTGTTTCCGAAGCATTCTACCACAGCATGCAGGAAGAGTTGGAACAGCTACAACAAGGTCTGGATCTTGCTTTATACCAATCACGCTTGCAAAAATTCGATCGAGACTTTCATGTAGATAAAATGAACTTGAAAGATATGGTGAAAGAAGTGATCAGTGACTTTAAGTCGAGTTTTATCCGTAATCAAGTATTTCCCTCCGTTAGTATGGACGAGCATATAATCGTGGTTACTGACTCCAAATGGCTTCGCTTTGTTCTAAATCAGATTATTTCTAACGCCATCAAATACTCAAAGGAAGATTCGGATAAAATATACTTTTCGGTGCTAGAAAATCCAGGAAAGGTGCAGCTGGTGATTCGTGATACAGGACATGGAATTCCATCTCAGGATGTGCATCGTATCTTTGATCCATTTTTTACAGGCATAAATGGCCGAAGCTTCCGGGAATCAACGGGAATGGGATTGCACTTATCCAAGCAAATATGTGATGCACTGGGCCATGACCTAAATGTCACTTCACAACGAAATATAGGAACAACGGTTACAATCGAATTCAGCAGTACGGAAACAAACAATCTTACGAAACTGTAAGCTTCATTTAATGATTTGCAATGTAAATCATTATAGTAGAGACAATTATATCGTTATACTAAACAGAAATAGCCGGTTTTATCAGGAGGGATTATATTGTCCATTTTAGTAGCTGAAAACTTATCTAAAGTTTACGGTAGTAGGCTTGGTAAGCGCTATGAAGCTTTACGTCAATTTAATTTAACAGTAGAAAAAGGAGAATTCATTGCTGTAATGGGCCCTTCCGGCAGTGGTAAGACAACCTTGCTTAACCTGTTATCATCCATTGATACAGCAACATCCGGGAAAATTACGATTAATGGATCTGCCATTACCAGCTTTTCGAAAAATAAATTAGCAAAGTTCAGACGAAAAAATATGGGTTTTATATTTCAAGATTACAACCTGTTGGATACCCTTACGATTGGTGAAAATATATTACTCCCGTTAACATTAAACAAAGTAAAAGTAAGCGAAATGAAAAATAAGCTGAGCACCATATCAAAGCAGTTAGGAATCGGATCGATTATCGATAAACGGACATTTGAAGTTTCCGGCGGACAAATGCAGCGGACCGCAATTGCACGTGCGCTGATTCATGACCCCGCAATCATATTTGCTGACGAACCAACTGGAAATTTGGATTCAAAAGCCTCCTTACAAGTAATGGAGTCATTGAGTACTTTACAGAAAGTAAGCAAAACAACAACCGTGATGGTTACCCATGATCCATTTGCCGCAAGCTTCTCAGGACGAGTCGTTTTTATTAAAGATGGAAAATTATTTAATGAAATCCACCGTGGTGACAATCGACAGACCTTTTTCCAGGACATTCTGAATGTGCAATCATTGTTAGGAGGCAACACGGATGACCTTCAGACAATTCGCTTTTAATAATGTAAAGCGGAATACCCGCGCCTATTTAAGTTACTTTTTAAGCTGTCTGTTTGCCGTAACTGTCTTTTTCATGTATGCCGTCGTTGTCTTTCATCCAGATATCGCGCACTATGAATTTCGTGATATCGTTAAAAGCGGCGTTGTCTTTTCACAAGTTATTATTTACGGTTTTTCTTTTCTGTTTGTTCTTTATTCAACCAGTTCCTTTGTTAAATCTCGTCAAAAGGAATATGGACTGTTAACGACACTGGGAATCAGTAAATCACAATTGAATCGCATGCTGATATGGGAAAATACGATCATCGGTATTGCCTCTATTGTAGCCGGGATAATCGTTGGCTCCTTATTCACAAAGCTATTTTTAATGGTGTTTTCTCTCATTCTTGATATAGACCACACTTTACCCTTTTATATATCGCTTAAAGCGATTGGTTTAACTGCTTTATTATTTTTTGTCATGTTTGAAGTAAATTCCTTAGCTGTTGTTTGGACGCTTCGAACAAAATCTGTGATGGAAGTGTTTCGTGGTGCTAAAACATCTAAAAAAGCACCGAGGTTTTCCTATATTTTGAGTTCCTTATCTCTTGCTGCTGTTGGATATGCCTACTACTTAGCCTATACAGCTAATTGGTTTAATGTTTTCCCACGCATGGGTCTCATCCTGGTTTTTATCATTCCAGGGACTTATTTCCTTTATACGCAATTTAGCATCGCATTCACAAATGGGCTAAGAAGAAATAAACATCTATATTATCGCAATTTGAATATGTTAACCGTTTCCGATTTAACATTCAAATTAAAAGATAATGCCCGCTTGCTTTTTCTAGTAACCATTTTAAGTGCTGTTGCCTTCACTTCCTCTGGTGTGCTTTATGGATTATTACAAAGCGCCCAAACAGAGGCAAAACGATTTGTTCCGCAGGACGTTACTTTCATAACCGAAGGAGAAGATAATCAAGCAGCATTTATGGACCATGTGAACAAAGTGGAAGAAAAGTTCCAAAAGAAAGAGATTCCATATCATTCCATGAGTGCCCGTTCAATGGTGGTTAAGTCAGATTCAGCGTACAGTGACTGGAACGATCTATCGATAGCCATTTATGCTTATACAGACTATAAGCATCTGATGGAATTGAATCAAGACAATGCGGTGCCGAAAGTTACCGGAAATGATGCGTATTTAATGGTGGACGAGTTTGCCTACATTCGTCAATTGGACCCACTTAAAGGGCTTTCCATCAGGTCAGGGAATGAAAAGTCAGACCTCCATGCTCAATTAATCGGGGCCCAATTAAACGGTAATATATTCGGCCACTTTACGATGATCGTCTCTGACGAAGTGTTCGACCGTTTTTATCGAGCAGCTGAAAATGACGAAGTAATGTACATGCACGCGATGCATACGCCTCATTGGATCCGTTATGCCAATGACATTGCTGATATTACAGATTATGATTTTAATGAAAACTTTCATGCTGATTCACAGGCTGATTTTTACGTTACCATGAAGGAAAGCATGTCATATACCTTCTTTTTTGGTATATTTATTAGTGTGCTTTTCTTTTTAGCTGCTGGATCGATACTTTATTTCCGAATGTATCAGGGTATCGACAAGGATCTAAACCATTTTCATTCTTTATATCGCATTGGTTTAACCGATAAGGAGATGAAAAAAATCGCAACCAAACAGTTGGGTATTCTATTTTTCATCCCATTTTTAATTGCTGTTATTCACGCTCTATTCGCATTTAAAATTCTACAAAACATGCTCTCTGCATCGGTTGTTTTACCAAGTATTACCGTTATATCCGTATATTTTGTGATTCATTTTGCAAACTTTATTTTTATCCGAAATATATACACAGCAAAGCTAAAGAAAGTAATGTAATTTAAAGGAGGAAGTTTTTAACATGGATTTTTCAAAATCAGAGGCATTACATGAAGAAGCCCAAAAACATATTGTTGGTGGTGTTAACTCTCCATCACGCGCTTATAAAGGGGTTGGAGGTGGAACTCCAATCTATATGGAACACGCGAAGGGCCCTTATTTCTGGGATGTGGATGGCAATAAATACATTGATTATTTAGCTGCATATGGTCCAATCATTACCGGACATGCCCACCCACACATTGCTGAAGCTATTTCTACCGCTGCGACAAACGGTGTACTCTATGGTACGCCAACTAAATTGGAAAATAAATTCGCAAAGATGTTAAAAAACGCCATTCCATCACTGGATAAAGTTCGTTTTGTAAATTCTGGTACGGAAGCAGTTATGACCACAATTCGCGTGGCACGTGCATACACCAATCGCAATAAAGTGATTAAATTTGCTGGCTGTTATCATGGTCATTTTGATGCCGTACTAGTTGAAGCAGGTTCAGGGCCAGCAACACTCGGAACACCAGATTCAGCTGGGATCCCTCCCGCTGTCGCTGAAGACGTCATAACCGTTCCATTTAATAATTTAGATGCTTTCAAAGAGGCATTGGACCATTGGGGAGATCAAATCGCTGCCGTTTTAGTAGAACCAATCGTAGGAAACTTCGGGATTGTCGAACCGCATGAAGGTTTCCTGCAAGCAGTAAATGATCTAACACACAATGCTGGCGCCTTAGTTATATATGACGAAGTAATCACTGCATTCCGTTTTACATATGGAAGTGCACAACAAGTTTACGGCGTTGAACCAGACATGACTGCAATGGGGAAAATTATCGGTGGTGGTTTACCGATTGGTGCCTATGGTGGACGTCAAGATGTCATGGAACAGGTTGCACCACTTGGGCCTGCATATCAGGCAGGAACAATGGCCGGTAACCCTGCATCGATGGCTGCAGGAATCGCCTGTTTAGAAGTATTACAAGCACAAGGTGTATATGAAAAGCTGGATCAACTTGGTGCACGTCTGGAAAAAGGGATTTGGGAACATGCCCGTCATTATGGTGTTCCAATTTCTATCAATAGATTACGTGGTGCATTGACCGTCTACTTCGGTGAAAATGAAATCACCAACTATGACCAAGCGGATGCAAGTGACGGTGTAGCATTTGGACGATTCTTTAAGCTTATGCTCCAACAAGGAATCAACCTGGCTCCATCCAAATTTGAAGCATGGTTCTTAACAACAGAACATACCGAAACAGATATCGATCAAACGATAGAAGCTGTTGGCCATGCCTTTGCAGAAATGAGTAAATAGTGTTTTAAAAAGTTGCATACGTTTATCATCCTGTTACAAAAATAGCTCCTCACAATAATTGTGAGAAGCTATTTTTTCCATTATTTTACAGGTATGCCACTATCAAGATCTTGCACCTGATATAAATTATAGTAACTGCCTTGCAAGTGCATCAGTTCATCGTGTGACCCAATTTCCTGGATTGCTCCATTTTCTATTACGACAATTCTGTCGGCATGTGTAATTGTTGCCAGACGATGTGCCACGATAAATGTCGTACGGTCTGATGCAAGTTCCCCGAGTGCTTCTTGTATCGCATGTTCACTTTCCAGATCGAGCGCGGATGTTGCTTCATCAAAAATAAGGATTGGTGGATTTTTTAAAAATACCCGTGCAATGGCAATTCGTTGCTTTTGTCCTCCGGATAATTTCACACCGCGCTCGCCGACTAACGTATCATAACCATATGGCAAATCCTCAATGAATTCATGTGCCTTAGCGGCTTTTGCTGCGGTAATCACCTCTTCATCTGTTGCATCCGGATAACCCATGCGAATATTCATTGCGATCGATTCACTGAATAATATATTATCCTGTAATACCATACCAATGTTGTCCCGCAATGAACGGGCCTTTACATCACGAACGTCCATTCCATCAACCTTAATTGAACCACTATTAACATCATAAAAACGTGGAATCAAACTGATTAATGTCGATTTCCCGCCGCCACTCATACCTACAAAGGCGATCGTTTCGCCTTTTTTTACATGTAAATTGACATTTTTCAATACGTAGCGCTCTTCTTCATCATATTGAAAGGAAACATTTTCAATATCTACATCACCATTCACCCGTTGAAGTTGAACAGCGTTATCTTTATCAGTGATATCGTGTTTTACATTTAACAATTCAAATACGCGGTCAATTGACGCCATTGCTTGGACGAGTGTAGTCGATGAATTAATTAAACGTCTTAATGGGCTATATACTCTATCCATATATCCTACAAAAGCGACCATCGTACCCAATGTCAGGTTCCCACTAATCACCTGGTAACCAGCAAATGCAATAACAAGTAATGGTGCTACATCCGTAATTGTATTGGTTACGGCAAATGTCTTCGCATTCCAGCTTGTATGGCGTAATGCTTTATCTAAAAAGTTTTTGTTTCGATCAGCAAACTGTGCCTGTTCATAGTCTTCCAGAGCAAAGCTTCTTGTAACTGGTATGCCTTGTACACGTTCATGAAGATGCCCTTGGACTTCCGCCAATGCTTGCGAGCGCTCCCTGGTTAATTCCCGCAGCTTTCCAAAAAAGTATTTGATGGAAATACCGAAAAATGGAAACAGGATGATCGCAACAATCGTTAACCAAACATCCATGGAGAGCATAATTCCAATGGCAATTAGAATTGTAGCCAGATCGAGCCAAATATTCATTAATCCCGTTATGACAAAGTTTTTCGATTGTTCGACATCATTTATTACCCGGGAAATAATTTCCCCGGTTTTTGTCTTGGAGTAAAATTTCAGACTTAACTTTTGTAGATGATCAAATAATTTATCCCTTATATCATATAGAATTGTATTACCGACCCATTGTGCTAAATACTGTCGAATATATTCCACCGGCGGCCGTAATATGAGGAAAACGATGAATGAGATACCCATAATCCAGAATAATTGTGTTATTTTTTCTGAATCACTCAAATGACCAGCATCAATAATATTATCGATCACATACTTTAAAATAAGTGGCATGAGTAGCGGGATCCCAAATTTTACGATCCCTATGAGTATCGTCCAAACTATTTTCCATTTATAGGGTTTTACATATTTAAGATATTGTTTAATACTGCTCATAAATGTATCTTCCTCATTAAAATCATTATTAGTACGAGTTCAAATTAGAGGGTAAAAAAGATCGAGTCTGATGATTTCTAACGCTCTTAAATCTGATTACGTCTTTCTATCGAAAAGAATTCTTACAACGCCTACATTAGCCCCTCTTGGACGTCCACAGGCAAAGAAAAACCAAAGAAGATCACTTGGTTCAATGCCCGCTGGAGTCGACTACCTTCCGCGACCATCCATGATAATCTAAGGTAACCTTCCTTCTCTAAAAAGGAAGAAGTAGCGATTTTCCCTTGTTTTCCCTTTTTAATCATGCAAGAATAGTTAACTGTCAAAAACCAAATATCATCAGAGCGTAAGAAATATACGGAGACTCCTACAGGATAAGCGTAGTCGCTGAGACCCCGCAAGAAAAGTGGTCTTCTTTTCTGAGGAGACTCAGTGCAGCCTGTGGAAAGCGTAGTATATTTCTGTAGCGACATGGACTAGATAACCCTCTTTGTTTATACTTATTTACCTGCGAAAATGCCTGCATTAGCCTTTCCTAGGCGTCCACAGAACAAGGTAGTTTTAGCAGAAGTTCCTTGATTAATAGCGTCAGAATTTCGATCTATTATTTTTACCGGATTTTTGAACAACATCTATTAGTCATTAGAAAAGCCTTGCTACAAAAGTAACAAGGATTAGTTAGCGGTAAGTCAGATAACGTTCATACCATTCATCGACGAAATCAGGTGAAAATGGTCCCTGTCGTTGACGAACCCACCTAAGGAGATAGTCAATGTTCTTGTACAAAATACGATCGAGAACTTGCGGATAGTTCATTTGTCTTTTATGTTCTTCATATTCATCTTCATCCAGCAAGGTATGCGTCATATCCGGGTAAACCTTCACATCCAGATCATAGTCAATATATTTCAATGCTTCTTCATCATAAACAAATGGTGAACTTATATTACAATAATAATAAATACCGTCATTTTTAAGCATTCCAATCACATTGAACCAATACTGAGAGTGAAAGTAGCATATTGCCGGCTCCCTTGTTACCCATTTGCGCCCATCGCTTTCGATAACTGTTGTTTTGTCATTGGCTCCAATTACGACTGTTTCTGTACCTTTTAGCACTTGGCTATTTTCCCAAACACGGTGCAATTGGCCATTATGTTTATAGCTTTTTATTTGAATTTGATCACCTACACTCGGAGCTACCATTCAATCTTCCTTCCTGATTATTTAAATCACGTCACATTACGTATCTGCATTAAGTATAAAGGCATTAGTGCGAAATATAAAGTTTTATGACTACAGCCTATTCTTACTATAGAAAAAAAGAGCTCCCTTGAAGAAAGGAAGCTCTTTTAACTATTACATTTGGGGGTAGGTAATTACTTTTTATTTTGTTGCGACTTTTGATTTTGCTTTTTCACTTTCTGAGCATCTGTTTCGGATGCAAATTCAGTACCGTATTGACCCTGGTTCTGAGATGCTTGTTGAGATGCTTGTTGTGCTGATTTTTGATTTTGCTGTTTTACTTCTTGTGCGTTTGTCTCAGACGCAAATTCAGTACCGTACTGACTTTGTCCCTGTGCCGCTTGTTGATTTTGCTGTTTTACATGTTGAGCATTTGTACCTGCAGCTGTTTTGTTAGGTTTTTTAGCCATCAGTATCACCTCCGCAATAATTAATTTCTCCATTATTCGAGATGTTATCCACCGAATGACGATGGTAAAGTATACCATTATAAAATGAAATTAAAATGTCGTCTTACAAATATTTCATCATTTTTAAATGCGAAACAGGAAATGGGTATGCCTTCAGATTTCTTTTTTCTTCAAATATTAACTCACTATGCTTTATATTGGAATCATCCGTTTCAGCATTGTATATATCTAACTGCCAAATAAGATGGGTAAATACATGCTTCAGTTCCCCCAATTTATCATGTAACGTCACACGGATGCCGTATTCACGAAATATCCAATTTGCTATCTCGTCAAATTCAACCTCTTCCAGCGGTACCATCGGAAAATGCCAAAGATTCGCTAATAGTCCGCTGTCAGGCCGCTTTTCAATCAAGTATTCCTCTTTTTGATTCTTGATTAAAAGAACTGCATATGGAATTCTTTTTTGTTTCTTTGCCTTTGTTTTGATTGGCAGTTCTTGCTGGATTCCTTCTCTATACGCAGTACAATGCTCCTTTATTGGGCAAACAGGACAATCTGGTGATTTCGGGGTACAAACAAGTGCACCCAGCTCCATTAAAGCTTGGTTAAAGGATGCGGGATCATTCACTGAGATTATCTCCCTAACATACGCTTCAAACAATTTCTTCACACGCTGTTCTGCAATATTTTCTTCAATTTTTAAAACACGGGAAATAACACGCATCACATTACCATCCACTGCTGGCTCAGGTTGATCGTATGCAATCGAAAGAATCGCACCTCTTGTATATGGACCAATTCCTTTTAAAGCACCTAATTCCTCCCTATCTTTGGGAACTTTTCCGCCATATGTAGCAACAACTTCCTTAACAGCGTTTTGCAGGTTCCTTGCGCGGGAATAGTATCCTAAGCCCTCCCAGGCTTTTAGAACATCCTGGGGGTCTGCATCTGCCAGTTCATAAACAGTTGGATATTTGTCAATAAATCGTTGAAAATAAGGAATAACTGTATCAACTTTTGTTTGCTGAAGCATAATTTCAGATACCCATACCCTATATGGGTCCTGGTCTGCACGCCATGGAAGATCACGTTTATTTGCCTGATACCAGGTGAGTAAATCCTGCTGAAATCCATCTATGTTAAAATGTTGTAACGTCTTTTCTATCATAATTCCACATCCTTTATGGTACAATAAACGAATAAAATACTTTTCCAAAATAAAATTTAAGCCAAATGACCTATAAATAACATGTTCAAATAAATACTTTACAACCGAAGGAGGACTTTTACCTATGGATACCGGTACCCATATTGTTATGGGGATTGCACTGGGTGGATTAGCTACATTAGATCCTGTTGTAAGTAGTGACCCAGCGCTGTTTAATGCCGTATTAGTTGGCACTATTGTTGGCTCTCATGCCCCCGACTTTGATACAATTTTAAAATTGAAAAATAATGCAACCTATATACGCAATCACCGTGGATTAACGCATTCTCTACCAGCCGTTATAACATGGGGACTTCTGATTGCAGGAATTATTCACCTGTTTGCTCCACAAGTAAACCTGCTGCATTTATGGATGTGGACCTTTTTAGCCGTGATCATTCACGTTTTTGTGGATATATTTAATGCCTACGGTACACAGGCTTATAGGCCATTTTCCAATAAATGGATAGCCCATGGGTTTATAAACACTTTTGATCCTTACATTTTCGCTCTCCATATTGCAGGTATTGGTGCATGGCTACTTGGTGCAAATCCTGGATACACCTTTTTAATCATTTACGCGGTAATTGTACTATATTACATTAAACGATATATGGATAAAAGGGAAATTGTTAAGAAAATCAAGGATTATTACCCGCAAACAGAACAAATTTCAACGTCACCAACGCTTAAACAAAATTTTTGGCGGGTAGCTATTACAACCCATGATAATTTTTATGTTGGTAAAGTTGAAAATGGTCATATCGAGATTGTGGATGAATTTAAAAAAGTTCCTTTACCAAAATCCGACATGATGTCAATTGCCAAAGAAGATAGAAATATTTCAGCATTTTTATCTTTTTCACCAGTTTATCGTTGGGAAATAAATGATTTTGATGATTTTACTGAAATTCGCTTCATTGATCTGCGTTACCGCTCTAAAGAATACTATCCATTTGTTGCCGTTGTACAAATTGATGACAACATGCGCGTCATGAGTTCTTATACCGGTTGGATATTCTCCGAACAGAAACTGCAAAGCAAACTGTATGTCGGTGACAACCCAATTTAAAACAGCAGGCGAGAGCACCTGCTGTTTTTCATTTGTTCGTTTTATCACCTAACAAAGAAATTGGAATCGCCTCTTCTGCTTCATAGACTTCATCTAAAAGATTGATGCGATGCCCCCATGCAAACACACCATTAACATAATTTATTTTGAAGGTATGCCCCGGATCTGTGTTCAATAAATAGACCTCATTTGCTTGAAAGTCTGCTGGATTTAATGTATATGCTATAGCAACCTGCATTTTTCGCTCATATATGGCTACTTCAGAAATATTTCCAAGTTGTTCTGCTTTTTGTGCCTTTTCTTTAAACTTTCCTACTTCCTGACGAAGCTGCTCGATCGAATAATCACTATATCGATAGTTCATTTTAAACTCCCCCTTCAACTCAGTTGCCTTTCAGTTTACATTTTATCCATTGTTATGGACAATAGAAATAATACTACTTATATATAATATAACATAAGGGGGAAAAACAATGCCTACTGTAGCCATTACGGGAGCCGGAAGCGGTCTTGGAAGAGCTTTGGCCCTTAAGTATGCGGAAAATCATTACAGTGTTTATTTATTAGGACGCACCGATTCAAAGTTACATATCGTTCAAAAGATGATTCTACAAAATGGTGGGAAGGCAGAAGTCATTCTTTGCGATGTTCGTCAGGAAGCTTCTGTCAGCATTGCTTTCCAGCAAATCGGAGAATTGGATGTATTAATTAATAGTGCCGGGATCGGAATCTTCGGACCTGTTAATCAATATCAGATGAATGACATTGACGCCACAATCGACACAAATATAAAAGGCACCATTTTTACCATCCAATCCGCACTTCCGCTAATAAGAGAAAGCAAGGGACGTATCTTAACGATCATTTCTACTGCCGGATTAAGAGGCAAGATGAATGAATCACTTTATTGTGCAAGTAAGTTCGCAATCCGGGGTCTGACTGAAAGCTTACAAAAAGAATGGGAACATGAGCCGATGTCTATAACAGCAGTATATATGGGTGGCATGAACACCCCATTCTGGAAGGATTCAACACATGTAAAGGACCCCTCAAAGCTAAAAGGCCCTGAAATCGTAGCCGAACAAATTTTTAATGAAGACGACAGCCGTAATGAAATTATCATTGATCAATGATAAACCACACTAAAATAGGGATTTGCTGTTCATACAGCAGGTCCCTATTCTGCTGTATGTTCCTCTAAAAAGCGGTTAATCTGGTCAAGTTGAAATCCCTTTCGGTACAATGCTTCTTTAACTTTATTATTTAGTGCTCGTCCTTCCAATTTCGCTTCATGCTTTCTTAACAATTTTTCCCCTTGTGAAATGAGTGCATCCCATTCTGCGTCCTCATCCTTTTCATCAGCTATTTCTGCTAATGCATCTTTAATCACGTCCTGCGTAAATCCTTTTTGCATTAAAGTTGCCTGCAGCTGCTGTACTTGCTTACGGAATGAATCTTTTTTCCCTTGGTTTAATTTCTTTTCGATCCATTTCGTCACTTTCTCGAATTGCGCTTCATACGGATAGTGTTCCACAGCTTCATCGGCAATCGAGGCGGAAACACCTTTTTCAATTAGTTCCTTTTTTATAATCATGGGACCTTTTGATGATGTATTTATTCTTGTACGGACAAACATCTCAGCAAACTCTTTATCATCCAGTAGCTTTTCCTTCGTCAGTCTGTCAATAATCTGGGTAATATGCTCTGAATCGACTTCTTTTTTCACCAAATAATCGCGAATTTCTTTTTTAGTTCGCATTCTATAGCTTAGAAAGTTGATCGTTTGGGTATATGATTTATGTAATGTATCTTTTTGTACCAGTGTAGCGATCATGGCATCATCCAATTCAAGATGCTTGCGGAGCCTATATTCAATCAGTATAGATTCGTCTACACTAAAGCCATATGCTTCATCTTGGCCATTACTTAAAAAGATATTATACCGATTCTTACTTTTCTTTTGTGTGGTGATCCGGGAAATTTTTTTCAAGTTTTCCCACCCCCTTTCCCTTATGATAACATGAAAAATTATCTCGGGCACCACAGTAAGAATCGATAAAGCTGCATATACTATAATTAAAATACTTAGAACAAGGAGGCTGCAAATTGAATATATTAATGACTGGTGGCACAGGATTTGTAGGGAAAAATCTAACGAAGTCGCTTCATCAACAAAACCACCATACCTACATACTTACAAGATCCCCAGATAAACATCTAAATACAGATTATGCCACTTATATTAACTACAATTATCCAGCAAAACAGCTTCCCTCGATACATGCGGTAGTCAATCTTGCAGGTGAATCGCTTTTTGGTTATTGGTCCCACAGGAAAAAGGATGCCATTTTAAACAGTAGAATAGAGGCAACAAATCACGTGATTGACATCATCAAGCAACTTCCAAGAAAGCCCGATGTATTCATTAGTGGTTCTGCTATTGGTTATTATGGTTCATCCGAAGATATCATGTTTAGTGAAGAAACGACGATACCAGGTCGCGACTTTTTAGCAGACGTTGTTGTTAAATGGGAAACTTGTGCCAAACAAGCGGAGGAACTTGGTATCCGGACTGTTTACACACGATTTGGTGTGATTTTAGGGGGAAAAGGTGCGCTCCCATACATGAGTCTCCCAGTGAAAATGTTTGCTGGCGGTAAAATTGGTGATGGAGGGCAGTGGGTATCTTGGGTCCATATTAAAGACGTGGTCCGGCTCATTGAATTTTGTATAGCAAACCGGCACATAAAAGGTCCGATTAATGTAACCGCACCAAATCCAAAACGCAATAAGGATTTGATGAAAGCACTCGCAATCGTGTTAAAGAGGCCTTATTGGCTTCCTGTTCCCTCCCCATTCATTCATGCTGCTATTGGTGAAATGAGTCAATTAATCACAAAAGGGCAATATGTTGTGCCGACGAAAGCACTGGATTACAGGTTTGAATTTAGCTATCCCTTTTTAAATGAGGCTTTACGTGAAATTAAACCTTAGGAAATTAGTCCTTTTTATTACATTCATAATTTGTCACAAAAAAAGTATTTCCTTTCCGCATAAATAATTGTAAATAAACGTATTAAATGAAAGAGATGACTTTTAGTACCATCCTTTTCGTAAGCTTTGGTGCTTTTTAATTCTCCTACTTGCTAGAAACTGCGACATAACATAACCTATCGCTACGGAAATACACTACGCTTTCCGCGGGCTCGCGATGAGCCTCCTCACTCACAAAGAGCGCTCGTTGCGGGGTCTCATCGTCTTCGCTTTCCCGCAGGAGTCTACGTGTATTTCCTTCGCTAGCATGGTGCTTGACAACAGTACAATATTAAGCTTAATTTATGATGGTTGTTTGGAGCGGAGGACCGTTGACTCCTGCGGGAATAGCACGAGTCTGAAGACCCCGCAGAGTGGGTTTCTCGAGGAGACTGAAGCCGTGCCCGCGGAAAGCAACGGTCCGCAGCGAAAAACAACTTGCTCTTAAGTCGCAGTCTATAGATTTTGTGTTCAGGAAACTTGTTTTTTTACATAGCAAAAGTTTTAGTTGCACTTATGCAGGATAAGAATGATTTAAACGGCTTATCGCCAATTTACGTCAAACGAATCGTTCACAACCGATATTGTGGTTTCCTAAGATAGTATAATTTTACAGATGATGGCAACCCTTTAAATAATAAGTAAAAAATTACCTGAGGGGTTGTATATTGGATGAAAAAAGCGAATGTGAGTCAGCAGGAGAGATTCTTATCTAAAACGCAAGAAGTACATTATCACCGGGAATTTAAAAAAGCTGATCAAATTTATCATTCATCAACACAAAAAGGAAACCGAAGCTAAATGCTTTGGTTTTTTATTCTTACATTATTATAAAGATAAACATAGCTATTCCCATCTATTTAAAATTTCATTGGCGGCTTCCTTTGCATCTTGCTTTCTCTTGCCGAAACCATAACCGACAATGATATTCGTTGATGCAAAATTAGCTGCTGCTTGCCAAATTTCTTCTTTCTCATCCTCCATATCCCATACATATAGGACAACTGTACGATGATCCTGAACATGAATTTCAAATTCCTTTTTATGGAACATCGACCGCAGTATTTTAGATTTGGTTATGCTCGTAATGGAATCATGATATAATATTAAACAACCAACCATTACTTTCTCCCTCCTCTTGTTCTGTATATGAACATTTTACTACATGTGACCAATAGGAACAAATGTTTATGCTTATCGTCCTTTAAGCATGTTAGGATTAAATACATCTAGATTAAAAAATTTACACAAATTAATCCTAAACTATATAGCTTAGAGTGTGATAATAATGAGTTCCGAACAAATAGCGCATAATATCAAACTTTTCCGCGAACAAAATGACTGGACACAAAAGGAACTTGCAGAAAAACTTGCCGTTTCGCGTTCTGTTATTGCTAAGTGGGAGAATAATTCTGTTACACCTGATATTGAGGCCCTGATTAAACTGAGTAAGGTGTTTGGTATTACGCTTGACCATATCACGGGAAACCTTTCCTTTCGTGAAGATCTTCTAAAAGATTTCAAGCGAATTTACAGTTCGAAGTCGAAATCATTCGATGAGGAAGTCGTTGAATTGGTTGAATATATCATGATACACCCGACACTTAAAGAACAGATATATCGTTTGAAAAGTTTACCAATGAAGAAGCAATTATCTATTCATCAATTACTTTCCAATATGATTGACCAATATGAACAAATTTAAAAAATCGAGTTGATACTCGGTTTTTTTATTTTTATAGAACCTTTTCAGTTCTTCATCCGTATATACATTAATAGAAAGATTGGAGTGACATCAAAATGCAGGAAGTTTTTGAAAACATTAACTGGGCAGTCATCGCCCCCTTTATCATCATTCAAGGAATATTATTGATCGTGGCGTTGATTGACTGGGCAAAAGCGGATCGATTTAATGGCCCTAAATGGATGTGGTTTTTTATTATTATCTTTGTAAATATAATGGGTCCGATTTTATATTTTATTTTCGGAAGGAGCAAGCATTAAATGACGTTATTAACAGTTTCAAATCTAACAAAGGTATACGACAAAAAGGCTGCTGTTGATCACGTCAGTTTTACATTCCAGAAAGGGAAATGTATTGCATTAATTGGTCCAAATGGTGCCGGTAAAACAACGATATTAAGAACATTATCGGGAATCCTGACTCCTACAACCGGAAGTGTTACATTTGCTGACAATGAAAAAAATGAAGATATTCGCAAATGGATTGGCTACCTCCCGCAATATCCTGTCTTTTATTCTTGGATGACAGGCAAAGAGTTTTTAGTCTACGCTGCAAAGCTTGCATATACTCCAAAAGCAGAGGCCGAGAAACGGGCAGTTGAATTATTGAAAAAGGTGGGTATTGAAGAAGCTGGAGATCAGCATATTTCTAAATACTCTGGTGGGATGAAACAACGACTAGGCATCGCCCAAGCAACCATTCACAAACCAAAACTGTTATTGCTAGATGAGCCTGTATCTTCACTGGATCCAATTGGCAGACGGGAAGTTTTAACTTTAATGGAAGAACTAAAGCAAGAAATGACGATCCTATTTTCCACGCATATTTTAGGTGACGCGGATGAAGTTAGTGATGAACTATTACTTTTACATCAAGGTAAAATTGTGGAATCCGGTACTATGGCTGAATTGAGAAAAAAGTATCAAACAGCCAAAATTGAACTGGAATTTCAACATGACAGCATTCCCTATCAAGCAAAAGTAAATGCAATGGCAAGTATTGAAAGCAGTTATGTAGATCAAAATATGCTTCATGTCAATGCAATAGATATTACACAAGCCAGGCAAGACATTCTGCATGTTGCATCCGCTGAGAACTGGCCGCTGACGAGCTTTAGTCTCAACCGAGCTTCGCTTGAAGACATGTTTATGAAAGTGGTGAAAAGATAATGCAATGGATAACACTTTTCCAAAAAGAGATGCTTGAAAATTGGCGGAATAAAAAATGGATCTGGTTTCCTTTAGTGATTATATTAATGGCCATCATGGATCCAATTTCTAATTATTACTTACCGCAAATCATTGAAGCAACTGGTGGACTTCCCGAGGGCACAAACATTGAACTACCGGATTATACCCCCTCAGAAGTGATCATGATGAGCCTTGGTCAAATCAGCAGCCTAGGTGTCCTTGTTATTGTACTAATCTCCATGGGAACGATCGCAGGGGAGCGTAAGAGCGGTGTTTCCGAGTTAATTCTTGTAAAGCCTGTAGCATATCGGAATTATATTACCGCAAAGTGGGCAGCACTCATTGTTTTGGTATGGGGGGCATTATTTATAGGACTGCTTGCAAGCTGGTATTACGTTACGATTCTTTATGGCAGTTTAGCTTTTGGCAGCTTATTGCTTGTCGTACTTTTTTATGGTTTATGGCTCACGTTAGTCGTGACTGTATCGATTTTTTATAATACATTATTTAAATCCGTCGGTGTCGTCGGTTTTTTATCGGTTTTAACGATTATGCTCATGAGTCTGGTTACAAAGATATTTGGTCGGTTCCTGAACTGGAGTCCGATACATTTATCTGATCACATTTTTGATATGCTGATGATGGAGCAAATTTCAACTGAGCTCATTGCAACGGCCATCATAACATTGGCAATCACTATCATTTTGTTAACTGGATCCATCTTTATATTTAAGTCAAAAGAAATGGCAAATTAGAACGAGGGATGAGCGATCATCCCCTTGTTTCGCTATTTTGTATTTGCAATCGTTATTCTTCTTAGAAACATCCAAGAAACACCGTAAAGTACGACTCCTATAAAAAAGATCTGATAAAAAAGCATCATGGACAATGACTGATAGACATCAATAATAAGATCAACTAACCAGCCCTGAGCCAGCCCTAGCAATAAAACAATAACAGCAACTCCAACAACGCTTCCCCCACCAAATAAACCATATTTATAAAATAATAAACCTAGTAAAAACATCACGGATAAGATGAAAAACATGACAGTTGTATCGATAAGCACACGTGTTAGCCATGAATTCGTCAGTAATTGTGCGGGATGGATAAATGCAATCGTTTCGACATGAAACATCCTTTCCATGATCAATTGCAACGTATTGCTTAATAATGCTTTTACAATTGCTAATCCCAGGAAAAATATTCCTAAACTTACAAACAAATTCTTTCTTGTTGCACCCACCTTTATCGAAAAAGGGATTCTTTCCTTTGCAGTTAAAAATCCGATAAACCCACAAAATATATAGACTGCTATTGACAAGGTAAAGATCATCTTTGTTTCTCCAACATTGATGAGCACGTATGCAGCAATTAAAGAAACAGATAATGTACTCAATAAAATTGTCCAAAAGATGATGAATGCATGTCGAATATCTGTTGTGAAAAAATAGAGTAACCCCCTAATTTGTTTTCCCATTTTCATGCCCCTTCCTTCCCTTTAGTCAAATAAATCATTAACTCCTGTATTGGTACACCTTCAACACTTAGTCCTGCATCTTTTGCATCCTCCATATTTCCATATATATATGCCGTCATCATCCCTGCTAGCTTTCTCTTTTCCAGCACTTTTTTACCAGCAATAAATGTCTCCACTTTTTTTATGGTACCCGAGACTGCACATGTATTATTTCGTAAAAGTTCTGCTTCTTCTTGTAATACCAGTGAACCCTCTTGTAAAATTAATACCTCTTCAAATAGCAGACTCACTTCATCAATCAAGTGCGTAGAAAAGATAATTGTGCGTTTCTCTGCTTCATATTCTTCCAGTAAAATTTCATAAAACATTTTACGTGCTGCCGCATCAAGACCAATATAAGGCTCATCAAAAATCGTAATTGGCGCTTTACTTGCAAGACCAACAATAATGCCAAGTGCTGACTCCATCCCTTTAGAGAGCGTTTTCACTTTTGCATTAAGTTTTAGCTTGTATTCTTTGACCAACTCATCCGCAAGTGTCTGATCCCAGGTTGGATAAAAGAGAGAATAAATCTTCAGCACATTTTTCACTTTTAAATCCTTTTTAAAATTATTCCCTTCTTTAATCAGACAAATTGATTCCGTTAATCGCTGATTATCAAATGGGTTCTCCCCATCAATCGTAATTTGACCGCTGCTCGCCAGTATTTGACCAGATAAAATTTCCATAAATGTTGTCTTTCCGGCGCCATTTCTTCCTAGTAGACCATATATTTTTGGCTCATCCAATGTGAATGATACATTGTTTAGTGCATAGGTTTGTTTATATTTCTTCGTTACATTTTTTATTTCAATTTTCATTCCTGTCCCTCCCTTTCCACCATTTCCAACAGGTCGGCCACACTAATACGTAACTTTTCAGCTTCCCCTTTTAATGGCAGCACATAGTTTTCATAAAATGTTTTCTTCCTATTTTCGATCAGAATCTCCCTCGCATCTTCCGTAACAAACATCCCAACACCCCTTCTCTTAAAAAGAATTTTCTCTGTAACAAGTTCATTAATTCCTTTTGCTGCTGTTGCTGGATTTATTTTATAAAATGCTGCAAATTCATTTGTTGAGGGAACGCGCTCTCCGATTTCAATGCTTCCATCGATAATCGAATCCTCTAATTGCTCTTTAATTTGAAGGAAAATTGGTTTGTTTTCATCTAAGTTATGCTTCATTTTTATCTCCTTCGTTAATTGGTTCATTACTTATGTAACTAACCATATAACTAAAAAAATATTTTGTCAACAGATTTTCAATAAACTTTTATCAAAAGATTCAAATTCGAGGTGCTGATGCTCGATTACTGGTACGTAGACTCCTACGGGAAAGCGCAGTGGGAAGACCCCGTAGAAAAAGTGTACTTCTTTTTCGAGGTAGGTTAAGTTCGCGACGTCCTGGGACTACGGTACTGTCGTTCCTCGTCCCATCGAAAAGCATTGTCGCAACACCTACACTAGCACGTCCTGTGGGTCAAAGGCTGAGCGCAAGCCCGTGGAAAGCGTAGTATATTTCTGGAGCGACGGGTCTTAGATAACCCCTTTCTTTTATACTTTCTTTACTTGTAAGAAAACTTGGCTTATCTTCAAGCCATAGTTGCACTTATACTGGTTTCCTATAAAAGTTATCATTTCCTTCCTATCAGTGTAAAAAAGGCTTTGCGCGTTCTGGGAACGCGCAAAGCCTTTTTAATCTTCTTCTGTTTGCTTGTCTTCCTTTTTTGGTAATCTGCCTGCTTTTTTTACTGATTCCCGTAACAAAAATTCCACATGACTATTTACGCTGCGAAATTCGTCTTTTGCCCACATTTGTATAGCATCGTACAATTTTGGATCAATCCGCAATGGAAAATTTTTCTTTTTAGCCATAGAAACCCTCTTTTTTCACCATTATTGATACAACGATCCAGTATTTACAACAGGCTGTGTACCATTATCAGATACAATGGATACAAGTAAATTATTAATCATTGCAACACGACGTTCATCATCCAATTCTACAATACCGTCTTTTTCGATTTGCTCAATCGCTCCCTGGGCCATTCCAACCGCGCCTTCAACAATTTGTTTTCGAGCTGCAATGATAGCACTTGCCTGCTGACGCTGCAGCATTGCTTGAGCGATTTCAGTCGAATAAGCAAGATGTGTTAAACGTGCTTCGATCACTTCAACACCTGCTGCTTTCAAACGATCCTGCAATTCCACAGTTAATTGATTGGATACTTCTTCGGCATTTCCACGTAATGTCAATGCTGCATTTTCAAATGTATCATACGGATATTTGGTTGCAACAGCACGGATTGCTGTTTCACTTTGTATTTCTACATATTGTTCATAACGATCTACATCGAATACAGCTTTCGCAGAATCGATCACTTTAAACACAATAACTGCGGCAATTTCAATTGGATTTCCTTCCACATCATTTACCTTCAATCGATTGCTGTTAAAATTACGAACACGAAGCGAGATTGTCTCTTTCACTGAAAATGGTACTGTAATCACAATTCCTTCACGTCTAATCGTTCCCATATATTTTCCCAAGAAAATAACGACGACGGATTGATTGGGTTGAACCAAGGTAATTCCGCTTCCTAATATAATTGCGATAATTAGACAGAGTGCAGCTAATACAAATTTCTGTTGCACTACACCAAAGACTGTCAGTGCAATCAAAATAGCGATAAATAAAACTCCAATAAATCCATTCATTGACCAAGCATTCTTTTCACGAATCATCAAAAACACACCTTCCTCTTTGATTTCGATTCCATTATTATACTATAATGATATCACTTTTATATCACATTGTAAACTATACGCAATATAAAAAGTCCTACAATTGCACTGAAACAAGCAATTGTAGGACTTTTATGATTTAATTCGCCTTTTCCAATATACCCTCGGCTGGATTTTTTTCTGGAATAACAAAGTAATCTTTACCATCCGTTGTAATGACCACATTACCAAATGCCGCAGTCGAATAAATCAATGCATCCATTTTGTATAAGTTTTCAATCACACGATTCACCGGGTGACCAAAGTCATTCGTTTTGCTATAGGTGAGCATGGCAACTTTTGGCTTCACATGCTTTAAGAATTCGGCTGATGTACTTGTATTGGAACCGTGGTGAGCTACTTTTATTATTTCTGCTTCCAAATCAAACTTATCCAGTAACTCCTTTTCCTGTTCCCTTTCCACATCACTCATTAATAAAAAGTCTATATCCCCATAAGTAAGTTTTAAGGCGATTGATGATTGATTATTATTTTTAGATTGCCCGGAGCTATTTAAAATTCGGATATCTAATAAAGGATCGACCTCTATTTTTTCCTTCTGTTTGGCTATTTTGAAGGGAATTGCCTGTGCACGGATTTGATATAAATACTTGGCGTAAGTTTTGGTCGAATGCATTTTTCCCGAATCAAGTATTTGATCAACCTTTACCGATTTCATGACTAGCGGCAACCCGCCGATATGATCAATGTCGGGGTGTGTCGCAATAAGCAGGTCAATTTCTTTAATGTGATGTTTTTTTAAATAGTTAACCACCCTTTTTCCTGATTTAGGGGGTCCAGCATCAATGAGAATGTTTTTATTTGATGGTGTTTGAATCAGCATGCTGTCACCCTGTCCAACATCAATAAAATGAACCTGCATCTCTGGCTGTGCTTCACTATAGGTAGAAGCTGGCATGATGAAAAATGAAATAATGATCATAAAAATAGTGATGGAGATGGATAATTGCCTGAATAGGTTCATAAATAACATCCTCTGCTGTAAAGTTATCTATAGTTTTTTACAGAAGACCATTAATTATGAGCCAGATATGAAACTTTTTGGAGGTTTGGCGATATGTAGGACATAAAAAAATCCGCCGAACCATGTCAGCGGATTGTTTTCACGTTCCATTACGATACACTTTTAACGACAATCTCTTCTTCTTCAACGTCAACCTGAACATTTTCTACATCAGCATCTGTTTCTAATATCAAGTCTGTGAGCTGATCTTCAATTTTATCTTGAATGACACGACGTAAAGGTCTTGCGCCAAAGCGCACGTCGTAGCCAAGTCTTACCAGTTCATGTTTTGCATCGTCTGAGATCGTAATTTTTATATTATTTTCTTCAATGGATTGTTGTAAGTCGTTAAGCATTAAGTCAACAATTTCCATTAGGTTATCTTCAGATAGTTCATTGAAGTTGATAATCGTATCAAAACGGTTCAGGAATTCTGGTTTAAAGTATTCACCTAGCGTTTCCATTGTTTTTACAGATTCATGTGCATCGCGATTGAATCCAACATTTACTTCTTTAACACCTGTGCCTGCATTACTTGTCATGATAATAACTGTTTCTTTAAAGCTGACAGTACGTCCTTGAGAGTCAGTCAGATGACCATCTTCCATAATTTGCAGGAACATGTTTTGTACGTCAGGATGCGCTTTTTCAATCTCATCCAATAAAATAATTGAATAAGGATTGTGACGTACTTTTTCAGTTAATTGACCAGCTTCTTCATGGCCTACATAGCCTGGAGGTGAACCGATAATTTTAGATATCGCGTGTTTTTCCATATACTCACTCATATCCAGACGGATCAGTGATTCACGCGTTCCAAATAGTTCTTCCGCAAGTGCTTTAGTCAATTCTGTTTTACCGACACCAGTTGGACCGACGAATAAAAATGATCCGATTGGGCGATATTTTGATTTCAATCCGGCACGACTACGACGAATTGCTTTGGCAACTTTATCAACGGCTTCTTCTTGTCCGATTACTTTTGCGCCAAGATCTGCAGCAATGTTTTGCATTTTTTCCTGTTCGTCTGTTTGTAGCTTGGTTACTGGAATACCAGTTTTTTCTTCTACAATCAATTGTATATCGGAAACATCAACATCAATCACTTGTTTTTCATCTTTTGCTTTTTCCAGTTGTTTTTCCAACTGAATTTCTTGATAGCGCAGATTTGCTGCCCGTTCATAGTCTTCTTTTTCTGCAGCTTGTTCTTTTTCTTTAATAATTTCATTTAACCGACTTTCAATGGAGTTAGAATCTTTTTCTGCGTTTGATAAGTTCAAACGTGATCCCACTTCGTCCATTAAATCAATCGCTTTATCTGGAAGAAAACGGTCTTGAATATATCGACTGGATAGTGTAACAAATGCTTGAACTGCTTCATCCGAATAACGTACTTCATGGAAGTCTTCATAGCGATCTTTGATACCATTTAAAATTTGAACTGCTTCTTCTGCAGATGGTTCATTTACGATGATCGGTTGTAAACGACGTTCAAGTGCCGCGTCTTTTTCAATTTGACGATACTCTTTTAATGTCGTTGCACCAATCATTTGCAGATCACCACGTGCGAGTGCTGGTTTTAATATATTACCTGCGTCCATTTGTGAGCTTTCCGCAGTACCTGCACCAACGAGTAGATGAATCTCATCAATAAATAGGATGACATCTTTGCGTGATTGCAATTCTTGGATCAACTGTTTCATTCTTTCTTCAAATTGCCCGCGGATTCCGGTGTTTGCAACTAATGACGCTACATCTAATAAATAGATTTCTTTGTTCATTAATTTTGTAGGTACATCGCCTTCAACCATTTTAACTGCTAGTCCTTCCGCAATCGCGGTTTTACCGACACCAGGTTCACCAATTAATACTGGATTGTTTTTATTTCTTCTATTTAATGTTTCAATGACGCGTTTCACTTCATTATCGCGACCAATGACCGGATCAATCAATCCAGCTCTTGCACTGTTGGTAACATTTTTAGCTAATTGATCAATTAAACCATTGCCTTGATTTCCTTGTTTTTGTTTTGTTTTTGTTTGTGCGCCGCTAGCGCCATTTCCTTGGAAAAAGTTATTAGCAAATGCATCATTCGCATTTCCAGAAAAAGGTGATTCAGAGAATTCGTCATTCGAACCCATCATTTTTCCTTGGATTTCCTGGAAACATTGTGAACATAAATGCATTTGTATCTTTTCATTATTCATTTGCATATTTAAATTAATGCTTGCTGGGTTTACACCACAATTTTGACAAAGCATTTTCATTCCTCCTTAAAATTCTTTCGTTATCTATTTCATCAAATTTGACTTTGACTATCTTTGACCTTATGAATATATTATAACCTGACCTTCTTTGACTTTCAACCCTTTTGCTTCATTTTTTAGAAATGCCCATCACAAGGCCTTTCTCGCAATCAAAAACAGACAAGGTCCAATGACCCCATCTGTTTTTCTATTCCCGCTTATATTATTTTTTAATCTTTTCTTTATCCCTTAACGCCACTCTTCTTATCTTTCCTGACGTTGTTTTCGGTAAATCATCGATAAATTCAATCTCCCTTGGATATTTATATGGCGCGGTTGATGCTTTAACATGATCCTGTAATGCTTTGATCAAATCCGGGTTGTCCGCATCAATATTTTCTTTTAAAACAATAAACGCCTTTACAACCGTTCCCCGAATTTCATCAGGACTACCAATAACAGCACACTCTTGTACATATGGATGTTTCACCAAGGCATCCTCCACTTCAAAGGGTCCAATTGTATAACCGGAACTGATAATAATATCGTCTCGTCGTCCCTCAAACCAAAAGTAGCCATCTTCATCTTTGGATGCTTGATCCCCTGTTACATAATATTCCCCGCGCTGGGACATTTTTGTCCGTTCTGTATCTTTATAGTACTCCTTGAATAATGCAGGGCAATCAAGCTTCACTGCGATATCACCAACTTCATTTGTTACGGTAGGATTACCGTTCTCATCGATCACTTCAACCTCATTACCTGGGGTCGGTTTCCCCATTGATCCAGGCTTCACCTTCATTCCCTTCATAAACCCTAATAATAATGTATTTTCAGTTTGACCATAACCATCACGAACAGTGATATCAAAATACTTCCGAAACGTATCAATCACTTCAACGTTTAATGGTTCACCCGCAGACACTGCACTATGAAGCGCAGGCAGCTTATAATCAGCTAACTGATCCACCTTCGCCATGATTCGATATTCTGTCGGCGTGCAACATAGGACATTAATATCATTATCCTGCAATAAGCTTAAATATGTTTTCGGATCGAATTTCCCATTATAAATAAACCCGGTTGCCCCTGACCCTAAAACCGATAAAAAAGGACTCCAGATCCATTTTTGCCAACCAGGGCCTGCAGTTGCCCACACCAGATCGCCATCTTCAATGCAGAGCCAATTTCCTGGTGCAGTTTTTAAATGGGCAAATCCCCATCCATGTGTATGTACGACACCTTTCGGGTTGCCGGTCGTCCCAGAAGTATAAGGTAAGAATGCAATGTCATTACGTGTTGTCAGTGCCATTTCTAAATGTGCTGATGCTTCCTCCTTTAAGCCATCTAGGCAATGCCATCCGTCAACAGCTTCACCGACCGTAAACTTGATCAATTGTTCGTATTCATTGATCGGTTTGAATTGATCTACATAAGTAAAATAGCTAATCACCCCTTTTGCTTCTCCATGGCTTATTCGATATTGTAGCTCTTTTGTTTTAAGCATCTCGGAGCTCGGAATAATAATGATGCCTGTCTTTAATGCGGCTAGATATACCTCATATACGTCAATCAGGCGTGGAATCATCACTAAAACTTTATCACCCCGCTTCAGACCACACTTCAGGAAAGCGTTTCCAATTTTATTAACATTTTTCATTAAATCGGTGTACGTGATCTCTTTTTTAAGACCAGTTTCATCCTGCCAGATTAAGGCTTTTCTAGTCGTGTCTTTTGCATATCGTTCCATTTCCATCACGATATTATAATCTTTTGGGGCAATTAATTCTTCTTTCTCCATGTAGACAACTCCCATCCCTTTTATTTATCTATTATACCAAAGATTGAGAAAATATAACACTTAGTTCAGATCGTATTTTTAATTCATCTGAACCTTAGTCTCACGCTTTTTGGAGATTAAGAAGGTATTTTACTACTAATATAGAAGGCTTATAAAAAGTGGAAATGTCCCACTTTTTATACTGCGAAATTTTATTTGTATGATCATTTATTTTCTGATAAGGTTAAATTATCCAAAAGTCGGAGGAAGAACATGGTATCACCTGGTAGTTCAAATGACGTAATACTAAGTATAGCATCTATTTTCATTTTATTAATTTCATGCGGTTTGGCATTTGGTATTTTGGCTTCCTTTTTAGTTCATGATAAGAAAAAAGGGTATTTCTTTATTGTTTACATGGTAATAGGAGCTACATTGTCACTAATAGGAATTTTTCGTAGGTACACAGCTTTAGGAATAGCAGCATTAGTTGTATATATTGCCTTTAGCATTCTAACGTATATCGTAGTCAAACGTAAAAAGAGCAGGCAATGAAGTCTGCTCTTCCTGTTTAAATCATGTATCTGCCGCGCCCCACTTTTTACAAACCATATATTCCTTCCGGGAGCTTATCTTCTATTACTAAATCATCCAGGCTTTTAAAGTCATAGCCTTGTTTCTTCAGATCCTTGATTACCTTAGAAAGTGCTGCCGCATTATCTGCGGATACCGCATGAAGCAATACAATCGCCCCAGGATGCACCTGGTCCATAATTTGTTCATAGGCATAATCGGCCCCTTTTTGCTGATCCGTATGCCAATCCGCAAAGGCTAGCGACCAAAAGACTTGAATATAACCGAGTTCATTCGACCATTTTAAAGTCTGTTCATTAAAAGTACCTCTTGGTGCCCGCAAGTATTTCATTTCCTTTTGCGTGGATACTTTCGCAACTGCCTGCTGCAGCGTCTCCAGTTCTTTTTTCATCGTATCCTTTGAAACTGTAGTGAAGTCTGGGTGATGATAAGAATGGTTCCCAATGATATGTCCTTCAGCTGTCATTCTTTTGATAAGTTCAGGCTCACTTTTCACATAATGTCCTGTTACAAAAAAGGTTGCTGGAACATGTTCTTCTTTTAATACATTTAATATGTCATCTGTATAGCCTTGTTCATAGCCATTATCAAACGTTAAATAAATATGCTTTTTACCGGAATGATCTGCATAATAGGCTCCATACTTTTCTAACATTTCTCTGTACTTACCAATTTCCGGCACATCATGATTTTCATTCTTTTTATAGCCCCAGCCAAACCCACTTGATGCTTCCATGTCTTTTACACCAATAAAAAAGGTAAGAAAAACCAGGACAGCAGCTACAACGATTTTTGTTCGCATAATAACCCACCTATTTTTTTCTTACCTTTTCCTATTTCAACGAATTTATACCTTTTAAAGAATAAGCGCTGTAATCCAACCGAACACAAACAATGGGATATTGTAATGGACAAACGTTGGTACACAAGTGTCCCATATATGGTTATGCTTGCCGTCTGCATTCAATCCGGAGGTTGGCCCAAGTGTACTATCGGAAGCTGGTGAACCCGCATCTCCAAGCGCGCCGGCAGTTCCAATCAGTGCCGCTGTTGCCATTGGTGAAAAACCCGCAGCCAAACAAATCGGTACGAAAAGAGATGCGATAATTGGTATCGTTCCAAATGATGAACCGATCCCTAAAGTAACAAGTAATCCAACCAATAGTAATATAAAAGCGATGACCGATTTATTACCGTTATCTAAGAAGCCTGAGGAGGCCTCTACTAGTGCTTGGACTGCACCTGTTTCTTTTAAAACAGTTCCGTATCCGGATGCAATCAGCATAACAAAGGCGATCATGCCCATCATACTTATACCATCCGTAACAATTTTATCGCCTTTTTTAAACGGAACAACGATAAATAAAAACATGAGTGCAATACCCGTTAATGCACCTGCAATTAAATTATCCGTCCAAATCTGCACAATCAAAGCCGCTATAATTGCAATAATCGTCAGTAAATGTTTGCTGTTGAATGTGACCTTTTCTGTAGATGGAGCTTTAATCATTGGTTCTGTTCCACCTGCACCAGGTTTTGCAACCCGATCCTTCCGGTAAGTGATAAAAACAGCGATTAATAATCCAACAATCATGCCTGAACCAGGAATAAGCATTGATAAAGCAGATTCTTTTATCGTTAAAGCCGATCCATTTTGTACCATTCCATCAACAATAATGCCATGGAAAATCAATCCAAAACCAGCTGGAATCATGACATAAGGTGCTTTCAATCCAAACGTCAATGCACATGCAACCGCACGACGGTCTAAACGCATTTCATCAAACAGCTTTAACAATGGGGGTATTAATATAGGTATAAATGCAATATGCACAGGAACTACGTTTTGCGATAAACAAGCCACACCTGCAATAGCGAGTACCATCATTGTTTTCTTGCCCGTTAAAACACGGATAAGATAATTGACTAATATAGAAGTAATTCCCGTGTAACTAATGGCAACAGCAAAGGCTCCTAACAAAATATAGCTCAATGCAGTATTTGCCTGTCCTCCCATACCACTAACCAACATTTCAATGGAATCCACCACAGACAAGCCAGCCATCAATCCGGCAGTAAGTGATGCAGCGATAATTGCAAGAATAACGTTAACTCGAAGTAAACTTAAAACAGTCATCACCAATACCGAAACAATAACAACCCACTCCATGATTATTCCCCCTTTATCTCTATGATTATGTTTCCTTTTAATACACATTCACTATAATACTTCACTATGATAAAGCGATAAAGTGAATCTGTCAATACAAAATTAAAAAATCCTGCAAAAATAGCTGCAGGATTTTTTTCAATAGTGATGGATTTATTTTAGTTGAAATGAGAAGGAAACATGATCTTGGACTGGAATCCAAGCACCGATACCTTGTTTGGTCACATTTTTAATAACAATTGATTTCTTCGATCCTTTCAGTTCAATGTAGACTTCTCCAAATGTCACTTGACCTTTTTCATTAATCGCCGGCGCATATGCTTGTAGACTTGCATTTTTCTTTATAGGAACGGCATATGAATTATCCTTTTTGGTGTTTTTCCCAATAAATGTGCTATAGGATATTGGTAGCTTTGTTTTGTTCTTTGTTTTTAAAAGTATCATTTTTTTCACATCATCTGGGTCGGATATTTTGTTTGTCAAAGCTCCCTTGATTTCCTTTTCTTCCTGCTGTACATAATTCATTTCCTGATTCGTATCTCCACCAAGATTGTTCAACTCATTTTTATTAATTGGTTGATACTCCCAATTTATATTTGTTTCATCTGACTTGTAGTTCAGCGCCCAGCGTCCCATATATACCATCCCCCTATAACCAATCGCAACTGGTGAGGGCTTTAACGATGTTTCATTCAACATTTTTATGAGATCCGGATTTTCAACTGGGATTTCTATTTCTTCAATTAACTTTTTCGTTAAATCACTTGGCTCAACAACTTCCTGGTCTTCCGTTGAATTCGGATACGTATTCTCTTTAGAGATATCCAGCACATGACTGGGAATCTCCACTGTCTCTTTTTTCTTTTCCTTCGCATCAGCGATGTGCGGGGAAGGAAATAAACTGAAGGAAACAAAAACAATTAATGCTATTGCACCAAACCATTTACTTTTCATGTGTCCCATTCCTTTCCTTTTCCTATAGTTTTTTCGGGACACGTGTTTATTATACTAAGATTATTTTTTTGAAACCCTTTTTACCTACTTAATTCAATCGTCTCGATATGCTCCTCAATTTCAATACTATCCTCAACGGAACGGATCATCGAACAGTTCTTGCGCGATACCCCTAGGTTTTTATACAACTTTTCCGGATCTAAATGATGCCCTTTCACCGTGTATTGAAGTGTGATTTTTTCGATTCGATTTGCTTCCTGTGGATTTCTTACTACTTCAGCACCAATCTGTATGTCTTCCACTTGAATACGCTGCTTTTGCAATATTTTCCTGAATACAGAACCACTACAGCCTACAATCGAAGCGACCATTAATGTAAATGGTCGAAACCCATCATCCTCATTTCCGGATATATCTAATTGCCCATAATTTAAATCAATCCGCATACCATTATCTTTTAAATAAAAATCCAACATTAGACCACTCCTATATATTTTACTTTTTTTAATTTTCTATTACCCTATATTGTCTTCATTATAACTTTTTTCTCTATGAACAGTCGAACGATTGACCTTTAGTACGAAAAGAATTAAATTAAAGGAATGGAAATGAGTGCTTATTCTTAGGGAGGTGGTGAAACATGGTATCAGTAAAAATGAGATTTCGAATTTTGATAGCACTTGTCACGATATCAGGCTTCTCCCAAGGCATGCTTTTACCATTGCTTGCAATTATATTAGAGCAAAATGGTGTCTCTTCATCTATCAACGGGCTTCATGCAACCGGACTTTATATTGGGGTACTAATTGCCTCGCCATTTATGGAAAAACCAATGCGGAAATTAGGTTTTAAACCAATGATAATAATTGGCGGCATGCTTGTATTTATATCACTGGCATTTTTCCCTTTATGGGAATCGCTATGGTTTTGGTTTGTTTTACGTGTAACCATTGGAATGGGAGATCAAATGCTGCATTTCGGTACACAAACGTGGATAACAACAACCTCTCCTAAAGAAACGCGTGGGAAAAACATTGCCTACTATGGATTGTTTTTCAGTTTAGGTTTTGCCTTGGGGCCTTTAATGACAAGGCTACTATCCGTTAACGAGGTACTTCCTTTTATTCTGTCAGCAGCTTGTTGTATGCTTGTTTGGTTGGCGATGTTCTTTGTACGAAACAGTTGGCCGGAAGAAGAAATGAATACAGACTATGCCACCAGCTCTATCAAACGATTTGTCCAAACGGCAAAAATTGCCTGGGTCGCTTTGCTGCCTGGATTCGGTTATGGTTTTTTAGAGGGTTCATTGCACAGCATTTTTCCTATTTATGGACTACGAATCGGACATGACGTTGGTATCCTCGCGCTTATCATCCCTTGTTTTGCTGCAGGGAGCTTGATTACACAATTGCCTCTGGGTATACTTAGTGACCGCTTTGGTCGCAAAAAAGTCTTGTTAGCTATTTTAATTGGTGGGATCGGTTGCTTTATTCTAGCTGCTTCCTTTGAAACATCAGTCGTTGCGTTGTTTATTCTGTTTGCTTTGGCGGGTATGTTTGTCGGATCCTTATATTCGTTAGGCATTTCCTATATGACCGATTTGTTGCCTTCAGCATTACTACCAGCGGGAAATATTATGGTTGGCATGACCTTTAGCATAGGCAGTATTAGTGGTCCATTTTTAGGTGGAATGTATATACAAGCATTTACTGGATTATCATTTTTCTATTTAATCGCAGCAATACTTGTTCTGATATTTATATTGGTTTATTTAAAACAGGACACGCTGGTGTGAGCGTGTCCTATTTAATATGGTTATTCAATACCTTCAATCTCTGTAATTTCCTCTGCTGGTTCTATGGATACATCGTCACCATCAAAGAATTCTGCTGATATGTCAGCAAGTGTCCCATCCGCTTTCATCTCATCTATCGCTTCATTTACTTTATCCATTAATACATCAGATTCTTTTTTCATCACCACATTATCTGTTGTTGGATGAAATTTCAAATCCGGATGCAATTCAATATCTAAATCAGGAAAAGCAGTTAACGCCAGTCTTTGCAAATAATAATCATTAATAACTGTGTCCGTTCTTCCATTATCTACATCTCTTAAGTACGCATCATTCGTCGCATTGCCGTAAGTAACCACTTCTGCACCAAATTTCTCTGCAATCTCACTATATACCGTAGTAGCTGCACCGCCTGCTTTCTTTCCCTTTAAATCCTTTAATGATTCAATTCCCGAATGATCATCCGTTCGAACAACCATCGTAGAATAGGAATATTTAATAGGATCACTGAATGCGAATTTTTTTCGACTTTCCTCCCGTGGCCCTGCCAAAATGATATCCACCCGATCCGTGCTCAATGCCGTTAACATAGAGTCAAAGCCCATGATTTCAAATGTGGCTTCCAATCCTAATCGATCCGCTACCTCACGGGCAACTTCTACTTCATAACCTGTTAATTCATCTGAACCCTCCGAATAGTACGTAGAAGGGTATAATGTTCCCGCAGTCCCGACCACTAATTCACCCGAATCTTGAACCCTCGCCCACACTTCATCATTTGCTTGATCATCTGTTGATTTTTCATCCGAACTACCACAGGCCACCAATAAAGCAACCATAATGAGTAACACATATAACAAATTAAATTTCTTCAATGCTGCACGCTCCTACACTTGAATCCATATTATTTAAAAGTCAAACGGCTTATAAAAATCTACTAAAGCGATCCTCCAGCCTGTCCTGCATAAACGAAATAAGCATGCAAATTGGCCAATAAATCAATGCGACCAATACATACATGGTCATCGCATCAAAGGTTCGCCCAGCGACAATTTGTGTCTTTTGAAATAACTCCGGAACAGTTATCACTGCTGCTAATGACGTAGCTTTCACTACATCCATAAACACATTTGTCAACGGTGGAATGGCAATTCTTGTTGCTTGTGGTAAAATGATTTTTCTTAGTGTTGTCCAGTAACCAATGTTTAAGGCTTTGGCTGATTCCCATTGCCCCCGATCAATACTATTTAAGGATGATCGGTCAATTTCAGCAATATATGCCGCACTGTTTAAACCAAATCCTAGTGATGCAGCAACAAGTGCAGTCAGCTCTATACCAATGATCGGCAATCCAAAATACAGTATAAACAGAAAAACAAGGATAGGTGTACCACGCATAAATGAAATATACATACGTGCCGGCCAGCGTAATACCATCTTTTCAGAGCCTCTAGCAAGTGCAAGTAATAATCCTAAAATCAATCCCATAGCCATACTAATTATCGAAACAAGTAGCGTTATTGGCAATCCACCCAGTACAAACGGAAGATTTTCCATTGCCAGTTCAATATCAAATAATCCACCAAAATCAAACCCATTGAAATCCATAATTATTTCTCCTTATAACGCTAAGTCTTCGATAACTTCAATGTCACCCTTCGGCTTTTCTGATGCGTCTTCATCATAGAATTTCGTAGCCAGTTCTGACAATGTCCCATCTTTACGCATTTCAGCTAGTGCACCGTTAATCTTTTCTGCTAACGTATCTGCACCTTTAGGCAGTACAACTGCTTGCTCTGTTGGATGAAATTTTAATGTCGGGTGCAATTGAATATCGAAGTCAGGAAATGCAGCAACCCCAAATTTCGTTAAATAATAATCATTGACCACGACGTCTGTTCGTCCATTATCAACATCACGCAGGTAGGCTTCGTTTGGCGCGTTACCATATGTAATAATCTCTGCTCCAAAATGCTCAGCAATTTGACTATAAATTGTTGTCGCCCCACCGCCCGCTTTTTTTCCATCTAAATCTTCTAACGACTCAATGCCGGAATTATCTTCTTCCCTGACTGCCATGGTTGTATAGGAATATTTATATGGCTCACTAAAGTTGAATGCTTCTTTTCGCTTTTCTGTTGGTTCAATATCATTTGCAGCAACATCAATTCTGCCACTTTTAATGGCCGGAAGCATACTGTCTATCCCCATAATTTCAAATGAAATATCCAGGTCGAGACGTTCTGCAACCTCACGCATCAATTCAACATCATAGCCGGTTAATTGATCTTCACTTTCCTCCTCACCATCAAAATAGGATGCAGCAATTAATGTCCCCGACGTACCGACAACAATCTCCCCTGATGCTTCTATATCATTCCATACTTGATCTTCCGTTTTTTCCCCTTTTGTTTCCTTGCTATCTTTTTTTGCATTGTCTTTACTTGAATCACCACAAGCTGCCAAAACGACAATCGCTAAAAATAAAGCAAATAAAATAGGTATCTTTTTCATTGAAAAACCTCCACAATTATTGTTGTTATATTATAAATTCAAATTTGATTGTAACAGTTAAAGACTTATCATTCAACGTTTCCGCATCTGTTACTATTTTCACATATAAATGGGAGAAAACAACTGACATGCTATTAAAATTGTTCTTGACTTTCATTACAAACATGGTAACATAATAATCAGTATCAGATTATAATCATTATAAATAGGTATTAATAGCTATTATACATAAACAAATAATAAGGGGATGATAGGTAATGAGCACCATCACAAAAACAATCCATTTTTATACCTTTAGAAAGACATTTCAAATAGAAAAAATACTGGTACACAAGGAATTAATTGCTGCTTTAATGAGCGGGCTCATCATTTTGACAACATGGGCATTAACGCCTTATATTCCACGCTCTCTATGGATTGTTCTTCATTTGATTGCCTTTACCATCGGGGGCTACGCAAAGGCAAAAGAAGGAATCACAGAAACGATTGCGGACAAAACATTAAATGTGGAAATGCTGATGATTTTTGCTGCGATTGGTTCAGCTGCCATTGGTTATTGGACAGAAGGCGCCATACTTATATTTATATTCGCCCTATCCGGTGCGCTTGAGACATATACACTGAACAAAAGTAATAAAGAAATAGCTGCTCTTATGAACCTGCAACCAGAAGAAGCTTTGCTGATAAAAGACGGCATTCAAGAAATTGTCCCGGTTGCACGTCTCAACATAAATGATATGATCCTGGTTCGTGCGGGCGAACGGATACCTGCTGACGGGATGATTGTCAAAGGTGCTACAGCAATCGATGAAAGTGCCATCACTGGTGAATCCATCCCAGTGAACAAATATAACAGTGAGAATGTTTACGCTGGTACAGTTGCACTTAACGGATCCATTACGATAAAAATAACAAAGCCGACCAACGAAACGCTATTCCAAAAAATCATCCAACTCGTTCAATCGGCACAAGATGAAAAATCACCTTCACAGTTATTTATCGAAAAGTTCGAATCCTCTTATGTAAAAATTGTTTTAATTGCGGTTGTTATCATGATGTTTTTACCATATTTTGTTTTTGGCTGGACTTGGGCTGATAGTATTTATCGAGCCATGATTTTACTTGTTGTCGCGTCTCCATGCGCATTGGTAGCTTCCATCATGCCCCCTACCTTATCAGCCATATCAAATAGCGCTAAAAACGGCGTCCTTTTTAAAGGTGGGATGCATGTTGAAAATTTAAGCCATGTCAAAGCGATCGCCTTTGATAAAACTGGGACATTGACTAATGGAAAGCCGATTGTTACCGATGCTTACTTTAGCGAGCATCATGATAAAAAGGAGATCCTGGCAATTGCAGGTGCAATTGAAAATGAGTCCACCCATCCATTAGCCCAAGCAATTACAATATACAGCGAAGCGCAAGATACAGAGCCCAACACCATTGAAATAACAGATATGAGGAATTTAAGCGGAAGTGGTGTTCAGGCAATCGTAAACAATGAAACATGGAAAATTGGGAAAAGTGGATTTGTTGATCAGGCGCTTGCCGATAGATTTTGTAATAGGATCGCTCAAGTCTTAGCTGAACAAGGTAAGACAATTGTCTTTGTAAAGAGGCAAAACGAAATTGTTGCTTTATTCGCATTGAAAGACACGATAAGGAAAGACACAAAGCAGGCAATCCACAAGTTGAACAAACGGGGTATACAAACCATTATGCTTACTGGTGATAATGATATTACTGCGAAAGCCATCGCAAAAGAAGCTGGTATCGGAAAGTATATTGCTAATTGTCTACCAGAGGAAAAAGTGAACCAAATCAAACAATTAAAGAAGACGTACGAAAATGTTGCCATGGTTGGAGACGGTATTAACGATGCGCCTGCCTTAGCAAGTGCAAATCTGGGGATTGCCATGGGAGAAGGTACAGATGTCGCGTTAGAAACAGCCGATGTTGTTTTAATGAAAAATGATCTATCCAAAATTACAGATGCGACGCTTCTATCTGCTCGAATGAATAAGATTGTAAAACAAAATGTCATTTTTTCTTTGAGTATTATTGTGATGCTTATTCTTACCAATTTCTTGCAAGTCCTTGATTTACCACTTGGAGTGATTGGTCATGAAGGGAGTACAATCCTCGTTATTTTAAATGGATTAAGACTGTTAAAATAAGGCGTTCCAATTCGGAGCACCTTATTTCTTTCCCTATGTCTGCTTGATCGTGGCATTGATTGCGCCACCGATCATAATGATAATTCCCGAAATATAAAACCAGATCATCAGTACAATTACCGCACCTAAGCTACCATACGTTGCTGAATAGTTTCCCATGGTACTTACATAGTAGGAGAACCCCAATGACACCAGTTGCCAAAATACTGTCGCAAAAAGTGCACCCCAAATAACTTTTCCAAACGTTACCTTCGCGTTTGGTGCCAATTTATATAACGCCAAAAACACAATAAAAAAGATAATGGAGGAAATGAGCCAGCGCAAAGTTTCCCACACTGCAATAAAGTTTGCTGACAGGCCAAATAAAGAAAATAAATAAATACCGATCATTCGACCAAAAATAGGCAGTAAAAAAGCAATAATGATAATCGCCACCATGGCGATTGTTAAGACCATTGCAATTAACCTAGCAACAATAAATGAGCGGTCCTCTTTCACTCCATATGCCTTATTAAATGCCCGTATTAATGCATTAACACCATTGGATGCCGCCCACAGGGCTCCAATGATACTAATGGATAGCAATCCACCATTCTGTTGGTTCACCAAAAGATCGATATTCGCATGGAGTAGATCTCCAATTTGCGCTGGTGCATATGTAGCAATTAAATCGATAACGGACTGCTCATCGATAGGAAAGTAGCCAATCAATGTCAATAAGAATAATAAAAAAGGAAAAAGGGATAACAGAAAAAAGTATGCAAGTTGTGCAGCTCGCCCAAAGATATCATCTTCCATAATCCGTTGAAATACCTGTTTTCCAAAGGCTTTCGGCTTATTCACAACAATACTCCTTTCTTTATCCAGAAACAGTGATTGTCTTATTCTATTTCTTTTACCTCTGTTTTATTCTCCACCTTACCTAATGTTTGCTGTACTTGATCTAATGCATTGATTGCACTTTCCGTCCCACTCGTGAACTTTTCACTAATTGCATCGAATGTTTCTTGCAATTGATGAACTGCCTCCGATGGGTTTTTAGTAACATAAGATATACCTGATTTTACACCAGAAAGTTTACCACTTGTATATACTCTTGTTTCTTTATCGAATAAGGTAACTAATCCTCCTACAACAGCACCTGCTACCATACCAATCAGTAATTTACGTTTTCCCATTATGCTTCCCCCACTTTTCATATGATTAATTACATTATAAGCAACTCGTCCGCTATTAAGCAAAAAAAAGCATACTTATATGAAATTTTTTTGTCCACTTTAAAAGATACTTAAATCCCATTGTTTCGCGATATGCCTTAATAAGCGAATACCAGCCTCACTGTTCCCTTGCTCATCCAGGGCCGGTCCGTACACACCAATACCACAACCATCAAGAAACGGCAGTTCCTCTTCACGGACTCTAGGTGGAGATACTGCAATAATTCCTCCAGAGACACCACTTTTAGCAGGTATTCCCACATATGTAGCAAATTTACCTGAGGCATCATACATGCCGCATGTCAGCATTAATGCTTTAGCAATCCGAGCGATCGGTCGAGGAATAATTTCTTCCTGAGAATTTGGATCTTCCCCATCATTGGCCAAAATCATGCCGAACTTGGCAAGATCATCAATCGTAATTTCAATGGAGCATTGTTTAAAATACGTTTCTAAAGTAATATTCATATCTGATTCGAGAAATCCTGTTTCTAATAAATAATAGCCGATGGCACGATTACGCATAGATGAATCTCTTTCTGATTCATATACATCAACATTAAGTGCTGGACGATAGCCAAACATCCTTTCCATCAGATCGATGATAGGTTTTAGCTTCTCATCGGATGTATTCCCTTCTAGCATAGAAGTTACGGTGATTGCACCTGCATTAATAAATGGATTGAAAGGCTTTTTCAACTGTTTCATTTCCAAATGCATGATCGAGTTAAACGCCTCACCTGTAGGCTCCACATCGACGCGATCAAGCATATATTGCACACCACGCTCCATACAACCAACTATAAAACTGATTACCTTTGATATACTTTGAATTGTAAATGGAATATCCGTATCACCCGAACGAATGGTCATCCCATTATTCCCCATAATCGTAATACCAAGATGATTTTGATTTGCTTCCTCTAGGATTGGGATATAGGATGCTACCTTCCCGTCCGAAGTCATTTTTCGATAAAATGCTACCCAATCATCCACATAATTTTGTAGCCATTCCTCCGTCAGTTCCGTGTTCCAATTTGCTGCTCCTTGTACCACCGCTACCACCTCAATTCAACTATTTTCTTCGTTCTTTTATTTTAGAGCATTATATCACTACGTTTTTATGCGCTGTTGGTATTTAGAACGTAATCCTAGTCTAAACCAGTATATGATTTCTTACTAAAATTGCTTCATTCTCATGCTAATGTGACTTTTTAAGCATACTTATGAATAATACAAAAAGGCATTAAAAAACATCCTAACCCAAAACGCCTTTTTGGATTATGATATATTTATCCAAAATATAAACGATATTGCTGGAAGTAGCAAACATAACAAGTTCGGATTACAACAAAATCAATAATCATGAAGCATATAGTCAAAAAAAGGCAGAAAAACCAAGAAGGTCACTCGGCTCTTATGGCCCCCCATTCAAGTAAGATGTCTGCTCCAGGTAGTCGCTTTCCGCGGGCACGGCCTCAGTCTCCTCAAGAAAACCACTCTGCGGGGTCTTCGGACACGTGCTTTCCCGCTGGAGTCGACTACCTTCCGCGACCATCCATGATAATCTAAGGTAACCTTCCTCTCTAAAAGAAAGGTGCAACAAGGACTAGATCCCCCTTCGTTTATACTTTATTATCCTAAAAAAAAGAGACGAGCAGCTGCTCGTCTCTCATTATCTATTCCTTATTTGCCAATGAATTGTTGTGTCCAATGGTTTCCTTGTTCCACATATCCTACACCAATATGTGTAAAGCTACCATTTAAAATATTCTCGCGGTGTCCCTCACTGTTCATCCAGCCATCTACAACCTCTGCAGGTGTACGTTGCCCTTTGGCAATGTTCTCTCCTGCTGTACTATATGAGATACCATATTGCTTCATCATATCAAATGGCGAACCATATGTAGGGCTATTATGGTCAAAGTAGTTGTTTGTCGCCATATCTTTCGATTTTTCACGTGCTACCTTACTTAGTTCAGCGTCAACTTCTAGCGGATCAAGACCTTGTTTTTCTCTTTCCTGGTTGGTTAAGTCGACAACTTCTTGTTCAAATTGACTAATATCTTGTGATTCTGTTTGCTTTTGTTCTTTCTGTTCTTGTTCTTGAGCTGGTTGTTGTACAGGAGCCTCTTTTTGTTCAGTTTGTTCCTGCTTAGCAGGCTGCTCATTTTTCATTGGTTCTGGTTGTGCCTGCTGTTCCGGTTGTTCTGCTGTTTCAGCATTAGGCTGTTCTTTTTGCTCTGGTTGCGGATTATTCTCACTCGATTTTTTCCAATCGATTTGGAATTTGCCTAAACAATCATTTAATAGATTGTTTATCTGATCCTCTGAAATATTCCCAGACTGACCACCCACAGAATAAAAGACTTTATATGACTGAACATGTGATGGTTCAGCTTTTGCTGACGCATCTACAGGGGATTGAAAAGCTCCACCTACTAATAAAGCAGTTGATAACGCCGTGACGATACCTATTTTGTTAAACATGTTGTTACACTCTCCTTTGGTTTTTTTGTTTTGCAAAATTATCATAGCACGTGTTTTTTGTAATAATTATGGCATGCTTTACCAATCTAGATCCACAGACCTCTTTTCACTGTGAAAATATGAAAAAACCTTATCTATTAAACATGTTTAGAAAAGGCTGAAACAGGGTATATAGGAAAAAGCTCCATCTACTGGTAATAAATGCATAGAAATTACTATTGACAGCATTATTTTTGAAGGACTTTTGTTACAAAGAAGCAAATTTGTAACTGAATTGTTACTTGCCTTTTCATAGGTGTATGCTTTATTTTTAACAATAGCAAGCTCACAAATTGATCTCAATTAATAAGGTAGTGTTACAACAATATACCAAATTATGTATCTTGTATAACTACCCCCAAAAAATCACAAAAAAATAGAATTGCTTTAAGGAATACTGAATTCAAATGGGGTTTCGACGCACAAAACGTCGTCAAATTAGTCCACTAGCCATTTGAAACTTAACTGTACTTATATTCGAAGCTTGGCGGCACTCTCATCTGCTTTTAAAAGGCAGGTGTATTCGTAACGCCGTTGAGATAGATAGAAATTTGTCATCATTGGAGGATCTTAAAAAATGTTTTCTACTGCAGAAATTGGTATCGATTTAGGTACTGCAAATATACTTATATATTCAAAAACAAAAGGAATTGTTTTAAATGAGCCGAGTGTTGTGGCTATTGATGTTAATACAAAGCAAGTAATTGCGGTTGGTACAGAAGCGAAAGAAATGATCGGAAAGACACCACAAAACATTGTTCCCATACGTCCTTTACGGGATGGCGTGATTGCTGACTATGATGTTACAGCACAAATGTTGAAGGCCGTTTTAAAAAAGGTAAGTAAAACAATTGGTTCATCTATGAGAAAACCGGTTGTAGTCGTGTGCACCCCGTCAGGAAGTACTTCCGTAGAACGACGTGCGATTCATAATGCTGTAACAAGCTATGGTGCAAAACAGGTTCACCTTATCGAAGAACCCGTTGCAGCGGCAATTGGAGCGGATTTACCGGTGGAAGAACCTGTCGCAAATGTTGTTGTCGATATCGGTGGCGGCACGTCAGAAGTAGGTATTATTTCATTTGGTGGTATCGTATCGTGCAATTCTGTGCGTGTTGGTGGCGACCAGATGGATGAAGAGATTATTCAATATATCCGAAAAAATTATAATATTTTAGTTGGGGAACGCACCGCGGAAAATATTAAAATAGAAATCGGCTATGCCAACGCTGATCATAAAGAAGCATCCATGGAAGTGCGTGGACGTGACATGGTTTCAGGTTTGCCAAAGACAGTTACTGTTACATCGACAGAAATTCATACTGCTTTAAAAGAATCACTCGCTAAAATATTAGAAGCCATCCGTGCTACATTAGAAAATTGTCCACCTGAATTAAGTGGTGATATTGTCGATCACGGAATTGTTTTAACAGGTGGCAGTTCTCTTTTAAATGGAATGCAGGAATGGCTGGCAAATGAAATTATCGTCCCCGTTCACCTTGCTCCTAATCCACTTGAGTCCGTTGCAATTGGAACAGGAAGAGCGCTGAAGATGATTAACAAGCTACAAAAGGCAGCAAAATAGATTGATAGCCCTATAGCTCATGCAGCCCAATTAGCATGGGTTATTTGGGGTGTTTGACCATAGTTTTGTGTAATTCTCCCATTCTCCCCTTTTAATCGCATCAGCGTGAAAAATTTCCCTCGATTTATGAAGGATTTTTCACTTTTTATATCGAATGTAGTACGATAAGGGAATATAGGGGGAGAAAAATGTATACAGTAATTTACTTATATCGGGTAGGCAAAAACAATATAAAGACTTTCCTTGAAACGAATGATAAATTAAAAGAAATATTCTTGGATAACGGTGCATTGGAAGATCAAATTTACCGGGCAGAAGATCTACAGGGGAAGAATGGCTGTCAAGGAATATTGGATTTGGTTGAACTAAAGCCGGATGAACAGGTCTTCCTGGGCCAATCTGTCTTCCGCAATCAATCTCACTATGAAGAGGTTTTAGATCGTGTGCAGGAAAATGAAGAAAACGAGCAATTAATGATGAATTTGACACAGTCTGTTGATGTATCAAAAACTTTTATGGGCACTTTTGTAACACCGGATTAACCAAACGTAGAAAAGTTTTGACCAAAAACATTTACATATTATTCAGATTATATTATACTGGAAATAGTGAATCATGTAAAAACGTCACAGCGTTTAATTACACATGATCAATTTTCAGAATCTATTATACTGCCTAATCTGTTTACAGGTCCAATCCAGATCTGAGTCCACAGGTATAAGCCAGTTCATTTTAAATTACAGACGTCCTGTAATTTATTTGAACTGGCTTTTTTATTGCCTGCTCGCCCGACCTTATCAAACAGGAGAAAACAAAAATGCTTTAGAAAGGAGAAAGAATATGTCTGGTGCATTAGAGAATATGAAAGTGCTTGATTTATCCCGCGTCCTTGCTGGTCCGTATTGTTCAATGATTTTAGGTGACCTTGGTGCAGAGGTAATTAAAGTGGAAGCCCCTGGCGGAAGTGATGAAACGCGAAAATGGGGTCCCCCCTTCCAAAATGACGTTAGCGCCTATTACCTATCTGCAAATCGAAATAAAAAAAGCATCACTGTCGATTTGAAATCTGCCGCAGGGATTGAGCTAATTAAAAAGCTTGTAGTTGAAAGCGATGTCATTATTAATAATTTTAAAACCGGTACCATGCAGCGATTCGGACTGGATTATGAAACATTAGCCGCGCTTAATCCGGAAATCGTGTATTGCTCAATCACAGGCTTCGGTGAAACTGGACCATATCAGGATATGCCCGGCTATGATTTTATCATTCAAGCAATGAGTGGGCTTATGAGCATTACTGGGGATGAAACATCCGGTCCGCAAAAAGTGGGTGTCGCGATCACAGATATTTTGACCGGGTTATACGCATGTATTGGGATTCAAGGTGCGTTGTTGGAGCGAAGCTTATCCGGAAAAGGACAGCAACTGGATATTTCCCTGTACGACACGGCCGTCAGCTCACTCATTAATATCGGGAGTAATTATTTAATGTCGGGAAAAGTACCAACACCTTTAGGCAACCATCATGCCAATATTGTTCCATACCAAACTTTCCAAACGTCAGACGGTCAAATGGTAATTGCAGTTGGAAACGATAATCAGTTTAAGGCACTGTCAAAAGTTTTAAGTAAACCCGAATATGGAATTGATGAACGATTTCAAACAAATCCGGATCGAGTGAAACATCGAGATATACTTGTTCCCTTGCTACAGGAGGTTTTCTCTACCAAACCAACTGCTTACTGGCAGGAAAAATGCCAAGAAAACAACATACCGTGTGGTCCCATCCAAAATATTGCAGAAGTCGCCAAGGATCCACAACTGCAGGCAAGACATATGTTTATTGATGATGAGCACCCTACTGCAGGATCTATCAAAATGATCGGCAGTCCGCTAAAGCTATCCCGTACACCTGTTACAGTCAGGCACCACCCACCTGACCCAGGTGAACATAACGATGAAATACGCAAACACTTAGGTATATCAAAGTAAATAAAAAATAAGGAGATGTTATACATGGATTTTAATTTTACTGAAGAACAGGAAATGCTACGTCAAACGGTCAGAAATTTTACAGATAAGGAAATCATGCCAAATATCGCCGACTGGGATCGGAAAGGGAAATTTGATCCCAAGATCCTCACAAGGCTTGCTGAACTCGGCTTAATGGGCGTTTGTATCCCGGAAGAATATGGTGGTAGCGGCATGGATTATAATGCATTGGCAATTGTTTGTGAGGAACTGGAGCGCGGAGACACCGCATTCCGTACCGCTGTATCTGTCCACACTGGATTAAACAGTATGTCGATCCTCCAATGGGGAACAGAAGCACAAAAACAGAAATATCTTGTTCCACAAGCAAAGGGTGAACAAATTGGCGCATTTGGACTGACAGAACCTGGTGCTGGATCTGATGTTGCTGCGCTTCAAACAACGGCAGTAAAAGATGGCGACCATTATATTTTAAACGGACAAAAAACATGGATTTCATTATGTGACACAGCTGACAACTTCCTTGTTTTTGCCTATACAGACAAAGCAAAAAAACATCATGGAATCTCAGCGTTTATCGTTGAAAGAACGTGGGAGGGTTTCTCTTCTAAGGCGACGAAAGGCAAGTTGGGTATTCGCTCCGGTAATACTGGTGAACTATTTTTCGATCAGGTAAAAGTGCCAAAAGAAAATCTTGTTGGTGAAGAAGGAGAAGGTTTTAAAATTGCCATGGCCTCATTAGATAATGGTCGCTTTACCGTTGCAGCAGGCGCTGTCGGGCAAATTATGGCGTGCTTGGAAGCAAGTGTCAACTATTGTCATGAGCGGGAAACTTTTGGTAAATCAATTGGGAAACATCAGCTCGTCCAGCAAATGATTGCTAAAATGGAAGCCGGATGGCAAATGAGCCGCCTTCTCGTCTACCGTGCAGGGGAATTAAAGAACCAAGGAATACGAAACACAAGGGAAACATCTCTTGCCAAATGGCAGGCATGTGACTTTGCCAACCAAGCTGCGAATGATGCTGTACAAGTGCACGGGGCATATGGTTATTCTGATGAGTACCCTGTTGAACGTTATCTACGCAATTCAAAGGCTCCCGTCATTTATGAAGGCACAAGAGAAATTCACACTGTCATGCAGGCAGAATACGTATTGGGCTATCGGAAAGATAAACAACTAGACCGCACACTGCCAGCTTGGGAAAAATAATGAACTTATTGTACTACATTATTTTTTGATAAATAAAAAGGACACATCGCAAGCCTGTCAATTGAAACGTCTTAGCAAGGTGCGTTATTCTTGTTAGAAGAGGAGGGATTTATCTTGTTTGAAAAACGAACAAAAAGTATCTTTATTGATGGTAAATGGAAAGACATGGATAGTCAAAAAACAGTAACAGTGTACAATCCTGCTACACTTGAGCGCCTCACAGATGTGGCTTATGGTGGGGCAAGTGAAACCAAATCCGCCATTGAAGCAGCATCCACTGCTTTTCCAGTCTGGAGTGAAATGACTGGACGGGAAAGATCACGTATTTTATACAAAGCTGCTGAGCTCATGACGGAGGATGCAGATCGTTTAGGGGAAATACTTACATTAGAACAAGGTAAACCATTAAAAGAAGCTGTCGGCGAAGTAAAAGGTGCCGCCGGATTCTTACTATGGTATGCAGAGGAAGCGAGTCGCGGTTACGGCGAATGGATTCCCTCTTCAACAAAATCCAAACGACTACTTGTCATACCCCGTCCTGTTGGGGTTATCGGCGCTATCACACCATGGAATTTCCCAGCATCGATGATTACAAGGAAGTTAGGCCCAGCCTTGGCAGCAGGATGTACAGCTGTACTAAAACCTGCACCAGAAACACCACTTTCGGCAATTGAAATTGTGAAGATTTTTGCGAAAGCCGGCATGCCAAATGGCGTTGTTAATCTAGTTACTGGTGATGCACAAGCAATCGGGAATGAAATGCTCACAAATAAGGATGTGCGGTTGATTACTTTTACAGGATCCACTGCAGTTGGTAAATATTTAATGCGGGAAAGCTCCGAACATGTGAAAAAGTTATCATTGGAGCTTGGTGGTCATGCACCAAGTATTGTATTTGACGATGCAGATATCGACAAAGCTACGACACTCGTCTTAGGTAGTAAATTTAGAAATAATGGGCAAACATGTATTTGTACAAACCGCTTATATGTACATGAATCAATTGCCGATGCATTTACATCCATGTTAAAGGATAAAGTAGCCCAAATGAAAATTGGCTCCGGTTTAGGTAATGATGTAGAATTGGGACCACTCATTAATGAAAAGGCTTTTGAAAAAGTGCAAGCCCATTTAGATGACGCAGTTAAAAATGGGGCAAAGGTTGTTTATGGTGGTAGTCAATGGGAGGGGAATCTTGATGGTCATTTCTATCAACCAACCATTCTATCAGGTGCTACCGATAATATGCTAATTATGAACGAAGAAACATTTGGACCAATTATTCCTGTACAAACATTTACCGATGAAGATGAAGCATTACGAAAAGCGAATGATACGGATTATGGTTTGGCGGCATATATTTTCACAGAAAATACCAACCGTGCAATTCGTGCTTCGGAAAAGTTAGAATACGGAATTGTTGGAGTCAATGATGTTTTTCCATCGGTTCCGGAAGCGCCATTCGGTGGAATCAAACAATCCGGTGTTGGTAAAGAAGGCGGACATCATGGCATGGATGAATTCCTTGAGAAAAAGTTTATATCTGTCGGGTTGGATGGATAAATCAATTTTATTTTTGCGTCTGCAAACAAAGCAAATAACCCCTGCCTAAAAATGGTTGGGGTTACTTTTGATGTGCTTCATATTGCTTGTACAAATCTTTCAAGGCGGAAGCCAATGCGTTGCCTGCTTTACCAAAATAATGGTTTTTAATCTCTTTTGTTGGTGTTTCAATGCCATCCCGTAGACTGTAACCCCTTAGCAGTTGCTGGACAAATTCTCTGCCGTGCAGCGTCGCAAGCGTACAGCTTGCATTCACAATGACGCCATACTTTTTATCAATTTCTGCGGTGATCGTTAACGTTTCATACATATTCTGCGCCGCCATGCCAGACGGTAATCTGGCGTGTCCAGCAATAAAAACAGTATTCATCATGACTAATTCCCCTCTATCAGCTGTGTGGCTGAATTTCGATAGCCTAATTCTTCGGATATCCTTTGTGCGGTTTGTGCAGTAGAACGTTTTATGCGTTCCAGACCTTCCCCCTCATAATAACTCGACAAACCACTCACCGTTAATGCAGCAATCATTTGATCTCGATAATCATATAAGGGATAAGAAATACCAGTCGTGTCTGCGTCCTGTTCGCCGATACTATAAGCATACCCTGCTTGCCGAATCATTGCTAATTCCTTTTTTAATTTATCTTTATCCACTGGTGGGTGGTTGTGGAATGATTGGAGATTGTCAGCGCTCAAAACCGCCTCTTGTTTTTCTTCTGATAAATGGGCGAGCAACAGCTTTGGACCGGAACCCATATATAGTGGGACGCTTTTACCGATTTTGGTAAATAAGCGAAGCGCTTTTGTACTCTCAACCTTTTCAATATAAGTCGCTTCATTTTGATTAATAATAACCAAGTGAATGACTTCGTTAATCTCTTCCGCTAATTGTTCCATATACGGCAGTGCAATTTCCCTTAATTCGATTTGCTCTGAAACAATTTGTCCCAATTCCAGTAATTTTAATCCTAAACGATACCGGCTATCATGCTCGTTTTCTTTCGTTTTATATAACATATTACTGGATTCCAATGCAGATAGCAGACGATATGCAGTAGGTTTTGGCATATTAGCCTTCGCGGAGATTTCCTTTAATGTTAGTTCAGGTGTTCCTTCTGTAAATAAATCAAGTAACTTCATCGCCTTGATCACACTCTGGTTCATGTTGTTTAGCTCCTTACTTGGGGGTCAGTCCCCCATCACACTACTACTTTAACATATTAGCGTGGTGGGGGACTGACCCGCTTCATCTATATATTAACATGTGTTTTCTCTGATTGCGCTGTTTCTATAATTTTCACGCCACGTTTTTCCATTTCTTTGATATAGGTTTCTCCTGTGACAATTTGTTCTGGTGGATATACTCCGCGCTTGGTGATCTCTCCTTTTCCAATCATTTGTGCCACAACAGATATGGTATTGGCAGTTGCCCTTGCCATCGCTGTAACATTCGTTCCTCTGTCTTTGTATGTTGTCATTTCATACTTATAGGTTGTTGGCACCCCATCTTTTTCACCAGATACGAGAATACGCAATAATACCGCATCATCTTTATCACCGAGTTCTACAATTGGATCCAGTACTTGCAATAAAACCTCCCGTGGATTGATCTTTTGTCCATGGACATCTACCTCATAATCCATTCGCGTTAAGTTTAAATCAACCAACAATTGAAATTTTTCTGCATGTCCCGGGAAACGAATCGTCTTATATTCCAATGTATTCAAATCCGGATAGGATAAAGATAATGTGGATGTTCCGCCTGATGTATGGAATGCTTCCAACGGACCAAATTTATCAAAATAAACCCGCTCTATTTCTGATAAGGAAGCAATTTCCTGTTTCACGCCATTACGGATAATGAGCGAGGGATCTGTATAATGATCAAAGACGCCTTCCATTGAAAATACATGATTGTATTCCAATGGAGCGTCTGGTCGCACTGGTATACCACCGACATACAATTTAATCGCGTCTAATTGATCCAGCTTGCCTGCCCCATGTCCGGACAAAATATTGATCATGCCTGGTGCGACCCCCAGATCAGGTATCAGGGTAACACCTGCAGCCTTTGCTTTGTCCTGAAGTGCCAATACTTTATCTGTCATATGCCCAATATGGCCACCAAGATCAACAGAATTTACGCCGACCTTAATCGCTGTTTTCGCCACAACTTCATTAAAGGAGTAAAACAAAGCATTAATAATCACATCAAATTGACGCATATAGTTTGCCAATTCCTGCTCATCACTCGCATTCACCTGATAGGCTGTGAGCTTTGAGTCGCCTAGTTGATCACAGACTTGACGCGCGCGCTTTAAATCAATATCCGCTAATCCGACTGCTGTTACCCCTTCACTTGCCGCCAAATCACGTGCAGCTTCTTTCCCCATTAAACCTGAACCTAATACACCAATCTTCATATCATCCACTCCCTGTATAAATTATGCAAGCCCCTGCTATATTTATCCCGGTGCCATGATCCTCATCATGGCACTGGAAATTCACTAAATTACTCCACATCAATCTGTGCACGTTGCAGTTTGCCACTGTAATCCACATAAATGGCTTTCCATTCTGTAAATACATCTAAAGCCTGCACACCAGAATCACGATGTCCATTTCCTGTTCCTTTGGTTCCGCCAAATGGCAGATGGATCTCTGCACCAGATGTACCTGCATTGACATACACAATCCCTGTATCCAGATCCCGCTGTGCCTTAAACACACGATTCACATCACTCGTATAAATCGAACTGGAAAGTCCATATTCGACGCCATTATTTACGTCGATTGCCTCTTCAAAGCTCTTTACCGGAATTAAAGATACTACCGGACCAAAGATCTCTTCCTGTGCAATCCGCATATCTGCTGTAACATCCGTGAACAAAGTTGGAGCGAAATAGTTTCCTCCCTGATCAACATCCTCTGTATATTCGTATCCCCCTGCAAGCAATTTAGCGCCTTCATTTTTACCAATTTCCATATAACTATTAATCTTATCCATACCTGCTTGATTTATAATTGGACCAACTTTGATAGATTCATCCAAGCCATTTCCAATCGATAGTTTTTCCATCGCTGCTAATAAACGTTCTTCTAATGAAGTTTTCACTTTTTCATGAACAATCACGCGGCTACAAGCTGTACAGCGCTGTCCGCTTGTACCAAAGGCACTCCACAGAATGCCTTCCACTGCAAGATCAATATCGGCATCGTCCATGACAATGATTGCGTTTTTACCGCCCATCTCCAGAGAAACCTTCTTCAATTGCTTGCCACATTCACTTGCAATGTTCCGACCAGTGTCACCAGATCCGGTAAACGATATCACCCGAATTCCTTCATGTTGAACCATCGCGTCGCCAACAGTTGATCCTCTACCATACACAACATTCAATACACCTTTAGGCAGTCCCGCTTCCTCAAAAATCTTAGCCAATTCATATGCCATGATTGGTGTTTCTGTAGCTGGCTTCCAAACAACCGCATTTCCTGCCACAATAGCTGGAAATGACTTCCATGTAGCGATCGCGATAGGAAAGTTCCATGGCGTAATAATGCCAACAACCCCAACGGGACAACGCTGACTCATCGCGAATTTATCCTTTAATTCAGCTGGTGTTGTTTGCCCGAATAGACGCCGTCCTTCCCCAGCCATATAAAAGGCCATATCAATACCTTCCTGTACCTCACCACGTGCTTCTTCAATTACTTTCCCATTTTCTTGCGTTAATAACTGTGCCATTCTCTCTTTGCGTTCCTTCAATAAATAGCCAACCTGGTACAATACTTCCGCCCGTTGTGGAGCTGGTACCAATGCCCATTCTTTTTGTGCCTTTTTTGCTGCAGCAACTGCTTCATCCACATCGGTTGAACCCGATAAAGGAACCTGGACAACCGTCTCACCTGTTGCCGGATTTACTACTGCTGTAGCTTCGTTTACTTCTACCCATTCTCCATTAATAAAATTTGCCAATTTGTTTGTTTGCAATGTAATCTGTGTCATAAAAAAATACCTCCCCTAAATATTTTAAATTTGCTTCATTGAACGATCACGTAACTGGGTAATCGTTGAAGAAACAGAAATTTGCTCCTGATTGGTTTCAATTTCAATGACTGCTACCCTTTTGTTTGTTAGTGCTTGATCAAAGGCACTTTCGAAACCTTCCACCGTATTAACCACGTATCCGTCCGCACCAACACTCCTTGCCAAATCCTTAAAGGAAACACTACCTAAATCTGTTGCCATAACCTTCTTTGGATAATGCATTTCCTGATGCATCCGGATCGTACCGTACATTTTATTATTAAATACAAGACATATGACAGGAATATTGTTTCTGACCGCTGTTTCCAATTCCTGAACGGTCATCATGAACCCACCGTCCCCGGATAAAGACACGACCGTTTTATTCGGAAAAGCAAGCTTCGCACCTAATGCTGCAGGCATCCCATATCCCATTGCACCGGAAGTAGGACCGACATACGTATGCTTTTCGCGAAACGTGTAGAAGGAATGGAGCCATCCGGCAAAATTACCAGCGTCATTGGTGATGAGCGCATCATTGGGAAGTTTTTTATCCATGATAGCAATCACTTGTTTATTTATCCCATCGGTTGTAGAAACGGTTAAGTCACTCGTTATTTCATATCGCTGCCGACTTTCTTCTGCCCACGCTTTCCAGACAGGCGTTATATCCATCGTAGAGAGGCTTTGTAATGCCCCCTTCAGATCTGCAACGATGCCAACCTCCGGAGGATATACTTTACCGATCGTTTCGAAAGCAATATCAATGTGAATCAGTTTTTTATCCGGTGTCATGATCGAATAATCCTGTGTTGTCACTTCGGAAAGTCTTGTTCCCAAAGCTAAAACAACATCAGACTCGCTCACCGTTTTCAGCACTTCCTTACTTGTGCCTAACCCAAGATGACCGGCATATAATCCATGATCATTCGGAAAAACATCATGCCTTCTAAATGCAGCGATAACAGGTAAATCATATTTTTCGGCAAACTGCAGTAACCCATCTTCGGCCCCCGAACTTTTCACACCACCACCCGCGATTATAAGCGGCTTTCTCGCGGTATTGAGTATGGACGCTATCTGTTCTATTTCTGTCTTCGCTGGTACAGGTCTTGGTTTTTGAAAAGCCGGACCGAAATGCATTTCTGCCTCCATCGGCAACACATCTTCCGGCAGAGAAACAACTACTGGTCCCGGTCGGCCAGACTGGGCAATACGAAATGCACGCTGCACCATTTCCGGCATTCTTTCCGGATCTGTTACCTCTACCGTCCACTTGGCAATATGTTGAAAGTAACGATCCAACTCTACCTCCTGGAAACCTTCCCTGCCCCTAAATTTGCGATGAACCTGCCCTAAAAATACAATCATCGGCGTAGAATCCTGATAGGCGGTATGAACACCAATGGATAGATTTGCACCGCCAACCGCCCGTGTTGCGAGAACAATACCAGGTTTGAGTGAAGCCTTGGCATAACCCTCCGCCATAAATGCCGCTCCCCCTTCATGTCGATTGGAAACAACATCCATCGAAGGCTCACCATACAAGGCATCTAGAACAGGCAAATAACTCTCTCCAGGAACACAGAAAATCTTGCTGACACCTTCTTTTTTCATACAGGCTACAATCGCTTCGGCAGCCGTCATCTTTGTCGCCGTTACATGTGCTTGATTCAAGTTGTCAGCCCCTTTAAATCCAATTGCTTTAAGCGGTCGATTACTTCTTCTAAACGCTCCATCGGTACAGATAACGCAATCCGAAAAAATCCTTCTCCAGACGGACCAAATGCCGTTCCCGGTGTCACAATCACCCCAGCCTCATCTAATAATTTATTGGCAAATGCGCTAGAACTATATCCAGATGGCACTTTTGCCCACATAAATATAGTTCCTTTTGGCTTTTCTGCGTCTATGCCCACTTCCTGTAAAGCTTTGTGTAATTTTTCCATTCTTTCTGTATAGATCAGACAATTTGCTTCTACCGCAGATAGATCACTATTCAACGCCATGGCGGCAGCCTCTTGAATAGGGAGAAACTGCGATGAATCTACATTGCTTTTTAACGTGGACAATGCTTTAATCACTTCTTTGTTCCCAACAACATAACCAATGCGCCAACCAGTCATATTGAAGCTTTTAGACAAGGAACCAAATTCAACCGCGTGATCCTTTGCATCTGGGACCTGCATCACGCTAGGCGCTTTATAGCCATTAAATGTGATCAAATCGTATGCAGCATCATGTGCCAGTAGGACGTTATTTCCCCTAGCAATTGTAATCGCTTCCATAAAAGTGTTTAAATCTACGGTTGCTGCTGTTGGGTTACTTGGATAGTTTAAAAACATCAACTTGGCGCGCTTTAAATCTACTGCAGCAACTTTTTCAAACATCGGTACATAGCCATTATCTTTATCGAGTGGTAGCTGGATTGCCTCTCCACCGGCTAAATGAACACCTGAACGATAAACCGGATAAGATAAATCCGGCACCATCACAGCGTCACCCGGATTAATAACCGCCTGAATCAGATGAGAGATCCCTTCCTTTGATCCAATTAGCGCAAGTACTTCTGTATTTGGATCAATATCTACGCTATAATGGCTTTTGTAAAAGTCTGCCACTGCCTCTCTAAACAAAGGACTGCCGCTATAAGTAGCGTATCGATGATTTGCAGGAATACGTGCGGCTTTTGCCAGCTCTTCTACAACGAAATCTGGTGCAGGTAAATCAGGTGCTCCAATGCCTAGATCAATGACATCTACTCCCTGTTCTTCCAATGCCAATTTTTTCTTTTGAAACGCAGCAAACAAATAAGGTGGTAAACTGCTTACTTTGTCAGACACAAAGGTCATTTCCTGTCCTCCGTTTCATTTAATGAAATGCCATTTCACATTACTTATTCAAGTATAAATCAGAGATTTAAAATTTGCAATTGTTTATCAAAAAAAAATCTGGGAACTTACCGAAGGAACACGCAAGCACTATATCTAAAAAGGAAAGAAAAGCAGCGTTTACCTTCATTAGTAACATTAAACAATGGACGAAACCTTATTTTGCAATCGATTCCTCTAGTTTTTCTATCTCTTTTGGTTTCTTTAATACGATATAAAGCACAGCCAAACTGATAGCCACCGTTAACAAACCAAGCCACACACTTCCAGTTAGTCCAAGCACCACATAACTAATTGCAGTGATAAACGCTGCCAACAACGCATAAGGCAGTTGGGTAGTCACATGATCAATATGGTGACAGCTTGATCCCGCAGAAGAAAGTATTGTTGTATCTGAGATTGGCGAACAGTGATCACCAAACACTGCTCCAGCTAGTACTGCTGCTAACATCGGTAATAGCAAATTGATATCTGTAGCTCCAGCAATTTGACCGGCAATTGGCAACAGAATGCCAAAGGATCCCCACGATGTTCCTGTTGCAAAAGCAATAAACCCTGCCATAATGAAAACAATCACAGGTAAAAGTGTTAGACTTAAATTTGCTGATTGAACAACACTTGCTAAATATTCCCCTGTCTTCAATTCACCAATTAAAAAGGCAATCGCCCAAGCGAAAATCAAAATGGTGAATCCCGGCAACATTGACTTCGCACCTTCGACGATGCCGATTCCAAAATGCTTTCCCGTAAGTTTCCCTTTACCAATATGGCGACGGAAAAATAAAAACGTAACAATTAAACCGATAATCCCACCATATAACAGCGACTTAGACACATCTGCTTCCCCAAAGATGGTGATAAATGTTTTTTCCCCTTCAACAGCTCCGTATCCTGTCCAAAACATCGTAATAAGTGTCGCAACAAACAAAGTTACAATCGGAACTACGAGTTCTCTTATTTTCCCACTGTCACTCACAGGTAAATTGGCGTTCGCATCCACATTCTCCTTTTTATTCGGATCGAGTACTTCCCCCGTCCTGAATGCACGATCTTCATGTACTTTCATTGGCCCGAAGTCAGCCTGTTTCAGGGCAATCACCAACACCATACCCAAAGTCGCCCAAACGTAAAAATTCATCGGTATGAGTTCAATAAACGCTCCGAGCGCCGTGTATTCCGTAACATTTTGTGTGACCAGAATGGTTCCTAGTATCCCGATAATATAAGCGCCCCAGCTGGAAATCGGTGCAATGACACATACCGGCGCAGAAGTGGCATCGACAATATAAGCCAGTTTTGCCCGTGATACCCGATGTTTGTCCGTTACTGGCTTACTTACTTGACCAACTGTCAAACTGTTAAAATAGTCATCGATAAACACAATGATTCCAAGCACCATGGTCATAATTTGTGCACCGGTTCTTGTCTTCACATGCCGAATCATCCAATCTCCAAACGCTTTTGTACCACCCATCATGCTGACAAATGCTGTTAAAACACCGAGCATTAACACGAATAGTAAAATATACACGTTCCAAGTATTCAATGCCCCGTCCTCGACAAAGACACCTTTAAAAGACTCCCAAACCAAGGTCAGCGAATCAAACACATTAAAACTAGCGATAAAAAATGCAGCAGCAACAATACCAACACCTAATGACACGAGCACCCGCTTTGTCAGCAATACCATAATGATTGCCAATAACGGTGGAACCAGAGACCAAATGGTGTTCTCCATAGAATTCCCTCCCGCTTTTTTATTTTAACTATTTACACTATTCTATAATACTTTCAGAAAACCTCTTTTATACTTTATATCTAATATATATATAACAGTTCATGACAAAGAGACACATTTAGAACAAATCTAATTGTGTCTCTCCATATCAGATGAATGATATAATTTCCCCTCATCATTACACTTCGACTTCTGCGTTTTCCATCCAATCTTTTCCGTCTAAATGCCTTGTAACAAGCATGCTTGAAACCGTATCTCCCGTTGAATTAATCATTGTTGCAGGCGGATCAACAACGACACCGATTGCGGAAATAACCGGTAATGCTTGAATCGGCAATCCATATAATGTAATAATCATCATTTCTCCGATAAAACCACCACCAGGAATTCCGCTCATTACAATGCCCGATAATAAACAAATTCCAATAGCCGTTAGAAATGTGCTTATACCTGTGAAATCCATATTAAACACGCCGAACACAAAAGCAATTTTCAACATCGCTGCAAGACAGGAACCATCCATATGTATCGTTGCCCCAAGTGGTAACACTGTCTCCCGAATATCCTTGGGAACACCAATCTTTTTCGCTGCCTGCAGATTAACGGGAATGGTCGCAATACTGCTCCCCGTTCCAAGTGCAGTTGCTGCTGGGGCAAGAATGTTTTTCCAGAAGTGAGATATACCCTTTTTACCTCCTGCGATAAAAGCATACAGTGTAAACCCAAAGGCAAAATATAAAATCGAAACAGGATAATAAATAAGCACTGCTTTGGCGTAATCGCCGAGTAATTCTGTACCGAATTCTCCGATTAAGGCAGCAAAATAAGCACCTAAACCAATCGGAGCGTAATACATAATGAGTTGAATCAGTTTCATAAATACTTCTGAACCGCTCGTCAGGAATTTTGTAAAGGGGCGTCCTTGTTCACCAGTAAGCCCTGTTGCTAACCCGATTAAGACAGCAAATATAATTAATGCGAGCATGTTTTCACGAGAGAATAGATCGACAAAGTCCGGTACAGTAAACGTGTTAACGATTTGTTCGGACAATGCAACATCTTCCACTTCGTCTGGTGTTTCTAATTGGATATCTGCACCAGCTCCTGGGGGAAATAATATGGTTGCAAATAACATAAAGGCAGAAGAGATAATCCCCGTAATGATAAAAACAGTCATCATCGATCCCATGATTTTACCAAGTCTTTTCATACTGTCCATATTTGCAATGGCAGAAGATATAGAGAAGAAAACAAGCGGTATAACAGTCATAAATAAGAGATTTAAAAAGATATCTCCGAAAGGTTTGATGACACCTGTTTTTTCACCAAAAGTTAGTCCAACAATAGATCCGATAAGTATAGAAGCTAGTAAAATGAGCGGAAATCGATAAGTTTTCAGTTTCTCTTTCAAAATAATCACCCTTTTCATCAAAATATTACTCTATATAAGTTGAACTAAAGAATTTAGCGCTGGTAAGCCATTTTAAAAATTAGCACCTATTGATTGGAGTGTAGGCGCGAGACTCCAGCGGGAAAAAAGCGAAGCCACTGAAAAAGTTAAATATAGCACTATAATATGCGGATCCACCATCGCATCTTCGAATATACTGCGCTTTCCGCGGGCGAGTGTCGAGTCTCCTCGGACTACCGTCCTGCGGGGTCTCGTCGATCTCTTACTTCCCGCTGGAGTCTCCGTATATTCGAGTTGCTAGATTAAGGTGAAAAGCAATTTTTTTAAAATCTACCACTTTTTCAGTGACCTCGAAAAAAGGCTTCGATGAGACCCCGCAGAGCTTTAGCTCAAGAAAGCTCATTAGTCGCCCGTGGAAAGCGAGCGCCTGCATGGAAAGCAATGGCTATGATAGAATCATACATTCAACTTATATTAACAATCTTACAGTAAATATTGAAAAAGAAAAGTAAGCGTTCTATTAGAAAATGAATTTTTTTGTTAGAATAAAGATAATATATGAAAAGAGGTGCCTATATTTATGAATGCCGAACAATCCTATGCACAATATTTGGATCAACAAGATGGTTTAAAAAACTATCGTAATGAATTTTATATCTCCGAAAATAAAATTTATTTTGATGGAAATTCTTTAGGACTCCTATCCAAACGATCAGAACAAGCAGTAGATAAACTAATGGCATCTTGGAGGGATTATGCAATAGATGGTTGGACAGAAGGAACACATCCCTGGTTCTATTTATCAGAGAAACTGGGAAAAATGACCGCACCACTAGTTGGCGCTAAACCGGAAGAAATAATAACAACAGGATCTACAACCGCAAACCTGCATCAATTGGTCGCAAGCTTTTTCAAACCGGAAAGAAAGCGGACAAAGATTTTGGCGGATGAGCTCAATTTCCCATCCGATATTTATGCATTGAAAAGCCAGTTGCGATTGAAAGGCTTAGATCCAGAAGAACACCTCGTTCAGGTCAAAAGCAAAGATGGGAATACACTGCAAACTCAAGCTATGATTAACGCGATGACCAACGACATTGCCTTAATTGTGCTACCTGCTGTACTTTATCGCAGTGGACAAATTTTAGATATGCAAGCCTTAACAAAAGCAGCCCATAAACGCGGAATCTTGATTGGCTTTGATTTATGTCATTCCATCGGGGCGATTCCCCATCATTTAACAGATTGGGGCGTTGATTTTGCTTTTTGGTGTTCTTATAAACATTTGAATGGCGGCCCTGGCAGTGTTGGCGGATTGTATGTGAACGAAAAGCACTTTGGTGAAGCACCAGGACTTGCCGGCTGGTTCGGCTCAGCTAAAGATAAGCAATTTGATATGGATCACACATTTTCATCAGCACCTAACGCAGGCGCCTATCAAATCGGCACACCACACGTATTAAGTGCCGCACCATTACTCGGCTCATTGGAAATATTTGCAGAAGTTGGCATCCAGCAAATTCGGGAAAAATCATTGCATTTAACGACTTACATGATGAAGTTAGTCGAAGATCAATTAGCCGAATATCAATTTAAGATTGCGAATCCACAAGATGAAATCACTCGTGGTGGACATGTATTTCTTGAGCATCCCGAAGCAGCGAGGATTTGCAAAGCATTAAAAGCGGACGGGGTTATTCCTGACTTTCGCAGGCCTAACGGCATCCGTCTTGCACCTGTCGCACTGTACAATACATTCGAAGAAGTTTGGCAGGCTGTACAGATTTTAAAAACAATTATGAAGGAAGAACGCTATAAAAAATATGAGAACAAACGAGGTGTGATCGCATGAAGCAATGGATAGATATTTCTCAACCCTTAACGAACGACATGGCTTGTTTTCCTGGGGACACGCCATATACTTATTCCTTAACCTATACAAAGGAACAATCCGGCTCCGCTAACATCGGACAAATGACGGCTAGCTTGCATACAGGAACACATGTTGATGCTCCCTTCCACTATGATTCAGAAGGCAAAACCATCGATCAACTTGATCTAGATCGCTATATCGGAGAAGCAATGGTTATTGATGTGAGCCATACAGATAGCATAACAGCGGAAATACTACAGGAATTCGCATTGGAAAATGTAAGCCGTTTATTATTGCGCACTTCTTTGCCGAATAACCCGAAACGGTTTCCTGAACAGATACCAGAACTTGACCCTGATATTGCTCGCTTTTTACAGGGAAAAGGTGTGCAATTATTGGGTGTGGACATGCCGTCTGTAGATGCTGCTGACAGTAAAGATCTTGCCACCCATCATGCATTATACAGCAGTGGAATCAATATCTTGGAAAATCTCATGCTGGACCATGTGGAAGTAGGTACGTATGAATTAATTGCACTACCACTCGCTATCCATGGGGCAGATGGTAGCCCAGTACGTGCTGTACTACGACCGATTAAGGAAGGAAAGTAAAAATGACAGATAAAAACACAAATGACACGTTTTCATCCGAAAAAGGGATCCACACCGATTTTATGGAAAAGATGACCTATGGAGATTACTTGCAGCTTGATACATTGCTTTCCAGTCAAACAAGGTTATCCGATCATCATGACGAGATGTTATTTATCATTATTCATCAAGTCAGTGAACTGTGGTTAAAACTAATCATTCATGAAACCCAAGGTGCTATACAGGCCATCCAGCAAGGCAAACTGCAAGCCTCTTTTAAAATGCTTGCCCGTGTCTCCAGAATCCAGGTGCAGATTATTCAAGCATGGGATGTGCTTTCCACGCTAACACCTGCTGAATACATGGAATTTCGTGATCAATTGGGGAATGCATCCGGCTTTCAATCGTATCAGTACCGATTGGTTGAGTTTGTCCTAGGATATAAAACACCTTTCATCCTGGAGATTTACAAAAAGGATCCGCAGCTACATGCTATTTTAGAAAAGGCCTATCATGCTCCAGGGCTTTATGATGTAGCGATCCAAGCAGTAGCAGATGCAGGCTTTTCGATTAATGAAGCAGTGCTGAATCGCGACTTCTCGGAAACGTATGAGAAGGACAAGAGCGTTGAACAAGCTTGGCTAGCCATTTATAAAGATGTTGACCAGTATTGGGACCTCTATCAGCTTGCAGAAAAGCTCGTCGATGTAGAAGATTCCTTCCAACAATGGCGCTTTCGGCATATGAAAACGGTCGAACGAATCATTGGCCACAAAATGGGTACCGGCGGATCTTCCGGCGTTGGTTATTTGAAAAAAGTATTGGATCATTATTTCTTTCCTGAACTATGGGATTTACGGACGAAGATTTAAACAAGCGTGCCAAAATTTCAATCCAAATTTTGGCATGCTTCTTATTAGCAGATAGGAAGGTATAAAACTTTCCATTCGTATAATGACACACCTCCCCCTCTCTCTTACATATTTTTTCCACACTTATCACATCTTCATCCCATCTTCTTTTTTTATGCTAAGGTTACAATTGAATATTGGAAAATGAATGCAACTATCATAAAAAGATATCGTTCGAAACTTGGCTGCTAACTGCAAAAAAAGAGAAAGACGGTGATCAATAATGGAATTGTTAAGCTTTAATCGATTGTGCCAAACTGTTGGCATTTCACAAACTACTGCTGAAAATTGGATTGAAGAGTTTACGATTTATATACCGAAAACAAAACAACATGATGGTATGTATTATCTCCCAGAGGCGATTGACATCCTTCGATTTATTAAAAAATGTAAATATCAAAATTACGAAAAGAACAAGATTATGGAAATGTTAGGAAAAAGAAGCTTTCCTATTCGAGTGGAAGATACGATAGAGGATGTAAAAATGGCATTCGATCAGAAGGACTATCGTGATAATATTTTGACAGTGATGCAAACAATCGGAGCTACTGTATCCAATGTAGCGGCACAGAAAGAAACTGTACAATCAATGCAGGAACAGCAGGAAAAACAAACGGAAGAAATAAAGCAGTTAAAACAGGAATTTAAAGCATTAAAACAACAGGCCTCCACCGCTAAAACATATGAAATTAAAAAACGCACATTTACGAAACTGTTTGAATAAGGGTATGGATCATCCAACCATGTAATTTATACTGAAAAGTAATACAGTCTAAAATTCAATTTGCCTCTCCACATCTTTTCTCTGATATGAGCCAAACTAAAAGAAAAGGAGGTTATGAGATGGCTAAAGACAAGACGAAAACAAAGAACAAAAGCAAGGAAGAAATAAACGATATGAAAAACAATAATAAGTATAAACGTAATCGCCCACCAGGTAATTAATCAACAACTTGAAAGCCATACTTCAATTCACACGCTGAAGGCGACCCATGCGGATTGAAGTATGGCTTCATTATTCCCCTCGTCCTCCCATCCAAATAATCAATCAAATCCACAGTTTATTGCCTTTTTGTCGTGTCGATTCGATAATAAATAGATAAATACCAAGACCACTAATTCACTATTGTAATGATTGTTTGAAGCGGAGGACCGTTGACTCCAGCGGGAACAGCACGTGTCTGAAGACCCCACAGAGTGGTTTTCTCGAGGAGACTGAAGCCGTGCCCGCGGAAAGCAACGGTCCGCAGCGAAAAACACCCCAGCACATATGTCTCTGCCTATAAATTTCGTGTTAAAAACAACAAATCTTTTCGGTGAAACGAACCTTTGATGCAGTCCCGATCTGTTAGAAAAACAGCCTAAATAATAAAGGATTTTTTTAATTGTATATGCACTCCTGCTTAAACAAAAGGCATAAACTTTTTTCGCCCCTTATTATCCCATTTAATTTCAAAAATACATCTCATTAATGCTATACTTGTAAACAAAATCATAATATACAAGAACACATTTGGAGGCAAATCATGGAAGCAAAAAAAGATCAATGGTCGACGAAACTCGGCTTCATTTTATCATCAGCCGGGGCAGCTATCGGCCTTGGCGCAATTTGGAAATTCCCTTATATGACAGGGATGAATGGTGGAGGCGCATTTTTCTTACTGTTTATCGCTTTTACAGTAATCATTGGCCTCCCTATACTAATCGCTGAGTTTGTGATTGGGAGAGGTGCACAGAAGGAAGCTGTTAGCGCTTACCAAACACTCGCGCCGAAAAGCGGCTGGTCATTTATTGGACATTGGGGCGTTGTCGGTGCCTTTATCCTGATGAGCTTTTACAGTGTTGTCGGAGGCTGGGTGCTTATTTACAGTGCGTTATCCATTCCCGGTATGGTCATCAAAGATAATGCCAATTATCAAGAACTATTTGCAACCATTACTGGCAGTCCGGCAATTACTATTTTAGGACTTGCACTTTTTATACTGTTGAATGTCATTGTTATTTCATTTGGGATTAAAGACGGGATCGAAAAATCCAGTAAAATATTAATGCCATTATTGTTTGTATTTTTTATTATCCTAGTGATTCGTGCAGTAACCTTTGAAGGTGCAATGGAAGGGATTCGTTTCTTTCTACAGCCAGACTTTTCAAAACTAACGGCTTCCAATGTGCTCGATGCCCTTGGGCAGTCCTTCTTCTCATTGGCTGTTGGTATTTCCGTGATGGTCACTTACAGCTCTTACTTGGGTAAAGATGTCAGTCTCCCAATGTCGGCAGGGTCTGTTTCTATCATGAATATTTTTGTTTCCCTGCTCGCTGGGCTAGCCATTTTTCCAGTCGTATTTGCTTTCGGACTTGAACCGGCTCAGGGACCGGGTTTACTTTTTATTGTTTTACCCGAAGCATTTGCGCAGATGCCATTTGGAGCATTCTTTCTAACTTTATTTTTATTGTTATTTCTGTTCGCTGTCCTAACATCGTCCTTTAGTATGCTGGAGATTATTACATCAGCATTTACCGAGAAAAAGCAGCGTTCTCGTAAAAAAGTCGCGATGATTGCTGGTTTGGCCGTCTTTATTGCTGGTATTCCCGCCGCATTATCATCCAGCAATTTATCTGATTTTAAGATATTCGGATTAACTGCTTTTGACGCATCTGATTTCCTTGTCAGTAATATCATGCTTCCTGCCGGGTGTTTGTTTATCGCGTTGTTTATTGGATTCAAAATGGATAAAAAACTGATCAAGCAAGAATTTTCCTATGGTAATCATTTATCGGAAACAACTTATCAAATCTGGTTTCTAATTATGCGCTGGATCGCGCCAATTACTATTATCATCGTTTTCTTAAGATCTTTAAATATCATTTAGACCAATAGTTTAATAAGGAGCGATTGTATTGAAACAAAAAATCATCATCGTTGGTGGTGTTGCCGGTGGCGCAACCGTTGCCGCGCAAATTCGTCGACAAGATAAACTTTCAGACATTATTATCTTTGATCGAGGCGATTATATCGCATTTTCTAATTGCGGACTGCCCTATTATATTGGAGAAATCGTTAAAAACAGGGATGACCTATTGTTTCCAACCGGGGAATTTGAGGAGAAATATGGCGTAGAGATTCGAGTGAATTCGGAAGTTACAGCGATCAACCGAGAAAAGAAGCATATTCAGTATCAAAATGTATCTGGCATTCATGAGGAAACGTACGATAAACTCATTTTATCTCCCGGTGCAGATGCGGTCGCTCCTGATTTTGCCGGAATAGATAAACAGTGTACATTTACATTACATACGATCCCTGGTATGGATAAGATGAATGCTTTTATCAAGGAAAAACAACCGAAGACAGCAGCCATTGTCGGGGCTGGCTTTATTGGAATGGAAGTTGTTGAAAACTTACATGCACTTGGTATCAAATGTACGATCATTGATCGGTCCAAACATGTGATGAAAATTGTAGATGAAGATATGGCTTCCGTTATTCAAGACCATCTTACGGAGAAGCGCGTTGACCTTATTTTAGAGGAAGGTTTAGACCATTTTAACAACGAGGGAAAAACACTTGTCTTAAGTAGTGGAGCACATATAGATGCAGACATGACAATTTTAGCTTTAGGAATCAAGCCAAATGTAGCGTTAGCATCGGAAGCTGCACTCGCTATTGGAAAAACAGGCGCGATTACGACAAATCGCTATATGCAAACGACTGACCCCGATATTTACGCATTAGGTGATGCAGTGGAAACAAACGACTTTGCAACATATTCGCCCAGACATGTGGCATTGGCATGGCCTGCACACCGCCAGGCATTCATCATTTCCAGCCATTTAAATGGGGAAAACATCGCTTATAGGGGTACATTGGGAACAGCTATTTTAAAAGTATTTGATTTAACTGTCGGGGCAGCTGGTCATACAAGCCGTTCTCTAACGGACATGGAGCTCCCATATATGGAAACAATGCTACAAGCCCATTCCCATGCAAATTATTACCCTGGAGCAGAGAAACTTTGGCTGAAAATTTTATTTAACGGCCAGGATGGAACGATCTACGGAGCACAAGCTGTCGGTTATGACGGTGCAGACAAACGGCTTGCAGTACTCGCAACCGCGATCAAAGCAAAACTAACGGTTACGGACCTACCTGATTTAGAGCTTGGCTATGCGCCTCCCTATGGAAACTCCAAAGACCCGATTAATGTGCTTGGATATAAGGCAAGTGCCATGTTGGATCATAAGTAAAAGCTATTTTCAATAAGAATTGTTTTTATAGCTAATTTAAAAATTCCCAACCACAATGGTTGGGAATTTCTTATTATATATCTTCCTCATATCGATAGACAAGCTGAAAGTGATCTTCATTTAATAACTCAGCCACATGAACACGCACACCATGACCAAAAATAACTTCTGTTTTTGACATTCCAACGATCATTGCTTTCACGTCGCTTTTTACATCATTATAGATGTCGCCGACGACAGGTTTGAGCTCATTATCCGATTCCGCTAAATACGTAATGGATTCATCTTCAATTCGCTGTGCTTCTGGCACCAAATTTTTATCGAAGTAAGCGACTTCCTGACTGCCTTCTTTTCTTCCTGGAACCATTACCACATACTCATTATGCTTCACACCATTATCTCTAGTTGTTACGACATTTCCTCCATCAACATTATCTACTTTCTCAATTTCATTCAGGGAATAGTGATCAAGGAAATCCGGTGCAGGCTTAATAATTAATATATAATCGCCAGGTTCCGGTCGCGTATCTTTATCAATGGTATATCTTTTTCCGTAGAAGATAAACGTATCCCCGTGCTGTGGTCGATACAAATCAATTAAACTTGCCTTGGTTAACACTTGTTCCATATCCTTTAAACGATACATATGCACTGAGTTTTTGAACATTGGTTTGACTGAATATACTTTATGCAGCTCATTCTGATAAAAAACAAATTGGCCCTTCCTTACTTGAAAAAGTTTCATTGCATTACCTCCCATAAAGTGAAACTTCATTCAGTGGGAGTCTTCTTTTTTTCCACTGAATGTTGCTTGTGCGAACAGTTATCCCCATCTCAAATGCTTGATGTCCCTTTTTTTTAAGCTGGGGGTTTTACTGCCTGCCAAACTGCGATAAATACTTATGAATTCATTATAGCTTGCTATGGTTTAGAAAACTAGGCATTCGCCAAGCCTTTAGACAAATTTGTTTCGTTGTACTGATGCAGTAGAAACGTTTATACTTCGATATCTGCCAAAAAGATAGTCCTATTTACTTTTCCGCAAAGTGCCTAAATTTAAACATAAAATGATCAGGTTTGTACTTTTTTCTTCGCATTTTTATTTGCTGGTTGATAGTTAATCGCAATAATCCCCAGTGCAACCAGGCCAATGGCGAAATAAATGAACATATCCAACGCCTCTCCCGGAATGAACATTGCAGATAGTATAACGCCTGATACGGGGGTGATAAACTTATAAATACTGATTTCCCCTGCTTTGTTATATTTTAAAATAGAATACCAGAGCGCAAATGCTACTGCAGAAAGCAATGCCGAATATAACAATAAGCCCCAACCAAGTGGAGTGAATACAATCGCATCTTGTGTTATTTGTGGCATGCCAAAAGCCAACATCATGATAGATCCAATCGTCAATTGCCAACCTGTTAATGCAAATGGATGAATACCTAGTGCCATTTCTTTTGCCATAATGGTTCCAATCGCCCCAGTAAGTGCAGCTAAAATCATAAATCCTTCACCGGTAAAATGAAAACTAAATGAAAATTCCTGCCCCCAATTGGCAATAATAATACCTGCAAAACCAGCTACTAAGCCAAACACCTTTGCACGATTGATCCGGTCATTGCGATAGAAGAAATGCGCTAAAATTACGGTAAAAAATGTGCCGCTTGCAGCTAAGATCGCACCTTGAATACCCGATGTATTCGCAAGTCCATTATAAAAGAAGAAATATTGGACAGCTGTTTGGATAAAACCAAAAATCACAATGAAGAACGTTTGTCTTCGTGTTAACCGAAGCGCTTTACGATTGGTAAAAAATAAACCAACCAACAGAATAGCACCTGCTAACAAAAATCGATACCCGGCTAAAACAATTTTAGCAATCGTATCATCTGCCGCCATTTGCATTTCTGTATAACTAACTTTTAATACCGGGAATGCACTTCCCCATAATATGGAACAAAAAATTGCAACAACAATTACAACACGTTTATTTTTTAAATAATCTTGCACTTGTTTAACTCCTTTATTGTCAAAACACCAATTTATCTTACATTACTTTCCATATGAACAAAAGGCAAATCTGTATCTACTTCGCCTAATATTTGTTTTGTTGTTATATTTTCACCCTGGAGCCATTTATGAAAATCAAATATAAGCGGTTCACGATCTCCGCCCAAGGCAAACCAGGCTTTTTTCTGCTTCGGTAAATATCCCGAAGTGTGGATCGTACCTGCCCAACTCTTATATTGCTTAGAAAAAACACCTTTATCCGTATCATTCAGCATCCGAAAAGCTTGATAGGCATTATTTATCTGATCTCTTTGTGCTTCTATGGCGTCCATTCTTTTATAAGAGTCATCTAAGTGATAACGATTTTCATGCTTCAACAGTTCAAAATGATTGGTGCATACATTGGACCTACGCACTTCAACCCCTCTTGGCGTGGCCTCAACGACAAAAGTTTCTCCCGTCTCATCCAGCACCACATAGCTAAAAGAATGTCGATGTGGAATTTCTTTTAAAAGGGATATAGCTTCTCCAACATTTGCACACGTTTCTAAAACGATTCGTCCAATCATATTACAAATAAAACCGTCCCCCGGCTTTTTACGATGCATGAAATTGTATCCCATTGCCAATCCTTTTTCATTCATGCCATCCATTCTTCCAGTGATCCGCTGCGATGGACCGATAACGGCATAGCCCTGATCTGTCGGCTGAAAAATTGTATAACGTCCCTCATATGTTTTCGGATGATAGTCATAGTTACGTATCATATAATCTGTTCCAGTAAAAATCGAACAACCACTGCGCATATATTCGAGACGATAACCACCAAATTCCTGCAGGACATCCTCTATTTTCCATTCCAAAGCATCCTGAAAACCAAGTAACTCATCCCAAATCGCTGGAGCAAACTGCTTCATAACTTTTTTCACTACTTCCTCGCCAATGGTAAAGCGCGGCCGTCTGATTTTCCATTGCTTCTTGCGATTTTCAATCGTATTGGAATCCTTTAACAGCTTCCCCTGCATATAACCAAAGTCATAATGATTCCCACGAAATTGTATCAAATCGCTATATATTTGTTTCATCGACTTATCCCTCATTTACTGTCTGCTATATATATTGTAATAGAAGCAGCGACATTTTAACATGAATGAAGCCTTATAGGAAGTGAATTATCGTGGTAGGGCCATGTTTATATTTTCTCGCTCGTTTTAGTACCAGCGTCGCTCGACTTTCTTCCTTTCCCGAGTCAAGTCCCAAATCCTGTGTAAATTAGTTTTACAATGTTAACCGATCAGGTGGCATATTATATAATCAAAATTACAAAGCACTGAGATAAATA
>NZ_JAFBEA010000016.1 GCF_016908515.1 Virgibacillus halotolerans
TCCTTTCTATATACGATATTTTTGTGGTTAAAAACATTGTATATAGGGTTTGATGATTGACCCTTTTCTATTTACACAATTATACGGACTTAATCGTTCGCCGCTCGATTTAGGCATTAGTCGCTCGATTTCAGGCGCTCGCCGCTCGAATCCTGGGAAGAGTTTTGAACACGCATTTGTAGTAATTAAACAAGTATTTTTAAGTTAGCCCCACACTTCTTTTGCTATTTCGACGATGAATTTTAATTTATTCCACTGTTGTTCTTCTGTGAGTGTATTTCCATGATGGGTGGAAGCAAATCCGCATTGTGTGCTTAGACATAACTGGTCTAGTGGCACATGTTGGGATGCCGCTTTTATGCGAGATTTGATTGCTTCTTTATCCTCTAATTCACCGCTTTTCGATGTAACTACACCAAGGACAACACGTGTGTCTCCAGTTGAAATATGCTCTAATGGCTGAAAGCTACCTGAACGGTCATCATCATATTCGAGAAAAAATCCGTTTACTTTTTCTTTGGCAAAAAATGTAGGGGCAATGGATGCATAACTTCCTTCAAATGCCCACTTAGATTGATAGTTGCCACGGCATAAATGGGTTGTGACAATGAGATCTTCCGGTTTATCCTCCAGGACGCCATTAACGACACGTAATGCTAGATCAATGAGTTCGTCTCTGGTGTATTCGCCGTCGTTATATGGGAGGTCGGGTGAAGATAGTCCAGCAAGATAGACATCATCAAATTGTAAATAACGAACCCCCGCATGATAAAAGGCTTTGATTGCATCCCGATATGCTTTAATAATATCTTTCGCATAATCTTCTATGTTTGGATAAATCTCTTTATTTCGTATCTCACTGGGAAACAATTGGTTCGGGCTTGGGATTGTTTGTTTGGCAACTGCGCGTCCGTCAACAATTTCATTAAATTCAATAAAGTCCTGAATGAATGGATGCTCCGGATTAAATGAGATTTTACCGGTGTTTTTGATATTATATTTCTCGGTTTTTATTCCCTTAAATGGCCGTCCTTCTTTGGAGACATATCCATCTACACCATTTAAGTGCTCCAAAAAGTCAAAATGCCACCACGATCGTCTGAATTCGCCATCTGTAACGAGTTCCAGTCCAGCTTCAATTTGTTTATCAACAATTCGCTTAATTTCTTTTGTTTCGATCTCACGTAGTTGTTTCGCGGTTAGGTTTCCTTCCTTGAATTCCTTTCTTGCTTGGTGTAGGTTGTCAGGACGCAAGAGACTGCCAACGTGATCTGCTCTGAATGGTGCTTTTGTTAATGTGTTTGTGTTGGACATGTTCTATTCCTTCTTTCTATTTGTTATTTATTCTTGGGATATAAAAAATCCTCTTCTTAAGATAAGAAGAGGGTTTGACATTGTCGTTGTTCACTCTTCTTATCTCCAAGTTTTTAAACTACTGGAATTAGCACAGTACTAATAAAGTCTGTTGCTGAGGTATCTAAGGGCCAGTCCCTCCACCTCTCTGGATAAGAAAATTGCTTATTTAATTTTTCGTTAAGTCAAACTTTACAGAACTTCTAAAGATATGTCAAGGGGGGAAATTAAAATATTTAGAAAAGGAACATGATTCGTTTTAGAATGAGAAGGGTTGACATTTTTTACTGGATTCGGTAAATTATATAAACATGAACACGAATTGAATATACTTTATTAATCTCTTATGAAGAGTGACGGAGGGACAGGCCCGATGAAGCACAGCAACCTTTCATGGATTTCCATGATTTGGTGCTAATTCCTGCAAAATGTTTATTTTGAAAGATAAGAGGGGTCATGATATATGGTGCCTCTCTATTGTGAGAGGCATTTTTTAATTAGCTAAACCCAACCTGCAAGGAATTATATTACTTTTAATCACACTAAGATGATGAGTTTAATTATATATAAGGGGATAGAAAAATGTATTGCATGGATTTAACGGGAAAGGTCGCGATTGTAACTGGAGGAGCCAGCGGTATCGGCAAGGCAAGTGTTGAGGCACTGCTAGAGTGTGGTGCATCTGTAGGATTAGTTGACAGGGCAGTTCTTCCGAATGATTCAAGGGAAAACGTCATTACGCTTCAGGCAGATATTTCAAAACCAGAACAGGTTGAAGAAATGATGAATAAAGTTGTCAACCACTTTGGTAGATTGGATATTTTAGTTAGTAGTGCAGGGATATCCTCTATGGATTATGCCGTTGACATTAAAGAAACGGATTGGGATCGCGTCATGGATGTTAACGCGAAAGGGGTTTATTTATGCAGTCAATCGGCGGCGCGCTATATGAAAAAACAAGGGCAAGGCGGAAAAATTATTAATATCTCTTCCCAAGCTGGAAAAAATGGCTATCAATTGATGGGGAGCTATGTTGCTTCAAAACACGCCGTTCTAGGTTTTACAAAGGTAATGGCACTTGAATTGGCGCGTGATCAGATCAATGTAAATGCGATATGCCCGGGAATTGTAGAAACAGATATGAAAAGAAATGAGCGGGTGATCGGTGGGGAAATGAGAGGCCTGGATGCAGATGCAGTCCAGCAGGAAGATGTTTCCCAGGTTCCATTAGGAAGAACCGCTATCCCGGATGATATAGCCAATGTCGTTGTTTTTTTGGCATCACAATACTCAGACTATATGACAGGTCAGGGCATTAATGTAACTGGCGGAATGACAATGAATTAATCGTGAAGGGGAGTATTGATGATGAAAAATGAAAAGGGAAGTTTACTAGCTTTATTGCCATTAATTATTTTTGTTTCGCTGTTTATTGGTACTGGAATTATTTCAAAGGACTTTTCCAATATGCCTCTTAATGTGGCTGTTATTATCGCCTCTACGATTGCGTTGATGATGAATAGGAAAGAAACTTTACTCGATAAAGTAGAGATATTTACAAAAGGTGGTGGACATCCGAACATCATTCTAATGGCGATTATCTTTATCTTGGCGGGTGCCTTTTCTGAAGTTGCTAAAGGGATGGGCGCCGTTGAATCAACCGTAAATCTCGGCATGTCTTTCATACCAGAGAATTTACTGATGGTCGGACTGTTTGTTATTGGTTGTTTTATTTCCATTTCTATGGGAACTTCGACAGGAACGGTGGTAGCACTAGCGCCGATTGGAATTGGGATTGCAGGACAAACGGACATATCATTGGCGCTGTCAATGGCAACGGTTGTCGGTGGTGCGATGTTTGGAGATAATCTATCCATGATTTCTGACACGACGATAGCTGCGGTTAGAACACAAAATACAAAGATGCTGGATAAATTTAAGGTTAACTTTTTTATTGTCTTACCTGGTGCGATTCTAACAGCTGTTATTTTAGGAATCATCACGATGGATAACCAATCCAATGTAGTTGGGGAATACCCATTTGATCTTGTAAAAGTGATCCCGTATATTGCTGTTTTAATAGCTGCACTCGCTGGTGCACATGTACTCATCGTTTTGCTTGGTGGTACTATTCTTGCTGGAATCATTGGAATAATTGACGGTTCCTATAGCTTTACCGGATTTTTGCAAACTGCTTCAGAAGGTATCATGGGCATGCAGAATTTGGCGATTATCGCTATTATGATTGGTGGGATGGTTGAGATTATTAAGCATAACGGAGGTATCGATTATCTATTAAACTTTGTTACCAAGCGAATCAAAACCAAGAAAGGGGCAGAAGTGGGAATAGCCAGCTTAGTAAGTGTGACAGACATTGCTACTTCAAATAATACCATTTCAATTATTATCACTGGACCGTTGGCGAAAAATATTGCCGATGAATACGATATTGATCCACGTAAATCAGCAAGTATACTTGATATCTTTGCCAGTTGTTTTCAAGGGGTAATTCCATATGGCGGTCAGTTGCTAGCCGCTTCCGGATTGGCTGCCATTTCACCGGTTAGTATTATTCCCTATTCATTTTATCCGGTATTACTTGGTATTTGTGGCCTGGTTGCGATCGCTATCGGTTATCCAAAGTTTCGTCAGGTGAAAGGTGCAACAACGGCTTCTAAGTCTTCATAAAAGGTATTCCATTACTGCAAGGATGAAGTATGTTATCATTTATAGTGTATAATTCTGATAATTAGTTTATAAAAAAGGGGAGTTGAAATATAATGGTTGAAAAAATGAATGTGGAAAGTTTTAATCTTGATCATACGAAAGTAAAAGCACCATACGTACGTTTAGTAGGTGTAACAAAAGGTTCAAATGGTGATGTGATTCATAAATATGACTTACGTTTCAAACAGCCGAACAAGGAGCATATGGAAATGCCAGCCCTTCATTCGTTGGAACATTTAATGGCAGAAAACATCCGAAATCATCATGATACGGTTGTGGACATTGGTCCAATGGGATGTCAAACCGGCTTTTATTTAACCGTGATTAACCATGATAATTATGATGAAATCCTCGATACACTGGAAAAAACGTTAAATGACGTATTAGTTGCTGATGAAGTCCCAGCTTGTAATGAAGTTCAGTGTGGATGGGCGGCAAGCCACAGCCTGGAAGGCGCAAAAGAACTTGCCCAGCAAATGTTGGATAAACGAAATGAATGGAAAGATGTTTTTTAAGCATGCAATATGCATCTAAGAATCCTCCAATCTATTGATAGATTGGAGGATTCTTTTCAATTTTATTATCTTGCAATTTACCTTCTTTTACATATAAAATCTCGTCACCCAACTTTTTTGCTTCCGCGTGACTATGCGTCACCATGATAATTGGAATTTGCCATAATTCATGCAGTCGTAGTAATTCTTTTTGGCTTTTCGTACGTGTGTCATCGTCCAAAGCAGAAAAAGGTTCATCTAAAAGTAACAATTTTGGTTCCGTTGCCAGAGCACGTGCAATTGCTACCCGCTGTTTTTCTCCACCTGATATCGCGTGGGGATATTGATCTTTTAGATGACTAATACTTAATTCTGTCATTAAATCTTTTGCTAATTTCTCTGTTTTCATCCCATAGGCAATATTTTTCCAGACAGTCATATGAGGGAACAGTGCATAGTCTTGAAATAAATGACCGATTTTCCTATGTTGGATTGGTATGAATATCTTTTTTTCTTCAAAAAGTGTCTCATTATTTAATAGGATTTTCCCTTTATCTGGCTTATCTATTCCTGAGATACAGTTAAGAATGGTTGTTTTTCCCGAACCAGAGGCACCGAAAAGTACAACAATTTTATTCTCTACTTTAAATGATACATCTATTTCAAAATGGGAAAGTGCTTTTTGAATGTCAACTTTCAGCATTGGCAAAACTCCTTTATCTCCTGCGATCTGTGTAACGCATCATATTTCGTTTACTCCACCAGTTTAACCATAAAATAGCGGTGAATCCCAGCGTAACAATAATAACTACCCAAAATGTGGCCAATTCCATATTCCCTGATTCAACAGCAAAATAGATTGCTAGTGGAATGGTATCTGTGACATTCGGTATGTACCCTGCTAACATAAGTGTTGCGCCAAATTCCCCCAATGCACGGGCAAAGGATAATACTAAGCCAGCCAACAATCCTGGCCATGCGAGTGGGAAGGAAATCGTCCAAAAGACGCGCCATTTGGAAGCCCCCATTGTATAGGCAGCATTTTCAATGTTGGAATCGTATTGTTGAAAAGCTGCTGCCGCGCTTTGATACATTAATGGAAAGGAAACAACAACGGCTGAAATAATGACAGCATACCATGTAAAAACGACCTGAAAATCAAAGGAGTTCATAAGCAGTTTTCCTAGAAAACCATTTTTCCCAAATAGATATAATAAGCCGAATCCAACAACAGTCGGAGGGAGCACGAGTGGTAACATAAAGATTGCTTCGAGAATACTTTTCCCTGGAAATGCATTCCGGGCAATGAAGCGGGCGAGTATGATACCGGTTATAAATACAATAATAGTAGCAATTCCCGCTGTTTTAAAAGAAAGCCATAGCGGAGATAAGTTAGTAACATCCATGATTGATCACCTTATTTACTTTTTAAATCCATACTTGCTTAGAATTTTCTGTGCTTGCTCCATCTCCATAAACGCTACAAAGTCCGCCGCTTCTTTCTCGTGTTCTGTATCAGCGATAACCGCTGCAGGGTAAATAACCGGATCGTGAAGGTCTTTGTCTACAGTAGTAAGTATGTTAATCTTATCTGATGTTTGTGCATCACTTTCATAGATAAAGCCGATGTCGGCATTACCCGTTTCAACATATGTCAGCACTTGCCGAACATCTTTTGCTAATACGAGCTTATTATTATCATTTAGTTCGTCCCACATATTTAAATGATGCAATGCTTGTTCGGAATACGCTCCGGCAGGTACACTTTCCGGATTGCCAATTGCAATTTTATCTACGTCTTCGGGATTAATTTCATCGACGCTTTGATAGTTGATCTCTGATGATTCATTGGTAATGAGAACGAGATTGTTACCAGTAATGTCTACTCGGCTATCTGTATGAATAAGTTCTTCGTTTTCAAGTGTGTCCATCCAAGTCTCATTTGCGGAAATGAAAATATCGGTAGGCACTCCTTGCTGGATTTGTTGTGCGAGACTTCCAGATCCACCTAAGTTGAATGTGAGTTCAACCGGATGTTCTTTTTCATAAATCGTTTTAATTTCATCTAAGGCATCTGTTAAACTGATGGCAGCGGAAATCATGAGTTCCGTCTTTTCCTCTTTTTCCTTTGGTTTATCTGCTGACTGCTTTTCGGATTGACTTGTGCATCCAATAATAAAAACAGAAATAATCATTAAAATGGTAATTATTTTTAATCTTTTCATATACACCCACCTAATAATTTAATTAGCTATATCTAAATATAACTAGTTATAGCCAGTTATATTTGATTATAACTAGATTTAGAACACAAGTAAATGGTAAAATAGAAAATAATAAGATAATTTAGAGGTGTTGAAATGCTGGGAAATGAATCGTATACACCAGAGGAAATTGCCCAAATGTTGAAGGTCTCTAAGCTTACGGTTTATGATTTAATTAAGAAAGGGAAACTGCAAGCTTACCGAGTTGGAAGACAGATGAGAATTGATGCAACTGAACTGGAAAGTTATAAAGTAAGGGGTAAGGAAGTACAGCCAACATCTCCAGTTGCAGAGAGGAACGTTGACCAACGTTCTATTGTAATTAGTGGACAAGATAACAGCTTAGATATGTTAGCCAAACAAATAGAAGCAAAATCCGGCCAATTTAGAGCACTGCGTTCGTATGTAGGCAGTCTAGATAATTTAATTGCTATGTATAGGGGAAAAGCGGATATTATTAGTACGCATTTATTTGATGGGGATACATTCGAATACAATGTCCCATATGTTCGAAAGTTTTTGGTTAGTAAATCATTTATCGTGATCAAATTTGTGAATCGCCAAGCGGGATTATATGTGGCAAAGGGAAATCCAAAACAAATCCAAACATGGCAAGATATTGCAGATAAACAACTGGAAATAGTTAATAGAGAGCCTGGTGCCGGTGCGCGTGTATTATTGGATGAACAATTGCGCCTTCGGGGTATTGCAAAAGATCTGATTAAGGGGTATAGCAATGAGAAAACGAGCCATATGGCGATTGCATCTGCCATTGCAAATGGACAGGCGGATGTAGGGGTTGGGATTGAACATACTGCGAAAATGGCAGATATAGACTTTGTCCCAATGATTCATGAAAGTTATGACCTCGTGATGCTAAAAAACGAGCGTAATCAGATCCTTATTTCTAACGTGCTAAGTATTCTTAAGGATACTCACTTTAGAGAGGCGCTTCAATCGTTTGGTTATGACTACGAGGGAATAGGTGAAATACTATGGGAACAGTAGTGTTTGGATAAATATAGCTTTCTAGAATAAAAATAAGGAAAGGAAGCGATCCTTGATGTATCAAACCATTGAAGAAACTGCGGCATTCTTATCGATGGAAGCATCTCAGATTAGAGCACTTGTACTCCAAGGTCGTATTCGTGCGATCCATGATGGGGAACAGTATCTTATTAACAAAGAACAATTTCAGACCCATTTAGAGCAAGTTGAAAAGTATAGAAAAATGATGCAGGATTATTTAAGTGAACCGATACCAGAGGATATTGACGTGAAGGATGAGGATTAGGTTTGCATATAGCGTAAAATAACTTTAATGTTACATGTAACAAGCAACTAGAGGAGATTAAGTATATGTCAAAAAAACAACGATCAACGAAACAAAAACAATCACAATCACTTTACTATACAGTTAAAGAACCAACTAAATTACTGCCCTTTTTATTGGAAGTGATGTCCAATCGCAGTCGTAATTCTGTGAAATCAATTCTTTCACGCGGACAGGTAACGATTGATGATCAAATTGAGACGCAATTTGATTACTTGCTCCATCCGGGACAAACCGTTGCCATATTGAAAAATAAAGCAGCAGTCAAAAGAAGTGCGCTTATTGGGATGGAAATCTTGCATGAAGACGATGATATTATTGTTATTAATAAAGAAGCAGGCTTACTGTCGATTGCAACCGAAAAGGAAAAGCATCAGACAGCACATCATCAATTGATGGAACATGTACGACATGAAGGTCCACAAAATAGAGTGTTTGTTGTTCATAGACTGGATAAAGATACGTCAGGTGTCATGATGTTTGCCAAAAATGAAACTGCGAAACGAACATTGCAAAATGCATGGAGAGAAAAAGTAGCAGAACGGACTTATGTTGCGTTAGTCGAAGGAGAAGTGAAGAAAGAAAAAGGCTATATTTCTTCATGGCTCAGGGAAAGCAAAACCCATTTGATGTATTCCAGTACGACACCAAATGATGGTTTACATGCGATTACCCATTATGAAAAGCTGCAAGGTAATAAGGACTATTCACTGCTAAAGGTAGAACTGGAGACAGGACGTAAAAATCAAATCCGTGTTCATATGCTAGATCTCGGCTTCCCTGTTGTCGGCGATAAAAAATATGGATCTAAAACGAATAAAGTAAGGCGGTTGGGTCTCCATGCAATGGTATTGGCCTTTGAACATCCATCAACTGGTGAGAAGTTACGCTTTGAAACAGAAATACCACAAATATTTTTAGGCGTATCAAAATAGCAGGGGAAGTGGTGTGACTGCGGGGAGTTGAGTCTCGAACTAGAAAGGTTGAACGCCGAACCAGAGAGATTGATCGCCAGACTAGGAAAGTTGATCGCCGGATCAGGGAGGTTGAGCGCTGGACCAGGGGAGTTGAGCACCAGACTAGGGAATTTGATCGCCGAACCATGGAGATTGAGCGCTAGCCATGATCTTGGTTAGCGCTTGAGCTGTCATTTGTGAACTCCGGGGACTTTCCTCTGAACTTCCGCAGTTAAAATGTGAACTTCTGATATCTCCCTAAAAAAATTTGCATTCCAAAAATACATTTACCAATAATATTAAAAAATCAAAAAAGTGTTGCATCTCACCCTACGTAACCCTGTATAATAGAAATTAGTTATTGGGGCGATGGGGGCACGGTATATGTATTCGATTGGAAAACTTGCAAAGCTAAGTAATATCACTGTAAGAACACTACGGTATTATGATGAGATTGAGCTATTGAAACCAACGAAAATCGAAGTTGGTGGACATCGTTATTATGACGATGTAGCACTGGCCAAGCTGCATAATATCATGATGTTAAAAGAAATGGGATTCGATCTGGAAACGATCCATGAAATCATCGGCAACCAGGTAAAATCTTCCAAAGAACTGCTTCTTATGAGACTGGAAATCATAAAACAAGAACAAGCGCAGTTAGAACACATGCAGAACAATATTCATGAAATTCTTCAGCTCATGGATATGGAAGGAACAAACAATTGGCAGGCAATATTTAGCACGATATCGAAGCAATACAGTAGACCAAAGGACTTCAAGAGTATATGGAATGATTATTTTAATGAGGACGAGATAGATAAACTAAAGAATCTACCCACAATTGGTGTGGATAAAGAAATAGTAAATCAATGGGTTGAGCTATTGCGTGATATTCGGAAAAATATGGATAAATCACCAAGTTCATCAATAGCTCAAAACTTGGCGAAAAGATGGTCTGATTTAACGCATGAAATATATGATGGAGATATTAAACTGGCAAATAAGGCATGGAAACTAGGTAAGGAGCAAGATCTGGGATTTTATGAATTTGATCCCGAAATCGTTCAATTTATTGAAGCTGCTGTCGCTTATTCATTTCAGCAAAAGCAAGCAGGTGAGCCGTCATGAATAAAAAGCTCATGTTACTCGACATCATCTGTTATGCTGTGATTCCTTATTTTGCCTGGAAGTTTGGACGGGAGCCATTCGGAGATTATATTGCTATTTTACTATCAACCATTCCTGGGTTTATCTATACTGTATATCGCTTCGTGAAAGAAAAACAGTTTAACATTGCTGGTTTGTTCATCATCAGTTCTTTGCTGCTCAGTACAGTTGTCAATCTGTTGTCATCTTCGGCTGAAAGCATGCTGTGGAATCAGGTTTATTTAGGATATGGTTTTGCGGTATTTCATTTGATTACAGTGATTTTCAAGCAGCCAATGGCATTGTATTTTACGGTAGATATGGCATATTTACAAGGATATCCACGTAAAAGCAGTAAAGCACTATTTAATAAAAAAGGGCTGTTTATGTGGTTTCAGTTGATGAGTCTATTATTTGTTGTTCGTGGTATTTTTCAAAATAGCCTAAAAGCGTGGTTAATTGGGACGTACGGAGCAGGTGGTTATGATCAAATGATCATTTATATGAATGTCAGTGGGTGGATTTTTAGTGGGTTGATCATGCTCGGGTTTTTTTTCATTAGCAATAAAATTATGTTGTTTACTGGACAAAAGAAAGCAAATGCGCGAGATTCATCGCTCAAGAAAGTTTAATCCGAATATACAAGGGAGGCATGAAAAATGAAAAAATATGCGCTGTTTATGGCTGTTTTTATCGCTGCATATTTTCTATTGCAAATCGGTTCTGGCATGCTCTTAACCATGTTTTACACGCCAGATTTCTCAATGGCTTGGGGGACAGCATCATCTTCAGGAATCATCGTTGGTAAAAATGAATGGCTATCGGGCTTGATTATCGCTGTAATTGCTCTAATCATCGCATTTGGGATTACAAACAAATTTGCTTCAAAAAACGCACACTAAAATGGAGGATTAGCGGCTTACAGAGGCAGCTAATCCTCCATTTTTTATAGTGGCGCTTTCTCCACAATTCTTCCTTTTCGTCCATCGGTAGTTTCTGCATGACGTAGTGAGTTAATCACAGCTTCTTCAGTTGTTTCAACTACTGCTTGAAATAAATGATTCATGACTGGATGATCATCACGTAGGTGGGAGATAGCTTCCAAATGACGGTCTGTCTGATGTTCATATGGATTCGCGGTTGAAAAGGCAATGGCAATATCACCGCTGCCATTTGCAATATTACTTCCCGTTCGACCGAGCCCCGCAGCACAACGTTTGGCGAGTCGTTTCAGTTGGCGATCGTAAAGTGGGGCATCCGTAGCAATAACCATCATGATCGAGCCGTCTGGTGTATCGACTTTTACCCCATTCCAATCCGCAAATAAGGCATCCTCACGTTTACCAAAATTGCTCAATACAAGGCAACCTACCGTGTATTTTCCCTCACCTGCAGCAACAATACGTGAAGCCGACCCGATTCCGCCTTTATAACCAAAACAAACCATCCCTTTACCAGCACCGACAGCACCTTGTTCAACGGGATCTGTTGTAGCACTTTCAATTGCTTGCACCGCGTGCTCCGGTTTTATTGCTTGTAGCCGAATGGAATTTAAATAGCCGTCATTACACTCTCCAACCACAATATTAATCGTACCTGTCGTGTCACCAATTGCTTTATTTTGATTAAGCATATATTGTAACGTTCCCTGCATGACAGGACCAACACTCAATGTATTGGTCAGCATAATCGGTGATTCGAGTAAACCAAGTTCATTGATTTGGACAAGTCCGGCCGTTTTGCCAAAGCCATTAATGACAGCACTTGCCGCACGGACTTTTCTGGCAAAAAGATCTCCACTATGTGGCAGGATGGCAGTAACTCCGGTAGCTATGGTTTGTTCATCATCGATCATTTCATATAGGGTGACGTGTCCAACTTTTACACCTTGAACGTCTGTGATTCCGTTATTGTTCCCTTTTGGAAGGATCATAGAAAACGCACTCCTTAAAATTTTCAGTAATATTGTTATATGTATTATAACAAATTTCTTTATGTTCAACTAACATTCAGGGAGTTTTTTTATATTGCAATTTAATTTTGCGAGTGGTATGATGACAATAGAATTGAATATCGATCACATGTTACTGACGAGATTAGGCATGGTGGTAAAATGAATTGCTTATCCAAGCACTTCTTTATACCGTCATGTCTAATTTTGTGTTGTATCATCTTTGATTGATATAAAACAAATAGTTACAAATACTATCATGATATAACTACCAAGGAGAGATGAATATGGCTTTTAATTTATTTAAGAAAAAGAAACAAGCTGCAAATTTTGAGATCGTTGCACCAGTTAATGGAGATATTATCCCGTTAGAGGAAGTGCCTGATCCGGTTTTCAATCAAAAAATGATGGGAGAAGGTATCGCGATCACACCTTCAGATGGTCATTTCCTGTCACCGGTAAACGGGAAAATTATACAGATTCCTGATACGAAGCATGCAGTTGGTATCCTTGCTGAAGACGGCAGTGAAATTTTGATTCATATTGGGCTAGAAACCGTAGCACTTAAAGGTGAAGGATTTGAAGCAAAAGTAAAGGTTGGTGATGAAGTTTCTGTTGGACAAGTATTAATTGAAGCGGACCTAGAATATCTCCGTGAACATGCGGACAATATTGTTACTCCGATCATCATAACGAACAGCCAAAACAATGGTAAAGCATATAAAATGACAGACGAGGATAAAGGTACTGCAGGGGAAACAGTAATTATAACTACTACAGATAAGTAATCAGTGGAAAATCAATGAGTGGAAATAGGCCAACAATAAGGAAGTGACTTCAGGTGAGAATAACAAAAATCCTGAACAACAATGCCGTTGTGGTCATGGATGGTGATGAGGAGAAAATTGCCATTGGGGCTGGTGTCGGCTACGAAAAAAAGAAAAAGGACATCGTTAATAAAACGAAAATAGAGAAGCTTTTTGTGCCAAGAGAAAGTGAAAAGTTACAGCAGTTACTTTTACGGATACCCGAAGAACATTTTATCATCACAGAGGAAATTATTGCTTATGCAGAGGAAAACCTTGGTACAAAGCTGAATGACCATATTCGTATTGCGTTAACAGATCATATTTCATTTGCAATTGATAGAGAAAAACAAGGTATTCATATAAAAAATAAATTACTTCCTGAGATAAAGGTTCTATATAAGAAGGAATTTGATATCGGTCTTTGGGCTATCCAGCATATAGAAGATAAATTTAACATGAGCATACCGATAGATGAAGCGGCTTTTATTGCGCTTCATGTTCACGCCATGAAAATTCAAGATGGTGATCTCCATGAGATTGTCAGACAGACATCTGTTTTAAAAGATATGGTACAGACAATCAATCAAAAGCTATCTATTAAAGTTGAATCAGATGATATTGCTTATGAGCGTTTGATTCACCATTTGCGATTTGCCATGATCCGTTTAAAGGATAATGAACATCACACAATGGATGATGAAATGTTTCAAATGATTAAGCGGAAATTTCCAATTGCCTATGATTGTGCTGCAACTGTAGCAACAGAGCTATCCTCTAAACATGACATTCATTTGCCAGAGGATGAGCTGGGATATATCACGCTTCATATTGAAAGATTAAGAAATATGTAAAGTAGATCAATCACGATTTGCTTTGCAAAGTATGGTAACGATTTCAGGTTTAAAAAGAGAAGGAGGAATTTTAGAATGAAAAGCTTTTTTCAAAGATTAGGTCGGTCTATTATGTTACCGGTAGCAGTCCTACCGGCAGCGGCAATATTAGCTGGTATTGGAAACTGGATTCTTGGGTTTGCTGAGGATAATATTGCAGGTACGTTTTTATTAAGTGCGGGTACATCTATACTTGATAACTTAGCCATCATATTTGCTGTAGGTATAGCAATTGGTTTATCTAGAGATAAACACGGTGCAGCTGCACTAAGTGGATTAGTCGGATTTTTAGTGCTTACTTCTTTATTATCTATAGATACAGTTGCCGGACTTACCGGGGTGGATCCGTCAGAGGTCAACGCTGCCTTTGAAGGTATTGATCAAAATGTGTTCATGGGAATTTTTAGCGGAATCATTTCTGCGGTCATGTACAATCGCTTTAGTAATACCAAATTGCCAGATGCACTGGCATTCTTTAGTGGTAAACGACTTGCCCCAATTATGTCAGCAGCGGCAATGGTAGTAGGTGCTGCTGTCATGTTATTTATCTGGCCGGTTGTTTATTCTTGGCTTGTAACGTTCGGTACATCTATTAGTAACCTGGGTGCACTGGGTGCTGGGTTATACGGTTTCTTTAACCGTCTTTTAATTCCAACTGGTTTGCATCATGCATTAAACTCGGTATTCTGGTTTGATACGATTGGAATAAATGATATAGGTAAATTTCTTGCAGGTAGCGCTGGGGATGGCATTAAGGGAATAACTGGCCGTTACCAGGCAGGTTTCTTCCCGATTATGATGTTTGGTTTGCCTGCAGCAGCTTTAGCTATGTACCACACGGCTAAAACGAGTCGCAGAAAAAATACGGCATCATTAATGTTAGCAGCTGCTGTTGCTGCTTTCTTAACCGGTGTAACTGAACCACTTGAATTTTCATTTATGTTTTTAGCGCCTGCATTGTATGTAGTGCATGCATTGCTTACCGGTATATCATTGTTTATTGCAGCATCTTTCGAATGGATATCTGGTTTTGGCTTTAGTGCAGGGTTTGTGGACTACACATTGAGCTTTTTCAACCCGCTTGCAAGCCAACCATATATGCTTCTTGTGCAAGGACTTGTATTTGCGGTTATTTACTACTTCTTGTTCCGCTTCCTGATCCTGAAATTTGACCTAAAAACACCTGGAAGAGAAGATGAACCCGAAGGTGTAGAAGAGGAAGAGAACGAAAGCGAAGAAAAAACTGGCGAAGATAAATTTGCTGTTATGGGTGCTCAAATTTATGATGGTCTTGGCGGGGATGAAAATATTACAGCTGTTGATCATTGTACAACCCGACTTAGAGTTGAAGTGAAAGATATGGATAAAGTAGATCAGAATAAAATTAAGGCTACAAATGTCCCTGGAATCAATATCGTTGGAAAGCATAATATCCAGGTTATCGTTGGAACAAGCGTTCAATTTGTTGCAGACGAAGTGAACAAACTACGAAAATAGATATGCTTTTAAAAGGCTCACACTGGAATTTGCTTAATTTGTTACAGATGTGATTAAATAACCGGCATAAATAAGTTAGGTAATTTCGTTAAATGGGAAAGGGTGTGTTCAAGTGAAACGAATTTTAGATTGTACGGCTTCAGATTTTCAAAACATGAATGGACAGGACTTAAAGCAATCCATTCGAGCGTCGGAAGGAAGGGTCATGTTATCAGAGGTGATGACCTCTGTTGCACCATTATACCCAAGCGTTTCTAATGCTGAGCTTGCCGCTGCTTTTGGTGCCGATTTGTTGTTACTAAACCTATTCGATGTTTTCAATCCGATTGTTGAGGGATACGAATGTGATGAAGATCATTCGATTATACAAAAAGTAAAAGAATTGACAGGTCGCCCTGTAGGTCTAAATTTGGAGCCAGTTGATGTCGGTGCTCGAGAAATTGAAAAACTGGATAAGGTTGCCAAGGGGCGCATGGCTACGGAGACATCATTGCAAAAGGCAAAAGAATTAGGGTTTGATTTTGTCTGCTTAACAGGTAATCCCAAAACTGGTGTAACAAACGATGAAATTATTGTAGCTATTAAGCTGGCTAAGAAAGTATTCGGCAATGAGGGGCTCATTATTGCTGGTAAGATGCATGGTGCTGGTGTTGCAGACGAAACGGGTAGCAGTATTATTTCAGAATCCGCACTAACCAATTTTATTGAAGCAGGTGCGGACGTTATCCTCATGCCTGCCCCTGGCACGGTTCCAGGAATTACACTAGAAACAAGTGAAAAATATGTTCGTTTTGTACATTCGAAAGGCGCACTAGCCATGCTAACGATCGGCACCAGTCAAGAAGGTGCTGATGAAGCGACAATTCGGCAGATTGCCCTGAACAGTAAAATGGCTGGTGCAGATATTTACCATATTGGTGATACAGGCTATTATGGCATTGCCGTACCAGAGAATATTATGACCTATTCCATGGCGATAAGAGGAAGGCGTCATACGTATGTAAGAATGGCTTCTTCGGTAAGACGATGAAGGATAGTATTGTATGTCAATATTTTTTACTTTCAGCTTTTAGCTGTGAATGAAAGTGATAAACGAATGAAGCATTATAGTAAAAACAGCCGAGCACAACGTATTGTTGCGCTCGGCTGTTTTTTTAATCACCTGATAAATATTTTACTTTTGTGTTTCTGATTGTGTGATATTTGCAGGCATTTTTAAAGAAAAAACAGCAAATAAAAATGCAACAATCACAACACCGGAACCAACATGAGCGGTGCTTGTTACAGATCCAGTATGCCCCAAAGCTACTCCGCCAATTCCAGATCCTAAAGCAATCCCCAACTGCAATGCGGAGTTATTAAGGCTTTGGTGAATATCTGAAGAAGCGGGATCTGTTTGGATCAGGTAAGTCTGCATTGGTGGTGCTAAAGCCCAACTTAGTGCTCCCCATACCATCATGACAACAAGAAAAACGGGAAACGAAAACGTTGCATATGGAAGTACAAATAGCATAATGGCAAATGAACCAATTACAAGTAAAATACTTTTGGGTGAACCGATACGATCAGCAAGCGTCCCCCCAAATGCACCCCCACTAACTGCTGCAAGTCCAAAAAGAAAGTAACTGATGCTTATCCAATTTTGATCTAAATGTAAAGTAGTTTCTAGAAAAGGTGTGAAATAAGCATAGACGCTATAATGTCCAGCTAACATTAACATCATTGCTACATGCGCACCCACAATTTTTAAATTACCAAGTGCCTTGATCTGTGCAGATAAAGGCAAAACATGTTCAGTAGGAATTCGCTCTAAAAAAGTATAAATTAGAATAATAGAACCAATCGAAAGAACGGCAATCCCTAGAAAAACGGTACGCCAACCAAAAGCATTTGTAATCATGATTCCAATCGGAACCCCTAGCACGAGTGATGAGCTAATCCCCATATAGATAAAGCCTAAAGCTTTTGCTCGATGTGTTGGTACGACAATTTTTGCTGTAATGGTTAATGACAGTACAATAACTAAAGATGCACTCATCGCTGTAATGACCCGAGCAATCATGATAAAGGTGAAAGTCGGACTAAAATAAGTCATTACATTTCCAAGAAAAAATACTGCTAATGCCAAAAGATACAACCTTTTACGTTCTATTTTTGCTGTTAACGATAAAAGAACCGGGCCAGAAATAGCATAAACAAGTGCAAAAACAGTAATCAGTTGTCCTGCAGTGCCTATCGTAACATCAAGATCATCTGCAATAATCGGTAAAATTCCACCTACAATTAATTCCACCAAACCTACAATTACAGCAGATGCTGCAAGTATAAAAACTTTAAAGTTCACGAAAACTCCCTCTTTCTTTACTGCTACTTCATAACATTTCCTATATCTTAAACTTAAAGCATAAAAAAAACTGACTACAAATTGATACTTTTTGTAGTCAGGATTTAATGGTTCCTGGTAGAGACCCTCAAACCATATTATTGAGGTTATACATTTTATACTTTCATGATATAGAAAATTTGGTTCAACTTTAAGCTTTTCAACATACAGGACGTTGCGAATAGACCATTCGCAAACTTTGTATGTCCTCTATCTATCATGGTGAATCACATTTAGATAAATACACTGTTTTATAACTTACCATGCTTTTTCTTATTTTTCAAGCTGTTTTAATCAACTAATCATTTGTTGGTATCTTAATCTTTAAAAGCTAAAAATGCTTTCCTATCTAGAACAGATTGAAATGCGTAACGATTTATATATAAGAAAACGGAGAATTTCAAGTTTAAGCTGAGACAGGTTACCAAATTTAAATGATCTAAATGTTTTTCGATCCTGACGAAGAGTTGATTAAAACTGTCAACAACAGCTTAATTGCATCATAATTAAATAGAAAAATAGAAATTCTATAATCTAAAGACTTGCAGTATATTCACATTTGAGTTATAACAAATATACAAGTTCATACGCAACATTCCTTCGGGGTCGGGTGAAATTCCCAATCGGCGGTGATGAAGTGATACTTCTAAGTCCGTGACCCGTTTTGGTTTTCTAACCAAACGGTGGATCTGGTGAAACTCCAGAGCCGACAGTTATAGTCTGGATGGGAGAAGGAATTTTAGGCATGCTTATTTGTTATATAGACGAACAGTAATTTTTGTGTAGGTTATTTACACGATTATTTATGGTAGCTATTTTTTTAGCAGATATTGTTTGCATATTAAAATTCTAAATCTTACCTTACGCCCCTGAAGCTAATTTCAGGGGCTTTTTTGTTGTATTGCATTAATAAAGGAGAGGGCGATATGGGTGAATGATAGGGACTATATGAAGTTTGCGCTAGAGATTGCAGGGAAAGTTGCTAATCAAACAAGTCCTAATCCAACAGTTGGCGCGGTTGTCGTTCGAAATGGAGAAATGGTAGGTTTCGGTGCCCATTTAAAAGCGGGTGAAGCCCATGCAGAAGTAAATGCGCTCGAAATGGCAGGGGAAAAGGCAAGGGACGCGACGATTTATGTCACACTGGAGCCGTGCAGTCACTATGGGAAAACACCGCCATGTGCTGATCTAATCATTGAAAAAGGCATTAAGCGTGCAGTTATTGCAATGATTGATCCGAATGTAAAAGTCGCCGGAAACGGGATTGAGCGGCTCCGTGCAGCCGGTATAGATGTTGAACTCGGACTACTTGAAAAAGAAGCAACAGCATTAAATGCCGTTTTCTTCCATTATACAAAAACGAACATGCCATTTGTGACGGTGAAGTCAGCAGTCAGCATGGATGGGAAAACAGCAACAGCGACTGGTGACAGCAAGTGGATTACCAGTGAAGCAGCACGGTTAGATGTTCACCATTATCGGCATAGGCATGACGCTATACTCGTTGGTGTCGGTACTGTAATTGCAGATAATCCAAGTCTTACGACAAGAATTCCAGGTGGTGGTAAAAACCCATTGCGCGTCATTTTAGATACGAAGTTAAGAACGCCAATCGATGCAAATGTCATTACAGATAACGAAGTAGAAACTTGGATTTTTGTAGGGAAACAGGTCACTGCACAGGAAAAAGAACCGTATATCCAACATGAAAAGGTGTCTGTCATCCAGATCGACACCGAGGAATTAGCGATTGATAAAGTTTTGCAGGTGCTAGGAAGTGAGGGCATTGCGTCTTTGTTTGTTGAAGGCGGTGCTGGCGTAAATGGGTCTTTTTTAGAAGCAAAGCAAATCAATCAATTGATATTATACATGGCGCCAAAGTTAATCGGTGGTACGGATGCCGCGACTCCCTTCTCTGGAGCAGGATTTCAAACGATAGCGGAAACATTAGCGCTAAATATAGAAACAGTGGAGCGAATTGGGCAGGATATCAAGTTGGTTGCAATACCACGGGAGGAGGATGCTGATGTTTACAGGGATTATTGAAGAAAAAGGCACAGTGATAAATATTAATCATGTTTCAGAGCGGGCCGTTCAATTGACGATTGAATCTGCGAAAGTAATCGAGGATGTACAGATTGGTGACAGTATTGCGATAAATGGCATCTGTTTGACTGTAACCACCTTTACGCCAGATACATTCCAAGTCGATGTGATGCCAGAGACGATCAAAGCGACTTCTTTAAATACATTAACAACGGGATCACATGTTAATTTAGAACGCGCAATGGCTGGAAACGGACGATTTGGTGGTCATTTTGTTTCTGGACATGTAGACAGTACGGGTACGATTGTGAAGAAGTGGAGCGAGGAAAATGCGATTTATTACGAGATTGAAATACCAGGGGATCTCAGTCCGTTTTTACTCATGAAAGGATCGATTGCGGTTGATGGTATTAGTTTAACCGTCTTTGGTGTACGTGAAAATGTCTTTACAATCTCACTTATTCCACATACCGTAACAGAAACCATCTTAGGTGAAAAAGATACAGGCGATATCGTCAACATCGAATGTGACATGCTGGCAAAACATGTGCAAAACATGCTTAGCAAAAACGCGCTATAAAATTGAATGACAATGGACGTTGTAGTACGTCCCGAAAGGTAGTGGAGTAGATGTTTCATACAATCGAAGCGGCAATCAGCGATTTGAAAAAGGGAAAAACGATTATTGTGGTAGACGATGAAAATAGAGAAAACGAAGGGGACTTTGTTGCATTATCAGAAAAAGCGACCCCGGAAGTGATTAACTTTATGATCACCCACGGTCGTGGCTTGGTTTGTACAGCCATCAACGAGGATTTAGCTGAGAAGGTGGGCCTGTCTCTCATGATGAATCAAAGCACAGACCCTTTGGGTACTGCATTCACGACAACCGTTGATCATGTGGATACAACGACAGGTATCAGTGCAGGGGAACGGTCAAAAACGATTCAGGCATTGGTGAAGCCAGGGGTGCGTAACAGTGATTTTAAACAGCCTGGACATGTATTTCCTTTGATTGCTAAATCCGGTGGTGTATTAACGCGACCAGGACATACAGAAGCTTCCGTTGATTTGGCAGTGTTAAGTGGTGCCTCCCCTTCCGGAACGATTTGTGAAATTATAAACGAAGATGGAACGATGGCACGTGTTCCTGATTTACAGGAAATCGCAAAAAGATTTGATTTGAAGATCGTTACCATTGAAGCGCTAATCGCTTACCGAAAAGTACATGAAAAACATATTAAACGAGAAGTAGAAACGATCTTACCAACCGAATTCGGTGAATTTAAGATGGTTGGCTACTCAAACGATTTGGATGATAAAGAACACATCGCACTTGTTAAAGGGGACATTGATGAAGAAGCGCCGGTATTAACGCGCATCCATTCCGAGTGTCTGACAGGAGATGTCTTTGGATCGCATCGCTGTGATTGTGGTCCACAGTTGCACGAAGCATTAAAGAAAATTGAAGCAGCAGGTTCAGGTGTTTTGGTATATATGCGACAGGAAGGCCGAGGTATTGGGCTTTTAAATAAACTGCGCGCCTATCAACTGCAGGATGATGGCTTGGATACAGTTGAAGCAAATGAACAGTTAGGCTTTGCTCCGGATTTACGGGAGTATGACTTCAGTGCACAAATATTAAAGGACTTAGGTGTGGAAAATGTTAGGCTGTTAACGAACAATCCGGAAAAAATGGATGCACTGGAAGCATACGGAATCAATGTTGTATCACGCATTCCGATTCAAATAGACAGTCGTCAGGAAAATGACAAATACATGAAAACAAAGTTCTCAAAAATGGGACACATACTTACATTTCATAATGAATAAGTTGCAAGAAAATAATGAAATTAGCTTTATCAGCAGGTGATATACATGGAGACTCCTGCGGGAATAGCGAGCAATGCGAGACCCCACAGCGAGGAACGAGTGAGGAGGCTCGCGGTTCGCCCGCGGAAAGCGAAGTGTATATCAACTGCGGTGGTAATACTTCAAACTATGCGAAAGCAGTTTAAATAAAAGGAGACAGATAAAATGGGAAAAACATACGAGGGAAGTTTAGTTGGCAGTGATTTAAAAATAGGCATTGTTGTTGCGAGGTTTAATGATTTTATTACGAGTAAATTACTAGATGGAGCAATCGGAACGTTAAAGCGACACGGTGTATCAGAAGAGAATATTGATACAGCTTGGGTGCCAGGCGCATTTGAAATCCCGCTGATTGCACAAAAAATGGCAGCAGACGATGCATATGATGCTGTAATCACATTGGGAACCGTGATTCGCGGGGCAACACCACACTTTGATTATGTGTGTAACGAAGCGGCAAAAGGCGTGGCAAGTGCATCAATTCAATCCGGTAAGCCAGTCATTTTTGGTATATTAACAACGGATACGATCGAACAAGCAGTGGAACGATCCGGTACGAAGGCTGGAAATAAGGGAGCAGATGCAGCGGTATCAGCCATTGAAATGGCGAACATCGTAAAAATGATAGAAAATTAATCTAGATAAGCCGAGAATGCCAGTAAAACTGTTGCATCTCGGCTTTTTAGATGGAAAAATAGCTGTGAGTAGGATAAACTGTATAATGGGTTATTTTATTTTTCGGAGGAGATTAGCATTAAATTATTAGTAGTTCAATTAATTATGATGGCCGTTATTTGGACAGGAATGGTGTTCTTTTTTGGCGATATGGGCGCGGTGGGTAAGTATGTATTTTATCTCGTTTCTTCCTGGCTCTTATTTTTGATCGTGATTATCCTGAAAACATTATTTAAAAGTAAAAAATCGGAGTAAACGAGTTGTCAGATTATGATGTAAAGAGGGATTTAAAATGCTTACTATTGAAAATTTATATAAATCATTTGGTGAAAAAATATTATTCAATCATATAACATGTACGATTGCAACACGTGAGCGAATTGGCCTCATTGGTGTAAATGGTACAGGGAAATCCAGTCTGTTAAAAACGATTGCCGGTATCGAATCAGCAGAAGCAGGAACGGTTAAATTTCCAAAAGACTACCATATTGAATATCTAGCACAGGACCCCAAACTGGATCCGGAGTTAACTGTGATTGAACAAATTTATTATGGTGATTCCACAATCATGAGGCTGATGCGTGATTATGAGCGCGCACTGCTCGAACTACAACAGAATCCTGAGCATCAAGAGGCACAATCCCGATTACTGAAATTACAGCAAAAGATGGATGAAGCAGAAGCATGGGAAGCAAACACAACTGCTAAAACGGTCCTGACCAAATTAGGTATCACTGATTTCGATAAAAAAGTAACAGCATTATCCGGCGGGCAAAAGAAGCGGGTGGCAATTGCTAAGGCACTCATTCAGCCTGCTGACTTATTGATTCTGGACGAGCCGACAAACCATTTGGATAATGAAGTAGTGGAATGGCTGGAGAAATTTTTACAAACGTATAGAGGATCCTTGCTGCTCGTGACACATGATCGGTATTTTTTAAATCGGGTAACCAATCGAATTTACGAGCTGGATAAAGGGAATTTATATATTTATGAAGGTAACTATGAAGTGTTCCTCGAGAAAAAAGCGGAACGGGAAGCGTTGGAAGTTAGTAACGAAATGAAGCATCAGAACACACTACGTCGCGAGCTTGCCTGGCTCAGACGCGGTGCGAGGGCTAGATCCACGAAGCAGAAAGCACACGTCAATCGTGTTGCCGATATGCAAGAGCAAACCTTTGATACGAAAAAAGAGCAGGTAGCATTTCAAGTAGGATCGTCCAGGCTAGGGAAAAAGGTCATAGAGCTGAAAAATATTGAAAAAGCTTATGTTGGCAGGGTATTGTTGCACGATTTTAGCCATCTCGTCGTTCCCGGTGAGCGATTAGGCATTATCGGTCCCAATGGATCTGGTAAAACAACGCTTTTAAATATGATGGCGAAGCGGGTAACACCTGACGCTGGAGAAGTGGAAGTCGGGGAAACGGTTAAGATTGGCTATTATACCCAAGGCGAAGAAGAACTGGATGGCAGCCAACGCATCATTGATTATATTAAAGAAGTAGCGGAAGTGATTCATACAAAAGATGGCGACGTTATTACAGCGGAACAGATGCTGGAACGTTTCCTATTTTCCCGTGCACAGCAGTGGACGTATATTCGCAGATTGTCTGGTGGGGAAAGAAGACGCCTTTATTTACTGAAGGTATTGATGACAGAACCGAATGTGCTGTTTCTAGATGAGCCGACGAACGATCTGGATACACAAACATTAAGTGTGTTGGAGGAATATCTCGACCAGTTCCCTGGCGTTGTTATCACTGTTTCGCATGATCGCTATTTCCTGGATCGTGTAGTCGATCGCCTCCTGGTTTTCTCAGGACACCCTGAAGTATCGCTGTTCTTTGGTAACTACAGTGAGTACTTGGAACAGCAAGTGGCTAAAGAAGTAAAACAAACGAAACAAGTCAAGGCGGAGCCAAAGACAAAGAAACCCAAGAAGAAATTGTCCTACCATGAGCAAAAAGAATGGGAAGTTATTGAGGACGAGATTATGGAACTAGAAGGCCAAATAGAGGAACTAAAGGCAGGTATTGTTGACGCAGGCAGTGATTCCGAAAAAGTGCAGGAATTGTTTGCTGAGCAGCAGCAGGTTGAAGTAAAACTGGAAACGAAGATGGATCGCTGGGAAGAGCTTTCGCTGCTTGTCGAAGCGATGGAAGCTAATGATTGATTAGAAGAAAGCGTCTCTAAAGGTATAGCATCCTTAGGGCGTTTTTTTGGATTGGGATTGGAATATTGTGATTTACTGAGAACATAAAATGTGATATATTTTTAACTATCAATCCCCGACTATGACATATGAATGATTATGTAACCACGATTTAAAAAATTCAAAGGAGAAAGCGATGATCCTACGAAATAGAACAAAACCAATTTTATTAAAAAAGTTGGATGCAGCACTTCCTCGTTTACCACGCAAATTTAAACATCGAAACAAACTAGAGGCAGAATTCGCACGTAGATATAAAGGCTATATTGGAGAAATCAAGGTTGATGGTTATATTCATAGTTACTTCGCCAAGAACTTCACAATCCTTCATGATGTAACCCTGAAAATCGATAGTACCGAAATTCAAATCGATAGTATTCTAATAAGTCCCCATGCAATATATATTCTTGAAATCAAAAACTATAATGATAAGATCATATTTAACACTAACCTCAATACGTTTACAAGAGATAGCGGTGAAATAGTAACCGGTTTTCGTCATCCTATCTCTCAAGCAGAGTCCCATAAATTTAACTTAATGCGATTTTTATCGGAACTTGGATATCATGATGTTCCCGTTCATTTTTTCGTTGCGGTGAGTGAACCGAGTACAGTAATTCAAGTGATAGGTGATGAAAAGGCAATTGCAAAGATGGTTTCACATGGAGAGCATATTCCAAAGAAAATTATAGCATTAGAGCAAAGATATGAAAACGCATCTAATTCGAGAATAAATCATCGAAAAATAGGTGAAGCAATATTAGGGAAATGTTATGATTTTGATTTCAATATCTTAGGAAAATATGGTGTCAATTGGTCGAGCATTATGCCGGGCGTCCATTGTCCAGCATGCGGACATTTGGGTATGGAACGAATACACTCGAATTGGAAGTGTAAGCAATGTAATAGATTATCAAAAGTCGCTCATATAAAGACGCTTTCGGATTATTTATTATTAATAAAGCCTTGGATTACCAATAAGGAATGCATGCGTTTTTTAAATATCAATTCACGAAACGTCGTCACTAGGATATTAAAAGCGTCGAATCTAGAATACGATCTGAAAAAGAGAAGATGGTTTAAAAGGTAGGATGTTTTAGAACAGGACATATTCGGGGATTGTCATTATTCGAGCGAGAAAGGAGAAAGTCGAGCGACGCAGGCAGTAAATCGAGCGAGAACAGCCCAGATCGAGCGACGCCGGCAGTAAATCGAGCGAGAGCAGCCCAGATCGAGCGAGAACAGCCCAGATCGAGCGGGAAAGGAAGAAAGTCGAGCGACGCAGGCAGTAAATCGAGCGAGAACGGCCCAGATCGAGCGAGAAAGGAAGAAAGTCGAGCAACGCCGGCAGTAAATCGAGCGAGAACAGCCCAGATCGAGCGGGAAAGGATTAAGTCCGTATAATTGTGTAAATAGAAAAGGGTCAATCATCAAACCCTATATACAATGTTTTTAACCACAAAAATATCGTATATAGAAAGGA
>NZ_JAFBEA010000017.1 GCF_016908515.1 Virgibacillus halotolerans
CGGAACAATCCGCAGCTTCGGTGATACGTTTAGCCCCGGTACATTTTCGGCGCAGTGTCACTCGACCAGTGAGCTATTACGCACTCTTTAAATGATGGCTGCTTCTAAGCCAACATCCTGGTTGTCTGGGCAACGCCACATCCTTTTCCACTTAACGTATACTTTGGGACCTTAGCTGGCGGTCTGGGCTGTTTCCCTCTCGACTATGAACCTTATCACCCATAGTCTGACTCCCAAGGCAAAGTAGCTGGCATTCGGAGTTTGACTGAATTCGGTAACCCGGTGAGGGCCCCTCGTCCAATCAGTGCTCTACCTCCAGTACTCGTTCCTTGAGGCTAGCCCTAAAGCTATTTCGGAGAGAACCAGCTATCTCCGTGTTCGATTGGCATTTCACCCCTACCCACACCTCATCCCCGCATTTTTCAACATACGTGGGTTCGGGCCTCCAGTCAGTGTTACCTGACCTTCACCCTGGACATGGGTAGATCACACGGTTTCGGGTCTACGACCGCATACTAAACTCGCCCTATTCAGACTCGCTTTCGCTTCGGCTCCGTGTCTTCCACTTAACCTTGCATACGATCGTAACTCGCCGGTCCATTCTACAAAAGGTACGCCGTCACCCATTAACGGGCTCCGACTACTTGTAAGCGCACGGTTTCAGGATCTATTTCACTCCCCTTCCGGGGTGCTTTTCACCTTTCCCTCACGGTACTGGTTCACTATCGGTCACTAGGGAGTATTTAGCCTTGGGAGATGGTCCTCCCGGATTCCGACGGAATTTCTCGTGTTCCGCCGTACTCAGGATACACACCGGAGGAAACGCACTTTCGACTACAGGGCTGTTACCCGCTGTGGCTGACCTTTCCAGATCGATTCGTCTAATGCATTTCTTTGTAACTCCAAAGGTGTGTCCTACAACCCCAGAAAGCAAGCTTTCTGGTTTGGGCTATGTCCGTTTCGCTCGCCGCTACTTGGGATATCGCATTTGCTTTCTCTTCCTCCGGGTACTGAGATGTTTCAGTTCCCCGGGTCTGCCTCATGTATCCTATGTATTCAGATACATGTCCTGCTCCATTACGAACAGTGGGTTCCCCCATTCGGAAATTCTCGGATCACAGTCTACTTACGACTCCCCGAGACATATCGGTGTTAGTCCCGTCCTTCATCGGCTCCTAGTGCCAAGGCATCCACCGTGCGCCCTTATTCACTTAACTAAATTGTTAGTGTTAAGAACTTACGATTTATCTTGCTTCCACGTCAAAAAACGCTTCCGCGGTTTGTTATTAGATGTCGTTGAATTACTCTTATTTAGTTTTCAAGGTACAAAATGGAGCCTAGCGGGATCGAACCGCTGACCTCCTGCGTGCAAGGCAGGCGCTCTCCCAGCTGAGCTAAGGCCCCGGATTATAGAAGTAAGATGGTGGGCCTGGGTGGACTCGAACCACCGACCTCACGCTTATCAGGCGTGCGCTCTAACCAACTGAGCTACAGGCCCATCTATTATAAAGAGAATTTACTCCCTCAAAACTGAACCAAACAACCAAGTATGTCCTTACCAGACAGTTACCGAAGTAACTGTCTAGCGTTCCGTTTCTATCCTTAGAAAGGAGGTGATCCAGCCGCACCTTCCGATACGGCTACCTTGTTACGACTTCACCCCAATCATTGGCCCCA
>NZ_JAFBEA010000018.1 GCF_016908515.1 Virgibacillus halotolerans
ACACCTGTTCCCATACCGAACACAGCAGTTAAGCTCTTCAGCGCCGATGGTAGTTGGGGCTTTGCCCCTGCAAGAGTAGGACGTCGCCAGGCGATACATAGTTTTTAAAAACAGGACATGCTTTGCACGATCTGTGCAACGGAGGATTAGCTCAGCTGGGAGAGCACCTGCCTTACAAGCAGGGGGTCGCAGGTTCGAGCCCTGCATCCTCCACCATTGTTTTTATGTTCATTGAAATTCATGATAAGCCGGCCTAGCTCAATTGGCAGAGCAACTGACTTGTAATCAGTAGGTTGGGGGTTCGATTCCTCTGGCCGGCACCATTAGCTAAATTTAATAAGGGTTATTTGCTTAGCCCTATAAGTAGTATTTATTAATAGCAAGAGCCATTAGCTCAGTCGGTAGAGCATCTGACTTTTAATCAGAGGGTCGGAGGTTCGAATCCTCCATGGCTCACCATTTGCGGGTGTGGCGGAACTGGCAGACGCGCTAGACTTAGGATCTAGTGTCTTATGACGTGGGGGTTCGATTCCCTTCACCCGCATCATTAATATGAAGTAACAAGTGCCTTATAAGCGGAAGTAGTTCAGTGGTAGAACACCACCTTGCCAAGGTGGGGGTCGCGGGTTCGAATCCCGTCTTCCGCTCCAATAGCAAGCCGGGGTGGCGGAATTGGCAGACGCACAGGACTTAAAATCCTGCGGTAGGTAACTACCGTACCGGTTCGATTCCGGTTCTCGGCATTATGCGCCCATAGCTCAATTGGATAGAGTATCTGACTACGAATCAGAAGGTTAGAGGTTCGACTCCTCTTGGGCGCACCATTTTTTACGGGAAGTAGCTCAGCTTGGTAGAGCACTTGGTTTGGGACCAAGGGGTCGCAGGTTCGAATCCTGTCTTCCCGACCATTTGATATGGGGCCTTAGCTCAGCTGGGAGAGCGCCTGCCTTGCACGCAGGAGGTCAGCGGTTCGATCCCGCTAGGCTCCACCATATATTAATCAAGAAAAAAGATTGTATCATTCCAAAAAAACAATTTAAATTAGTTGTTGACATCAAAGACGATGCATGGTACATTAATAAAGTTGCTATTTTGAAGCAACACAAAACATTTGCTCCTTGAAAACTGAACAAAACAACCAGTATGTCAAGAAAAACAGAGACTGTTTTTCGAACATCTAAAGGCTTGCCTTTAGA
>NZ_JAFBEA010000019.1 GCF_016908515.1 Virgibacillus halotolerans
AACCATTCTGAGGGAACCTTTGGGCGCCTCCGTTACCTTTTAGGAGGCGACCGCCCCAGTCAAACTGCCCGCCTGACACTGTCTCCGAACCGGATCACGGTCCTGGGTTAGAAGGTTCATACAGCCAGGGTGGTATCCCACGGATGCCTCCACGTAAGCTAGCGCTCACGTTTCTAAGGCTCCCACCTATCCTGTACAAGCTGCACGAACATTCAATATCAGGCTACAGTAAAGCTCCACGGGGTCTTTCCGTCCTGTCGCGGGTAATGCGCATCTTCACGCATAGTATAATTTCACCGGGTCTCTCGTTGAGACAGTGCCCAAGTCGTTGCACCTTTCGTGCGGGTCGGAACTTACCCGACAAGGAATTTCGCTACCTTAGGACCGTTATAGTTACGGCCGCCGTTTACTGGGGCTTCGGTTCTACGCTTCGCACCGAAGTGCTAACGCTTCCCCTTAACCTTCCAGCACCGGGCAGGTGTCAGCCCCTATACTTCGCCTTTCGGCTTCGCAGAGACCTGTGTTTTTGCTAAACAGTCGCTTGGGCCTATTCACTGCGGCTCCATGTTAATGAAGCACCCCTTCTCCCGAAGTTACGGGGTCATTTTGCCGAGTTCCTTAACGAGAGTTCTCCCGCTCACCTTAGGATTCTCTCCTCGCCTACCTGTGTCGGTTTGCGGTACGGGCACCTCTTTCCTCACTAGAGGATTTTCTTGGCAGTGTGAAATCAGAAACTTCGGTACTCAATTTCCCTCCCCATCACAGCCCGGAATTGCTGAACGGATTTACCTGTTCAACTTCCTCACTGCTTGGGCGCACATCCATCAGTGCGCATTTCTTATCCTCCTGCGTCCCCCCGTCGTTCAAACGGAAAGGAGGTGGTACAGGAATATCTACCTGTTGTCCATCGCCTACGCCTTTCGGCCTCGGCTTAGGTCCCGACTAACCCTGAGAGGACGAGCCTTCCTCAGGAAACCTTAGGCTTTCGGTGAAAGAGATTCTCACTCTTTTTTCGCTACTCATACCGGCATTCTCACTTCGAAGCGCTCCACCAGTCCTCACGGTCTGACTTCACAGCCCTTCGAACGCTCTCCTACCATTGTTCCT
>NZ_JAFBEA010000021.1 GCF_016908515.1 Virgibacillus halotolerans
CAGAAGAAAAAATGTGGTTAGAGATTCAGAGAATAGAAAAAGAAAATGAACGTTTACGTGCGGAGAATGCATTTCTAAAAAAGTTAGAGGAGATCGAAAGGAGGCTAAAATAAATCAAGTTAGATTTGAAGTTAAATATATCGCAATAAAAGAATTACATGTAGAAGAAAGTATGTCAATTTCCCTTCTTTGTGAAATCGCTGGGATTGCACGATCCTCTTATTATAAATGGTTAAATAGAAAACCTTCTAAACAAGAACTTCAAAATAAAGAGATTATAAAAGAGATGATCATCCTACATAAAAAAGTGGAAGGAATTTATGGATACCGTCGAATGAAATTAAATATGGATAAGAAATTTGAAAGGAAATTAGGACACAAACTCAATCACAAAAGAATTTATCGATTAATGGATATCTCAAAATTGGAGTGTGTCATACGTAAAAAGAAGAAGAGATATAAACGATCAGTCCCCCAACACGTTGCGGAGAATATCTTAAATCGTAATTTCCTGGCAGAACATCCGAATGAAAAATGGGTAACGGATGTAACGGAATTCAAGTATGGTACTTCAAAGAAGGCCTATTTAAGTGCTATTCGTGATTTATATGATGGGTCTATTGTTAGCTATGTATTTGGACATAGAAACAATAATCGACTAGTTTTCAAAACATTAGATCAGGCAATAGCTACTTTAAATGAAGAGGAACATCCACTTATTCATAGTGATCGAGGATTTCAATATACTTCATATGGATTTAAACGTAAGATAGATAAGGCTGAGATGACACACAGTATGTCACGAGTTGGTAAATGTGTTGATAACGGACCAATGGAATCATTTTGGGGCACACTAAAATGCGAAAAGTATTATCTACATAAATACGAAACATACGACGAACTGAGAAGAGCAATAAATGAGTACATACATTTCTATAATCATGAAAGATATCAAGACAAATTAAATGGCCACAGCCCTATAGAATATAGGACTATGGCCGCCTAAATTATTTTATTATTTCCACTGTCTACT